>WRHM01000001.1:0-768850 GCA_009783265.1 Oscillospiraceae bacterium
ATTAAACAACATACTCCACTGCTTGTGCGGGCTCCCGTCAATTCCTTTGAGTTTCAACCTTGCGGCCGTACTCCCCAGGTGGAATGCTTATTGTGTTTACTCCGGCACAGAAGCTATCACTCCTACACCTAGCATTCATCGTTTACGGCGTGGACTACCAGGGTATCTAATCCTGTTTGCTCCCCACGCTTTCGTGTCTCAGCGTCAGTTGTCGTCCAGTAAGCCGCCTTCGCCACTGGTGTTCCTCCCAATATCTACGCATTTTACCGCTACACTGGGAATTCCGCTTACCTCTCCGACACTCAAGCTACGCAGTTTCAAAGGCATGTATGGGTTGAGCCCATACCTTTAACCTCTGACTTGCGCAGCCGCCTACACACCCTTTACACCCAGTAATTCCGGATAACGCTTGCCACCTACGTATTACCGCGGCTGCTGGCACGTAGTTAGCCGTGGCTTCCTCTGGGGGTACCGTCACTTTCTTCTTCCCCCCTGACATAAGTTTACAATCCGAAGACCTTCTTCCTTCACGCGGCGTCGCTGGGTCAGACTTTCGTCCATTGCCCAATATTCCCCACTGCTGCCTCCCGTAGGAGTCTGGACCGTCTCTCAGTTCCAATGCGACCGTTCGACCTCTCAGTCCGGTTACCGATCGTCGGTTTGGTAGGCCGTTACCCTGCCAACTGCCTAATCGGCCGCGAGCCCATCCCTCACCGGATTTCTCCTTTGATAACCTTCGTGATGCCACGCGGTTATTTTATGCGGTATTAGCCATGGTTTCCCATAGTTATTCCACTGTAAGGGGCAGGTTGCTCACGCGTTACTCGCCCGTCCGCCACTATGTCGTTTCCGTCACTCCGTGACAGACCCGGCAATTAACAATTTCCTACTTAACAATTTCCTATGAGTAAGCTATGGTTTGTTATCTCTTCCCATCTTCTCATTTTTAATCCTTAATTCCCCATTCTTAATTGCCTGTCACGCAGTGACAGACACGACACCGTTCGACTTGAATGTGTTATGCACGCCGCCAGCGTTCATCCTGAGCCAGGATCAAACTCTCTAATTTCTCGTATTATCTCAACCTCTCGGTTGTTCTAATCCCTTAGAGTTTCTTTCCTCTCAAGCTCTCGCTTGCGCTTGTTACGCTTTTTTCCGTAACTCTCCTGTGTAAAGTTTCCTGTTCAAAAGAATCTTTCTCGACGGAAACGCCTCTCCTCGAATATCTCTATCCGCTCTTCGTTGTTCCCACCTTTTCTTTCTCCTTGGTTCGTTGTTCGGTTTTCAAGGTTCCATTCCCTCCCGGGCTTATTGACACGCCTCAATGGCACTCAGCTCTATTCCCTCTCGCAAGGGCAGCTTGTCTATTATATCATAAATCTATATCGTTTGTCAAGTTCTTTTTTTGTTTTTTTTAATTTTGTGTAATATATATATATTTACAATCATTTTATAAATATATATTATATATCTTGCACAAAATACGACATTATTATATATTTTTATTGCTTTAATTTAAGCCTTTTGCCGTCATGCTCGTAAAAATCATTTTCAAGCAGTTTAATCAAATAACATAAATCATTTTTATTAAAATCCCCTGATTCTTCAAATGCCTTAAAAAACGCTTCAAACGCGACTTTCTGAGACACCGGTTTGTCAAATAAATTATTTTTTCTCCAGTATTCCGCAAGAACCCTTAATATCTCAAAAATATTTTCATATATATTATATATATAATTAAAACTTTTTATATATGCGCCTGAAAAATATCTTTTATATATTTTTTCTATATCGCGTAAAAAAATAATATCCTCAAAACTCATATATTTGTTTTGCAGCACAGTATACGGCGAATTTTCTTCGTATATATACCCATGAATCTCAGCTTCTTCCCGTATTCTTGTGCCGCGCAGCAGTTTTAAAAATCCTACCTGTATAAAATCAACTTTTGTTTTTTCGTATAATAAATTAAATCCGTTTATGAAACTTTCCAGATTTTCATACGGCAGCCCCGTGATTAAATCCGCATGAACATGAATATTGTCAAAACTTTTGATTCTTGCGATATTTTCAAGTATTTGAGTTATATCAAAATTTTTTCTGCCTATTGCGTCAAGTGTTTTTGAATTTAAGCTTTGCACGCCGATTTCAAACTGAAATAAATTTTTCGGAGCGTTTTTTAATATATCAAAGCTATTCTCATCAAATAATACCGGATATATTTCGAACTGATACGGCAATAATTTTTTATTATATATTTTTTGATACTCTTTTGCGTGTTCAATTAAATTATTATATATTTCATTTGTTCTTTTAATATCAAAATTAAACGTCCGGTCACAAAATTTTATTATATTTATTTTTGAATTTTCGCAGTCATAATATTTATTTTCGATGATTTTCAGTTCGTCCATAACTAAATCGACGCTCTTTGCCCGGACTTTTTTGTTATCTATGCCCGATAAGCAATATGAGCACCTAAACGGGCATCCCCTCGACGATTCATAATATACAGTATGATAATTTTCGCAATTTTTATACAGATCCGATAAATAATTCTCCGTAGGGGCGACCCTTGCGGTCGCCTTTGATATATATTCGCGCAAATTTTTACGCGGGCGACCGCAAGGATCGCCCCTACAAAAAGATTTATACAATTCAAGCAAAGCCTGTTCGCCCTCGCCCTGTATCAGAAAATCGACAAACGGATAGAGCGAATAAAATTCTTTTATATCATAAAAACTCACTTCCGGCCCTCCGAATACAATATATATTTCAGGCAAAAGTTTTTTTAAATTCCCGGCGAATTTCAGCATTTTTTCTATGTTCCAGATATAACACGAAAACCCGGTTATCTTTTTATCTTTTGAATTTTTATAAAGCTTATAAAAAATTTCGTCGTCTCTTTCGTTTATATTGCATTCCAGAACATCGCAGACCTGTGAATTTATACTTATATTTATATGCGCCGCAAGAGTTAAAACGCCAAGCGCATGATGCGCGAAAGACGCGTTTAGAGCGAATAAAAGCATATCGTTTTTCATAAATTTATTTATATTTCCCCGATAAAACAGTCTATTTTCGCTTCCGGGAATTTATCGAGTATTTTTTCTTTCATAAACGGCAGGACGACTGCTTCAGTTTCAAAATGCCCGGCTGTTATTATATTCATATCAAACGATTCGTATGCGTCAAGAATACCGTGGTATTTGCCCTCGCCGGTCAAAAAAGTATCCGCTCCCATTTTTGCCGCGGCTTCGGCGAAATCCATTCCGCCGCCCGACACTACCCCGATTTTTTTCACTTTTCCGCTTCGGCTTATGCAACTTATACCGAATTCAAAATCGCACGAAAAATTTATTTTATAAAATTTCCTCAGCGATTTTCTTAAATCACTTATAAAATCAGATAAATTTATCTCTTTATCAAGAGTAACAAATCTGCCTATCGGGATATTTTCGTCCTGAAGCGCGTATAAAAACTCTGTTTTTTCAATATTATCCGATTTATTTGAAATATTAAAAGCGTTTAACAGGCTGTCGTTCACCCCTCCGTTTACAGAATCAAGCCTTGTATGATAAGACGCGGCGCAGATATTATGGCTTGCCAGCATTACGGCTTTTTTTATCGCGGTACTGCTCAAATCAAGTTTTTTCAGCGGCTCGTAAATCATAGGATGGTGCGACAATATACAGTTATATCCGTTTGTTATCGCGTAGTTTATAACTTCAAACGTTATATCTACAACTGCCAGTATGCGCCTTATCTCAAGATCATAGTCAACGCAAACCTCAACTCCGTCTTTGTCCCCTGAAATCGACAGGCTTCTTGGAAACTGCTCGTCTAAATAATTTATTAAATCTTTAAATTTCATGATTTTATATCCCTTTCACTTAAAATTTTTATTTAACTTTGTAGTTATACTCTCCCTGCCCTCTTTGGTAAAGAGGGCTTTGGAGATATGCACTACAAATCCTCTCTCTCCAACGCTTTCATCAAACACAGTTTCCCCGATTCATAAGTCAGCCCGCCCTGCATATACGCGATATACGGCGGCTTTATCGGCGCGTCAGCCGAAATTTCTATAGACGAGCCCTGAGTGAACGACCCCGACGCCATTATTATTTTATTGTCATATCCCGGCATATCAGACGGTTCGGGGACAACATGCGAATCTATCGCAGACCCCGACTGTATTCCTCTGATAAAATTTATAAGTTTACTCTCGTCATTAAATTTTACCGTCTGGATAATATCATATCTTTCGTCGTAATATTTCGGGCTTACTTCATAGCCGATTTTTTCGTAAATATAAGCCGCGAGACACGCAGTTTTCAGGCTCTGCGCGACTACATGGGGAGCGAAAAACAAGCCTTTATATATATTTATAGTCTGTCCTAACATCGCCCCAACTTCTGTCCCTACAAGCGGCGAAGTCAATCTATACGATGCGAGGTCGACTGCGTTTTTCGTTCCCGCGATATATCCCCCGTATTCCGCGATTCCGCCGCCGGGGTTTTTTATCAGCGACCCGATTATCATGTCCGCGCCGTAATACGCCGGCTCATGTTCTTCCACAAATTCGCCGTAGCAATTATCTACTATTATATATATACCGGGATTTACCTGTTTAACAAGTTTGACAAGTTCCCCGATTTCACGCGAACTTATTGTCGCCCTGTCTTTATATCCTTTTGATTTTTGAACAAATACAACTTTTATTTTTTCGGTTTCCTCATAATCCTTCAAGCAGCCGGCAATCTCGTTCAAATCCAATTTATTATCGCGTAACTCTACCTGACCGTACCGTATGCCGAAATCCGTCAGCGCGCCTATATCGTCTCCGCGTTCGTTGTATCCGATCACTCCCGTTAAAGTATCGTAAGGTCTGCCCGTGACTGACAGCATTATATCTCCGGGACGCAATAGCCCGAACAGTCCGATCGTTATGGCGTGCGTCCCCGAAACGATATGCGGTCTGACAAACGCCGCTTCGCTCTCAAAAACATCCGCCCATACTAAATCGAGCGCGTCCCTGCCTTTGTCGTTATATCCGTAGCCTGTGCTGTAATTAAAATGGCTGTCCGAAATTTTATGTTTTTGAAAAGCGTCTAAAACTTTTTTTTGATTTGCGAACGCAATTTTATCAATTTCCACGAAATACGGCAGAATTTCCGATTCCGCCCGTTCGATTAAGTTTTGTATTTTTGTTGTGTTTTTACGGCTCAATTATTATCACCTCTTTATTTTTATACCTCGCGTAATCAATCGTGTTTTTCGTGCCGCCGCTTTCGCCGTCGATATATACTGCGATCACAAGTTCAGAATTATCCACCATGTATATATTTCGCATCATCAAATCGCGCTTGCTGTAAACCCGGTTCATGCTTAGCATTCTTATCGAGTCCGCACGCGTCAATATACTGCTGTATCTCCTGATTTCTTCACCCGGCCAGCTCTCTGTAAACGCGTAATTCGGCACGGCGCACTCCAATTTTATATAAGAATATATATTTTTTAACGACAGCACGATTTCAGCGCAAATCATATCCGCGCCCATCGCCATACCTGAGATAAATTTTTTATACCCTTCTTCGACAATCAAACTCTCAAGCGTAAATTTTAATTTGGATTTTAAAGACACGCAGCGCAAATTATTTTCGTCATATCCCCACGGCAGGGCTTTTGGCCTGTGTCCTGTAAAACAACACGTTTTTATATTATCGTCTATTATGTTTATTTCATTTATCATAACGCATTAAACCGTCTCCCATTTTCCGGTTTTATCTGATAAACGGGCTTTTTCAATTATTTTCTGCACGGCCGCTCCGTCGTAAAAACTCGGCGATATTTCACTCAGGCTGTTCTGATAAACGCCGTTTAAATATATATACATGCTGTGCATGTGAAACCTCACCCATCCGACAGGGGCTTTAGGCCCCGGGAAAACATTCCCCGGTTTAGGATATCTCTGAACGCACTCTATTTTAGTAAAGCCTTTTTCGCCGCCGTAATCGCCGTCGGGCTTGGTATTATCATAAAATTCAAGATAATTGGGCTGCATAATATTATATTTTACCGCACCTTTTTCGCCGTATATCTCAAACGACAAATCAGAATTTGTGCCTGTCGCGAGTTTGCTTGCCTCGATTGAGCCTGTTGCGCCGCTTTTTAACTGCGCCGTGATATAAAAAGCCTCGTCTGCGTCAGTATGCCAATCTTGTCCGTCCATGCCTTTTCTGACGGGGAAAAATATCTGAGATTTCCCTGAGACTGAGATAATATCGTTTTCGCCGTTATTCCCACAGCATAAAAATCTTACTAAATCTATAGCGTGCGAGCCTAAATCAAACAGAACGCCGCCGCCGTTTCCGGCAGTCTGTTTCCAGCCGGCGTTTTTATTCAAGTCAATATTTGAATTATGCAGGTACGCGCACCGGAACGATATAATCTGCCCTAATTTGCCATCGCTTATAAGTTGTTTTGCTTTTAATACGGCAGGCGCAAATCTGTTGTGAAAAACCATAGAACATATCAGATTTTTTGTTTTGTTTATTTCTTCGAATTTTTCTATGACTTTATCAGCCTGTTCAGACGATATTACAAGAGGTTTTTCGCAGTATATATTTTTTCCGGCTTCGAGGGCTTTTATCACAGTATCAAAATGATATATATTCGGCGTGCATATATCTATAACGTCGATTTCTTTATTTTTGAGTATTTTATCTATATCTGTTTCCGAGTTTAAAAATCCCCAGTTATTTTTGATTTGTTCGCCTTTTTGCTTATCTCTTGAACAAATTGTGTGCAAAACAGCCTTAAACGGCAGATTTTCGTAAAAAAACGGCAAATTCGCGCTCGAATAGCTGTGCGTCCTTCCCATAAATCCTGTGCCGATAACGGCTATATTTATATTTTTTCCGATACTCATTCTTCACTCTCCATTCCTGATTCTTTTTCAGCTTCTTCAGATTCTTCAGTAAAATTCAAATCATATCTTGCGTTCATGTCGCTTATGTCTATATCGTTATATTCGAGCAGTTTCTTGGCGGCCGACGCTAACGGGATATGCGAATGCGTAGCTATATAAAACTGCCTCGGCTGCAATTCGGGAATTAAATTAATTTTATTCAAAAATCCGTTTCTTAAATCCTCGACTACAAAATCCTCGAGAATAAAGCCTACCCCCATGCCGCGCCTTATAAACTCAATTACTAAATCGCTTGTCGCAAGCTCGATTTCCGGATTGATCTCTACATTGTTCTTTTTGAAATAATTTTCGATGTATTGTCTTGTGCTCGTGCCGTTTTCAAGCATTATAAACGGATACTTCTGCAATTCTTTAACCGGGACTTTTTGTTTGTTTTTCAGTTCTTTAAAATTATCCCCGGCGACAAGTATATCTTTTACCGACTTCACGCTTTTAAACTTAAAATTGGGATTGTTTAAATCCACAGGTTCGGAAACCGCTCCGAAATCTATCAGCCCCTGTTTCAAATGCTGCAAAGTTTCCGGCGTTGGGGTGTCTGTGATTTTGATTTTTACCAGCGGGAAATTCCTGTGGAATTTCTCGATTAACGGCAGCAGAAAAAATCTCAATGTCATATCGCTTGCGCCGATATTTATTTCCCCGGCCTGAAGGGCGTTAAGTTCTTTAAGTTTTTCTTCGCCCACGTTTATGAGCGTGCATCCCTGTTTGACATAATTATAAAGCATTGCCCCTTCGGTAGTCAGAGTCACGCCTTTCTGCGTTCTGAAAAAGAGCTTGGCGTTGAGGCTGTTTTCAAGCTGTTTTATTGCGAGGCTGACCGCGGGCTGGGAGACATATAACTGATTTGCGGCTTTTGATATGCTCTGGCATTCGACTATTTTGCAAAACATTTTATAATATTCGTAATTTGCCATATTCCCCATTCACCTTTCCTAATATCTTACTTTTCAGTATATATAATATTTTCAAATATTTTTTGTATAATCTATTAACTTTCATTATAATTGTATAAACTGTATAAAATAATAAACGACAGGAAAATTTACAAAAAGGCCTTTATTTTACATTGATTTTAATGTATAATAACAAAAATCAAAAAATAAGCCTTGTATTATTTTATTTTAAAATGGATTTAATATTTTTATGATAAAAAATTTCTTTCGCAAATTAAAAAATATAATAAAAAATATACAAGAAAAGCAAAATAAAATACCGGCTTTGATATTATGCCAGCTATATATAATTTTGCTCTCTTTTTCCGCGGTTTATTTTTCGTTTCATATCAGCAAAAACATTGAAATAAGCGCACTTTTATGGCTATGGCAGCATAAATCAGTATCTTTTCTCTCGTTTTTTATTGTCTTTTCTGTCGCCGAACTCCTGTATCTGCTTACGTTTTATTTATATGTGCCTCTATTTACAGTATATCCGGCAGTTATTTTATTTGTTTTTACTAATTATATCAAAGTTTTTTACCGGAACGAAACTTTTGTGTTTACAGATTTATTATTATTAAAAGAAACGGGGGATATTGCGGGAAATTACGAGATAAAACCCACTAACAGCGTATATTTCGCGATTTTAGTTTTTATATTTTTTATAATAGCCGCTATATTAATAAAACGGGTAAAAATCCCGCTGATTCCCAGAATCACTATTCCCATTGCCGGCGTAATTTTATTTGCGTTTTCTTTTAACAGTATTATTATGTCGCCTAATTCGTATCTTGAAAAAAAATATCAGTCCACGACGTGGGACTTAAAAAAAGAATATTATGAAAACGGTTTTATTCTTGGGTTTGTCACCAGCTTTAAACGCAGTCTGGTTTTCGCTCCGGACAATTATTCCAAAAATGCAGTTTTATCAAGCGCAGAAGCCCTCGGTTATGACAATGCCAGCAGCGGCGAAAACGGCGAATTTCCTGAAGAACTGCCTAATATTATTGTAATCATGAACGAATCTTACTGGGACTGCTATAATAATTTAACCGGCGTCGCGTATAATCAGGACCCTATGGAATCAGTCAGGGATTTAATGGGCTCTCATGGTTCTGGCCAGCTTTTATCGCCGTTGTTCGGCGGGGGCACTTCAAATATAGAATACGAATTTCTTACCGGAAAAACTATTATGTTTTATCCCCCGAATTCTATAATATATCAGCAGTATATAACTAAAAAACAGTGGTCGCTCGCGTGGCATTTCAATGATTTGGGCTACAGCACATCCGCGATTCACCCGTATTATCACTGGTTCTGGAAAAGAAGCACAGTATTTCCGCTGCTTGGCTTTGAAAACATATATTTTGACACAGACATGAAATATAATAGGCCGGAAGATAAAAAAGGCAGTTTTATTTCTGACCTGTCGCTTACAAACGAAATAATAGACAAATACGAATTATTGTCGGATAACGGCAGAGTTCCCATATTTAATTTTTCTATATCTATGCAAAATCACGGAGGTTACTGGAAAGGCATATACAAAGAGCCTGACGTTCAAATTCATCTGACTTCAGGAAACGGGGACAATAGCGACGATGTATGCGAGGTTTTCGGGGAAGGCATAAGATATGCGTCCGAAGCTTTTGTCGCGCTGACCGAATATTTTGAAAACATAAGCCGTCCCACTTATATTATCATGTTCGGCGATCACGCCCCTTCTTTTGCCAACAACAAATATTTATACGCGCTGGACGAAAACGCCGAATTATATCCGGAAGATATATTAAACCAATATCTCACGCCTATTATAATATGGTCGAACACAGGCGAAAAAACCGGCAATATCGGAACTATAACCCCGATAATGCTGACTGTTGAGATATTTGATTTAACAGGACTGCCAAAGCCGCCGTATATTAAAATGCTTTCGGATATTAAAAGTACGACGTCCGGTTTCACTCCGCTATATTATCTTGACGATAACGGTTCTGTCGTCGAGGGCGGCGAAGTAAAACAATCAATCGAAAAAATAATAGAAAACCTGCGCTATTGCCAATACGACGCGACTCTCGGAAAGAATTATGTTATTGACGAGTTTGAGTAAATTTTTTGCGCTGCTATAGATTATTTTCTCTTGCCCTCTTTCGTAAAGAGGGCTTTTTTATTTCTTTCCGTTTCGCAAAAAATATTTTTTAAATTTCGTAATTACGTATTGACAAAATTAAAATTGTGTGTTATGATAATTATGTAATAGCGCAATTACGTAATTTAAAATTTTATTTAGTTATTTTATGGAGGTAAATTTATATGGAAAGAAATCTTGAAAATGAAATCGACGAGTTAAAAAATCAGCTAAAAGAAATAAAAGAGTTGCTTATTTCAAGAAAAGAACCAAAAATAGGGGAATGGAATCCCGAAAATGAAAAAAAGATTGATGACGTAAGAGAATGGGCTAAAGAAACAAATAACGAATTAGGCGCAATGTTTTATTATGGCTTTTTTTCGAGAGAACATTACGGAGCAAAGTGGGATTTACGCGATGGTATAAATGATCTTATGAATATGCCGCAGGAGAAACTTTCGGTTGTTTTATCATCCCTCGGCAATCAACAACGCTGGGAAATTCTGTGCGCCCTCTTAAAAAAGCCTATGACCGTTGCGCAAATCATGGAAGAGTTTGACATGAAAACGAGCGGCAAAGCATATCATCATCTTAAAAGTTTGATAGCGGCAGATTTGTTGGAGGAAGTTAAAGATAAAGATGTTGAAAAAGGATCATATTCAGTAAAGGGACATAGAGTAGCGGGAATTATACTTGTATTGACAGGAGTTCAAAAACTAACTGACACGGTATATAGTAGCGGCGAATGGAATTTAGAATAAAACAAAAATCACGGGCGGCATTAAATGCCGCCCGCCTTTTGTATTATTTATCTTTATTTATCTTTTTAAATATTATAATAATCCACAAGTTTAGTCAGTCTCGAATATTTTAATTTAGCGTCAATTTCGGCGTTTTCAAATAGTTTTTTCGCCCTCTCAGGGAACTTGCGCGTGAGCGAGCTGTATCTGTTCTCAGTTTTTATAAACTCCATGAATGACCCCGTCGGCTCTTTTGAATCAAGCGAGAACGGATTCTGTCCCGCTGTGAAAAGCGTAGGATTAAACCTGAATAAATGCCAGTACCCTGCCGCAACCGCAAGTTTTTCTTCCGCCATAGAATTGCCCATGCCGAGTTTTATTCCGTGATTGATACACGTAGAATATCCTATCACAACTGACGGCCCGTCATAATTCTCAGCCTCGACTATCGCTTTTATGCACTGGTTAAAATCTGCGCCCATTGCGATCTGAGCAACATAAACATAACCGTAACTCATCGCGATACCTGCCAGATCTTTTTTCTTCTGGCCTTTGCCTGCGGCCGCAAACTGCGCGACTGAGCCTGTCGGGGTAGCTTTCGACGCTTGCCCGCCTGTATTCGAGTAAACTTCTGTGTCAAACACAAATATATTTATGTCAAGCCCCATTGCAATCGAGTGATCCAGTCCGCCGAAACCTATATCATACGCCCAGCCGTCTCCGCCGAATATCCAGAACGATTTTTTGATAAATACGTCTTTCATCGCGAGTAATTGACGTGCAAGAGTACATGCGTCACACGGACATACATCGTCTTTTGTATAAGTCTTTCCTTCCCAAACTATGCCTTCCATATCAATTCCATCCTCAAGCACAGCGATTAACGCGGCAGACGATACTTTTGACAGATTTCCGTCGTTCATTGTGTCAAGCCACTTCTGACCTGCCTCTTTAATATCAGCCTCTGCGTAGTCGATAGCAATAAGCTGTTTTACAAGTTCAGCCGCTTTATCGCGTCTCTGAGCGACTGCGAGAGCCATTCCCAATCCATATTCGGCGTTGTCTTCAAACAACGAGTTCGCCCACGTCGGACCTTTGCCGTCTTTATTCAACGTATAAGGCGTAGCCGGAGCGGAACCGCCCCAAATCGACGAACAGCCCGTAGCGTTCGCTATATACATTCTGTCGCCGAACAACTGGGTGACAAGTTTTGCGTAGGGCGTTTCGCCGCAGCCCGCGCAAGCTCCCGAAAATTCAAACAACGGCTGCTTGAACTGGCTGCCTTTGACTGATTCGGGCTTGAATTTCGCAAGAACCGTTTCGTCGTCTGTATATTTATAAGCAAGTTCTATATTATCTTTTTTATCCATCTGTGAATCTATCGGCTTCATGACAAGGGCTTTTTCGCCTTTTCTTCCCGGACATACATTCGCGCATGAGCCGCAGCCCGTGCAGTCAAGAGTAGAGACTGTCATCGCGAATTTATATCCCGGAACCCCGGTCATAGCGATTGTATCAAGATTAGCAGGAACTTCGTCGTTTTCCGGTATCGCGAGAGGTCTGATAACTGCGTGCGGACAAACATAAGAGCAGAAATTACACTGTATGCAGTTTTCCGAAACCCAGCACGGAACATCGACTGCTATGCCGCGTTTTTCATAAGCCGCCGAACCCTGAGGGAATGTGCCGTCCGCGTCTTTGAATATAGAGACGGGGAGGTCGTCGCCTTTTTGAGCGTTTACAGGATTTAATATATCCCTGATAAAATCAGTTATTTCAGGCCGTCCGGCAATTTCTTTTGCGGTTATATCTTCAACGGCGTTTGCCCACTCTGCCGGGACTTTTATTTCTTTTACGTTTACAAGCCCTTCGTCGATACATTTATAGTTCATGTTTACGACTTCTTCGCCCTTGCTGCCATAAGATTTTACGACTGCGTCTTTCAAGAATTTAACCGCGTCGTCTATTGGTATAATATTCGCGAGCTTGAAAAATACTGTCTGGAGAATCATATTCATGCCGAGGCCGCGTTTGTTTATGCTTCTGGCTATGCCTATGCCGTCGATAGTATAAAACTTAGCTTTTTTATTCGCGAGATCGCGTTTTATTTTCGCGGGCAGCCTGTTTTCGCAATCGGCCAAATCCCAAGCGCAGTTTAACACGAACGTTCCGCCGTCTTTTAAATCTTTTGTTATATCGTATTTATCGACATAAGACGGATTATGGCACGCGACATAGTCGGCTTTTGAGACATAATAAGTCGAGCGTATAGGTTTATCTCCAAATCTCAAATGCGAAATCGTCACGCCGCCGCTCTTTTTTGAGTCGTATGCGAAATATGCCTGAGCGTATTTATCGGTATGGTCGCCGATTATTTTAATAGCGTCTTTGTTTGCGCCGACTGTGCCGTCAGAGCCCAAACCCCAGAACTTGCACGAAACCGTCCCTGCCGGGGTAGTGTCGGGATTTTCGCCCATCGGGAGAGATAAATTAGTTACGTCGTCCTCTATGCCGATAGTGAAATTACCCTGCGGAAATTCTTTTTTGAGATTTTCGTAAACTGATATAATATTAGCAGGCGTCGTGTCTTTCGAGCCTAAGCCGTAGCGTCCTCCGGCTACGGGGATATTAGCGAATTTTGAGCCGGTCAGAGCAGTAACTACGTCGAGATATAACGGCTCTCCTAAAGCTCCGGGTTCTTTTGTCCTGTCAAGCACGGCGATTTTTTTGACTTTGTCGGGTATAGCGTCAATTAATAAATCCCTGTTGAACGGTCTGTATAATCTGACTTTAACAAGCCCGGTTTTTTCGCCTTTTGAATTAAGATAATCAACGGTTTCTTCTATTGTGTCGCAGACAGAACCCATAGCGATTATGATTTTTTCAGCGTCGGGCGCGCCGTAGTAGTTAAACGGCTTATAATTTGTCCCGGCTTTTTTATTTACTTCGTCCATGTAATTTATAACTATATCTGTAATCGCGTCGTAATAGGGATTGCAGGCTTCTCTTGCCTGAAAGAATATATCCGGGTTCTGAGCAGTTCCCCTTAAAACCGGGTGATCGGGGTTTAACGCCCTGTCCCTGAAAGCCTGAACGGCGTCCATGTCTATCATTTCTTTAAGCTCGTCATAGTCCCATGCTTCTATTTTCTGGACTTCGTGGCTTGTTCTGAACCCGTCAAAGAAATTTAAGAAAGGCACTCTGCCTTTAATTGCCGACAGATGCGCGACAGCTCCCAGATCCATGACTTCCTGAGGGTTGGTCGCGCACATCATGGCAAATCCCGTCTGTCTGCAAGCCATAACGTCCGAATGGTCGCCGAAAATAGACAGGGCATGAGTTGCAAGCGTTCTTGCCGACACGTGAATTACGCCGGGCAGCAATTCTCCGGCTATTTTGTACATATTGGGAATCATGAGAAGCAACCCCTGAGACGCTGTAAACGTAGTCGTCAACGCTCCCGCCGCCAGAGAGCCGTGAACAGTTCCGGCTGCTCCTGCTTCTGATTGCATTTCCATTACCTTGACAGTCTGACCGAAGATATTTTTCAGTCCGTTAGCCGCCCATTCGTCTGCCATTTCCGCCATAACCGACGACGGGGTTATCGGGTATATCCCCGCAACTTCAGTAAATGCGTAAGCGACGTGCGAAGCGGCGGTGTTTCCGTCCATAGTTTTCTTTTTTCTTGCCATTAAAAAATCCTCCTGTATTGTTTCTTATAATATTTTAATTCTTATATCTTAGCATATTTTATAACAAAATGTAAATATAAAATGTTAAAATTCTAATTTAACTTGAATTTTTTTACCTGCATTTTTGTTTTGGGCATGTTTATGTCAAACAAAGTAAACCGGGCGATATATTCGTCCTCTAAAATCTGAGCGTCAAAATCCGCCCCGTTTCCACACATATATAATTCAACTTTTGTTTTTGCGTAATCTATTTTCACGTCGTCGAAACTCAGGACAAAATATCTGTACCTGTCCGTATCTTTGCCAAATGCAGTTTGGTCCGCCTCTAAAAACACATAATCCGAATTTGCGCCGTATTCGTCTATTTCATCAGCAGCAATATCGTTATCGACAACAGAGACTTTAAGATAATACTTAAAAAACGGTATCAAACTGTTTAAATCCGAATTTATATCCGCCATTCTGTTGTTTTTGCACCTTACAGTCAACTGCAGATTTTCCGCGCTTTCAAGATAATATATTTTATCGGCAAATAACGCGTCCCCCAACGCGAAAGCATTCCGTATATCTATCCTGTACATGACAAAGTCATCTTTTAAATTTGCATAAGCTCTCTCGATTTTTTCGTTTTTTGCGATATAATTCTTTAATTCTTTTGGATCTCCTGTAGATATTAGCCTGAATACTACAATTAACAGTATCAGTATACACATCAAATATACGATCCGTTTAAACCATCGCCACATCCAGGATTGCTTTTTATCTTTATTTTCATCATATTCGCCGTCATAATTTTCATTGTGCTGGTAATCTATAAAAATCCCCTGCCTTTTATTTAATTTTTTGCCTGATTCAAAGATACCAATAATTATATCATATATCCGTAAATAATTCAATGATAAATTAATAATTATAATATGCACTTAATTTTTTGCGTCTTAAGAAATCTCCAAAAAATTTCGCGAAATGTATAAATTTGTTGAAATTTAAAGGAATATGCTGAAATTTTATTAAAAACGCTTGCATTTTTATAAGTTTTGTAATATAATAGACAAGATACGCTGTCTTTTTATACACAAATTTGTAAAATGTGTAAAAGTCTGCAACTTTATGTAAGCAAAGCCCCCTTTCAAAATGGGGCTTTCCAGCAGGGCGCGTAATTTTTATAATATTTACAAAATATGGCGAAAAAACCATGGTGAATTATGGCAAGTATTTTTTGGGTAAGCAGAGGGAAAAATAGAAAAAATTAAATGTAAAATCTCTTAAAGCGTAATTCCAAGATAATTTACATATATATTATACGGAGGTCATTAATGACAAAAATGAACAAAATAAGAAAAAAGATATTAATTTTTATAATTGTAATAAATATGATAGCCGGGATTTTGCCCGGCGGTATTATTGCGCCGCTTATATCACATGCGGAGCCAGAATTGCCGGGTGAAATAACAGAGCAAACGCCGGAAGAAACAACTGAATCAGAGCCTGAGGAGACTACAGATTATACGCCGTATACGCCCGAGGAAACGACTGAATCAAAAACCGAAGAAACCACAGAGCCTGAACCGGAAACAACTACTGAGGCTGAGCCAGAGGAAACTACAGAACCCGAAGAAGCCCCTGAACCCCCAAAAGAATTAAAGCCCATTGACGAATTGAGGGAAGAAGTCAGAGCCATATCACAACTTATGCGGGGCGCGTTTAGTCTGGAAGGCGATTTTCAGGACGTCGTTACACAGATTTTAAGTAAATCCGTAAGCGGCACCGGATTATATCTTGATGATGAAAGATTGGATTCCGGCGCGGTGGTGTCTCTTTACGATGAAATTACCCTGAGATATGACTTTGAAATTGAAACTGATGAAATTTTAGCGCTTGCCGAAAACCTATATGTGCCTTTTTTGATTCCCATTCCGGAAAATATTGCTTTAGGGGATGATACTGCATTCCCGTTTATTATTAAAGTCAATCTGGATGGCGTTATTTATGTTATCGGGATAGCTGAAATAACAGGCGGCGAGGCTTATATTACTTTTAAAGGCGATTATGCCGACGGTGTGGAAGAATTAAATTTCTGGGAGCAGGAGCTTGATGAATTTATATTTATTGAATATGCATATTTTGAATTGCCTTGCGGCATAAGCGATACAGAAGATGAAACTGTCGAAATAGTTTTACTTCCGGAAGGCGACGACCCGCTTATTATTTATATTTTGGAAAACCAGAAAAGCAAACATGAAATCGAAAAAGAATGTAAGGTTTATGATAAAGATAGCTTGATTTTTACATGGGAGATAACATATACTCCCGGAGCGATAACAGACGAATCCGATTACCCGTTGACTGTAATGGACACGTTTGATAATTCCAAGCACGTTTTTGTGCCGGGCAGTCTGGTTATTGAACGGGGAGACGAGAAACTCACCGGAAGCGTCAGTCATATTCCGGGCAAAACCGTTGTCAGTTATGAACTTGAAGAATATAACCCTGCCCCGATAACGATAACTTACCAGACAAGGCTCGCGGACGATGAGCTTGGATACCATGTAGTAAATACTACAGGATATACAAATATCTATGGAGCCCCGGATTCATTGATAACAAACAGTGTCACGCTGGTTGATGATAACGACGTAACACTTCTTGAGCCTGTGAGCGCAGAAATCATAGTGGAAGGCAAAGATAAAGTCTGGTCGTATAAAAGAGGTACGCAGTCCGGGCGTATTATCAACTGGACTGTAACGATACACACGCTTGGACGCGACCTTGATAATCTCGTGATAACCGACGATTTGCCGACAGGGTTGACTCTAACGGGCGGCGTTACGGTCACAAATCTTGACACAGGTACGGCAGCCGACGCTATAATTACGCCGACGACTACTTCGTTTGGCGTTACAATAAACGAGCCGTATGCCGAAAAAGGCTATACACTCTCTTACAGCACCACTATTGACGACAACTATTTTGATACGTCTTACGGAGGCTCGTTCACCAATACCGCGGAAGTGGACTTTGACTGGAATCATTATGATTATAACGGCGAGACCGGCACAACTGAAGAAACCAAACGCCCGGCTGCCTATAGTATTGGGGATTTTAACGTGGTTGGCAAAAGCGGTTCGTATAACCGCGCCACCCATGAAATAACTTGGTCGGTTACAGTGAACCCATATAACGTAGATGTTATATCCGGTACGATAACCGATGATTTAAGCACGCGCGGTCAGACTTATGTTGACGGGAGTTTCAATTCGGGAAACCCTCTGATTACTCTGGATGACGTAAGCTTTGACAATAAAATATTAACCATCGATGTCGGCAATATCGGGACTGCCAGTTATTCATACACATTTAAAACAACAGTTGACGACCCGGCGATTTTTGCAGGGAATGACTCCTATGATATATATAATGCGCTTGTAGGAAGATATTATTATAACTCAGTGACTTTTGTAGGCGATATACAGTTACGCGTTCCTGACCCCACTGATGAAGACCCTGAGCCTGACCCGAGCGACTATGTTTATCACGTCACTACTTCCGCAACAGGATCGGCATGGGTCACCAGCCGCATGATTGATAAATCAGGCGTAGGTTTTAACTATAACACGGGCAGGGCAACGTGGCAATTAATAATAAACAAAAACAATATGGCTATGACAAACGCCGTATTGACGGATATTGTTCCGGTCGGGCAGACATTTGTCCCCGGTTCGGTAAGCATTACCGGCATGGTGGTTGATGAAGATTACACTGTAAACTATAACGGCGAGACTATAGTAGAAGACGATACCCTTATTATCATAATTCCCGAAGTTACCGCTCAAACCACAATAACCTATCAGACGGAAATAAATCCGAATCTTAGCGCCGATTTCAAAAACCAACTGCTGGTCGATATTGAAAATTCGGCTACATTGGTTCATGACGTTCACCCGGGGCTGACTGAGAGCGCAACGATTACGGTGGAGAACAACATCGTTGACAAAGCAGGCAGCTTTAATGCAGAAGACAGAGCAATCTCTTATGAAGTAAATTTGAACCTTAACGCCATGACGTTTGCAGGAGCGACGATAACAGATATAATCCCTCCGGGATTGCAGCTTGATATTAGCAGCGTGACACTGTGGAACGCCAATGTTGACTCGAACGGGAATTTTACCAAAACCGATGAAAAATTTTATTATGATGATCCGGCTTTTTCATATACTTTGAATTCATTCACGTTAAAATTTCCGGACGGAAACGGAAGATATATATTGGCCTATGACTGCTATATCACCAATGTTTCTTTGCGTCCGTATAAAAACGATATTCGTTTAAACGATACAGGCGGGGTTGACGGGCCGCCGGCCGAAAGCGAAGATGAAATTGATATAGGCAGCAGCGGTACGGGCGTAAGCAGCAAAAGGGTAAAACTGAATATCGTAAAAGTTGATAATCTACGCACCGGGGTCACGCTTCCCGGAGTGAAGTTTGAGTTATACCAGAAAATCGGCACTTCCGAATCCGCTCCCGAAGTTAAAATCATGGAGGGCGAAACCGACGCAAACGGCGAGATTAGCTTTTATCCGTTAAAAAATGGCAACAAATATATATTGAGAGAAGTAGATGGAGTGGACGGCTATGATGATTTAACTTCAATAAACGTGGTGAAAAATATTGTTGACGGTGTAACTGTTGATCCAAAAGTACTTGGTAAAAACGAATTAGTTCTGACGATTACACAAGATGGCGGAAACACGGAGTTTTTAGAGGTGGCAAATGAGCCGCAACTTGGTTATATTAAGTTCACAAAACTGACAGACCGCGCGGAAAAAGGCGTTTTTGAACCCGTAGGCGAAGATGAAGCGTGCTTCCGAATCACGGACCAAACTCCGGGCAGCGACTATACAGATGAAACTTATACAGACGAAGACGGGATAGTGTTCTTCGCGAATCTGCCGCCGTTCGGTATATATAAAGTAGAAGAAATAATAACCCCGCCATATCACACGCCTGCTGCGCCGTTTTATGTGGAAATAGATGTGTATGGAGATTCTTACATTGACGATCCTGAACACTCTGGTGAAAAAATAGAAGCTTTCGGCTTTAATGACGATTCCGTAGTGGAAAATGTTTATTTCCGTCCGGATTTGATTATCACGAAAACCAAAGCTAACGGCACAACGCCGATTGAAGACGTGACTTTTGAATTGTGCGACGCAGAGGGCGATTCTTTTGCCCCTCCGGTTACTGCAACGACGGATTCATTAGGGAAAGCGATATTTTATGACCTCTACGGCGGCGACAGTTATGTAATTAAAGAAGTAGGCACACCTCTTACAGGATATTATGAGACGGGTAAATATAATACCGGAGTTGTAAATCAGGCAGAAGATTACACGTTGCTATGGCGCAACTACGAACATGCGGCGTCTCTGGAAGTGACGAAAGTCGATGAGATGCGTACTGGCGTATTGTTGAGTGGCGCGGAATTTGAGTTGTATCGCGACAACGGGTCAGGTACTGCTCCAGCTGGAACTGCGATTGCTACTGAGACAACTGCCGCAAACGGCAAACTAACATTTACAAACTTGTCTCTTAATCAGAATACGACGGCATTAACGATAAATGCAGAGCCAACGCTTTTGTCAACGGATTATTGGCTGGTGGAAACGGTTGCTCCAACCGGATATATTTTAGATCCAACGCCGAAAAAAGTTACGCTTAATCCGGCAACAGGGGGAGCGACCCCGCGAACTTACACATACACTGCAACGGTGACGAATGAGCCGATAGAACATGGTTTAATAGATTTAATATTCACTAAGTACAGCAATAAAAGCAGTCCATATACTTTGGGGTCTCCGTTAGGAGCTACTCTCGACGGCGTTTCATTCACAATGACCGACCAAACAACGGGGAGTGATCTTGTCCGTACTGCTACGAGTGATGCTGGCGGCGTGGTTACGTTTACTGATATTCCGTTTGGAACGTATAGGATACACGAAGTTGCTCCTGTACTATATCATAAACCTTTAGTGGATTTTTACGTTACATTTGATGATGCCGGAAATTGCACAAGTTTTAATGGGAAGTCAAATCCTGAACCCGGTGATTTTGTTATAGTAAACGAGATATTTAATCCAAGCTTAATCATCACGAAAACTGAGGCTAACGGCACGACTGCGATTTCGGGCGTTGTATTTGAATTGTGTGATTCTGCTGGCAATTCGTTTGGTACGCCAATATATGCGACGACGAATGGAAGCGGACAAGCGACATTTACGGGACTATTGGGCGGGGACACTTATGTGGTGAAAGAAGTTGACACGCCTCTTACAGGATATTATGAGACGGGTGAATATACAATAGGACCGATTAATCAATCAGGAAACTATACTTACACATGGAAAAACTACGAACATGCGGCAAGCATTGAAGTGACGAAAGTAGATAAAATGCGTACTGGCGTGAAAGTAGAGGGCGCGACGTTTGAACTGTACGATAATGCGCTTTGCACTGGCGATCCTGTAGGGTCTGCGACCACAAACGGGAGTGGCATAGCGACATTCGCGAATCTACCGCTTACTCAAACAACGCCGTTAACGATAAACACAGAGCCGGTGCTGGAGTCAACGGATTATTGGCTGGTTGAAGTAGATGAAGCTGACGGGTATATATTAAACAGTACGTCATCAAAAGTTACGCTTAATACACGCACGGAAGTGAACCGTGTAACGATAGAGAACGAACCAGTTACGGCTGATTTGGACTTCACGAAATACACCGACAGAGATTCAGGCGCAACGCTTGCGGGAGCAGTGTTTAGTATAACCGACCAGACGACAGGCAGCGATTTTACACAGACAGCGTTGGTAACCGGAACAGACGGCTTGGTAAGCTTCACCGACATACCGTTTGGTCGGTATCTTGTAGAGGAGATAACAACGCCGGATTATCATACTACGGTGACCCGATTCTATATTGAAATAGATACAGCGGGTAAAATCGTCAGATTTGACGATTTATATGACGACGGTGATGAACTTGACGGTGATTTTGAAGTGACGAATTTGATAAAGCGTACCACGCTGACAATCACGAAACGGAACGATCTCGGAACGGCGATGAACGGCGTAGAGTTCCAATTATACCGTGTGGTGGAAGAAGCCGAAATCCCTATAGGCTCTGCATTGCTTACAAACTCGTCAGGCATCGTGCAATTCACAGGTCTTATGGGCGGTGAAAAGTATCGGGTGAAAGAAGTAGGCACACCGCTTACAGGATATTATACAACAGGTGTATATGAGTTGACGACTGTAAATCCGGATGTAGCCTATACTCACACATGGACTAACTACGCACACGCGGCGAGCATAGAAGTGACGAAAGTAGATAAAATGCGTACCGGCGTATTGTTGAGTGGCGCGGAATTCGAATTATATAGTGACAACGGGTTAGGAACGGCACCAAATTTGGTGAGCGGTCTTGTAGATACACAGACAACGGGTGCGGACGGCAAATTAACATTTACAGGATTGGAATTAAATCAAGATACAGCAACCTTGACGACAAACGCTGAGCCAGCGTTGGAAGAGACGATATATTGGCTCGTGGAAAAAACAGCGGCGGACGGTTATATATTAGATACAACGCCGGTCAAAGTTACACTTGCGGGCGGAACGGCGACGGCGATCCGCACTCAAAACGTGCCTGTAACAATAGAAAACGACCCGACAAAGCATGATGATATAACTCTGACATTCACAAAATACAGCAATAAAAGCGGCCCATATACGCTTGGCGACACGCCGATTGAGGGCGTATGGTTCTGGATGAAAGACATGACTGAGGGCAGCGACTATGAACTGTGGGCTAAGAGTGATGCTACAGGTGAAGTTGAATTTACAGATATTCCGTTCGGAGAATATGAAATAAAGGAAGTCGTCGGAGACGGGAGCAAGGTATCTGCCGCAGTAGAATACCACAAATCATTGGCAGCGTTTGAAGTTGAGTTTGATAAAGACGGCTATTGTATATCATTCAACGGAATTGATGACCCTGATGAGAGCGATTTTGTTGTAATAAACGAGATATATAATCCTGACTTAGTAATCACGAAAACCGAGGCAAACGGCACAACTCCGATTGAGGGCGTTGTATTTGAATTGTGTAAATCAAATGGCGATTCGTTTGATACGCCAATATACGCGACGACAAATAGCGGCGGCGTGGCGACATTTACGGGGCTATTGGGCGGAGACAGCTATATTGTGAAAGAAGTAGGCACGCCTCTTACAGGATATTATGAGACGGGTGAATATACAATAGGACCGGTTAATCAACAGACAAATTACGCTTACACATGGCGCAACTACGCTCATGCCGCGTCGCTCGAAGTGACGAAAGTAGACGAACTGCGTACTGGCGTGAAAGTAGAAGGCGCGATATTTGAGTTGCGCCTTGATAATGATGGTGAACCGGGAGGACTTGTAGGTACGAAAACGACAGACTCAAACGGAAAATTAAAGTTTGAAGGATTAACGCTTAATCAAAATACAGTGTCATTGACAACAGACTCAGAACCTATATTGGCAAAGACGACGTACTGGCTGGTAGAGACAGAAGCGGCCAGCGGATATATATTGGATATTACCCCAGTCAAAGTCGAGCTTGATCCGGCAGCCGCAGGAGCAGCAAATCCGAGAACGCATATATACACGGCAACATTAGAGAATACGCCTGTGACTGTAGATATGTCTTTTACAAAATACACGGACAGAGATCCTGACACACCTATTATGAATGCGACGTTTAGGATAACCGACCAGACTATTGGCAGTACTTTTTATCTTGAAGAAGATAGTACAGGGGTAGTGGATTTTACGAACGTGCCGCACGGACGGTATCTTATGGAAGAGATTTTGACGCCGGATTATCATTATACTATGACTCCATTTTATCTTACAATAAATGACGAGGGCATACTTACCGAATTTGGGGGACTTGACGACGAAGATGGATTATCCGGCCCATTCAGCGTGACGAATGAAATCAAGAAAACCACGCTGACAATCACAAAACAGGACGATGGCGGAACGCCGCTTGAAGATATAGCGTTTGAACTGTACCGTGTGACATATCCCGGAGAAGTCGAGACCGAAACAAAGATAGGGTCTGCGCAGACAACAGACGAATTCGGAAAAGTAACATTCACGGGTCTTATGGGCGGCGAGACTTACCGTGTGAAAGAAGTTGAAACACCATTAGACGGATATTATACTACGGGTGTGTATGAATTGACGATAGATCAACCTGATGTGGCAGATAATTCGGAAGAAGAACGTGAACTTGTGCCTTACACCTACACATGGGTCAACTATCGTCACGCGGCGTCGGTTAAAGTGACAAAGCATGATTCAATGCGCGAAGGCGTATTGATTGAAGGCGCGGAGTTCGAGTTGTATGCAAGCGATGAAGAAGGAGATATAACAGGCGCAGTTATTGACACAGAGATTACAGATGAATACGGCGAAATAATATTTACAAACCTGCCGATTAATCAAAATACGACATTGCTTACTACAAACACAGAGCCAGTGTTGGAAGAAACGATATATTGGTTGGTAGAAAAAACGGCGGCTACAGGCTATAATAGAACAGAAGATCCGATTGAGCTTGTATTGAACCCGGCAGACGCAGGAGAAGAAAATCCAAGAACTTACACATACGAGTTTAAGGTAGAGAATGAACCTGCTCACCATGAAGATACAGCGTTGAAATTCACTAAGTACAGCAATAAAATCAGCGCATATACACTTGGAAATACACCGATTGAGGGCGTATGGTTCAAAATGACCGACCAGACTGCCGGCAGCGACTATGAACTGTGGGCTAAGAGTGATGAATACGGCGCAGTCACGTTCAATAATATTCCGTTCGGATTATATAAAATAGAAGAGGTTGACGGAGATGAGAGCGATACTCCGTCCGCTGTAGAATATCACAAATATTTGTCAGCGTTTTATGTTGAGTTTGATGAGGACGGAAATTGTATATCTTTCAATGGAAAAGCAAGTCCGACAACTGGCGACTTTGCGATAATAAACGAGATATATAATCCTGACTTAATCATTACAAAAATTGATGCGGACGGCACAACTCCGATTGAGGGCGTGACTTTTGAACTGTGCGACGACGACGGCGATTCATTTGATACGCCTGTATATGCGACAACGAATGGAAGCGGAATCGCGACATTTGGGCTATTAGGCGGGGACAGTTATATTGTGAAAGAAGTCACTCCGAATGGTTATTATATCTCGGGAGTATATGAAATTGATACTGTTGATCAGGACGAAGATTCCGAATACACATGGGTTAATTACGCTCATGCCGCGTCGCTGGAAGTGACGAAATTCGACGCGGAATATGATACTGAACCTGTAAACGGCGCGACGTTTGCGTTATATCGTGACGATGGGTCAGAACTGGCGCCGGATTTAGTCGGCGGTCTTATAGGCGCGCAAACAACAGATGCGTCGGGAAAAATAACGTTTAATAATCTGCCTCTTAATCAAAATACAGGAACACTGACAACGGACGATGAACCAATATTGGAAGAAACGATATATTGGTTGGTGGAAACAGGTAAAGCGTCCGGTTATGAATTAAATGACAATCCAATCAAAGTCACACTTGACCCAACAGACGCAGGAGAGGCGAATCCGAGAACTTTCAAATATACGGCGAAAGTGACTAATGAACCGGAACATGTAACAATCACGTACGCGCCGCTGACGTTCGGCAGTGACTGGGTAGGGCAAACCCCTGATAATCAGGGTGGTAGCGTTGATATTGAAAGCGAGATAATTACAGCTATGGTAGAAGAAGCCGAAGGCTCGACTGCGACAGAAAAACCGGGCTACACATTCGTCGGGTGGTTCGAGTTGGGCGATGATTATGAAAATGATATGCCAATAGCAACCGAGCTTGAATTCACCCCGGCAAGAGTGAGCGGGCTTAACGTAGCGGGCAGCTATGTGGCGGTGTTCAAAGAAGACACTGATGTGACTATCACTTATGCCCCTCTGACATTCGACAGCGATTGGACTGCACAGTCCCCTGATAATCAGGGCGGTACAGTAAGCCCGAGCGGAGCGCATGATTACGCGCCATACACGGGAGAACCGGAATCGACGGCAACTGCGAATGTGGGATATATATTCATGGGGTGGTTTTATCTGGGCGACGACTATGATACAGACGAACCGATAACGACTGCGGCGAAACTCGAGCCTGAAAGAGTGGGCGGGCTTAACGTAGCGGGCAGTTATGTGGCGGTGTTCATAGAAGACACTGATGTGACTATCACTTATGCCCCTCTGACATTCGGCAACGACTGGAGCGAACAAAAACCTGACGATCAGGGCGGCGACGTGAGCGTATACTCGGAATCAGTTGCGCCGTACACGGGAGAGCCGGAATCGACGGCGAGCGTGAATTTGGGCTATACATTCATGGGGTGGTTTGCGTTGGGCGACGACTACGATACAGATGACCCGATAACGACTGCGGCGAAACTCGAACCTGAAAGAGTGGGCGGGCTTAACGTGGCGGGCAGTTATGTGGCTGTTTTCATAGAAGACCCTGATGTGACAATCACGTACGCGCCGCTGACATTCGACAGTGGCTGGGAACCGCAAGACGATGAATTTGGCGGCGAAGTTAGCGACGCTTCAGAAAGTATCGCGCCTGCAACGGGTACAGCGTCAGGCTCGACTGCAACAGAAAAGCCGGGCTACACATTCGTCGGGTGGTTCGAGTTGGGCGATGATTATGATATAGATACGCCGATTACAACTGCGGCGAAACTCGAACCTGAAAGAGTGGGCGGGCTTAACGTAGCGGGAAGTTATGTGGCGGTATTCAAAGAGGACCCTGATGTGACTATCACATACGGCACTAAAACGTTCGGCAGCGGCTGGACTACGCAAGCTGACAGCCTCGGTGGGTCAGTAGACCCGAGCGGAGCGCAGAATTATGCGCCGTTCACGGGCGAGCCGGAATCGACGGCAACTTCGAACTCAGGTTACACATTCGTGGGCTGGTTCGAATCTACAGCAGACTTTACGACTGACACGCCGATAACGACTGCGGCGAAATTCGAACCGGAGCGTGACGGCGACGGCTTGAACGTGGCGGGCAGTTATATAGCGGTATTCAAAGAAAACTCAAACGTAACAATCACTTACGCGCCGCTGACATTCGGCAATAACTGGACCGCGCAGTCTCCCGATAATCGTGGCGGGACGGTGAGCGGCGGCAGTGAGACATTGGCTCCTGCAACAGATACAGCGTCAGGCTCGACAGCGAACGCGAATGCGGGATATAGTTTTGTAGGTTGGTTTAATTTGGGCGACGATTATGAGACTACTACCCCAATAGAAACAAATCTTGAATTCACGCCTGAAAGAGTAGGCGGTTTGAATGTGTCAGGAGATTATGTAGCGGTATTCAAAGAAAACTCAAACGTAACAATCACTTATTCGCCGCTGACATTCGGCAGCGACTGGAGCGAACAAACTCCGGATAATCAAGGCGGCGAAGTGAGTATAACAACAGAAGATGTCACTCCTGCGACAGGCGAGCCGAGTTCGACATCGAGTGCGAATGCAGGTTATACATTCGTGGGGTGGTTTAATCTCGGAGATGAATATGATACAGATGACCCGATCACGACTGCGTTGAAACTGGAGCCGGAAAAAGTGGGCGGCTTGAACGCAGCAGGCAATTATGTAGCGGTGTTCCAAGAAGACCCTGATATGACAATCACTTATGCCCCTCTGACATTCGGGAGCGACTGGAGTTCACAGTCTCCTGACAATCTCGGCGGGACGGTAAGTCCGAGCGGAGCGAATGATTATGCGCCGTACACGGGCGAACCGGAATCGACAGCGAGCGCAAACTCAGGCTACACATTCATCGGCTGGTTTAATCTCGACGATGATTATGAAAATGATACGCCTCTTACTACGGACGAAGAATTTATACCGGAGCGTGACAGTTACGGTTTGAATATAGCGGGCAGTTATGTAGCGGTGTTCAAAGAAGACGCTGATGTGACTATCACTTATGCCCCTCTGACATTCGGGAATGACTGGAGTACTCAGTCTCCTGATAATAAAGGTGGGACAGTGAGTAATACCAACGAGATATTGGCGCCTGCAACAGGTATGGCATTGGGAAGCACGGCGACAGCAAATGCAGGATATAGTTTCGTGGGTTGGTTCGAATTCAGAGAAGACGGTAACTATGAAGAAGCCTCGCCTTTAGAAACAAATCTTATGCTCATACCGGAAAGAGACAGCGACGGCTTGAACGTGGCGAATGATTATGTGGCTGTGTTCATAGAGAACGCAGACGTGACTATCACTTATGCGCCGCTGACATTTGGCAGTGACTGGGAGCCGCAAACGCCAAACAATCAGGGCGGCGAAGTGAGTGTATATTCGGAATCAGTTGCGCCTTTTACCGGAAATCCAAGTTCGACGGCAAGCGTGAACTTGGGATACACATTCATGGGTTGGTTTGAGTTGGGCGATGATTATGAAACTGACACGCCAATAGAAACAGAACTTGAATTCACTCCGGAAAGAGACATCTATGGCTTGAATGCGGCGAATGATTATGTAGCGGTGTTCAAAGAAAACGCTAAAGTGACGATTTCATACGCGCCGCTGACATTCGATAATGAATGGGCCGCTCAGGAACCTGATAAAGGCGGCGAGTTGAGCAAAACGACAGAAAGTATCGCCCCTGCGACAGGTACAGCGTCAGGCAGCACGGTTTCAGTGAACGACGGATATATTTTTGTAGGTTGGTTTAATTTGGGCGACAACTATGAAAAAGATACGCCGATAAGCACTAACGCGAAATTTGTGCCATCTAAAAACAGCGATGATTTGAATGTTTCAGGTAGTTATATAGCTGTATTTATAGAAAGCACTAACGTGACTATCACATACGCTCCGCTGACATTCGACAGCAACTGGGAGCCGCAGTATCCTGATGAACAAGGCGGAACCGTAGAACGCGATATAGAAAATATGCCTCCGGCAACCGGCACAGCATTGGGCAGCACGTCAGCGGCAAATGCAGGATATAGTTTTGTAGGTTGGTTTAATGCAGGCGACGATTATGAAAATGATACGCCGGTAAGCACAGACGAAGAATTTATTCCTGAAAAAATAGACGGACTAAACGTAGCGGAAAACTATATAGCTGTGTTTATAGAAAACGCAGACGTGACTATCACTTATGCGCCGCTGACATTCGGAAATGACTGGAGTGTGCAGACGCCTGATGATAAAGGCGGCGAAGTAAGTGTGCTTTCAGAATTGGTCGCGCCGTTTACAGGCGACCCGGCTTCTGCCGCGACTGTAAAGAATGGGTATTATTTTATAGGCTGGTTTAATTTAGGCGATGATTATGAAAACGACGCGCCGCTTAGCACGGACGAAGAATTTATACCTAAGCGGGACATCGAAGGGCTAAACGTAGCGGGAAGTTATGTAGCGGTGTTTATAGAAAACCTTGATGTGACTATCACTTATACGGCGATAACTCTCGAAATCGGCTGGACAGAGCATTCGGGAGAAGACGGCGGTATCGTATCAACCGGAGTTGAGACTTTGCCCCCGGTTACCGGAAATGCGTTAGGCAGCATGGCAACAGAAAATTCAGGATATAGCTTTGTAGGCTGGTTTAATTTGGGCGACGACTATAAAAACGACGCGCCGCTTAGCACAGATGAAGAATTTATACCTAAACGTGACAGCGACGGGTTGAACGTAGCGGGAAGTTATGTAGCGGTATTTATTAAAATTCCCGAAGAAAATCCCGGCGGGATTGAGCCGCCGGTTATCCCGACAAGAAGACCGCCGATAGTGATAATAACAACTGAATCTATAGAAGAATCCGAAGAATCTACAGAACCAACTGAAACAACAGAGCCGACAATATCGGAAACCGAACCGTCAATAGAGCCGGAAGAAACTACTGAAGCAGCGACAGAACCATCAGCGTTGCTGACAGAACCGTCGATAACTTCTGAAGAACTCACAGGAACAACAGATCTGTCAACACCGCCGACAGAACCGGCTTTAGATATACCGGAATCTACCGGAACAGCAGAGCCGACAGTTTCAGGTCCGGATGATATTGTGGTGCTCCCCCCAGAAATAGAATTATTTGAATATAATAATTTTGAAGAATTGAGGAATAATTCTACACTGCTGTCTAACGGCTGGCTTGCGGTGGATCTGGGCGAAGACTGGTGGCAGATATTTGATGAAAACGGGGTTGTGCTGGGCGTAATAAAATTACAGGACTATGAAAATATACAAGACTATGATATAGAATTTATCAAATCAAAACTGACTCCAATTTCAAATGTAATGACAGCGGCTGAATACGCGGAATTAAATAAAAATAATACTACTGAAAATCCGAGAGATAATCCTCATACCGCCGATAATATAATTTTTGTATTATTTGCTTTGACGGCGATATGCGCCGCCGCCGCTATAATTATAAAAAAGAAGCTCTGGATAAGATAAAATAACAAGATATAGTAAATCAAAAAGACCGGATTTAAAATCCGGTCTTTTTGCGTTTTTATATTTTATATTTATTTTAATTCGATCGTCGCTCCTGCGGCTTCAAGTTTTGCTTTAATATCATTTGCTTCGTCTTTTGACGCGCTTTCTTTAATAGCTTTCGGCGCACTTTCAACAAGTTCTTTCGCTTCTTTTAATCCTAAGCCGGTAAATTCGCGTACAACTTTGATAATACCGAGTTTTTTGTCGGCTTCAACCGGTTGAAGAACAACGTCAAATTCCGTTTTTTCTTCAGCTGCGGGAGCGTCAGCCGCGCCTGCGGCGGGAGCTGCCGCCATTGCTACGGGAGCAGCGGCGGATACGCCGAATTCTTCTTCGAGAGCTTTAACTAAATCTGCAAGCTCAAGAACTGTGAGAGTTTTTATTTCTTCTATTAATTTTAATGTTTTTTCAGATGCCATTTTAATTTTCCTCCAAGTTATAATTAATTTTATAAATTTTTAGTTTTTGTTTAGTTTTGCTTAAGCGCCTTCGCTCTCAGCTTTTTTTTCGCATATAGCCTGTAACACGCACGCTAACCCGCGCAGGTTTCCGTTGAGAACGTTGACCAGTCCGTAAATCGGGGATTGCAGGCTTCCCAGAATTTTTGCGACAAGTTCTTCTTTTGACGGAAGAGTGGCAAGCTGTTTTACGCTCTGCGCGTCGATAACCGTGCCGTCGACGAATCCGGCTTTAATATTAAACGTCTCGATTTTAGCGGCGTACGACGTAAGTATTTTAGCGGGGGCAACGGGGTCTTTTACGCTTACCGCTATAGCTGTCATTTTTTCGAGAACCGGCAGAAGTTCGTCAAACCCGCATTCTTTTACGGCGAGTCTCGCCAGTGTGTTTTTAAATACGAAATAATCTACTCCTGCTTCTCTTAGTTCAACTCTCAGTTTTGTGTCCTGCTCGACGTTTATGCCCTGATAATCTACCAGAACCCCTGCCGCCGAGTTTTTAAATTTATCCGCGAGATTCGCAACTAACTGCTTTTTTTCTTCAAGTACTTTTGCATTCGGCATTTTTCTAAATTCACCTCTGATCCTGTTTTGATTGACTGGCGTGAACTGCATGTGAACTGCGTTCACTTCACATTCATTCGTTGCACGCAATATAAAAAATCCCTTTCAAGAGACGAAAGAGATAACAAAACGATAAATTAAATTTATGTTTTTGGTTTTTCTCCTCGACAGGCAAAATTACGCGGAAAAATCTGATTTATCCGCACCTGTTGTCTCAGGATATTTTTGATAACTTTAATAGTATATCACAAATTTTGATCTATGTCAAGAAAATTTTCGGGAATTTTTATATTTTTTTTATTTCAAACGGATTTATATCCAGCAGACCATCTTTGGCGAACATAGATTCAAGAGCGTCTATATCCGTAGTAATATCAAACATTTTATTCTGATACATATTGTCAAGCTCTTTTTCAAACGCTTTTCTTATAAAAGGAATCGATTCGGCTATCCTTTGTTTTGTTTCAGCCGCGTTTTTCCCATTCAAGCTGTGCGTCTCGATTTGACGGTAAGCGTCAAGAATCTTTTTAACGGTCGGGAAATAATAGCTGAAAAATTCCTCCAGCCGTTTCGAGTGGTTTTCAATATATTTTTTTTCTTTTAATAAATCGATAATTTTATCAAGTACGTTTTTTATTCCGGTAAGTTCTTTTGAGATATCAGAGTCCGCAATCGAATTTATAAATAAGTCAATTTCACAGATAAACGCGTTTATTTTTTTCTCTATATCAGTTATATCAGATATATCAGCAATCCCTTTACCTGACAGAGCCGGGGCTTCTGTTATTTTTGATATTATTTCTGGTTGCGTATGCTGTGCGGGATTTATAAATTGTAATTTTATTTTGCTTTTTCTGCAGTATGCCTCGACTAATTTTTGAGATTCCGAACAAAACACGGTTAATTTTTTGCACCATGAAAATGCGTAATGCCCGATATTCGTCACACTGTCCGGCAAAATTATCCCCGTTAGATTTTTGCAGCCGTAAAACGCGTAATCTCCAATGCTCTCTACATTGCCGGACATTGTTATGTTTTGCAATTTTTTGCAGTTATAAAACGCATAGTTTTCAATGTTTTTAACATTGTCTGGTATGATTATGTCCTCCAGATTTATACACTCGGAAAACGCGCTTTTTCCGATGCTTGTCACGCTGTCGGGCATTATTACGCTGTATATGCTTCTGCGCCACCTGAATGCGCCTTTCGCAATCGCCGTTTGCCCGTCCGGTATAGTTATAATTTCCATTTTTTCCATTGTTCTTATTTTCTCCCGCCGTGGTTTTTGCGATAATATTTTCTTATATAAAATTATATCAAAATAAAACAAAAAATTCAAGACAGATATATAAAATATTTTTAAATATCTGTTATAATTAAATAATAAATAAAATCAGAAAGTATGTGAAAAATAAAATCATGAAAAAAATAACGATGTTTACTATGCAGTCCTGTCCGTACTGCCAAAAAGCGAGAAAATGGATGAACGAAATTCTCGAATCCGATGTTAAATATACAAAAATTCCCCTGACTATAATCGACGAAGTCGAAGAACCGGATGTTGCCGCAAAATTTGACTATTATTATGTTCCGACATATTATATAGAAGGCGATAAAGTTCACGAAGGCGCGGCTTCCTTCGAGATCGTGAAAAAAGTTTTTGACGATGCTTTGAGTTAGATTTAACGTGAGATAGCTGGAAGGGATTGTGGTGAAATGCTGGGTTCTATACATTTAGCAATTATAATTTTATTTTTGATGATAGGGTGTTTGAAAAAAAATAATAAATTATTGTTCATCCTTTGCGGTTTCGCTTTTGAGCTTGCTTGGGTTATAGTATATTTCATATTAACAACATTTTTTTTCTCTCAGGGCTTATGGCTCACTTGGGTAATTTGTGTCGCAATTTTTCTTATTATCATGTTTTGTATCGGGAAACCGTTCTATCCAAAAACCCAAAAGTTTATTGTGTTCGGTTTAACGGCTGTAATCGTCATTTCGCTTTGCGGAGTTATTATCGCTACAGTATATTATAACAGCATACCCGAGGCTTCAGAAATAGTTTCTTTGCGCGATTATGAGCCATTTCGTGAAAACACGCTGGCTAAAAGTCTTGATGAGCCGTCGTCTCTCTGTTTGGAAGATAATCTGCCACGCATTGACGGAGCGACAGCACTTTACCCATTGTATTCGGCGTTTGTACGGGCTACATATCCAGAATCAGAGTATAATGTTCGTGGATATATAAGTCTCGACGGTTCAACTGTGGTCTGTTCAACAACATCAGACGCTTTTTATAATTTACTTAATGGATATGCCGATATTATATTTCTCGCTGATATTTCAAACAAGCAAAGAGAAACGGCGCACGAACGCGGGATAGAATTAAAGCTTACTCCCATAGGTAAAGAAGCATTCGTTTTTTTCGTAAATAATCGAAATTCCGTGTCAAATTTATCAATAGAAGAGATACAGGGCATTTACTCAGGAAAAATAACCAACTGGCAGGAAGTCGGCGGCAAAAACAATTCAATTCGTGCATATCAAAGGTCGAAAAATTCTGGAAGTCAAACTGCCCTACAACATATTATGGGAACCGTTTCGCTTATGACTCCGCCTAAAGAAGACACGTTTGATTTCATGGGTGGAATATATGAAGTAGTGGCTGATTATAAGAACTATAAAAATTCTATTGGTTTTTCATTTTTGTATTATATTACCGGGATGATTGCGGAAAATAAAGTCAAACTGCTTTCCATAAACGGGATTGACCCGTCTGCGGAAAGTATCGCAAACGGTACTTATCCCTTCGTTGGTGATTTCTATGCTATTACTGTTGTGCAAGAACCTGAAACAGATGAAGATAAAATGCGTGTTGAAAACACACAAAAACTTATTGAATGGATATTATCTCCGCAAGGTCAAAGCCTCGTAGAAAAAACAGGATATGTGCCATTATTTTCATATTAAATTCAAAAAATATATTTTTCAGCCGCAAATAAATCCTCAAAAATTATATCCGGCCGCAAATCTTCGGGCAGGTTTATAGCCTCTTCAAGCGTAGCCTCTCCGGTCAGAAGCAAAACGGCGGTCATATTATTTTTTTTGCCCAATGCAATATCAGTATATAGCCTGTCGCCTAAAATCGCCATGTTTTCGCGATTTTCGCTGTAGATTTCCTCAATCATTTCGATAACTTCGCCATAAGGTTTTCCGAATGCTTTTGGCAATGGCTTCCCCGTAGATACTCTTATAAGCTCGTTTATCGCGCCGCAGTCGGGAATATATCCGTTTTCCACAGGGCAGTTTATATCCGGGTGAGTAGTCAGCCACTCTGCGCCGTTTCGGATATATGTGCAGGCTCTTTCAAGTTTATCATAAGTCAAAGTCGTGTCAAACGACGTGACTACTATATCGGGAACATTAACTGTTAAATTTATGTCAAATGATTTAAACATATCTTCAAGATACGGAGTGCCGAGCAGATATATATTTTTGTCTGCCCTGTGCGATTTTAAAAATTTTATCAACACGTCGGCAGAAGTTAAAATTTGATCTTTTGACGCGGGGAATCCTAACCGGTTTAATTTTTCTAAATAATACGCCGGATTTTTTGAGGCGTTATTTGTAAAATAAATCATGCGTTTGTTTGAGCAGTTATTTATTTTCGCGATTAAATCAATCGCATTTGGCAGGGGCGACTCTTCAAGATAAATCGTACCATCCATATCGAAAATAAAAAAACTTTTGCTTTTGAGTCCGCGTAATTTTTGCGGGTTGTTTGTAAAATTCATGATTTACTCCCTTTAAATATACGGAAAGCATCTTCAGCCAGCATTTTTTGTAGAATTGCCACGCTTTCGCCAACTGTTTGCCCGGTGGTGTCCACGACATGCGGTTCATATATACCAAAATCGTTAAAACTGTCCCATAAATCTTTTATTACTTCATAAGTCAGCGGGAAATAATCGCTTTCCTGACGAAAATCTTCTATAGAATCATAAGCCGCGTCCTGCCATTGACGTTTTATTACGCGCTCGACAGCCGTTTTTTTGTCCGGCCGCAGGACAACAAACCGCACGTCAACACCTTTTTTCGCTATCTTCAACCACGGTTTTATAAACCACGGGCCGATCGCCCCGGAAACAAAAACTTCATATCCGTTTTTAGCGTATATTTTTGCGCTTGCCGCGACAGCTTCAACTACTGTTTCATTCTGGCCGCCGCTGTCGTTTAACCACGGGGCAATATATCCTTTGCGTATATATTGCCAAAAATCGTCGAGTTCGATATGCACCGCTTTTTTATATGCTGAATTTTCGGCTAATATCCGGGATACAGTCGTTTTACCCGTTCCGGGCGATCCTGAAAGAATCACAATACGCGCTGACATTATTAAATCCTCCGAAAAATATATTTTTATTATTTTATCATAAAAATTTGAATAAAAAAACACAATTTATGCTTGAAGAATGATTTTAAATAGTATATAATCTGTATGTAATCAAATTTACAGATAAAAAGTTAGGAGATATATTTTATGAAAAAATACGGTATTGTTTCAAGAAGCTACGGAAATATGACCGTTGCCGGTGCGGCAAAATTTATGAAAGCCCACGGTTATAACTGCACAGAGCTGTGCATGGCTCACCCGGATTTCGGCGGCTGGGCGTATAACGGCATATCTGCACTCGACGAAAACGGCATAACAAAAGAACTCACAAAAGAAAAGGCGGATATTATGCGAGACAACGGCATAGAAGTCACGGCTTTCGGGGTATTTACGAATACTTTGTCGCCCGACGATGATTTTCGCCAGAAATGTTTGGATTCTTTTGTGCGCTGTATGGACTTCGCGGCTTATGCAGGGATAAAAAATTTAACTACTGAGCTTGGGTTCAGACCTGACAAACGGGGCATAACAACTGACGTTTACGAATCTGATTTCCAGAGATTAAAAGAAAGCTTTATCCGGTTAGGCAGCGCGGCAAAAGAAAGAGGCGTGAATATCTGCATAGAGGCGTGTGTTATAGATGTTATCCCATCGGCGAAAAGGCTGCGTGATTTTATTTTGCAGATAAACAAAGAAACAGGGCTTACAAATATCAAAGCCATGCTCGATATGGCGAATTTTATCGCAAATTCAGACGAGGACGATGTTTTCAAATATCTTGCGCCGTATATAGTTTATATTCATGGCAAAGACAGAAAAGTCAATGATTGTTATGGTAAAATACTTGGCGAGGGAGAAATTGACTGGGTAAAATTTTTCATGAATTATTACAGGATAACGCCGGATATACCGTTTATTTTGGAATATACAAACGAAGAGACGACGGATTTGACGAATGAACGGGTGCATAGATTTACAAAACAGGCAAAAGCAAATCTCGCATTGATGGGATATAATATGCAGGGGTTATAGATGAAATTATATAGTCTAAGAAAGGTCAGGAATAAATTAATGCTGAAAAAATTACTTATCGTTTTAAGTATAGTTATTATTATAATGCCGGCGGTCGCCGCGTGCAGTATAAACAGGGAAAATATCAGTTCAATTTTAGATAAAATAGCGGATAATATTAATGACGCCGGAAACGAGATTAAAGACGCGTTTGATTCAATTACAGTTAAACCGGAGGCTGACGGCGATGATATAATAGAAGATATAGATATAACAGATATAAACATAAACGAAACAGTTGATAATATTAATGATATTATCAATGAAACAACTGCGGAGGAACTTACAGTGCCTGAAGCCGTTATGACAGAAGCGCCAACAGAACCTGAAACCGACGCGCCGGAAAATTTACGGTCGGGCTTTGAAGTTTACGACAATCAGTTTTTGGGAATTAAAATACAGTATCCGGTTGAATGGATGTATATCGACGGGGGAATTTCGGCGGAAGAATTTGACAGAATGGTTTTGGGAGTATTCGGACAGCAAGCAGCAGATTTATTTAACGAGCTTGGAGCGGACCCGTCGGCTATTACTCTTATTTGGTACGATTTCGGGAATGCGAGCGAGTATTTTGTCCCGAACGCAAATTTAGGTATCAGCGACGCTGAAGGCATCACTCAGAACGATTTTAAATCGCCGTTTAATATAATTGATTTGCAGGAGGCATTCGACAGTTATTATCCGTTTATATTCGATAATTTTCAGTCTAAAGGCATGACAGGGCAAGAAATAGGCGGCAATTATTATGCTGTATATAAATTTGACTGTGTAATCGATTATATTGTGCCGTTGTCATGCTATCAGGCGATGACCGAAAAGAACGGGCTTTTATATACGCTTACTTTTTCGACGCACGGGGGAAAATTAGATATAGATATTTATGAAAAAATGCTCTCTTCTCTGGAATTTTATTAAAATTACATAAAAAATAAATATAAAAATAAAAAAAGGAGATTATGTAATAATATGGGTAATAACAATCCTGTTGAAATTTCAAGCAGCGGTTCAAACGAACTTATAAAAGGTTTCGCCGAATTCAGGGAATATGATGAACCGGCTGATATTAATATTAAAACAAATTTTGATTTTCTCGCGCTATCAAAATCGAGAAGAAGTATAAGAGGATTCAAAGAAAAAGACGTATCAAAAGAACAGCTCATGAAATTAATAGACGCGGCGCAGTCCGCGCCGAGCGGCGGGAATTGCCAGCCGTGGCATTTTTATGTGATAAAAAATAAAAAACTGCAATCTGAAATAAAAGAAAAATCATGCGGTCAGGACTGGATATTGACTGCTCCGGCATTTATAGTCGTATGTTCAGAAAGCAGGCGGAGCGAAAAAAATTACGGCGAAAGAGGCAGGGATTTGTATTCTGTGCAGGATACCGCCGCGGCAATCCAGAATATTTTATTATGCGCGAAGAGCATGGGTCTCGGAACATGCTGGTGCGGCGCGTTTAACGAAGAAAAACTTAAAGAAGTTTTGAATCTGCCTGAAGCTTTCCGCCCGGTCGGTCTTATCCCGGTAGGTTATCCGGCGAATGATTCTTATCCCCCGCAAAACAGACGTCCGATAGAAGAAATCGTCACGTTTATTGAGTGATAATACCAACATTGGATAAAAACGCAATTTCCCGGAAAGCCCCTTTTGAAAAGGGGGCTTTTGGCAAAAATTTTATGTTTATGTTCAATTTATAATTAATTATAAATATAAACAAGAAAATATTATTTTAATAATTTTTAAGAAAGGTAAAAAATAAAAACAAACTAATTTATGAAAGAAAAATTTGAAAATTTAATGAAATTATACGGCATAAACGGCAGTATAAAAAATTACAGCCCTATAACCAACGGTCATATCAATGAAACATATTATGTTTCAATAGATAATCACCCGTATGTAAATCCGTATATATTTCAGAAAGTAAATACTTATGTGTTCAAAAATCCCGTTTACGTCATGAATAATATCATGATGATAGATAATTTTATCAAGAATAATAATAAAAAAAGCGCGTGCAAAATCGTCACTTTTCTTGTAAACGAAGAGTACAAGAATTATACGGTAACCGAAAACGGCGAATTCTGGCGTTTATGCATTTTTGAAGAGAACACCGTTACGTTTGACGTAGTTGAAAACCCGGAGATTTTACACAGTTCGGGTTACGCGTTCGGAGATTTTCTTAATGTGATCTCTGATTTCCCGGCAGAAAAACTTAATATAACAATCCCTGATTTTCATAACACCAGAAAACGTCTTGAAAATTTATTCAGGATAATTAATCTCGACGAAAACAACAGGGCGAAAGACGTTAAAGATGAGATAAGCATATTTGAAAAATATCACGATTTCTGCTGCAAACTCACAGACATGACAGATAAAGGCGTACTCCCGCTCAGGCCTGTGCATAACGATACAAAATATAATAATATATTATTAAATAAAAATACCTTTGAGCCTGTATGCGTGGTTGACCTTGATACTATAATGCCGGGGCTTGTCGCTCACGATTTCGGCGACGCTATAAGATTTGCCGCAAACAAAGCAGCAGAGGACGAAACTGACCTGAACAAAGTGTATCTCGATTTTGAATATTTCAAGGAATTCACGAAAGGATTCACCGGAGCAATCGGGCAGTCGATGACTGATATTGAAACAGAAACTCTCGCGCTGGGCGCGCCGATTATAACTTTTGAATTGGCATCGAGGTTTCTCGCGGATCACATCGACGACGACAAATATTTTGCGATACACCGCGAGAATCATAATCTTGACAGGGCGCGCTGTCAGATGAAGCTGGCTTGTGATATGATGGAAAAGCTGGACGATATGTGCGGGTTTGTACAGGAGTGCATAGGGAAGTAAATATATATCTGAATAAATAACGCAGGAAATTTATATTATGTACGATAGGGGGCTTTGAGTAATTGAATGAAAAAATAATAATCGCTGATTCCGCAGTAACAGTCGAAATTCTTTCCTCGGCATATAAACACGGACAAAACAAAGAGGACATTCTTTTGGCACTTGAGCGGAGCGTATATGACGAAACTCTTGAAACAGACCCAAATAAAACGCTGTCTATTGGCTATGACCCAAACGCTAAGTTGTTAGAAATAATATTTCATGTTTTATCAGACGAACACATTGTGGTTTTTCACGCAATGCCTTGTCGAAAATATTATATTGAAAGGATGGTGCAGTAAATGAACGCAAACGATAGATTATCAGATAAAGAATATGAAGAATTAAGTCTTGAATATGAACAAAATCCGCCGGAACTATCCGGTAAACCGGGGTTTTTAACTGCTATGCGCGAAAGAACGCTTGTAGCGGAATTACTACCCCCTGACTATGCACGTATTATCAATATGAAAGCGAAAGCTATGTCGTTGTCGCCCTCGGAAGTAATCCAGTATGCAATTAAAGAACAACTGGTAGAAAAGGCTTAATTTATATTTTCAGGAGGTATGAGAAATGCAAGGATATAACGTGTTAGTCGTGTTTAATTCTGATAAAAGTCAGCTTCTCATGTGCAAGCGCAAGAAAGAGCCTTATAAAGGACTTCGTAATTTAGTAGGTGGCAAAATAGAACCGAATGAAAACGGAGATGATGCCGCATACCGCGAGCTTTTGGAAGAAACCGGAATTTCTCACAAAGATATAAAACTTACGCATTTAATGGATTTCACATACCACTTATCGGACTGTTACGTTGAAGCCTATGTTGGAAAATTAAATCGTGAATTAATCGTATCAGGGGACGAAAATGAATTATATTGGTCGGAGTTATCCTGTAATTTTTTTGATATGAATTTATTTGCAGGAGAAGGAAACATCGGACATATATTGGAACAAGTTAAAATACGCGAAGAGAAGTTATTTGCAAATTAACTTCGGGTTATAAGCATTTTCTACGTTAATAAATTTTATTAAATATATAAAAATATACAGGAGGATTTATTAAAATGATTAAACTTGGAGTAAACTCGGTTTTATTCAAGACCGTTGACTTTGCGACTGCGGCTAAATATATCAAAAAAGCTGGATATGACGGACTTGGTATCTCTGCTCTCAAAGGCATGGGAATCGACCATTTTAATACAGATACATGGAAACAGGATAAAAATGATTTAAAGGCTATAATGGCAGACAACGGGCTTGAGTTTCTCTCGTCTGAAATCGCTTCGCAGGAATCTGAAAGATTTAAAATCGCGTGCGAGGGCGCGTCTGAAATCGGCATACCTGTGTTATGTATCGGCCCCGGCGGCAAAATGGATGACGAGGAAACTATGAAGCAAAGTTTTGAATCTATAAATAAACTCGCTGAAACGGCGGCTGAATATAAAGTCACGCTTGTGTGTAAGGCTCACGTAGGCAACGCAGTATATAATACCCCGACTTCAATTAAAATGCTCGAAGCCGTAAAAAATCCGTATTTCGGACTCGATATGGACCCGTCTCATGTACACAGGGCGGGCGAAGTGCCGAAAGAAGCTCTCGCAAGCGTGATTCACGGTATTAAACACGTGCATATAAGAGACTGCAAGGGCGCGGGCCCATCTCCGGGAGACCCCGAAGACCAGGCGTGCGGACGCGGCAATATTGATTTATTCGGCTATATAAAAGCAATGGCTGACGCAAATTATAACGGCCCGTGCGTTCTTGAAGTCATCGGGCGTGACTTGGATATTGCGGAAGCGTCTATTATTGCGGCTGAGTCTTATGGATATATGAACGCGTGCCTGAAAAAATTAGGGGCAAGGTAGATATTATGATTATAAAAGTGCGTGAAAATTTGGAAATGCGCGTCCGTGAGGCAACTCCCGAAAACGCGGAGGAATCATATAATATAATTGACAAAAACAGAAATTATCTGCGCGAATACCTGCCGTGGGCTGACGGTACAGAGTTGTCCGGTCATTTGGTTACGCTCGAAAAATGGCAGAAAGCGTGTGAAGATAAAAACGAATTTGTATTTGGAATCTGTCTTGACGGTAAATATATCGGCAATATCGGTCTGCACGATGTAAAATCCAATAACAACAGCGCAATGATAGGCTACTGGTTATCAGAAGACTGGCAGGGCAAAGGCATCATGACGGACTGCGTAAAGGCTTTGGCTAATTTCGGGTTTTATGAGCTTGATTTAAACAGGATATGGATAAGCTGCGCTTTCGAAAACAAAAAAAGCCGCGCGATTCCTGAAAGATTGGGTTTTGTTCAGGAGGGTATTTTTCAGGACGGAACGATTTTGCACGGCGTATATCATGATTATGTGATTTACGGCGTTGTCAAAAGAAACTGGGGAAAATAAAATAATACAAATAATAATACAGAGCATTAATTTAAAAGCACACTGTGAGGTTTACTCCTTACCCTCTTTAAATTAAAGAGGGTGCCGACCGCAGTCGGCGGGTGTTTTTGGAGTTTTATTTATGTTCGAGGATAAAACACCCGTCACGCGGACTAACGCGATTTTACAGAACCGACGCAACATCTCGCGTGCCACCCTCTTTAATTTAAAGAGGGTCTTGGTACAGATTTTATAAATCGTTCTGTTACTCGTTATTAGCATATCAAAATATCAAAAATAAATAAATTAATTTAATAGAGGAGAAAAAATTTATGTCATGCTGCGATAAAAATAATAAAAAAATCAATCTTGTGTTTTTTGGTATTGACTCGCTAAGGCGCGACCACATGTCTCTTTACGGCTACAAACGCCAGACTACCCCGAATATCACGAAATATTTACTTGACGGAGTAGTTTTTGAAAACTGCTTTTCCCCGTCTGTTCCGACTACTCCCGGTTATAGTTCTATGATGACCGGACTTGATATTTTCAGCACCGATGTTGTAGCTTTACGACATCAGGGGGATTTGGCTCCGGGAGTTAAAACACTCGCGGAGATTTTGGGCGAACGCGGATATAACACGACCTGCGTAGGATTTCAGGGCAACGTCGGCGGCAGAGGCTATCAGAAGTATTTGGATTTTGACGGCTGGATGGGAGAACGCAACGGCGACGGCAGGGCACACAAAGCCGAAAATCTCAACGATGTCGCTCTCCCTGAGCTTGACAGGCTTGCCAATATCTATAAAGAAGAAGATAAACCGTTTTTCTTGTTTCTGAGGCACATGGACCCCCACGCGCCTTATCTTCCCCCGTACCCGTTCTCAAAAATGTTCTATCAGGGCAACGAATTTGACCCGAATAATAAATCTTTAAATAAATGCTATGAATTCAAGCCGTTCAGAGATTTTCATATATCATGGTTCCCCGCAGGCTGCACGGATTCTGAATATGTAATAGCGCAGTATGACGCGGAAGTCGCGTATATGGATTTATGCATACAAAGCATACTGGAAAAGCTTGCGGCTTTGAATATCGAAGAAGAAACCCTTGTTGTATTTACGTCCGACCACGGCGAAACTTTAAACGATCACGACTGTTTATATGATCATCACGGAACTTACGACCCGACTCTTGTCGTCCCGTTTGCGTTTAAATTAAAAGGCTGCGAATGCGGGGGTCAGAGATTCACTGATTTCTGTCAGCTTAAGGATATTACGCCGACTATCCTCGAAATACTCGGCATAGACCCGGGAATAAAATTTGACGGGCGCAATTTAGTCGAACTTGTAAAAGGCAACGCGATTAAACAGGAGCCTGAAATGTACATAACCGAAGCGACATGGATGAGAAAACACGGCTGGAGAACCCCCGAATGGAAATTAATTATCGCGCTTGAGCCTGATTTTCACTTCAAGCCCGAAATCGAATTATATAATTTAGTCAAAGACCCGGAAGAAAATAATAATATCGCCGAAAAAGAGCCTGAAGTCGTGAAATTTTTAACTCAGCGAATGAATGATTTTATCGCCAAACGCGAAAAAGAAACGGGCAGGACAAATCCTATGATAACTAATGCGACAAAATGGAACGGGTTTGACAAAGCGTTTGAATCGAGCGAAGAAGCGTATAATTCTCTGCACATCGGCGACCCGGCGGAAGCGCAGAAATTGCAGGCGAAACTGGCTGAGATAGGCGTGGAGATTGAATAGTAATTTGTGTTGATTTGATATGTAGGAAATTTATATAATGTACGGATATGAATTGTAGGGGCTGGCGTCCCCGACAGCCCGCAAATATGATTTAACGCCGGTTTTTTCGGCGGGACGTCGAGGACGCCGTCCCCTACTAATAAGCATTTTCTACGTAAGTCATATTTTTAAAATAAAAATAAAAAATTATAAAAAGGTGAAACAAAAAATGTTAAGAGTGTGCGTAATAGGCATGGGCCCTATCGGGAATATACACTCGTGGGCGTATTCTAACTGCCCTGATGCAAAACTTGTCGGGGTTTGCGATATTCGCGAAGACAGGGCAAAATCGGGCGGCGAAAAATTTGGCGTGCCTTATTTTCTCGACGCTGAAGAAATGCTCGAAAAATTAAAGCCGGATTTATGCTCTGTCGCAACGGGAGGTTTTGAATATTCTTCTGACCATTATAAGCCGACAATGCAGGCGTTAAAATCCGGTTGCCATGTTCTCGGTGAAAAGCCCATATCTAACGATTTGCAATGCGCGGCAGAAATGGTCGAGACGGCTGAAAAACTTGGCTTGTGTTACGCGACTGACTTAAATCACAGATTCACCCCTGCGGCAAGGCAGGCAAAACAATGGCAAATCGACGGCAGGGTCGGCGATTTACTGTTCTGCAATATGGCCCTGTGGATCGGCAAGACAATGCCTCTTGATTCTATATATTATCAGTTAAAGGCGTTAAACCCCCACAGCATTGATATAATGCGGTATTTTATGGGCGATGTTGACGAAGTGCAATGTTACGCGATGGTTGCTCCAAACAGAATTGACGAGGGGACGAAAATATATTCGACGACTTCGGTTAATATGAAGTTTGCAAACGGGGCAGTCGGGCATCTTACTTCGTCTTATGATATAGTCCGGGGACACCCGATGGAGCGTTGCGAAGTCGCGGGGATAAACGGCAGGATAGTATTCGAGGATATGTGGCGGCAGGCGACTTTATATCCGGCTGAAACTTATCTTAAAGAGCAGTACACAAATCCTGTGTTCGGCGGATTCAGGGATTTCGACGACACGTTCAGGGACAGGATACACAGTTTTGTCAGGGAGATAAACTCTAAAATCAAGCCTGAGAATATCGACGGGAAAGCGAGAGACGGGCTTGAAGCATCGAGAGTTATTCACGCCGCGATAGAGTCGATAAAATGCGGGGGCAATCCTGTGAAAGTAATGAGCGTGACGAAGTAGGATAGAGAAGGAGATTTTAATGAAAGCGAAACTTTTAAGTTTAATGCTTGTGTTATTTATCATTTTTTCTGTTTTGCCCGTAAACGTAAACGCGGAGAATGATAATTTTATCGCAGTGAGCCCGGGAGCATATTATAGTATGGTATTAAAAAGCGACGGTTCTCTTTGGGCTTGGGGAAATCTTTGGGCGTGGATAGGATATAATGGCGATGGCACTACTGAAAGCAAATCGACCCCAGTAAAAATAATGGACGGTGTAACAGCCGTCAGCGCGGCAGTGTGTCATAACTTGGCAATAAAAAATGACGGTAGTCTTTGGGCTTGGGGAAGTAATTATCACGGACAAATTGGCGACGGTACAAAGATTGACATATCAACCCCGATAAAAATAATGGACGACGTAAATACAATCAGCGCGGGAGGTTGTCATAGTTTGGCGATAAAAAATGACGGAAGCCTATGGGCTTGGGGAAATAATTATCACGGACAAATTGGCGACGGCACTACTATTGACAGACCAACCCCGATAAAAATAATGGACGACGTAAAAGCAATCAGTGCAGGAATGAGCCATAGTCTGGCGATAAAAAGTGATGGAAGTCTATGGGCTTGGGGATATCTCGCTGGATTAACTCCTGTAAAAATCATGGATAATGTTATACAGATTTCTGCGGGAGGAAATTATACAACAGTGATAAAAAATGACGGCAGCCTTTGGGCGTTTGGCGATAATGAATACGGACAACTCGGCGACGGTACTACAAGCGCAAAAACAAAATCCGTAAAAATAATGGACGACGTTATACAAGTTTCCGCGGGAGAGCGTTACACAACAGCGATAAAAAGTGACGGCAGTCTTTGGACTTGGGGAAAGAATGACCACGGACAACTCGGCGACGGCACCACAGACGCCAAGTTAAACCCCGTAAAAATAATGGATAGCGTTATACAAGTTTCTGCGGGGTCAAATCACGCAATGGCATTAAAAGAAAACAGCATTTGGATTTGGGGAATAAATGATGTCGGACAAATAGGCGATTTTACTACGTCTTATAAGGCAGTAACGCCTTTGGAAATTATACTGCCGGTATATTCCCCTAAAAACGGCGATAATATGGCGGTTATGGTTTTGTTTGCTGTTATTATGCTTGTGGCGACATGGTGGTTTCTGAATAGGAGAAGATTTATATGAAAAAGAAATTTTCAGGCGTAATCGTCGTAATATTTATAGTTGCTATTATGTTATATATAACCGTGAGCGCGGCAAATGAAGAAGAAGTTTACCTGCATAATTTAAAAATATACGAGTCTCAGCCGACAGATCCGGCTGCGCTTGAATTTTATAAATTGCCGTCGAGAAATGACGATATAAAAAGCGACGCCGGTGAAATCGCTGATTTGGCCAAATTAATTACTGCAAATATACCGGACGATTACGAAAAAATAAAAGCCATACATGATTGGGTCGCAAATAATATTTATTTTGATTACGACGCGTCAGTCAGCAAAGATTATGAAGATACTTCAGCATTGAGCGTTTTGGAATTAAAACGCAATGTGTGCGAAGGGTACGCAAAATTGACTGTGGCGTTGCTTCGGTCGGCGGGGATTCCGGCAAAATATATTGACGGGTTTGCCTTAGGCGTACACGGAATCGAACAAACCGATGTATTTTACGATTTAAACAATGATGAGATAAACCACGCATGGTGCGAAGCGTTTGCTGATAACAGATGGATTATCATGGATCCTACATGGGACAGTTTGAACAAATACATAAACGGAGAATTTAAAAAATCTCCCTGCGCGGATAAATATTTTGACATATCGTTAAAAGATATTTCCGGTAATCATAAATATAAAGATTATTTATTTGATTTTCGTTTATTTGATTTATCGGGTTATACAAGTATAACGGTACCTGAGAGCATTACTGTTATCGGGGATTTGGCGTTTAATAACTGTGTGGATTTGGAAAATATAATAATGCATAACGGAATTACAAGAATTGGAGTCCTCGCGTTTCAGAACTGCATAAATTTAACGGATATAACGATACCCGGCAGCGTTGAAACTATCGAAAGCAGAACATTCAAAAATTGTACGGGCCTCACAAATATAATCATACCTGACAGTGTTACAAACATTGGAAAGCAGGCATTTGAAAGTTGCGTAAGCCTGACAAGCGTTAAAATACCTGACGGCGTTACAGTTATTGAAAGCGGGTTATTCAGTAATTGCGCAAATTTGAAATATGCGCCGATACATGGCGGCATTACAAATATAGAAAGCTCGGCATTTCAGGATTGCGTAAGCCTGACAAGTGTTAAAATACCGGAAAGTGTTACAAGCATTGAAAACAACGTATTTAATAACTGTACAAATCTGAAAAATATAATTTTACATAACGGCATAACAAGAATCGGTAACCGTGCGTTTAATAACTGTATAAGCCTGACTGAAATGATTATACCTGACAATGTTCAAAGTATTGGCCCGAGGGCGTTTCAAAACTGTATAAATTTAATCAGTGTAACAATGCCTGACGGTATTATTATGATTCGGGAGGGTACATTTCAAAATTGCGCAAATCTAACAAATATAACAATACCCCAAAACGTCAGGACGATTGCAGATTATGCATTTCAGGACTGCGCGAGCCTGACAAGTATAATAATCCCTGACTGCGCTTCATATATTGGAAGATGGGCGTTTAGTAATTGTATAAATTTAACAAATATAGAGATACCTGAATGCGTTACTTCTTTGGGATATAGTTTTGTTAATTATTATTATCTTATGCTGGACATTGACGTTGAGGTTTCACAGATGAGATTTTATGATTATACGATATTTGAGGGGTGCGATAACGATAAGCTGACCATATATGGCGAAGCAGGGTCAATTGCGGAAGAATACGCGGAGCAAAACGGAATTAAATTTATAGCGGGTAAAGTTCCTGTATCCGAACCTATTATAATTTCGGAAACCCCGGCTTTTGCGAAAATTTCCGTCCCTGTAACAGGCGACGCCGAAAAAGCCTCACCCGGAATTATCGCATTTATTATAGTCAGCATATTATTGCTGTTGACGATTGGCGCAGCCACGGTTTTTATAATGCTTAAATTAATCAGAAAATATAATTTCACAAAAAATTAAAAAAAAGTTCATTGACTTTGGAGTTACCCGATAGATTATAATTTAATAATAAATAAAAAAACAACAAAGGAGGGACGGTTGATATTTATTCAATAGGCGAAATTTCAAAAATGTTAAAAATCAGCCTTGACACGCTTCGTTATTATAACGAAATTCAGTTATTTAATCCGGATTATATCAATCCGTCCAACAATTACAGGTTTTATTCGGAAGAACAGGTAAATGATCTTTTGTATATAATAGATTTGAAAGAATGCGGGTTTAATCTCGACGAAATCAAAACGATTATAAATTTAAGCGACAAAACGGAAATGAAAAAAATATTTGAAAAAAAGAAAACCGATTTGTTAGACCAAAGAAAAAAAATCAATTTATCGATTGATAAAATCGAAACCAGTATAAAAAATATAATTTAAAACGAAAGGTGTAAATTAATTATGGGCAAAAAACTAAACGTAGGCGTAGTAGGGATGGGCGGCATAGGAAACACCCACGCCACATGCTATAAAAACGACGAACTGGCTAATCTTGTCGCGGTATGCGATATTATCAAAGAAAAAGCCGACGAAGCGGCTGAAAAATTTGGCGTCCCAGCGTTCTATTCTCTTAAAGAAATGCTTGCGGCTCACCCTGAAATCGACAGCGTGTCTGTTACTACTTCAGGTTACGACAACGGCTCAATGCACTTTTTACCCGCAATGGAAGCAATCGACGCAGGCAAAAACGTTCTCGTTGAAAAGCCAATATGCCACGAAGTCACAGACGCGAGGGAACTTGTAGCTTACGCGGCAAAAAAAGACGTGTATCTCGGCTGCAATTTAAATCACTATTTCTCAGAACCCGCAGATAAACTGAGAGAATATATCAAAAACGGCGGAATCGGCGAACAGGTTTATTCTATACATAAAGTCGGGTTTAACGGCAGTTCGGCAGGCTACGGCGGAAGCGGCGGGGCAAGATGGAACCGTCCGTATTCGCACACTAAAGCGTTTTTAACGCATCCGTTTTCTGTTATGCGCGCATTTCAAGGAGACGTCACGCATGTTCAGGCATTTATGGATAAACCCGGCGTGAGAAAATCACACGAAGATTTAATGCTCTCGATTCAGAGCGTGCATGTAAAATTCCAGAACGGCAGCATAGGATATTTGTTATCGCAGAGAGGCGACGCGCATTTTGGCTTGGGCGGCTGGTGGAGTTACGAGCTTGCCGGGACAAACGGCACAGCCTGCATAGAAAACTGCGTGGAAAAATTAACTTACTGGAAAACAGGCGAAGAGCCTTTGATTTTAAACACAGGCGTTGACGATTTCAGCGCGACTTTCCCGATAAGAATACACGCGTATCTTGAAGACGTGACAAACGAAGTCCCGAAAGAATATCTTAGAGCTTCGGGAAGAGACGCTCTTGCAACGATAGAATATATTTTCGCCGCTATCGAGTCATACGAAAACGGCGGCGCGTTAGTGCGGCCTCACGCGCTTCCTGCGGTTCACGGCGATGTGAAATACGTGAAATAGTATAATTAAACAACATCAAAAACAATAAACGCCACCCCGTCAACGCTCATTGCAAACGGCGGGGTGGTGTTGTTTTCATGCCCGACTATTTTATTTTCCCATAAGCGTCATGCGTTCGGACTGATTTTCAAGCAGATTCAAAACGCTCCACTCTCTGATATGCGTTATTCCCATAACTGTGCATTTACGTATAAAACAATCTATTTCGTTACTGTCTGCGCCTGTATGCCTTTTGTTAAATAATCGCGTATATTCTATTCCAAGCGCGAATATTTCCACATGATTTTTTGTTATATCGCTCTCGTATAATACTGCTTCTTTAGCTTTTTTCACAAGTTTTTCGGCTTTATTTAATATATCTTCCGAATATACGGGATTATCCGGAAAAGCGAATGTCCCGACGCAAATATCTTTATTTATGACTTCTGCCGCAAATAAATCTATATACGAACGCACGGTTTTATTCGCTTTGCCGTAATAATAAAATAAAAATTCGTCTATCAATTTATCTAAATCAAGCGATGGTTCCCACATGAGTTTTGACAGCACATAAGATCTGAGTGCGCCGAAATCGCTGTTTATAGTATCTCCGCATCCCTGCTCAAACAAGCCTGTGACATTATGCTCGACAAAAAAATTTATGTTGTCTTTTAATATATAAATATTCGGGTGCGGCAATAAATAATGGCAGAAATCCGTGACATAATCCCAGACATAGAGGCGTTTTGATATTTTTGACCATTCGTCAAAATCGTCGGTTATGGTATGCTTTCTGCCGAAATCCTCAAGCGCGCCTGTTTTGTCGCAATATTTTAGCGAATGCGAAAAACAGCACTCGATTGTGCATAATCTCACAGCTACGTTTTCCCTCGGCTTTGTTATTTTTGGGCATGCCCTCGTATATTGATAAGCGAGGGTATCTATGATAACATCGGGATAATCGTTTTTTATTGAATCTGCGACGGCGTTGACAAAACGTATAAGAGTCCCGGCATGGCTGCCTTCTTCCTCGTCGATTTTATTGCAGTTTTCGCATTCGCACGGATTATACCAGTCGTTCTGTGAAACAGAAATAATATTTGTCTCAGGCTTTTTATCAAGTATATCCCTGACATATTTTTTTGCTATTTCCAATACTTCGGGGTTAGTCAGGCATAGCTGAGTATGCTCTGATATTCTCCCGCCTTTTTTTGACACAAATGAAAAATATTCCGGATGCTCAGAAAAATATTTTTCAGGAGGGACTATACTGTTAAAAGTATGAACAAATCCCGCGTAAATAAATTTGCCGCCGTGTCTGTCAGATAAAGACCCGTGAAATCCGTTGCATTTTCTTCTCGCGGAAAAATCGGGATTCCCGATAATCTCACGGTAATATATATCCCTGTATTCAAAAGGCGGTATCTGAGTATTATTTATCTCACCGGGGATTTCGATTTTATCTGTTACCGGGATATATGTATAATCATAAGATATAAATTTAACGCCAATATATTCTTCCAAAAAAGAATATACCCCGTATAAAATCCCCCTGCCTGTTTTGCCGCTTATAAATATATCGCCGTTTTGTGTTTTTATAATAAACCCGTCATTTTTTAAACTGTCTCTTGGGATAAAATTATCCGGTTCTCTTTCCGTCGTTCCCAGAACTATTTCGCAGCCTGTTTTTTCGCTGTCGTCAAAGCCTACAGTAAACGCGGTTTTAGTTGTTTTATATAAAAACACAGAGAGTTCTTCCGCCGCGTAGCAAGTGGCCGCTTCATAATTTTTCGGGATAATTATCCTGTAATCCGTATGACCGTTTTCGCATAATTTAATCATATAATATTATATTCCCTCCCCATCGTATCTTTTGTAAAGCTTGTTGTTATATTCAATATTCGGGGGATAATTCACGCTCTTTAATATACTGGGCGTGATATTTTTTTCTATTAGTTTTTCCACTAACTCAGCGCATAAAGCCCAGCATATATAAGCCGCCGCAAGTCCCGAAGCGGGTATAAACGGGGCCTCGATACCGTCAATATCGAGCATTGCGTCGCCGAAAGGCGCGCAGTTATCAATAGTCACATCGGCTAATTCAAAAAGCCTTTTTTTACATGAATGACCGGATTCAAGCGTTTTTGAATATTCTATAGAAGTTATCCCGATAACTTTCACGCCCATTTTTTTGCACTCAACTGCCAGATCTATGACATTAAGCGTTTTTCCCGACACAGAGCCGATTACCATAATATCGCCCGGTAATATATTCCCGCTTCTCAGAGCATATTCCGCAAGCCCTTCCATTGATGTGTTTTTACCGTCCATTGAGCGTTTCCAGCCGGACGATTCAACGCCGTTATGATACCTGAAACGGCGCATCAAAACAAGCCCTCCCGCACGGTTCAATAATTCAGAGTCGATTATATGCCCCGTGTCAAACAAGTGAATACAGCCGCCGTTTGCCACGCTGTCCGCCATAATTTGCCCGGCGGCTTCGATATTTGCTTTCTGTGAATTGCGAATTTTCTCAAAAAGCCCCGACGACGCGTCAAAAAACCGTTCTTTTAACATAATTTTTCTCACCTTTCACGTTTTAATATATTTTTTTATTTTATTGTGTTGTTTGTGTTAGAAATATATTTATAAATAATCTTTGATAGTGAAGAAAATGCTTATTAGTAGTATTATTTCTTATTTTCAGATGCAAATAAGGGCATGATTGTCATATTAAACCGTGCCGGAGTTGCTTCCCACTCCTCGGGAGTTAAATCTATTATAACCGTGTAGATTCCGGCCTTAAAAAGCATCGGTTGGACTTCCTCGTTGATCTCAACGCCGGTCGTATAATATATAGTTTTAACTTCCCCGAAAGCATTGCCGGTGATATGCACAATCCCAAAAACATCCCGACTTCTGCTGCTTATAATAAGACAGTAATCGCCCTCTTGCGTGATTTCAAAATTATACTCTCCATGAAATTCATTCGAGGTGAAACTGATTTCAAATATGGGTTCCGGTTCAGAGGGCAAAGACCAAATAATCAATACTGCATTAAGCGGTACTAAAAGAGCCATACTGACAAAAGCGATAATTTTGATATTCCTGTTGTTTTTTATTGCGTCGTTTACTTTCGGCTTATTAATAAATTTATAAATCATACGTGAAATAAATATTAACAGCAATGCCCACAAAACAGAAATTACGCCCTTAAATATCGACTGGTAGAGAATAAATAACCCAGTTTCGGAAAAATCATTTATCATTAAAAAACTAATAAACAAACTTATAATAAACATTAAAAAAGGCGTAAGCGCAACAAATATTTCCCGTTCTTTTCCGGCAAATGCGATACAATACAGAGCAGGGACAGAAGAAATCAATATGTATTGCGTGAAAACAAAAATCCAGTTATTATCGTTTATTTTTGTTCCCGGCACGGCGATATTTATACAATATATTATGGCAAGAGCAGTTGTGGCAAGTATAATCCATTTGACCGCTTTAAACTCAAATTTAACGCGTAATACAGCAACAGGTACGCAGATTGCGGAATATAATAATATTAAAAATAAATGATTTAATAAATCAAAAGAAGATAATATATATATTAAAAAAAATCTGTTAGAATAAATAAAACTTAAACCGACAATACAAAGCAAAACTATAAACGCGATTATTCCTATTCTTCTTTGTTGTTCTTCCAAAACCTGCCACTCCTTCTCCCGACTTGTTTTACTATGTAAAATATAAATTCTCTGCGTTTTAATTTTTTTATAAATATTTTATCCTGTTTCTGTATCTTTTCATAAGCACGGCGTTTTTTTCGTCGCCGCCGTCAATATTCGCGCTGATAAATACCGGAGGGGTTATGCCCCGGTCTATAAATATCCCCGCAGCCTGCGCAGTCACAGCGTTTATTATCGCCGCTCCGGTAACAGTCGAAGTCGGCGATGTTTTTTGCACAAACCCGTCGATTTCAATTGCCGCGTCGCCGGTTTCGCCGCAGTTATCTATAACCAAATCCACGACTTCATATAAATTTTTGCCGCTTGTTGAGCGCGATTTCGACGCTTTTGAATATTCAAGCGACGTTATCCCTATAATATATGCCCCAAGTTCACGCGCCCTTATAGCCATATCGACAGGCACGGCGTTTCTTCCCGAAACTGAGTGAATTATAAGCAAATCGCCCTTTTTTATATTATATTCGTCCGCGATTATCGCCCCGTAGCCGTCAATTCTCTCAATTTTGCTTGTCAGAGTCGAAGGCGTAATATCGCACATCAATCCGGGCGGGAAAATCGGGTTTATCACCGCAAGCCCGCCTGTCCTGTAAAAGGCCTCCTGCGCTATTATCCCGGCGTGCGTACACCCGAATATGTATATAATATTATCGTCGCTGTCTGTGACCGTATCGACAATTTTTTCCGCTGCTTTTTGCATATTTTCGCCCTGTTCGTCAAATAAACGTTTTAATACGGCGTTTATCTTTTCATAGTATTTTATAATATAATCCATTAAATAATTATCACCTTTCCGTTAAAATTTGTTATTTATTAAATTTAAATAAATAATCTTTAAATTCTTTTTCTAATCGCTTTTGATCCTTCCCCGAAATTTTATATTTTCCGGTTTTATCAAAAATAAACTTGACTACACCGCTCATTACAGGGTCAAAAAGCCCGTGCCTGCATATTATACCGGGATAAACGCCGCTTATTGTCTCAGCCATTGTCTCAAGCATATACGGCGTGCCTTTCCATGCGCCGCCGCTCGCGTATATCACGGGATTTTCTTCCGCAATATCCGTCATGTTTTCGCTTTCGGCTTTTTTTAATACGCTGATAACCTGAAGTCCCATATCCCTGCCCGCCGAATATATTATTTCTTTCGCGATTTTATCCCCCGCTTTTTCACATTCGGCCACAGATGGGCAAAATCCGGCAAACAAAACGCGCTGGTTTAAATTTTTTTTATATAACGTTTTTGTAATTAAATACGGCTTGTCAATATTCAGATATTTATATAATCTTTCAGTCAGCAATGTCTTTTCTCCCCAGTTATTTATATTTTTTATAGCCGCAGACATGCCTTGTATGCCTATATATGCTCCGCTGCCCTGATCGCCTACCGGTATGCCGTAACCGCCCAAATGCAATATTTTATCTTTATCGCAGTATATTGCGCCCGAACCTGTTCCGGCAAGAGCGACGACGCCTTTATCTCTCAATGACGCGGCATAGACATGACTGTGGCCTTCGGATATGACGTGAAATATTGCATCTTTGACAAATCCGCCGCATTCGCGCTTTAATATATTATTAAAAAAGCTGACCGAGCCGACTATTGTTTCGTATATATCTTTTATTTTGAAATCCCCGGTTAAATCATATAAAATCGCAATTAATAATTTTACCGCTTCGGATATATTTTCGCGGATTTTTTTATCGCTTTCAAAATTCGGGTTTACCGAGCCGGATTTACTTTGCGCAATAAAATTCAAATCATCGTCAAAGGCTATAATTCTTAAACTTGTCCCTCCGCCGTCCACAGATAAATTTATATTTTTCATTATATTTTTTCCCTTAAATGACTTTAAATCAAACGCAGTTTTTATGTTTGATTATTATAATTATTTTCCGGTTATAAAAATCAGCGAAGCCGAACGCGGTTTATCATGGCTGAGCGTATATCCGTTTATCAAATCGCCGCCCTTAAAACAGCCTATAACGCCTTTGTCAGCGTCCCTCAATTCATATTCTTTTTCAGTATTTAACATTGGCAGCTTGATTTTACATGACGGCATTTCGCAATCTTCCATTCGAAAAGCGAATAATACGCCTTTGTCAGCTTCCGGGTCATAATACATATAACTTGTCCAGTTTGTTTTATCAGTTTCCGGTTTCCAGTCTGTCAGGACATAAAAATCTTTAAGTAAAAATTCTTTTACAGAATCCCATTCGTTTAATCCAAAACGCAGCATATCAAAATCGGTGTCCGGGTCTTGCGTCCACTGGGCAGACAAATGAAAAACAGGCGTATAAGAAGCCCTGAATATATAAACGTCGCGTTTCCCGTCGGCGGCAAGCTGTTCGTTCTGTTCTACCGAAGCCGCTCCGCATAACGGTATCCATTTATTGAACGACGTAGTCATAGAAAGCCTCAGCGAAGTAGTAGTACGGTCAGAATCGCTCCGCAGCAGCGGCACGCCGCGCCGCATTGATTCTAAATCGTTGCGTCCCCCGCCGCTCGCGCAGGAATCCACAAACGTGTCTTTGTTATTTTTGCCGCAGTATTCTATGATTTTATCCCAGAGCTTATAATGCCCGACTACGGCCTTATTTTCAGTTATTCCCATACGGTTTTCGCCTTCGGATTGGTCTGCGTCCGTCCAGCACTTAGTCGGATAGCAATTATTATCTTCGCGGTACATGTCCACGCCGTTTTTATCCATCATTGATATAATTCGCCCCGCAGTCCATTCTAAGCATTCGGCATTGCCGATATTGTTCGAGATAACGCCGTTGCCGTCGGGCATTGCCCATTCGGGTTTATAACCGTAATTTTCGATAAGCCCGTCTACGTGCGTGACGCGTTCCGGCTCGAACCATGTAAGGGTTTTCATGCCGTGGTCACGGGCGAAATCTGTCGATTCCCTGAAAGTTTTGTCAGGCCATTTAATTGTGTCAAGTTCCCATGTGCCGACAGTTCCCCACCAATCGGTATCGACTGTTTTGCCGTAAGGGTCAAAATACCAGCCCGCGTCAAACCATCTGTAACCGGATTTTATTTTTTCGCCGAGCATTTTTTCAAGCGACGGTTTCCACGTAAAATAACGTTCTGAGATGCTCCCGTCTGAATTAGGGAGACCAGTATCGCCTGATATACAGGTAGTGCTGAACGGTTTTAGGGGATCTCCTTGCGCGTTCAGGCGCGGCATATTGCAGTTGATATACCAGCTGCGCCATAAATTAGTCGCGTAGTTTTCGTTGCGAATTGTGTATGGAATAAATAACATCAGGGCAGTCCTGACGCTTTCGCCCGGCTTGAGATATGCGCATAAATCGTTGGTTCCCGCACCTATGAAATGTGTTTTGCCGCATGCCCCGACGTGAAAATCGGCTTCCCATGTCCCTCCCCAGCCAAGCGCAATCAGAGTTCCGCCGTTGCCATGTTCAAGATTATAATACGGGAAATAAATATGCGTGGGTTTGCCTATACCAGATTTATGATTTACGCCGCTGTCGCTTAATTTATGCTCATAAGGCCTGTATTGGTTCTGATGATCGCCGAGTATTCCGCGTAAAACGGGATTTTCACCGGAGAATATCATATCCGCGGACTTTAGGTTGCTTATTATTTCTGTATTTACGCTGCCTGTATTCTGAAACCATATAGTCCATTCATACGCTCCGTAATTTTCATAATACGCGGTTTCAACAGTTATTGTAAGATTATCGTCGGCGTTTAAAATAAATATATTTTCTTCTTTTTCGCCTTTGGTTACAGTTGTTTTGCTCAACTGCCTGAATATATTCCGGTCAAACCCATAATAAGCTGTGCCGTCATATACAAAACTGACAGGCAGAGTTCCGAGATTGCTAATATATCCGTCGTATACTTCTCTTGACGCAGGATTTTTGTAATTTGCTGCTGACATAAATTATTGACCCCCTGATTTTTATTCTGTTTGAATAATATTATAATATAATATAGTCCCGCTGTCAATAATATTACATCAATAAATCATAGTATTTGAGCAAAAACAAATGCCTCAGTTCCTGCTTAAACAAGAAATCGAGGCATCTAAATATTTATATTTATTTAACGCGCGAATTATTTATTAAAATCTGAAATACAGGAAAGGATTGAAATCTGACCCGGTCAAAAATATAACGGAAAGTATTAATATCGCTATGCAGCCCGCAATACTTACCCAGCTTGCGGCTTGTTTCAGAGGGGATAAATCTTCGCATTCAAAATGATTCTTTTCCTCTCCAAACAACTCTTTTTTTATAAACGGCAATATGGGCGCGCTGAACAGCATTCCCGATAATATCGCGATTAAGATTATTATATTTAAACTGGCAAGCACGGTATTTAACCCGCCCGTTGAAAAATTAAACATGCACTTTATATATTCAAGCGCTTTGCCCAAAGTTTCAGCCCTGAAGATAACCCAGCCGATCAGTACGACAAACATAGTATAAACCCATGTGACGGCGCGGGGAAGTTTTCTCAGGATTTTTCCCCATGCTCCGCGTTCGAGCATCAAAAATACACCGTGATACAATCCCCATACCACAAACGACCAGCTTGCGCCGTGCCATAACCCGGTCACCGTAAAAACAATCAAAAGATTTATATATGTCCTGAAAACGCCTTTTCTGTTTCCGCCTAAGGGTATATATAAATAATCCCTAAACCAGCTTGACAGCGATATATGCCATCTTCTCCAGAAATTCTGGACTGTATTTGATATATACGGATAATCAAAGTTTTCTAAGAACTCAAACCCGAACATTTTACCCATGCCTATCGCCATGTCCGAATATCCCGAAAAATCGAAATAAATTTGCAGAGCGTAACATATCGCCCCAATCCATGCCATAACCGAAGCCGGCGAAGAAGCGTTAAAAGCCCGGTCGGCAAATACGGAGACCTGATTTGCTATAAGAACTTTTTTTGAAAGCCCTATAATAAATCTCTGCATTCCCGAAGCTATATTGTTTATATTTGATTTTCGGTTTTCAAGCTGTTTTTCTATATCTATATATCTCACGATCGGTCCGGCGATTAATTGCGGAAAAAAAGATATATATAATGCGAGATTAAAAATATTCTTTTGGAATTTTACTTTGCCGCGATACACGTCGATTACGTAAGACATAATCTGAAAAGTAAAAAACGATATGCCTATAGGCAGGGCTATATTTGACTTAATATTTGTTTTGAAAATCCAGTTCAGGTTTTCCGTTAAAAAATTAAAATATTTATAATATCCCAAAAGATATATATTAAATATAACTGTTGCAGCCAGAGCCAGTCTCTGATAAACCGGCTCAAAATTATTTTCTTTTAAATTATGTATCAAAATACCGAAAAGATAATTCATAAGTATAGAATAAAGCATCAGCAATATAACTCTTGGTTCGCCCCAGCCGTAAAAAATCAGCGAAGCGAAAAGCAATAATATATTTTTTGCGGTTAATAGCTTTTGCGGTATGATATGATACGCCAGTAATACGGCAGGCAGAAATATAAAAAGAAACAGCGTTGAACTGAAAATCATAAATTTTAGATACCTTTCGATATTATTTTTAAATTATTTCACAGAATTAAAAATTAAATACTCCCATAGAGAATCAATAATATTAGGTCCCAAATCTAATATTACAATATCGTTTTGACCCCATGACGGCGCGTTGCCGCCAATATTATAAATAAACTGTTCGTTGACTTCAAGCAGCACAAATTTTGTTTTATCTATTTCGTGTTTCCAGTTTATGTCTATATCCCCGCCGTTATTGTAATAATAACCGGACATCTCAGACGCTATCCCGAACGAGCCGAAATAATGATAAAAATCCCCTGTGAAACTGCCTCCCTGAATAAGCATGTGTTTTATTGCGGGTTTGCCTGTGTTTGACGTGTATGCGTCATGCCAGTAATATTTTTCGTCAACTATGGCGTTTTGCTTTTCTTTTTTCTTGCCTGAATAAACTATGCCGAAAATATCCATTTCAGGGTTTCCGAATCCGGGAGGGTTTTGGCTGAACCGGATTTCGTCTGCGGCAAGATGCTTGATTTCTTCGCCTGTCTGACGTTCATATTCTGCGATTATTGCGACGCATGTCTCAAACGAGGCGAATTTGTTCCAGTGTATGCCTGTTTTCGGGAAAGTATTTGTCAATCCCAAAGATTTATAAAGCGCCGACGAATCAACAAAATAAACTTCTGCTTCTTTAAGAAAATCCACAAATCTCAGATACGGGCGAATATAATCTTCGGAAATAGTTTTGTTCTGAGCGATATACCAGTCCGGGATATAATCCGGCATGGCCGAGGCTTTGCTTGGGGAAATCGCAACGCAGAAAGCTATATCCCTCAGGGCGAGTTCGTTCTGGATTTCTTTTAATATTTTAACCCTTGATTTAAGTTCTATGTCAGTTACGTTTATATATTTTTGTGCGTAGCCGTAATATTCGTTTATATAGCCGTTTTCATAAAGGCAGCCGTTTTTGCCGATTATGACATGCTCCGTCCCCCTGTATCCGTCAGGGTCGTAAAGAATTTCCTGAGGCAGGTTATATTCAGGGAATCTTGGCTCGATTATTATAATTTCTTCCGGTTCTTCTTCAGGCTCTTCCTCGGGCGGCTCAATGATGTTATCCGGAGGGACTTTAAGAAAATTTATATTTACGCTGTCTTTTTTTGCGTCCAGTACCCCGTATATTTCTACTATTTCAGGTCTCAGGGGATATTTTGTGGAAAACCAGTTTTCAAAATCTTTTTGAAATTTTCCGATAAAAAACGTACTGATACTGAAACCGGGCAGCTCATAATCTTTTTCGCCATCCAAATCATGCGGCGCCTCGCCTATAATAAAAAGTAAAATTAAAGGTATTGCTATTATATAAACGAACAGCGTGATCATAACTGCGCTCTTAATGATTTTCAAGTCCGTTTTACTTTGCGGGGGTGAATCCGTTGTTTCGTTAGATTCGAATTTCGACATAAAAAACTCCTTGTTTCCGTTCTGAAAAAATTATTTGAATTATATATTATATATAATATCATGGTTTTCGTGAAAATTCAATTTATTTTAAAAAATATCGGCGGATAATATTGTTTTATTTAAACCGGAAATGTGAAAAACGCAAATAATCGTTGCTTTACTTTATAATTTTTTAATGATAGAATATAAATATATGCTTATATTTTATAATACGGAGATTATATATTTTATGAAAAGGCTTAATATAATGTTTGCCTCAGAAGAGAATTTCAATAAATGGATTTATAACAGGTCGGACTGGGAACAAACCAGAAAAGATTTGAATATGACGGAAGTTATAAATTATTTTGAAAAAAGCTCAAAAGATTTCCCGGCCGAATATTTGTATAAGCCCTGCTTAGAGCAAACAGACGCGGATTACAGATTGGAAATAATGGACGAACTTTTGGCCGATGGGGAATTGTTTAAAAATATATCTGATTTTTGTATTCTTATAAGAAGATTCAAAATGCTTCTGCGCGATTTTAAAGAAGAAAAACATGAAATTCAAAAGCAATACAGGTTTTTATTGCTATGCGGAGAATTTACGGTAATAGCAGGCAATTTAAAAATAATACTTTCAGAAGCCAAGTCCGGGGGTCTGAAAGCATTATATGATTTCTGTTCTGAAATTACAGGCGATGAAAAAATTAAATTTATGGATAAAGAATCCGGCTGCCTGATTAACGAGATAAATATTATATTAAAAAATACGGGAACCGCAATAAACCGGGCTGAAAAGATACTCACAGTTATTGACTGCGAAGAAGCTGGAGAAGCCGATCTCCTAAAAGAAGAAATTTTTGACTTGTACGGGATAAAAATAAAAGACGGGTTTTCAATAGTAGACCCGCTGCCTTTATCTTATCTTGAGGAAAAAGTTTTGGGAATTTTAATAGAAAATCATGAAGAAACTTTTTTGAACCTGAAAGCATTTTTTGACGTTTATAATTCCGACGGGCAAATTATGGATAACATAAAAATTATCGCGGATCTGCTTCCGCAGTTTATATTTTATATCACATATCTGGAATTTGTCAAAAATGCCGGACAAAACAGATTGCCGGTATGCAGGCCGGTTTTCGGCGAGGACGGTTTTTATGCTGTTGATGGCGCGGGAATTGCCCTGATTATAAAATTTTTCGCCGAAAAATATCCTGTTGAAAATATTATATGCAATGATATAAAACTGCCAAAAAGCGGGACGTTTATTTTATCGGGACCAAATCAGGGAGGGAAAACTATTTATCTTAAAATGGCAGGGTCTTCAGCTTATCTGGCAAAATGCGGCTGTTATGTATTCTGCAGGGAATGCCGCTTGCCGTTTTACGATAATATCCTGACTCATTTTTTGCAGAAAGAAATTTTAGGTAAAAGCCGTTTAATTGAAGAAATCGAAAGAATAGAAGTGCTTTCCCGGCAATTCAGCAGGGACAGTCTTGTTTTATTAAACGAAAGTTTTACAAGCACAAGAAGAAAAGACAGCGTAGATATTGCAGTTCACTATATCAAAAAATTTGACGAAACCGGCTGTTCTGTGGGGTTTGTCAGTCATTTTTATGAAATACCGGAGATATATAAAAACGGTGAAAATAATATTATCTCTCTGAGGAGCGGAATCGGCGAAAACGGCATGAGGACATATAAAATTTCAGAGCAGAAAGGCGACGGTTTCGCATACGCGCGCGATATAGCGCAAAACTGCGGCATGACATATAAACAGTTGATTGCCGATATAACAAATAATATAAAAACAGCGGGGAAAAAGTGATGAAAAATATAGATTTGCTTTATTTTGACAATAAAAATAATAATTATCAGCCTGCCGACGCAGGGCGCGTGAATGATTTATTTATATCTGACATGGGAATTGAGCATATTAAAAATTTAGAGGGATTTTTCGGTTCTGAAACATATAATATTTTTATAAATACTATAAGCGTCCCGTTGACAGACGCCGAGAAAATAAAAGAACGCCAGAATATTTTGAAAGATTTTATGGAATATCCGGGGATTGCCCAAAAAATGAAATCTATATGCGACGAGATAAAAATAAACAAATGCCAGTCTCCTGAAACCGACGCAAAACAAAGGATGATAGATTTTCGGAATATTTTATATAGTTCGATGGATGTTTCGCATGAGCTTGCCAAACAGCTTACGCACAGGGACTTTCAAAGCGATTCGCTTAAAGATTTGAGAAATCAGCTTGATTGCCGCGAAAAAACAGAAAAAGTAAAAGAACGCATAAACGCTATAGTTGATCTGTGTTTAAATGACAATCTTGTTTTAAATATAGAATACGGCTCCGGGTTTAAATTTAAAAACGCGTATATATATTCCGGCGAAAATAATAATAAGCAGGAAATAAAAGAAAACGCTATATTAAAATTTTTTCAAAACAGAATCCCCAAACAAAAAGAAATCGTCAGCGGTTTTTATTACAACGAAAACTTTTTAGTGGCGGAAGAAGTAGAGGGAGAAAAAGGAATAATACCGTTGATAGCTCCGTATTTTGTATCTGTAATCTCAAATTTGAACAGGCATATACTTAATTTTTGCGCGTCATTATCCAAACATCTTTCGTTTTATATAGCTTGTATAGAAATCGTAAAATTCATGGAAAACAATAATATAAAAACAGTTTATCCTGAATTTCACGGCGGCGAAAAAGGCATAAACGCGAAAAATCTATACGATTTTGGGCTTCTGCTGCCCAAACCAGACCAAGAGAATAATAATATTAATTCCGTAACTCCAAATGATTTTGACGACAGCGGAAATAATATATATTTAATTTCCGGGGCGAATCAGGGAGGTAAAACAACTTTTTTGAAAAGTATCGGAATCGCGCAGTTATTTGCGCAGGCAGGATTAAAAATACCTGCCGAAGAATATAAATGCCCGGTATTCAATAATTTTTTCAGCCATTTCCCGAAAGACGAAGACGAAGCTTTAAATTTCGGCAAATTAGCCGAAGAACTTACCCGTCTAAAAAAAGATATGCCGATAATAACGGACAACGCTCTTGTTTTATTAAACGAATCGTTCGCGACTACAACAGAAACTGAAGGATTTGAAATTGCGGCGGATATGCTTAAGGCTGTATCTGCATCTGAAACGCCGCCGAAAATTTTATTTGTTACGCATAATTATCAGTTATTGAAAAAACGTCATGAAATCGGCAGGCTTTTAGAGCGTGAAACAAAAATAAAGAGTCTGATTGTATCAGAAGGGAAAAACACAACAGACAGGACATATAAAATAATCGAGGGCGAACCGCAGGAAAATATTAATACCGCAGGTTTTTTAAATAATCTGTTTTTTACAGGGTCTTGAAATATTATAAATAAAAAATATTTATTTTTAAGGCTTAAAAGAGGTCTATTGCTTATTTACAGAAAACAGCTAACAAAACTCTTTTAAAATATCTTTTTTGATTTCTAATCGCATGGTTTTATTAACAAGTTCGCATACCCGTAAATTACCGTAAAAACCTATAACAAGCCCCGCGTCAACATGCGACAGATTATAATATGCTTCGAGTATATACCGCATATCCGAAACTGCAAACGCGCTTGCTTCTTCAATCGTAGCCGCCGACGCCGTCGTTGAGATTATATCGTCTGATATTACTAACGGTCTGTTCACTCTCATATCTTTTCTGACCCTCACCGTAATATCAACATCGGCGCACATTTCCATGCCCTGATCGAATATCTCCCCGTCGCCCATAGCTCCGTGAACATCGCCGATCCCCAGCAACGCTCCCCCGACAAAGACAGGCAGATATACTTTTACACCCGGGTTTATCATGCTGTTGTCCATGTTGCCGCCGTAATCGCCTGCTCCCGTGCTGAAATATTCACTCTCTGAATCGAGAGAAGCCGCAACGCCTATCACTCCAATCATAGGATTAGCCGGCAGTATTTTGCCGTCGCTGTTTAATACCCGCAGATTTCCGTCGGGCGTTGCTTCGGCTTTGATTTTTTCATATCCGTTGCGCGTAAATTTTGTTGATATGCCGTCTTTAGTGTTCGGTATGTGCATATAGCCCGTGCCGACTAATTTTATATCGTGTATCTCGATTTCAAGAGTGTCTCCCGGCAATGCCCCGTTTACATATATCGGACCCGTGACAGGATTTGGGCGTACATATACCCAGCCGTCCAAAAACATGCCACCGGCGGCGTCGAATGTTTCGACGGTCAGCCTTTCGCCCGACGATACTGATATAAGCGATTCTATGTTTGGCAAAAACTGATAATATACTTTTTCTTTGTCTCTTGTTATTCTCATGGTTTACTCCTTTTTATTTATAATTTGGTCAAATAATTGAAACTACGTTTTCTGATAAAATACCATTCACACCCCCGGTTGACAATGTTTTGGAAGCATGATATGATTTTAACAAACAGATATGAACAGGAGAAGATAACTTATGATAATCAAGTGGGCTCCCAGAGTGAAAAAAGCAGATATACGCGAGGTGTATGAACGAAACGCGAAAGGACTTGACGACGAAACGAAAATAGACAATCTCGGGATAACCCTGTACCTGAGGTGCGTCGATATATTATGTGTGAAAAGAGCCAGAGAAAATAGTGGTATCAGATGTTATTCGTGCTATTCAAAAAACGGAACAGAAACATATATCCCATTTGACGGAAAATTCCATAAAGGCGCGGAGGAAGTGACGATAACCTGCCCTGTGTGCGGGTTTTCGTTCACGAACATGGAATTTTACAGGAGTGTCAAGGACAAGCAGCTTAATTCGGGTGGAGCCGTCCCCGCGTTCGAGCATTTCGTGAAATATTACCCAATCGAAAAAGACACGACTAAAAAGATGCTGCTCATAGACCGCCTTATAAATTCATTCCACTGGCATTTACTGAAAAACATGACGGAAAAAGAAGCGACGCGTTCAGTCGTCCCGAATCTGATAGAGGGCAAACCGTCGGAAGCATTGGCTTTTTTGAACGAACTCAGCGAGTTATAATAATCATTGTTTTTCGTTTTTAAATTTACCTGTGGCGGGATCGATATGCCTATGAATCGAACGCTTGTGCTTATCAAGCCATGTTTCCAACTCTTCCGCCGATACTGTGCTGTTCTCGCCATAAGCTAAATCAAAAATCAACTTCGCTACATCTGCGTTGCTGCCCTCTATTACGTTTGTCGCGGTCGGCCGTGACGGTCGCTCCTGCAAATTTCCGTGAAACGTATGGATAAGCCAGTCAATCATACGCATTTTTTCGGCGTATGATTTCGCTAACGGGTATTTTTCGTAAAACTCTTTCAATTCGTTTAACGCCCCGTATCCATGCAATGTTTGTTTTTTATAAGAGTCGTTGAACTCCCCGAACGGCATAGACCACCCGCATTTCGGACACTCCAGTATAAAACTTCTTTGATAATTGTGCGGGATTTCCGCCCGGCACTCTATACAAATTGCTTTCCCAAGATTCGACGACGTGACCATCAGCATACTGTCCACTCTCGCGTATAAACCTGTTGCTATATCGTCGACGAGTTCTTCGTCGTAGATCCCTTTCGCGTCCTGCTCGTACAGCCGTTTGATTTTTTCGGGCGGCACTTTTTTCGCCCATACCGGTTTTCTGTGTTCCATTTTATTATCCTCCTGAAAATTATTAAAATATTAAAACAAAAATGCCGTCGGATACAAATAACAAATTCGCCGCGCAAAAAACGCAGGAATTAATTATTCGCATCTGACGGCTATACACCGTTAGAATGTTTTTATTATATCATATTCAGATTATCGTTGTCAAGTGAAATTTTTAACCCTGCGGGATGGTTTTCAACTTGATTTACTATAATATCAAAAAATATGATAGAATGATATAATATACAATAAAAAAGTGATAGAAAGGGAAAATCATGAAAAAAAGTATATTAGGGGAAACCGGTATTGAAGTAAGCACGGTCATTTTCGGAGGTATCATAGTCGGAGGAGAAACTTCGGAAGATTGTTCGCGGTATGTATCATACGCGATAGATAAAGGCGTAAATTATTTTGACGTGGCTCCAAGTTACGGAAACGCTCAGGAAATGCTGTCCCCCGCGCTTGCTCCATACAGAAAAAACACATATCTCGCATGCAAAAGCACAGTCAGGGATTCAGGTATAAAAGACGAATTATATAATTCCCTGAAAGTCCTGAAAACCGATTATTTTGACGTGTATCAGCTTCACGGGCTTTCAAATCAGGAAGATATTGATAAAGCTTTCTCAAAAAACGGAGCGATGGAAGTTTTGATACGCGCAAAACAAGAGGGATATATAAAAAATATCGGTATATCCGCGCACAATGAAGATATAGCAATTCAAGCTTTGTCATATTATGATTTTGCGACGGTTTTGTTCCCAGTCAACTGGGCGTTGAACATAGACAAGGGATTCGGCGACAGGCTAATAAATATATGCAAATATCGCAACATGGGCATTTTAGCCATCAAAGCCCTCGCTCATCGTTTATGGACCGGCGAAAACGAGAACAAAAGATTCCCGAAATCATGGTGTAAGACTATATACGACAACGACACTCTGGCGAAAGCGGCGATAAAATACACTCTGGCAAAAGGGGTACACGCGATAGTGCCTCCCGGCAATTTCGAGCAGCTCTCGTATATTGCCGAACATATAGACGAATGCGTTGATAATCCTTTGACTGACGACGATATGAAAATCCTTAACGGCGAACTTAATGATGTCAGAGAGCTTCATATATTTTGAATTAACGCTAAATATAACCCGATATTTTCAAACTTTACGTTTTATTCATAATCACGAAATAAAATTTTACTTGCTTTTTTTCTTAGTGTCATGATATACTTTTTTGAAACAGGAGGGCTTTTATGCTCGTTTTATATTTAATGAAATTGAAAGATAGTGCCGAGAACAGCTCCGTTCAAATTGGATAACGACGAGACGGTGTGCGGAGCTTAATCAGGAAGGATGAATCCTTCTGAGGTTCGTTGGTAATATGGCGTCTGATCTGAAGCGTAGCTTTGACTATGCTTTTGGTGGATTGCCATTTGCCAACTGAACACAAACATAGATTAAGTACAGGCTGCGGGCGTTTCGTTCGCAGCCTTTGATATTTACGGAGCATTTTTATGCCCGTTTGCGGGAGGCTGTGATAGCCTTCTGTTTTTTTATTTTTATTTGGATTTGGAGGAATTTACTTATCATGGCAAACACATTAAACATTGGAATCGTCGCTCATATTGACGCAGGCAAAACAACACTTACCGAGCATATTTTATTTGAAAGCGGCGTTATACGCGCAAAAGGCCGCGTTGACCATGCAAGCACTGTTACCGACGACTTGGAGGTCGAACGCAGCCGCGGTATTACTATCAAAGAAAAAACCGTGTCATTCAACTGGGGCGGCATTAAAATCAATTTATTGGACACCCCCGGGCATGCCGATTTTCTCGGTGAAGTAGTAAGGGCGTTTCATGTACTGGATATAGCTGTTTTGGTTATATCCGCAAAGGAAAGCGTTCAACCCCAAACGGTTGCTATTTACAATTTACTGACGAATATAGGGTTGCCCGTTGTGATATTCATCAATAAGCTTGATAGAGCAGGCGCGGATATAGAGCGCGTCCGCAATGATATTATGGCGCTTGGCGCTAAACATGTGATGATGCGTTTCGCGGATGAAAATTTGTTGATTAAGCACTGGAGCGAAAATATCGGATACGCGGAAGATAATCTGCTCACGCTCTCGGATTTTGACGATGATATAATCTCCCGGTTTGAAAACGGGCAAACGATTGATGAAACAATCTACAAATTCGCAGCAGAAGGGAAAGCCGTTCCCGTTTATATGGGGGTCGCTTTGCAAGGCATAGGGGTCAGGGATTTTTTAGACGAACTGGTTCATATACACAGATATATTAATATTTTGCCGCAGGACGCCCCCGCTTCAGCTATTGTCTATAAGATAAATTTCAACGAGCGGCGGGAGCGCAAGATTTATTTTCGAATGTACGCCGGGACTATTAAACTGCGTGAAAAATACGGCATAGTTCAGAAGCCGGACAGCCCCGAAATTCAAATCAAAACTCTTGAAACGATTAACGGCGCAAAACTGGCAATGACAGACTATGTGTCCGCAGGTGAAATAGGCGTGCTTACCAATGTTGACAGCTTGCGTGTAGGCGATATTATCGGGGTAAATTGCGACGGAATAAAAACCGCAGCCGAAGTTAAGCCAATCTTCTCCGCCGGTATCAGTTCCGTAAAACGGGAGGACAGGCGGCGGCTTTTGGACGCTATTTCCGAAATGAATCTGGAGGACGGGCAATTAGACTTCACCATAGACGATAAATCCCAAATCACGCTCAAACTGTTTGGAGAGATTCAAAAGGAGTTTATAAAAACCCAGTTGCAGGATAAATACGGCATAGAAACAGAGTTTTCAAATACGCGAACTATTTTCAAGGAAACGCCTCTCGGCATCGGTAAATCGGGTCCGGGCTTTCTTGAGTTCACTATTGAACCGCTGCCGCGTGGGATGGGCGTCAGTTATGAATATAACAGGAGCGTTGGCATAACAGGCGGCTTAACGAAACAAATGCACATCGCCGTGGAAGAAAGCGCATTGGCAAGCCTGATACCGGGAGCGTTCCTGATCGCAGATAAACTCACAGGGGTAGGAGTACCGTTCGCTACGGGCGTACATGGCTGGGAAGTGGTGGATATTAGGATTATATTTGATGCTTGCAATATGCCCGGAGGACCAAGGCCGTCGGCAGGCGAATTTAGCGGTGAAACACCCTATGCTTTAAGACAAGCCATACGGGACGCGGGCACGCAGATTCTGGAGCCGATTTATTGCTATGAGATTGTCGCCCATGCGGAATTTTGCGGCAAAACAATAAGCGAAATTCAAAACCATAACGGCAATGTTGATTCCATAGAAGACAATGGCGCTTATGTGAAGCTCTCCGGCAAACTGCCAGCACGCATGTATCAGGAATTTCTGCATAGATTCCAGACCATTACAAAAAATATGGGCAGTTTTGATACACTAAGGGTTGAGTATGAACCTTACGATGGGGAATAACTTATAAAACTTGAAAAGAGGTAAATAAAAATGTTAAGTGAAAAAAATTTTGAAATAGACCAAAAAATGATAGAGCAAATGATAGAAGCAATCACCGGATATTTAAAGTGGCAAAATAATACTGTGGGGATTATATATAATCATGAACTCGTCGGGTTTATAAATCCCGGTTTAAATGCCGCTGTGAAAAAGCTTTCTAAGGGAAAAAATTCGTGGTCTGCCGATGAATACAAGAGTTTTTTATCAGACAGAATCATAAGCCGGAACAGGAGCGATATAGAACGCATACTGTCCAGATTAAAATTGTGCGGTTATGACGCAATAAAAATAGCTGAAAAAACATGCGCTTTTAATCCGAAAGATTCATTTTGGATTGCTTCGTCTGAATCTGACCGGTTAGAAGATAAAATCACCGAATTCTTTTTTAACGTTTGCGAAATTTCCTTAAACGAAGGAGTTAAGAAAAATTTCGGTATAAGCAACGGTAAATACGGCATTTTCAAAAACAGGCTGGGAGCTGGGACTGACATTGAATCCGAAATCGCATGTTATAAATTAGGCACTCTGTTCGGCGTAAATATCTGTCCGGTTTGGCGCGTATCAAAAGACGTTATATTTTCTGAATTTATATATGATTTCAGCAAAGAATTTTTAGTGCATGAAGGAGTATTTACGAAAGAAGAAAGAAGCGGAGATTTATATACTGATTTATGCTCGAAATTTCCACATTTTACAGACGATATAGATAAAATGTATATTTTTGATTTTATAACTCGTCAAATAGACAGGCATGTCAATTATTCAATTAAGATAGACGATAAAAGCGTATCAAGTTTATATCCGTTATATGACAACGGACGCAGTTTGTTTTGGAACGAAGACGAAATCCGTATTGAAAGAACGATTAAAAATATTAGAATATCCGATATTGTCGAGAGAATCGCCAAATATAAAAAGATAAGTAATATTGTTAATTTAAATTTCAACCAGCGCGAATTGGTCGATATATTATCCAGGAGCGGTTTTACAGGTTATAAATTGGACGGATGTGTAAAGTGGATAAATAGCACGATAGATATATTGAAAAATATATAATAAGCAAAAAATAATTTGTATTTTCGGAGGTATAAAGATGAATCCAATAATAAATATAAACAATCTCTCGGCGGAAGACGCCGCCGCTATTCTTGAACTGTCCCCGATACTTGATATTGCCTTTGTAAAGGCAATCGGATCAAGCGACAGAAAATTCTACGTTGAAACCACTCAGGGTGAAAAGCGCATGCTTGTCGTTTTTAAGAATGAACCCGACTGGTTAGAAGGCGGCGGTTTTCGCATATATGATTATATCGCCGCGGCAGGTATAAACACGATGAGGGGAGTCAGTAAGGGGACATTCGGTGACGGAACATTATCGTATGAATTATATACATGGCTTGACGGAGAAAATTTATTTAACGCATTGCCGCGCATGAGCCATGCCGAACAATTTGCGACGGGTAAAAAAGCCGGCGCGTTTCTGCGAAAGCTGCACACCCTGCCTCCATTGTGGGAACCCGAATCTTGGGAAATATGCTACTGGCGCAAAGTAAAAGAGACAATACAATTCTACAACGATAAATCTGACAACCCCCAAGGCGTTGATTTATTAGTGTGGTATTTGCAGGATAACCGGGAATTGCTCAATAACCGTCCGCAAACTTTCACCCACGGAGACTGGACTACAGATAATAGTATGTTATCTCCCAATGGTGAAATCGGATTAATAGATATTGGCAGTATCTGCAACGACCCCTGGAGTGATTTTTGGCAAATATGCGGGGACTCGTATGCGTATTTCTTTACGGGTCATGTAAAAGGCTATTTTGAGGGTGAGCCGCCGCCGGAATTTTTTCCGCTGTTAGCTTATTATATAGCCGAAGGAACATTAGCATGGTGGCCTAAAGATGCCCAATGCGTAGTTGACTGGTTTGACGATATGCGGAACCCCATGCCGAATTGGTATCTTTCGCAAATAGAATAGCCCGTTTTATTGTTCTGCATAAATTCCAAATTTATATATTATTATTAAATTTTTCATTATATCGCATATTTTATTTTGTATAATATTTAATAAAAATAAAGATTACATAGAGGAGAAAATTTTATGAATGAAAAAACAAGATGTTTTGGAGATACCCAAATATACGCAGATTATCACGACAAAGAATGGGGACGGCCCGTACACGGCGACGGCAAGCTGTTTGAAATGCTGATTTTAGAAGGTATGCAGGCAGGACTCTCATGGAGTACCGTGCTGAATAAGAGAAAAGCGTTCAGGGAAGCTTTTGATAAGTTTGACCCTGAAAAAATAGCGCGTTACGGCGACGCGAAAATAGAGGAACTCATGTCAAACGAGGGAATAATACGGAATCGGTTAAAAATCAACGCGGCTGTAACCAACGCTAAGTTATTTTTGGAGATTGCGAAAACGCACGGGAGCTTCGACAAGTTTATCTGGGCATACGTGAATTATACTCCTGTCGTCGGTCATTGGAAAAATTTTAGTGAAATGCCCGCGACTACCGGAATTTCCGATAAAATAAGCAAGGATCTGAAAAAAATAGGCTTCAAATTCGTGGGTTCGACTATAATTTATTCGTTCATGCAGGCAACAGGCATGGTTAATGACCATATTACGGATTGTTTTGTTTATCAGGAATTATTAAACAACTAGGCGAAAATATTGTGTAACTACTGGAAAAATTAATCTTAGTATTATTTTTGATTAAGGAGAATATAAAATTATGTATCATGCAGACCGGGAAATCCGCGATAGAGAAATCATCAAGGCTATTTTGGATATGTGCGACGTTATTAACATAGGCTTTTTTGACGACGAATATCCGTATGTGCTGCCTGTAAATTTCGGATATGAATATGAAGAAAATCTTGTTTTCTATATGCACCATGCAATAGAAGGCTACAAAAACAAACTTATCGAAACTAATCCTAAAGTGTGCGTAACCACGCATAAATTTATAGATCATATATACAACGACTATGATAATTCAGGGCATGATTACCGTTCCGTGATGGCATTCGGGGAGATAGAATTTATATCACATGAAAGCGGCGATTACAAAAAAGCATGGGAAATATTGTGCAAATGCAACGGGCGTACAGTCCCCGCCGCAGTATTTTCACCTGATTTCAAAGTTTTAATGAGTAAAATCGTATGCCGCTCGGAGAATGTTATAGGAAAAGCGCAGCGTCATATATCTTCGGTTGACGAAGTACCGTTTAAATAAAAATAAACTGTCAGCAATCAGTCGGGAAAACGTGATTTATTCTTTCTTATGCACCCATACCCCGCCACTCTTCATCAACGGAACAATGCTCCCCGCGATTACCCGGTCTTTATCCTTTTCAGATTCGGGAATCTCAGCATAGGGAATAAGAAACGGGTTTGATTTATTCTCATTGTCTTTTTTCTGCCCATATACCCAACCGGCTGCTTTTTTGCTTTGTGCCCAAACATCATGAATGCGACAGGCAAGAATTTCAATTTGTTCATCGCTCAACTGTTCGACGCGTGTTTTAACGTCGTCCGATGTGCTAACTAATAACCCAAGAAACTCAATATGCTGAATAAATCTTTTCGCCTGTTCCCGATTGGACTGTTTGATTTCTTCGGTCAAATCTTCCCATGGAATATCATACCGACTGCCGGGATTATTTTGGGAATATTCTTTATGAATAGCTTCTGCGATTGTTTCAATTTGCTGAGGCGATAGAGATACAGGCTGCAAATCAGTATTTTCAGCAGAATGAATATTGTTGTCCGGCTTAAAATAGAGAGTCCAGCTATTAAAATGCTTCTGACTTAATTCTGCGGGCGGTGCAACCATTTCCGGCAATTCCAAAGGCACAGGCTCAATAAAATCCAAGCCTTTGCTGACTAAAGCATAACGCCATTCTTTCTCTACATATAACGATTCTTTGGCGTAGCGTGACCAGAACAGATAAAAAACATCTGATAGATCAATTTCGTTATATAATTGCGATTCCCATTCGCCGGACCGCAGTGAAAGCACATCAAGAAAAATATTTATCCACGGCGCGGTATGCTGGATACCTTCCACTACATGCAAAACAGCTTCGCGGTCTTTGCTTGCATACGAAACGAAAGCTCTGTTTATGCGTTTTGTTTCAACGACAGGTTTAGGATTGGCTTTTTCCACATCAAGCGCAGTAGAGAGAGTGCAAATCAATACATTGTCGGCATATATCCTGCTTTTCAGCAAGATTTGTTCTTTTTCGCATGTTCGGGGGAGAAAAACCTGAAATATCGCTTTGCAAACAGTACCCTCCCAGCGAAATTCCTGACAGGCGTCCTCGATTTCAGCATCCGTACATTCGAGCAGGATTTTTAGCATTACAGATGTATCAAGGGTAAAATGACCGCTCCTTTTGGTTTGGGCTTTTCCCTCAAACTCCTCCGCTATAGTTCTTCGTACTTCGTCCTCAAACTTATTTGAAAAAGCATAAACGTCTACCGGCGTGTATCTTCCCCTCATAAGAATTTTATGCGAAGCCATGAGAAAATTGGCGTATCCGATTTCTCCGCTATCGTGGTCGCGGTCGGAAGTTATACGCGCATTTGCCGAAGCGTTCAAATCTTTCAACAGATTATCTATAGTCTGCCCGATTTCCCCGTCGCTGTAATCATAACCGATAGTTAAATACGCAGGGTCATAAGTATGCCGTGTAAATTCTGTGCCGTCTTTATTTTCTTTGCATATAATTATATTAATTCTGTCGTTGTTATATCTCCATAAACTCATTTCAAACAAATTCAGATTATCCGAATTTGTTGTGACGGTGTATATAGCCTTAGCGCCGGAAAATGTCGGGGGAATACTTTTCAGTTGACCGGAACTTATAAGCACAAAACTTTTTGATTCGAAATATATTTTTTCTATATTTTCTTTTAGTTGTTCCTCATTTTTCTTTGAGCCGGAAATAGCGGCTAAAAAATCATCGGACTCCCTGAACTCAGAAACGAAACATTTTTTGCCGCGCTGTTCGGCGGCCCGGATGAAATCCTGCGCCAAACGAATATCTCCCGGCGCGTATGTTACATATATATCATATACGCAATTTTTGCTTTTAGTATCAGGCATCGAAGAAATAAAAATAGCTAAATTTAAAAAAGCGGCGATAACAACAGCGACAATGATTATTTCAATTTTTAAAATAATATTAATACGCAAGAACATCGGCCCAATAAGTGCCGCAGCAAATAACATTAATCCAAACAATTTTTTTATTGTTTTCCACAATTTTTTCTTCATAGTTTTAATAATCCCTCATAATTTTTTATAGATATATTTTTCCGCCGCTTTCGACGTTTATTATATTATAATTCTTTGAATCTGTCAATATTATAAATCCCGTTTGCATTATAATAAAATTTATGTTAAAATAATAAAAACAAGTTGTACGACAATTATTCCCTGCACGCCCAAAATTAAAAATTAATTACAGGAGCAATAAAATATGCCGAAAAAAATTATTGTTATAATGACAGACACGCAACGTACAGATATGGTAAATTGCTATAAAAATACAGGATTAAAAACGCCGTGTATAGATAATATAGCGGCGGGCGGTCTTAAATTTACAAACGCATATACGGCGCAGCCTGTCTGCGGCCCTGCGCGTTCAGCGATATTTACGGGACTATTCCCGCACTCAAACGGCGTGAGTACCAACAGCGTATCGCTTTATGATAATATGAAAACGATAGGTCAAAGGCTAAAAGATAACGGATTTCATACGGCATATATCGGCAAGTGGCATCTGGACGGCGGAGATTATTTCGGAGTTGGCAGGTGTCCGGACGGCTGGGACGAAAAATACTGGTATGATATGCGGAATTATCTTGAAGAGCTTTCAGATGACGACAGAAAAGATTCTCGCTCGGCGGTTAGAATGCACGAACGCAATGTAACCGAAGATTTTACGTTTGGGCACCGTTGCAGTAACAGGGCGATAGATTTTTTGAAAACCCACTGGCAGGAAGATTATTTATTAGTCGTTTCTTACGATGAGCCGCACGGGCCGAGCGTATGCCCTGAGCCGTATGCGTCAATGTATGAGGATTTTGAATTTCCGGTTTCGCCGAACGTATATGATTCACTCGACGATAAACCCTCACATCAGAAAGTATGGGCGGGAGGAGAGTTGACTCAAAACCGGACGGGAATAAAAATAAAAGAAAAATATTTTTTCGGCTGTAATACATTTGTCGATTATGAAATAGGCAGGGTGTACGACGCTATCAATAAATATGCCGACGACGCTCTTGTGATATATACGTCTGACCACGGGGATTTTCTGAAATCGCACCGTTTGAACGGAAAAGGTCCGGCTGCTTATGACGAAATAACAAAAATCCCGTTTATTATCAGATGCAACGGGCTTACTGAATCCGGACAAATATATACCGGTCCTGTTTCGCATATTGATATAGTGCCGACGGTTCTTGATTATTCAGGAGTTCCCGTACCAAAACTCTTACAGGGAAAATCTCTTATACCTGCCATGCGCGATGTTAATTATTGCGTAAACGACTATGTTTTCATAGAATTCGAGCGTTATGAAATCGACCACGACGGATTCGGCGGGTATCAGCCGCTGAGAGCCGTATATGACGGACGGTATAAACTGACGGTTAATTTGCTTTCGGACGATGAATTGTACGATTTAACAAACGATCCCTATGAAATGAAAAATCTTATTTATGACGATAATTTAGAACAGACGAGAAATCATCTTCACGATGTTTTGCTGAATTGGCAGAATAATACCCGCGACCCGCTGAGAGGATATTATTGGGCAAACCGGGTATGGCGGAACGACGCCAAAAAACCTACATGGGAATATACGGGAATGACGAGACAGCGGGAAAACGAAGAATATGAGCCCGTGCAGCTGGATTATGATACCGGCGTTGAGATGACTGAAGCTGTCAGGAAAAAATAAATGCGAATCTTGATAAATATTAACGCGAGTATAATCAAGCCTCCAAAGTTTCAGATTCTTTTAATATTCTTTCTATGTTGATTTATCAGTTTCCGGAACAACTATAAACGATTTTATGCGGGATATTATTTTTAGGACTTGCAATTTACTATAAAACATGATTTCTGCCCTACATATATATCACTGATATAAACGCGTATTCCATATATGCGTTTATTGTTGTTTGTATGCTTAGGGGGAACAATTTCGCATTTGATGTTTTCGGCGTAATCGCTTATCAAAAATTTCACGGTGTTATTTTCGTCCTGTTCATACGGGTATGCCATAACAAAATATTCGTCAATCGCGTAATTTATGTTATCCCATACTGACAGTTTTGACAGTATATTAATTCTTTCCGTCAGATTTTTTTCCATATAATCAAGCTGCCCGGGAGTGAAACTGAACGCGCGGAATTTATGCTGATTTATTATATAATCAGGCTTATATTTTTTTAATATATTAACACATCTGAAAAATCCTTCGCCCAGTGTCAGTAAATTCCGGTTATACGCGCAATAATCGTCTATTCCTCCCGGAGTGAACGCATCTCCCGCGAAAAATATTATTTCGCAGTTATTAATATTTTTTACCATCAATCCACCGTGATACAAGCTCTGCCCGGGAAACGCAAACGAAGTCAGCTCGAATTCCTGCCAGCGCCACGAATATCCGTCGCAAAGCGGCGTTACGTCTACGCTTACGGGCGATATGCAGGGCAACCGGTACCCCATAGGATTTTTTAACACATCGGCCTGAACTTCATCGGCATAAATCGGGCAGTCAAAATATTTTCTGAAATAATCGCAGCCGTCCACATGGTCGTCGTGATAATGCGTTATGTAAAGAGCGTCTACGCTTTTTATTTCACCTTGTTTAATCATAGAAACCAACCTGTCAGTCACGTCTGTGCCGCCGCAGTCTATTGCTACTGCGTTTCCGTTTTTTGAACATAAAATATTGCATTGATTCCCGATATATTTGACATATTCGGGAAAATCTTTTTCCTGAGCCTGATTCATTTTTGTTCCGGTATCAGCGTTCAAACATTCGGGATAAAGATTATTCATCGACGAAATATCAGCGTAATTGCCGTAATATTCGTCTATATTTTTGTTAAACATATCAATATCGGCTTTAGGGTTATCAATTACTCCTCCCAGATACGGAACCAAAACATCTGCATGAGATATAATATCAAGACTCTTTTTCCATCCGGGTATTCCCCCTAAATATCCGTGATAATCATTGTCAGTCCGGTTCAGCATATCTTTGGTAAGCCTATATAAATACGGTATTTTCCCGCCTTTATATAATAATCCCCCGCAAAAAATCACTTTTATGCTTTCGTTTTCGATTAGATATGACATAGAATAATCAGTATCTCCCGGGGTCAGCAATGCCGTTATTTTTATATCCCCTATGATAATATCTTCATTATCCGTTATCTTATTTATATTATGCGCTCCGTATGGCAAAATATCGTCGTCAGGCCTTAATTTATATATATGCCACCGGTTTTGAGGATTATCCCACCATAATTCAGGCTGAGTCAGCAAACCATAGAAATTTTCATTGATATATTTGACCGAACCGTCAAAATTTAAAATTCCAGCGTTTGCAGAGCGGCGGTAATCACAGCATAATATTGCCGTTACTTCCGGTAGACCCATACTGTTTATGACTTCGGGAATCAAACGATCGTCACAACCAATCAGTATCGTTCCGCTTTCGCTTATAATCCCTCCGGTTGTCATTCCTTTTTCGTTTCCGTCGTTTATTATAAATATCTTTTTTGTAAGAAATTTAACTTTCATAAATAATTATCACCTGTTTTTGTATAATATATATATATAATCAATCAAAAGCCCACAAAGCTTTCGCGGTTTTTCAGCGCATGACATACCGCTACGCTCTGTATCGCCGTTTCCGCGCCGTTTCCCGGATTCATTCCATTTGCCAGACATTCGTAAAAATGCTTATGCTCGTTATAGAACCCCTGTGATATATAATGCTCCTCATACGCACATATCTCCTCTTTAGAAATGAAAATATGTGACCCTGACGCATTTTTGTACTCGATTCCGCCGCCGTTTCCTCCCATTGGAATCGAGGCCCGATATATACTTTCGCCCGTATGTATCTCGCAGCCCTCGGACAGTTCCCCTGTAGATACCAGTATCTCGGCTGTGGCATGAATCCCGTTCACAAATTCAAAAAATATATAGTAATTGGCCACGTTCTTGCCTAAATACGGCATCTCCTGATATTTTATTTCGACCCGCCTGAAATCATCTCCGGCTAAAAACTTAACTGTGTCAACCGCGTGAATTGCAGTCGTTTCGAAGTTATCGTCATGGCGTTTTATCCGGTGAAACTTATAGTTTATGTATTTTATCTCGCCGTAGCCGCTCTCCGCAATCATTTCTTTCAGCCGCAGATATACAGGAGCAAATCTCCGATTGAATGCCACCATGTTATTCTTGCCGCTTTTTTCAGATGCTTCTACTATCATTTTTGTCTCCTCAACAGTGTTCCCCGGCGGCTTTTCCAGCATGACCGGGCAATGCTTCAGTATGTCGCTTGCCACTTTTGCCGTTGCGTTTTCCGAGACAAGACATATAACTGCGTCAGGGTTTGTCTGCTCAAGCATTTCGTTGTAATCAGCGAAATACAATGGCACGTTATATTTTTCGTGCATGTCTCTGGCATTTTCGGCGTTTATATCCGCGCATGAGACTATATTGACTTTCCCGTACTTAAGTATGCATGGCATGTGCGTGTAATTAGCCCAGTTTCCGCACCCTACTATCGATATTTTCATTCATTTCCCCCGTTTTGTTTTTTTATTAATTCTTATCTGATTCATGTATATCACCATCTTTTTCACTTGTAATAATCAATAACTTTTTCAAATACTTCTATAATACGCTGAATATTTGCCAGCGGAATATCTTCCGATATTTCAGCATATACGCTCAAACCTCCCTCAGGCATGGCAAGAGTATTCACGCAGTCCCATATATGACGCTCGATTTCGTCAGGCGTTGCGACGGGAAACAACTGCCGGTCAAGATCAAGATGAAGGGCTATTTTGTTATATCTCTCACCTCTTGTTACTTCTTTCAATTTTTCGAGCCCGTTTGCCCTGAATTGCGCGTTGATTACGTCCAAACCGTATCTGCGCAAGTCCGGGATTATCTCGTAGATACAGCCGTCGGTATGCATGAAAATCATTTTGTTCCGGTCTTTACACAGTGAAAACAATTTTTCGTACCATACGCCGATTGTTTCTCTCCATACATCCGGGCCTGTGGGAAGCGATGTCTGCATTCCCAAATCATCGGCAAAGCTCACGAACAGATTTCCTTTTTCATCAGCGTTTTTAACAGCGTTTTCGGTCTGTTTTTTCGCATACAAGAAAACTTTCTCCATAAGAACCTGATATATTTTATTTTTTTCATACAGATCTATCATGGCTTCTTCATATCCGCGAAGATACGTGTATCTGAGAAAAATCAAACCGTGTTCAAGCCCTATATTTTGTTCGGGTATGCTGATATTTAATGCATCTTCGAGAGTTTTTACAGGGTGATTTATACATATAGAATCATGCCCTTCTATAATATTGTTCCATTCGCAGCCCCAGTGGTCTAAATGTTTTCCGGGCTGATACGCCCACCAATCGTTTTTATAATCTTTGTACTCGCCTTTTTTATATTCCGGAAAAAATCTCGGATGTTCCAAAACTAATTTTTCCAAGTCGTCTCCGAACCGTTTCCATGTCGGATTGCACAGCCAGAAAGACACTGGGATTTCATTCGGATTTTGAAAAAGCCATGTTTTATGTAATTCTGTCATATTTTCGTATTATTCCCTCCGTTTTGTTTATATTCTAATTATCAATGGAATCAAAAGCGGCAACGATCTTCTCCACTTTTTTTGAGTGCTGGAATTAATTAGCGTCGTTTAATTGATTAATTATATCATAAAAAAGGATATAAAACAATAATAACCGATGAAAAAGGTATATATTTTTTTCACGGTTTTTTATTTTTTATTTCATCTCAGAAAATCTGACGATGAATGCTTATAGATTATTATTTGCTTGATAATCTATATGTGAAATAAACACAATTATAAGATTAGGACATGGTATAATATTATTTATATTTAAAAATATTTACGATGATTTCACTTAGTATGTTTGTAAGATATGTGATATAATAGTAATGTAGAAATATAAAAAAGGCGGAAAAAAGCTGCCTTTTTTGTTTTGCGAAAATTTAAACCAATAAGAAAGGAAAATAAAAACAATGATCAAAATAAAAGACTTAATTAACTTAATGCAGGGATATTCTCAAGATTTTAAACGTATTATAATCAATTTAATAACCGAAAGGTTCGGTAAAATAAACAAAACTAATCCAGACGACTTGAAAAAATTAATGGGATTGCAAAATATTTATAGTGATTTAAAATTTATTGAAAAAGAAAAAGAAGCAATACTTGACAAGACGCACCCAGAACTATATAATAATATTCATAATCAGTTTGCAGCAGAATATCTGTTTAAGACTGGATTATCTGTATTTGCCGCGAATATGTATGCGGAAAATTTAAGTGCCGGCAACGGATTTTCACAGGTTCTTGGGATAAGCAGACAGTATATACATCTATATCGAAAATATAACATCGACGTACACGAGCATAAAGTAATACAGGCTTCCGGTACTTGGGTTAGTTATGATAGTTTTGAAAAGTTTCGTGCATTAAAGCCGGAGAGAAACGATACTCACGATATTATTGAATTGCTTGAATTGATGAGCTTTGAAAAATTCGTTAATTATTTCACCAAACAAAAAGCCATGCTCAAAAAGAAATTAAAATTTCTGATGATACAATACAAAGATTACATAAGCATGTCAAAAAGTTTAAAAGTGGATTTATCAAGAAAATCCGTGAGTTTCCCTACAAACATAAAAGAATCCCACAACTTGATTTTAGAGCGTTTTAATAAAGTCAAACACGAGATTGAGGACGGAAATATGCGCCACGCAAAAGAAGTGTTGTACAAGGGCATGAACGAATACGCAAATGAAAGTTTTTGTATAGTATTCCCACAGTTACGCAGTGATTTTATAACCGAGGGGCAGAGTCTCAATCATTGTGTCGGAAGTGAATCCTATTATAAAAATCACATGGAAGGCACACGCATGGTGTTCTTTGTCAGACAGGCAACCGAGCCTGATAAACCCTATTTTACTATGGAGATTGATATGCGGGAACTGCGTATCAGACAGCTATACGGGTTCGGGGACGTATCGCCCTCAGCAGATGTAAGAAAATTCGCCAATGAGTTTTTAAGACTTTTAAAGCCGGCTGATAATATAAGCTGAAATAGAAACAGAGTCGCCCATCGGCGGCTCTTTAACATGAAAGGGGGTGCAAACCGTGAATATGTATCGTATTAGAATTACAGAACGCTTGGTGATGGTAGTCGAAGCTGAGGCTGACGACGAAGCGGAAGCGAAAGAACAAGTCAAAGACGATTGGTTCAATCAAGAGTATGTGTTGGACTCCGAGAATTTTGCCAGCGTAGAATTTGAATGCGTAAAAGCAAGGTGAATGATTTATAATAGTTTTAAAAGAGCAAATACAAGTAATAATACCCAGTGTAATAAAATACATCGGGTATTATTTTTATGAGCAAAATATTTTGTTTAAAAGCACAAAAAAGTAGTCGATTGCCATTTTAATGGGGTATAATTGGGGTAAAATGCGTTTTTCTTTCCATTGGAGTAAAAATTAAAAGTCAGATATACCGCAATATACCTGAGTTTCGATGGTCGGAGTGACTGGACTTGAACCAGCGGCCTCTTGGTCCCGAACCAAGCGCTCTACCAAACTGAGCCACACCCCGAAATATTTTATCCCTTATTCACAGACTTGTATAGTATATCATAAATATTTTTGTTTTGCAATAGTTATTTTTGTTTTTTTCAAATTTATATAAATTTTATTCAAGAAGGGCGGATCATTTGAATCCGCCCTTTGATTTTAATTATTTATCTTGATTTTCTTGATCGTTTTGTTTTCTTAATTCATCGCCAACTTTTTTAGTTATAGATTTTATCAAACGATAATATCTTTTTTTTGTATATGAATAATTTTCGCATAACTCAGCAGCTATATATTTTAACTGCAATTTTTTTATATTATGATCTTTAATCAGTTTTTTGTCTTTTTTCGGCAATTCTTTGAATATTTTTAAAAATATGCCGAGTTTTTTTGTTTTTGTTTTATCAGGTTCGCCGTTTATTTTTGAAAAATAATTCTTGTAATCTATAATATCCGGCGTTATGATCATTTCCATATTATTAACTTTATCAGCAATTTTCAGTTCTTTATAAAATAAATTTTTAGCTGTTTTATATAACCAGCCTTCAGGATTTGAATGATTATGAAAATCTAATTGATTCAATTGAGCGGTCCAATATGTATTTTGAACTATATCTTCGGCTAAATATCTATCGCCAGATGTTAATTTCAACACGTACATTTCTAAATTTTTATATGTATATTCACAAAAATCTGAAAAAACCTTTTTGTTATCTTCTAAATTATCTTTAAAATTCCAAAACATATTTTTTCTCCTTTTCCTTTTTATTCTTGTTATAATTCTCCTGATTTTTTAAATAATTATTAAAATATATCCGCAAAATTAAACATTTCATTCATAATTATTTCCCAAAATGTTTTATATTATGTGTAAACACTATTATATCATAACAGGAAAAAGATAGCAATATATATAATTAAATATTTTTAAAATTTACAAAATATTATTAATTATCTTAATTATTTCAATTATTTCAATAAAAATTATAAATTTTTAAAATTGCTCTTGACATAAAGGCAAGAGATATGTATAATATATATTAATTATAAAAAAATATATAATAATATTTATGCGAGAGTGGTGGAATTGGCAGACACGCACGTTTGTAGGGACTTCGGCACGATGATTAAATTCCTAAGCGATTTTGATAAAGCAGAATACAGTCTTGGAAATCTAAACGATTTCAAAAATAAAAACACAGGGTAAAGATTCGTCAAAAATTTTTCGCCGATTTTAATCGGTCGTAAAACTCCCGATAAAAATGCGGCGAACTTTTTTCTGATAAAAAAACTCCGCCGCATTTTACTGTTTCACCTTTTCCATTTTCTTACTTTTCTTTTTGCATTATTTTACAAATTCGAGTGTCTCAATATATATTTGTTTTCCCTCTTCAAATTCATTTATATGTTTTGGCAGACTATAATTTTTAGCACTCGGTTGACATAAATTTCCTCTCGTGAGAAAACAAAATCTTTATATGTGAGAGGGACTAAAAGCCAACTGAAATATCTCCCGTAAAATGGGGCAAAATTGAATATGCGGTTGTGGTGGAATCGGCATACACGCACGTTTGAGGGGCGTGTCCAGCAATGGGTACGAGTTCAAGTCTCGTCAACCGCACCAATAAAAAAAACCTTGATTTGGGTCAAGGTTTTTTGCTTTTTTATAAAAATTTGATACTATAAAATCACCCCTACGGAAACTTAAAATGACCGTAGGGGCGATTTTTATTTATTATGAATTAGACATCATTATCTTCGTCATCGCCGAAAATCTCGAAAAGGAAACGTTTCATTATCATCGCAATTTCTGCGCGGGTAGCCTCTCCCTGTGGAACTGTTGTGGTTTCGGTGCGACCGACAATCAGACCAACTGCAACTGCCCACTGCATTGCTTCGAGTGCCCAGTCGGAAATCTTGCCGGCATCTTCATACTTAGACAAGTCTGCTCGTGCGCTTACATCAAATCCCATTATTTCAGCGTAACGGTAGAATACTGTCACGATCTGTTCACGGGTCAACAGTTCGCTTCCTTTGAATGTACCATCTGGGAAACCGTTCATCAATCCAGTTTCATATGCCCAGATTATTGCGTCTGAATACCATTCTCCGGCAATAACATCGCTGAAGGGAATTATTGCATCTTCGCTTACTTCCGGTTCGCCATTTAACCGGTAAAGTATTGTCGCCAGCATATAACGGTTCGTCACATCATGAGGTTTGAATGTATTAGTGTTTCCTGAACCTATCATAATTCCCAATTGATTCATAATACGCGCTGCTTCAGCAAACCAGTCATCTTCTTTTACATCGGTATAAGGATTCACGTACCCTTCTGCCGACGGTTCGTCACCAAATTTTGCATTACTTAACGGGGTATCTTTGTCGGAAATTTCCTCCAAATCACCAGAATCATCATCGTCAGAGGTATTATCAGAATCAATGCCTGAACCTGTTTCACCCGTTGTATCGCCATCGGTAGGAGGAGTGTATGGAGGAACATAAGAATCACCTGAACCGCTACTGGTATTAATCGTATATACAAATGTAGCGACATCGCTGACAATTTCGCCGTCTATTACAGCAACAGCCTTAATTGTTACGCTTTGATTAACTGCTATCGCTCCGGTGTATAAAATATTATTTATCGTTGGCTCTGTACCGTTAACAGTATAGTAGATTCCTACATTTGCAGCATTAACCGATAATGTTACGCTCTGCGTATTGGTATATGTTCCCGTTGCTGGATTCGCTGTAATAATATAGTTAATCTTCGTGAAATTCGCTGTTAACATCACGTTGTTGTCCGGCATTGTAAATTCTATTGATCTCGCCGTATTTTCCGAAAGAGTTATACCGATTGCTGTCCAGCCAGCGAAAGTATAGCCGTTATTCTCTGTTGCAGTGATGCTTACAGGTGTTCCTTCCGCATAACTTCCACTTGGCATACCTGATACTGTGCCGCCATCGCTTGAATTTATAGTTAATGTGAATATTGTAGGAATTACGGGGTTCACAGTGAAGTTCACATCAAAACTTGCACTAATTCCATTATCGCCGCTTAATGTTACAGTTACCGTATATGTTCCCTCCGTAAGTTCTGTTTTGGGAACCATATCGAAAGTATCAAATTCACCGATAGCAATATCATCAATAGACGTTTTTGAAATTATAAACGCATTGCTGTCCTCACCGTTAAGGGTAATTATCAATTCGCCTGTCGGCTGATTGCCTGTATTTGTTATTGTGACGGTTTTCGCCGTATTATCTATGAAAGTATAAGCCGACACGTCAAGCGATATGCCATAGAATGGAGTAGGGATATCTGATGTTATTATAACTGTTGCCATACCGAATTTATTTGTATCTATAGTCGATGTTGCCGTAACTATCAGCGTATTTGCCGTTTCGTCTAAACCCACAGTTAAAAGACCGATATCAGAAATTGTCGTTTCGTCGCTCTCATTATCCGAAACGCTCCATATTACGGTTTGTTCAGGATTATTTTCGCCTTCAACAGTCGCTCCGAATTGATGTGTGCCGCCTTGCTGTACCTCAATATCCTGCGGAGACACAATGACGTTTGTGACGATTGCTGAGTCAAGTTCAAAGTTCGCAGTCATTGTAACTGAGCCTGCAGGCATATTGAATGATACGGAACTTGCAATAATATCAGAAATTGCTACGCCGCTTACAGTCCAATCTTTGAAATGATAACCTATATTTGCTGTCGCTGTTACGTTCATTTCTGTATTTTCTTCATAAGTGCCGCTTGGAGTTCCTGATATGTTGCCGCCTATGCCAGCCGATACATTAAACTCATATTTTTGAATATCCGGTACAGTATTCACAGTTAATGTAATAGAGGAGATTGCGGGAGCATTACTTCCATCCGACGGAGTTTCGGGATACGCTATGCCTAACGGATTATAGCTTACAGTTAATGTATAAGTCCCTGCTACGAGCGTATCTAAATAACTTGCGCTGAAAATAATTTCATTTTCTGAAACTACATAATCTGTTAATTCAATCAATGAATATTCGCCGTTTTTAATATTAGCTATAGTATTGCCGTTCAAATTAATTGTTGCGGATATATTATCTTCTGAGCCTTTTATATAATTAATTTTTGTCGTTATTAAGACGCTATCTTCATAAAGCACGATACCTTCAGAATTTATATACGCTACATTATCAGAAGAATCAGACAATTTTACATAGATAATATATTTGTTTTTCGGATTAATGTCAAATGGGCTTGAATAGTCCATCCATTCCGCGTCGAGAGCCTGTATCTGTGCCAGCGTCAATTCCTCATCTGAAAGATAATATTGAATTGTCGCGGGATTTCCATTTTTATCGCTGGCTGTAATGGTCACGGTTTGGGTATTCTTGCAGATCAATCCGAATGTTACAGTATTCCAAAAAGAGTTCCAGTAGTTCGTTTCTATACTTATTTCTCCCGTAGGTGGGGTAACATCTGGTTCGGCGTTCACTACTACGTTGAAATTGTCGGTTTCCGTTATATTATCCTCAGTATAACTGATTATAATAGTTTGTGTACCGATAATGTTAAGAACCGCACCATTTATCGGATTTGATGTAAAATCCGTAACTTCATTATAACTGCTGTCGCTATAACTTGCGGTCACGACCATTCCTGTGAGGTCAAGTGCTTCGCCTACAGTATAAACCGTTTTGATTGGCGGTGTTGTCACACTGATACTCTCTAATATTACCGGAATAGCATTTACCGTTATCGTAAAGCTATCGGTTTTCATTATTTCGTTTTCGATGTAGCTTACCGTAACTACTATTATATCTACTATATCAAGAATTGTGCCATTTGTCGGTTCTGTCGAGAAGTCCGTAATTATTTTAGTATTTTCGTCACTATATACGGCGGTCACTATCATACCGGACAAGTCAAGTTCTTCGTCCACAGTATATACTGTTTTATCCGGTAATGTTGTTACAGATATGCTTTCCAGAACAATCGGCAGAGCGTTTACAACCACGGTAAAGCTGGTTGTTTCTGTTACATCGTTTTCAGTATAACTGACTATTATGGTTTGTGTGCCAATAATATCAAGAATCGTACCATTAACCGGATCAGTAGTATAATCTGCCACTTCTTCCGAACTTCCGTCGCTATATGCAATAATTACAACTATACCCGTAAGTTCAAGTGGTTCGCCTACGATATATTCCATTTTTTCAGGGAGTGTTGTTATATTGATTCCCTCTGATATAATCGGACTGGGATTTACTGTGATTGTAAAATCGACCGTTTTTATTATATCGTCTTCCGTATAGCTGACTGTGATTGTCTTTATACCAATAGTATCAAGAATATCGCCATCATCAATGCTTGTATTAAAATCTGTTATTTCTTTTTCGCTGCCATCACTATATACAGCAGTTATTATTATGCCTGCAAGATCAAAGTTATCTCCTACAATATATTCCATTTTATCAGGCAGAGAAAAAATTATTATATTATCTAATATAATAGGTTCGGGAAGCACTTTTAAAGTAATTTCCGTGGTCGCCGGAATATCGTTTTCGTCAGCGTCCACATAATCTACGCCCAATGGATTATAATAGACTGTTAGCGTATATTCACCTGTTTCAAGACTTTCAAGGTATTCTGCGTTGAATTTTATTGTACCATCGGAAACAATATAATCCGTTCCGTCCTCAAGCGTGACTTCGCCATTCATAATCTTTTGGATTGTGTTGCCGTTGAGCAATACTTCGGCAATCTTATCAAGACCGAAGCCTTTGACAAAATTTATTTCGGTTGTCACCGCTTCGCTGTCGGTATATAACACGATACCCGTTGAATTAATATATGTTACGTTTCCGAATTCATCGGTTATCTTAACATAGATTATAATTTTGCTATTCGGATTTATATTGAATGAATTTTTATAATTTATCCATTCTGTCGTGAATTCATTCAAATCGTCTAATGTCAACTCAGAATCCGAAAGATAATATTGAATCGTTATTTCATCTGTACTATCAGAATCTGCGGTTAAAGATACGCTTTTCGTATCTTTATATATTAATCCGAATGTGACGGTATTCCAGAATGTATTCCAGAATGTATTCCAATAATTAGTTCCTATCACAATTTCCCCTGTTGGCAGGTTTGTAATCGAATCAATAATTTCATACTCAAACAGTCCGCAATTTTCGCAAGTTCTGGTTTTTATGCCTACGGTGTTATTTGTTGGCTGAAACTCTGTCACCCATTCACCGAATATATGATTTCCGCAGGGTATCATTTCTTCAAGTTTAAGTAAATCTCCACAGACATCGCAGAGTATCGCTTTATATCCGACTGTATTCTCAGTCGGGGGAACTATAACAGTCCAATTATCGCTATGGCAGACATGAGGCTCAACCACATCAATTATATAGGTATGTATATAGCCTTCGCTATTTTCAATATAGAGAATACCTCCCACACTATTTAAAGGCGTAATTTCAATTATACCAGAACCTTTAAATTCCAAAACACCGTCTATATATGTGGCTGTTTCATTATTCGTTGATAATATGAAATCCGTACTTGATGTTGATGCGAAACTTGACATCCTTGAATCGCGTGTTGCGGCGGGTTCTATCCACGCTCTGCTTGTTGATTCTCCAGTTCCTTTAACATTTAATCGTGCTATATTATCTTCGACGACTTTAATTCTTTTTACAGCGTCTTGATATCCTGTTATATCTTTAGCAAACGGAACGCCTAACACATCTCCGCTTATCTCGCCAAAAGAAGCTATTACTAAATCATATATGTATTGTCCAATATTATCAACCCCGAAATAACGTGCTCCGACGGGGATTAATTTAATTGTATACGGAATTTCGGTTGTGGAACCGCTTAATGTTGTTACAGCAACATTTGTTACAACAAAACGTATCGGAATATTAGCAATCGCAAAACGAATAGAATCATAAATATTAAATTTAGTTTCTTCCCCCTTGCCGAATTCCATATAATCAAGAATGTCTCTTAATCCCCAAATACCTTCTATTAATTCCCAACTCAAGCCACCACTGTCAACAATGGAAGATAACGAGTCTATCCAACCACCCAAGCTATTCAAAGCATTTGCGGCGGCATTAAGCATTTTCAAAGAAGTCATCAAAGTTTCAATATTATCTACCATCCCGATTAGTTTATTAAGTTCATGTTGAATCATTTCGGAATGGAACATAATATTAGTAGTCATTTCAATTATTATTTTATCGCCCGGTTTAAATTCTTTTGCGCTGGCTGAAGTTCCTGATATTACGTGTTCTTCCGTTACTACAGTGCCGTCAGAATAATGCGTTACTTGTCCTTGAAGTGCATAAATCGTATGGCTCACACCGTAAAGGGATTTGTGAGAGACATTTTCGAGTTCAATCCTAATTGTATAATCTTCTCCTTCAAAAGCGGAATCAGGGATATAGAAAGTCATATGCATCGCACTACCTGCATAAACTTTTATCGGGTCTTGAGCAACATATTCATAACTGAATCGTTCGTCGAACGGCATCATTGTACCTTGCAAGGAAGCAGTTACGCTGTAAGTCCCTTCTTTATCACCACGTATATACCAATGAACAGATTTGCTGCCTCCTTCTTCAATATAATCTATTGTTTGAACGGCACTTTGCGCTCCATAGACCATATCCGCTAATGACAACCCATCTGGTAAAGTAAGTTCAGCCACACAATCCTCGATTGTGTCGGTAAGTGAATTATTAATAACGAGTAATTCTGCATCAAACATTTCTTTCAGCCAGCGAACTTCTCCGTAAATAATTAAATAGAACCGTTCGGAAACAGGGAATATAGTAACATCAGTACCATCAGATAACCTCCATCCGAATCCGCCGCCGCCGGTTCCTCCGGGGCTATACCCGCCGTTATACCATAAAACCCCATCACTTCCTCTGCCACCGCCACCATCAGGACCGACACCTCCTAAGAAATCGCCCGTGCCATTAAAGAACGCTATTATACTTAACACGTCAATTTCCGCTCTAAACGTGATTTCAACTTGATATCTATAAACATGCTGGTTACCCGGTGCGTTTGGATCAATCCCTGCTGCAATTATTTCATCATAAGTCATTTCTCTGACAGTTAATTTTCCTTCTACCATTGGTTTCTCGCTCAAACCAATACGTGGGATTTCTTGAATGCCGGGTTTTATTGTTATTTTTAATTCACGTACTAAATAACCATTCGCATAAGCTGAGATTGTTAAGTTGCCAACGGGCAACACTTGACTTATTTTACCATTAGAGTCCGTTGATAATGTACATTCACCATCATTCGGTGTGGAGATAAATATTGATGCTCCACTGATAGGTTCAAGGGTTGTTGCATTTACAACTGTGAAATTAGCTAAACCATATTCATTTGTTTGACTTATATCAATAAATATCTGCGGTAAATTTTCAGTTTCTTTTTCTCCGCAAATTTCGCATTCCCTGCTTTTTAATCCATTTGCAAGTACCGTTGCTTCTTTTTCGGTTGACCATTCACCGAATGTATGTCCCGTTGCTGGAATTATTTCAGATTCAAGTTCAACATTATCTATAATACAATAATTTTTCTTTAAACCATCTTCTATGCATGTCGCTTCTTTAACTATTATCCAATCGCCCGGCGTATGTCCAAGAGGCTCTAAAACTTCTATATAATTATATCCGCAGATTGAACAAGTATTAATTGCAGATCCGCCGCGAGTACACGTTGGAGATGTTTCTATCGTCGTGAAAAATTCGTGATCGTGAGCATCAAGCAGGAAATACGGATAACCATTATTTTCTGCCGCGTAGTGAGCCGCTGAACCGGAATAACAATATATTTTTAATTTCGGGCAGTTATTAAAACTATTTGCCGCAATAGATGTGACACTATTTGGTATTAATATTGAAGTCAAGTTTATACATGACGCAAACGAATATGAGGAAAGTGTTGTTAATCCATCATTCAATACAATACTTGTTAACCCTGCACAACCATCAAACGCATTACTACCTATGGTTTTCAATCCTTCATTAAATATAATTAGCCTTAAACCGCTACAACCAGAATAAGCCGAGTTGCCAATAGATTCCATAGATTCAGGAAATTCTAAGACACTCAGACTTGAACATCCCATAAATGTAGATTGACTTATTGTTTTTAATCCTTCAACCAAATTAATTTCCATAAGCCCCGTGCAGTTGGCAAAAGCATTATTACCGATGATAGCGAGTGTACTGGGTAGCACTACCGTCTGCAGGTTCGTACTACCACTAAACGTGTATGCTGGTATAGCAGTTACACCCTCTGGAACCGTGATACTTGTCAGCTTCGTACAACCATAGAACAATCGCGACACGTAGCCGATCGAACTGCTCACGTAAGTGTTGGCGACGTTCGTCAGACTACGAGGATAATTAATGCTCGTCAGGTTCGAGCAACCATCGAACACATAATATCCCATCGTCGTCACGCTGTCTGGCAACGTCAGGCTCACCAGTCCTGTACACCCACTGAATGCATAGTTATTTACCGTAGACAGAGCATTCGGCAGATTTACTGCAGCCAATCTTATGCACCCGTTGAATGTGCTGTCGTTTATCGTTGTCAGCGTATTCGGCAGGCTCACCGTCGTCATGCCCGTACAGCCGCTGAACGCGCTGTTTCCCACTATTGTCAATCCCTCGTTCAAGGTCACTTCGCTCAGACTTGTACAGCCGTTGAATGTACTATTACCTATCGTTCTCAGACTGTTAACGAAATTTATGTTGCTCAACCCCGTGCAATTAGCGAAAGCGTTGTTACCGATACTTTCGAGAGTGTTTGGCAAAACCACCGTCTGAAGGCTCGTGTTGCCGCTGAATGTATATGCTGGTATCGCCGTCACATCCTCCGGAACAGTAATGCTCGTCAGATTCGTACAGCCGTAAAATAGCCGAGACACGTAGCCGATCGAACTGCTCACATAGGTGTTGGCTACACTTGTCAGACTACGAGGATAGTTGATGCTCGTCAGGTTTGAACAGCCGTCGAACACGTAATATCCCATCGTCGTCACGCTGTCTGGCAACGTCAGACTCACCACACCTGTACACCCACTGAATGCGTAGTTTCCTATAGTAGTTAATCCTTCATTCATGATCACTTCACGTAGGCTTATACAACCATTGAACATACTATCGTTTAATGTTGTCAATGTACTTGGCAGACTCACTGTCGTCATTTCTGTACAGCCATTGAACACATTGTTACCGACTGATGTCAGCCCTTCGTTCAAGAACAATTCACGCAAGCTCGTACAACCATTAAAGGCGTTGTTGCCGATGGTAGCGAGGGTACTGGGCAAAACTATCGTTTGTAGGTTCGTGCTGCCGCTGAATGTGTACGCCGGTGTTGTTGTCACACCCTCTGGTATCGTGATGCTCGTCAGTTTCGTACAGCCATAGAACAGGCGCGACACATAGCCGATTGAACTGCTCACATATGTATTGGCGACACTCGTTAAGCTACGGGGGTAGTTGATGCTCGTCAGGTTTGAACAGCCGTCGAACACGTAATATCCCATCGTTGTCACGCTGTCCGGCAACGTCAGACTCACCAAACCCGTACAACCGCTGAATGCATAACTTTCTATCGTTGTCAGCGTATTCGGTAGGCTCACCGTTGTCAACCCTGTGCAGCCGCTAAAGATGCTGCTCCCTATTGTTTTTACTGTATTCGGCAATTGTACGATTGTCAACGATCTACAATTAGTGAACGCATTGTTGCCAATCGTTTCCAATCCGTCGTTAAACCCGATATATGACAAGTTCGTACAGCCAGAAAAAACATTGCTTCCCATTATTTCTAACGTACTCGGCAAGACGACGCTTGTCAGAGTTGTTTTGTTTTGGAATGCGTTGTTGTCGATTGATTGTACTATATATCCGTTGATTTCCTTCGGTATTATTATAACCGTGTCGCTCCCTGTGTACCCCGTAATCGCACAATATGTCCCATTGATGATACGGGTTGTAAATGATGAAGTCAGCGTTACCGTTCCATCAACGACCAATTCTACCACAACATCGGGAAGAACATTTCCGTTGGAAGAAGCGACGCAATTTATTGTATCAATGTTGATTTTGTAAAGCGGGTGATGGAATCTAACTTGATAAGCGTAGCCAACCCGCGCATTTGTACATACCCATTCACCAGAAGAGTTTGTGTAATATGTTCCGAGTATTTTTCCACTTAATGTATCATACAATGACACAGAAGCTCCACTAACCCCATTATTATTGGTATCTACAACTTTTCCTGATACTGTGACACCTTCATAAACCAATGATTCTGTGGAAAATGGAATGCTGTTTGTATTCGCGTATGTTTCAGCATATGTATCTGAAATACCATGTATCGTAAGCCTTGAGCAATTTAGGAACACATTGTTGCCGATAGTTGCGGCATTTCGGTCAATCCATACTTTCTCCAACCCCGTGCAATTGGCAAAGGCGTTGTTGCCGATACTGTCGAGCGTGCTGGGCAGAATCACCGTTTGGATGTTTGTACTTCCACTAAATGTGTACATTGGTATAGCTGTCACGCCCTCTGGCACGACAATATTTGTCAATTTCGTACAACCGTAGAACAATCGCGACGCATAACCGATTGAGCTGCTAACATATGTGTTGGCTACGCTCGTTAAGCTACGAGGGTAATTGATGCTCGTCAGGTTTGAACAGCCGTCGAACACGTAATATCCCATCGTCGTCACGCTGTCTGGCAACATCAGACTCACCAACCCCGTACAACCGCTGAATGCGTAGTTACCCATCGTCGTCAATATATTCGGCAGGCTTACTGTCGTCAGTCCCGTACACCCACTGAATGCGCTATCGCTTAGTGCCATTAGCGTATTCGGCAAACTCACCTTAGTCATGCCCGTACAGCCGCTGAACGCGCTGTTTCCCACCGATGTTAATCCCTCGTTCAAGGTCACTTCGCGCAGGCTCGTACAGCCGTTGAATGCACTATTACCTATCGTTTTCAAATTGTCCACGAAATTTATATTACCCAATCCCGTGCAATTGGCGAAGGCGTTGTTGCCTATACTTTCGAGAGTGTTTGGCAAAACCACCGTTTGCAGGCTTGTACTGCCACTGAATGCGTATGCTGGTATCGCCGTCACTCCCTCTGGTACGACGATACTTGTCAATTTCGGACAGCCGTAGAATAACCGCGACACGTAGCCGATCGAACTACTCACGTATGTGTTAGTGACGCTCGTCAGACTGCGAGGATAATTAATGCTCGTCAGGTTTGAACAGCCGTCGAACACGTAATATCCCATCGTCGTCACGCTGTCAGGTAACGTCAGACTCACCAATTCCATGCAACCACTGAATGCGTAATTGCCTATAGTTGTTATCATACTCGGCAGGCTTACTGTCGTCAATCTTATGCAGCCACTGAATGTATTGTCGCTTATTGTCATCAGCGTATTCGGCAAATTCATCATCGTCATTCCAGTACAGCCATTGAAAGCACTATTACCCAACGATGTAAGTCCCTCGTTCAAAGTCACTTCACGCAAACTGGTACAGCCGTTGAATGCACTGTTGCCTATCGTCCTCAGACTGTCCACGAAATTCACGTTACTCAGCCCCGTGCAATTGGCGAAGGCGTTGTTGCCGATACTGTCGAGCGTGCTGGGCAGAATCACCGCCTGAAGGTTTGCGCTACCACTGAACGTGTAAGCCGGTATCGCCGTCACTCCCTCTGGTACGATGATACTTGTCAATTTCGGACAGCCGTAGAATAACCGAGATACATAGCCGATTGAACTGCTCACATATGTATTGGCTACACTCGTCAGGTTACGAGGGTAATTGACATTCGTCAGGTTCGAGCAGCCATCGAACACATAATATCCCATTGTTGTCACGCTATCGGGTAGTGTCAGGCTTACCAGTTCTGTACACCCGCTGAATGCGTAACTATCTATTGTTGTAAGTGTATTCGGCAGGCTTACCGTTGTTAACCCTGTGCAGCCGCTAAATATATTGCTTCCTATTGTTTTTACTGTATTCGATAATTGTACCATCGTCAACGACCTACAATTAGTGAACGCATTGTTGCCAATCGTTTCAAGTCCGTCGTTGAATCCGATATATGACAAGTTTGTACAACCGGAAAATACATTGCTTCCTATTGTTTCTAATGTATTTGGTAAGACTACGCTTGTCAGGGTTGTTTTATTTTGGAATGCGTTGTTGTCGATTGTCTGCACTATATAACCGTTGATCGCGTTTGGTATCACAATCACTATGTCGCTCCCCGTGTAACCAGTTATAGCACAGTATGTCCCATTAATGATACGGGTTGTGAATGATGATGGCGATGTTACCGCTCCTCCAGCGATTAGTTCTGCTAAAATATCCGGCAATATATTACCATCAGAAGAGGCGACGCAACTTATTGTATCAATGTTAATTTTGTAAAGCGGGTGATGGAATCTAACTTGATAAGCGTAGCCAACCCGCGCATTCAGGCAAGCCCAAGTACCAGTAGAATCGGTATAATATGTACCGAGTATCTTTCCATTCAATATATCGTAAAGAGATACTGATACGCCGCTGATTTCGTTGTTATTAGTGTCTATCACTTTCCCTGATATTGTGACACCCTCATATACTAACGGCTCTGTGGAAAACGGAATACTATTTATATTTGCATATGTTTCAACGTATGTATCTGAAATACCATGTATCGTAAGCTGTGAACAATTTAGGAACACATTGTTGCCGATAGTTGCGGCATTTCGGTCAATCCATACTTTTTCCAACCCCGTGCAGTTGGCAAAAGCGTTATTGCCGATGGTAACGAGGGTACTCGGTAGAATCACCGTTTGCAGATTTGTACTTCCACTGAACGTGTACGCTGGTATCGCCGTCACGTCTTCTGATACCGTGATACTCGTCAGCTTCGTACAGCCGTAAAACAGCCGCGACGCATAACCGACTGAGCTGCTCACGTATGTATTGGCTACATTCGTCAGGCTACGGGGATAGTTGATGCTCGTAAGGTTCGAGCAGCCGTCAAACACGTAATATCCCATCGTCGTCACGCTGTCAGGTAACGTCAGGCTTACCACCCCCGTACAACCGCTAAACGCATAATTGCCTATTGTCAGCAGGACGTTTGGCAAACTCACTATCGTCAGTCCTGTGCATCCGCTGAATGTGTTGTCGCTTATCGTTGTCAGCGTATTTGGTAGGCTCACCTTAGTCATGCCAGTGCAGCCATTGAATGCACCGTTACCGACCGATGCAAGCCCTTCGTTCAAAGTCACTTCACGCAGGCTCGTACAACCATTGAACACATTACTTCCTATCGTCCTCAGACTGTCCACGAAATTCACGTTACTCAACCCCGTGCAATTGGCGAAAGCGTTGTTGCCGATGGTAGAAATGGTACTGGAGAGAACCACCGTTTGCAAGTTTGTACTACCACTGAATGTGTACGCCGGTATCGTTGTCACTTCTTCTGGCACGACTATGTTTGTTAGTTTCGTACAACCGTAGAACAATCGCGACACGTAGCCGATCGAACTACTCACGTATGTGTTGGCGACGCTCGTTAGGCTACGAGGATAATTAATGCTCGTAAGGTTCGAGCAACCGTCGAACACGTAATATCCCATCGTCGTCACGCTGTCAGGTAACGTCAGGCTCACCAGACTCGTACAACCACTGAATGCGTAGTTGCCCACCGTAGTCAACATACTCGGCAGGCTCACTGTTGTCAACCCTGTGCAACCATTAAATGTGCTGTCGCTTACTGTCATCAGTGTACTCGGTAGGCTCACCTTAGTCATGCCAGTACAGCCATTGAACGCGCTGTTACCGACCGATGTAAGCCCTTCGTTTAAGGTCACCTCACGCAAACTGGTACAGCCGTTGAATGCACTGTTGCCTATCGTCCTCAGACTGTCCACGAAATTCACGTTACTCAGCCCCGTGCAATTAGCGAAAGCGTTGTTGCCGATGGAATTGAGGGTGCTGGGTAGAACTATTATTTGCAAGTTCGTACTACCGCTGAATGTGTACGCCGGTATCGCCGTCACATCTTCTGGCACGACGATGTTCGTCAGATTCGTGCAGCCGTAAAACAGCCGCGACACATATCCAATCGAACTACTTACATATGTATTGGCAACGCTCGCCAAGTTGCGAGGGTAATTAATACTCGTCAGGTTTGAGCAACTATCGAACACGTAATATCCCATCATTGTCACGCTGTCAGGCAATGTCAAACTCACCAATCCTGTACAACCACTGAATGCGTAACTCTCTATCGTTGTAAGTGTGGTTGAAAAAACCATATTTTCTAAATTCGTGCAACCGGAAAATGCATTGCTTCCTATCGTTTTTATTGTGTTCGACATTTGTACCGTTTCCAACGCCCTACAATCAGCGAACGCATTGCTGCCGATGCTCACCAATCCGTCGTTGAACCCTATGTATGACAGATTCGAACAACCAGAAAACACGTTGCTACCCATCGTTTCAAGCGTATTCGGCAAAACCACGCTTGTCAGAGTGGTTTTGCTTTGGAAAGCTCCATTGTCAATTGTCTGCACTATGTACCCATTGACTTCGCTTGGAATCACGATGGCTGTGTCGCTCCCAGTATAACCTGTCACTGCACAGTATGTTCCGTTTAATATACGGATTGTAAAATCGGAAGTATCTGCAGCCATTACTATTAATCCAACTGGTAAATAAGTAATTAACATCGCCAAAATCAACAATAAACTTAACAATTTCTTTTTCATACTTACAATATTTAACCTTTCAATAAAATAGTTTACATTTTTATAATATTTTAAACATTATAATTATACATTATATTTTGAAGAAATGCAATACTTTTTTCAAAAAAAATTACCCTAATTGTTAAATTCAATATACCCTGTTAGTTCATATATATTTACCCTATAAATTAATTTAACAAAATAGTTTTTAGATTTAAAATATAATCAAAGGGGTGTGATTATGGATTTAGATTTTAAAATTATAGGGCAACGGATACGCAGTCAACGTGAATTTTTAGGGTACACGCGGGAACAGTTTTCTGAGTTGATAGATAAAACTCCCAAATTTTGTTCTGATATTGAGTTGGGTGTTAAAGGTATGTCATTGCAAACATTAAATTTGATATGCGATAAATTAAAATTATCGGCTGATTACATATTATATGGAGTTACATCGGATAAAGAAAATAATCCAATCTACAAAATGTTATCAGCATGCCCTGAACACAAAAGAAAATATGCCGAGCAGATATTAAAAAATTTTTTACAGGCATTAGATTAAATTTACAAATATATTGTTGAAAACTCTGTAAAAGAACCCACAAAAATGTTGAAAAAATAACGTCCATATGATATAATAAACCGGAACAAAAATATTTTTGAACAACGGAGTGTATTTTAGATGGCGTTAAAAGGAAAAAATGAACTGGAACGGTTTACGGATAAATGCGGATATAATAATATTTGGGCAGCACTCAAAGAGTGGATTAAAGATTCCTCGGACAAACTTGAAATTGACGGCAACGATATCATTCTTGATGATATAGATATAAAATTTACCCGTAATCTACAAGTCGACGGCTGCTGCTTTACATATGACGCAGTGATTGAGGCAGATATAGCCTATACGGATTTATATCGCGAACTTCAGAGTAAATCACAATGGTTTATGATGCGTTGCGCCGCCGAAGTAGACGATACATTAAAATTATTTGAAGTCTCAAATGTTAAGATTTACGAGAAAATTCCAACACTTAAAAGTAATGTCACAGATAATTTTGTCCCCGTAATTTCTAAAGCACAAATGGACGACGAAGCCCGCGCATTTCTCCGCAAGTATTGCCCGAAAGCACTATTGGAGCCAACAAAAGTGCCGATTCGTGAGATTGCCGCCGAAATGGGGCTGGAACTCAAATTCGGATATATTTTGAGCGAGGATTTCAGCTATTTCGGACAAATCTCATTCTCTGACACGAAAACCCGCGTATATGATCTGGAATCCGGCAAATCCCGTGAATTGGATGTGACTCGCGGAACGGTTCTCATTGACCCGGAAGTTTTTTGGGAACGCTCTTTGGGATGCGAAGATTTTACAATTACCCACGAAGTAGTGCATTGGGAAAAACACAGGCTTTTCGCCGATATAAAGAGGCTTCTTCACCGTAATTATTACAATGCGCACCGATGCCCAAAACCTACCTATATTCATTGGAACAGCGACAGCACATGGTCGGATGAAGAATGGCTGGAGTGGCATGCAAACGGTATCGGCGCGCGGATTCTCATGCCGAAAGAAACAGTTGCGGCGAAAATTAAAGAATTAAAAGAAAATTTTTCTTATGAACTTTTGATAGATAAAACCGAATTTTTCGTTGTGTTGATTGATGAACTCGCTACATTTTATGGCACATCCCGACTGACGGCAAAATACCGGTTGAAAGAGTTAGGATATAAAGCCGTGGAAAATATCCAACTCCACGAATATGATTATCAAGCGTACACACATGAGATAGACGAATATAAAGCATTTTACGAAATATGCGAAAGCCCCGAATTACATATGCTGGTCAGTATGGGTATGTTTGCATATGCAGACAGGCATTTTGTAATTAACCATGAAAAATGTGTCTCAGTTGATGAAGACGGAATCCCTCACTTAACAGACTTCGCATGGGCGAATCTTGAAAAATGCACCATTAAGTTTTCCAATGTACGTATAAATATTAAGGAAAGCAACCGACTGTTCAGCGATATATTATATCGCGGCAAAACATATGAGACCTTTCAGAAATATAACAGCAATGACAACGAGGCGGCATTTGAATTCGCGCGGGAACTTGCGGCAGATTATCAGGTAAAAGCGCCGGAGCGGGAGAAATTGAATATCACTTTTTCTCAGCGCGTGAGACAAATCATTGAGGCGAAAAATATAAATGAGATGCGTTTTCAAGAGCGTACAAAACTGTCAAAAGCCACATTTTATAGGCTTCAAAGCGAGAAAGACAAACAATCATTCGACACAATCCTTGCTTTTTGCGCGGGATTGGATTTGGATATTTTTCTAACACAAGAGTTGCTCGGAAAAGCGGGGTTATCTTTCAACGGAGGAATGGCGCATAACGCATACATGCTGGCAATAACACAATTTCCCGGTAAGTCCATAGATGTGCGGAATGAATTCCTTTCCAACCTTGATATTAAAGGCGTTAAACCTTTGGGAGAAGATTTATCTAAATAAGATACTTAATCATATATAAGAGTACCAAAAAAATACGGTACTCTTATTTTTTTTTGCATAATTTTAAAATTTAGTCTCACACCGTGAGACTAAAAATTATCACCAAACCCGCGCAATTACACGATTATGTTTTATCTCAATTCCTGAGACAACGTATAAACCCGCATTATCGCGGTTTTTTTGTATTTCACGGAAAGAGACGATTTAACGGACAGTAATCAGTATACTTAGAGTTAAAGAAAATACAATGAGGAAAAAGGTGAAAAAAATTAGGAAAATTGAAAATCTTGACCATAAACGCGTCTGCGATATCAGTACCGACTCTAAAATAATCGAAATACGGAAAAAAGACTGTATAACAAGGATTAAAGCAAACTCTGACGGAACATTGAAAATTACCCATGAACGCATTAACCCGGCAACATAACCATCATACAGAAATCCGCCAGAACGCGAGACGGCAGAGCGGAACTCCCGGTATAAGGGAGTTTCACCTGCCGTCTTTTTTTGTTTTTGCGGATTTTTTTGCGGCTTCGGCGGATTTCAAAAATTTGAAATTCAAAGGAGTCAAACAATGCCAAAATTCAGAACACCGAAAAACAACCGCCCCACCTACATTTACCGCGACGCTTACGGGAGGAAAATCGCGGAACTGCGTCCGGGCGAAAACGGCGTAACCGAAGCGTATATCAACGCTCTCCACAGAGCGGACGACGACGAACAGAACGCCGCAAAAAAAGACAGTTATTACGGGGTATTTCACTATGAGCAAATAAATGACGACGGTGAAGATTTTTCCGACGAAAAGCAACCTGATTTAGCCGATTATGCCGCCGACCCCGAAACGCAGTTTTTTGAAGCGTTGGAAACCGCCGAGCGGTCTGGCGCAATCAAAGCCGCTTGGGACAGCCTGCAACCGCAACAGCGCGACCTAATTTTAAAGAAACTGCTTAAACGCACGAACGTGAGTATAGCCGACGAAGAAGGCGTTTCGGAAGCGGCTGTCAGAAACCGTCTCGCAAAAATCCAAAAGAAATTTGAAGAATTTCTAAAATAGAGGGTTCGATTCGGCTTGTTTTTTCGGGGTAACGTAGAGGGAGATATACAAGCCCTCGGAAAGGAGCGAAAAAAATGAGCCTCAAGCACAAAATTTGTATCAGCGTGAGCCGCCCGAATAACGAAACTTCTGAAATTATAAAGAGCGGCTCGCGCACGATACGAAGCAAACTATTAAAATTCCTGTTCGGAGAAAAAGTCGGAGTGTTAATCCTAACGCCGGGCAGGACGGTAGAAACCGTGGAAATACGCGAAGTACCGGAAAGGGGTGACGACGGTGACGAAAACGCCGAACCAACGGCAATACCCACCGATGCCGGTTAAGGCGACGCCGTATAAACACCAGCGCGAGGCGTTTGAACTCGCCTGCAGATTGTTCGGTTTATCGGAAGGTGGTGACGCCCAATCCTCCATTAAGAGCCAAGGCGTGGCTCTCTTAATGGAGATGTAGCCATAGGAACGGGAAAAACCATCACGAGTATCGCCGTAGCGGGAGCGTTGTATCTATCAGAGAAAATCCGGCGTATCCTTGTCGTCGCTCCGCTCTCCATCCTTGGCGTGTGGGAAGAGGAATTCGCTAAGTTCGCGGACTTTGATTATACCCTTGCCGTTTTATCCGGCGTTGGCGCAAAAAAATCTGATACTCTTCGACATATGGACGGAACTCCCTTGCAGGTAGCCGTGGTAAATTACGAATCGGCATGGCGGTTAGAAAATGATATTCTCGCATGGAATCCTGATCTTGTAATCGCCGATGAAGGACATAAAATAAAAACCTACAATATCTCCGCGTCAAAAGCCATGCACCGTATCGGCGCGAGAGCAACGTACCGTCTGCTGCTCACCGGCACCGTTATCACCAATAAAGCCATCGATGTGTTCAGCCAGTATAAATTCCTGAATCCGGCGATATTCGGCAACAGCTTTTATTCATTCAGGAATCGTTATTTCGACATGGTCGGTTACGGGAATCATACGCCGGTATTGAAACAATCTATGGAACAGGAATTAATGAAGCGACTCCACAGCATCGCGTTCCGGGCGACAAAAGCAGAGTGCCTCGACCTGCCAGAAACAACGGATATCATACGGTACGCGGAACTTGAACCGGCTGCCGCAAAAGTGTACCGCAATTTGGTGAAGGACAGTTATGCTGAACTTTCTAAAGGCGAAGTGACGGTAACAAATGTTTTGACGCGCCTGCTCCGGTTGTCGCAGCTTACGGGCGGATTCATCGGAGACGACGAAGGAAACACACCGGTTCGTATCAGCACGGCGAAACAAAACGCTCTGGAGGATATTATTGAAGAAGTTATGCAGGAAGGCAAAAAACTGGTTATCATCGCCCGTTTTGTGCCGGAGATTATGGCTATCTGCAAACTGCTGGAAAAACGCGGCATCGGTTATTCCCGCATCATGGGCGGCGTTAAAGACCGCGACGAACAGGTTTCGGCGTTCCAGAACAATCCGGATATACAGGTTTTTGTCGGGCAGATTGCCACGGCGGGACTCGGCATCACGCTCACCGCCGCCGGCACGATGGTTTTCTATTCGATGGATTACAACATGAGTAATTTTGAGCAGGCAAAAGCGCGTATCCACCGCGTCGGTCAGAAAGAAAACTGCGCATATATTTACCTGACAGCCAAAGGCACAGTCGACGAAAAGATACTCAAAGTGTTACAAAATAAGGCAGACTTGGCGAAAACGCTGATAGATGATTACCGGCAAGGTCTGAACCCATTCCAATGAAAGGAGTCATTTATTTTATGGAAGAATTATTTATCCTCGCGGACAACCTCCGCGAACTGCGCGAGGAAAGAGACGCACAAACGGCAATTCTCAAAGATATCAATACCGAAATCGACTCGGCTGAATACAACCTTTCGGAAGCGATGGCGGCAGCCGAATGCTCCAATTTCACTCGCGGCGACAAGCAGTTCATTCTTACCGCTACCACGCGCTGGTCAGCCGAAACAGAGCGTAAAGACGAGTTATACGCCGTACTCAAAGAAAACGGATACGACTATCTGTTTACGGTGAACACGCAGACACTCGGTTCTTTTATCCGCGAACAAGTCGGCGAAACGGCGGACGAGAACGGCGAACCCCGCGTTCCCGGCTGGCTGTCGGGGCTTGTCAAAAGCTACGACGACGTTGGAATCACAATGAAATCAACAACAAAAAAATCAAAATAATACGGAGGATACTGCAATATGGCAAAAAAAGAAAATACCGCGCTCACAGCGCAGAACAATGGTTTCAACACCCTCGCAAACATAGATTTTTCGCAAATGGTCAGCGACGAACTTGACGGATTGGATATCGGTTTCGAGCGTATAAAGATTCCATCGGGCGGCGCGACGATGTTTGAACTGCCGTCGGAGGGCGACGCCGCCGAAACGGTCAGGGAATTTTCAGGGGTTATTCTGTTCCATCATACTTTGAACGCATATTACAAAACCAAATACACAGGCGGATCCAACCCGCCGGACTGCGGCAGCTTCGACGGCGTTACCGGCGAAGGCGACCCCGGCGGCAACTGCAAAGCCTGTCCGTTTAATCAGTTCGGAAGCGGCGAAAACGGCGCGAAAGCCTGTAAAAATAAACGGCGCATATATATCCTGCGCGAAGGCGAGGTTTTCCCCCTCCTGCTCTCGCTTCCGACGGGCAGCCTTAAACCGTTTACAAAATATCTTAAAGCGCAGCTTTCCAAAGGACGCAAGACGAATTCCATCGTCACGCGGTTTTCCCTGAAGAAAGTAATCAACAATACCGGCATCGCTTATTCGCAGGCGAATTTCGCGGCGGACAGACTGCTCACACCCGAAGAATACACGCTGGTCGAGCCGATGAGCGGTCAGGTCAAGAGTTACGCGGCGAGAATCGGATTTGAAACGGATATTGTTTCCGATGAGGACACCGGTATTTATGTCGACCATGAAACAGGCGAAGTCATCGAGCCGCTGGTCGGAGGTAACCGAAATGTATAGGCTGGTAACCGATATCGGAGGGGTACGCGAGTACCTCTCCGGCGCAAAAATCATCGCGTTCGACTTCGAGACCGCTCCCGGCGAACCGTACCGGCACGAAGAAAAAGCGGCGCTCGATCCGCATAAATCTCATATAGCCGGGGTCAGTTTTTCGGTTTCCGAAGAAAGCGGGATATATGTCCCTATCGCCCATCAAATCGGCGAAAACGCTGATAAAACCGAAATTATGGCGTTTCTCGCTGAATTCGCCGTCGATGTTAATATTATAAAAGTGGCGCATAATCTGGCGTTTGAATCTATGTTTTTGTATAAAAACGGCATTGTGATTAAAGAGCCGGTATATGACACAATTTGCGCGGCGCAGTTATCGTTAAAAAGCCATACGGTATTTCGCGCCCTTGCCGACAGCGGCTTGAAAACCCTTGCGCCAGAACTTTTGAACGCGACGCTTCCTACTTTCGGCGAGGTAGTGGACGGGCGGTTGTTTGACGAACTTGACCCGCAGGACACAGGAACAATCTGCTACGCCTGTGCCGACGCCGATTATACCCTGCGGCTGTATCATCTTTTTAATAACTGGTTTGACCGTTTCCTGCCGAAACACCGCTATATTACAGAGCAAATCGAATCGCCCGCAGCCGTGTATGTCGGACTGATGAAGTATAACGGCATACAAGTGGACAGCGAACTTATGAAACGGAAAGCCGCCGAGTGCGAAAAACGGCTCGCAGAATTGCGTGAAGAAATAGCCTTTATTATAGGGGATATAAATATCGGAGCGAATGCCAGTACAAGCGCGTTCAAAAATTATTTGTATAAAGAACTCGGTTTGCCTGTATTGAAAACGACGGCGAAATATCAGGAAGCGGCAGATGAAGAGTGTTTCGTTTTCCTTAAAGAATGGTGCCGCGGCAACCGTCCCGAATTGGAAAAGCTGATGGAGCTTGTTATTGATTACCGGACGCTCGGAAAAGTGTACGGCACATATATCGAGGGTTATTTGAAACACATAAACGATTCTACCGGGCGCATTCATCCGCAATTATTACAGCTTGGAGCGGACAGCGGACGGTTCTCCTGCCGTCAGCCGAATATACAGAACCAAAAATCCGGCAGCATTGACGGAATCAACGTCCGCGACTTCATCATCGCGTCTGAAGGGAACAGCCTCGTCGAATTCGACTACAGCCAGATAGAGGCGCGGCTTGCGGCATACCTTTCACGCGACGAACGGCTTTTGAATGTTTACAGTTCAGGAGACGACCTTCACGCCATGACCACCGCCGCCGTGTTCAAAATTCCGTTCGCGGAAGCGGCGGACAGGAAAAACCCCGATTACAAGCGCCGCCGTACCGTCGCCAAGACCACGTTCTTCGGGTTTCTGTACGGTATTTACGCTAAATCGCTGCAACGTAATTTAAAATTGGACGCCGGTATAAACGCAGATATTGACGAGTGCAAGGCGTTTCTCGGCAACCTTGCCGCGTCCTATCCCACATTAACGGAATGGCAAAAAGATGCTATCGCCGAATGCCGCGAACACAGATATGCCGAAACCGTTCTTGGGCGGCGGAGATACCTGCCGGATATCCGCTCCGATAATTTTTTGAAACAGGGCAGTGCCGAACGCGCCGCGCTCAATCACGGAGTACAGGGATTGGCGGCGGATTTATTGAAATTGTCAATGGTTCGGCTGATTGCGGTATTGCCGCCCGACGTCCGCCCTGTGTTTACCGTGCATGACAGCCTTGTATTCGAGTGTCCGGACGGTAAAGCCGGGGAAACCGTTCTGTTGATTAAAAGCATAATGGAGATACCGCCGCCGGTTACAGGGTTTGATATTCCGATAGCCGCCGAAGCGGGCGTAGGTAAAAGTTACGGAAAAATGGAGGAACTAATATAATGGATATATGTAAATTTAACAGCGAGGGCTATTACGACCCGACCGCTTATGAGGCGCTGCTGGCAGTCGAGCGCGAAGCCAAAAAGAAACCGTACCGACCGCTGGTATTTATCTGCTCCCCGCTTGCGGGGGACATTGAGAATAATATCGCAAACGCCCGGCGGTACTCAAAGTTTGCCATGGAACAGGGTATGATACCATTCGCGCCCCATCTCCTATTCCCGCAGTTTATGGACGACGGCGACAAAGAACAGCGCAGCCTCGGCATATTTTTCGGACTGGTGATGATGGGCAAGTGCGACGATATGTGGGTATTTGGCGACCCGCCGTCTTGCGGCATGAAGTTGGAAATCGCAAAGGCGCGGAAACGCGGTATACATATACGATATTTTAATGAAAATTGTCAGGAAAGGTCGGGTGATAATATTGGATATACCTCTTGAAGAATTTTTGCGTCCGTTCTTTGATCCCGCCGAGGATGTGCATATCCGCGTGTTCGACGACCGCAAGACGGGAACGTTCAAAGGCGCAAAATTATGCTGCGAGGCGGGTAAAATCGGTACGCTGACCGACACCCTCCGCAAACACAACGCGCAGAATCGCGGTATATTTTTCGTGGTCAACTACGGCGGCGACAGCGACGCGGAGATTACCCGTATCAACGCCGTGTTCGTGGAAAATGACAGCCTTTCTATTGACGAGCAAATACGGCAGTTGGAAGAATTTTCGCTACCGCCGTCGCTGATGGTAAAGACAGCGAAGTCGGTTCACGCTTACTGGCTCGTTAAGGATGCGCCGGTTTCGGATTTCCGAAGATTACAAAAAAAATTAATCGCTCAATTTAACGGCGACGCTTCGTGCGTCAACGAGAGCCGTGTACTTCGTTTGCCGGGCTTTAATCACTGCAAAAACGAACCGGTCATGGTGGAGTGCGTGAAGTTCTCTCCTGAACTCCGTTATACTATGGCGGAGCTTGAGACGGTGCTGCCGCAAATCGCCGAAGAACCGGATAACGTGAATAATAGTGCGCTCCCTGTAGAAAAAGGCAACCGGCGAGGGTTGGCTCTGGTCGGCAAACGGTGTGACTTTATTCAATATTGCAAAGATAACGCCGCCGCACTCCCCGAAAATTTGTGGTACGCGATGATTAGCAACCTTGCGGTGTTCGAGGACGGCGACAAGGAAATTCATGCGCTGTCAAAACCCTATCCAAACTATAATTATAATGAAGCACAGTCTAAAATATCGCATTTTTTAGAGAGCGGCACGAAACCCATGACCTGCGCCAAAATATCCGAGTACAGCTATAAATGCCCGAAATTTGATAATGGCGGCTGCGACTGCAAATCCCCCGCCGCTCTGTGTTACAAGCCCATGACGGCAGACGAAATTTTGATTATTTTGAATTCTTTTGATATTCCCGCCTCCGCGATTGAAAAAATCAAAATAATCAAAAATTTTATACAGGATTATTTATACAACATCGAGCCGGTCATAGCAGAAACGATTATAAATTACAATATAAAAACACAATTTAATTTTAAGGCAAATGACATTTTGCCGTTAATAAAACTGCATCGCGAGGTGTATAAAAAGTACGCAGACAGCAAGGAAATGAAGCGTGAAACGGAATTTGACGAACTGCCGGAGTGGTATGAAGTCACAGGCAAAGGCGGCGTGAAGTTCATTGCGGGGCTGCTCGCAGACCATATGGCAAACAACGTCTTCGCTATTTATACCGCAGGAAGTCATTACTTTTATGAGCATGGCGTTTACGTTCAAAAGGACGATATCGAGGCATGGGCGGCAGTGCGCTCGTTCATGATTTCCCGTTATACGAAATCCAACGATATAACCGATGCGGCAAATCAATGGCGTATGCTGACTCAGCGCAATGTACGCGAAATCAACGCAAACCCGTATATCATCAATCTCAAAAACGGTCTGTATGATTTAAATTCAAATGAATTCCGTCCGCATGACTCGAATTACCTGTCAACGGTGCAACTGCAAGCGAATTATAACCCAAGCGCAAAATGCCCGCAGTTCCTTGATTTTCTATCCGGTATATTGCCGGAAAGCGAAATACCGCTCATACAGGAGATGTTCGGTTATTTGTTGATACCAGTAAATAAGGCGCAAAAATCGTTTGTGCTTGTAGGCGCGGCAAACGCAGGGAAAAGCACTCTGCTCTCTATTGCCCAGACCGTACTGCTCGGTATAGAAAACGTGTCCAATATTCCGTGGCAGTCGCTGAACGACCGATTCAAGACGGCTGAACTGTTCGGCAAACTGGCTAATATTTTCGCGGACTTGCCGTCAAAAAACATTGAGGACGCTGGATTTTTCAAGACCATAACGGGCGAGGATTATATCATCGCGGAACGCAAAAATAAAGACCCGTTCAGCTTTCAGCCGTATGCGAGATTATTATTCTCTTGTAACGAAATACCGAAAAATTATGCCGACCGCTCCGATGGCTTCTACCGCAGGCTCATTATTATCCGTTTCGATAAATCCGTGCCTGCCGAAAAACGCGACCCAAGCCTCAAAAACCGTGTCTCCTGCGAACGCGACGGTATTTTCACATGGGCACTGGACGGACTGCGCCGTCTTACCGCCAACAATTACCGCTTCAGCGAAACTGCGCGTACAGGCGAAGAATTACGGCGTTACAAAGTCGAAAGCAATTCTGCGCTGATGTTTCTTGAGGAATGCTGTGAAATCGGCAACGGTACTGTAGTGCGCGAAGAACTATTTGAAAGATACTGCGATTATTGCCGCAGAAACGGCTTGAAATCCTCATCGCAGACGAAATTCAACAAAGAAGTGGAACAAGCCGACTCGCGCATCGAAAAAGACCGTGACGGCGTTGCACGGCGGGCGGTATGGAAAGGTCTGCGGTTATCTGACACGGAAAGACACGATTTTGACGAACTTCCGACAGACTAAAATCCCCATTATATCATGCTTTGACACGGCTGACACGGTTTTCTGTATTTCTTGCGTAGAACCACAGCGGTAAGGAGATATATACGTTAAAACTGAAAATATATAAAAATATATGCAAAAAAATACCGTGTCAATCGTGTCGGGTATGTCAAAGGAGTATGTTTTAAAATGGGTGAAAAAGATATAATAACCGCGATACTGCGGTATTTAAAGACCGTTTCCGGCTGTTTCGCGTGGAAAACCCACGGCGGTATGTACGGAACGGCGGGTTTGCCGGATATCATTTGTTGTATAAATGGCAGGTTTGTTGCGCTGGAAGTAAAAACGCCCGCAGGCAAACTCACAAAGCTACAGGAAATAACGATACAAAAAATCAATGCCGCAAAAGGGAAAGCCTACAAAGTCACGTCGCTTCAGGAAGTCAGGGAAATAATACAAAATCTTAATTCTTGAAACGGAGGAACTTTTATGTATATAAATTGTTTTGCGTATAATGCCGAAAAAGGCTGTCAAATCCTGAAAACCGAAAGCGGGTGCGGTTATAGCTGCCCTTTCTACAAAAACAGGGAGGAGTTGGAAGCCGGACGGATGAAGAGCAATAAGAGGCTGGCTTCATTGCCTGATGAGCGCCAGCGGTACATTGCCGAAACTTATCACGGCGGAAAACGGTCATGGCTGGAAACCGCGCAGAAGGCGGTGAGCGTATGATAGCTTGGAAATATATCAACAAGAATTCTGCGGTAATTGCCGCTATCCGCGACTACCGCAATATGCTGTTTATCATCAGCAACACTTCGGAAGAAATAAAAGAAGCGTACGATAAAATGACCGCGCCCCGCACAGCCAACCTTACCGGCGTTCCGTCCGGACTCAACCCCAAAGCCGGCGAAGATAAACTGGCGGAGCAGCTTGATAAACTGGATTTGCTTCGTGAGCGGTATCGTGCCGCCGTCGAATATATGGCGTGGTTTGACCCGGCATGGTTAAACATGACAGATAACGAACGGTATATACTGACAGAATTTTATATGGGTAATAATCAGAAGTCCGGTGCGACCTACCGTCTCATGGCTGAACTAAATTACAGCGAAAGTCATGTAGAAAGGCTGCGGTCAAATGCTCTTAACCGCCTGCGGACACTCCTGTACGGATAAAAGATGAGGGAATTATGAGGGAGTGTTTGCTAAAATATATGGTACAATAATATTGTTAAAATATATACACAGCCATAGAGCCTTTGGAGCAGTCCGCTCCGGGGGCTTTGCGTTTTATATAGGGGGCTGATTTTTTTGCCATACAAACCGAAGAAACCGTGCGCTTTCCACGGCTGCCGTGAACTGACGGCAAACCGATACTGCGACGCCCATGCCAAACAGGAGACCAAACGATACAACAAATACGACCGTGATTCTGGCAGTAATAAAAGGTACGGCAGGACGTGGAAACGTATCCGTGACCGATATATCGCTGCACACCCGCTATGCGAAAAATGCGGGGAATCAGGTAAACTGACCCCCGCCGATGAAATTCATCATATAAAACCGCTTTCCAAAAGCGGAACTCACGCTGCGGATAACCTGATGAGTTTGTGTAAACCATGCCACTCCGAGATTACCGCGCGTAACGGCGACCGATGGAATCGTAAATAATTACGCTGAATAAAACTGTTCTAAAAACGCCTGCGGTGATATTGCCGGAACCGGCGATCCTATAAAATCATCCAAATTACGGGTAATTATATAATCAAGTTTATATCGTTTACTCCCGAAAGCAAGCAGCGCGTCTTCATAATCATTTATACTGGAATCAAGCGCGTTCTTAACGTCAGTAACGGTAACGTCCATCACTTTTAAATTGTCGGTCAGCTTTTTAAGGATTTCTTTCACGAATTCGCTGGTTTTACCAAACCGCCGCATCACAAAAAAAATGTCGGTGGTCTGGTTTGTAGTTATATGCCCTGTTAATTGTCCGGGACAAAGCCGGAGAACTTCGTCAGAAAATTCAAAATGAGGTTCGCGTTTCATAAACACATCAAGTATGATGTTTGTGTCAATCAAGACTTTCATATTTTTTTGCCAGCCTTTCCGCTTTAAATTGTTTGATGTCGATATCTTCGCCATCCCATGGAACGATACCAATCAGTTCATCCACCCAGCTTTCCTTTGACTTGGGTGCGGTTAGTACGGCAATGTTCGTACCATTTTTGGTAATGTGGATTTCTTCGCGTCGGGCAAGCGAGAGGTATTTGCCGAGATTTGCTTTGAAGTCGGTTGCTGTGATTTGCATCATGATAAAAAACTCCTTTCGTTTGATACTATTTATATTATACTCAAATCGGACGAAAATGTCAAGAGCAAATAATATATCGGACGGTAGAAAGTAGGGGTGATTACATCTCCACAACTTTCCAGTAGGACAGCGGGTGCGGCGTTTCGCGTGAATTTCCCCCTTTATCAAAAATTTTTCGGCTGGAGGTGATTGTCATGCCGAGCGGCGGTAAGCGTCCGGGGGCTGGGAGACCGAGAAAACCCCTCACAGCGCGGATAGAAGAAGGAATCGGCACAGTCAGCCACAGGAAGCCCAAGGTTCTGGAGTTCCCGGAAAATAATCAAAATTCAAAAATTCAAAATAATCAAAAATCAAAACTGCCGACGTTTCTCGAAATGTCGAGTAAGGAAGGCAGCGACGATTTGCCATCCGCGATGGCGATATACGAACAGACGCTCGATTGGGTTATAGGCACGGGCTGTGAGAAGTTCGTGCCGGTACAGCTTATTGAGGATTTCGCGTTCACACGGCGAAGTTATATCGAATGCGAGTACATGAATAAAAAATTAGGTCGCGTAGTACAGGGCGGCAAAATATCGCCATATGTTAAATCCGCGCTCGAATATATGAAACAGACAACGGCGTTCTACCGCGAGATATGGTCGATAGTAGCGCAAAATTCAACAACTGATTTCAACGGGAACGGCAGTAATGCTTTTCTCGAAATGTTAAAAAACAGAGGATTTTAGAATATGCAATCAACAGAGAGATTTGAAAAAGTTAATATAGACCGGCTCGTGCCGTATGTGCGGAATGCCCGGACTCACAGCAAAGAACAAATATTACAGCTTCGCTCATCATTACGGGAATTCGGATTTGTTAATCCGGTCATAGTGGATAAAGACTATAACATCATTGCGGGTCACGGTCGTATAATAGCGGCGAAAGCAGAGGGACTGACTGAAGTCCCGTGCGTATTCGTGGAGCATCTGACCGAGGCGCAGAAAAAAGCATATATCCTTGCGGACAATCGGCTCGCCATGAATGCCGGTTGGGACGACGAATTATTGACTCTTGAATTTACAGACCTAAAAGACCTCGGCTTTGATGTCGAACTGACCGGTTTTGATACAAAAGAAATAGAAAAGTTATTCGCTGCCGGAAACGGCGACGCGCAGGAAGACGAATTTGACGTCGACGCGGAACTCGATAAACCTATGTTTTCAAAACTTGGAGATATATGGACGCTCGGTCGGCATCGCGTTATATGCGGCGACAGCACAAAAGCTGATATATACGGTACACTTATGCAAGGTAAGCAGGCAAATCTTATCGTGACCGATCCGCCGTATGGCATAGATTACCAAGGCACGGCGGGAAAAATCAAAAATGACAAATTTAATACCGACGAAAAGTTTTATGATTTTTTATTCGCTGCGTTTAAAAATATGGAATCCGCTCTTGCCAGCGATGGCGCGGCTTATGTTTTTCATGCTGACAGCAAAGGGCTAACATTCCGAAAAGCATTTGACGATGCAGGTTTCAAGTTGTCCGGTGCGTGTATATGGGTTAAAAACACATTCACGCTCGGTCGGAGCGATTATCAATGGTGTCACGAACCTTGCCTGTATGGTTGGAAAAAGTCGGGTAAACATATATGGTACGGCGACAGAAAGCAGTCCACCATTTGGAACTGCGACAAACCGTCGCGTTCAGAGAAACATCCGACCATGAAACCCGTGCCGTTGTTGGCAATACCAATTACAAACTCCACGCAGACAAACGGCATCGTGCTTGAACCGTTCGGCGGTTCGGGAAGTACCCTCATTTGTTGCGAGCAGCTTGGGCGTATATGTTATGTTATTGAGTTAGACGAAAAATTTGTGGATGTTATTGTGAACAGATATATAGAAACCATCGGAAACGCTGACGGCGTCTTTTTGGAACGCGGCGGCGCAACTATTCCTTATTCGGAGGTGGCAGCCGATGGATAAAAAATTAACGCTTGGTTCGCTTTTCGACGGGAGCGGAGGTTTCCCACTCGGCGGGCTGCTCTGCGGTATAGAACCGCTTTGGGCTTCGGAAGTTGAACCGTTCCCGATTCGTGTCACGACAAAACGGCTGTCGAACGTAAAACATTACGGCGATATAAATAAAATAGACGGCGCAACAGTCCCGCCCGTGGATATCATCACGGCGGGTTTTTGCTGTCAGGATTTATCGGTGGCGGGCAATCGCGCCGGACTCCATGGCGAAAGGTCGGGGCTGTTTTTTCAGGTGATACGCATCATAAAAGAAATGCGGGTTGCTACAAATAACAAATACCCGACATTCGCCGTTTTGGAAAACGTGCCGGGTATGTATTCGAGTAATAATGGTTTGGATTTTTTGGAGGTACTCAATGAACTCATCAAAATCAAAAACGAAACCCTGTCAGTATATCTGCCTGAAAATGGCAAATGGTCAACGGCGGGCGAGGTCGTGGGAGACGGTTTCTCAGTCGGCTGGCGGACGCTTGACGCTCAATTTTGGGGAGTCGCCCAGAGACGCCGCCGTTGTTACATTGTCGTCGATTTTACAGGCGAACGCGCCGGGGAAATACTATTTGACGAGTCGCGCCTGCGAAGGAATCCTCCGCAGAGCGGCTTCGCGCGGCAAGCAACTGCCGGAGATTCTGCGGCTGGCGTTGGAAGCGCAGTCAATGTGCTGAACGATCAGGGCGGTTCATTCATGGATATATCCGAAGAGGTAACTGGTACGCTGCGGTCGCAGGAACACGGGCATCAGCCGATAGTGTTTGAACCCGGCATTACCGCCCGTCTCGGACGCAAAGGAAGCATAAATATTTCTTCCACGCTTCGCGCAGATATGGGCGATAATCAGACGGCGGTCGCTATCCCCATAAACACGCAAGTCGGACTCCGAAACCACAAGGACGGGGACGGCACAGGGCTTGGCGTTGGTGAAGATGGGGATTCAGCTTACACCATTCAAGCCGGGCATTCCCATGCCGTAGCGATAGAAAACCGTCCGCAGGATAGCCGCGTGAAAATAAATGAGGACGGCGTTGTTCAAACTCTCGACGCCCGAATGGGTATGGGCGGCGGGAACGTACCGCTCGTAATGAATGAACGGCAATACGCTCTGACGGTCGGCGAGGATGTTGCGAATACCCTCACCGGCACGGATTTCAAAGGAACTCAATGCGTGTTCGAGCCGAAAACTCTAAAAATTAGGTGTGGTCAGGGAAAAGGTGGAAAGGGGGCGTTGGTGCAGGATAATATGTCTGCAACGCTGTCTACAAGTAACGACCAGACCGTATTTGTTCCGAAAGTTTATGGTATATGTTCAAAAAACAGTAATTCCATGAAATCGGCGAATCCGCATAGCGGGATTTACGAAGCGGAAACGGCACGAACGCTCGATACAACAATACCCGACCCGAACAAGAACGCGGGCGGCATGGCAGTAGTATCGGTGCAGGGCTCTATGATAGGTCGAAAGCCGGAAAACGGTCCCCAAGGGAGCGGCATTGGCGATGATGTCAGTTTTACCTTAACCGAAGCTGACAGACACAGCATCGCTTATTCGATGACGTGCGGAAGTTACACGCAAGTCTGCGAAGAAAAATCTCCGACATTAATGAGCCGGGATTATAAGGATGCGCCTGTTGTCGTATCAAAAAACCAATATATTGTCCGTAGGCTCACTCCGATTGAATGCGCTCTTTTACAAGGATTCCCACCCGATTGGTGTTCGGGACTTGAAACATCCGAACCGACCGATGAGGATATATCGTTCTGGTCGGAGATTTGGGAAACGCATCGTAATATAACAGGTACTTCAAATAAACCGAAAAGCCGCAATCAGATAATCAAGTGGCTGAAAAACCCACACAGCGATTCTGCTGAATACAAAATGTGGGGTAACGGAGTCGCGCTGCCCTGCGTGATTTTTGTCCTTGACGGGATTGTGAAACAAGCGGAATTATAGAGTATTTGGTTTTATTTTGAATCTATTTTACCAATACATTTAACTTCAATTAAAAATTCATCATCTGATATGTCGCTTTTCGCTAATTCTAAAATCCATTTATTTTCCGGGAATTCAGCCCATAGGTTCATTTTATCAGAAAATGCACTAATTCCCATACCCCATGGAATATCATGTTCTTGAATGTCGTTTTTTTTATCGTCTAATACATTAATTGAATCAGATATTTCTTGTTTATTTGGAAATGTATCGCCATCTTTTAAAATAGAATGTTCTGTACATTTAAATATACTTTGTTTTTCAAATAATAATAACGCGTGACGCCAATTTAACAATTCATATTCGGCGTTATATTCTAAGTCAGGAATAAATAAATATGGATTTTTTGTCAAACAATGTCCATATTCATAGTAATTATCGTTTTCTTTTTCTAATAATTCATTGAATATTTTCGTAAATTCTTTCTTTGATTTATCTATATACTCTTTGAAAATTTTTATTAAAGTTTTAAAGTTTGAGATGAATCTATCAATGGCGATTAAACATGAAAACCCCAATAATATCCCTTCCGCTTCAGATTTAATCAAATCAACATCTTTAATAGCATTACTTATAACCAAATACATATATACAGCAAAACAAAAACATTTTACTATATACGGTATCATAAGATAAAATTTATCGCCTTTCATATCATCGTAAAAGAATTCTCTGATTATTTTTATTTTTAATAATAATGGGAGTATTAATTCTGGAAATACAATAAGAAGAATTGAGATTTCAAGTATTACATAAAAAATATATTTATCTGGATTTGATATTACTTGGGTTTGTAACTTCAATAAAGGAAGTGTCGAAATCATACAATAACACAATACTACAATATAAAAAATTATGTAATTTCGCACTCTGACTTTTTTTGTTTTATTAGGCTCTAAATCGTTTTTTTTATTCATATAATTCACCATTTTTTATATATCTGTAAATCAAGTATCATTTATATAATACATTCAATATATGCATAAATATAACATAAAAAATATTTTCAGTCAAGATATTTCAAATAATTCAACGAATTAGCCGACTATAAATTATTAATGTTGCCATTGTCTAATATATACGGCTCTATACTGTTATTTTCCTTGATATTTGGTACATTTATTATGCGTAAATGCCTTGCTATTATTATGTTTTTATGGCAATATGTGATTAGCAGAAGGCACAAAGCCTACGCAAAATCAAACAAAAACGGAGGGAAAAACATGAAAATCAATTACAATGTAACTGGCAGCGAACGCAAATCATTAGTGGCTGCAATTACCCAAGAATTAAACACCCCAAGTAAATACCTCGGCGCACCGACATTCGCTTACGAAGTCGGCGGTTACCATATCGACAAAAACGGTACGCTCACGGGAGAGGAGGACAACCCCGGACTGGTCGCAGACCTTTGCGGGCTACACAGTTTCACAGCAGTCAGCGAAGAATATGATGAACCGACCGAAACGACGGAAACCCCTGCTTTTGAGAATTTACATATGACCGAACGTGAGGAATTGGGGCTTGGGCAGGAACGCCGCGACCCCATCGGAGAGAACGGAATGCAGGCGGGCGATGTTCCCGACCCCGACGCCAATGACAGCAACAAGCTGACGATTGAAATTCCATTGGACGGTTTCAACGATAAATCGATAGAAAATCTCGGAGAAATCGTAGCCAGTAAAAATCGGCTCATAAAAAAAGCACTCGGCACAAATAGTCTGCGGATTGATACGACCGACGATAAATTGCTATTCCCATGGTTTACCTTAACGGGTACAGATGGCGAAGTAGAGGCTTATTCCGCTTTTGTCAGCCTGCTCTGCAAAACGGCGAAAGAGAAAAAGCACATCACGGCAAAAGAAAAAGATGTCGGGGACAATCCAAAATACGCAATGCGGTGCTTTCTGCTGAGTTTGGGCTTTATCGGCGACGAATACAAAACGGCACGGAAAATCCTGCTTTCCAACCTTGAGGGAAATTCAAGCTGGGGCAGTAACGAAGCCTACACCGCAATGCAGGAACAGCGTCGTAAGACGGCAACTGAATCTGAATAATCGGCAATTTATGTACACACATAGTTATCAATATATATCGCATAATTGACTTGCTATTCCCGTTTTTTTATGGCAATATGGTACTAACGAAAAAGGGAGAAAACCCCTGTAAAACCAAGAAAAAACGAGGAGAAAAAGAAAAATGTTCAACAGTAGATTTGGCATAGAAGTAGAGTTCACAGGGATAACGAGGACACAGGCGGCGAGGGTTGTTGCCGATTACCTTAACGGAACGGTCAGCGCGACACACGATTATTACGATACGCAAAAGGTCGCCGCTCCGGACGGCAGGGTTTGGAAAATCATGTCCGACGCAAGCGTCAAATCCCAAAGGAAAGACCACGGCAGGACAATCGACGCAGGCAGCGAATACAAGGTTGAACTGGTCAGCCCGATACTTACCTACCGCGATGACATAGACACCCTGCAGGAACTTATCCGCAGGCTGCGGAAAGCGGGCGGTTTCGCCAACAGCAGTTCGGGGATTCACATACACCTCGACGGCGCGAACCACACTCCGAAAAGCATCAAAAACTTCATAAACATCATCGCAAGCAAAAACGACCTTTTTTACAAGGCACTCCAAATTGAGCCGGACAGAATGCGGTTTTGCAAAAAGATGGACAGTTATTTGGTAGAGCGAATGAACCAACGCAGACCGCAAACCCTGTCGCAGATAGAAAACATTTGGTACGAGGGATACAACGGAAGCCGCAATCAGCATTACCACGACAGCCGATACCATTTTCTGAACCTGCACAGCTTTTTCGGCGGCAACCATACGGTCGAACTTCGAGGCTTCAACAGCGAACTCCACGCAGGAAAGATACGGTCGTACATAGTCCTCGCATTGGCGCTCAACCAACAAGCGTTGACACAAAAGAGTGCGTCAGCGCGAAAACCGCAGACCGACAATGAAAAATTCGCCATGAGGACGTACCTGAACCGAGTCGGATTCATCGGAGAGGAGTTCAAAAACTGCCGCGAACACCTCTGCAAGCACCTTTCAGGGTCGGCGGCATGGCGTTACCGGACAACCGTTTAACGGTAATACAATTATATAACATAAGGAGAAGAAAAATCATGAACGGCGAAAACAAAATTTATGTGGCATACGGCAGCAACCTCAATTTAGAGCAAATGAAATTCCGCTGCCCATACGCAACGGTAATCGGCGGCGGTACGCTGCCGGATTATCAGCTTTTATTCAGAGGAGGCGACGGCGGTTCTGTGGCAACCGTAGAGCCGAAAAAAGACGGCAGCGTACCCGTGCTGCTTTGGGAGATAACCCCGCGAGACGAACAATCGCTTGACCGCTACGAGGGTTATCCGCATCTTTACCGCAAAGAAACGGTCGAGGTTCAATACGGCGAAAAATTAGTCGAAGCTATGGTGTATATCATGAACGGGAACAGACCGCTTGGTACGCCAAGCGAATATTATTTGAACGCCATTTTGGAAGGATACGAGTCTGCGGATTTCGACAAGGAAGTATTGGAACAGGCTGTACGGAATTCAAAATAACATTAAAATAACCGTCATAAAAAGGGCTTCGCCGAAGCTCTTTTTTCGTTAAAAAATGTACACACATAAGTATCAATATATAGCGTATAATTGACTTGCTATACTCCGCAGCCTATGGTAATATGTAATCAGCGGAAGGGAAAAATCCCCGCAAAACCATATGAAAACGGAGGATTCACGAAATGAAAAGAACAGAGGAAATCAAAAACCAATTAGCGTACATCGAAACCCGCAAAGTCCGCGCCCTTAAACATTACGAGGAGACAATCGCTAAAATAGACCAAGAGGCGGCAGACCTTCAAGCCGAACTCGAAAACATCAAAATCGCCGAAAAAATCGCCCGCAATACCCCCAAAACGATAGGCGCGTTTACACAGACAAACGAAAAAATCACAATTACTTTCGGCGGCTGGGACGGTCGGAGCTACAATGGCGAAGGCGTTAACTTGAGGATATGGACAAACAAACATTACCCGGATAAAAGATTTGTAAAATCCAGTCACTACGGCGGAGTATTCCATGAAGTATTAGACGATAAACACGAAAAAAGCGGTTTAACCGAAGTGACATATTTTGCGGACTGCAAATAATAACCGAATATTACATCGAAAATACCGAGAACTGCCCGAAAGGGTTGTATCTCGTAGATATAGATTTCATAAGACTTTTTATAGGTCTTTTTTTATTTTATGGGAGTTTCCAATGAGCAGTTATATTTATACTCCGACAAAATTAATGCTGCCGACAAGCCGTTACGATGCGCGGCGAGCCGACTTTGCGGTAAATTTCATTCAGATGCTCAGACACACCACGGGTGAATGGTATGGGAAACCGTTCCGGCTCATGCCTTGGCAAGAGCAGATTGTGCGCGATATTTTCGGCATAGTCGGCGGGGACGGTTACCGTCAGTTCCGCACGGCTTATGTAGAAGTCGGCAAAAAAAACGGCAAGTCCGAACTGGCTGCCGCCATCGCCCTATATCTTTTGTTCGCGGACGGCGAAGCGGGAGCGGAGGTGTACTCCTGCGCCGCCGACATCAATCAGGCGAGCATCGTTTTCAATACCGCCAAGGCAATGGTTGAGCAATGCGGGGATTTGGCAAGGCTGTCAAAACTCGTGCCATCTACCAAGCGGATCATATTCCCGCATACAAATAGTTTTTATAGAGTTTTATCTTCCGAAACAAAATCAAAACAAGGATTCAATGTGTCGGGACTCATATTTGATGAATTATTCGCGCAGCAAACCCGCGAGTTGTTTGACACCATGACGAAATACACGGGCGATGCCAGACGGCAGCCGCTATATTTTTTAATCACAACAGCCGGTCGTGATAGAACGTCCATTTGTTATGAAATACACCAAAAGGCAAAAGCGGTACTGGACGGCTCGAAAGTTGACTCCTCGTTCTACCCCGCCGTGTTCGGCATCGAAGAAGGCGACGACTGGAACGACGAATCCGTATGGCGGCGGGTGAACCCGTCCATCGACGTGACGATACCTTTTGAAACCGTGCAAGCCGCCTATGAACAGGCGAAACAAAATCCTGCCGAAGAGATGCACTTCCGTCAGTTTCGTTTAAACGAATGGTGTAATGCTGATGTCCGGTGGATACCTATGGAGAAATGGGACGCTTGCGGCGAGGATTTCGACCCCGATGATTTCAAAGGGCGCGACTGTTACGCCGGACTGGATTTATCTTCGACGGGCGACCTTACGGCTCTGATGTTAGTGTTCCCCCCGAACGGCGATGATGATAAATACACCGTCCTGCCGTTTTTTTGGCTGCCAGAAAATGCTGTCGACCTGCGTACACGGCGCGACCATGTGCCGTATGCCGTTTGGCGCAAGACTGGCGTAATCAACACAACCGAGGGCGATGTGGTTGATTACGATTATATCGTTTCTTTTATAGAGGAACTCGTTGCGGATTTCCGAATCCGCGAAATTGCCTACGACCGCTGGGGCGCGGAGAAGATACGCCGCGACCTTGAGGAACTTGGAGCGGAGCGTGGATTTACCGTATTCCCGTTCGGTCAGGGGTTTGCGAGCATGGCTGCCCCGACCCGCGACCTCATGCAGCTTGTTCAGGAAGGCAAGCTGCGTCACGGCAAACACCCTGTCCTCGACTGGAATATGGGTAACGTAGTCGCCGAGACCGACGCTCATCTTAATGTGAAAATGTCAAAGAAAAAATCCACGGAGAAAATCGACGGCGCGGTCGCTTTCGTCATGGGACTTGCCCGCGCGATGATGCAGAGCGGCAGTACGACGGTGTCTGTTTATGACGAGAGAGGGTTGCTATTTGTATAAATGTTCATAATTTTATGCTATGATTATTACAGCCTAATTAACGATATAAATATATTGGAGGGAAAGAAATGTTATATCTTTTCAATTCAGGTTATTGGCAAAACCATATCAATAATTTGTTGAATACTCTTCATTTTCCCAAGGGAGTAATCAATGTTTATCAATACAAAACGGATGATCCGAGTTATTCCATATCACAAAATGCAATTAACGCTCGTGTCGGAACAAAAGTGCTTATTAATTATATAGATCGACTCAGTTCTCCTGAATTTTGTTATTACCCAATGCGTTACGGGAAATTAGTTAAATGTGAGAAAAACAATACAAATATATATTTCCATATCGAACTATGCGATTATTGTAATGCACAGGATATAAACGATTTTAATAATAATTTTTCTTCATCCTTTGATAATACTCTTTTCAAAAATAAAGATAACTCTGTAATAATGCCTGTTGAAAACCAACAAACAGAAGGTTGTTTAGCATTTTGCGAAAATACTTATGATTTGAAGATAATGAATTTATTATCTTCAGACCATAACTCATGGAAAGAAACAGTAGAGCAGTTGTCTAACTGTGAATTGTTCAAAAATAATTTCCCCATTTTTACAAAAGTAAAGATACTAAATGCCAAGGATAAGGAAGTTTCGATTAAAAGAAAAAACTTGAAAAACAATTTTATTTTAAGAGTTGGTAATACCTATAATTTTAAAACTACTTATTATTTACCATATATTAATCAAAATATTAAATTTAAAGCTTACATCAATACTGCGAGTAATCCCGATGTCTTTCTTAAGAAAGAAGATTCAAAATTATTTGGTGCAGCAACAGGTGACGAAAACTTTTCTTGTAACATTAGCAAAGAAGTTAAAAATTGTATTGTAGATATTAAATATGAAGCCAAGATCGGCGACGCAAAAGATGATAAAAATACGCAACTTCTAATTGCAAACAAACCAATTCCGATTATTACGAAATCAAAATGTTCAAAATGGTGGAAAGTAATATTATTTGCAGTATTATTTGCAATATCTTCATTTATTTTAAGTGTGCAGGTTGATAATATAATTGAAGAAGTAAAAATTTTAAATACTGCTGGCGATCCAGTACCAATGCAATTAAATATATTTTATCAAATAGCACGTATACTTGATTCTTTTAAATATATTTATCAAGTTATTTTTAGTATAGTGTCGTCATTATCTTTGTTCTTTTTGGTAAAAATATATGGAAAAGATTAACGATGGAATTGTGTCCATTAATAAAACGGAAGCTGAAGTTTTCTATAAAAAGTATGAGCATTTAGGGAATTGTGGATTAGGTGTTTGGCATTATGGATATTATGTGGATGGTGTATTACTATCTGTTGTATCTTTCGGAACAGCAAATTTCAATCCCAAGCGTTCTTTCATTGGGAAAATAGCCGCCGCTCATAATGTGAAAATAATACAACTTACGCGCGGGGGAACTTTATACGATGCTCCAAGCAATACTCCAAGCAAAGTAATAGCACTCGTGTTAAAGGCTATAATGAAGCGATTTGGAAATACAATTATTATTGCTTATTCAGACACGAAATTTTATGAAGTCGGAACAATATATCAAGCATCAAATTTCTTATATCTTGGATGCACCAATCCTAAAAATCAATCGAATTATATAGTGAATGGAAAACAATACACGGGGTGGACAATAAGAAAAAAATACGGAACAAGAAATATGTCTACCCTTGTTAATGAATTGGAATTAAATATAAAAAAAATAACTTTGTCAGAAAAACATCAATATGTATATATTAATACTTCACCGCTTATTAAAAAAAGTATAAAAAATTGTCTTAATTATAAAATTAAAGCATATCCCAAAAGGGATGTGTTACAAATAGGTAGTATGTTAGATTACCACAAAAGTATTGGGCTGCGTAAAAATTGAATATTATAAAAGCACTTTTTCAAAATTAAAATATTATTAAAAGCATCGTTTTCGACGGTGCTTTTTTCATATCCATTTTACGGAGGAAACGCAACTATGAGCATATTTTCAGGGCTTTTCCGTTCCCGCGACAAACCCAAAAACAAAGTCGGCGGCGGATTTTCATTCTTCTTCGGCGGCACATCGTCCGGAAAGGCGGTCAACGAGCGCACAGCCATGCAGACCACGGCGGTGTACGCCTGTGTCCGAATACTCGCTGAATCCATCGCGGGACTGCCACTTCACATATATAAATACAAGAGCGACGGCGGCAACGAAAAAGCTGTCAGTCACCCGCTATATCATACGCTCCATGACGAGCCGAATCCGGAGATGACTTCGTTTGTGTTCAGGGAAACACTGATGAGCCATCTTCTTTTGTGGGGTAACGCATATGCACAAATCATCCGCGACGGGCGAGGTAAAGTATTATCGCTTTTTCCCCTGCTGCCGAATATGGTGGAAGTTGACCGCTCCGCGAACGGGGAGATATTTTATACATACAAGCGCGGAGCAGACGAAAACGAAAAAGTCACATTGCGCCGCGACGAAGTGCTACACATACCCGGACTCGGTTTCGACGGACTTGTCGGCTATTCACCGATAGCCATGGCAAAAAACGCCGTCGGTATGGCTATTGCCACCGAGGAGTACGGCGCGTCATTTTTCGCCAACGGCGCGAATCCGGGCGGCGTACTGGAACATCCAAATGTAGTCAAAGACATACAGCGCGTTAAAGATTCGTGGAATACCGCATACCAAGGCAGTAAAAACGCTCACCGCGTCGCAATCCTTGAAGAGGGCATGAAATTCCATCAAATCGGTATTCCACCCGAACAGGCGCAGTTCTTGGAAACGCGGAAGTTTCAAATCAATGAAATCGCCCGTATCTTTCGAGTTCCACCGCACATGGTCGGCGACCTCGAAAAATCGAGTTTCAGCAACATAGAACAGCAGTCGCTGGAATTTGTTAAATATACGCTCGACCCGTGGGTAGTGCGGTGGGAACAGGCTCTACAGCAATCACTTATGCTACCCTCGGAAAAAGGCGCGTATTTTGTGCGGTTCAACCTTGACGGACTGCTGCGCGGCGATTACGCCAGCCGAATGACTGGTTATTCCACCGCCCGTCAGAACGGCTGGATGAGCGCGAACGACATAAGGGAGTTAGAGAACATGAACCGTATTCCGGCAGAGGAAGGCGGCGACTTATATCTCGTAAACGGCAATATGCTGCCGCTTAAGGACGCGGGGGCTTTTGCGAATAAAAATCAGAAGGAGGAAGATACAATATGAAAAAATTCTGGAATTGGGTACATAACGAAAACGATGAACGCACCCTATATTTAGACGGCGTGATATCGGAAGAAACATGGTGGGGCGATGAGGTCACTCCAAAAATGTTCAAAGATGAATTGCTCTCCGGCTCCGGCAACATCACCGTATGGATAAACTCACCCGGCGGAGATGTGTTCGCGGCGGCGCAAATATATAATATGCTGATGGACTACGCCGGACAAGTCACTGTAAAAATCGATGGTCTTGCGGCAAGTGCCGCTTCGGTCATCGCCATGGCTGGTGGTGAAGTATATATGTCGCCGGTGAGCATGATGATGATACATAATCCGGCAACCATCGCTTGGGGTGATTCGGAGGAGATGCGCCGCGCTAAAGATATGCTGGATGAGGTCAAGGAGAGCATTATTAACGCTTACGAATTGAAAACCAGTATGTCGCGCACAAAACTCGCCCGTATGATGGACGACGAGTCGTGGATGAACGCCCGTAAAGCGGTGGAGTTAGGCTTCGCTGACAAAATCATGTTCACAGAGGAGGAAATCGAACCGCAGGACAACAATCAAGGCTTCATATTCAGCCGTATGGCTGTGACAAATTCGTTAATCAGTAAATTTCCAAAACCCAAAGAAACCGAAAAACCCGCAGGCACACCGATTGAGTCGCTTGATAAGCGGCTTTCTTTAATTTCGCATTAAATTAAAAATATATATAAAAATTTTGGAGGATATATAAAATGATAAAAATACTTGAACTGCGCGAAAAACGCGCAAAAGCATGGGATACGGCAAAAGCATTCCTTGACAGCAAACGCAGCGACGATGGGATTTTATCCGCAGAAGATACCGCAACATACGAGAAAATGGAGTCCGAAGTCGTGGCTCTCGGCAAGGAAATCGACCGCTTGGAGCGTCAGGCTACAATCGACGCCGAACTCTCCAAGCCTACCAGTAATCCCATCACCAACAAACCCACTACCGGTGACGGAGAGGAAAAGACCGGCAGGGCGACCGCCGAATACAAAAAGGCGTTCTGGAACGCCATGCGTACAAAAACGCCCCATTCCGAAGTGTTAAATTCTCTCAGTATCGGAACTGACAGCGACGGCGGTTATCTTGTCCCTGACGAATTCGAGCGAATCCTTGTAGCGGCTCTGGAAGACGAGAATATTCTTCGTACCCTCGCCCATGTCATCACATCATCGTCCGGCGAAAAGAAAATCCCCGTCGTGGCAAGCAACGGTACGGCAAGCTGGGTTGACGAGGGCGACGCTATCCCCGAATCGGACGATACTTTCGGTCAGGTCAACCTCGGCGCGCACAAATTGGCTACAATGCTCAAAATTTCAGAGGAACTCTTGAACGACAGCGCGTTCAATTTGGAACAATACGCCGCGAAAGAGTTCGGGCGCAGAATCGGCAGAGCCGAAGAAGAAGCGTTCATTGGCGGCGACGGCACAGGTAAACCTACCGGATTCCTGAACTCAGCGCAGCTTGGCATCACCACCGCAGGCGCGAATATATCGCTGGACGAGATGATTGACTTATATCACAGTCTGCGTGAACCCTACCGCCGTAAAGCCGTGTTCATCGTAAACGACTTGACGGTCAAGGCTATCCGCAAGTTGAAAGATACCACAGGGCAGTACCTGTGGCAGCCGTCTTTGATTGCGAACACACCCGATACCATCTTAGGCAGACCTGTGAAAACAAGCAGTTTCATGCCTGTAATCGAAGCGGCAAAAAAAGTCGTCGCGTTCGGCGATTTTTCGTATTATTGGATTGCCGACCGTCAGGGCAGGGCGTTCAAACGTCTCAATGAATTGTACGCCGCCAACGGTCAGGTAGGTTTCCTCGGCTCGTAGCGCGTGGACGGCAAACTGATTCTGCCGGAAGCGGTCAAAATTTTACAGATGAAATCTGCGTAATGAAGGGAGGTACGGCGGTAATGGCTGTTACGGTTAAAATGAAGTCCCTGCTTCAAAAAGTCAAGGCTAACCTCATATTACAGCATGACGAAGACGATGAATTGCTTCTCGGTTATATTACCGCCGCCGTTGATTACGCCGAAACCTATCAAAAACACAAATACGGTCGTAAAAAGCTGCCGCCTACCACCGAGCAAGCCGTGATAATGCTGTCGAGTCATTTCTACGAGAGCAGGGACGGTTCGACGGCGGGCTTTTTCACCGATTATGCCAGCGCGGTAGCGAATGTATGGCAAACAGTCAACCGGCTTTTGGCTATGGAGAAGAGGTGGGAAGTGTGAGCCTCGGCAAAATGAACACTTTTATTGACATCGTTTCAACCGCTCCGACCAAGGACACAGAAGGTTTCGTTACCAACGGCGACAATATCCTCGCTTCAGTTCGCGCATATATGGAGGAACGGCGCGGCAACGAGAAATGGGCGAATATGGCGGCGTTTTCAACGGCGACCGCTCTGTTCCGTTTCCGTAAGATACCGGGATTGACTATTGATACCTCGCTATATATTATTTGTTCTAATGAGCGTTACCGTATTATGAGTGTCGAGGACGTTCGCGGGCGTGGGTTGTACGTTGAGGTTTTTACTGAGAAAGTTATTCCATCGAAGAAATAAAGGTTGACAATACGGCGGTTATATGGTAAAATTGGCATAAAGAAAAAGTGCGACTGGTATTTTTATTTTCTTCGCTGTCGTTGCTCTGTGTATCAGCGCGGAAAGTTTATATTATCGGAGGTTGCATTATGAGTCAATTAACTGTGCAAATTTTTTCATCAGATTTACTCGAAACATTTGAACATTATAGAAAAGCATTTAACGCTACTCAAATTTCTCTTGCGCGGGGTTCTGAAAATGAACCAATCCATCTTGTAATGGATATATTGGAAAATCATATAGCTATCGCGCCACTTGCACCTCATGAAATAACAAAAGGCAATGTAACTGTTATCTGCTTAGGCTTTCAAGATAAAGATACATTGATGACGGCTTACAATGTATTAAAAGAAGGCGGACAGTCAGATGGGTTAAAAGAATTGCCGTGGAGTCCATTACAAGGTTATGTAACCGATAAATATGGTGTTGTTTGGTGTATCGGATTATAAGCACTTCCGACGCAACGTCGTAAAAAACACAACACCGTAATAACATATATTATCAACTAAAAAATAAAACAACATACCGAAACGCTCCCGATTATATCGGGGGCGTTCTTTATACACAAAACAATGAAGGGACGGTACGCTGATGGCAGCTATACAGATAAAAATGCCGGACGATTTCCTGATACAAATCTCGCGGCTCGCTGACAAGACCGACGAAATTGTACCAAAGGTGCTGGAAGCGGGCGGCGAGGTTGTACTGGCGAAAATCAAAAGCAATCTCCAGTCGGTTATCGGCAAAAACACAAAAGTACAGTCCCGTTCCACGGGAGAACTGGTACGTTCTATCGGTATGACAAAGGCTCGTATGGACAGGAACGGCAATTGGGACATAAAGATTGGCTTCGCAGAGCCGAGGGACGGCGGCAATTCCAACGCGAAAATCGCCAACATACTCGAATACGGCAGGCACGGACAACCGGCGAAACCGTTTCTGAAACCGGCAAAATCCGCGTCGAAACAACCGTGTATTGACGCTATGAAAGCGAAACTGACGGAGGAGATTAATAAAAAATGAGTATATTAAAAGAACTGAACGCAATATTGGACACGGTCGGCATCTCTGTGGAGACAGGCGTGTTCTCCGGCAAAGCCCCGGACGAGTACGCGGTCATAACTCCGATGGGTGATAATTTCGGCGGTTACGCCGATAACGCGCCGCAGTATGAAATACAGGAAGCGCGTATATCGCTGTATTCCAAAGACAACTATCAGAAACGCAAAAACCAAATCGTGAAGTCACTCCTCGCCGCGGGTATAACGGTGACAGACCGCCGTTACATCGGTCACGAGGACGATACAGGCTACCACCACTACGCCGTTGACGCGGCAAAAGAATATTTTTTATCGGAAGGAGACGAAGTATAAATGGCACAAATTGGATTGAAATATCTCATATGCGCGCCCGTCACCGAAACAAATAATGATGTTTCCTACTCGGATGGGTTGGTGATGTCATACGCAATCAAAACAGATTTATCAATCGAGATAAATGATGTCAAACTCTACGGCGACGACAGGATTGTTGAGGCGATTAAGGAGTTTAAGTCGGGAAAACTGACGCTCAACGGAGATCATTTGGAGTATGAAGTTTTATCGCTTATCTTGGGACATAAAGTCGAAACTATCAATCCCGGTAACGGCAAAAAAATGACGGCAAAAGGCGATGACGACGGCAAGCCCGTGGGCGTCGGGTTTTATTCCACTACGGTCAAGGACGGCAAGCGCAGGTTCAGGGCTATATGGCTCCGCAAAGTAAAGTTCGGAGTCCCGAACGAGTCGCTCGAAACGAAGGGCGATAGTATCAATTTCCAAACACCAAGTCTGGAAGGCACGATACAGACGGACATTTTGGGACTGTGGAAAGAGGAAACCACATTTGAAAAAGAATCCGACGCCAAAGCGTGGCTTAACGAGCAGGCGGATATTGACGATGGGGGTAACGGATAATGAACGATAACGACAGAACCGCCGCCATATCCATCGGCGGCACGGACTACGAACTGGTGCTGACCACGAAAGCTACAAAAGAGATAGCAAAAAAATACGGCGGATTGTCCGACCTCGGCGATAAGCTGATGAAGCCCGAAAACTTTGAACTTGCCCTCGATGAAATTGTATGGCTGATTACGCTGTTGGCTAACCAGAGCATTTTGATTCACAATCTGAAAAACAAGGACTCCCCGAAACCGCTCCTGACCGACGACGAGGTTGAACTTCTGACTTCGCCGCTGGAACTGGCGGCGTATAAGGACGCAATCGTAGAGGCGATGTTCAAAGGCACGAAACGTAATATAGAGAGCGAGGAAGATTCAAAAAACGTGATAGCCGGGTAATAAGCGATGAAGAGTTGTTTACCCGGCTATTATATTACGGAACGGTACATTTGAACCGTTCCGAAGAGGCGACATGGCTGACGCCGCTCGGACTGCTGCTGGATTTGTGGGAGTGCCACAGGCAGTTTTTGGGCATCGCGAAACCGGACAGGGAGTGCGACATTGACGATGTAATTCCTGAGGGAATATGAAAATTAAATCATCCATGCAGGAACAAACCAATTCTTTCTGTCCACCGGCAGTAAATCATTAGCCATGCAAACCACAGTACCATTGCCTATTTCTATTTTGTACTGCTCAAGTTCGCCGAAGCGTTCCGGTTCGGTCACAGGGTTAAGAGCTTTAAAATTCTTTACCGATTCGGTGCCGGGAGACGCCGCTTTTTTTATTTCGATTGGATATAATGTGCCACTCTCGTAAATCAAAATGTCGATTTCACGTTTTTCCTTGTCGCGGTAATAGTACAGCGGCGGTTCTTTTCCCGCGTTGATGTAACTCTTGTATATCTCGGAGAACACCCAACTTTCAAAGAAGGCGCCGGACATAGCGCCGCGTTCCAGTATCTCGGCGTTTCCCCACTTCAAAAGATAAGCGCAAAGCCCCGTGTCCAAAAAGTGCATCAACGGCATTTTCGTGGCGCGTTTCAACACGTTATTGTGATAAGGTCGTACTAAGGCGACAAGCCCCGACGATACCAAAATCGACAGCCAGCTTTTGGCTGTGGGAGGACTGATTCCCGCGTCCTTGGCTATTTCCTCATACACGATAGGTTTTGCGGTACGCGCCGCGACAATTATCATGAAGTTATGAAATGCCGTCTCATCGGCGACTTGGGATAAGTCTTTTATGTCCCTTTGCAGATAAGTGTTCATATAGGAACGGTAAAAATCGTCTAAATCGGGAATATCCTCAGTATAAAGCGCGGGGAAAGCGCCGCGGAATATTCTTTCATATATCTCGTTTATTCCCATCTTTTTCACTGTGTTTAATCTTGACATCAGGCGTTCGGGGGATGTTGTAAACGGTTCGGACTGTATGCCGGCGATTTCGCTTGCCGAAAGCCCAAGCAAGTTGACTATACCAACCCGTCCCGCAAGGGATTCGCTGACGTTCTTCATCATGTGGAACGCCTGCGAACCGGTCAGCCAGAAATCACCTTTTTTGCCTGAAGTGTCAACGCTCATCTTGACATAAGGCAGAATGCCGGGGGCGTATTGGATTTCGTCGATTAATACCGGCGGCGGGAAACGCTGCATAAACAAAGCAGGGTCGCTCCTCGCCATATGGCGGATATCCGGGTCGTCAAGCGTTACATACTTACGCGAGTTATCCGCGAGCCGCTTAAGCAACGTGGTTTTCCCGACTTGGCGCGGTCCCGTGACTAACAGCGCGGGAAATGTCTTTGATATTTTCAGGATTGAATTTTCAATAGCTCGGTTGATATACATGGCGCACCTCTTTTTTTGACTATTCTAAAACATAACTTTATTATAGTCAATTTTTCGAGTTTTGTCAAGTCAATCAGGCAATTTTTTTTAGAAGGGAACGGATGTTTTATGGCAGAAAACTCGAAATTCGGATTGAAGATTGGCGTCGAAGGCGAAAAAGAATTCAAGAACGCTCTCTCGGAAATAAACCAGTCGTTCAAGGTTCTCGGCAGCGAAATGCAGCTTGTGTCTTCGCAGTTTGACAAAAACGACAAGTCCGTCGAGGCTGTCACCGCCCGGAATAAAGCCCTCAATAAAGAAATCGACACCCAGAAAGATAAAGTCTCCGTGCTGGAAAAAGCCCTCGCCAACTCCGCCGAGTCGTTCGGCGAAAACGACAAACGGACGCAGAACTGGCAGATACAGCTTAACAAGGCGCAGGCTGAACTGAACGGCATGGAGCGGGAACTCGGCGAAAACGAAAAAGCCCTCTCCGGAGTCGGCGGCGAGATGAAGGATACCGGCAAAGAGGCGGGGAAACTCGGAGACGAATTCGGCGACACGGGCGAAACCGCCGACGAAGCGGGCGGCAAGTTCGAAAAACTCGGCGATGTAGTCAAAGGTATCGGCATAGCGGTCGGAGCGGCGATGGCGGCAATCGGCGCGGCTACGGTCGCGGCGGGCAAGGCGCTGTACGATATGGCGAACGACGCGGCTGCCGCGGGCGACCGCGTAGATAAAGCGTCGCAGAAACTCGGTCTGTCCGCCGAAGCCTATCAGGAATGGGATTATGTCCTGTCACAGAACGGCGCGTCTATCGACAGTCTCGGAGCGGGCATGAAAACCCTGCAAAAGACGATGGACGGTCTGACCGAGGACGGAGATAAGGCTTCCGAGTCGTTCAAGAAAATCGGCATAAATTTCGACGATATAAAAGATAAATCGCCGGAGGAAGCCTTCGATATGACCGTTAAGGCGTTACAGAATATGCCGCCCGGAGCGGAGAAGTCCGCCGCCGCAATGAAACTGCTCGGAAAACAGGGCATGGAACTCATGCCTCTGCTGAACCAAACCGCCGACAGTACCGACGCTCTGAAACAGAAAGCGAACGACCTCGGCATGGTCATGTCGGGCGACGCCGTGGGCGCGTCGGCGGCTTTCACCGATTCTATGGACACCCTTCAGCGTACATTTACAGGCATGAAAAACTCAATCGGCGCGGAACTGCTGCCGGGAATGACGATGGTAATCGACGGGTTTGTCGGCATCATATCTGGGAGCGACGGAGCGGCGGCTTCGATTGAGGAGGGGGTAAAATTCATCATCGCCCAGATAGGCGAAATGCTGCCTCGAATGCTTGAGTTGTTCACGTCAATCGTGACGGTAATCTCAAGCATCGCACCGGAACTCATATCCGCGCTGATTACGGGCATTACGGAAAATATACCCGTGCTTGTCACCGCAGCCGGAGGGCTGATTAACGCTCTGCTGGACAGTATAGTCGCGGCAATACCCGCTCTGACCGGGGCAGCCGTACAGATAATTGTCATGATAGGCACATCGCTGATTGCGGAAGCTCCGCGTCTGCTTGAAGCCGCCGCCGCGATTGTCAGCAATCTTGCCAAAGGGCTCGGCAACGCCGTCCCTATCCTGAAACCCATAATGACGGTTATCTCCGGCTTGATGACCGCGTTACAGAAACTCACTCCGTTTATTCTGGCGGCAGCGGCGGCATTCGGAACGTTTCAGATAGTGATGACAATCGCCAACGCCATCAAAGCGATGACAGCAGCAACCTCCGCGCAGTCAATAGCAACGGCGGCTCACACCGTGGTAATGACCGTATGGTCAACGGTCACCGGAGTAGCGACAGGGGTGATGGCGGCGTTCAACGCGATGATGGCGGCAAATCCCATCGGGCTTGTCGTGGCGGCTATTGCCGCTCTGGTCGTGGGAGTGATTGCGCTCATCGGCTGGCTTAACCGCGAGACTGAGGAGCAGAAAGCCCTGAAAAAGAGTACCGAGGATTTGGTGGAAGCCAACGAAAAACTCATAGAATCCACCAGTGAGAGCGCCGCGGCTTACGAAGATAAAATAAAGGGTATGCAGTACGAAGCGGAGGCAGCCGAAAGCCTTGCCGACAGGATAGCTGAACTCGCGGCGGTGGAAGATAAATCCACAGAGCAGAAAGAGCGTTTAGCGGCTTATGTCGATATGCTCAACGAAGCTATGGGTGAGTCTATCGTCCAGTACGACATGGAAAACGACGCCATGAGCCGTAATGTTGACGAAATCTACAATATCCTCACCGCCCGTCAGGAGGAAGCGAAAGCCCAAGCCGCCCGCGAACGCGCGGTCGAGATCGCGAAAGAGCAGATGGCGGTTGAGGATCAGTTGGTGCAGATAGAAAAACAGCGCGAGGCTCTGGCTGAGGCTCTTGCCGACGGTGTATACAAAAAAGGTGAAAAAGACAAAAAGTATAAAGAAGTCGTAGATATGCTGAACAAATCCGAATCGGAACTTGTTGAGCGTCAGTCCGAGCTTGCGGACAGTTTCGAGAGTACGACGAAAGTAGTGGCGGAGAGCGCGGCGAAACAGGCTGAGGCAAACGCCGCCATCATAGAAAGCGCGGAGGAAGTCGTGGACGCTATGACCGAGGCGTACAAAACGCAGGAGGAAATAGCGCAGAAACGTGCGGAGGTTGAAAAAGAGTTGACCGACGCGATGATTATAGAGGCGAACGCACAGGGACTCACGCTTGACGAGTACAAGAAGAAATTACAGGAAATGCAAAAAGACGAAGAGGAAATCATCAAGCAGCGGGAAAAGACCCTCGAAAGCTACACCAAATCCGCCACGGAGATGTTCAAACAAATATCCGAAACTTCTGATGTGAGCGTGACCGAAATGACTACAAACCTTGAGCATAACCAGAGAGTCATCGGCGAATGGGCTGAAAACATAGCGGTTCTGGCTGAGATGGGCATTGACGAGGGACTGCTCCAAAAGTTAGAGGACGCGGGACCCGAATCAGCGGGCTTGGTGAAAACGCTGGTGAACTCCTCAGAAGAGGAACTGGAAAAACTGAGCGACACGTTCGCCAACGGCTCGAAAGTGGCGACCGACGCGTTACTCACGCAGCTTGGTATGCCGAACGTGACCAACTCCGGCTCAGACATGGTTGACAAAATCGCCGGCGGCGTTGATAACAATAACTCGCTGACGAAATCTACGGAAAAACTCATAACGACAGCGAAGTCAACGGCTGCTGATTCCGTCATTAAAAACGATTTCATTTCGGTTGGCGAATCTATCGTGGACGGCGTATGGCAGGGCTTCTCGAATAAGGAAGCCACATTCAGGAGTCAGGTATTGACGTTTTTCAAAAAAATAGTGGGCGACGTAAAATCAGAATTGGGGATTCAATCGCCATCGACTGTATTCGCCGAAGTAGGTAAAAACATGGCTCTGGGCGTTGGCGTCGGTTTCGGCGACCAGATGAATAAAGTTGCCGACGATATGCAGAACGCCATACCGATGGATTTGGATATGCCCGATTTTGATATATTCGGCGGAGTGGCTGACAGCCGTAAAAATAGCCCCGGCACAAACGCTCCCGTATATATTTATACAACGGTGGAACTTGACAAAAAAGCTGTGGGACACAGCGTAACGCCTGTTGTTTCGCAGGATTTGGCGTTCGCCGCGAGAGGGGGTAGGTTCTGAAAATTTATTGTGAATTATGTTATGGAAATATTGATATATGATGGGTTTTGTGGTAATATTAAGATCAAGTATTTTAATTAGGCGGTATCTAAAGAAATAATGCAATACAAATATTTTGAACACGCCAAGGGAAGTAGGTATGCATGGCACAACCAAAAAACAAACTCGGAAAAAACATAAGAGATTTACGAAAAGCTCATGGCGAAACGCAAGAAGAACTCGGAAGAGCCATTAATGTTGAACATAACACTATTTCTATGTATGAGAGTGGCGAACGGGAGCCAGCACTACAAACATTACAAGCAATAGCATCCCATTATGGTTATCCGTTAGACCAACTTATCAGAGATGATTTTTCAGAATTAGATTTTTCAAAAATTGCTCTTACTTGGGAAAACATAGTGGCAATGATTGAAGTAATATGCCCTTTATTAGTTTCAGACAAAGCATTGAAAGACCCTCATTTTGCAAAAGGTTACGAATATACACGCAAGATTGTTGATGGTTTCCAAACCCCTGAAAACGTAGTAATGCGAAGTATATTTGAAAGAGCCATAGAAGAATATTCTGAATCATTAGAGAAGTCAGAAACAATGGAATCCGCTGTAAATATTCTATGGTTAATTTATATATTATACACATTACTTCCTGATGAACATTCTATAAAAGTGGGAAAAGCTATATTATACGGCAAAGCCTATGGAAAAGAGTTTGTAAAAAATTATTTTCTTAAGAATAGTGAAAATGTAAATAAAGAAGAGGAAACAAATAAAAAGCTATATGCCCGCGACATGAGTGAATGCATATTAGCGTGTATAGAAATTTTGAAAAGTTCTCCGGAATACAATCATATTGCAGATTATTATTTAGCGCTTAGATATATTATCGGCGTGGTAGATACAGATTATGGGCAGGAAATAAATACAATAATCGGAATGGAAATTATGTTGTCTTATTTGTCGCTGGGTAATCCATATGCTTTTGCCTATATAGAAAAAGCACTATTTTTATAAAAAAACTGTAATTTCACACTTTGTGAACTTCAATCTAAGAATTTTACTCTATAATGGTGCTATATAATAAAAGCCATATATAAACAGGAGGTTGAAGAACATGAGTGAAGAAAACAAGAGACTCTATGATAGAGTTAAAGAAAAAGTCAAGGAACATAAAACCGAAATAATAATCGCAGGCATTACTGTTGCCACAATAGTGGGAGTTGTATTGCTTACAGAAAACTGGGATGTAATAAAAAAGCAGGTCTTAATAAGCGATGTAAAAAATAGCATTATAAAAAATAAAAGCATTCCCTCTTTAACTCCTACACCTATCAATATTAACATCACAAACAATGTGCCTGTTGAGAAACCTGTTGATGTAAGTAAGCATCTTCGAAATCTTCCAATGGGGTGGAACGCATCACTTGAGAAAATTAAATCCGCTTTAGAGCATGGATTTACATTGACAGAGAATCAAACATGGGTCGATAATTATACGAAAATGTGTGCATGAATTGGAGGGAGAAATATGGGAAAAAACAAATTACCGGCTGTAGATTTTTGTAAAATTTTAGATGATTTTGGAGAAGAAGCTGCAAGAGATACATTGAATGATGTTAATGAAGGAAGGATAAAAGTTGAGACACTCCAAAAGTATTTATACGATAAAAATGAAACCAGAGATGAATATGCCGAAAGAATTAAAAAAGAGTAAGAAAAAGTAATAATTAATTACACAAAATAAACATTTTAGTTAGTACAAAAATTTTATATAAAATCAAAGCATCGTTTCGACGGTGCTTTTTTCATGCCTATTTATATATTGAGGTAACAAATCTATGAACGTAACTATCAATTCTGAACCGCTTACGCTTTCGGATTATATGGCGACATATCTGAATCATAAATATATCCCCTCCGCGCTTGACATAAAGAATTTCTGGGCTGACAAATCCTTAACGCCGTTATACTTCGATACTGAACGGAAATACGACGAGTTGGAAATACAAGTCATGTTCAAGGATGCCGCGTTTACCGATATATCGGCGTTCAGCGAAAAGCTGAAGCGGTGCGAAATCCAAATCGACCACGCTTTTACTGCGGACAGGATATTTGATTGTATATTGAAAAATACGGAACTGGAAAAAGTATCACAAAAAATTTATACCGTGACATATACATTCGATTGTTTTGTTTTCGGCAAAACGCATGAAATTACGGTGGGTGATTCAATATTTATTCATAGCTCGAAAGAAACCGAAGCGGTCATAACGATAGAAAACACAACGGCGTCGGTTATTTCTGTCGCGGGTATTACCGGTTTTACTGTAAAAAATCTCGCCGCCGGTGAGATTATCGTCATTGACGGCATAAAAAAGATCGTGACCGCTAACGGTGTACACGCTTTTGACCGAGTGGAATTTTTCAGCTTTCCGAGGTTCAAGCCCGGTAATAACGATATAAGAGTCACAGGAAACGCGGAGATAACGATAATGTACAGGGAACGGTGGTGATTGAGACTTGGCGATGATTTATCTTAAAAATATAGGCTATCTGGACGATGTGCAGAATTTGCACACCGTTGAGGTCTACAACAACGGCGAATATGAATTGAATTTCAACATACCAACCGACCACAAACTTTACCGTAATATCTGCGAAGAAATGGGACTGGTGTACGACGGACAGGACTATGTCATAAAAAGCATTGATGAACAAAATGACATAGCGGTTATATCCTGCCGCATTGACATTGACGCATTACAGGCAAACGCCGTGACAAATTACCGTGAGGAAAACCAACACCTATATACCCTCATGAATTTCGCTCTCACGAGTACAGGCTGGTCGTACATCGGCGCGGACAGGGTTTCCATTCGCCGTACCGTCGAACTTGAGGGCGGCAATACCCTCGACCTGCTACGGAAAGCGCAGGAAGTATATAGATGCGTATTCTGGTATGATACGGCGAAAAAGGAAATAACGGTATTTCCGTTGGACGGTTTCGAGTACAAAGGCGTATATTTTACCGACGAACTAAACACCGGCAAGCCGCTCCTTCGCGGCGACAGTTTCGATTTCTGCACACGCCTTATACCCATCGGTGCGGAGGGGCTGAAAATCGACGATATAAACGGCGGTAAAAGCTATGTTGAGAACTTCGGCTATTCGTCAAAAATCATCACGAAAGTATGGAAAGACGAGCGTTATACTGACGTGCAGTCACTCAAGGACGACGCTATCGAAAAGTTGAAAGTTCTCTCTAACCCGAACCGCACATATTCGCTGGACGTTATCGACCTCGCTGCGGTTAATTCCGAATACAGCCATCTTTCTTTTAACGTCGGCGACAAAGTTATGCTCGTTGACCGCAGCCGTAATGTCAAAGTCGAACATCAGGTTGCGCGGCTTATCACATACCCCGACAACCCGCAGAATAACAAAGCGGAATTGTCCGCGACGGCGAAAGGGTTTGAGAGCGTCTTACAAAATCTGACCGGAATGATAGACGGCACAAAAGTCGTAATAGATATACAAGGCAGACGAATATCGCAACTGACACTTGATATAGAGGCATTTACGCTTGAGTTGGCAAACTACTATACACGCGGCGAAACCGAGATTTATGTCGGCTCGCAGATAAAAGCCGAAGCATCGCGCATCGATTTAATCGTCAGCGAACAAACGTCGCGGATTAATGACTTATCGGGTGAAATCGAAACCGTGGGTCATAATATTTCGGAACTTTCCTTGACTGTCGGCGGTTTCGACACACGCATCACTAATGCTGAAGGTCAGGTCTCCACTCTTTCGCAGACCGTAGGCGGTTTTGATATGAGAATAACAAATCTGTATTCGCTCGTGGACGGTTTCGACGCGCAGATTACCGAAGCCAAAGAAGCCGCAGTATCGTTATCTACGGAAGCGTTCAACGTCACTCTGCAAAATTATTCGACTACCACGCAAATCAATACCGCCATTACCAATCAGGCAAACGCTACGCTGACATTGGCGCAGGATAGTTTTTCGGTTTCGTTACAGAGCTATTCGACCACCACGGAAATGAACGGCACAATAAATTCTTCGGCTAATACGGTAAAAACTGAGTTAAGGTCGGAAATACAACAAAAAATAGACAGCTTGACCTTATCGGTTTCAAACGGCTCAACGAGTTCAACGCTGTCTTTGAAGTCGGGTTCGACAACCCTGTCAAGCGCAAATATAACTTTTACCGGGTTTGTGACTTTCACGAGTCTGTCATCTGCAGGGCAGACGACGATAAACGGCGGGAATTTAACGACGAACAGCGTCACAGCCGATAAGATTTATGTCACTACTTTAGCCTCTATCAGTACGGATATCGGAAACGTGACAGCCGGAAGTATTCCCGCAGGCTTAATTGCGTCGGGAACACTGGCTGACGCAAGATTATCGACAAACGTAGTATTACTGAATAACGCTCAAACAGTAACCGGCAATAAAACCTTTTCAGGTACGACGTCAATCGGGGCTCTATCTCTTACGGGTATAACTACAATATCGGGGAATATCTCCGCAGGCTCACAGACGGTAACCCCCGAGCAGCTTGGGTATGTGTCCGGCGTTACGTCGAATATTCAGACGCAATTAAACGAAAAACAGGCGTCGTTACCGTCAGGCGGCAATTCAGGCAACTGGCTGCGCGGCGATTTGACTTGGCAAACACACCCTGCCGCGACTATAACGCAAATTCAATTAAGCAACAGCGTACAAAACTATATTTATACGTCAAACACTATAAACTTTGGTACTTCATCATCAACAAATATTTCAATATCAGGAAACCGTATAACGCCAAACGGGACAAACAGTATCATCGGGACCGGGTCGGCGAGATTCAATGAATCGTATATAGCGAGTATGTACACATCGGCTGTATACGGAGGAACAGGCGGAGGTACTTCGTATGGAAATTTGACAATAGCAGCCGGTACGCTGTCATTATACGCAAACAGTATACCCGGCGGAGGTTTTGTGCTGGGTACGGCTTCATCGAGAGTGGCGACAATTTATGTAAACTTTATTGAAATGGCAAGCACCCTGTCGGGCGGTACAGGCGTCAGTTTGGGAACATCAACAACGCGAATCGGCAACGGATATTTCACAAATCTTAACGTAACTAATTTTACGGTTTCAAGCCTCGGAACGTCATCGGGTTTTATTGCGAACGCCTATGTCACGACGTATAACGGCGGCACTTCCGTAACGGTCGGCACATCAACGACAAGAGTGGCTAACGGGTATTTTACAAATTTGAACGTAACTACACTAACCGTTACGACTATTTCCGGCGTGACGAACCTCGGTTCATCTTCGTCGCGTATCACAAACGGTTATTTTACGTCGCTTTTCGCAACGAACCTTGGCAGTACCTCTGTTGTCGGAACCGGTCTGTATGTTACGGGCATATTCGGCGGCAATACGACGACCGCTTCAATACGATTAGGCGCGGCGCAACTCGGTTTTTACGGCGTAACTCCGATTTCAAGACAAACCGGGTGGACGAATCTATCAAATACCGCTTGGAGTACAGCTGAAAGAGACAGAATAAACGCTATTACAACATTTTTACGAACAATAGGATTAACAACATGATATATGATAAAATACTGCGCGTCTGTTACGCGGTTATAGTAGTCTCGATGCTCGTGTTATAATTGCGTTGTTTTTGCTGGTCGGTAATCTCGAACAGCAAATAGAGGACTTGTCTCCGACGAGAGAACCAAAACTGATACCCATTCCTCCCGTGGAGGAAAACGATACAAATTATATATTTATATATGCGGAGGAAAATATGAAATTATATGAAATAATCAACGCAACCCCGGCGTTAAATAAACTGGGTAATTCCAACATGAAAATGACGGAAGCGTACAGACTGCAAAAATTATTAGCCGCGTTGCAGGTAGAAATTGACTTCTACAACAAACATCACATGGAACTGATAGAAGCGAACGGACAGATAAAAGACGACGGGACATTTACTATTGATAAAGAAAACCAGAGTGATTTTGGGAAATCCATGACCGAGCTTGCTCAGACCGACGTAGAGCCGGCGTTTACACAAATGCAAATAGCGATAAGTGAAAACATAGAAATATCGGCGAACGACATCGGGGCTCTGCTGCCGTTCGTGGAATTTACGGAGGAGGAATAACCCTATGGCTGAAAACAAAAAAATCACGCTCGAACTGGCGGACGGCACAAAATTTGAAATAGAATCATTCAACGGAAACGACAACTATGAGGTTGACACAGACAATATATTTTTTATCATACCGATAAAAAACAAAATAACGGGCGACCTTGTAAAGAAGATTACACCTGAAAACATGGCGCGTATTTCCGTGCTGGCGGATAGCAAGGTAATAGACGAAATCGAGGGTTACTCAAAGTTACTTTCCGTTGATAAGGCTATCGACTGCTACAGGCAGACCATAACGGTACGCGCCGCAATGACTCAGGCAGCGGAATAAGATTTTTGTAAAAGAGGGAGGCGCGGCTGTATGGATAAAAATGATTTGATTTTAAACTTTAATGTAAAGGGACAATTAATCTATTATCAGGAGAAAAACAAAGCGGCGGCGGACAGCATGAAATATCTGTACGCCAAGTTCAGTTTCAGCCGCGAGTGGGATATATCGCCGAAATACGCCCTGTTTTACGGCTCTGATAAAACCTCTTTACCTATCGAGGTACAGCTTGAAAATGACGGCTGTTACGTCCCGCAGGAAGTAATAAAGCCGCCTCGCTTTTATGTTTCTGTGTACTGCGCAAACGCGGTCAAACGCATTACAACCGAAAAACAGGCGGTTTCTGTTCTGGCGGGCGGATATGCCGGAGATACCGCGCAATCTTTACCATCGCAGGGTAATACTATCTCCATACATACCCCGGCAGACGAAACCAAGATAACGCAGTTCAGGAATAACGGCGGCGTCGCCGAATTTACATCGGACGGGACAGACTGGCAGCAATTAAAAGGTGTCAGCGACATAGGCAGATTGGATATGATTGATTTTTAAACGGAGGAATTTATTATATGGCAACAGAATTTAAAATTTACAGGCAGACCGGAGCGGAAACGCAACCGGCAGCAATAGTGTACGGCAATATAGTTATACTGAAAAACGGCTCGTTCTGGACGGTTAACGAACTGAACCAAATGGTGAAAATCGGTCCATTTGACGACGCGGCATTGTTACAGCACTTGGGGGACGCTGTCATACACGTTACCCAGCAGGACAAAGACAGATGGGACAGCGTGGAAATGGCTAAGGTATTCGATACGGTTTCCGAAATGGAGACATGGCTCGAAAACGCTGAAAATACGGCGAATCTCCCGATTGGGTTTAACTTTTTCATACGCGACCCGGACGTACCCGACTACTGGTGGGACGGCGAAGAGCCTGTCGAGGCGGCAACCGCAAAAGTCGATTTGACGGAATACTTAAAAACGGCTAACGCGGTGGATATGTTTGTGGCGAAGGAGACCGGCAAACGCCTGATGACAGATGCGGAGGGGACAAAACTTTCGGGGATAGCTACCGGAGCGCAGGTAAACGTACTGGAATCTATAAAGGTAAACGGCACGGCGTTAACGCCTGATGGAAGCAAAGCGGTTGACATAACCATACCGACTCTGGAGATAATCGATTTTTAATGGGGTGGGAGTATGAAGATATATGTTTCGTCTGTAGATGGGGCTTTACCGCAAAACCCGCAAAAACCATACATAATTTTAGACAAAATGGGTACGGTGAGGGTACTTGCCACAGACATGATAAAAGTTCAGTTTGAGGATATATCAAAAGACGGCGAAGACGGTATGGTCATTCCTGTGATGTCTGAGCTTAACAATCTTGAGAATGTTGAAATCCGGGTGGGAAAAGCTCAGGTAAACGCGGCAGGGTATAAGCAGGTTAAATTCCTGACCCCTTTTACCGATATTCCTGTAGTGACGGCAAACGCGGCGGGGTTGTATTTTGTTGATATAACGAATATTACCGTTACAGGTTTTCAGTACAGGACGATAGGGCTTTCGGTAAATACGGGAAGCCAAAGCGCGTCAAATACGCAATCGACAGTCGTGACATCCGCGTCAATGGCTGACGTTGCGAATATCCCGATAAACTATATCGCCGTCTCAAACAAGGGGGTGTAGCACAAATGGCGAGTAATAAAGACTATTTATTCTATACCGCGCTGTTAAAAAGCAATTCGGTAAAAGGCGCGAACGCTCTGGAGGGTATGCTGCTAAACAAAGGGCAGGCGAATGAATTAATGGCGAATGACGCCGCCATGACCGTTATATTTGAGCCGATGACGACGGGCGGAGCGAGGTATCTGCCGGATATTTTCTTCAGGGGGAATTACAGGGTAGGTAAAGGCTTACAGACATATCTTCGCGCCATTGACAGCGCGTTCGATCCGTCGGACTACATGGGCGGACTCAGCACGACTGACAATTTATGCGCGGACGCAAACGCCATGGCTCTGATAGCGGGCAGGCTGGACGCGCTGAAAGCAATGCTGAAATCCCCGTATGCCGCGTCAAGGGTGGTCGCGTCGGCAACGGCGAAAAACGCTCTGTTCAACAGCCCTCTCAAAACAACAGTGAGCGTCGTCGTCGATTACAGCGCGACAAATAACTGGACGCGGCGGACAAATCTGGGGACGCTGGCGTGGATTGCGACCGCAAGGCATACGCTGTCTGCCGGGTCGGGGAACTATGTGATGAGAACGGCGGCGGATTTAGGCGCGAACGCTTCGGCGTCGAGAGCCAACACTTACAATACGGATTACAGGATAGACAGGCTTATATCTAACGCCGAAAACGCCGTATCCAACGTAGGGTTCGCGGTCAGCCCCATCACGCAGCAAGTCATAATAATAGAACCATAAATTATATTCAGGGAGGGAAACGTCTATGGAAGACATGGCAAAAATGATTACGACCTACGGACTGGCGGTGATAATCTCCTCGCTTGTCCTGTACTTCGCGGTCAGATTCATCAACATATTTTTAAAGGATTTCGAGCAAAAGCGAAACATACGCAAGCATGACGAACTGGCAATGCTGCGAAACCAGATAAGCGCGACTATCAACGCTTTACTGGAGAGAACCGCGCTGCGTACCAACGCCGACAGAGTATATGTGTTCGAGTTCCATAATGGGAATACCGCGCTGGGCGGTTTGCCGTTTATGAAAATGACAAACACATACGAAGCTCTCAATGGCACGGCAAAATCGGAGATGCACAAGCGGGCTGATATGCCGTTTCAGTTGTTCCAGCCGTTTGTCGACGCGATATACGGAGAGGATTATCTCGTCATGGACGTGAACAGCCGGACGGATAAATACTCCGCGTTTGTCTATGAAACGCTGGTGGAGCGGAACATATCAGTCACGGTACGGGTAAAAATCGCGGACATCAGCAAACGGATTATTGGCTATTTCGGCATCGACTACTGCAATGGCAATCCTGTCAGCGAGGCGAAAGTCGAGGAGAGCGTAAAAATAGCGCAGGATGTTGCGATTGAACTCGGCGCGTTATTATCTGTAAACAAAAAGTAAAGGAACGGTGATTTTAAGTGAAACAGGCGCAGAAAGATTTTATCGCCGGAGTCGGCGCGTTGGCGGTGGCGGACATGGCAAAGAGCGGTATACTCGCGTCGCTCACCATAGCTCAGGCGATATTGGAAAGCGGTTGGGGTATGTCGGCTCTGGCAACAAAGGCAAACGCGCTGTTCGGCATCAAGGCTGACTCCCGATGGAACGGGCGTGTGTATAACACAACAACTAAAGAATGTTATGACGGCGTGTTCACCACAGTGGACGCGCTTTTTCGTTCTTACGATAGCTGGGAGCATTCGCTTGCCGACCACTCATTGTTTCTGACCGGCTCTGCTCGGTACGCTGCGGTGGTCGGCGAAACGGATTACAAAACGGCATGTACTGCAATCAAGGCGGCAGGGTATGCCACTGCCCCGGATTACGCCGAAAAACTTATACAAATCATAGAAACATACAGTCTGACGGATTTCGATACCGTCAGCGGAAATGGAGAACATAAAATGAATCTGAAAAAACTCATACTTACAAACAACGCCTGCTACAAATATGGCAAAACCATCACTGTCAAAGGAATCATGGTGCATAGCACGGGCGCGAATAATCCGAATCTGAAACGCTATGTCGGACCCGACGACGGTCTGCTCGGCAAAAACCAGTACAACAATCATTGGAATCAAGATACCCCAGACGGTAGAAAGGTATGCGTACACGCTTTTATCGGTAAGCTCGCGGACGGTTCTATCGCCACATACCAGACGCTTCCGTGGAATATGGAGGGGTGGCACGGCGGCAGCGGGACTAAAGGCAGAGTGAACGACACGCATATCGGTTTTGAAATCTGCGAGGACGGGTTGACCGACGCGGTATATTTCAACGCCGTATACAGGGAAGCGACTGAATTATGCGCTTACCTTTGTATAATGTATAACCTCGACCCGATGGCTGATGGAGTTATAATCGGGCATTATGAGGGATACAAGCGCGGTATTGCCACAAACCACGCCGACCCCGGACATTGGTTTCCGAAACACGGCAAGTCGATGGACACATTCCGCGCCGACGTTAAGAAGTTACTGACGGCAAATGAACCGCAGACCCCTGCCGCACCCGCTCCGTCATCGACTGCGCCGAAACCCCTGTACCGCGTTCAAGTTGGCGCGTATTCGGTCAAAGCGAACGCCGACGCTATGCTCGCCAAAATCAAAGCGGCGGGATTTACGGATGCTTTTATCAAAGCGGAGTAATACTTAATCATACAAATAAACTGCGGTCACGCCTGTTATATCGACGACCGATTTGAGAGGGAAACGCGCCATTACAAAAAAGTAAGAGCGCAAGGGTGCAAGGGTGTAAAATGTTTTATATATTTGCACCCTTTATTCCTGAAATAACGCAAATTGGATTTTTGCGGTACGAAGAATTTCAAGCAAAGCGTGTGATTCTTTGGGAGTGCAATCGCTTAATAAGAATAAAATTTCTGCTGTTATCTCGTTATTTTCATCTCCATAAAAAAGCGTGCAAAGCGAAATATCAAGAGCGCAAGCGATACGGTAATATGTATCAATTTTTGCAGCCTTATTTCCGTTTTCCAGCATACTGAGAAAGTTTCGGGATACCCCGGCTGCTTCTGATAACGCTTCCTGCGATAATTTTCGACCAATCCTTTCTTTGTAAATTTGTGAGCCGATCCATCGGTTCAATTCTGCCTGATTCATTTTTCTCATCATTTTGTAAACCTCTGTTTATCATAATTTTTAACCGTTAGTTTGCAGTATTTCGGTTAAAATAATGATAAAATAGTAGGTAATTGAATTCAATAAAATTTAATTAATATGTAAGTGAGACGTAAAAGATGGATCACAAATCAACAAAAATTAAATATTATTCATCCGTCAATACGCAGGAAATAGAATGGTTATGGTATCCATATATACCTTATGGACGTATTACGGTGATACAAGGCGACCCCGGTGAAGGAAAAACAACTTTTGTGCTTCAGATTACCGCCCGTTTATCAACCGGACAACTTTTACCTGAATGTAATAAAGCGTTACCTCCGCAAAATGCAATTTACCAAAGTACAGAGGATGGGATTGCGGACACAGTAAAACCCCGTTTGATAAATGCTGCAGCAGACTGCGACCGTATCGCATTTATTGATGACACTACATATCCATTAACGCTTGATGATGAGCGGCTTGAACATGCTATAAAAGAATGTCAGGCGCGTTTATTGGTTCTTGACCCTTTGCAGGCATTCATCAGCGCCAATTCAGATATGCATAGAGCAAATGAAATGCGTCCATTAATGAATAAGTTAGCGGGGATTGCCGAACGTACACGATGCGCTATAATTATAATCGGGCATATGAATAAAACGATTGGTACTAAGGGATTGTACCGCAGTCTTGGTTCTATTGATATTACGGCGGCGGCACGAAGCGTATTGATGATAGGACGCTTAAAAGATGATCCGTCGATTCGTGTAATGACTCATTTAAAAAGTAATCTTGCACCTGAAGGACGATCGATAGCGTTTGAAATGATACCAGAAGGAGGCTTCCATTGGATTGGTTATTATGATGTGACAACAGATGACTTATTGACTGGCAATACCCAACAAGATGACTCAAAATTATTGCAGGCAAGAACTCTGCTTAAGGAAGTTTTGTCCGAAAAACCAATGTTATGTGCAGATGCTTACGCTTTATGTAAAAAATACAATATCGGGGAACGAACAGCGGATTCGGCAAAAAGACTCGAAAATATAAAATCAATTAAAATGCCGGATGGCTGGTATTGGAAATTTGAGGTTGATATTTTATGATTAATGAAAATTATGATAAAAAAGAAGAAATCCGACGCAAATATCAACAGGAAGATAATAGTGAAAAAATATTTATTCCCGCCAAACCTAAAATGAATCCTTTTGAAAAAACAGGAACTCAACGCGCTTGCGCTTATTGTCGCGTTTCTACCGATAATATTGAGCAGGTGTCTTCGCTTGAATTACAATTGGCGCATTATAGAGAAGTCGCGGAGAATCATCCCAACTGGGATTTATTGAAAATATATTCTGATGAAGGAATTTCGGCTACCAGTACGAAAAACCGCGACCAATTTAATCAAATGATCGAAGATTGCGAAAATGGAATATATGATATGATCGTAACAAAAAGCGTTTCCCGTTTCGCGAGAAACCTTGTCGATTGTATTTCTTTAGTGCGGCATCTAAAAAATCTTAATCCGCCGGTTGGAGTATATTTTGAAACAGATAATTTATATACGCTTTCTGAAAGCTCAGAATTAATGTTGTCATTGCTGGCAAGCTTTGCGCAGGAAGAATCGCTTAAAAAAAGTGAAAATCAAATCTGGTCATTAAAAGACCGCTTGAAAAGTGGGAAACTGCTTACTCCCGCCCTCCTCGGATATGACCGCGATGATAAAGGGAAATTAATCATCAATGAAAGCGAAAAAGCAACGGTACGGTTTATATTCGGTGCGTTCCTTGCCGGGTTTACAACGCGACAAATTGCAAATATTCTTACAGATGTCGGCAGGTCTACCAAGACAGGCGAAACTATATGGCATGAAGGCTCAATCAATTATATTCTTAAAAACGAGCGTTATTGCGGACATGTCCTAACATGGAAAACTTTCACCAATGATATATTTGAACATAAAAAGAGACGCAATCACGAAGACCGCGATCAATACCTATATAAAAATAAACATCCGGCAATTATCAGCGAACAGGAATATGACGCCGCGCAAAGTCTTTTTGAAAATCGTAAACATCATATGAAGGGCGGCGTCCCGGTAATGCACGTCATTGATGAAGGTGTTTTCCGTGGGTATGTCCCGATTAACCACCATTGGGTAAACAACAATTCAAATATATACTATAATGCATCAAATCATATTGGGAACGGATCGGGCTTGCCGCAAAAGATAAAAAAAGACATTTTTAGTATGTTTGATTTAAGAGGGTATCAAATAGTACGGGAATCATTTCTTTCAGCCGTCGCGTTAGGTCCCGCGATTTCAATTTCAAATAAATGTATTACTTTTAATACGGGCTGCATCAGGAAATTTACCGATGTTTCACACATACAAATATTATTGCATCCCATTGACCGCAAGTTGGCAATAAGACCTTGCGGAGCAAACGATGTATATAATATAAACTGGCGACCCGACCCGAATAGTCCCGTATATTCGAAAACATTTACTTGCAGACATTTCGCCACCACTCTTTTCGATATAATGGAATGGAATCCTGATTATATTTATCGGATAAGAGGAATATGGGCTGCACGTGGGAGCGACGAAATAATCGTATTTGATTTATCTGAAGCCGCTACAGTAGTTGTCTGTCCGATAGGTGATGATTCTGCGATAAAACGTATCGTCACATTCCCGGAAGAATGGGAATCGGAATTTGGTATGGAATTCTATGAATACGGAATCAACCATCAATTCCGTTATCTTCATTCAAATGTCGACTGGAAAGCTGATATAAAAAGCAGACCTGTCCCGGATTCCATGCAATTCGATTTATTGTCTGAAGTTGAATTGCAGGAAATGATTGACGATCTGCGGATGTGATAAGGAGGCATTATGGATATTAATGATTCTGAATATATTTTAAATAACAATATCCCGCTGGGTGAAATTGAAGAACAGGAAATTATTGATTTGTCCGGATATCAGGTAACAAAAGGGGAGTTTTTCGCTCATCTGCGGGAGCCGACGGTCACAATATGGAAAGAACGAATCAAATTCAATATGGCATGCATACGCAGGTTTCCCGGTATTACTCATATTCAACTTTTAGTTCATCCTGAACAGAAACGTATGATAATACGACCTTGCGTGGCGGATACTCCAGATTCGCTCCGATGGGTCAGCGGCGGCGGTGAAAAAGAAATAAAAAGCAAAGAAATGACTTGTAGAGTTTTCGCACTCAAACTATTTGATTTAATGAAATGGGATGGAACATACCGTTACAAATTGCTCGGTAAACCGGCTGTGTGCGATAAAGAAATACTTTTCTTATTCAAACTGACCGATTTTGAACTATATGTATCTAATACCACAAACAAACGCCGCGCTCCTTATTATCCGGAAGAATTGAAAGATTATTTTGGTATACCCGTCATAGAACATGAAGATGCTTATAAAATTGATTTGGCTGACGGGTATATCACGACAGGAGGGATGTCATGAAATCGTTTGATGATTTCGCAATCGGGGATATAAGCCTCGACGGATTCCAAATCGTAAAAGGTAATTATTTTAATAGGCAAATCGAACCGTATATGTCATTTCGTGATACAAGCGTTTCATTTAATATTGCGGCATATAAGGCTCTGAATTGTGTTGCCACCGTTCAAATTATGGTTAATCAAACCACCAGAAAAATTTTGATACGACCGATAAATTCTGACGATGTCAATTCAATTACTTGGCTGAAAAATCTGGAAAACCCGAATTGCAAACCGATTGAATGTGCGCCTTTTACACGTCCGCTTTATGAAATGTGGAAATGGAAACCTAAAACGCGATACAGAGCTTACGGTAAACTTGTTAAAAATGACAAAAAACTGATGTTATTATTTGATTTTTCGGCTCCGGAGATAATTCCGCCGGGACTTCAAACTCCAAACGGTAAAGGAGGACAAAATGGAAAATAATATTTGTATCTCTTTTTACTTACGTGAATCAGCGATCAGGATACATCGAAAAGTTCTTAATAAAATAAATAATCCGCCATTCGTGGAATTTTTAGTTAGCAAGAACCCAAGAGCATTTGCGGTGAGGTCGTGCGGAAAAAAAGATTTGCGTTCCTTTCGTGTTCGTGTAAACATAAACAGTAAAACAGATAAAGTCGAATTTTATAGTTTACCTCTTTGTAGAGCACTGGCTCGGTTGAACGATTGGGATGAAAACGGTTCCTACCGTGTTTATGGGCAAGCCTTTCCAAGTCAGGATGTTGCAATTTTTGACTTTTTAAGCTCAAAAATCATTAACGATTAAATAACAACCAGTGAGCCAATCTATAACGATAATTATTATATTCTTAATGTTAATATAAACGTGATTAAACAGGTCGGCGCGTATTCGGTCAAGGCGAACACCGACGCAATGTACACCAAAATCAAAGCAACGGGATTTACTGATGCCTTTATTAAAACGGAATAATACCGAAATTATGCAGGCAAGCGGCGGATTGACATTTCCGCCGCTTGCCTGTGTGTAGTATTTAATTCGGTAGTCGGCAACTGCCGAATTAACGCAATCTGATATATAATTATTATTTCTACGAAATATTCTCGTTTAGATATTTTTATGAACGTTTCTCTAACTTTGCTTGAAGTTCAGCTATAATGGCATCTTTATCCGCAACTACGCTTTTCCATTTTCTATCAGAGCGTTTTTCACCGCGTTCTTCTGCATTTTTCAAAGCCTGCGCTTCGTCGTGACGGGCTTTGGAACGCATACGCTCTAACTCGCGAAATTCCTTTGTAGCCGATACGTGACGGTATGCCCCGATTGCTTCTTTCATTACAGACACCCCCAATCCCTCGATTTTTTCCAACTCTTCCTCTGTTTTCGCTTTAAATAATGATAACCACAGTTCCAAACTTTTATCCGCGCTGACCGATTGCGGCAGTTTCGGCAACTCGAAATAATGCATATTAAATTTATCTGTCAACGGCGTATGGCGCGTGACTTCAAGAGCCTGATACTCCGAATGAAATTCTTTGCATTTGAATAACTTGAAATAAATAATACTGATGATTATTGTACGCGGTAACTCGGCATAATTCTCGCCTTCGCTTAAAGCGGTTGAGTATTCGCGCGCCCAATGGAATAGCGAGCGTTCGGGAAAATCCCCCTCATTTTCGACTTGTATTTCAATATTTACGCGCTGACCGTTTACGAACATATTTATATCGAGTTTACAGAATTTGTTTCCGATAGTTTCCGGCGGTATTTCCGAATTTGTTATTTCAAATTTTTCTATGCTGTCATAGGTTATCCTGAGTAATTCCGCAACGAGTTTTTTCAGCAATTCAGGATATTGCACAAACAGCATTTTGAACAGTATATCATTGTTAAGCGTATATTTAAGTTTAGCCATCACGACGCCCCTTTCTATAACTTTATTATATCACATAGAAATTCAAATTGCAAGAATAATATTTCAAAGTTTATTATGTTCTACGGAGTGATTTTCGGCTTCGCAGAATTTTTTTATTCGGTGGAAACCGAATTATATGATTTTTTCGGACAGTTACAGGAGGCGATTACAAATGGGCAGAAAAAAAGAAAGTCTGAATATAAATAAGGTTACATTCAAATATTCCGGCACTGATAACGATTTAACTAATTTCTTGAAAACCGTCATACATCATCATCTTGTAAAAAACAATATTATCACCGATAAGCCGCCAATAAACAGCGCAAATAATATAGCCCTAAAACAATAAAAAAGTTATCTATTTCATTCGGGAAAATGACTTGACTATCTCGAAAAGCTATGGCATAATCAGCATAATTCAAAAGAGAGGAGTTGCGTTATCATGAAAAACAACATATTAAGATTATGGCTGTATTACCGGCTATCGAGAGACGAGGATAAAGAGTTGAACTCTTTAAACAATCAGAGGAGTATCTTAGTCGATTATGCAAATCGAAACGACTATGAAATAGTCGGTGAATCGTTCGACGATAATATCACAGGGATGCACTTCCAACGACAAGGTATAGATGAACTGCAGGACGCAGCCGAAAAGCGGCTGATGGATGCGGTGTTAGTGAAAGATTTATCAAGGCTCGGTCGTCATAAAACTATGACGGCTATTTTTATTGAAAATTTGCGGCAGTACAAGGTAAAAGTTATATCCGTCACGGAAAACATCGACACATCGAATGAAAACGATGAATTAATCATCGGTTTCAAACAGTTACTCAACGACCAGTATTCCAGAGACATATCAAGAAAAATCCGCTGGGGGTTCAAACAGAAACAAAAAGAAGGAATCGTAATAGTCGCCCCCTTCGGTTACAGGAAAGACAAGAATACAAACACAATCGAGGTCGTTGATGAGTGCGCCGAAATTGTCCGCTTGATTTTCAACCTATATATAAACGGCATGGGCGTCAGGAAGATTGCGGCTTACTTAAACGACCGAGGGTATAAATCGCCCGCGTATTATCAAAAACTGTATTACAACAAATCAGTCCCCTTCAACAAAACCAAAATCGGTAAACAATACATATGGAGCGACAAAGGCGTTACGAATATACTTATCAACGAAGCCTATGTCGGAACGCTCATCTGCGGTAAAACCACAAAAAGCACTATTTACAAAACAAGGGAATACACAGCCGAAGATCAGCAAATCAGGCACGAAAATTTTTATGTCCCCATTATATCAGATGAAATATGGAAAGCAGCCTGCTCTATCAAAAAACACCGTGAAACTGTGCCGGTGAGAGCGGGAAACCAAAAAATTCATAGGTATGCCGGATTTTTGAAATGCGCCGAGTGCGGCGGTTCGTTTACAAGCAAGAAAAGAGTGTTTGAGAACAAAGAATATGTAGAATATATCTGCACGACATATAACCGGCACGGCAATAAATATTGTTCATCGCATCGGATAAGGGAACAGGATATAGACGACCTGCTATACGCCGAAATGTCAAAAATAAAAAACCTCGCGTCGGAAAATCTGAAAAAAGTTGATGAGTTTATAAAGGTATGGACTAACCAGCGGAACGACCATGAGCAGCTGATAGGTAAGTTTCAAATGCAGGAAACCGAACTCGCGGAGAATATAAAGTCGCTCATTTTGGAGCAGACACGAAATCCTCAACGCGCCGTGTTTATCGAAGAAGTCATAAAAGACTGTGAAAAACAAATGGCTGAAATAAAGGGGAAAATTACCCAATTAAAATCGTCGGATAACATTGAAAGGAACGCAAGGCAAAACATAAAAAATGCGATAGAAACTTTAGAGGAAATTATTTTGAGCAAAGCTATTGACAATTCGCACCTTCATATGGTATTATATAATATAGTTGTGACACAACCTGATGGCGGCGAAAACATAGACCTTGAATTTGACCTAAAAATGCCGCTAAAGTCACATACAGTTATGAATAATTTAATGGTTGCGGGCTTGACGGAGGGCGATAATAAAATCACCGAGCCGAACGCCTCTTGAGGGGCGTGTGTCTTTGACATACGGGTTCAAGTCCCGTCTCTCGCATCATTATTGTATATTTATAATTATTTTAAAAGCGCGGGAGTGGCGGAACGGCAGACGCACCAGATTCAGGTTCTGGCGCCTTCACGGGTGTGTGGGTTCAAATCCCATCTCCCGCATAATAACGAAGTCTTGGTTTTGTGCGGCAAATCAAGACTTCGTGTTTTTTTTATTCGAGTGAAATAATATGAGGGATATTATTATTGCTTCCCCTTTGCTTATTTTATCCCGTATACTTTTCCGTCAGCGCAGGTAACTACTATCTGCACGCCGCCGTTTTCGCCGAAATCGACTATAATGGGATAACCGCATACATCCGGCAGATTATATTCCCATTTTTTACTAAATACGTTATCGCTGCCGAAACCATAGCATGTCAGTATTTCCCCGTTTGTGAATATCAATTCTAATTTTCCGTCGCCGTCTATGTCGGCGGCCAGTGTGCCGCCTACGCTCTGATGAATCGGCTTGTCCATTTTCAACGCCCATTTTTCGTCGCCGGTTTTTATATTATAACATTTGATATAAAAATCTTCTTTAACCGGAACAAACGGGAGTATCATTTCTAATTCGCCGTCGCCGTCACAATCGAAAACTGCCGGCATGACTCCACCGGTAGCAGCATTGTTTTCAGATTTGACCGGTGTTTTTGCCCATCTGAATTTGCCGTCATGACCAGTCAGTCCCAGCAAGTGGGGATCTCCGGCATAAATTATTTCACTTTTTCCGTCGCCGTCAATATCAAGCGACATATTCATATTGCCCAACGCCGGAAAATGGTCGGGATTGCGCGGCTGATTCATTATAGTTTCCCCGGTTGCGCCATCGACAGAATAAACGGATTGCGTATATGTAAACACAAGATCGTCCAGACCGTCCCCGTCGAAATCCGTTACGGAAACCATAGTCCCGCCGAATATATTGCCTATGTCATTGTGCGACCTGACCCATTCGGCTTTGTTCGTTTTTAAATTTATCAGCCGTCCGGACGGCGCGTTCCCGAACCTCATAGTTATAAATATATCAATTCTGTCGTTTCCGAGAAAATTGCCCGCTGTCCACATACAAAGCCCGCCGGTGTTCCAGTGCGGACGTTCGGACGGTACGTCGTCAAGTTCATGCCGTAATATAACGCTGCCGTCGTATTTGGTTACTCTAAGTTCCGCATTTCCGCTCTCCGCGCCCCACGCGCTGATTGCTTCCACATATCCGTCGCCGTCTACATCGCTCAGTTCATATCCGACTCCTGTAATCATATATCCGCTCTGATGCGTTGAACCGGTTGCGCCGTAAAACATTGCCCTGCCCGGCGTTACCAGACATAATTCCGTTTCGCCTTTTTTTTCGCCCAATGTAAACGCGACCATGTTATCCACAGCGTCTTCGACGAATACCGAGAGCGGCTTGCCCGGAATAAACTGACCCGCGGACGCACCGCCGAGCGTCGGTTTTATATGCGAAGTAGATACGTAATTCAATATACAATTATCATAGATAAGCTCGCTCGATTCATTGAAAGCAACATCTGAGACAATATATGGCGGCGTATTTACGTTGCCGAGCATTTTCAGCCTTTTGCCCCTTATCTCCGACATCTTTTTTATTTCGCCGTTTTCAATACCCCACAAAATCAGTGTTGTATCAATTTTCGACGCGTCATGATAAAACGTTGTGGCGAATGCGTATTTGCCTTCGCCGATTTTCGCAAGCCTTATCGGATCGGTGGCAGTAAACATTATATTATTCATATTATTGTCTCTTACGACTTTTACCCTCGATGAAAATTCGGACTTTTTTTGTTCCCATACGTCTCTGAACATAAGTTTTCCGTTTTCGGTCTCGCGGTAAAATTTCATAAAATTTAGGTCGCCGAATTTATTTATGCGCCTGCCCGATGTTTTCATCGACGCCGTCAGCCAGTTCCCGTTTTTGTCTGCGTCTGTATTTATATTATCGTATAAATATCTGTCCGGTATATCGAGTATGACTTCACCGGTCACGGCGTTTAAAAAATATATATGCCATTTTCCGTCGCCGTGCCAGTTGTAAACTGAGGTCAGCACTTCCAAGTTTCCGTCGCCGTCGATGTCCATAACGGCATTTTCCGGTATACTGTACGCGGTTTTCATCACCGAGCAGTCTTCCTCAAAAAAAAGCGTCCATTTTAACTTGAGTTCGTTCCCATCCCATCCCATCATCGCCATGTGGCATGTGTTCGGAATAATAAATATTTCTTTTCTGCCGTCGTTAAAAGCATCGTATGCGCCTACTAAGCCATAGGCACGCCCGTGTACCACTTTTTCGTTGATAAATCGCGATTTATATTTTTGCGTCCCCGTTTCGAGGTCGAAAACCACTACGTCGTACCATGGGAACACGGCGAGTTCTACCCTGCCGTCGTTATCTATGTCAGCTACTATAGGCAGCGCAAAAAACAGCATATTTATATGTTCGGATTCCCATTTAAGCTCCCAGCCGTTTTTATTATTAAATATATAAAAGCGAACTTTCAAGTTATCCTGGTCAAGGCTTTTAAAAGACGTATCGCAGGATATTTTTTGCAATTCTTTTACTCCGGGCAGGAAATATCCCGTTCTCTCGTGGACCGACTCCACGCTTCCCTCCCCGGGAGATGTGATATTTATTATAAATTCCCCGTCCGCTCTGATATTTCCGGGAGTTGCCGACCCGCCGTTAATATCGTGCGCATACGCATAGCTAAATATATGCCTTTTGCCCGATATATCCATTTCAAAAGAAACAGACGGATTTGAAATTGCGCCTTTTACGTCACAAAAGCCTGTCCTCGCTTTGTTTGCCTGCCATGTGTGAAACCCTTTCGCGTTTTTATCCTCTCTGCTGCTCATATTATTTATATACCCTCTTTAATATTTTTAAATTTACCGTTAATCAACTAATCAGCAAACTTTCCCGTCAAATTAATGCCGGGAAAGCATGTTTATTATTGTCATTCTCCTGTGACATTCTGGAAAGCCGAGATCGCCCTGCCAAGAATTTTTGTCACACTATTTTCCATTTTTTCCGTTGCCGACTGAAAATTGTTCGTTTGAAACATAAAAATATCTGTATATTTATCGCGCACGTCATTTGTCCAGTATGTGTCTCCAAAATCCAAAAAGCGGTTTTTCGTAAGCATATCAAGTATTTCGATTGATTCTTCATCCCGCGTCGATTTTATCTGGACTGCGTTTTCATAATACACCGGGATAACCCGTTTCTGATACTGGCACGCGAGGGCTTCCATTATGACAGAAGCTCGTTCGGCGTCTGCCGTAACCGGCACGATTAACGGAAACCCGACGGATATTCGTCCGATATACGGGTCTCCCGGATTCTTTTCGGCCATCGATGGATACGGCACTATCCCGTAATCCGTTTCCATTGCCCTGAGGCTCTGTACCCCGTGCATTGTTGTACTATAAAAAAGGGCGCAGCCGTTGTCAAACACTTCTTTGCATGTGTTCATATCATTGTATTCGAACCCCGCGGTCGAGTGCGCGTACAATTTTTCAAAAAGGTTAAACAGTTTTTCATTTCCCGGCACATTGAAATACGGCAGGTCATTTTCGTCTTTGGCAATCAGGGGTATTTTTTCCGCTTCCCAGAAACTCGGGTAGTACGACCCGAAAAAATGCGAGACTCCCCACCGGTCTTCTTTCGTCATTACTCCGTCGCCATTAAGGTCTTTTGTAGCGGCGCCGGCCATTTCGTACATTTTGTCAATCGTCCATTTGCCGCTCCGCACCAGATCATATATATTTTCAAGCGCCAGTTCCGCGGCTATCTGCTTGTTGTAAACCAAAAAGTTTACGTTATCATATATAGAAAGCATGTTCGCACCGTATGTGAAATAGAGAATGTTGCCGATTGTCAGTGTTTTTTTTAGTTCCTGATCCCAGTATAATTTATCAAGATTAATATATGGCAATTCGTTCATGCTATAAAAATATTTATCTTTCATAGCTAAAGATATAGCGTCCCTGTCTAATATAAAGACAATATCGTATGCGTTATCACCTGAATCAACTGTTTTTTTTAGATATGCCGACATTTCTCTGATATCGGGCGTGTACAGCTGCTCAAATTCTATATTAAATCTATCCTCAACCGTCCTGTTTGCCAGATATATCGCATCATATATAACATCGCCGCTTTGTTCTTCGACGACTAAATTTGCGTTTGTGTATAAATATTCACAGGTCAGCATATTGAATTTTGCACCGTTATAATTTTCTTCAGGCAAATCATCGATATATAGAGGATCTTCAGCCGGTTCATTATTCTCTGAACTATTAGACTCATTTGAGCCGTTGGAATCTCCGGAATTGCTTAAAACATCAGGCTGATTTGATATATCGGGATTGCTTGGAACAGGAATATTTCCGTTGTCCGGGCCTTCACTTTTACAGGAAAATAAGAATAACAACGCAACTAATATCAACAAACATAATATTTTTTTGGTTTTCTTCATTAAATTTTATTCCTTTCTTACATATCTTACATAAATTTATTATAACTCGTAATCATACTTTATTATAATATAATATCATAATCTATTATTTTTTGCAATGATTTTTATATAAAGCGTTTTTATGTTCTGAAATCGTTTGTTATGCTTGACAATAATATTTCGATTGGATATAATTAAATATATAAATCCTAAATATCTAAATTCAAAGGAGGAGATAATCATGTTCACATCACCATATTTTAAAACAGTAAATATAACCGGGCGCAATACCACCCGAAACGAAACCGACAATTACCCGTCGGGAACGCAGACATACTGGGGAATCCCGTTTGACTGCGGCGACAAATATATTTATTTAAACGGCGGGGATTTAAAACTAAATTTCGATGGAGTAAAAGCAAACTGGCTGGTTTTTTTGCACGCATCTGAAACTCCGGAAGCCGTAGCGGACGAATACGGGATACATAAGAATTTTAAGGGAAGCACCCAATTAATGGAGCCAATCTGCGATTATATTATTAATTATGACGATGGTTCAGAAGCAGTTGTCCCGATACGCTCCAGAATGGAAATAAACGACATGCAAAATCACTGGGGTCAGGGCGCGATGCTGGCTAAATCGCATATCAGAGGAAAATCGTTCGAGACTGCGACAAACGATATTTACTCTGGCAGAAAGCCTGACGGCAGCGGCTGGGGAAACAGCCAGACCCGCGTTCACAGCGAGGGAAGCTGGGAAGGAGAACAATGGCTTTACGCTTTTGAAAATCCTAATCCCGATAAAACGATTACCGGAATAGAAATCATAAAGAAAAACGGGAATGTATTTTTATTCGGCGTGACGGCAGGCGATATTCAAGAACATCCCCTAAGATACGGCAGACGGCAGAAAGCCTTGCTCGAACTTAGCGGAAACTCGAATAATACATTTGACTTAATAGACATTGACCTCGGTCATATAATATCGGTCACGCCTCAGGCAGTTTATGATAATAAATCGTGGGAAAACAGCCCGGTTGAGGATAATCCCGGTGATTCGAAAAAATATATAGTAGAGTTTGACTCTCACAAAGATGCGATTTTATATACTGGCGAATCACGCACACCTATTGCAGTTAAAGATATTATAAAAAATCAGGATATATATATAAATCCCGCTGAAATACCTGTAACGCTCAAAGTGTGCGACGAAAACGGCAAGCCCGTTCCCGTGAAAATACACGCACATGGCTCTGCGGGCGAATATCTGCCCCCGCGCAACCGTCACCGTCTGCCTAATCCGTATTGGTTCGAGGATTACAGCACGGATTATACGCGGGGAAAACATTGGTGTACATATATAGACGGAACGGCGGAATATTTACTGCCGCCCGGCGAAGTGTTTTTTGAAGTGACGAAAGGATTTGAAATAAAACCGATTCGATGCCGCATTAATATTGATGCGAACATGACGGAAATCAGAATTAAACTTGACCGCTTTATCGACTGGCGTTCAAAAGGCTGGGTTACGGCTGATACGCACGTGCATTTTTTATCTCCTCAGACAGCGTTATTAGAGGGCGAGGCCGAGGGTGTAAACGTCGTGAATCTTCTTGCGAGCCAATGGGGCGAATTATTCACAAATATCGGCGATTTTACGGGAAAAAGCGAGACGATAAATGAAAACGGCGAGTATATAGTACGCGTAGGCACGGAAAACAGGCAGCACATCATGGGGCATATTTCGCTTCTCGGTTACGACGGCGCGATGATACTGCCGCTTACCACGGACGGACCGTCTGAATCCGCGCAGGGCGACCCAATGGAACTCACGCTAACACAGTGGGCGGAACAGTGCCGTAAGCAAAACGGCTTGGTGATTTTACCGCATTTCCCGAATCCGAGGGCCGAAAACGCGGCGGCGATAGTCTCTGATTTTATTGACGGCGTAGAAGTAACAAAACTCGGCGCAACAGGCATAAGTCCGTATTATTTGTCGGACTGGTATCGCTATTTAAACTGCGGGTATCATATCGCGGCAGTCGGCGGAACAGATAAGATGAGCGCGGGAACGGCGATAGGAGAGATGAGGACTTACGCGAAACTCGACGGCCCGCTTACTTACCAAACATGGAAACAAGCTGTGATAGCCGGAAAAACTTTTGTGACTTCGGGCGCGCTTATAGATATGCGCGTTGAAGATCAGGGCATGGGCGGGACGCTTAATTTATCCGGCGGCGCGAATCTTACCGTTATGTGGGACGTGGCATCTGTGACGATACCTGTAACTTCGGTCGAGTTTGTCGTAAACGGTGATACTGTGGATAACATACGTTTTGATGGATTAATAGGTGAAGAAAGCGGATATTTTACAATAAATATAAAAGAAAGCGCATGGATTGCGCTGCGCGTTCGCGGGCGTCTGGACGGAAACGGAAACACAGAAGTAATCACAGCGCACACAAGCGCGGTATTTGTGATTATAGACGGGAAACCCATATTCAATGCTCCCGACGCGGCAACGATACTCGACCAGATAGAGGGCGCGACGGCTTATATAAAAACTCTCGCGACAAAAGCTCAAGAAACGCAGTTTAAACTTGCCCTTGCCGCACTTGCCGGAGCTCACCGCGCATTGCATAACAGAATGCACTCCCAAGGATATTTCCATAATCATAGCCCGGAGGATAAGCATTCCGGACATGAGCGTTAAAAATTAAAATCTGTTTTTCGCAATCCAAACCCCTCCGTCACTTCGTGACACCTCCCCTGTTATGGGAGTCTTTGGCGTCATTTTTCTTGGCTCCCCTGATAGGGGATGCCCCCGCCGCAGCGGTGGCGGGGTTTCTCAATTTGTTTTAATATAAATAAAACGAGGATGCTGTTCTTTAGCATCCTCGCCCCATTTTCAAAAACATAATTTCGCGAGATTATTTATAGTTCTTTTTGCAATAAAACGATTATTTAAGTAAGAATGGTTTCTTTCTGTATAACTGTAAACTTACGGCAGTAATCAATCCAAAACTCCATGCGCCGCCAAGCCATATCCAAATAATACTATTACTCTCGTCACCGGTATAAGGATTGGAATCGTATTCCGGCTCGGCTTCCCACTCCATAAAAACTCTGACCCTGTTTTCAGCTTCGGCATTTATATTCGGGGCTGTTCCCAGATAATCCGCGAACGCTTCGGCGTCGGCTCCGTAATAAACGAGGTTTGAACCGTTTGTTAGCATAACATACCCGTCGCCGCCGGCCGCCATATATTCTATCGTTGCAAAGTTATATATTCTGTTTAAATCGAATGTTTCGCCGTCTGCCGTCGTCACATTCCTGATTCTGTTGCCCGGTTCGGCATCCGGGTCAAATTCAAAACAGATGCCTGACACCTGTATATGCTGTCCCACCGGATCCGGATATGCGCTAACCCCGTATTCCAATGCTTCCAGTATAGCCGTTCCTGAGAGTTCCATAGTCACCAAAAGATTGGAATAAGGCAGAACAGTCAGTACATGCCCCATAGTTATATCACCCGCCGGTATACTTGCGCGTATGCCTCCGCCGTTGAAAACGGCAATATCGGCGCCCGTTGCGCGGCGTATCGAATCTGTAATCAGATTGGCAAGATTAGTTTCGCCCGTTCTGACATTTTCGCGTTCACCGTCGAGCAAAACAGGAGTGTGCCCTACAATGGTATTTATCAAACCGTCATTTGCGGCATTCAATTCGGCGATTTTCGCGAGAATTTGCTCGTTCGCGTCAAGCTCGCCGCTTACTTCAATTAAGCGTGCCGATTTGGAGATCACGCCCTCTGAAACAGTGATTTCAACAATGCCGATATTTTTTCCGTGTTCGCCTGTATTCGCAATCAATACATCGTTTACAAAAAGACCGTTCGGAAGTTCATTATGATAATGCCCGTCGATAATTACATCAATGCCGGAAATCCCCGCAAGCGTATCGCTGCGGTTTGCGGGAAGTGATAAATCGTCTGTTCCCATGTGCGTAAGCGCGATTATAATATCGCATTTTTCAGATTTGAGCGTATCCACCATAGCTTTGGCAACTGTAGCGGGGTCTTCAAACGTCAGTCCAGCCATTATACGCGGGTCAGAAACCTCAATAGTTTCGGGCGTGGCAAGACCGAACACTCCGACCGTTAATCCGTTCATCGGGAAAATTGCGTGGGTTTGGAACAGATAATTACCGCCGGAGTCTTTTATATTAGCCGCCAGCAATGGAAATTCCATCATTTCTGATAGTTCAAGCAGACGCTCCACGCCGTAGTTAAACTCATGATTTCCCGTGACCATCGCGCTATATCCGACCGCGTTCATCAGTTCTGTCATTGCCGCGCCTTTAGTGAGATTAGCCGTCGGCTGTCCGTGCAAAGCGTCGCCCGCGTCTAAAATCAAAACATTTCCCGCTGTTTCCTTTGCAAGCTGCGATATATACGGGTCGGCGTCCATTCGACCGTGACGGTCATTTATATGAATAATTGTAAGCGTTACTTCGCCGTCCGAAACTGCCGAAGCATTAATGCACAGCATAGAAACCGTTAATATAAGCAACAGCAGAACCGCTGTGCCTCTGATAAAAAATCTTCTCATAATTTTTTTTACCGCCTTTTATATTTATTGGCCATCTCGCCTGTTTTCTGCCGAGTTCACCATGTCAGACAATCTCTTTTACAGCGACGCCGTTATGGTGTTAGTACCCCCGGCATATTCATGCCGTATTTCTTTCGCGCTGTTTAGCACCATCATTGCCGACAACTCGTCCTCGGCGGCTTCCAATGCGTTTGAGCCTTCTCCGCCGTATAATACAGACAATTCATAAGCGCCGAGTTTTTCCGAAAAGCTGAGATTCAGAGAACAAGCTCCGTATTTCGGCGTAACAATATTTATCACAAGTTCTTCCGCCAGCAACTGTATCTTATTCGCGGTCTTTTTTTCTATCGCGTGACTGAAACAAAAATTTTCTATGCCGACAAGCATTTCCACATGGTCGAAATCTCGGCTTTTGGCTTCATAGTTATACGAGCGTATGTTGTAAATAAACGCTTGAGTTTTCGGCTTTTTAGGCGAGGTGAAAATCTCCGCAGGGCTGCCTTCCTCATAAATTCCGTTCTCGTCCATGTACATCACCCGGGTCGACACATCACGGGCAAAGTCCATTTCATGAGTAACTACAAGCATAGTCATCCCGGATTTGGCAAGATTACGAATAACCGCCATAACTTCACTGACCATTGTAGGGTCAAGCGCGCTTGTCGGTTCGTCAAACAAAATGACCTCCGGCGACATGGCAAGACATCTTGCTATAGCCACGCGCTGCTTTTGTCCGCCGGATAACTGCCGCGGAAAAAACTTTGCCCGCTCGCTTAATCCTACTGTTTTAAGCAATTCCTCCGCTTTTTCCTCAGCTTCTTTTTTAGGTGTTTTCAATAATTTGACCGGTCCTGCCGTCAGGTTTCCCATCACATCCAAATGAGAAAACAACCCGAAACTTTGGAACACCATGCCCATTCTGCGCCGGGTTGTATCTACGTTTCTCTTGGTGATTATTTCGCCGTCGAAGAACACTTCGCCGCCTGTCGGCGGATCAAGAAAATTGATCGCCCGCAAAAAAGTACTCTTACCCGTACCGGACGGGCCAATAATAGATATAACTTCGCCCTTATCTATATCCGCGTTTAAGTTTTGCAATACGCAAACGTCCCCAAAACGCTTCTCAAGATTTTTTACCGAAATAATACTCATGACGGCTTCATTCCTTTCTTTCTTGTATTTCGTTTTTTTCATTTCCCGCATCCGGCAGAGTAGCCAGAGGCATTGCCTTATAATCTACCGCGCTTTTTACTATAGTAGCTTTTGAGGCCTGATTCGCTCCGATAGCGTCTTTGTTCACTTTTTTTACAATAAACTTGAATAACTGAACGCAAACCGTAGTTACAATCAGATAAATAACAGCGACAAATACCAGCGGAAAATAAGCGTCGTATGTGCGGCTTCGGATAATATCTCCCGCACGGGTTAAATCCTGGATAGCAATATATCCCACGATGGCTGTCGCTTTGACAAGTTCGACGAAACCGTTTGTGTATCCCGGCAAAGCCCGGCGTACCGCTTGAGGCAGCGTTACTGTCATAAACGCCTTGAACGCCGAAAATCCGATACTTCGCGCCGCTTCGATTTCTACCGGGTCAACGGTTTCAATCCCGCCTTTTAGATTTTGCGCAACGCCTGCTCCCATAACCATAGTAAACGCCGCTATTGCAATAAGAACGTTTGATATAGTCGTGTTGCCAAAAATAATATAATACGTTATCATCAGCAGTACGACTATCGGCGTTCCATGAATTAATCCGCAGTAGAAACTACCGATCCACCTGACGAATTTGTTCTTTCGCGTCAACAGCCAGCAGACAAAACAGCCCAGTACAGTGCCAAAAAGCTGTGCGAGTAAGGCTATCGCCATAGTCACGCCAAGACCGTTTAGGATCATCTTCCAGCGATTATCTGTGAGCAGGTTGCGTTCGATTCCTACCCTCAGCCATTCTATAAAATTAAATCCGCCTTTTTGGGTATCTGTTGATTTTTTCAGCGTGATAATACCCAGCAAATCATCATATATCGAATCTGAGAATAATACGCTCTTTTTTCGTTCCTCGGTGATGGTGACGGCATCAATGCCGAGATCGGCTTTACCGCTGACCACATAGGGAATGAGTCCTGCAAAATCCATCGACGCAAATTCAATATTCATTCCCTCATGCGCGGCAAACCGTATGGCAAGCTCGATGCTGTAACCTTTGAGTTCATTGTTCGCGCTGAAATAACTGAACGGAAGCTGAACGCCGCTGGTGGCAACGGAAAGCGTGCCGTTTTCGCCTGTCAGCGGAATATCCGGCATGGGCGAATCCGAATCGGGTACGTTTTCAAGCCACCTGTCCCGCATATCATCGAGAGTTCCGTCGTTATCGAGTTGTTTGAGAAAAGCGTTAAATCTGTCGATTATATCCTGATCCATTGAAAACGCGCCCAACGGCCCGGCGAAAATTTCAGCCGGCACGGAAATCACCTGAGTATCCTCAAAACCCGGCGATGCGGCCATGACCCGCAAAATAGACAAGTCCGTCATAAATCCGTCAATTCTGCCTTTGCGGACATCCTCGATACCTGCAGACTGTTCTGAATAATAAGCGGGAGCGACGCCTAAATGGCCGGAAATAATCTCGCCTGACAGATTTCCGGTTACAGCTCCGACACGTTTGCCCGTAAAATCAGAGAAAGTAAGCGGCTCGCTCGGATTTGCGGCTGTTTGCCCGCCTGTTTTTAAAGCGAGGATACCGTGCTGTTCGTCAAAAAAAGGCTCGGTGAACAATACGCTCTTCTTGCGTTCTTCAGTAATAGCCATGTTTGCGATACCCAAATCAGCTTTTTGGCTGACAATATACGGGATCAGCCCGCCGAATTCCATATCTGTAAATTCTATTGTTTTTTCTTCATACGCGCCGAAACGCAGGGCAAGCTCTACGCTGAATCCCGAATAGTTCCCGTTCGCGCCGGAATAAACGTATGGTATAGAATCAGAACATACAGCTACTTTCAAAACGCCGTTTTCCCCGGTATTGGATATATCCGGAACTGGCGCGTCCAAATCAAGCGCGTCGCCAAACCAACGGTTTTTTATATCGTCAAGCGTTCCGTCCGCTTCGGCAACAGCGAGAAACGCGTTAAATCTGTCGATAACAGATTGGTCTTGGGATATGCCGCCAATCTGCGCTTTGAATATATCTTTCGGAACGGGAATAACTTCAAAGCCGTCAAGCTGCGCAGCCATAACCTGAACCGCCGTCAGCGCGTGCATATATCCGGCTACGCGACCTTTGCGGACATCTTCCGCCGCCGATGCGCTGTCGTTATATTCTACAGGCTTTGCGCCTATTTTCTCAGTAGTGTTGTAGGTGAGCACGCCTGTTATCACCGCGATGTTTTTCCCTGCAAATTCAGTATAATCGCGCTGCGCCTCTGCCGAAACAACCGCGTTTTTCGGCACTATAAGCACTGCTTGCGTCACTATGGTCGGCGCGCCGAACAACACGCTCCCGCCGCGCTCCTCGGTTATTGTAAACTGACATGCGCTCATATCTGATTTGCCTGAAATAATATACGGAATTATCGCGGCATAAGGCATCATTGTAAATTCCGGCTTCATGCCTATATGCTGCGCGAAAAGGCTGATTATCTCCACATCGAAACCGGTAGGCTCATTGTTGGCGTCAAAATAAGTGAACGGCGGATAATTGCCGGTATCGCACACCTGTAATATTCCGTTTTCGCCGGTAAATTCAAATTTTGGTATATCTTCCTGCGCTGGCAGAGATACGCCAATCCAGCGATTTTCGATTTCATCAAACGTCCCATCCGCTTTAATGCCCGCAAACCATTCATTGTATTTATCCCTAAGTTCCGAAGTATGAAAAACAGGAGCAGACTTGTTGACGAAAAAATCTTCCGCTATCCACAGATAATCAAATTCGGGAAACTGGCCGCTGTCCTCAAGTTGTTTGACATAAGAGCCGTCGGTCATTACCGCATCGGCCCTACCCATGCGCAAGGCTTCAAGCAAGCCTGCCATCTCCGAATATTCCGGCACTTCCCCCGCTTTGAACAAATCCTTCGCCACAATATTAAAAACTTCCCCAGATTGTACCGCGATATCCTTACCAGAATCAATAAAATCTTCGTATGTGCGCGTCCCTTTCAGCGGTGATTTCACTTTATCTGAACACGCCGCCGTTGTTAATATTAAAAAAACACACATCAATAACACAATAAATTTTTTCATTTTGCGACTTCCCCCTGCAAACATTTTTTAGAAATTGTCAGGATATTCTTGCCGTCTTTATATTCGTATTTAATACTGTCCATAATTTTCTTGACCATAAAAATACCAAGCCCGCCAATCTTGCGCCTTTCGGCTCCGGCATTAATATCCGGGGCTTCATTTTCCAACGGATTGTACGGCGTTCCGCTATCCTCAAACTCAATGACGATCTCATCTTTAATATAAAAAATGCGTATAACCGCGCCGCCAACATCCGGATTATATGCGTAATGTGCTATATTGACGAAGATTTCTTCGACTGCCACTGTAATTTGCATAGATAATTTCGCAGGGTAATCAGCCTCTTCAAGCTCTCTGTTTATAAATTCAAGCACCGTATCAAGATTTTCAGTTTTCGCGTCGATCAATAGTTCTTTCATAAATTATAATGCTCCCCCTTTGTATCTCAGCACGAGCATTGTAATATCGTCGGCTTGCTCCGCGCCTTCGGCGAATTTGTCGATGTCGCGCCTGACTGATACCGCAAATTCCTTGAGCGGCAAATCGAGATAACTGTTTGCCGATTCTAACAGGCGCGGATTATTGAACAACTCGTCTTTTCGGTTTACAGCTTCGGTCACTCCGTCTGTGTATAAAAACAATTCGTCGCCCGGCTGTAAAGTTATTTCATGCTGTTTATAAAATATATCTTCTATACCCGCGAGAACGAAGCCCGATTTTGTTTTCAGCCAATTAAAACGCTCCCCCTGTTTGATGAGCGGCGGGTTATGCCCGGCATTGACAAAAGTAAATTTTCCGCTCGGTATGTCGAGATAACCTAATACTGCCGTGACGAACATACCGGCTTCATTATTTTCGCAAAGCAAATTATTGACGGTTTCAAAAACTTCTTTTGGGGGTTTTCCATATTGCGCATTGTTCTTGATCAGCGTTTTGGCGATAACCATAAACAGTGCGGCAGGGATACCTTTGCCCGATACATCCGCCATAACTACTGCAAGAGTGTTATCATCAATTAAAAAGAAATCGTAAAAATCGCCGCCTACTTCTTTGGCGGGCTGCATACTGGCATATATGTCAAACTCGGCGCGTTCGGGGAATGCGGGAAATATGCACGGCATCATACTTGACTGTATTTGCGTGGCGACGTTCAGTTCCGCGCCGATACGCTCTTTTTCGGCGCGTTCCCGCGCACTCTGCTCTATAGACGCTTTCAAATCGACGGTCATTTTATTAAATGCCGCCGCCAACGTGCCAAACTCGTCTTTTGAGTTCAAAATAATTTGCTTATCAAGATTGCCGCCGCCCAATTCCGCGACGCCTGCCGTAAGTTTATAAAGGGGCCGGTTGATAAGTCTCGATAACAAATAAGCAGCCAATGCCAGCAGGATAATTAAAGATACGCCGATAATAACAGTAAACTGATTATTTCGTGTTTCGATTTCTGCAAAAATCTCCCGCGCCGGTATCTGTACTGAAAACAGCCAGCCGTTGTCAAAAAGACGGGAAAACGATATATATTGCAATCCTTCAAAATTAAATTCGCCGATATTCACGCCGTCTCCGTTAAAACGAAGCTCATGATACCACGGCAGCGCGGACAGCAATGAGCCGACATAACCAACCCCGCTTTCATAAGTGTTGGAAATAACATAATCGTCTTTCGGCGAGGCGAGTAAAGCAAAACTGTTTTCCGTTGGCTTTATATCCGATAACCTGTTTACAACGCTCTGTATCTCCCAATCTACGGTGGACATACCCACAAACCGTTCGCTATCGTCATAGATACCCGCGCCGACTGTGGTCATCAGGGCGTTGGTTCCGGTATCGTCAAAATAAGGCGCCGTCCAAACGGTGCCGTTATTGCCGCCAAGCCCGGCGGCGATCGTAGTGTACCACATCTGCGTGTGGTAATCGTATTCTTCGGCTTCAAAACTGGGGTCATGGCGTACGGCGTTTAACTCCGGGTCGAAAAACGCGTAGTAACACACCCTCCGCGTACTGGATTCAAGCGCGTATGGCTCAAACCAGATACCGCCGCCTATTGCGGCTGTAAACGCGCTGAAATTTTCTACAGATATAGATATGCCCGCACTGTCGGAAGCTTTTCCCGTTTGATAAAATTGACGTCCCGCCAGCGCAAGATCAATGGCGTTGCGTTCCATTTCGGCGATAATTTTGCCTACCCTCTCGCTTTCATAGGCTACAATCCCCGATAATTCGTTAGTCCGTAGTTGCCGGTAATTTGCGGTGGCAGCAGCAGAATAGACGGCAAATGCCGCCGCAATCAATGCAAAGAATCCAAGTACGATAACCAATATTTTAATCCTGACAGAAACGGCGTTCACCTTCCTTCATATTCATTACCCCAGAATAAAACCAGTCGTCGGCAAACAATTCAAATAATAGTCAGCATATCGGAAAAGCCTGTCATTTCAAGTATTTCCATAACATCATCCGAAACGCCGGTTACAGTCATAGAACAGCTTTTAGCTTTTGCTGTTTTCTGGCCCATCAGCAGTACGCGCAATCCCGCAGAGGAGACATAAACGAGATTTTTGAAATCCAACATAACTTCTTTTGCCTTGTCAAAAGCGGGAATAAGTACATTCTGAAACTGCGGCGCAGTAGTGGTGTCCAGTCTGCCCTCAATGGCCAGAATGAGCTTTCCGTTTTCCTGTGTTTTGTTAATGGTCATTATGGGTTCCTCCTAAACACCTGTATAAGATTTATTCATTTTGTTATTATACGTCACTTTTGTGAACATTTTAACAAAGTGTTTTTATACCATTGTAAACAATAAGATTTTATACGCTCTGCGGGATTAAAATCGACCATTTGAAAATATACCGGAATTCTAATTAAGAATTATTGTTATTGTAAAAAATAATTTGTTATGCTATAATATAACATAGTAAATAAAATAAGCAAGGAGGATATATCTATATGGCGAATATATTAATCAAACCGGCGTTGTCAACCGAAGAAAAATTGTCTCTCATGCGGGAAGACGCTGAATATGATATATGTGATAACGAACCTAAAACATACGGTCTTGACGGCATAACCGAAGCGATGAAAATAAGATCTGAGAGACAGCCGCCGAAAGTACCGAAGATATATATGGCGAACCGTTGCATATTCGACTGTAAATACTGTTGCCACCGGTGCGCTAACGAAAAGAAACAGGGATATGTTCACGAGCCTGCCGAACTTGCCCGCCTTGCCATAGAAGAAGCAAAAAATAATACTAACGGCATATTTATCAGTTCGGCAATACACAAGTCTGCTGATTACACTGGCGAATTGATTCTGGAGACGCTGCGAAAAATAAGGTTTGAACATGAGTATAAAGGATATGTTCACGCTAAGATTATGCCCGGCACAGACCCGATATTGATTGAGCAGACAGGGTGGCTTGCCGACAGGCTGAGTATAAATATAGAATTGCCTCATTCAGAGGGATATAAAACTATAGCAAAACAAAAGAATCGTGACAACATACTCAAGCCTATGACGAATATCGCACAGAATATATTGGGTCATAGGGACGAAAGGGACAGCAACAACCGGCGTTATGCCAGATCCGGGCAGACAACTCAGATGATGGTCGGGACTATGGGGGAAACTGACCGCATTATTTTAAACCTTGCAGAAGCGTTATATAAAAAGTATAACCTGCGGCGGGTATATTACAGTTCATTCGGAGTGCCTGCCATTCTGACCGATGCCTTGCCCGGTATGAATACCCCTGCGTGGCGGTCGCGCCGAATGTATCAGGCTGACCGTCTGGTAGAATTATATAATTACTCGTCGGATGAATTGCTCCCCGAAGATAATCCAAGCCTCGAATATGATATAGACCCGAAAGCGGCATGGGCAATCCGGCATCTTGAACTGTTTCCTGTCGAAGTCAATAATGCCCCGTATGAAATGCTGATACGTGTACCCGGTTTCGGCATAACAAGCGCGAAACGTATAATCGAAGCGCGGCGGCACTGTATTATAACTCATGATATTATGCGGCAGATGCACATATCAATGAAACGCTCGGCGTTCTTTATAACGTGCAACGGAAAGTATATTGGCTCTGCCTCTCTGGATAGACCTACAGAACTGCGGCATAATCTATGCGACACAGTGGAGCAGCTGACTTTATTCGACGACAGCACGGAGATATATGAGCAGAACTGCTGTGTGTGATTATTTTTTATATAAATTATTCCTGACTAAGCCGGGACAAGCTGCTGTCGTCACAAAAATAATCGAAGAGATTTACACAAGTTCTGACCCCTTTAAAGCCGTATATTTTAATTAAAAATTTATTTTACCCCGATAAAAAGTGCGTCGGAATTAAAATCAGGCATTTTTATAATTGATTTATCAGGGCCGTATATTATATGCGGTTTCGCGAAATGTTTTTCGCTCATATTTACCATAATAAAATCATAACCGGATAAATCGCATCCTACTGTTATGTCTTCGCCGTACGGCAGATATAGCGCTATCTTTTTGCCGTCGGGGGATTTTGCCGCCCGTATTTCTTTTCTTTGGAGAGAATGATTGTTTTGTATAATATCGCAGGGTTCAATGTCAAACATATCGTACTGCTCAAAAATATATTTTACAAAAGAACCTTCCCATGCCCCTTTGAAATTCAGGGCGGTTTGCCATGAGAACGCCGTCCCGCCGTAATTTATATTGGCGAAATCTTTGCCGTGCCTGTACCAGCCCCACAACCCCTGAGCGCCGTAGCCTATCCCCGACTTGCTGCCGGAAAGTACGCCCTGCCACATTGCGCGCCGCTGGTCAAACTCACTATACCTGCCGTAGAGCTCCTGTGTATGGCTGTGACCTTCATAATAAAATTCGCCGTTTAAAATAGGACGTTTCACGGATTTATTATAATATTCTTGCGTCATTTCATAGGCAAGACAAGTTTTGTCGCCTCTGTGGCCCGGCTGCAAAATATAAAAATCAAGCAACGGCGAAAACATAAACTCGTCCGGAAGTTGTGTGTCCGGGGTCAGATGAAAACACGTAAGCCCTGTCGGGTCGGCTTTTTTTACGGCATTAAGAGCCGTGTGAAAATATTTGCGCGTCATTTCGTTGTTTAAGTCAGTATCCCCCGCCACTATATAGATCGGGTTTAGATCCTTAAATAATCCCGCGGCGTATTCCGAATATGTCTCCACTACTTCAAGCGGCATGACTGCTTCAGGCCTGTTTTTGACAGCCCATGTATTCGCCGTATAACTCGCGTGAAGTATTACCAGCATGGGGATAAATCCTTTATCCACGGCTTTTGTCAGCATTTTTTTCGCTCTCGCAAAATATTCGTCATTAAGCTTATAAAAATCAAAATTTCCATTCTCTTTTAATTCAAACGGATAAATACCACTGTCGGGGATTCCGCCGTCCCATTGATGCAGGACAGATAATTGCACGGCGTTAAAGTTTTGCATACGGCGGTAATCAAGATAATAATCCCATTCTGTCTCTGTCGGGTTATATAACGCAGTCCATACTGTATCGGCAAGAATAAAAATTTTTTTGCCGTCTTTTAAAAAATAATCTTTTGACGACGAGATAGATAACATATTTTGTTTCTCCTTTTTAAATTTTTAAATAATCTGGCGTAAATCGCCAAACTGTTTTTTTGCTTTGAGTTTTTCTAAATTATTCTTGACAATTAATGTTATAAGCATGTATAATAATATTAAAATAAAATAAAAAAAGAGGTGTATCTGTTGATTCAAATGAACAATATCGTCAAGCGTTTCGGAGAGCAGACTGTTCTGTCCGACGTTACGCTTGAAGTGAGCGAACATGAAATCTTCGGCTTGTTAGGCCCCTCAGGCGCGGGCAAAACTACTATCATCAATATTCTCACAAATAAACTGGATCCCGACGGCGGCAGCCATAAAATCGGCGCGACGCCGTTTGAAACCGGACTTATGCTCGACGAGGACGGATTATTTGTCCGGTTGAGTTGCTTTGAGAATCTTAACGTTTTTGCGGATATTTACGGCATATCTCATGATAAATCGCTGGAAGCTTTGAAAAACGTGGGACTGGAGAAAGCGGCGAAAAAAGCCGTCTCTGATTTATCCAAAGGAATGCGCCAAAGATTAGCTCTCGCAAGAGCGATTCTTCATAAACCCAAAATATTGTTTCTCGACGAGCCGACCAGCGGGCTTGACCCTTTGACGGCGCGGGGCATACATAGACTGATAATGGGTTTGCGCGAGAGCGGCGCGACCGTATTTCTCACAACGCACAATATGGAAGAAGCGGTGAAGTTATGCGACAGGGTAGCGTTATTAAATAAAGGCAAAATAGTTGAACAGGGCGTTCCGTTAGAGATATGCGAGCGTCACAACGCCGTTAAAACAGTGCCGGATCTGGAAGCTGTTTTTATAAAAATGACGGGAGCAGACGCCAAAGAACTGGAAGAGGAGGGTTAAATAATAATGAGAAGCTCAAAAGCTATATTTTTCAAACAAATGAAAGACGTCATGAAAAACCGAATGGTACTTATACAGTTTATATTGTTTCCCGTCATGGCGTTTATAATGACTGAACTTGTCGCCAAATCGAGCGACGAGATACCCAATAATATGTTTCTCACGATGTTCGCGGCAATGTTCGCAGGAATGGGGCCCCTTGTCACAACTGCCGGGGCAATAGCCGAGGACAGGGAAAAAAAGAGCCTGCGTTTTCTTGTTATGGCAGGGGTAAAACCACATGAATATCTGATGGGTATCGGGGGATTTGTTCTGCTTGTGAGTTCAATAGTTTCTGTTTTTTTCGGATTAATCGGGGATTTTACCGCGGCAGAATTGTTAAAGTTTATACTGATATTAATATTCGGCTCGTTAACGTCTATTTTGCTTGGAGCGGCTATCGGCATCTTTTCGAAAAATCAGCAGACGGCTACCGCGATAAGCGTGCCTGTGTTCATGATTTTATCCATGTGTCCGCTGATTGCTCAATTTAACGAAACAGCAGAAAAAATAGCAGGTATTTTATATACTCAGCAGATAAACGCGGTTGTAAATGATTTTTCCGTATCGGCAGTAAAACCTGTATTAATTATACTGGCAAATTTAATTGTTTTTGTTGTTTTATTTATTCTGGCATATAAGAAAAAAGGATTAAAAGGCTGATATTATATCTGTAGTTAAATCAAATTATAAGAGTGCCTGAGCAAGTATTTTCTCGGCGATTTCCATTGTTTTATACGCGTCGTTAAAATCAGATTCGCATTGCTTTTTTGAGCGGCAGCAATCGATAAAATCACGCGTTTTATTGACAAGCCCCGAGTGTACATAATATTCACCGCTTCCGGCGGCTTCCTCGGCTGAAATAAATTCAGGGACAAGGCTTCCGTCGCGGTAGATATTGACCCCGACTTCATGTTCTGCATCGACATATATTCCCGGCGCGTGCATTTCAACCCCGAATATTCTTTTACCCGACGACCAGTTGTTCATGAGAATGCCGACCGAACCGTTGTCAAAAGTCATCATTGCGTTTATTATATTATAATCCGGAACCATAAAAGCACGCATATTTGACGACAATTCCGCCAGTTCCCCGCCGCACATCCAGCGTATTGTATCTATGGCGTGGACTGCGTCGTCCATCATATGATCTCTTGCGCATGTATAAGGCTCGATAAGATATTTATAAAATTTGCACACCGCAACTGTTACAGCTCCGCGTTTCACGCATTCTTCATAAGCCCGCATAACGCACGGAGTGCTTCTTCTCTGGAAAGACACCTGTGTCGTGCATTTGTTTTTATTTGCAAGATATGTGAGCATTTTACATTGATGCAAAGTTATTGCGAAGGGCTTTTCTATATAAAGATTAAACCCGTTTATCAGGCACCATTCCCATAAATCATACATGATATGAGGATTTCCGATAACAGCCACTCCGTCGGGTTTTACTTCTTTGAGCATACGCTGATAATCATATACTCCGAACTGCCCGTAACGCTTATCCTCCGGTATATTATATAAATCCGCCGTATTTTTTAATCTCTGCGGGTCAATATCGCATATCCCGCAAAACTCAACGTCTTTATGATAATTAAACGCCGGATATATAACCTGATTCGCGCGGCTTCCGCAGCCGACAAAAGCTATTCTGAATTTTTCCATTTTTTTCTCCTAATATATTTATAATTATATATTTTATTAAGTCCACATATCAAGCGTTGAACGGCTCAAATCCGAGTTTGAATAAATCATTGGGGTTGTTGAAAAACCAGTCCGCGGCTATTTGTTTTGCCTTATGAATATTCAGCCAGCCGCTGTCAGTTAATTCGGACAGCGCACACGACACATTGTCTTTTGCCAGCGACAGATAACCGGCGACCCATTCTATCATGCTTGTATCTCCGCCGAAAGCCATGATTTTACTGTGCGGCACAGTCATCACAGCGCGTTTCATAAATTCGACGCAATAAACCGGGTCTATGCTCTGCACCCAGCAAAGATTTAAATATACATTCGGATAATTCTTGCCTATATAGATATATTCGTCCATATAAGGCCAGTTGCCATGAAATAAATCAAATTTCACGTTTTCGTGCATTTCAATCGCGGGAATTAAATGCGCGGCGTTTGTTTTAACAATATCGTTTCTTATGCCCGCCATGTGTCCCGTATGTATCTGTACCGGCAGGTTATACTGCGCCGCCTTGCGCATGGCATACTGGAAAAGCCAGTCGTCGAGATAAACGGCGCGGTCGTCGCCGACAGTCTCGCGGGGGTTTATCATCATCGCGTTAAAAACTTTTTCAGCCTCGTCTCTTGTTGGATTGCCGTATGCGATACTGCGCCTGTAAGCCGTTTGGTCTTTAAAGCAGACAACGCCGAAATCTACGCATTTTTGTAAATATTTATCGAAGCTTTCCAGATAATCGTCCAAGCATGTGATTGCACGGCCCAAATATTTCTGATACTTCAATAAATCCTGTTTTGAATGATTATTGTGAAATTCGGGCAGTTGAAACGCAAAACGGCAATATTTAGAATAATCTGTTTTGTTGCCGTCTACGAAGTCCATAAAGTCCCAGCTATCGACTACTTTTGCTTTAATATTCAGTTTCTCCATTGTGTTTTCATAAACCGAAGCTTCTCTTGATTTTAGTTTTTCTTCCAATATCAGAAAATTTTCGTAACTGTCTATGTTGTCTATACCCCAGCATATACGCAGTCCCTCTATCATTCCCTGTGCGTATGCCGTATGCTTTGATTTATTATAAATCGTCAAAAAACGCTCATAGCGTTCTTTGGGCGGCATTTCTTTCGACAGACCGTCGCCTCCCGCCGACATATAATCCGACCAATAATAATTGTTTATCACAAAATCAAGCGCGTCGTCTGCGCCGTGATACTGCGTATAATGCTCATGCGTTTCTATTACCGGAATATTATCAAGATATTGTCTGATCTCACTGAAATATTTGTTGTTTGAACAGTACATAATTTATCCTCCTGTTTAATTAATAATTAATTTCCAAAATTAAATCCTCTGATTTTATCTATTTCAAAAACACTGCGGTTTTTATACGCCGTCAGTTCTTCCAGCCCGTATTCCGCCGCTATTTTTCTTGCGCTTATTCCGGGCGATATTGCCCTGAGAGTAAACCACTGTTCGCGTTCAAGCCACAAATCAGATTCTATTTTCCCGGCATAATCATTCAGCAGCTTAGCCCTTTTCTCCATGTTGTAGTTCTGGTGAAATACGCATCGGTCCAAATCAACAGTTACACGGCTTATGTTTATACCTCCGGGCGTATGCTGATAATATATTTCCTGACCTGTTATATCATACATAAGACAATCAGGGACAAGAGTCGAAGTCAGTATAATATAATTATAATTTATCGCGTGAGCCTGCAAACTCATGCCCGCGCTGTATGCGCTTGACCATAAGACAATCTCCGCGCCGCCAAGCGAAAGCCGTTTAAACACTTCGGGAAAATTCGCGTCAAAACAGATTGCCATGCCTACTTTTCCGAAATCGGTTTCAAAAACCGGAGCCTGACGCCCTACTGTGCAAGCAGGCTCAAGTTCAAACTCGCTCCAGAATGGGTAGACTTTATCGTATACCCCGCATATTTCGCCCCTGCGCCCTATAAGTATCGCCGAATTCAAACGCTCTTCTGTTTCGCTTTTTCTATAAACAGGGAAAACTATATATGTATTATAACGCGCGGCAATTTCAGATATGCGCTTCACCGAACTGCCGTCAAGCGGCTCGATTATATCATTTCCCGTACATGCTTCCGGCAATAAAATCAAGTCGCAGCCTTTTTTCCCTTCTTCGTCCACTATATTTATAAATTCATCAAGCGGGCGTTGGTTGAATCCGATACTTGTTATTTGTACTTTTCGTCCTGTTTTCTCCATAAATATTATATTTCTCCTTAATCTCTAAATTAATATATTTTCCCTTTTTGTTTTGACTAAATAAATTATATTATATTTCTCTTTAAAAGTAAAGGGCTTTTTCTAATTTAAAATGATTTATATTTATATAATAGAGGCTAAAGCAATATAAATGAATTTAAAGAAATTTCATAAAAATGCCTTTTTTCTTTCTGGAATATCATATATAATTTATATAATTAGTAACAGAATTATAATATTTAACAGGGGGTACAAAAATGAAAATAACAGATAATATCGCAATGCTTGAAATTGCAGGAAACGGCGGGGTTATATATCCAACGCTTATCTGGGGCGACGGTCATTTGATTTTGGCTGACGCGGGATTTCCCGGTCAGACGGAACTTATAAAACAGGCTATCGCCGATGCAGGGTTTAACGCACGGGATTTAACTGAGATTATAATAACTCATCAGGATATGGATCATGTGGGCTGTGTGCCGGATTTATTAAAACTCGCGCCAAAAATAAAAATTTTAACGCATATTGACGAAGCGCCGTATATCGACGGGCGAAAAACGCCTATTAAATTAGCGGCTATGATTGATAATTATGATAATCTGCCCGACGATAGAAAAGCGTGGTGCGACAAAATGATTGCCGCTCTCCCGAACTGGCGCATAATTACAAATCAGGAATTAACGGACGGGGAAATATTGCCGTATTGCGGCGGAATTGAAATCGTTCATACGCCCGGCCATACTCCGGGGCATATCTGTCTGTATTTTCGCGAGAGCAAAATCATTGTCGGCGGCGACGCTCTGAATATAACAAACGGACAAATGTCCGGCCCGAATCCTCAGCATACCTATGATATGCTGCTTGGACTTAAATCACTCGAAAAAGCCAAGAAATTTGATATATCCGGATTGATTTCGTATCACTGCGGATTTTTGAAAATGTAAAATTCAAATAAATCCTCACTCAAATAACGGGTGAGATTTAATTTATATTTGCATTTGATTAAATTAATAATATATGTTATACTAAATCCATAAAAATTTTAAAGGGAGAAATAATTATGAATACAGGAAAAAAATTTAATCCGACGTTTGAATCACTGACCCGGTTCGAGTGTCCTAAATGGTTTCGCGACGCGAAATTCGGTATTTGGAGCCACTGGGGACCGCAGAGCGTGCCTATGTGCGGCGACTGGTACGCAAGAAACATGTATATGCAGGGGTCGCCTCAATATTTGTATCATTTAAGGCATTACGGTCACCCGTCAAAATTCGGATATAAAGATATTTGCGCATTTTGGAAAGCTGAAAAATTTGACCCTGACGCACTTATGAAACTTTATCACAAATCGGGAGCGAGATATTTCGTAGGACAGGCAATGCACCACGACCACTTTTTTAATTTTCCGTCAAAATTAAACCGTTTTAACTCTATGCAAGTCGGGCCAAAAAAAGATATATGCGGTTTATGGAAAGCAGCGGCGGAGAAAAACAATATGCCATTCGGGTTCACGGAGCATTTGGGCGCGACTTTCTCATGGTGGCGGGTAAACAAAGGGAGCGACGCTTACGGGCCGTATAAAAACGTGCCGTATGACGGCAATGATCCCGAATACCGTGATTTTTATTTAGATAATTACGAGCATCCGTCCGAACCCGACGCGCCTGCGCCGTGGTACACTTCAAACGAAAAATTCAGGGATTACTGGCTCTCTGTAATGAAAGAGCTTATAGATTTATATAAACCCGATTTATTATATTCAGACGGCTCCCTGCCGTTTGGCGAGCATTGGCATAACGCTGAGGGATTAAGCAAGAATGATTTAGAATACAGGTGGGGACTTGAAGCTGTTTCGCACTTATATAATACATCAATCGAAAAAAACGGCGAAAATCATGCCGTATATACGCAAAAAAGCAGGAGTTCTGAAATATACAGCGTGGGAGTTCTTGATATAGAAAAAAGCCAGCTTCCGGGCATAAATCCCAATCCGTGGCAGACGGATACCTGCATAGGCAACTGGTTTTACGACGCAAAACAGGAGTTCAAAAAGCCCGCGCATATTATAGAAATGCTTGTGGATATAATAAGCAAAAATGGCACTATGCTGCTGAATATATTGCAGAAACCGGACGGATCTATTGACGACGAAACAGTGTATATACTTGAAGAACTCGCGAAATGGTTCGCAATATGCGGCGACGCAGTATACGGCACTCGCCCGTGGAAAATATACGGCGAAGGCGATACTCAGGTTTTGATCGACGGGTTCAAAGAAGTCAAGACAACATGGAACAGTTCAGATTACCGGTTCACGGCAAAAGAAAATAAATTATACGCGTTTATACTCAAGCCTGCGGACAATCATATTGCAGTTATAAAGAGCCTTGACGAAACGGACAAAGTAAAATCTGTAAAAATTCTGGGCGGCGATAATCTGTCGTTTGTACAGGCTTACGGAGTACTGACAGTCAAACTGCCGGATATACTGCCGTCTGAATATACTAATTGCCTTGAAATTGATTTTTAAATTATATTTTTATATATAATAAAGCAAGATGAAAACCACCCCGTCAAGCTGACGCTTGCCACCCCTCCACGGAGGGGAATTGCGCGCAATTCTGGCGTTTTGTCTAATTCCCCTCTGTGGAGGGGTACCCGCAGGGCGGGGTGGTTCTCAAGTAGAATTGCTATAATAAACAACGGTAAATATAAATAAATGAACATATTCATAAGTATTATATTAAACAGTATTATACCCATATTTGTGTTGATATTTCTGGGTTATATAGTAGACAAGAAGTTCAGGCCGGATATGAACACCCTCACAAAAATAAATTTTTATTTGTTTGTGCCGGCTTTTTCATTCGTGAATATATATACGACTGACATTTCTCTGGATCTGGTCCGGGTGATTGCGCTGACCGTTGTTTTGCTTGGGATAAATTTTGTGTTCGGGGCAGTATTGGCGAAACTTTTAAAGTTTCCCAAGAACACAGGAAAAGCGTTTGAAAATTCGATCATGTTCTATAATTCCGGCAATATCGGCATATCGCTTATGACGCTGGTGTTTTCCAATCCGCCGTTTGTCATAGACGGCGCAGCCCCGTATCTGGAAGTTGCTCTGTCGGTGCAGATAATGACCCTGCTTGTGCAGAACCTGACAACAAACACATTAGGTTTCATAAACAGCGGCGGAGAGGGTATGACATTTAAAACAGGGATTAGCCGGGTAGTAAAAATGCCTACGTTATATGCCGTTATATGCGCTGTCCTGTTTAAGTTCCTGCCGTTTGATTTTATAGTTACGCCGGTTTGGACTGCTTTGGATTATCTGAGAAACGGTATGATAAGCGTGGCATTAATCACGCTCGGAGTCCAGTTATCAAAGACGCGTATAAATTTTAGAATTAAAACGCCTTATATAGCGGTTTTTTGCAGGCTTATCTTCGGGCCGGCGGCGGCGTTGATATTAATAAAACTGTTCGGGTTTGAAGGCGTACTGGCGCAGGCTATATTTATCGCGTCGTCGTCGCCGACGGCTGTGAATACGGCGTTGTTGACTATAGAATGTAGGGGCGACGTTGATTTTGCCGTGCAAACTGTTACGCTATCGACATTATTTTCCGCCGTTACTATGACGGCCGCCGTTTATTTGGCTTATGTATTATTTTAATTGCAGGCATATTATACAAGTAAATTTATAAATTAAGGAGAAAGCGTATGAAAAAGATAATATTTTTATTGATTATAATAATTATGTTATTGCCTTTGCTGCCTGCATGCGGCGGAGAAAAAGGCAGTGAACCTGATAATAATGTTATTGAGCCCGACGGCGGGAAGAATAACGGCGTTGCCGAAAATACCGAAATGCCGGAAGAAAATATATCAACCGGTTATACAGATGATTTGGGCGAATTTGATTTTGACGGATATGAGTTTTCTATGCTGACCCGGCTAAACCCGCGTTATACCAGCCCTATCAACATAGAAGAAGAAATAGGCGAGGTTCTTAACGATGCTATATACAGAAGAAGCCGCAATTTGGAGGAACGGTTTAATTTCACGTTTACAGAACAACTGCACACTGTCGATTCAGGCGAGAGCAAGGCAAAAAAGAGCATATTGGCGGGGGACAATGAATTTGACTTAATCACTCTGCATATCAGCGTGACTTTTCCGATGGCGCAGGAAGGTATGCTGCACCCGGTTAGTGATTTGCCGTATATTGATTTAAATAAGCCTTACTGGAATCAACAGCTTAATTCAGATCTTTCTATAGTGGGCAAACAATTTTTCGCTTTTGGCGCGCATGATTTATCTTCTTATGATTTTACCCGTATGATGCTGTTCAACAAAGCAATGCTGCATGACTACGGCATGGATAACCCGTACGAATTGGTCAGGTCAGGCAAATGGACATTCGATAAATTCGGGGAAATGAGCAAAACTGCGGTTACGGACATGGACGGCAATGGCATTATGGACAAAAACGACAGGTTCGGTTTTTTGGCTGCTGATAATCAGGTACTGCCTAATTTATGGATCAGCGGCGGGGCGAGAAGTATAAAAAAAGATAATAACGGCGTGCCGTATTCAGCAATGGCAGACGAGCAGTTCACAACAGTATTCAATAAAATTTATGAAATCACATGGGACAATAATTCATGGTACGGCCCCGGTCCCGGAGACATGGACGGCACATTCGAAAATATGTTTGAAAGCGGTCAGGGACTTTTTTTGGATACTACATTTTATTTTATACATTCTTTGCGCGGAATGGAAACTGATTTCGGCATACTGCCTTATCCTAAATATACCGAAACACAGGAGACATATTTGTCCCGGATAGAAGGAGCGGCTTCGGCTGTAGTTCCTATCACCGCAGATGCGAAGAGCCTTGAGCGTACAAGCGTAATACTTGAGGCGCTTGCCTGTGAATCGCAAAACAGGGTTATCCCCGCATATTACGATATAGCTTTGAGCGTTCGCGCAACACGGGATGAAGAATCGTCGGAAATGCTGGATATAATATTTGCAAACAGGGTATTTGACTTCGGCGACGGATTATGGTTCGGCGATATACGTAACGGTATATTTCACGCTATGTTCAAAGCAAACAACAGGGACATTGTTTCTAAGTTGGAGCGGCTGGAGAGCTTAATTCAAAAGTTAAGCAATAATGCCGTTGAAGCTTTTGAACAATTAAAATAAAACTAAATTAACGTATGGCGCTAATACAAAAATTAGGGTAAATTCGGAACTATCCTCAAAAGTCCCCTTTCGCAAAAGGGGGCTTTGGCTATCACCACGCGTTAAGTTAATTAATCATGAGGAGTTTTATATATGGATAATAAACCGGTATTCTGGAAAACTACGCTCTCTGAAGTAAATGAAACGCTGCAGAATATAAAAAGGGGCAAAGTTTCAGTTCTGGCTAAAAGCGCGGGCAACAGGGATATATATTTGATAGAATACGGCCAACGGCAATATTTTAACCGGACTGCTAATTACAGTTCGGCCTGCGGCGCGAACGAGCCTAAATGCTATGCGGACAAAACGGGTAAAAAACCTGTGATATTTATTGTCGGGGCAGTTCATGCCGGAGAAATGGAAGGCGTCGCCGCTATAATAAATTTCATAAATATAATCGAAACCGGAAAAGATTTTATGGGCGAGACAAACACGTTTCTGCAAAATTGTATTGACAAATGCCGGCTGATAATAATACCCGTTGCCAATCCTGACGGGAGGGCGAGAATCCCTATAGATACAATGCACGGCATTACTTATGAAGAATTCAGGCATTACGGTCAGGGCAGATGGAAAGACGGGACTCTCTGCGACTGGCCCCAATGTAAAAAAATTCACCCCATAAAAAATCATGTTTCATATCTTGGGTCATATTATAACGACGACGGGATAAACATGATGCACGATAATTTTTTCGGCGAAACTTCAAACGAAACAAAAGCCGTAATGAATACGGCTGAAACAGAGGCTCCTGACTTTACTGTTTTATTGCACGGCGGCGGCAATATGATTCCCGCTATTTTAGAAACTGATTACGCGCCTATGTTTATCAAGCAAAAAATTCGTGATTTAAGCCTGCAAATAAAAGAAGCGGCAGTTGAAAAAAAATTGCCTTATTCGGCGACTGCTATACATGAAGATAATTTTAGTACGCCTAAATCGTTTAACTTAGCCTCTGCGTTACATCATATCTGCGGAGCTACGGCATTTGTCTACGAAAGCAATCAGGGAATAAATTATGGCGAGAGAAATTTAAACAACTGGGAAACAATTTTGTCATACGAAGATATATTACACGAGCATTATATTCTTTTTGAGCAGATAATCAGATTTGCGTTATAAAAGAAAATAGATTATATTGATTTTTTAGTAGGCAATCCAATGCGAAAAAAAATAAAAATAACCGCTTTTATTGCGGCTGTACTGTTTATTATATCTATGACTATGCTTCTGTATTCATGCTCGCCGGCAAAAAATGCCGAAACAAATACATATAACCCCGAAAATGCTAATGATACAGAAAATAAACAATATATTCTTTTAATGCCTGCTCCAATTCTTGTGAAATAGGAATATAATACTGTTTCCGGCTCTTCAGCTTTTTAAGAATAATATTGCCGCTGTTAAAATCAATATCTTCAATTTTAATATTGATGATTGTCCCGGCGCGATTCCCTGTACCTAACATATAATTGACAATTACCCAATTCCGATACTCTGGGAAATCACATTTTTTTAGATCGGGTTTCGAGCAATAACATAATTTCGTGGTCGGTGTATGTCTGTTTAACGACTTCGTCCATTTTAGGCAGTTGAGCATGAAAAGTATTTATTCCCCATATAAAAACAGACAAACAGATTCGTGAAGAAACACTAAAAAATCTGTTTGTTTTTGAGTATATATAAAATCCCGCTTTCGCAGTCATGGCAAAAATATACAGCGAGTAAACCCCCGTTTTATGGAATTTACTCGTTGTAATCGTCTTTTTTTGCTGCGGAACTAGGATTTGAATGTTACCCACCATTAATTATCCATGATTATTTAAAATTATTTTTTACCCTGCAAACCCTCGTATAACCGAGGGTTTTGCGCATTTTTATGGGTTGATTTCTGAATGGTCAGGAATCATGCGGTTTTATTTTTTTACGAAAGCTTTAGACCAAATCTTAGACGGATTTTATTAGTGATTTCAACTTCACATTTTATACAGTCGACCCATTAGTTAATGATTAACTAAACTTTCAATAAACGAAAAATATTTAGTTAATCGAATTTCTTGATATATAGCGGATTTATCGTCTTTTATTCAATGTAATATTCTATTACTTTTAATATATTTCTCACCTCGCAGTTTATCAATCCGGTGCCTTTTTAATTTATTTTCTTTTGCGTTTTGCCTGTTCAATAATATCGTTAATATTATCTTCATTCAAAACATTCGGATAATCCTGCCTGAAATTCAATAGCATTTCGTTTGTCTGTTTCTCCGCTTTGTGAACTTTTGCATAAATATTTTCGTAATCCTTGCTGTTAAAAGCATCATCAAGGAGCTGTTTGGAAATGTCAGGTATCGGCTGTTGCCCGTAAAGTTCGGTAAACGCCTTATCAATAGTGGCTCTCTCAATGGGCTTGCCGGTTTTCTCATGCTCCCATAAAATCCCGATAATATCGGACAAATCGAATTTATATTGTCTGCCGCTCATCAGCTTCATTGCAATAAGATACTCGGCGGCTATCGTCCGTATATGCACAACATTAGAAAAAGTTCTGTAAGGAACAGACACGCCGCGCAATTTATCCGAGTATGATTTTGTATTCTTAAAGTCCTCATTCAGCCAACCGTTTGGCAAATTATATTTATCTCTGACAAAACTTATTGCCTCTTTCATAGAAGCGTCTGCCTGTATAATAGCGTCTGCGTCGGTTGATGAATCACGGAAATTGTAATTTATAAGAACAGACGCTCCGCCAATAAGTATGATTTCAGCTTTTGCTTCTTTTCTGTACAGTTTGCGAAACTGCTTGCTGAGTTCTGCAAGATATGTGTCAAGATTATCTTTCGATAATAAAAAATCAGTAGACATTCCGTACCTCCTCCTCAACAATATTATGCCGTATAAATTCGGGAATGGCAGTTTCGATACTCTCTCGCTTCGGTTGCTCGCTGCCGCTTGCCGCACATCTGACGACCACACCTGCGGGATAAATTATCTCTTTTAATTGCGCTGCGCGAATGTCATTATAATTGGTACATATCGGCAAATCGTTTTCACGGCTCAAATAATCAACCATCGCCAACAGATACAGGCTTTCTGGATACCATTTCTTTTGATACAGCTTTCGGATTTTATCGGTTTCAAGCGTGTCGATGATAAAATTTATATCGCCCATATCCTTGACAAGATGACACACATTGCTTTTGAATATCTCAAAATCGGCGCGGTATTCCATAGCGTCGGCAATCAATGATTCCATAGATACATCAAGTGCTTTTGCCAACTTATACAGTGTTTCGGCAGAGCATTTTTTTATATCCACCCGATTGTTGCATATATCATTTATAGTCGTATGCGGTATGCCGCTTTTTTTAGATAAGCGGTATTTGGTTATATTTTGTTGTTCTAACAGTTTGTTTATATTCATTCAAAACACCTCCTTATATTATTATATCGCTTCGGCGACATAAAATCAAGGAGTTTCAAAAATATTTTTTGATGTGATTTCGCTGACAACTATTAGGGTTATTGTTTTTGCGAAAAATTCGGACGCGTATTTTTGCAGCCTTGCTGTGTCTTAATGTCATAAGCGGTATTTTGAAGTCGTTTATCAGCTCTACCAAAAAACGCGAAGTCCTCGTAATATCTGATACTTTGCGGAGATAAATTTTGTAATGTCTTAAAACGGATAAATTCATCAAACAGTTCTTTAAATGCGACTGCGTTTGCGTTTGGTTGCATGGTTAGTTTTCCCATGTTAAAAACCCTCTCCTTTCGTCAAATATTCCATTAATATTCAAAAAGAAAACGCTTTATTCCCTATATAAAAGGAGACAAACAGATTCGTGAAAAAACACTAAAAAATCTGTTTGTTTTTGGGCATATTAAAAATCCCGTTCCGCGTGTCATGGCAAAAATATACAGCGAGTAAACCCCCATTTTACGGGATATACTCGCTGTAATCGCTTTTTTTGGCTGCGGAACTAGGATTTGAACCCAGACAAACAGAGTCAGAGTCTGCCGTGCTACCATTACACAATTCCGCAATATTATTATAAAATCTCTATCAAACTATTATAGTATATATCAATTTCTTCGGTTTGTCAATATATTTATTTGAAATTTTTTATTTTATCTTCACCTAATAAACTCAACGCACAGTTTATTTTCTCTACTCAAACTCAACAATGCGGTTATTGATAATAAAATAAAACTCTGATATAATAAAATCAGGATAAGCGCTTATCACTATTTTATTAAAAAAGGTGATTTTATGAATATAACGATTTGTGAGAACCTAAAAAAATTACGTAAAGAAAAAGGCAATACACAGGAAGAACTCGCCGAACATCTCGGCATTTCCATGCAGGCGGTGAGCAAATGGGAGAGAGGCGAAGGTTATCCCGACATCACGTTAATCCCCGCGCTTGCGCTATACTATAACGTGACTTCCGATGAACTTTTAGGTATGACCGATGTTGCTATAAACGCGAAGATTGATGAATATTGTGAAAAATTCAATAAACTCAATCATATCGGCGATATGAAAGCATGTATTGATATAATGCGTGAGGCACTTGCAGAATATCCGCGAAATTTTAAACTTATGATGAATCTTGCACATGCACTTTTTAGTAACGATAATAATAAAGATGAAGTAATAAATATATGCGAGCGTGTTCTTGAAAATTGCACAGAAGACAATTTGCGGCAAGGAGCAATACAATTATTATGTTTTACATATCCGCATGTAGGGAAAAGAGACAGAGCGATTGAGCTTGCAAAAAAAATGCCAACGATGTGTTTATGTTCCGGTATGCTTCTTGAACATATTTACGAGCGAGGCAGCGAAGATCAAGTAAAAACGCTCCAGTGGAACATACAGGAACATATAGACTGGATCCGATTAGATTTAGATATGTTGGCAAAACAGGAAAATTTGACTCTTGATGAAAAAATTTTATGTTATGAAACGTCGAATAAATTATATGAAGCGATATATTATGACGGCAATTTATTATTTTATCATAACAGGCTTGCATGGAATTATTATTATTTGGGAAAATATCAAATGAAAAAAGACAAAGATACAACAATAAAACATCTTTTCATGGCCGAAAAGCACGCTGTTGCCTATGATGAAATTGCCGAGCGGGAATTACCGTACACATCAATATTCGTAAATAAGTGTATTCACTCGCCGTCAGGTACGTCTAAAAACTGGATCGGCACAGAATGTGGGCAACTTTTCGGGCGATTGAACGAAGAATGTTTTGTGTCATTGCATGATAATCCTGAGTTTATCGCGTTAAAAGAGCGACTTATGGAAAGGCAAAAATCTATGTGACAGATTATGTAGGAACGCGCATTGCGCGTCCGTAAACTAATGTTAATGATATTTTTTACAAGGGCGACCGTAAAGGCCGCCCCTACATTATGTATAATTTTATTATTTCAAATAAACTTCTATAACCGGAACAGTCACGTTCGGCTTGATTACGGGAATATTAAAAGATACAGTTTCGCCGTTTATCGAATATCTTATTTCCGACGCGTCGTTTAAGAACTGCGCGTATTCTATCCTGTCGCATATCTCTTTGCCGTCCATGAAAAACCCGCCGAACGGATAAGAGAACATGTGAATATACAGCCTGTTTTTGTCGGGGTTATATGTCAAACGGCAATCTTGCGGAGCCTTGAATACATCGGGAGCCTGCGTGCAGCCGTAAATCGAACGCCCGTGATTTTTCATCCATTTGCCCATGCCGGATAAGCAATTCAACGCCCTCTCATCAAATTCGCCCCGTCCAGTTGGCCCGACGTTCAATAATAAATTCCCGCCTTTGCTTACTGTGTCAATAAGCATCTGTACAAGCATGTCTACGCTTTTCCAAGTCTGTTCGTCCCTGTGATAACCCCATGAACCCGAAAATGTCTGGCATGCCTCCCAAACCACCGGCTTGCCGTCTACTTTTACCCATTCACGCGGCTGATACTGTTCGGGAGTTTTTACGTCCTGATCGATTTCAAGCCTGTCGTTTATTATTATTTCAGGCTGTAAGCCGCGTATAAATTTGATTAATTCCTCGCTTCTCCATTCGTTTTTGCCTTTGCCTGCAAACCTGTCTGATTTGCCGATAGAAAAATCATACCAGAGTATATCTATTTTGCCAAATCTCGTCAATAATTCCTGTGTCTGCCCCCAGAGATAATCGACGTATTTGTTTAAATCCCTGTTTTTCGCCTTTTCCTGATATTCCGGATTATTTTTTAATGCGTGACATTCATCAAGAGTATATTCGGGGTGATGCCAGTCTAAAAGCGAGTGATAAAACCCGACTTTCATGTTTTGTTCCCTGAAAGCGTTGACCATAGGAGTGAGAACGTCTTTGCCATAAGGCGTGTTTGTAGCTTTATAATCTGTTAAATCAGTATTCCAGAGACAAAAACCCTCGTGATGTTTTGTGGTGATGACAAAATACTTCATTCCCGCGTCTGAAGCGGCTTTAGCCCATAAATCCGGATTATATAAATCCGGGTCAAAATGCTTAAAATATTTGTCGTAAATATCATCGGGTATCGCCTCGATGTTTTTCACCCATTCGTGACGCGCCGCAAGGGCATAAGTCCCCCAATGGATAAATAATCCGAATCTGTCGTTCTGGAACCATTTTGTATTGCCGGGAGTAGGCTGGGCCTGAGTTATGTTATACATAATATTTTTCTCCTTAAAAAATATATTTGGTTTGGATTTTATTCGTTTTTTTATTATATAATATCATATTGCCCTATTATTTACAATAGATTTTAAAATAAAAAATTCTTATTTTTTATGCTGCAATCTTGGCGTGATAAATCTAAAATAATAACAATTTGATTTTATCCATAGGGGCGACCCTTGCGGCCGCCCCTACGGTTTTTATTTATCACCTCGTGACATTTCTTATCCACTTATCACCCCTGAGCCGGAAAAACGCGATGATCCATTTGAAACACTGGTCGATTCTCGCCGACAAAAATACGATCGGCAACGGAAACCCGAAAACTACCGCGCTCAGAAAAGTCAAAGGCAAAACAACTCCCCACCCGCATATCATATCTACTTTAAATACAAATTTGCCGTCGCCCGAACCCCTGTTTATCCCGGTAAAACACGTCGCATGATAAAACGTCCCGATTAAAGTAAATGCCCCGATCGCTATAAAAGTTTTCGCCAGATTTATCGTCGCGTCGTCAAATCCCCCTATGTCTTTTTGCGATATAATGCCGTAAAGAGACACAAGCGGCGTTCTTGAGAAAAACAAAACCGTACACATAAATACGCCGAATGACGCGAATAATATTTGCAGGGTATTTGAATATTTTCGCGTCTTTTCATATTCTTTCGCGCCGACAGTCTTGCCGATAATAACGCACGCCGCGCTCCCCAGCCCGACCGTAAATATTCCCGCAAGCGACATTATAACTTCAGCTATCCCGTTAGCCGACATCATCCGGCTGTCTAACCTGCCAATTATAATAGCCTTGAAAAAGCCGACAAATCCCCATTGAGTGTCCCCCGCCATTATCGGCAGGCCGTATTTTATATAATCAAACCACATGATTTTTTCATACCTGAACAAATCTTTTATTTTTATCGCGATACGCTTCTGGATTTTAAACGTGAATGTCATGACTATCATAAATTCAACTACTCTTGCAATCACTGTCGCGATTGCCGCGCCTTTTATTCCCATCGCGGGTATATGTAAGCTCTCGTTGCCGAAAATCAATAAATAATTACCGGCTAAATTAACAAAAAACGACACAATAGACACATAAAGCGAAACCCTCACTATTTCAACGCACCTCATCATTGTTACAAAAGTCTCTGTCAGTATATAAAAAACATACGAAAAACATACTATCTGTATATATTGCGCTCCGGCTGTTTTAACCATTTCATCGCTTGTGACAATCGACATAGCGCCTTTCGGGAATAAAAATATAAGCGTAGTTATAACTGCGGCGAGCGATAAGCCTATCGAAAATATAATAGAAAAAACCGTTTTGATTTTTTCTAAATCTTTTTTGCCCCAGTACTGCGAAATCATTACAGACGCGCCGCCTGAAAGCCCTTTTATAAAAAATGCGAACAGCGTTGTTATGGCGTTTGCCTGAGTTACCCCCGCAAAAACTATTTTTGTATTTTCGCGTATATTTCCGACCATTATATTATCAAGAAACACGACGCTCAAAGAAATCAAACTTTGAAACGCGACGGGAAGCCCGATCAATAAAAGCGTTTTGTAAAAATTTTTATCTTTTACCATAATTTTATTTCACGCACTCCCCATATAAATCATAATCCAAAACTTTTGTTATCTTCACATCGACAAAATCTCCCTCTTGCGGTGTATTTTGGATGCCCTGCGCAGCGGCAAAATAAATTTTCCCGTCAATTTCCGGAGCGTCGGCTTCGCTCCTGCCAAAATAAACTTCGCCGACTTTGTCAAACCCTTCACATAAAACTTTTATTGTCTTGCCGATTTTCTTCTGGTTTAAACTGCCGTTTATCCGCTCCTGAATTGACATGATCGATTTTTGACGTCGTTCTTTTTCTTTTTGGCTCACCTGATTTTCAAATCCCGCTGCGGGAGTCCCTTCTTCCGGCGAATACATAAACGAGCCTAACCGCTCAAATTTTATTTCTCTTATAAATTCGCACAATTCCCCGAATATCTCTTTTGTCTCTCCCGGAAAACCTACGATTACAGTCGTTCTTATAGCTATATCCGGGATATTTTCACGCAGTCTTTTAACCGCCGATTTTATCGCTTCGCTCCCGCCGCGCCGGTTCATCGATTTTAAAATCTTATCGTTTATATGCTGCACCGGCATGTCTATATATTTTAATATTTTATCCTGATTTTTTATAGTATTTATCAATTCATCAGTTATCTTATCAGGATAACAATATAATAATCTTATCCATTTTATTTTGTCAATCTCACATAATTTATTTAATAATTCCGGGAGTTTATATTCGCCGTATAAATCCTCGCCGTATCTTGTCGTGTCCTGAGCTACGATACATAATTCTTTTACACCAATATCCGCAAGTTCGCCGGCTTCTTCTACTATATCCCCGATTTTTCTCGATTTAAACCTGCCTCGAATTGACGGAATAACACAGTAGGAACAAAAATTATCGCAGCCTTCGGCGATTTTTATATACGCCGTATATTCCGGCGTGGTCAATATCCTCTCGCCGCCTAATACAAATCCGTTTTGGGATTTGAGAGATATGTATGCCCCCTTCTCAGAAGGGGGTGCCCGCAGGGTGGGGGTTGTCGTTCCCGTTCCTTTCGACTCATCAGATTCCACAACCCCCGTCAAACGCATCGCGTTTGCCACCCCCTTCTGAGAAGGGGGCTTGTCGGGCATATTTGCCCCTACAAAATTATTTTCCACATATTTTACAGCTTCCAAAATATCATGTATAGAAAAAACCCCGACAATCGCGTCGATTTCCGGCAGTTCTTTCAAAACTTCCTCCCTGTATCTTTCAGCGAGGCAGCCGCAGACGATTATTCCTTTAAGATTTTTATTCCCGTTTGTTTTCAGCCACGCAACGTCTAATATATTATCTATCGCTTCCTGTTTCGCGCTCTCGATAAATGCGCATGTATTCACAATTATAATATCCGCGTGAATATCCTCGACTACTATTTCATAATTGTTATCGGCTAAAATTTTCAGCATTATTTCAGTATCGATCTGATTTTTTGGACACCCCAAAGAAATAAAACCTATTTTACTGCCCATTTTAATAATCCTCAATTTCTTCGTTTTCTATATAATCTATATCAATCTCAGTATTATCAATAAAATCCGCGACGGCATTTTTCGCATCCTGATATTTATAGCCGTTTCTGATAAGCATATTTATCGCTTTCTGTATATCATTCCTGTCGGATTTATCTAATCTATTTAGATTTTCGCCGTATTTTTTCTTTAACAGATTGCGCATATTTTCAAAATTTTCTTCTTCGTCCGAAAAAAATTCATCGTCTAAAATCCCGTTTATTATATCCGCCGGGATTCTTTTTTGATATAAATATTCTTTTATTTTGCCGTTGCCGTATTTTTTATATTCTTTCAGATATTTCGCTTTATCCAAAGCATATCTTTTATCGTCAATATAGCCTGACGCTTCAAACTCGTCGCACACAAGTCCGCACAGAGTTTTCAAAGTTTCAGGCTCTAATTCTATTTTATTATCCGCGCTTTTATTTTGATTTGCTTTTTTCAGATACTGCCCGTAAGAAAAATATAATTTTTGTATAAGCATTTTTTTTGGAATATCAGTCAGCGCGACTTTTGCGATGGCTGACCTATATATAGTATATTTTCTTGACAAAAAAGCCAAAAACTCAACGCAGTCGCCGTCAAAATCATTAAAATATTTATTTGTTTCGCTCAGCTCTATTTTTTTTACGTCGATAAATATATTTTCAAGCAAACTGTCTGATTTGCACTCAAAGGGCAGATTCTCGTAATCTTTTAATAAAATCTTATATTTTTTTCCGTTGGACAAAGATATATGTACGGCATTATCAGATGAAAATATTTCTACTGTGTTTACTACTATCATAAATTATCCCAATGCTTTCAGATTTTCAATTTCAATCCCGTTTCCGTCCGGATTTTCGTTTTTATGCAAGTCTATTAATTTTTGGCACGGGAATTCTTCGCATTTACCGCAATGAGGCAGATTTTTCTCTGCGGCGCAGTCATATAATTCGCACCGACCGCCCCAGACGCATTCTCCTATCGGCGCGCATATCCGGCAGCTTTTACACCCGTTTTCTTCTTTGTACTTACAAATATCGCAATCAATTCCGCAGATTGATATATTCATTCTTTTTTTACCTCCGAAATAAATATAAATCCTACACTTTTACATCTTGTTCAAGGGCGGGAAACCCCCGCCCCTGCGCAAATTAAATTTCTAATCCTCAAAATCTTCGACTACTATATCCAAAGGCACATCGTCCGGGTCTATTTCTTCATCGTCGTCGTCTTTTACCACTTCTTCAGCGACTGTTACTTTCTCAGAGTTTGCCCTGACTAATTTTTCTATTTCTTCGGCTAAATCTTTATGTTCGTCAAAATATTTCTTTACCGCTTCTTTTCCCTGACCTATTCTCTCGCCGTTATACGAGAACCATGAGCCGCTCTTTTTTATTATATCCATATCTACCGCAACTTCTAATACTTCGGTCGCGTGATCTATCCCCTCGCCGAACACAATCAAAAATTCCGCGACTTTAAACGGCGGCGCGACTTTGTTCTTCGCGATTTTACACTTTACTTTATTTGCCACGGCTTCTTTTGCTTCCATTATTGTCTCGGATTTTCTTATGTCTATTCTTACCGAAGCGTAAAATTTCAACGCTTTTCCGCCGGTGGTCGTTTCGGGCGCGCCGTACATTGCCATAGAAGCCCTGAGCTGGTTTATAAATATTACAAGACATGCCGTTTTGGATATTGTCCCTGAAAGTTTTCTGAGTGCCTGAGACATAAGCCTTGCCTGAAGCGCCATGCTTTTATCGCCCATATTCCCGTCGATTTCTTCTTTTGGAACAAGTGCGGCAACTGAGTCAATAACTATAATATCGACTGCGCCCGAACGCACAAGCTTGTCTGTTATTTCAAGAGCCTGTTCGCCGTAATCCGGCTGTGAAATCAATAAATTTTCTGTATCCACTCCGAGATTTTTCGCGTAAACCGGATCAAGAGCGTGTTCAGCGTCGATAAACGCCGCGACTCCCCCTGCTTTCTGGCATTGCGCGACTGTCGAGAGGGCGAGCGTGGTTTTACCCGAAGATTCCGGACCGTAAATCTCAACGATCCTGCCTTTGGGAAGCCCTCCGATCCCTAAAGCTAAATCGAGATTAAGCGATCCCGTAGATATTGCGCTCACGTTTAATTTCGCGTGTTCGCCGAGTTTCATAATCGAACCCGCGCCAAAATTCTTATGAATGTCGTCCAGCGCGCTCTTAAGCGCGGTTTTTCTTTGTTCGTCTGTTTCCGGCAGATCTCTTTTTACCTGCCCTAAATTTGCTTTTGCCATCTTGATTTTCTCCTGTTCATCTTTATATTATTTACTTGTTTTTTATATAAAATTTATAAAAAATTTTATCGTTCTTACATTATATATTATACCATAATAAATCTGACAGCATCATGTCATATTAAAAACGAACGCTTTGTAAAGTTTTTTATTTTTATATTTTACGTCCTGCAACCACGCGCTCAATCTTATTATAATCGCGTATTATATCGCACGAAAAACCGATTTTTTCAAACATCATAACTATATCTTTGCTCTGGTTTATACCGCACTCAAAAACTGTGACTGTGCTAATTTTGCGCGGCGCGCCGGGGTCGCCGCGCCCTACGTCAAACGCCTGACTGTAATTATTTATAATAAACCTGTAAAAATCAAGTCCGTCCTCGCCGCCCAAAAGCGCGGATTCCGGCTCGTAATATAATTCCGTCTTCTCGGATTTTATCAATTCTATTTCGGATTTTGTCAGGTATGGCGGATTTGAGACTATTATGTCTATATCGCCTTTCAAAGCCCCCTTTTCAGAAGGGGGTGCCCGTAGGGTGGGGGTTGCGGAATCTGATATTGCGAGAGAAAAAACAACCCCCGGCACTTCGTGCCACCCCCTTCTGGGAAGGGGGCTTTTTAGAAATTCCAAAATCTTTTCATAATCTTTTATTATATCAAAGCAATAAAATTCTATTCTGTCAAAAACGCCGTTTATTTTCGCGTTTTCTTTTGATATTTCAATCGCGTTATGCGCTATGTCAATCAAAACAGCCGATAAATCTTTCCTGCGTTTCAGAGCCGAAACAGATATGCACCCCGACCCGCTGCACAAATCAAGAACAATCCCGTTTTGCCCGGCGTTTTCTATTATATATTCCGTTAAAAATTCACTCTCCGGTCTTGGAATCAGACAGTCTTTGTTTAATTTATAAATATCGCCGTAAAATTCCCATTCGCCCAGAATATACTGCAACGGCTCGCGGTTTTCCCGTCGTTTTATTATATCTTCCAAATCAATAACGCTTAAATTATTTTTTTTCACGTGTTCTTCTATTATTTTCGCTTCAAATAAATAATTATCAATGCCCGCGTTTTTTAACCTGTCTATTATTTCTTTATTAAACATTTTCAATCTTTTCGTCGTTTTCACCGTCAGCCCCCTTTTGAATTTGAAAGGGGGTGTCAGCGGCCTCGCCGCTGACGGGGGTTTGCGGCTCTATATTCGACGGAACGCCGAGGGCAGCGTCCCCTACAACAGGTTCTTCTTCAACCGGGTCTATTTTCAGCGATGTCCTTAAAGAAACTACTGCGACTTCAAGCTGTAAATCGTCAGGTTTTTTTGTAGTCAGCCTTTGAATCCAAAGCCCCGGAGCTGAGACTATCTTTACGATAATATTATCGTGTTTCCCCGCAAATCTTATAAATTCATATCCTATGCCTATAATAAACGGGAATACCGAAAGCTTCACGGCCAATCTCAGCCAGAAAGCCGCCGTATCCGAAAACCCGGATTTTGTAAAATCGGGAATCAGCATAGATATTACAACTCCTATTATCATCATAACAATAAGAAACGAAGTTCCGCATCTGGGGTGAAACCTCGAATATTTCTTCACGTTTTCGACAGTAAGCTCTTCTTCAGCTTCATAGCAGAAAACAGACATGTGTTCCGCCCCGTGATACTGAAACGTGCGTTTTATATCTTTAATAAGCGAAACCAATAAAATATATATAATAAAAATCGCAAGCCTTAAAATTCCCTCTGTTATGCTTATAAACCAGCCGCCTTTTTCAAATCCTGTAATATCCGTGATTATTCTGCCCACAAAAGTCGGTAGGAAAAAAAACAGCCCGAACGACAGCGCAAGCCCCAGCACCGTTCCTATAATCGAAGCTATAACCATAAGTTTTGATGTATCTATATCTTTATTTTTAAGTTCGCTCTCGGGTTTATCTGTTGTATCCGGTTCAGATTTAATTTCAGAATTTTCAGTATTTGCGTTACTCTCTTTATCTTCTTGATCTTGATTATCTTTAAATATTTTATTTGTCATTTCTTCGGCCTGTTGCTCTATTGACTCGTTCAAGCCGAGCATTTCGGCTGAATCGTTAAGAGTCGACATCGACATAGCCATCATTTCTATAAAATTTACAAATCCCCGAATAACCGGGATATTCAATATTTTATGTTTATCTTTTGCAGATTTATAGGGCTTTAGTTTTTTTACGATTTCGCCGCTTTCCCTACGAACTGCTATCGCGATATTCTCTTTTGATTTCATCATAACGCCCTCAATGACCGCCTGACCTCCGACTGCACCGCGCCTTGATTCTTCCTGCTCTTTTTCTTTCTTTTTACTCATACAACATCACCTTAAAAAAATATATATTAATGTTATTTATTATATAACATTAATATACAAATTACAAGCGTATTTTGTTAATTTTAAAACATCTTCTTTAAATTCAGCGAAGCAGCGTAAATTTCGTTTTTGCTGAAATTATATGCGCTGTCGGACGCTATATATTTCACAGCGTCTTTTACAGTGCATTTTTGTTTTATCATAACGTCAACGATAACCGATTCGATTGATATTGATAAAGCCCCCTTTTGAAATGGAGTGCCGGCAACGCCGACGGGGGTTTGCGCTGTCTCAATAACATCAATTACAATCGTGTATTCACCTTTTTCTGCCGACGGATTATTTCGCAGTTCATCTAAAATTTTAACAGGTGAACCCCTATAAATCCTCTCGAATTTTTTCGTTAAATCGTTACATAAGCAAATATTGCAATCCAGAAGATTTTCGCTGAAAATCTCAAAAGTTTTTATTATTCTCTTTGGCGATTCATAAAATATATAAATTCCCGGATTATTCTCTAACTTTTTAATTATATTTTTAACTTGATTGTTTTCGCGTGGGAAAAATCCTTCGAAAATAAACGATTTTATGTCAAACCCAGATACCGATACAGCCGTCACGGCGGCACACGCGCCGGGTATAGCAATAATTTCGATATTATTTTCAACCGCGCGTTTTACCAAAATACTTCCCGGGTCTGATATGCACGGAGTGCCTGCGTCTGATATAACCGCAATATTTTTTCCGTTCAAAAGCTCGTTTATAAAATAATCTGCCGACCCTGTTTCGTTAAATTTATGATTTGAAGCGAGTTTTGTTTTTATTTCAAATTTTGTCAGAAGCGTCATAGAATTTTTGGTATCTTCCGCCGCAATAATATCAACTTCACGCAAAATTTCAACCGCTCTCGGGGTCATGTCGCCCAGATTGCCGACAGGCGTCGCAACTATATATAATCTGCCGCTCATGTTTTAATCAAACCTTTCGTTTTCTTACGCAGTCGCAGTGTTTTTCTTCCCGATTCTGACGGGAACGAGTTTGCCGTCGGCGATTCCGTATATATCGTCGGCATAAGACGAAACTTTTTTTGAATGCGTGACTATAATTACGCATTTGCTTTCGTTATGCGCGAGATTTGATAAAATTTCCATTATCTGAGATTCGGTTTCCGTGTCAAGATTTCCAGTCGGCTCGTCTGCTATTATAATATCCGGGTCATGCGACAATGCTCTCGCAATCCCGACCCTCTGCTGTTCACCGCCGGACAGTTTAAGTATTTTTCTGTCTGCCGTTTCACGGTCTATCCCCATTTTATCCAAAAGATTATACGCATATATCTCTTTATTTTTTTCTTTGCTCCCGCTTATATTCATCGACAAAACTATATTTTCGACCGCTGTCGCGTTTAACATTAAATTATAGCTCTGGAATACAACCCCGATATTTTTTGCCCTGTATTCGTCCCTGTTCATAGTTTTTAAATCCTGTTCGTTGAATAATATACTTCCGTCGGTTGAGACGTCAAGCCCGGATATGAGAGAAAGCAGGGTAGTTTTACCCGAACCGGATTTCCCCACTATAGCATATACTTTGCCCTTGTCAAATTCCGCGCTGATTTTATTCAAGACGTTTTTTCTCGAACTTTCGTATTTATAAGATAAATTATCTATTTTCATTAAACTCATGATATAATCCTCCTTAATTTCTCTCCGACAAAATCTTTATAGGCTCGTATCTTGTGATATGCGTTATGCCCATAATGCTCGCCATTATAGCAAGCAAAAGCGATACCAGCACAATTTCGGCGACTGTCACGATATTCAGGCTCACGTCCATTTCTTTAAGTGCTTCCGCGGGAGTCCTTGAGCCACCCATAGGGTTACCTATCATCATTCCGCTCCTTACCGTGGCTCCTCTTATTACGTTGCCTCCGGGACCGTAAGTCATTATGCCGTTATTACTCTGTTCTTCTATATTTTTTAATTGATTTTCCAACAATATGTCCGATACTTTCTGGGCTGTCACAATTCCCGTACCCATCCCTATAACTAAACATAAAATAGTTATCATAATAACTTCCGAAAGAAGACCGAACGCCACTTTGCTCTTTTTCATGCCCATCGCCCTCAATACGCCGATTTCATATTTTCTTTCCCTGATTGCTATAGTAGAAAGCAAAATTAATATTATCGCGCCGAGAAGCAGTACGACTACTAAAAATACCAGAGTTATGCTTTTAAGCCCCTCGACGGGCTTAACTATTGTATTATAGCCTGTTTCGTCGGTAGTAACGTCAAATTGGTCGCTCAAGCCTTTTTCATAAAGCTCAGCCGCGAATTTTTCCAAATCCGCGGGGTTTTTCAGATAATATTTCGCATAAACATTTATACCCGAAAATCCGTCCGCCAAAGGCTCAATAACAGTATTGACAGTCGTATAAATCTCGTTACGCCTGTTATCATATGCAGTCTGCATAAAATCCCCCGCGTATTCGTCAGTCAAATCGTCGTAATATCCTACGATTTTGAGCATATAACTTATAGAGATTTTTTCCCTCGTATCTTCTTCACCGGGCATCACCACGTCCCCGTTCCTGTCGCTTAAGGTGGACGTCAAAGTTATCGTATCGCCGATTTGAAATCCGTTGATTTCATAGAAATCCCTGCTGACTACGCATTCGTTTTCATTTTCGGGGAAATTTCCCCCGGCTATCTGCCGCATACCGCTTTCAAAATCTTCGGGGACATAATTATAACCCAGAAGTTTTGCGTAATACAGGCTGGGGTCTTCTTCAGTATTGCCGTCGTCGTTTATTCTCATTCCAATCATAAACGCTCCGCCGCCGCCTTTTTCCTCGCCGATAAATGTAATATCGGTATTTTTGTGTACGCCGACCGACGAATAATAATTAGCTTTCGATAAATAATCCGAATCGCTGAAGTCTATATATAATTCAGGCGATATTTCAGGCATTTGCATTCTGCTTAGCATTGCTCCTCTCCCATCCGAAGTTTGCACAGGCTGTATTTTTTCAAAATTCGGGGTAATGCTTACTTCGGAATCAAATCTTTGTTTATAGTTGTCGATAATCCCCCCCGCAGTGTTATTGATAATCAGGGCGACTGCGCTTGTCGCGATAATAGCTAAAATTATAATTCCCAGCAAAATATTCCTGCCTTTGTTCCTGCCAAGATTTTTCCATGCGTTTTTTAGAATATACATAGAGTAGTTCCCTTCTAAAATTATTAAGCCGTTAATTTTTTAACATAAAAAAATTATAATCCCCAAAATATAACGCATTATTAATATATTTAGGTAAATCTACGGCAAATAAAAGGGAAAAGTCAAATAAATTTATTTGACTTTTTAAAATATTATTTTATCACTTCAATTAAATTTTTGAAATATTCAAGAGATATTTTTAAATCAAAATAAGAATCCCGTTTATACGCGCAATCATGATCCATCACATACCATTCCGGCGGCGAATCGCAGTCTATCGACGTCGCGTATAATTCAGCGTTATTCATAATGCCGTAACCTGTCGGCCTGAAAATAAACTCTCCGGATTTATTAAAAATATAATCTTTAAAATGAATGACCGGACATCTATTCTTATATTTTTTCACGAAATATTCAGGGTCTCCGCCGCCTATACCAATCCAGCCAAGGTCAGGCTCGCAGTATAATAAATCAGGTTTTGTATCGTCATATATTTTTTCAAGAATTGCTTTGCCGTCAATTTTATTTTTAAGTTCTTCGGCATGATTATGAAATAAAAGTTTCATTCCAGCCGATTTTAAAGATTCGCCGATTTTATTATATGTTTCTATCGTGCGTTTATAATTTTCGCCGCCGGGCAGACCGTCTTGTTTCGGTGCGCCGATCGTGATATATCCGCAGCCGATTTCTTTGCGTTCGTTTATAACTTTTTGCGTGTTTTCAGCAAATTCGTTAAACGCGACATGGTCGCCGATCGCTTTAAGTCCGCATGAGTTTAATTTATTTTTTATCTCAGACGGCTTGCGTCCGAAAAATCCAAGAAATTCTATGCCGTCATATCCAATCTGTGCCAGTTTATCCAATACCGACATTAAATCTTTTTGACATTCTTCCCTTAATATAAACAGCGGCGAGCCTATTTTTGCTTTTGATTTTGCCATGTGAAAAACCTCCATGTATTTAATAAAATATAAATCGTTTGAACTAAAATCCCCTTGCCCCCTTTCGCAAAAGGGGGATGTCACCGTAGTGACAGGGGGATTCCGCCAATCAACATCAAATTCAAGAATCCCCCGGCACTTCGTGCCACCCCCTTTACGCGGCTTTGCCGCTAAAGAGGGCTTTTGGCGAAAAATCCCCTCTTTGTTTTTAAACTTTTTCTATAAAATCTATAACCAAATCATCTATCTTTCTATAATCGACTTTTGCAAAATCTGTTGTATCTATTGTTATTTTATCACCGACGCAAAAATCCTGATACGCCGCCGCCGCATTATCATTAAAAACAAACTCGGTATTTATATCAATTCCCTGACGTTCGCAAAAGCGTTTATGCGCGACTTCCGGGTCTGCGTCAAGCAATACGGTAAGCGGACGGTAGTTATATTTTTGCACAAGCGGCGATAAATCCTGAATAGCGCGTGTTGTGAAATTGCTTTCTAACACAAAACAAGCCCCTGCTGTCATCAGGCATTCAGCAATATGAAAAAACACAGAAATACTTGCCATTCCGTAGCGCGTCCCATTTTCCGGTATTGAAGCGTCATACCGCAATGATTCATGCAGTTTAACCCTAATATCATCTTTAACGATAACAGGGACACGCAATTTTTCCCCGATATGCCGCGCATACGTTGTTTTTCCCGCCGCAGGGATTCCGGCTATTAAAATTATATACGGCATAATATTATTCCTCGAATTTTATCGTCAATATTTTCTTACCTGTTATCTCAAAATCCACAAACCCGTCCGGTTTCATCGAAATTGCCGATTGCGGGACGTCGAGGATGCCGTCCCCTACTTCTTTTTCTTCAAGCGAGACAAGTTTGACCGCGCTCCATTTTTTATCGCCGTATTGTGGCAGGTCAAACTCGGCTTTCTGACGTTCAAGCGGGGATTGTGTTTTTTCAATCGGCGCAAGCCCGTTGTTTAATCTAATTGATGCTTTGACTGTGTTATCCGACGGATTAAACAGTCTTACAGCATATCCCGTGTTATCTTCCGAACGTTTGACTGCCGAAATATTCAATCGCTCTGTCGTAAGTTCAATAAACGAGTGCGCCAACGGATTTTTGCCGTGATTTGTCGGTGCAATTTGAGCAACAGAAAATTGCAGATTAAATCTTTCGGATTCTCCCCAAACATTCGCGTCTTCCCAATCGCCTTTGTGCGGCATAAACGCGTATCTGAACACGTTTTTGCCCAAGCATTGCGAGCCTTTGTCCCAGTCGCTGTAATTTTGCATATCTGACGTTACGCATATTCTTAACGGGAAACAACGCAAAAGCGTAATATATAGCGTGTTCTCTTCGTCGTCTGACGCTTCGTAGGCCTTAAGCCCGGTGTTTAATATCGCAACGCCGTTTTTGCCGTCGGATAAATCGACGAACGAATTCATCGGGTGTTCTGTCATAGGGATTTCGTCGTAGAGCGAATAATCGCGTTTAGCGATTTGACGTTTAAGCACGTCAAACTGTCCCTGAGCGCAGGAGTATTCCGCTTTTATATTTGTCGGAAATCCAACCTGTAAATAATGATCCTCTGAATTATTATAGACTGCCGTTTCAATCTCGACGATTTTCGCGCCTCTTTTGAGCGATAAAATTGTCTCGACTTTGCACGGATTAAGATGTCTTGAGCGTGTCTTTTCGTCTAACGAGCGACCTTCGGGCAACGCCCAGTTAATCGCGATTTTATACGCGACTTCAAGTTCGCCCTCATGTAATAGAGTTATATCGGCTTTTTCGTTGAGTGTTGTAAACGTTTCGTCTCTCTCAGGGATAACATGCTCCCACGGATTGCCGATTTCTCCTGTATCTTTCAAAAATCCCAGATTTTCGTATAATTTATCGCTCTCTTTATCAAGTACATTAAACGTGCCGTTTGAATTAATAGACACGCGTAAATATTCGTTCTCCATAATCTGCGGCTTTTTGAGCATAGTTACGGGAGTCGTTAATCTGGTATAACCGAGAGGCTGGACTTTTAATGTTTTATATCCCATCGCGGGAATATCTTTGACTTCTAACTGGATTTGATATTGCTGAGTGTGCAAAACATTTGCGACGTCGTTCGGATTCTGGATAATCTGCGCGTTATTTTTATCTACGGCCAAGACCTGATATTTAAGTTTTGAGCCGTCTGTATCTAATATCCGGAACGTGTAGCAGTTCCATTCTGCCGGGATTTCAAGCATAACTTTTACGACTTCCGAACGTGTGAACGGCGCGGGATTATACACGACTATCGCCGCGTCGTCTTTGTTCCAGTCGCGCAGATTTATATCTCCCGCAACGTCCATGAACGCACGTTCAAATACGCACATCGCCAGTTCTCTCGACTGCCTGTAACGCGACACTACGTCTTCATAGACTATATCCCTGCCGCATGAGCCTATAGAGTCGTGCCCGTGATTCTGGAGCAAATAATTATAAGATAAATCAATGAAATTTGCCGGGAACGGCGCGCCCGCAAATGCTGCGAATACTGCTAATGGCTCGGCGTAATTTATAAGAACGCTCTCTGTGTTAAAGTTATCCTGTTTGATATAAGTCCTCGCCGAGATTATCCAGCCGAACATACCTGAAGTGCTGCCTCTTGTAAGAGGGTAACGCATCTCGCCTTTAATAGTTCTTGTGTTCGGGTCAAACGAATCGATTACGCCCTGTTCAAATTCTCTTAACGTACTATGAAAAACATGAGCGTTAGGCAAGGCTTCATCCAAATCTTTTATCATCTGGATTTCGCGTATATCCGGACAGGACGAGTCGTGTCCCTCCGACCAGAACCGGTGCGGTGTCGTCCAGTCGTTGTCCTGTTCTCTCAGTGCCTGTTCGCCGCGGGGTTTTATATTTTCTTTAAAGTAATCAAAAAACGGGTGCGCGTACTGATAATCCAACTGATAATTGTCCGCGTCTATAAATTTAAAAATTCCGTTGTTGTCGTTCCATTTAAAATCGCGCAGGCCCTCGTTTGGAATATCAAAAAATACGGGACGGTGAACCACATACCACATATTATATCTTGGACGCTGCCCAAGTCTTGACCCGTAAACTTTAGTGCCGTCCGGGCTTTCCCAGAAAAACTCGGCTGTCGGGGCTTCCGTTGAATTAACGCCGCGATAAAACGACGCGAAATTTATTCCGAACCCGGAATAAATCTGCGGTAGCTGTGAGATTTGTCCCCAGCCGAACGGCGAATATCCCGTTTTGCTCACGCCGCCCATTTCAAGGGCGATTTTGTGCCCCAGTAATAGATTACGCACAAGAGACTCGCCGCCGACCGTAAATTCGTCCGGCAAACAAAACCACGGGCCTACGCCGATTTTTCCCTCGCTTATATATTTTTTGAGTTTGTCTTTTTTGTCGGGATAGACTTCAAGATAATCCTGAAGAGGCATAGTCTGCGAATCCATGTGAAAATGCTTGAATTCAGGATTGTTATCGAGAATATCGAGCAGCATATCAACGGCGTAAGCCAGCATGTGCTGAGTGCGTCTCGCCGAGAACCGCCATTCCCTGTCCCAGTGGGTGTTTGATATAAAATGGCATTGTATTTGTTTGTTATCTTTGTTTTCAGTTTTATCGGACATATTTTGTACCGCCTTTCTTGTATTTAATTGGTAATATGTTTATTTAAACCGAGTAAAATCTTTTGCAATATATTTTTCAAAACGCGCGTAAATATATTCTTCTTTTTCCCCTGTTTTTTTATTGGTTTTATTTCCATTAAACCAAATACTTCTTTTTCCAAGATTTTTACCATTTTTGTTAGTAACACATTCTTGTAAATATTCATCTGAACTCATTATAAACATGGTATCAAGGCGTTCCGAATAAAAGACGAAATAATAGTTATTTCTGGCTTCATGGTTCATTGCGGCAAACAAAGCGGCATCGCCGGCAATAACTGTATTTGAACGTGCTTTTATTTGCACCTCTATGTATTCCCCGGTATGTTTACGGATTACTACATCTATACCATCATCATCGACAAGAGGCATATAGCAATCTAATCCTTCTTTTAACATTTTGCCGATTAAATAATATTCAATTCTTTTTCCGAATGATGCCGAATCACGAAATCGCATATATAATGTTCCCATTTCTTGATTATTTTTATATTTTTTACGGGCGATTATTAATCGCCCCTACGATATTATCCGTAGTATTCATCTTCTGCCCATTTTTCAGGGTTTTTGTCTATGTAATGCCATTTTATTTGATAATCTTGCATATCGCGAATAATATGGTCATAAAAAGATTTTTGCCATAACGAGAATCCTAATTGTTTTGACACACAGCGTTTCAACTCTTTTACGACTATTGATACATTCGTAGGGGCGATTATCAATCGCCCGTTGTTATTATCGTTATTGATAAACAAAATTATATGAATATGATTAGGCATAATTACATACTTATCAATTTCAATTTGAGGATAATGAATAGGAATTTTCTTTATTGATTCATCGACTATTGCGCCATATTCTGATAGTTGGATTTGTGGGCGATTGATAATCGCTTTTACGTCAATTACTCCTAATAATTCGTGTTTATTTTTAACGCATATTGTAATAAAATATGCCCCGTTTTTGCTATAATCATAATTATCTAATCTGTTCTTTTTCCGTTGCGGTAAATCTCCCATATTTTTCCTACCCCTTAATCACCCTCATAATCCCGTCAAAGCTCTCTTCAAAATAATCGCATACGGCACGCGTCCCGCTCTCGATTATATTGCCCCCTGCTATTCCTATCGTCGTATATCCGGCAAGTCTGACCGAGCATACTCCCGCACCGGAATCCTCGATTCCGATTACGCTGTCTCTCTCGTCAAAATTAATCCCTAATCCGACTATGCACGTCTCAGAATACAGCCACGGGTGCGGCTTTGGCGACAGTTCGCCAAGCGTCCCGACCGAGCCTTTTCTTAACGGGAACCCTGCCGATATTATCGCATCATAAAAATCTTTCGGGTCGCCCATGTTTAAAGTTTTGAACGCTGAAACAATTTCAGGATATGCTTTTTCATATAATCCAGACGTGACAAGCCCTATTTTTATTCCCATGCTTTTAAGTTCAAGCAAAAACTCTTTAACCCCGGCAGTCGGCGTAAACGCGCCGTCTTTTCCCCTGCCCCGCATGATTTCGTCCATTTCCCTGTGGGTATGCTCAAAATAATAGTTTCTCGCTTCTTCAAGAGATTTTCCGGGACAATATTTATCTATGCAATACTGCAAATGCTCAGAAACGCTGTGTCCCGAAACAAACGGCATATCGGCTTCATCAAACTCAAATTTTGGATTGTTTAACAAACTCGCCACGCTCATCTGTATAATCCATATCCAAAAGTCCTCGCTGCGCACAGTCGTGCCGTCCAGATCCATTAATACGGCTTTTAAAGGGCGTTTTATATTCACGGGATAAACCGGATAATACGTTGGAAAAGCGATAGCAGATTTCACACAGGCGAGCGTGTGAGTGCCAAACGATACGAACTCTACTTTTTTATCTCCGGTCGCGACAATATCGACCACGCCTGATTTGCCTATTGCATACTTTCCGTCCGATGTGATTTCCAGCGGCTCAAAGCCGCTTTCCGGCCCGATATTTCCCAAATCCGGGATATAAACAGTTTTTAATAAAGCCATACTTTAAAACCTCTTTAAATCTATAATTATTTTTAATTCATAGTATCAAAAATATATGGCTTATCCTTTTCTTAAATGTAAAATATCGCAATTTTATAAGTTTATAAAAAGAATCAAACCCGATTTGTGTAACCTATTGACAAATATAAAAAAATAAGTATAATAATTTATACTTAAAATCAATTTTTTAAATTAAAGGAGTATATTTATGACAGACAAATATGTGTTATTTAATGCTATAATGGAACGCAAAAGCACTCATTGCGGATTCTGGCACGGCAATCCGCACCCTGACAGTTACGAAAAATTATTCAAATATTTCGGCGTTAAAAACGATTTTGAACTCGGCCTTAAACTCGGTGACACGTTTATGTGGGTTCACGACGGCTGGGGGCAATACAAACATCCTGACGGCAATTATGTTTTTGATTTATATAAAAACAATAATATCCCGCATTTATCCGAGCTTACGGACGAAAATATTAATCTGGTCGGGAAATTAAACTGGCCCGACGCGCAATATTATGATTTTTCAGGATTTGAAAGAGCGCGGGAAATTTCAAAAGAGCATAAAGTCCCGATACTGAGCGGAGCATGGGCGCCGTTTTATCATGAGATTGCGGGTATGTTCGGCATGGAAAACTATTTTGTAAAAATGCACACAGACCCGGATTTAGTCACTGTTGTGACTGAAAGAGTAATTAATTTTTATCTGGACATGAATAAAAAATTATTTGACGAATACGCGGCTGACATAAGCGCGTGTTTTTTCGGCAACGACTACGGCACACAGCTTGATTTAATGATTTCTCCAGAAATGTTCAAAAAATTCGTCATGCCATATCAGAAGCAAATATCAGATCAGGCAAAAACATATAAATTATATACTTTTTTGCATTCGTGCGGTTCTGTAATAAAAGCGATACCTGAAATAATATCGGCTGGAATCGACGGGCTTCACCCGATACAGGCGCTTGCAGCCGGAATGGACGCCGAAAATCTTGCCGGGAAATTCAGAGATAAATTAGTATTTATAGGCGGGGTAGACACGCAGGTTTTATTACGAGAAGGCACGGCGAAGCAAATAAAAGACGATGTAAAACGCCTGAAAAAACTTTTCGGCAATAATTTCTTCGTATCGCCGAGCCACGAGGCTGTTTTGCCTGATATACCTCCGGAAAATCTCGCGGCTATGTCTGAGGCGGCATGGGAGGATTAAGTTGAACGAATTTTAAAATCCTTCGTTCTTTTCATACCATACGGCTTGAGCTTTAAACATTTCAGCATATAATTCGCAATTTTGCATCAATGCGTCATGCGCGCCTATATTAATTATTCTGCCTTTATCCATCACTATTACACGGTCGGCAATTTTCGTCGAGCCTAACCTGTGCGTTACGATAATTGCAGTCTTGCCTTTTGAAATATCCACAAACTTACGGTAAATCCGGCTTTCTTCGATTGGGTCGATAGCCGCTGTCGGCTCGTCGAGCACGATTATATTGTGCCTGCGATATAAACCTCTCGCAATCGCTATTCTCTGCCATTGACCGCCGGATAAATCCACTCCGTCAAACTCACGCGACAGCATAGTATTTTTGCCGTTTGGGAAAGTATCGCCGTTTTCAAAATCCACGCCGCTTTCTGTTAAGACCAAATCAGTTTCGCCAACTCTTGAATAGTTCGAAATTTTTATGTTTTCGTCCAAAGTCATTTGATAGCGCTGAAAATTCTGGAATACTGCCGATATGCTATTAAATAAACTTTTGCTGTTTATATTTGATGTAGTCATTCCGTTTAAGTTTACTGTTCCGGACATTGGGGAATACAATCCCATTAATAAGAGCACAAGAGTTGTTTTCCCCGCGCCGTTTGCGCCTACAACTGCTATTGTTTCGCCTGATTTTATTTCAAGCGAAACATTATCCACGCTTGCAAATTCTGCGTTCGGATACGCAAAACTCACGCTTTCAGCAATTATGCCTTTGTTAAAATCAGGCTCTGCGTCAGCGCCGCCGCGCTCAGGCAGTTCTATAAACCGCATGAAATTCTTCGCCATGCCCAGATCCATCGCAAAATCGCCTATGCCTTCTTCGATTAATTCTTTCATCCATTCAAATAATTTGCTGATCGAGGCTAAAACTGCGGCAAACGCTCCGGCGGTTATGTCTCCCGAAATAAGAGCGTTCACAAGCATAAATAAAGCTCCGGCATAGCCTGCCGCAGTTACTAAATTCGAGCTTAATTCTATAAGATTTATTTTTTTATTTTTATCCCATTCGGCTTTGCCTAATCTTCGCATTGAATCTAACAGCCGGGTCAGAAAAAACTTGTACGCTCCTAATTTACGGGTTTCTTTATAATAGCTTTTATCTGTTATTGTTTTCCCGTAATAATCATATTCGCGTCTTACCGGGGCGGCTTTATCCTCGAATTTCTCAACAATGCCGGTTTTGACCAACTGACCGAGCAAACCCGGAATAAAAGCGAGAAAAATAATCCAGATCAGATAAGGCTTGAGATTATTCAAATAAAAACTCATGAATATAAAATACGGTACGTAAATATTAACCAGAACTACTATATAACTGACCATTCCTAAAATTGATTCCATGCCCGGGTCGGCTTTTTCTATAATATCGTGAAGTTTTGTATCTTCAAAATATATAGGGTCTATACGCGACATTTTTTCGTGCAGGATTTTTTTCATTTCGCGTTTGGGTTTATGAAATAATATATTGTTAAATAAAAAATTATAAATACCTTCTAATATTTCTCTTATGACAAATACCAAGCCTGCCATGATTATTATTATATATGCTTTACTGAGCGGTTCGCCTTTAGTTATAATATCCCCTACGGTATCAAAAAATCGCTGCGAAAAAACAAGCGTCGCAACGCTGTGCAATAAACCGTGCGGTATTCCGAGAAAAATCATAAAGAAAAAGAATACCGGCTGCGTTTTTATGAAAAGCTTTAACGCGTATTTTGTTATTTTAAACATTTATATCAGCCTCCCCATTTATTTTATACCATTCGGCCTGCGAATCAAACATTTCGGCATATATGCCATTTTCAAGCGTCATCAATTCAGAATGTGAGCCGCTCTCGATTATTTTGCCGTCTGATAAAACAAATATAATATCGGCGAGTTTTGTTGAGCCGAGACGGTGACTGATAAAAATCGTCGTTTTATTTTTTGAAATTCGCTCGAAATTTTTATAAACTGCGCTTTCGCTTACAGGATCAAGAGCGGCGGTCGGCTCGTCGAGGATTTTTAAAGGCGCGTTATTTACGACGCTTCGCGCCATAGCTACTCTTTGCCATTCGCCGCCCGATAAATCAACACCGTTGTCATATATTTTCCCGAGATGAGTGTCAACGCCGTCTTTTAATTTTTTGACCGCATCGGATAATCCCACAAGTTCTATTGCGTTGTCTACGTCATCGCCTGCAATCGCGATATTATCATACAGGGATATATAATATTTCGCGAAATCCTGATAAACTACAGAAGATAAGCCTTTTATTTCAGACTGCGTGAAATCGCGAAGCGAACGCCCGTCGATAAGAATTTCGCCGCCGTAGTTTGTATATAATCCGGTGATTAATTTTATTATAGTCGTTTTGCCCGCGCCATTCACGCCGACAAGAGAATAATGCCTGCCGCTTTCGATTGTAAAAGATATATCGTCAAGTATAAGTTTATCCGTTCCGGGATACTTAAAACTGACGTTTTTGAACTCAATTTTATTAAACAATATATTTTTATCCGGCAAATCTGCCGCTTCGCCATGTTCTTCAAGATTCATGAATTCAGTCAGGTCTTTAAAATATTCGCGCTTGCTCGCCACACCTCCGATAATTCCGGCAACACTCCATGAAATCATATTAGTCATAGTCAACCCGAATACGCCGTTCATCAGCCCGATAAACATACCTAAATCTATATCGCCTTTAGACACCGGAATCAACAACGCAAACATTATGATTATAGTATAAACAGACGCGACCAATCCTCCCATTTTCCCTCTGATAAAATTTTTCGACTCCACTTTTAATTTGACTTTACGGGCAAAATCAAACTTTTTTATATATTGATTATTAAGATTTCCGGTATATCCATATAAACTGCGTTCTTCGACTGCTGCGCGGCTTTTCATTATATCTGACAAATAATTCATGCGCCGGTCCACTTTTGAAAGTTCCCTGTCGGCGTCATACATTCGTTTCCCCGCTTTTTGCGATATGTATAATATCGGAACGAGCGATATTATCATACCTAACGCAACCCACCAGACTTGCGTGGCTAAAGTGATGAGAATACCCAGAACATATATAACAAGATTTAATGCGTTTAATATCTGCGAATACATATTCCATATATTGTCAGAAAATTTAGGGCAAACGCGCTCAATCAAATCGGCGGCGTCTGGGTTTTCGATATGCCTGTATTCGAGCTTCGCCTGTTTCTCAAGAATTTCGGGCGTTAATCTTTTACGAAAATATATATTGCGTTTGCACTCGATAAAATTCATTATTGTGCCGATTGTCGTGTTATATATCATGATTGCAGTCAGTAACGCGACAGGTATATAAACCGACGATATACCGGCTTTTTTATTATACGCTGCCATAGCCGAGTTAATAAAATTCGCAGTGATAAAAATAGAGAATACAGGTATCAGAGCGTCTGCGATATATTTTATGATAAATATAATAGAATAAAACGGCGAGGTTTTGAACGGCATAGTTATCATATCGGGATAACCGAATCTTTTTTGTTTTAAAATCATTTTCTTCCGCCTCCCGATTTTTTCCTGCTGTTGTTTCTCGCCTCTCTGCCCCATTTTTTATGAAGTTCTTTTTGACTGCGCAAATACGCGCTTTTATCGTCGGCAAATTTTGTTTCGCGTTTAATTTCCAAATAACTCTCCCAGCGTTTGTTAGACAATTCTCCGTTTTCCAGCGCAATTTTTACAGCGCAGCCCGGTTCGCTGCTGTGCCTGCAGTCACTAAATTTGCATTTTACAAAATATTGCTCCACATCATAAAACATCATTCCGATCCCCTCAGACGAATCAAACATGCCAAGCTCGCGCATACCGGGCGTATCTATTATCATGACGCCGTTTTCAAGCATGATTAATTGCCTGTGCGTAGTCGTGTGCCGCCCTCTGCTATCGTCCTCGCGGATCTTTTTGACTGTCATAAGTTCTTCGCCCGCGAGAGCGTTGAGCAGGCTTGATTTACCCACGCCGGACGAACCGAGAAACACAATCGTTTTTCGCGGTTTCAGGTATTCAGCCAATAAATCCAATCCAAACCCGGTCTTTGCGCTGACCGCGAAAACTCCCACGCCCACAGCAGTTTTTTCAACTTCCCGCATTTGTTCGCTGTAATCTTCAACTAAGTCGGATTTGGTAAGAATAACCGCAGGTACTGCTCCGGACTGCCATGCCAGAGTCAAATACCGTTCCAATCGCTTTATATTAAAATCATGGTTAAGCGACTGAAGTATAAACACATAATCAAAATTTGCCGACACTACCTGTTCTAAAACTGTTTTTACATAACCCGCCGCGTGACCTGAAAAATCATTGCGCGCGAATTTTGATTTGCGTTCGAGAGTTTTGATAACCTGACTGTCGCCGTTTATATTATAATTTATCAGCACAAAATCGCCGACCGTTGGAAATTCCTCAGGTTCTCCGCTGTAATATACGCTGGTTTTAAGCCTGCCGAAGCATACGCCGTGTTCGCAGACAATTTCGTAGCGGTCTTTGTGTGCCGCCGTAATTCTTGCAGGGATACTGCCTTGTATGTCAGTTAAAATCATCGCCGGATTAAATCCGTAATCTAAAATATTTATCATTAGTATTAAAATCCTCGCATTTTTTATTTATATATTTATATAATTAAATTTGGACGCAAAAATGCCACGGAAAAGCAGCCTTTAAAAACTTTGAAAAACCGGCTATAATCCCACGGCATAAAAATAACACACCCGTAAGTGTGCCTATAACGCTATATTATAGAATTCACAAAAGGTTACTTACTTAGTAGCACAACAAAACAAAGACGCTTTTTCACGCCCGAAATTTTACTGCGCCTGTATTAAATTTTAAGTGACAGCCACCGATAATAATACAGATAATTCAAGGCTATACATAAAGTTCTCCTTCCAATGAATAAAAATAAAAAATATATAATAGTTTTACATTCATAATATATCATAAACTCGATTAAAAGTCAAGATAATTTTTAAATATAATAAATTTCCCCTTTACAAAAGGAGGCTTTGGCTATCACCACGCGTTATATCAAATTCATGTGTAAATATAATAAATTCCTGTTGCAATTCACTCACTTGTGTGATATAATTTATTGTTACAGAACAAATGTGTGATTTAAGATGATAACGGAGATGGAGGCGTGGTTTTTTTGAATAAAGCTAAGAATATCGGCATAGATTTTACCGACGGAGTTGATTTGTTCGCCGGACTTAACGATATGCAAATAGAGGCAGTCAGCGCGACTGAGGGATATTACAGAATAATCGCGGGGGCAGGTTCGGGCAAAACCAGAACTTTGACCCACAGGTTCGCGTATTTAGTCCGCGAGCTGGGGATTTCGCCCAGAAATATATTGTGCGTCACTTTCACGAACAAAGCCGCAAACGAAATGCGCGGCAGAATAAAACGCATACTCGGCGACGGTTACGATGCCGGACTTATCACTACTTATCACGGGTTTTGCGTGAAAGTTTTAAAAGAAGATATAAACCGTTTGTTTTTTCCCTCGAATTTTAAAATCATTGACGTGAGCCAGCAGAAAAAAATCATAGACGAAATATATTCTGAATATGAAATAAAATTAGATTACAGTTCGTTTGAAAAAACTCTTGAGTATATATACCGTGAAAAAACGCATTTGAACTATATTCCCATGATGATTGACCCGGCGTATTCTTTTTCATCGAATAACGCGATAGGACTCGAAGAAAAAATTTATATAAAATATCTCGATAAGCAAAAGAAAATCTACGGCCTTGATTTTAACGATTTATTATATTTCGTGATATATTTATTTGAACATAACGAAGATATACTCGACAAATGGAAATCGAGACTGCACTATATTCAGGTCGATGAGTTTCAGGACAGCAGTAAAAAAGAACTTGATATTATAAATATGCTGTGCAAAGGCAATAATAATTTGTTTGTAGTCGGCGACCCTGACCAGAATATATACGAATGGCGAAGCTCAGACAATAGATTCTTAGTCCATTTCGACCAGAATTATCCCGATGTGCAAACTATTTTTTTAACTCAGAATTACAGGTCAACCCCCGAAATTTTATCTGTGAGTAACAGTTTAATAGAAAAAAATCAGAACAGAGTCCCCAAAGATTTATTTACAAAAAATCAAAACGGCAAGCCCGTAGAGCATATTCATTTAAAAAACGAAGAAGAAGAATCAAAATGGATCGCGGCTAAAATAAAAGATATAATAAAAACCGGGTATTTATACAGCGATATAGCTATATTATTCAGGGCGTCTTATGTGTCAAGATTTATCGAGCAGTCGCTGTACAGGGAAGATATCCCCTATGTTATTCACGGCGGGGTAAGATTTTTTGACAGAATGGAAATAAAAGATTCTATCGCGTTTTTGAAATTGATTAATGATAACGACGACGATGCATTTTTGAGGATAATAAATGTCCCGAAAAGACAAATCGGCAAGACAAGAATCGAATTTTTGAAAAATATGCGCGAGGAATTATTTGCTGAATACGGCTTGATAAAGAGCCTTTTCGAGATTTTATGCGATAATTACGAAAATAATGTTTTCGCGAATACACAGGCCGAGGAATTTGTGAATATTATAACAGAATTCAGGGAAAAGGCGAAAGACCCGAAAATGAAAGTCTCGGAATTATTGAACGGAATTCTTGAAAGAACGGGATATAAAGCGTACATAAGCAGAAGCGGCGACATGGAGCGTTTTGACAACGTAACAGAATTGCTTGCCTCAATCACAGAATTTGAACAGCAGGCGGGTGAAGATATATCTCTGCCATCGTATCTTCAGGAGCTTACGGTCATATCTGATTATGAAAGCGAAAGAAACCAGAACTGCGTGAAACTTATGACGATTCATTCGTCAAAAGGGCTCGAATTTCCACATGTTATAATCGCGGGAATGACCGACGGGGTTTTTCCGTCAAGGCGAACTCTTGAAGAGCGCAAACTCGAAGGGCTTGAAGAAGAGCGCAGGCTTTGTTATGTCGCCATGACGAGGGCTATGCATGAATTATATATGGTAGAATCCGAGGGAAATACTTACGGCGAGGCAAAAAAGCTCCCGTCAAGATTTTTATATGACGTAGATCAGTCTTATCTGAATAAAATCGGCGTCGTTCCGGAAGATATAATAAAAGATCTGGCGGTTAAAGTTAAACAGACAAACGACGGCAAAGATAAAAAAATATTTAATGCCCCGAAAAAACCTGTGGTTATATCGCCGCAGTCATATAAATACGGCACAGGGGATTTTGTCAGGCATAAAGCGTTCGGCGTTGGTGAAATCGTGGATATTGACGAAAAAAACGAAGCCTATATGATAAGATTCGCAAATTCAGACAAACCTAAGCCTATAAACGTAAATTTTCCGGGGATAACATCTGCTGACGGCGAAACTGTTCCTGCTCCGCCGCAAAATATAAGCGTAAACAACGAAAAAGATAATGCAATACTGCGTGAACTTGAAAAGCAGCTTGATTTTTTAGATATGGAAATAACACACCCGCCCGTTGCGACAGACGACGGCGCGCCGGGGACGTCGCGCCCTACAATGAAAGAGGGTAACTACGAAATTGAACCTCAGACGCAAATAAGCAATTTCAACAGAAAATTAGACAGGCTTTTCGCGGATAAAGATAAAAAAGAAAAAAAAGAAAAAGTTTCACGCGAACCTGAAATATTTGATTTCCCCGAAGAAAAGCTTGAAAAATTTGAAAATTTTGATAAACTTTCGGAGAGCGACGAGTCCAGTTTATCGCAAAATTTTATTGACGAAACACAGGCGATCGATAATCGCCCCTACGAAGAAATCCAAGATCTTGGCGAACCGTCGGAAGTTGTATATGCTGAAGAAATCGAAAATATCGACGTAGGAGAAGACGCTATCGAAATGGAAACAGGAGTTGTCCCGGTTGCTTTATATGACGCTCCGCCTCAGATTTTATACGATAACGACGACAGGATAAATCTTTGGAATGACCCGAATGTGCCGAAAAAAGGCTGGATTTGCGTTGACGTAATAGATTTGGGGCAGCCTTTCGGCGAGTGTGGAATGTGCGGGAAAGAAGATATAAGATATGTTCACATAATGCGCCACGAAAATCATCAGTCAATCGGGGCGGGCTGCGTTTGCGCGGGCAATATGGAGGGGAATATAGACGCGGCGAAAGACCGTGAAAATTCGCTGAAAAATAAAATAAACCGTTTCAAAACTTTTTCTATAACTGATTTAAAGACAAGCGCGAAAGGCAATCTGTACACTAAATATAAAGACACGGTTATCACTTTCATGAAAAACAAAAAAGAAAACGGCGGCTGGAATTTTGTCGAGAGCGGGGAATTTTCGAGTTATTTTAAAACTCTGGACGAGGCAAAACGCGCGGCGTTTGAAAAAGTTGACGGCAGAAGGCAATAAAAAACGGCAAAAACATAAAAGTTTTCATGTTCTTAATTGTTTTACAAAAATTTTGTCTTGACACCTATAAAAATATTGCATATAATTAATATATAAAAAAGATTAAATTGTAGGAGCGGGCGTTGCCTGTTCGTGTAAATTAAGGATTTTCAAAAATGAACGATCAAAATCAGAATAATAATGACAACAACAGCAATAAAAATATTGCGGTATATAACGACAATTCAAATAATAATAAAAATAATAACGGCGGCGACAAGCCTATCATTGGCGAAAATAACGGCAATGTCGTTAAATATAACGCAGATAATAATACCGTGCGCAAAATAAACCTGCCCAATAAACTCACTATATTCAGGATAATTCTTGTCCCGGTTATCATGATTTTTGTTTTGATTCCGGAAAATGATATTTTCCCGCCGACATGGTGTAAAATTTTCGCGGCGGCATTGTTTTTGATTGCGTCTCTGACGGATTTGATTGACGGTTTAATAGCCCGCAAAATGCATCTTATGACTGATTTTGGCGCATTGATGGACCCTTTGGCCGATAAATTTTTAGTGATTGGTGCTATGTTCGCGATAACTGCGGCAAATTCTTACGAGGGCATAAAATGGCTTACGGTATGGGTTACGACGATAATATTTTTCAGGGAGCTTGCGGTAACTTCGGTAAGACTTGTCGCGAAATCTTCCGACGGGAATGTTATAGCCGCAAATTTTGCCGGAAAATTTAAAACATTTTCGCAATGCGTGTGCGTAATGACGATTTTACTTGAAGATATGGTCATAACAAGCAATATAAATACTCCTGATTATCTTTTCAGTTATATAACTATGGCAATCATGTTGGTTTTGACTGTATATTCAGGCTTTGTTTATTTTAAAACTTACTGGAAATACATAGACCCGGCAAAATAATATAAAATAATAAAACGTCAGCGATGAAGAGAAAAGAGTAATCTGTCAGGATTTACAGAGAATTTTTGCGATTATTTGGTGAGAGCAAAAAAATTCACAGACAGGTGAAAGTGCGTTTTCCGAGCTGTGAAAAAATTATAATATATATTAAAGTTATAAATAAGAGTGGAACCGCGGAAATATTTCGCCTCTTGTATTTAGTTATTTATTAAATACAGGAGTTTTTTAATTATTTAATTATCGGAGAGGAATAATTTTAATGAATGAAATAAGCGATGCAAACAAAAAATATAAATATAAAGTCGAGACTCATTTGCATACAAGTCAGGCAAGCGCGTGCGCGGTCAATACCGGGGCGGAGATGGCAAGAGCCTGCAAGCGCGACGGGTGCTGCGCTATTGTCGTAACGGATCATTTTTTCAACGGCAATACGAATATACGGGGCAATTATGCGTGGGACGATAAAATCTCTATGTTTATGAAAGGCTATGAGAACGCAAAAAGAGAAGGCGATAACATTGGGATTGACGTTTATTTCGGGTTTGAGTATAATTATCGCGGAGCGGAATTTTTGATATATAATTACAGCGAAGAAAAACTCAGGGCTTATCCTGAAATAATGACTGATAATATAGAAAAAATTTTCACGAATATAAAAAAATCCGGAGGGTTTATAATACACGCGCACCCGTTCAGGCATGAAGCGTATATATTAGACCCCGGACAGATTTTCCCGGAATATACTGAAGCCGTCGAAGTCATAAACACCCACAACAGGACAAAAGAATCAAACCGGCTTGCGATGGATTATGCCGAAGAATATAACTTGATTAAGTTCGGCGGGTCGGACACGCATTCGGCACACCCGCAGGACGGCGGGATGTTGTTTGAGAGAAAGCCGGAGTCGCTTTATGATATTATTGATATGGCAAAAAAAGAAGAATGCGTGATATTGGGGGAACAATATTTGATATGAAATATAAATTTCAAGAGGAAAAATAAACATGAAACCATTTATTGTTGCAATTAACGCAACTTCCGGCGGAGGAAAAACTACTACGACAAGAGAACTTCAAAAGCGGCTGCCAAATTCAAAGGCGTTATATTTTGACGACAGAAATTATGATTCCGACAGCGGGATAGAAGATACAGGCGAATGGATTGAAGCGGGCGCGGACGTAAATTTATGGGATTTAGCAAGATTAGCTGACGATATTGAAAAATTAAAGCAAGAAAACCTTGATTTTATTATCATGGATTATCCTTTTGGATACAAGCACAAACTAATCGGACCGTATCTTAATTATTCTGTTTTTATAGACACGCCGTTTGACATAGCTTTAGCGCGGCGCATTATAAGAGATTATAATAAAGATACTATAATTTCTATATTTGAGGATATGAAAGATTATCTTGAAGACGGAAGAAATTCGTATTTACGAGGACTTGAACTGACAGAAGCATTAAAAAACGCGGATTTTATTATTGACGGCAGTTTATCGCTTGATGAAATAATTGAGTGTATTTGTCAAAAAGTTATATCAATAAAAAACAAAACGGAGAATGATAAACCATGAACACACAAAAGCCAATTTATGTTTACAACGAAATCACAAGACAAAAAGAACTTTTCACCCCGCTAAATCCCAACGAAATCAAAATGTACGTCTGCGGCTCGACGGTTTACGATTATTTTCATATCGGAAACGCGAGACCTCTTGTGCTGTTTGATTTTATAAGAAGATTTTTAGAATATATGGGCTATAAAGTCAATTATTTGCAAAATTTCACAGATATAGACGATAAAATGATAAACAGGGCAAACAGGGATAATATAACCGTCAAAGAACTTGCGGATAAATTTATCGCGGAATATGAAAAAGACGCGGAGGGGCTTGGCGTACATCCCGCTACAATTCATCCTAAAGCTACAGAGCATATACAGGAAGTCATAGATATTATCGAAATTTTAATCGGGAAAAATCACGCTTACCCGTCAAGAAAAGACAGTAACGGCAATTCTGACGTATATTTCTCTACCAAAAGTTTTAAAGAATACGGCAAACTTTCAAATATGAATATGGACGATCTTGAAATGAGCGACAGGGTTGACGCGAATATAATCGAAGAAAAAAAAGACCCGTTTGATTTCGCGTTGTGGAAAGCGAAAAAAGAAAACGAGCCGTCGTGGACTTCGCCTTGGGGCGAGGGCAGACCGGGCTGGCATATCGAATGTTCGGCTATGGTGAAAAAGTATCTCGGAGATACTATAGATTTTCACTGCGGCGGAAGAGATTTAATATTCCCGCACCATGAAAACGAAATCGCGCAGTCTGAATGCTCAACCGGCAAACTATTCACGAGATACTGGCTGCATAACGGAATGATAAATAATAAAGACGGCAGTAAAATGGCAAAATCAACGGGGGATTTTTTCACAACGCGCGATATAAGCGCAAAATACGGCTATATGCCGATAAGATTTTTCTTGTTAGCCTCAACTTACAGGACTCCCGTGAATTTTTCAGAAGAGATAATAAAAAGCGCGCAAAACGCGCTCGACAGGATTTTTACGTTTGGTGATAATATTGAGTTTATGCTGAAAAATATTGAACTCCCCCCTGCGACTTCGTCGTTTCCCCCCTCGCAAGTATGCGAAGGGGGCAAAACCAAGGCCTCCTTCGTTTACGAGGGAGGTGGCAACGGTGAAGCCGTTGACGGAGGGAGCGAAATGCTAAGTTATCGCGAAAAACTAATCGACGCGTTATGCGACGATTTCAACACAGCCGACGCAATATCCGTCATGTTTGATTTTATACGCGACGCGAATATAAAAACAATGGGGACGGATTCAAAGCCGTCGAAAGAACTTCTTGAAACGATAAAAAATTTATATGACGAGTTCTGCGGTTTGTTTGGATTTATTCGCGAAGTGAAAACGTCAGGTTCAAATATCTCGGACGATTATATAAACGAACAAATCGAAAAAAGAACAGCGGCTAAAAAATCAAAGGATTTTAAAACCGCCGACGAAATCAGGGATAATCTCAAATCGCAAGGGATAATCATTGAAGATACTCCGTTGGGTGTTAAGTGGAGACGGGAATAAGTTACTGTGTTGAAAATGTGTGTTTTTTCCCGTTGCATTATTCGTTAATCAATCCTATTACCCAGTTTAACCAACCTTTTATTGTGGAAGAACGCCGCTCAAAAGTGCTATCGCTTTCAATATTATATATATTAGATTGTTTCATAATATTTATTATTTCGCTTGTAGTTGGCATATTTCCATTTTCAAGATATTTGTGGAGAGTATTTCCAAAAGATTTATGCGATAATATTGAATTGCAAAAGGCTAATTGACGTCGTTTATAATTTAAGTATAAAATACGCTTGCCATTTTCACTCAATCTATAAATAGGCATTCCCCCATCTTTTCTCTTTTCAAGTAAACCAAGATACCGTGCCGCATCGGTGTAATAATTCGTTTGTCGTTCGTCAAAAGCATATCGTTCAGTAACTTCGCTTCGGTTCAATTCTTGCCCGTTCAACAATTCGCAAATATTAATAACTCTCTCAAAACTGTCTGCTTGCGGAAAAGGTATTTGCGGCTCAGCTACAATTCGGGCATTTTTCAAAACAGTTTGAACATCTGTAATTTCAATAGTAGTATCTTCGATCGAATAATTTTTTTGATTTATTAAAACCAGCGAATTATAATTATTTAAATCTTGAAAAGCATATTCATACAACCGATAAATGCCATTTGAGTAAACCAAAAACAACGACCTAACAGGTTTTGTAATACGCTTTTCCCAAACTCTGAACGGATAGTAAATTTGTCTTACTAAAAAATCTTCTGACAAGTCGCGTTTTGCTTCAAACAAAGCTAACCCTTTTATCCCTTCATACGCTGCATCAATCTCAATTTGTGAATTGTTTACTTTCATATGATAAGGCATATCTTTTTTTTAATTATCAATATCGAAATAAAATGATCCAGAACCCATCCGCCCGGAAACAGTCGAAACTAAATTTTCATCTTGCAAGAATTCTGCAACAATTCCCGTTGCCACAGCGCAATTCAATGCAATAGATTCACTATAAATATTATTGGAATCAATACTTTGTATATATGCTGGTAAAGATACTTTTGTTACCTGAGAATTATAGTTTTCAAATTTATGATATGCGCTAAAGTGTGAAATAACGTAATCTCCCCTTGTAATAGGGAGAATAGCTAATTGATTGTCAAAAAAAATTTTTGGCAAATTAATTATATGATCAAATTTTGCCATAAGGCGTGGCTCTCGAAATTCCTTTATTTGTGCTGTGGAAATCACATAACGACCTTGTGTGTTAATTTTATCGAGAATATCATACTTATCAAACAATTTTTCCCACGCAGCATCATTCAGACTTTTGGGCGCATTACTCATAATTTCTCACCACCACTTCATCAACTTCCCCGCGTTTTGATGAATCAGAATTTATAATTCTTTTCGCTTGAACTGTTGTAATGTTGTAAGAAGCATACTGTTCTTTGATAAATTTGGTTGCAGAGTTAGAAAGCATAAATTTTATCCCATTTGCGTTTAATTCGTCGCAAACAGAACGCAAAGCAATTTGGTCCGTTTGCGAAAATCCGCCACGCGAATACCCTGTAAAATTTGCAGTATCAGATACAGGATCATACGGCGGGTCAAGATATACAAAAGTGCCTTTGGGCAATTTTTTTAACACCTCCTTATAATCATAGGCCGATAAATGGACTGTTGCGGTACTTAAATAAGAACTCACAGCTCTAAGCGTCGGGGCATTCACGATGTTTGGATTTCGGTAATTGCCAAAAGGAGAATTAAATTCACCTGCGTTATTTACTCTAAATAAACCATTATAACAGGTTTTGTTAAGGTAAAGCATACGGGCGGCTTTATCAATATCTGATAATGAAAAATATTTTGATTTATCCCTATCCCAATCCCTCACAGAATAAAAATAATCAGATTCATTTTTGAAATGCTGTAAAGCAATAATGAGAGCTTCCACATCATTTTTTATGACGTTATAAACGCCGATTAACTCATCATTAATATCATTTACATAAGCAACTTTCGGTTGTAATTCAAAAAGCAATGCTCCTCCACCAACAAACGGTTCGCAATATGTAGTAATTTTATTAGGAAGTAATGGAACTAATTCATCAAGTAACTGACGCTTGCCTCCAACCCATTTAAGCACAGGAGCAACCAATTTATTCTTTTTCATAATTTTGCCTCCTTTTGTGTATTTAAGTTGCCATTGAGTGTATTGTAAAAGATTTCTTTTTATCTTTTCACCCCGACGATAACATCTCTGTTTATGGCCTGATCGACCCTGTGGGAAAAATCCCCGAAGTTTATGATTTCAAGTTTATTTTCGACAAATATATTCTCAAGCTCTTCTCGTTTTAATAAAAACGTGTTCCATGATAAAACTATCGCCCCATTGGGCTTTAAAACTTCTGTCCACACCGGGATAGAAGTTTTTATTAAATTTACGGGATTGCGCATTTTATCTTTGCCTGTTGTGTTTTCGTGCTGGATTCCGTAGGGTAAATCTCCGACGATTATGTGAAAATTATTCTTTTTATAATATTTGTTTATATTGCGCGCGTCGCCGCCGATAAATTCGCACGTTAAATTTTTGTTTTCTTTTTGATCGACTTTATTTTTGGCGACGTCAAACAAATGCCGCTGTGATTTAAACGCTTTATTTTCACAGCCAATACCTGAGATTTTTTCTTCTTTTAAACTATGCTTGTATCTTCCGGTTTCAAGATATTTTTTTAAAAACTGCGAGCTTTCGTTTATGAGTTTTTCACTCAAATCAATCCCGTAACTGTTATAGCCACAAATTAAACCGTCAAAAACAGTCGTGCCCTTACCGCATACAGGGTCAAGTAAATTAAGAGTTTCAAGAAACTTATTTTTAAATCCGCTTGCGAAAACCGCGAGATTTATAATCATTCGCGTGAATATTTCGTTGGTTTTGCCGCTGTATTTTAAAATCATGTTTAAATCGTCGCCGAAAAAATAAGAGTGGTTTTTTGTAACGGGTAAAAATAAATTGCTGTCTGCGACTTCAAAAATCGCATAAACAAAAGAAAGCCGGGACAATAAAATAATATTTTCTTCCGAAAGTTTATTTTCAGAGAAAAAAGTAATATACTCAATTCCTCCGAAGAGTTCTTCTTTTATTTCGGTTATATTATCCCAAAACAGCGCAGACAACTCGTTTTTCGCGAGTTTCCCCGACGAGTTAAAATAAACCCGGTTATGCCCGGGATTTTGAAGTACGGCGTATTTTATCATTTATAATAAGACCTTTTTATATTTTTAATATTTTTCACAGCGAATCATACATGTTTACGCGTTTAAAATGCCTGCCCCCTTCAAAGTCAGTCGCCAGAAATTTTTTTATTATATCGATTGCGAGCCCTGAACCTATAACCCTGCTGCCCATCGTTATGACATTGGCGTCGTTGTGCAGGCGCGCCATTTTCGCGCTGTATGTATCATGGCAGCAAGCCGCGCGTATATCTCTATGTTTGTTTGCCGAAATGCACATGCCTATTCCCGTGCCGCAGACGAGAATGCCGAAATCGCTTTCGCCCGTCTGTATGCTTGCGCATACTTTTTTCGCGTATATGGGATAATCCACAGACTCTGCGCTGTTTGTTCCGAAGTCTGCGTAATTTATGCCGTTCATGTCAAAATAGTTTTTTATTATTTCTTTTAGTTCATATCCCGCATGATCTGAAGCTATAGATATATTCATAATTCTAAAACTCCCTTTATTATTAATAAACACAATTAATTTATAAATTTTTTTATATTTGTTTTTTTATATTACACAAATTTAATTTATAATTTAATTTACATAAAGATATAAAAAATATATATTTTAATTTTATTACAAATATACATTTTTGTCAAGGTCTTGTAGATTTTGTTGGTAAATATTTTTATTAATATAATACATAATAATTATAAATTGATATTGAAAATCCGAATATCTTATGCTATAATAGTATTATTGTAGGATTTTTTGTATTTTTTACGGCAGATAATTATTAAATCATAAAAAATATAATAATAATTAATGAGGTGAATTTATGGCGTTGACTTTTCGGGGCGGCATTCATGTCAGTGAACATAAGAATGCGAGAAAAACTCCTATAGAAATATTCCCTGCGCCGAAGTTTGTCTATATTCCCCTGTCGCAGCATATAGGAGCGCATGCCAAACCGTTGGTTAAAGCCGGAGATATTGTCGATAAAGGGCAGATTATAGCAAACAACGAAGCGGGATTGTGCTGCCCTGTTCATTCGAGCGTATCGGGAAAAGTTGTCTCTATAGAAAAGCGAATGCTTCAGACAGGAGTCCAGACAGATTTTATAACTATAGAAAACGACTTTGAAAACAGGTTTCACGTAAGCGTAAAACCATTCGGGAAAAAAATAAACGAAACAACATCCGCAGAAATAATAGAAATAATAAAAAACGCCGGGATTTCGGGAATGGGCGGCGCAATGTTCCCGACTTACGCTAAAATACAGTCGGCGTTAAACAAAGTTACTACTCTTATAGTAAACTGCGCGGAGTGCGAGCCGTATATTACGGCAGATCACAGGCTCATGATAGAACACCCTGAAATGATAATAAACGGCATGAAAATTCTGCTCAAAACTCTCGGTCTTAAAATAGGCTATATCGCAATCGAGGACAATAAATTAAACGCCGCCGACGCGATTACAGACGCTGCCGCGAAAAGCAAAATGGTGGAGATAAAAATATTAAAGACAAAATACCCGCAGGGGGACGAACGGCAGATTATATACGCGCTTACAGGAAAAGAACTGCCAAGCGGCAAACTTCCGGCGGATTTTGGCTGTATTGTGTTTAATGCCGGAACCTGCGCCGCTGTCTGCGACGCATTTATTTCGGGCATGCCGTTAATAGACCGCATTGTCACCGTTGACGGGGATTGCATTATAACCCCAAAAAATCTGCGGGTTCCGATAGGGACTCCTGTTTCTGAGGTTATTGAGTACTGCGGATTAAAAAAAGAGCCGCAGAAAATAATAAAAGGCGGCCCTATGATGGGTCTTGCCGTATTTGATTTGTTAAATCCCGTGACCAAAGGGACGACTGCGATTCTTGCGTTTTCAGAAAAAAGCGCAATTAAAGATTCTACTGAATGTATAAGATGCGGAAAATGCGTGGCCGGCTGCCAGATGAGGCTTTATCCTGCGTATCTTGCGATGTTTTCGCAAAAAGAAGATTTGGATATGTGCGAAAAATACGATGTTTTCAATTGTGTTGAATGCGGATGCTGCACTTATATATGCCCTGCGGGCGTGCCTATTGTCCAGCATATACGCACGGCAAAAGGCAGAATACTGGAAAACCGCCGCAGAGAAGAAGCAATAAAAAGCGCAAAACAGGCCGAAGCCCCGACTGCCCCGGATAAATATCCCGGAAGATCCGCCGCCGCAAAGCCTGAATCAAATATAAAAGATAAAGACGAATAAAAATAAATAAAATAATATCGCAGATATTTCACAGGGGGGAATAAATCATGATGCCGTTCACAGAGCATAATATTTATTTCGGCGATTCGAGAAAACTAAATAAAATAGCGGACGGGTCCGTTCAGCTTATCGTTACTTCCCCTCCGTACTGGCAACTGAAAGACTACGGAGCAGAGAGTCAAATAGGATATAACGATTCTTATGAAGAATATATCAATAATTTAAATTTAGTCTGGACTGAATGTTACAGGGTTCTGAGCGAAGGGTGCAGAATGTGCGTAAATATCGGTTATCAGTTTGCGAGATCTGCGTATTACGGGAGATATAAAGTAATACCCATACGCGACGAAATCATAAGATACTGCGAAGCCGTTGGTTTTGACTACATGGGCTCGATAATATGGCAGAAAGCGACTACTATGAACACCACCGGCGGAGCCTCGATTATGGGATCTTATCTTTATCCGAGAAACGGAATAATCAAATTAGATTACGAATATATCCTGATATTCAAAAAATTAGGGAATTCTCCGGAAATAAAAGATGAAATAAAAGATGAATCAAAACTGACAAAAGAAGAATGGAACAAATATTTTTATGGTCACTGGAATTTCCCCGGCGCGAAAAAAGACAGCCATATCGCGCCTTTCCCCGAAGAACTACCAAAACGCCTGATTAAAATGTTCAGTTTTAAAAACGAAACTGTATTCGACCCGTTTTTAGGCAGCGGGACTACTTCTCTGGCAGCGTTAAAATTAGAGCGCAATTCTGTAGGATACGAATTAAATAAAGACTATAAAGAAATTATATATGAAAAGATAAACAGCGGGATAACTATCGACTGCGACGGAATCGTAAATATTCACGACGATGACGACAGTTTATTTTTAAGTAAAATTTACATAAAAAACAAACTGGTATATAAATATAAAGATTTTGTAGAACTTAACAGAATAAAAGATCCCAAAGAAAACACATACGGCTCTGTAATATGTATGAACGATAAAGATAAAAATATACAGAAAGAAGACGATTTGAAATGAAAATGTATAAAACATATTCAAAAGATTTCGGAAAGAAAGAACGCGTTTTAAATTATGCTTGCCAAAGATATCAATTATCCCGACCGAATAAAGTTGGTAAAGTTATGGCGTTAATCAGAGATTGCAATCCTTTGGCTTTTGGAGACTGGGAAGAATGGTATTTTAAAAATGCCTGTACTAAATCAAAAAATCCAGTTTCTATAACAAAAGAAACTCTGTATGAATTGGGAGAAAGACTTTATGCCAAAATAACTGAATTTGTAATACCAGAGTGGTCAGAAGTTTTTAAAACTTTGTCTTTGCAGGATTGTATTGATTATATATATAATTTAACAATACACAGAACTTACGATGGATATATACGGGAAAAATTTGTTGTTTTAGAATTTTTAGAAAAAAGGCTTCCTGAAATAAAATTTGAAGAAACTCCGCCAGAGCTTGATCATGCAGGAGATATTGATTATTTTGGCATTACAGATAAAGGTAATACGATAGGTATTCAAATCAAACCGGTTACAGCGCAGGCAAATTTTGTAGGATATTCATTGACCGAAAGAATGAGAAAGAGCTTTGAAAAATTTACAAAAAAATACGGCGGTAAAGTTTATGTGATTATGAGTGTAAAAGATAAAATCGTAAATGAAAAAATTATAGAGGAAATAAAAAAAGACATAAATATAAATAATTAACGAATATTATTTTGCAAAGAGGATTAACTGTATGAATGAAAACCCGAACGATTCAAATATAAATCAAATAAATCAGGCAAATCAGATTGGCGACAGTGCAGACAGAATAACAATCCCGCCGGATAAACTTATGACAGTTTCCACTTCGCCGCACATAAAAGGCGGCGAAACTACGGCAACGATAATGACGGCAGTAATAATAGCCCTTATGCCGGCTTTGGTTTGGAGCATATACATATTTGGTTTCAGAGCGCTGACCCTGACGCTTGTCTCTGTCATAAGCTGTGTATTCTTTGAGTTTTTGTATCAGAAAATCATGAAAAAACAAGTGGCCGTCAAGGATTTGTCGGCAGTAGTCACCGGTATTTTAATAGCTTTTAACCTGCCGGTCAATACGCCGTTATGGGGGCCTGTAATAGGCGCGGCGTTTGCGATAATAATAGTAAAACAACTTTTCGGGGGAATAGGCAAAAATATAGTAAATCCCGCGATTGCCGCGCGTATATTTATGTTTCTGTCATTTAATTTTATGGCGTCTTTCTGGGATATAACCCAAAATAAACTTCCGGCTTTGAAAATAAACGTAGACGCGATAGCCGGAGCTACGCCGCTGGTTTATTTAAAAGAAGGCAAACTGCCCGAAATAATCTTAAAAGACGATACGCTGATTAAGCCTATTAATATGTTTTTGGGGCAAAAAGGCGGCTGTATCGGAGAAATTTCGGTATTGCTTATTATAGCGGGCGGGATTTATCTTATGTGGCGTAAAATTATATCATGGCATACGCCCGTAAGTTTTATAGCGGTTGCCGCGCTTTTGATGTTCTTTTTCCCTAAAGGATCTTCTGATAATTTAAATTTTGCCCTTGCGCAAATACTCTCGGGCGGATTATTTCTGGGGGCTTTTTTCATGGCTACGGATTACGCGACAAGCCCGATAACAAAAGCGGGCAAATTGATTTTTGGCGCGGGATGCGGCTTAATAACTGTATTTATACGGTATTTCGGCGCATATCCGGAAGGGGTTTCATTTGCGATAATGATAATGAACTTATTTGTGTGGTATATAGATAAAGCCACAAAACCTGTAAAATTCGGAGGCGCGGCACATGGAAGAAAACAATAATAATGGCAACAATAACACAGAAAATATAACAGAGACGGAAAGCAGTATAAGTGATAATAAAGCAGCAGCAGCGATCGAGTCAATCGAAACTGGCAGTATTGACGAAATTCCGGAAAGTGCGGAAAATACTGAGGCTGCGGAAATTGTGGAAACGGTTGAGCTTGCGCCGGATAATATCGAAAATATCCCGGAACTTAAGCCGCCGAAAAAAAGTGGTGAAGCATTTAAAAAATTTAAAGAATCAATCATCGGGATAACGGTAATTTTGGGAATTATATCTGTTGGCATGGCTTTTGTTCTGGCATTATTGAATTCTATTACCGCTCCGGTCATAGCCAAAAGGCTGGCTGACGAAAAACAGGAAATTTTCGCGGAACTCTTCGGCGACGGAGCGGAAGCCGAGATACTGGAAAATTTTGAAGATATATATTTAAATTCTGACGCGACAATAGCCGAAGTGGCTCTTGTAAATGATAAATCGTCGCAAAAATTTGCCGGGTATTGCGTAACTGTTGAGCCTAAGGGGTTCGGCGGCAAAATAATTATGCTCGTGGCGGTCAATCCTGATATTACTGTAAAAGGCACAAAAATAGTAAGCATGAGCGAGACTGCCGGGCAAGGCACGAAAATATCAAGCGAAGATTGGTTCGGCGAACAGTTTAAATATAAAAAAAGAGATATAAAATCTTCAAAAAACGAAGTTTCCGCCGGAGATAACGCAATACAGACTATAGCCGGAGCAACGGTAAGCTCAAAGGCATTTTTAAACGGAGTAAACTCAGCCCTTGCCGTTGCGGACGAAATCCACAGGAAAATGTCGGGAACAACAGATCCGGAAGAAATTTCAGATGAATTAGGCGAATTAGACGAGATAAACGAATTTGATGAGGCGGAAAACGCAGAGCGGGAGGATAATCCTGATGAATAAAAAACAGTCCGGTATTAATATATCAAAATTCGCAAAAGAAGGAATTTTAACAAACAATCCAATTTTGATACAGATTCTTGGAACATGCCCTACTCTTGCGACGACTACAACGGTTATAAACGGGATCGGCATGGGAATCTCGGCTGCGGCAGTCCTGATATTCTCTAATTTATTAATTTCACTTTTAAGAAAATTTATTCCCAAACAAGTGCGTATAGCTGCTTATGTAGTAGTCATAGCTGGATTTGTCACAATAGTCGAAATGCTTTTAAAAGCATATATCCCAGCACTCGATAAATCTTTGGGGCTTTTTATCCCGTTAATAGTCGTAAACTGCATTATACTTGCAAGAGCAGAAGCGTTTGCATCAAAAAATGACCCGGTAAGCTCTGTTTTAGACGGCGTGTTCATGGGAATCGGATTTACTATAGCTTTATTTTTGCTGGCGACAATTCGCGAAGTTCTCGGCGCGGGGACTTTTATGGGGCTTGAACTTTTCCCGGTCGAATTTGCCGTCAAAATAATCGTATCGCCTGCGGGCGCGTTTATTTCTCTTGGAATATTAATCGCGGCGTTTAAATCTATAACGGCGATTATAGACAAAAAAGCAAAAAAAGGGGAGGCTGAAAAATAAATGGGCGAAATATTTATGATAATGATAGCCGCGGTACTGACGGAAAATTTTGTATTTTCTAAATTTTTGGGTATATGCCCGTTTCTCGGCGTATCGGACAAACCGTCAACGGCTTTTGGAATGGGAATGGCGGTAACTTTTGTAATGACTTTATCTTCGGTTGTGACATGGATAGTCTATAATTTTATTTTAGTGCAGTATAATCTTGAATATCTCAGGACGATCGCGTTTATTTTGATTATAGCCGCGTTAGTCCAGTTTATAGAGATGTTTATGAAAAAATATGTTCCGGCTCTTTATCAGGCATTGGGTATATATTTGCCGCTCATAACAACTAATTGCGCGGTTCTCGGAGCGGCTATAATTAATATTGACAACGGGTACAGTCTTATAAACGCAATAATATACGGCGCGTTTTCGGCAATCGGATTTACTCTGGCAATCGTAATATTCGCGGGAGTACGGGAAAGGATAAATTTCGCAAGCCCTCCCGCGATATTTAAAGGCGTGCCGATTTCGCTGGTTGCCGCCGGGCTTCTCGCGATGGCTTTCGCAGGTTTTCAGGGGATTGAAATTGTGTGAAGAAGAAATTGGTTATAATATAAATTAAAATAGAAAAGTTATACACAAAAAGGATAATATATATTATGAATGTAGTATGGGCAATTATATGGTTTTCGGTCCTTGGCCTCGGGTTCGGGCTGATTCTCGCGTATGCGGGGAAAATATTCGCGGCTGAGCAGGACGAGAGAATAGAGATGATAGCTGATATTTTGCCTTCGGCAAACTGCGGGGGCTGCGGATACGCCGGCTGTACGGCCCTTGCGGAAGCTATTGTAAGCGGCGACGCGCAAACGAACGCATGTCCGGTCGGCGGAACTGAAACCGGCACAAAAATTGCCGAAGTAATGGGCGAGCAGGCATTGGACAGTATAAGATACAGGGCACAGGTAATGTGCAGCGGCACAAATGATTTTGCCAGAGAAAAATACGAATATGACGGGATACCCGACTGTATATCAGCGAATCGTCTCGCAGGGGGGAGCAAAGCCTGTCCAAACGGTTGTTTAGGGCTTGGCACATGCGTTAAAAACTGCAAATTTAACGCAATAAAAATAATAAACGGCGTTGCCGCCGTAGATTATGAGCAATGCACAGCCTGCGGCGCGTGCGTCGCGGCGTGCCCTAAAATGATAATAAAATTTATCCCGTTTGAAGCTACCCATTGGGTCGGCTGTATGTCTGTCGATAAAGGCGCGGTTACCAGAAAAAATTGCACTGTCGGATGCATAGCGTGCAGGCTGTGTGAAAAAAAATGTCCGGTTGGAGCGATAAAAATAACTGATTTCGTCGCAACTATAGACTATGAAAAATGCACAAGCTGCGGCGACTGCGAAAAAAGCTGTCCCCGCCGCGTAATCTGGTCGAACGTTTCGCAAAAGAGCGAAGGTATCGTGAGAGACAAGCAAAGCGTCGGCGATATTGACGTGTGAAAATATTTAATTCTCTCTTGATATGGGGAGGGGGATTTCTAAAAGGGGGAACGGATGGTTCCCCCTTTTAGTCAACTTTTTTGTTACTTTTTTGTTTGACTACAAAAAAGTAGATTCGCAACTTTCTCAAAAAAATTTAATATCTAACTCCAGTATTTTCTGTCAAGCGACCTGAACTGTATGGCTTCTGCTATATGGTTCTTTTTTATAACTTCGCTCTTTTCAAGATCGGCTATCGAGCGCGAAACTCTTAAAATCCGGTCGTACCCTCTCGCCGACAGCCCCAATCTCTCAAATGCGGCGTGTAAAATCTTTTCGGCTTCTTCGTCTAAAACGCAGTATTTTTGCATCTGTTTCGGATTCATTCTCGAATTGCAGAAAATTATATTATTTCTCCCGTTGCTTTCTTCTTTGCAGCGTTCAAACATGAATTTTTTCGCCTCTGTTATTCTTTTGCGTATATCTGCCGAAGTTTCACGTTTTTCGTTTGATTTTATATCGTCGTAAGATACCGACGGAATCTCTATCTGTATGTCTATCCTGTCAAGAAGCGGGCCGGATATTCTGGACAGATATTTTTTTCTCTCGCCGTCAGAGCATGTGCAGGGTCTCGACGGGTGGCCGTAATATCCGCATTTACACGGGTTCATCGCGCAAATCAGCATAAATTCAGACGGAAAAGTTATCTTGCCGTTTGTTCTTATTATCGTCACTTCACCGTCTTCAAGCGGCTGGCGAAGGGCGTCTATTGCATCTCTCGAAAACTCCGGAAATTCATCTAAAAATAAAACGCCGTTGTGTGCTATGCTTATCTCGCCCGGTATCGGCACACGTCCGCCGCCGGTCAACCCTCCGCGTGAAACAGAATGATGAGGCGACCTGAAAGGCCTTTCGGTTATCAGCGACATATTCCTGCTGTCCTGTTGATTTTGCCTGATTATCCCCGCAACCGAATGAATTTTTGTAGTTTCTATCGCTTCTTCAAAACTCATGTGCGGCATGATTCCGCCGATTCTTTTTGCCAGCATACTTTTGCCCGCGCCGGGAGGGCCGATAAATAAAACGTTATGCGCCCCGACTGCGGCGACTTCTATCGCCCTTTTGGCTTTTTCCTGACCTTTTACGTCCGAAAAATCTAAATCTCCCGCAAAATCCAGACTAAGATAATCGCTCTCAAGATAAGCCATAGGCTCGATTAACCTGTTCTCCGCGAGATGATTATATAATTCAGTAATATTTTTTACGGGAAAAATCTCAACCCCAGATGTATCATTCGTATTTATGCTGTTCCCGCCGCATAAAACCGCTTCTTTTGCGTTGTCAAACGGGACGAATATTTTTGTTATGCCCGATTTTTTGGCGGCTATGCACATAGGCAAAATTCCTTTTACTTCCCTTATATCCCCCGCAAGCGACAATTCGCCGATAAAGCACATCTTTTCAAAATCAAAGTCAAGTTCTTTTTCATTTGCCAGAATACTCGCAAACAGAGCCAAATCAAGCGAAGAGCCTTCTTTTTTTCTGTCGGCGGGAGCGAGATTTATCGTTATAACCCTGTTCGGAATCGAAAATCCGCAGGTTTTCATAGCGGCCCTTATGCGTTCTTTAGATTCTTTTACAACAGCGTCGGGCAGTCCGACGATTTCAAAGGCAGGCATTCCGTTAGCCATAAAGCACTCGACGGTTATAATAAACCCGTCGATTCCGTAAAGCCCTGTTGTGAGTATAGTTTTTATCATAAGTTTAATATTCCTTTGTTTTTATTTCGTAAATTACTGTTAATTCCATAAATTCCAGTATTATCAATATTATATCACAGTATTTTACATAATGCAATTATTATTTTTATATTTAGAAAAAAATTTGATATTTTCACAAAATAAATATAAAATATAACTAACCTAATTTATCTCTCCGTTATTATAATAACAGAACGTTCTGAGTTAAACACCCGCCGCCTGCGGGCGGCACCCTCTTTAAATTAAAGAGGGTAAAAGGGAAAATAAAACAAAAGGCAGGTGAAAATAAAAAATTTTATGAAACCGGTAAACGATTTATTTACGAAAATAGCCGACGGTTATTCGCTCATGATATTAAACTGGGCAATAAAAAAAACCGGCAGCCGCGCTGACGGCGAAGATTTAGCTCAGGAAGTTTTATGCCAGATTTTATCGTTTGTTAAAGACAGACGGGAAGAACCAATCGAAAAACTTGATAATCTTATCTGGAAAATCGCGCATTACACATGGTGCAATCGCGTTCGCAGATCTAAAAAAGAAAGTAATTTTATAAGTTTAGACAATCCAAACGCAAACGGCTCATATATAAATATAATCGAGGAACGCGATTATATAAACGAGTTCGCAGAGAACGAAGCATTAAAAGAAGAACTCGCGAATCTTCGCAGAAAAATCTCGGATTTGTCAAAAACCCAGCGTGAAATAATCATCGCGTATTATCTTGAAAGCTTATCGGTTTCAGATATTGCCATAAAATTTAACATAAACAAAAGCGCGGTCAAATGGCATTTATTCGACGCACGCAAAAAAATAAAGGAGAGGTTTTATATTAATATGGATAATAATTTAAACATAGTTAAACCGGGGAAATTATTTCTCGGTACTAACGGCGACAAAGGTCTCGAACTCGATATACATCGGGTAAACGATAATCTGATAAGACAAAATATATGCCTGTTATGCTATGGCGACAACGGGAAAACAATCGGCGAACTTACGGAAATGACGGGGATTCCTAAGCCTTATCTCGAATTTGACTTGGACTGGCTTGTTGACCGCGAGTTTTTACTTCTCGAAAATAAAAAACATATCACGAATTTCGGGATAAAAGACCGCCGGCATTTTCAAAATATCAGAGATATTTATATAAATTTTAAAGAAAAATATTACAGAAAAATCATTGATTATCTTAATTCGCATGAAAAAGATATAAGAAACATCGGATTTCACGGCAATGATTTTGCTTGGAATAAATTATTATGGTCGCTTTTGACGTTATATTTGCGATATTTTTCAGAATCCGAGCCGCTGAAAACGATAAAAATATACAATTACGCTAATCTTGACAATGTTGATTTAGAATTGCACAAAGACGGCGGACGTTATTTTATCAATGGGTTTGACCAGTCAGAGGGGCAGTTGGTTAATTTGCAAAATGTTATCACCGAAGGTATTTTCGAGCCGGAGAAATGGAATGTAGTCAACGGTATCTGGTGTCGCAGTTGTAGTGCAACCACGAGCGAATTTTACACCGATGATAAATCCGAAAATTGTTTATATGCTGCTTATTGGCTTGGAATTTATATTTTTGTCCACAGCGTGTCAACATTAACAAAAAATCATAAAGAACAGAAAATATGGAGAGATATACTTGCACATCTTTTGAGCAATAATTTTTCAATATCCGGTATGACAAACGAAGAAAATGAATTTATTGCAGTCGGCGTAAAAGAAAAAATTATAGCAAAAGACGGCGATAAATATATCCCGCAGTTTACGATATTTACTTTCGAGCAGTTTAAAAGATTATACTCTGAGATATTCGAGCCGCTTGTGCAGTTAATTAAGCCGCAGACATTGGAACTTGTCGAGATGTTCAAAGAATTAAACGAGCGCAGCCTGCCGAGAAAAATCCACGCTTATGTGCAAAGATGGACGTATTTTGATATATGGGATTCCGGCATAAAAAATTTTATGTTCGCCGCTGACGACGGATATTTATATATGCCCGAAACCCCTGAGGACGGCACGGCGTTGACGCTGTCGTTTGTATATTAAAAAATAAAAACAACTCCCCCCTGCGACTTCGTCGCTTTCCCCCCTCGTAAACGAAGGGGGCTTTGGATTCTTCGTTTGCCCCCTTCGCATACTTGCGAGGGGGTGTCACGAAGTGACGGGGGGAGTTGTTTTTTTATTTCCAGTTCCTGATTCTCGCCAAAACTTTATCGGCTTCTTCTTTGTTTGGTACGCCGCTTATGCTTGAGAACCATACGCCGTCGGGCTTGAGATTTGCGAAAACGTCGTCCAGTTCTTTTATGTCAACCCACAAATGTATGCCCTTATGCGCTTTCTGGATTCTCTGATATACTTTTATCCAGCGATAAAATCCCTCGTTTCCCGCTCCGCATACCCATTGAATAGCGTTAAGTTTTTTTATTTCAAGCAGCATATCGAGATGTTTTATCGCGTCGGGGCCGTCAAGATGATATATGCACCTGTCAAGTTTTTCGCACTCCTGAATTAAACCGGGCAGAAAAAATTCCTCGAACATTTTTGCGCTTATCATGCATGAAAAATCATTCTGCGTTACGTTATATCTGCCGTTCACGACAAGATTGATCCAGCCTGTCGTCGGCTCGTTTTCAAGGGTCATCATATTATAAAAATATTCGTATAGCCTATAATATTCTTCATAAGACGATGCAAGTTTAGCTTTGACAAATTCAGGATAATCATATAAATCCATGCATAATATTTCAGGGTCGCGCAACGCTGCCAAATGATCTGCTCCGGCGTGAAAATCCGTAAATCCAACTGCGAATTTATCTTTAGAATATTTCAAAAGTTCTCTCACAAAATTATCAAGCGCGATAAAATATTCGCTTGAGCGATTTATCACGGCTTTATCCATATCGCGTTCCCATTCTATAATATTGGGCGTAGTCCATGTAGTATCGGGGCCGAAATAATAATCGCAGCCGCATATCGCGGAAAATATCTCAGGTCCGAGATTCGGAAAATAAGTCGGCAGCGCGTCGGCGTAAAACTCTGTGCAGTCAAACTGATAATCCGCCCATTTTGCCCTGTATTCCACGTCCGTCCAGCGGTCTTTATGATTTGCGTATGTTTTTTCTTCGGGCCTGATTGCATTGGGATTGTTTTTCCAAAACGTAAAACAAACAGGGGCTCTGTCATATACTTCGCCGTTAAAAAACGCGTCGTATCTTTTCATTGACAACTCAAAAGTTTCGTCCGGGATTAATTTTGAAAACGGGTTTTTCATGATATTATATCTCCTTTTATATTTTAATCTTTGCTGTATTTAATATATTATATATTTATAAATAAAGCTTGTGTCACTTAGATAATGCTTATTCGGCATAGCTCTTATACCATTCGTCTATAAATCTTGAAATAAACACGCGGTCCCCTTCATCGTCAATATTGACTTGAACCCCCGCAATTACGGGCAACCATACCAACACATCTTCCCTCGGGATTCCCGATTCTTCACAGAATAGGCGTAGATAACCCTCGCCGCTCTGGCAAAACCGCTGCATATAATCCTCGCCGTTTTGACAAAATAATTGCAAATATTGCTCATAACTGCGATTATTACTTTTAGCCCCCCAGCGCATCGAATAAAAATACTGCATGCAAGCGTCCGCCGCAGGGTCGCCTTTCCCTGCGTCCTCCCAGTCGATAATCCAATATTTATCACCATTATACATGATGTTGTAAGGGTGAATGTCGCCATGACACAGGTTTGTTTTGCCTTTGTCTAACCTTTTCATGTAATTCAGCAATGTTTCTTTTAACTGCGCTGTAAGGTAAGGGGTCGTCGTTATCTCATTCGCATACATATCTGTTAAATCAGGCAGACCGCTTGCGTCTATGGCGTTCATTTGGCATTGCAGTTTCACCATGATTTGCATAGCCTTGTTCAGCATTTCCTCGCCTTTACCCTCGTACATCTGAGGCAAAGGCTCACCCTCAAGATACTCCATTTCCAATGCCGTTTCCGTTTCATTAATCTTTGTTATTCCAAACACGGCAGGTATAGGTAAACCCGCATCATATATAAATTTCTGCCTTAAATACGCTTGTTTCACATATTCGTAGGTAGCAGATTGATAAACTTTTACCATTTTGTCCCCATCTCTGTACACTCTTGAATCTGACAATCAAATCACCTCTATCTTGTTCTTACCTAATATAAATTCTCTGCATAGACTTATTTTATCGCTTCCCCACTACTTAATGCTTTGAGTTAGCCCTGTTCAGGCGCGAGAATACACCGTCCTGCGACATCAGCTCGTCATAACTGCCTTTTTCTATAATCGAGCCTTTATCCAAGACTATAATCTGATCCGCACTTATTATAGTCGATAACCTATGCGCTATAACTATCACAGTTCTGCTGCCTGTCAGATTTTCGATTGCCTGCTGGATTTGCAGTTCTGTTTCCATATCGACTGAACTTGTCGCTTCGTCCAAAATCAAAATCGGGGTGTTTCTCAAAACTGCCCTCGCAATCGAGAGCCTCTGCTTCTGTCCTCCCGAAAGCCTAACTCCCCTCTCCCCTATCATCGTATTATATCCGTCGGGCATCTGTAATATAAAATCATCGGCGCATGCAATTTTTGCCGCTTCTTCTATTTGCTCCTGAGTCGCGTTTTTTACGCTGTAAGCTATATTATCGGCGATTGTGCCGTTGAATAAAAACACATCCTGTAAAACCATCGATATTTGTGCGCGCAAAGATTCTACAGTCAAATCTTTTATATCTGTGCCATCTATTTTAATGCTGCCGTTTTGCGGGTCGTAAAATCTTTCAATAAGCGATACAATAGTAGTCTTGCCCACTCCCGTAGGCCCTACGACCGCTATCATTTCCCCCGGCTTTGCGTCAAAACTTATATTTTTTAACACAGGTTCTTCTATGTTATAATAAAACGAAACGTCGTCAAATTCTATCCCGCCGTCGCAATTCTCCAAAACTTTTGCGTCAGGTTTTTCCTGAACTTCTGATTCAGCTTCCAAAACTTCAAATATCCGCACAGCTCCCGCATACGAAATCTGAACGTCTTCAAATAATCTTGACAAGACCGCGAGCGGCTGATAAAAAATACCAAGATACATCAGAAATCCGATAACGTCTGGAACCGTCATGTTTCCGCCCATGCCGCCCATCGCCAGATAACCCCCGATTCCAACGACTATTACAGTCCCCATAGAAGTCAGAAATTCTATTCCCGGATGAAAAAGCGCATTGGCGTAATTCGCGCGTATATTTACCCATGAATAATGCTTGCATAATTCGCGCATTTTCCCAAGCTCTCTATCTTCCTGACCGAAAGCCTGTATTTCTTTCATTCCCGAAAGGTTATCCTGAGAAATAGCGTTTAAATCCCCAAGTACTTCCTGATTTATTTTAAACAGCGGCGCGACTTTTTTTGAAAAGAAAGTCCCCGTCCAGAAAACAAACGGCACAGGGATTAAAGTAATAGCGGCAAGAACAGGATTAATCGTGAAAATCAAAATCGCCACGCCGATTATAATAATTATATTGCCTATCAAATCAGGAAGCGCATGCGCGATTAAATCATGAGCCTTGCCGGTATCGTTTATCATGCGGCTCATAAGCTGCCCTGTTTGTTTATCCTGATAATATCTCATAGATAATTTTTGCAGTTTTTCATATACTTTTGCCGTGAGTTCACCGACGAAATTCCATGCCGCGACATGGCTTACCGCAAGCGCGACCCAACGGCAAACGGCCCTTAAAAGATATGCGCCGATTAAAACAACGGAATATGTAATCAAAAGATTTACGTTTACAGGCATGCTTCCCGGTCCGGATTCATTGAATATCATCAGTTCATTTGTGAGACTGCGCACGACTGCCGGTGTAATGAGATTAAGCAGGGACGCTCCAATTATGCCTATAGACGCAAACGCGATTGTCCGCCAGTGTTTTTTTGCCATCAATATAAGTTTGACGGTTAGTTTCATATTATTACCCTCTCTTCCGGTTTCAGATATACCCTGTCAGTTTACATTCAATATATTAATTCACAGTTATTGAATAATGGCATAAGCGTGAATATTTATTTTAAACAAACGCAAATTTGTGAGGCAGCCGGTTGCCCATGAGCAAAACGCAAATCAGTTAGCAAGCTCACTGCGTCGGAATAAACTCGTTTACTAAAATTCCAGCAAAACATTCGTACAGAACACTCTCTATATGAGAAGGGGAGAGTTTTAAGAGAGGGGAATGCGTTCCCCTCTCTTGATTTCTTTTTTGTTACTTTTTGTGAAATGTCAAAAAGTATATTATGTATATTACGTAGCAAACTGGCTGTGATATAAATCGCTGTAAAATCCGCCTTTTTCCAAAAGTTCGGTGTGCGAACCCTGCTCTATTATATCCCCGTTGTTCATGACTAAAATCGTATCGGCGTCTCTAATCGTAGACAATCTGTGCGCAATTACAAAACTCGTCTTGCCTTTCATCAGTACCGTCATGGCTTTCTGAATCAAAATCTCTGTTCTTGTATCAACTGAACTTGTAGCTTCGTCCAGAATCAATATCTCGTGATTCGCGTTTATCGCCCTCGCAATAGTCAAAAGCTGCCTCTGTCCCTGCGATATATTTGAGCCCTCTTCGTCTAATATAGTATTATACCCGTCAGGCAAAGTATCTATAAAGTGATCTGCCCTTGCGGCCTTAGCGGCGGCGTATATTTCTTCTTTCCCCGAATTTTCCCTGCCGTATGCTATATTATCGTATATCGTACCCGAAAAGAGCCATGTATCCTGTAGAACCATGCCGAATATATTTCTCAAATCTTTTCTTGCGACATGCCGTATATCCACGTCGTTTACTTTTATCGCGCCGTTCTGCACGTCGTAAAAACGCATAAGAAGATTTACAAGCGTAGTTTTCCCCGCTCCGGTCGGTCCAACTATCGCGACCATTTCGCCCGGTTCGACTTTTAAATTCATATTGCCGATAAGCGGCTTATCTTCTGAATAATAAAACTCCACGCTTTCAAACTCGACTTCGTTATTTACAGGAGCGAGATTTTCTGTTATAGTCTCCGGAATTTCTTCAGGTTCGGCGATTAAATTAAACACCCTCTCAGCCGAAGCTAAAGCTGACTGGATAGTATTTATAATATTACTTGATTGATTTATCTGTTGCGTCAAATTTCTTGAATATTGAATCATAGCCTGAATATCGCCGGGCAGGAGTTTTCCGTCGATAGCGAGAATACCCCCTGCTACGCATATTATAACATAGCCTATATTATTTATAAATCCCAGTAACGGGAATATTATCCCGGATAAAAACTGCGCTTTTCTGCCTGTTTTAAATAAATTCTCGTTCATTTCTTTAAAATCTTTCAGGGCGTTTTTTTCTCTTGAGAACGCTTTGACTATATTATGCCCCGTGTACATTTCCTCGATATGCCCGTTTAAATCCCCGGTTATTTCCCACTGCTTAGCAAAATATTTTCTTGAGCGCGACATAATCAGCATAAGAATAATCATACAGACCGGAATTGTGGCAAGGCTTAAAAAAGTCATCATTACGTTTATAGAAAACATCATGATAAGTATGCCGACAATAGTAGTTGCGGCAGTTATCATCTGTGTCAGGTTTTGCTGCAAAGTCATGCTTATATTATCTATATCATTAGTCATACGGCTCATAATCTCGCCCCTTGACGTCTGGTCAAAATAAGACAAAGGCATACGCGAAAGTTTTTCGTTGACTTTATTTCTCAGTTCAAACATAGTTTTTTGGGTTATGATTGCCATCAGCCGCTGCTGCATATAGCTAAAAACAAAGCTTATCAAATATAAACATATAAGAAGTACCGCGAGTTTCCCCAGAACCGAAAAATCTATGCCATAACTTTCTTCTTTTTCTTCGGCTTCCGGCTCTGTACCTGCCGTCATATTGCCCATGTTTTCAAACATCATCAGCATTTCGGGAGTTAAATCTATTTTATCCGCTTCCTCGAAAAAATCAGTTAAATCATCTGCCGACATATCAGACATCAAACTTTGCATATCCGTTCCGGACATTTGAATATAAACAAATATCTTTTTGACCTGAGTTTCAGTTAAATCTCTGTTTAAAAGCTGATTTATGCTGTCTGTAACCCCCGAAAAATCCCCGGCTTTTATATCCTCGGCCATGTCATGCGTGAACTGCGACATAACTCCGGTGAATATTTCATTTACAAAGTCTTTCATGACCATCGGCGAATATATCGTAAAAACTGTGCTTACTATCGCCATTAAAACAATAAAAGCCACAAGTATTTTATGAGGGATAAGCAGTTTTAATAATTTTACAAGCGCGCCTTTGGCGTCTTTTGCTTTTTCAACCTGCTGAGAACCCGGAGGGCCTCCTCCGCCCATCGGCCCGCGCCGTCTCTGCGGCCCCTGCCTGTTTCCCCCGCCGCCTCTTACCTGAATATTCATTACGCAATCTCCTCCTCTGTAAGCTGTGACTCGACTATTTCTTTATAAACCGCGCACGATTCAAGCAGATTTTTATGTGTTCCGATACCGCAAATTTCTCCGTTTTCCAAAACTATTATCTTGTCCGCGTTCATGATCGTCCCGACTCTCTGAGCAACTATCAAAACGCAAGCGTCCGTCAGGTTTTCTTTTATCGCCGCTCTTAATTTAGCGTCCGTTTTAAAATCCAAGGCCGAAAAAGTATCGTCGAAAATATATAGCCCGACGTTTCGCGCCAGCGCCCGCGCAATAGACAGCCTTTGTTTTTGTCCTCCAGAAACATTTGTCGCGCCCTGAGATATATGCGACTCAGCCTGTTCGGGCATTTGGCTTACAAATTCCCATGCCTGAGAAATTTCAAGCGCCTTCTGTATTTCTTCTTCAGTTGCGTCTTCTTTGCCCTCTTTTATATTTTCAGCTACAGTTCCGTCGAACAAAAACGCTTTCTGAGGGATATAGCCCATGTTATCCCGTAATTCTTTTTGCGCCAGTTGTGTTATATTCGTCCCGTAAAATAAAATTTCTCCTTCGGTAACATCGTAAAATCTCGGTATTAAATTCACAAGCGTTGATTTTCCGCTTCCGGTACTGCCGATTATGGCGACCGTTTCGCCTTTTTCAGCCGTAAAACTTATATTTTTTATGACCGGCGCGCTCGCTCCGCCGTAAGTAAACGTAACATTTTTGAATTCTATTATATTTTTTGTATTGTCAACAAAAAGCGGGACTGTTTTATCGCTGTCAACAACGGTAAATTCACAATCCAAAACTTCGTTTATCCTGTCTGCCGAGACTGCCGCCCTCGGAATCATAACAAACATCATTGTCGCCATCATAAAAGACATCATGATCTGCATGATATACTGCATAAACGCCATCAGATTGCCTATATTGGCCGGGTTTTCTATAGAAGCCCCGCCAAACCATAAAATCAATAAACTCGTCGCATTCATGACAAGCATCATCAGCGGCATCAAAAGCGCCATTATTTTGCCGACTTTCAGCGAAGTTTCCGTTAAATCTTTGTTTGCTTCTTTAAATCTGCCGTCTTCGTATTCGTTTTTGTTAAACGCCCTTATAACTCTTATTCCAGAAAGTTTTTCTCTTAATACAAGATTTATCCTGTCTATTTTTTTCTGCATAGAAGTAAACAAAGGCAGCGTCACTTTCATCATAATCATCGCAACTACGACGATAATCGGCAGGATAATCAATAATATCCAGAGCAGGCCTGCGTCTTTTCTTGCCGCCATTATAATCCCGCCAACAAACATAAACGGCGCGGAAACCATCATTCTTTGCGCTATCATGACAAGCATCTGCATTTGATTTACGTCGTTTGTGGTTCTTGTTATCAGCGACGGGGTGCTGAACTTATCAAACTCGTTTTGTGAAAAGTTTTCAACTTTCGTAAAGATTTTTTCCCTTACCGTTTTTCCGAACCCCATTCCCGAAATCGACGAGCAATAGCTGCCGATAATCGAAGCCGTCATAGACACAGCCGAAATAATAAGCATAATGCCGCCTATTTTCCAGATATAATCCACGTCTTTGCCCACTACTCCCTTGCTTATTATCTCAGACATATAATCCGGCAGAAACAAATCCAGAATCGAAGTAGTGAGCACGCACGCCAGAGTTATTGCGATATAACCGGCGTAATTTTTCAAATTTTTAAACAGCTTTAACAATAATTTCTCAACTCCCTGAAAAGATTTTATATTATATTTTTAATGACTTATTATAAATATTCAATTTAAACTGAATTTAAACTAATTTCGCCCAAAATAAATTTTTTATTTCTTTATTTTTTCGCGTCAATATAATTCTGCAATATTATCTGAGCCGAGAGCATATCGACTTTCTTTTTTCTGTTTTTGCCTTTTATACCGGTTTCGTTCATATAAACATGCGCAAGCGACGTTGAAAGCCTCTCGTCAAACAATATTATTTTTATATTTAATTCTTTTTCTTTTATCAATTTTTCGAGTATATTTTTAAATTTTTCGGTTTTGATCGCGCTTTCGCCTTTTGTGCCGTTCATGTTGACGGGATAACCGAGAACAATATCAATTATTTCATGTTTTTCGATTAAAACCATGACTTTTTTTGCGCACGAGTTTAACCCCTCAGATTCGACGACCTCAAGGCCGCACGCCAAAGTCCCGGTCAAATCCGTTATTGCAATTCCCGTTCTTTTATCGCCCAAATCAATCCCCAATATTCTTTTTGAATTATTCATGTTCAAATTCCATCGCTTTCAAAAACAATCCGGCGTTTTTTTCCGCTTTTTTATATAATTTTTCTGTTGCGCCGTTTATTTGATCTATCACGGTATCTTTATTAGACATCAACATATTAAATTTTTCAGTCAGTACTTCTTTTGAAAAATTTTGCAACCCGGCAGTATAAGCGTCATGAATAAATATATCATGCAAAAAGCTTTTTACTTTCGGGTCATAAGATATACCGATCATCGGCACTCCGAATGCGGCGGCAAATATAAGAGTATGCAGGCGCATTGATATAACGGCTTGCGCCGAGCGTATAATCGCGAGGGCTTTTTCTATATCCCCGTTGACATTAGCGCAATATGCCCTTGCGTTTAACTGCGTTAAATAATCCGAAATCTTTTCGTCGTTATCAGGATGCATGACAAGATATACCGGGATTAAATTATTTTCCCTGCATATAATATCTATCGCGGCGGCAAATTTCGCGAAGAAAGTCGAGTCCACATATTTCCACTTTCTCACGGATATAGCTATATAATCGCCTTTTATATATTCTTTGAAATCTTTTTTATACGCGTCTAAATAATTATTCTGCCTGACTGTCAGGGCTTCGTCCGCAGTCGGATAAATTTTTTCTTTCTCGCTGCTTAAAAGATTCATGCCGTTTATATAATTAAAAGATTCCTCGTCCCTGATTGTGGCAAGCGTTATATTTTGAATTAATTCTTCTGTCATTTGTTTATTTTTTTTGCTTTGGAACGGACCTATGCCGTTTGCGTATAATACAGTTTTTTTGCCGAGTTTCTGCGCTGTTTTAAGCAAATACGAATAATATATAAAAGAACGTGTGCTTGTATTGTCGCAAAGAAGCGTCCCCCCTCCGAAAACAAGAGCCTTTGATTTTTTTATCGCTTTTCTTACGCTCAGGAAATTAAACCGGTGTTTCACTGTTATATTCGAGAAATAATTATCAAGCCATTCCTGAGTCTTTTTAGTATTTTTTGTGAGCAGGCAGATTTTTATATCGTGCTTTTTTTGCGTTATATTGCTTATGACTGTAAATAAAAGCGTATCGTCGCCGATATTATTATAACCGTAATATCCGCTTAAAACAAAATCATAATTTTTATATTTCAAGACAGCTTTCTGATAAACAAAATAAGCGTCGTCAGCCATTTTTTTCACGCTGTATTTCCCGCAAATTAAGTTTAATCCAAAATTCGCGTCGGCTTTAACTATATCTTTATTGTTTTCGTCAAGACAAAACAATATCTCGTTTAATAAAATATTATTTATATTATCCGGATAATCAAATCCCCTGCATGTAAAATTAGTATTTTCGCATTTATCAGAATTTTCTTTTGTGAATCTGCCAAGATACCCCATATCCCCGCACATTATCACAGGCTTCGCGCACGCCAGAGCTTCAAGGGCGAAACGTGAAATCCCGACTGAAACGTCGCAGGCTTTGCAGAAATTATACGCGTCCGGACGTCTGCCTGTCATGATTATATACTCAAATCCGATTTTAGCGTTTATTTTTTCTGCCGTATTTTTTATATCGCTGTAAATCTCGCCGTCGCCAACTATTATTATTCTTGTGTTTTTATCATGATTATATATATCTTCGGCAATTTCACATAATTTAACCGCCGAATAAGCCAGATTAAATCCGCTCCTGTTTTCAAGCCTGCTGACTGATAAAATTATTTTTTCTTCGGGTTTTATGTTATATTCCTGTTTTATATCGTGTCCGTTGCCGGACGCCATATATGGCGTCCCTACAGAATTGTTTTTTGCGTTAAACAAATCAGTATTTATGCCGTTGACTGTTTTTATCATATAACCGTTTTTTAATTTATAATATTTCTGCCAGTATTTTTTTATGTCGTCGCTCACATAGAGAGAATAATCCCCCCATTTTGTCGCAAGTTTAAGCAAAAACGACTGCTTAAAAGTCCCATGCATTGTCGTTACAAGAGGAATCTTGAATTTTTTGCAGATTTTCGCCGCAACAAACGCAGGGATTCTGCTGTGAGCATGAACAACATCGGGTTTATATGATTTTATTATATCTTTTAAGATTTTCCCGGATTTTCGCATATCGAAAATACTTCTCGAATGAAACGGCGCATATATATATTCTATTTCGGCGGCTTTGATTTCTTTTTCGAATAGTTCGCTTTGATTTGAAATTATTTTTATATCTGTCCCGTTTGATTTGAGATATTTCGAAAGTTCGAGTATATGGGTTTCACCGCCGCCGTATTCCATAGAAGTGGCGAGCATAAGTATCTTATATGGCTTGTACATGATTATTTTTATATCCCTCCACAAAAAAAAATAAAACAACTGTTGTTTTTGATTATATCATTATATCATGTTTAGGATAAAATATCAATAAATTATGCATAATAAAATAAATATAGAGATTTTTATTAAAGATTCTGAAAGGCGGCGGTTAATATTCAGGTTGTGTGCGTTATCGAAGAAAAATCAGAGGGGAAAATAAAAGTTTTTGACCTGATAAAAAATATGCTGGATTCAAATGATACGGATAAAGATAAAAATATATTTTTATATGCTTTGTCTGATTTTTCGGATTTATCCAATACTTATCCCCATATAGATTTAGCGGTTATCGGCGACTGTAATATTGACGCTGACATAAAATGTCCGGAAAATATAAAATCAATTTTATTAAACATCGATAATTCAGATCATATTAAATTAAACAAAAATATTCAGGTCATTACGTGCGGGCTAAAAGAAAAAGATACGGCTATATTCTCAAGTATAAATTTAGACGAAGGCAATGTAATCCTGGATTTGCAGAGGAGCATAAAAAATATAAACGGCGAAACTATTGAGCCTTTTGAAAAACAAATAGATATTCCTGATTTTGCGTCAAATTTAAAGATAAAAACCGAAGATATGATACTGGCTTTTACAACGCTGACATTTTGCAGCATGATTTAAATTATAAAAATATTAATAGGCAGACATTGCGAATAGAGTTCGCAACGCCTGCCCTCGCCGTATATAATAATCAGTAACTTTCTGCTCTGATTTAATCATATAGCTGATAAATTTTACCCCTGTTTTCTGGACTGTCCCACAAGTGATTTAAATTGCTGATTTGGCTCATTGAACCGATAAGAAGGCAATTTTTCAACTCAGGGCTTGTAATTTTCCCCTGTACCATATTTGCCAAATCATCTGCGTGGATTATTTTGGCATTCCTGCCATAATCGTCTATTACTATTTCAAACGGCTCGGTGATATTACAAGAATTATGCAGTTCGACTACCAATATTTGCGCGTTTAAGATATGGTCTTCACGCTCCGCTATTGTGTTTGCGGAAATTGCCGCGGTGATTTCGTCATGTATATTATCAAGAGATAACCGCTTGAACGCCGTGCCGAACCACTTGCTGTACGGCGCGTACTTGTTCTTATACAGAAAACATAACCGCATCAGCCTTTCCGCAATGTGTGTGCAGACAATTCTTGAGCCGAGTTCGTCGCCAACTTGGGAGCAGCGTTTGACAAACGCCCGCTCTCTCGCTAAAATACGCCATTGAGAAGCAATCAGATACAGCTTGACATCTTGCGGATAGAATGAAAGTTTATCCCTTGTTTCCTGAATATTAATCATATCAATAAAGATTCTGCCCGCAGTTAAGCCAAGCAGGCGGTGTTCGGATATACTCAGCCAATCAATGTCATTTTGCGGCATTTCGCCTATATACATTTCTATGACTTCATTCAATGTAGTAATCCAAACATTGGTTCCACTGTACCCTTTATAAATAGACGGCAGATTTTTTTCAAACACAACTGTCAATTCGTCTCTCATGTGCAAATCGCAGTCACTTAAAAACAAAATAGGACATGGACCCCAACCATGGTCGGTAGAAACAATATCGTCATAACCTAAAACTTGAGAACCTGCGGTCATCATCCCAGCCGAAACTTTCAAATTTGGATAATTTTGCCGAAGAACAGGTAAACAACATTCATTAAAGAAAGATTCGCACAGATCTGTATTCTTTATAAATTTAGCCATTCATTTTTCCTCCTAATTTTGCAGGAGGGCTAAAATATAGTCACCCTCCCTGATTTGTTTGTTTTGTTTCTGATAACTTTAGCTGAATAATTCATGTATAACACCCTTTCTATATTTTTATAAACATTTTTATAAAATGATTATATCATGCAAATATCAAAAATACAATGTAAAGATTGATTTATACTCATTTATTATACAGATAATTTTTTATGAATATTTTTATATTTATATTGACATTATGTCGGGTATAAGTTAGAATTAATATTATCATATATTAATATAAAATTTTATATTACAGCGAGGAAATAATTTTTATGAATATACTTGGAATTGATATAGGCGGCTCGAAAATAGCCGTCGGTATTATTGATAAAAACGGTAATGTCTTGTGTTCTGAAAAAGAACAGCTTCCGGCCGGAACTACTTCTGATTCGCTGCTCTGTGTAATCAAAGACAAGTGCAATAAAATATCTGAAAAATATAATTTTGATTTTGACGAAATAGAAAAAATTGGCATAACGATCCCCGGACTCGCCGACACAAAAAGCGGCGTATGGGTTTACGCGCCGTTTTCAGGTATAAGCAATTTCCCGATAGCTGAAAAAATAAATAATATATACGGGAAAAAAGTTTACATAGAAAACGACGTAAACGCTTGCGCCGTAGGAGAGAAGCGTTTCGGCTTATGCAAAGATATTAATGATTTTATATGGATAACAATAAGCAACGGCATAGGCGGCAGTGTGTTTATAAACGGCGGGCTTTACTCCGGTTACAGCGGCAACGCGGGCGAAATAGGGCATATAAAAGTTCTTGACGGCGATAATTTTGATTTTAAATGCGGGTGCGGCGATTACGGCTGTGTTGAGGCGGTCGCCGCCGGGCCGGGCATAGCAAAACGCTATAATAATACAACAAACAATAAAAATATTTCTGCCGAGCAGATCGCGATAAAAGCGCGTAACGGCGATACTATCGCCAATAAAGTCATGTATGACACGGGTTATTATATCGGCAAGGCGTTATCTGCGGCGATAAACATGCTAAATCCCGAAATGATAATATTCGGCGGCGGGGTATCCCAAAGTTTTGATTTGATCGAACCCGGCATAAAAGACGCTTTATCGAGATATATGTTTAAAGCGGCGAATAAAAATATTAAGCTCGCGCAGACTGCGTTGGCTTATAATGCCGCTCTTATAGGAGCGGCGGCGATTACGTTTGATATTTGATATATAACATAAAAAATAAACAGAATTGAGGGAAATTTATGATTTATGAATTGTTAAAAGAAAAAAATCTTGCGGAAATCCTGTCGGAAAATGCCACAAATCGCTTATTACCCGAATACGGCGACAGAAAATCATGGGACAGCCTGCCCGTCGGCGTAAAACAGTTTTTCACAAATAAAGCCGGCAAATTAAAAGACAAGCAATATATGATTTTACCCGCAACGGTTTATATGGAATATACAAGAACAGGCGACAGGGCAATTTACGAAAATATTTATTTTGAAAGGCGCGAGGATTTAATAACGCTGACAATAGCCGAGTGTATCAACGCAAAAAGCGAATACATAGACCAGATAATAAATTTAGTCTGGGCAATATGCGAAGAAACTTCATGGGTTCCTTCTATGCACAATAATAAAGGCGAATTGCCCGATATTGAATACGAAATATACGTGGATTTATTTTCTGCGGAAACCGGGGCGATAATGGCGTGGGTATATTATTTTTTCGGGGACATAATCGCGCAAAACGCGCCCACTGTCAAACGCAGGGTAGAAATAGAAGTTGACAAAAGAATTCTTACGCCGTATTTGCAATATAATCACTTCTGGTATATGGGGCTTGAAACAAAAGATACAGTCAACAACTGGAACCCGTGGATAAATTCAAACGTTATAATTGCGTTTGCTATATTTGAAAAAAGCGAAAAAAATATAAAACGTTTAATTCAGGGAATAGAGAAAACCGCGAAAATCACGGATGTTTTTATAAATTCTTATCATGCCGACGGAGCCTGCGACGAAGGCCCGGGATATTTCGGAGCGGCGGGAGCGGCCCTGTTTGATTATCTTGAAATATTATCAGATATAACCAGCGGCAAAATAAATATTTATGATAACGGGCTAATAAAAAATATGGCAGGATATATTTATAAAGTATATATAGGCAAAGATTCTTTTGTTAATTTTGCGGACGGGCCTTCGCGTTCGGGCGCGCCCGCGAAACTCTTGGCGAGAGTCGGTGATGCTGTCGGCGATGAAAATTTGACCGGATTCGCTAATGAATTAATCGCGAAATCCGGAGATAACAAAAATTATTCTGTAGGGTTTCATACATACAGATACATAAAATCGCTGTTTCAAAAAGAAAATCATGACAAAAAATTCATACCGCCGAAAGTCTGCTGGTTTGACGGCACGCAAATCCTGACTGCGAGAGATAACGAGGGCAGTATAGATGGCATATTTATAGCGGCGAAAGGCGGGCATAACGACGAAAGCCATAATCATAACGACGCAGGACATTTTATATTATACTGCGACGGAAATCCTGTAATTATCGACGCAGGCGTTGAGACTTATACTAAAAAAACATTCAGCGACGACCGTTATGATATATGGACAATGCAGTCAGGCTATCATAATTTGCCTAAAATAAACGGGTTTGACGAGACTAATATGCCCAACGGGAGATACAGGCGCGCAACTGATGTAATTTATAAGCATGAAAATAATAATACGACGGGTTTATCAATGCAGTTAAAAGACGCGTATCCGGAAACTGCGCGAATTGACTCTTACATAAGAGAATTTGTGTTTAAGCACGGCATATCTTTTACTGTGCGCGATAAATATATTTTAAAAGAACTCGCAACAGAGCCGTTTGTTTTTAATCTGATGTGCGCAAATAAACCTGTAATAAACGAAAATAATGTGCAGTTAGGCGAAAATATAAAAATGACTTTTGACAGCGCAGTATTTTTTGCAAGTATTGACGAAATAGAACTTACAGACCAGCGGCTCCTAAAAGACTGGCAGAGAAAATATTTGTACAGAATCAGGCTTACAGAAAAAGAACTGAAAAAAGAAAATGATATGATTATTTGTTTTGAAAAAAGGAAATAAAAGTTTATGAAATTTTTGCACCTGTCTGATTTGCATATCGGCAAGAACGTAAACGGATTTTCAATGATTGACGAGCAGCGCCATGCTTTTGAGCAGATAATAGATTATATAAAAACAGAACGCCCGGACGCGATTATAATCGCGGGGGACGTTTATGACAGGGTTGTGCCGGGAGTTGAAGCCGTTCGCGTATTTGACGATTTTATCACTGAACTCGCAGGATTTGACATTGCGGTTTTGCTTGTTTCCGGGAATCATGATTCACCCGAGCGGTTAAATTACGCAAGCCGTCTGCTGTCTGACAAGTCAATATTTTTATGCGGGATTTTTGACGGAACGCTTAAAAAAGTTATTTTATCCGACGAATACGGCGAGGTTAATTTCTGGCTTTTGCCGTTTATCAAACCGTCGTCTGTCTACGGATTGTTCGGAGAACGTAAAATAGCAGGTTATGACGACGCTGTGTCAGCCGCGCTTGAGACTGCCGGGATTGATTATAATTTACGCAATGTTCTCGTATCGCACCAGTTTTATATAGATATAAAATCAGGGATTACACCGGCGAGGTCAGAATCGGAATTTAACCCTGTCGGCGGACTTGACGCAATCGACTGCGCTCTGCTTGAAAATTTTGATTATGTTGCTCTCGGGCATTTGCACAAAGCGCAGAAAATCGGAGTTGATTATATCAGATACGCCGGTTCGCCGGTTAAATATTCGTTTTCGGAATGGCGTCATGAAAAATCGATTACGCTTGTGGAATTAAAAGAAAAAAATGATATTAATATAACTGAACTCCCGGTTAAGCCGGTTCACGATATGCGCGAAATCAAAGGCGAAATCGCAGTATTGACAAGCGATGAAATTTCGTTGCTGGCAGACAAAGAAGATTATCTGCGGGTTATCCTCACGGACGAAGGAGAGATAATTGACCCGATGGGTAAAATCCGTAATGTTTATCCCAATGTGATGTCGCTCGATTTTGAAAACACGCGCACAAGTATTGATATATCTCAGATAACGGCAAATCCAAAACAGGCTGATCAATTATCGCCTTATGATCTGTTCGGCGAATTTTTTCTTGATATGAACGGCTCGCTCATGAGCCGGGAACAGGCTGAAATAATCAGGGATATATTGGATTACAGCAACGGAACGGAGGGCGTTATAATTTAAATGAAGCCATTAAAACTTACTATGAGCGCGTTCGGCCCGTATGCGGGAATTGAAACGCTTGATTTTAAAATTCTGGGGGAGAACGGATTATATCTTATCACAGGAGAAACAGGAGCGGGCAAAACTACTGTATTTGACGCGATTTCTTTCGCTTTGTTCGGCGAGGCAAGCGGAAAATCAAGAGATAAATATCAAATGCTGCGAAGCGATTACGTTGACGAAAAAGCTAAGACATATATAGAGTTTGAATTTTCGTCGGGCAATAATTTATATAATATAAAACGCAATATAAAAAAAACAGGGCAGGACGTTATTTTTATATTGCCCGACGGAACGTCTGTCAGCGGCGAGCGCAACGTCAAATCCAAAATTGCCGAAATTATCGGACTTGACCGTGAGCAATTCGCGCAAATAGTGATGATCGCTCAGAATGATTTTTTGCGTTTTCTGCAAAGCGGGACTGACGACAGGGTGAAAATCCTGCGCAGTATTTTTAACACGGGCATACTTAAATATTTACAGGAAAAATTAAAAGTTAAATCTAAAAATTTTCATGATGAACTGGCAATCTGCCGCCGTGATTTTGAGCGTTATAATATCGAGCCGTATAAATGCGAAGAATATTTTATATTGTGGGAATCTCAAATAAAATCCGATAAATCTTCTCTTGCTGAAATTGAAAATAAACTGAGCGAACTTGATAAACGCAGGACTGATCTTGCGGGGGAGATTGCAGTCGCGGAAGATCTCGCAAAAAAGTTTTTTGAACTTAATACTGCCCGGTCTGATTTTATTACGCATAACTCTGAATCCGATATGATAAAATTATTGTCTGAACGCCGTATCCGCGGAGAAATTGCAATATATAAAATCAAGCCGCTTGCGGATAAATCAACCGAAGCGGCAAAACATCTTGATACATCATATATCGAATTAACAAAAGCAAATGCAAATGCTGAGGCAGCAAATAAAGAATTAGAAGAATCAAAGAAAATTCTTGCGGAATTGCCGCTTCCTGATAATGCCCGGGATATTTTCGAGAAATTAAAACAGGAATATAATATTACCGCCGAAAAACTGACTCAACTCATTTATTTAAAAAAAGAATACGGCGCAATAACCGGTAACATGACAAAACTTAAAGAATTGCAGATTGAATTTGAAAAATCAAACGCCGGTTTTAATTTATTAGAAAGCGAGTATAAAATCTTAAACGAGGCATTTTTACGCAATCAGGCAGGCATACTCGCAAAAATCCTGACAAAAGGCGAACCCTGTCCCGTATGCGGCTCGACAGAACATCCCGTTCCGGCAAAATTATCTGACGAAAACGTCACAGAAGAAAAGCTAAAAAAAGCGAATGATTTATCGGATGACGCGAGAAACACCCGCGACAAAAAAGCCTCTGAATGTTCTAATCTGAAAACTGAGACAGACACGCGCGTTAAACGTTTTATAAAAGATTTTCAATTTCAAAATCAAATTCAAAATTTCACCGAAGATTTTCACGATTGGGATAAAGCCGGAAAAATATTATCTGACGCGCTCATGCAAACGCAAATAAAAATAAATGATTTAACTTCAAAAAAAGAATCCGGCGAAAGAGAATTAAATAAACTCTCGTCAGACTGGGAGACTGCGAAAAAACGCAATAATAATGCCGAAGCCGCATATAAATCCGCAATAACTCTTGTAACCGAGCGCGAAGCGCGAAAAACCGAATATCTGAAACTTCACGGCGAAACGCAGAGATTATATAATAACGCCTTAAAAATTAACGGGTTTGATTTTGAATCAGAATATCTCGCGGCAATTATAGACGAAAAAGAACTCGAAGAAATAAAAAATAAAATAATTGATTATGAAAAAAAAGGCGGTCAGATAAAAAGTGATATTACACGTCTGGAGTGCGAAACAGCGGGAAAAGATAACCCTGATTTAGAAAAATTGCGCAATGAATCAAAAGAATTTCAAATTGCCGTCAGTCAGCAGCGTGAAAAACGCGACGAAATTAAAAGCCGTCTCGAACAAACCGCGCAAATACTAACAGAACTTAAAAAAAGTTCGGTCAAATTCGCGAAACTTGAAGAGCAATACGCCGCAGTCAGACAGTTGTCCGAAACGGCAAACGGCAAACTCGATTTTGAGACATACGCGCAGACTACTTATTTTGAAAACGTGTTAAACGCGGCAAACCAGAGATTAAAAATAATGAGCAGGAACCGATATTCGCTTTTGCGCAAAACAGATGGCGGCGACGGGCGCAAATCTACAGGACTGGAAATTGAGGTTCTGGATTTTTACACAGGAAAAAAACGTCCCGCCGGCAGTTTATCAGGCGGAGAATCATTTATGGCTTCGCTTTCACTCGCCTTGGGATTATCAGACGTTGTTCAGCAAAGTTCGGGGGGCATCCGGCTCGACGCGATGTTTATCGATGAAGGATTCGGCGCGCTCGATTCTGAAGTACTGGACCTTGCCGTAAAAACGCTTTCGGATATAGCCGGCGGCAGCCGCGTCGTCGGGATTATTTCACATGTCTCAGAACTTTGCGAACGTATAGACAAACAGGTCCGCGTAGAGAAAACGACTTCCGGGAGCAGTATAAAATTAATACTCTAAAGAGCATATATATTCTAAAACTTTTTTCTTTTCGATTTCACTTAGCCGCATACATTTTTTATATATATCGAGTTTAACGGCAGTTTCGTCAAATTTAATAAATTTATTAAATTTTTCGATGATACAGGCAGGTTTTTCGTGTCCGGAATCTTTGACCTGATAATCAAAAACCATTGTTTCAATATCAATGTTCAGCACTTCGCACAAATTTAATCCCATACAAATTTCTGTCGATATATTGTCTTTTAGCAAAACGGCGTTTAAATCAATAAGCGATATTCCGCATGTATTCGAAAAATTTACTACGTCGCCGTATTTTTCCACTATATACTCATACAAAACTGTGTTTGTTTCCATATTATTCAACTTTCCTCTTCCGAATATTCAGAATATTCCGTATATTCAATAATATCCTCAACTTTGCAGTTCAGAACATAGCAGATGCGTGCTAAAACATCCAGATCTATTCTTTCGACGTTGTTATTATACCATTTGTCTATAACCTGAAAATGAGCTTTGACAGACGAAGCCAAATTACCGCGTTTAATATTTCTCGCGTCTAAATATTGCTTTAATTTTACATTTATTTTCCCGTAATTTTTTATAAGAAAAACAGATTTATCTTCTGACATAATATCACCCTGAATATATACTATAATAAATATTATTTTATTTGCAATATACTTATTAATATTATCTATATTTATTGATATTTTATATCCATATTCATAGATATAAAAATCAGAGGTAAATAATACCTCTGATTTTTGTTTGAGTTTGATTATAATTTAATTCTTCTTTTTGGTAACAAGAACTACTATGATAATTATAACTACTACAGCCGCCGCGCCTATTATAATCCAAAGAATCATGTTGTTGCCGTCTTCGTCTGATTTGTTGTCGCTTGAATTATTATTATCTGCCGCCGCGCCGTCTTCATCTGCGGGAGTTTCGCCTTCTTCAGCAGCTTCCGTAGGGGCAGCTTCAAGCAATATGAATTCAAACGCCCCAATATTAGCGTCTCCGGCAGGCCATTCAAGTTTCATAACGCCGTTTCCCTTAGCCAAATCAACTGATCCAACGTCAAATATATTATAAGTTGTCCAGCCTTCTTTTGTAATAGAGGGAGAGCCTACTAACGCGCCCTGCCAATAGATATTAACGCTCTTGTCGGCTGCGTCTGTGCTCGCCCAGACTTTGAGGTCATATTTGCCCGCTGTTTCTACGTTAATAGTGTATTGAACCCATTCCGGATCAGGATGATTGTCGTCTGCGCCGTGCGTGTAACATATCCCGCCGATTTCGCCAAAATCTGAAACTTCGGCAGCTTCGGTCTGAGGACCGTTTTGATTTTCCTGATATTCTGTCCTGTGAGCGTAATTAGCCCCGCTGTCTCTCGAATCAAAATACCAAGTCCAATTCCCTGCTTCAGCCAGTTCAGCGGTAAATTCGTTATAATCGTCTGTGTCAAAATTTACTGCATATACAACTGTTTTTTCTCCGCTGATTGTCGCGCCGCCGTTATACGGAGCGGCTGTTGCGGGGATAGCCGCCATTGTGAATAATAAAACTGTTAAAAATACAAATGCTAAAATTTTTTTAAACATAAAAAAATCTCCTCTTTAAAATTAAAGTATATTATAATTTATACTTTAAATGTTTATTTGAAACTGCCCGGTATAAATTTAAAACTAACGGACAATTTAAGTGTGTAAAACTTTAACTATCAATTTAGAATAAATATATTAAAGTGTAATGAACAAAAAGCAAATAAATTCCACACAAATTTCACGCTATTTTACGTCAATAGAACCTTTTCTGTTCTTTTTTATTCTTTCGCAGAAGATTTATAACTACATAAAACGCGAAAATAATAATAAATATAATCACACTCGCCCGGAACCAGCTTCCCGAAACCACGCCTTTTATCTGGTCCAGAATATATAAAATATTGCTTCGCTCAACATCTGCCGTTGATATAAGATTTACCGTTCCAACCGCTTCGCCGTTATAAAAAGCCGTAAGTTTTCCAAGCACCTGACCTTTATCTATCGGGGCGATAAGATCTTCCTCATATATTTCGCGCTCTGTGGTGATTTCTTTTTCCATATCTATGTTTTGGGGCAGCAGAGCAGTCCTGTCCTCATCCGGAATAAGAGTAATATTATCGCGGTTTGCCGAAAGTTTTACTTCTACGCTGCACGATTTATCTTTGGCGGATATTACTGTTTTATAAGAATATATAGAAAACGCCCATTCAAGCAAAGATTTCGCATCCGAAAAACAGTTTAGCCTTTCGCTTCCTGTATCCGGAATAACAGTCGATGTAGCCCCCATCAGAACGCACAGATAATATAATCCCGTCTGTTCGGCTATAGTAGTCAGGCAATATCCGGCTTCCTGTGTAGACCCGTAGTTTATTCCACTTGCGTATTCGTAATAATACTGCGTCTGCTGAGCTTTTGATATAAAATGATTGCGGTTGAGCAGAGGGCGTTCTTCCCGTTCTTTGTTTGTTTCTGAAACAGTATATTTTGTCGAATCTGTAATATCCATAAATTTTTGAATTTTGCTCGCATAAAACGCGATTTTCGCCATATCCGAGGCTGTGGTGTGCATATCTTCAGAATGCATTCCGGTAGGGTTTGTAAAAACAGTATTCACACAGCCGAGTTCAACTGCTTTTTTATTCATTTCAGCAACGAAATCCGAAACGGTTCCGGAAACAAACTCAGCTAAGGCGAGCGCGGCTTCGTTTGCACCCTGAAGAAGCATAGCGTTAAGCAAATCTTCAACCGTGAAAATTTCCCCTTCGCTGATTTTAGGGTCAAGGCGGTTCCCGGCGATATTGTCCGCTACATATCTTGAAATTATTATTTTAGCCGATAAATCAGACACATTTTCCAAAACTAATATGGCAGTCATGATTTTAACAGTTGACGCGGGATAAACAAGCCTCTGGCTGTTTTTCTCATAAACTATATTTCCCGTTTCTGTGTTTAATATTACAGCGGCATTGGCAGTAATATCCGGCGGGCTTTCCAACCCTTCGGTTTTCATGTGGATTTTTATATCGTTATCTTCGGCAGAGACCGTAAATCCCGGTAAAACCGCAAGAACAAATAAAACGCTTAATATAACCGGCAATATATTTTTAACAATCATTTTTTGGATTAACTGCATGTGCGTATTCTCCTTTGCATTATATTATAATTATACACATAAAATGACAAATTTTCACTCAAAAACTGCGATTGTTAAAATTTTTACTTTTTGTTAATTTTTTATGGCAATATATGATGATAACAGGGAACAGATTAACCCGTTCCCTGAAACTATAGTGAAACAACTTGATAATGATGATTTGTGTAGAGAGTGGCATTCCGCGGACGCGCAATGCGCCCCCCTACAAGCATATCACCATTTTAGAGTTGTTTTACTATATTAAGCGTAATATTATTTTTTTATTTAAACTCAACGGCAACAGTAATTACTTCATACGCCGGAACATCAACTGAAACAGAATTATCACTGCTATTGATTTTAAGAGCTTTTTTATATGTTTCGTTTAAATCAACGACGCTTGCTTTTAATATATCTTTTGCAAAATCAAGAGTTGCTGCCGAACCTTTGCCGTTTGCATCATACAGCCTGATTATAATAGTTTTGCCGTCTTTTGAATCCTCGGCGGTTTTGACTGCGGATAATATAACGTCTCCGGATAATTTAAACAGGCTTGAATCAAGCGGCAGGTCTCCCCCGTGTTTAGTGCCGGATATAAAAGCAATCGGGTGTACAAATTCGTTTTTGATTTTCGCCAGCGTCTGATTCTGCAAGTCGTCGGGTATCGCCACTCCTATTGCCATGTGGTGTATGCCGTATTCCGGGTACGGGTCGGGATCATACGATGAACGTATTAGATTTACGGCGATAGAATTATTGTTTGTCCTGAACCCGTATTTTGTGTCTGTCACGACCATTACAGGCAATTCGTCATTCGATGACGGCAGGGCGACCGCATAGCTATTGCCGGGCATATCATGCTCATGACCCTCACGGTCAATCGTGCCGAACGGTATGTCGTATCTGTATTTATTTATCTTGTTCTCCAAATTAAGAACCGGCTGCAACTGACACTGAATATTAGTAAAGAAATTCAACTGCGGGATTCCCTCGCCGGGTCTGCCGACTTCGTGCCAGTCCGCCGTAATGTCAAATCTTAACGTTTTGCTGTTGTCGTCAAGAGATACTTTGACGTTGACTTTTGAGTTCTTGAATTTTATATCATACTGCACCCATTTTCTTATACCGCCGAGATTCTGATCATATACCCTTACGTTATATAAATTTAGATTTTCCGTTTTCATGCGGGGGCCCACTCTCCACGAAGTCATGCCATTTACATCGTCTTCCTGAACATAATTCAACGCGCTGTATATAAGAAATTCTTTGCCGGTTTTTTTGTCCAGTACTGAACGCAAAGTCATGTTATGATTAAATATCGCTTTTATCTTGTCGTTTTCGAGAATTATATCAGCATCGGAAAAATCGTCTTTGCGCCCGCCCCTGAATGTGTCGAGATTTAATCCCTGTCTTGACTCTTCTGTCAACACATAAGTCGCGTAACCCAGAGCCGGAACTTTAGCCATAAATACTATTTTAAAATAATTATGCCCCCAGTAGCCGCTCTGTCCTTGAGTTAATTTCCACTCAACAGCGTTGCCGTCAGAGCCTTTTACGCTGATCTGACCTAAATCATAATGCCAGTCCCAGACTGTTATTTCAGCCGGGGCTTCACGGTCAAATTCTGTTGGATTAAACAAGTGAAATATCCTGACTTTGCCGTTGCCGCGTTCAGCCTGCGGGAATTTATGTCCCAAGCCGTGTTCTACCCCAAAACCTACGCCCGCGCCCTCTGCGACTGCGTGTTTGTCGATTTCAACGGGAATACATGACGTGTCAATTTTTTTTGTTATGGCTCTTAGGGCGTTAGTGACGTTCGTGTTGGCTGTCGCGAGGACTTTCTGGAATTCCCCCATAGCGTATTCTCTTGTTTCTATTTTGCCCGAACCTGTGATTATATCATGGAAATGATTAAATAAAACTTTTTTCCACGCATCGGCGAAACTTTTTGAATACGGCTTGCCGGTAAATAAAGCCGCCGCCGCGCTGATTGCCTCTGATTCATATAGCCTGTCCTCTGATATTCTGTTTGACATTTTTATTCTTGACTGCGAAGTATAACAGCCTGTAAACACAAAATTTAATTCTTTATTTATTACGGGATAATTGTCTTTATGTACTTCGAGCCGCCTGAAGAATTCGTGATATGTGCCGAATTTTATCGTCGGCATGACAGGCCATGTTATCATGTCTGATATTATTTCAACGTCGCGCCTTGTCGGACCGCCGCCGTGATCTCCCACCCCGTAGACTGCCATCATAGTGTCCGTGCCGTATTTTTTGCAAAACTCCGGCATGTCAAAAAACATATCGTATTCAATCGAGCCGCCGTACCATGACGGGTCTTTGTAAACCAAAACTTCCGCGCCGTTTCTCGACTGCCACCTGTATATAGTCTCATCGTCGAAAGCGCGGCAGTGATAATAATATTTCACCCCGCCTTTGTTTAATATTTCCGGGACTGTCCAGTTATGCCCGAACGTGTCGGGTTCAAAATCAAGCTGCATAGAATCAGGCTTAACGTCCAATAATTTTGACAAATATCTTTTGGTATAGAGAATATGACGCACAAGAGATTCGCCGTTTGGCATATTTTTATCTGTCTCGACCCATGTAGACGCCGCAATTTCCCATCTGCCCTGTTTTATTCTGGCTTTGATTTCATCAAGCATATCGGGGTCGTTTTCCTCGATTATTTTATAAACCGAAGCCTGAGACTGAGAAAAAATAAATTCCGGATATTCGTCCATCAAATCCAGTATAGTCCTGAATGTATCGACTGTGACTGCGGCAGTTTCCTGAAATCCCCACATCCAGTTCATGTCGATATGCGCGTGAGCTACGCAGATTACAGTAGTTTCTTTTGCTAATTTTGACATAAATTCAAGTTTTTTTTCAGCTTCTTTCGCAACAGATGAAATTACCGCGCCGTTTGTGTTGAGCGAATCAACCACAAAATCAACGACAGGTTCGATTTTCGCGTCGTATTTATTATTATCAAGAGCCGAGAGTTTGAGAGCATAGCCTATCTGGCTTGAAATGCGCGACGCATAATAATTGCCGCGGGAAGAGTTCTTTAATAAAACGAGTTTATCAGTAAGAGATAACGCCATAATTAAAATCCTCCTGAAATTATAAAATATATTATTTTCAAAAACTTAAAAATTTTAGATTAAATATTATTTTAACAGAAAGATTATTTGAAATCAAGAGAAAATTAAAGATTTGCGGCAGTTTATTTATATAATTTTTGTAAATAATTTATTATATATTCAAAAATTATTTTGACTAAATAATTTTTATGTGGTAAAATGGAGTTATCAAAGATAATTAGTTTGACGCATTTTTTATTAAAGATAAAAATATCAGGTGAAATATAAAATGAACAGTAGTAGTAACAGCAAAAAAACAGAGAGTAAATTTTTAAACGCCATAATTTATTTTATCGTAATAATAACCGTTGCGATGGTTGCCCCTCTCGTTTATAAATTCGCCGACGATTATTCCAACAGCAGGATTTCAAGTCAGGGCAGCAAAGAAATCGTAAACGAAAAAAATACGAAAATACGAAAATATACGATTGTCGAAAATACAATAAATATTTCAGGGCTGAGAGATACGGAGTCCGGCGCGCTTAATTTGATTACGGCAAAAATTACGGACAGCGGGGATATAATCCTGTTCTGTTCATCTCGCGTTGAAATAACCCCTCCGGTAATACCTGTTGTAATAATTGACGAAGACGAAGATGAAAATAAAAATGATAACGGCGCAGAATCAGGGGCGCAATCTATAACTCAAGAAAAAGAAAAAGAATATGAAACTATTCTGAGAATAGCCGCTGTCAAAAATATAAAAAATGCTGAGAATATTATAGATCGTATTGATAATAACGATAATTCCGGCGCGCCTACGAAAATTGAAACAGCCGGCGATATTGAAGTATATACCCGCGCGATCAGATATAATTTTCTGGAAAGTTTACAGGCTGAGGATTATATATTTAAAGATTTCAGCGACGGGACGTTTTTTATGTCAAACAGTAAATCAGCTTTTTTATTTGATATAAACTCTATGAAAATAATAAACAGTTATTCGTACCCGCAAAATTATCACGTATATAATACGGCTTTATCAAACAGCAAAGAAACGTTCGCCCTCGCGACCGAAGAGGGTTTTTATGTCTCTGCCGTTAACGCGTATATGGGTATAGAATCTTCTAATATGAAAGAGATTATCGCCCCGGTAAATATAAACGGGGTAAGTCAGTCCGCAAGATACCCGATATGGTCAAACAACGACGAGCGCATATATTATAAACTTTACGCCGACAATTACGTCAGATATGCAGGGGTCACTACTCCGTCGCCCGGTGGAAACGAACAGCTTACGGCACTGGACTGCAACAATTTTCTATTTTTGAACGACGACTTGATATTTTATTATTTCCCGCCCGGAACCGAAGCAAATCCGGGAAATACGTTCAGGTGCGGATATTTTAACGTCAGCGACAAAAAAATGACCGAGGTAATGAAATCCCAGATATATTATTTTGATATAGGCGTAAGCTCAAATGGCAATCATCTTGCCGCTTTGTCATATAACGGGACAATGATAAAAATAAGCGTTATAGACATACGGACAAAAAAGCTGATATATTCGTCGCTATATAACGAAATCTATGATTTTTCGTTTTCGCCGGACGAAAAAAATATAATAATATACGGCAGGGCAGATAACAGGAGAACACTTAAAGTTATAAATATAGACTGGACGGAGGAATGATTTGTGAAAATATTAGTCATAGACGGTCAGGGCGGAGGGCTCGGCAAAAGTATTATAGAGCAATTAAAACAAATAAAAAAAGATATGCCTGATTTTGAAATAATTGCGGCGGGGACAAATTCGGCTGCATCGGCTTCTATGCTTAAAGCTGGAGCGGATATTGCGGCGACGGGCGAAAACGCTATTATTTATAATTCAAAGAGAGCGGATATAATAACAGGCGCGGTCGGGATATGCTTCGCCAATTCTATGCGCGGGGAGATAAGCCCGAATATTGCCGCCGCAGTAAGCGAAAGCGACGCTGTGAAGATTTTAATCCCCGTTCCGATGTCAAAATGCAATATAAATATCATGGGCGTGACAGAAAAGCCTATGGCGCAGTATATAACCGAGGCAGTAGAAAAGATAAAAGCGATTTGCGGTCGATAAAATCGTAGGGGCGGCCCTGTGCGGTCGCCCCTACGCATATATTTTTATGCGTGCAAAATATTATTTTATGCTCTCAGCCATTTTTATGATTTCGTTTTGAGATAAAGAATACGTGCTAATTATATAAAAAACCGTGCCGTATTCCTGATTCAATATATCATATCCATATTTTAACGGAATAATTTTTATACCGTGAAAATTGTATTGCGTAAAATAATTTCCATCCTCATAAGAATCTGTCGATAACAGAATATTGCGGTCGAATTGCGGCATTTGCAATATCTCGCCTGTCGTGTTTTCCTGACCGCTGATATTAGTGTTTATAAATCCGGGGTCCATCAGAAAAATATTATAAAAAAGATAAACTTCTTCTCCGTTTTCTTCTTTTACATAATATATAAATAATTGGCTTATATTGTCAGGATTTTCGGGAATATAATATTTTTCGTAAACATTCCCAAATTTTTCTTCATGAGCGATAAGCTCTGCGTTTTCAAAATCGAAATCTTCGTCAATATAAAAATATATATCAGCGTTTGAAAATTTATATCCGTCGGGGACATATTCCGGGAGTTTGAATATATCTCCGTCAATATATTTTTGCAGTTCGTCGTAATCGCTTATATTACGGCGAGGGTCTGACCATCCCGTGCCGTCGCCGCGACGAATTACTAAAATATTTTCGGCGTTTGGATAATCGTAAAATTCCCGCTCAAACAATACTTTTTCATCGTTCGGGTCATGTCTGAATCTATGCCTGAACGGAATAAACTGCAAATGAGAATTGCCGTCAGCGTCGAAGACTCTTTGCACTATCATGTTCAGTCCCGCGCCCATAAGAATTATAACGCCCATAATCGCGGCAATAATTATCACAGTCCGTTTTAATCTTGAAATTTTAGGCTTTATTTTATATCCATGATTTATTTTTTGTTTTATATCATCTGTCGGATTATATTCTGGAGTTTTAATCTCCCCGAATATATTTTTTATATCTTCTTTATTAAATTCATTCATCATTGTTGTTTGCTCCTTTCCGATAGTTCTGATAATTTGGATAACCTTCTGATAGAATCTTACTGAGCTTCTTTCTTGCGCGTTCATATCTTTTGCGCAGAGCCGCGGCAGTTTTGCCGTATATTTCAGCAAGTTCGGCAAATGATATATCATCGACTGCGTGACTGTATGCGATTGCCCGATCAAGCGGGCATAAAATCATAAGCGCGGATTTTATATTTTCGGGAATATGATCTTGATTTTGTTTTGCCGGTTCAGCCGGATTTTTTAGCCTCTGCTTCCGCCTGCGGATTGCGTCAATACAGGAGTTATAAGCTATTTTATATAAATAATTCGATAAGTCTTTATCGTCTCCGGAAAATTTATTTTTGTTTTGCCACGCTTTAATAAAAGTTATTTGCAAAACATCCTGAGCTTCGTGGTAATCGCATAATATGCTGTGGCAGTAACGCAAAAGCGCGTGGCTGTAAGTATTCACAATAGTTTCAATATCGATACTTTCATCAAAAAGCAAAGGTTCGCAGAAATCCATTTTTTCTCATCCTGTCGTTTTAGTTTTATTTTGAAAATCGATTTTCTGTATTATTGTAACGCATGACAAAACAATAATGTGACATGTATTTTTTATTATAATTTATATTTGTAAAAATTTTCTCGGCTGTGTGCAATTCTAAAAGAATTATGGTATAATACAAATCAGTATAATAATATTAGCGGACAGCAGGGCAGGTCGGCTCGTTCCCTGAACGTGTAACAAATGTGAACATAGTTCACATGCAGTTCACGCCAAGCAATCAGGAGTGAGGCGATTGAAAAATAACTTATTTAAAAGTTTGATATACATAGCGATAGTTTTGTTGTTAATGTATGTTTTCAAAATAAAAGTAAGTTAGTCTCCCTCAGCTTCAAAAGAGGCGACTAACTTTTTCAACGACTAACTTGTGATTTATTTGAGCTGACCGCAAACGCCGTTTTTCAACCGGCGGCGGTTTTGCTGTCCGCTGATATTATTATACACCGTTAATATTAATATGTCAAGATATTTTCGGGTAATTTTAAATTTTTATATTATTTATTATTTAGGGAGAAAAAAATTAAATGAATAATTCAAAGAGAAAAACTGTTATTGCGGGAAACTGGAAAATGAACATGACCCCAAACGAGGGGGTCGCTTTTGTAAACGAACTTAAAAGTTTAGTCAAAGATAAAAATAACTGCGAAATCGTCATATGCGTACCCGACGTTGATATTCCGACAGTTTCGGAAGCTTTGAAAGGCTCGAATATAAAACTGGGCGCACAGAACGCACACTGGGAATTAAAAGGCGCGTTTACTGGAGAAACATCTGTAAATATGCTCAAAGAATATAACGTCGGCTATGTTATAATAGGTCACAGCGAACGCCGCCAGTTTTTCGGCGAAATAAATAACTCGGTAAATATGCGGCTTAAAACAATTATCGAATCAGGACTTAAAGCTATTGTATGCGTCGGTGAACTGATTACTGAGAGAGAACTCGGAATAACGACTGAAATCGTATCGCTCCAGACAAAAGTCGCTTTACATGATATAACGGCGGAACAGATGAAAAACGTGATAATCGCGTATGAGCCGGTATGGGCAATCGGAACGGGAAAAACTGCCACAGCCGACGAAGCCGACAGAGTCAACGGAATCATACGCAATGTAATATCAGATTTATACGGCGAAAATACTGCGGAATCTACTACTATCCAGTACGGCGGGTCTATGAACGCGGCAAACGCCGTCGAACTATTGTCGAAAGTAAACGTGGACGGCGGTCTAATAGGCGGGGCTTCTCTTAAAGCTCTTGATTTTACCGCGATAGTAGACGCGGCGCAATAGGTATTTGAAATATGATTCCGGATAAATATAAAACTTACAGAAATCCGCCGGGAGCGGTCCCCGACGGAGTTTTTGTTGACATAACTATTTCGTTTGATATTGATACAGGCATAACAGACATAAAAAATGTATATCTCGCCGTGATTTATAACGATAATAACAACCAAAATAAAATTTATGTCATGAAAAAAACCAGTCTTGATTCTGTTTATAGTTATAATCTTGAAGTCTCAAAAGGGCTGTATTTTTATTGGTTTGAGATAGAATATCAAAACGGCAAAAAAGAATATATTTATAAAAATAATAATACGCAAAAATGGCAGATAACAGTTTATGACAAAAACTTTAAAACTCCTGATTTATTCAAGGGCGGCATAATTTATCATATATTTGTCGACAGGTTCGCAAAATCAGATTCGTGGAAACCCGAAGTTCGCGAGGGGTTTTATCTTCATGAATCAATTAGTGAAACGCCTTTTTATAAATCAGATAAAAACGACGATGTTTACGGCGGAAATCTCATGGGAATCATTGAAAAACTTGACTATCTTAAAGAATTAAACGTCGATATTATATATCTCAGCCCGGTTTTCGAGGCAAACTCAAATCATAAATATAATATTGCCGATTATACTAAAATAGACGGTATGTTCGGAGACGATAAAATATTTGACGAGTTAATTGAGCAGGCAAAAAAACGCGGCATAAAAATAATACTCGACGGGGTGTTTAATCATACCGGCGACGACAGCGTTTATTTTAACAGATACGGCAGATATAAAAGTCTGGGCGCGTATCAGTCAAAGGCGTCTGAATATTACGACTGGTATAATTTTAACGACTGGGACAATAACAGGGACGATTATGAATGCTGGTGGGGAGTAAAAAGTTTGCCGTCTGTTAAAAAAGACCAGCCGGTTTTCAGGGCATATATATGCGGCGTAAACGGGATTATAGAAAAATGGCTCAAAAGGGGCATCGCGGGATACAGAATAGATGTTGCTGACGAATTATCTGACAGAATGCTGAAAGGGATAAACAAAGCCGTTAAAGAAACCTCGCCCGATAATATAATTATAGGCGAAGTCTGGGAAGATGCGTCAAATAAAGTCGCTTACGGCCAGAGGCGGCATTATTTACTCGGCAATCAACTCGATTCAGTTATGAATTATCCATTGAAAGAAGCAATTATAAATTATTTAAGAACGGGAAATTCACAGGCTATGTCTGAAGTTATGGATATGATAACCGAAAATTATCCTAAGCAGAGCATAGACTGTCTTATGAATATAATAGGCACTCACGATACAATGAGAATACTGACTGCATTGGGAATGGGGAGCGAAAGTTTTACGGATGATAAAAATATAATGGCAGAATCGAAACTTTCGCCAAACGAGAGAACGAACGGGATTTTTTTATTGAAGGCGGCTGTATTAATGCAAATGACTTTACCGGGGATCCCGTGCATATATTACGGCGACGAAGCGGGGCTTGAGGGTTACGGGGACCCGTTTAACAGAAGATTTTTCCCGTGGGACAATATAGACGAAAATATACATGATTTTTATAAAAAGATTTGCAGAGTGCGAAAAGAGAACATAAATATTTTTGCTGAGGGCGAATATAAACTTGTGCGGGAAAAAAGCGGCTTGTTTTGTTATAAAAGATATAAAAGAAATAAAGGAATAAAAAACGGCGGAGAAATATACGCTTATATAAATTTATCTGATAACCCGTATAGTCTGGATTTGTCAGGCTCAAAGAATTCAAAAGATATTTTTATAAGCCTGCTGAACGGGGAAATCATAACGGAATTAAAAGCAAAATCGTATGATTTATTTGTTTGAAGTTTGCGCATTCCGGCTAAAATATAAAAATATAGAAAATACACATAAAATATTGATTTTTATTTATCTTATTGATATAATAATTTAAGCAAAGCATGAAAAATTTTAAAAAAGGGGAAAATTGCTTTTTATGGAGAAGCAAACACCAAATAATACGGATAACGCGCAATTACTGCATATTTACAGCGATATATTTCTTGAGTTTTGCCCTAATATTATAATTCTTCTCGATAATAACGGTAAATTTGTCTTATATACAAAAGTTTTGCTCAATGAAACCGGAATCAAAGATTCTGATTATATACAGGGCCGCTATTTCAAAGATGTTTTTGCGAATATAATGAACGAGGAAGCATGCGCAAAACTTGTGGAATCAATAGATAAAGTCGGCAATACAAAAGAGCCGGCAATTTTAAACGAATATATAGATTTCGGAAACAGGGATTTTCCCCGGTATTATACTATAGAATTAACTCCCGTTCAGGGGTTTACAGACGGAGATGTGAAAATCACATCAGGAATACTGTCAGTATTTCATGATTTGACTGATTTTATGGCCGAAAAAGAACGAGCGGAAACAGCGAACCGCGCAAAAGCTGATTTTTTGGCGACAATTTCGCACGAAATACGGACTCCCATGAATGCAATCATGGGCATGACTGAACTTCTGGGAAGGGCGGCTCTTGATGATAAACAGAAAGAATACGTCAAAAATATAAAAAAATCTTCAAATTCGCTCATGTCAATTATAGATGATATTCTGGATTTTTCAAAAATCGAAGCGGGTGAAATGGATATTATAAACAGTTATTATAACCTGCGCGAACTGTTTGAAAATCTGTATGCTATGTTTATGCCGATGTTCAGAACTAAAAATTTAGATTTTTATTATTCAGTCTCAAAAGCCATGCCAGATATTATTTATGGCGACGATAAACGGCTCAAGCAAATTTTGATAAATATTTTATCGAACGGACTGAAATATACGCCGGAAGGCCACGTTGAATTTTACGCGTGGATGGACGAAGAGAATATGCTGCATGTCGGTATTCATGACACAGGTATAGGCATACGCCCGAAAGACGTGAAAAAGTTATTTCTGCCTTTTGAGCAGCTCGATTTAAGAAAAAAAGAAACTATCGTGGGAACAGGGCTGGGGCTTGCGATAAGCCGCAGGCTATGCGAATTAATGAACGGCCAGCTTTCAGTTGAGAGTACATACGGCGCGGGGACCACGTTTTCAATCGAGATACCTTTTATGTCAGACTTACACGATAAAAGCCCCGATAACAATAACAAATTTGATCCTGAAGGACTCGCCGAATTTTCGGCGGCAGAAGCGAAAGTTCTCGTCGTTGACGATATTGACATAAATCTTTCTGTCGCAGAGGCAATGCTGCAAATTTTTGATATATCGCCGGATTTGGCGTTAAAAGGCATTGAAGCATTGGAAATGGCGTCAAATAAACAGTATGATATTATATTTATGGACCACATGATGCCCGAAATGGACGGCTTTGAAACTATGCAAAGCATAAGAATGCTCGGCCCGCAATATGCCGACATTCCTATAATTGTCATAACGGCGAATGTTATAAACGACGCAAAACAAATGTTTTTAGAAAACGGGTTTGACGGATTTCTTCCAAAGCCGCTTGAAATAGACGAATTAAATTTATGTTTAAGAAAGTTTCTCCCGAATAATTTAATAAAAATATAATTTATTTTATTTTATAACACGGCACGGGATTTAATTTATGCTGCGCCGTGTTATGCCTTTTTATAATCCGGTCTATCATTTCTTTGTCTTTTTCTTCATAAGATTGAGTCCTGATATAATTATCGAGAACAGCGTAAGTTATTTTCATGTTTTCTTCGTCGGATAATCCGCTCAGTCCGTCTGCGGGAGTTTTATGCACTATTTCACGCGGCAGGTTTAAGCAATCCCCGATTTGTTTTACTTCTGTTTTCGTAAAATTGGCAATCGGATTAAAATCAGTTGCCATATCTATTCCCCATTTAGTGCAATATCCTACATATTTTTCTGATAAATTGCCAGCTCCGGCGACCCTGTAATTTAAAGTATGGCCCAATGCGTATATTGCCGCCATTCTTAATCTCGGAGCGAGATTTATCAAAGATTCGGCGTTTAAAGCTTCGGGAGTTGCGTTTATAACGCCGTCAAAAGCCTCGCCTATATTGATTTCGCTATATTTTATCTCCAGAATATTGCATATTTTATACGAATCCGAAATATCGGACTGATGTTTATTGGGCATTAAAACTCCGCGGACTTTATCTGCGCCTATGGCGTCGCAGCATAATTTTGCTGTTATTGACGAATCAGCGCCGCCCGATATGCCTATTATAACGCCGCTTGCATTCCCGCTCTCGTTTTCAAACCAATTTTTTATCCAGTTTATGACGTTTATAGTTTCCCCAGCCGCATTAAAATTATAAACACCGCGCATTTTTAATATCCTCCGCCGTTTTATTTTTTATTTAATTATAACGCAATATAGTAATTTTGTCAAATAAAAATAAATAAAGAGAATTATAAATTTTGTTTTTTTGATAATAATAAATAATATGAAATATCAAAAAATAAAAGATTTTAAAACAAAATATAATATTGACGAATTATGGCGTAATTACGACGAAAACAAAACGACAGAAAACAGAAATAAATTAATCGAGCATTATTTATATCTCCTGTACAAACCCGTAAAAAGCATTTATCCGGTATGCAGGAATACTCATGAAATGTCCGATATATTTCAAAGCGCGGTTATTGGCCTAATCGAAGCTGTATAATACTATTCAAAAGATAAAAACACTTCTTTCAAAACTTTTTCAAGATGGCGGATACACGGCTCCATAATCGATTATCTCAGAAAATCAGGCATGATTTCACTGCCTTATAAAATCAGGAAAAAAATAAACGCGGACAGGATAAAATCCGAAAGCGAAAATTTATATTTTGAAAATCCGTATAATATAATTTCTCTTGACGCCGTAAACGAAAATATAGCCGGCAGCCTTCAATCTGATTTATTTAATTTATCTGATTTATCTGATTCAACCGAAGACAAAATAGAAGATAAAATCATGCTTGAAAATATTTATAAAGCTCTGGGGAAATTGCCGTTTGACGAATATTCGGCTATTATTCAGTATTATTTTTTTTGCAGGACGCTTGAAGAAATCGCCGTAAAATTCAAAATGACCCGGTCAGGGATATGGCAGATAAAAAAGCGCGCGATAAATAATATCAGAAAAATGATTTTGTAGTGGCGCATATAATCCCGTTCCGCTAAATAAAAAATGTTTTTTATAAATTTTTTATAAAAATATAAAAAATGGGTTGACACGGCGCATAAAATATGATATAATCTTTTTACCTCTATAAATGGGGTTCTTTTTTGTTTTGCTTTTTGATTTATTTATAGATTTATAGAGGGAGGTACAACCCCGGGATTATCCCCCGGGATTACAACGGTTACAGCATAAAAAATAGCTGAATTTTTAGATTAACGGAGGTGCCGATTAAAAATGAGAGTAAGAGTTACGCTCGCTTGTACAGAATGCAAGCAAAGAAATTACGACACTATGAAAAACAAAAAAAATGACCCCGACAGACTGGAAAAAAACAAACATTGCAAATTCTGCCGCAAACATACCTTGCACAGGGAAACAAAGTAAACAACAAATTAATAATTCAGAGTGCAGAATGCATAAATAAAAGGAGGTAAATGTTATATGGCAGAAGAAACCAAAGGCGCAAAAAAAGAAAAAATGAAACTCGGAGCCAGAATTAAAAAATTTTTTAAAGATTACAGAAGCGAAATGAAAAAAATCGTCTGGCCCACAAGACCGCAGGTTATCCAAAACACCGGAGTAGTTTTGATTGCTATTATTTTTATTGCCGCAATAGTCGGGCTTTTGGACCTGGCTTTCGGTACGGGAGTAATTCAGCTTCTCGGTAAAGTCAGAGAATTGATTAATAAATAATGCAGTAATAATTTTTGAAGGCGGGATAAATCATAATGGGCGAAGAAGCAAAATGGTATGTGATACACACATATTCCGGTTATGAAAATAAAGTTGCGACAAATCTTGAAAAAATAGTGGAAAACCGCAAACTGGAGCATTTGATTCAGGCAATGAGGATTCCCTCTGAAATGGTTATTGAAACCAGCGGAGAAGGCACAGGAAGAAAAAAAACAAAAGAAGTCGAACGCAAACTTTTTCCCAGTTATGTTCTTGTAAAAATGATAATGACCGACGAGAGCTGGCACGTTGTCAGAAATATCAGGGGAGTCACGGCGTTCGTAGGCCCGGGGTCTAAACCTATCGCGCTCACAGAAGAAGAAGTCCAGAAGTTTGAGATTGACCAGATCCCAGTCGCCGAAATTGATTTTGAAGTCGGAGACAGCGTAAAGATAACAGACGGGGCTTTGAGGGATTCTGTCGGCGTTGTTGAAGAAATAAGCTCGGACAAAAAAAGAGTAAAACTTATAATTTCGATGTTCGGCAGGCAGATGTCAACTGAAATAGAGACGTCGGCTGTTTCGCCGATAAAAGAATAATCGGGGGAACGCAACCCCCCGTCAGCGGCGTTGCCGCTGCCACCCCCTTTCAAAAGGGGGCTATTACAGTGGGAGGGAGTAAAATTTATTTTGATTGCTCCCGAAAAAATCAACCAAACCACAAACGGAGGTATTTAAACATGGCAAAAAAAATCACCGGATTTGTAAAGCTGCAATTACAGGCAGGAAAAGCGACAATGCAGCCGCCGGTAGGCCCTGCTTTGGGCCCGTATGGCGTAAACGGCATAAACTTCGTTAAAGAATTCAATGAAAGAACAAAAAATGACATAGGTCTTATCATACCAGTCGTAATAACTATTTATGCCGACCGTTCATTTTCGTTTATAACAAAAACCCCGCCCGCCGCAGTCTTGATTAAAAAAGCGTGCAATATCGAAAGCGGCTCGGGAGTACCCAACAAAGAAAAAGTTTCTAAGATTACAAAAGCGCAGATTCAGAAAATCGCCGAGCTTAAAAAGCCGGATCTGAACGCTGCGTCTCTTGAAACGGCTATGTCTATGATTGCGGGTACAGCGCGCAGCATGGGCGTTGAAGTTGTGGATTAATTAATATAATTGAAAATGAGGAGGTTATTTTAAAATGGCTAAAAGAGGAAAAAGATATCAGGAATTAATAAAACTTGTAGATAAAACTAAATTATACGAGCCCGAAGAGGCGTTAAACTTGTCGAAAGAAACGGCAAAAGCTAAATTCGACGAGACTATAGAATTGCATTTAAAACTCGGCGTTGATTCAAGACACGCCGACCAGCAGGTAAGAGGCGCAGTCGTACTGCCTCACGGAACAGGCAAAACTGTCAGGACGCTTGTGTTCGCCAAAGGCGACAAAGCAAAAGAGGCTGAGGACTCGGGGTCTGATTTTGTCGGAGCTGAAGAACTCGTGCAAAAAATCCAGAGCGAAAACTGGTTTGACTATGACGTTATAATCGCCACGCCGGACATGATGGGTGTTATAGGGCGATTGGGAAGGGTTCTGGGACCAAAAGGTCTCATGCCAAACCCCAAAGCCGGAACAGTCACAATGGATATAGCCAAAGCAGTTCAGGAAGCCAAAGCAGGTAAAATCGAATACAGGCTTGATAAAACTAATATTATACACTGCCCGATAGGTAAAGCGTCGTTTGAATCGGCCCAGCTTAAAGAAAACTTTGAAACCCTCGTAAGCGCAGTAATAAAAGCCAAGCCTGCGGCTGCAAAGGGAACATATATCAGAAGCTGCACAGTAGCCGCGTCTATGGGTCCGGGCATAAAAGTCAATTCCTCAAAATTGAGTTAATTTTGATATATAATAAAATCTTATGGGTCGGCATGGGTTTGTGTCGGCCCGCTTTGTTTATTTTTTATATTTTTAATAAAAATTTTTTTTAACAGCTTAACATTTTGATATACTCAATCGTATTATTACCAGAACCGGAAGGAGGTTGTGAAAAATGATAATTGAGGCTTTGCCGGCGCGCAGCAAAGAAAAGACTATAATTAATACTACGCAAAATATCGAAGAGATTTATAAAAAATACGCTAACATGATTTACTGGGTTAGTTTCGCATATATGAAAAACAACGCAAATACCGAAGATATAGTCGCGGACGTTTTTGTAAAATTAATTAAATCAAAAATGCAATTCCAAAGTGAAGAACACGAAAAAGCGTGGCTTTTACGTACGGCGATAAATTTATGCAAAGACAGTTTAAAACACTGGCGGCGCAAACTTGTTGATATTGACGAATATGAAAACCTGCAAGGTGAAAATCCGTTTGAGACAAACGAAATCTTAAAATCCGTCATGGAATTGCCCGGTCGTTATAAAGACGCCGTTTATCTTTATTATTACGAAGGATATTCGACGGAAGAAATTGCCCGGATACTAAAAAAACCGCAATCTACCGTTCGGGTTCATTTACATGAGGCGAGAAAAATTTTGAAAGGGGTTTTGGAAAATGAAGAATAAAAACATAACAGACGCATGGGACGGACTTGTCCTGAGCGAAGAAACAGAAGATAAAATATATGAAAAAATCCAGCAAAAATTGCAACCGCAGAAAAAACAATTAATATTTAAATCATTAAAATTAAGACCCGTACTAATAACCGCAGCAATTTTTATCATGCTTGTAACTACAGTTGTCGCGACTACGCCGCTAATATTAAAAATGCTCGGAAGCGATATAGGATTCTTTAATTCCGATAAACAGACTCGTTATTCAGCAGACCAAGAACTGATTAAACAGTACAGCAGCGAAGTAAATGTTACCGCAGAAAAAGACGGATTCAGTCTCACTGTTGACAATATAGCGTTCGACGGAACTTTTATGAACGTATTTTACACGATAAAGAGCGATGAAATAAACCTTTTTGAAGAAGCTAAAGAATATCAGGACAAATATAATCTTTCATATCTTGTGCAGCACGCATTGGTAATTAATGAAATTCAATTAGAAATACCCGACTATATGTTTATAAAAGACGTCTTCGGATTTGCGGCAAGCGACGGATATTTTGTCTCGGACTATGAACTGAAAGGCGTGCGCCGGTATATAATAACAGAAGATTTGCCCGATATGTTCGATATTGAAATTAATTATTACTATTATTGGAACAATAGAGGCGCATTATTTAATATTATCGAATATCCTGTTTTAGAGCCAATAAATATAAAACTTACGGTCGATATGAGTGAAAGCAAAATCGAAACGCTGACTTTGAATCCTGATATATACGCTACTGTTATTCAGCCGGGATATTGTTACGATATTGAAAATGACGAATATCCAGATATAGTCGAACATAATATAACTGTAGACAAAGTGAGAATATCGCCTCTCGGAAATATACTTGTATTCACTGAAGAAGGCGGAAGCAGTTCTATAAATCAAGAATTGTTCAACTATTATTTTATAGTTGACGACAAGGGCAATTCTTACGGAAAAATATCGGACTTTGTTGTCAGCCGGAAGAACTGGGGTGAAAATGAAACTTATATGGTCGAATTTTGCGGCAATGTTCCGTCTGACGCGCAATATTTAAAATTGATACCATATAATTATTCCATAATAATCACCGCAAGTCCATACGACGACCTTAAAAAAGCGGAACTCGACAGCCTGCCGCACAAACTTAAACAGAGCGAATACGGAAATATACTGATAGAAAACTGCGATACTATTGATAACACTGTTAGCCTGACATATAAACTTGAAGGAATGGTCGGCAATAATATATTTGTATTATTAAATAAAGAAGAAAGAAGTTTATCAGATTGTTCATTTACAATACCGATATATAACCATACCACAGATTCATATATTCTTGTATATACGTTTAACGATTCGACTGTAAATACGGCAGATACAGTAAAAAGTATCGGAATACCGCAATATGATATAGAGCTTTTGGAAGAACAGGCTATTATAATACCGTTGCAATAATATAAAACAAAATTAGATTATTTAATTCCCGGCTTAATCGCCCCCCCTTCTTTTGAAGGGGATTTTTTTAGTTTTTACGTTTTTTTACGCGATATTAAATTCCTATATTTATAACTGTTTTAAAACTGTTTCTATATTATATCGAGATAATATAATATATTATTTAAGTGTTATATAACCGTTAAATAATAGAGGTGATTTTATGCCGACAAACAAAGCACCGTGCGGATTCCACTTGAATGAAGAATACTTGGAAAAAATGAAATTTATCGCGAAAAGAGATACGCGGAGTTTAAGTAATTTACTTGAACATCTCTGTAAATTGCATATTGAACAATACGAGAACCAATACGGGGAAATTAATCTTCCGGATTTTATTAAAGGACCGATGAACAAATGATATTTTCGGAACGCCGTCTCGCAGTTATATTAAGCGTATTTATGCTGTCGGTATTTTTTCTGTGTGTTTCTGAATATAAATTTATAACTGCTGCAGCGGTAATTTCTATCGTATTAACCGCCGTGCTTATTATACTGCGCTTTGTTTTCGCAAAATCAGATAAAAATAAATTAAAATCAATCTGCGTATTTTTGCCGGCGTTATTTATTCCGGTAATAATCGCGGCATTTTTTTGTATTCTTAATTTTAATATATCCGAAAAACCCGTTTTGAAGTTGGCTGACAGGTACGAAGATACCCCGGTTTATATTAAGGGCGAAATAAAAAATGTGTCAAGTTCAAACTTTTTTTCAATATTTGATTTAAAAGTATTTGAAGTCAACGGAGAAAAAACAAAAAAATTTAATTTATCGCTTATGATATACGGCGAAGTCCAGGCTGACGAAACTGATATAGACAGTATTCTTGAAACTTATGTTACGCTCAGAAAATTAGAAAACGGAAATGAGTCTGACGCAAGTATTGCGTATTATAAATCCGGCGGATATTATATTGGCGCGGATAATGCCGACGACGTTGACGACGACGAAAATTCAGCCACGGTAAAAATTACCACGGTAAAATCGCACAGTCTCACGTATTATTTAAACGCGATGCGAAGCTATACCCAAAATACTTTTTTCAAGAACATAAAATTTGATTATCACGACAAAACCACTCAGGAGGCCGCCGTAGCTTTCGGAATATTTACAGGAAACAAAAGCAAAATAGATTCAACTGTGAAAACAGATTTTAAAAAATCGGGAATATCGCATGTTTTGGCAGTTTCGGGGCTGCACTTATCTATATTATGCGGGCTTATATTATCTTTTTTAAATTTTCTGAAAGTACATAAAAAAATAACTTGTGTGATTATAATTTTATGCTGTTTATTTTTTATAGCGTTTACAGGATTTTCAGTTTCGGTAACAAGAGCCGGAATCATGCTGATTTTATATTATTCGGCGTTTCTTATGGGACGAAAGAGCGACTCGATGACTTCACTGCTTGCCGCCGGGACTTTTATAACGCTCTTAAATCCGTATAATATATTAAACACAGGATTTCAACTTTCGTTTACCGCGACTATGGGAATTATAACCGCAACTAATTTAAACATCAAAATCATATCGCGATTAAATAATATAAAAAAATTAAAAGTTTTAACCAAGCTTTTAAAAGCAATTACAGCGTCTTTTATTGCCACTACAGCGGCAACTGTTTTCACCCTCCCGTTTATTTCGTATAATTTCAAGACTATCAGTTTGATTTCGCCGATAACAAATCTATTGGCTGCGCCGCTTATAACAGCTATATTATTTTTATCTCTGTGTATCATGATATTTTCGTTTATTCCTGTTATATTGGGTATTTTCAGCTTACCGGTTTATTTTATAACAAAACTTTTAATAAACATAGCAAATTATCTCGGCAGGTTTAAATACGCTTATATCTCAGTGGAAAGCACAAACGGAACGGGATTTTATATTTTCGCTGTAATTTTTCTTGTTTTAATTATTTTATGTTTTTTAATACCTAAAATATCAGCAAAAAAATTAATAAAATTCTCTGTATATTTTATGGCGGCGTTGGCTTTTCTGATTATGTCCGGGAGTTTGGTTCATCCCAGAATAATATTCAAAGACAGTTTAAGAATTGCGTATTATTCAGACGATAAAAACCAGAATATTATATTATTTCAAAAAGATTATGATTATGTCGATATAATCGACATAACGCACGGGACCCAGTCGCATATAAAACCGGTTTACGATATAATTTTAGAAAACGGAGCTATACGCATAAATTCCGTTATATTAAGCGATTACAGAAAACGGCATGTTCAAATGATTAAAAAATATATAACTTATTCTGAGATTAATAAAGTCTGTATTCCCGAACCCTTGGACGATTACGATATAGAAGTCCTGAATATGCTGTATTATTTGTCTTTGTCCGGAGATTTTGAACTTATAAAATATAATAATTCTCTGAAGTTGGATGATGTTTTAATTACTGTAAATAATTTTGATTATAACAAAATGCGTCACATGACAGTAGAACTTGACTGCACAACAGAAACTATGCGCAAAAAATTATTATATCTTGGTATCGGCTATAAAGACGGCTACGCAGAATATACAGATATAAATAATAAATCTTATGATATAGTTTTTTACGGCTCACATAAACACAACAGGCGCGACGACGATTATATATCAAATATATACGGCTCATACGCAGGAGTTTTATCAGGCTATATTGACGGGGACAAAAATAAAGCTTCGCAGAAACTTGACATGAACGCTCTTGAAGCGTATCTTTCGGGGTCTCTATTGCTGAGAAGCGACGATTACGGCTCGGTTGTTTTTGAAGTAAACAAAGACGAAATAAAATATTATTTGAAGTAAATACGATTTCAATTATTTTTATTTTAAGAAACTTTTTATACGCCGCTGAATATTATAATAATAGTGGATGGCAATTAAAATCCACGGACGCCGTGGTATGTTTATATACTTTGGCGTTTTGACACGGCACGAAATATTTCTCTTTCTCATATACCTCATGTCCTGCATAATAAAAATATAAAACAAACGATAAGGAGATAATATATTATGTGTTTTAATAACGAAGGAAATAATAATTTCGAACCATTTAATAACGGATCTAATAATTGTGACAGAGTCATCAGACAAAGATTTGACTGCGGAAGGACTCAGCAGATTATCAGACATCAGCATATCGTCAGGCACCAGCATGATATTATAAACGATTACGATGTCTTGCACGAACACGATTACAATTATTATGATGTTGTCAGAGAACGCAATGTCGTTAGACACAACGATCATACTAACCACGAGCCTAATTACTGCTGCGACAGAAACCAAAATAACAACAATGGCAGACGGGACGGCCGCTGTAATTAGATTTAATAATAAAAATAAATGTGCCGCTGCTATATAACAGCGGCACATTTATTTTTTGCTCCGGCACAGTATAATTCCAGAATTATATAAAATTGTATAAAATAGCCTAAAAATTTATTATAAAACAAATAAAATTTGTCATAAGTTTCTATTGACAAAGATAAACTGTTGTGTTATTATTATTTTAATAAAATTTAATATTACCATAAAATCGTTGAATAAGAGTAGTAAAAATGCAAAAATCGTTCACAGAGAGTTGATGTCTGGTGAAAATCAACAGCGTGTTGCGTTTTGAATGGACTTATGAGAGCGGAACGAAAAATAATTTTAGTAGTATCCGACGGGAACCGACCGTTATATCGGCAAGTATATAATACCCGGTTTATTTATATTTATTTAAAACTGAGGTTATGTATGCGTAAAGCAGGGCTTGGATATAAATAATAATGTTACAAGCCAATGTGGGTGGTACCGCAGAGATTTATATTTTTATTGAAAATAATAAACCTTTGTCCCATTTTTATAGTTAATATGGGATAAAGGTGTTTTTTTATTTTAATTTAATTTTTATTTACAGGAGGAAAAATTCATGAAAAACATTCCGCACAAAATATATCTTCAGGAGAGCGAACTCCCGAAATATTGGTATAACGTAGTCTCGGATATGCCGGACAAACCCGACCCGTTTATGCATCCGGGAACTTTGAAACCCATCGTATTGGAAGATCTGATCCCCGTTTTCTGCAAAGAGCTCTCAGAACAGGAACTTGACAGGACGACAAGATATTTCGAAATTCCAGACGAAGTATTTGATTATTACAAAACATTCAGGCCTTCGCCGCTCGTAAGAGCCTATAATCTTGAAAAAGAATTGCAGACCCCCGCTAAAATTTATTATAAATTCGAGGGCAACAATACTTCAGGCAGCCACAAATTAAATTCCGCCGCCGCACAAGTATATTACTGCAAAAAACAGGGCCTGACTAAACTCACGACTGAAACCGGAGCGGGCCAGTGGGGAACGGCTCTGGCTATGGCCTGCGCTTATTTTAAACTTGACCTGACTGTTTATATGGTCAAAATCTCTTATGAGCAGAAACCGTTCAGAAAAGCCGTTATCCAGACTTACGGCGCAGATATAGTTCCAAGCCCGTCTGAAACTACCGAGGTCGGCAAAAAAATACTTGCCGCAAATCCGGGCACCGGAGGAAGTCTTGGCTGCGCTATTTCAGAAGCTATCGAAGTCGCGTTAAAATCCGAAAACTGCCGTTATGTTCTCGGCTCTGTTTTAAATCATGTTTTATTGCACCAATCGGTTATCGGGCTTGAAACTAAAGCCGCTTTTGAAAAAATAGACGAATATCCGGATATAATCATCGGCTGCGCCGGGGGCGGCTCAAACGCCGGAGGTCTTATGTCGCCGTTTGTCAAAGATAAAATAGAGAAAAAGCAATCCCCATATTTTATTCTTGTCGAGCCGGTTTCATGCCCTTCGCTTACAAGAGGCAAATTCACTTATGATTTCGGAGATACGGGAAATATGACCCCGCTTGCGAAAATGTACACGATTGGCAACGGATATATCCCGTCTCCGAATCACGCGGGAGGGCTGCGTTATCACGGAATGTCTCCTATCGTTTCGAAACTTTATCACGATAGGATTATCGATGAGGCAAGAGCCGTTGAGCAAACCAAAGTTTTCGAGGCCGCGACTTTATTCGCAAAATGCGAGACTATTTTACCGGCGCCCGAATCTTCTCACGCTGTAAGAGTGGCAATCGACGAGGCATTAAAGTGCAAAGAGACCGGAGAGGCAAAAAATATTTTATTCGGGCTTTCCGGAACAGGATATTTTGACATGACTGCATATACTCAATTTATGGACAAAACAATGACTGATTATATCCCGACTGACGCAGACTTGGAAAAAGGTTTTGCGTCTATACCCAAATTTCCCGGACTGGAATAATACGCGCAAATTTGTGAGGGAGCCGCATGCCCATAAGCAAAACATAAATCAGTTAGCAAACTCATCGCGTTGGAATATATCCGTCTGTGAAAATCCTCAAGTATATTTTATGCAAGAACTCTCTCTATATAAGATGGGGTGAGTTTCAAGAGAGGGGAATGCGTTCCCCTCTCTTGATTTCTTTTTTGTTACTTTTTGTGAAATGTCAAAAAGTAAAATATATATACTACAGCATTTTTGATATAATCTCGTCGATAATATCCGCTCCCAGAAAAGGCGCAAGACTTCTGACGCGTTTCATGTCAATCGTACCGCCTTTTTTTACAAGACGCTCAAGCGTTTCCCTGCTTAAAAACGGCGCGAGGGATTTTATTTTATCAAAATCTATATTTTCGTCTAATTCTTCTACAAGCTTATCAAGCGTTCCCCTGCTCAAAAATGGCGCGAGACTTTTAATCGTGGCAAAATCTGCTTTTCCCGATGCCTTAAATATCAATTTATCCAGCGTTTCGTGGCTTAAAAACGGCGCAAGCTTTTTTATTTTATTGAAATCTCCCGTTTCAATAAGTTTATCCACAAGTTTATCGAGAGTTTCTTTTTTTGCAAAAGGCGCGATCCCTATTATATCGTCAAAAGTGACTTCACTATTATTCTCGTTATCATTTCTGTTCCCGTCAGTTTTCTCATTGAATTTCGGGATTTTTATTTCCGGAATCGGGGGTATTTTTATATCCGGAATTTTTATATTTGCCAAAGCGTTGTGTACTGTATCTGTAATATTATTAATTAAATTTCTTATATCTTCAAATCCTGAAGATTTTTTCACTTCGTTTATTATATTTTCGTCAACTGTTCCGTTTTTGATATCTTCTATCTGTTCGTAAATCTCGTTAATCTCATCGTTTATTTCATCAATTTCATCGTTAATCTCATCGATACTGTCGTTGACTTCATCGATTTCGTCATTTATCTGATCTTCGTATTCGTCTTTTTTATCCTGAAGTTCCTCTATTTTTTCGTCAAGTTCTTCTATTTTCCCCTCGACTTCGTCCCGCATTTCCTCAAGCCTTTCGCGGGTTGCTTCGTTTATATCTTCATCGTCGATTTTCCCGTCGATAGTGCCAATAGTCTCGTCAAGTTTACTCTTCTGCTGCTCAACTATCTGAATCTGCATGTCTATCTGAGAAATAAACTCGTTTCTTTCGGGATTGTTTCTCTGGGTTTCAAGCGCGCTTCTCTGAGTTTCAGTCTCGCTTCTTTTAGTTTCTTTTTGGCTTCTTTTGTTTTCGAGTTCTCTTATCTTATTTTCAAGTCTGATAATTTCACCGTCTTTTTTTATTTTTTCGGGATCTATTTCATTTTTTGATATTTCGGGATTTTCGTGTATCTGGGGTATTTCAGGCGTTTCGGGAACTGGATATAAAGTCTCGTTTATTTCTTTTATTTTGTTATTCAAATCTTCTATCTGAGAATCAACTTCGACTATTTTTTCTTTCACTTTAATTATCACTTCGCTTATTTTTTCCTTTGTCGAATCCGATATATCCTCAATAGCAGTCTTTCTGTTAAGATCTGACAAGGTAACCTCAAGTTCTTTTTTCTTTTCTTCATAGCCCTTCAATTTTGTCTCGTTCTCGCTGAGTTTTTCATGCAATTCCGCCACGACGGCGTCTTCGTCGATTATTTCTTCAATGCTTTTGACTTCCTTGTCTATTATATTTTCATATTCTTCGATTTCTTCGTAAATATTTTCGTTCATGATATAATATATTCCTTTCATTTTTATTCTTTACTATAATTAATTATAATCTCGTTGAGTTTTTCCGCCACATTATTTAAGTAATCCAATATTTCTGAGTCTTTGTCTCTCTTTTTTCGTTTCGTTATTATGTTTACGCTTTCGAGTATTTCGTCAAATCCCCTGAAATCATCGCTGTCCGCCGACAAAATATTATCAGTAGTAGTTCCGAGCAAAGCCGCGAGTTTGGGCAGTATAGATATATCGGGCATACTCTCACCCCGTTCCCAGTTGCTCACCGCCTGGTGACTTACGCCGAGCTTTTCCGCCAGTCCCTGCTGCGTGTACTTCCTCGCTTTTCTGAGTATCATGATATAAGCCCCGACTTTTTCGTTGAACATCTTAACCTCCCTCTACCCTTTAATTATCCGATTGCGTGTCCCGATATTTTTATTCTACAACAAAATTTCTAAAACTTCAAGCAAGTATTACTTGAAATCAAAAAAATTCAAGCGTCGCTTGAATTTTTTATATGTTTTTCAAAAAATTTTTAAATCTTGTCTGGCTTTCGATTATTTCTGACTCGTCTGTATAATTATACCTGTAAACTTCGGTTATAAAACTGCCGATATAATTTATATCATCTAATTTTTTAAATATTTCACAATAATTCAAATTGCCAAAAAACGGCAGCCTGCACATTTCTGTCTTGGAAATATTTTCGTCTGAATTTTTTAAATACATATCGTTAAAATGAATATGGGCGATATTTTTGCCCATAGCTTCTATTATATCCAAAACATCGAAACCCCTTGATATTACATGCTTGAAATCGAGAGTGAATCTTATATCAGGATTTATTCTTATCAAATCTTTTATATAATAATTTATCGTCCCGACGTTTTCATGCAATAATTCAACGCCGAATTTTTTCGCTTCTTCCGCAATTAACATAAAAATTCCGGCGTATTCGTCAACTGGCATTTTTAATTCTCGCGTTCCGAGTCCGTGAAAAATTACATATTCCGCCCCTAAATACTGCGCCGCTTCAAAAAACATATCGTATAATTTTACGCTTTCATAAGTCCTGCGCTTATATTCCGTCAAAAACAGCATAGGCTCGTATCCTGATAAATACGGATGCACCGCGATTATTTTAACCCCGTTGTCGTCTGCTTTTAATTTTATATCTCTCAAAAATTTTATTTCTGTTTCAGATTGCGTATTCAAAAAAAGCTCGCAGACTTTATATTTTAGCTTGCCGCATATCACATCAAAAGCGTCTTCTAATAACATCGGATAAAAACAAGCCGACGATATGCCTGTTCTTTTATTAAAATCTTTCATTTTTATTTTTCATTGTTCTTTCTTAAAATATAATAACTTAAAGGAGTTTTATTATGAATTTAAAAAAAATAATTTTATCAGCAAACACAAAATTTGAAAATAAATTTAACGATTTAAGTAAAATCTCGGCAAATATGCTTATTTTAGGCCAGCTTTTTATTGTACTGATACTCAGCGCAAGTTTATTTTACGCAGCCTGTTTAAATCCGGATTCCCGCATTTTTCTTGATATTTTTAACTCTGTACATATCTTATTCGAAAATGCCGCTTCAGGATTGTTTATATTATGGATCGCCGCGATTTTTCTCGATTACATAGACAAAAAACAATAATTTTATATTATTTTTATAGCGAAGATATCGCACGCGCCTGAGCAATATCCGCATAAAACGCATTTATTATAATCGCATATAGCTATCCCTTTTGAATTTAATTTTAACGCTTTTGACGGACATGCAAGAACGCATTTTCCGCAGCCTTCGCACCATGAATCTATGTGCAAATGCTTTCCCCAGGCGTTTTTCAAATAATTTTTATGATATTCCTCAGGAAATTCGCCGGTTTCGAAAAAATTTGCGTTTGAATCAACTTCGATTTCGCTTTTCATTCCCACAGCAATAGAATCGATAAACGGTTTGTTTAAAACAAATTTAAGGGCTTCTTCTGCTCTGGCAAACAGATTCCCACCGCCGAGCGGCTTCATAGAGAATATAAAAAAACCGCTTTTTTTCGCGTCAATCAAAGCAGTTTCCATTTGCGATATTTGAGATATTTGAGATAAAACTGAAGTTTCGGATTTTTGATAATCTTCATCAGAATCAGATACAGAAACCGGAATTATACCCAGTCCGGTTATATTATACATAGGATGAATAATATCTAATTTATCTTTTTTATATGTTTGGTTAAATTCAACGGCTCCCAATACTCCCGTGACATGATGCGTTGAAATCCCGACGGATTTTATCCTACCCGCTTTTTTTTGCTCAAAAAAATATTCTAACGCTTCAATATGCCCGTAAATAGTATGAACGCTCTCCTGCTCGTGCAACATGAAAATATCGATATATTCTCTGTCAAGTTCGCGCAGGGCTTCTTCAAGGGCTTCTTTGGCAAGTTTTCTTGTATAAGCGTAAGTTTTAGTAGATATTATAATTTTATTTTTATTTACGTTAATATCAAGGGCAGATTTAATATATGAGTAAGTTTTGTAAATCTGAGCAGTATCTATAAAATTTATTCCGAGTTCAACGGCGCGGTTTATAATCTTTGCGCCGTCTTTAATCGAAAGATTTGACTGCAAAGGCCCCATGCATAAAGAACCAAAGCAAAGTTTAGAAACTTTTAATATTTCTTTGACGTTGCCTTCAGGGTCTTTTATAATTAAATCAGAATACGGCATTTATCTTTTTGACCCGCTTATAGACTGATTTATGTTTAAATAATTACGAACCATGACTTTTAAAAGTTCGTCGCGGTCTATTTTCCTGATTTCTGAGCGCGCATTATTATAATTAGTTATATATGTCGGGTCTTCCGAGAGCAAATATCCGACGATTTGATCTATCGCGTCATATCCTTTTTCCTGAAGAGCGTCATACACGTCGGTCAAAGTATTTTTCATTTGTCTTTCCAATTCTTTTTTAATTGAAAAAGTTATCGTCGGGTTGGCGGGATCAATAATTTCAGCCATAAAAACACCTCTTACAATATATATGCAATTTATTATATTATAACAAATTAAATCCAATATTTCTATATTATTAATAAAAAACAAATATTTTACTATTCTTACTACAATATACGAAACAATACGCTAATCTACTTTTTTGTAACCGGACAAAAAAGTAACAAAAAACCCGGCCAAGAGATGGGAACGCATTCCCCTCTCTTGAAACTCACCCCATCTTATATAGAGAGAGTTCTTGCATAAAATATACTTGAGGATTTTCACAGACAGATATATTCCAACGTGATGAGTCTGCTAACTGAGATATGTGATATTCATGGGCATACGGCTGCCTCACAAATTATCGTTTATTTTAACTGCGTAAATTTGAATTTACGTATTTGCGGACGATAATACGGCTCCTGTGTCTCCCAGTTTCCTGAGTGTAATATATATCCTTCAAGAGATTCATAATTAAACCATTTCAACGGTATTCTCGGAGTATATGCGCAGCACTCGCGTTTATACCACATCCAATCGTAATGCACAAGAGAAAACGGGCCGTATAAATTATTTGATTCCAGTATAGTCAATTCGCTTCCCGTAGGGGTTTTGAAATCCGTATGCAGCGCCCAAGTGAGCAAAATATATTTTTTTATAGATTTTATATAAACCATTTCGGGCAAACTTATATGCCCCTCTATTTCAAGTATAGGCTTTGCGTCGTCAATATTTTTATGCCACGATACATTATTATTATTGCTATTATCAACAGACACAAATTCCCACGAATCCCTGTCCATGATTTTATCGTTTTGAACTCTGCCGAGCGTTAAATTTTTACCATTGTCCCACTGATCGCCAGAAATCGCGTAGATATAATTATCAACCGCGTCAAAATTATTCTTGCCGAACTGAACAAAAGATAATCCGCCGAATTTGTTTCCCGGAAACATCGGCGTCCAGTCTTTATATCCTGAGCGTTCTTTTTCTGTCGTTTTCCAGTCCGAACCGTCAACGGGTTTTCCCGGTATATACTGTTCCGCAACAAATTCCGCAAGCAAATTATTTAATTCCGGCGTCCATGTTTTGCCGTGATCTCCTGAGCATAATATAGTCGCATCAGAACCGTGCTGTGACTTTATGCGATTTGGCGGTGTTTTATATCCGAGAAGATTCTGCACGGCGTAATATAATTTGCCGTCAACGCAAATCATACCGCAGGGCTTGGGACCCGAACCGCCCGGCCCGGTATATCCCGGCATGTCATGCACTCTCTCGACTGCGAAACTATTTGAAAAATCAGGATTGCCTGTGAATTTTTCGACGACCTGACCGGACATGCACTGATATGTTTCTTTTGATTCGCCCCAGCCTCCGAGTTCGGGGTGATGTTTATATGGCTTGCCGTCTCTCATCATCCAGCACGGGTCGCCTGCGCCGGCGTAGATATTATCGTCGTCTGCCCAAGTGAGGGGGTGGGTATCGCCTTTCATGTTTTCGTCGACGGGGACAATGCGTTCACCGAGCCATTCAAATGCTAAATCTTTTGACATGGGGATTTCAATGGGATGGGTATATTTCATAAATAAATCGCTCCTTTTTTTGATTTTTTATATTTTTAACGAAGAAAATGCTATAATTAACAGGTGCGGGTTAATGTTGTAAATATACTGCCTGAAACAAATCCTAATTTTGTATAAAGACTTTGAGCGTCGTTACCGATTGTAACGCCTAAAGTAATAGCAGAACAGGTATCGCTTGCTGTTGTCATTGTATATTTAATCATATTGCGGGCAATATTTCGTCCTCTATATTCCGGGAGTACTGCGACATCAACAATTCCTGTATATTCATACGGTTCGCCGTCGTCTTTTCCGGCGATACATGCTCCTATTATAATGCTGCTTAATTTATCTCTGACAAAGCAGGAATGATGTAATGAACCGTTATTTTCAAATATATTAAAAAAATACTTTAACTGGTTTACTTCGTTATCAAAAGCCTCTTGTGATTGTCCTTTATCATCTGAACTGCCAATATGTGCATTTATAAAAAAATGCGCCAGTTTATCAATATCATTTGTATCGGGTATATTTATGTTTACTTCATTATCCCATATTATTTCATATTTATCAGTAGGTCGTATCATTACACAACGTTCTTTTTGTATTTTATATCCTAATGATATAAAAACGTTTTTTTCTTCATGGCTGCTGACACGCACAGTAATCTCATCGCCTTTTTCAGACCATGCCGATAAAAGTTTATTAAGTTTATCAAAAACAATATATCTATTTTCAAAAGGCGGTATCAGAAAACAGCCATAAAGATTTTTAGGAGATATTACTGCTCCGCCTATTCTTACATCATTATATTCAATCCAAAAAACTTTATCTATGAGCGTTTCTTTTTCTGATTGTGTTATTTTATCGTACATGTTTTTGAAATCATCAAATAACCACATATTATGGGTTGAATATATTATAAAATTTTTAATAAATAAATCGAAATCTGCTTTTATTAAAAAATATCCATTTTGCATGTCGTATTGTTTTTCGTTAACATCCCAAGTTTTCATTATCATACCTTCTTTCTAATTCTGTATTTTGGTATATAATATAAATTTCCTACTCTTGCTTTATCTCCTAAACTCAAACACGCAAAACCCTTTTTTCGAGTACAAAACCGAGCAGTTTTCACCCCCGAAAATCTCTTCGAGTTTTGCTTTATGGCTTAACGCGCCGTGCTTTTTTTGTATAACTATAAAAAACCTGCCGCCCGGATTTAAGTGATTATACGCTTCTTCGTATATTTTATATATCACTGCTTTGCCCGCGTGAATCGGGGGGTTTAATATAATATTGTCGAAATTATCGCGAATATTATCAAAACCGTCGGATTTTATAATATCTGCGCTGACGCCGTTTTTCTTTACGTTTTTTTCGGCTAACTCAAGCGCGCGCATGTTTACATCGGACATCGTGACTTTTATATTTTTTCCGTATATTTTCGCCAAAATTATACCAATACAGCCGTACCCGCAGCCAATATCAAGAGTTTGCCCTGATAATTCCGGGAGATTTTCGAGTAATATATTTGTTGCGAAATCTACGCCGTTTTTTGAAAAAACGCCAATATCCGTGATAAAATTAAACTTCGTGAATTTAAAAATATAATCTGTCTCGCGCTCTTTATGTTTTAAATTTTCGTTTGATTTAAAATAATGATTCATAAATAATTACAGCCGTCCCAAATCTATTTTATTAAGCCTGTTTATTAATAATCCCGCCAAATAGCCTATGATTATTCCAGACGCAACGCCAAATATAATCAAAACCGGGAAATAATAAAACATTTTTATATTATTCACCAGAATAGCAGCGACGCAAATCTGTCCGAGATTGTGACACACTCCGCCCGCCGCGCTTATGCCGGCTGTCCCGAAAATTTTTGATTTTTTTAAAACAGCCATAATAATAAAACTAAGAATTGCGCCCGATAACCCGTAAACCATACCCCATATCCCGGCAAACAATAATCCTGAGAGTATAACTCTTAATATATTTAAAGCAAACGCCGTTTTATAATCTTTTAGATACATCAGGATAATAACCGTAATATTGGGAAGCCCGAGTTTTATTCCGGGGACTGCGGGAATCATTGGAGGGATAAATCTCTCAAAATATCCTGCACTGACTGAAAAAGCCAGAAGCAACCCTAAAAACGCGATATATTTTGTGTTTATTTTCATAAATCCTACCGTAGGGGCGATTAGTAATCGCCCGTTCTTTTATTTGGGTTTTGCGGGCGATTAGTAATCGCCCCTACGTATTACAGCGTCATATTCTTTTGATTTATTATTGCTTTTTATTTCAACGGTTACTCTGTTTGGAAGACACACTATCATGTCGTTTACAGAGCTTTCAGAATCGATGGGTTTGTGCTTCACGCATAATTTATCAGGGCAGTTCGCGTAAATCACAGACGCTTTTTTGTTTTTTATTTGAATTATATTCAAAAGCGTCCCGTCGTCAAGATATATTTCAACGTCTTTATCTTGGCTTAACGAAATTTCTTCATAAATTTTACCGTTTAATTTTATTACAACTGTATTTCCGGTCTGGGGGCTCAAATCAAATATAAAATAAAACATAACCGCGAATATCAGCAATACAGCGATTAAGACAATATCCGTTTTTCTTAATATTTTTATATTATTTAATATTATTTTCACCTTTGCTTTCAGAACTTATAATAATTATAAATTATAAAAATTTTATTGTCAAGTGTTGACAAAACAAAAAAGTTTTGTTATAATAAATAATAGATAAATAAAAGCGATGAAGGGAACAAGATTTATAATTTTGCTTAAAATCGCAGAGATTTGCCGGTTGGTGCGAGGCAAAATAGCTGATTATAAATGTATAACTCGACCCGGAGTTGCCGTCCCGAAAGATTTTGATTTTTGGATTTATGAGGGACGGACGTTTCTGCCGCGTTAAGGCAAAGGCTTTAAATATTTTTTGCGAAGCCGGAAATTAAGAAGACTTGGAAAGTCTTAAAATTAGGGTGGTACCGCGTAACTGCAATATATTTTTTATTTGCTCTTTCGCCCCTATGCTTGAACGCAAGGGGAAGAACGGAGCTTTTTTGTTTTCCCCGACAAATATTAATGATTTCACAGAGGAGGCAGAATATCAAATGGTTTTTATTAAAAATAAAAATCTAAAATTGATTATATTATTTAGTATATTGTTTATAGGAGGTGCTTTAATGACAAGTTGCGATAAATCATATAGTTATAATCACAACGACCCGAACGAAGCAAATTACAGAACAGTTTTAGCCGATTTGTCTAAAATAAAAAACGGAGAAAAATCTTTTGCCCTGCGGGAAGAAATCGCGGATTTCAGCAAATATATAAGTTTTGATCAAACTACGGAAAAAATAGACGGCTGGGGTTATGACATGAGAAGCTGTGACGTTTCAGGATTGGATTTAAGCTATATAGAAGATTATAACGACGTAACTTTCAACAGCCAGACAAAATTCCCCGACGATTCAAAAAAGCTGCCGAAAGATTTTGACCCGGAATATATACTTGAGTTCAACAAAAATCCCGGGCTTGGCATACGCGAATTGCATAATCAGGGCATAACCGGAAAAGGAGTTGGAATTGCTATAATAGATCAGCCGTTATTACTTGAACATGAACAGTACAGCGATAATTTAATGTCTTACGAGCGCATACACTGCAGCGGAGACGCCGCGGCAATGCACGGTCCGGCAGTCGCGAGTATAGCCGTAGGAAAAGATATCGGCGTTGCGCCGGCAGCTAAACTTTATTATATCGCGAATACTTTCGGGCATTGGAATCAGGAAAATAATAGTTTTGATTTAGATTTTACGATTCTTGCCGACTGCATTTTAAGAGTGCTTGAAATAAACAAAAATCTTCCGGAAGATGAAAAAATAAGGGTTATTTCAATATCGCGCGGGTATAATTCAAGAGATAACGGTTATAAAGAACTTCAGGAAGCAATAGACAAAGCAAACGGCGAAAATATTTTTGTTATAACTACTTCAACTGAAGAATATTATAAAAAATTCAAATTATTCGGCGCAGACAGAGATTATTACGCAAATCCTGATGATTTTACGTCTTATGAACCGGCAAACTGGGTTAGGGAAAGCGTTTTGTCGGGAAACAATATATGGGTTAAAGATTCGATTCTTTTTCCAATGGGTTCGCGGACTTATGCAGGCTGCACAGGGACTGAAAATTATGATATAGTCCACGACGGCGGATTAAGCTGGTCTGTGCCGTGGTGCGCGGGATTTTACGCGTTATGCTGTCAGGTCAAACCGGATATTACGCCGGAAGAATTTATAGAAATTATAACCGCGACAAGCGTCCCTGCGGAAATTGTCCGTAACCTGACCGGGGAAATATATAACTTCGGAAGTATAGTCAACCCCGACGGGGTTATTAAAGAATTACAAGTAAGAATAAAATAAAAAGGAGCAATTAATTATGACTTACGATTTTAGAGAAATCGAGAAAAAATGGCAAAAAAAATGGACTGATGAAAAAGCGTTCAATGTCACGGAGGATAAATCAAAGCAAAAATATTATGTGTTAATCGAATTTCCCTATCCGTCCGGTCAGGGGCTTCACGTCGGACATCCCAGACCCTATGTGGCAATGGATATAGTCTCGCGCAAAAAAAGAATGCAGGGATATAATGTTTTATTCCCGATGGGCTGGGACGCTTTCGGACTCCCGACTGAAAATTACGCGATAAAAAATAAACTTCACCCGAAAACCGTCACAAAAGATAATATAATAAAATTCAAGCGGCAATTACAGGCTTTCGGGCTTTCACTCGACTGGTCGAGAGAAGTTGACACTACTGACCCCGGATATTATAAATGGACGCAGTGGATATTTTTGCAGTTGTTCAAAAACGGTCTGGCGTATAAAAAAGAAATGGCTGTAAATTGGTGTACGTCATGCAAATGCGTTCTTGCAAACGAAGAAGTCGTGAACGGCGTATGCGAGAGGTGCGGCAGCGAGGTTGTCCGGCGCGAAAAAAGCCAATGGATGCTCAAAATTACGGCTTACGCTCAAAAATTACTGGACGGGCTTGAAAATCTCGATTTTATCGAGCGCGTAAAAACTCAAACCACAAACTGGATAGGACGTTCAGAGGGGGCGGAAGTTGATTTTAATATCACATGCAGCAGTGAAAATTTAAAGGTCTTCACGACGCGGCCCGACACGCTATTCGGCGCGACATATATGGTCATAGCACCCGAGCACCCTATAATAAACGATTTGAAAAACAAAATAAGCAATTACGCCGAAATCGAGGCATATAGAGAAGAAGCGTCAAAAAAATCTGATTTTGAACGCTCTGAATTATCGAACACTACTGAAAAAGAAAAAACAGGAATCGAAATTAAAGGCGTAAAAGCGATTAATCCAGTGAACGGCAAAGAAATCCCGGTATTTGTTTCGGATTATGTTTTGATTTCTTACGGAACAGGGGCCATCATGGCTGTCCCCGGACATGATACGAGGGATTATGAATTCGCGAAAAAATTTGATTTGCCCATAGTCGAAGTCGTCAAAGGCGGGGATATAGCAAAAGAAGCGTTTACTGACGTCGAAACCGGAATCATGGTAAATTCGGGCTTTTTGGACGGGCTTGAGGTTGCCGACGCAAAAAAGAAAATCACGCAGTTTTTAGAAGATAAAAAAATCGGCGTGGGGAAAATAAATTATAAACTGCGCGATTGGGTATTTTCGCGCCAGAGATACTGGGGCGAGCCAATCCCGGTTGTTATATGCCCGGACTGCGGATTTGTCGCGATTGACGAGAGCGAACTGCCGTTGTTATTGCCCGATGTTGAATCGTATGAGCCGACGGACACAGGTGAATCGCCGCTGTCTAAAATGACGGAGTGGGTAAAATGCAAATGCCCGAAATGCGGCAAAGCCGCAGAGAGGGAAACTGATACTATGCCTCAATGGGCGGGTTCGTCATGGTATTTTATGCGTTACTGCGACCCCAAAAATAAAGATTGTCCCGCTTCGAAAGCAGCTCTCGATTATTGGATGCCTGTTGACTGGTACAACGGCGGCATGGAGCATACTACTTTGCATTTGTTATATTCAAGATTCTGGGCCTTGTTTCTGCATGATATAGGCGTGATGAGCTGCCCTGAGCCATATTTAAAACGCACGTCGCACGGAATGATATTAGCCGAGGACGGCGGCAAGATGTCAAAATCGAGAGGCAACGTAGTCAATCCCGACGATATGATAAGTGAGTACGGAGCGGACGCGTTTAGATTATACGAGATGTTTATCGGCGATTTTGAAAAATCTACGCCGTGGGCTACAAACGGAATGAAAGGCTGCAAACGTTTCGCCGACAGGGTGTTCGGACTGATAGATATGGCAAAAAGCGGCGGAGTCACGCTCAATCTCGAAGTAAAATTTCATCAGACGATAAAAAAAGTCACGAATGATATAGATAATTTAAAAATGAACACAGCTATAGCGAGTCTGATGACTTTGGTAAACGATATATATGACATTGGTTCTTTGACTATCGACGAATTAAAAATCTTTTTGACTTTATTATGCCCGTTTGCGCCGCATATAAGCGAAGAACTGTGGTATTTAGCGGGAGGAAAAGGTTTATTGTCATTGGGGAATTGGGTGAGTTACGACGAAGCTAAGACAAAAGAGAACGCCGTCGAGATAGCAGTTCAAATAAACGGAAAAGTGCGCGATAAAATTATAACTGAGGCGGGAATTTCAAACAAACAGGCAATAATATCAGCGAAAAACAGCGAAAAGATAAAAGAAATGCTCTCCGGCCGGGAAATCGTGAAAGAAATCGTCGTACCAGATAAAATCGTGAATATTGTCGTGAAATAATCTGACGCGTATAATTATTTGATATGTTTAAAAATCAGATAAAACCCCATGGGGAAAGGGATTTTTTAAAGGGAGAACGGATGGTTCTCCCTTTAAATCAACTTTTTTGCTTCTTTTTTGTTTGACGACAAAAAAGAAGTCGTCTAATCTAATTCATGGCAAGCAGCGTTAATGCCTTAGCGATATAATTATATATTCCCACAAAATCAGATATTGGCAGAGGGTTTTGGCCTTTGCCGCATTCTATCGTAAATCCCGGGCGGTTGAATTTAGAGATAAACCAGTCTTTGCATCCTCCGTACGACGCTATCTCTTCATCTGGATATTCGAGTTTATATCCGGTAGATTTTGCTATTAAATTTGCGAATATTTTAGCTTTGGGCGGAATTATGTCTTTATATTGCCAGTATATAACTTCTCCCTGAGTGTGAAGAGCGGCGAGAAGCGATATATCGCCGTCGGCGCGGATAAACGAGGCAACAGCAGAAACTTCAGGTTCGCTTTCCGGATATTCGCCGCCATAACGCGTAGGACCCGGTTCAAATATTCCGGCCTTTGTCTCAAGTTCTTTAAGAATTTCAAAATCGGCGTCGTAATTATGGTTTAAGTCAACTCCTCTGGCGTTTGCCTGCCATTGCGAAAAATCATCAGAACCGTTATTCATTTGCATAAGCCTTGATCTGACCGGATTATATTCCCCGATACCGTTTAAAACAAGATCCACGCCGTCGGGGTTAAGCATCGGGATTATATAAATAGTTCTTGTCTGCAATATATATTCAGGGTCATACCCGTATAATTTTTCGCTGAAAATATAACTTTTGCAAAAATCTTCGATAAATCGCATAAGTATCATAGAAGTCAGCCATTCCATTGCATGATGTGATCCTATATATATAACTTTGCGCGCGCCGTTTCCGATTCTGACCAGATTAATATTTTTACCCAGATAGCTTTCGCCTATAATAAAATTTTCAATGAATTTGAATTGCGATTGCAGGTCATTTATATTTTCTTCCAGGCATAAATAATCCATAGGTTTGTTTATATTTATAATATTTTTATATCTCCGCCTGCTTTTATGCATAAAAAACCTCCGTTTTTTATTTTTTTATTAATTGTTTTTATTATTATATTAAAAAAACGGCGTAAATGTGATTAAAACAATCTTCTTTTTTGTATTCAAACAAAAAAGAAGCAAAAAAATTGACTTAAAGAGGGAACCATCCGTTCCCCCTTTAAGAAATCCCCCTCCCCATGGGGTTTTATTTTAACTTTTACTTGGCGTAAAATAATATAAATATATAAAAATTTTTACATAGCTTTATTTTTGAGCCTTAAATTATCTGCGACCATTGCGATAAATTCAGAGTTTGTGGGTTTGCCTCTCGCGCTTTGTATAGTATAACCGAAAATTTCGGTTATGGTGTCATAATCTCCTCTGTCCCACGCTACTTCTATAGCGTGCCGGATTGCCCTCTCAACCCTTGACGACGTCGTTGAAAATATTTTTCCGATTGACGGGTAGAGCTGTTTTGTGACAGAATTTATTATATTTGAATCCTGCATTACCAGTATAATCGCAGTCCGAAGATACTGATAGCCTTTTATGTGCGCGGGAACTCCTATCTGGTGAATCATTTTTGTCACCTGAGTTTCAATGTCGCCGGAATTGCGCGAATTGGCATTTTGCATAGACGCATTGTCGCTTTTTGAAAAATAAGATTTATCGTTCACAAGATTTTTAATTAAGCCGTATAAAATATTATAATCAAATGATTTAGTCATGCAATAGGCAGGTCCGTTTTTCACTACCTGAGCGAACATATACGGATTGTTTATCGCACTTAAAACTATAAAAACAGGCTTATGGTCCGATGCCGACGAAGATTTATTAAAGTGTCCGACAACTGCCGCCGCGTCATATTTTGTCAGCCAAAGGTCGATTAACACGACGTCGGGTTTAAATTTGGCTATTTTCAGAATCGCTTCCTCGCCGTTGATGGCGTCGGGCAGCAACTCAAATCCTTGTTTTTTCAAATGTTCCGCGCAAATCGTTCTAAAATCCGAATTTTCGTCTGCAAGCAATATTTTAATTGACATAAATAAAAACTCCTTACGTATAAATATTAAATTTTTTGATATATTCCCCATAATTCCCATAATTGGATAAATTTATATATCAAAAAAAATTATACAACAAGTAATTTGATAAATCAATAGCTTTTTTTCACGTATTTGGGAATTTATTGGCACAAAAATTTAAAGAAAAAGCATATTTCGGAACATATATTCAGATTATCGACGCTAACTGATAAATAATGTCAGATGCTCCGATAATTTAATAAAAACAGACATCTTGTGTATTAATAATTTCTATAACACAAGATGTAGATGTTATTCTACATATATATGTAGAATATAAAAAACATATTTTGTGAAAAAAACTCGAAACAACCAAAAACAAAGAACAAAAATATCAGAATTTCTGTTCTTTGTTTTTATTATTGCGTTATTTTCTATAAATTTTATATATCGTCGTCCAAAACAGTATTTCTGCTTCTGAATAACAGCGATATACACCATATTCCTGCAAGCCCTATCAGAGTATAGAATATCCGGCTGAATGTCGCTCCCTGACCTCCAAAGATCCATGAAACAAAATCAAACTTGAATATCCCTACGGAGCCCCAATTGAGAGCTCCAATTATAATTAAAATAAGCGATAATCTATCGAGCATTTTTTTATCCTCTCTTTTCTATCCTGAAAAATTATTCTTGTCATAATAATATTATTGCCTTTGAAAATTAATTTATACATTTTTCATAATTCGCCCGATTTTCTCACTGATGAAAAGTAAAATAATATATAAATATATACAGAAAGTTATAGTGCTTATATAAAAATACATAAACAAAATTTAGATCAAGTATATAAAAATTGCTTTTTGGAGAAACTTAATACAAAATTTAAAAATTAAGGTGTGATTTTAATTGAAAACGGGCAAAGCTTTATCTGTAATTATACTTTCGGCATTTATTTTTTTTGCGGCGGTCTTCGGGGTTGCCGATTTTATTACCCCGGAAACAATTACGGTATTCAACATAGACGAGATCAACAAAAGTAATTTTATAGTTTATTCAAAATCAGGCGGCCTTGGCATTGATTTTATTAATTCATACGGAAACTCAAACCCTGTCGGCTGGTTTAGCGTAAATACAAAAGAAAGTTCTCAAGAGTCATCAACATCAGACTGTGAAAACGACGATATATATACTGCTAATCTGCTCGGCATTATACCCATTAAAAAAGTTCAGGTAAACGTATTTCCGCAGACTGCGCTAATACCGGGAGGAATGCCATTCGGAGTGAAGTTTTTTACGGAGGGTGTTGTAGTAGTCGGGCTGTCTGATATAGAAACCGAAAGGGGCAGTATAAATCCGGCAAAAACTGCGGGAATAAAAACCTCGGATATAATAACTGAAATAAACGGAATATCAATAAACAGCGTTGAGGAAGCCGCAAAAATTATAGAAGCGAGCAAAGGTGATAATTTATATCTGAAAGTTTTAAGGGATGGAAAAACTGTGGAATTAAGACTGAAGCCCGTATATTCTGTATCTGAAAGCAAATATAAATCCGGGATATGGCTCAGGGATTCGACAGCCGGAATCGGCACTATCACGTTTATAACCCCGTCAAATTACGCTTTCGGCGGATTGGGTCACGGTATATGTGACGTTGACACGGGAAATCTCATGCCGCTAAAAAAAGGTACGGTAATCAACGCGATAATCGACAGCTCAGTAAAAGGAAAGCCGGAGCTTCCCGGAGAATTAAAAGGCAAATTTAAAGAAAACATGGGGACTTTACTGGCAAACACCCAAAACGGCATTTTCGGAATATTAAATAATATGCCCGTAACTCCCGAAAACGCGACGCCATTGCCCGTAGGATTGCGTTCAGAAGTAAAAGAAGGCAAAGCGTCTATTTATTCTACGGTCGATGAGAGCGGCGTGCGTGAATTTGAAATAGAAATAATAAAAATTTACAAAAGCTCAAACGATTCCAAAAATTTTCTCGTAAAGATAACAGACCCCGAGCTTCTTGAAATAACCGGCGGGATAGTTCAGGGCATGAGCGGTTCGCCGATTATACAGGACGGAAAAATAATAGGAGCGGTGACTCACGTATTAGTCAGCGACCCGACTAAAGGATACGGAATATTCATGGAAAATATGTTTTCCTCAATGCCTGAAGTATTAAAATAGTTCGAAATCAAGAATGTAGAATTGGGAATTTAAAATAATATAATTTTTTGATATTAACTAAAAATCTGATAAAACACCATGAGAAGAGGTGAGTTTTAAGAGAGGGGAAAGCGTTCCCCCTCTCTTAATTTCTTTTTTGTTACTTTTTGTGAAACTACAAAAAGTATAATAAATAATATTAATTTGCTATTTAGTATAATCCCGTCGTATATTTATAATATGTCGTCAATCCCGTAACTTTTATTATGCCTGAACTGTCGGATATGAGACTGTAAACCACAGGAATCGCCCCTGAGTCGTTAAAATCAAGGTCATTTCTGAACGTCCCGTTGTTGTTTCGTATTCTATAAATCAACTGTATATCTGAATACAAACCATCTTCGGATTCCCCGTAATCCAGATATTCAAGTTCTATTTCAAATAGCTGCTGCATTGTAAATTCTTCCCTTAAATCGTCGCCCGCGTTTTTTAAATATTCATCCGTAAAAATTTTGTTGTATTCTTCATAATCCCCGTTTATTATAATATTAATTACGTTATACATAAATTGCAGTTCGGGGGTATAATTTTTATAATTTTCATCTGTCATAACTGTTTTCACTACGCCGTCGTTGAACCAGACGCCCCTGTCTAATTTCATATAACTTTCGTCATCGAAAATATTAAAATCATAATCAGGCTCAGGATAAATATAACTGCGCCGCGTTTCTTTGTCTATATTGGCTTTTGTCTGATTTCTGGAATAATTATTCACTGCCGAAAGAATCAAAACGATTAATCCAAGCAATATAATTATTGCGATTATAACGCCTATAAAAATCAAAACGATTTTTTTTCTTTTTTCTTTTATTTTTTTTAAGTCCCGTTGTTTTATTATTTCTTCTTCGCTTATTTCAGACATAAAATTTAACCCCTCTCCATTTTCGCAAACTTAAACTTAAATTTAAATTTATTATATCATATATTTAGATTTAATATATCACATATTTATTAATTTATATTGACAAAAAGCAAATAATAAATTAAACTATAAATAAAAATAAAACATGGGAAGGCAGATAAATTATGAATAATAAAATAAATAAAAAAGTCGCGGTCGTCATGGGAAGCGACAGCGATCTGGGCGTTATGAAATCATGCTTATCGACATTAAAAAAATTCGGGATAGAATATCAAATCAGAATTATTTCGGCGCACAGAACGCCTTACGAAGCTGAAAATTTCGCGAAAAACGCTGAGAATAACGGCTTTGGCGTAATAATCGCGGCGGCTGGTAAAGCAGCGCATCTTGCTGGAGTTTTGGCGGCTTACACAATTTTGCCTGTGATCGGCGTTCCGATAAAATCCTCGACTATGGACGGGATTGATTCTCTTTTATCGATGGTGCAAATGCCGTCGGGGATACCGGTTGCAACAGTTGCAATCGACGGAGCGGCAAACGCCGCTTTATTGGCTGTGCAAATACTTGCGCTGGGCGATTGTGATTTAAGCGAAAAAATGAAACAGTATAAAATCGATATGTCTGACTCAGTAAGACAAAAAGACGCCGAATTACAGGAAAAATTAGAGGAATTATTGAAATAAACAAAACGTGTTTTTTATATTTAAAATCAAGGTTGGAATTAAACTACAATCTTGATTTTATTATTTTATCTGTCTTTTTTTACATTTTCGATCCCGCCGCCTACCTCTAACCGCGACTTTGTCTCTGAGAGGCGTTGGTGCTTTAAGCATCTCTCAGCCGTTTTACGACGATCAGAGGTGGTGGCAAGGCAAATATATTATATCATATTCGAATTATAGTGTCAAGTAATATTATAATATTATTATATAACCATAATAATAGGCACTATATTAAAAATATAGTCAATGATACCATATATATAGAAAAGAGGTGTCATTATGTCTGTAATAAAAACTCAATTTACTATGCGGTTTGAAGAAGAAATTCACGCAAAAGTCAAAAAAATGGCTAAAAAAGAAGCGCGTTCAATGACAAATATGATAGAATATATCGTAATAAAAGAAATAGAAAGGTATGAAGCGGCAAACGGAGTAATTGAATTGACTGAAGAAGATTTATCATTGGAATAAAAATTCAAATTTAGATATTGACAAAAAGACAAATTTATGCTATAATTATATATAGTTGTTATACGACTGACGGAAGCGGAATAAACCGCGTGAAGTATAACATAATTCAGCCGACCGTCTGGGCAATTTTAAATCCCGGATATTCGGCTGTTGTTGTTTATATTAAGGGAGAATAGTTTTATGAAAAATATAGCTGTGTTTGTTTCAGGCGGCGGCACAAACCTTCAGGCAATTATTGACGGAATAAAGTCGGGGAAAATCACAAACGGTAAAATATCGCTCGTTTTGTCAAGCAAAGACGACGTTTATGCTTTGACAAGAGCAAAAGACAATAATATACCCATAGAAATCATCAGGCGCAAAGAATATCCCGACCAAGACGAATTTTCACAAAAAATTCTCGAAAAAATGAAATTATATAGTATCGACCTGATTATTCTTGCCGGGTTTTTGTCTGTATTATCCGAAGATTTTATAAAACTATATGAAAATAAAATATTAAACGTACACCCTGCGTTAATCCCGGCATTTTGCGGCAAAGGGTTTTACGGGCTGAAAGTTCACGAAAAAGTTCTTGAACGCGGGGTAAAATTAAGCGGCGCGACGGTGCATTTTGTCAACGAAATCACTGACGGAGGCCCGATTATTTTACAGAAAGCAATCGAAGTAAAAAACGGCGACACCCCTGAAAGTTTACAGGGGCGCATAATGACAGAATGCGAGCAGATTATATTGGCTAAAGCCGTGAATTTATTCTGCAACGATATGCTTGATGTTAAAAATAATATAGTTTATATAAAAAATCCGGAGGAATTATAAAATGAGCGAAATAAACATAAATTTATCTGAATATCTAAAAAGTACAGTTTATCCCGGCAGGGGGATAATCATAGGTCAAAGTAATGACAGTAAAAATATTGTCGCGGCGTATTTTATCATGGGCAGAAGCGAAAACAGCCGCAACAGAATTTTTGAAAAGACTGCTGACGGAATCAGAACCAAGGCGTTTGACGAATCAAAACTGACCGACCCGTCGCTTGTAATATATTCGCCGATAAGAAGATACCAAAATCATTTCATAATAACAAACGGCGACCAGACCGACACGATATATGCTTATTTAGCGAACGGAGAGGATTTTGCGGACGCTTTGTACACGCGCACTTTCGAGCCTGACCCGCCGATACTCACGCCGAGAATATCGGGGAAGATAACGGTTTTCGGCGGCTTATTTAATTACACGCTCTCTATCTTAAAAAGCGACGGCGGAAACGAAAATCACACGTTGAGAGCTTTTTTTGGATACGAAACGCCCGAATCCGGCAAAGGGCATTTTATCCACACATACAAGCATAACGCCGACGTTCCCCCATCATTTGAGGGCGAGCCGAAAAAAATAGACATACCCGACAGTATCGAAGAATTTTCCGGAACGATATGGAACAGCCTCAATAATGATTTTAAAGTGTCGCTGTATGTGGCGTATATTGGTAAGCACACCAGAGAAATAAAAGAAGAAAAGATTATAAATAAAAATGAGAGGTTTTGATTGTTATGACTTTGAGTATTGTCGATTGGTTCGGATATAATCTTTCGCCACAAGAGAGAATGCGACTGATAAAGAAAGCTGGTTTTTCGGGTATTATAGGATTTATATGGGCAGATTTATTTGACAGCAACTATAAATCATTTCCCGAATACGCAGGAAATGCAGGATTATATGTTGAAAATATTCACGGTCCATGGTCGGGAGCCAATGAATTATGGAATGACAGTTTAAACGGGCAAAACTTCATGGAAGAAATTTTTGAAAATATAAAAGCATGTTCGTTTTATGAAATTCCGACTTTAGTTATGCACCCCGAATGTAAAAACGGAACTGAATATACCGAACTGCCCGAAAATTTTGACATTGGAATAGACAGATGGGAAAGAATTACAGATTTTGCGGAACGGCTTGACGTTAATATTGCTGTAGAAAATATGGCTCGTCCCGAATATCTTGATTGCATTTTCACAAATATTAAGTCAAAACGTTTAGGTTTTTGTTTTGACAGCGGGCATTGGAATCTTTTTATGCCCGAACTCGATTTATTAACTTTATACGGCGACAGACTTATGGCTCTGCATTTGCACGATAACGACGGCATAAATGATTGGCATGCCCTGCCGCTTTCGGGCAATATTGACTGGGATGATATAAAAACAAAATTAAAATCCGCAGGTTATAAAGGCTCGATTGCGCTTGAAGTGGGAAATAAAAATTTTGAGCATATTAAAGAGCCCGAAAAATTTTTACAGCTTGCAGTTGAAAGCGCGAAAAAACTTATTTAAAATATAATTTTAAGGTGATTAAAGGAGAACAAAATGTTAGAGAAAATAAAAGAACTTACGCTTAAATACGGGTGCAATCCCAATCAGAAGCCCGCGAAAATTTATGCGGAAGAAGGCTTGCCTATAAATATATTAAACGGCAACCCCGGTTATATTAATCTGCTTGACGCTTTGAACGGCTGGCAGTTAGTAAGAGAATTAAAAGAAGCTACGGGACTGCCGTCGGCTGCGTCGTTCAAGCATGTCAGCCCGGCGGGAGCGGCTGTCGGGACAAAATTTTCAGAAGAACTTGCGAAAGCGTATTTTGTCGATGATATTGACATGCTGTTATCGCCGCTCGCGTATGCTTACGCAAGGGCAAGAGGAGCGGACAGGGTCGCGTCTTATGGTGATTTTGTCGCTTTGAGCGACACTGTTGATTTAGCGACGGCGAAGATTTTATCGAGGGAAGTATCGGACGGGATTATCGCGCCTGATTACGAGCCTGACGCCTTGAATATATTAAAAGCAAAACAAAACGGCAGGTATCTTATAATAAAAATCGACAAAGATTATATCCCTCCCGAAATTGAAACAAAAACTTTATACGGCGTAACTTTTGAACAGGGACGCAACGACTGTAAAATCGACGCGTCACTCTTGAATAACATAGTCAGCGAAAATAAAGACTTGCCGGAACCGGCAGTAAGGGATTTGCTTGTGGCGTTGATAACTCTGAAATATACGCAGTCAAACTCTGTATGTTATGCCAAAGATGGTCAGGCAATAGGCGTAGGGGCTGGACAGCAGGCGAGAATATATTGCACGCGGCTTGCGGGAAACAAAGCCGATATGTGGTTTATGAGACAGCACCCGGCTATATTATCGTTGGAATTTATTCAGGGAATTAAAAATCCTGAGAAAGCTAATATAATCGACCAGTTATTGCAGGACGATGCCGAAGAATTTTTCAAAGACGAAGCAAACTGGAACAGCGTTCTGTCAGAAAAGCCGTATATATTGACAAAAAACGATAAAACACAATGGCTCTCAAAACTTCAGGACGTATCTTTAGCATCCGACGCGTTTTTCCCGTTCGGCGACAATATCGAGAGAGCGTATAAAAGCGGAGTAAAATATATCGCGTCACCAAGCGGTTCTATACGCGACGACAATGTGATTGCCACCTGCAATAAATATAATATGACGCTCGCTTTTATAGGTTTGAGATTGTTTCATCATTAATACATTAATACAGAGAGGATAAAAAAACACATGAAAATATTAGTAGCGGGCGGCGGCGGGAGAGAACACGCCATAATAAAAAAATTGTCGGAATGTCGTGAAAATCCCGAATTATATGCAGTTCCCGGAAACGGCGGCATATCAAAAATTGCGAAATGTTTCAGTGATATTAAAGCGACGGATATAGAAAAAATCATTGAATTAACCAAACAAAATAAATTTGATCTGGTTTTTGTCGCGAGCGACGACCCGTTGGCTCTCGGGCTTGTCGATGAAATCGAAAAAATCGGTGTTCGTGCGTTTGGCCCAAGAAAAAACGCCGCCGAAATCGAATGGAGCAAAGTTTTTTCTAAAAACCTGATGAAAAAATATAATATCCCCACGGCTGAATACGAAGCGTTTGACAGTTTTGAAAGCGCAGTAAATTATGTCAAAAGCGGGATAAAATTCCCGATTTGGATAAAATCCGACGGGTTGGCTCTGGGCAAAGGCGCGATTCGCGCAACAAATATAAATCAAGCCTATGATATATTAAAACATATCATGGTAGACAAAACTTTCGGGGATTCAGGTAATAATGTTATAATCGAGGAAGAATTAGTCGGTCAGGAGATCACTGTTCTTGCGTTCTGCGACGGAAAGACAATCAAGCCGATGGTTTCGTCGCAAGATCACAAGCGGGCGTTTGATAATGATAAAGGTGAAAATACCGGAGGAATGGGGGCTTTTTCCCCGTCGAGGATATATACGGAAAAAATCGCTGACGAGTGCATGAAAAATATCTATATTCCTACAATCAACGCAATGCGAAATGAAGGCAGGGCTTATAAAGGAGTAATCTATTTCCAGTTGATTTTGACAAAAAACGGCGTAAAAGTCATAGAATATAACGCTCGTTTCGGCGACCCTGAGGCGCAGGTTGTATTGCCGAGGCTTAAAACGGATTTTCTTGATATAATCAACGCTGTAATCGACGAAAAACTTGACCAGATTGACATAGAATGGGAAGATAATGCCGCAGTTTGTGTGATATTAGCGTCGGGAGGTTATCCTGTAAAATACGAGAAAGGCTATGAGATAACAGGAATAGAAGAAGTTGAAAAACTCGACGGATTTACTGTGTATCACGCGGGGACTGCGACTGACGAAAACGGCAAATTCAAAACTTCGGGCGGGCGCGTTCTGGGAGTGACGGCAGTTGATAAAGATTTGCCGTCGGCGATAAAAAAAGTGTACAGCGAGATTGACAAAATCAGTTTCAAAGATATGTTTTACAGGAAAGATATTGGGGTGAAATAGGTTTGATAAAGAAAAAAATCGCGGTAATCGGCGGCGGAGCGTCGGGACTTATGGCGGCTGGCGAAGCCGCAAGACTTGGCGCGGATGTTACGTTGTTTGAAAAAAACGAGAAATTAGGGAAAAAACTCGCGATAACCGGAAAAGGCCGCTGTAATGTAACTAATCTGTGCCCGGTCGGCGAGTTTTTGACAAATGTCGCGACTAATCCTAAATTTTTATACTCGGCTCTGAATTATTTCACACCTCATGACTGCGTTGATTTTTTCGAGAATCTCGGCGTTAAATTAAAAGTCGAACGCGGAAAAAGAGTATTTCCCGTTTCTGACAACGCTTTTGATATTGTTGACGCTCTTAAAAAATTCGTCAGGATAAATCATGTCAAAATTAAATATGATAACGTTCAAAAAATAATAATCAATGAAAATAAAATCGCCGGGTTAATCGCCGACGGTCAAAAATACAATTTTGACTCTGTGATTATATGCACCGGTGGAATATCTTATCCCGGCACGGGTTCAGATGGCGACGGATATAAATTCGCAAGACAAACCGGGCATAATATCATAGATTTAAAGCCGTCGCTTGTGCCGGTTGAGATAAATGAAAAATTCTGCGCGGATTTGATGGGTTTGAGTTTGAAAAATATAAAATTATATGTTTACGAAATTTCAAACGGAAATGAAAAAAAGATTTTTGAGGAAATGGGCGAAATGATTTTCACGCATTTCGGGATCTCCGGGCCTCTGGTTCTCAGCGCGTCGTCGCATATCCGTAAAACACCCGCCGCTGCGGCGGCACCCTCTTTACAAAAGAGGGCGGGGGAATATAAAATAACTCTGGATTTAAAGCCCGCTTTAAGCGAGGAACAGTTAGATAAAAGAATATTGTCTGATTTTGAAAAATACAAAAACAAGATGTTTAAAAATTCGCTTGATGATTTACTGCCGAAAAAATTAATCCCGGTTTTTATCAAAATATTAGAGAATTATATAAATCCAGAAAAGAAAATAAACGAAATAACGCGAAACGAAAGAACTGAAATAGTCGGGTTGTTTAAAAATTTTAATTTGACTTTTAAAAAATTCAGGCCGATAGAAGAAGCGATAATTACTTGCGGAGGAATTGATACAAGAGAAATTTTGTCGAACAAAATGGAATCAAAATTAATCGGCGGATTATATTTTGCAGGGGAAATAATCGACGTTGACGCTTATACAGGGGGCTTTAATCTTCAGATAGCGTTTTCTACGGGCAAACTTGCAGGTAAAAATGCCGCTATTGTTCCGGTCAGGCGTTAAAATTTACATTAAATTAACAAATTTCTTATGTAAAATTGCTTTAAATATATGAATAAATGGTGTATTATTATAAAATGGCGGTATAGGCGCACTTCTTGATGGAAGCGCAAATTGAGCCAAAAGAGAAATACGGGAGTACAAAATGAGTGCGTTTTCCCATGATTCCCATGATAAATATAAAAAAATCTCACCCGTTTCAATTGCGATAGACGGACCTTCGGGAGCGGGAAAAAGCTCGCTTGCCAAAAATCTTGCGAAAAAGCTCGGATTTTTATATCTTGACACAGGCGCTTTATACAGAACTGTGGGGTTATATGTTTTTGAGGCGGGAATCGGCGGCTATGAAACTGAAAAAATCGAGGCCTGCATTGACAGCAAAAATATAAAAATAGACGTTTTTTATAAAAACGGCGAACAGAAAGTATTTCTAAATGACAGAGATGTGTCCGAAAAAATCAGGGAAAACAATATATCAAAATACGCCTCGGACGTTTCAAAAATACCTAAAGTCCGTGAATTTTTGCTTAAAACACAAAAAGAAGCCGCAGAAAAAAATAATATAATCATGGACGGCAGGGATATCGGAACGGTTATTTTGCCAAATGCAAGCGTAAAGATTTTTTTGACTTCTTCTTCTGATGAAAGAGCCAGAAGAAGATACGAAGAATTGACAGGAAAAGGCAAAGACGTTGATTATAACGCGATTCTCAAAGAAATAAACGAGAGGGATTTGCAGGATTCAAGCAGAGACGCCGCACCGTTAAAACCTGCACAGGATGCATTTATTCTCGATAATTCTGATTGTATATCACCTGTTGACACATTAAATAAAGCCTTAAATATAATAAAGGAAAGATTGCCCGATGTCTGTATTCGGTAGTTTGCAGAAAAGTTTTATAGCCGGTTTCTTCAGAAAATTGTTCAGGGTAAAAATAATAAATTCCGAAAACGAGCCTTTGGAGCAAGACGCAAAATCTTATGTCGCGTGTATAAATCATTCGTCGAACTGGGACCCGATTTTAATCGGCGCGTGTATGCACAGGCCTTTAAGATATATGGCTAAAAGCGAACTGTTTAAAATCCCCGTATTGAAATCAATCGTAAAATTATTCGGGGCATATCCGGTAAAAAGAGACGCAGCAGACGTAGGATCTGTAAAAGCTACTATAAATATACTTGAAAACGGCGAAATTGTTGGAATATACCCGCAGGGGAAAAGGGCTAAGAGAGTTCACCCTGAGACAGTCGCCCTGAAAAGTGGAGTCGCGATGTTCGCTTACAAAGCCAAAACCGGGATATTGCCGGTAACTGTAATATCAAAAGGCTATAAAGTCAGGGCTTTTCATAAAACTATAGTGGTTTTCGGGGAATATATCCCGTTTGAAGAACTTGAAAAAATCACAAAATACAACGAGGGTATGAGCAATATCGAGTTATATAAAATAATCACGGACAGGGTTTACGGAATAATTTTAGAAAATTACAAAAAGTATGACACTCTGAATAAAAATAAAATCAAAAACTGATTAAAGCTGATTAGATTAAAGGGGATAGGTTTAATGTTAAAATATAAAAAAATTATATTTTTGTTGGTATTGATAGGCATAATACTGTTTTCTCTGGGTTCATGCGCTAAAGACAGCGCGGTTAATTCAAACGACGGGGATAATAATAATCCGGATATAGCAAATAACGCGGATAATGGCGACGACAATAATTCTTCGGATACGGATACGACAAATACAGATGCTACTAAAACTGATAAGTGGGCGCGTGAACCGATAAATCTGCCCGAAACTGATTTCGGCGGCAGGGAATTCAGAGTTATAACCGGAAACGTAACAGATGAAAACAGAATGTACGACAAATTTTCAACCGAAGAACAGAGCGGCGAGCCTATCAACGACGCTTTATATACGCGCAGGCTTCATGTCGAAGAAAAATTTAATATAACTATGATAACTACCCCGTCAGCTTCGGCTCCTGCGGATGTCGCGAAAAAAAGCATACTCGCCGGGGACGACAGTTATGATTTGATCATGGATATAATCAACAATGTGAAGAATCTGGGGAGCCAGCATTTGCTTGCGGATTTATTTACTGTGCCGTATATAAAAGACGATTTAGATAAACCATGGTGGGATCAGGCAATGATCAGGGATTTGGCGATAAACGGCAAGCTTTATTTTCAGGCGGGAGATATAGTTTTAAGGGATAAATTAAGATTGTCATGCCTGTATTTTAATAAAGACATGTGCAAATCCATAGGCATAGATTATCCGTATCAGTATGTTTATGACGGAACATGGACGATAGACAAACTGATGGAAATCACAAAAGGCGTAAACAAAGATTTAAACGGCGACGGAATCATGGACCAGTATGACCAGTGGGGATTTATGTCGCAGTATGAATTTGCGCTGCACCTGTTTGAAGCATCGGGAGAAACTACGGTGAGCCTCAACAGCGACGGTGTGCCGGAAATAACGATGAACACCCCGCGCGCTCTTGATGTTATACAAAAAGCCCTGACATTCTGTGCCGACCCGGAAGCGATGTTCATGGCTGACACGATAAAAGGCGCGGCTGATATATGGATTCAGGCGAGCGCATATTATCAGGAGGACAGGTTTTTGATACGCGCGAGTCTGTTTGAGCCGATCGCGCGCGACTTAAGGGCTATGCCGACGGATTTCGGGGTAGTGCCTACGCCTAAATATAACGAACAGCAGGAAAATTATTATACTTACGCTGAATTCAACGGGCATTCTATAGGGATTCCGATGAATGCCGATCTGGAGTTCGCGGGGCTTATAACCGAAGCTCTGGCGTATGAATCCGGGACGACTTTAATGCCCGCGTTTTATGATTTATGCCTGACTTCGAAAGTTCTGAGGGATAACGAATCCGAGGGTATGCTCGATATTATCTTTAATAACAAAGTTTATGATATAGGATATATTTACGGAATAGGCTCGCTCCCGACCATACTTAATAATTTATCAAGTTCCAAAAAAACTGATTTCGTTTCACAGTTTGAAAAATCTCAGGGCTCGATAGAAAAAGCCCTTGAAAAATTTATCGATAATTACGATAAAGAATAAAATAAAATAAAAAAGGCAGATATTTAATTTAATGGTCGAGATAAGAACGGCGAAAAACTGCGGGTTTTGTTTCGGGGTGAGAAAAGCGGTCGATGTTTTGCTCGGCGAAATGGCCGAAGCTGAAAAAGACGGCGGCAGAGCAATTTATTTAATGGGAAAAATTATCCACAACGATAATTTTATCAGACAAATTATATCAGGTGGAGTAATTATCATAGACGACTATGGGGATACCGGTAGGATTTGCGATAATTCAGTTATAGTTATAAGGGCTCACGGGATACCGAAAACAGTTTTTGAGCGTTTAAAAGAAATGCGGGAGCAAAAAAACTTAAAAATAGTTGACGCGACCTGCGAATGCGTCAGGAAAATGCATAAAATAGCCGAAGAAAACACAAATCAAAATACTTTTAGTTTGATACTGGGGGATAAAACACATCCTGAAATTATCGCGCTTGACAGTTATACAAACGGAGAAAGGCAGATTTTAAGAAATTTTGAAGAGCTTACGGGTGATTTTGACTTAACTGAAATATTAAATAAAAATATCAAAAAATTAATTATATTGGCACAAACTACGCATAATATAAAAGACTATATAAAATGCAGGGACTATATAAAAGAAAAATGCGTGGGAACAGTTACAGAAGCGGTTTTTTTCGACACAATATGCGGCGCGACAGGAAAAATGCAGGCGGAGGCCGAGTTTTTGGCCAAAGAAAGCGACGTAATGATTGTTGTGGGGGACCAGAGCAGTTCAAACACTAAAAAACTATATGAAATCTGCGAAAAAAACTGCGCTAATTCTTTTATTGTCGAAACTTCAGAGCAACTGCCTTTTAATATATTAAAAAATAATCTGAAAGATTTAAAAGATTCAAAAGATTCAAAAAAAGGAAAGGATGCTGTGAGAGTTAGTATAACTGCGGGGGCTTCAACTCCTGACAGTATTATTATGGAGGTAAAAAAAATTATGACGGACAATATAAACAATACTGAAAACGGCGGGATAATTGAAAATATTGAGGAAAGGGCTGTTGTCTCTGAAAATGCGGATGTAGTAGTGGGTGTGGATGAAAACGTGAATGAAAATAAAAATGAGAATAATAATATAGATTCGACAAACGTGAACGACGACGATAAAAGTTTTGCCGAACTGCTTGACGAGACGTTTGCGACTTTAAGCAGGGGCGACAGGATCAAGGGTATTATATCGTATATTTCTGACGGCGAAATTCATGTCGATCTGGGATATAAATATACGGGGATACTCGCTTTTGACGAAGTGACGGACGATTCCTCGGTTGATTTGAAAGAAATGTTCAAAGTCGGAGACGAAATTGAAACGCAGGTCATAAAAACAAACGACCAGGAAGGAATTGCGCTTTTATCGAAGAAAAGAATCGATTCGTCTGATACCTGGGACAAAATCATACAGTTTCATGAAGAAGGCACGGTCGTCGAGGGCAAAGTCGTTCAGGTCGTAAACGGCGGGATTATTGTTCTTATAGATTCTATAAAAGTATTTGTGCCCGCGTCTCATGCGGACGTTTCAAAAGATACTGACTTGCAGACGCTTATCGGCAAAAAAGTCAAAGTCAAAGTAATTGATATAAACACAGTTAAGCGCAGGGCAATAGCTTCTATCAGAAATGCCTCAATGGAAGAAAGAAAAGCAAACGAAGATAAAATCTGGAGTGAAGTTGAAATCAACAAGAAGTACGAGGGCGTTGTAAAATCTATAGCTAATTACGGCGCGTTTGTCGATATAGGCGGAATCGACGGAATGGTACATTTGTCCGAGCTTTCATGGAGCAGGATAAAACACCCGACTGAAATTGTCCAGATCGGCGATAAAATACAGGTTTATATAAAAGACTTTGACACGGAGAAAAGGCGCATATCTCTGGGTTATAAAGATGCCAGCGAAAATCCGTGGACAAAATTTACTGCTGAGACAAAGGTCGGCGACGTTGTTGACGTAAAGATATTAAATACTACGCCGTTCGGAGCGTTCGCAGAAATTGTTCCGGGAGTAGACGGTCTTATTCACATATCGCAGATAGCGAACAAAAAGATTTCAAAGCCTTCTGAAATTTTAAATATCGGGGATATTGTTCAGGTCAAAATAACAGAGATAAACCCTGAAGCAAAGAAAATATCGCTGTCAATACGCGCATTGCTCGAACCGGAACAGATTCCGGAGACGGCGACAGCAGATATTGATGATATTGATATTAATATTGAACCTGAAGCCGTTGAAATTATAACTGAAACCAAAGAAAAAGCTGAAGCTGTGGCTGAGATCGAAATTGAGATTGAACCTGAAATCAAAGTTGAAGCTGTGGCTAACGGCAGTTTGGAAGAACCGGTTGGAACGTCTGATCCGGTTGAAGCGCCGGAATCAAGTGAAGTACCTGAAATAACTGAAGCAGTCGAAGCACCGGTTGAGAAAGAAAAAGAAAATAAAGAAAACGCGGAAGATGAAACCAAAGAAAATGCCGGGGAAGAGATAAAAAAAGTAAAGAGGACAAGAAAGCCAAAAGTAAAAGAAGACAGCGAAGTTAAAGAAATAAAAGAAGATAAAGAATAAATTATATAAACAAAGCTGTAAAGATTATATATTTTAGGTAGGGCGTGACGCCCTCGGCACGCCGCAAATCTGATTTTTGTATCGGGTTATTATGTCGGCGGGCGCGTCGAGGATGCCGCGCCCTATAATATTAAATTTTCGGTTATGCAGAAGATATAATAAATAATATCGGAGGGATTAATAAATATGTCAAATTATCAAAAAGAAAAAGAAATTTTGCGGAATCTTGCAAAAAAAGTCGCGGAAATAAGCGAATTGCCAATACAGGACAAAACTTTTAAAGCGTGGAAAGGCTTGAACTCTCTTAAACCTGAACGCCCTATGTTTATGATTGACCAACTCCCGTGGGGCGAACTGAGCAGGGACGGCGAAATGAATCTTGAATGCGAGGACTGGCTTGCCCGAAATTTTGAGTGGCAGCTAAAAGAAACTCTATACAGGTGGAATCATATTCAGGACGACAGAGTTGTGGAAAATAAAATCAGAGTCCCCAAAGCGATAAATAACACAGGCTTCGGCATGTCTATACAAGAGGACAGAATACCCGGACAATCCGGCACAGCCGCAGACAGCCACGATTATAAAGATATTCTGAAAAACGAAGATGATATAGAGAAAATCCAGACCCCGAAGATTTCTGAGGATAAAGAAGCGTCGAAAAAATGGCTGGAAACGGCAAAAGATATTTTCGGCGGTATTATGCGTGTAACTCAGGGCGGCGCAAACGCCGAATACGGACATGTATGGGACGTTGTCAGCACATGGCACGGAATCGAGGAGTGCATGTATGATATAGCCGACAGACCTGAGTTTATACATAAAATACTTGATAAAATGTTTGGATTATATTTGTATCAGTTAGACGAATACGAAAAACTCGGGGCGATAGACGCGGGAAACCCGTTGATTCACTGCACCGGAGCTTATACTGACGAACTGCCGGGATATAACGGCGAGAGCGATGAAGAACTCGAAAAGTTAAGATATTCTGCGAAAAATATATGGACTATGGGGGCCGCGCAGTTATTTTCTATGGTTTCACCGGAAGTTCACGACGAATTTGAGATTGCGTATCAGATGAAATGGTACGCGAGGTTCGGGCTGGGATATTACGGCTGCTGCGAGCCTCTGGACAGAAAGATTCACGTTATCGCGAAACTGCCCAATGTCAGGAAAATTTCGATGAGCCCGTGGGTCGATATGGAGAGAGGCGCGGAAGCGATGGCGGGGAGATTTGTCTTTTCAAGAAAGCCTAATCCGGCGTTTTTATCAAGTGATACTGCATGGATTCCCGAACTTGTCAAAAAAGATTTAGTTGACGCTTACACGATTGCAGGAAAATACGGCAACCCGTGCGAGCTTATACTCAAAGACGTTAGCACAACGGGAAATAAGCCCGAAAGATTGTGGGAATGGGCAAAGATTGCGGCAGAAGTCTGCGGAAGGGGATAATACAATATGCAAAGATTTAAAATAATACTCGCCGGGTGCGGCGGAATGGGCAACGCATGGATGAATTATATGATAAAGCGCGATGACGTTGAAATTATCGGCTTGTGCGATATAATCATAGAACGCGCCGAAGATTATAGACAAAAATATAATTTGTCTGAAAAAACCGGAATTTTCGACGATATAAAAAAAGCCCTCGCAGGGTGTCCCGGAGCAAATCTTGTCGTTGACTGCACAACCCCCGACGCGCATGAATTAATCGTTACGTCTGCTATGAATTTTGGGGCGGACGCAATCGGCGAAAAGCCTATGGCTGAGACGAGAGAACAGGCATTGAACGAAATCGCCGTTTCTGATAAAACCGGCAGGTCTTACGCAATCATGCAGAACAGGATATATTTGCCCGGCATGAGGACTATAAGAAAAGCGCTGGGCGATAATTTACTCGGACGCTTAGGCTCTGTAAGTTCGGATTTTTTTATAGGCGCGCACTTCGGGGGATTTCGGGACCTAATGGATAACGTTTTGATTTTAGACATGGCTGTGCATACTTTTTATCAGGCGAGATTTATAATAGGCTCAAATCCGAAATCTGTCTATTGTCAGGAGTTTAACCCTCCCGGTTCATGGTATAAAGGCAACGCTTCGGCGATTGCGATATTTGAGTTTGAGAACGGAGTTGTATATGATTACAGGGGATCGTGGTGTTCGGAGGGGTTTAATACTTCATGGGAGTGCGACTGGCGGTTAATCGGAGAAAAAGGCACGATAAAATGGGACGGAGGCAATTATCTCTCGGCGCAGATAAAAAAAGACGGCGAATCGGGATTCACTGTCCCGTTTGACGAAATCAAACTCGATTTTATTGATATAGGCAAAAATCACGGCCACGAGGGTTGTTTTGACGAAATGTTTAGCGCATTAATCGAAAAACGCCCGGCTGAGACTGACTGCCGTGAGAATTATTATTCTATGAACATGGTCTACGGCGCGATAGAAAGTGCGAAATGCGGGAAGAAAGTTATGCTGTAAATTCCCGGTATATTCAAGAAAAACAGAAAATTTATATTTACTAATTAAATTAAAACATAAGGAGGAAACATTTTGAATAAGTCTGCTAATATTTATTCTGAAGTCACCCCGGAGATTTTGGAACTGACAAAATTGTGCGCAGAGGGAACTATCGCTCCGGAATTATACACGAAATATAACGTATACAGAGGTTTGCGCGATTTAAACGGCAACGGCGTCCGCGCCGGGCTTACAAATATTTGCGAGGTAACGGCAAAAGAAGTAATTGACGGCATTGAATATCCCGCCGACGGCAAGCTCTATTACAGAGGCATTGAAATACAGGAGCTTGTAAAAGGCTTTATGAATGACAAAAGATTTGGCTTTGAAGAAACTATTTATCTCCTGCTTTTTGGTTCTTTGCCTAATACAAAACAGCTTGAAGATTTTATGGGTTTACTCAGGTTCTACTGCTCCCTGCCTCCGAAATTTAACCGCGATGTTATTATGAAAATCCCGAGTACAGACATGATGAATACTTTAGCCCGCAGCGTGCTGACATTATACGCTTATGACGACAATGCCGACGATATATCGCTGCCTAATGTACTGCGCCAATGCTTGCAGCTTATCGCAATGTTTCCTATGCTTGCTATATACGGCTATCAGGCATACATGCATTACCACGAAGACCAAAGCCTCGTGATTCATCAGCCAAACCCAAAATTATCCTACGCAGAAAATATTTTTACTTTACTTCGCCACGACCAGAAGTACACAGAACTTGAGGCGCGTATTTTAGACGCCGCTCTTGTGCTTCACGCCGAACACGGCGGCGGTAACAATTCTACTTTCGCAATACGCGTGGTCTCGTCTTCGGCGACTGACACTTACAGCGCGGTTGCGGCGGCACTTGGCAGTCTGAAAGGGCCGAAACACGGCGGCGCGAATATTGAAGTATCGCACATGATGAAAGATTTAAAAGAAAACGTAGCCGATACAACGAACGAAGGTCAAATCGCGGATTATCTCAAAAAGCTGCTTCATAAAGAGGCGTTTGACCGTTCGGGGTTAATTTACGGCATTGGACACGCAGTTTATTCTATCAGCGATCCCAGAGCTATAGTATTCGAAGATTTTATAAAACAGTTAAGCCGCGACAAAGGGAGAGAGGAAGAATACGCGCTGTATGCAATGGTAGCGCGTCTTGCGCCGGAGCTTATCGGTTCGGAGCGCAAAATTTATAAAGGCGTCTCGGCAAATATTGATTTCTACAGCGGATTTGTATATGATATGCTTGGTTTACCCGAAGAATTATATACTTCGATATTTGCTATATCCCGTATGGTTGGCTGGAGTGCGCACAGGCTTGAAGAACTGCACACTTCAAACCGTATTATACGCCCGGCATATAAAGGAGTTTCAGAGATAAGAGAATATATTCCGCTTGATGAAAGAAAGCAAAATTAAATTTCTGTTGTTGAAAATAAATATAAATAAATAAAACTTACAGGGCGGCAAATTGCCGCCCTTTTTATTATAGTTATAGTAAAGCAAGTTGAAAACCACCCCGTCAAGCTGACGCTTGCCACCCCTCCACAGAGGGGAATTAGACAAAACGCCGGAATTGCGCGCAATTCCCCTCTGTGGAGGGGTGCCCGCAGGGCGGGGTGGTTTTCAAGTAGAATTATTATATACTCTATTTATCTATTTATATTTGTTTTGAGGCTCGTAATTTATATCTATCAAATTAATATCATACGGCGTATCCTGATATACAAAATAATTCAGCCAGTTCGAGAAAAGCAGGTGGGCATGTCCCCGCCATATATTTTTAGGGATAAGACCGGGATTGTCATTGGGAAAATAATTTACCGGAACATCGGGTTTAAGTCCTTTTTCTCTGTCTCTGAAATATTCGAGGGCCAATGTGTCATAATCATATTCCGAATGCCCGGTTATATAAAACTGGCGCATTTTTTTTGACGCGACTATATGCACGCCGGCTTCGGGAGAAGATGTGAGAATCTCTAAATCCGGCATTAAATCTATATCTTTTTTTCTGATTTCGGTATATCTCGAATGCGGTGCGTAAAATATCTCGTCAAATCCCCGGACAAGTTCGTGGCCGGGTTTGTTTACTTCGTGGGCGAATACCCCGGACAGTTTTTTTTCAAGCGGATGTTTGTTTATCCCGTAGTGAAAATAAAGCCCGGCCTGCGCTCCCCAGCATATATGCAGAGTCGAATAGACGTTTATTTTCGACCATTCCATTATTTCGCAGAGTTCGTCCCAGTAATCGACTTCTTCAAACGGCATTGTCTCGACGGGCGCGCCGGTTATGATAAGACCGTCGAATTTTTCTTCTTTGATTTGATTAAATGATTTATAAAACGAACCCAGATGTTCAGCGGACGTGTTTTTAGATTTGTAAGTAGACGTTTGCAGCAATACCACTTCAACCTGAACAGCAATATTTGACAGAAGCCTTATAAGCTGCGTTTCGGTCACTATTTTTGTGGGCATTATATTTAAAATAGCGATTTTGAGCGGACGTATATCCTGATGCTCCGCTATTAAATCAAACATAACGAAAATATTTTCTTTTGTGAGGATTTCACCGGCAGGCAGTCTGTCGGGTATTAATATAGGCATAAATTTATAGCTCCTTTTAGTGCTTTTAATATTATAAGTTTTATATTTTTATAAAAAATAATACAATAAACCGACAAAAAAATTGTAAAAATGCAGGGTGAAAATTTGTTCATGGATATTCTAACATAAAAAACATATAAAGATTAAAAATTAATTGTAAACAATTATTTATTTTTATTTTTCTTGATTTATTAAAAATTAATTTTTAATTATTTGAAACCGCCCATTCTCTCTGTAAATTATATGAAAATCATAAATTTACGCGATGTAAAATTTCCAGAATTTTGCTGAAAAATTTTTATTTTTTTGTAATTTTATCACTTGACAAACATTACTTGCTGTATTATAATAATTAAGTACGCACAATTTTTTAACACAATATATTGTGTTAATTTTTATACAGGTTAAAAAATATATACTAAATACAGTAATTGCAAATTTACGGTAAATTCTTGAAAATTAATAAAAATATATAGCAGTTCTGCGGCAAAGGAGAATAAAAAAAATGGTTGCAAAAATAATTAAAAGAGACGGAAGGGAAGTTCCGTTTAATATCGAAAAAATCGCCAACGCGATATTTAAAGCCGCAAAGGCAATCGGCGGCAGCGATTATGACGGCGCGCTGAATTTAGCGTATAAAGTAACCGAGGAAATAGAAAAAGATTTTGAAAAAACAAAAAAACTCCCGACCGTGGAGCAGATTCAGGACACAGTAGAAAAAGTCCTGATGAAAACCGGCCACTCAAGAACCGCGAAAGAATATATATTATACAGGGCGGAAAGAAACAAAATCAGGGAAATGAACACCCGCCTGATGAAAACATACGAAGATATTACTTTTAAATCGGCAAAAGAAAGCAACGGCAAGAGAGAAAACGCAAATATAGACGGAGATACGGCTATGGGTACTATGCTCGAATACGGCTCCGCGGGCGCAAAGCAGTTCTGCGAGATGTTTATCCTCGACCCCAAGCATTCAAAAGCCCATCACGACGGAGATATACATATACACGACATGGAATTTTATTCTTTCACGACTACATGCTGCCAGATAGATATAGACAGGCTTTTTACCGAGGGATTTTATACAGATATTCGCAGCGGCGTAAATTACGGATATTTGAGAGAGCCGAGCAACATAGCGAGCTATTCGGCTCTTGCGTGCATAGCAATACAGTCAAATCAGAACGACCAGCACGGAGGTCAGTCTATCCCTAATTTTGATTACGCCATGGCAAAGGGCGTAGAGAAAACTTATATAAAATTATATAAGTCAAATTTAATAAAATATCTTGAAATGGGATTCGATTCAACGACCGCAAAAAATAAAAAAATAGCGGATATTATTGATGAAAGCATAAAAAATATAAAAGAAAAGCATAATACCGAGCCTGTGTTTGAAACCAAAAACGATTACGGTAAATATGAAAAAGAAGAACTTGCGAAATATTTTGACGCTGGAATAATAAAGAGCGCGCAGCGCTTTGCAGGCAAGTACGCCGCCAAAGAAACCGACCGGGCGACTTTTCAGGCAATGGAAGCCTTAGTTCACAATCTTAATACTATGCATTCAAGAGCCGGCGCTCAGGTCCCGTTTTCTTCGCTGAATTACGGACTTGACACAAGCCCCGCCGGGCGACTCGTCATAAAAAATATATTATTGGCCCTCGAAGCAGGCCTTGGCGACGGTGAAACCCCTATATTCCCGATACATATATTTAAATTAAAAGAAGGCAAAAATTATAACAAAGAAGATAAAAACTATGATTTGTTCAAGCTTGCCGTAAAAGTCTCGGCGAAAAGATTATATCCTAATTTTTCGTTTATAGACGCCCCGTATAATTTAAAATATTACAAAGAAGGACAGCCCGAAACCGAAGTCGCTTATATGGGCTGCCGCACGAGAGTTATCGCGAATTATTTCGACGATTCAAAAGAAACGACTTTCGGACGCGGAAATCTTTCGTTTACTTCGCTCAATCTGCCGAGGCTTGCAATAAAAGCTAAAGGAGACATAGAGAAATTCTATTCTGATTTAGAAGAAAAAATAGATATAATAATTGCTCAGTTGCTGCACAGATTTAAAATACAGAGCGGCAAAAAAATCAGGAATTTCCCGTTTCTTATGGGACAGGGAATATGGCTCGATTCAGAAAAGTTAAAACCCGACGATGAAATCGGCGAGGTTTTGAAACATGGAACGCTGACAATGGGTTTTATCGGGCTTGCGGAATGTCTGACTGCTTTATGCGGCAGACATCACGGCGAAAGCGAGGAAGCCCAGACTATGGGACTTGAAATAGTCGGTTTTATGCGAAAAAAAATGGACGAGGCGACTGTAAAATACGGGCTTAATTTCACGCTTATCGCAACTCCAGCCGAGGGATTGTCCGGAAGGTTCGTAAAAATAGACAAAGAGCTTTTCGGCGAAATCAAAAACATCACCGACCGGGATTTTTATACAAATTCTTTCCATATACCTGTATATTATAATATATCGGCGCACAAAAAAATAGAACTTGAGGCACCGTATCACCCATTGACAAACGCGGGACATATAACATATATTGAAATGGACGGTAATCCGTCAGATAATCTCGAAGCCTTTGAAGAGATAATACGGCACATGAAAGAATGCGGGGTCGGCTACGGCTCGATAAATCACCCTGTAGACCGCGACCCTGTATGCGGATTTATGGGAATAATCAACGATGTATGCCCAAAATGCGGCAGGAGCGAAGACGACGGTCAGGGAGATTTTACACGAATAAGGCGCGTTACCGGTTATCTCGGCACACTGGACAGATTCAACGATGCAAAACTTAAAGAAGAAAAAGCAAGGGTTAAGCATTATTCAAGCGTAAATTTTTCGGATATTGAAATTATATAAAATATATAATTGGGGAGAAATAAAAATATGGAAGCCGCAAGTTCTGTGATGAGTTCGGCAGTGCCGGCGCGTATAAAAGAGAGAGATACTGATTCAGCCTCAAGAAATTTTGAAATCCCGAATATAATAGCTGAGCCTGTAAGATTGGCGGGAATAATAGAAGATTCGATTGTTGATGGGCCGGGTATGCGCTTTGTCATATTCGTTCAGGGCTGCCCTCACTACTGCAAGGGCTGCCATAACGCAGACGCTCAGGATTTTAACGGGGGATTTAACGCAGATATATATAAAATCGCCGATAAAATAATAAAATCGCGCGCAAAAAGGCTGACTTTTTCAGGCGGCGAGCCTTTCTGCCAACCCCGCGAACTCGCGAAAATCGCACAGCTTGTGGAAGCTGAGGCGCATGGAATCGAGATTATAACTTATACCGGATATTTATACGAAGAACTTCTGGAAAAAGCCGGAACTGACGCAGGTATAAAAGATCTTTTGACCGTTACGAATTATTTGGTTGACGGAAAATTCGAGCAGGATAAAAAATCTCTGGACTGGTTTTACAGGGGCAGTTCAAATCAGCGTATTTTTGATGTGACATGTTATCCGAATTCATCAAAAGCGCGATTAATTGAGCGGCGCGAAGATTTAAGATAATTAATTCTAAATTCTAAGGGGACACGGCATGCCGTGTCCCCTTAGAATTTTGTATATAGATTTTTATAATTCTGCCCCGATATTTTTAATAGACCCTACGACTGACTGATTCCTGCCGTTATGCTTGGCTTTATACATAGCCGCATCCACAGCTAACATTGCCTCGTTGAAATCTGCGCCCGGGGGCATTTGAACTGCGCCGAAACTGGCAGTTATGCGCATTTGCTCCCCGTTATAAAATATTTCGGCGTCTTCAACTGCTTTGCACAAACGCGATGCGATAATATGCAAAGATTCTTCTTTGCTTGCCGGCATGAAAATTACAAATTCCTCGCCGCCGTATCTTCCTATTATATCATACGGACGCAAGTGCTTTTTGACAGTCTCGACAACTGCGCACAAAGCATAGTCGCCCCCGTCGTGTCCGTATGTTTCATTTACTTTTCTGAACCAGTCAATATCGTACATTATCAGGGCGTTAGATATATTCAAACGTTTTGGCTTTGACATCTCAAGTTCGCGCTGCACTTTCTCGAGAAACCCCCGGCGATTGGATATTCCGGTAAGAAAATCCGTAGTCGCGAGATTTTCAAGCTGATTAATGAGAAAAGTTATGCTTGTCGTATCATGGATAATTATTGACCACCCTACATGGGTTCCATTAATGTCTATAATTTTATCTGTATTCGCACGGTATGTAAATTTCGAGCCGTCTCCGGAGTTTTTTTCAAGCTCAAAGACTATTTCGTTTGTTTTATCCGCCGCTTCAAGCTCGCACGGCCAATCCCGTACTTTTGTTATAGGCTCTGTTTCAGAAAAAGCTTCCAGAGAGGGAAACATCAGTTTTGCTTTGTCATTACAGGATAAAAGGCACCAGTCGTTGTCAAGTATTATCACTGCGTCGTCCATTGTTTTAAGAACTGTGTTCGGGGCGGAAACGCCTATATCCAAAAGTTTATGCTTCGCTATATTTACAGATATAAATATAAGCGCGACTGTCATGGCAAACGGCATAAGATCCAATTCCTCGGGCAGCAAGCCGGTAAAATTTATTATATTTGCGATAAAAACGACAAAAGCCCCTATAATTACATAAAACATCTGGTATCTGAGCTTTTTATTGCCCGGTATAAACCGTCTTAGCAATATTACATACGCCGAAATCGTAAAAATCAACGCAATCCCCTGCTGGACCCAAAATAAAATACCGCGCTCTATTACGATACGCGAAATATTATTTTCAAGAATTTCAACTGCTATATTGCTATAATATAAATGGTGATTGTCGTTGAATAAAATCAGGAAAAACATTGAAAGGCCGTATACGCCTACAGCGGGCAGCATCCAAGATTTTATATATTTCGGCTGGAACAGGCATATAGATATAAAAAGAAAACATGGCGCGATAAACGGAATCCCAAGATTTGCGATTCTTAAAGCGTTCATTATGCCGTCTTGCGTACTGCCCATTTCAATAAGTATGCACCCTGCCGTATATACAGTGATCGCGGAGGCGAACAAAACAAAATAAATCGAGCGGGAACTGTCTTTCCGCGCAACGGAGAAAAACATAATGCAAATATCTATTATTAATGTAACAATCAGAAAAAATAAATTTATATAATTCATTGTTTTATTAATTTCCTCCGGGTAATTATTGATATAATAGCACAAATATATTAATAATTCAACACCAATGCCAAATCAAATTGTAAAATTTACTTTTTTTTGTGCATTATTAAAGATTAAAAACCTTTTTCGCGTTGCCGTTCTGTCGCGATATTTCGCGCGATTTCATCGCACCTCTCGTTGTATTTGTGACCGTTATGGCCTTTTATCCAGATAAATTTCACGTTGTTGTCTAATCTTTCTACTGCATTTAAAAGCCTCTCCCACAATTCAGGATTTAACGCTGGGTTTTTGTCTTTTTTTATCCAGTTGTTTTTCCGCCAGTTTTCCGCCCAGCCTTTTTCTATCCCGTCAACTATATATTTTGAATCTGTATATAAATCTATTTGGCAGCTTTTTGCGCTATTGTCTTTTACGGCTTCAAGCCCGGATATTGCGGCAAGAAGTTCCATTCTGTTGTTTGTCGTGTCAATATCTCCTCCGGATATGATTTTTTCGGCGTTTTTATAAATCAAAATCGCGCAGTATCCGCCGGGTCCGGGATTTGACAGGCACGCGCCGTCTGAATATATATCTATTTTTTTTATGTTTATTACTCCTTAAAAATTATATTTTATTCATGAACTTTTTTATATATTTTACGTATAATTATATAATTAATTTTAGCAAAATAAAAGAATAAAAAAGGATTGTTTTATGAAAAAGATATTTTTGTTATTTTTTGCGTTAATTATATTTTTATTGTCATGCGATAAACAGCCGTCTGATAATATAAATAATATAACAGAAGAATCGACACAGCCTGTTTTAACGGATTCAGAAAGCCCGGAGCTGCAAATCGACGAAATAAATCTGGCTGTCGAAAATTTGTTTAACGGCGAATCCGAAAGACTGTCATTTGACGATATAATAAAAAGCATTTCCGGCAATAATCTGACGGCAGAATTGGTTTACGATACCAGAACTGACGCAAAAATATCAATGTCAGTATCGACAAACGACGATGCGTATTATCCGGTAAATTCTAATATACGCAGTGATATAAGAATTTCGCCGCTTGATACTCTTATTGAAATTTTAGTAGATTGCGAATATATTGAAACGAATTTTCTCAATGAGCCCGTAATATACACGTTTATTTTTCACGCGTCAGATATGAACCGAGATACAAATCAAATCTGCGTTTATGTGACGCGTTCATGTGTAAAATTTGCGTATAACGGTATTCCTGACGGAAAAGAATACGCAAATATTAAAGTCTGCGATGGATATGATTTTTATATCAACGGGATTATACCTGATGAAAACGGCCAGCTCGCAACTATATGGTAAGATAAATTATGCGACCGTTCAGGCTCAAAACGCAGATTTTATTTGTGTTTTGGGCTTTTTGCATTTTCAAAAACGGTTTGACAAAAAAGAATATATATGTTATAATTATAATTATGAGGATGTGTGTATATGAGTACATTCAAAGTAAATTTAATTGCCATTAATCCAAAAGAAGAACATCGGCAAACGCCGCCGGTCGAGGTATTGGTTGATACGGGAGCGGAACTATCATGGCTGCCAAAACAGATATTATTGGATATTGGTATAATTCCGCGTGGCAAAAAACGTTTTTATACCGTCACCAAACAACTTATCGAACGTGATTTTGGATACGCAATATTATCAGCCGAAGGATTTCAGACAAATGACGAAATTGTTTTCGCGGAAGCAAGCGACCTGTCTTTATTGGGCGTGCGAACTCTGGAAGGATTCAGCGTGATGGTCGATAATGTCAATCACCGATTTGTTGCAACCGCAAATCTTGCTGTTTCCGTAAAAAATTATACGTAACCGAAATGGAACATTATTTGGTTCCTTTTCTTCTCTCCGGATTTATATACCCGTCAATCTCGGATTTTTCTATCGCGCTGAATATATTATATTTAAAATTCCTGTATTTTCGCGATAAATCGCCCAATAATATCTTCACGTCCTCGCGCCGTGTTTTTTTATCTGCCGGACAGGAGTTTTTCACCACCGGCAAATTTATATTTTTCACAAAAGATTTTATCTCTTTTTCCGGCGCGTATATCAAAGGCCTGATTAAAGTCAGCTCGCTTCTGTCAAGATAAGTGACCGGCGAAAAAGAACTTAGCCTGCTCTCGTAAATTAAATTAAGCATAAAAGTCTCGGCGCTGTCGTCTAAATGATGAGCGAGCGCGACTTTGTTGCAGCCGAGGTTTTTTGCGGTTTTATTTAACGCTCCGTGCCGTAATTTAGAACATAACGAACACGGATTTTTTTCTTTTCGGAAATCAAAAACGATTTGCTTTATATTAACCGGGATTATATGATAATCTATGTTTAATTTTTCGCATAAAATTTTAATCCCGGTAAAATCAATATTGTCAAAACCGCAGTCTATCGTTATCGCGATTATATCAAATTTTTCGGGATAAAATAATCTTAACTGCGAAAGCCCGTACAAAAGCGTGAGTGAATCTTTGCCGCCCGAAACCCCGACTGCGATTTTATCCCCGCAGTTTATCATTTTATATATATCAGCAGCCCTTCTTAAATGGCTCAGTATCCGTTTGGTTTTTATCAATTTATTTGTTCTCCGTGACTTTTTTATATTAGCGTATATATTTATTTGAATTTTATAAACACATCATAAAGATCATTTAAACTTCTTTCGACTCTTTGTATTATCAAAAAATCCGGGTTTATTTCTTTTATATAATTTATATTTATATCATAATTCCACATGTGATAAAATATAATCCTGCCGGAGGTTTCGGCTATTGGGCTCATCATGGATATACTGAACGAATCCCTGTACATAAGTATCGAAGGCTTTGAATTATCTCCGCTTTCATATTCGTGAAGTTTATGATAAAACGTTTCCTGATAAGATATTTCGTCGGTGTCGCCCCTGTATAATTCGGGAACCGCCGGGTTTTTTATTCTTACGACGACGGCGTTCTCTATATATTCGCTCTGGTCAAATTCCAGCATGGGGATTAAATCACCGCCTTTTACGGTTGAATTATACACGTTAAAATCAGATAAAGGACGCGGTTTCGCGTTCGGGAAAAATTTCCCGATATAATCAAATAATTCGCAATACCCGAAATACGCGCCGAGTTCGTTCCAGTGCGTGTCGGTCCTGTTATATATAAAATAATTCTCTTTTTCTTTCATGAGACGGTCATACGGGTTTATAAACATAACCGAAGAATTTTTAAAAGTTTCGGTCAGTTGTCTTAATCTCGAATTATCGCTTATTTTTTGCTCGGTTAAAAAATCCGGCATTGTCTCCGGATAAATTGTGTTGTGGCTGGGAGATACAAAAATTATGACTTTTGTTTTAAGCCCTTCGTCTGTTAATATCTGCTGCAAATTTTCAGCCCTTGTCTTGATTTTATCGAGTTCGTCGTCGCTGAACAGGCTGTTCCCCAAAAAATCCGGGATGGTTTCGTTATAATGCAAGTGATTTTCTTTGCCGATATAAACAGGCCTGTTCTCTCTTTTTGCGCTTTTTTTGACTGTGATAATCAAAGCGTCGCTTTTATCTTTGTTTTCTGTTTTGGCGTATAAATTCAAATCAATATCCTCTGACGACTGATTTTCAAGAAAAACTTCTAAGATAAACTGGCCGTCTATAACTTTTGCGAAAGCCGGCTCAATTCCTCCCTCGACTCTGATAATTGCGCCCTCTTCACCTTTTCCCGCTATGCAATAACGATCAGCCGACAGAAAAGTTTTGTCTGTTAAAACAGGCGGCGAAGTCTGTTCTCCTGTTGATATTTCAGGCGTTATATTTTCGTTGTCTAACTCCGGAATTTTTGAAGAATCTGTAAAAGAAAGCGATTCTGTTTCAGGCTCACAGTTTCCGGCGCATGAAGCCGAAAACAAAGCCGCCGATATAAAAATAAATAATAAAAAATATAATATTCCGCGCATTTTATTCTCCGTAAAATATTTTATAATATCTCCAAAATAAACCCGACAGAGAGATTATATCATTATTTGTTAAATAATACAACAGATTTTTTTGCTGTTGCGTAAATTAAATAATATATTTATTCGCGTATAGTCATAGAACAGTTTACGGCTATTCCGTTGTCTTTCATGTAGTCCGCGCCCCAGTTATACATAGCGATTAAAATCGGCTTTATGCTTATTCCCAAATCAGATAACCGGTATTCCACTTTTGGGGGGACAACCGGATATACTTTTCGGATTATCAGGTTATCTTCTTCTAATTCACGGAGCTGCTGCGTCAGCATTTTAGGCGTAGCCTGCGGGATAAGCCTGCGCATCTCGCCAAAACGCAGTGTAGAGTCAATCAAATGCCATAAAATAAGCGATTTGTACTTGCCGCCGATCATGTCAAGAGTCGCCACCACGGGGCAGTTGGTTTTGTTGCAATGCGATTGCATATATATTTCCTCCCTGACTATAAATTATTGCATATATCGTTTTTAGTATCATTTTAGGTACTATATTACAAAAAAGTGCGTACTTGCAAATATAATAATTAGTAGTATAATATAATATCATAAGATTAAAATAAAGTCAATATCGGATTTTACTTAATTGCAAAACGAAAATAATCAAATAAAAGGCTCCTTTTGAAAGGAGCTGTCAGCGAAGCTGACTGAGGATTGTGATTATCCGGCAATCCCCCCTGCGACTTCGTCGCTTGTCCCCCTTTCAAAAGAGGGCTTTGGCTCATAAAATTAACTTTGCGGATTTAAATAATTTCAGAGAGGAATATATAAATAATATGAATAGGCAAATACTTAATATCGGCGGAATGCACTGCGCCGCCTGTGCTCAGAGAGTAGAAAAAACCATAAAAAAATTAGACGGCGTTGAAAACGCGGCGGTCAATCTCGCCACAGAAAAAGCTTCGGTTTCTTTTGATCCGAAAATAATACGCCTTCCGGATATAAAAAAAGCTGTTGAGACCGCCGGATATAAAATCATTGAACCGGAATTGGATAAAAATAACTCAACCGATAAAAAGAAAACTGACGAACAAAATGAAATTAAAACGCTCTGGATAAAATTTATCGTTTCAGCGGTTTTTACCCTGCCGCTGCTCTATATCGCAATGGTCCCTATGATAAATTTTATAAACCTGCCTTTTTCTTCAGGACTGCATCACATGATGAATAATAATCCTTTGATTTACGCGCTTAATTGTTTTTTTCTGACTATACCTGTTATAGGCGCGGGATATGAATTTTATACAGTCGGATTTAAGGCACTTATTAAATTAAGCCCTAATATGTCTTCACTTATCGCGATAAGCACGACTGCGGCTATGTTATACAGCATTTATAATACATATCAGATCGCTATAGGCAATTTAATAGCGGTGGAATCGTTATATTTTGAATGCGCGTGTGTTATAATAACGCTGATTTTGCTTGGCGAAACGCTTGAGACAGTCGCAAAAGGCAAGACAAGCGAGGCTATTAAAAAACTCATGGAACTTGCGCCCAAGACAGCTTTGATTTTCAAAAACGGCACAGAAAAAGAAATCCCGGTTGATGAAGTGCAAATCGGCGATATTATAATCGTCAGACCCGGTGCGAAAATTCCCGTTGACGGAACAGTTATTGACGGACATACTTCTATTGACGAATCTATGCTAACCGGCGAGAGTATGCCGGCAGATAAAAAATCTGGCGATCCCGTATATTCAGCCACAGTCAATTCAACAGGTCAGATAAAATTCAGGGCCGAAAAAATCGGGAGCGATACTGTTCTGGCGCAAATCGTAAAATTAGTCGAGGACGCGCAGGGCAGTAAAGCCCCAATCGCGAAAACGGCTGATATTGTTTCGGGTTATTTTGTCCCGGTTGTTTGCGTTATTGCGTTACTTGCGGGAATGGCATGGTTTTTTATAAAAGGCGGCGACTTAAAATTTGCTTTGCTGACGGCTATATCTGTTCTTGTTATTTCATGCCCGTGTGCGCTTGGGCTTGCAACGCCCACAGCGATTATGGTCGGAACGGGCAAAGGCGCGGAAAACGGCATTTTGATTAAAAGCGGCGAGGCACTTCAGACTGCCAGAAAAATCACCATGATTCTCTTGGATAAAACAGGCACGATTACAGAAGGCAAACCGGAAGTTGTTAGTGTGGAGGGGGACATAAATATTTTGCAGTTGGCGGCGTCTCTTGAAAGATATTCAGAACACCCTATCGCAAAATCGATTTGCGCATATTATACGGGAGAATATCTTGAAGTCAAAGATTTTAAGGCTGTTATCGGGCATGGGGTCGAGGGAATAATTAACGGCAGAAAAGTCGAGATCACAAGAGGGATAAAAATTTTAATTGACGGCAAATATACCGGACGGGTTATAGTCTCGGATAAGCCTAAATCAAGCAGCAAAATGGCGGTTGAGAAACTTAAAAATATGGGTATCGAGATTGCTATGATAACGGGCGATAATCGTGAAACAGCGTCAGAAATAGCCGGACAGGTCGGCATTGACCGCGTGCTTTCCGAAGTTTTGCCGCAGGATAAATCAAATGAAATTAAAAAATTGCAAAGTGAAGGATATACAGTGGCTATGGTGGGCGACGGAATCAACGACGCGCCGGCTCTGGCTCAGGCTGACGTTGGCATTGCGATCGGCTCAGGTACGGACGTTGCGATGGAATCGGCTGATATAGTGCTTATGCGTTCTGATTTATCAGACGTTGCAGCCGCTATAAATCTCAGCCGCGCAACTATGAGAAACATAAAACAAAATCTGTTCTGGGCGTTTGGATATAATACGTTATGTATTCCAATAGCGGCGTTTGGCCTGCTGAACCCGATGATTGCGGCTGCGGCAATGTGTTTTTCGGACGTTTCTCTGCTTTTAAACGTGCTTAGGTTAAAACGATTTAAACTATAAATAATATTGACTTGTATATATTTTTCTGATAGAATTATTTATTATATAAATTATTCAAGGAGATATGTTTATGAAACGTGTTTTAGCGATGTTATTGATATTGGCGGCCGCGCCGTTTATGCTTTTGTTTTCGTGTAATAACGATTCAAATTCAAGTCAGGACAGTCCTGATAATCCTGACGAAAACGGAAAATCCCCGTCCCCTGATGATACAGATATAAATAATACTGTTCCCTCAGAAAATATTACGGATACTCCGGTTATTCAGGAACCGAACGAGCCTGAACCGCCGTTTGTATTTACTTATGATTTTAACAATAAAACCACAAAACTCCCGACTCCGACTGCGCAAAAGCTTCCGTCGTCATGGAAAGGCTTTAATTTGCTCAATATGTTTTATAAAGGCAGCGACGACAGGATTTTTTCGGAAGAAGAATTTAAAATGATGTCGGAATGGGGATTTAATTTCGCGCGAATCCCAATGGATTACAGGATCTGGATAAAATCGAACGACTGGAACAATATTGACGAATCTATGATAAAACGGATCGACAAAGCCGTTGAATACGGGATAAGATATGATATTCACGTATGCCTGAATTTCCACAGGGCTCCCGGGTTTACCGTAGCTTCCCCGCCTGAAGCCGCTGATTTGTGGAAAGATACTGAACCTCAGGAAGTTTTTGCGGATATGTGGGGCTTTTTAGCCGCGCGCTATAAAAATATCCCGAATGAATATCTCAGTTTTAATCTTGTAAACGAGCCGCCGGATATAGATGAAAATATATATGCCGAAGTCATGAAAAAAGCCGCCGACGCAATATGGGAACAAGATCCCGATAGGCTTATAATCGCGGACGGGCTGGCTTGGGGGACAAAGCCGTCGTATATGATTAAAGACCTTGGGATAGCGCAGGCGTCAAGAGGTTATACGCCGACTAATCTTACGCATTATCTGGCTGAATGGATGCCCGGTGCGGACAGTTATCCGCTGCCCCAGTGGCCTGTTATTGTGATACCAAAACATTTGTACAGCGCGACAAAACCAGATATGAAATCAGTTTATAGCCCGTATATTATCGAACATGACTTTGACGAGGCGTATTATCTTGATATAAACGTCGGAATAGTTTCAAGCGAGGCAAGATTTGCCGCGAAAGCCGACGGCGCAAAAATATACGAGCATTTATTTAAAAGCGGCAAAGGCGACGGCGACTGGACTGTTGAAGTATATCGTGAAGAATGGAACGTTTACCAGAATATATTTGACAAAGATTACAGGATTGAAATTCCCGCCGGCACAAAACTGCTGACTCTTGACGTTACCGAGGGGGACTGGATGACTGTAAACAATATGAAATTTACGCCGGTTTCACCTGATTCAACAAGTAAAACTTTTTATGTTACGCCGAACTCTGACGAATGGGGGATAAAAATCCCGGAATTAAAAATCGACGCAAACGGCGAGTTTGTTCTTGAGGGCGCGGATATACAGGACGGCGCGTGGCTCATGGAAAATTATCTCAAGCCGTGGGAGGATTTAATTAAAAGCGGCGGCGGGGCGATGATAGGCGAATGGGGAGCGTATAATAAAACCCCGCATGACGTTGTTTTAAAATGGATGAAAGACAATTTAGATAACTTCAAAGAAATCGGCATGGGCTGGGCACTCTGGAATTTCAACGCGTCTTTCGGGATATTGAACAGCGGCAGGGCCGACGTTGATTACGAAGATTATAACGGGTATGAACTCGACCGCGAAATGCTGGAATTGTTATTGGAATATGTGGATTAGATAAAAAATTTTTCGCTTTTACAAATTATTAATAGATTAATCCGAAGATTATTCACCGCTTATATTTTTAGGTATGCTATGATATAACCAAGGATTACGTAGCCTTGTCAAAAACAAATATAAAATCAGGCGCCTGATAAAATAAAAAAATAATCAGGAGGATTTATGTTAAACGAAAACAACGAAAAAATTATTGAAACAATAACGATTGAAGGAGTTGACTTTGAAATAATTGAGAAAGCGAAAACATTTTATGCGGGCTCTTATTTTGTCGCTCCCGACCTTGATTCTGAACCGGATATACAGGCAAGCTGGAAATGGTTTCAGGATAATAAAAATAAAATCACCGACAGTATTACGCCGGATTGTATGATATGCCTCAGCATTGATTACGCTCTTGACCGCGAAATAGCGGAAAGACCGTATGCCATGCTCCACGGGCAGGAAACGACTAATCCCAATCAACCGGAGGGCGTTTATGTTCTGGAAGCCGAACCCACGCTGCTTATAAAAGTAAAAGCCACGGATGCGGCATGGGCATTGACGAAAAAGCTGAACGGATTAGATAATCCGGGGCATCAGGCTCCGTTGTTTACGCTGATACGCAGTATTTTTGAGGGACCCGAAAATAACTATGCACATAACGGGTGTAAACAAAAAGGAAACGAAGAGGCAGAATATTTTTATTTTAACGGAGACCGGTATGTAAGCGTTCCTGTAAAAAGAAAATTATAAAAATTAATGCGTAGGGGCAACCATAAAGGTTGCCCCTACAATATTATTTCCCGAACCAAAACAGCGCAATGCTTACGGCAATCGGCAAATTCAAAGAATCTATTTTGTCCGTGTGGCTTATAACCACGCTTTTGCCTATGTTTTTATATATATTATAATCAAGCCCCGACGCTTCATTCCCGAAAATCAGGGAAAAAATATTATTTTTGTTTAGGATCAATTCATTAAGATTATATTCGCCGTCAAGCATAAAAGTATAGATTTCACGATTAATATTTGTAGGGGCGGCCAATGGCCGTCCGTTCGAGGGTATTAATTTTATATCAACGGGCGGACGCGCAATGCGCGCCCCTACAACAAAATCAATATAATCATTAATCGACGTAAAATATTCTGTGTTCACGTGAAAAAATGCCCCCATTGACGCTCTTATGACTTTGGGGTTATAACAATCCGCGCCGTTCCCGATAATTGCTATGTTTTCTATCCCGAACCCGGCGCATGAACGCATTATAGTCCCGAGATTGCCCATATCCGACGGATTATCCAGAACCACGTGGGATTTATTTTTATCTATCTTTTGATTTCGTTTTTGAAACGCGCCGATAACATAGCAGTTTTCTTTCGGGGATAAAATATTTATGCTTTTTTGGTTTTCTTCGCATAAAATCTTATGTTTTTCGCACAGATTTTTTATTTTATTGTTTTTATCAATATAAAACGGACTGAATATTATTCTAAAACAATCGTCCGGTCTGTTTTCCAGCAATTCAATCGTGAGCGATGCTCCGAGCGCGTAAGAATATTCCGAATCTTTTTTGTATGTTTTAAGTTTTGTTTCCATTTTTACCGCAAACCCCCGTCACTTCGTGCCGCCCCCTTTCAAAAGGGGGCTTTTTATTCAGATTTTTTATGTTGCCTGTGGATTTCATACGCCACAACAGTGGCGGCGGTCTGTGCGGCGAGCGAATGCGAAAAATCTTTCGCATAGGGTATTTTAACTATTTCGCCGGCGTTATTCAAAAAATCCCTCGAGATTCCGCGTTTTTCCCCGCCTATAATAAAAACAGTCCTGTCATCAAATTTCACGTCGAATATATCGCTGATTTTTATTTTTGAATTTGCGGGAATTTTTTTGTCTATGCAATATATTTTAAATTTTGCGTTCTTTAACAGATTAATTAAATTTATTTTAGCGTTTATATCTTTTTTATTATTTTTATTATTTGAAAAAACGGCGACCGGCATTTTTGAAAACGTGCCTGTCGAAGCTTTTTCTATTATAGATTCAGAAAATCCAAAATCCCGTTCGGGCAAAATAAGGCCGTCGATTCCCTGAGTATATAAAGCCCTCGCCGCATATCCGAGATTATACGGGTCTTCTATTCCCTCGATTATCGCAACTGATATATATTTTTGATTTTCCGGCAGTTGCGATATTAATTCTTTAGGGGATAAAAATTTTCTTTTTGAAGCTATGGCGATAATCCCGCCGTGAGTTTTTCCTATTGAATAAAGTCCGGTATTATTTATATTTTCTTCAAATTCCTGCATTTCACCGGGAGAAAAATATTCGGTTTCGATATTTTTTCTTTTCGCGGCGTTTAGGATTTTTTGAATATTTTTGTTTTCAACGCCTTGTTTTAGTATTATTTTTAATATATTTGAATTATCAGAAAAAAGCGCGCTCAAAACAGATATTGCGCCCTCTAATATTATAGCGTTTGACGAGTTTATTTGATTTATTATGTTTTCGGCTTTATTTTTCATTTTTATTTTTCTCTACATACTCCCGTTCTGCCTGAGTTTTTATCAGATACGACGGGGCAAGAGTCCGCGGATGGATTGTTTTGTTTTGTTTATATTCTTCATACGCTATTTTACACAAAGACGTCGCCGACGGTTTTTTTAATATATCCGGAACCTGCAATTTCCCGTCGAATTTAATTTCGTTATAACACATCTCCGCTCCGTCTCCGGCAAAGATTATTTTGCGTCCGGAAAATTCGCAGTTAAGCTCAGCTTCAAGCTCGCTTACAGTTATTATCCTGTCGTTTTTTATATATTGTAGGGGCGCGCATTGCGCGTCCTCCGTACATCTTTTTGCGGACGACCAATGGTCGCCCCTACATGAAAAAACAGCGTTGTAAACCTGTTTTCTCCTTGCGTCAATCACCGGTAAAATCAACAGATCGCTTTCGTAATCTTGAAAATTATACGCCAGCGAATAAAGCGAAGATATACTTACGCAATTTTTATTTTCTTTATTTTCATCGCCTCTATCAAATCCTGTAAATGCAATGCCCTTTACAGTTGATATGCCTATTCTTATTCCCGTAAATGAGCCGGGACCATGAGAAACCGCGAACAAATCTATTTCTTCGAGTAAAACTCCCGCGCATTTTAAAGTATAATCAATCATCGGCATGAGATTTTCACTGTGCGATATTTTACTGTAAGCCTGCATTTCACATAAAATATTATCTCCGTCAAACCCCATAACGGCAGTCGAAGCTGTTTTAGTAGTTGTATCAATACCAAGTATCAGCATGTTAATCCCTCAGCCTCTCAAAAACAATTTTTCGTTGATTTTCATCTCCGGCTAATTTTATAAATTTAATCTTAACAGTATTCTCGTCAAAAAAATCCGCGATTTTTTCAAACCATTCAATTATTATTATTTTTTCGCCCAATTCTTCAAGATAATCATAAAACCCGACAGATAACAAATCTTCTTCTGAATTTATCCTGTACATATCAAAATGCAGGATTTTTTTGTTTGCAGGGCGCGACGCCCCCGGCGCGACGCCGTTATGAAAATCATTTATTTTATATTCGTTCACAAGAGAAAACGTCGGGCTTGTGACCCTTGATTCCGGCGAAAAAAATTTAGCCAATCCCCTCGTAAACGCAGTCTTGCCCGCGCCCAAATCGCCATATAACGCGATTATATCGCCGAAGTCCATTTTGTTTTCTTTTGCGAGATTATACGCGATATTTTCTGTTTCGCGTTCGCTTTTTGATATAAATATTTCAGGCATAATATTTCTTTGTCCTGTTGATTTCTATATTTTTATAAGGGCGACCGCGAGGGTCGCCCCTACTTATTGAGTACAAGCCAACTATTTCAAATCCTGTCTTATCATGCTGTATAGTATTGAATCTACTATTGTTCCGTCTTTGTTTGCAAAATCCTGCCGTAATGTGCCCTCATATTTCATGCCCGCTTTTGACATTACTCTACCAGAAGCCGGATTATCCGCCTGATGCCCGCCTGATATTCTGTTAAATCCCACTTCGAGTATCAAAAAAGGCAACAAACACGCTACAGCCTCAGTCATATAGCCTTTGTTTCTTTTGTTGATAGCCATTTGATAACCGATTACACATGAGCGGGTATTATCATCATAATCGAAAAATACCACTTCACCTATAAAATCACCGCTGTGTTTTTCTACAATGACCCAGTAATATTTATCTATTGACGAAAAATATTCGATTCTTTCTTTCAACGATTCAACTTGTTTCTGTGAAACAGGTTTTCCGGATTCAATGATTTCTCTCTCATAATATACAGGAGCGTAATTTTTTACATCGTCAACATAAAGTTTCCTCAAAATCAATCTTTCTGTTTCAAGTGTTTTCGTTCCGATATGGTTCATAAATAACAGTTTCTCACTTTCAAATTATATATTATTAATATTATTAATTTGAAGCAAAGCCAACTATAATTATCAGCGACAATTATTTTATTCTCCATGCAACCGTCGCTAACAAGCCTGTAATTGGCTTTGCATGGAGCAAATTTTGAAGAGCATTCGTCTGAACATATATATTTTCTCCTTGAAAATTACGACAAATTAATTATATCTCCGTTTTCGTCAACGTCAATCAATTCAGCGTTCGGGATTTTCGGCAGCCCCGGCATAATCATTATATCGCCGGTCATCACGACTATAAATCCCGCGCCGGTCTGAATAACAATATCCTTTACGGTTATATCAAAATCATCAGGCCTGTTTAAAAGTTCGGGATTATCCGATAAAGAATATTGGGTTTTAGCCATGCATATTGGCATGTTTTCATATCCCAGAGCTTTTATGCGCTCCAAAACTTCCTCGGCTTTTTCTGAATAAATAACTTTATTCGCGCCGTATATATTCTTCGCGATTTTCTTGATTTTTTCTTTTATTGTATCCTCAAGTTCATACGCGAATTTTAAAGTTTTATCTTCGTTATTATTGCATATCTCCACTATTTTCTCAGCGAGTTCAAGAGAGCCTTTCCCGCCGTCCGCAAAAGCTGTCGAAAACGCAAACGGTATATTATACTGATAACAGAGCGACGAAACTATTCCGAGTTCTTCGTCTGTATCGTCTGAAAATCTGTTAATTACAAGAACCAGACTGACGTTAAACTTTTTTAAATTCTCAAAATGCGCGGCTATGTTCTTGAATCCGTTGACAATATCTTCTCCGCCGTTATGTTTTATCGCCCTGACTGTAGCCACAAGAACAACAGCGTCGGGATTTAATCCGGCTTTGCGGCATTTTATGTCAAAAAACTTTTCAGCTCCCAGATCCGACCCGAAGCCTGCCTCTGTCACTGTATAATCCGAAAGTTTTAACGCGGCTTTTGTCGCTCTAACAGAATTGCACCCGTGCGCTATATTGGCAAACGGCCCCCCGTGAACAATAACAGGCACGCCCTCTAAAGTCTGCGCGAGATTTGGCCGAATAGCTTCTTTTAATAATACACACATCGACCCCTCGACTTTTAAATCTCTTGCGAATACCGGTTCGCCGCCAAATTTATAGCCTATAGTTATATTGCCGAGCATTTCTTTGAGTTCATTAAGATTTCCGGCAAGACAGAATATCGCCATTATTTCGCTTGCCGCGGTTATCCTGAATCCGTCTTTCCGGGGAATATTTTTTTTGCCGCCCAGCCCTATCATTATATCTTTTAAAGCCCTGTCGTTCATATCCATGCAACGCGAAAAAGTTATTTTCGACGGGTCTATTCCAAGTGAATTTCCTTGAAATATATGATTGTCGATAGCCGCGCACAATAAATTATTCGCCGAAGTTATAGCGTGAAAATCCCCCGTGAAATGCAGATTTATATCTTCCATAGGCATAATTTGCGAATATCCTCCTCCGGTGGCTCCGCCTTTTATCCCGAAAACCGGTCCCAGAGACGGCTCTCTTAAAGCTATCGCGGTTTTATGCCCGAGCATAGACAAAGCCTGACCGAGCCCTATTGACATAGTAGTCTTGCCCTCGCCGTATTTAGTCGGGCTCATCGCCGTGACCAAAATCAATTTGCCGTTTGGATTTTCCGAAATTCTTGAAATGCATTCTTCCGTGATTTTTGCTTTATACTTGCCGTACAAATCAATATCGTTTTCAGGGTCGAGAGAAAGTGACATGGCAATTTCTTTAATTGGCTTTATCGCCGCGTTTCTTGCAATTTCTATATCGCTGAGCATTTTTTATTCCTCCGAACATCTTGAATTTTTATCAACATTTATTTTTTTGACGTACATATTCGTAGGGGCGACCCTGTGTGGTCGCCCGTAAATCTGATTTTACGTTGGTGTTTTGATTTATTTGGGCGACCACACAGGGTCGCCCCTACGCAATAATCGCCCTATATTGATTTTTATTTCTGATTTCTCTTGTTATCAGCGTCTTTTTTTGACAAATCTACTTTGCCTTTCGGATTTATTCCCATATACATGACTTCAAACTCGTCGCCCATTTTTGCAACTTCCTCAACTTTTTCAACCCGCCTGTTCGCTAATCTTGATATGTGAACCATGCCTTCTCTTCCGGGCAGATATTCCACAAAACACCCTACCCCGGCTAATATCCCCGTGACTCTGCCCTTGAATATTTGCCCCGGTTCAGGGTCAAACGCGATCAATTTTATCATTTCGTGGGCTTTATAACCCGCTTCTTTATCTATTGCCGCGATAAATATGCTTCCGTCGTCTTGTATATCAATCGAAATAACATTCGGCCCGCCGCAATCGGCAATAATTTTTTGTATCACTTTGCCTTTCGGCCCTATGACCTCGCTTATTTTATCTACCGCTACTTTCATAGTTATCATCTTTGGGGCATATTCTGAAACATCAGGTCTTGGTTCGGCTATGCATTTGAGCATAATCTCGTCAAGTATCATGATTCTTCCGGCATTTGTCACTTCAAACGCTTTTTTTATTATTTCAGGAGTCAGCCCGTCGATTTTCAAGTCCATCTGAATAGACGTTATGCCGTCGTGCGTCCCAGCGACTTTAAAATCCATATCCCCGAAAAAATCTTCGAGTCCCTGAATATCTATCATTGTCATCCATCTGTCGCCCTCTGTGATAAGCCCGCAGGATATTCCCGCGACAGGACGTTTTATCGGCACGCCCGCGTCCATTAAAGCAAGCGTTGACCCGCAGACCGAACCCTGCGAAGTCGAGCCGTTTGAAGAAATAACTTCAGATACTGTCCTTATCGCATACGGAAATTCTTCGACTGACGGCAAAACCGGTATAAGCGAGCGTTCAGCCAACGCGCCGTGCCCGATTTCGCGCCTGCCCGCGCCTCTCGACGCTTTTGCCTCCCCGACAGAGTACGCGGGGAAATTATAGTGATGCATATATCTTTTCGCTTCTTCTTCGTCGATTCCGTCGAGTTTCTGCTGGTTGCTTATTGACGCGAGAGTTGCTGTAGTTAAAACCTGCGTCTGCCCTCGTGTGAACATTCCGGAGCCGTGAACTCTCGGCAGTATGCCGACTTCGGCCGATAACGGCCTAATCTCGTCCATTCTCCTGCCGTCAACTCTTTTTTGCTCGTCCAGAAGCCAGCGTCTAACCGTTTCTTTCTGGAGTTTATACATGCACTCTTTTATCATTGGCTCGTTATCTTTTATATAATTTTCTGAAACTTCGATATATTCTGTTTTTAAATACTCGAAAACTTTGGAATAAACCTCAGACAACCGTTCTTCCCTCACGGTTTTATCGTCCGTATCGAGCGCAAACTTTATGTCGTTTTGCGCAAAGGCTTTTATTTTATCATATAAATCATGATCGACTTCGGCTGATTCATACTCGAATTTTTCTTTGCCTATTTCTGATTTTATATTATTTATAAAATCAATCAGCGGCTTGATTTCATCATGCGCTTTTATTATAGCATCATACATAATATCATCTTTGACTTCGTTTGCGCCGGCTTCGATCATTACGACTTTTTCTCTTGACGCGGCCACAGTCAGTTCAAGATCGCTGTTTTCTCTTTGAGCCGCCGTGGGGTTTATTATTATTTCGCCGTTGCACAATCCGACGAAAACCCCGCCGATAGGCCCGTCCCACGGAATATCCGATATAGACAGGGCAATCGACGCGCCTATCATAGCCGCGATTTCAGGCGAATTATCCTGATCTACAGATAAAACCAGAAGAGATAAAACAATATCGTTTCTCAAATCTTTGGGAAATAACGGACGTATCGGCCTGTCAATAACCCTCGAAGTTAAAACTGCCTTTTCAGTAGGTCTGCCTTCGCGTTTCATAAACGAGCCGGGGATTTTTCCCACGGCATAAAGCCTTTCTTCGTAATCAACCGCGAGCGGCATGTAATCTATTCCGTCCCTTGGTTTTTCAGAGGCTGTAGCAGTAGCTAAAATCGCCGTGTCGCCGTATCTTACAAGAGCAGTCCCGTTTGCTAACTGAGCCATTTTACCGGTTTCGATTATTAATTTTCTGCCCGCTAAATCATATTCGAAAATTTTGTGGTTTTTGAATTCAAATTGATTTGCCATTATAATTATTACTCCTAAACTTCTTTTAAATTAATTTTTCGGGCGACCGCAAGGGCCGCCCCTACACAACAAATTATTTTCTTATGCCTAATTTTTTGATTATTTCCCTGTATCTGTTTACATCTTTTTTAGTCAAATAATTCAGGAGATTTCTTCTGTGTCCTACCATTTTGAGAAGTCCCCTTCTTGAGTGATGATCGTTTTTGTTTTTCTTGAGATGTTCTGTTAATTGATTAATCCTTGCGGTTAAAATCGCGATTTGGACTTCAGGGGAACCTGTGTCGGTTTCGTGCAGTTTGTTATCTGTGATAACCTGTTGTTTTTCTTCTTTGAGCAACATAAAATTTTTTCACCTTTCTTAAAATAAAAAATAAAATAATTAATATTTCCTCGAAACATAGTTTGCGGCGGGTGAATCCTTTGTCCGTAAACTGCGTTTCGGGATAAAGCAATAAAATAAAATATATAAAAATATACTAAATTTTATTGCAGACGTAATATTATATCACATATTTTCGTTTTTGTAAACAATAAATATTAAATTTTTTAAGAATATCCGCACAAAATAAAAAATCAGATAACACCGTTTGGGTTTTATCTGATTTACATACAGCCCTATTGGGTTGTACTAAAGTTTTGGCGCCGACCTATTTTCCCGGACCGTCTCCAGTCAAGTATTTTCGGCGATGGTGAGCTTAACTTCCGTGTTCGGAATGGGAACGGGTGGAACCTCGCCTCTAAAGACACCAAATATGTTTATCTTTTCTGACAACAAAAGATATTATACCAGAATATAATTTATTTGTCAATAGCTTTTTTATATTTTTTTTATTTTTTTTTGAAAATTGTTATTTTTGCCGTATCAGTCCGGCTTTATTGACAAATTTATGTGCATATATTATAATATTTTATACTACTATTAAAATATTATGCACAGCCAGGGGGGAATATAATATTTAATTTTAAATTTAACATGACAATAATCAGAATTTGTTTGCTTTTAATAATTATAATTTTTTTTCTGCCGTTTTTTTCCGTTTCATGTAATTCGCAGGATAAAGGCGTGAATTTCAGCGCGTTTGAGATTTCAACTGCCAAAAATATAAACGGGAATTTATACAACGGGAATTTTTCGGGATTTATATTAATTATACCGCCGGTTATTTTATTTATATTATCTTTTTTGATTTATAAAATAAAAAATATATTAATTTATAATATATGCAAAAATATATTTTTTATATTGCCTTTATTTGATATATTCGCTGTTTTTATCATAAAATATGCGTTTAATATAGCAGTGCTAAATAAACTCGGTGAAATCCCCGCTTTGATTAATATAAAATACGGATTTATTTTTTATATAATATTTAATTTTTTGATTTTTATATTTGCTGTAATGAATTATTTTATAAAACGCGAATAGGAGCGACCCCAAAGGTCGCCCCTGCAAATAATTTATTATTCTTTTTCTATTTCAGCCATGATTTTTTTCTCGTCGAGACGCATAAATATCGGCTCGGCTTTATTTAATTTAATCCCCGGCTTTAATCCGCCAAATTCAAACACAGTCTCATAATCCGTAATATCAGTATTGATCTGCGCGAAAATTTTCGCAGACGTTTCCGGGATTATCGGGCTTAATAAAATCCCCGCGATTCTGATACTCTCCAGAAGATTATATAAAACCGTTCCCAGACGGTCTTTTTTTGTCTCGTCTTTAGCCAAAACCCACGGCTCAGTCTCGTCGATATATTTGTTTGTCCTGTATAAAATTGCGTTTATCGTTTCTATTGCCTCCGAGATTTTATATTCATTCATCAATACGGCGTATTCGCCGACTTTGCTTATCACGACTTCTTTTAAATCTCTGTCTAAATCTTCTTCCAAATTAGATTGCGGTATAATGCCGTCAAAATATTTCTCGGTCATCACGACCGTCCTGTTGACGAGATTGCTCAGGGTGTTGACTAAATCAGCGTTATATTTTCTTATGAAATTCACATAAGTAAAAGAAGTGTCGCGGTCAAACGGCATTTCGCCCAGCAAATAATATCTTACCGCATCGGCTCCGAATTTTTCTATAAGCTCGTCTGAATAAACCACGTTGCCTTTTGATTTGCTCATTTTTTCGTCGCCGAACAAAAGCCACGGATGACCTAAAATCTGTTTTGGCTGCTCAAGGCCGAGCCCCATAAGTATAACGGGCCAGTAAATCGAGTGAAAGCGCATAATATCTTTGCCGATCACATGCAGGTCGCAGGGCCAGTATTTATTAAATAATTCAGGCTGCTCTTTATTTTCAGGGTTATAACCAAGAGTCGTGATATAATTAGAGAGAGCGTCTATCCAGACATACACCACATGGCCGGGGTCAAACTCGACCTGAACTCCCCATTTTACAGTGGAGCGCGAGACGCATAAATCCTGCAATCCCGGCTTGATAAAATTATTCATGATTTCGCGCTTTCTTTGAACTGGCACAAGAAAATCAGGATTATTTTCGATATGCTGTTCAAGTTTTTCCTGATATTTCGAAAGCTTTAAAAAATACGCTTCTTCTTTTTCCTCGCGCAGTTTCCCGCCGCAGTCGGGGCAAACTCCTCCCGCGTCTTTTACTTGTGTGGGCGTAAAAAAAGACTCGCACGGGACGCAATATAACCCTTCGTAATAACTCTTGTAAATATCGCCGTTTTCATAAAGCTTAGTAAATATTTTTTTTATCGCTTCTTCATGATAACCATCAGTAGTCCTGATAAATTTATCAAAACTTATATTAAGCCGCCTGTATGTATCGCAGATCATACCCGTGATTTTATCCACATATTCTTTCGGCGTAATATTTGCTTCTCTGGCGTTTCCCTCGACTTTTTGTCCGTGTTCGTCCGTTCCTGTCGAAAAAAACACGTCGCAGCCGCTCATTCTCTTGAATCTTGCTATCGCGTCAGCATAAACAAGATCGTAATCGTTGCCGATATGCGGCTGTTTCGACGAATATGCTATCGCCGTCGCTATATAAAATTTTTTATTATTTTTATTCATGATTATTTTTTCTCCTAAATTAAAAATTTACGCTTGTGATAACAAAACACCCGCCCGTTGCGACGGGCACCCTCTTTAAATTTAAAGAGGGTAAGGATAGAAACGAATTAATCCCCGACCCTCTTTCGCAAAAGAGGGTGGCACGCGTAGCGTGACGGGTGTTTTCCCACATAATCATCGGCAAATTATTATTATATTTTTTTCGTATAATATATTGCACTCAATCACCCCCTTAACTTTTTTGTTTCTTGCGTATTTTCGTGATTTTTCTTAGCCTGTCTAAATTTCCGTCTATTCTTATTTTGACTTTTTTCTTGTTAATTTTGTTATTTGTTTTAACTACTTTGTCAATATAATCCCCCGCAGGGGTCAAAAATTCGTCGCCGCCTTTTTCAGTCAGCACAAACGATAAAAACGACGCGTAAGACAGCATGATATACGGCAGCGTAAAAAATATATATAAAAACCCCGCAAAATAATGCGAAATTATAATCCATATCGAAAAACTTAAAATCAGTTTCAGCGATTCAAATTTTCTTTTTTCCATCATTTTCGCGCTTTTTTTAACTATATCTTTTACAGTCAGGCACGGATTTTTCACAAATATAAAAACAGCCGCGAAATATCGCATGAACAATATAACGCATATAAATAAAACTGTCAAATAAACTACGCATATACAGACCATTGTTATATCTATTTCTATTGACGCTCCGGCAGGAAATATAAGTTCGACTGATTCTATAATCAACGGAAATAATATCTCAAAAAGCATGAAAGGCAAAATAAAAACAATAAATCTCGCCGCCATTGCCGTGATCAGCCTATAGCAGTCAAGTAAATTTGCTCCGGATGAAAAATAGTGAAACATCCCCTCGATTGATATGTTTTCCCCTTCGAAAAGCTTTACATTCACGTAAATAATACCGATATACAACGGCAGGGTCACAAAAATCGCAAGCAAATCAAAAAGCATATTTAAAGGCATCGAATAAAAACTATACTCAAGTTCCAGTAATCTAATAATATTTATTTTAATCGCGTTTATCCCGAAAGTAAGCAGAGTGATCAGCCCAGTCATGAATATTTGTTTAAAATAATTATATCTGAGCAAAGATTTTGCTTCGCTCTTGAAATATTTTCTTCTTTCCCCGCTAATAGACATTTTCCGCAATCTCCCCAAAAACAACAAATCTATCTAAATCTATCTCTTGTTTATTTTTGACTTGATTGTAATTTTTATGCAGGGTTTTTATAATATAATTATTATATCTTTTCGCCGTTTACGTAAACTTCTTTTATTGCGTTATTTTTATCCAAAACTATAAAATCAGCGTCTTTGCCAGTTTCAATCGAGCCTTTTTTGTTATAAATCCCTACGCACTCGGCGGGATTTTTCGTTATTGTCAGCAAAGCGTCTTTTAAGCTTTTCCCCGTAAATTTCATAAAATTAATCAGTTCTTTGTATAAATTCGTCGTGCTTCCCGCGATTGTCTCAGTGCCGTCGGGATTTTTTATATACGCCTTGCCATTTTCGACTATAACCCCTCTTGTCGCTCCAAGATTATATTCGCCCTCGGCAAGACCTGCGGCAGCCATTGAATCGCTGACTAATATTATTTTTTCGCAGCCTTTTGCTTTATAAACCAAATTTACGACTTCGGGACACAAGTGAATCCCGTCGCAGATTACTTCGACATAAGTTTTCCCAACCAGAGCATTTCCGGCAACCCCGGCGTTTCTGTGATGTATCGGCGACATTGCGTTAAATAAATGCGTAAACGAGTTTGCTCCGAGCTCCACCGCTTTTTTTATCACTTCGCCGCTTGCCTCAGTATGGCCCATAGATACTGTCGCGCCTTTTTTAATTGCCGTTTCTATAAATTCATACGCCCCGTCAAGCTCGGGAGCGATAGTTATATGCAGTTTAAGCCCGCAGTCTATAACTGCCGAGATTATATCGTCAAGTTCTGATAAATCAGGATTTTTTATAAGTTTTAAATTATGCGCGCCGGCTTTGTTTTTATTTATATACGGCCCCTCTAAGTGTATCCCCTCAAAATTTATTTTTGATTTATTTTTGGCTTTTTTTACTTGCTCTATCATTTTCATGATTACTTCATGTTTTGCCGACGAAGTTGACGGAAAAACAGTAGTTACGCCGTTTTTCGCGTAATATCCGCTCATCTCGATAAGCTTATCGCAATCTGAGCTTATCATGTCAACGCCGGCTGCCCCGTGCGTATGAATATCGATAAATCCGGGAACAATCCGGGTTTCAGATTTACCATCCCCGCTTCCGGTGTATAATATCTCGGCGAATTTGCCGTTTTCGACTTCAAGATCCGCCCTGATAAAACATTTCCTGAAAGAATTATATATTTCCGCGTTTTTTATTCTCATATTTTATCACTTTCTTATTATTTATTTTCTTTATTAAATCTTAACGGGCGGCAGATTGCCGCCCTCAAATTAATCTTAAAATTTTATACAACGTCGGTTTTTCTCTTTAATTTATATTCGTTGTTTTCGATGCGCGGCTTTCTTTCTTTTTCTTTTCTTTTTTTGTTTTCGTTTATTATGATTTCCGGAACAGAAGCAATATCATCGACGTTTTGCTTGTCTATTATAATTTTTTCTATATTTGCGTTTGACGGGGTCTCAAACATGACCTCCTGCAATATTTTTTCAATTATCGACCTTAAGCCTCTTGCCCCGATTTCACGCTTTGCGGCAAGCCGCGCAACGGCTTTCAACGCCTCGTCCGTAAATTCAAGTTCAACTTCGTCTATCTCAAATAATTTTTTATATTGCTTGACAATAGAATTCTTCGGTTCTGACAAAATTCTTACAAAAGCTTCTTCGTTTAATTCGTCAAGTGTGACTATAACAGGCAGCCTGCCGACAAGTTCCGGGATAATCCCGTATTTTATAATATCATGCGCGTCTACATGCTCGAGTATTTTGCTTTGTTTTCTCTCTTCTTTTGACTGCACTGTGCCGCCGAATCCCATGACCGACGCGCCCAGTTTTCTCTCTATTATCTCGCCTATGCCGTCAAAAGACCCGCCGCATATAAACAATATATTTTCTGTATTTATCTGGATAAAATCCTGATTGGGATGTTTTCTTCCGCCCTGCGGCGGAACGTTCGAGATTGTCCCTTCAAGTATTTTTAAAAGCGCCTGCTGGACTCCCTCGCCTGAAACGTCCCTTGTTATCGACCTGTTTTCGCTTCTTCTCGAAATCTTGTCGATTTCGTCTATATATATAATTCCCTTTTCGGCACGCTCAATGTCATAATCGGCAGCCTGAATTAATCTTAATAATATATTTTCGACGTCTTCCCCGACATATCCGGCTTCGGTCAGAGTCGTGGCGTCTGAAATGGCAAAAGGCACTTTTAATATTTTCGCGAGATTCTGGGCCAAATAAGTTTTTCCCACTCCGGTCGGGCCGAGAAGCAATATATTGCTCTTCTGGATTTCGACATTATTTTCGCCTTTCTGCAATATCCGCTTATAATGATTATATACTGCGACGGCGAGGGCTTTTTTTGCCCTGTCCTGCCCTATAATATAATCGTCGAGCCTTTTTTTAATTTCAACGGGTTTGGATAAATTAGATAAAGTCAGTTCTTCGCCTGCACCCGTCTGTATGGCGTTTTCAAGTTCTTCTTCGATTATATCGCCGCATATCAAAACGCAATTATCGCATATATATATCCCGGTAGGGCTTTCTATAAACATTCTCACCTGATTTTTTGTTTTCCCGCAAAAAGCGCAAAAAGGCTGGGTATTTATTTTTTTCCCGCTTATGCCTCCCGAATATTTGTCCGCCATTTCAAATCCTCCAGATTTTTAATTTTTATATTCTCTTTTCTATGACTTTATCAACTATGCCATACGCGAGGGCTTCTTCGGCGGTCATAAAATTATCGCGCTCAGAGTCTCTCTCAAGATCCTCAATAGGCCTGCCGCAATTTTTGGCAAGGATTTCATTTAATTTACGTTTCAACTGGACTATCCTGTCGGCGTAAATTTTAATATCCGTCGCCTGTCCCTGTAAACCGCCGTGAATACTCGGCTGGTGAATCATTATTTCACTGTTGGGAAGCGCGAGCCTTTTGCCTTTTGTTCCCGCAGATAATAAAAACGAACCCATGCTCGCCGCCATTCCGACGCATATAGTCGATATGTCGCATTTTATAAAATTCATAGTATCATAAATCGCGAATCCCGAAGATATAGACCCTCCGGGGCTGTTTATATAAAAACTTATATCTTTGTCCGGATCCTGCGATTCGAGAAATAAAAGCTGGGCGACTACAAGGCTCGCTGTCACGTCGTTTACCTCGTCGCTCAAAAATACTATCCTGTCGGTGAGGAGCCTTGAATAAATATCATAAGACCGTTCACCCCTGCTTGTCTGTTCAACTACTATAGGCACCAATGCCATAAATAAATTCCTCCTATCTTATTTTTAGATTATTATTTAATTATTTCGCAATATACACCTATTTATTCGTATATATCCTCGCCGTCGTCAAAATCCTCATCGTCGTCATGATCATGATCGTGATCATGACCGTGATGATCATGATTATGCTTGTGCAGTTCTTCTTCAAATTCTTTCAGGGTTTTTTCTACTTCGGTTATATTCGCGTTTTCTTTGACAAATTCAACGGCTTTTCTCACAGTTATGTCTTCTTTTAACATATTAGCGTCAACGCGTTCTTTTATCTGGTCTTTTTCCATTTTATAGGCTTCCGCCATTTTATCATATTCTTTTTCTATATCTTCTTCCGATGCCTCGATATTTTCAAGAGCGACTATTTTTTCAAGTGCGAGCCTTGTTTTGACTTGTCTTTCGGCGTTGTCTTTAAATTGCCCGCGCATTGCTTCGGCTGTCATTCCCGTGTATTTCATATACATATCCATGTCAATTCCCTGACTCTGCATTCTGTACGCGTAATCCTGAAACTGATTGTCAACTTCATTCGTTATCATAATTTCCGGAATATCAGCCTCAAGATTAGCGATTATCCCATCGACAAGCTGTTCCTCTACTGAAACATCGGCGCGTTTATTATTTCTTTCTTTTATTTTTGATTTTACGTCTTCCCTGTATGCCTCAAGAGTGTCAAATTCCGAGACGTCCTGCGCAAATTCGTCGTCAAGTTCCGGGAGTTCCTCGTATCTTATCTCGTTTAATTTAACTTTAAAAACAGCTTCTTTGCCTTTTACGTCCTCTCCGTGATAATCTTCCGGGAACGTGACGTTTACGTCAAATTCATCTCCGATATTTTTGCCTGTTATCTGATCTTCAAAACCCGGTATAAATTCGCCCGACCCCAATTTAAGTTTATGCCCGTCGGCTTTTCCTCCCTCAAACGGAATATCGTCCACAAAGCCCTCGAAATCTATATTAACTTCATCGTCTTTTTGCGCGGGCCTGTCGGTTATTTCTATGCTGCGCGCGTTTCTCTTGCGGACTGCTTCGACTTCTTTGTCTATATCTTCAGGAGATACTATAACAACAGTTTTTGACGCTTCGAGATTTTTATAATTTTTTATTTCGACTTCGGGCTTGACAGTAAATTTAGCTGTGACGACAACGCCGTTTTCATCAATTTCTTTTACGTCGATTTCAGGCCGTGAAACCTGTTTTATTTTTGATTCGGCGACGGCTTCGTCAACTGCCTGAGGCAAAAGCTCATTTAACGCTTCTTCATAAAATACGCCCTTGCCGTACATTTTTTCGATTATATTTCTCGGGGCTTTGCCTTTCCTGAATCCGGGGACGCTCATATTTGCCGCTTTTGCCCGGAATATTTTAGTCACTGTTTCGTCAAATATATTTTTGGCTATTTCGATTTCAAGCACAGCCGTGTTTTTTTCTGATGTGTCAACGCTTTTTAAACTCATTGGTTAATATTCCTCCGTGTGTTTTATTTTAGTATATTTTTTATATTTTAACATTATATCACACAAAATTATTTCTTGCAATTATTTTTTTGAAAAATTTTATAATATCCTCACCGGCGTAAATTTTATATAATCCGCCGAGACAACCTCAAAATTTATATTTCTGTATGTTTTGCGTATTTTAACCGGATTTACGTTGTGGATATGCCCGAAATAACATCGTTTTATCTCTTCTTTTTCAAGCAAATCTATAATTTCATCGCATACATAATCGCCGTAAACAGGCGGATAATGAATAAACGCGATAATTTCGCAGTCGGGGTTTTCTGTTTTAATTTTTTTTGCCGCCTGTATTGACATATCAAGCCGGTTCACTTCCCGTTTTAATATCTTCTGATTAAACATTTCTTCTTCAGAAACTCCGTCCTCGTCGTCTTCGCCGCTTATAAACCAACCTCGCGTTCCGCAAATTATTATATTTTCGCACAAATACGCGTTGTTATGCACGATTTTTATTTTTTCAAATTTTTTTGCTTCGAGCCAGCCGGTCATTTTTTTCACAGTATTCCACCAGTAATCGTGATTGCCCTTTATTATATATTTAGTCCCGTTAAGATTATTATTTATAAATTCAAAATCTTTTTCGCACCCGTTAAAATCCGAGCCCCAAGATATATCTCCGGCAATTATCACGCTTTCGGATTCAGCCACAGTTTCGTTCCAGTTTTTTTCTAATTTATCTACATAACCGCTCCAGTGTCCTTTGAAAAGTTCCATTGATTTATTTACCGCGAGCGACAGGTGCGTATCTGCTATAACAAAAACCGCCATCTTTATTTATTATCTCCGAAATTACAATATTTTTGATTTTTTTGATAATTTATTCATCTGCGCATAAATTTACAATTTTGCGGGGAAATTAATTATAACAGCAAAAATTAAAAGCAAGGAGTAGTGAACATGAGTATTTTTAACATGCGATCCGAAGTCCCGAAGCATATTCAGGGAATTAGCTGCGACGCTAAAAACTGCGTTTATCACGACGGCGACAATTACTGCACGGCAAACAAAATCAACGTCGGGCCGACTTACGCAACGTCGAGTTCGGACACAGTTTGCGCGACATTTAAAGAAAAGAAGATATGATAATTTTTTGTAGGGGCGGGGGTTTTCCCTCGTCCGTATATCAACGTCAACATCAATTAAATGTTTTACACGGACGACCAATGGTCGCCCCTACATATTAAATTTCCTCATCACATAATCCCTCATGCCGTCAATTTCGACAGTATTATTAAACCTTACGGGCTTGCTGTCAAGTTCGTCTAAGCCTTTCGGGATTTTTACCCCTGTGTAATCTCTGAGTTTATATTTTAGATTTAATTCGTCGCTTTCCCGTTTTCCTGTCAAAGAATAATATACGTCGCTGACAAATTTATATGCGCTTGCGGTCGATACCACAAGCATTTTTTTATTTGATTTATATTGTGATAAATATTCTTCCGCACAGTTAAACGCGACTGCCGTGTGAGTATCAATAAGATATTTATATTCCTCAAAAGCTTTTTTTATAGTTTTACCTGTATTATTTTCATCGCAAAACATGCCTATAAAATCTTCGTCAAGTTTCTGTTTTAAGTTATTTGACGCGATAAATTTCCCGGTTGATTTTAAATCTGACATATATTTAGAATTTTCTTCCGCGCCCTGCAACAAATACAATAATCTCTCTAAATTAGACGAAATTAATATATCCATAGACGGCGACATTGTCGTGAAAAATTTACGGTTTATGTCATATATTCCGGTTTCAAAAAAATCTGTCAGAATATTATTTATATTTGATGCGCAGATTAATTTATCAATGGGCAAACCCATTTTTTTCGCGAAATACGCCGCAAGTATATTGCCGAAATTCCCCGTTGGCACGGATATATCTATCTTTTCGCCGAATTTTATTTCACCGGATTTTATCATCTCAATATATCCGTAAAAATAATACGCGACCTGCGGGATTAACCTGCCGAAATTCATAGAGTTTGCGCTTGAGAGAAATATCCCGTTTTTTTCGGCTGTATCTTTTATTTCAGAATCGCTAAATATATTTTTGACTCCAGTTTGACAATTATCAAAATTGCCAACAACAGAACACACGTCAACATTATTGCCGTCCTGCGTGTTCATCTGCAATTTTTGAATCTCACTTACGCCGTCTTTGGGATAAAACACGAGAGTATCTATCCTGTCAATATTCTTCGTCCCCTCAAGAGCGGCTTTGCCTGTGTCTCCCGAAGTCGCGACAAGTATCAACGCTTTTCTTTTTTCGCCGGTTATATCAAACGCTTTTTTGAGCAATAACGGCATAATCTGCAAAGCCATATCTTTAAACGCAGACGTCGGCCCGTGATATAATTCAAGAACGCTTATTTTATTATTTTTATCGCAAACTTTCGAGACTTTTGCCGCTCCGTCGGGGAAATTTATTTCAGAATACGCCTGTCTCGCTATATTCTCAATATCTGATTTGTCATAATCCGTCAGATACAGCGATAATATATACGCCGCAAGTTCGTCGTAGGGACGACCGCCCCCGGTCGTCCGCGGAACGCCGAGGGCGGCGTTCCCTACAAAATTCGCCAAAGCTTTTTGGTCGATTTTAACAATTTCAGACGGCATAAACAATCCGCCGTCATCGGCTATGCCCTGTTTTATAACCTGCGCGGACGTGAATTTTTTTGACGCGCCTGCGTTTCTTGTGCTTGTGTAATTTATGTTTCCCATGATTTTTTTTGTACTCCGTTTTTTATTTATATAGCTATATTATAACTCCTTTGCTTTTAAGCAATTCGATATTTTGAGGATAGTCGTTATTTTCGTTCCCTATCAGATTTTTTTCACCGGTGATATAAAAGCCTAATTTCATATATATTCTTACCGCAACATGGCTCCATGTCTGCGTATGTAAATAAAAATCCTTGTCTCCTTCAATATCTTTCATGTGCCGCATGACTTTTGAAACAAGGGCTTTCCCCAAACCTAACCCCTGATAATCCGGCTTTACGGCAACCCAATGAACGCACGGGTCGCGTCTAATCCCCGAATAACCGTACCATGCAGAAGCTGTCGCGATTTTTTCTCCCTTATCGTTTTCTATAAATAAACATCTGCGTTCGGCTTCCGACGGTATTTTTAGATATTCTTCCTGAAAATATAACAGAGCGTCTAATTCGTCGTCGAACTCCAAAACCGACGTTTCGATTTTCGCCCATGATTTTTCGTCGCCGCTTTTATATTGCGTAAAACTAAAACCCTCCGGCAAATAAAATTCATGAATTGGGGTCCCGGCTTTTCTGTGCATTATTACATGCATATACTCTATGCTTTTATCTAACATAAAATAAAATCTCCTGTTTTTTTATTTTTTAAATCTTAAAATATACAGCATCTCGCCGCTTACATGCGTGCCGATATGCTCAAACCCCATGCGCGTATATAAACTCTGCCCCCGTATATTCGCAAATGAAGTCGTAAGCATGACCCCGCCGTAATTATTATTTTTTAAATAATTTAATAAATGCTGTATAAGTAATCTCCCCAAGCCCTTGCCTTTGTATTCTTCCCTCACGGCTATGCCTAACGTAGGCACGCCTGTCTCAATATCCCACGCAAAAACATATCCCGTCATAATTTCTTTGCCGTCTTCGTCAATAACAGACGACAAAAATCTTATTGCATTGGTTTCTTCGCCGTTTTTATCAAAAAACGCAAGCGCGTTATTTCTGTTTCCGTCGGCCCTGTTGAAAAAGCTGCGGCTTTCGCCGCCCATCTGATCAAAAAATTCAACCACAAGATTTTTGTCTTTAATTTCAAAATTGCGTATTATATGTTTGTTTATTTCTATTACCATTTGTTTATTCCTCCGTTATTTTATAAATTTTTTATTATAAAATTATCCGCGTTTTTATACATGATATTTTCTATAAGCGTATCTTTATAGCCTATCTTTTTCAATTCGTCGCATATCTTCATAACCCCGGTTATATTTTCAACTTCTTCCGGTATTTCCGCCCCGTCAAAATCGCACCCGAAACATATAATATTTTCGCCGCCGAGAGACATATAATAATCTATGTGTTTTATTATATCTTTAATAGTCACAAGGCCGTTTTCGTCGGCTATGTGCCCCCTGCATAAACTTATTCCAACAATTCCGCCGCGTTTTTTAATTTCTAAAAATTGTTCGTCAGCCAGATTTCTCTTATGGCAGCTAATTACAGAACGCGAACTTGAATGCGACGCAATCACAGGCTTTTTTGATATCTCAAATACATCTGACACTGTTTTATCCGAGCTATGCGACAAATCTATAACAATCCCCAATTCTTCGCATTTTCGCACAATTTTTTTCCCGAAATCCGTCAGGCCTTCGTCTGTATTAAACGCGCCGCCGATTTTGCATATACCGTTCCACACAAGAGTTAAAAACCTTACGTCATTTTTATATAAAACATCAAGCCTTGATATATCGCCGGATAAAAGTTTTCCGCCCTCGACCGCCAGAAAAGCGCGGTTTTTATTTTTGCTTTTTTTATATTCCAAACCTGTTTTACATAAGCTTATATTATTTTCCGAAAGATTTTCTGTTAAATAATTCCTGATTTTGAAAAAATCGTCATAATTTTCATCGTCATTTTTGTCATTGTCAGACCATATCGCGAATATCTGAGAGTATCTGTCAAATATTTTCGCTTTTTCCATATCTACATGATATTTATTTTTGTTTAATCCTCTGTTTGATTTATATATTTCAAATGCCGTATCGCAGTGCAAATCAGTATAATTCAATTAATATCACCCCCTGCTGTTTTCATTATTTGTTATAAACGCTCCCTCTATATGCCTGACGTAATCTTTGCCGGTTTTGCTATCCCGATATATTTCGATAATATCAAATCTCGGCTGGAGTTCAGAGTATATAAAATTTTTAAGCAAGAATAATCTCGCTGCTGATATTATATGCCGCTGCTTTTTTATATTTACGCTTTGGGAAGCAGTCCCAAAATTAACCGAGCTTCTCGTTTTCACTTCGGCAAATATTATATATTCGCCTTTTTGCGCGATTATATCTATTTCACGGCGGTTCGCCCTGTAATTTTGCGATATTATTTTATAGCCTTTGCTTTCTAAAAACAAACAAGCGGTATTTTCCCCGCTGTTTCCTAATTCTTTATTGTTTTTTTTATTTTTATCTTCACGATTCATAACTTTTTATATACGCCCGCCTTTAAATCCCATTTTGATCATTTCAATTTCTGTATCTTCTTCTATTTCGACCTGGCTCTGAAAATTTTCGGACAAAATATTTTTGAGAAAACTTTTTCTGTGCGCGGGGCATTCTCTGAAGTTTTTCAATCTAAAAATATGTTCTTTAGTGGCATAGCCTTTGTTCCGGTTAAATCTATATAACGGGTAAATCTCGTCAAGCTCGCGCATATATCTGTCCCGTGTGACTTTTGCCAAAATAGACGCCGCGGCTATATTCGGCGATATTGTGTCGCCCCTTATTATGCCCCTGTATTTATAATTATCAAAGCCTCGGACTATATGCCCGTCAATCAAAACATAATCCGGCTTTATTTTATTTGATAAATCATTTACCGCTCTTCTCATTGCGAGCAGGGCGGCATTTAATATATTAAACCTGTCTATTTCTTCAATGCTTGCCGAAGATATAGCATAAGCGACGGCTTTTTCGATTATTATATCATATAGTTTTTCTCTCTTTTTTTCGCTCAGTTTTTTAGAATCATAAAGCCCGTCGATTTCGATACCGTGGGGCAATATAACAGCCGCGGCATAAACGTCGCCCGCAAGAGGCCCCCTGCCGGCTTCGTCTGTCCCGCATATAAAATTTTCGCGAATATCTTCGCATATTATACTGTTTTCCAGTTCCCAGTTCATCATAATATTATTATTAATCCACGTTTTCAAAAACTTCTTCAACTGAAATAATCAAATCATCGTACAGCGATGTTTTAAACTCAAATTTTATATTTTCTCTTTCTTCATCTTCCAAATATCCGTAATCAGATTCATAATTTTTTAAATATCTGTAAACATTGTCAACCGCATATCTTCCGTTTTTTAACAAATAAACAGTGATAGATTTTGCTTCCGGGCTTATTATCCAATATTCCTGCACGCCGTTTTCTTCATACACGTCTTTTTTATATCCCAAATCAATTACGTCTGTTCCGGGCGACAATATTTCGATAATCAAGTCCGGTGCGCCATATATTCCGTCTTTTTTTATTTTGCCGGGATCGCATACAATTTTAACATCGGGCATAAATCTCCTGAAACCCTTTTTGAAAATCACATTTGCGTTTTCGCCGTAAACCCGGCATTTTTTGCCTCGCAAATAATTTGAAAATATCCTGAAAACATTTCCGGTTATCTCATTGTGCCCCATAGACGTTCCAGCCATGTAATAAATTTTTCCGTCGTGAATCTCGGTCCTTCTGCTTTCTTTAAATATACCGTTTGGCTCATAATTATAATTTTGCATAAAAAATTAACTCCCCTCTTAAAAATAAACATCTATTCCGGTTCTTCCAGCGAAATTCTGCCTATCTTCGCCGCCCGAAATTCTGTCAGGATAGTTTTTGCGCACCTCTCGTCGTCAATTTCGCCGCCTGATACTATATATCCCCTGTTTTTGCCTATCTGAAAAAATATCCCGTAATCATTATATTCTTCGGATTTTACATTCGATATATCAAGTTTATATCTTGACGCGAGTTCTTCAGGATATTTTTTACGCAAAACCCCGCACAGTTTTACGGCGTTTTCGGCAGTATCAAGTATATCGTCTTTGATAGATCCGATAAAAGCAAGATTAAGCCCGACTGTTTCATTTTCGAATTTGGGCCACAAAACCCCCGGCATATCAAGTAAATCTATGCCTATATCCGACGATACCCATTGCTTTCTAAGCGTCACTCCCGGCCTGTCCTCGACTTTCGCCTTTGCGTCCCTGCAGATTTTATTTAAAAGCGACGATTTGCCGACGTTGGGAATCCCTACAATCATAGCGCGAATCCGCCTGCCGGACATTCCCTTGTTTTTATATCTCTCCAATTTTTCGCTTAATATTTCTTTTATTTTAGATGAAATATTATTTATCCCCGCCCCGCTTTTGCAATCAATCGGCAATATATACTCGCCGTTTTTTTTATAATAATCCACCCATTTTTGATTTATAATATTATCGGCCAGATCGCTCTTGTTCATCAAAGTCAAAACGGGTTTGTTACACTTTTCAGTTATTTTTTTTATTTCGGGATTCTGGCTCGACAAAACCGCTCTCGCGTCTAAAAGTTCAAGAACTATATCGACCTGAGACAAATTTTCAGAAATAATCCTGCGGGTTTTCGCCATGTGTCCGGGAAACCACTGTATCGGATTTATCCTGTTTTTTTCGGCTTTTTCGGGACTTTCAAAATTATTTTCTTTTTTTTTATTATTTTTTTTATTTTTATTGCTCCTGTTATTCTGCATTTGGCTTCACAACCCCAAACTTATTAAACGGGAAAACTCTTATCAGCACCCTTCCGACAACATTTCTCACATCAATCTGGCCTATACTCGAACTTCGCGAATCGGACGAATGATTTCTGTTGTCCCCCATTACGAATATTTTCCCCGGTTCGACTTTAATGGGCAGCATATCCGGTGATATATCATTAACGTTCATGAATTTATCCTGTTCGTAATTAACATACGGCTCTATCGCAGCTTTTCCGTCAACTTCGTAAATCGGCCTTTCATCGACGTAAACTATCCAGTTTTCAAAGTCAAAATCAACTGTCTGACCTTCGACCGCTATGACCCTTTTTATAATCGGCGTGGAAAAATTCGGGTTAGGCACCTGAATTACGACAATGTCACCCTGTTTCGGCGAATAAAACAAATTAGATATTATAAGATTATCCTGTACACTGCCGTATGGCTTTTCACCGCCGTGCAAAGTATTCTCCATGCTTGGCCCCTGCACAGTTACGAGCCTGAAAATAAAAGTAAACAATAATATAACAGTAAGCAGCGCGCTCGAAAAAATTTCAATCCATTCAAACAATTCTTCAGAAAATCTCTTTTTTTCTTCATCGGGCAGAAAATATCCCGCGTCTACCATTTCCTGCGTCAGCTCTATTTCTGGTATTTCATTATCTTCTTCATCTTCGTTTATCCCGTTTGTTTCATCCGCGTCATTCCTATTATCATTATAACTATAGTCATCATCCGTATTTTTCGTATTTTTTATATCTGTTATATCTATATCATCTTGATCTTGATTTATATCATTATCGTTACCGCTCATAAAATTTCCTCCTGAAATAATCCTGTAATCCCATAATCATGCAATTATTATTTTACCTATATTAATACAAAAATATTAACAGTATATAAAGATACGGCAAATCTTAAATATCATAATTTTTAACATCTTTCAGATTTTTTACGGATTTTATTATATTTTAGATATATTATATTCTTTTAATACCTCCCGCATTTGTGCGCCGCTTCATACATTGCGATCACATTTTCAACGGGCGTATTATCCTGAATCATGTGTGTCGGCGAAAGCATATAGCATTTTAAATCTTTAAAAATTCCGATCGTTTCTTTTACGTTATTTTCAACGTCATTTGCGTTTCCTTCAGTTAAAACACCTGCTGTCGATATGCACCCGTGAAAACATAACTTCCCTCCGAAATTCTCTTTTAGATATTTTGGATTCATATTTACAGCCTCAGGCTGCAACGTATCGACCGCGTTTATCCCCATTTCGATAAAATCATTATATGCCCAGCTTGAACTGCCGCATGTATGAATCATAACCGGCAGATTATAGCTTTTCGCGAAATCTATAAATTTCTGGTGACGCGGCCTGAATACTTTCCTGTATAAATCAAGGCTTATCATAGGGGCAATTTGTGTTCCCAGATCCTCGCCCAGCCATAAAAAATCAACGCTGCCTTTAGCTTTTTGCATAATTCTTTCAAGTACGCCCATTTCCATATTTAATCTTCTGTCAAGATAAATCAAAGTCGCCTCGTCCTGATTATATAATCTGACGAGGGCTTCCTCCATTCCCATGACCCTGCCGGTTGAGTTTATAATATCGGCGTTTCCCGCACCCCCGATAAATACGGCTTTGTCTTTATAATAATCAAGCATATTATCTATATTCGAGTAATCAAAATCGTCGGGATCAGGTACAGGAAAATTCGCTATTATTTCATCGTCCGCGTCTTTTAACGGGAAATTGCAGAAATCATGATAATATCCCGATTCGTTATATATTAATCTTGTGTAAAATCCGTACACGGGGTCAACGTTAACCCCGTCGATTTGCTTAAAAAGCAAAGGTCCTTTATATCCTGCTCCGATTCCCCTGAAATCAACGCCGATAATATCCAGAACTTTTTCGTAATTGCCGTCGTCAACTCCGAGAGCCTTTGCAAATTTGGCGTGTATCGTAGGATTCGCGAAATAATTTATCGGCACTCTGTCGGGTTTTTCAAAATTATTATTATTAAAATTAAACGTGCGTTTCACGCGTTCTTTTGACGTCATTGTTTCGTAGGTTCTGTTGAACATAAAATTATTCTCCCTGAAATAATATTATTTTATTGTTATATTTATTTTACATGAGTAAGGCTTATTTTTCTCCGTTCCCATGCCCCCTTTCGCAAAAGGGGGTGGCGTCGCAACGCCGGGGGATTCAGCCAGAGACGCGGGGGAACGGAATCCCCCTGTCACTGCGGTGACATCCCCCTTTTGCGAAAGGGGGCTTTTTTTGGAGATTTCGTCGTTCCCACTTTTATTCTTGTTTCACAATCCCCTTTTCTTCTTTTTTGCTTTCTTCGCAAACATAGTGCCAAAAACAAACTTCGGCAGTTTCATCATACGTCCGATTCGCGTCGGGTGATTTATTAAATAATAAAACCATTCAAGCCTTAATTTTATAAAAATCTTCGGCGCGTATTTTTTCACTCCGGCAATTATGTCGATAGTCCCGCCGACTCCCAGCATTAATTTTGTGTTTAGTTTATTTTTATTCTCAAAAATCCACTTTTCCTGTTTTAATCCGAGCGCGCCCAGACATACGACAATCACATCAGGCGTGCATTCGTTTATTTTTTCGATTACTTTTATGTTTTCTTCGGGATTTTTAGTCCCGAACAAATCAAACCATCCGTGATGATAAAAAATTTTAAGATTTTTATATTCTTCGTTTAAAATATTCGCGGCTTTTTCGACGTTTTCTTCTTTTGAGCCAAGCAAAAACAACGTCCCGCCAGTTTCGTCCAAATACGGTATTATATTATTTCGCACAAGGTCATATCCGCCGACTTTTTGTTTTAACGGGGATTTTAATATTTTCGACGCTAAGACAACTCCCGCTCCGTCGGGGATTATAATATCCGCTGAGTTTATTATCTCAAATAACTCTCCGGTTTTATTTTTCTTTTTATCGTCTATGCAAGCCTGCACAATTTCAGCGTTCGGGGTATATATAGCGTGAGCTTTATTTTCCTGATTATTTATAAAACTTTTCGCGATTTCAACGGCTTCGTCCATTGTCACGTTCGCGACGTTTACTCCCCGTATATTTATCTTTTCAAACTCAAACATTCATATACCTTTCTATTGTTTCTTTGACATTCTCCGACTTGAAAACGCCCGTCCCTACGACTATTATATCCGCTCCGGAATCTTTTATCTCTTTCGCGTTGTCAAAATTTATTCCCCCGTCAACTTCGATGATAAAATCATAATTATTCTCACTTTTAATTTTATTTAACTCTTTGATTTTATTCATGCACTTATCAATAAATTTCTGCCCCCCGAATCCCGGCTCGACGGACATGATTAAAACCATATCGAGTTTATCTATAAACGGCAAAAGAACATCGACCGGAGTGTCAGGCTTTATCGCGACAGAGCATTTTATATTATTGTTTTTTATCAGATCAATAGTTTTTAAGACTTCTTCGATATTATCGCAGGCTTCATAGTGAAAACTTATCATATCCGCTCCCGCTTCGATAAAATCATGAATATATCTTATAGGTTTTGTTATCATCAGATGCACGTCGAATATTATATCGCAAACTTTTCTGATTGAAGAAATAACGGGCAGCCCGAAACTTATGTTTTTCACGAAAACGCCGTCCATGACGTCCAGATGCAGATAATTGCAGCCTTTGCCGTCCATATAAACTCTTTTTATCTCGTTTTCGAGATTTGAAAAATCGCTCGCCAAAAGCGACGGGGCTAAAGTAAACATAGATTTACCCACGCTTTCTTTAATTTATAATTATGCAAAAACTTGTTAATTTCTTATTAATTTTAATAATATTAAAAATACTAAAAATATAGGTTTTAAGTGGCAAATTCGCCATTAAAATCTTGGTTTTATATATAATAATTGATACAAAACATTTTATATTATGCAGTTATTATACAGTAACATGACAAAGAAAAAACCATAAAATATATAGAGGGATAAAAAAATCCCGCGGCGCGGCGGCAATGCCGAGTCATTCGAAGCATTTAATTCAAATGGCACCGGCGATCATTTTGATTTTCAACTTGATGGTAAATGATGATAAAATACAGGATATAATTAAATTTTTACCTTTCTGTCCGCCGCTTTATATAAGCCTGTGATTTTATTTCATAATTTTTATAATTTTATGTGTTTATTTTATTATTTGAATTTGAATAGGATTGTTCGACGAGTATATCACAGGTGTTTTACCGGTTTTATTTGCGTTTGAGTTTGATTGTTTTTGCTTTCAGGCGCAAATAATAACCGGTATTGTCTTTTTGTTTATTTTATTATTTATTTGAAATAACGCGTGGTGCCAGAAGCCCCCCTTTTGAAAAGGGGGACAAGCGACAAAGTCGCAGGGGGATTGTGAAATTTGATAAAGCGCGGGGAGTGCAATCCCCCGTCACTTCGTGCCCTCCTTTCAAAAGGGGGCTTTATATAGCATTATTTTTTAATATAAATTGTTAAATTTTTGATTTTTACGCTATAATTTCCATTAAACCGGAGATAATATATATAACAAAATATAATATATACGGGGAGATTGATCTTAAATTGATTAAATTGAATTTGAACGGTGATAATATCAAAAATATTGCTAAACCCAAAAGCAGGATTCACAAAATATTCTCTAAAATCCTGAGTTTTATATGCGCCCTTATAATTTTTTTCGTCATACTTTTTTCGATAGGCGCGTTTTTGCAGGCAGACGTTGAATCGAAAAACATTCTTGGAAATCACGATTATCAAATATTTTCGTATAATAAAACCGACGACGGAACGGCTGTATTCAAAGCGTTCGGCGAGAGTTTTATTCTGGATTTAAACAAAGTTTATTCTATTAAAAACCGTTTTGACGAAATCTCCGCGATAAATAAAGACTATACCCCTGCTATTATCACTTTAAGCGGAGATATTTTAACCGGCTGTTTCTCTTCGGTCAGCGAAAGTTTCAGTAAAATACCTGAAATAATTAAATATTTTTTAGATTCTTCGCTCAATTCAGAATAACTCAGGCACAAATAAAAACAAAACCGAAAAAATTAAAATAAAAAGTCAGCGTCTCCCGTAAGCATCGCATATATCCCGCGATAAACTGCGTTAGGATTCTCTTTGAATTTTTCAGAGATTTTTTCTGCGGTTATTTTATCTTTTATAAACAGGGAAATATTTAAAATTTCCCTGTTTTCGTTTTTGTCTTTTATACTGCATTTAAATCTGTTTCCGTCTGTTTCTTCTTCTATAATATGCGAAATAACCGCTCCGGATTTTTCTAAATCCAAACGGCGCGCGGCGGCGGCTATGCCTTTGACTTTCGGGGCCAACGGAATCAAATGCTCAAGATTTTCGGCGATTGCTTTGCCTCTCTGGGTAATATTATATATATTATTTTCACATTCTTCAATATTTTTGTCGCCGATAAGCTTCGCGAATATTTCAGCGAAGTCAAAATATCCCACATATCCGCTTTCATACGTCATATTCGCAATATCGTCATAATTAACGCCGTGATTAATCTGATTCATCAAATATAATATAAATATTTTTATTTCGTTTTCGCTGTTTAAATCTTTTCGCATTATAATCTCCGTTATCATGATTACGGCGGCGCGTCGGGGTCGCCGCGACCTACAATTTTATAATTTTGCTTTCTAATTCAACGGTTTCTTTGTAAAAATCTTCCCAGGTCTGGCTATCGTCTGTCTTGCCGATTTCGGCGGTCAGATAACCGTCCCAGCCAGCTTTTCTTAATGCCGGAATTATTTTTTTGAAATTCACGTCGCCTTTTAACAAATCGGGCCACGTCCCACCGCTGTTGATTCCGGAATTGCGTTTAAATTCTTTTATATGTATATGGCTGATTCTTTTGCCCAGTATTTCTATCCAGTACTCGGACCATGAAAAAGCGACAGTGTTTCCCACGTCATAATATGCCGTGATATATTCGCAATTTAAACTGTCGATGAAATTTGCCATGTCAAACGGCGATAAAAAGAATGTGTTCCATACGTTTTCGAGCCCGACTTTTAATTTATAGTTTTCTATAATATTTTTACAGGCTTCAAGAGTGTCGAACGAATTTTTGTATGCTTCTTTGATCGACATATCCTCTCCTATTCCCCCCGGAACAGTTAAAATCCCAGACGCACCCAATGTTTTTGCGCAAAGCAACTGCTTTTCGAGTAGCTTTTTAGAGTTATCGCGGCTTTCCTGCGTTGCCGAACCCATATTTACGCTCCACCACAACGACGTCGAGATACTCACGACCGGCAAGTCATATCTTTCTGATATAGCTTTTATTTCAGCCAGTTCTTTGTCTGTTGTTTCAAGCGAGAGGGAATGCGCCGACCTGCCTTTGTCGTCTACATTTAGTTCTATGCCGTCGAATCCGGCTTTTTTTATTTGCGCGAACATATCCTCAAAATTTGTATCTGACTCAACTGACCATGCGTTAATTGATTTTTTCATGATATAATCTCCTTTATTATTTTTTATATTTATTCCACTGCTTTTACACAGTATTCTTCAAAAATTTTTATATATAATTTATATTCTTCAAGCGATACTCCCGGAGGTGTCTGATGATCTACCGACGGGATATAGCGGCTTGATTTCATAACGGGTAAAATTCTCTCAAATTCTCCTTTGATTTCTTCTTCGCCTTTGTTCATCACCATTTTGTCATATCCGCCAAGCATGATAAATTCAGGATATTCACGCCGTATTTTTGCTATATCAACGTTTGCCTGACGCTCTAACGGATAAACGCCGTCTATCCCGGATTTCACAAACCACGGTATCATAACTGTCACGTCGCCGTCGCTGTCCACGAGAGTTCTCACTCCGTTTTCATGACAGAAATTATTCATGGCTATATAATGCGGCAGCATGAATTTATCAAAACATTCTTTTGAAATCATAGGCCCGTGATTATATGACATATCTTCGGCATATCCGACAAAATCGGGCTTCATGACTTTGAAAAGTTCCTGTAACGCTTTCATATTAAAATCGCATAAATCCTGGGTTATCCTGTTCATTAATTCAGGATAATCATAAAAAGCGAACATATGTGGCTCAATTCCGAACAGCCTTCTCGGAAACCAGAAAAATCCGTCAAGCCATACGCGCATGATTATATCGCCGTTGTCATGGCGCGGCTTGAAATTTCCAGCGGAATTTACGAGCCATTTTATCGCCGAATCGGGGTACATATCTTTTCTGAGCCGTTCATAATCTTCTTCGTTTTGGATTACGCCCAGTCCGTGGCCCGGAGCGGGAGGAGTATGCGGGCTGCACCCTATGCAGTGCAATTCATCGAGCCCGAAATATTGCAGGCTTTGTTCAAGATTAAGATTTTCAGGAAAACCCTCGCCAATCCAGCGCGTTATCGTCGCGTCCCACCACCATGCCGCCCATTCGACCATAGGAAGCCTGTCGTCCGGAAGCCCGCCGTTCAGCACCGTTAAAAACCGTTCTCTTACGGTCATAAAAAATTCTCCCCTTTAATATATAAAATAAACATAAAATTTTTTATTTGCTTAATTTTATTCTAACACAGAATAAAATAAAAATCAATATTTTTTACAAAAGCCGCTTGAAATTATTTTATCTTTGATGTATTATGTAATTAAATTTAATTAAATCGTTAAGCGATCATATATTTCGGGAGGGAAAATATGAAAACAAAAAATAATTTTATAAAATTTATCGCCGTTTTATTGTTTGCCGCGCTATTTTTATCACTGCTGGTTTCATGTCAGACCGGCGGCGCAAACGATGACGGCGACAGCAAAAATGACAACGACGCCGCAAGCAATCAAAATCAGGAAGACATACAGAATACCGAAGAGCAGGAAGCTACAACAGAGAGAGTATACCCTGAACTGGATGCAAAAGACTTCGGGGGTTACGAGTTTACTTTTCTTGGAAGGACTATAAACGCCCCCGACTGGGCTGAATGGGACCACAGGGATCTAATCGCCGAAGAACAGAACGGAGACGTTATAAATGATGCCGTTTATCAGAGAAACACTAAAATAGAAGAAAAATATAATATTGTGATAACGCAAAAAATAGAACTCGACGCCTCGTCGAAACTTACCCGTTCAGTAAAATCCGGAGACGATACTTACGATGTGTTCTGCCCTCATATTACCGAAGTTGCGGCTATGGCGCAGGGCGGAAATTTTATAGACCTGTTCAACGCGCCCAATATCGATTTGTCAAAACCGTGGTGGACTCAGGGGTGTATCCGCGATTTATCTATTATCAATAAATTATTCGTCATACAGGGCGACTTGCTGATTATGGATAACGACGCAATGGAAGCCATGATTTTCAATAAAGCCGTTTTGCAGGACTATGCGCTTGAAAGTCCGTATGATATAGTAAAAAGAGGGGAATGGACATTTGAAAAACTGATTGAAATGGGCAGGGGCGTCGCAAAAGATTTGAACGGCGACGGGGAGATGTATATAAAAGACGATTTGTTCGGTTATATACTTCAGGGCGATACCGCCGCTTCTTTTATCGTTTCAGGCGGTGAAAAAATAGTGAGCAAAGACGAAAACGACTACCCCGTAATAACTTTCGGCTCCGAAAGATGCTATAAAATCACGGAATTTTTATCAGAAATGCTTTCAGACACAGACAATTCAGTAAATCTTCACAGCTATGAAAACAAATTCCCGATATACGACGAACAGGTAAAAATGTTCTCGGAAAACAGGGCGTTATTCTCGTGGATAAGAATGAGAATAGTCGAAAGGCTCAGAGGAATGGAAATGGACTTCGGTATAATCCCGCTGCCGAAATTAGACAAATTTCAGGAAAAATATATAACCCCGAACAATCCGCATACGGGAGCGGGCATATCGATACCGATTACGGCCGGCGACCTCGAAAGAACCGGCATGATTCTTGAGGATTTATCTGCCGAATCAAAATACACGCTTCAGCCCGCTTATTACGAGATAAATCTTCAGGGCAAACTTATAAGGGACGACGAAAGCCAGGAAATGCTCGATATAATATTATCGAATATAGCGTACGACATAGGATATATCTATAATTTCGGAGGATTTGGCGCGGCTACCTGCGAAAGGTACGGCCGCGACATGAAAGTGGAGTGGGCTTCGCAGTTTGCCAAATTAGAAGTAAAAATGGAAGCCGCTATAGAAAAAATGACTACGGCTTATGAAAAATTAGGGGAATAGGCAGAATATATAGTTATAATGGGAGGATATAATAAAAAATGAAAGCGTATCTTAAAAAATTCACGTCGGTTTTACTTATCGCGGCTTTGATTATTTCGGTATTATTTGTGTCTGCGTCTTGCGGCTCAAAAGACGATAACAGCAATAATGCCGATAATATCGCAAAAGACGCAGATAACGCAAACGCGAATGCAAATCAGGAAGACGTCCAAAATCAAAACGATAGCAGCCATTCAACAGAGAAAATATATCCTGATTTACCCGCGAAAGACTTCGGCGGTTATGAGTTTAAGTATCTGACCCGAACAATAGACGACATAGACTGGGCGGAATGGAATCACAGGGATTTATTCTCTGAGGAATTGAACGGTGATATTTTAAACGACGCTGTTTTCAACCGCAACAAAAAAATAGAAGAAAAATATAATATAATAATATCAGAAACAGTGATTATAGACTTTCAGGGAACCGTCCGTAAAACAGTAAAAGCGGGAGACGACGCTTACGATGTTGTCTGCACGCATCTTGTGGAAGTTGCGTCTCTGGCTCAGGACGGGAGCATAACGGATTTGTTTTCGGTGCCTAATCTTGATTTTAGCAAACCTTGGTGGAATCAGAACTGCCCCAGAGATTTATCAATCGGCAACAGGCTGTTTGTTATGCAGGGCGATTTGCTGATTATGGATAACGATGCAATGGAAGCCATGATTTTTAACAAAGCTCTGCTGAGAGACGCGGGTCTTGACGATCCGTATGTCATAGTAAAAAACGGGGAATGGACGTTTGGCAAATTAATCGAAATGAGCAGGGGCGTATCAAAAGATTTGAACGGCGACGGGCAAATGTATATCAAAGACGATTTGTTCGGGTGCATACTGCAATCTGATACGGATATTTCGTTTCTTGTTTCAGGCGGCGAAAAAGTAGCCTCAAAAGACGAGAACGATTATCCTATAGTTACTTTCGGCTCTGAAAGATGTTATAAAATCATGGAAGCGGTTTCAACGCTTATGCTCGATGAAGACAATGTAGTACAGCTTCACAGATATTACGGGAAATTCGGGATATATGACGAACAGGTAAAAATGATGCAGGAAGACAGGGCTTTGTTCTCATGGATAAGAATGCGGGTAGTCGAGAGGCTCAGGGGAATGGAAACAGATTTCGGAATAATCCCCCTGCCAAAGTTAGATAAATCGCAGGAAAAATACATCACCCATAATAATCCCCATACCGGAGCGGGTATATCTATACCGCGAAGCGCGTCGGATCTTGAAAGAACCGGCATGATACTTGAGGATTTATCCGCGGAATCAAAATATACTTTACAGCCCGCATATTATGAAGTAAATCTCCGCGGCAAATACGCGAGAGACGACGAGAGTCAGGAAATGCTCGATATAATATTAAACAATACGGCGTATGATATAGGCTATATTTATGATTTTGGCGGTTTCGCAATGTCGATTATACATTATGGCAGGGATAAAAAGACAAACTATGCTTCCACTTTTGAAAAAGCCGAACAAAAAATGTGGAAAGATATAGAAAAGACGATCGCGGCTTACGAAAAAATAGATTAAGATTTTTTGCAATTATAATTTATAAAACAAAAAATAGATAATATTGTAGGGGACACGCCCCTGCGTGTCCCGCTAATCTGATTTTACATCGGTTTTTATATGCGGGACGCGCAGGGGCGCGTCCCCTACAATATACAGATTTTATGTTATATTAAATCCCTTTGCCGACAATAATCTGCGTCCAGCAGTCGCCGAGTTCCACCTCGAATTTTTTCTTGAGTTCTTTGTCTAAAATCGACACGTTTAGCCAGATCTGATTTATATAGCCGTCGTATATATTCGTACCTGTAAGTTCATAATTTTTATCGCATGAGGTCTCGAGAAAATTTTTTAATTCTTCCACGCTGTATTTTTCTGACTGAATCAACATTCTGCCGACATACCCGAGTTTTGCATAAAATTCTTCCTGTCCCTCGCCGATGCCTAACCCTATGCCATTACAACCAAGTTTTTTCGCCCTCTTTTCAAATTCAATAAACAACGCTTCGTGTATGCCCTGATTTACATATTCTTTCAAAACACCATCGCTGCTGACAGTTACATTATTATTATGTTCCACCCAACCGGATATAGCACCGCAGATTTTATCACCGTCTTTGGCATATAAAAATAATTCGGGGTTTTTATTGAACTGTTCAATCCACCATTCGTTGCTGTATTTTTCACCCTCTTTGATTTCAAATTCAATAGGCGAATCCGTATAAACTATTTTAAAAAACTCCGCGACTTCGTCCAATTCTTCAATCGTTTTTACGTTTTCTATCTTCATAAATATATTTCTCCTTGTGTTATTAATTTTATATTCGCTTGGATTGCACCTGAAAACTCGCTGAAACGCTTTGTAAAATCCCGCAGGGGTTTCGTAGCCGTAGTCAAGCGCGACTTCTAATAATTTTTTCCCTGTGTATATTTCATTAGCGGCGGCGTATAATCTTTTGTTGCGGATATATTCCATAATCGGCGCGGGTGAATATATTTTAAATATCTTGTACAAATGCCACTGCGAATATCCCGCAAATTTTGATATTTCATCAAGCGTTATATCGTTTTTTATATGTTCGTCGATATATTTTATTATTTTTTCGTAAGTTGACGATATTGCCGCCATTTTGTATCACTCCATTTTTATATCCTGTGAATTTTTGTAGCTATGGTTTACAGTATAACATATATTTTATTAAATTTCTTTTCCGTTTTTGTTATTTTTTGGCTTCATGCAAAACCAAAAAAGCCCCCTTTGTGAAAGGGGGTGCCGTCCGCAGACGGCGGGGGATTCACCCAAAAGACATCAAATTCCGGAATCCCCCGTCACTTCGTGCCACCCCCTTTACGCGGCGTTGCCGCTAAAGGGGGCTTTCGGTGCGAATTTTTTATGTTATATTATAAAGCAAGCATAAGATATTCCCAGCCGTTTGATTCAAAGACTTTTTGAAATCCAAACGATTGCATTGCTTTTGACGAATCGCTGTCTTTCCCCTGCGGTGAAATCAATGTAGTTACGCCCATATATTCTTTTACTTGTCTTTTCATTTCATCTAATAATTTTCCCATGATTATGTCGTTGCCTCCGCCGTTAAGCGTAAAACAATTATCCCATAAAAAACCAAGAGGAATCCATGAAGGCTTAGTCATTGGCAGACTCATTACGACTTTCCCGTCAACTTCAGCGACAAGTTCCAATCCCTCGCCTTTTTTATATTTTTCTATCGCAGGAAGTATTTTATCTTCTGTTATCTGTCTTGGGGTCATTGCGCTGTAAACATTCTCCCATAAATCCTGTACGTCGTCTTTGCATATATGCCTTATTACTATTTTTGATGTTTCCATAAGTTTTACTCCTTTATTTAAGTTTGATTTTTGTTTTTTCGCGTATTCAAAATAATCTTTCGGGGTGCAGCCGTATATTGACGTAAACGCTTTTGTAAATCCGGCGTGGGTGTCAAAACAATAGTCCATTGCCGTGTCGCATATATTTTTACCGTCGGCTATATCTTTCGCAGCCGCGTGAACGCGCTGCTCTCTGACATATTCCATCGTTGACAGTCCTATCGCTGACTTAAATTCCCTCGCGAAATGAAACGCCGAATATCCGGCACAATCCGCAAGCTCAATTAAGCTAAACTCCTGTTTTAAATGTTCGTCTACGAATTTTTTTATTTTGTTTATACAACTCTGTTCCATTTTTATTTTTTCACTCCTGATTCCTGTACAGTGATTTTAGTATATCACGTCTTTTTATCTATTTCTTATTCTAAATTGCTGTATTGATTTTAATTATATCATATATTTTAGTTATTTTTGTTGACTTTTTGATTTACAGATTATATAATATTTTTATAAAACTATATTTATTTAATTTTAGAGGGGAAATATCATGAATATATCGAGATTTGATAAAAACACGGCTGAATTTGGTCACAACAACACAATACTTGCGAGCGAAGTTCTGCCGAAAGGCATGACCGCGCCGTTTGGACACGCATGGGGTTATCTTGAAAACGGCAACGAAATGGAAAGCCACTCCCACCCGACAAACGAAGTTTATTTTGTCTTTGCTGGAACGGGGACTGTTGTCGTCGGAGACCAGAGAGCGAAAGTTTCATGCGGCGACGTAATAGAGATACCGCCGGACGTATATCACACGATGATATGCGACGAAAACACGACTTTTTTGTGGTGCGCTTTGTGGTGGTAGTTCAAAGGATCTGTCAGCAAATCTGACTGAGGATTAATTTAAAAAATCCCCCGTCAACACTTCGTGTTGCCACCCCCTTTGAAAAAGAGGGCTTTTATCTAAAAATCTTAACTTGACAAAAATAAAAACATATAAATCATAAAACGGAGGTAATTTAAAATGGCGGACAAACTTACGTCAAGAGAGCGTTTTTTGCGTATGTATCAGCATAGAGAAGCTGACAGGGTGCCTATATCCGACGGTCCGTGGTGGACTACTGTTGCGCGGTGGAAAAGAGAGGGCATGCCGGAAAACATGAATTATATAGACTATTTCGAACTCGACCATGTTTTCTCTGTCGGCTCGGATAATTCCCCGCGATATGAGCGCAAAACCGTTGAGGACACAGAAGATTATGTTATCTATACTACTCAGTGGGGAACGACTCAAAAAGAGTGGAAAAAACAATCGTCCACTCCTGAATTTTTGGATTTTACGGTCAAAAACAGGGAATCATGGCAGGACGCAAAAAACAGGATGACCCCATCAAGAGACAGAATCGACTGGGAATATCTCAAAAATAATTACAGAAAAGCCCGCGATGTTCAGGGCGCGTGGATTATTGGGGGTCTATGGTTCGGGTTTGATATAACTCACTCGTGGTTTGTCGGAACTGAAAGAGTCCTGATGGCTATGGTTGAAGATCCGGAATGGTGTTTTGATATGTTCAACCGTGAACTTGACGTCTCGCTTGCGGCTCTTGATATGATATGGGACGAGGGGTATCATTTTGACGAAGTGAACTGGCCCGACGACATGGGCTATAAAAATAATTTGTTTTTCTCAGTTAATAAATATATCGAGCTTTTAAAGCCACTGCATAAAAAAGTCATAGACTGGGCGCACCAGAAAGGCGTATATGTCAGGCTGCATTCATGCGGCGACATAACACCGTTAGTCCCGCATTTTTATGAAATAGGCTTGGATTGCCTTAATCCGCTGGAAGTCAAAGCCGGAATGAATCCGGTAGAACTCAAGAAAAAATACGGCGATAAAATGACGTTTCACGGCGGGATAAACGCAGTTTTATGGACGGATAAAGACGCGATAACCGAAGAGATAAAGCGCGTTCTCCCGGTCATGAAAGAAAACGGCGGTTATATTTTCGCGTCGGACCACTCTATCCCCGACGCAGTAAGCCTTGAAAATTTCAGGCATATCATATCGCTTGTAAAAACATTAGGAAGCTATGAGTAATGATAACGAAGAAAATTTATATTATCTAACTAATGATTTAGGAATAAAATTATGAAAAATATAATAATTTGGGGCGTTCCCCGAAGTGGAAAATCTACATTGTCATATATGATAAGGCAAGAGTTAGGTCATAGCGTTATTCCGATGGATGGCATAAAAAGCGTATATGATGTTGTTCGTCCAGACGATAAAATCTCTGCGCCCGAAATGACAGATTATGGCGAAGCAAAGTTAATGGCGAAAATGATTATACGATTGATTCAAATTCTAAGCTGGGGCAATGCTCGCGGAGAGTTCCATGTCTATGAGGGGGTCAGCTTCGATTTCGATACAATTTTATCTGGTCTGCCGAAAGATAAGTTTCCTGTATCTTTAGATAATTTCATAATTATCTGTATGGGATATACAGAAATTTTACCGGAAGAAAAGTTAAAAGAAATGGCACTTTACGAAACGCCAAAAGATTGGAATTACAAAATGAGTACGGAAACAATAATGGCACATTGCATAACATTTTGTAATGAAAGTAAATTTGTAAAAGAAACGGCTGGTAGATTGGGATTGAAATATTTTGATGTTTCGTTTGACCGCGATAAAATCTTTTTAGAAATTATTCGATATATAAAACAAAATATATCTTAACACCCGATAATAAGCATTTTCTTCAGTCCCACTACAAATTGTATTTATATAATAAAAATAAATTTTAATTTATAAAGGAGAAAATCAATCATGAACGCAAAAAAATATCCTATATCAATAGCGTCATACTCGTTCCACGGACTTCTCGGAGAAAAAAAAATAGATATTTTTACATATCTTGAAGCGTTAAAATACCGTTATAACGTTGAATACGCCGATATATGGAGCGGTTATCTGCCAAATTTCAACAATGCCGATCCAATCGACGAAGATTTACTGAAAAAAGTTAAGTTTTCTATGGACGAAAAAGGCATAACTCTCGCCAATTTATGCGTTGACGGCCCGCATATCTGGGCTGACGAAAAAGACCAGCGCGAAATTCACTACAAAGGCGCGTTTAATTACATGAAAGCCGCCGTAATCCTCGGGGCGAAAACCGTCAGGATAGACGTCGGGGTACACCGCGACGCAATAACCAACGAAGAATTTGATTATGTCGCGAAAATTTACAGTGAACTTGCCGCTTTTGCCAAAGATAATAATATGCGCGTAGGGACAGAGAATCACTGGGGAGCGTCAAGAGACCCGGAAGTCCTCGAAAATATTTATAAAGCCGTAAACAGCGACGCTTACGGGGTATTATTTCATTTCGGCAATTTTATCGAGGGTCAGAAAGAGACCGGGCTTGAAACCGTTCTGAAAATGGCGATGCACACTCATATCCCTGCTGATTCTGTAACATTCGCGAAAGAATATATACGAAGATTAGCAAATCAGGGATATAAAGGCACGTTCAGCATAGAACACCACACGGCAAAACACGAATACGAGAGAGTCGCGTGGCAGCTTGCAACAGTACGCGAGCTTATAACGGAATTAGAAGACGAAGGTTTTGGCAGTCCTATAAATGCAGATTACTTTACAGGTGTTTACAGCGGGAAAAAATAAAAATATTATAAATTTTTAGGGGCGACCTTCACGGTCGCCCGAAAATTTATATTACGCAAGATTTTTACGAGGGCGACTGCAAGAGTCGCCCCTACGTTTTTTATTCTCCCCGCATAATACGCACAATCTCGTTCATTTTTGCGTATCTCTGCGGCGAAATATAATCTGTGATTGAATTGCCGCTCCCGATCGCGATTCCGGGTTTGTCTATTAACGGCGTTACTACTTCTCTGACATAACTCTCTATGTCAATCCCCGAAATATCGCACAGCGCGTCCGTGTCAATTCCGCCGAACAGCGCGATTTTATCCCCGTATAATCTCACCCATTCCGAAAACGGCGCGATAACATCTTCGTTTGAGTGTTTCGCGTCAATTTTCGCGATATTTATTATATCGTCCATGACTTCGAATATATTGCCGCATGAGTGCAGTAAAAACGGCCTGCCGGTTTTGCGTTTTATTAAATTTATTATTCTCGCGTACTGCGGGATTATATGCTTTCTCACGTCGCCCGGCGCAAGCATGGGCGAAATTTTATACCCCAAATCGTCGCCGAATCTATAGACGCAAAACATATCGTCGTATAAATCCAGAAATCTGTCCCAGATATTATATAACATATCGCCGACTGCTTTAAACAATAACCCGAACAGTTCAGGGTCGTCGCTTCTGATATAGCATAAATCCATAAATCCCGTTATATCCTGCACGCACTCAAATAATCCGTTGCCCACGCCGCCTACGAGTTTCATTCCGGCCGGTATAGCCTCGCGCATACATTCAAAATAAAACTTAGTTTTATCCATATAAATCCCGGGAATTTTATCCCACTCGTATCTGTCAAAATCATTCCGGTTTTTAATTTCACCGTCTTTGTGGCCGCCGAGAGAACCGCTCCCGGGCATATATCCCGCGGCGCAAATCTCGAAACTTGTAGTATCATAACCGAGAACTTTGAACGCTTTGTTATAATTGTTATAATATTCAACCATGTCAGCCTTGTTGTTCCCGGTGTTTCCCCCGCTGATTTTAACTCCAGACACTTCTTCCATGACCCTGTTTGACACGATGTGCTCATAAACCGGGGTGCGTTTGGGTTTTTGGTTTTTCGCCGCCAGAACTAAATTATTATAATCCGGCTCGAACTCTTTTTTTATGTATATGTTCATGTGGATTTTTTGCTCCTTATTTAACCTATTTAAAATAATCTCTCCTGTTTTCTGTCTTTAAGCAAAACATCGTGCGCCCCGCCCTCAACAATGCTTATCGACGAAACCAAAGTAATTTTTGCTTTTTTCTGCAATTCAGGTATAGTTAAAACGCCGCAGTTGCACATAGTCGAACGGACTTTGCTCAAAGATAAAGACACATTGTCTTTTAATCCTCCGGCGTATGGCACATAAGCGTCAACGCCTTCTTCAAAAGAAAGGCCATTGTCGCCGCCTAAATCATATCTCTGCCAGTTACGCGCACGGTTTGAGCCCTCGCCCCAGTATTCTTTCATATAGCTGCCGTTAATATTTATTTTATTGGTCGGGCTTTCGTCAAAACGCGAGAAATACCTGCCGAGCATGATAAAATCCGCGCCCATTGCAAGGGCTAAAGTCATGTGATAGTCATGCACGATACCGCCATCTGAGCATATCGGGATATAAACGCCCGTTTCTTCAAAATATTCGTTCCGGGCCTGCGCGATTTCAATCAGCGCAGTTGCCTGTCCCCTGCCGATACCCTTTTGCTCTCTGGTAATACAGATTGCGCCGCCCCCGATTCCCACTTTGACAAAATCAGCCCCGGCATTCGCGAGAAATAAAAAGCCTTCTTTATCCACAACATTTCCCGCTCCGACTTTTACTTTGTCTCCGTATTTTTCACGGACATAATTAAGCGTTATCTTCTGCCACTCAGTAAATCCCTCTGAGCTGTCTATACACAGCACGTCCGCGCCCGCTTCGATAAGAGCCGGTACGCGTTCAGCGTAATCTCTCGTATTTATACCTGCTCCTACCATAAACTTTTTTGCGCCGTCTATCAACTCGTTTTCATTTTCTTTATGTGAATCATAATCTTTCCGGAAAACCAGATATTTTAATTTTTGACTGCTGTCTATGAGAGGCAGGCAGTTTAATTTATTTTCCCATATAATATCATTTGCCTCTTTGAGCGTCGTGTTTTCATCGGCGTAAATTAAATTCTCAAATTTTGTCATAAATTCGCTTACTTTGGTAGTCAGGCTCATTCTGCTGACACGGTAATCCCTGCCTGTTACAATCCCCGCAAATTTTCCGGCAAGCGTCCCGTCTGTTGTTACCGCGACTGTCGAATGCCCCGTTTTTTCTTTTAACGCCAGAATATCAGCGAGAGTATTTTCCGGAGAGATATTTGAATTGCTTACTACAAAACCCGCCCTGTAGCCTTTGACTTGCGCAACCATGTGCGCCTGACTCTCAATAGACTGCGAGCAATAAATAAAAGAAATCCCGCCTTCTCTTGCCAGTGCAATCGCCATTTTATCGTCTGAAACCGATTGCATAATCGCGGATACCAACGGAATATTTAATCTGATCTCGCTGCGCTCCCCTTTTTTGTATTTTACCAGCGGCGTTTTTAAATTTACGTTATCCGGACTGCAATGAGTTGAAGAATAACCCGGTATTAATAAATACTCCCCGAATGTGCGCGACTGTTCCATATATAATGCCATAATTTATCCCCCTAAACTATCTAAATTAAAATTATAATATATTTTTTTAATTATATTTTATGGGCGGCCGCAAGGGCCGCCCTGTATTTTTATTTATTATTTTTCTCTTTTAATTCTTTTAGATTTCTTATCCTGTGAACCGGATTCAGAAGATTGCTTATTGAATGGTCGCAGTTCAGTCCGTCGATTAATTTTGCGAGATATTTTGATATATCGACTTCGCAGAACCATGGCTTTGATTTTATTTCTTCCGGTTTATATGTAGTATTAGTCACAAATATTTTATTTATTACGCCATTTTCGTATGCTTCATCAAATTTTTTTGTCCCGGCGGCGAACTGCCCGAATGTTATAAACACAAACGTGCGTTTTGCCCCCATTTCATGAACCTGTCCTACAACATCGAGTATAGAATCGCCGCTTGCCAGTATATCGTCTATAACTATAACATCTTTGCCCGCGACGTCTGTGTCCTTACCCAAAAAGTCATGGCTCATCAACGGGTTTTTGCCGTTTACTATTCTTGTGTAATCCCGTCTTTTATAAAACGTAGCTATATCCAAATCTAAAACGGAAGAATAATACTCGTTTTTAGACATTGCGCCCTCGTCGGGAGAAACAATAAGAGCTTTGTCACGGGTGAGTTCTATATCGTCCACATTATCGTATAATGCTTTTACCATCTGATAAGACGGACGTATCGTGTCAAACCCGCTTAACGGGATTGCGTTCTGCACACGCGGTTCGTGCGCGTCGAACGTCAGTATATTTGACACACCCATATTGACAAGCTCTTTGAGCGAAATCGCGCAGTCGAGCGATTCCCTTGCGTATTTATTGTCCTGCCTGCTGCTGTAAAGCATAGGCATAATCACGTTTATCCTACGCGCTTTACCCCCAAGCGCGGCTATTGTCCGTATCAAGTCCCTGTAATGGTCGTCCGGACTCATCGTATGCTCCTTTTCGTCGTGCATTTTATAAGTTACGCTGTAATTATAACAGTCGCATATAATAAAAATATCATATCCTCTGATTGTCTGTTCTATAATTGCTTTTCCTTCTCCTGTCATAAATCGCGGACATGAAGTCTTAACTAAAAAATCCGTTTCTTCGCCGAATCTGAATTCCGTTATATACTCGTTAATTCTCTCGCCGATTTCCTCACATCCGCGCATAGCGATCACTCCGAGCCTGCCGAACGTGGAAAAATCATCTTCCGGGATTGCCGGGATAACAACGGTATCCATTTTAATCCTCTCCTCTCAATTTTAATTTTAAATTTAATTTTTAATATAATAAAAAAACTTCTGTTAATCATATATGCCAAATCTTTTTATTTATCCGGATTTTATATGTTAAAGAAATTTTTATATTAATTGCAAAGATATAAACTTATAAATATATAATAGTATATTATACCACAAATTTTTTATTATGTCAACAGAAAATTCTTATTTTTTTCAAGTATTTTTTTATTTTTTAATAATCGCATAAAACTGTCCGGAAAGGCGGCCGCAAGGGCCGCCCCATTAATTTTTAAATCAAAAATCCAGATCTTCGTATTTTATAATATTTTTATACGCCGAATCCAAATCTTTTTGAGCAACTCCGGAATTTCTTTCATAGAACGAAGCCACGTCAGTGCTTTTCTGTTCGATAATTCTTGGAACAATATACGCCATATTCGTGAAATTGCTGTAGTTATAACCAAAATCATATACTACATTGTCAAATATAATTTTCATCATTTCCAGCGAATCATCGTCGCGCACGCCTTTATGCGTCAAAAGAACGTCGAAATATGCCGGGATAGTGTATCTGAGGCTTTCCGCGCCCAGAAGCTCGCATACGATTCCTACCATATCGACGTCTTTAACATCCTGAGGGACGCACATAAGCCCGGCGTGATTCAGACTAATATAATCTTTTTGGGCTTCGTTGTATTTAGGATATGGCAGTATGCCGAAATCAACTTCCATAGCGCGCAGTTCTTTTGAAGCCCCCGTCCCGGGTGAGTTTATACGGAAAAGTGAATGTCCCTGAGGGAAAAAATTATCCATTTCTTCTCTGCTCTCAATACTGTCCCAAACGGATAAATCCCATGTATAAGTCTGATTGCCGTTCCATACTATGTCATATATTTTATCTATCAGTGAAATAAGTTTATCGCTCATTATATCAAGTTCGGGCTTGCCGTCCTCGTTTCTTTTGGTGATATACTGGTCGCATGAGTGCATCATTGCTATCATGCCTGAGCCGTCCAGCAAAATCCCTAAGCCGTATAAATCGTTTTTGTCGTATATGCCGTCACCGTTGAGGTCTTTTGTGACCTGTTTTGCCATCTGCAAAAATTTGTCCCAAGTCCATGTGCCGTTTCTGACAAATTCATACGGGTTGTCCATGTTATATTCCTGAAGTATTTTTTTATTGAAGAATATAGCTGTAGGCGATGGAATTATCATATCATTCGCCGCAAACAGTAATATATTATTTATCGCCAGCGTATCGCTCAGCGACTGGTTCCAGTAAGGCTTGGATAAATCAACATAAGGCATTTTGTTCCAGTTTCTAATAAGCTGCGACGACGCGAACGCGTTAAGGTCGCACATTGGGTGTATAAACACAAGATCATACGAGCCGTCGCCCGCCATAACAGACTTTTTTACTGCGGGCATTATTTTTTTTATAGTGTCTTCCCCTCTTTGCCCCAGAACAGTAGTGTTGAATTTAATATTTACCTGATCTTCTATTTTTTTGTTGCGTTTCCAGATAGCGTCGTCAAGTTCAGTGCCCGCCGACGTTTCCTCGTCGCCGAATAGCTGGGTTTCAAACGCTCCCCAGAACGGGTATAAAACATTAAAATCAACCCCTTTGAAATCTTTTTCCGGGACATCCGGCTCCGGGAAAGGTTCTTCCGTTGCATCTTCGCCGGCTTCGTTTGAATCCGGCAAATCTCCCTGACTGTCGTTATTATTATTCTCAATTTCGCCTGAGCCACCGTCAGGTTTAGAGCAAGCCGAAATTGACAATAACGGCAATATCAGTGAAATCAATATAAATAAACTAAGCATAATTATTTTTGTTTTTTTCATGATATATAATAATTTCCTCTCTTTGTATTTTTATATTTTTATATTTTATTATTTAATAAACTCAATATTTGCAAAACATACCGGAAGATCGCCAAAACTTTCGAATCCGTTGAATACTACGCCGATTGACAATTCCCATGTGTCATATTCCCACTCAGACGAAATCGGATGATACATATTTCCGTCGCTCTCAATTTCCAACGGAAACTCATGCGTAAATTTATAATAATCTCCGACAGTTTCACTTGCCTGTATATCGCTTTTTTCCATTGACCACGATTCCCACCATTTGCCCCAGTCAGTCCTGCGGGCAGGTAAAAAAGACGTATAAGAAACTTTATTTATATCATCGACGGGTACATATACGTCATATTTTACAGTTGACGCCTGTGCGAGCAGCGGCACGTCGGCATCCGGGAATTTAAACATTGCCATTTCCCAGCCGCCGCCGAATTTATGGCCTACTGCCAGAGCTTTTACGCCGCTTATATCCACAATCTCTATACTGTCGTCATCGTTATCGTCGCAGGATTCGATTCCCTGCAAGCCGTCCGCGAAATTATACGCTTTAAGCAAACCGCCCTCGGGAACGTCGGCTCCCGGAACCGGCTGCGGTTCTGCCGCCGCTTCCGGTATATCGTCATTTGCATCATCGTTTTTTTCGTCATTTGCAGGAGTTTTATCCGCGTTTTCCTCTCCTGCCGCATTATTTGACAGAGTTTCGCCGTTTTCGCCTTCGTCAGGCTTAGAGCAAGCCGAAATTGCCATCAGCGGCAATATAAAAGATATCAATATAAATATACCCAATATAATAATCTTTGACTTTTTCATAATATTATTATCACCTTCCATAAAAAATTATAATTTACATTTAAAATTTATTACAAGCACATTATATCATAACTTACAAATTCATTGCCGCATAAATACAATTTTTTAAGAATAACAATAAAAAAGTTTACATATTACATAATTTGAATAATAAAATATTTTAAGGGGCAGATATATAATCTGCCCCCCGCGCATTTTGTGCATTTTTTATTAAATTTATAAAATTTTATAAAATTATGCTCCGGGTATAATCAATATCTGCCCAATGCTGAGCGCGTCGCTTGTCAGTCCGTTAATTGCTCTTATAGTTGCGGCGGTCGTCCCGAATCTTTGCGCCAACAGCCATAGCGAATCGCCTGATACTACTGTGTAATGGAAAAATGACCCCGGTATTCTGAGAACCTGTCCTATACTGAGTGAGTCGCTTGTCAACCCGTTGAGCGATTTTATCGCGTCCGGGGTCGTGCCAAATCTCTGCGCCAATAACCACAGCGTGTCGCCTGACCTGACTGTGTAATTTACATAATTGCTCGGAGGCGGCGGCGGTGGGACAGGAGGGGTTGTTGTTCCTGTACCGGGTATTCTGAGAACCTGCCCTATATTCAAAACGTCGCTTGTCAATCCGTTGAGCGATTTTATCGCGTCCACAGTCGTGCCGAATCTCTGCGCTAACAACCACAGCGTATCGCCTGATACTACCGTATAATTAAAATATTCAGGCGGCGGAGTTACAGTCGCAGGAGCGGGGATTTTAAGCCGCTGGCCTACCACTATTTCGTCGCTTGTCAATCCGTTTAATCTTCTTATAATATCTATAGTCGTACCGTATCTTTGCGCCAAAAGGTAAAGACTGTCGCCGGGCTGCACAATATAATCTATATAATTATTTACAACCGGGGGCCTTACATTGTTTCTGATGCCCCAATATGTATCATAAAGCGCGTTCCATGTCGCAGGACCGACTACCCCGTCCTGAGCCAGCCCCATCATGCGCTGAAAGTCCATTACAGCGCGTGTTGTGCCGCTCCCGAATACCCCGTCAATTACAGGCGGCGCAATAACAGGATAAAATTCGGCGATATAATCCAAAATATATTGCAGCGTAATCACGTTTTGTCCGGTTGATCCCTGCCTTAAAGTGACATTAGGCGGAATCGTTCCGATTCCCAGCGTGCTGCCCTCTCCGTCAAGTTCGGCCAGTCTTGCGACGGCGACATATATATAAGAAATTTTAAACCATGTGTTTCTGTCTATTATTCCGGTTTCGGAAAGCCCGAATGTTCTCTGAAATATCCTGACTGCGTTTGTCGTATCTGCGCCAAATATGCCGTTTTCACTGGCTATTGCCGGAATTGCGGGATAATTGCGCCTTATCCTGTTAAGATATTTCTGCATGACCTGAACGTCAAGTCCCCTGTCCCCCTCACGCAGTGATACGCCGGGGAAAGATTCGGTAATTCCGGTAAAAATATTTGACTCGACGATTTCTATATCCCTCGGATAATAATTGCGCAGTATCTGAATAGGCGTGAGACCGGTATTTGCGAGAGTTACAGTCCCCCATTGCGAAAGCCCCGCGCATGTCGCCGTAGTCCCGTTACAGAAAGACGTAAAGAACGGTGCGTACTGTCCAGCGCGGCGGACATATTGATTAAATATTTCGTCCGCTATTCTACTTATGTTTTGATAAATAGTCCCGCCGTATACAAAATACTGGTCATACGCCGTGCTGTTTGTAATGTCAAACGCATATCCGCGGCTCCTGTACCATTCTGTGAATATACGGTTTAACGCGAATGTAACTATGACATGAATATTTGCCCTCAGCGAAGCTTCGGGCCATGTGGCGTAAATTTCGTGGCTTGCCACATTTTTTATATAGTCGATAAACCTGACGCGCACATTCTGAGCATATACGTCGGGGCGGCCGAGATGTACCGTGATAATATCCGGAATTATAACATGACGTAAGACAAAAGCCTGAATCATAGGCGTAAAACCCTCCTGATGCCTCGGTTCGCTCATTTCAACGGCATTTTTGCCAATAAAAATATTAAATTGCGCCGGTTCGGTTTCGTCTCTCAGCATGGGAATCATTGTTATAGGCTGAATAGCCGTTTCCCCGTCAAAAATATGTACCCCGTGAATATAAATAGTTTCGTATCCGTCAGCCGATGCCTCTATATCGTATGAAGTATAGGGGCTTCCCTGATAATTCGGGTCCAGCGAATACTGCCTGTCTACGGTTTCCAAAGAAACTGTCGCGGTTTTTCCGTCGATGTCCGTGAGTAAATCATACAGTATGCTGCCGTCGGCATTTTTAACTTTTACCTGTGCGCCGGCGACAGGAACTTCTTCAAAGTTAGTTCTGGTTTCTGCGTATAAATAACCTAATCCCATTTTTACATGTTTCTCCTTTCGGTTTACGGTTTAGATTTTAGATATTAATATTATAATTATTTATTAATCTACATTTATATGATATTCACGTTCAAATATAATTGTTAAAAACATAAAAAAAGATAAATAAATAAAAATATTGACATTTATCTTTTTTGTGATATAATATTTTTTAGTATATAAATATATGTAAAATAATATTTTTTTGTTTTTTATTATCATGGAGGAGCCGTATGAAATCAAAATTTATAAAAAAAATATCTTTTTTTGTTTTATTCGCCGTAATTTTTTCTTGCTTTATGTTTATGTTTAGCTTTAATGTAAACGCAGAAGAAGAAATAAAAGCAAATCCGTCCGGGGCGTACTTAAAATATACAGTAAACGTAAATAAAAAAGAAGACGATCCGGCTCTCGCATATCATTTTATCACGCTGAGAAAATTTGATTATTTAATTCAAGAAGGCGATATGCTTGAATACGACGTATATCTTTATATTGACGAAAAAGGCTGGGGGGCTATCGACGGGGAAATCACGGGCGTCGGAACTATCAGAGACTCAGGAATGAGCGATACGGACGGCAACGGAATACATACCGGTCAGGACCTTTCGGGAGAAGCTTTTGAGCAATGGTATCACAGAGTTATACCTTTTGGAATAACTGAAGACGAAAACGAAGAAAAATATACTGTCGGACGCCCATTAAAACAGATTCAACTTGCAATGCACCCGGAAAGCGACGAGCTTGTTTATACGGGCGTGGTTTTATATGATAATATAGTCATTACAAACAACGGGGAAGTCAAACTTGTAATTTTCAGGGACGAAGCTGATTTTGTTCCTGAAGAAGTAAAATTTAGTCACGCGCAGGGGTTGAAAAGAGACGACGCGACAGTAGAATGCCTTGTTTTCACCCCTGAAGAAGAGCAGGCATTCAAAGACGCTGAGGAAGCCAAAATAAAAGAGCAGGAATCCAGGGAAGCTTCGAAAGCCGAAGCTGAAGCGTCGAAACAGGCAAGTATCGAACAGGCAAGCATAGACGCGTCACTCGAAGCGTCCATAGAAGAAGCAAACAGAACGGAGGCAATCAATGAACCCACTACCAGTGAAAATTCAGACGGCAACGACATACCTGTCGGAATTATCATCGGTATTGCTGCGGGAATTATCGTTTTGATAGTAATTATACTCATAATTGTTACAAGCAGCAAGAAAAAAGGCGGTAAGAAATAAGCCTCCGCATAAATTAGCAATTTGATATAAAAAAACTCACACTCCAAATGGGGAAGTGGGATAAATAAGGGAGAAACGCATGGTTTCTCCCTTATTTCGGTTTTTTTGGTACTTTTTTGTACTCGGACAAAAAAGTATATTCGTCTAAATATAATCTTAACTCTTAATTTTTAAACTTAGTCAAATGTATTATATCCCGCGCTTCTTGCTTTGATTTTTTCAAGTATGGCTTCTTTCTGCTCCCCTTCAGCAAGCATGGGCCTGAAATTATTTCTCGACATATTTGAAGTTGTAAGTATCGGAATTAAATTTATGCTGCTGTCTACTATCTCTGACCCGTATAAAACAAATCTCTGCTGAAATATTATACTCGTCCGGTTCTCTATATCTGAAATCACATTGCCGTCAAAGATAAAATTCCCCAGCGAATACGCTATATATTTGCCTTTGTATATCTCTATCCCCTGCAATACGTGCGGGTGATGCGCTATCACTAAATCAACCCCGTTGTCGATTGCGTAATGCGCCGCCTCAACTTCGTTTTGGTTTGCGATACGCTCGTCCATAACCAGCCAGTGAAACGATACTATTTTAACCTCGACGTTATTTTCGGCTAAATAATCAAGCCCCGCTTGCAACTCCCATCTCCAATATCCTTCCCTGCAACCTAAAAATCCTATTTTTATCCCGTTTATTTCTTTGATTAACGCAATCCCGTTGCCGAAATATTCTGTCCCCTCTTTGATCAACGCCTCGATTGTGTCGTTATACCCTTCCTCCGAATAATCATGCGTGTGATTGTTCGCTATATTTACTATGTCGATATTTCCTGCTGTCAGTATGCTTGCATATTCATTATAGCCTTTATAAGTATACGGCTTATCCTGACGTATCGCCGGGTCCTGATTGTCAGTCAGGGTACATTCCAGATTTGCAATTACACAATCGCTTTCATTAAAAATATGCTTTACGTTTTCACAGAAATATCCGGGTCCGTATAAATCATAATATTCGTAAAACGAACCCGGGTAGGGCTTTGTATAATTACTTCCAAGTGTCATGTCGCCGACTGCACTGATCAATATTTCTCTCAGGTGTATCTGTTTATAATATCTGACGGATTCAGGCGATTCTGAATAATCGTCTAATTCACTGAGCGTATATATTTTTTCAGGTTCTTTGATTATTTCGGATTCACTGGCAATTAAATCTTCAAAAGTTTCTGAAACTTCAGGATTATCCGGAATATCAGGATTATCTGAAATACTTGAAGTTTCAGAAGTTACCGGAACTGTTGTCTGTTCCGATAAATAATCAGCATAAGTTTCATTATTTTGATTATTTTGATTTAAATTTGTATCAATATTTATATTTTTACCCAAAAACATAAAAACGCATAAAAATAGAGCAGCATAACATATAAAAATTTTCGGGATTTTTTTCGCTATCTTTTTAATATGAATCATATAATAAATATACGCTTTCTGTAAATTGCCGTATAGAATAATTATATACCAAAATAATTAAATTTACAATAAAATTAAAATTAAATTTATTGCATTTTTAAATAAATATGTTAAAATATAAATATATTATATTTTTATATTAATTTTTTATGGGAGATTTTAAAATGAGCGGGTTATTTGAACTATACGAAAAATATTCCGGATATTATGATTTATGCGAAGAAGGACGAAACGTTATTAAAGAAGCGGCAGAAAAAATATGCGCAAACGCAAATCTAAGCGAAGAAGCGATGAGAATCAAAAACAAGCTCGCAGACTTATCGTTTTATTTTACCGAGGACGAATTCGATACAGAATTTAAAGACAAATCCGCACAGTTCGGCGCATTTGTCTATACTCTCGCAATAGAAGACATGGAAAAGATATATCAGGAAAAAAATATCCCCCATGATATTTTGATCGACACGGTAAGCGATCTGGCTGTCTGGATAAACAGACATCACGATTGGGTCGGCGAATGGGGATTTTCGCAGTACGGCTGGCTTATACATCATATACGCGGCAGACTGTTCAAACTCGGCAGACTGCAGTTTGAACTGCCGAAAGTTTTTAAACAGGACTCTGTCCCCGGAGATTTCAAGATTGATTTAAAAGACGGCGATATGTTTTTAAACACGCATATCCCGCGCGGCGGCAGATTAGACGAAGCGTCTTGCCTCGATTCTTTTGAGCGCGCCAAAGAGTTTTTCCCAAAGTTTTTAAACTGCGGTTTTAAAGCGTTCGGCTGTTTTACATGGCTCTTTGACCCCGCGTTTGAAAATCTGCTCCCGTCCGACAGCAATATATTAAAATTCCAGAAGTTATTTAAAATATATCCCGGTCATGAAAGCTACGGCGGGCTTGAGTATGTTTTTATTAACATAACAAAAGATAATATAAAAGACGCCCCGACTGACACACTATTCAGAAAAAATCTTGTCGAGCATATTTTGTCCGGCGGAATAATGCAGTCCGGCGGCGGCTTCAGATTGGTGTAAAATTTATGCAGGTAATATATAATAACGACGCAGGATTTATAAATTCAAAAATAAATAAAAAAATTGCCGTGGCATTGGGGAATTTCGACGGGCTGCATATCGGGCATATTATATTAATCGATAAAATAAAAGAATACGCTGAGTCAAAACCTCAAAACAGGGCTTCATGTGTCTGGACGTTTTCAGAACACAGTTTAAATATTTTAAACAGCGATTATTCTGTGCCGTATATAACAGCAAAAGAAGAAAAAGCCGAAATTTTAAGCCGAAAAAATATAGATTATTTAATATTTCAGGATTTTAATTTTGTGCGTTATCTCAGCCCCGAAGAATTTATCGAGAGAGTTATCGCGGATTACTTAAACGCTGAGCTTGTGGTTTGCGGTTATAATTACCGGTTCGGCAGGAACGGCGAAGGCACCGCTGAATTTTTGCGCGAAAATTTAGAGAAAAAAAATATAGAGACTGTCATAATCCCCGCAGTTATATGCGAGGGTCAGGCTGTTTCGTCGTCGTTTATCAGGACGCTTATAAAAATAGGCGATATGCAGAGGGCGGGCAAATTTCTCGGCAGAGCGTTTTCGATAAATTTTCCGGTAGTTTACGGCAGGCAAACCGGGAGAAAAATTGGAATCCCCACGATAAATCAATTATTTCCTGAGGGGCATATAATCCCCGCATTCGGAATATACGCGTGCACATGCGAAGTTGACGGGAAAATATACAAAGCCGTGACTAATATAGGCATGCGGCCCACAGTCAACGGGGATTTTTTAAATTCAGAATCGCATTTGATTGATTTTGACGGCGATTTATACGGCAAAAACATAAAAGTAAATTTTTATTATAAATTCAGGGACGAAATAAAATTTGACAGTCTTGACAGTTTAAAAAAGCAGATACAAAAAGATATAGAGTTTGCGAGAGGATATAAGTTTTGATTTATATTTGACAAAATATATATTCGGGTATATACTATTATTAAGCGTTAGGAATCGAGGTGATTAATTTTATGGATACTGCTAAAATTTTTAAAAACGGAAAAAGTCAGGCTGTTCGTCTGCCTAAAAAATTTCGTTTCAAAGACGGCGAAGAAGTTCTTATAAAAAAAGTAGGTGAAATAGTTTATTTATGCCCCAAAGATAAAGCGTGGGAAAATTTTTTAATGAGCGAACCTATTGACGACGATGTCTGGGAAGCGATTGAAGAAGCTCGAAAAAATGAAATTGTAGAAGCGAGGGAAGAAATATGAGGTATATGCTGGACACCAATATCTGTATTTTTATGATAAAGCATATCCCAAATGTTAAAAGCGCGTTTGAAAAAAACAAAGAATTCGGAATTGCAATTTCAACAATCGTGCTGTCGGAATTAGAATATGGCATTGCGAGAAGTCAATTCCCCGTTAAAAATAAAAATACCCTGATAAATTTTTTATCTAATGTTACTGTACTTGATTTTGACAGCCGCGCCGCCGTTGAATACGGGAATATTTGCGCAGATTTATACAGAAAAGGTACGCCTGTCGGTCCTAAAGATATGCTTATCGGAGCGCACGCAAAATCTGCGGGATTAACTCTTGTAACAAATAATATTCGCGAATTCAGCCGTATTAACGGATTAACTATCGAAGATTGGAGCGAATAGAAATGCAAATTTATTCAACCAAAAGCCGGGCGGGAATTTATCCCGCCCTTTTTGCGTCTAATTTATCTTTTATTTTATTCTGCTATAATATAATCCAAATCATCAATAGCTAATGGCTGCGGGATTCCCAATTCGTCGTATTCAAAATACAAATGATTTCCGGTGCTGTACCCTGTCGAGCCGACCTGAGCTATTATATCGCCTTTGTTTACTTTATCCCCGGCTTTTTTCATTAGCGCGCTTGCGTGAGCATACAGCGTAGTTATTCCTCCGCCGTGACTGATTACTATATAATTACCGTATATCTTGTTGTAGGTGGAAATCAAAACCGTTCCGCCGTTTGCCGCATATATATCCGTTCCGTAATCAGCCGGAATATCATAACCGTTATGAAACTCTGTCTGACCGGTTACAGGACTTATTCTGGACCCGAATCCGGAGGATATTATGTTAAACTCTCTATCCAAAGGCCACAGCATTTTTCCGCCTATATATTCTTTGTAAATTTCATCTTCTATCCAGAGTTTTTTTGAAAGCATTATAATTTCGTCCCGTATATCAATCATTTCTTTGTCTATCTGAGTTTGAAGTTCTTCCTCCGGCGTGACATTCTCATTTGTAATATCAAGTTCAAATCTTGCCATATTACCGTTTTCAAGTTCCAGTGTGACCATGCCAATATCATATATCATGCCGACTATATCATCTGCTAAAGGAATACTGTCGCCCGCGCATATACAGTTATATATAAATTTTTTCTCGTCTTCGGAAAGAGTATTGTTATTTATTCTCTGGAAGAACGTGCTGTCTATAAATCTTGTGTACTCTGTCGAATCGCGATAACCTCTGTCATAAGCTAACTGTATCATTGCGGAATTAAGCGGCGGCATCGGGATTGTATTCACGATTTCATCGCCCTGCAAAACATCAGGCAGAATATCCACGGTTTCATCGGCGAAATATAATCTCCTGTATATTTCGTTAGCCTGAGCCATATCGACTTCGCCCGCCATTGCTCCCCTGCTCAGCCACCATCTTGACCGCTCTAACATTTCGTCTTTTGTGCCAAACGTTTCAAGTATATCCGAAGTGCCGTCATAGTTATACAACACCCAACTGCCGTTTTTGTCTACGCCGCAATTAAAATCCAAATGCGGATTAAGCGTGTCATACGTGGCATACGGGAAATAATGGCTCGGAAGTTTCGGCATTTTGCCCTCTTGCACTTCTTTTAGAATTTGTTCTAAATTAGCGTCCCAAGCAGCCATGTGTTCGTCATACATTTCCTGCGTTAAAACAGGCTGACCTGAAATTGGCATCCAGTTTTCATCAACGCAATTAATCTGTGACTGATAAAACTCCCTATACTCTTTAAAAAACTCTAAATATTCGTCATAAGTGTAACATTCCTGTTCTGAAGGCAGCGTATAAGACGGCACTTCAACCACATAAGTTTCATCGATTATTTCAGAATCAACCAAAACGCCCCGGACCGCGAAACGCCTGTCGCGGGTAAAATCGTTTATGCAAGTCGACAGCGTTATTATTTTAGAGTTTGCATCAAGCACGACGTCTTTCTGAAAAACGCTGCGGTTTTTTATTTCATTCAAGAAATCAACATATTCTTCGTCTCCCGTAAAATATGTCTGTGTATACCCGTAAGTAGGGTCTTCTTCGTTAGCTGAAAAAATCTCGTAATAATATATCGTGTTTTCAGTATATAATTCTATCATGCCGTTTTCAAATAATTCTTTATTGACGCCGTATTGCACTAAGTTAGAAAACATTGACCCGTCAAGCATATTATGCCCGTAGATTACCAGATTGCGGTTATCTAAAATATCTTTGCTATTTCTGTAATCGCAGAAAATAGCTCCCGAGCGACTTTCCTGTTTATTAAAATCGTGAGTTAGATAAAAATTATTGTCGTCAGTCTGAACCACAGGGTAAGTTATTCTCGTTCCTCCGACTATAATCCAGCCATAATAGTCAGAAATTTCCGTCCCCAGCATATTCATGTCGGTTTTTGTCATATCTGTCATACCGGCTTCGCTTCCCGGAGTTCCGATATTTTCATAAACCAAAAGATTCGGCAGTATATTTATTACTCCGATAACCAGCGCGACTGCGGCGACTGCCGGGATTATTTTTATAAGTTCCAATCTGAAAAATCTTTTTTTTGTTTTATTTATATTATTTTGTTTCAGCATTTCGTCTGTCAGGTTAATTACAGTTTCGTCGCTTAAACTATCTGTGAAAAGTTTTCTGCTCATATAAGCATCCCTCCTTTGTCGAGAAATTTTTTGATTTTATTTTTAAGCCTGTTTGTCCGCATATCGACCGCGCTCCGCCGTATATTTAAGGCTTTCGCGATTTCCTCCGGCGTATAATAATACAAATAACGCATCGCAAATAAAATTTTTTCGTCTTTGTTCAATTTTGATATTATACTTTCGACCAACAAATCAAATTCTGTTTCGTTTTGATATTCTATTGGCGACAGAAGAAAATCAAGTTTTTCATCGCCAATCAATTCGTTTGTTTTACGCGTATTGCTTTTGCAGTAATTCAGAGCGGTGGAACGCGCAATCACCGTGACAAACGCGCCCATGCTCCCGCGCGTCTCGTTATATTGCTGCAATTTTTCCATCAAATCCAGAAACACGACGCTTACGCAGTCGTCAATATCATCTGACTGATTTGCGCTATTTAAAATCCTTGAAACGACCGAGCGTATCTGCGGGTGATATTTATCATAAAAACTGTTGTTTATTTCGGGGATAATCCCAAGCTCTGTTTCGTTTTCGCTCATATTTACATTTACCGTTTCCATAAATTAAAAATACCACTCCTTTGTTTTGCATAAATTCTGACGCGTCTATAAATATATACAATTCAAAGGTGCGATTTCTAACATATTATAGCATAAAAACATTTCAAGAATTAAAATTTTAGATAAAAATAGATAAAAAGGAATAATATTCTAAAAAAGGTATAAAATATATAATGAAAAAACATATTTTTATTTATATAATAAAACAAAAAATCGGAGGATAAAATTATATCATGAAAACTAAAATTAAATTTAAAATTTTAAGTTCCCTGTTTTCCGCAATTTTTATATTTACTGTTTTTATAACTACGGCGTCTGCCGCGGGACTGATCGATTCAGGCGCGGGCAATAATTCCGGTTATTATATTCCCGCGTCAAGTTCTGCGGGCGAAAGCATATCTGCGCCTTTATATGACGAAACGCCCTTTATTTCTCCCGCGGTGAATATAATAAGAAACATGATTGAATTAAAAAAACCCGCGCTTTTAAACAGTGAGATCACTTTCAGGCCTGAGGAATTCGAAAAAATATTAGACGTGAAAAAAATAAAATATATCACAATAACAAAACTTCCGGATTTTGACGAAGGGGTACTGACTCTCGGCGGAAGCGAGATTTTAGAAGGGCAGACTATTTCGAGAGAAAATATACAGTATATAAGGCTTATCCCCTATCCTAACAGAATCGGCACAATAAAATTTCATTTTAAAAATACAGAAGATACTACCCAAAACTCTTCGATGAAATGTATCGTATCAGTTTTGGAATCCCTGCATTTCTCCCCGTCGGCAAACGACGTAAATATCACTACGCAGAAAAATATACCCGTGTTTAAATCTATGGACGGAAACGACCCCGATGACGACGATATAAATTACAGGATAGTAAAAGGTCCTAAAAACGGATTTCTTGAAATTTCAAACAGTTCAACCGGAAATTTTGTTTACAGGCCTAAAAATAATTTTACGGGTACTGACAGTTTTGTATATCAGATTCAGGACGAATACGGAAATCTTTCAAATCTTGCGACAGTGCAGATAAAAGTCACTAAAGCGGCAAGCAGCGTAATTTTTAAAGATTTAGATAATCATTGGGCGGCAAATTCCGCGATAAAAGCCGCAGCTGCGGGATTTATCGACGCGGACCTGCAAGACCCGGATTTAAAATTCGAGCCAAAAACTCTTATGACAAGAGCGGCATTTGTGGAAATGGTCATGAGAGCGGCGAAACTTGACAAAAATATATCCGAAGTATATAAAACCGGTCTTGCCGATGATTCAGACATACCGTTCAGATATAAATCCTATGTGACAAAAGCATACGAACTGGGCGTTATAAAAGGCATACCAACAGATACCGGGCTTTATTTTGACCCCAACAGCATAATAACCAGAGCCGAAGCCGCAGTTATAGTAAACAATATTTTAAAAATTCCCGCAACTAACGAAACCGGGCTGATAAAGCCTGTATTTGTAGACGCGGTATTTATTCCCGAATGGGCTGAAAATGACATAGCGGCACTTAATTCCTGCGGAATTATTAAAGGCGACGAGAACGGCAACGTAAATCCGAACGGGCTTTTGACGAAAGCTCAATCTGTTGAAATGCTGTGCGCAATGCTCGATTACAACAAAAACCTAAAAAATTCAGGCGGCTTATTTTCTTTCTTATTTAAATAAATTTATAGCAAAACGAAAAAGCGGGATTAAAAAAATCCCGCTTTTTTGTTTTGTATTTTATTTGACTTTTTATTTTAAATATAGTATAATAATCTCAAGAAAAGCGTATATAATTTTTATATTTATTTATATTGTGGGAGGTATCTTACATGAATCTTATGGAAGCAATAAAAGGCAGAAGAAGTATCAGGGCGTATGATTCAAAACCGGTTGAAAAAGAAAAAATCGAAGCTGTGCTCGAAGCCGCAAGGCTTGCGCCGTCGGCGAGAAACCGTCAGAAATGGCAGTTTATAGTCGTGACTGACCCGGAAGTAAAAGATAAAATGCTTGACGCGTGCAACAATCAGCAGTTTATAAAACAGGCTCCGGCAGTTATAGTCGCGTGCGGGAAAGAACCGGGGATTATGTCATGCGAGCAGCCTGTTGAGACAATCGACGTTTCGATAGCGGTTTCTTTTATTATTTTAAAAGCATACGAAGAAGGCTTGGGGACGTGCTGGCTTGGTAATTTCAACAAAGATAAAGTAAAAGCAGTATTGGGGATTCCCGAAAACGTAAGCGTCGTCGCCGTCACCCCGTTAGGTTATCCCGCAGAAAGCCCGGACGCACGGCCGAGGGTATCGCTTGATGAAATTGTGAGCTGGGACAAGTATTAGTATTAAATTAAGAGGGGATTTTTTATGATAGAGATAGATTATTCAAAATATTACTGGAAAAATGAAGTTATAACATTGCGCCAGCCAAAAATAGACGACTGGGAATATCTTATATGCAATATGTATGATAATATCGGGAGGTTTTTCTTTAACGAAGAAATTGAATTGCCGATCGACCCTGATTCTTATAAACAGGGACACACAGATTTTGTTCAGTCGATAGACCCGAATAAATACACCAGTCTTGCTATTGAAAATAACGACGGAAAACATGTAGGGGTTATAAATATATTCGGGATCGACGAAAGAAACGGCAGATTCGGCCCTATAGGAATACAAATCAATCCGGCAGACAGAAAAAAAGGATATGGAATCGCCGCATATCGCATGATAGGAAGATATATGTTCAATGAGCGCAGAATGCACAAATGGAATAACGGCTATATGGAAGAAAATAAAGCGTCCGAAGCGTTGCATAAAAAGCTTGGATTTATTATCGAAGGGGTTCAAAAAGACATGTATTTTCACGAGGGCAGATACTGGAATCAGGTTTTATGCGGTATGACTTCAGAACAATTTTTTGATATTAATAAATAAAAAGTGATTTGCGGACGCGCAATGCGCGCCCCTACACAATAATTTCGAGGCTTTCAAGCAAATTTGATAAAATAAATTTATTGAAAAGGAGGAATCGTGCTGTGGACGATAGTATATACATAAAATTCTTCAGAGTTTTACTCTATGCAAAACCTGAACAGGCGGCAGATTGCATAGAGATATAAAAAATTAACCGTCTTATTTCAGGTTTTGCTTTTTATAATTTATATCAAACACACAAACAAATTATAAAATATAAAATTATAAAGGAGTAACCTGAATTATGAAAAAAGCAAATCAAAAAATTATTGACTGGTGGAACAACGAAGTTGAAAACGGGTACGGAATTAGAAACGAAAGCGAAAAAGATATTATAGATAATCCCTATATTGCGTTCGACCACCCTATACTTATTGAACTTATCAAAAAAACATTTCCGGATTTACGCGGCAAAAAAGTCTGCGTCCCGTCAAGCGGCGACAACGCGGCGGTTATCGCGTTTGCCTTGCTTGGAGCAAAAGTCACGTCGTGCGATATTTGTGAGCCTCAGCTTGAACACGCTGAGGCAATCGCAAAAAAATACGGCTGGGATATAGAATTTGTGCATGACAACACAATGACGCTTGAAAAAATAAAATCAAATGAATATGATTTTGTTTTCACGTCAAACGGCGTTCACGTATGGATTGACGATTTAAAATCAATGTATAAAAATATCTGCCGTATTATGAAAAAATCGGGCGTGTATATCATGTTTGAAGTACACCCTGTCAACAGACCGTTTGAAGACTGCTTCGGGCAACTGAAAGTTATTAAACCATACGGCTACATGAGACCTCTGTATGACGGCATAAATTATCATTGGCGTATGCAGGATATTGTCAACGCGATAGCTGATTCGGGTTTGCGCATAAAACGCATGGAAGAAATGTTTGACGACAGAGGGAGCCGCGGTTTTTTTGATACTACGGGCAAAACGCCGGAAGAAATCGACCAGATTTACGACTGGCGCGTAAACCCGCAGGCGGCGTTGCCGCAATGGCTGACTATTTGCGCTGTAAAATAATATAATAATTTAATCATGTAGGGGACGCGCCCCTGCGCGTCCCGCGAATCTGATTTTGCGTTGGTTTTATCAGACGGGACGCGCAGGGGCGCGTCCCCTACAATAGAATTCAATGCGTTAAATTAATTTATTTCAACGCAATCTCTAATTTCGCGAGTTCTTCAGCCAATTCTTTCGGCAGTTTATCTCCGTATGTTTTGTAATTTTCTTTTATAGATTCGATTTCTAAAAGCCATGCCTCTTTGTCAACTTTCAAAAGTTCCGCCATATCGCTTTCGCTTATATCAAGCCCGCTTATATCTATATCACCGATGCCGGGCATATTGCCTATCGGCGTAGTTACGGCGCTGCCCGTTCCTGAAATTCTCTCAACTATCCATTTAAGAACGCGGCTGTTTTCACCGTAGCCGGGCCATATAAACTTGCCCTCGGCGTTCTTTCTGAACCAGTTGACGTAATATATTCTCGGCAGTTTTGACATATCGCTCTTTTTGCCGATATTTAACCAGTGCTGCAAATAATCGCCGGCGTGATAACCCATAAACGGCAGCATGGCAAACGGGTCTCTTCTCACCTGTCCGACATTGTCAGTAATAGCTGCCGTGGTTATTTCTGAACCCATAATCGACCCTAAGAATATTCCGTGATTCCAGTTAAGGCTCCCGTTGACTAACGGAATCGTAGTCTTACGCCGTCCGCCGACTAATATAGCCGAAACAGGCACGCCTGCCGGGTCTTCCCATTCGGGCGCGATAACCGGGCACTGATATGCGGGAGCTGTAAAGCGTGCGTTTGGATGCGCGGCGTTTCTTCCGCAATCAGGGGTCCAGTCGTTACCCTCCCAGTCTATAAGATGATCGGGAGCGGGAGTCCCTATGCCTTCCCACCAAACGTCGCCGTCGTCAGTAAGCCCGACGTTTGTAAATATAGTATTTTTTTGTATTGTTTTCATGGCATTAGGATTAGACTGCATCGAAGTTCCGGGGGCCACGCCGAAAAATCCCGCTTCGGGATTTATCGCGTATAATCTGCCGTCTTTGCCGAATTTCATCCATGATATATCGTCGCCGACAGTTTCGACTTTCCAGCCCGGAATTGTGGGTTCCATCATGGCGAGATTGGTTTTCCCGCACGCGCTTGGGAACGCGCCGCAGACATATTTAAAATTGCCGTCCGGGCCTGTCAGTTTTAAGATAAGCATGTGTTCAGCCAGCCAGCCCTCGTCTCTTGCCTGTACTGCGGCAATTCTCAAAGCGAAACATTTTTTACCGAGCAACGCGTTTCCGCCGTAGCCTGAGCCATAAGACCAAATCATTCTTTCTTCTGGAAACTGGCTTATATATTTCTGGTCGATCGACGGGGCGCAGGGCCATGATACGTCTTTTTCGCCCGGAGCGAGCGGCTTTCCTACTGAGTGCAGGCATTTTACAAATTCGCCGTTTTCACCGAGTTCGTCGATAACTTTCGTCCCTATCCTTGTCATTATTCTCATATTTACCACAACATACGGGCTGTCTGTTATCTCCACGCCGATTTTAGAAATCGGCGAGCCTATCGGCCCCATCGAAAACGGTATTACATACATAATCCGGCCTTTCATGCAGCCGTTATATAAATTTTTCATAGTGGTTTTTAATTCATCAGGGTCGATCCAGTTATTTGTCGGGCCGGCTTCCTCTTTTGTTTTAGAGGCAATAAACGTCCTGTTTTCGACCCTTGCAACGTCTGACGGATGGCTTCTGAAAAGATAACATCCGGGGCGTTTTTCCGGATTTAATGGCACAGCCGCGCCAGATTCAACCATTTCCCACATAAATCTGTCGTATTCATGCTGCGAGCCGTCGCATATATAAACGCTTTCCGGTTTGCACATTCCGGCGATTTCTTTTATCCACGCGTCAAGTTCTTTGTGTTTTAAATTCAATTCTGCCATGTTTAAAATTCTCCTTTATAAAATTATATTTCTTCCCATTATAATAATATTATATACTATATTAAATATAATTTCAATAATAATCAGTAAAAGTTTTATTAAAAATTCTGTTAAATTTTTGACAAAGCTGTTTAATAAAAAATAAAAAAACTCCGGTAAAATCCGGAGCTTTTTATTTACTATTTATGCATTTGCAATATTATTTATTTAACTGCAATCTTTTTTCTGAGTATAACAACGCCTGCGGCGGCTATTATCAGAACGCATATTAAAATTATTGTGCCAGTGTCGCCGCTCGGAGGAGCCGGTGCGGGAGCAGGCGTATTGTCTGCGGGCGCCGGAGCCGGAACATCTGCCGCCGGCGTATCGACTGCTGCGGGACCTGCCGATTCTTCTGTCGCAATAACGCCTTCAAAAACGAGGCTGTTAAAAGACACCCACGGGTGGCTTACAGCCATATCGCCGCTTTCGCCGTCGTTGCCGAACATAACGATTTTAAAATACTTGGCGTCGGGGGTCTGATTAAATGTGAAAGTGATCGGGTTAACGTCGTCATCGTCAGTGCTTCCAGCAGGGGTAGAAACATAACATTCAACGCCCGGGCCGTCCAAATCGCCCGTTTCGTCGTATGTATTTTCAACAGCGGTTTTAACGGCGTTTCCCGTGATTTCTATCTCAGTCCAGTTCTGTCCGTCCATCGACGTGTAGAGCAGGAAGAAATACTGACGTCCGCCGTTGTTCCATTTCCATGTAACGCTGTCGATTCTGACTGTTTCTTTAAACGGGAATACCGCGTTATTTACCGCGCTTCCGTTTAATATGCTGACTTCGCCTTCCATGTCTGCCGCGCCGTCCTGAACGTTGGCGCAGAACCTCTCAACTTCGTCATTTGGCACCCCTCTGGTAGGAGTCGTGGAAAAAGCCATGCTGATCGGGAATACTTCGTCGTTGCCCTCGTTATTTTGCCACGTATCAGACTTGAATTCGGGGCTTGCCGTATCCACTTCCAATACTACAGCCATGACCGTCTGCGTTAAAACAAATATAATAAGCAGCATGACTGTAAAAACAGCCGAAAATTTTTTTACCATAATAAATAATACCCTCCGTATCTTTTAATTTTTTATTTATATAAATCAATTAATTTTTGTTATCAAAATTATATCATACAAATAAAAAATTTACAAGTATATTTTTTATTATTTTTTATTATTTTTATTTTTACCGCGTTCTTTGCATATTTTTTTCAATTCACCCAATGCGTCGGACAATCCGCCGATTTTATTTATAAGCCCGGACTTCACAGCAACCTCACCGTCTATGATACTCCCTACGTCTGCGGCAAGCTCCCCAGTGCTGAACATAAAATCGCTCAGGTCTTTTTCGGTTATTTCAGAATGGGTTATAATAAACTTATTTATCCTTTCCTGCATTTTCGTAAAATAAGAAAAACTCTGCTCCACCCCTATGACAAGCCCGTTCATTCTGACAGGGTGAACGGTCATCGTCGCGCTGGGCACTATAAACGATTTTTTCGCCGATACCGCAAGCGGCACTCCAATCGAATGCCCTCCGCCCAGAACAAGCGAAACCGTCGGCTTTTTCATCGAGGCAATCATTTCGGCAATCGCAAGCCCCGCTTCGACGTCTCCGCCGACTGTGTTTAAAATAATTAATAATCCGTTGATTTCAGGGCTTTCTTCTATTGCCACAAGATGCGGTATTATATGCTCGTACTTTGTGGTCTTGTTATTTGACGGGAGCAAATAATGCCCCTCGATTTGTCCTACTATCGTGAGGCTGTTTATAGTTGTATCTCCGGTTTTAGTGACTATCATTCCGGTTTGATTTATATTATTTATTTGATTTTCCTGTATTTCAGTCTGGGTTAATTCTTCTTCGTTTTCATTTTCGTTATTTTTATATTCAGATTTTATTGATTTTTTAGTTTTTGGCATGATATTATTTATCCTATCCTTTAATTTATTTTATAATCTCTTAATATTATTATTACTGTATTTTAATAAAATATAAATTTAAGTTGAAAAATTATTTGTTTATGATATAATAGTTATAAAATAATTATAATAATTAAATACTTATGAAAATAAAAAAAGATTGGAGAAAATATTATGAAAAAATTAGCGATGATCGGCTGCGGCGGGATAGGCTCATATCACTTAGACCATTTTATGAATTTCAGCGATATCGAACTTGTGGGGTTCTGCGATTTAATTCCGGAAAGATGCGAGAATTTCGTGAAAAAATCAGGCAAAGGCAAAGCGTTTACGGATTTTAAAAAAATGTATGATGAAACAAAACCCGATATGGTCTGTATCGGCATACCTCCGTATAAACACGGCGATATCGAATTTGAGACGGTAGAGCGCGGTATACACATGTTTGTCGAAAAGCCCGTAAGCCTTGATTTAGGCATGGCGAAAGAAATAAGCAATAAAATCACGGCGAAAAATCTTATCGCCGCTTCGGGATTTCAATGCAGGTACGATAATATAAACGATCCCGCGAAAGATTATATCGCCAAAAACGAAATAGTCGTAATGCAAGGCTCAAGAGTTGGCGGAGTCCCTGAAGTAGACTGGTGGAGAAAAAAAGATTTGTCCGGGGGTCAGCTTGTGGAGCAGACAGTCCACCAAATGGATTTGCTCAGATATTTACTGGGCGATATTGAACTTGTATATTCTATCCCGACAAGGGGATTCATAACAGAATCAGAATGGGCCGGGTATGACACAGACGACATAAGCACTACGATTTTTAAATTTAAGAGCGGAATAACCGGAACGATGATGACGGGCTGTTATTCGCTCAACGGCGCGTCGTGGGATTCAAAAATCACGATAGGCACAAGAAGCTCAAGGCTCGATTATATTTTATGTTCTCACGTGAGCATATACGGAGTTGACGAACAGGATATAGCTGAAGATATAGCCGGGGTTGTCAAAGGCGACGGAATGCAGAGAAGAAACGAAAACGAAATTGGGATAAGGTTTAAATCAAACGTCGATTTCGGGACGATGTGCGACAGGACTTTTATTGACGCCGTAATATCCGGCGACCCGTCGAAAATCAGATCGCCGTATTCAGACGCTGTAAAAACTCTCGCCCTTGTTCTGGCATGCAACGAATCTATGGAGACAAAACAACCTGTCAAAGTTGAATTGTTATAAAAAAGCATTTGTATAAAACCACCCAGTGTCAAGAACGAAATTCAAACAGCGGTTCTGCCTTAACCGACAGAGCCGCTGTTTGTTTTGAATTTACGCTATATTAATTAAAACTTTTTTCGGCCAATTTTGCGAATCTGTTTAAAACATCGTCTATTTCAAACGCCGGGTGTCCGATAAGATACGAGTGAATTTTATTATTGAATTTTTCATGCCATATTTTGTCGATTGAGTCAAATCCGTAACACGCGCCGAAAAGACTTCCCGCAGTCGCGCCCGTGCAATCGTTGTCAAGTCCCATAGCAACCACATTGCCGATTGTCTCGGTAAAATCTCCGCCGCCGAGTTTCATGCCGAATATAACCAACGCAGCATTGTTATTTGTATGCACTCCGCTCATTCCCTCAAAATAATTTTCAACAAGTTCTCTCGCGTGCCTGTAATTTTTGACCGTGTCTTTTATATTTAAAGCCCAAGAAACGTCTTTATATAAAAGCGATTCTTTGGGTATTTCGCACAGGGCTTTATTCAAAGCCTCAAACGGATCGCCAACGGCAAACGCGGCCGCTATCGCCGCGGAGAAAAACATTTCGCCGTATATGCCGTTTCTCCTGTGGCTTATATACGCATCGTAATATGCCATTTCAGCCGCTTTTTCGGGAAGCCCGGGCGCAAGATAACCGAACGGGTCGCTGCGTATGTCCGCTCCTATCCACTGCACATACGGGTTGTCAATTTCGCCGCATTTATCGGCAGATATGCCCTTTTTAAGATTCCTAAGCGCAATATCTTCGGCTGTGCACGCATAGGGCAGATATTTCAGCCAGCATTTTCCCACGTCATTTGTTTTAAAATCAAGCCCGCAGTCCTCGGCTATGAGAAGACCCAGAAGAGTATATGTAATATCATCGTCAACAGGCACGCCGTCCAGACCTTCCATTGTATAATTATAGCTTGGGCTGAACCCGTAGTGCAACCCGCTCGGATTTTTTATTTTTGACCAATAGTGTTTGTTAGGGAATTCGTCGCCTATCCATTTTGCCCACGATTCCATATCGTCGATTGACCAGAACTCAACCGCCGCGCCAAGTATGCAGCCGCTCATTCTCCCGTATAACGCGCCTTTTAACTTATCAGCGTAAAGATTTTTATCAAATGACGCCCATAGTTTGCGTTCGGCAGAAACCCTTAGTTTTTTTATCTCATGTAAATCATCGGGTTCTTTTAAGGCTAAATCTTCGCATATTTCCAGAGCGATAATTTTTTCTAACTGAGTTTGCAGAAATGTGTCGGTTTCGCCTATAATATCTGCTATTCCCTGCGCGCCGTATTCATGTTTAAGTTTTGCGTACTCGTTGAGCATGTTTATTAAGTGTCCCCCGCCGGACATTTTTGGATAACCCATGATAAATATCCTCCTGAAATTATTTTATTTTAAATTTATTATTAAAAAATTGCCTAACTCATTTGATTATAAGTTTAACATAATTATATTAAATAAGTCAAGAAAAATATATTTTTTTATAAATTTTAAAAATTTTTTCAAAAAGCTATTGACAAATAAAATTCTATATGATATAATTCAGTTAATGACATATATCATTAACTGATTAACAGCATAACGGAGGTGTTTAAAATTGAATGACAGCCAGCCGGTCTTTATGCAGATTATGGACATTATCGAAAGCGACATCATCACGGGAATATATCAGATTGACGACCTGATTATTTCGACGACGCAAATTTCCAAAGTATATTCCGTAAATCCGACAACAGCAGTTAAAGCTATAAGCAAACTCACCGACGCGGGTATTTTATACAAGAAAAGAGGCATTGGCATGTGTGTTGCGGAAGGCGCAAAAGAAAAAATCACAAAACGGCGAAAAGATATTTTTTTGAATCAAACAGTTGACTCGCTGCTTGCGGAAGCGAAAACATTAGGGATTTCGCTTGACGAGCTTATAAGCGTTATTAAAAACAGGAAAGGTACAGGTAATATTAATTATGATTAAATTTAAAAACGTAACAAAAAAATACGACAATACCATAGCTATTGACAATATCAGTTTAACTATTCCGGACAACGGATTATATTGTCTGCTTGGCAGGAACGGCGCGGGTAAAACAACTCTTATGAAACTGCTTGCGGGACATATAGACGCCACAAACGGCGATATTATAATAAACGATAAATTTATTTCACCGGGCCGTATGCCCGACTGCGTGAATTTTATCGAGAGCAGTTCTGCGCAGTTTAATATGAAAGTTGCGGCTCTGATTGATTCAGCCGCAGAATTACAGGACAGTTTTGACTATGATTTCGCGCAGGAAATGATAAAACGTCTTGAATTAAACCAAAATAAAAAATATAAACAGTTATCTTTCGGCATGAAAACTATGCTGACAACCATTATAAGTCTGTCGAATAATTCCAAAGTTATTTTACTTGACGAGCCGACATTGGGATTCGACGCTATCATGCGCGACCAGTTTAATAATTTATTGCTTGAAAGTTATAACGCCCACCCAAGAGTTATTATAGTATCGACGCATTTAATCGACGAAATAGCGAAAGTAACTGAGCGGCTTATTATAATCAACAACGGCAAAATCCTAATGGAAACAGGAATCGAAGATATTGACCAAAAGGCATATACTCTCACAGGCGCGACTTCGGCAGTTCTTCCGTTACTGGACGGGCTGAACTGCATAGGCAAAACAACAATGGGCAGCGTAATGGCCGCGCATATATACGATAAAAGAATCACACCGCCGGACGGCGTTAATATAGACAGAATATCTTTACAGGATTTCTTTATTAATATAGTTGGAGGAGGAAATAAAAATGAAAAATAAATCTTTTGCGATAGCAAAAATAAATTTCAAAAATATAAAATTAGCGTATACTATTACGTTTATTACGATGGGCTGTATTTTAGCGCAGGACATAGTTTATATTATTTTAAGTTTTTTTAACATATATCCCGGAGAAAACAACAGCACTGTAGGGTTCGGCAATTATTTATATCTGATTATTATTTTAGGCGCAATTTTTATACCGTCCATGAATTTTAAAAAGATGATGAATCTCGGCGGCAAGCGAAAAGATTTTTTCTGGGGCTGTATTATAAATTATATAATAATGGCGGCCGTTATGTCGTTAGCGGGCATAATATTTTATTACACTTACGAAGCTTTTATATTTTCAAATTACTATAAAGGCGGGTTTTCCCTTAATCCTGTATATTGGTTCGGCTGGATTAATAACAACCCCGTAATCGCATTCTTCCAGCAGTTTGCTTTCCTGTTATTTGCCGCGGTATTTATACACACGCTTACGGCTATACAGGATAAATGGTACGGCTGGATAACTGATATTATTCTTATCGCGATTATCTCTGTATTTACGCCTATTGCCCCGTTAAGGTCTGTTCTGATATGGTTTTTTAATCTTATAATTTTTCATTCAAACGCTTTATTGCAAATCATTTCTTGTCTGATATTATCAGCGGCGGTCTATGCGCTTAATAAAATAATTTTCGCACGAAAACCGTTTTGATTTTTTAGTTAATAACATATTATAGTAAAACAACTCTAAAATGGTGATATGCTTGTAGGGGCGCGCAATGCGCGTCCGCGGAATGCCCACTGGGCATTCCCTACACAAATCATCATTATCAAGTTGTTTCACTATAACAGGACGGGTAACCCGTCCTGTTAATTTATTGCCGTTGTCATTTAATTTAATATCAATTCAATTCATATTTTCTGATACACGCGGACATAGTCTATTTCAAATGCCCATGGCATGCTTGCCTCGTCTATTGCCGGCCCGCCAAAATTCCCGCCTACTGCCAAATTTAGCAGAATAAAAAATTTTTTATTGAACGGCCAGCCTTCATCGCCAGTATCTTTGCCGTCTTCGCCTTTTATAAATTTTGCATAAGATTCGCCGTCAAATAAAAAATCTGCGTAATCTTCGGTCCATTCGACTGCATAAGTGTGAAAATCACTCCATATATCACCCATCTCTGCAATATGATTCTGCTGCGTGCCTATCGAGTGATTATATAACCCGGAATGCAGGCTTGCATAAACCTTGCCTTCAAATCTTCCGACGTGTTCAAGTATATCGATTTCTCCGCAAAGCGGCCAGTGCGTGCCCTCGTTTATCGCGTCTGACAACATCCATATAGCGGGCCATGAGCCTACTCCATACGGCACTTTCGCGCGCGCTTCAATATAACAGTATTTCCATGACGCTTTGCCGTAAGTGCTAAGTTTGCCTGATGTATAATTATTTTCCCCGAAATCTTCTTTTTTTGCGACCAGATGCAGCTTGCCGTCTTTGACAAAAGAGTTTCCCGCATTTGCCGTGTAATACTGCTTTTCGTTATTGCCCCATCCATGGCCGCCCGTTTCGTGAGACCACTTCGTGAAGTCTATACTGTCATCGTCAAATTCGTCGTTCCAAACTAACCTATAATCATTTAAATTCATACATAAATCCTCCGTTTTTTATTAACGCAAATTATATTAAAAATTTTTGGTTTATTTTATTAAATACTGTATATTACTTTTTATGTATTTCCGCACGGTTAGAACGGTGATTCCTCAAATCCGCTCCCGCTGTACTGCAACATATCCGCTTATTTATCAGTTTTATCAATAATCCGCGTTAAATTTATCAATAGCAGCGTCTATTGCGCCGCTCCTTGAATCCATCAGCGAAACCAAAGACGTTTTCTTATCTGCCACGGCAGAATAAAAAATATCATATACCAGTAGATTCGTATTAAACGTGCCAATATCATAATTTCTATTATTAAATATAATATCAAGCATAGCTTCAGACTCGTCGTCACGCGTGTTTTTAACCCTGAGAGTCAGGTCATAAAACGCAGGAGTAATATATTAATTATCCAATATCTAAATTTAATACTATATCCATAATCTTATCAATGTCTAACAGGGCTTTGCCTTCTTTTTTTTCATAAAACGATGCTACGTTACGGTTCTCCTGGTCTACCAAATATACATATTCGTTTAGATTGCCTAACCCTAATATTTCGCCTATGTCATAACATACATTGTCGTATATAATATCAAGCATTTTTTCCGATTCGAAATCGCGCGCAATTTTGCTCTGGAGCGTTATGTCATAATATGCGGGCTGAACTGTGTATAACGACTCTGCGGCTAAAGCTTCGAGTATGATTCCCGTGCGCTCCATATCTGTATTTGATACCGGAATTCCAATTATTGTCGATGTATACGGGTTTATGCTTGAATAATAACGGCTCTGCTGTGCGTCATACTTCGGCACAGGCAAAATACCGAACGACGTTTCCATAGCTCTTAATGCCTCGCAGTCACGCATTCTCGTCCACATAAACAACGCCTGACTTCCCTGAAACATTCTGTCTATTGCGGTTTCCCAATCGTTTGGCGACCTCATAAAATAATTATACGCGCTGTTCCGTTCAAGAAAAATATCCAGTATCTTTTCATACGCCGAATATTGTCTGTCCCCGGCGAACGTCAATACAACACGGTCGTCTTTATCTTTCTGCGCTATAAAACATTCGCACCCGTTTGCAAAATTACTCATCGAATCGCGTATACATAGCAACCCAAACTGATCGTTTGAATCCATAGTACCGTCGCCGTTCAAATCTTTTGAAACCGTTTTCACCATTTCTCCGAATTTATCGATTGTCCATATACCGTTTATTACCATTTGATACGGGTCGTCAAGCGAATAATTTTTCAATAATTCTTTGTTGAACAGCAGAGTCTGCGCGCCCATCTTATCTACTAACGTAATAGCCGAATTTATTCCGAACAATTTATTGTCAATCGAAAGATCTTTTATAGAATTTTTTTCCCACCACGGTTTTGTGAAGTCCGCGTATTGCAAATCATATATATTTCTTAAATAGCCTTTACTCACGAGGCTTCCCATGCTCGCTGTCTGATAAAGCAACACGTCAAATTCTGCGGCATCTGCTGCTATCGCTTTTTTGAGCTTGCTTTCATATTGGCTTATCAAAGCAAAAGACTGTTTGAATCTTATATTATACTGATCCTCTATTTTTACATTACGTCTGAACACCGCGTCGTTTACTATTTCGCCGGTTTCCCCTTCGGAATATAAATCGCGGTGACATTGCGCCTCATTTCCCGCCCATTCCGTCACGTCCCATATAAAATATGTAAATTCATGTCCGTTAAAATCATTTTCCGGAAGATCAGGCAATATTTTTTCGTTGACAGCTTCTGTTGCCGTAATTTCAGAATTTTCCGTTGGCGGCCGGGTATTTTCATTTTCACGACCTGTATTTATATTATTATCTCTATTACACGATAACAGCGATACTAATATAAATATGCATATTACAAAAACTGATAAAAATCTTTTGATATTTATTTTCACTTTTGTTCTCCTCCCTTAAATTCACGGGCGAATTGAATTCGTTCCTACACAATTAATTTTCAAGGGTTCACGGCAAGTTTATTCTAAAATTTAACTCTATTTACGCATGCCATTCGTTTTCGGCTTTTTTTATAAGTCTATTCGCTTGTTCAGAATTCATTTCGGGAAAAAGAAAATACACGCCTTTACAGCCATAACGTTTGATAAATTTATCGGCGGCATTAACCCAGTCTTCGTATCCTCCGTTATGAATATTTACCTGCATGGCTTTGCCTGCATCCTTAACTTTGTCATATACAGGATACCAGAGTTCATTCCCGCAATCAGGCTGTCCCGGACTCGGCACCCATTGCATAGCCTGTAAATCGTTGATTGACATAAGCGCGTCCATGTGCTTTATGCAGTCCGGCCCATCAAGATGATACATTGAATGCCTGAGTAATCCGCATTGTTTTGCGAGCAACGGAAGAACAAACTCGTTGAACTGCTCAGGTCCGATCAGCGCGCAAAAATCGCACTGGACTTTCGCCGTTTTTCCCTCGCCGATTATTTGAAAGCCGGTGTACATTATGCTTTCCCCTATTTTCAGTTCTTCATATAATCGATCATAGTATTCAAAGTATATATCCTCAACGCTTTGAATCAGCCGCTTAATATGATCCGGGTAATCCATCAAATCATAGCAAATTTCCTGCGGTCCCCGCATTGCGGAGATAATATCTATATTTTCTACAAGATCGGGTATGCACACATAAAATTCGTCGTTTGACAGGCGTTTTGCCTCTTTCAGTATTTCAAAATGTTTTTTCCACCATATATTATTTGAATCAAACGCAATTGACGGATAAGACGAAACATCCTCTATGCATTTTGTATACCATACGGTATCATAAGCGAATACCGGCTCTGAGCCTACGTAAGTTGCAAGAGAACCCGGTCCGATATTTACGCTGAAATTGGGAACGGCTTCGCACAAAAACAAATGTGCGCGTGCATAATTTAAAAACCGCGGCAGATTTATCTCAAGGCCGATATGCGCCTGTTCCGGGGTGGAAGCGCGCGTTTCGTGAATCAGTGGTTCGGTCGGCTTGTCAAGTGACACGCGTATATTCATCAAAGGCCTCGATGTATTATTGCATTGCCACCATTGTTCAAACATTTCTTTTGTTTGTGTCATATTGGTTTTGTTAATCAAATAAAACACCCCTTTCTTTTTTTCTTTTGTTTTTTTACAGTCATACCCATGATTAAATATGCAGATCTCCGTTATCTGCAATCTGCACGGTTCAAACACTGTATCATTTGATTTTCCGTTCATATCGGCATGTCTGTTGAAGTTGAAATTCAAATTAAAATTGTTTTTGCCGCAATTCACCCGGCGCAACAATAAAAGAATTATCTTAATTCTGTTTTTGCTTCTATAGACGCTTGCTTTAACGCATATAAACTTGCCGGAGGCGTTACAGGCGATACCGAACATGCCGATGATAGAATATATGCGCCGTTTAATGGCTGTGCCATTTCAATGCGTCTCTTTGCTATGGCAATAATTTCGTTCGCAGGCAGCGTCAGTTCATTGACAGAATCAAGATTGCCTTTGATGAAAGCCCTGTTTTTCAAAAGCTCAACCGCTTCCTCGAATTTTACGTCTCCCAAAGGCGGAGGGTCAAGACACTCAATGCCGTCTACGCCTGTTTCCAGAATAAGATCAATCCGGTCGCCGATTGACCCGCATGTGTGAATATAACAGGGGACGCCTGCTTTTTTATGCACAAAATTCACAACAGCGCGTTCATAAGGCAATACCAGACGTTCATACATAGAACGCGATATAAATCCGCTTCCCGCAAAAGGCGAGGACAGTTTCATAGCGTCTATGGGAAACTCGCATTGCCATTCGGCTTGCATGATAACATTCTGATTTAAGCGTTCGAGAATTTTATGACATTTAGGCTCATCGTCCATAATTGCCGTGAATCCGTCCTCGAAAGTTCCGAAAAAACGCAGAAGCTGCTCGAACGCTGTGCCGACTTCACCATGTATAGAATGGGTATCGCCGCGTTCGTCAATAACCATACGGAGCATATCCGGATAATATTTCGGAATCGTGATATTTGTGATATTGCGAATATCGTCGGCAGATATTTCGTCAACGGTACGTGAAACGCCTTTTTGGGTATAATCATAATGTAAAGGCCTCGGATATTCGTCGGGCGGATAAAAATATTTTCTTCCGTCGTTATAAGTAATCTCAACACCACCATCGTACTCTGCTTTATTTGTTTCCAACGGAGGCTCTGATCGTCCCGCTGTGGATATAAGTATGCCGTCAAACTCATACTCGTCGCAGAGCTTCACCAACGCACTTACAAATCCTCCGGTTGACAGCCAAAATTCAGTCGGCGGAATACCAGCATTTTTATACATATATCCGGCGGAAAACTGGCACATAACCGGAGTTCTGTCAGGTTTTACCCCACTTCTATGCGCACTCATAGCCGCCGCCATACGTTCTTTTCCCGTCATACATTTAATCTCCTGCGACTATTTATTCTCATATCCCTTTTCTTTCTATGTTATATTATAGCATAACAAATTATTTTTTACAATAACAATAATTTTTAATTTAGAATTCCGGCATAACATTCGCACAGAACTCTCTCTGCATGAGAAGGGGTGAGTTTTAAGAGAGGGGAATGCGTTCCCCTCTCTTTATTTCTTTTTTGTTACTTTTTGTGAAATGACAAAAAGTATATTGTTTTATGCTCTTCCCAAATAAATATTTTTAATGCCTAAATTCCTGCATTCTCTCTCTGTAATGCATATAATCATTAAAATCTACCTCTTCCGGCACTCCGTGGTCACATGTCGGAATATATCCCCCGCGCTTTTTCATCACGGGCATAATCCTGTCGATTTCACGGTCGATTGCCTCCCTGCCTGCCGCTAAAATTCGCTTGTCTATCCCTCCGCGTATTAACAAATCAGGGTATTTTTTACCCACTTCAACAACATCGCAGTCCGCCGCGACCTCAAACGGCGACATATAGTCCATGCCGATTTGCTTATATAAATCAATCACAGGATATACAAAACCGTCTGTGGCGACATGCACGAACAAATGGCGCGTTTTATCTATTTGCCGTGATTTTATGTTGGCTATAAGTTGCTGATAATACGGAAACAGAAACTCTTTTATCATATCTGGAGATATAAGCGGCCCGTTTTTGTAGCATATATCTTCATCCAGAAGCAGTTCGTCAATAGCAACATATTTCTGATGTTCTGCTGTAATTTTATCGGCAAGCTCGAACCATGTTTTCATGCAGTCATGAATAAGCTCAGGTTCGTCGTAAAATTTATATAAAACGCCTTCGGGTCCCATGAGGCTCCGCAGATACATATAGCCGCCGACTGAGTACTGCTGGACTACGCCGCCTTCTTGTACACTCTTTATTATATTCCGCATATTTTTTTCGAGGCCTGCGTACCTTTCGGGCGAATTTGGATCCATGCGCCATCTGCACTTTTCTTCCCACGATTTCATATCTTTTACGGGGTGATCCACGTATTCGGGCATAAATCCGCTTCTGCGTCCTTTGAAATATAATACATGGCGGCCGGCAAAATCCTGTACTAATTCGTAATCTCCCCTGTCCTCCAGAACTTTTACTTCAAAACCCGGCGAAAACGCCGCTTCGCACCCGCCGAGACCTCCGATTCCCACTATTGCCGTATCTTCATACATAAACAATTCCGACAGATTTGTTCTGTCTGTAATATGTCCCTGACTTTTCCATTTGTCGAGGCAGTAAAATCCGAAATCCGTCTGGATTATTCCGGCATTGGGTTTGATTGCGTAAAAATCGCGTATTTTTTTCGCTGCCGGAGATATTTTATTACTATCTGGCATTGTTTTCCCCTCTTTTTTGTTTTTTAATAAATCTATAACATTAATTTTTCTTATTTTGTCCATGTATTCTACGTGATTTATTGTCACAGGATTATTGACATCGAAACTATATTATACTATAATTATACTTAATATAGAAGAACATGGCTATAGATACTGCAATAGATTAAAATTGCATAGCGATATATCTAAAATTATGATAAGGATTTGAGCGTATGAGGGATAGAAACATATACGATACAATCGAAAAAATCGAGCCTATTGGCAAGGGTTTGTCGGAGGATAAAAAGTACAGTGTAATCACAGCGGACGGAACGAAATATCTTCTCCGTATTTCTCCGCTCACGCGATACGAAAGTAAAAAAATGCTGTTTTCCATGATGCAAAATATTGCCGCATTGAATATTCCCATGTGCGTCCCTGTAGAGTTCGGCACTTGCGATGACGGGGTATATACAATTCAAAGTTGGATTGACGGCGAAGATTTGAAGCTAATATTGCCCACGCTGTCCGAAACGAAGCAGTATGCGTTGGGAATACAGGCAGGTAAAATCTTAAAAAAGATACATTCCATACCAATACCGGAAGACCAAAACGAATGGGCTAAAAAATATAACCGTGAAATAGACGCGAAGATAAAAGCATATCTTGGATGCGATTTGCATTTTGATGGAGACGGCTATGTCCTTGATTACATAGAGAAAAATCGCAATTTATTGATTGACCGGCCGCAAAGTTTTCTTGTCTGGGATTACGGCATAATGAACATGATGTATGAAAACGGCGAAGTTAACATAATTGATTTCGAGTATTATAACACCGGAGACCCGTGGAATGAATTTTGCTGTATTGTCTGGAGCGCAGCAACAAGCCCGCATTTCGCCACAGGGCAGATACGCGGTTATTTCGACGGCGAGCCGCCGATGGAATTTTTCGAGCTTATGGTTCTATACAGCGCAATTCTTTTATTGTCGTCACTTTCATCATCTTGGGCGGTGACAACTGGTATTGGACGCGAAGTTTCAATGTGGCTGCCGCAGGATATATTAAAATGGCACGACAACATGAAAAACCCCGTACCGACATGGTATCTCAAAGATTTTTATGTGGAATGGATAGACGGATTGCCATGCAGGGTGCAAGAACCGTTTGATTTTTCGTTTCTGAGCGAATACGGCAGGGTATTCAAAGTATTTGACGAACAAGGTTCCGGCAACATCGCTTTTGGTGTGGAAAACGGCGATAAAAAGTATTTTGTTAAATTCGCGGGTGCGCCGAAACCGAATTACATTGCAAACCGAAACAGCGGCGAAGTTGATGTCGAAAGTGCAATTCAACTGTTGAAAACGGCTGTTCCGTTATATAAAGAATTGGTACATCCAACTTTGATAAAGTTTATAGAAGCCGAAGAAATCGGCGGCGGATACGCGGCTGTATTTGAATGGGAGGACGCTGTAGGCATAGAGCCGAAAGGCGGGTTTGATTACATGAAATTCATGCAAATGCCTGTGGAAAAGAAAATTCGGGCGTTTGAGGATATTATGGACTTTCACGCTCATGTTGCCGCAAAAGGCTATGTCGCGCTTGATTTTTATGATGGCAGCATTTTATATGATTACGATAAAGAAAAAGTTATCATTTGCGATATAGATTTGTATCAAAAATCTCCATTTATTAATATCGGAAACATGGGAATCGTAGGTTCGGCAAGGTATGTTTCGCCGGAGGAGTTCGTGGAAGATGCGGTCATGGACGAAATTACAAATGTTTACACGATGGGTGCGACGGCGTTCGCATTGTTCGCTTATGGCAATCGTTCACCAGAGGCGTGGACGCTTAACAAAAATTTATATGATGTAGTTAAAAAAGCAGTCAGCGACGCAAAAGCTGACCGGCAGCAGTCGATAAAACAACTTATCGAAGAATGGAGAAATGCGAGATGACGATGATATATTTTATACGCCACGCAGAAGCGGATAATTCTGTCCGTGACGGCAGAATCCGTCCGTTGACCGGAAAAGGTCTTTCTGACAGACATTTGGTTACGAACTTTTTACAGGATAAAAACATTGACGCAGTATTATCAAGTCCATTCAAACGCGCCGTTGATACTATTGCCGATTTTGCGGAGAAAAACGGATTTAAAATAGAAATAATCGAAGATTTCCGTGAGCGCAAGAGCGATAATGATATGCTCAAAGATAATACAAATTTTATATCATTTATGGAGCGGCAATGGACAGATTTCTCATATACATTCTCTGACGGCGAATGTCTCGCCGAAGTTCAGGAACGAAATATTGCCGCATTGAACGAAGTCTTGAATCAATATAAAAATAAAAACATCGTTATAGGAACGCATGGTACAGCTGTGTCAACAATTATCAATTTTTACGATAACACTTATGGTTTTGAGGATTTTATGGCAATGGTGAATATATTACCGTGGGTAGTCAAAGCGGGTTTTGACGGGATTAACTGCGTAAAAATGGAAAGAATAGATTTATTTAATCTTAGGCAAAAAACAAATTATGGCTGTCGGGAAGTCAGTATATATGATTTAAGCAAATTAAAAGCTCATAAAAATAGGGAAATTCAAATTCAAATTCAAAAACTCACAAAACATTCTGAAAATCTGGAATCCGCAGCCACCGCCGTTACCGTTCTCGCCGAAAAGATTTGGCGCGAGCACTACACGCCGATTATCGGAGAGGCACAGGTTGACTATATGTTGAAAAAATTCCAATCGGCGGAGCGGATTTGTGAAGATATAAAAGAAAACAATTATATTTATTTTACTGCTGAACGCATAAAGAATGGCGAGATGGCCGGCTATTGCGCCATCCAACCGAAAAAAGATTATCTGCTCCTCAGTAAAATTTACGTCCGCAAGCATTATCGCGGAAAAGGCGTTGCCCGCAGTTTTCTTGATGAAATAACTGCGCTTTGCCGGCATGAATACGGTTTTGACAAAATCCGTTTGACCGTAAATAAACACAACGATAATTCGATTGCAATATATCACAAAATGGGTTTTGAAACAATAGATTCCGTCAAGACCGACATAGGCGGCGGTTTTTATATGGACGATTTTGTGATGGAGCTACGGATATAACAGTAATTCAAAGTTGAAAAGCCAAAGCCTGAAAAAATAACATGGCGAAACTATGCCATGAGAACCCCGATACAATTTAGTTTTTTGCATAAAATATAAACAAACCGTAGTCATTCCGTATCTGCTGTAACACAGTTTTTTCCGTTTTGTTTGCTTTTATACATCAACTCGTCCGCTCTTTTGACAACAGAATCTATTGTATCTTCCTCCCGTGCTACGGCTACCCCTATGGAAACCGTTACCGAAAGCGGTAAATCCCCATGTTTGATCTGAGTATCCTCCACCAATGCCCGTATCTTTTCACCTATCAGTAAAGTGTCGCTATTTTCTTTGATTGTATATATCCCTACAAATTCTTCGCCGCCCCAACGACCAAACAAATCCGTGTTTCTGGTCATTCGCATAACTGAGTTTGATACTGTTTTTAGAACGGCGTCTCCGGCATCATGACCGTATGTATTGTTGAAATTCCGGAAATTATCAATATCTAAAAAAACCACGCATATTTTATATTTATACATAGCCATTTCTCTTAGACGCAAATCGAGGAAATTCTCTACCCTTCTCCTGTTCGGAATACCCGTGAGTTTATCGTTCATAGCTGAATTCGATAACTGAATAATCAGCTCATCATCATAGATAACAAGTGAACTCGGCGTGAAAATCTCGATTGCCCCGACTATTTTTTCGTTTTTTATGACCGGAAGGGTATTTACCGAGACAGCAATGCGTTTCCCTTCCCTGTTTCGCAGAAAAACTTCGTGTTTCCGCCGCTGACCATCATTGAGGGTATGATGGAGCGGGCAGCCGGAAACGCAAGTCAGGTTACCATCGCTGTCAATATGATTAAGCAGTGTGCTTTGACACGTTTTTCCCAATATTTCTTTTCTTTTGTATCCGGTTATGTTTTCGGCAGCTTTATTCCAAAACACGATCCGCCTGTCTGTGTTGGTAAAATAAGCTCCTTCCCGCATATTTTCTATGATTTCAAAATATATTTCTTCATTATCTATTTTTTCATTATTCATTAGGAATTTCCCTTCGCGTTTTTTCTCTTTTATTATGGCGTATATTACTCATCATAATCATAGTTCCTTGCCTTTTGCGGACACAAGGATATACACCGACCGCAGGCGGCACAATTTTCTTTGTCTATTTTTATTTTGGTATTGCCGTCCTCATCTTTATATATTATATTTGCGCCTTCAACCGGGCATTGCTGCTCGCATCGCCCGCACCCGATACATAACTCAAGATTTTCTTTTAATTTGTAACTCATAATTATTTATCCTTTTCCAAATAATCCTCCGCGGCTTTTATAACCTCGTCGAAATTACTGTATAGTAAATTCTCTGAAATTTTGGTCAATAATTCGTTTGTCGGCTGAGACCATGATTTTTTTCTTAATTCCGCTATTACGTTATCCGCTGTATTCGAATCATATTCTTCGCACGCCGTTTTTATAACAAGTAATTTTTCACGCAAAAACTCCGTATCCTCAGCCGCCGCATCGATGGCGGTCTCAGTTTTTCTTGGCGTAATCTCTTCCACGAAGGCTCGAAGTGAATTTAAAAAAGCCGGAGTCTCGGATATTAACATATCAAGGTTTTTTTCCCGTCCTGCCGCTTCCAATTTTAACGCCACAGCCGATAAATCCATTTTCCCGATGTTGGCGAGCGCGCTTTTCATTCCATGTACGTTGATGATATAAGTCCGCAAATCGTCTTCATTGGTATAATCATTTTTTACGGCTATTGCTTCCAATGTCGCAATGGCTTTTGCGGCGTCCCGCGCAAATATCTCGGCGAATTGCGGATCGATATTTAGCCGTGACCCATTATCGGCAGTCTGTTCGTCGTCGCCTGTTTCCGCTCGTTGCCTTGCCGCTTCAATGACTTCAGGCGGCTGCCTGTCTCGGACTTGTTTATTCAGTACTGTATTTAACTGACGGACATCAATAGGCTTGGAAATAAAATCGTCAAAACCGTTTGCGAGAAATATTTCCGCCTGTCCCGCTACCGCGTTCGCAGTTAGAGCCACTATGGGGTTTGTATATCCCATTTCGCGTATTTTAGAAGTCGCTTCCACGCCGTCCATTTTCGGCATCATGTGATCCATGAATATAACGTCATAAACATTGCCGTTCCTGATTTTCTCAATCGCAGCAAATCCGCTGACCGCCGAGTCGATTTTTAACCCGTATGGCGACATAAGTCCTTTTGCGACATATATATTCGTCTCCACGTCGTCCACTATCAGGACGCTGCCGTACGGCATGGGCTCACGTGTAATCACAATCCCTTTCATTTTCGCCATGCTGCTTGTGCGGAATTGATGTAGATTTTCAGCAATTTCCGCTCCCAACACCTGATTGTCAATCTTGCCCTGCGGCAGATGAACAGTAAACGTAGAGCCTTTACCCGGTTCACTCTCTATGAAAATCTCTCCGTTCATAAGACGTATCAGGTTGCGCGTAATACTCATGCCGAGCCCGGTTCCTTCGGTAGTTCGGTTAGCTTCCATGTTGAACCGGGAATATTCATCAAACAGCTTTTCAACCTGTTCTTTTGACATACCCTGCCCGGTATCGCTCACGCTGGCGATAAACCTAGTTTTTTCATTGTTTTCGGCTGTATTATCTGACGAAACTGATAATTTGACCGTACCTTCCGCCGTATACTTGAAAGCGTTGGAAAGAATATTGTTCAATATCTGCTTGACGCGTAACTCATCACCCAATAAAAACGCCGGCATATTTTCATCAATAAAGAGTTCAAATTCGATAGGTTTGCTGCCGATCCTCATCATGTTGAGCTGCGCGGTGTCGCTGACAAGGCTTGCGGTTTCATATTTTCCAATAATAAGTTCCAGCTTGCCTGATTCAATTTTAGACAAATCGAGTATATCGTTGATAATGCCAAGAAGCATATCGCCGGAGCTGTATATCTTGCCGAGCGCCTCTTTTACATCCTGTCCGAGCAAATCGTTTTGAAGCTGGATTTCGGTGATGCCGAGGATAGCGTTCATCGGCGTGCGTATTTCGTGGCTCATAGTGCTCAGGAAAGCCGATTTCGCTTTGTTAGCCGCTTCTGCCTGTACATTTGCGTTGTGCATTTCGGTATTATCGTGAACAAGCACGACGACTCCGAAAAGCTCTCCCGTTTTATCCAGGGCCGGTGTGATTTTTACTGAATAAAACAACTTCTTTTCTCTTCCCGTTTCGGCATGAAGTTCATATATATTCGTGTCAACCAACGGATTTTTATAGTCAACCAACAGTTTATTAAGTAATACTTCTGCTTCCCGGGTAAAGTCATCTCCGAATTTTTCATTAGAAACAGGCAAAAACGGTACGCCTGTTATGTCCCGGTCATAATCTTTTCTTGCGTTTGACGTGCAGAGCAAGATATTAAATTCAGTATCCAACAAGAATATTTCATCGGGGCTGTTATCACGCAGCATCTGGTTATACCGCATTTGGGTTTCTTTTTCTTTTTCGTTAAAGTCCCGCAATGCCGCTGCCTGTTTATACAAATGTGTGATATTTGCGTTTTCTTTTTCAAGCCTTGTATATTTGCGTTTCAAAGCGTTTAATTCACTTTGTACGCTTTGCAGGGAAGGCTCTTCCCTGTTATACTGCATATCGTTTGGTTGGTTTTCCATTAGAAACCTCCTCGCTGCATCGTAATCGTAACTTGATTTTAGCTGATTAAAACGCGCATATTGTAAACGTTGCGTTGTGGAACCGGTTGACAGCTTTACCGTCGCGTACGCTGGTCGGCGCGATTTCGCCAAATCCGTGCAGACCTGATAAAATCAAGCTCTGCGGTATCAAATCTTTTATATGGTTACCCTCAGCGTCTTTCATGTCCGCTAAAAACATATTTCGCAGGCTGCATGTGATGATCAGGACTGTCGTATATTTATAACCGCTTTTTGCCTCCGCCGCATTAGCTTTAGCCAAAAAATCTTTGAGACCGGCTTCGGCAGTATTAGACACATCGCTCCCGACGCAATAGAGCAGACCGATATATGAGTTCTCAGGAACGTTCGCAAAACAGGTGATTTCGCCGGTTTCTTTGTCGTAAGCACTCAATGCGCGGGAAACGGGAATGCCGTCGTTATCTTCGTCGCCCGGCATTTCAACGAAAAACTGATAATTGAACAAAACAGTCGTTTGATCGTCAATAAAAGGGAACTCTTTAATGTATTCATAGGCCGGTTTACCGTCGATTTCGCAGATTATGTTGTCATGCGCTTTTGTGACGAGTTTTTTTTCAAGAGACTTTTTACCCGCGAGGTTCGCGGTTTGGAATATTGGGTGTATATCACCGGACAGAAGCAGGATAGCCATTCTTTCGCCGCCGACTTCGCCGTCAAGATAAATCTGCTGCTTGCTAAACTCAAAATCGTCGCCGGCTATATAGCCGAACACAGGCAAACCGCCGCAAAGCTCTGAAACCGTTGCCACGAGAATATCAGCAGCCATAAGAGGCGCGACGCAGATAACCATTTTGGGTTCAGCGGCGGTATCCTGATTTTTCAGTTCACCGTATGCTTTTTGGTAAGTGTTTGTTATTTCCTTTACCGGGTCGTTTGCCATTGAGCCGCTGATAGCGGCGGAAAACAGGCAGTCATCGTCTGAAAAAACATGGAGTATAACTGCGAGTTCATGATATCCCTCGTTTGTCAACATGGCGCCCGCCGCTGTTGTCCCCCCTATAACATGGCAGTCAAGTTCACGGCTGACAGCAGCAGCCAATTCTCCGATTTCCATATCCGGCTGCCCGTGAAGTATAGCAACGGTGTTTTTCCCGAAAGTGAGTTTGTCCCTGATTTGGGTAGTCAATTCTTTTGCCGCGATTGCGGTATTGTCCAGCTCGTAGCTGATAGCAGTTGCTGATTTCATAATTTATACCTCTTTATTATTTATATTTTATTTACACCGCCCGGCACATATTTTACAATATCCAAATATTGACAGTCAAGCACATAACATATTTATGTTTTTATTAATCAAGAATTAATTGCCGTTGTACAGTATTTCTTTTATTGTACATTTTTTCAAAAGTATCTTTTAAGCAAACCTTGGAACGCCATACCGTGACGCGCTTCGTCTTTACACATTTCATGCACGGTATCGTGTATAGCGTCAAGATTAAGCTGCTTGGCTTTTGTCGCGATGTCTTTTTTGCCCTGCGTCGCTCCATGCTCCGCCATTACCCGCATTTCAAGATTCTTCTTCGTCGATACGTCGACAACTTCGCCCAGCAACTCCGCGAATTTGGCGGCATGGTCGGCTTCCTCAAACGCAATTCGTTTGTATGCTTCCGCAACTTCGGGGTAACCTTCCCTGTCTGCCTGACGGCTCATGGCGAGGTACATTCCTACTTCCGTGCATTCGCCCATGAAGTTTTGACGTAATCCTTCGAGTATTTCAGGGTCAACGTCTTTTGCTGCTCCGATTCTGTGTTCATCGGCAAAAGCTAACCCCTCTGTGGACTTCTCGTTGAATTTAGATGCGGGAGCTTTGCATTGGGGGCAATTTTCGGGAGCCTCCGCTCCCTCGTGGATATAACCGCAAATTGAACAAACAAACTTTTTCATAAATAATTCTCCTATCTTAATTTATTTTTATATAATTTATTAACTAACAATTCTACCGCGTCTTTCGGGAAATCCCGAGCAGCGTTTTCGAGGATTGTGTCAAAATTATTTACAAAAACCCCACAAATCCGCCCCGATACTACGTCTGATTATATCACCATTTAATAAATTTGTCAATAGCAACATCGGGGCAGAGTGGATCTGTTGACAAAGAGGCGAAATATTTACAAAAAAGACTTGACAAAGGAAAAGAAGTGCGCTATAATTATATTAGCACGTGTGCAAATATAATTATAGGAGGTAACAAAATGAACGCAATTCAAGAAATTCAAAACATCCGAAGCGAGATTATGTTGAAGGTGGACACAGCATTTGCAGAACTTATTAGAAAGTTGGAAAGCGACTCTGATATTTCAGAACGGCGTTGGATAGGCAATTATGAAACGGTTTATCCGATAACTGCCAATGCCGCAATATTTAAAGGGAAAAAACCGACGGCGGTGATATTTGGTGATGAGCGTATTGACGTAGGCAAATGGAAAACTGTAGTAGGGGAAATAATGCGGCGTTGTAATGCGGATTCGGAAAAGCACGTGTCCTTGATGAATCTACGGGGGAAAATTTCCGGTCGGGAGCGTGTAATTTTAGCAAAAGAAGAAGACAAAATGCGAAGTCCTATGAAAATCAGCGAAAATTTATACATCGAAACTCATTATGATACGGAAACGCTTTTACGGACTATAATGACACGCATATTGGATATGGTTGATTACGATTACAGCTGCATTAAGGTAGCTGTAAGAAATGCCGAATGAATAAAGAATTTCGTTTATATCATTTGGATCGTCTCCAAACATGTATATGTGCCTCGCCACAGTTTTTGTTTTGCCATATCATAGATTGCCCTTCCGTTTTATTATAAATTCGACAACATATCTATTGCTTTCATAATCCATGCAAACGCGCCGTCATATCTATACCCTGTAAATCCCGCTTCGCGCAGAATAGCGGAAACATCGGTTTCGCTCAGATTCAAATTCACCAAACCGCTCAAACTGCCGAGGTCATTTGCGATTTCACGCGCATAATCCCAGTAAGTGCCGGAATAGCCAAAAACGGTGGCATACGTTACCGGATCGGCGACGGCTTGTTTTACCATTTCTTCGGTATCTTCATAAAACAAACTTCGTCCGTTATCGTATAACGGATAGAAACATTCGGTACCACCACTCATTTTGATTGCGATATTGGATAAATGTCGGTCGTCCTGACGCGTGATGAAATCCAGCAGAATCATACGGGCAATATCGTCCCTATACTGCGGACGGACGGCGATTAAATTTTGATATTCGTTATCAGAACGCGCCCCGTCAAACAGCCTGCGGAAATGCACGATATATTCTTTTGAAAAATCATAAAGGAATGCCGAAAAAACTGTATCTTTGTCTGTACGGTATGCAGGGCAGCATGGAACGCCCAGTTTTTGCGCCAGCAAATATACGGCTGCCTCTGATTCAACGTCCGTGGTCAACGGGCTGATGCGCTGCTTGTAAATACCATATTGCCCGTTATAAACTCCGTATCGCTTGATGTTATAACCTTCCGGAGTATCGATGCTGTCGCCGACTAAATCAATGCGTTGGTGAAACACCGAATCAAATACGTTGGTAATCACGGAGTCAAGGCTTTCGTTCTCGGTGTTTGCAATCCAAAGCAAATCCTTTGGGTGTATGCCGCGGGTAATTTCAGCTATACGCAGAACGTCGTAATGAGACAAACCGCAGCGAAATAATATCCGCTCAATGTCGCGGCGGTCACGGCTGACTACGCGCTCGGATAAGAACTCGGTGAATTGCTCTGGCGTCCAGCAATTATATCCGCGGGTGTACACAGCGACAATTTCGTTAAATTCCGGGAAATTGAAACGAACGGAATTAGCGGCGTCAACCGTGCCAATGACTTGGTTTTCCCATTTCAAAAATCGGACGGCGGGATTTAACGCCGATTTCTTCTTTTCACGACCATCGGCGGGTTTTACAGCATCCGCCGGGATTTTATATGATTTGCCGTCTTTATATGCGCCGGGAATTTTTCCTTCCTCGCATAACACACGCACGCGGCGGTCGGAAATCCCCCACGTTTCAGCCGCTTGCAGAGCGGTAATATATTTATCATTCAAGACGAAACACTTCCCTTCATATCTTTATTATACCACGATTCGGAATAAAAGTCAATATATTATTCCGAATCAATCGAAAAAAGAAAATTATAGCAATTTACAAATTGTAGTTGGTATGTTGGTATTGTTGTCGGCTATGGAAAACGCGGGCGCGGACGAAACCGACAGCGAAGTATCCCTCTTGCTCCGCCTGTTATTACGGCAGTTTTATCTGTAAATTCACTATCGTATCCTTCATCGGAACACATTTTTAACAATTTTTCTTTGGTTATATCGTCAAATTGCAGTTTGCTGATAAAGTTGAAATATATTTATAAACGCTATGTTGAAAAATCATCATTTGTATGATATAATTATAAAAAAATAATGTTTATATAAAAACCAAGGAGAAAAAAAGTGTCACGAAAAATCCGTATATTAACAGCAATTCTTGTCTGTGTTATTTTTGTAGGAATACTACCAATGCTTACAGCCTCCGCCGAACAGGATATGTGGAGCAATGCAAACTCCTATATGGCCGATTCCTTACGCGAAGCTCAAACGAACGGTTTAATACCTGAAATCCTAAATGACGCTGACTTTACACAACCAATGACCCGCGTTGAATTTGCTCACCTGATTGTTCGTATGCTCGAAACATACACAGGCGTAACGGCACAACCACAAACGCTCGTCTATCCGTTCAAAGATACAGAAGACCCGATTGTTTTTAAAGCGTTCGGTTTCGGTATCATGGACAGGACAGACGATAAAGAGGCTTTATTTTCGCCTGATGAAATAATTGACCGCGAAACAATGGCATATATGGTTTTACGCGCTGTCCGTCTTGTCGCTCCTCTTGCCGATTACAGTATCTCTGAAAGCATTGAAATCCCCGACATTGATAGTATATCAGACTGGGCTGAACAATCGGTAAAGTATTTATATTCGCATGGGATTATATTAGGCGGCAATAATCATGTCTTTATGCCTCGTCCCGTCACCGACGAGCAAAAAGCGGCAAACTACGGAATGGCGACACGCGAGCAATGCGTTGTAGTAGTAAATCGTATATATAAAATGCTTCCGGAAATACAAAGTTCACGTTTTGCAGTAGAGGACATGGCTGATGAAATAATGAATTATGCAATAGAAGAACCGCAGGGCGGCGAGGAAATCAGCCGCGACGACCTTTGGGACATATTAAATCCGTACTCGTTAAAAGTCAGATGGGCAGATAATACTCACGCGCTTTCGTTCAACGGGGATTTTACTAAAACAGAAGACGGAGATTGGGAAAAGGGTTACGATTCGTATTTTTTATATAACGCCTTCAGCGCAGACGGATTAGACCAGTATAAGTTCGACGAGCAGCAAATCCTGTGGGGTTCATTGGCGGGAAACGAATATTTTGCGTTGACCGTTTTTGAGGCAGATACGAAAATGATTCACGCTTATGAATGGAACAGCGAGTCAGATGAAGGCGCATTAGTCAATATACCTGCACAGCGAGCCGGCCTATGGGACAATTCGACTCTTAGAAATTATATGCCAAGCAGAATAGACTGGACATATAAAATATTTGACGACGCGATAATCAACGGCGAACGCTGTAAGGTATTCAGCGTAACTACAAGTGAAAACATGATTCAAGGGGAAGGACCTAATTTGCCAGAGCATTGGGCTGACAAAACCGAATATTTCTATATATCCACAGTGTCGGGATTAAACGTCCTGACGACGAATTACATGACGCTTCATGAGACAACATACTTAACCGTGAATATCGTTTTTGCCATATCTCCGTCATTTACAAATGCAAGTTTAATCAAACCTCCGGCAGATATTATTTTTAATCAATAAAACCAAAAGACAAAATTTATAATATGCCCAAAAGACAAAGTAACTATAAACTTTGTCTTTTTTTCTTTTTCTATAATACCCCTCTTGCCTGACCATTTACCTCATTGCTTCGCGTTTCACTTGTTCTATATAATCCTTGATATTTATTTCGCCTTTGAGAATTTTTCGTCCTGTTTCTTCAATCTCTTTGTCAATAATAAAGCTCTCGATTTCCATACTTGTTTTAGCGTTTTTAAGTATATGCTCTAATTTATTTTCGCTCATAGTATATCCCCCATTCGTTATAAGCCAACTGTCAATGATGGTTTTGTTTTATCGCTATTTTTGCAACGGTGTGTTTTATAATTTATATTTATAAATCCCAGATTAACTTTTATTAATTATTTATTTTAAATTCATTCCAATTTTTTGCTATTTTTAATTCTGCGCCGTAGTTCAACGCGGCAAAATGGCGTTCACCGCAAATAAATTTTTGACGTTCGGGATTGCGTAAATCATCGAGTTTTACTGTGCCTTTCGTTTCAAGCACAAAATACAACTTCTGTTCCCCGTTTCTGTCCATATATACCGCCCAGTCAGGATTATATGTACCGATTGGCGTTTCGATTTTAAATTTATCAGGTATCTTGAAAAACATTTTTACTTCCGGGTCGTTGTCGAGTGCAACCGCAAACGGTTTCTCAACTGTTGTACTGTCGTAAATAATATAATCGTAAACACTATTCTGCACGGCAACAGCATTTTTATCAATATTTGCGCTAAGCTCTTTATTATCGAAAATTTCCTGTAAATAATATTCCTCGCCGTCTAATTTTATATATTTAATACCGTCTATCTCCATATTATTCTGCACAGAATGAACAGTTTCGATAAACTGCTCTGTCATAAGCTGCGGATTATTCAAAAAATCTTGCCCATGACCGCTTTCCAATAACATATCAATATACAATGATTGCGAAATAAAACATTCATTGTCTACCATACGCAGAAAATCAGGAAGTCTGCTGCCTCCGTCATCTATATCAAGCGTTTTCAAGCCTGTCTCTGTGAAACTCACACCCGGATTATCTACGTTTATTCTCGCAGTCCGAGTGACAATACGCGCTTTGGGGATTGCCGGAAGTTTACGCAGAGCCTTGATACACTTTTCTTTCAATTTACTTTGGTCGATTTGAACACGGTAAGCGGTTTTCTGTTTTATTTTATCCCATAACGCAATAAATTCCGGCGATAACATAACCTGCTTTTTTAATCGTACCGTAACGTCTTTGGAAGCGTCACGAATGGGCGGTTTGTTATCAGACTTTTTAATAATACTTTCAAACTGTTCCCGTGCCGCTTCAAATTTTGGCGGTAAATCAAGCGTTCCGTTAGTTAAGTCAGTTTTCAATGCTTCTTTGATATTGCCGGATTTGGTGATATATCCTTTTTGTTCAAAATGTTCAATAAGTTCCTGCGCGTCGTCGTATGATAAAGTTTTTTCGTTTTCATTATCAATATAAGTAATTCCCGAAAACAATCCAATATCCAGTATGCCGAATTTTACGCCGGTTTCATTTTCAATTTCTTTTTGCAATGTATCCGCAAACTCCGCGAAACTTTCGTTTGCCATAACGTGCAGGACGTTGATATTTTTATCTTCTATCCGTTCGCCGGACTGGTCAACGCATAACCGCAACCCGCGCCCGACTTTCTGACGGCAGGTGAACGTGGATTTTTGTTCTATCAGCGTACAAACTTGGAATACGTTTGGATTATCCCAACCTTCTTTGAGCGCGGAGTGACTGAAAATAAAACGTAACGGGCAGTCGAATGACAGCAGCCATTCTTTATCCCGCATGATTGTATTGTATGTGTCATAATCGTCCAATGTATCGCCTTTTGTATTCTTATAGTTGCCTTTTTTATCCTGTGAAAAATATCCGTTATGAACGCTGTTTACGGCGGCGGGATATTTATCGCACAGCGATTCATATTTCGAAAGCCGTAAAAGTTCCGTATAACATTCCTCGAATATTTCGGCGTATATCCCTTTACTGCCGTTTTCTGTACGGTATTTCTTAACTTCATCTATAAAAAACAGAGATAAAACTTTGATACCTTTTTCTGTGTATAATATTTCTTTATCTAAATGCGATTCAATGGTACGCCGGATTTGCGCTTTCTTGATAATATTTTCATCAATATCGCCCATACTTTTGCCTAAACGCAAAATTTCACCGTTGGTAAATTCTATACTTTCGCCGCCCGGCATACAATCAATACCTGCAAGCATATAGCCGTTATAAAGTTCACGCTCGCCGGATAGCCTGAAAATATCTGCGTCGGGTTTGATTGAGATGATTTTACGTTCGACTTTACCGGATTTCGCCGCTTTATCAATTTCAATTTTTGCGGAAAACCCGTTATCGTTTGAAACCGAAACAAGACGGATATATGGCTTATTATAATCATTTGCGACTTGATTTGAAAATACGGCAATCTGTTTTACCAAACCCATTTGATAAGCGTCAACGGGGGTTAAACGATACAGCAGATTTATTTTTTCTTTATGCGTAGCTGAATATCTCAAAACACACAACGGGTTTAACGAGGCAATAGCCTCTTTTGCCTTGTCGGTATTATCTACGCTCTGCGGCTCGTCGATTATGACGATGGGATTTGTGTTCTGTATATATCGCATGGCAGTTTCGCCGTTGAGCTTATCCTGCGTTTGATTAATAATATTTTCGCTCTTTTTAAAAGCGTCGATATTTATAATCATGATTTCAATATCCGTGCTGACGGCAAAATTCCGCACATCTGACAATTTCGCGCTGTTATATATAAAAAACCGACAGGGTGCGTTGTCATACTGTCCGGCAAAGTGTTCTTTTGTTATTTCAAAAGATTTATATACGCCCTCACGGATCGCCACGCTCGGCACGACTATGATAAACTTTGAAAAACCGTACTGGCGGTTGAGTTCAAAGATAGTTTTCGTATATACGTAAGTTTTGCCTGTTCCCGTTTCCATTTCCACACAAAACTGATTACCTTCTAAATCGTTTGTAATAGAAAGATTGTGACGTCTCTGCACATTGCGCATATTAGCGAGTATCTGTTCGTCGGTGAGCGTGAAAAGATTGCCAACGCCGTAACCGTTGTCGATTAAGTTCGTTTGGCTTTCATTTTCGATAGTGAACGTGCCGCTTTTTTTCTCCTGTCCGCGAAACAAGTCAACAACGGCGGCGACAGCGGCTGTTTGAAACGGCTGGATTTTAAATTTTAGTTTCATCGCACTTCACCTATCAAATATAAATACGTTGAGCTTACAAAAATCTGATATTTTTTTATCAACCATTTATATTTCCCCTCCTACAACATTTTAATCCCAACATTTCTATCCCGCAACGTCAACTTCACATTGCTTTTATCCGTCGTATCATCAAAGCACTGCTCCGAGAAAATAATCCGTCCCGGCTTATACCCTGCCATGACTTCCGCGTCTTCCGGCGTGATATGTTCGGCAAGGCACACAATAAAATCAACGTCCGTGCCAACGCCGTAAACAATCTTGCCGTTTATATCAAGCTCCCGAATATCCTCGCATAAATCCTGTCCCAATTTGAGCATTACTTCATAAACAACATCAAGATTAGAACGATCATCTTTGATAATATCCAACATACCGCGCAGACGGCGTTCGAGCTCTGACAGCGCATTTTCGCCGGTAATAGGCGTATTGTCCCATATTTTAAGGTTTGAATCGTCTAATTTGAACACACGGAAACCTGTGTCTAAATTTTTATATTTATGCACTATGTTATCGACTTCATAACCTTCTCCGTATCGAGCAATATCAACAGTTTCTTCCGTTGCCTCATTCAGAATTTTCGTTCCTGCCCGGCGTATGCGTTCCTTGCCGATTTCACAGATATTTTTATATCCCGCCTTAAACGCTTCGTGATTTTCGTCGCATACTTCGGGAAGCTGTACCATGATAAAACGACGATTGCCGCCGTCCTCCGCATTTAACTGCATGACAGCGTGGGCAGTTGTTGCAGAGCCGGAAAAGAAGTCAAGAATTATATCGTTGTTGGATGACATAGAACTTATCAATTCCTTAATTAATTCCATTGGTTTAACTGTATCAAATCCAACATTAATATTCATAACATCTGTTAATAATTTTTTGCCTGCTTCTGCGGTGCCAACATTTTCCAAATGAGACCAAAAAGGTTTTAATATTTCACCGCTTTCATCTTCAGGATATATTAAAATTTTAACTTTCCCATCTATTATCTGTACCCGCTCTTTATCAATTAATTTTAAAATTTCATCTTGCCCTATTTTCCATCGCTTACCATTATCAGGGTATACACCAAGAATAGGAAATTTCATTGTTTCTCTATTTTTTGTCCCGTAATCTGAATCTTCAATATCTTTAAGCCTACAAAGTCCAAATTTTCCTTGATAAGAATATGTATGTTCTCCTTGTTTTTGCAAATGAAAAACATAAGTATCATTAGCATTTTTACCTTTGCAATAAACAAGGATATACTCTATTTTTGACTGTAATTGAAATTTAGCATTACCCGAATTTATTGGTTTCGTTTTTTTAATCCATGTAATATTTCCTAAAAAATTTTCTTCCCCGAAAACCTCATCGCACAGTTTACGCAGATTGTGGACTTCATTATCGTCAATAGAAATAAATATAACACCGTCATCGCGCAGTAAATTCGCCGCCAAACGCAAACGCGGGTACATCATATTAAGCCAATTCGTGTGATACCGCCCCATAGTTTCGGGATTGCTTTTCGTGGTCTGCGACGTTATCTCTTTATACCGCGCCATAGGGTCGGCAAAATCGTCTTTGTACACAAAATCGCTGCCCGTGTTATACGGCGGGTCTATATAAATCATCTTTATTTTACGGTAATAACTTGTTTGTAAAAGTTTCAAAACTTCAAGATTATCGCCCTCTATATAAATATTTTTCGTCGTGTCGAAATTTACGCTTTCGGTTTCTTCGGGGCAGGGGCGCAAAGTCCCGGTGGAACGCTTTTGGGCAAGCTGTAAACACTCGCTTTTGCCTTTCCACTTGAACTCATATTTTTCAAAATCGTCGGTGATATATTCGCCGCACATAGTCAGAAGTTTGTCTATGTTGAGCTTTCCCTCGACGAAACATTCCGGGAACACGGCGCGTAGTTTGTCCCGCTCTGTTTGTTCGATGTCAAGGGATAAGCCGTCAAGTTTTTCGTTATCCATCGTGTTTTTGTCCTCTCTTTTTTCAGAAATTGTCATTATAAATATTATATCAAAAAAATACAAATATTTCAACAGTATAGTAAAACAAGTTGAAAAAGATATCTACAGCCAACCCCTCCGGCACTGCGGTGCCACCTCCCCTTTCAAGGGAGGCAGGGGATATTGCTCTCAAAGCCTCCCCTAACAGGGGAGGTGCCGCGAACGTGTAACGAATGTGAACGTAGTTCACATGCAGTTCACGCCAATCAATGCGGCGGAGGGGTTTTCTCTTGTTTCAACAGTAAAACATTAATATTGTCATAATATTCGGATATAATGAAAATGACGGAAATGCCACGGCAACATGAGCATTAACTGCCCAATCTATTGATTTATTTATGTTATCAATTATTTCTTTATAATTTTTTGTAGTATCATTTTGAATATCAACTACTACTAACGCTGTTTTTTGCATAAGGGTTCGCCGTTGTATATGAATATGCCTATATCCCCTATATCCACACTCGGTTGCTGGCTCACAAAAACAATATCGCCGTCGTCGTATTCCGGCGTCATGCTGTCGCCGTAATCTGATATATTTCCATGAGTTCACCCTTAAAATTTACAATTCTTTAATCGGCGGGTTTTTTAAATATATAATAATTTTTCAAGGTTATTCATTCCGGTTCATTAAATTTAACAAACCGTTCGGCGTTAATATGACATACTGCTGTCATATATTTTTTGATATAATAAATATATCGCGGATATACTTTATATTATCGGAGGAAAAGAAGGGAAAAACTATGGAAAATAAAGATTCAAAAAAACATAAACAATACAAAAGCAGACCCAGAATCGAAGATTTCGTTTCCGAAAGCGATTTTGATGTCGAAATAAAAAATACAATTCTTGATTTCGCGTCTTATCTGAGAGTTAATAAAATGCCCCCTCAGTGGGCTGCTATAAATTCATGGAAGTTTCTCTATAAAAGAGAAAGGATCGGCTATATAAGACTGATTAACGGTTCCTGGTTTTTTGATTATATAATCCCTACAAAAGAGAAAGGTCTGGAGCTGTATAAAACAGATTTAACGATAGATGAAAAATTCGAGGAATATGCCGCCGCCGAAAATCTAAAAGAATATATTTTAGATAATGTCAAGTATTGCACGAACTGTATTTCAATCGGACATTGTTCGTCAAAAAATCTGACTATATTCGGTAGGGATTTCAAAAACCTATGTTGGAATGGCAACCTGAGTTTCAAAAATCCTACTGCGGCAGAATTGGAGCGATTGAAAGAGTTATATGATTATCTTAAAAATAAAATTGCATTATAATGAATTAAAAAGGAGCCGACACATGCCAAAAGAAAAATCATGCGGAGCAGTCTTATACACCGTAATTGCCGGAACCCGCCATTATGTTTTGGTAATCAATGATAACGGCGGCAACTGCACAATCCCCAAAGGTCGCGTGGAAGGTAATGAAACCGAAAAAGAAACAGCCCTGCGCGAAATTTTCGAAGAAACAAACATTCACGCAGAGTTCGTTGACGGCTTTCGGAAGCAAATTACTATAATGAGCGGCACAAAGGATGTTGTATTTTTAACGGTTTCTTGCAGGTCTATAACAGATAATGCTACAAAGAGGGTAAAACTATTGAGATTAGAGAGAACTGTAAGAATTGAAAATAGATACTCTTAATGATAATTTTATAATGACGGAAGAAAACGAATAGGTATGTGGGAGGAATAAGTAATATGAAGTATACCAAATACACGCATGTCTACAAACAAAACGATATGTATGCTCTAAAACTTGACGTGTATATTCCTGAAAATTCTGTAAAAAGCCTACCGGTCATCATTTATATACACGGCGGCGCATTGATTTTTGGCAGCCGAAAAGACGTAAATGAAAATGAGATACAGGCTATTGTAAGTGAAGGAATAGCATATATTTCTGTTGATTACAGACTTGCGCCTGAAACAAAACTAATGGATATTATAGTTGATATTGAAAATGCTATTCGGTGGGTACGGGAAGAAGGCGCAAAATTATATGCCTTTGATGAAAGCCGCGTCGCTGTATTGGGTAAATCTGCCGGCGGCTATCTCGCGTTGTTAAGCGGCACTTTTCAAAACAGACCTAATGCCATAATATCGTTCTATGGATATGGTGATATATTGGGAGATTGGTATTCCCGTCCGAGTACGCATTACAACAAAAGTCCGAAAGTTTCAAAAAATGATGCTGAAAAATGTATAACATCAGATATATTGACCCATGCCGATTACCCGGAACGTTGGTCTTTATATTTACACGCAAGGCAAACAGGTTCATGGGCATCTTTGGTTAGCGGGTACAAGCCGTCAGAAATATACGAAAAATTAACGCCCTATTGTCCGATTTTAAATATAAACTCTCAATATCCGCCGACCTTTCTATTGCATGGGTCAGAAGATACCGATGTACCTGTTGAACAATCAAAAAATATGTATTCCGCATTAACGAACATGAATATCAAAACACAAATATATATACAACAAAACGGCGAACATGGTTTTGACGGGACGTGGCAAAATACACCGGAAGAGTTTGGACGCGTTGTTTGCTTTCTGAAAGAAATTTTTAAATTATTATAAGAAAGGCGCTTATGAAATTAGAATTAATTAATGTCAAAGAAAACGATAAAATGATATTGAAAAATCTTTTGGAACTATATGAAAATGAACCGAACGACTACGAGGTAAAAAATATTAACGAAAATGAGCCTTATGAATATAAACATCTTGAACGATATTTCACGAGAGAAAATTGGCGGGCATATTTTATAATGGCAGACAACGATCATGCGGGATTTGTGCTGATAAGCCCGGATTCAATAGCGTTAGACATACCTACGGATTATTCCATATACGAATTTTTTGTATTGCCGAAATACCGGCGTTGCGGCGTTGGGCGATTTGCGGTTAATAAAATACTCGATATGTATAAAGGCAAATGGCAGTTAAAGAGGGATCCCCGCGATAAAAACAGCGTGCCTTTCTGGAATCAAGTGATAGACGAATACACAAAAGGAAATTTTGAAATAAAAGAATCATATCCAAACAGCGGCGGCGGTACATACAGCGGTGGTGTATGGGGCGATGTTTTCTTTTTTGAATCGTAAATATTCATACAAATTAACTATTATAAAACAGGTAATAAAAAATGATAAAAAATTATAATGATTTTATAAATGCGTTGTTTGATGCAGGGTTTTCCGGCGCAATCGGCGGCAAAGACGACGGCGTGTTCGGTTTATTCAGATACGGTTGGGGAGCGGAAGATGAGAGCAGTATTCACTGGCATACCGGCGACCCGGAAACCGACCCGTGGGAGTGGCGTATGCGCGTTTTGAACGAACGCAGCGATATAGCTTATTCCAAAGTATTTTTCCGTAAAGCGGGATATATCACGAAAGAATGGTATCCGTATTTTCTCGCGGCGAGACGCGGCGGCAAATCATTCGATGAAATGTACGCCGACGGAATATACAGCAATTACGCCAAAAGGATATACGAAATCCTGCGTGATAACGGTTCGCTTCCGTTTCACGAAATAAAATTGCTGGGCGGGTTCGATAAAAAAGACACTTCCAAGTTTGAAAAGGCATTGACAGATTTACAAATGGGATTGTTTATTACCATGAGCGGAATGCAGCAAAAAATTTCGCGGATAGGTATTGAATACGGCTGGTTTTCCACGGTATTTTGCACCACAGAACGTTTCTGGGGAAACGATGTGTTTGACCGAGCGGCGAATATAAATACGGACGAAGCCGAAGAAAAAATCACGGAGCGAATTTTGGAATTGAACCCGTTGGCTGACGAAAAGAAGATTGTTAAATTTATAAAGGGGTGAAACGAGTATGTTATCAAATAAACAAAAAGAAAGAATTTTAGAAATTTTCGGTGAAAAACGATATAACGAAGCAATTCGTTGTATTGATATTTATACGGAAAAATGGCAGTTAGATAATTTTGAACTTATTGATGTGCCCGCACGCAATCTGGTTTTGAATTGTATATCCCCCAGATATGGCTTATGTGTGTTGAAAATCGGATTTGATGATTTCGATAGAGCATAGGGTATCATATAATACAACCTTTTCAAAATACGAATATTATGCTTTTCTTATCTTTTCTGCTTTTTTTAGACCATTAGTAAATTGATTCTTTACGCCGTTATCGGTTTCTTGTTCGCATAAATCCTCAATAACAGCATATAATTCGTTATTTGCGTATTTAGGAATTTGAATAATCCTTGCCAACGCATAAGCACTGCCCCAACGAATTACTGTACTTTCATTCTTTGTATTTTCTATTAAGTTTTGTATTGCCACATTCAAATTGTTCGGGAATAGGTACGCGATGTTTCCAACAATTCTTGAAGCCTCTCTTTTGAGATTATTTGATTTTGATAGAATAAAATTTTGGACAAATATCAACCAGTCCAAATTTGCTATCTCAGGATTTTTATTCGTAACATCTTCCATCGCTTCAAAAATCAATGCCATTTTTTTATCGTCAATCGTGTCTTGCAATGATTTAATTTCTTTGATTGAAATAAAATTCATTCTTATGATTTCAACAATTTTTACTCTTTTTTCAAGAGGTTTCATATTTTTATTATCCAATAAACTGATAATATTCATAATTATTTTCCCTTTTCAAATTCTAAATCAAAATAACCGTAATGCCCTGATTTGCCTTTAAATAATCCCCGTCACGGGTGATGTCGGGATATGCGGCAATGATACGTTGAGTCGCAGGGTCAAATAGAGTAAAATTCTCTCCGGCAACGAACTCACATATTTTACCAGCGTTTTTGTATTTGCTGAGTTCCCTGTGAACCGCAGTTTTGATTTTGCCGCCGCTCCCGCTTGAACCGTATCCGTGGATTAATTTTATCATCGGATACCCGTATGCTTTTGCCCGCGAAAATGCCTGCTCAGCATATTTCATGGCTGTATCGACCGTTGGCATTCCTTGTTTTATATTGACTTCATAATATTTTTGGATTGTTATTATTGGTTCTCATATTTGTCCGCCTTTGAAAATATAAATAATATTTATTTAAAAGTCTATTATATCAATAAACCGCAGCCATTGTTTTGCGCCAAGCGCAGGCAGATATAACGAGTGCATTATCTCTCTCGCACTCAAATTTTCATTTTGTCCGCTCGCCATGATCACCATATCCACCCCGAATATTTTTGCCCGCGTTGTAGGTATGACATGGAATCCTGCCCGCTCGTAAAATTTTACCCTGCGTACAGCTTCGTCGTGAGCTGCGGGTGTTTTGGCTGCCGAGGGATCGTCTGCCTCGAGTACGAGAGTACGGTCGGAATAACGATTGAGTATGATTTTCAAAAATTCGCTGCCATAACCTTTCGCCCGGTATTCCGGAAACACCGCAAAATAGTTGATCAGCGCATATTTCAGATTTTCCGGTGCGGTAATTATCGCATACCCCATATCAACATTTTCCGTAAAATAAAATCCTTCGTAAATGTTTTTATCAAAGTTACGTTTTACTGAGAAAAACGGCTGAAGTTCATTATGCGGAAAATCACGTTTCATATGCGAGTATAAACTTTTATATTCTTCTTTATTTATGTTTCTTGTTTCCATTAAAGTACAACCTCGCTACTGTGATTCTTTTTTCAATTTTTTATTTATCAGCGTTATCGCCAGCCGCAAGGATTTCAATCTCCGAATGAGCGTCGTCCACTGAGGCGTCCCCGGTTTTATTTTCTCCTGCGTCTTTTCTAATTTGTGTATCATTGACAAAAAAGCTTCATACACATCTTCGAGGTCGGGTTCTGTAACCCCGTCCGGTTTGATTTCGCTTGCCGTTATTTTTTCTATTCCAGTTCTGTCACTTTTAATGATTTGACCGTGATTGTACTGCCATGTGCGGCTGAAATTCTGATCGGCTCGCTTATCTTTTTATTCTGCATGACCGCACGCGAAGTCATGTACGGGTATTCGTCCCCGATATGCCGCAGTTCTTCGTTCACTAAAACCAGCATTTCATTTCTGTCGATAATCCATGCTATGTCAATATATTCATTTTCGGGTACGCGTCCGCCGCCGTAATGACCGGAACCTTTTCCCGTAATTATATCATGTATCCGCAAATCGTCTTTGTTGATCTCCCAGTTTAGAATAATTCTGCCCTCTTTGTAATACAGGCGGATATTGCTGCCGTTTGTTTTTGCGGTTATATCAATACGCAGGGGGAACGAATAATTTTCTGTTGTCTGCATACATTCGGCGTCTCCGGGAGCGGTTATTGTGAGTTCCCCATTTGAAAAAGCTGCTTTCTGTTTTCTGTTGCCGTCTGTCACAGGTCTGTCTTTCCGATTCGTTGAGGGTATCATCGTCTGTAAATCTATTTCATGCACTATTTCCATTTATATTTCCTTTTTATCCGGCAAATATACGGCGCCAATATTTTTATCGCCGTAATCCAATTTAAAATCATATTTCATTTCGTATCCTCCGTATTAAAATACCTTTCATAAATTCATTGTCAGGCATTACAAGCTGTTTTTCTTCTTCGGTGCAACCGATTAAGATTTTTATTTCGCTGTCCCTTTTCAACAAATCCACCGTGCAGATGACAGCGTCGATATAATCGCCGTCCGTGCCTTTCCAAACGTCAATCCCGTTGCTGTCCATAGACGATGTGTTTTCGAGATAACCGTAATCGACAGGATATATGCAATCCGGGTATTTCGGGTGACGGCTCCCTTTCGGACGGTCGATAATGATTTTCGATTCTGCAACGAGTTTGTCGAGCGCAGACCAAAATTCATTTTCCCGAATGGCATTATTAATAACGCCGAGAATAAAGTCCGTCTTTGAGTTAGTATAAAGAACCCTGTCGCCGTTCACTTCCTCAATCAACCGCATTTTTAATTTGCCGTACTCATCGGCAATATTTTTGTCGTTGAGCAATGCGTTTCTGAATATATTATGGCGGCGGTTTTCCTCGCTGTCTTTGGGGCATACATAAAAATGATAATTCATGCCAAACTGCCAATGCGCCGCCGTGCGAAACGAGTATGATATTTTCCGCTTCGCTCGCCACAATATCACGGCAAACGGATTCCACTCGATTCCACAACTCACGCCATGTTTCCGCTCCGTGAAACTCAGGCTCATCTATGGAATTTATCGTCAACCTGTTCTCCTGCGCCCATTGCTTGCTTTTGCCTATTGCTTCGCCAAAATTGATTTCGCGTAGTTTTTCACGGTATTTAATTTCAATGCCCATATATCGTGCAAGCGGCTCGGCCGTCTGCTTTGCGCGAAGCAAGTCTGACGAATAGATTTTATATGCTTGACCTTTCAATTCGGCGGATAGCTTTCGCCCGATGTTCTCGGCGTGTTCTTTTCCTAAATCGGTCAACTCCCAATCCGTCCACGAACCAATCATGCCGTTTATGTGTTGAACTGATTGCGTATGTTGTATGGTAATGATGTTTTTCATTCCGGTTTCAATTCCTCCCGCATTCGTTCAATAAACCACAAGTATTCTTCATAGCTCTCATACGGAGCCGGTTCGCTCACCCGATAATCAATCGGCGCACTTGGGAAATCATCGTCAAGATAACGCGGAAATAAGTGAATGTGTATATGCGCCCCGGAGTTCGCGTGCATTTCATAGTTTATTTTTACCGCGCCCGTGACTTTGCGGAGCGCTTTCCCGACACGCTGAACTTCGCTCATGAAAACAGAGGCATCAGCTTCGGGCATATCTTCGAAGTGAAAATAATGTTTTAACGGTATTACGCACAGCTTGCCGAATAACCGTGCCTGCCCCGGATATTCGCCGTGAACCCAAAAAAGATCGTTTTTCAAAATATCGTCAGTTTTATCATCGGATTCGGGTTCGGTAGTGCAAGGACAATTTTCTTTTTGCGACGCTTGAATAAATTCGGAGTAACGGTAATGGAAACTCTTGCCTCGTTTTTCGGTCGTGGCTTTTCTTACAAGATTAACTATCAATCAATCCTAAGCGATTGATTGATAATCAAACATCGAATTTTTTAAGATAAATAATATTCGGTTTTCCTAACCCCTGACGTTTCTTCTCCGCTAATCCAAATTCGCAAAGAACAGATAAAAGACTGACCGCTTTCTCCCGCGCATATTTGAACGTCGTCATAATTTCGTTTATGGTGAAATAAATATATACCCGTCCTTGTTCATCAATCCAGTTGTTCTGCCGCGACAGCCCTACACGGTCAAGCATAAGGCTGTATAACAGAACGCAATCGCCGGACAGACGTTTATATTTTTCTGCTTCAAAAAGAGATTTTGGAACACGCAGAAAAGTGAAATTTTCGTTTTCATTCGGATAAAAATAATTGTCGTGCATATATTTCACGCCCTTTTAATTGTAGATTTTTTCGCTTATTGGTCTTATCCCGTTTGTTTTTATTGTTTGTGCAGGTTGAGTTGACGTCGGATTGTTAAGATAATCGAATAATATATCTAAATTCACAAGATATTTTGAGCCGGCTCTGAAACTTGGCAGTTCCCCGGTTTTTATCATACGGCGGAGCGCGGTCTGTGTAAACGCAGTCTGCGGGTCTGCTTTTTTTACTTCCTGTATCGCTTCCGTGATTGTTCTCATGCGTGTCATATTTTTTACACTCTTTCTTAAAATTATTTTTGTTTAACTATTGACAAAGCAAATTATATTTGCTATAATGACATTGCGCAAGTTGATATAGCTTTTAATTGCTATTTATATTATAGCGCAATCTTTCAAAATTGTCAAGCATATTTTGCTAAAAAATAAAATCGCGAGTAAATATTGCGAGAAAGGTTTTTTTATGAAAAAAGAAAGTGATTTTAATGGTTATAATTCTGTTTTCGCAGCTCGTTTGCGTAAAATAATGAACGAACAAAATAAAACACAAAAGGAAGTTGCCGATGTTCTGGGAATAACACGGCAGGCAATATCGCAATATTTAGATGGAGCAGTTCAACCTAATTTGGAGAAACTATATAAATTGGCGAATTATTTTCAAGTTTCGTGCGATTGGTTCGTCGGGCAAAGCGATATAAAAAGTTCAGACGCGGATGATGTTGCTATTAATAAAAAACTTGGTTTAACGCAAGAGGCGATAGAGTATTTACAGTTTATAAATGAAAATGTAGATGATATTGAATCGTTAGAAAACGAATTAAAAACAATAAATTTTTTATTATCTGATTACGGACATAGTACAGTCTTTTTGTTAGAAGATATTGCAGAATATTTATATGGCTCTGAAATAATAGAAATGTGTAAAAATGCTCATTATCATCTTGATAATTTAGTTGAATTTGATAATAATGAAAGAAAAGAAATTAATTTGGGAGCACATATTATAAGTAATTTTCTCAAAGAAGATGATGTTTTAAATATGTTATTATTAAATGCACAAAAATCACTCGTAAAATCTATGGAGCATATTCGTGATATTCATTCTAAACACAGGATTCACAGGATTATTGGTGGGTATAATATAAAAAAAGATAACGAAAAAATTTAAAAGGGGGAATCCAAAAGTATGGCAAATATAGAAAAACGCGGTGATACATACCGTATTCGCGTGTCATGCGGTTATGACACGTCCGGCAGACAAATCGTGAAACGGACAACGTGGAAGCCCGAACCTAACTTGACCGAAAAACAAATCCAAAAAGAATTGAACCGTTTTGTCGTTGATTTTGAAAATAAAGTCATGAACGGCGATTTTACAAGCACTATACATATAAAACTCGCGGACTTCTGCGTTCAATATTTAGAAATTGCGGATAATATACTCGCGCCGACAACAAAAGAATTGTATGTTAAGATAATAAATAACATCATTATACCTTCGCTCGGACACATGAAGTTAAAAGACATAAAACCCCTATCCATGTTCAAAGATTTATTCAAATGCTTGGCGGTGAGGGCGTGAGAGTGGATAAAAAAGGCGATAAACTTTCCCCTGCAACAGTAAAACGCTATCTTACCGTGTTAAAATCAATTATGACGCAGGCGTATAAATTAGAATTGATTTCGCAGAACCCGACAAGTTCATCAAAATTATATATCCCGGAAGTTATCGAACCAGAAGTTGAAATATTTACAAAAGAAGAAACGGCTCAAATGCTGTCATGTCTTGACAGCGAGCCGCTTATGTTTCAGGTATTTATACATTTGGCTATCGTAACAGGCTGTCGGCGAGGAGAATTGACCGCTTTGAAATGAGAAAATATAAACCTTAATAACGGTATTATCGTGATAAAACAGAGTAATTATAAATTGACCGGAAAAGAAACGCTAAGCAAAGCCCCAAAGACTAAAAACAGTATCAGAGAAATTTCAATCCCAGCATATCTTGTAGATTTATTGAAACAATATCAAGTCGAACAATCGGAATACAAAATCAATCTCGGCGACAAATGGGCGAATGAAGATTGGCTATTTACACAAGTTGATGGTTCTGTAATGAATCCGCACACGCCGACACGACAATTCACAAAGTTTTTGAAGAAAAATAATATTCCTCACAGAAAATTACACGCGCTCCGTCATACATCGGCAACAATCCTATTATCAAGCGGCACGAACATAAAAACGGTTGCCTCTAGATTAGGACATACACAACTCAGTACGACGAACCGTTACGTTCACGCTCTGCGTGACGCTGATGAAGCGGCGGCACAAACTTTTGAAAATTTAATAAAGCCCAAAGAATAAAAAAACGAATACATTTATTTTTTTTGATTTCAATAATGCCCAAGTAATGCCCAAAACGCAAATTTTCCTATAAACAACAAAAATGGCGATATACGATTTCCCTCGTAATATCGCCATTTTCTTTGGTCTGAGTGACTGGACTTGAACCAGCGGCCTCTACCACCCCAAGGTAGCGCGCTCCCAACTGCGCCACACCCAGTTTTATTATCCCGTATGTAAAAAATACGGGATTTTTCTATTTTATCATTCCCTAACCCTACAATTTCCTTAAAACATCAAGACTATGATGTGTCGCCCCGACTAAATCGTCCCTTTCACATACTGTAAAATGATACTTTAAATAAACTTCAAACATCTCGTCAGTCATATTGTCGACTGTCTCTCTCATATAATTCGTCTGCCCGTCTGTTGCCACATAATGCAGCCGCTCAACAATATTATCGAATTTATCCATAAATCCGTCTATATCTTCTTTTACGCACCGGTCAAATACATCTTTTTGCATTTTCCATCTAAAAGTCTCACCGTCGAGTATCCTGTCGTTTATCCAGTCAATAATATTGCCGTTTTTAAATCCTCCGGTAATAATACTTGAATCGCTTATGCAATACGCAACAAAAATAACTCCGCCTTTTTTTGTCACTCTGATTGCTTCGGATAACGCTTTTATTTTATCTTCGACACAATACAAATGATATATCGGGCCTAATACCAGTGTAATATCAAAACTCCTATTGTCAAATCCTGATAAATCCAGCGCGTTGCCCTGTATAATATTAATTTTTTCATTTTCAACAGGCTGAATCAAAAGCCTGTTTTTAAATATATTAATATTATACTCGACCAGTTCAACCGCTGTAACGTCGTAACCCTTTAACGCGAGAGCATGAGAATATCTGCCTGTCCCCGCGCCGATTTCAAGAATTTTCGCGCCGGACGTCAGATATTTTTCGATATAGCGCATAGTAGTGAGAAACTCAACCTGTCCGTGTTTTGTATCAGTCAGACGGCTGTCCTCATCGACATTATTATAAAAGTCTATAATATATTTATAATTTTCCACAATATTAACATTCCTAAAATTATATTATTATATATGGACTTTTAAATTATATCACACGCAATAATATTTGTCAATATTATTTTTTTGAGTAGTTTTATATATTTATTTTGCGCACCAGTAAACGGCATTCCGTATAATTTTCTGATATTGTAGATTTTCAAATACGTTTAAATTATGTCCCGGCGTAAGTACGCATACACGGCCTTTCCCGTTGTGAACACGCGCGTAGCCCGCAGGCTGCGTTCCGTTTTCCGAACTGCTCTCAAGAAAAACGTCTGCGTCTATAGCTTTAAAATCAATAAAATAATGCTCGTCTTTTTCAGAGAAATCCTTCGCTCCGCTTGTTATTTCGTGATCAGATATTATCTTAAAATCAACTATGCATTGTTCCGGATGATTCACAAATTCACAGCCGGCAATATCTCTCAATATCTTTGATTTTTTACACAATACGCTTCCTGCGTGCAGAAATATCAAGCCGCCGCCGCTGTTTGCGTAATTCTCAAACTGTTTTTCAATATCTTCGGTGAACCAGTTTTCGTGTTTTGATTTTGAAACAACATCGTCTTTTGCGATTATAACAACATTATATCCCGATAACGGCTTATCTTCAAACGAATATTCCGTCATATCTACTGCGTATGTCAAATCGCACTCGTCCTGCAAAAATAAAAATGCCAGTCCTTCCCGAACAACTTCAACGTGATGATAAATATCGTCGCATATAACTAATATTTTCATGTGCTTTTTCCTCCTGAGAAAAATAAATTATTTTTAATTAAAATTAATGCTATAATATATCTCCGTGCTCTAAATATATATATCTACGACTATAACAGGTAAATTAATTGATTTTAATTTTTCTTTGATTATATTATTATAATTTGCCGCTGTTTCATACTCAATATTGCGCTTCTTTGTTCGTTCACGCAAGGTCTTTTCGTTTATATTCAAATAAACAATAATATCGCTTTTAAATATAGACCCGGCAAACAGAGGCCGCCCGGCTTCAATTTCCACGGTTTGCGTTGCGTTTTCGACGTGTGTATTCCAGGATTCAATCATTTCCTGCGTCCATGGGCCTGTTCTTAATTTTTCCTCAAGCTCTTTAGGCAGAAGCGCCCAGCAAATCTCGTCCTGATCAAGACATTCAGGAAAGCTCTCTGCTAACGTCGTTTTTCCCGCACAGGTAGTCCCCAATACGAGAATCCTCTTATTACTGTTCTCATAAAAAATTTGCCTTAATTTTTGAATTGTATTTCTGTCGGCCTCTGTTTTATCAATCATCGATATTCCTCCAAATTTACATCTTATCCAGCATTTCTTTTAATATCTCGTTGACTATCGCAGTATTTGCTTTGCCTTTCATTTTGCGCATGACACTTCCCACAAACGCCGCTAATACTTTCGCGTTGCCGTTTTTATATTTTTTTACCCCGTCCGGGTCTTCTTTTATCGCCTCTTCGCACGCTTTATATAATATATCGTTGTCTGAAATCATGCTTAAATTATTTTCTTTGATATACCGCTCAGGGTCGATATTCTCGCGATATATTTTAATAAAAATCTCTTTTGCCGACGGACGGTTTATAATATTTCCGAGAACCAGTTCTATTAACTTAGCGATTTTTTTGCAGTCGATTTCTATATCCTCTATTTCTTTGCCGTCATTTTTGACAAGATTTAAAAGTTCGACCATAAGCCAGTTTGCGGCTTCTTTCGCAATGTAGGGGGCGACGCCCTCGTCGCTCCGCGGGACGCTGAGGGCAGCGTCCCCTATATTTTTGCAATATCCCGTCACTTCCTCGAATATTTCAGATAAACGCTTATTTTCAGTTAATATTTTAGCGTCGTATTCGCTTAACTGATACTGTTTAACAAACCTTGCGAATTTCTGATGCGCAAGCTCAGGCAGGGATTCTCTGACTTTTTCGATCCATTCGTCGTCGATTATTACCGGCATAATATCTGGATTTGGAAAATATCTGTAATCTGTCGCGTCCTCTTTGTTTCTCATAGAAAAACTCATGTTTTTTTCCTCGTCCCAGCCTCTTGTCTCCTGAACAAGTTCTTCATATCCTGTTTCAAGAGCCTCGATCTGCCGCTCTTTTTCATATTCTATGGCGTTTACGATAGCTTTAAATGAGTTCAGGTTTTTCAGTTCTATTCTTGTCCCCAGCATGGGTATGATTTCCGATAACGGCTTATTATAAAAATTCCCGCTTTCGCCGTCTGCTACGCGAACAGAAATATTAATGTCAACTCTCATTGAGCCTTCGTGCATTTTGCAGTCTGAAACTCCGGCATATACTAACAAAGACTGCAATTTTTTAATATAAGCGACGACTTCTTCAGAATTTCTGAAATCGGGCATACTGACTATTTCAGTCAGCGGCACACTCGCCCTGTTATAATCGACCATAGACGAACTTGAACCCGCCATGTGAACTAATTTGCCCGCGTCCTCTTCTATATGAATCTGTTTGAGCCGGATTTTTTTTGTCCCCGATTTTGTCTCGATTTCAACCCAGCCGTTTTTGCATATCGGCGAAAAAAGCTGCGTTATCTGATAACCTGTGGATAAATCCGGGTAAAAATAATTTTTCTTGTCAAAACTGATTTTTCCTGTTATTTCACTGTTAGTCACAAGTCCGGCTTTGATTCCCAATTCTATCGCATTTTTATTTAATACGGGTAAAAGCCCGGGCATTCCTGAGCAAGCAGGGCATACGTTTTCATTTGCCCCCGCGCCGTATTTCGCCGAACAGCAGCAGAATAATTTTGAGTTCGTCGCAAGTTCAACATGGACTTCAAGCCCCATTATGGCTTCGTACTGCATATTAAATACCTCCCCGTAACAACGATTTACCCAGCGCAAAAAGTTTATTTTCGTCAAATTCTTTGGCTATTATTAATTTCCCGTTTACGATAATCGCCGGACAGCCGGTTAGATTCGCTAATGTTACTGCTTTATAACACGGCAACAGTATTATAACATCATATTGCTTGAATATCTCGTCAAGCTCCTGCTTTATCAAACGTCTGATTTTGGTTGCTTTCAGATAATATTTTTCGAACTGTTCCTCTGATAAAACATACGTCCCCATGAGCGATTTTATTTTTGTTCCAGTCGTGAAACTTTCGCTCCGCGAATTTATTACTATATCGTCGTAACTTTTGAAATTTTCTGTTCTGTATCCGAATTTAAGCCCGTCGAATCTCGCTATATTGCCGCTGAACTCTGCCGCTGATATTATGCAGTATACAGAGGCGAGATAATCATTAAGTTTAAAATCAGGCGAATCAATTGATTTTAATGACTTTATATCAACTAAATCGGCGTTATATTCATACTTTTCCGTAGGATAAGTAGTCCCGTCGTTTTTATCATATCCCGCTATTACTTCCAAAACTTTAAATCCGTCGTCGAAATTTCTTGCGTAAACGCCTATCTGGTCAACAGACGAAACATTGGCGACAACCCCGAATCTTGAAACTGTGCCGTATGTCGGTTTGATATAAATAACATTATTTTTTATCGCCGACCTGTACGCCGCGCCGTCAACATCAATGCCTAATGCAGTATCTGCTAATCCGTTGCTTACCGCATAAGCGGCAGTCTTTGTTTCATCTCTCGCTGTTTCACCGCCGAATTCGCCGATTTTTGACTGGCAGACTATTTCCATTCCCGCCGCTTTTATTTTATCAACAACCGTCGCGGAATACGGCGATTTGAAGTTATACAGCATTTTCGAGCCTGCCGTACAAATTTCGTCTTTTATTAATATATTATCGTCAATCGCAATTTTCATTTAAAACTACCCCCTTCTATTCAAGTATTCTCGGAACGACAAAATAGCCGTCGTTTTGTTCCGGCGCGTTTTCAAGCAATTTTTCCCTGCTTACCATTTTATTTGATATATCTTCTCTCATCACATTTACAAGAGGCGAAACCGTGACAAGCGGCTCGATATTTTCCGTATCTATATTTTCAAGCATGTCAAATTTTTCAGTCCAAAACTCAAAAAATTCACTCGCTTTGTTTTTTTCATCATCTGTCAGGTTTATTTTAGACAGCGATTCGAGTATTTTTAAATTAACCATAAATATTTCTCCTGTGTAAATCGTTTTTGTTGTAGGGACGACCGCCCTCGGTCGTCCGCGGATTTGATTTTACGTTGGTTTTTTCAACGGAACGCCGAGGACGGCGTTCCCTACAATATTACAAAAATTTATCTTATCCTGATATGAACTTCTCTTAATTGCAACTCCGTCACAGTGCCCGGCGCGCCCATCATCAAATCCTGCGCGTTGCCCGTCATGGGGAACGCCGTTACTTCACGGATATTTTTTTCGTCAGTTAAAAGCATTACGATTCTTTCAACGCCGGGGGCTCCGCCCGCGTGGGGAGGCGCGCCGTACTGGAAAGCGTTATACATTCCGCCGAATTTAGTCTTTACGGTTTCTTCGTCATATCCGGCTATTTCAAACGCTTTTAACATTATTTCGGGGCTGTGGTTTCTTACCGCTCCGGAAGTCAGTTCTATGCCGTTGCACACAAAATCATATTGATACGCCTGTATTGTCAAGGGGTCTTTTGTCATAAGAGCGTCAAGCCCGCCCTGCGGCATAGAAAACGGGTTATGCCCGAAATCTATTTTATTTGTTTCTTCGTTTATTTCATACATGGGGAAATCTACGATAAAACAAAACTCGTATCTGTTTTCGTCAATTAAATTCAAGCGGTTGCCAATTTCTGTTCTTATTTGTCCGGCAAGTTTATTCACGATTTTTATTTCGTCGCATATAAAAAATACTGTGTCAAATTCTTTCATGCCTAACATATCAATCATTTCTTTTTGTTTTTCTTCGGACAAAAATTTCGCGATAGGCCCTTTTAATGTGCCGTCGTCATTAACACTAATATACCCCATTCCTGCGCTCATGCCTATACTTCTTGCGAAATCATTCAGGTCGTTAAAAAATGCGTTCGAGTTTTTACCGCATTCGGTAACGACAATTCCCCTTACAGGTTTATTTTTGAACGGCTTGAAGTCCGCGTCCCTGAAAAAATCCGTCAAATCGCTTATAATAAGCGGGTTTCTTAAATCCGGCTTGTCGCTCCCATACTTTAACATACTTTCGTTATACGGGATTCTTACAAACGGCGCGGGCGAGACATGCTTATCCGAAAACTCTGTAAACGTATCGTAAAACACTTTTTCAAATACTGCGAAAACATCTTCCTGAGTCGCGAACGCCATTTCAAAATCTAACTGATAAAATTCCCCGGGAGAACGGTCAAACCTTGAATCTTCGTCCCTGAAACACGGCGCGATCTGAAAATATTTATCAAATCCCGAGACCATCAGTAACTGCTTGAATTGCTGCGGGGCCTGTGGCAATGCGTAAAACATGCCGTGATGTTTTCTGCTCGGGACTATATAATCCCTCGCGCCCTCAGGCGACGAAGAAGTCAAAATCGGGGTCTGAATCTCGATAAAATCCAGTTCTTCCATTTTTTTTCGCAGATAGCTTATTATTTTTGAGCGCATTATAATATTATTATGCATTTTCGGGTTGCGCAAATCAAGAAATCTGTTTTTCAGCCTTACTTCTTCTCTTGTAGCCGTCGAATCATTTATTTCAAACGGCAGATTTGTTATAGACTTGTTTAAAATATCGAGCGTTTCGATTTTAACTTCGATATATCCGGTTTTTATTTTGGGATTTACGGTTTCCTCGTCTCTTTTAACTACCGTTCCAGTGATTGATATAACCGTTTCTTTACCGACTCCGGCAATCAGGCTGTCGTCATACACTACAACCTGCGTTATTCCGTAATGGTCGCGCAAATCTATAAAAATTATCCCGCCGTGGTCGCGTATCGTATCGATCCAGCCGGCTAATCTTACGGTTTTATTTATATCAGCTTCGCTCAAATCATTGCATGTATGCGTTCTGTAAATATTTGCAGTCATAATATTTTTTCCTCTTTTCTGTTCTGTTTTATAATTATAATATAAACATAAAAAACATCCCGTAATAAAACCGACAAAAATCGATTTTATTACAGGACGAGAATATCGTTTTAAATTAAACTTAATTTTCCCGCGGTGCCACCTGAATTGGCGTAAACGCCCACTCTTTTGTTTTTAATATAGATTTATATATATGTGTAGGTTACACGGCGCGCCGGGGCGTCGCGCCCTACATAAAAAGAATGTTGCCGCATAACTACTCGTTTAAACGGTCCTCTCAGCCTTCCGGAACCGAATCTCTTTTAAACTTTCCAAAATATACGGGTTTCTTTTTGTTCTTTTGTCTGTCTGAATTTAGTATTGATTATAATATCATATTTTATTACGCTTGTCAAGAAAATTTTTTAATTTTTGATTTAAAATAATCACGGTCTCGCCAATGTACCGTCCGGACGGCGTGCGTTGGTCCACTGGGGCAGTTCTTCGCTGCACGGATATTTAGTTGCCAATGTTTCGTCAATATCAATGCCAAGCCCCGGCTTATCGTTAGCGTAAACATATCCCCCGCGCAGTTCCGGACATCCCGGGAATACTTCCAGAGATTTCTCGCTCCAGCCGCTCCATTCCTGTATCCCGAAATTCCACGACGACAAATCAAGATGAATATTCGCCGCATGTCCCACCGGCGATACATCGCCCGGGCCGTGCCACGCAGTACGGACACCGAAGTTTTCGCATAATATAGCGAGTTTACGGGCAGGCGTGATACCGCCTATCTGACTTATATGCACTCTTATAAAATCTATAAGCCTGTCTGATATAAGCCCGAGCCATTCCATGGGGTTATTAAACAATTCGCCCATTGCTATCGGCGTATGGGTCTGATTTCGCATAATTTTAAACCAGTCAACCTGTTCGGGCGCGAGCGCGTCCTCTAAGAAAAACAACCGGTACGGCTCAAGTTCTTTGGCGAGCCTTATTGCTTCGATTGGTTCAAGCCTCTCATGCACGTCATGACAAAATTCTATCTCGAATCCAAAACGCTTGCGCATAGCGTCAAATAATTTAACAACGCTCAACTGATAACCTAACGGGTCATAATACGCGCCGTCGCACGGATTTTCAGTTTTCATCGAATCCAGCGCGCTTCTTCCGCCGTAACCGCCGAATTGCAATCTGATAACCTGAATCCCCTGATCTATAAACGCCTGTACCCTGTCGCCAACTTCGTCCAAAGTCCTGCCGTCTGCGTGACGGTAAACCCTTACCCCTTCGCGCGCTTTTCCGCCGAATATATCATATAACGGCATATTCGCGAGTTTGCCTTTTATATCCCAGAGAGCCATATCTACGCCTGACAGCGCGTTGTTGAGTATAGGCCCGTTGCGCCAGTACGGGCTGACCATAGCCATCTGCCATATATCCTCTATTTTATTTGGGTCTTTGCCTTTTAAAAGAGGGTCGAAATACGTATCGACCGCGTGAGCCACAGTCAAAAAACGCTGGGTATAAGTCGCGCAGCCCACGCCGTAAAGCCCCGGCTGGTTTGTCTCGACTTTGACGATTACCAATGGAATCCTTTCCGGCGCGGTGCAGATAGCTTTTACTTTTGTGATTTTTATTGCCATGTTATTTTTCCTCCTTATGATTTTTATTGTTTTGATAAACAAACCTTGATTAACGTAGAAAGTGCTTATTAGTAGGGGACGGCGTCCTCGACGTCCCGCCGAAAAAACCGGCGTTAAATCATATTTGCGGGCTATCGGGGACGCCAGCCCCTACTATTCATATCCGCACAAAATATAAATTTCCTGCGCTTTATTCAAATCCATTCTTGACCTTCCAACGATTTTTTCAGTATATCCATCGCTTTTTCATAAGTCCTGACCTGACGCTGTTTCCAGTCCCACGGGATAACGTCGCGCTGTTCCCATAATCCCGGCAGAGACAGCCCCCCGTCAACCAATAAAGTCGTGCCTGTTATATACGCCGAACATTCGCCCGCCAGAAAAGCCGCGGCTTCGCCTATATCTTTTACATATCCCGACCTGTGCAGCGGGACAGATTCCCGTAAAAACGGGGTATCGGGATAATTCCCGTCTTTATCGGGTTTCCAGACCGCCCCCGGCGCGATACAGTTTACCCGTATATTATACGCGCTCAGTTCAAGAGCCATAGATTTGCACGCCCTGTCCATCGCAGCTTTAATTCCCCCGTAATAAAAATCGTCCGGGTGAGGCAGTTGCCCCCTGACAGAAGTTATCATAATTATGCTTCCTTCGGTTTTATCGTTTACCATGTGTCTTGCTGCCGCGCCCGCGCACAAAAAATAATTTCTCAAATTATTTTTATATAAATAATCCAGATCTTCGGCAGTCGCAGTAAGTACGCTGTTTCTCGTATCTTTTCCCGCGTTGCATATCATTGCGTCAAGCCGCCCTAAATCTTTACGCGCCTGATTTATAACTTTTTCGGGAGTTTCAGGCTGTTCCAAATGAGCCTCGTAAATAAAACACCGACGACCCAGCGACTCTATTTGCCGTTGGGTTTCTTTTGCGCCATCGGGACTTGTAGCGTACGTAATCGCAATATCATAGCCGTATTCGGCAAGCACTACCGCAATCCCACGTCCTATATGGCGGCTTCCGCCGGTTATCATCGCGCATTTGCGTTCGTCTGAAATATTATTACTCATTTTATTTAATTTCCTCCCCAAATAAAATACACACCGGTTTAGGGATACTTACATTGCTTTTTGGAATAAAATTATCATTTTCTATATTATATAACGTCAAAGAATCGTCGTTTTGATTTGCTGATATTATCCATTTGCCGTCGGGTGAAAATCTGAAATCCCTCGGTTCTTTGCCGGTCATTATATGCGTTGTAAAACCAAATTTGCCGTCGTCTTTGATTTTAAATATCGCGATTGAGTCATGTCCCCTGTTTGACGCGCCCAAATATTTCCCGTCGGGCGATATGTGAATAGCGGCGGCTGTGCTGTTTCCTGTAAAATTAAAATCAGACGGCAGAGTCGAAACTTCCTGCAACAGTTCAAATTCAACATCGCTTTCGCCGCCTTTCCATTCATAAGTTAAAACAGTATTGCCCATTTCTGTCAGCACATACAAATATCTTTTATTATTTATGTTGTGTGACAAAACTAAGTGCCGCGGTCCCGAACCCGGAGGGCAATTTATAGTTCTTGCGTCCGTTATAAGCCCGTTTAATTTCTGATGTGGATTGGCAAAAAACGGATATAAAAAGATTTTGTCAAGCCCCAGATCGCACACCGCGAGATATTTGCCTAAGATTATCGTTGAAAAATGTATATGCGAACTTTCCTGCCTGTTTGGATTTACGCTTTTTCCGAAATGATGTATGCTCTGGCATGACGACTTGATATTGCCCGATTCATCAGTTTCAAAAAGGCTCAGACTGCCTTCTGAATAATTCGAGACAAAAATCAAATCTTTATGATATTTGCCTGTCACGCATAAATGACACGGGCTTCTCCCGTGCGTGCATTTCATGTCGATTAATCGCATTTGCTTTGGGTCTGATATATCGGCTGAAAACAACGCCCCGCCGTTTTCATTCTCAAAACTGCCGACTTCGGATACCCCATATAAAATATTATCGCCTATCTGCAAATACGACGGATTTTCAATATCAAGAGTGTCGGTTAATTTAATTTCGCCGCTGCCGCCGTCAAATTCACCCCGGAATAATCCGTTTCCTTCGCCTTTTGAATATGTGCCGAAATAGATTTTATATTTTGCCATAAATATACCCCCGAAAACTTATTAAATATTTTAAATATTTTTGAAAATTATCATAGATTTACAGTAACAAAAATATATAGATTAACTTTATCCGAAATGTAAAATATAAAACAAATAAAAAACAAAAAATATAGATTGCAATATGATATTTAAATATGATATAATCGTAGGGGCGACCCTTGCGGTCGTCCGATAAAATAATCATAAAGGAATAATATATACTTGAGCAGAAGAAAAATTTTTCGCCTTGAACTGTTCGACGAGACAGGGCTTGAGCCTCATACTATAAAATCGCTTAAACTCGTCATATTGGGCGTGGCTTTCGGCACAATATCTTTTAATATCAACGGCGGAATCTCTATGACGGGGTATCTGAAAACACTTGGCGCGTCTGATTTTACATTCGGGCTTTTATACGCCATAGGACCGCTTGCCGCACCTATGCAGTTAATAATCTCTTACATAATGGAACGCACAAAAAAACGCAAGGCTATGTTTCTGATCGGCGGGACAATTCAGAGAATGATTTGGCTGCCGTTTGGCCTTGTGCCGTTTTTTGTGCCGATGGAACAGCCTGTGCTGCGTATCTGGGTGGCTTCGCTGTTTTTAATGACTTCGGCTCTTTTGGTTTCGTTTGTAAACGTGCCGTTTTTTTCGCTTGCCGCCGATTTGGTCCCTATTAATATACGCGGGAGTTATTTTGCCGTCAGGTCGCGCATAGCCACTATGTTCGGCGTTGCAGGCGGGATTCTCACAGCCTGGTTTTTAGACACATTCGCGGGGTTTAACAGCTATGCTTTTGTTTTTGCGCTTTCGGCGATAGCCGGGACGCTCGATATTTTCTGTTTTTTCGGCGTAAAATTCCCGCCTCTGACCGAATCCCCCGAACATGGCGAGAAATTTACTCACATGATGGCAAAAGTCATAAAAAACAAGAAATACATGAAATTTATAATTTTTATGACGCTCTGGCAGTTTTCGATTAATTTATCCGGGCCGTTTTATTTAGTGTATCTGCGAAACGTCGTGATTTTGAGCAACACGCTTATAACGGTTCTTGTCCAGATACTGCCGAGCGTGTATTCTATAATTATAGTCAGGAAATGGGGGCGCGCGATAGATTCTCACGGGAATAAAACTGTAATGCAGGTAGCCAACGGCATATTATGTTTCGCACCGTTTTTGTGGATATTTATTTCAAATAATCAAATAGCCGTAGTATTTCTTATAATAACAGGGCTTATGCAGGGGTGCCTGCTTTCGGGTTTTGAGATAGGGTCAAATAATATCATGCTCGGTCACGCCCCGAAAGTCAATCGCTCGATGTATATCGCCGTATATTTTATGTCAACTTCGATGATAGGCGTAGGACTGGCAAACGCGACAGGCGGCTGGCTTCTTGACAATGTATTCTCTGTATTTGAGCGCATGAATATCATTTTGCTCGGAGTTAAAATGACAAGATATAATTATATCTTCGCAATGACCGCCATTCTCAGGTGCGTAATGATATTTATCGCCCTGCCGAGGCTGATTAAAGAAGAAAACAATACTCCCGTGCGCGAATTAATCCGCAGTGTTTTTGTAAATGTGAAAAATAAATTAAAGAGATCAAAACGAAGATAATATAAAGTTGACAAATATTATATTTTGTGATATAATGCCACAGTATAAATTTTTACATGCTGTAAAAACAGAGTTTAAAAAAATAATATAAAGAAACGGAAGGAAATTATTATGAAAAAAAGCATTAAATTCTTATCGCTGTTAATATTATCTGTTATTATTTTATCTTCTTTTGCCGGGCTGAGCGGCTGTTCACTAAATGGCAGCGATAACAAAGACGAAATCCTGATAGGCGTTCTCGCGCCGTTTTCCGGCTCTAATACTTATTTCGGAAACGATATGTACCAGTCTTATGAACTCGCGATCGACGAAATAAACGCCGCAGGGGGAATACTGGGAAAACAGTTAAAGCTCTATAAAGGCGACGACGCAGGCGACCCGAGCGTTGCAACTACGGCGGCGGCAAAAATAATTTCTCAGGGCGTCGATTTTGTCGTCGGAGGATATGCTTCAGGGGCGACTATACCTACTTTGCAGCAATTTTACGACGCGAAGCTTATAATGCTTATCTCATGCGCCAATTCTACACAGATTACAAGCCTTGGATTAAATCAGACGTTTATGGTCAACAGTCCCGGAACGCACGCGGTCGTCACGCTGACAAGCCTGTGCAAATCTCTGGGAGTCAGTAAAATCGCGCTTATTCATCAGGGAGATTCTTATTCAAAAGACCTCTCGGATCTATGCGAAGCCGAACTCCCCAAAAGCGGATTTGAAATCGCTACGGTTCAGGTAATGGAAGAGGGCGCGGCCGATGTGTCGGCAATCGTCACGACTATAAAAAATTCCGGCGCGGATTTTGTTTACTGGTGCGCTTATCCGCCGGACGGCTCAAACGTGATTAAACAGCTCCGCCGCGGGGATTACACAGGCGTTATCGCAGTCGGCGACGGCTCGGCTTCGGTCGAACTAATCGAAGGCTGCGGGTCTGACGGCGAAGGCGTTTATGTCACTTCCCCTCCGTTTGTTGAATTTGCCGAAGGCGGGGAAAAATTTGTTGATGATTATAAAGCTAAATTTGATATGGATCCCGGAACTTACGCGACTTTATGCTATGATACTATTTATATGCTGAAACAGGCGATAGAAAAAGCGGGCACTCTAAAAATGGAAAAAGTCCGCGACGCTATTCAGGATATAGAATATAAAGGGCTTTCGGGCGTTAAAAAATTCACGCCGGAACGCGAACCGGAAATTTCGAATTTTATTATACTGCAAATCAAAGACGGAAAATTTACTTTAGTAAATCCGTAATATTTTATTTGGTGGTGTTCGCTGTATGTCCTTAAGTGAAGTTGCATTGCAGCAATTAATAAACGGACTGATTCTGGGTTCGTTTTACGCCCTGATTGCATTGGGATATTCGATGGTTTACGGGATAATAAAACTCCTGAACTTTGCACACGGGGATATATATATGACAGGCGCGTTCGCGTGCCTGTCTGTGTTCGGCGTATTGTCAGTGATAATACCGGGGCCCGGGGGGATAATCTGCTCGATTATTGCGGCAATGATTATCGCGGGCATTCTGGGCTATCTGGCGCAGCGTTTCGCTTACAGGCCGCTTTTGGGCGCGCCGAGGCTTTCTTTGTTGATTACGGCAATCGGCGTTTCTCTTGTTATATATAATTTTATCATGGTGATAACAAACGGGAAAGCGAGTTATTTTGAAAGCGGGCTTGACAATTCTGCCGGAGTCCATATCGGCGATATAAAAATCACTTATATTCAGATTGTTTTAATTGCGGTTTCGGCATTATTAATGATCGGGCTGACCCTGTTTATAGGGCAAACTATGACGGGAAAAGCGATGCGCGCAATAGCTCTTGATCAGGATACGTGCAGGCTGATGGGCATAAACGTAAATAAAATCATAGGGATAACTTTTATTATAGGCTCCGCCCTCGCCGCGATTGCGGGAGGGCTTGCGTGCGTATATTACGGCAATGTGCAGTACAGCATGGGATATACTATGGGAATCAAAGCGTTTACGTCTGCGGTTATCGGCGGGATAGGCTCTATCCCGGGCGCGATGCTCGGAGGCTTGCTGCTTGGTTTGCTCGAAGCCGTCGGCACGCAGTTTCTGACATATTTGGGACTGTCTGGATCGGCATGGAAAGACGTTTTTGCTTTTGGGATTTTGATATTGATTTTGATACTCAAGCCAAACGGATTACTGGGCAAGTCCGAAATCGAAAGGATGTAAAATGCAGATAAACAGGGGGAGACAAATCAGGTGAAGTTTATTGACTGGGCATATAACATGATGGACAATAAAAAATATAAATACAGCGTGTTTGCCGTAATTTTTGTGATAATGGCGGTTATCCCGTTATTTTCGGATAATTATATTTTATCTGTGTTATGGAGCGCGCTGTTTTATATGCTGCTTGCTCTGGGATTAAATATTATAGTGGGATATTGCGGTATGTGCGATCTGGGCTATGCCGCAAAATTTGCCCTCGGAGCTTATACTACCGGTGTTTTAATCAAGTCTTTCGGCTGGAATTTCTGGCTGACGCTGCCGGTGTCTGTGATTGTCTCGGTTATCGCCGCGATAATTATCGGCGCGCCGACGTTAAAACTGCGGAGCGATTATCTGGCGATAGTCACGCTCGGATTCGCCGAAATTGTCCGGATTACCGCACGCAATCTTGAAATCACAGGTTCTGCGACGGGCATCGTCGGGATTGCAAGGCCGAAATTTTTCGGGTTGCATCTAACCCAGATAACCCACTGGTATTATGTTTTTTTATTTCTTGTAATTTTGTTTATTTTTGTATCTAACAGAATAAGAAACTCGCGTTTCGGCAGGGCTCTTACATATATTCGCGAGGACGAGGACGCGGCGCAGGCAATGGGCGTAAATACTACGCTGTATAAACTTTACGCGTATATTATCGGGGCTGTTCTCGGGGGGATAACGGGCAGTTTTTACGCTGTAAGAATGGCCGCTATATCCCCGGGGTCTTTTGATTTCACTCAGTCGGCAAATATTATGCTGGCAGTTATTTTGGGCGGCATGGGAAAAATCCCGGGGGTTATAGCGGGTGCGGCGTTTTTCGCGATATTCCCCGAAGTTTTCAGGGATGTTCCAATCATCGGGGATATGCGAATGCTATTCTTCGGTCTTCTTTTGATTATAGTCATGATAACAAGGCCGCAGGGCCTCTGGCCTGAAAGAAGAAAACGGGAGAGATAAAAAATATGGCGTTAATGCAGATAATAAATTTAACTATGCGCTTTAGCGGCATCACCGCTATTGAAAATTTAAGCTTTGATATAGAAAAAGGCTCTATTACTTCTCTGATCGGTCCGAACGGGGCGGGAAAAACTTCGGCTTTTAACTGCATGACCGGATTTTACAAAGCTACGTCGGGCGATATTTTATTTGACGGCAAATCGCTGCTGGCTAAAAAGCCGTATATAATCACGCGTATGGGAATTATCCGGACGTTTCAAAACGTGAGGCTGTTTAAAAATTTAACAGTTCTTGAAAACGTCATGAGCGGCGCGCACAGCGTAAGCAGGCAGTCTGTTTTAGGCGCGCTGCTCAGGAATCCGGCAGAGCGGCGCGAAGAGAGCGAAATTTTAAAAAACGCCGAATTTTTTCTTGATTATGTAGGGATTCTTGACAAAAAAAATGAAATCGCCAAAAATTTATCTTACGGCGACCAGCGACGGACAGAATGGGCGAGGGCTTTGACGGCAAAACCGAAAATGCTGCTTTTTGACGAGCCTGCCGCGGGACTTAACCGTGAAGAAAAAGACAGGCTTTTAGAACTTATCAGGAATATACGCAATGATTTGGGCGTTACTGTTTTTTTAATTGAACATGACATGGATTTAGTCATGAAAGTATCCGAAAAAATTATAGTAATAAATTTCGGGAATAAAATTGCGGAGGGAACTCCGGCAGAGATACAGTCCGACCCCAATGTTGTTGAAGCATATTTAGGACTTGACGAAGACGGGGAGGTTGGAAATTAAACAGATGAATATAAATATAAATAATAATACAGGCGATTCTGATATTTTATTAAAAGTCGAAAATTTAGAGACATATTACGGCAAGATAGCGGCGTTAAACGGCATAAGCTTTGAAGTAAAAAAAGGGCAGATCGTGACTTTGCTGGGAAGCAACGGCGCAGGGAAAAGCACGACTTTAAAAACGCTTTCAGGGATTATAAGCCCCTCTGCCGGGAAAGTTATTTTCTGCGGAGAGGATATAACAAATAAACCCGCTCACGAAATCGTAAAACGGGGATTGGTTCAGTTGCCTGAAGGCAGGCGCATATTCAAAGATTTGACTGTTATAGAAAATCTCGAACTCGGAGCATATACTCTAAAAGATAAAAATATGCGAAAGCGGCTTTTAAATAAAGTGTTTGAAAGATTCCCGATATTAGCTCAGCGAAGCAAACAGCAGGGCGGGACTTTATCGGGCGGAGAACAGCAGATGCTCGCAATCGGGCGCGGATTGATGTTAGAGCCTAAACTGCTCCTGATGGACGAGCCTTCAATGGGCATAGCCCCGCTGATTGTCCGCGATATTACAAATATAGTAAAAAGCCTGCATGACGACGGAACGACTATACTTCTCGTTGAGCAAAACGCAAAAATGGCGCTTGGGCTCGCGGATTACGGGTATGTTTTGGAAACGGGCAATATCGTGCTTGAGGGAAAAAGCGCGGATTTGCGCAGTAATGAAAAAGTCGTCAAGGCATATCTCGGAGGATAATTATAAAATAAAAATATTTCGCGGCGGTATATTATTCATAAGCCGCGATTATAAAATAAGAAGTAGTTTCGTTTATGCCGGCTCCTAAAAATTCCGAAGCGTCGGTATTATAAATTATATCTATATTATTTATGCCAATGTTTTCAAGATATAATAAAAACGTATTGAGCGACTGCGGGCTGTCTACGTAATCATTTGAAAACCCGTGGATTTTTTTATAGTCCCTGTCTATTATTGCCTCTTTAGTTATTATATCGTTTTCGGCGGCTGAAATCACGGGAAGATAATGCGAAAAATCTATGCAGCAGATAAAAAGTACTTTTTTATCTGTTTTTTTTATCGCGTCAGATAAAATTTTTGCGATATTATATATATTCTCAAGCGTCAGTCTCCGGTTCAGCAAAAACGCCGCAACTTTGGTTTCCGGCAAATAATGGCTGATATACGGAATCAAAACAGACACAGAATGTTCTTCTTCCATACGGCCGTCGTTTTCAGTTATAATAATCCCATCGGGATTTTTTTGATTTTGATATACTTCGCCGACAATATCATTGTCGCAGTAAACTGTTTCTCCTTCTCCTATCTGCCAGTTCCGGAAAGAGGTTATTATATCTCCCGTTTCCCCCTGATGGTTCGGCGCGACGATAACTACCGTGTCGTATTTTTTATCTGATTTAACTTCAGTTTCTGAAACAGCTTTGAAAAACCCCGCGACAAGAGTCGCCGCAACCATGTGGTGCGGCACTACCCCGCCGTAAACTTCACCGTTTAACTTAAATTCTTTCGGGTTTTGTATAGAATTATAAAATTCCGAAAAGTCCGTGTGCTTGCAGGACAAACGGCGTTCGTTTTTTATTTCAATCGTATTATAATCTGTATTTTTATTTTCACCCCCTATATCAGACGGCGCGACATTTTCGCCGCGCCATGTATCTGATTCAAAATCGCCCTCAAAAGGGATTGCCATGATATCATCGGGGGGATTTTTATAATATTCGCATGACGATAAAATTACTGCGCATATTATCATAATCAGGGATATTGCCCGACGCAAAAATCTCATTTCGAGGCTCCCCATATATCGTCTATATCAAAATATCTGCTTATATATGCTTTTTCAGTCACAGCGTCGGCGTCGCTTATCCTAACCGCGTTATACACAACAGTTATTTCCCCGCCGTTTTTAGTATAAACGTCAATATCTATAAATTGCTTTTCGGGATTTCTTACATAATAATCGTTGCTGTAGTTATTATCATTGCTGTTAAGATAACGCATATTACCCGGCAGCCTGTCGCGTATCGAATAATAGCCTCCCTCCGGCAGTTTTACTTTTAAGACTATATAATACGCAGACTCGTCAGCGTTTCTGGAATTGCCGAATTCTTTTAAATATTCGTCCCTGTTCAGGATTCGCTTATCGATATTTATTTTGTTTTTATCAGCGTCCAGATTTTCAGGCAAGCCGTAAAAATACAAGTTTACCGCCGTATTGCCGGAAATCTGCCTGATATTCAAATCTTCGAACTGTTCTTTTGTTATAATTAATTCCGTCATATCGTAATTTTCAAACACAGCCTGTTTTGTCACACCGTCAAGCGTGTACTCGATTTCAGAACGCGTGCCGCCTTTAAACGTAAAATATCTTACGAAATTTATTTTTTCGCAGACGTCGCTTATATATTTATTGGTCAGATTATCTTTTTCTATCGCGTCTTTCAAATATCCGTAAACCGCGTCAGGGTCGAGACGCGTGTTTATATATAGCATTATTGTATTCATATATTCTTTCTGCATATCGTTTGTCGCCTGATCCGGGGCGTATAATTCGCCGGAAACTGTATAACGCCCCAAGAGTTCAGCCGCGCTGTTGTCATCGCCTATCGCACACAGCGCAGCCGCGTAATATAATACTCTCATATAACTCTGATAAGATTCTGTAAACTTATCCTGATTTTCCGAATTATATATTATTTTTACCTGTTCGTATATATCGAGCAAAACGCTGTCGCCGATCGCGGCGAGCGTCAGATACCCAGCCGCCCTGTTTAATTCGAGATATTCATCGTCAAATTCCGGAGTCATCGCTTTCAGGCTTTTTATATTGCCGTTATATAAGCCGCCAATATTATATACATAATCCCTGAGCCATTTTTTATTATAGTCCATTATGCTTTCCGGAAAGCACGCGTAAAATCTCGCTGTGTATAATAAATCCTCACTGCCGTAAAGCAATTCGCTTACGCCGTTTGAAAAATTTACACCCGACGCATAATAATCTGAGTAAGATATACTCAACGGCTCTTTATCATAAATACTTTCGGTAAACCGCCTGCTGAAAACGTTCGCGGCTATATAATCCGTGCGTTTTGAAGTATAATTTACGCATGAATACAGTGTTCTCATGATAAATCCCATGTCATAATTGCTTATAGTAACGCGGACCGGAGAAGTTTTTATTTCAAATCCCCTGAGGGCGGGGCTTTCTTCGGAAATTAATTCGCGCGCCGTCAGCGGCAAAAGCACGCCGCTTTTTATTACGCTAAATTCTTTTTCCATAGCGTCGCGCAGGTCTCCCAATTCGGCGGCGACGCGCACAGTATAATCTCCCTCAGGCAACTTCCCGGCGTTAAACGCGATTGCGCCGCTTTTGCTTGTCTTTGTCTCTGAGAATATAACGTTTTCTCCGTTTAATATTTCCACGTTATACGTCGCCTCGGTCTGGTTATATTTATATTGCGTTCCCTGCGGCTTGACGATGACAGCTGCGTCGTCGCCCGCTATATACTCGTTGTTCATCACTAAATCAATCGCAAACGGGAGCGACGATATTATATTTTTCTTTGTATTGCCTACATAATTATCTTCGGTTATCCCGTGGACTGTCACCCTCCACGACGTTATCTTTTCAGCCAGCTTAAAAGAAATCTCCGCAACGCCGTTATCGTCTGTCTCGGCTGATATAAACGCGGGATTGTCTGTAAAATCTTTTCGTACTGAATAGTCGTCTCCGCCGCCTCCGCCCATCTCGGCGCCGCCGCCGGAATTTAAGAATTCATGCTGTGTATATGAAGCATAATAGCTGTAATTTATATAATTATATATACTGTTATAATAATTTGACGGCATATTTGCGTTATTGTCATAATCTGCAAAAACAGATTCGTCGACAACGCTGATATTCACAAGAGTTTTTTTCGGGTTGCCGTTTTCGTCCGTAATTTTTATCTCGGCAGTGACTTCTTCTCCCGGGACATAAGAATCTTTATCAAAAGAAACATCAAAATCAAGCGTTTTTTCTGTGAAATCATAATTTATATTCGGACCGTAATTCATAGGATAAATATATTTCCCGTCGAAATACGCGCCTACGACCTGAACGTTAAATACGCAGTCTTCCGTGAAAGTCACCGGCGTGCCGTCGGGGCTGCCGATATTTTTGCTTATAATTTTATTTTTGCCGTGGCACATAAGCGCAAGTATTTTGCCCTCGGTTACCTGCGTCGAGTCGCTGTATTCCTGAAGTTTTACATACCCGGTTTCGTTTAATCTCAAACTATATATATTTTCGTCTTTTTTATTATATACGCCGAAATAATAATATTTTATCGACGACTGATTATAATAATACCAGCCGTAACCGCCGTACCATACGGTAAATTCTATATTATTGCCTTCTGTGTCGTTATATTTTACTATTGCGTAATAATTTATATAAATATCGTCGCTTTCCGGAAGCCCGCTCAACAACACTTTCCCGTTTGCCGTGCTTAAATTATGCGTCCCGACAATAGTTTCTTCAGTCCTGTATTCATAAACCGGGACATTTATTTTATTTATATAATCATATCTTTCGCGGATTTTAGTCTGTATAATCTCGCGTTTGTAAATATCAACCGTAAAATTTATATCGACAGAACTTCCCCTGTATAAATCGGGCTGTAACGAATACGCGTTATACCATGATTCTTCAACGTGTTTTTCTATAGCGTCCCTGTCAATAAAACTGGAGTTAAAAGCGATTTCGGTTTTTGATATTATTTCATCTTCAAGCATTATATCGCTCGGCATAATCAGATACGGCACATAGAGATACTGTATCCTGTTCTCAGTTTTGCCTATATTATAATAAAACGACGAAGTATATGGCTGCCAGTTGCTTATCCATGAGTTTTTCTGTACATATTCTGTGACATTCGCGCCGCCTTCGCTGTCGGTCATTGCGGCAAGTTCGTCGCTACGCATTACTTCCAGCCCCTCAACCGCAGTCCCGTCATAAAACTCAGCCGATATTTCGATATTGACGCTTTCCCCGGGACGGTAAGTATATCTGTCGCTTGACGCTTCGACGATATATTTGGCATTGTCGTAATCTACGATGTTAATATAACTGCTGCCTATGATTTCGCCGTTAAAACACAGGCAAATATCCAAATAGCCTTTCAAATCTTTTATAGGTATCTTTACGTTAAAACTTCCGTATTTGTCGAGTACAACCGGTATTTTAATCATATCACCGATTTCGAGTGTGATTTTATCTCCCGCCGTAATTTTATATTCTTCGTATCTTTCCCGTATTACCCCGAACACGTCGATAGTATCGTTCGGCCGATATGCTTTCCGGTCGGTATAAATATAATTATAATAACGGCTGCGGGTTTCCAATACGGCAGGGGCGCGTGAAGATGTGATATAAACAAACTCTGGGTAATCTTTGTATTTTATCCTCACGGATGTATTTTTTTCATTATCTATTATAGTTATAGTCGCCACCCCGTCGCTGTCTGTAGCGGTTGCCCCATGGTCTGTTTCCAGCATTATCTGCGCGCCGACTGCGGGCAGTCCCGTCGTTGCGTCGTTTATCCAGAACAGCATCTCTCCGTCGATAGTCGCCGAATATACAGATAAAGGCGATACCTGAATAAATTTATACAAGTCAAAATTTTTGCCGTTATCCTGCGTGTTTATTTTTATTATATACCAGCCGCCCGGGAGCTTTTGGTTCAGCATTATATAATTGACATTATAATAATTATTAATCTCGATAGATAACAATTCTGTTTCAAGCGAGCCGACGCGTGTTAATTCTGACAGGGCTTCCGGAAAATTTAAAACTATCTCGGCGTTTAAAAAATCCTCAGGGGTTTTTAATTCATATATTTCAATATTATAAGATTTCTCCAAAAATACGCCCCTTGCCGATAATTCGACAAATATCTCGTCGTCTGACAAAAAAGTCTCGTATACATTGCCGCTGATGTTTACAAAATCGACGGAATCATCCCACTGCGTCCAGAAAGAAAAATTATAATCTTCTTCCAGAATTTTTTCGCTTTCCGCGCTCTTCAATCCTTTTTTTATTGTTACTTCATAAGTCGTCCCCGGCATTAAACCGTCCGGGATAAATATATAAGTATTGCCGACATTGTCAAATTTTCCGGTTACATACGGGTTTATCGCAAAATAATCTTTGAAATCGCCCTCGATTGTTTCATTGAACGTAACTTCAATCCCGTTGTTCAGGGGGACGCCGCTGGATTCATTCCCCGGAGTCGAGCCTGTCACTTTAAGATTTTCGACAGTCTGAAACGCGAACGAAACCGGCCTGTTGTCTGCGTTCATATATTCGATTTTATATACAGAATCATATTTCAGAGGCGAATCAAGAGACATTATATATTCGCATTCAGTACCGGATTCGCTCAGTTTATAGCTTTCTCCGCTTTTTATCGTGATAGATTTTCCAAGTTCCGCAATTTTCACCGGAGAATCTGTCCTGACGATAAATTCCGTATCGACTTCAATCCCCTCAGGCGTATTGCGCGTGGGCGTTATTTCAATTTTCGCCGCGCTTAAATTAGACACGCTGACGGAATCATCGGGTGTTATATCCGAATTTATTTCACTTGTATTATTTGTATCATTATTATTTTCCAGTGATACATCAGGATTTTTATCTTTGTTTAATAAAAAGAACACCGTTACTCCGGCGGCAGCCGCCAATACTGATAAAAGAGCAACTATCGAAATTATAACGACGGCTTTTTTTGGAAATGGTTTTTTTGTATTATTTTCGTTCATAAGAATAACTCCTAAAATAATATATTATTGTTTATAACATATTTTACTTAATAATTTTAAATTTTGTTCCATTTATATTGTGATATTATATATATCATAAGCTAAATTATATCATAAATAATATCGCATTTCAACAGGTATTATATACGCCGAAAAAATAAATAAAAAATAAAACCAGATTTTTTCCCGAAAGCCCCCTTCTGAGAAGGGGGTGGCAGTGGCGAAGCCGCTGACGGGGGTTGTTTATTCCCACACAAAATTAAATTCCACAACCCCCGTCACTTCGTGACACCCCCTTCTGAGAAGGGGGCTTTTATAAATTTCACATATTAAAAAAAATTTTAGAATTAATTTATAAATTTTATGTTAGAATATGATAATCAGAATCGTATATATTTATAGACGCGTCAAAAAAATATAATAAATCCAAAGAGAGGAGCGGGTCTGTATAAATATCGCTAAATTGGAAGATTGTGAATATATGGATAATATGAACGGCACACCGGAAATCAACGTCAATAATAGTTTTTATGATAAATATAATCCGCAAATACGCGCTATTGTCGCAAGGATTTTAAATAACGCGAATCAAACGGGAGATATTGACGACTGCGTAAATACTGTTTATCTTGAACTGATGGAAAATTTACAGCAATACAACGAGACGCGCGGGAGCATGGCGGCTTTTGTTACGATAATCGCGCGTTCGACCGCTTTGGATTATTGCAGGAGCAATATGCGCAAGCCCGTTGAATTAATCGGCGACGACAAAATCGATTTTCTGAGCAATCCTATAGAATCAGGGTCAGGATCAGGATTCGAGGATAAAGTCGAATTTGAAATGCTCGTTGAAAGCATACTTAAAAAACTAAACAAAGAAGAACGTGTATTATTTACTATGAAACATATACTTTTTTATTCGCCGGAAGAAATCGCGAAAGCTATGAAAATCAGGCGGAGCGCAGTTGATATGCGCGCAAGCAGGCTGAAAAGCAAGATAAAGCATTTTCTCATCAAAGGAGGTATAACGGTATGAGTAAAGAATATTTTACTGAAAATATAAGCAAAGAAACTCTCGCGAAATTGATCGACGAGACGCTGAGTTATGAAAAAAATAAGAAAGGGGAGCGGATAAAAATGTCAAATTTATTTAAAATAATATCGGCGGCCGCGGCGGTTGTGTTAGTTATAGGATTTATGAATATTATGCTGCCGATTTTATCAAATGTAAACGTTGAACCCGCCGGGCCTGAAATTGCAGGCACAAGCTCTGAAGAATTTTATACGCCTGTTGTTACAGACCGGGGCGAGTTATTTCTTCCGGAAATCATAGAGAAATCTTTTTTTGAAGATAAAATATTATCGGTTATCACAGATCAAAAAGTCGCTGAAAAAATGCAGGCTTATTATACGCTCAAAGACCCGTCGGCGTCTGATTTGACAGACCGCGCAAAAGAAGATATGCTGATAACATACCCAATCTGCCGGTTTAATCTAATATACGCGCTTGACCCGGATATATCCTACAGGGAAAAAGACCAGTTATTGAGTTATATATACGAATATACAAATATAACCCGAAGCGAGCTTATCCAGATGTGCGTTAATATAGAATATCTCCCCATGGAACTTGACGAGCGTTATAAAAACGTCAGATTCGGAAAAGACTATGATACTTTGTTACTTGACATAGAATGGTATGATTACAACACGTATTTTAAAGAAGTTTATACGCCGCTTATGGTGCAATATAACGGGGCAATAAGCAGTTTTGATATTCCGATAGAAGAAGTTTCAAGATTAACCGACGATGTAGCTTTGGCATTAATCGAAGAAGGCATGGAATCAATAAAGGAAGGAAAAATGTATGTGCCAAGGCTTGTAAACGGAAAAATGAATTATCACGCGTTTGCTGTTGAAACATCCGATATATCCCAGTTTCTTGACTCAAATGGATATTATATTTATAATATTTATCCATATAAACCTTATATATATTATACAGATGAAAACGGCATAAAACAGTATAAATATTTTTATTACGCAAATAATGAGCTTCCCGTTGTAAATTCAAAAAAAGAATATGATTATCTGTTGAAAAACGAAATAATACCGTATTGCGACGATCTTCTGGCGCAAGGGTTGATAACACAGTTACAGTATGATTATTTCACAATACAAGACCCGTTGAATTATTTTGTTAGTTTGTGGTTTGATTAAAATTTAAAATTCACGCGCTAAAGCCCCCTTCTCAGAAGGGGGTGGCAGTGGCGGAGCCGCTGGCGGGGGTTGTTATTCCCATATAAAATTAAATTCCACAACCCCCGTCACTTCGTGACACCCCCTTCTCAGAAGGGGGCTTTTATTTTAGTTTTTTTGTTTTCCTGTAAAAATTCTATAAAAAAACAGTTGACAAAAAAGATAATAAGTGATAGAATATAGTTTAACAAAAGCGTTTGAGAACCGGATAAGCCGGATAAATATTATATCGCAGAGAGGGCTTGACGGCTGAAAGAGCCTATATAAATTTATTTTTGGTACCGCCGGTTTAAGCTGCCGCGTTAAATGCGCGGACGGGTTGCTCCGTTAGACGCAGAATCTGTGAAGCAGATATATAAAAGTGCGCCGTTTTATATAAACCACGGCGAAATCGGGTGGAACCGCGGGAGTGTTTATTCAGACTTTCGTCCCTTTAAATTTTTTTAACAGGGGCAGAAGTCTTTTTTTGTCGGATTTTTGCTCTGATAAATATTAATTTTAGACAAAAACAAAAAAAATTTTAGGAGAGTGTATTATTTATGAGCAAAATTAATTTTGATATGCCCGAAGACAAAAAAATTTTCTGGCATACTTCGTCGCATATTCTCGCGCAGGCTGTGAAAAGATTATATCCCGGCGTAAAACTTGCGATAGGGCCGGCAATAGATAACGGGTTTTATTATGATTTTGATGTTGAGAAGCCGTTTTCACGCGAAGATTTAGACGCAATCGAAAAAGAGATGGCAAATATCATAAAAGAAAATTTAAAATTAAAAAGATTTGTTTTGCCAAAAGACGAAGCGATAAAGTTCATGCGGGACAAAAACGAGCCGTATAAAGTCGAATTGATTGAAGAACTGCCGGAGGGCGAAGAGATTTCGTTTTATGAGCAGGGCTATTTTGTTGATTTGTGCGCGGGCCCGCATTTGGATTACGTGAGTTCTGTCAAAGCGTTTAAATTAATAAACGCGACTGGCGCGTACTGGAAAGGCAGCGAAAAAAACAAAATGCTTACAAGAATTTACGGCGTGTCTTATCCCAACAAAACTATGCTGGACGAATATCTCGCAATGCTTGAAGAGGCAAAAAAACGCGATCACAACAAACTCGGCAGGGAGCTTGAATATTTCACGACGGTTGATTATATCGGTCAGGGACTGCCGATTATGATGCCGAAAGGCGCGAAAGTCTCGCAGATTCTGCAAAGATTTGTCGAGGACGAAGAAGAAAAAAGAGGCTATGTTTTGACAAAAACGCCGTTTATGGCTAAAAGCGATTTATATAAAATCTCAGGCCACTGGGATCATTACAGGGACGGCATGTTTATTCTCGGTGATGAAAAAGCGGACGAAAGAGGCGAAGAAGTATTAGCCCTGCGCCCTATGACATGCCCGTTCCAGTTTCAGGTATATCTCGCGAAAATGCGCAGTTACAGGGAATTGCCCATGAGATTTAACGAAACTGCTTATCTGTTCAGAAACGAAGCGTCCGGAGAAATGCACGGACTTATAAGAATGCGGCAGTTTACTCTGTCAGAGGGGCATATCGCCTGCCGAGACGACCAGCTTGCAGAAGAATTTGCAAATTGCGTGGACTTGGCGAAATTTATGCTTACTACCCTCGGTCTTGAAGAAGATATAAGCTACAGGTTTTCAAAATGGGACGAAAACAACAAAGATAAATATATAGGTTCAGCCGACGAATGGGAAAGAGTGCAAGATAAAATGCGCGATATATTAAACGATTTAAAGATAGATTATTACGAAGCTGACGGCGAAGCCGCGTTTTACGGCCCTAAACTCGATTTGCAGATAAAAAACGTTCATGGTAAAGAGGACACGCTTATTACTATCCAGATAGATTTTCAGTTAGCGTCGCGCTTCGGCATGGAATATGTGGATTCAGACGGCTCGAAGAAAAATCCGTATGTAATCCACAGGAGTTCTATCGGCTGTTACGAGAGGACGCTCGCGCTGTTAATCGAGAAATACGCAGGGGCAATGCCGACATGGCTCGCGCCAACGCAAGTTAAAATACTGCCGATAGGGTTTAACCAGCATGATTACTCTTATGATATAAGCAAAAAAATGCAATCTTTGGGGATACGCGTTGAAGTTGACGACAGGAACGAAAAAATCGGCTATAAAATCAGGGAGGCGCAGACAGAAAAATCGCCGTATATGCTGATAGTCGGCGACAAAGAAATCCAAAGCAACACAGTTTCGGTCCGTTCGCGTAAAAAAGGCGAAATGGGCGCAGTCGCAGTCGATGGTTTTATAAAAGATATTCTGGAAGAGATAAACAGTAAGGCGATATAGATATTTATTGTAGGGGCGGGTTTCCATGCCCGCCCGCAAATTTTGATGATATTGAGGTTATTATATGATTTTTGAATATTGCCCGAAATGCGGAGAAAAACTCGGCGAAAAAGAAATCGGCGACGAAGGCCTTGTCCCGTTTTGTTTTACATGCGATAACGGGTGGTTTAGTTTTTCATACCCGTGCGTATTGTGTCTTATCGTTGACGAAAATGACAATGTTATATTGACGAGAGAAAGAGCCGACGGATTTTACGGCGGCGTCGCGGGATTTATCAAAGAGGGTGAAACCCCGGAAGACGCGGCGAAACGCGAAATTCGAGAAGAAGTCGGCTTGATAGTTGAGGAAGTAAAATATATGGGGAGTTATTCTAAAAATAAAGATACGCTTATGTTAAATTTTATTTGCATAGCAAAAAATTCAAAATTGAAAATTTCAGAAAATGAACTTTATTCAGCCGAATGGTTTAAAATAAACGAGGCTCAAAATCTTGTAAGACCGGTTAGTATTACTAAAAAATTATTAGATAATTATATGCAAAGTAAAAATATATAAATAAAACAAAAGAGAGGTGCTTAAATATGACCAAAAAAATCGGCTACGCCGTAGTCGGGCTCGGAGTGGGACGCACTCACTGCGACGCGGCGTATAATTCACAAAATGCGGAGCTTATCGCGGTCTGCGATTTACTGGACGAAAAACTTGAATCGGCAAAAAAAGCATATAACGGAGTTTTGACTTATAAATCGTTTGAAGAAATGCTGAAAAATCCTGATATTGATATATTCTCGGTATGCGTCCCAAGCGGACTTCACGCGGAGCTTGCGGTTTTGGCTCTGGAAAACGGCAAGCATGTTTTAGTCGAGAAGCCTATTGATATAACTGTTGAGAACGCGATAAAAATCGAAAACGCGAGAATCAAAACGGGATTAAAAGTCGGGGTTATTCACCAAAATCGATTTAACGCTGTCATGAAACCTGTGAAAGAAGCAGTTGACGGCGGCAAAATCGGCAAGTTAATTCTCGGCTCGTTCGCGGTAAAATGGTTCAGGGACCAAAATTATTACGATAACGGCGGCTGGAGAGGCACATGGGAAATGGACGGCGGCGGCTCTCTGATGAATCAGGCGGTTCATACAGTAGATTTAATGCAGTGGCTTATGGGTGAAGTTCACAGCGTCACTTCAGTTATGGGCGTATATAATCACAAAATAGAAACCGAGGATTTGACTGTATCTATCGTCAAGTTCAAAAGCGGAGCAGTCGCAACGTTCACTTCGTCGACATGCTGTTACCCTGGAGTATGCACGGATATACAGTTATACGGGGAAAAAGGCTCTATCGAGATAGACGGCGACGCTTTAAAACTCTGGAAAATAGCCGGTGGAGATAATTTTGAGGAGAACGAAATGCTTGAGACTTACGGAACCGGCAACGGAATGGCGGCGGCGTTAGATCCGAAATTAATTTTAGGGCACGCGGTTCAGGTCGAAGATATAATCTCGGCTGTTATCGAGAATCGCGAGCCTCTTGTCGTGCCGACAGAAGCAATAAAAAGCGTCCGGATAGTGAACGCAATCTATGAGTCTGCAAAATCGGGTAAAGAAGTCTTTTTATAAAATCAATCAGGAGAAAATAAAATTATGTTTAACAATAAAAAAGTAGCAATAGTCACGGGAGCGTCAAGAGGCATCGGCAGAGCAATTTCGCTCACTCTCGCGGAAAACAACTGTATAATTGTCGCCGCCGATATACGCAGCGAAAGCGACGCGGCGGATTATATCAAAGAACTTAATGACAGAAGCCCCGAAAGCATTTATAAAATAACAGATATATCAAAAGATTCTGACTGCGAAAATCTTATAGCCGAAACTGAAAAAAAATTCGGAGGCATAGATTTTCACATAAACAACGCCGGAATCGCGCCGTCTGTCCGGTCTGATATACTCGAAACTACCCGCGAAAGTTTCGACAGGCTTCTTGACGTTAATCTCAAAGGCACATTTTTTCTGACCCAAAAAATCGCCAGATCTATGATTAAAACTCAAACTTTAATTAAAGCTCCAAAAGCAATAATAAATATCTCGTCGATTTCAGCGTATACTTCATCGGTCAACCGTCCAGAATACTGCATATCAAAAGCAGGGATAAGCATGATCACGAAATTATTTGCGGATAAACTCGCAGAATATAGCATAAACGTGTACGAAATACGCCCCGGCATAATTCAGACCGATATGACTTCGGGCGTACTGGAAAAATATAATAATCTTATAAACGAAGGACTGCTGCCCATTACCAGAATCGGTCAGCCCGAGGATGTCGCAAAGCCCATTCTCGCGATAATTCTCGGACTTCTCCCCTATTCTACCGGGGAAATAATAAACGCGGACGGCGGATTTCATATAAGAAGATTATAATTAATCTTTATAAACTTTATCATAGCACTCTCCCTGTAATGGGGAGGGGGATTTCTTAAAGGGGGAACGGATGGTTCCCTCCTTTAAGTCAATTTTTTTGCTTCTTTTTTGTTTGACGACAAAAAAGAAGACTGCTTTATCCAAAAATTACAATTGATTTTTTGTTAATTTTATGTCGTTTTTCTGCATAAAAAACTTGAATTTCTCTAAAAATAATAAAAATATTAATATTTTAAATATCAAAAATAAAAAATAGGAATGTTTGTTATGCAAATGGACAAAGCGACATATAAAAAATATGTCGGGGAAAACGCAAAAAAATCAAATTTACTTGTAAATATTACAAAAGCATTTCTGATAGGCGGGCTTATATGCTGTATCGGGGAAGCCCTGATTGATTTATATATTCATATCGGCATGAGCCTTGAAACGGCGAGAACTCTTGAATCTGTCACTCTTATATTTATTGCGGCGTTATTGACCGGGCTTGGCTATTTTGACAGTATCGCGAAACATGCGGGCGCGGGGACTTTAGTTCCTATAACGGGATTTGCGAACGCCGTCGTCGCTCCGGCTATCGACAGCAAAAGCGAGGGATTTATAATGGGCGTCGGCGCGAAAATGTTTGTGATCGCGGGGCCGGTTATAGTTTACGGGACTATCGCGTCTATAATTTACGGCATTGTATATTATTTTATAAAATAAAAAAGAACTCTGAAAAATTTTTACAGAGTTCCTGACTTTTTTATTTTTTTATGGTATCGTCGTCGTTTTTTTGTTTGTATTCGTCGAGTTTTTTGTTCATACGTTTGTAATGGGCATTTTGCGCGAAATAAACTATTATATATGTTATTGTTAAAGCCGCAAGCAAAAACGGTATCGTCCAGAATATATTGATTAACTTTCTTTCCTGCAAATTTATAAGATTAAATATTATATCTGTCAGCGTATATAAACCCGTAAGCTCTATTACGACTACTGTATAAAATAACTTTCTTCTGCCATGAAAATTCGTTATAATCTTAGGAAATAAATGATAAGTTAAAAATATAAACACCGCGCTGATAATATAGACCATTAATAAACCAATCTCAAAATTACCAAATAATTTTATATCTGAAAATATTGGCATAATTAACTGAGCAAAAAGAAGTATAAGGCTTACAGCTCCGATGCTGTTTAATAATTCGTTCCAATATCTTTTCCAATCCATAAAAAATCACCTCCAAAATTTAATATTATATCCCAAGTTTCTCTTTTAACAACGGCACATAGTTTCGCGATATTTCAGCTTTTTCGCCGTTCTCAAGAGTCGCTATCATTTTGCCGCTGAACGTGTGACCGATTGAGTTTATCTTTCGTATATTCAAAATCATGCTTTTACTTACCCTTATAAAACTTGTGTCTTTAAGCATATCTTCAAGCTGATAAAGTTTCAGAGACGTTTCGTAGACCCTGTCGGCTGTGTAAATAAAAGTTTTTCTGTCGGTCGTGTCAAAATAGATCACGTTTTTATAATCCAGAAAATAAATCTCGCCGTTATAATTTCCCGTAACGGTTTTTTGTTTGCCCATAAGCCTGAGCTGCGTGACAATCATTTCGATTTCTTCCGTAATTTTACCGCATTTTATATAAACTTCAATGTCGTTTTCATTTTCGTTCCCGTTTTCGCTTATATCGCCAGTCTCGTCTATTGTGATTTTGATATGTACCGCCCCCTTTACGATATTTTAAATATTCGCGAAATATTTTATATTTTTATTATAAAACAAAAACGGGTTTATGTAAACCCGTTTTTCGTATCATGCAATTATTAATGCGTGAAATGCAAAAATATCACACCACCGGCACAGCCTGATTTAACGCGAAAGAATAAATATACGCGTTTTCCACCGGTTTGCCTAAAATTTCCCGAACGGCTTTGCAGTAATATTCTATCTGCCGCTTATGCCTCTCTATAAGAATCTTTTCCCCGTCAGGGCTGTGAACCTGATCCGTTTTGAAATCCACCACATATATTTTCCCGTTTTTATCTTCAAAAAATAAATCTATCGCTCCCTGAATCAATATATATTCACCGCCTGATTCATATAATTTATCATTGGTTTCCAGAAAATCATTTACCGAAACTTTTAAATTAAACGGCGTTTCCCTGTAAACTTTTTTTGCCGATTTTATTTTCCCGTATAAACCCGATGAAAAAAATCTGTCTATGGGATAAAACCTGATTCTGGAAAACTGCGCTTCTGTCATAAATCCCCGGCTTAACAGATTTTCGGCTTCGTTTACCGCCCCGAATACTTCGGCATATTCAAAATCTGCGAACTGCATGAATAAATGCGTCGCAGTCCCTGAAAGAGCAGGGTCTTTTTCGACCGTTTCCTCAAGAAATCTCGGAAGCGGCGACATTTCTGTTTCTTTTAACGCCTGCGCTGTATATTCGTCCTCGGTCAGCATTCCCGGATGCAAACTTGAGACAGAAATTTTAGCCGGAATTTTCGACAGAAAATCTTTTTTATATTCAAAATCATACATATATTTTATTTTTTCTTCGTATTGTGATATTATGGCAATTTCATTTTCATCGTAGGGCGCGACGCCCTCGGCGCGCCGTTCGGCGAAAATTTGCGGAGCGCCGAGGGCGTCGCGCCCTACATACCGCGAATCCGCTATCATCTTTCTCAATTTATCAGCGTAAATCAAATCTATATCAAAATTTACATTTGTTTTATTGCTTCCGTCGGGGTTTAATAATATCGGCGCAAGCCATTTCAGCATGTTATTCACGCCTGAAAAATCCCTGATTTCTGTGTTTTTTTCCAAAAACTTTTCTATATTATCCACGTTTCCCACTACTATTAATTTTTCAATCGCCCTTGTCAGTGCGACATATAATATCCTCGCTTCCTCGCTCATCATGTCGCTTTTTATCTTTTCTGAAAATAATTTTTTGAACGGCGTTTTTTCTATCCCGATTCCGTCGCCGTATTTTAAATCAAAATATACCCCGTCGCCGCTTATCACCGGATTTCCCTGATAATCGCTCTTGTTGAAAAGCCCGCTTGTATTCGCGAGTATGCAAACGGGAAACTCAAGTCCTTTTGCCTTGTGAACGCTCATGATTTTAACGACGTCGCTATTCTCAGAAATTACTTTCGCGCGTTCAAAATCGTCTTTTTCTTTTTGCACGTCGTTTAAATAATTCAAAAACCCGTACAGTCCTTTAAATGTCGTCTCCTCGAATTTCCGGGCGTATTCATACAAAAGCATAAGATTTGCCTTTCTCTCAGCCGCGAAACTTTCAAGAGAGATTTTCGCCATTATATCAGTCTGCCTGTAAAGATACCAGATAAATTTATCGACCGGTAAAATTCTTGATTTTGCCCGCCATATATTTAATTTCGCGATAAAATCAGCGCATTTCTGCCTCAATTCAGGAATTCCATCGTCGTTTTCAGAATATGCCCGGACATATCTGAACAGTGGGTCGTTCCATTTTTCGTAGGGCGTGACGCCCTCGGCACGCCGCGAACCTGATTCCGCGTTAATTTTTTCAGACGGCGCGACGGCCGCATCTCGCTCTACAATTTCTATTTTTTCATTGAACTTTTTCACATATATCAAATCATCCAAACTAAACATAAATACCGGGCTTTTTAAAACCGCCGCCAAATCAATATCTCTTGTAGGGTTGTCTATAGCTCTGAGCATAGAGACAACCAGCATAATCTCCGCGCTTGATAAAAAGCCTTTCGCCCTGTCAGTATAACAAGCGATTTCATATTTTTTCAAGGCGTCAACATATATTTCGCTTTTTGTGTAATTGCGCATAAGCACAGTGATATGGCGCGGCAATATTTTTTCGCCGTTTTTTAATTTACCCGACCCCAGCAATTTTTTTATTGTCAGCGCGACATATTCAGCCTCTGCCGATACTACAGAATTTAACACGTCATCTTCAACGTCATAATCTATGATTTCATTTTCGCCGTTATCTTCTGTCCCTTTCTCTGCCTCTTCTTTATCTGAATCCGAAAGATTTTCTTCGCGGCTTTTTTCTATTATTGCGAATGTTACGTCATATATATTTTCGAACGGCGCGCCGGGGTCGTCGCGCCCTACATTATCATCAAAAATCCTGCCGGCTTCCAAAACCTCGCCGCCAGTGTATTCTATACCGCCGAGTTTTTCCGAAAACAACGCCGAAAAAATATAATTTATAAAATCTATTATATTTTTACTGCTCCTGAAATTCTTTTTAAGATAGATTTTATGGGGTTTTGCGCCCTTTTGAAAGGGGGTGTCGCCGGAGACGACGGGGGTTTGCGTTTCCCCATATTCCTCAAACGATTTTGAATATCCCGCAAATATATCAGGTTTCGCGCCCCTGAAGGCGTATATGCTCTGTTTTATATCGCCGACCATAAATCTATTGCCGTTTTCGCTGTTGTCATATTCAGTCGAGATTGCCCTGAATATTATATCCTGCATTTTATTTGTGTCCTGATATTCGTCGATATATATTTCTTTATAATTGCCTTTGACCTGTTTTGCCAGATCAGTCGTGTAAATCTCGCCGTTTTCGCCGATTTTTTCGATTAATAATTTTACAGCAAAACGCTCCAGATCCGAAAACTCGAAAGATTTCAAACGCATTTTCTCGGCGTTTAATATATCGTCAAACCTGCCTGTAAAATCCCGCAATACAACAAGAGACCTCTCATAACTTGCGGCAAATCTTTTTATATCCGCAAAATCATGCGAGAACAATTTTTGGATATAACTTATAATTTCTCTTATATATTTAATATTTTTATCGAGAATTTCTTTTAACTCTAACGCTTCAGTATCGTCTTTGTCTATCCTGTTTGTTCCCACTTTAATATTTTCGTAATTTTCGCATAAATTATACGCGTCGTCATATAAATATAAATTATTTTTATCAAGAATCTTTGTTAATTGCGCGAAAAAGTTTCGCATATTATATAAACACCCGGAATATTTTTTATCCAGAACCTCAAATTTTACCGCACTTATCTGCGCCGTCATTTTTTTCAGTTCCAATATGCAATCCTGTATGTTATCCCACAATAAATCCCTTATGCTCTCCCCGAATTTCGTGTTGAAAAACGACGTGGGGGCGGCCATTGGCCGTCCGTGCAGGATCTGCGGACGCGCAATGCGTCCCCCTACGTCAAAATCAATTATTTCACGCATGATTTTAATCTGATCGTCAAATAATTTCAACCCGTCTATCGCCGAAGTTATTTTATTATATATTTTTAAAATCACGCCGTAAATATTTTCGTCGTCCCTTGCCCCGAGAAAATTCTCTATCGCGAATATAAAATCACTATATGAAAACAATGCGTCTTCCGGAGATTTTTCAGTATAAATCTCACTTCCGCCGTCGTAATATTTATCAAGCAAATCATCAAGCAAAGATCGTTTTATTATCGACATTTCGTTTTCATCGGATATTCTGAATTTTGCGGGAAGCCCTAATTTTTCAAAATTCGCCCTGATCAAATCCAGACAAAACGAATGAATCGTGCTTATGCTTGCCCGGCTCAACAAAATCTGCTGTCTTTTTAAATGCACGTTATTAATATCTTCAGATAATTTTTTATTTATGGCGTTAGAAATTTTATTTTTCAAATCAGTCGCCGACGCCCTTGTAAAAGTCACGACCAGAAAATCAGTGATGTCGCAAACGTCCGTTTCATGAACGCCCCGCGCGGCGGCGCTGATTTTTTTTATTATTCGCTCTGTCAAAACAGAAGTTTTTCCCGACCCGGCTCCCGCTGATACTAAAAGCGTGCCGGTTTTCGCATTTATCGCGTTTTCCTGCGCTTCGGTGAACTGCATAAATTTATGCCTTTCGTGAATTATTTATAAATTTTAAAAAGCCCCCTTCCGTGAAGGGGGTGCCGTCCGCAGGCGGCGGGGGTTGCCGTTCTCCACGCAGCAGCAGACTCCACAACCCCCGTCACTTCGTGACACCCCCTTCTGAGAAAGGGACTGAATTGCTAACTTTTATACGCTTCTTCTTCGCTTGGGCATATAGGCGCGCCTATCCATCTTTCTCTCGGTTTTTCCATCAAATCCGCTACTGTCTCGCTCCACTTTTGATAATGCCCGGTCGTTCTGTGATACGCTATCGCTTCATCTGATTTATAGACTTCATACAAAAAAAACAAATTAGCCGTCTCTGTGTCCTGAATAACGTCAAATCTCAAATTACCCGGCTCTTTTCTCGCGTTTATTGAATTATAAAAAGTGATTTCCTTGAATTTTTCTATGCAATCTTGTTTCACGTAAATTTTTACTATTATTGATTTCATAAATTTTTTCACCCGTAATTTAATTATATTAATTATAAAACTTTAAAAAATTCCAGAACTTCCCCGTCCGGGCCTCTTACAAACGCGATTCTCACGGGCAACGCCGGATTTGCCGGGATTTCAAGGCTCTGGGGTTCCATTTGTGAAGCCGCGCCTGCCGCGAGCGCGTTTTCGTAGGCGAGATCAGGATTAGTAGTGGCGAATGCGAAATGCACAAACTTAACGTCCTGCTGCTCGTTTGAGTTTCCGTTTGCGAAAATTTCAAAATGGCTGCCGCTGCCTATATCTAAAAGCGCCGCCCTGCCTGCTCCTTCTCCCCACTCCGCGACTATTTCAAATCCAAGCCCCTCTGTGTAAAATTTTATCGATTTGTCAAAATCAACTGCTGATAATGCTAAATGATGCACGCCGATATTGGGTATTTTTTTATTTGCCATGTTTATTTTCCTCCTAAAATATAATATTTATTAGTATTTTAATATAAATTATATAAAAAATCAAGAGATTATGTAAAATCCCTTGATTTTTTATATTTAAAATATTTTTTTACAATGCCCCGTAATAAAACAGCACCCCAACCATAGCGGCCGCGGACAGAATCGAAATAATAATAGCCACTTTCATTCTGATTATAATTGATGTGACGATACATGCGACTATAGTAAAACATCCCAAATAAAACGGAATCCACCCCCCAAAAGGAAGCATCGAGACTACAATCCCCAATATTGCCGCAATGCTTAACGCCGCGCCTAACGGCCTTCTGACGTCAAGGCTGGTTTCGATTTTTTCCGTGGGTTTCCCGCATAAAGGGCATACTTCTATTTCTTCTTCTAATTCATATTTGGAGTTTTCACACTCTTGATTAACGCATTTTATCATAAGTTTAATTTCGCTCCTTTTTATTTTAAAAAATAACTTAAGATATATTATATCATACGAATTATATAATATCAAGCAATTATTACCTGAATTTTAAAAATTTTTAGTTTTATCGTTTATATTATATAATAACTTAAACTATTTTATATAAATACAGTAATCCAGTATAACTCTGCCGTCTTTGTCCGCCGTCGTAAACCTTGGACACTGGTAACGCTCAAAAAAATACGGGTCGTCCTGCAACTGCCAGCCTTTTTCAAAAAATTTGTTCATGCACGCATTATGAGCATCCATTCCGTAAATTTCGCCGTTATCATCGCTTCCGTGAATCCAAGCCGTCGCAATATCCCCGGCAGGTATATCAATATACGCGAATCCCAGCGGAACAGGAGAACCTTCGGCGGCAAACATGCCTACCCAATATTCAAATATATTATTTTTCACCCGCATCAGGCCAATATACGCCCCTCCCTCGCATTCTTTCGGGAGCATATCGATTTCTTTTTCAAGTATGTTAAACCAGCCGTTAGAGAACCATTCGCCCCATTTTGCGCCGAAGCTGCCGTTTATTCTATCGCTGTCGCCGTATTTTTTGCCGATAAATTTTACTTTCGGCAAACTCTCCCTGTAAACTTTAACTACAGAAAACGCCATGATTTTTTATCCTCCGTTTTTTATTAAATTTCAATTATTCTTCAAATATTCTATAAAATTAACCGGGTAAATATATTTATTATTTATTTTATCAACATACGCTGTGTCAAACAATATTTTTATCATCTCGTCAGCCGTAAGCGCAGGCCTGACCTGCCACCCCATCGCCATGACCCCCGTAACATACGGGATCGCCCAGCTTAACTGACCTTTGCCGTCGTACTGATAAGAGAACTCCCTGTTATTATATATTTCGGCTATTGTCCTGTAATTTACCGGGGCGCGCAGCATATTTTCATTTGATTCTTCTGATTCGTCGATATATATATCTCTGACCGTATCGTAATGATACGACGCTATCATAATCCTGTATAAACTTTTTGGCTTGCATAAAGCAACATCTTCGGGATTGTCAAAATCATAGCCGCACGCGCCTATAACAACGCCGTGTTCGTCTGAACAGTCCAAAACAAGCAGCCCTTCTTTTTCAGCATTCTGGAAACTTTTAAGATACTTGTCAACGTTTATCCACGGCAGCGGATTTTCCGGATTGGGTGAAATGCACACCGCCTTTATTTTTTCGTCCGGCGGCAAAGTTTTATTTATTTCAACGATCCAGTCAAGTGCTCTCGCGTAATATTCGGCGTCATACATATTCCATGCCGGAACAGCGGCATAATAAATATTAACCCCCGGCGCAACGCCCGTAGTCTCTCCGGCAAGCAGGCTCGCGATTGCCGGACCCTGCACGCTCGAATCAGCCTGACTGTCAAAATCTCTATACTCGATTATCTTGCCTTTATATTCCGGATGATCTAAAATCAGCGGCTCGTCTATTATCGCGATATTTACGCCTTTTCCCGTTATGCCCTGCTTATGCAGTTCCCGGATTCCAAATCCCGGATTTTTCCCGTGTTCTATTATATACCACGGCTGGCATTCGTAAGCCAGCGGCATTTTATTTTTATCTGTCGGAAATCTTGTTTTTTCATTAAATAATAAAGTTTTAATTATATTTTCACCGTCTGATAAATTGTAATTGCGCAAATCTTTGTTTCTTATATCGTCATAAGTGAAAATTTCTTTGTCCCTGCTCTTTCTTAGTACATAATATCCGGGTATTTCCACGCCTGTCATATTATTTATATGCTTATCTTCGATAAATATATAATCTATTTTTTTGATATTTTTTACCGCGTGTACTGTTATAATATCTGCGTCGTCCGGGAAAATATTAAATTTGTCTTTATTTATCCACGCAAATATCTCTTCGCTTTGCAAATAATTTATAACCACTCTGCCGTCTTCAAAAAATTCATACGCATGAGAATATAACTGCATTTCATATTTTATATAATTCCGGTTATCCGCGTCAAAATCGCCGATATTCTCAACATAATCCAAAAGCGTCCATCTTCCGCAGATTTCACTGTCAGATAAATAGCTGTCTATCTCTTCTATTTCGTTTTCCTGTATATAATTATCGTTATTGTTGTTGTTATCGTCTGAAATGTCCCGGTAATCTCTAACATTGACCCAAACCAGAGCCGTAGCAAGTAAACCCACGACCGCCGAAATTAATATAACCGTTCTTGTGAACGGCGAAAAAAAACTGTGTTTCGTTTTTGTAACCGGCGGCCTGCCATCAGGATTTGGATTAGGTAAAACCGGCATTTTTCCTGACGGATTTATATCTATATTTATATTTTTTATATTTTTGTTATTGCCGCCGCTGTCATTACTGTCATTACTGTTATTGTATGATAAATTAACTGCCATAAATTTGCCGTATATACCCTTTCTGTATTTTTAAAATAACGCATGGTGTTATCAAAGCCCCCTTTCGCAAAAGGGGGTGTCACGTAGTGACGGGGGACTTCATGAAATTGCGCAATCCCCCGTCAAATGCCGGCGCGTTTATTACCCTATTTTTAAATCTACATATTTCGTAACCAGAGATCCGCGTTTCTGGATCTCGTTGCTTGTGTTATCGGCGGATTTCATAGATTCTCCCTTTGACGAAGTCATGTATAGCTCGACTTCTTTGCCCTCAGGTATCATTTCTATGACGCTGTTCATCACAGGAGCTGGGTTTCCGCCCCATACAGGCATAAATATTATTATCGTGCCGTATTCGTCAAAGTTTATATCCAGCGGCTCTATTTCAGATTTTTTCTGTAACATCGCCTCAAATTTCCCCGAGGTCATGATATTAAACTTAGAACGTTTTTTTATTTCTTTTATTTCTACAAGTAAATCCGCATTGAAGTCTTTGGCTTTTGCCTCGGCTATTTTTTTTGTTTTTCCGTACAGTGAAAAGTACAAAGCTATCTTTTTCATTTAAGTTTCTCCCCCTAAAAATTACAGAGACATATATAATCAAAAATTTAAAACGCTGAAAAACATTTAGAATTAACTATATATATCCGGTTTTTTTTGTTTTTTTATGAATTTTTTGGAATTCCGGTAATTTTATTATATCACATAAAATTACTTTTGTCAAGCATTTGTTCTAAAAATTTTTTCGGAAATTTTGTTTTTACATTTTTTTTACGCATTTTTTACTTTATATATAATATAAGTGTCAAAAATCCGAAAAAGGTTATGCAAAATTTTAAAATTAACGGCTTTTTATTTTTAATAAATTTATTTCCCCGAAAAACACAGCATTTATGATTTTAGCATACCCGTTACAGATAATCAAGATAAAACTTATTTTATAATTATTTTTTCCATACCATACCCATCTAAACCCATCTAAACAAATCATACTGAATACCCCCGCGAAAATCATAGGGGGCAAAGACGCGAACGGGATAAGTTCGCGGTTTCGCCCCTATAATTTATACGCGTATTTTATTAGGAGTTTTGATTTATTATTAATAATTATCAGATTTGCGCCGCTAACGCTTCTACTGTATCTGCCTCGTACACAGTTTTTTCTTTACCCTGATCAACCCTGCAGAACGGAGTCTCCGTCCCGCATTTTCCGCTGCCCACGCATTTAGCTTCGAATGATACATTGTCTTTTCCCTCAAGTAATTTCTGGAACTGCTCAATAAAATCCCCATTGCATTTCTGACACATTCTTACTTTTTTCTTTGCCATTTTAAAAATTCCCCTTTCGATTTCTACTTATGTAATTTATAAAATTATTAAGGACACTTATTTATGTGTCCGTTAAGTATATTATACTACAGTTAATATGACAACAGTCTGTCATATTAAATCCGAACGCTTTGTAAACTTTCGGTTCTTTACCAAAATTATATAATAAAAAATCAACCCTGCCGCAATTAATCCCGGCAGGGCATTTGATTTCTATAATTTTTTATATATTATTTTTGCAAGATTTTAAAATTATTTCGCCGTCTGTTTTTTGAATACTACTACCCCTGCGGCAGCTATTATCATAATTGCTGCGAAAGCTATTATGCCTGCGTCGCCTGTCGTCGGTGCGGGAGGAGGTGCGGCAACTATTACATCGGGAACCACCTCTGCCGGTGCCGGTTCGTCTGCCGGAGTATCTTCTACTACCGGAGCAATATATGCCGGTTCGTCAACCAAAACGACATAACCGAACTGGTCTGCATCCCAGCTTCCGGACGCGCCGTTTGCGCGTACCTGCGGTGCGCCGCCGCCTTCTTCCTCAAGGTCGTTTATCTGTATCTGCAATCCTAATTCTCCGGCGTGAGGAGCGCCGAGCATCGTGATTTTATGCTTGGTATAATATTTGTTTCCGTCCTGTTTGACAGCCCACTCGTATCTGTCTTTATTGACACTTGCGCCGCACATGAAATCATCTGTCCACGCGCCGTTTCTCTGATAAGAAGAAGGTATGCCGTCGCGGTCAATTCTGAACTGCCAGCAGGCGTCGTCAAAGTTTCCTGTAGGCGTAACGTCTAAGTTGCCGCTGTCGCCTTCTACCGAGATAAATATTTCAACGCTGTCAGAAATCCATGCGTCAAAATAGTCGCCGTCTTCCCAGTCAGACAAATCCACGCTTACAGGAGTTGGGTCGTTTACTTCAGTATAGAAATAAAATGCCGTGTCGCTCCACAATACCCACGTTGTCCCGGTTATCGTACCGCCGCCGGTGTCGTCGGCTACCGGTATTGCGAGCGCGTAGTCCCAAACAGAATCCCTTTCGCCGTTGCTCATGTTTATGTCGCTGTCACTGATTTTTTTGACGTTGCCGTAATTTTCGTTACCGGGCGCGGCAGACACCGGGATAATTGCCATTGTCGCTATTATCATTATTGCTAAAATTAATGCGATGGTTTTTTTCATGAAAATTTTACCTCCAAATATTTTATTATTTATAATTTATTTATAAAAATTATTATAATAAATATATATTAATACAAAAATTAAAATTTGTCAACTATAAATTTATGTTATTTTAATAAATCAATAAAATATATAAAACTTATATTTATTTTTTCAGCATGGATCTTAATATCTCTTCGCCTTTTTCCAACGCCTCAGCCACTTTCGAGCGGTCTTTCCCACCTGCGACCGCAAATTCAGGGCGGCCGCCTCCGCTGCCTCCCGCAATCTGCGCGATTTGTCTCACTAAGTTCCCCGCGTTCGCCCCAGATTTTACCGCCTCGCTACCGCAGACCGCCGTAAATACTATCTTATTTTCGCCCGTTGACACGATAACCGCGACTATATTTTGATTTCTCTGTTTGAGTTCCTCGCAAATCATTTTTACTTCGTCCGGCGTAGTATTTCCCATGACGGCTGAAAAATATTCTATATCGCAGCCGTCGATTTTTTTTGCCTCAGACAATAATTTATTTGTTTTCCCATGCGCGATCTCGGCAGTCAGACTCTCGATTTCACGCCTCGCCTCCCTCAGCTCACCTGTCAAAACCTCGGCTCTTTTTGCAATATCGTTCGGGTTATTTGCTTTTAATATACCCGCCGTGCCAACTATCAAATCTTTGTATTTTTTGATTATATCCAAAACTCCCCTGCCCGTCGTCCCCTCGATTCTTCGCACTCCTGCGGCAACTGAAGATTCCGATATAATCTTGAACAATCCGGCTTTTGAAGTGTTGTCCAAATGCGTTCCCCCGCACAGCTCGCATGAAACATTCCCCATTTTCACAACCCTGACTTTATCGCCGTATTTATCGTCGAATAAAGCGATCGCGCCCATTTTCTTCGCGGATTCTATATCAGTTTCAACAACAGTCACGTCAAGCGCCGCAAGTATATTTTCGTTTACTATATTTTCGACTTCTTCGATTTCTTCTTCACTCATAGCGGCAAAATGCGTAAAGTCAAATCTAACTCTCTCGCTGTCAACATAAGACCCCGCCTGTTCTATATGGCTTCCCAGAACTTTTCGCAAAGCCGCTTGCAGCAAATGCGCGGCCGAATGATTTCTCGCCGTCGCCAGTCTTGTTATAACATCAACGCTTGCCTCGACTTCTTCACCGATTTTTAATTCGCCGTCTTCGATTTTGCAAATATGAATAATTTTGCCGTCGGCTGTTTTCCTGCAATCCGAAACCAAAGCCGTCGCGCTGTTTGTCTTAATTATTCCAATATCGCCGACCTGTCCGCCGCTCTCGGCGTAAAACGGCGTCTTATCCAAAATCAGCGTAAATTCCCCCTCGTTGATACTGTCAGCAGCGGCGAAATTTTCGCCGTCTTCAACGATTATAGACACAATTTTCGAGCGCTCGGTCAATACAGAATATCCGTCAAATTTAGTTATTGATATATTTTGCATAAACCCGGCGAGCCTGTCTTTTATCCAGCCTTCGATATTTGCCCTTGCTTCTCTCGCTCTGGTTATTTGCTCCTGCATTAATTTTTCAAAGCCTTCTTTTCCCAGAGCAAGCTTGTGCTCTTCGGCGATTTCATGAATCAAATCATACGGGAATCCATAAGTGTCATATAGCTTAAATATATTTTCGCCGGATAATTCGTCAAGTTTATTTTCTTTTGCTTTTTTTATCATCGTTTCGAGAATTTCAAGCCCTGAATTTATTGTTGTTTCAAACCGGTCTTCTTCGCTTTTTAAAACTCTTTTTATATACTCGCGCTTTTGTTCAAGTTCCGGATACGCTTCTTTTGACGAATCTATGACTTTATCTGTCAAATCATATAAAAACGCGCCTTTGATCCCCAAAAGTTTTCCGTGCCTTGCAGCTCTCCGCAATAATCTGCGCAGCACATATCCCCTGCCCTCGTTTGACGGCATTATATTGTCGCATATCATAAACGTCGAACTTCTGATATGATCGGCAATAATCCTTACGGACACCCCGTCTTTTTCGTTTGAATTATATTTGATCCCCGCGATTTCGCAGATTTTGTTTATGATTACCCTGAACGTATCAATTTCCTGAAGCGAATCGACTTGCTGCATGACCATTGAGAGACGCTCAAGTCCCATACCCATATCTATATTTTTTTGTTTTAACGGGATATAGTTTCCCTTTCCGTCGTTGTCGAACTGCGTGAAGACATTGTTGCATATTTCTATAAACCTGTCGCAGTCGCAGCCGGGTTTACAACCGGGATTATCGCAGCCGTACTGTTCTCCCCTGTCAAAATAAATTTCCGAACACGGGCCGCAAGGACCTGTAGGACCCGCTTCCCAGAAATTATCTTCTTTGCCGAGCCTTGTTATTTTTTCGGGCGGCAAACCTATATCGTTTACCCAAATATCAAATGCCTCGTCATCTTCAAAATAAACCGACGGGAATAATAAATCCTCGGGGATTTCCAATTCTTTGGTGAGAAATTCCCACATCCATGCCAGCGTTTCCTTTTTGAAATAATCGCCGAACGAAAAATTGCCGAGCATCTCAAAAAACGTGCAGTATCTCGATTTTATGCCAACGTCTTCTATATCAATTACGCGGACGCATTTCTGACAGGTTACGACTCTTTTGGCAGGCGGGATTTTTTCGCCCAAAAAATACGGTTTCATCGGAGCCATACCTGAATTTATGATTAATAACGATTTATCGTTTATGGGTATAAGCGGAAAGGATTCCAGTACCACGTGGTTTTTGGATTTGAAGAACTCAAAAAATTTTGTTCTCAATTCGTTCGCTCCGAAATATTTTATATCGCGCATTTGTGAGTATTCCTCGTTTCTGTGTTTTATATATAATTTTATTATTATACCAGAAATATAATATAAAATCAAGCGTATATTAATATTTTTTATAATAAGCAAAGTAATAATGTAACGGCTCCTTTTCCAAAGGAGCTGTCAGCGAAGCTGACTGAGGATTGCGGATTTACGATAATCCCCCGTCAACACTCCGTGTTGCCACCCCCTTTAAAAAAGTGGGCTTTGGTTCGTAAATTTTATACGTTAATTTTTATTTCAAAAAAACGTTATTTCCCTTGACATAATTTCACTCAAATATTATAATAAAACTATAATTATAATTTCGGGGAGGGATTATCCTGAAAAATTTCAAAAGAATTATCATAGACAAAGAAAACAAATGCGAGGCATGTTCGGTCGCGGATTTTAATAATAACGGGGAACTTGAAATTATCTGCGGGGAATATATGTATTCCGGCAAAGATTTTTTAACTAAAACAAAAATCTGCGATATTATTTACGACGGGAATTATATCCATGATTTCTCAGACTATCCGTTAGATGTAAACGGCGACGGTTATCTTGATATTATAACCGGTTCATGGTGGTCTGAAGGGTTATTCTGGCGTGAAAATCCCGGCAAAAACGGCGGGGAATGGAAGCTGCACAAAATCGAAGCTATGTCAAATATCGAGACAATCAGATACTTTGACATAGATAATTGCGGAACAGTCGAAATTTTCCCGAATTGTCCCAATGAACCGCAGTGTTTTTTTAAGCTAATAAAAGACTCAAACGGCAAAGCTACGGGGGAATTCAAGCGTTATGTGATTGGAACAGAAAATGCGGGTCACGGCATGGGATTCGGCGATATAAACGGCAACGGCAAAACCGATATAATTTTATTTAACGGCTGGCTCGAAAATCCCGGCGACGTTTACAGCCCGAACTGGAAATTTCATAAATTTAATGTACCCGATGGATTTAGCGTGCCCGGCGCATGCGTACCCATACTCGTATATGACGTAAACGGCGACGGATTGAATGATTTGATAATCGGCAACGGACACGGCTTTGGATTATGGTGGCTTGAACAGACGAAAAGCGGGACGTTTCTACCGCATGATATTGATTTAGTCTGCTCGCAGTATCACGATATGCAGTTATTTGACATAGACGACGACGGCGAACTTGAACTTATCACCGGCGCAAGATATTTCGCGCACAACGGCAACGACCCCGGAGAACATAATCCGATCGGCTCGTATATATTTAAAATCAAAAAAGTCCCGTCCGGCGAGATAGTCTTTGACAAAAACACTCTCGATTACGGTCCGGCTGAAACTGCGTCGGGCATGGGTATATATTTCTGGCTTGAGGATCTGACAGGCAACGGATTAAAAGATATAGTCGCACCCGGAAAAGAGGGGCTGTATATTTTTTATAACGAATAGTGAAACAAGAGAAAACCCCGCCGCCGCATTCGCGGCACCTCCTCTGTTAGGGGAGGCTTTGGGCTAAATATCCCCTGCCTCCCTTGAAAGTGGAGGCGGCACCGCAGTTCCGGAGGGGTTGGCTGTAGATATGCTTTTCAACCTGTTTTACTATATAGCAATACAGACATGAGCAAAAGTCGGAACCGTTCCCAAAAGCCCCCTTTCGAAAGGGGGTGGCAACACGTTAGTGTTGACGGGGGATTGCCGTAACTCCGCAATCCTCAGTCAGCTTCGCTGACAGCTCCTTTCAAAAGGAGCCTTAAAACAGTCTTTTGCTCTTTTCTCTATATAACAATATAGAACTATAATCAATAAAAATAAAAAATTATTTATAATTAGAATAAAAATTGAGAGGTAAATAATGAAAAAAAGAAAGATTGTATGTTTATTATTAGCAATACTAATATTCGTTTTACCGGCAGCGTCATGTGCTGATAAAAACGATAACGGCAACTCTAATCCAACCAATCCTGTTAATCCCAACGCCAATGCCAATGAAAACGAAAACGAAAACGGCGAAAATAATCCGGAAATCCCGCAGAACACAAAAAACCCTGACTATACGTCAGACCTCGGCGAAGAAGATTTCGGCGGCTATGAATTTCATGTAATGGGCAGATATATAGACGACCCCGTAGGCAGCTGGAACACCTGGGAAATATACGCCGAAAACGAGGACGGCACTCTGATAAACGACGCCGTTTACCTCCGGAACAGAATTCTCGAAGACAGGTATAATATCAGTATAAAACAAACTCTAATGTTCAACAGTCTTTTGTCGCCGGTGCGAAAAGCGGTGGCGTCCGGCGAAGAATATGATCTTGTGCTGCCGCCGCAAAGAGAATCGGCTATGCTTGCAACAGACGGATTGCTGACAGACCTGAAAACCGTGCCTAACTTAAATCTGACCAAAGCATATTGGAACCAGAATCTCGAAAAATACACTGCGATAAATAACAAAGTCTTTTTTTGCACCGGCGATATAAATATAATGGATAAACAGGCGACTTATGTGTTTTATTTTAATAAAGAATTAGCGGCAAACTTAGCGCTTGAAAATCCGTATAATATGGTGCGCGAGGGAAAATGGACGATGGAAGCTTTTAATTCGATGCTAAAAGACGTTACAGTAGATTTGAACGGCGACGGGAAGTTTGATAAAAACGACCAGTACGGCATTGTGCTGTACGGCGGCTTAGGCATATTTAACTATTATGCGGGAGAATCTATCGTGACAAAAACAGCCTCGGGCGGATTGGAAATTACATTTAATAACGAAAGAACTCTCAGGGCTATAGATAACGGCATTGAAATATTAAAAGGCAATCAGGCTTACTCTGCAAAGGGCTGGGAAGAAGGTCAGAATATGTTTCAGGATGGGCAGGGGCTATTTTATATGGAGGTACTCGACAAGACCGGGCAGCTCAGAGGCATGGAAGTGCCGTTCGGCGTTCTGCCTCCCCCAAAACTTGACGAACTTCAGCCGCAGTATCATACGATTATTCATGACCACGGCCAGTTTTTTTGCATTCCGGTAAATACTCCCGACGTCGCGCGTACTGGATTTATACTCGAAGCTCTCGCCGAAGGATCGACCGATACTCTAAAAAATGCGTACTACGACCTGAATCTTACAACAAAATTTGTCCGCGACGATGATTCAGTTGAGATGATAGAACTGATAATGCAGGGGATTATATTCGACATCGGGGCAATTTATGGCTTGGGCAATATGAATAACATAGTTGACAATTCGATAAAAAAAGGTGAAAATAACTTTGTTTCAGACTATGAAAAAAACGAAGAAAAGGCAAACGCTACACTCCAAAAATTTATCGACGCTTTCAGTTAATAAAACTATAAAAACACACCAAAAAGAAAGGGATAGATTATTATGCCAAAACCAAAAAGAATGTTGTTATCTATATTATTTATATTTATAATTTTATTGGCTGTCTCTCTCTCCGCATGCTCAAGCGGAAATATTAACAGCGATAGTAACGGCGACAACAGGGATATTATAATCGATATGCCGCATGATCAGAATCAGGATACTGACGAAATCGATGAAACCGATCAGGAACAAACCGGTAAAGTCGATATAATGACGCTTGTGCCACAACAGAATCTTGACGGTTTTGAAATAAAATTTCTGACGGATATAGTCTGGGACTGGGATTTCGGCCCTATGCACATGGAATACGTCGAGGAACAAAACGGAGAACCGGTCAACGACGCTTTTTATATACGCAACACAATAATCGAAGACAGGCTAAATATAAAAATAAGCGAAAAAGTCTGCATGGCAAACGACGCGCCCGCTCAGATGAAAAAACAGATAACTGCCGGAAACGACGAATATAATGTTCTGATAGCGCAATCATGGGGAGGCCCCGGCGCGATGGCTATGGACGGATATTTTGTAAATTTATACGAAATGCCGGGACTGCAAATCGAAAAGCCATGGTGGGACCAGCATTCTATACGCGACTATTCTATACAAAATCATTTGTATTTTATGACGGGCGACTATAATCTTATAAATAATGACGCGACATGGATGCTTTATTTTAACAAAACAATGACCCAGAATTTAGGCATTGACATGCCGTATGATTTTGTAAGAAACGGCAAATGGACTTATGACAAAATGATGGAATATCAAAAAGCCGCCGCGCGCGACGTGGACGGCGACGGCGAATGGACGGCTGCCGATATATGGGGTCAGGTGACGCACACGCAGCATTATACCGGGATATTGATTGCCGGAGGCGAAAATCTTATAACCCGCGACGGCAACGGACTGCCTTTATACGGGCAGGTCTCGGAACGTTTTTATCAAGTTTATGATAAAATAATCGATATGATGCAAACCCCCGGATATACTATGAACATATATCTCAATATCAAAGGGCTTCCCGCCGACAAACACGCGACATATAATTTTTTAAACGACGAGGCGCTGTTCTGCCCTGAAATACTGGCCCACACAAGAAGATTCAGACAAATGGAAAGCGATTTCGGCGTTCTGCCGCACCCTAAATACGACGAACAGCAGCCGGAATATCATTCTTATGTGCTCGGTCAGGTGACGGTGACGTGTATTCCCATCACGAACGGCAATTTAGAAAAAACGGCGACGGTTCTCGACGCGCTGGGAATGTTAAGCGTTCACACTATCATGCCGGCATATTATGAAGTTTCGTATATCGGCAAATTTTTCAGGGACGACGAGAGCATAGACATGATAGATATAATACGCACAAGCCGCGAATATAATATCGCCGACGCTTACGGCTGGGCAAATATCACGAGCACATACGAAGCTGCCGCAATAAAAGCGACCCCTCTCGCCGCTGTTTTAGAAAAAAACGCGGATAAAGTAAACGCCGCAATACATAAAACTCTTGATAAATTCGAAATATCTTATTAATTTGATTTTAATTATTTTTATTCGGAATTATAGCATTGTCTATATATTTTAACAAAAAACACCCGTCACTGCGGTGACACCCTCTTTAAATCAAAGAGGGTAAGGATGGGACGAATTAGCCCCGACCCTCTTTAAATAAAGAGGGTGCCGTCCGCAGACGGCGGGTGTTTTTTTCCACTATTTCATGGAATCATATCGTTTTATTCTGCAAATATAAAATTTAAATAAACAAAAGGAGAAAATATTATGCCCGAAAAAGTAAAAATAGGATTTATTGGCGTAGGCCACATGGGACAACTTGCGCATTTGCATAATTATGTGCAATTATCTGAACTCTGCGAAATCACGACTTTATGCGACGTTAAAATCAATCAGGCAAAAATACTCGCCAACCGGTTCGGTATCCCGAAAGTTACGGCGGATTACCGGGAATTGCTCGCAGACCCTGAAATAGAAGCTGTTATATGCATACAATATTTTGAAAATCATGTCGTATTAGTCCCCGACGTATTGCGCGCGGGCAAGCATGTAATGACGGAAAAGCCCTTATGCGTATTTCCTGAAAACGGCGATAAATTAGTTGCTGTCGCCAAAGAAACGGGTAAATTGCACATGGTGGGCAATCACAAGCGGTCAGACCCAGCCACAGAACACGCTTTAGATATAATTAATAAATGGAAACAAAGCGGCGAAATGGGCAAAATGACTTATGTGCGGCTGTCAATGCCGCCCGGCAACTGGAGAAAAGACTGCGATATGCCCTTTATGACAAGCGAGCCTCCCGGACCCGTGCCGCCCGAACCCGGACCTGACGGAATAGATAAAATCACACGCAACAAAATGATTTGGTTTGTAAATTATTATATTCATCAGGTAAATCTCATGCGTTATTTACTTGGCGAAGATTACAGGCTAACTTATGCCGACAGATATTTTTTCTCCGCCAAAAGCGAGAGCGGAGTAAACTGTATTTTGGAATTAGAGCCTTTTAATACTTCTGTCGATTGGCAGGAACACGCTTTGGTCTGTTTTGAGAAAGGCTGGGTGAGAATAGATCTGGCCGCCCCGCTTGCGCCGGTTTCCGGAACTGTCACAGTATATGAAGACAAAGGCTGGGACAGCGTTTTCTCATATCCTGTTATGCCAAACGTCTGCGCTATGCGCAATCAGGCAAAAAATTTTTTACTGGCTGTACGAGGCGAGCGTCCCGCGCCGTGCGTTTCTTCGGAAGCGGTGAAAGACCTGCGTATCGCCGAGGATTATATAAGAATGGCGCAGGTCGGAGAAAAAGCAAGTTACGAAAACCGACATAAAAAATAAAGAGCGAACACGATAAATATACAAAGGCGGGGTTTATAAACCCCGCCCTCACTATATAATATCGCTTATATTATTTTAATTAAACAATTTTTCAAGGGATTTCGCAATAGCCGTTTCTACTTTCGGCGCGTTTTTCTCAGTAACCGAAGCCACATCGGTCTTTTTTGCGCCAAACAGGGTCACATACGGGTCATACGCGTTCGTGGCCCAGTATAATCTTCCGAGGTCGTAAACGCGGCTCACGTCGATTATATCGACCATTTCTGCCGAATCGTCGTCTCTTGCCATTTTTGTTTTAAGTGAAACTTCTTTGTATTGCGGCACGACGTATTTATAGCCGTAATACGCGTAAGCCTCAAGAAACGCCCCGTTATTGTCGGGTTTCTCCGCGCTGTGAGGGATTACCGCGAGCATTCCGCTGCCTGATTCGCAATAATATTTATCCTGCGCCTCGTCGAATTTCGGGGCGGGCAGTATCCCGAAATCAGCGTCCATATTCCTGAACTTCGGTATGCGGTTAAATGTTATATTATAAAACAAAACCCTGTCTTCGTTAAACATATCAGTGCACCAGTCCTCAGAGCCGGTCACGTTTTTAGGATAAAAATAAAAATTTCCGGCATAGAAATTATCTACCATTGAGATTAGAACACTGTTAAAATGTTCTGAACCCGCCGCAAAATAAGGCATATCGTCAGCATCTTTGCGCACCGTCATTTCCCCCGAAGCCATCATAAACGAGCCGAACACGACATGATCTGCAGTCGAGCCTACGCCGAATTTATCGTCTTTGTCATATTTTCCGTCGCCGTTCACATCTTCAGAAACTAATTTCGCCATATTAAAAAATTTCTCGAAAGTCCATTTGCCGTCTTTAACAAGCTGATACACATCGTCTGTAATGCCATAATCCTGCATAAGTTTTTTATTAAACAGCAATATGCGCGTCATATCAAAATTTGACACTTCATACGCGCCCGGGCAAAAATATACTTTATTTAACAAAGACAAACTGCTTCTCGCGTTCTGGTCCCACCACGGGGCGTCAAGATTAACATACGCGAGTTCGTTTATGTCATAAATAAGCTTGTCTGACGCCGCGCTGAGGGCTTCGCCCGGGCTTATGCAGGCTATATCATACGCATTGTCGCCCGCCAAGGCCGATTTTCTGAACATGCTTCCCCTTGACCCGTTTGGAGCGATGATTTCTTCTATTTTGCAGTTAAATCTCTCCTGTATCTCTATGCTTCTTCTGTATGCCGCGTCTTCGATAATATCGCCGGAAGATTCAAATACCAAAGGCTCCATTATTAAATTCATATAATAAAGATCGTCCTGATTTGTGTTTAAAATCTTATAATTATATCCGTCAAAATTCAATTCCGGGATATTATCTTTTAATTCCTGAATTTCTTCAGGTATATCGTCAGGTTCAGGATTTTCCCCTTCGCTTTTCTCATCGTCCGCATTAATATTTTCATTTTCATCTCCGGCTTTATCTTCGTTATTATTATTCTTATCATCGGCAGTATTGTTATTGCCGCCGCAAGCCGCGATATTTATCAAAACAGAGCAGATAAATATCATAATCATAATCAACGCGATTATCTTTTTTATTTTTATATTTTTCATGCCTTAGTCCCCTTAATATTTTCACAGATTTTCAAAAAAATTTACGGTTTTATGATAATTTATAATATTTTATACTATCATATATTTATGAATAATCTGTAAAAAATATTTATGAAAGATTTTTCGCTTATGCTTGACATAATTTCACGTAAATATTATACTATAATTAATACTATAATTATAATCATAATATAAAAAAACGGAGGTATATTAAAATCATGAAAAACAAAATTGCGCTTATTGGCGCGGGAAGCATAGTTTTCTGTAAAACTCTTTTGAACGATATGTTTAATACCCCGGCTGTCGCGGATTTTGAGTACGCCCTGATGTCCCCGACTATGACTAAAATCGAAAAAATGAAAAATTACGCCCGGAAGATTATTGACAAAAATAATCTCAAAGCTAAAGTCTACGCGACGACTGACAGGCGCGACGCTCTAAAAGACGCCAAATATGTTATATTAATGTTCCAGATAGGCGGCAACGACGCTTTTAAATTAGATTATGAGATTCCGTTGAGATACGGCATTGACCAATGTATCGGCGATTCTATGGGTCCGGGCGGGATATTCAGGTTTTTGCGTACTTATAATATTTTGCGCGATATTGACAAAGACATACAGGAATTATGCCCCGGCGCGATCGTGTTAAATTACGTCAATCCTATGGGAATGGTCTGTTCTTATCTGGGCAAAGCTACAAGTATGAATTATATAGGCTTATGCCACGGGGTTCAGACTACGATGGATTTGATTTCCGGATATACTGACGTGCCTAAAGATGAGATAGATTTTATCGCCGCGGGGATAAATCACATGGCATGGTTTTTAAAACTTGAACATAATGGCAAAGATTTATACCCGTTATTAAAAGAAAACATGGAAAAGCCGGAATATTATATCAACGAAAAAGTCAGAGGGGAAGTAATGCGCCATTTCGGATATTTCATGACAGAATCGACCGGGCATTTATCTGAATATCTGCCGTGGTTCAGAAAAAACAAAAAATCGCTTGATTTATACTGCGACCAGCCGGATTTCGGCGGGGCAAGCGGGGCTTATTATAAATTCTCGGCGGCAGTTCAGGAAAAATTTAATAAAATCGATGTTTTATCAATCGAAACAGGCGAACTTGAGCCGAGAAGCAAAGAATATTGCTCTTATATACTCGAAGCAGTCGAGACAAATATCGCGTTTAAATTAAACGGCAATGTCTTAAATAAAAATTATATCGCAAACCTGCCCAATAACGTCTGCGTCGAAATCCCGATATATGTCGATAAACAGGGATTGCACCCGTTGACAGTCGGAGATTTGCCTGTTCAGCTTGCCGCAATGAACCAGTCTAATATAACCGTGCAGAATTTAGCGGTCGAAGCGGCGATAAAAGTTGACCCTGAGCTTGCGTTTGCGGCTGTGTCTCTTGATCCGCTCACTTCGTCTGTTTTAAATCTTACAGAAATCAGGGACATGACAATCGAAATGTTCGAGGCTGAAGCTGAATGGATGCCGGAATTCAGCAAAAAATCGCTAAAGAAAATCAAGGATATAAATATACCCGACGGCACAGTCGGCGCGCCCGTCCCTCAGGATCCCGCTCTTGCCATAAACAACAGGTTCGGCAAATTAGGTGAATAAACTTGACAAAAATTGTTTTTATTATTATAATAAATTTATAGTAAAATAAAAAATTTAAAGAGGATTTGAAATTTTGGCAAAAAAGAATAAAAAATATAAAATCAAAAAGAAAGAAGAACAGGAAGAAGAAAATTCCCCGTATTCGCGTTTTATCGGTAAATATGGACAGTCCCCGAGAAAAGAACGCACTCCGGAAGAAAAAAAAGAATATACAAAACTCGCGCTGTTTTTATTCGGGTGGATAATTCTTGTGGCTTCTGTGTATTTTGTCTGCGTACAGCTTGAATTTGCGCCTGTTATGCCAATATATACAGTTTTGGGAGTCGCGCTGTTTTTTGTATGGCTGATTTACAACGGGGGGTTCAAAAAGATTGACGTTACAAAATATGAAAAGCCCGATGAAATGGGATATGACGAATTTTTCAGGTTTATAGATAAATTAAAAGAACGCCAGAGAAAAGCCAAGTATTTTCTGATACTTTTTATCCCGTTTTTAGTCGTTATGCTCGTAGATCTGTATATAATAAGAATGTCCCCCGATACAGATACAGAAACATCCGGACAAATTAATATCACTGAAATCGAATCTGAAACTGATAATTATCCCCAACAACAAGAAACAGAAAATTAAGATTTAAGATTAAGAAAGGAATATTTTATATGAACGAAAAAAGCAATAATAAATCTGATCTGGTAAATTCAAGAGCCCTGTTCGTGCTGAAAATAATAACTATGAGTTTCGCAATACTTACATGCGTCGTTGTCGCCACCGCCCTGCTTACAAGATGGATAATGGATTTAAACAGAAAAGTAAAAGAATCAAACACAAAAATGGCCAAAGCTTCAGCGAGAATGAATAAATTCAGAAAAGAAAGAATCAAGCATATTCTAAAACAGAGAAAATTGCAGCTTAAAGAAGAAAAAGCAGAAAGAAAAAGAAAAGATTATGACAAAAACAGAAGACTGGCATATACAGATAGTGATGAATTGGACGATACAGACGAAATAACAGACGAGGAAAACGCGTTAAATGATTTTGACAATGAATTAAGCGATATTATGCTCGAAGATCTCGAGGACGAAATTTAAAATTCAAAAAAAGGAGCAGTAAAAAAAATGCCGTATGACGCCGGCGTTGCCTCAGCCGTATGCTTTGAATTAAATAATAATATCTCCGGAGGCAGGATAGAAAAAATATTTCAGCCCGCGAAAGAACAGATAATTTTGCAGATATATTCAAAAGGCGAAAGACATAATCTGTGTATTGACGCGGACGCTAACAGCCCAAAAGTTTATATAACAAGTCAGACGGCGGAAAACCCGCCGTCTATGTCTATGTTCTATAGTATTTTAAGAAAATATCTGATGAACGGCAAAATAAACTCAGTTTCGCTTGTCGGGTTTGACAGGATATTTGAGTTTAAAATCGACGCTTTTGACGAAATGGGATTCCAGATGCCCCTGTATCTTTACGCCGAATGTATAAGAAAACAGAGCAATATAATATTATGCAGGGAACTCCCCCCGTCAACTTCGTTGACACCCCCCTCGCAAGCGAATGGGGCAAATAATCAACCCAACGCCTCATTCGTTTACGAGGGAGGCGCCGCCGCAGCGGCGGAGGGAGCCAAAAAAATAATCGCGGCATTAAAAACCGTGGATTTTTCGATGTCAGAATCCCGTCAGATTTTAAACGGGCTGGTATATATCCTGCCGTCGTCGGGAGATAAAATTAATCCGTTGGAGATATACAATCCTCAACAAAAGCCCCCTTCTCAGAAGGGGGTGCCATCCGCAGATGGCGGGGGTTGTATTCCCCATATAATATCAGGTTCCTCAACCCCCGTCGCTCATACCTCGCGACACCCCCTTCATGGAAGGGGGCTTGATGAAAATTTCTTGGTTGATTTAGAAAACGCAGCAAGCGAATCCCCGGATATTCCCGTATGCGACTGGCTTTTGTCAAAATATCAGGGATTGTCGCCGCTTATAACACGTGAAATAGCTTTCAAAGCGTCAAAATCACTGAAGGACACGGCTATTTCGACAGGGGATGTGGATAAACAAACTCTAAAATTTTATTTTAACGAGCTTATCGAAAAAATAAAAAGCAATAATTTCACTCCCGTTATGCTGTCGGACGAAAACGGCGGGCTTATTGATTTTTCATATACAGATATACGGCAGTACGGCAGTAAAATCATAAGCAAAAATTTTGATTCTATGTCTGAACTCGTGGATTTTTATTTTTACAAAAAAGAATATGACAACAGGATACGGCAAAAATCTCAGGATATTTTAAAAGTCCTGACAAATTCTTCGTCGAGATTAAACAAAAAAATAAAACTTCTCGAAAAAGAATTGCAAGAATGCAAAAGCAAAGAAAAATTCAGGATATACGGCGATTTAATCACGTCGAATATTTACAGGCTGGAAAAAGGATTAGAAAAATATTCTCTTGAAAATTATTACGATACCGTAGGGGACGGCGTCCTCGACGTCCCGGTAATCGACATCGCCGTTGAAAAAAATTTAACCCCCGCGCAAAACGCGCAGAAGTTTTATAAAAAATATAATAAATTAAAATCTGCTGAGTATCATTTGTCAAATCAAATAGAATTGGCGCAAAACGATATAGTTTACGTCGATTCTGTGTTTGACTCTTTAACAAGAGCATTATCTGAGAGAGAGCTGTCTGAAATACGCGACGAACTTAAAGAAAGCGGTATAATGAAATCTGTAAAGCCGGGAAAAACGGGAAAAGCTAATTTAAAATCAAAAAAACCGCAAAAGCAGTTGTCCGTATCAAAACCCAATGAATATAAATCAACAAATGGATTTAAGATATTATGCGGGAAGAATAACAAGCAAAACGACGAACTGACTTTTAGGATTGCGTCAAAAAACGATTTGTGGTTCCACGCGCAGAAAATCCCCGGTTCGCATGTTATATTAGTATGCGAAAACACGGGGAAAACGCCGTCGGATATTGATATAGAAGAAGCCGCGAAAATTGCGGCGGCATATTCTAAAGGCAAAAACATGCCGCTTGTCCCGGTGGATTACGCATACGCGAGATATGTCAAGAAGCCGGGCGGCGCGAAGCCGGGGTTTGTGACATACATGAATTTTAAAACGGCGATAGTTAAGCCTTCGGGGGAGATATCAGGTGATAAGTAATTCCATCAATTTTGTATAAAACCTGAGATTATGCACAGTCGCGAGCCTGTTCGCGAGAGAATCCCCGATTATTGCAAGATGCCTCAGATACGCCCTTGAATAATTCTTGCAGCAGTGGCAGTCGCATATGTTAGAGACAGGGCGCGAATCCCGGCGATGTTTGTCGTCGGTGATATAATAATATCCGTAAAATTTTTGACTGCTTAAATCTATATCGTTAATCGAATTATATTCTTCGTTAAACATATATAATCTGTTATGTCGCGCCTCTCTTGTGGGAATAACGCAGTCGAATAAATTATAGCCCATTTTATAACACGCTACTATTTCATCGGGTTTGCCCAAGCCCATCGCGTATTTTACAAGATTATCCGGCATAAGCCCGGCTGTATATTCGAGAATGTCATACGTCAGGTTATTTTTATCGTCGAGAGGCCAGCCCCCGAAGCCAAAACCGTCAAATCCTATAGAAATTAATGCGTCCGCGCATTCTTTGCGCAATATTTTATCGTTCCCGCCCTGAATTATTCCAAAAATAAGCGGGCGGTTTTTATTGTCATTGCGGTTCCGGGTCGAGTCCGGAATGGCAAGCCCGTCATTGCGGGCTTGTCCCGCAATCTTATTATTATACTCATCTTTACAGCGTTTCGCCCATTTTATCGTAATATCGACGGATTTTTTATTTATTTCATCTGAGTCGTTTGGGTGAGTGCAGTAATCGAGGCACATCATAATATCTGAGCCGTAATCAAACTGGGCGCGTATGCATTTTTCCGGAGTGAATATAATTTTTTCGCCGGATTTTTCCGATTTAAAGACAATCTGTTTATCTTGAATTTCGCCGAATTTGGAGTTTTCCCTGATTAACGAAAACACCTGAAACCCGCCCGAATCAGTTAAAACCGGGCGATTCCAGTTTATAAATTTATTTAATCCCCCGATTGATTTCACAACTGACTGGCCGGGATTTGACATGAGATGATACGCGTTCATGACAATGCCCTGCACACCGCAGTTTTCTAAATCAATTAAATCGACGCTGCGCACGACCCCTCTTGTTCCGTCGGGGAAAAAAGCGGGGAGATTTATATTCCCGTGAGGGAGAATTAAATTGGATTGATTTTTTCGCATAAATTTTTCGCGTTCCCTTGACATTTGTGTTTGTTTGTTGTATAATAAATATATACTCCCGCAAGAGCGGGGGATAGCAACCGAGCGGTCCGGCTCAAAACAAGATACAGTAAATTTGAATTAGTCGCGCTTTGGCGGGGGCGACTAAATTACGTTAATTTTAAATATGTATATTAACAATATTACTATTGCTAAGTATAATAAAAATTCCGTGATTTTTTGTTCATGCAATCACCTCCTTTCGGAGGAGAGCCGAACCGCCCTGCTATCCAATTTATAATTATATCAAACAATTTACAGCAAGTCAACAGGAGGGGTGATCTTCAATTCAATGAAAATGAAAAATAACAAAAAAAAGAAGAGGGAACGCTCCCGTCGCTTCATGCAAAGTCGGCAGATTAGTCGGCAATTCGATTGTATGGAGCCGTATATAAAATAAAAATGAATTGCCGCATTAAATAAAATACAGCCGGCTTTGCGCTTTATTTATCAACAGGTATTAACGATAACATTTAACAGAAATAAGGAGTGAAGCTTAATGAAAAACTCAAACATAGAAGAAATTTTGCCCAAAGAATTATTATTTGAAATTCAGAAATATGCTCAGGGTATGACATTGTATATCCCCAAAACAAAAGACAGCCGTAAAAGATGGGGAGAAAATACCCAGAGCAAAAATATAGTTTCAATGCGCAACGGTGAAATCCGCGCAGCTTTTCACGACGGTTCGAGTATTGACTGGTTATGCGACAAATATTTTTTGTCGCCGGAAAGCATCAAAAAAATAGTATATAGCAAATAAAAACACAACATACAATCCGTTATGTAAATTTTAAATGATTTATATAGCGGATTTTGTTTTATGTAAAAGATATTCTTGGAATAAGATTTATATATTATCTTTGATTTTCTGGTGTTATAATAAAATTGCGGTCGCAATACTATTATAAATTTAATTATTTAACATTAAAGAAACGAGGTATCAAATAAAACATGATGATAACATCTGTATTAAATCAGGAACAAATAGACAAAAGCGTAGAATTATTAAACAGAATCAGAACTGACGAGGGAGAATTATTTCCCGATTACGTAAACGATGTATATAAAAAAACAAAAGGCTGTATAGATTACGGCTTCGCGAGATTTTTTGACGACGAAGAAAATCCGGGAATATTTGCGAGTATGAGTTATTTCGGAATATTCAGGGTATTTATCGCTTTTGAAAAAGATACGGATAAATATTCAAAAGAACTTGCGGAACTTATTAATTTAGTCAAAGAAGAAAATTCCGGGTTATCTCCCAATGTGCATTTTATTGCCGGCCAGACAAAATTAATCGAAAGTATGCGCAAAACAATGAATTTTACTCCGGATTTTTACGCTTCGCATGAATTTGTGATGGATAAAGAAAATTTTAAGGGATTTGTAAATGATAAAAATCTTGAAATAAGGCCGTTTGAAGCGCACAGGGTCGGCGATTATGCGTTATTGCTTGACAGGTCTATGACTTTTGTATCGCCCCCGACGAATTTTCAGGGAGACAAAGAAGGATTAGCTGAGCGTATATGGGAAAACGCGTTTTCTTCGTTTTACAAAGATAAAGAATTAGTGGGATTATACTGGCTCGACAATGACTTTTACACAATAGATATTATAGCTGTCTCTCCTGACCATCAGAGAAAAGGCTACGGCAGTATAATTTTATCACACGCGATAGATAATATATTGACAGTGCAAAAAAGACATTTTATGGCTAAGTTATATTGTGTTGACTGGAATGAAAAAGGATATGCGTTCTATAAAAAATACGGCATGATTGAAAAAGGCCATACTTATTCTATGAATTTAGCCGAACAAAAATAATTTATGCGTAAAACAGACAAATTCATTACTTACAAGATGGAAACAAACTTAAAAATCGTTTCCGTCTTATTTTTTTTGACATTATTTCTGTTGACAAAGCAATACAATTATGGTATATTTAAAGTGGAAAAATATTTTTAAAATATATTAAGAAAGGCGGCGTTTTTTCAAATTGGGCAAATCTATAATGATAACGTCTTTTAAGGGCGGCGTAGGAAAATCAACCGTCGCCGTAAATTTAGCCGTCGGGCTCGCGGTCGCAGGATATAAAATTTTGATTATCGACCTCGACGCTTCGTCCGGCTCAGTCGATTTATTTATTGGCTGCGAACACGATACGCTCTATAATTTTTTTGACGTAACTGAAAAAAAAGTTAAAATACAGGACGCCGTATATATAAAAAAAGCCGAGGCGCGCAAAAATCAAGCCCAAACCCAGAGTCAAGCCCAAAATCAAAACCCGGACGGATTATATTATTCTCTCGATGTTTTAAAATCCCCGCCGTCTTATGAAATGACAGTTTCGTTTGAAGAAGCTCTCGGGGAATTTATCGACGAAACGAAAGAAATATATGATTATATAATATTTGACTGCCCGTCGGGAAAATTCCCGATGTTTGAGACGCTGGCAAAAAAAATCGATTATATTTTTGTCGTGACGCTTCATTCGGCGGCTTCTATCAGGTCAGCCGAGAGGCTCGCGCTTTATCTGTCGGAAAACGGCGCAAAAAGCGAAAAAGTAAGGCTTATTATAAACTGTTTTAACCCGAGAGGCGTGGCGCGGGGAGTAAATCTGGGGATTGTCGACATAATCGAACGGTCAAAAATAAAACTTATAGGATTGGTTGAGATAAATAACCAGATCCGCGATTTTCAGGAAATAGGCAAAACGGTTTATGATCTCAGGGGGAAAAAAATCAGAGGGGCTTTCGACGATATAATCGGGCGTATCTTAGACAAAAATATTATTCTCGGCAGAAAATACGACGGGGTCAAAACAAATAATCTTTATTTTAAAAAAGAAACTAAAAATAATATAAAATAATCCCCCTGCGGCTATTGCCGCCTTCCCCCTTTCAAAAAGGGGGCTGAAATACGCACCAAATCCCCTTTTTTGAAAGGGGGTGGCAACACGAAGTGTTGACGGGGGATTTTTAATAAGAGGGTGTAAATAAAATGGAAATAGCGATAATAGCGCACGACATGAAAAAAGAGCTTATGGCTCAGTTTTGCATAGCGTATTTTAATATATTAAAAAAGCATAATTTATGCGCGACAGCTGTCACGGGAAAATATATCGCCGACGCGTCGGGCTTGAATATTGCGAAAATGCTTATGGGGGATTACGGCGGCGAAGAGCAGATGTCGTCGAGGATTTCATATAACGAAATAGATTGTTTGTTATATTTCCGCGATACTTCGAGCAATCAGAGCTACGACGAAGACTCGATGAATATACTTCGTCTTTGCGACGTGCATAATATCCCCGTTGCCACAAATATTGCGATGGCGGAGATATTGATCTGCGCGGTGGAACGGGGAGATTTAGACTGGCGCAATTACGTCAATCCTATTTATAATAAAAACAGGGAATGAGAATATTTTAACATGAAATTTGAATGGGACGAAGATAAAAATAATATGAATATATATAAACATAAAATATCATTTGAAGATGCGTCAACTGTATTTGACGATATTAACGCAGTTACGCTATATGACGAAAAACATTCAGACGAAGAAGAACGGTTTATTATCATAGGTAAAAGCGAAAGATTATATGAACTTAACGTATGTCATTGTTATCGCGGAAAAAATGACGATATTATAAGAATAATATCAGCTCGCAGAGCTTCAAAGAAAGAAATTGAAATTTATTACGGAGGTATGTAATATTATGAAATTAACGGATATATATACAAAAGAACAATTAAAAAAAGGTGTAAGAAATCCGTTTTATCACAAATTAAATAAAGACGTGACGGTTGGAGTAAGATACGAAGATTATGAATTGTTTGAAAAAATTGCGGAAGAATATGACACTACGCCTGAGAGGATAATGCAATGCGCTCTTCACCGATATGCAAAATTGGTCGAAGAAGATTTTGATTTTGATATGTAAATTAATTAAAAATCAGGAGAAATAGATATATTATGAAAACAACGCCCGTAAAAGGAACAAATGATTATTTACCCGCCGAAGCGGCGTTAAGAGAATATATGCAGAGTTCTATTTTAGCAATTTATTTAAACAACGGGTTTGAAAGGATTTTGACCCCGGCTCTTGAAGATATAGAAAACTTAAATAAAAGCGACGGCGGCGATAATTTAAATTTGTTATTTAAAATATTGAAACGCGGCGATAAATTAGAAAGCGCGCTGAACGAAAAAAATTATGAAAATCTTGCTGATCTTGGATTGAGATATGATTTGACAGTGCCTTTAAGCAGATATTTTGCGAACAACAGGTATAAATTATTCATGCCGTTTAAGTGCATACAGATAGATAAAGCATACAGGGCTGAACGTCCGCAAAGAGGGCGCGACAGGGAATTTATGCAATGCGATATTGATATATTAGGCTCGGAATCTATAAATTGCGAGATAGAAATAATTCATGTTACAGCCAAAGCTTTGTTAAATTTAGGCCTGAAGAATTTTAAAGTAAAAATAAATGACCGCAGGTTATTAAAAGACACGCTGCTTGATATGGGGTTTGAAGAAAATGATATAGCAAGCGTATGCGTCAGTTTTGACAAACTTGATAAAATCGGAGCATCAGGAATAAAAGAAGAATTGACAGGCAAAGATTTTTGTCCGGAAAGTATAAATAAATTAATGGCTTTATTGAGCGAACTGCCCGTAACTCTTGAATCTGTAAAAAATATACTGGGTGAAAAAGAAAGCATAAATAATCTTGAAAAAATAATCGCCGAAGTAAAAAAATTGTCGGAATTATCAGAAAATTCGTATGAAATCGAGTTTGATATATCGTTGGTCAGAGGGCAGGGATATTATACCGGGACTGTATTTGAAATAGAAAGCGTAGATTTCAGAAGGTCGATAGCCGGAGGGGGACGTTATGATAATTTGATAGGCAAGTTTTTAAACGAAAAAATACCGGCTGTCGGATTTTCAATCGGATTTGAGAGCATATTTATTTTATTAAGTGAAAACAATTTCGAGATTCCGGATAAAAAGAAAAAGATAGCGGTATTATACGGCGGTAATATTTTTGAAGCCGATAAAACGGCGGAAAGATTCAGAACTGAATACGACGTCGCGTTATATGAATCCCCGAAAAAAATGGGCAAATATATAGACGCTTTGGAAAAAGCGGGATATTACGGCGTATTTATATGCGGCAAATCAGAGAATATAGAGGTATTTTCCGGGGATAATTAATAATTAAAATTGAATATATATAAATTTTTGAAAGGAAATAATAACATGAAATCAAATAGTTTATTAAAAATATTGATTATAATAATAGCGATTTTATTAATCCCTACGGCGTTGTCTTTGATTTTTGGCATAGTAAAGGGGATTATTGCCGTAATATTCAGTGTTATCGGGTCTTTTTTCAGTTTATTTTTAATCATCGCGATTATTTATATAGTTTATAAAGCAATAAAAAATTAATTTAGTTAAAAATTTAAAGGAGTTAATAAAAAATTAATTTATGAAAAGAAGTTATATATCAGAAGTAAAAACCGGAGAACGCAATAAAATACAGGGTTTTATAGAAAATATCAGAAATAAAAGCAAGATGGCTTTTCTTGTCGTGAAAGATATTACCGGAAAAATGCAAATCGTGGTGGAGAAAGAGAAATACTCACCAGAAATTCTCGAGAAAATAGACGCGCTCACGATACAGTCGGTGATTACCGTCGAGGGCGAAGTAGTTGCAAATGATTATGTCAAGCTCAACGGCATGGAGATGATTCCGGATATTTTAGAGATTGATTCTGTAGCCGAGGCTTTGCCTATTCAGGTTGACAGCAAAGCCGACAACGAAAGCGATATAAACTTAAAAATGGATTACCGGTGGGTTGATTTGCGGACTGATGAAAATACGCTTATATTCAAGATACAGTCATATATGGTCAAAATCATGCGCGATTTTCTCACAGACAAGGATTTTCTCGAGATACATTCGCCGAAATTGATCGGCTCGGCAAGCGAAAGCGGCTCGAGCGTTTTTGAGGTGGACTATTACGACAGGAAAGCGTATCTCGCGCAAAGCCCGCAGTTTTATAAGCAAATGGCAATGGCGGCGGGATTTGACAAGGTTTTTGAAGTAGGGCCTGTATTCCGGGCTGAGAAATCATATACAAGCAGACACGCGACAGAATATACGAGTTTTGACCTTGAAATGAGTTATATAGACTCGTTTCACGACGTGATGACTTTCGAAGAAGAATTACTGATAGATATGTTAGAGAAAATAAGCGCGAAATACGGCGAAGAAATAAAAGAAAAATTCGGCCTTGAAGTAATAATACCCAAAACTCCGTTCCCGGTAATAACAGTAAAAGATTTATATTCGGAACTTGAAACGCGTTACGGCTATATCGTGCCTGAAGGAGAAAAGGGCGATTTGACAAGAGAGGCCGAAGAGCTCAGCTATAAATTATCTCAGGATAAATATAACAGCGAATTTTTATTTGTCACGGATTTCGATTCGGAAAAACGCGCGTTTTATCACATGAGGGAAAACGGCGTGCCGCAGGGATACGATTTACTTTGGCGCGGCGTTGAGATAACGTCGGGAGCTCAGAGGGAACACCGGTACGACGAATTGAAAAAAGTAACGGAAGAAATGGGTCTTGGCGAGGACGTCAAATTTTATCTTGAATTTTTCAAGTACGGCTGCCCTGCTCACGGCGGGTTTGCCATAGGCGTTGACAGGCTCACGATGTTATTGCTTGGCCTGCACATAAAAGACGCCATGTTTATATTCAGGGGACCGAACAGGCTTAACCCGTGATGTTTTAATCAGCGTGAAAATTTTCGCTAAAGCCCTCTTTGATTTAAAGATTTAAAGAAGGTGGCACTCGTAGGGCGCGACGCCCTCGGCGCGCCGCAGAGAGTGACGGGTGTTTTTGAGATTTGATTTTGCTTGTTAAAAAACACCCGCCCGTTGCGATCGGCACCCGCTTTACAAAAGAGGGCAGAACGAAAGAACATGAGAGATAATGTTATATGGATAAAGGGCAGATTTTAAAATTATTGCACGAATTGGGCGACGAACTGGCGGAAGAACAGAGTTACGCCACTATAAACGTATGCGGCGGGGCGGCTATGGCTATCGCATATAATAATTTAAAATCGTCCGATGATATTGACAGTATTCTGACTGATTTTGACAGCAGGGATAAATTTAACGAATGCGTGAAACGTGTTGCCGGCCGTCACAATTTACCTGATAACTGGATTAACGAGGACGTGAAGATATTCGTAAATTCAATGAAGGAAATGTGTTTTAAAGATTTCGGCAAGTTCGGGACTTTATCTATACGCATAATTTCAGAAGAGCAGTTGCTCGCCATGAAGTTATTCGCGGCGCGTGAAAATAAAGACTTGGACGACGCGGTTATTCTGGTGAAATCGTTGAATATTGAATCAAAAGAAGAATTAAATAATATTTTATATAAATATTTTTCGGACAAATCGGTTAGTTTTATGGGAATGAAACTAAGACGGGCAAATTATGCCGAAGTTTTTCAGTATATGGTCATAAATAAATTAAAAGGCGGTTTATAAATGCTGATTGATTATATTTATCTCAGGAGCGACGACAATAAACGGGTTTTTATCAGCAATATTTTACATGATATAAAATACGTTAAAAATACGGATATTTCACGTTTATATAATAATTTTGACTTATCTTTTATAAATGATTTAAGCGGTTTAAATTATATAGAATTCCGTGAATTATGTATTCTTGCGACTTATGTTGAGCAGGCTTTTTATAATCGCGGAATAAAGCCGCCAGATTGGGTGAGCGATAAACGCCTGACGCTTGAACAGCCTTATTTTATCGGGGCTAAAACGCCTGACTTGATATTTCACGCGCCTCAGGCTTGTCTAAATCATAACGTATTTATGCTGAGAAATAATTTTGAAGTATATTAAAACACAGGGAGTATAAAATCAAAATGGCTGAAATATTGGAAATATCTACGTGTTCGCTCTCGTCCGGCTCGTCCGGGAACTGTATATTCGCAGCGTGCGGGGAAACTTATGTTTTATTTGACGCGGGACGCTCGGCAAAAGCTATGACGCAGCTTTTATCTCAGATCAGCGTGAAAATTCAGGATATAAACGCGATTTTTATCACGCATGAGCATATAGATCACGTCAACGGCCTGAAAGTTTTGATAAACAGATATAAAATCCCGGTATATATGGTCTGGGAATCGTTTGATAATTTAAGCGGCGATTATAAATCGGCTCTCGGCGAAGTCATAAATTTTATATCCCCCAAAGATAAAATAATAATCGGCGACATGCAAATCGAATGCTACCCGACGCCCCACGACAGCGCGGCGAGCGTCGGATATATAATCGGGCATAAACACAACAGCGATAAATTAAAAAAAGCCGTCGGTATCGCCACTGATATAGGCTATATGACAAAAGAAATAACCGAGGCGATGTGCGGCTGCAGGATTATATACATAGAGTCAAATCACGATCTGGAAATGCTTAAAAATTCAAGTTATCCGGCACAGGTAAAACAACGCATAAAATCAAAGCGCGGGCATTTGTCTAATACAGAATGCGCCGAAATTCTGCCGTATTTTATAAAAAACGGGGCGCGAAAAATAATATTATATCATTTGAGCGGCGAAAATAACACAAAAGAACTCGCCGTAAAAGAATCAAAAAAAAGCATATTAGACGCAAAATTAAAAGTCGGGACGGTATATCTCGGGGTTGCCCCAAGGTCGTCGCCGTCAAAAATGGTGAGCGTTAAAATCAGTTTAGAGATTAATCAAAATGAAAATCCTGAAAACCCCGGAAAAAAGATTTTAAACCCGTTAAACCCTAATTTCGAAAAAAAAGTTTTGCTCAATCCCAAAGCAAAACGAATTAATATAAACCCTAATCCGGAGATTCCCGAAATTGACGCTGATAATATCGCGGAGGTTTTGTAGGGGACGGCGTCCCCTACGTCCCGCAGAAATAATTAATTATGAGAAAGATAAATATAATATACGCAGGCGGAATGAAAGCGCAGGAAAAATATTATCAGGAAACTATAAGCGAATATATAAAACGGCTGAGCAGGGATTTTAAAATTATAAATACAGAAATAAAAGAAGAACCTCTCCCAGATAAGCCAAATGAATCAGATATAAATCTTTGCCTGAAAAAAGAAGGCGCGAAAATTCTTGAGAAAATAAGCCGCGATTCTTATAAAATCGCTTTATGTATCGAGGGTAAAAAAATATCGTCGGAAGAATTCGCGTCGCTTTTATATAGTGAAAAAGCGGTAAACTCGCAGTCTGTCGATTTTATAATCGGCAGTTCGCACGGGTTATCGGGAGAAGTCAAAAAATCAATGGACTATCTCTTATCTTTATCAGATATGACTTTTTCGCACAGGCTCGCGAGGGTTATTCTTATGGAGCAGATTTACCGGGCTTACGCTATAGAAACCGGGAAAAAGTATCATAAATAATAAATAAAACAAAATAAAAGAGGAGATTTTATGTTAAGAAAGCGTATTCCGGTTTCGGAAAAAAATCAAATATCAATACCTATTGATTTTTTTAAAGCCGTCGGAGTTGAAAATGAAGTGGACTGTTATGTTCAAGATAATGCTATAATTATCCGCCCGATACAAAATAACGGAAGTGAGTTTGCCGAAGAAATACTTTCGGATTTAATTTCACAGGGATTTTCAGGAGATGAATTACTTCAAAAATTCAAAGATATCCGCCGAAAGATCCGTCCCGCTATTGAAAGCCTGCTTGAGGAAGCCTCTGCTGCCGCGAGCGGGAGAGCGCCGTATTTCACATATAAAGATGTTTTTGGTACGGAGGACGCGGATAAAAAATGAATGATCCTATAATTTTGCCGGGCGCGGCCCGGTTTTTAAAAAAGCTGAAAGAAAAAGCCCTCAAAACTAAATTTCAGGGAGTATTGGATCTGATATGTAAAAACCCATATATAGGCGAAGCAAAAACCGGAGATTTGTCGGGTATATTTTGTTATGATATTTTTCACGCTAATATAAATTATGAACTCGCTTATACTTTGATTGAACAAAACGGTGAAACTATAGTAGTTATTTTAGCGGGAACAAGAGAGAATTTTTATCAGGAATTAAAACGATATATAAAAAATCGAAACTAAATAATAAAAAAAACCGGAGGTGGTTTGCACGGATTTAATATTCTCCGCAATCAGAAGCGACAAAGAATACAAAAATCTTATATACGAGTTAGGCAATTTAAAACTTGAAAAAGAGCGTTTCCCGATAGTCGCGCAGGGGTTATGCGACGGAAGCCTTGAGACTTTTATGGCGGCTGTGTGCCGTGATATAAAACAAAAAGCCCTGATTGTCGTAAGCGATGAAAAAACGGCGGTTAAACTTCAAAGTTCTATGGTTAATTTTTTTGAGAAAGTCTATGTATATCCGAAAAAAGATTTTATTTTTATGGGCATGGAAAATATAAATAATCCGTTTGAGCATGAGAGGATGAAAATTCTCGCCAAAGTCTTAAACGGAGATTTTGACGTTGTGATAACTACGCTTGAAGCAATGCTGCAATATACTATACCCGGCGAAAAACTTATAGAATACTCTGTAGATTTAAAGCTCGGCGGGACTATAAGAAATTTGGACGGATTCTTGAATAAACTTGTGCGGGCAGGATATAAAAGAGCCGATATAGTCGAAGAACCGGCAAAATTTTCAGTCAGGGGCGGTATAATAGATATTTTCTCTCCGTCCGAAGAATATCCTGTCAGATTAGAGCTTTTCGGCGACGAAATAGACGCGATGGGGATTTTTGACCCCCTGACCCAGCGCAGGATAGAAAATATAAAAGAATTTAGTGTAATTCCCGCGACTGAAACGGTTTTTGACGAAAAATCAAGGCAGAACTGCATAGATATTTTAGAAAATCTCACAAAAAACAAAAAGACTGAGCAGAATGTCATAGACAGATTGTTTTTTGAACTGGATTCACTTAAAAATAACGAAGATATAAGCTCAAAAGACAGGTTTGCTTCATGTATTTATGAAACAAAAGAATGCCTGATTGATTATTTTGACCCGGAAAATTTGATTTTATTTATAAACGAATCTGTTAAAATAAATGAAAAGCAAAAAGCCTCGGAACAAATCATGAACGAGACTGTGACAGATTTGATAGAGAAAGGCTATATCGACGGAAAAAACGCCGATTACTGCGTATTTCTTGAAGATTTTAATATATCAAGATTAAAATTCAAGACTGTGATATGCGATAATTTTCTAAGCGGCGTGGACAATATAAAATTATCGGGGTTATATTCGTTTACAACGAGGCAGTCGCCGCATTTTTCAGAGGGGTTTAGTATATTAAAAGAAGATTTGGACAGATATTCGTCGTCGGGATATAAAATAATTATATTTCTCGACTCTGACGCGGGTATAAAAAGTTTTTCGGATTATCTTAATGACTTTGAGATAAAATATATTATAATCGATTCAAAAGATATAAATAATAAATATAATAATATAGAAAACCTCCCGGCTGGATTTGCCGCGATTATCAAAACCCCGAGGGTAGGGCGCGACGACCCCGGCGCGCCGCAAAATTTATTTGACATGCAGGGGTTTGAGCTGCCCAAGCAAAAATTTGTTTTAATCACAGACAACCGGTCTGATAAAATAAAAGAATCTTTAAAACGGCAGAGTTCGCGAAACGTTCAGGAATCCGGCGGACGTTACGCCAAAACAGCAAGACAAAAACTCATGTCTTATACGGATTTATCTGTCGGGGATTACGTCGTTCATAATAATTACGGCATAGGCAGGTTTCTGGGGATAGAAAGATTAAGCGTATCGGGCGGCGTGCAAAAAGATTTTATAAAAATACAGTATCAGGGCACTGATATTTTATACGTGCCGTGCAATCAGTTGGATTTAGTGTCTAAATATATCGGCGCGGGGAGCGAAGATTCTATCGTAAGGCTGTCAAAAATGGGCGGCCCCGCATGGAATAAAGCAAAAACCAGAGCAAAATCAGCCGCGAGGGATATCGCAAAGCAGCTTATAAAGCTTTATGCCGCAAGGCAGAGCAAAAAAGGCCACGCTTTTTATCCCGACACAGAATGGCAGAAAGATTTCGAGTCGCTTTTTGAATACGCCGAAACAGACGACCAGCTTATATGCGCCGGCCAGATAAAAGAAGACATGATGCGCTCTGTTCCTATGGACAGGTTATTGTGCGGCGATGTTGGTTTCGGCAAGACCGAAGTCGCGCTCAGAGCCGTTTTCAAGTGCGTGTCTGAATCAAAGCAGGCGGCGATTTTAGTCCCGACGACTATTCTCGCGTGGCAGCATTATCAGACTATATTATCAAGATTTCGCGAATTTCCGGTGAAAATTGATTTTCTCTCAAGATTCAAGTCAAAAAAAGAACAGGAAGAAATAATAAAAAAATTAAGGGCCGGAACTATTGATATAGTCATCGGCACTCACAGGATAATACAAAAAGATATAAAATTTAAAGATTTGGGATTGCTTATAGTTGACGAAGAGCAGAGATTTGGCGTGGCGCACAAAGAAAAATTAAAGCAGTTAGCCGAAAATATCGACGTTTTGACTTTAACCGCAACGCCGATACCCAGAACTTTAAATATGGCTTTGTCCGGAATAAGAGACATGTCTGTAATAGAAGAAGCCCCCCATGACAGGATTCCGGTGCAGACTTATATATTCGAGTACGACGAGAATGTTATTGTCGAGGCAGTCAAAAACGAGATAAGGCGCGGGGGTCAGGTATTTTATCTTCACAACAGGGTCGAGACAATAGAGCAGACTGCGTTTAGATTGGCCGAAGCTTGCGGAGGGGATATAAAAATCGGCATAGGCCACGGCCAGATGGACGAAGAGTCTTTATCGAGAGTATGGCGTAATATGCTCGACGGCGAAATAGATGTTTTGGTCTGCACTACTATAATAGAATCCGGGATAGATATTCCCGACGCCAATACTCTGATAGTCGAGGACGCGGACAGGCTGGGATTAGCTCAGCTTCATCAGATCAGGGGCAGGGTAGGCAGGTCAAACAGGCGCGCTTATGCTTATTTTACTTATCCGAAGCACAAAGTCTTATCTGAAATTTCAGCGAAAAGGCTTACGGCGATACGCGAATACACAGAGTTCGGGTCGGGATTTAAAATCGCGATGCGCGATCTGGAAATCAGGGGCGCAGGGAATCTTCTCGGAGCCGAACAGCACGGCCAGATGGACGCCGTCGGTTATGATTTATACGTAAAGATTCTCGAAAAAGCCGTCAGCGATGAAAAGAGAAAATTAAAATTAAGGCAAAAATACGGTTTAGAGGACGATTATGATTATGACGGCGATAATTTTGATGACGGTGATGAATTTGTAGGACGCGACGCCCTCGGCGCGCCGTTAGTAAAAATCGATGCAGAATCAGATTCACGGCGTGCCGAGGGCGTCACGCCCTACGGCAATTCCGGTGTTATGCAAAAAGATTATGACCCGGAGCCGACTGAATGCCTGATTGACATAGCCGTCGACGCTTTTATCCCGAACAGATATATAGAGAGCGAATTGGTGAGAATAGGCATATATAAACAAATCGCCGCCGTCGAAAACAAAGACGACGCGGACGATTTAAAAGACGAATTATTAGACAGGTTCGGCGATATACCCAAGCCTGTGTCAAATCTTATAGATATAGCGTTGATCAGAAACAGCGCGTGCCTTGAGTTTATAGACTCAATCGAAAACAAAGACCAGAAATCAATAATTATATACACAAAAATACTCGCGCAGTCTTACGGCCGTAAAATGCTCGAAAAATGGACTATCGCCGCTTCAAGAATGAACGGCAGGCTTCTTTTGTCGATGGGGCTAAAACCGCACGTCGCGTATTTTCTCAAAGACGGCGAAAATATAATAGATTGCTTAAAAGAAATCATGAATGTTCTCAGCGGGATAACGATAGAATAATATATATTTAATCTCTGGCGAAAAATATTGAATTCCTGAAAAATTCATTCAGCATTGCCCTGTTGTTTTCGTATGTCCCGGAAAAATCGATTCTTTTGTTTGCCGCGTCTTTTAATATCCCCGCCGTAGAACTGTAAATCTCAGGCATAGTTGAAAACGCGTCATATTGATTAAACCCGATATTATCTATTATATCGCCCAATACCATAACGCTGTCAATATCTCTCAAATGAAACCTCATTTGCTCAAGTACATAAATATCTTTTAACTGCCGGTGAGAAACCGCGGATAATGCGCTTGTGATAATCCCGCAGGCCTCGGTGTTTCTTGTGCCTTTGAGTATCGATATGCACAATGCATCCCTGTCTGTCGAAGAAAATCTGACGTCGTAATCCCCGTTTAATGCCGGAACGGGCAAAATGCCCCAGTCAAAATCGGAATCCGTAATAGAGGGTATAATATCTAATTTTGAAACAGAAAATAAAATATTGCCGTTTTTAAAAGCGTCTGTTTGAACTGATTCGCCTGAATTTAAAAAATTCGTCATGCCGCTTTCCCACGACGGTGAAAATATCTTTGAGACAGTATCTATAAAATTCAGCGTTTTTTCGTTTGAGAAATTAACCGCCGGATAATTATAAGGCCTTACGGTAAAATATTTGCTTCCGGAGCTTATAAAAAGCCCGTTGATCACGTCGTTGCTTTCTTTGTCTATCCCGATAGAATAAACAGCACCCGCAGGGATGTCCAAATCGGCAGCTGCAGCCGTAAGTTCTTTTGATATATCAAACATGCCGTCATAATCCCATTTGCCGTTTTTATATAATTCAATCGGGCTTGAAAGATTATATTTTTTTACAAGCGTTTTATTGTAATATACGGCATATACAGTCGAGGGGTCAAATGTCAGGTCTGAAACCAATCCGAAAATATTGCCGTTTACAGTAAACGCTTCTGTCGCCGAAGCGTTATAATATTCCGCGTTGACATTTAAAAACGGGGTTTTTTTCAGGTTCATCAATAGCCCGTGTTTTATCAATTCCGACTGTATATCAAACGGCAGGCATAAAATATCCGCTACGAATTCATCTGTCTGCATCGCTATTCTAATATCGTTTATTATAGTTTCTTTGGATTTTTCGAGAAACGTATTCGGCGATGTTATTATAGCATTGCATTCAACGTCGACAAGCTCAGTTCTGTATCTTCTCGCATCGCTCAGCATTCCCCCGCCGTACTTCGGAGTGAATAATTCCGGCTTTGTCGTTGCGATATAAAACGACAGGCCTTTATAATCTCTCGGCGAAAACCCGGCGAGATCTTTAATATTTTTTTTAAGCGAGTCAGTAAGCGGCACAGATTCCGGAAACGCGATTCTTACAAATTTTTGGGGCGCGCCGGGGAAAACATTTAAAATATTTGTGCCAGTCGCCACTCCGGAACTGTAATAGGGACTTAAATTTATATCGTCTATCTGCGCTATTCCCGGTCTTTCTGTGGTTTGGGCAGTTTCTGTTATATTTTCTGTGACTGCCGCCGTTGTATCGGGTTCTGTCGGAGCAACCGGGGGATTTGTGATTTCTGTTATTATTTCTGTCGTTGCCGCCGTATCAATGATTTCCGGGATTTCAGTTGTATTTGTATGTTCATTAGAATCAGGTTGCGAACTATCCCCAAACGGCTCTGTCGGGCTTTCTGCCATTCCGGTATTATCAGCATTATCAATAATTTCTATATTATCTTCGTCTATTGCATTAGTAGTATAATTGTCCCTTTTTAATATAACCTCAAGCATATTTACTATATCGTCGGGGCCGAAATCCTGCGCCGATATGTTCTGGCAGGCATAAAGCGTAAGGCAGCCGCCAAAGACAATAATATTTATAAATATCAATACTGCAAGTTTTATTTTATTTATATTTATGTTTATTCCTCCTTCAGGGGGTGTTTAATCTATTAATCTATATCTGCCCCAACGCCGCTGCCCCCGAAAAGTTTTACGCCGCACGATACGCACCGCCCGGTCCATCTGTTATAAAGATAAGCGTTGTTTCTTTCGTCTACTAAATATTGCAGGACGTAATATATCCCGCTGTATTTTTCGGATTCAAAACAAAAATCAAATCTGTCCGTCACAAAACCCGGGTAATCCGTTTCAGGATTATAGATATAATCATTTACTATTGTGTATACGTCTTTCATATCGTCTATTAAACCCACTGCAACGCTGACTTCTTCGGACATTACTATATGAATCCTTTCAGTTTCAAAAGTTTCAAATTCAGGTTCCTCTTCGCTCTGCTCCCTGAATAAAAAGGCTATGCCATTATTTATATCTTCGCTCAGCCATTTTGACGGGTCAATGCCGTCAACTTCATAGAGTTTTTCCCCCTGATCGCCTTTGGCATAGATATACGGGCTGATTGCCGCGGCCTGCAAATATCCTTTGCAGTATATATAATACCTGCCGTTTTCGCCGTCGATAAGATTTCCCGTGTTGCCGTCGTTCTTGAATTTTAAAGCGTTATCGCCGCATGAAAATAAAATCAGCGCAATTAAAATCACAGATATTAAAATAAATAATTTTTTGAAATTTCTTAAAATCATTTTATATACACCATATTTTGTTTTTTATATATTATATCACATAAATAAAAACCGTTATGACTTTATTTTTTATCTGTTTTTTAATATAGTTTGACCATATATTTAATTTTATATAATTTATATTTTATTGTTTTTATTTTAAAACAACGATAATAAATAAAGTCTATAATAAATATTATAACGGCAAATATGAATAATTTCTACAATTTGATATAGATTAATTATAAAATCAGCTCGGCAAATGTTGATAAAATAAGGACGATTTACGCATGAATATTAACAAAACAAAAAAAATTAAATATAAATCAAGATTTAGCATTAAAATATTTCTGAGCCATATCTTCGGGATATTAGTCCTGCTCGCTTTAACTAATTATACTATATCGTATTCAAAAGGCGAGTTTGAACTCCCGTTTTATGACAGGGCCAAAAACGCCGGAGTAAAAATAGATTCTGATATAATCCCCAGAGACTGGGATAATATTATTGCCTCAGAAGAAAAAACAACGGAAGATGTGACAAGCGTAATTGACAGGATTAATCCCGAAGATTTTGTTCTGGATTCAGAATCCGGCGACTCAGAAAATTCATACAGCGATAATAATGCCGAAACAACAGAACCCGCACATGACTTTGAATTATTTTCAGACGATATGAAACGTCAGGGATTTTCGGCGTCAGACGGCATTTATGAGATTTACGACGAAGCAAAAGCAAACGCCGATATAAACCGTTACAAAACAGAATTAAACAGAATATCAAACGAAAACGAAAATCAGGAGGACGAATCGCTGCTCTTGCCTCTGCCTGAAAAACCTGTGATTTATGAATATAAATTCGCGCGAATCGAGCCTGCGATCGAGATACCTGTGACTCAGACAGTACTGTTAGACTCTTATAATGTTAAATTAACTGTGGAAACATGCATGGATTATATGATAATCAGAACCGAAGAAAATGAAATATTATGCTCAGCCTCCGGCAAGATAATAACGCGGGATTTTGATTTGCTCGGGCTTACAATCCTGAAAATGAGAGACAGAGAGGGCAGGGCAGTCTTTAAAAGCAAAGACGGCTATTATTATTATTTTGACCCGGAAGCCGGGGAAACCGGAAACGGAGCGTTTGTCGGCCCGATTATATTTGACGAAATTCTCACAGGCGACAGGGGAGTGCCGTTTATGTACCCGTCTTATTACGGCGCAGACGGCGCAAACGGCCTGAACCGTTTTTATTTCGTGGGATACACCAGAAAATGGGGTTATCTTGATTCAGATACGGCAAATGTGAAAATACCGAGAAATTACGAGCAGACTTTTAATTTCAGAGAAAATATAGGCATAGCGTATCAGGATTCCCCGGGCAGGGGCAATAAATTGTTTTTTCTCGACGAAAACGGCTATAATTATCTCTCGACCAATTACAGTTATTTTGCGCCTGACACAGTTAATAAAAATCATCTTGGGTTTTTCTATTTTGACCATGGGCTGACAAGAGTCTACGAGCGCGAATTTGACAGGAGGAGCGGCGCGATAACAGAGCGCGAGCTTATAGTAAATATATACGGCAAACCGTTTTATATCCCCGAGGACTATAATATAAAAGCGTATTCAGACGGCATGATTTTACTCGAAAAAAACGGATATTACGGCTTTATGAATTATCTGGGTGAATGGGTCGCGAATCCTATTTTCACATACGCACAGCCCTTTTACGAAGGGGTCGCCGTAATCGGGCTTGAAAACGGCAAAAAAGCGCTTATAGATACTCAGGGCAATCTTGTCGCCAAGTTTAAATATAACGCCATAACAAACTGCACCGGCGGAATTGTCGCATTATTTGAAAAAGATCAGGGCTGGACAATTTTAAACAAAGTCAGGCGGCAGATAAATATAGATTGATTGCCATTCGAAAAGCAGCAAATAAAAAGGCTCCTTTTGAAAGGAGCTGTCAGCGAAGCTGACTGAGGATTGCAATCCCCCCGCCGCTCAACGAATTTCTGTTTCGCGGCACCCCCTTTGATTAAAGAGGGTAAGGAGATAAAAAAATCTTCACGCCCGTATTTCCCCAGAGCGAAAAATTATGGATATCGCTAAAAAAATAATTGATGATGTTTCGGGGTTATTTTGTAGGGACGACCGCCCTCGGTCGTCCGCAAAATCTGATTTTATGTTGATTTTATATCTGCGGAGCGTCGAGGGCGACGCTCCCTACAAGCAAAACTCCCAATATTTATGCATATTTCATCCTCAATATTTTTTATGCGATTGCCATAGCAACAAATAAAAATAATTGTGAAAACAAGAAAAATGTGGTATAATAAATTATAATAATTAATATCATCAGGAGTTTAAAATATAAATCATGATATATTCTTACAGAACAAAAGGGACGTGTTCAAGTGAAATCGAAGTCGAGATAAAAGACGAGAACGGCGTAAAAATACTGGAACGCGCCGAATTTACCGGGGGATGCGGCGGAAATACGCAGGGAATATCAAGTCTTGTAGCGGGAATGGAAGCCGAAAGCGCAATAAAAAAACTCAAAGGGATTTTATGCGGCAGAAAAGGAACGTCATGCCCCGACCAGTTGTCTATAGCCGTCAGTCGGGCTCTTGAATTAATGGACGAAAATAATTCAAAGCCGGATTATATTAAAAATTACGAAAAATGGGTTAATTATCAGGGCTTGGATTCAAAAACAAAATCCGAGCTCGCGAATATAAGCTCAGACGAAGATAAAATAAAAGATTATTTTTTTGCCCCGCTTGAATTCGGGACCGGCGGGCTTCGCGGAATAATGCGCCCCGGAATAAACAGCATGAATATCTATGTTATAAAACAGGCGACTCAGGCGATGGCAAATCTCATAAAGTCGCAGAAACTCGAGGAAAAAGGCGCGGTAATAGCGTTTGATTCGAGAAACAACTCAGAACTTTTCGCAAAAGAAGCCGCCAAAACCCTTGCAGCAAACGGAATAAAAGTATATATTTTTGATGATATACGCCCGACCCCGGAATTATCTTTTGCGATTAGATATTTAAACTGCGCCGCCGGAATAAATATCACGGCTTCGCATAATCCGAAAGAATATAACGGCTATAAAGCGTACTGGCAAGACGGCGGCCAGCTCCCCCCGGATCACGCGCAGACTATTTCGGATATAATAAGCGAAACAGATATTTTCACAGGGGTTCTGACGTGCCACTACGGCGAAATGATAAAACAGGGCAGGATAAATATAATCGGGGAGGAAACCGACAAAGAATATCTCAGAAACGTCATGAGTCAGAGCGCTCGTCCCGGTATGATAACAAGAGCCGGAAAAGATTTTAAGATAGTCTATACGCCGATTCACGGCGCGGGATATAAATTAATCCCGGAAGTTCTGGCAAAAATCGGCATGAGGCCCGAAAATCTTCTGACTGTGCCTGAGCAAATGCTCCCCGACGGAAATTTCCCGACTGTAAAGTTCCCCAACCCTGAATTTAAAGAAGTATTTGAGCTGGGAATAAATATAGCAAAAAAAAATAACTGCGCGCTTATAATCGGCACAGACCCCGACGCCGACAGAATGGGTATCGCCGTTAAAACAGAAAGCGGCGAATTTGCGACGATTACGGGGAATCAAGCCGGCGCGCTGCTTTTGGATTATATCATAACGGCAAAAAAAGAAAACAAAACTCTTAAAAACAGCGATTGTGTGATAAAAACAATCGTCACGACGGAACTCGCGGCAAAAATCTGCGAAGCAAACGGCGTGAAGATAATAGACGTTCTCACAGGATTTAAGTTTATCGGTGAAAAAATAAAACAGTTTGAATCCGACGAAACAAACGAAAATACTTTCCTGTTCGGTTACGAGGAATCTTACGGGTATCTTGCAGGGACTTACGCCAGAGACAAAGACGCAGTCGTCGCATCTATGCTGATAGCCGAGATGGCGGCGTATTATAAAATAAAAAATATGACTTTATTTGACGCTATGCAAAATTTATATAAAAAATACGGATATTACGGCGAAGCCGTCGAAAATATAGGGTTTGCCGGAATCGACGGGATAGAAAAAATGAAAAATATCATGGATTCTTTGAGAAAAACGCCGCCTTTAAATATCGGGGGATATAAAGTCGATATTATAAAAGATTACGAAACTTCGCAGGTCAAAAATATCGAAACCGGAGAAATTTCAGACACAGGGCTGCCTAAATCCGACGTTTTATATTTTGATCTTGAAAACGGCTCAAAAGTAATAATAAGACCCTCAGGGACAGAACCCAAAATAAAAATATATTATTTAATCTCGGCGGAATGCGAAAAATCAGCCGGGGAACAGGCTGAAAAACTAAAATCGGCAATGGGGAAATATATTTTTGTTTAAAAACAAAAAACCTCAAAATAATTTTCGAGAATTTGGAGAATAAAACATGAAAAAAACAATATATTTATTTTTAATTTTAATTATCATAATATCTTTGATATTATGCCTGCAATCGTGCGGGAACAGTGAAAAAGGCAGGGAAGTTTTCTCGCCTGAGAGCGGGGCATACGAGATTATGCTTGATCCTGACGACTGGTCTGAGTTGACTTTATCGTTTGAACAGCCGTCAAATCAACTGGGGCTTTTTAGTTCTTCGGCGGAATTTATTTTAATTATCGACTGCTATGCGAAAACAAGCTTATCAGACGTAGGAATATCTGCGATCGACAGTTTTATTGAGTTTTACAAAACCCTTGAAAACGGGAAAATTTTATATGAAAGCTCTGAATCAGAAAATATCAGAAAAACCCCAGATGATTTTACAGAAGTCGATAAAAAGCACATGAAAAAATCCGACGTTTCAGCCGGAAAAAGGCACACGATACACCTGCGTTCCGGCGACTCCGACGAGATTTTAAACGAAATAATATATCTTGAAACCGAAAGTTATTTATTCGCTATGTCATACGGCGCCTACCCGGAAAAATTTGACGGATGCCAGAAAGCTGTAAACGACGTAATCGCGCACATAAAAACAGAAAAATAAAAATAAAAATAAAAGACTATAATACCCCCAAACAAAAATCCCGCAGTAAAAACCTGCGGGATTTTTTTATTTTGTATTATTTTTATCTCCTGAAATTTCTGTCCCTGTCGTTATTTGTTTTATTTCTGTCGGACATATACGGGCTTCTCGGCCGTCTTGACTGGAAACCGCCCGGTCTTGGCGTTGCGCCGCCCTCTCTGCTTATTACAATTCTCCTGTCGTTTTCCTGACCGATTGAATGTGTGCTCACCCCTTCTATATCCTGTATGGTCGAATGTATTATTCTTCTCTCGTATGCGTTCATTGGCTCAAGAGTTACCGGCCTGTTATATTTCAGCACCCTTTCAGCCATTTTCTTCGCGAGAGTTTTTAACGTTTCTTCCCTCTTTTTTCTGTAATTTTCAATATCCAGAGAAATCTTGACCGTCTCGGATTTTTCGGCTCCGTCCCCCGAATCGCCATCGCCTTCACTTGAATCGCCGTTTTTATTCACTGCAAGATATGTAAGATATTGCAGCGAATCTAATATTTCCCCGTGATAGCCTATCAGCGTCCCGAGATTCTCGCCTATTATATCGATTTTAAGTTCTTCTTTTGTCTCTTCTATAATTTTCGGGACGGCGTTTATCTTCATGTGGCCAATAATCTTTTCCAGAAATTCCACAGCGGTATCGCTGCCCGCCGTTTTGCCTAACAGTTTGACTTTATATCCCGTCGCGCCTATTCCGAAAAATCCCTTTTTTGGGCGTTCAAGAACTTCTGTGGTAATATCTTCTTCTTTCATGTTAAGCTCTTTAGCCCCGAGTTCTATTGCCTCCTCTATCGTTTTGGCAGTCACTATAACTTCTTTTCTCATTTTTTTCAACACACCCTCATAACAATTAATAATTAATAAATAATAATTAACAATTAAAATAACCAGATTTATATTAATTTTTATTTTTTTCTTTTTTTGATCGTATATTTTTTGCCGGTTTTCTGAAAATTATTCTTAACGTTTGAGTTTATCCCCTTAGGTATAGTTTTCGATATATATTTTTCGTCTTTAATTTCGTTGTTCTGCAAACTCTTGATTTCTGTCAGTCCCTTAGAAGAACCGCCGTTACTATTTTCATCATCATCATTTTCATCGTCGTCAATAATATCTTCGGCCTCGACTTCAATTACGGGCTTTTTCTTTTTCTTCTTTTTTCCGGTTCCGTACTGCTGCCGTGCGAGTTCGTATTCTTCCTCGGTGATTTTTGGCAACGGGTAAATTTTCGCAAGCACAAGCATTTGCGCGATGCCCAGAACAGACTGGAAAATCCAGTACAAACCCAGAGCCGAATACATTGTGTATGACATCCAGACTATAAGCAGCGGCATCGCGTATTCCATGAATTTCATGCCGGTGTTGTTTGCCTGATCGCCCATCGTCGCGGAGTTTATTTTTTTTGTTAATCTCGTCTGCAAAAAACTCGCCGCAAAATTTAATACTGGTATCAAAAGCAAAATGCTAAGCCCCGTCGCTAAAGCTTCAGAGGGCGACTTTGTGAGAAGCTCGCCGAAAAAGCTGAAATCCGGATTTTTAAAATTGGCGGCAAGCCCAAGCCCCGCGCTTTTTATTTGCGCGAACCATTCGGGATTATTAAAAATTTTTATAATATCTATTTCCTGTATGCTTTCAGGCTTTGTCACCATGCCGAGATTTTTTACCGCTTCGGAAAATCTTTCGACGTTTTCGGGCTGAAAGATATATTCTTTAATGCTGCCTATCACGTCCGCGCTCAATTTCGCTATATAAGTCAACGGATTCCTGATTATGCCGTAAAGCGCAAATAATATCGGCAGCTGGATAAGCAGAGGCAGACAGCCGCTCATCGGCGAATAATTTTCGGCTTTGTACATATCCAGAATTTCGCTCTGCATTTTCTGATTTGTCACCGTATCAGTCCTGCCGGCGTACTTGCCCCTTATAGCCTGTTCTTTAGGTTTTATCTTCGCCATTTTTATCTGGCTTTTCTGCTGCTGTATCCCAAGAGGCAAAAGCACTATCTTAACTACCAGCGCAAAGAAAAAAATCGCGAGCGCGTAATTGTTAAACAGCAAATCATACAGAAACTTCATCAGAAAGCCAAACGGTATATTTAATAAATCAAAAGGGTTCATTTAATTTTATACTCAACTTTTCTTAAATTTTAAATATTATATTATATTTTATTTTTACTGTGATTTCTGAATATTTTTTCGGGCACCGGGTCGTATCCGGGTTTACACAACGGGTTGCATCTCAATATTCTGTAAGCCGACAGGCAAAATCCCCAGAAAACCCCGTGTTTCAAAAATGCCTGTCTTGCGTATTCTGAACAAACGGGATAAAACCTGCAACACTGCGGTTTCAGGGGGCTTATGTTTTTTTGATAAAATTTTATAAGTTTCACAAACAGATTTTTCATAAATAAATTTTAAACCTATACTGTAGGGCGCGACGACCCCGGCGCGCCGCTAATCTGATTTACGTAGGTTTGTTTGTACGTTTTACAGCGGCGCGCCCAGTGGTCGCGCCCTACAATGCAAAAATCCTACGGTTTTATCAAACCCAGTCTGATAAACGCGGATTCCATTGATTCAAGAACCGACTGCATTTTATTTTTTCTCTCAAAACACGGTTTGCGCCCCGCAACGACTATCAAATATCCCGGAGGCAGACGGTCATATAAAATCCTGAAAGCTTCCCGTATAACTCTTTTCGCCCTGTTTCTTTTTACTGCGCAGCCGTTTTTCGGGCTTACTGATATGCCAAGTTTTGACGCGGCGTTTTTGTTATAATTTCTCAAAATATAAACTGTGATATAATAATTTGACGCGTATCTGCCGTTTTTGAAAATCTTTGAAAACATATAGTTTTCTTTTATCACTGTTTTACGATTCATAATATACAAAAACTCCGGTCAAAATTTATGCCTGAAATTTAATAAGACAGCGTTTTTCTGCCTTTAGTGCGCCTTCTCGACAAGATTTTGCGTCCGTTGGCAGTCCTCATTCTCTTTCTGAAGCCGTGCTCTTTTTTTCTCTGCCTTTTTTTAGGCTGATATGTCCTAAACATTTTTTACACCTCTCTTTGTTCATCGACTATTTAGATTTAGTATATTTAATTTATTTATTATTTTACTATTTTTTTTATGTTTTTCACAATTTTCCGCAATTTCTGTAGTAATTGATAAAATACGCGTAAAATAATAAAAACCGCTTTAAAAAGCGTACCTTAATTATTATATACAAAAATTTATGGAATTGTCAAGTGATTTTTGAATTTTTTTGTCTTTTTGGGCTGATATTATAAAAAAACTTAAAAACAAACTAATAAAAAACGCATAAAATTTATTAAAAGGCTCCTTTTGAAAGGAGCTGTCAGCGAAGCTGACTGAGGATTGCCCACTCTGAGCGCAGCGAAAAAATATTAATAATAATCCCTTGTCAACACTGCGTGTTGCCCCCCATTTCAAAATGGGGCTTCAAACAAAATTTTTTCGTTATTTTTCATAAAATGTTTTTATATATTTAACTTAATTATGAACGTAAAAAGACTTGAAAAATTTGCTGATATATGATATAATGTAAGCAATATTTATTTTTTGCGTAAATACAGCTAAAAATAAAAATTCGGAAAGACAAAGAGAATAGAAGTATGTATGATTTTACCACCCTGAACGAGATCAATTTAAGACTGAAAGACAATATCAAAAAAAGCCTGTCGCAAAACCCCGCGATTTACGAATTATGGTTTGACAGTATGTCGGTTTTGAAAATGACCGATATGATTATTTTTATTTCCGTCCAGACCGAAATCCAGAAAGTGAACATAGAGACAAGGTACAAGCATTTATTAACAGACGCTATAAAAAACGAATACGGGCTTGATCTGAAAGTTGTAATTTATTTTACCCAGTACGAAAAAATCACAAAAGAACGGATAGACTCCGACGAAAAAAAGATTTTGCTCGAAGATATTGACGACACGGCGATAATAAGCAACGCAGGCAAAAAATCTGTTTTAAATTCTAATTCTAATTCTAACTCTATTAATTCAAGTTTAAATTCAACGCCTGTTTATAATACCAATAACAGCAATAATAATATCATGCCGAAAAGTTTCAGCGATATTATAGACACAGAGCCGGAATCAGACGCCGAGACAGTCAAAAATTTCAGGTTCAGATATACTTTTAAAAATTTTATCGTCGGAAGCTCAAACAGGTTCGCTTATAAAGCCTGCACGGTCGTAGCTGAATATCCGGCTGTAAAATATAACCCGTTTTTTATTTACGGGCCTCCCGGCCTCGGGAAAACACATTTGCTCTGCGCAATATCAAACGAATACAACAGAAGGTTCAGCCACGCTAAAGTAATATATGTCAACGGCGAGGATTTCGCAAATGAATTAATTGATTTATTAGCCGAAAAAAACCGTTTGAAAATGCAGTATTTCAAAGAAAAATACAGGACGTGCGACATGCTTTTAATCGACGATATTCAGTTTATCGCGGGAAAGCCCACAACTCAGGAAGAATTTTTCCATACGTTTAACGCGCTTTACGAAGCGGGAAAACAGATTATTTTTACAGCCGACCGTCCCCCAAAAGATATGAAAACACTCGAAGAAAGGCTTATGAGCCGTTTTGAATGGGGTCTTATAGTCGATATACAGCCGCCGGATTTAGAACTGCGAATTGCCATATTAAAAAGAAAATCGGAAGATATGGGAATAAAAATCCCGAACGAAGTCTTGTTTTTCTTGGCCGAAAATATTTCTTCTAATATACGTCAGATAGAAGGCGCGATAAAAAAATTAAACGCATACGCTTATTTACATAATTCGTTGATCACTCTCGAACTGGCTAAAACGTCGATTGCGGATATTTTGTCGGGGACCGAGCCTATAAACGTGACGGTCGAAAAAGTTCTCGGAGCTGTATCGCAGGCTTTCGGGATTCCCCAGACTGAGCTAAAAAGCAGAAAAAGAACAAAAGAAATCGCGCTGGCAAGAAACGTCGCGATATATATAATCAGAAGCATAACAGATCTGTCTCTGCCCGCTATCGGCAAAATATTCGGACGGGATCATTCTACGGTTTTTTCAGCAATCGGAGTCATAGAAAACGAGATCGAAAACAACGCCATTTTGAACAATCAGATAAGAGATATATCAAATATGGCAAAAGGCTGAGGCAAAAATCAAATAAATATTTAATAAAAATCAAAAAATCAAAGTTATCCACAGAAAACTGTTGATAATGTGCATAATCTGTTGATAACTCACTATTATTTGCCAGTATTTACAAGATTATTCGTAAGTTTATGCATTTATGCAAAATATATACTCAGGTTATCCACAGAGTAATCAAAAAAATAACAACAACTTATCAACAAAATCCACATGTAGAAACTGTGGATAAGTTGTTGGAAATCTGAGTTCTCAACATGTTATCCACAGTCTGATATTTGTATTTTTATACTAACTTTTTATAAACAGGTTTTTAAACAGATTATACACACAGTAAATTTTCTCATATACGACAATTATACAAACAGTTATATAAGTTTCAACAAAATCCACAGTGCCTACTGCTGTCCTCTACTGCAAATTATTTATTATAATATATATATAATAGATTCAGTTTTCAATAAAGTTACCCAATGTGGATTAAACTGTGCGTTGAATTTTGTTGATAAGCAAAAATAACTAAAAAACATTTATAAATAAAATAATAAAAAGGGAATCGAGCGTTATGGAAGATAAAGAAATCCTGCAGGCAATAAAAGAAATTATCACGCCTTTGGAAACCGATATAAAAACTATGCAAATTGATATAAAATCAATGCAGACTGACATAAATGAATTGCAGACTGATATGAAATCAATAAAGACTGATATAAACGAATTGCAAACCAATATGAGCGAAGTGAAAGACAAACTGGAAAATGTAGAACTCGACGTTCGGGGAATAAAAATTGATATTGAAAATGGCGTTATGCCGACTATACAGGCTGTAAGAGAGGGACAAAGCGGATATAATGAAAAATTTGCCGAATTAGAAGAACGGACAAACGAAATTGAACAGGATGTTATCGTATTGAAAGTAAAGGCGGCAAAAGTAATATAAAATTAATATAATTACAGTTTGTTTTTTTGTGCAAAAAATATGGAGTCATATATTTTTATTTATGCTAAGATATTTGCATAGAAAGAGAGGCGTAAAGATATAAATGGAAACGACGTGGCTGAAACGGATGAACTTGGTTATGGATTATATCGAAGATAATCTTGACGGCAAAATAGACTATAATAAAATCGCTATGCTTTCCGCAAGTGCCAAAGGCATGTTTCAAAGGATATTCGCGATTATAACAGATATGACTTTAGCTGAATATATACGCAAAAGAAAACTCACGCAGGCTGCGTTTGATATTTTAAATACAAACGCGAAAATTATAGATATTGCGGTAAAATACGGGTATAATTCAGCGACTGCGTTTAGTGCGGCATTTAAAAATTTTCACGGGATAACGCCGTCATACGCGAGAGCGTCCGGGTTTCAGGGCGAGTTTTTTCAAAGATTTACTTTTACGCTCACTCTATCAATTAAAGGAGGAAGCGATATGCAGCAATATCGCAATATTGAAAATGCGGAAGATATTCTGCATAAATAAAGCAAGTAAAAAACAAATAAAAATTAAAAGAGAGGTTTATTTTTATGAACATAGTTTGCGCAAGAGATATTTTAAACGAAGCGGTCACTCCGGCTTTATATGCAGTATCGGCAAAAAATACAAATCAGGCCCTCGACGGTTTTCTTATTTCAGCCGACAAAGATAAGGGAATTTTGACTATATGCAGTTATGATTTGGAGAAAGGCATCAGGGTTACTTTAGCAGGTGAAAATATACAGATAAAAGAAAGCGGGAAAATTATAATAAACGCCGCGAAGTTTTCTTCTATAATAAGAAATCTCCCATCAGGCGATGTCTCTATTTCGTCGGACGCCAATTTTTCAGTCACTATAAGCAGCAGCAGGAGCGAATTTACAGTTCACGGGCTCGACGGGGATTCTTTCCCGCTTATGCCTGAACTTAAAGGCGACGAAAGTTTTAAGATAAGCAGAAAAGGCCTAAAGAACATGATAGTCTCGACCCATTTTGCCGTCGCGGTTAATAATTCAAGGCCTTCGCTCAACGGCGCTTTGTTTGAAATAAAAAATAATAATTTAAATATAGTCGCCGTGGACGGCAACAGGCTTGCATTAAGGCGCAGTTTTGACGGTATAATTTCTAATATTTCTAATGATTCTGATGGTTCTGATGATTCTGATAATAACAGCGGTGAAAACGGGCTTGATTTGAGTTTTATAGTCCCGGGAAAGAGTTTGTCGGAGCTTTTGAAATTAATCGGCGACGACGAAGAAAACGCCGAAATAGAGCTTACTAAAAAACATGTTATAATTTCGTTTGACAATATAGTGTATTTTTCAAGATTGATCGAGAGCGAATTTCTTGATTACAGGCGTTCGATAAAAATCGACCCCAAAACGACGGTCGTAATAGATACAAAGAGTTTTACTGAAAGCGTTGAGAGGGCGTCGCTTTTGACTGACGATAAACAAAAAACTCTTGTAAGGCTTAAATTCAAAAAAGAAGAAGTAAATATAGAAAATAACGACAATTTCGGGATCTTGCAGATAACCTCGACTACTTCGCTGGGCAAAGTGAGCGACGAATGCGATATTGAGATTTATGACGATGATTTGGAGATAGGATTTAACCACAGGTATTTGTTGGACGCGTTAAAAGCCGTCCGGGAGGAAAAAATCCTGCTTAAACTTGAAAGTCCGACAAAATCTTTGGTTATTTTGCCGTATAATGGAGAAAATGATAATAAAAATATAAATAAAATCATGGACACGGAAAACTCTAAGTTTTTATATCTTGTTCTTCCGGTCAGGATAATGAGGGATTAGTATAATATAATTTTTTGGATTATAATTTGTAGGGGCGACCCTATGTGGTCGCCCTTTGGGTATTAAAAATAATAAAGGAGATTGCGTATTGTATGACATTAATAGAAGAATTGATATTTACAATCGAAGAACAGAAGAACGATATAGAGAAAATTAAACGATTAAACGAAAAAAGAGAAAATGTTAAAAGAATGATATTTCAATTCAGACGGGCAAATGAAAGTAATGAATTAAATGAGTGCTTGAATTTTATAGAAGATGACGAAGAAAAAGAAATTGCGGCAAAAATCATAAAAAAACTTAGAGAGTATGAAATATAAATTTAGATTGTGAAAAATAAAAATTATGCGGATAAAAAATATAGGCCTTAAGAATTACAGGAATATAGAGGCTGCGAATATAGATTTTCTTGACGGGATTAATATTCTCGTGGGCGAAAACGCAAACGGAAAGACAAACGCCGTAGAAGCAATATATCAGTTTGCGCAGGGTAAGAGCTTCAGGACAAAAAACAGCATAGAAACTATAAGTTTTGACAAAGAGATGTGCGATTTGTCGCTTGGCTTTGTTTTGGATAAATCAGATAAAATCAATAAAAATAACAGTATGCAGATAAAATTTTATAAAGACAAGAGCAAAAAGTTTTATTATAATAACATACACGTAAAAAAAGTCATAGAATTTATAGGCAATTTCAGGGCTGTTTTGTTTACCCCGGACCACTTGGGTCTTGTAAAAGGCAATCCGGAAACCCGGCGCAGATTTATTGATATGGCGATAAGCCAGATAAAACCAATTTATTTGTCTTATCTGATAGATTGCAACAGGGTTTTAATCCAGAGAAATCATTTATTAAAGCATATAAAACAGACCGGAGAAACAGAAGAAAAACTGGAGCAGTTTTATATATGGACAAAAAAGCTCGCGAAATATGCGGCGGTCATAACAAGATACAGGGGAGAATACGCAGAGAGGCTTAAAGAATTTGTGCCGGGATTTTACGGCGGTTTATCAAACGGCAGGGAAGAAATAAAACTTTCTTATGTTTCAAATATAAATAAATATAACAAAACTTTCAAGGATTTTCATGATTTCGGGACATGCGAGGGATTATACGGCGAAATTTTTTCACAGTGTATCAAAGACGAATTTGCGGCGGGGACTACTCTATATGGGCCGCAGAGAGATGATTTATACATAGAGATCGACGATAAGAGCGCGAGGGGGATAGCCTCTCAGGGACAGCAGAGGTCAGCGGTTCTCGCATTAAAACTCGCCGAGGGCGATATATCAAAAATATCGCACGGCGAATATCCTGTGTTTTTGCTTGATGATATTTTGTCTGAGCTTGATCATACAAGGCAGAAGTTTATATTAAAAAATCTCTCTGAAAGACAGGTTATAATAACATGCTGCAACAGCGAGCTGCTCAACGGGATAGATATAAATATATCAAAAATGATAAAAGTTGAGAACGGGAAATTTATGTAGGGGCGATTATCAATCGCCCGTGAAAGAAAACATCCGGCTTGCGGAGCCACTCTTTACAAAAGAGGGCAGGGAGAATAGTAAAATATATGTTTATTCAGATAACAAAAGAGAAGTTTATAAAACAAAAAGATATTATCGGGATATTTGATTTGGATACTGCGACGATATCGGGCGTAACAAAAAATTTTTTGAGCGCGTCTGAGAAGAAAAATAAAACTGTGGGCATAAATATCCTGCCTAAATCTTTTGTTTTGACCGGGGATAAAAACAGCAAAGACTATAAAATATATTTTTCAGCGAATATGACCGGGCATATATATAAATCGGGATTGGGTGGGAAATCATAAAAATCTGCGTTTATCCACAGTCAAATCTAAAACTTGTGGATAAACGGTGATTATAAATATAAATAAAAATTTTAAATATCGGAGGAATTGTTTTTTAAGATGATGAGCGATAACGATAACACAAACATGAACATAGAAATAGAAATAGAAAACACAGACGCAAATGAATTTGAGGGCGGCTTTGAGCAGGTCGGCTCTGACGAGACTGTTATAAACGAATACACTGAAGAAAATATTCAGGTGCTCGAAGGGCTTGAAGCCGTCAGAAAACGCCCGGGCATGTATATCTCGAACACGTCGCAGAAAGGGTTGCATCATTTGATTTATGAAATAGTCGACAACTCTATCGACGAGGCACTTGCCGGACGGTGCGACAAAATAATAATAGAACTTAACAACGACGGGTCTGTCTCTGTCGAGGATAACGGAATGGGAATACCCGCGGGTATTCACCCGACGGCGGGAATCCCGACTGTTGAAGTCGTGTTCTGTATTTTGCACGCGGGGGGAAAATTCGGCGGCGGCGGATATAAAATAGCCGGAGGGCTTCACGGGGTCGGGGCGTCTGTCGTTAATGCGTTGAGCGAATGGGTCGAGATTGTAAATTGCTATGACGGATATAAATACACTGAAAGATTTGAGAGGGGACAGGTCGCAAGGGGGCTTGAAAAAATCGAGCCGACAAATAATCACGGGCTGTTTGTCAGGTTTATGCCCGACACAGAAATATTTGAGTCGATCGAGTTTGATTATCAGACAGTGGTGAACAGAATGAGGGAGCAGGCGTTTTTAAACGCGGGGCTTACGATAGAAGTATATGACCACCGTGAAAACGTCGCTGAAATGGTTATTGCGGCTAACGACAGTGAAAATGAGAACGACTCCCTCGGCGAGCCCCCTTCCCAGAAGGGGGTGCCCGAAGGGCGTGGGTTGCAGCAAGCAGACTCCGAACCCACGCCGTCTGCGAACGGCGCCTCATTCACGGAAGGGGTTAAAGCCCGCCATAAAATACTGAGATACGACGGAGGTATAAAAAGTTTTGTCGAGCATATAAACAAAATGAAACACAGCGAGGTTTTGCATACTGACGTTATATATCTGTCAGGGAAAAAAGACGGATCTATCGCGGAGATCGCGCTGCAATATAATGATTCATACAACGAGACTATATTAAGCTTCGCAAATAATATGAATACTATCGACGGCGGAACTCACGAGATCGGGTTTAAGACAAGCCTGTCAAAAGTGTTTAACGATTACGCGAAAAAATATAATATATTGAAAAACGACGATAAGGCTCTGACGGGCGAAGACGTTAGAGAGGGGATCTCGGCGATAATTTCTGTCAAGCTTCAGGACGCGCAGTTTGAGAGCCAGACAAAAGTTAAACTTGGCAACTCAGAAATAAGGACGTTTGTGTATAATCTCGTATCTGAAAAATTCGCTGAATATCTTGAAGAAAACCCCGCGACTGCGAAGATAATACTTGAAAAGTCCCTGCTTGCGGCAAGGGCGAGGGAAGCGGCGAGACAGGCAAGGGAATCGACAAGGCGCAAATCTGTTTTAGAGAGCGGGTCTTTACCGGGCAGGCTCAGCGACTGTTACGAGAGGGACGCGGAAAAGACAGAGCTGTTTTTAGTCGAGGGGAATTCAGCCGGAGGGTCTGCAAAAGACGGCAGGGATTCAAAATTTCAGGCTATTTTGCCGCTCCGGGGCAAAGTCTTAAACGTCGAAAAGAGCAGGTTAGACAAAATTTACTCAAACGCCCAGTTAATCCCGATAATACAGGCGTTGGGAACAGGCATCGGCGAAGAATTTAACATAGAAAAGCTGCGTTACGGTAAGATAATAATAATGAGCGACGCAGACGTTGACGGGGCGCATATCAAGACTTTACTGCTGACGTTTTTTTTCAGGCACATGAAGCAGTTAATCGACGAAGGGCATATATACGCGGCGAGACCGCCGTTATATAAAGTCGCGAGTACAAGGGGAAAACAGGAGCGTTACGCTTTCACAGACGAAGAAAGGGACGCGTTTATACAGGAACTCGGGGGGAACTGCGACACTCAGAGATATAAAGGCTTGGGAGAAATGAACCCCGACCAGCTTAGATTAACTACGATGGACCCGGAGACGAGGACTATATATAAAATAAACATAGACGACGCGATAATTGCGGACGAAACTTTTTCTATTTTGATGGGGGATAAAGTCGAGCCCAGACGCGAATTTGTCGAAATGAACGCTAAATACGCCGTAGATCTGGATTTTTAGGAGGTTTATCAAACATGAAAATCGCGACGCTTACTTTGAATCCGGCGGTTGACAGGACTATGTACTGCGGCAAAAATCTAAAATTCGGCGCGCTGAACAGGGCCGTCGCGCCCTCTGTTACTACTCACGGGGGGAAAGGCACAAATGTCTCTTGCGTTTTTAAAATACTGGGGATAGAATCAACGGCTTACGGGTTTATCGGCGGCGACAACGGCGATTTATTCTTGAAATTATTAGAGCCGTATAATATAAAAACTGATTTTACAAGAACAAAATGCAATTCAAGAATGAATTTTAAAATTATATCCGGCGACGGCGAGCCGACGGAATTTAACGAAGCCGGAGGCCCGATTATTAAAACCGAAAAAGAAGATATTTTAAATAAAATAAAAAATATTATCGGCGAAACGGATTTTTTATTTATGGGAGGCTCTGTCCCTCCGGGAATTGAGAAAAGCATATACAGGGATATAATTAATCTTGGCGGCGACAAGACAAAATTTATAATAGACTGCGACGGCGAAGCATTGAAGTTATGTATGAATAATAAAAAAAAGCCGTATATAATCAAACCCAATCAGTTTGAGTTAGAGCAGTTTACAGGCAAAAAATTTGATCTGGAAAATAATTTTTATATTGAGATTGAAAAAGTCAAAGAAGAAGCGAAAAAGATATACAAAGAAACCGGAGCGATAGTTTTATGCACGCTGGGGGAATACGGCGGGTTATACTGCGGGCCTGAGGGAATATATTATCTCAGGTCGCCGAAAGTCGAAGTCAGGGGATTTACGGGGGCAGGCGACACGTTTCTGGCGGCGTTTTGCGCGGTTTGGTCCGGGTTGCTTGATTTATTTAAAAAGCCCCCTTCTGAGAAGGGGGTGCCGTCCGCGGACGGCGGGGGTTGTCGTCAAATCCCTGCGCAACATAAAATTCCGCAACCCCCGTCAAACGCTGCGGCGTTTGCCACCCCCTTCTCAGAAGGGGGCTTAGGCGCGCAAAAATCGCTTGCGTTTGCAGTTGCCGCGTCGGCGGCGAAAGTCACGAAACCGGGGACGGAGTTTGCGTCGTTTGGCGAAATGATTGAGATGTACGGGAAAATTACAAAAGAAAATGGTTAATTTATAATATATAAAATCTTAAAGAGGGGAAATATTAATTTAGATATGGATATAGAGTTGGATTCAAGTTACGAAAATCAGAAAATCATCGATGTGGAGATTGACAAAGAAATAAAAAAATCTTTTCTTGAATACGCGATGTCGGTCATAACCGCAAGGGCCCTGCCCGACGTCAGGGACGGATTTAAGCCGATACACCGGCGTATTTTATACGCAATGTACGAAGAGGGGCTGACTTACAGCAAGCCTACGAGAAAATCGGCGACTACGGTCGGGTATGTTATGGGGCATTATCACCCTCACGGCGACTTGGCAATATATGATTCACTTGTCAGAATGGCGCAGCCCTTTTCGCTCAGGTACCCGTTGATCGACGGTCAGGGGAATTTCGGCAATGTAGACGGCGACGGGGCGGCCGCAATGAGATATACTGAGTCGAGAATGAGCAGGCTTGCCGAAGAAATGATGGCGGATATAGAAAAAAACGTCGTGGACATGATTCCCAACTTCGACAATAAACTCGAAGAACCCGTAGTTTTGCCGTCGAGATTCCCGAATCTTTTAGTCAACGGTTCTATCGGTATAGCCGTTGTAATGGCGACAAATATCCCCCCGCATAATCTTGGGGAAGTTATAGACGGTATAATTGCGACGATGGATAACCCGGATATGAATGTTTTAGAGCTCATGCAGTATATCAAAGGGCCGGATTTCCCGACTTATGCGTCTATATACGGGACATCCGGGATAATCGAGGGATATATGACGGGCAGGGGCAGGGTTTTAGTCCGGGCAAAAGCCGAAATAGAAGAATATAAAAAGACCCACAGAATAATAGTAACTGAAATACCCTATCAGGTCAACAAATCAAATCTTGTCGAGAGCATAGCCGATTTAGTCAAAGACAAAAGAGTTGACGGAATAACTGATATACGCGACGAAAGCGGCAGGGCGGGAATGAGAATCGTGATAGATTTGCGCAGGGACGTTAATCCTGAGATTATATTAAACCAGTTATATAAATTCACGCAGATGCAGGACACTTTTGCAATGAATATGGTCGCGCTTGTAAAAGGCGAGCCTAAGACTTTAAATTTAAAACAAATGATAATTTATTATATAAATCATCAGGTTGACGTCGTTACTAAAAGAATAAAATTTGATTTAGAGAAAGCAAGGCAGAGGGCGCATATATACGAGGGTTTGAAAATCGCGATTGACAATATAGACGAAGTTATAAATATAATACGCTCGAAAAAAACCGTCGGCGAGGCAAGGCAGGCACTGATAGAAAGATTTGAGTTTTCAGAAGCGCAGGGGCAGGCGATAGTCGAGTTGCCGCTGGGAAGATTATCAGGGCTTGAGATAGAAAAAATAATAGAAGAACTTGCAAGATTAAATAATCTCATACAAGAACTGACAAATATTCTTGCCGACCAAAACGCCGTAAACCAGATAATAAAAAACGATTTGCTTGAAATCAAGCGCAGATACGGCGACGAAAGAAGAACTGAGATTATCCCGAACGAAACAGAGATATTTTTTGAGGATTTGATAGAGCGCGAGGAATGCGTCGTGACGATGACAGAGGCGGGATATATAAAACGCCAGCCGGCAAGCGTTTATCAGGCGCAGAGAAGGGGCGGCAAGGGAATATCTGCGATGGCGACAAAAGAAGACGATTTCGTGACTGATATGTTCGCGTCTAATTCGCATGATATTATGCTTATGTTTACTAATAAAGGCAGGGCCTACGCGAAAAAATGCTATGAGATCCCGGTATCGTCAAGAATTTCCAAAGGCATGAATATAGTTAATTTACTGGAACTGGGCGAGGGGGAGACTATTTCTACTATTATACCGTTGTCTGAGAGGGAAAACGGCTATCTTGTCATGGTGACAAAGAGAGGGGTCATAAAACGCTCAAGGCTCTCTGAATTTTCAAGGGTGAACAGAAACGGCAAAATAGCCGTGACTCTCGACGAGGGCGACGAGCTTGCGTTTGTTTTAAAAACTAACGGGAACGACGAGATATTTATTGCCGCCACTAACGGCTTAGGCATAAAATTTCATGAGAGCGCAGTCAGGGTGATGGGCAGGACTTCGAGAGGCGTGAGAGGCATAAGACTAAAAAAAGACGCGTCTGTCGCCGGAGTCACTGTTAATCCGGGCGAAATTGTAGGACGCGACGCATTCGGCGCGCCGTTGACAGAAGAAGAAACTGATCTTGATCTTGAAACAGAGACAGAGACTGAAACAGAAATAATTGATCTTGAAGAATATATCGAAGAAGATGATGAAACTGACGATGGCGACGATGAAATCGTAGGGGACGGCGTCCTCGACGTCCCTGAGGGCGAAGAAGAAACAATAATTGTTGACGAAAATATTTTGACGATTATAACAATTACCAAAAACGGACTGGGCAAACGATGCGAATTTGAGAGATTCACAAGGCGCAACAGGGGCGGAAAAGGCATGGCTTGCCATAAAATCAGCGAAAAGACAGGCGAGCTTGTCGGGGCGCTGAGTGTTCTGGAATCAGACGATATAATGATAATCACAGACGACGGGACAATGATAAGAACGCCTGTGTCCGGAATTCCGGTCTATAACAACAGGGCGGCGGGCGGCGTAAAAGTCATGAAAACATCTGAGGGGGTCTCGATTAAGTCAGTTATACGCGTTGCCGCGGCTGATGATGAGGAAATCGAAGATATTGACGGAGATATTGAAAACGGCGAAGAATATGTAGGGGACGGCGTCCTCGACGTCCCGCCGGTAATGGAGGAAAATATTAATGAGTGATTGTGTTTTCTGCAAAATAATCGCGGGGGAAATCCCGTCTGAAAAAGTTTACGAGGATGACGAGATTTTAATGTTTCACGATATAAACAAATCTGCCCCAGTGCATATTTTATGCGTGCCGAAGATTCACATTGATTCTCTTAACGACTTAAATTTAAATCATGAAAATATTAAATATGCCGCGCGTATTCTCGAAAAAATACCGGAGATAGCGAAATCTTTCGGGATTAGCGGCGGCTACAGGGTTATAACAAATATCGGCGAGGACGGCGGCCAGTCTGTGAAGCATCTGCATTTTCACGTTATCGGCGGCAGAAAACTGGGGTATTTAGGGTAAAATAAAAATCATGAGTAATTATAATAAATATTCAAAAAAAACGGCGGATATAGAGACTCTAAATCCAAAAATTATCGACGAAAAGATAAAATCCGGCAGAATCGGCGGGATATATTGCCTTTTCGGCGACGAAGAATATATGATTGATTATTATATCAGGAAAATATTAAACGAATTTATGAAAGACGGCGAAAGTAATTTTAATTTTGATTGCGCTGTTTTCGATTCGGATAATTTTGACGTTAATTTATTCAGGGATATAATCGCTTCTTATCCGGTTATGTCTGATTATAAGATCGCCGTGATAAAAAACGCCGATTTTATAAAATTCAAAAGCGGCGAAAAAGACGAGCTTGTTAAAATTTTAATCGAGTATAAAGACGACATACAGGATTACGCCTGCGTGATTTTCAAAATGAAAAGCCTGACTGAAAATGTAGGGCGCGACGCCCCCGGCGCGCCGCAAGCCATCGCCGCCACTTCTCAAAAGGGGGCAAGGGAAAAAACCCCCGCGCTGAGCCTGACCGGATTTCTGAAAGAAAACGCGAATTTATTTGAGTTTAAAGAAAACCCGCTCGCAAGCTTAATAAAATGGATAAAAAAAATCGCGGCTTCTGAAAATACAGAAATTTCAGACGAAAACGCCGCATATATTTTAAACAGGACAGAAATGAGAATGTACCCGCTCAAAAACGAACTTGACAAACTTGTGCGCTTTGTAAAATCTGAAAACAGAAATATAATATCGAGGGAAGATATTGAATTGCTGGTTTCAAAAAAAATCGACATGGAGGCGTTTGAATTGACAAACGCGATTCTTGACAAAAAATACGGTAAAGCAATAGAAAGCCTGGATAAATTAAAAAACTTAAAAGAAGAGCCCGCAAATATACTCGGGCAGATCTCAAGATATTTCTGTGATTTATTAACTGTAAACATGGCGGTAAATTCGGGTTTGACTGATAATTATTCTATGTCTAAAAAAACGGGGATTCACGAATATAAAATCAAGCTCACTGTCAATTCTTTGAGAAGATATAAAGACCCTGCCGATTTTATAAACAAATCGCTGGAGTTATGCCGCGAATGCGATTTGAAATTAAAAAGCACGCAGCTCCCGGATTACGGCTCGATAGAAAATCTTTTGTTTAACATAGCGGGATTGTGAAAAAAATGCCTAAAATAAAACTAAATCAAACTATAATAGTCGAGGGAAAATACGATAAAATTAAGCTTAAATCTATAATCGACGCAAATATTATAACAACAGACGGGTTCAGGATTTATAATAATATTCAAAAGCGCGCGCTTATAAAAAATATCGCGGAAAAAACGGGGGTAATAATTCTCACGGATTCTGATTCGGCAGGAAAAAAAATCAGAAATTTTATAAAAAGCTGCGTCGGGGAAGAAAAAATAATTAATGTATATATTCCCAGAATTTCAGGCAAAGAAAGGCGCAAGCCTGAATCTTCGAAAGAGAATGTTATCGGCGTAGAGGGGATCGGCAAAGATTTATTGACTGAAATCCTGAAAAAATTCGGCGTTGCTGAATGTGATAAAAAGGCAAAGACAAAAAAAATAACGAAAATTGATTTTTACGACGACGGTTTGTCAGGAAAACAAGACAGCTCGGAAAAAAGAAAATATCTCTGCGAAAAGCTCGATATTCCGTATATGCAGGCAAATTCGCTGATTGAAGCCGTTAATATTTTATTGGATTATAGCGAATATAAAAAGATTATCGGGGAGTTTGACAGTGAAAATAAATAATTTTCAGGGCGTTTTGTGCAATATGCACAAATAAAAATTTATTTATTGTGCAAAAGTATAATTTTTTTTTTGGTTGTTGATTATGTAACAAAAGAATGATATAATGTAAAAACAATATTTATTTTAAAGCAGTTTATTAATTTGGTATAAGGAGTATTTTTTTATGAAAAAAATGCAAAACGCAAAAAAAATTCTTGCATTGTTTTTAATTGCGTCGATGCTGTTTCTGGGCTTGATGAACATAGCCGGATGCAATAAAAGAAGCGAGGACGACAAGGGGGCTGTCATTCCTATGTATTTGGCCGGCGACCCGTCAAACCTGAATTTAGATCCCGGCAAATTGATTTATTCGTCTGAAGCCGTAAAGTTTTTGGGGCTTATCTTTGAGGGGCTGACTGTGATGGACGAAAATGGGAAACTCCAGAAAGGCATGGCGAAAAGCTGGACTATATCAGAAAACGAAGAAAAAAGCGAGTACATAATAGAATTCGAACTTAAAGATTCAAAATGGAGCGACGGGATTCCGGTTTCAGCCGACGATTTTGTTTATGCGTGGAAGCGTATTCTCGACCCTGATTTTTCGTCACCCGCCGCGCCGCTCTTATATTCGATAAAAAATGCCCGCGCTGTAAAAGAAGGCGATATGACGGTTGACGATCTGGGCGTTTACGCACTTGATACAACAACGCTTCAGGTCACGTTCGACCATAAAATAGATTACGACAAATTTCTTGAGAACTGCGCGAGCATAGCTCTTGTCCCCGTCAGGTCGGACACTGTGGATTTCAGGCCGGAAGACTGGGCAAAAACACCTGCGAACCTGCTCTCGAACGGGCCGTTTACAGTAAAACAAATGGAATATAATAAACTCACTTCGCTTGAGCGGTCTACTTATTATTTACTGCCGGGCAAAAAAGGCGAGAATATATTCAAATATGTCACGCCTTATAAATTAAGCCTTGATTTCTCAAGAAACATAACCCAGATGACAGACGCTTATTTAAACGCTTCGGATAACAAAGATTTGGTATTTTATATAGGCAGCGTACCGGTTGCGAAATATTCGGAACTTGAAAGCAAGGCCGATTTAAAAGATATGCTTTCGACTTATTCTTATCATTTTAATACAGACGTTGCCCTGTTTAAAAAATGGGAAGTAAGAAAAGCTCTCTCGATTGCGCTCGACAGAAACGAGATAGCCAGAATAGTCGGGCTCGGCGTCAAACCGGCGACAGGAATAGTCCCGACCGGGGTAATAGACGTTAAAGCATCCGGAGACGATTTCAGAAAAGCCGGCGGGGATGTTATACCTGCCGGAGGCGATATGGCAGGCGCGAAAACGCTTCTCCAGCAGGCGGGCGTTACGGGAGGATCAATCGAGCTTAAAGTTAGATCGTCCGAAAGAGGCGACAACGCAGACGAGGCTATCGCCGAATATGTCAAGAGCGTATGGGCGCAGTTAGGATTTACAGTTACTATTAAGCCAATGAAGGGCGTAGAGTACAGCAATGATATATTCGAGAAAAATTATGACGTAATAGGATACGACGATCAGGCAGTGGGAGTGGACGCGTTCTCAGTTCTCGCACCGTTCGCAAAGCCGTTATCCGGAGGCAAAGTAGAGTTCCAGAACGAGGGCGTATCTATAGCCGAGGGTTATATCACAGGATTTCAGGACGACGCGTATGACGCTTTATTGGAAGAAATTTTATTGCTTGACAATGATATAGAGGCGCGTACTCAGAAACTGCATGAAGCGGAAAAGAAGCTTATAGATTTATCGCCGGTAGCCCCGCTGTATTTTAACACAAGCATAAATATAACAGATAAACTGACAGGGTTAAGCTATTCAAAGTTTGGCTTCACGATATTTACAAAAGCGAATCTGAAGAATTATCTTGATTATACAACAACAATCGAAGACACAAGGGAAACCATTGTAGCACAAGATTAAAACTTAAGATATAAATTAAATAATCGAATCAGGGGTTGAAGTTTTTCAATCCCTGATTTTTATATTATAAAATATATAGTAAAACAACATCAAAAAGAATATAAACCCCTCCGTCGTATTGATTGGCGTGAACTGCATGTGAACTACGTTCACGTTCGTGACACCTCCCCTAACAGGGGAGGGAACCGTCGCGGCGGTGGGGTGGTTTTCAAGTAAAAAATTTATGCCAGCATAGAAATTCGCGGCGTGCCCTACGCAAAAAAGCCGCAACATATCGCCAGATAACGCTATATATAATAATTTATATACAAAAATATATACACAGATTACTATATACAAAAATATATACACAAAATAATCAAGCGGGCGAAATAAAAAAATAAACAAACGGTATTATTTTTAACTTTTTACTGTTGAAAAATATATAAAAATAATATAAAATTAATATATAAAAATAAAAAAGATTGGCTGGATTAAAATTAAATGATTGAAAAAATAAAAAGCGATGATTTGGATTATTTGTTTCATGCGGTTATGTCACTCGAAAATATCGAGGAGTTTTATAGTTTTTTTGACGATATATGCACAGTCGCTGAAGTGAGTGAAATGTCAAAAAGATTAAAGGCGGCAAAAATGCTTAAAAACGGTATAGTATATAATGAAATCTCAGAAATCACAGGACTGAGCACAGCGACGATAAGCCGGGTCAACAGATGCCTTAAATACGGCAGCGGCGGATATAATATTGTCATCGACAGGCTCGAAAACGCGGAGAAATAAAAATGGATCTGGATAATCATAATCAATTCGGGATATTCGCAAAATATTATGATATTTTAAATTATAACGCCAATTACAAAAAAGTCGCGGATTATATAGAGAACGTTTTTGAAATCTATAAAAAAAAACCGGGGCTGGTTTTGGACTTGGCGTGCGGCACGGGCAATCTTGCGATTGAACTTGACAATAGGGGATATGACATGACGGGCTTGGATTTGTCAAACGAAATGCTCTCTGTCGCCGCGGCTAAAAATAAAAATAATATTTTGTGGATAAATCAGGATATGTCCTCTTTTGAGCTTTACGGCACGGTTGACGCAATAATATGCTGTTTTGACAGTTTGAATTATATTCAGGACGAGGAAAATATAAAAAAATGCTTTATGTCGGTTTATAATTATCTGAATCCCGGCGGGCTGTTTATTTTTGATATAAACTCAAAATATAAATTTGAAGTTATATACGCCAGAAATAATTTTGTGCTTGAGAAAAAAAATATTTTTTGCTCATGGCAGAATAATTATAACAAAAAAAATAAAACCTGCGATTTTTATCTGACTTTTTTTGTGAGGCAGCCGGACGGGGGATATAAAAGATATATCGAAAATCAACGCGAAAAATATTACGGCGAAGAATTTCTGACAGAGACTCTTTTGGCGGCTGGTTTTGGAGATATAAAAATATTTTATGATTTTGACTGTACCGGACAAAATATTACTAAAGAGGGCAGGGAAGAGAGAGTTTGCTTTGCCGCTATGAAAGAATAATACGGGGAGATTTAATTTTATGAGCTTAAGAAAATATAATATTATAGCAATCCTGATGGCGTTGCTTGCGACTCCCGTATTAATGAGTATCGGGTTTATCGTCGGGTATGTTATCGGCAGGGGACTTATTGCCGCTATTATTATATCGAGTTTATTTTTACTGAGCGTCTGGTTTTTATATGCTAAATTCGCCAGATTTCCGGAAAAAGCGTCGGATATATTTTTGCCTGTATTAATAGCGTTTTGTTATTATATAATCTCGTGGATAATTTTATTTGGATTATCGAATTATAATTTAAACGATGACTTGATCGGTATTTATATATTTCTCGCTATGCCTTATATCGGCGTGAATTTTTTTGTCGCTTTTATAGGGAATTACAGCCTTTTTCCCGTTATAAACGGCGGAGCCGTTTTAACTGCCGCGATAATTGCTTTTGTTACCCGTTTCAGCAATAACAAGAAAATAATATTTGACAAAAGATTTATTGTTTATGCCGCGATAGCTATTTTATTATGCGGAATATCAGGTATGCAGTTTTATATAAAAAGCATAAATACTCTCGGCGGATATGATTATAACGCCGAACGGGTAGGGGACGAAGTTGATTTCTGGAATTACCAGCCTTTTAGCCGAAATAATTTTTTAAAGAGTTTAAATGAAACTCCGGATATTACGTTTACAGAAGATTATCCGAAACTTGACGGCGCGACGGCGGCTTATCCCGTTTACGGCGCGATAGCCCAGGAATTATATAAAGGATTAGACGAAATAACTGCCGAAAATTATGTCAAATGCACGACGACAGCCAATGCCTACGAGCGGCTTATAAGAGGCGAGATCGATATTTTATTCGGCGCGCAGCCCTCGCAGCAGCAGATACAGTCGGCAAGAGAAAAAGGCGTAGAGTTTACTCTTACGCCGATTGCAAAAGAGGCTTTTGTGTTTTTCGTGCACAAAGATAATCCCGTGAGCAGTTTAACTCTTGAGCAGATACAGGATATTTATCAGAAAAAAATCACCAACTGGAAAAAAGTCGGAGGCAAATCTGAGAAAATAATGCCGTTCCAGCGCCCCGAAAATTCAGGGAGCCAGACTGTAATGCTCGCAATGATTATGAAAGACAAAAAACTTCCCGCGCCCCTGCGCGAAGAATATGCGGCGGGCATGGGCGGGATAATAAATCAGGTCGCAGAATACAGGAATTACACGTCTGCGATCGGGTATTCGTTCAGGTATTTTGCAACTGGTATGAGATCTAATGATAATATAAAACTTCTTGCCATTGACGGAACAGAGCCTACTGTTGAAAATATAAGGAACGGCGCGTATGCCTTTACTGTAGACGTTTACGCAGTCACAGCCGGGCCGCAAAGTAAAAACACGGCAATGCTGATAAACTGGATATTATCCGAACAGGGACAAAATTTTATCGAGACATGCGGGTATGTCCGTAGGGGCGATTAATAATCGCCTGCGGATTTAAGATAATATAAAATTATTAATCACGGGCGATTAATAATCGCTACATAAAAATCATAAAATCATAATATCGAGGTATAAAGATTATGCAGATAAACAGGCTTTTTGAAATGGTGTATATTCTCATGGACAGAAAAAAAATGACCGCGAAAGAATTATCTGATCATTTTGAAGTATCGCAGAGGACTATTTACAGGGACGTTGAGATATTAAACACCGCGGGGATTCCCGTATCGGCGAATAAAGGCAAGGGCGGCGGGATTGAATTACTCGAAAATTTTTTGATTAACAGGTCGGCGTTTTCAGAGCATGAGCAAAACGAGATAGTGTTCGCCCTGCAAAGCTTCAGGGCGTTAAAATACGTGAACGCCGATAATGTGCTGAAAAAACTTAGCGCGATATTTAACAAAGACGTCATAAACTGGATAGACGTTGATTTTTCAGACTGGACAGTTAATGGCAAAGAAAAGTTTAATATAATAAAATCGGCAATATTCGAGAAAAAATGCCTTTCGTTTGATTATTTTAGCACCAACGGCGAAAAAACCCACAGGACCGTTTATCCTATGCAGTTATGGTTCAAGCACAGCGCATGGTATATAAAAGCCTTTTGTTTAATGCGCAGGGATTACAGGCTTTTTAAAATATCGCGCATTAAAAACCCCTCGGTTTCGTCTGGAGAAAGCAATTTTGAAGTCGCGGATTTAACCGAGCTTGAGATATTCCAGTTTAATATTTCAAATACGCTTACGCTTGACGATAAATCAGGCGAGTTTTATTACGAAGAGCAGGAAGACCCCGACGGTACTATAAAAGAAATAAAAACAACCGGAGAAAACTTAAGCTCTTCCGGCTCGTCAGATTCTCCAAATCCCAAAAATAACGTAGATTTAAAATTATGGGTAGACGTTTCACATGCGCACAGGGTTTTCGACGAATTTGACGAAGAAAACATACAAACAGATGAAAACGGCAATTTTATAATCAGGGGTATATTTCCGGAAGACGAATGGCTGTATGGCTATATATTATCTTTTAATTACGGCGCGGAAGTCCTTGAGCCGCTCTATTTCAGGGATAAAATAATAGATAAACTGCAAAAAACTCTGATGAAGTATTTGTAAGACGTAAAAAATATGCATTAAAGCCCCCTTTTGAAAGGGGGTGGCAGCGGCGGAGCCGCTGACGGGGGATTGCGTCCCCCAACCAACATCAAATTCCGCAATCCCCCTGCGACTTCGTCGCTTATCCCCCTTTCAAAAGGGGGCTTTTGCTTATATTTAAACGTTGTTTCACTATATATAAAATTATTTATCTAAAAAAAATCTAAAAAAAAGTGAACCGTTTTATTTTTCGCGGCTATTAACAGGCATACGGGATTTCGTTTCGGAAAAGAGAAAGGAGGCTGTTTTGGATATATTGCGCGCAGGAAAAAACACAAACACACAGGAAAATCAAATATCAACGCATGATATACTTGCGGAATTGGCGGATAAATACGGCGATTCGGTTTACAAGTTCTGCCGAAGCCTCACATATTCCAAAGATGACGCCGACGATTTATTTCAGGAGACGTTTTTAAAAATTTTTGAACAGCCGCTTAAAATAAACGGGTCTGGAAACCCTCAGAGTTTTCTCTTTTCGACTGCGTTATATATCTGGAAAACATGGAGACGCAAATATGCCCGCCGCAACCGGATTGCGCCTGTTGAATTACTTGATTATGAAGATTCAAGAGATAATATCGCGGGCCAGATAAATATCGAAGAAGAATTTACGTTACAGGAAGAAATCCAGGCAGTCAAAAATTTAGTTGAAAACCTGCCGGAAAAACTTAAAATCCCGGTTATTTTATATTATACTATGGAAACAGACGTGTCTGAAATCGCCCTGACTTTAAGAATACCCGAAGGCACAGTTAAAAGCCGGCTGTTTAACGCGAGAAAAATTATTGAGAAAGGATTGATTGAATTTGGATTTGAGCAGCAATAATAAAAATAAAAAATACGATATAGATTTATTATTAAAACAGGCGTTGAAAACCCCCGATATTTCGCACCCGGAATTAGCGTTGACCGTAGGGGCGCGCATTGCGCGTCCGCAAGCTGATGATGAAAATATCCCGCAAAATTATACAGACAAATCACGGTTGTCAAATAATATAAACATGCCTAAAAATATCAGGCGTTATATGAATACGGCCGCCGCTGTTATTATAACGATTGGTTTTATTGCTGGAACTGTGTTTGCCGCATGGTATCTACACTCGCTTACTCTATACGAAAATGTTGCTGATGTAACAGAAATAACGCACGGACAATATCAATATAATAATAATTTAACGGACGCATCGTTGTTTGAAAACAACATAAACAACATAGCAGAAGAAGAAACAGAAGAATTTTTAAACTCAACCGAAAAAGAAAACGGCGAAACGACAGATTTTCTTGAGCCTGTTCGGACTGATAATATATTTACTAAAAACTACAAAAAACTTTTGGATATAAACCCGGATTTATACTGCTGGATAAAAGTGAGTTTCACTACGATAGATTATCCTGTTGTCCAGGCAACAGACAACGAGTATTATTTAAACCATAGTTTTGAAAAAAAGCATTCTAATTCCGGGGCTATTTTCGCCGATTACAGAAACGGCAAAGATATTTCAGAAAACCGCAATTTGTTAATCTACGGGCATAATATGCTTGATAACTCGATGTTTCAGCCGCTGATAGATTTCAGCACGCGCGAAGATTATTTCACACACGGCATAATAGAACTTATTACTCAGGAAGCGATATATTATTATGAAATTTTCTCTGTCAGCGAAGAAGACCCGAAGTCAGGATATATACAGACAGATTTCAAAGACGACGAAGAATATGTTGAATTTTTATATGAGATAAAAGAGCGCAGCGTTTTTCAAAAAGATATAATACTCGACGAAAATTCCAAAATAATCACGTTATCGACTTGCATAAACGACGTCAGGCTCGACATGCGATTTGCGGTCAGAGGCGTATTGACAGATGTAGTGAAATATTAAAAATATGACGTAAAAAATCCCCGAAAAAGCCCCCTTTCACAAAAGGGGGTGCCGTCCGCAGACGACGGTGGGATTCAGCCAAACAACATCAAATCCGGCAATCCCCCGTCACTTCGTGCCACCCCCTTTATTCCCGCTGTCGCGGAAAGGGGGCTTTTTCATCTAAACCCAAAGTTCATATCAAAAAATCAAATCCAATCTAATCAATCGCGAGTTCAGTCTGTTTATCAAAAAGATGGATCTTGTCAGGATTTACGGCGAGTTTGATTATATCTCCGGCTCTGGCTTTGCAGTCCGGCGATACGCGGACTGTAAGCGTATCGCCTCCGACAGAGCAGTGCAGATAAACCCTGTCGCCCAGAAACTCACGGACTTCAACTGGCACGTCAAAAATACCCGCGCCGTCTTCGTACATATCTTCCGGCCGAACCCCCGCAATAATTTCTTTGCCGATATACGCGCTTGCTTTGTCGGCTTTGTTCTCCGGCAGTTTTATTTTAATATCGCCGAGATTTATATAAATATCCCCGTCTTGCCCGCTCACTTTCACGTTGCCTAAATTCATCTGAGGCGCGCCTATAAATCCCGCGACAAAAAGATTGACAGGGTGAAAATAAAGTTCTTCGGGAGTGCCGACCTGCTGGATAAATCCCTCTTTCATAACCACTATTCTGTCTGCTATCGCCATAGCTTCGGCTTGGTCGTGGGTTACATATATAAACGTCGTTTTAAATTTTTGATGCAGTCTTATAAGTTCCGATCTCATCGAATCCCGCAGTTTCGCGTCTAAATTTGATAAAGGCTCGTCTAAGCACACGACTTCGTTTCTGCGAACCAGAGCGCGTCCCAATGCCACGCGTTGCTTTTGTCCGCCGGATAATTTATCCGGTTTACGGTTAAGCAAGTGGTCTATGGCTAAAATTTTCGCGACTTCATAGACTTTTCCTGATATTTCTTCGGCAGACATGTCGGTAGGTTTTAATCCGAACGCTATATTTTCAAAAGCCGTCATATACGGGAACAAAGCACAATTATGGAACATCAGAACGACTCCCCTGTCTTTAGGGTGGACGTCGTTTATCAGCCTGTCGTCGAAATATACCTCGCCTTTCGAGATTTCCTCAAGCCCCGCCAGCATAAACAAAGCCGAGGTTTTGCCGCAGCCCGACGGCCCGACCAAAACAATCACTTCGCCGTCTTTTATTTCTAAATTAAAGTCCGAAACCCCAATAACGCCGCCAAACATTGTGTAATCTTTATATACATTTTTCATTGTTACGCTTGCCATTTGTTAATTCCTCCTAATCCTAAATATAAATTTTTCTGAATGCGAATTCCGACCACCCCGTCACTCGCTACGCTCGCGCCGCCCCTCCACGGAGGGGAATTTCGCCAATATTCCGGGCATATTTTTATTCCTCTCTTTGGATGGGTGCGTCCGCAGACGCTGGGTGGTCTATATTCTAATCAATCCATCACGCCCTGCATCCATGCCGCCTGAAAAAGCGAATAGTCTATATAATTCCGGAAGTTTAATTTATTTTCGCCGTTCATAAATCTTTCAAGAAGCACGTAAAGGGAATCTTCGTCAAGAAACGGTATCAGCCTGTTCAAAAGCTCATCGTCTAATTTATCAAGGTCGCTGTTCTGGAATAATTTAATAATACTCTCATCGTTCATAAATTCAGCGAGTTCTATTATTTTGCTTATATTTATATTATGCTTCGCCAGTTTTTCAGCAATAGAAGATAACGTCGAAACTTTGAGATACGGCGCGATATTTATAATATCCTGAACTATGTTTTTATCGTCGAATACTTCTTTTGCTATCTCCTGATTCTTCGTGACAGAACTCAAAATCGCCGCTTCGTTGCCTGAAGCTTCGCCCGCGTTGAGCAGCGCGTCTACAGATTCGCCGAAGATATTTGCTATCTCGCACAGAATCGAAATATCGGGGAAACCCTCGCCCCGTTCCCATTTTGACACAGCCTGCCGCGTGACGTTTAATATATCCGCGAGCTTTGACTGCGGCATATCGCGCTCTTTTCTCAGACGCGATATATTCGCTCCGAATTTAATAATGTTCATATATTCAACCGCCTTTTTAAAATTAATTATATTTGTTCCGTTCAAATTTAACTCACCTGCCAATTTTTTTATTGTTATAATATTTACTGTACATGTACAAGTGATATTATACTCCCGTAAAACCAATCTGTAAAGCAACGCTTGGTTTCCCCGGTGTGCGCGTATTAAAATTATGGCGTTCGCATAAAAAATATTTATGAAGAAAAATGAAGAAAACCTAAGAAATCAGCGAAAAGCCCTCTTTCGCAAAAGAGGGTGGCGCGCGAGATACTGCATTGGATTTGTAAAATTGCGTCAGTCCGCGTGACGGGTGATTACGTCCGAACCAAACGACATCAAATCCGGAATCCCCCGGCGCTTCGTGCCACCCCCTTTACGCGGCTTCGCCGCTAAAGAGGGCTTTTATACTAAAAAATTTACGTAAATCAATAATCTAATTTGCTTTTTCTCATAAAACTATAAACTTTTTGTAAAAATTATAATTTATTGTATAAATATGTTTTTTTTTATGTTATAATTAAACGTTGCAAATATAAAATAAAATATTGATGATTTTTTTAGGAGGATAGCTTAGTATATGGCAAAAAAATATGTATATTTATTCAGCGAGGGAAACGGCTCAATGAAAGAACTTCTCGGGGGTAAAGGCGCAAATCTTGCCGAAATGACGATTCTGGGAATGCCCGTGCCGCAGGGATTCACGATTTCTACGGAAGCGTGTACCCGATATTATGAGGACAACGAAAAAATAGCCCCGGAAATCGAGGCTGAAATTCAGGGTTATATAAGAGAAATGGAAAAAATTAATGCAAAAACTTTCGGCGATATAAACAACCCGTTGTTAGTCTCGGTCAGAAGCGGCGCGAGAGCGTCTATGCCGGGCATGATGGACACTATTTTAAATCTCGGATTAAACGACGAAGTAGTAGTTGGCCTCGCGAAACTTACGAATAATGACAGGTTCGCTTATGATTCTTATCGCAGATTTATCCAGATGTTTTCAGATGTTGTAATGGAAGTGCCGAAAAGCTCTTTTGAAAAGTTTATCGACGAAATAAAAGAGAAAAAAGGCGTGAAAAACGATATTGAACTCGACGCGGACGATATGAAAGAATTAGTCAAAGTTTATAAAAAATATTTTAAAGAGAAAAAAGGCTTTGATTTCCCGGCTGATCCTAAAATCCAGCTGCTCGAAGCTGTCAAAGCCGTTTTCAGGTCATGGAACAATCCGAGGGCTATCACTTACAGAAGATTAAACGATATACCCGGCTCATGGGGGACTGCCGTAAACGTTCAGGCAATGGTGTTCGGCAACATGGGCGAAACATCGGGAACAGGAGTTGCGTTTACGCGCGACCCGTCGACCGGCGAAAATAAATTATACGGCGAATTTCTCATGAACGCTCAGGGCGAGGACGTTGTCGCAGGGATCAGGACCCCGCAAAGCATAGATCAGTTAAAACAGGTCATGCCCGACGCTTATAATCAGTTTGTCGAAATCGCGAACAAACTTGAAAAGCACTATAAAGACATGCAGGACATGGAATTTACGATAGAAAATAAAAAATTATATATGCTCCAGACAAGAAACGGCAAGAGAACCGCCGCCGCCGCTTTAAAAATCGCGGTCGATTTGGTCAGTGAGGGAATGCTCACGGAAAAAGAAGCGATTATGAAAGTCGAGCCCAAGCAATTAGACGCTTTATTGCACCCTCAGTTTGAGGCAAAGGCGTTAAAGGCGGCTAAGCCTGCGGGCAAAGGGCTTGCCGCGTCGCCCGGAGCCGCCTGCGGCAAAGTTTATTTCACGGCTGAAGAAGCATGCGAAGCCGTAAACAATAAAAAAGAAAAGGCTATTCTTGTAAGATTGGAAACTTCTCCGGAAGATATTGAGGGAATGCACGCGTCCGAGGGTATTTTGACTGTCAGGGGCGGCATGACGAGCCACGCGGCTGTTGTGGCAAGGGGCATGGGGACATGCTGCGTCGCTGGGTGCGGCGATATAGATATACACGAGGAAGATAAATATTTTGTAATCAATGGCGAAAAAGTAAACGAGGGCGATTATATTTCACTCGACGGTTCGACAGGAAATGTTTATATAGGCAAAATCCCGGCTGTTGAAGCTGAAATTACGGGCAACTTCGGAAAATTCATGGCGTGGGCCGATAAATACAGGACGCTCAAAATCAGAACGAACGCCGATACTCCGGCTGACGCGGCAAAAGCCGTGGAATTTGGAGCCGAAGGCATAGGCCTCACAAGAACTGAGCACATGTTTTTTGAGCCTGACAGGATACCAGCGTTCAGAAAAATGATAGTGGCAAAAACAGTCGAACAGAGAAAAGCCGCGCTCGATAATCTTCTCCCAATGCAGAGAAGCGATTTTGAGGGCATATTTAAAGCAATGGCAGGCCATCCGGTCACTATAAGATTTTTAGATCCGCCGCTTCATGAATTTATGCCGACCAAAGAAGAAGATATTGCGGCTCTGGCAAAAGAATTAAAAATCACGGCCGACGAGCTTAAATCAATAGTAAGTTCCCTGCATGAGATTAACCCGATGATGGGTCACAGGGGCTGCCGTCTGGCTGTTTCATATCCCGAAATCGCCGAAATGCAGACGAGAGCCGTTATCGAAGCGGCGATTAACGTAAATAAAAAGACAGGGTTAAATATAATACCTGAAATTATGATACCGTTGATTTGCGATCTGACAGAATTAAAATTCGTTAAGAAAATAATAGTAGAAACGGCAAATGCGATAATAGCAAAAGCAGGCGTAAATCTTAAATATCAGGTCGGAACAATGATAGAGATACCCAGAGCGGCACTGCTCGCCGACGAGATTGCGACCGAAGCTGAATTTTTCTCATTCGGCACAAATGATTTGACGCAGATGACTTATGGATTAAGCCGCGACGATGCGGGCAGAATACTCGACGATTATTTTGCCGCGAAAATATTTGAAGCCGACCCGACGGCAAGGCTTGACAAGTCGGGCGTCGGCAAACTGATAAAAATGGCTGTAGAGCTGGGCAAAAAGACAAGGCCTAATATAAAACTTGGTATATGCGGAGAACACGGCGGCGACCCGTCGTCGATAGAATTCTGTCATAACGCCGGATTAGCTTATGTGTCATGTTCGCCGTTCAGGGTCCCGATAGCAAGACTTGCGGCGGCTCAGGCGGCTATAAGTTCTGTAAAAGCCGGGGAATAGATATATTGCGTGAATAAAAAATATAAAACGCAGGGCGGGATTTTTCCCGCCCTTGATTTTTTATTTTTTTGTATTAATGTAATTCTACTTGAAAACCACCCCGCCCTACTGGCACCCCTCCACAGAGGGGAATTAGACAAAACGCCGGATTTTCATGCAATTCCCCTCCGTGGAGGGGTGGCAAGCGTTAGCTTGACGGGGTGGTTTATAACTTGTTTAACTATAATGTAAAAATTTTTCGCCAAATGTAGGGAACGTCGCCCTCGACGTTCCGCAAATATAAAACCGACGTAAAATCATATTCGGCGGACGACCGCCCTCGGTCGTCCCTACAAAATTCATATAACCCCCGTATGCTCAAGCAATATTTTCAGTCCAATCAATATCAATATAATACCCCCGGCAAATTCAGCCGCCGGCTTAAATTTCGCGCCGAATATATTCCCGATTTTTACGCCTGCCACAGAAAATAAAAACGTTATAATCCCGATGAAAAAAACAGCCGGAACAATATTATTGATTTGCAAAAAAGCAAACGATACGCCTACTGCAAGCGCGTCAATGCTTGTCGCAACAGAGAGATAAAGCATTCGCGCAGGCTTTAAAGAAAATTCTTCGCCGCTTTGTTTTTCTTTTTTGAATTTGAAACTTTCGATAATCATTTTTAAGCCGATAAAACAGAGCAGAATAAACGCTATCCAATGATCATAAGCAATAATCGCGTCGGCGAACCGTGATGCGGCAATATAGCCTATAAGCGGCATGGCGGCTTGAAAAACACAAAAATATAATCCGATGATAACCGATTTTTTTATATATGGCTTAGACATAGTCAGACCCGCGCACACAGACACGGCAAAAGCGTCCATAGAAAGCCCCACGGCAATTAAAAACAACGAAAACAGATTCATTTTGTTTTATATTATATCCTTTGATAAATTTTGTCAAATTATCTATTGACAAACAGGAAAATATATGCTAAAATAACCTCAGAGAGATAATAAAAATGCGGGCATCCGCAGAAGTGAAAACAGCACTCTGCGGCATGCATAGGTGCAAAACCCACCATACACATGAGAATTTCTCCATACCCGCACAATGTTATTATACATCATTGTGTTAGTGCAGTCAAGATGTATTTTTCAGTTTGTGCTTAAAAAGAGAAGTTTAAAGGCGACGTGTGGTTTTTCCGCCCGCGCCTTTTATTATTGTCTCGGCGGATAGTTTCTTCGGGCGGGCGCACTAACCCGCCTGAGGATAATCCGTTGAGAATATATAAATATATTAAAGCGAACGCAAAAAAATTTTTGTGTTCTCTTGACATCTGTATTTTTTTGCTGTATAATAATAGACAGATAGCGAACCGTAAGACGGTTGGCTCAAAATTAGCTGTTATTTAAATTAGCTGTCCGCTTTTAAGCTGGGGACAGCTAATTTACTTTTTCTTATATTCTTATCTTGTCAGATATTTTTCATACATATTTTTTGTCTTGATGTCCACAACTGCCCTGACAGTAGTAAATTCTTCGCCGTATTCTATATCTGAAACAGAAGCGTTTTTATACAGATAACTTATATATCCCTGTTCTTTGCCGTTTAATTCACGGACCGGGAAAGCAAAAATCACGGATTTTCTCTGGCTTTCCAGCACTTCCTGTATTTTCTGCAAAAGATCGCCTATACCATCGCCGGTTTTAGCGGATATATATACGTCGGCGTCATTTTCGGCGCCAACGTAGGGGACGGCGTCCTCGACGTCCCGTTCATTTGAATCACTGGAAGTCTGCGCCATGTCGATTTTATTATAAACCGCGATTATTGGCCTGTCTGTTATTCCCATCTCGATTAAAAGCGATTTCGCGACTTCAAGCTGATTTTGATGCTCAGGGTCTGATATATCAGAGACAAGCAGGATTATATCGGCGTAATTTATCTCGTCAAGCGTTGATTTAAAAGCCCGGACAAGATGGTGCGGCAGTTTTCTTATAAGCCCTACGGTGTCAGTCAATAAAACTTCGCTGCTGTTCGGCAGTTTTAATCTTCTGGTTGTCGGGTCAAGCGTTGCAAAAAGCTTATTCTCGGCGAGTATTCCGGCATTTGTGAGATAATTCAACAGGGTCGATTTGCCTGAGTTTGTATATCCCGCGATCGCAATATTCGGAATCCCCGTTTTTTCCCTGCGCGAACGCATTACGCCCCTTGATATTTCAAGCTGCTTTAATTCTTTTTCAAGTACGGCGATATTTGATTTTATAGTCCTGCGCTCGATTTCGAGTTTGGTTTCGCCCGCTCCCCTTCGCGCTCCGCCTACGCCGCCAACTGCGCCGCCGGTACCTCCAGTGCCGCCTCCGCCTACGCCTCCGCCTCCGATTCTCGACATTGCTTTGCCTTTGCCTGTCAGGCGGGGCAGGGTATATCTCAGCTGCGCTATATCGACCTGAAGCTTGCCTTCGCTTGTGTGGGCGTGCTGCCCGAATATCTCAAGAATCAGCATTGTCCTGTCGATGACTTCTATATCTAAAAAATCCTCTATGTTTTTTATCTGCGAGGGCGAAAGCTCGCCGTCGATAATCGCGATATTTATATCATTTGCGTGAATTATACTTTTCGCTTCTTCTAATTTGCCCTTGCCGATATAAGTCGCCGGTTCGGGCGACGTTCTGTTTTGATATAATCTGGCAGCGGGAGAAATCCCGGCTGTGTCAGCCAGCCTTTCAAGCTCGTCAAGCGAAATAATACACTCGCTCTCAGAAATATCCGGCGTGGCTATGCTTATCAATATTGCTTTATCTTGTGTTTCGTTTATTATTTCCGTCATAACTATTACCACTCTCCAATCAATCAATCAATCAATTAATTATTCAATCATAAATTCATAAATAAAAAAATACCGCCGCAAATCAATCTGATATATAAATCAAATTAAAAATTGTGACAGTATGAATTGAAAACGTCAGCTAAATTTAATAAAATAATTACGCGTTGCCGTAACGTTTCTTAAATTTATCGACCCTTCCGCCCGCGTCTACAAATTTCTGCTTGCCCGTAAAAAACGGATGGCATTTTGAGCAGATTTCGACTTTTATGTCTTTTTTTGTTGACCGCGTGACTATTTGTTCACCGCATGCGCATCTTACTGTCACATCATAATACTCCGGATGGATTTTATCTTTCATTTGATTACACCTCATTTATTAATTATAAAATTTAAAATTATAAACAAAAATTTTGACGACTTGTCTATTATATCACATTAAAAACATAATTTCAATAGGTTTTTTAAATTTTTTTATGCGAATATATAAGAAATTTTTTATGCGGAAATTTTATATACAAAACAAAACGAAAAATGCCGCGTCGCTTACGCAACGCAGCATTTTGAGAAAAGGAGATGAGGTATGGGGTATATCAATTATTTGATAAAATCTGATTTAATAAATATTTTGCCGCAACCGCAATTTAAAACTCCCAGCTCTTTGAATAATTCGAGCCGTCGCCGATAAATTTTATTACGGATTTGTTTGATTTATTCGAAGAGTCAAACGTGGGGTCAACCCTCTCGAATTTCTTGCCGTCAAATTTCATCTCGTTGACTTTGAACCAGCCTTTATCAGTAAGATAAAATTCGTTCCATGCGTGATAAACCGGGTCTTTTTGATCCGGGACTTTTACGTATCCCATTACAAGTTTCGCCGGGATCCCCTGAGAGCGCAGCATTGCGGCCAGAACTGCGGCATAGTCAAAACATATTCCTTTTTTGGAATCTACGATCGCGTCAACCGACGGGAGATAACCGGCTTGAACTTCATTTGCTTTTTTTGAATCGTATTCTAAGCTGTCTATTACGAATTTATATATAGCCTCTACTTTTTCAAGCTCGGTTTTGCAGTTTTTTGTCAGTTCAGCCGCTTTTTTTACGACTTTTGAGTCTTTGCTATAATTTACTAACTGATTTGCGTTCATGTACGGGGCTTTTTCGTCTTTTAATTCAAGTTTATATTTCTGGGTCAGCGCGACCGAATATTTTGTCGGGTCGCTTGCCTGTATCATAACTCTTACGTTATATTCGCCGTTTCCCCACTGGAGCGGGAAAGATTCTATTTTGCCGTCGCCCTTTAAATCATAAGTATATTTCAGGTCGCCTTTGTCTATCGAAACTTTGACTTTTTTATCTGTTTTCGCGACTACGTTTATTTTTACTGTTCCTGTAGCGTTTGAATCTGTAAAATCCATTTGGGCTTTTTCGTTTTTGATTATATCATCCGCCGCTATAACAATAATAGCAGATAATATAACCGTTAAAATTATCAAAGCCGAGAAAATTAAATATCCTGCGATTTTTTTCCTTGTCGATATTGTTGATGTGTTTGATGCGCAATTAATTTTTTTCATGAAAACTCTCCTTTGTAAACTTTATAAAATTAAAACATAATAAAAAACACTTTCTCCCGCAGTTAAGAAAGTGACTTATCAGAAATGCAACCCGTCGCCGTTCGACAAATTACATTTGCAACTGGCTGTCTTTCGCCGGCATAACTGCGGCGCTAAGACCCTGTAGCTTTGCGTCACTGTCTCTCAACAGTTTTGCCTATATTCAAGATTGTTGAAATATATCTGCAATTCCAAATATATAATACCACATAATTTTTCTTTTGTCAACACTTTTTTTAACATTTAAAAAAAATTATTTATTTTTTCTGAACTATGTGATATAATATAATACAACCCGGTTATTTTAATTTAGGAAATCGCCAACTGTCATTCTGAGTGAAACGAAGAATCTTTTATTAAGATAACTTTTGGTGATAGTCAAAGCCCCCTTCTCAGAAGGGGGGGGGTGACGCCCGCACGTGTAACGAATGTGAACGTAGTTCACATGCAGTTCACGCCAATCAATACGGCGGGGTTGTCGTTCCCCTCGCTTCATCAAATTCCGCAACCCCCGTCACTACGTGACACCCCCTTCTGGGAAGGGGGCTTCAATTAGCGACAGGCTAAAATTTATATAAAATTTATCAGGAGCGTTATTTCATGTTATATACAAAATCCCGGTTATTTATATCAAAATTAAAAATTGTTCTCGTAATTGCCGTAATTGTCTTATTCGTTTCGCTGATTTTGATTTATTCAGGCTTAAGCTTAAATCCTGATTCCGGCGATAAAGGCGCGCTGGATTCTATAAAAACATTTAATATAAAAATGCCCGAAAGCGCAGTCTTAAAAGTCAGCGATATAAGAATCAAAGGCTTTACTCTGTCATGGAAAAATCTCGACGGGGACTGCGAGTATGCCATAGCGGCAAGCTCATGGGGCAAAATAGACGATTACAAGACCGCGCTCGAAAATAATTATATAATTCTTGATTTTACTCCCGGCGATATTCTCAACGGATCATATAAAGCAACAAAAATGATCGCCGGCAAAGATTACGAGATAAAATTATTCGCCCGCAAAAAAAACACGCAGGCCGCAGAATATCTCTCGGCTAAAGCTTCGCTGCCGTATCTTGACGAAGCTGAGCTTGTCAAAGTTTATCTTGACGGCGAAGAGATGCTTTATAACAGCTCCGAAGATTCGTTTACAAAAGTATATATCCCCGGAAATAATAAAAACGGGGAATATAATATTACATATAAACTCGCAAGGCTCTGCGCGTTATATATAAACGGCGTTAAAATCGAAGACGAGAGTTTTATAATAAAAGAAGGCGAAAATATACTCGTTACTGCTATTAACGAAAAGACAAATGCCGCCAGAGATTATGAAATCGCAGTCATGCCGCTTGACAACGGGTTGCCCGTGATCTCGATAAATATCGAAAATAACCGTCATGTCACAAGCAAAAACAAATATCTTGAGGCCGAAATGACGATAACCGAAAGTATGCTTAATTCTTCTGAAGATTATATAGACGGGCTGTTCTCGGGTGAAATAGAGATAAAACTAAGGGGACATTCGTCGTCGGGTATGCCGAAGAAAAGCTATAATATAAAAATATCAGAAAAATCCGGGATTCTGGATATGGCCCCTGCGAAAAAATGGGCGTTTGTCGCTAATTATTCCGACAAATCTTTGATGCGCAATTATATAGCCTATGAATTATACAGGGATATGGGGGCGTTTTTCTCGCCGAAATTCAGGTTTGTTGATTTAATAGTCAACGGCGAATACATGGGCAATTATATTATAGGCGAAAAAGTCAAAATCGGCAAGGGCAGGCTTGATTTGCCCAAAATAAAAACCGAAGAGACAGTTAAAATAAAAAGAAAAGGCACTTTGACAATCCCCCCGACTTCAGGAAAAGATCTAAACGGAAGCTATGTGCTTGAAGTAAATTCGACGGATAAATATGACAAAGGCGAAATAATATTCGAGACAAAAAGAATTAACTGGCGCACAGAACATTTCTTTTCTATCAAACAGCCAAGCGAAAAAAATATGTCTGTCGAGGCTTATGATTATATATCAAATTATGTAAATGAAACCGAGGACGCTATTTTTGCCGAAAATTTCAAAGACCCGAAGAACGGCTACAGAAAATATATAGACGCGTCTACTTTTATCGACTGGTACATAGTAAACGAGCTCTTCAAGAATGTCGACGCTGGATTTCATACAAGCGTATATATGTATAAACCAAGAGACGGGAAACTGTGCATGGGGCCTGTTTGGGATTTTGATATAGGCGCGGGAAATATAGATTATGCGGGTTGCGACGACCCGAAAGGGTGGTATGTGAGATATTCGGCATGGTTTTCAAGATTATTTGAGGACGAGGCGTTTGCCAAAGAATTCAAAGACCGGTGGAATGAAGTAAAAGCGAATTATTTTGGCAGAATATTTACCAGAATAGACGAGACTGCGATGCTTTTGGAAAAATCTCAGGCGATGAATTTTGACAGGTGGAAAATACTCGGGGTTTATGTATGGCCCAACGCCGATGGCGTCGAATCGCGCAGGACATACGAGAGCGAAGTCGAGTATCTGAAAGACTGGCTGAATGCCAGAATCGATTGGATAGATAAAGAGATAAACAAGTAGAATAAGCAATAATATAATAAAAAAAGCGTCTGCCGGGAAAAAAATCCCGGCAAACGCTTTAAAATTTTATTTATATAAAAATATCCTACAAATGCATCGCGCCCCAAAACAGCAAATCAGACTGCCCTGCGGCAATGCCGAGAGGTTTCATGCCATCTAAATTCGTGAACGGCACAAGCTCGCCGTTGCTGCCTGCCGTATAAAGCTGACCCGGTTTTAGATTATTATATAATCCCGGCAGATATTTTCCCGCCGTCTGTACCCTGATATTGCCGCTCACAGGCTGGTCAATGGCAACCCCTATGATATGATCCGGTTTAACGCAGTCAGTTTTGCGCCCGAACCAGAACGTCAAATTCGCAAGGGGAGCCGAATCGCAGGACTGCATAAATAAAAATTCTCCCGGATTATCCGGATTTTCGTAAAATGAATTTTTTATACGGGTCATAGCATAACTTTCGTTGGCTATTTCCAGCGACTGGAACGGCCTGAATTTTTTTATATTTGCATCTGTGCCGTCTAAAGTAAATTCCAGCAGGCATGTATCCCTTGGGCTGATTTCATAATCGATTCCCGTAAGATATATCTTGCCGCTTTTGCTGTATGCCAAACATGAAGAACCAAGATAATTATTAGTATTAAATACCGGAAGATTCTGAACCGGGCTTTTTGACACAATACCCGATGAATCTACGCTTAGTATCTGAAACCGGGCTGGTCCGTAGCCGCTGGCTGAATTTGCGGCAAGTATGATCGTCCCGTCGGCGTCAGAGCAGTTCGGTCCTGCTGGCATATATGCCTGACCCGACGGAAACGCCATACTTGAAGTCGCTCCCAGAAGCTGAGGCGAGCCAAATGATATATTATTGCCGTTTACTGTGACGGTAATTGCGTATATATTCGCCGAAGTGCCGTAGATTAATATATATTTATTATTATTTTTATCGTAACTGAACAGAGTATGATGCATTATTGCCGACGTCACTCCGGGTATCTGGACCTGTGTCGTCATAGCAGCCGCGCCGGTTTCGCAATTAAACAGCGTGGCATAAGATAGGGTGCCGGCGGAACTGCATATCAGCATTGAAGAATTTCCGACTTTGACCGGATTTGTTATATATGTATGCGTATACGGGAAATTATACCCGGTCCCGGCTGAAGATATTATATCCCCGGTTATTGAAAATACCACGGGAAAATAGTTGGGAGACGACCCCGCCGTATTTTGCATGACAGCGCAAAATAAAGCGGCGGAATTTTCGTCATAACCGCGTAATATTATCCCGTTGCCTAAAATCTGGCTTGAGCCGTAAGTTCTGTACGCGCCGAAAGATACTGTTTTGTTGTTAAAATCCACGGTTGCGACTGTGCATCTGTCATAATATATAATCAGCAGTTTTGTGTCTGACAGTCTCAAAAGGCCGTAATTAAACGAAGAAGTAGCATAAGACAGCCCCTGCGCGGCTATATTTCTTTTTGTTTTTGCGGGTATTACGCCGTCCGGGGTCAGCGATAATATATCTCCTGCGCGCGTCTCTTCCGGAGAGCCTGCGGGCAGCGCTATATTGCCCGAAACATAACGCCCTTCTTGAAACGAGTATATCGTCCGAAGCCAGAGCGTCGCGGCTCATTTCTACGGGAGTGAGCGAATCCGGCACGCCGTCGCCCCTCCCGAAAACCCCGTCGGCGAAAAGATAAGTGCTGTAAACTCCATCGACAGGGATTATACCGTCGTCAACGATGACTTTATATCCCAAATAAACCGGAAATTCTACTATTCCCTCAGAATTCGGGATATATTCGATAAGATTTTGCTTTTGCAAAGTCGTGAATACAGCCGAATGCATTGCGATCGCCTTTAAGTCAGACGCGGCGTCGCCCAGTAATTGCTTTGTATCAAGCAGGGCGTTCGCGCTTATGATTGCATCGTCGTCGTCTTCTTCTGAAATGTCGTTGCAGTGGGAATCTGCGAGTGCTTCGGCAAATATCCCGTTTAAAATCGCGATTAAAATTTTCTGTTCCTGAACGTTCCACCATTTCGCGATCTGTTCCCCGGCCGCGCTCATCGGATCGTTTCCGGCGAGAGCTCCCGCGAGTTCGTTTGCGCTCCACGCCTTGCCCCTGATCAAAACAGGCGCAACGTCTTTGTCCGCGCTGATTTTTTCCGGGACAAGCGGCTCAGAATCACTCAAAACTTCGTCTGAACCTGTCAATGCTTTCATAAAAGGCATATTAACTGTCTTGCCGCCTTTTTCGATAAGAGAATCAAGCAGCGGATTGCTCTGGGCGATCCCGCTGTTGATAAGATTAGATAATTCTTTTGTTTGATTTATAACATACGGCGCAAAAAGCTCCGGTACGATTAAATCAGCTATTTTTGTTTTTGCCATAAAATTTTTTCTCCTTTTTTATTTAAAATTAAATTATTATAATAAATTTATAATAAAAAAGAACGCCTCTGCAAAATTTTGCGAGTGTTCTTATTTATATTATCTTTTATTATTTTTTTGTTTTTGAAAATTTTCGCCTGATTTTATCCAAGTATTATCTTATAGTCATATTCTTCCTCCGCTTTTTTGAAAACTTTTAAAATTTTCTGCATCTCTGGGAGTAACTGTTGTGAAACTTCGTTCAGTCCTTTTAAATGGATTTCCGACGGATTTGTGCGGTTCGCTAATAAATCCCATAAAGCGTCAAGATTTTCCCCGTACCAATCCGGGAAATTCAATGTTTCTTTCAATCGCAAATGAACTTCGCTTAAATATTTACAGCCCGTAAAATCTATTGTTTTCACGTTTATTTCACGAATCCATATATCGTACTCTTCGCCGACTGCATAAAATATGTTTATAATTTGATTCATGTATCTTGATATATTAGAAGATATAATATTTCTTCCTATGAAATGTATTTCGCATGGCTCTAATCCTGTCAGCAGCCTAAATAAATCGTCAGGCTTGTTGTCGTCCCATTCGGGCAGATTAAGTTTTTTTGCTAATAAATCGCGGATTTCATCTGCGGTTACGCAGTTTCTGACGTCTATTTCTATTGGGTCCGGTTCTTTTATATAAAATCCATATACGCCGTTACTAAATTCTCCCGCCGCAAATATAAAAATTTCTTTTCCTATATTTACTTTGTAGACAGTCATTATATGTTTTTGATTATATATAGGGTCTAATACGTTAATCTTTTGCCTTGTATTTTCCCACTTATAATCAAATATGTTAATATTAAATAACTTGCAATTTCCCTCAATGCCTGAGTTGACAAATTTCCACAAACTGTCTTCGGGTTCGGGCGGATTAAGAAGTATTTCTTTTTCTAAGCGAATCCTCTCTCTGTCTGCGCGATTTACGGTGCTTTTTGGTATTTTTCTTATCGGATGGCTTTCAGGCACATCATCTACAAGATAAACATTAAAAGGTTTTGCTTTGCCTTCTGCGACACACTTTATAACTTCCGTTTCCCACCATGGCAATACAAAATCAATAAAGTTTTCTATGATATGATTTTTAGCTTTTAAATCATCTTTAATAAATTCATTGTAATTATAGATAATTATTGCATAACTATCTTTTTCAAGCCAATCAAGATCTCCAATCCAATCATTATGTGAACCAAACGATTTGGAAATTGTTGGAAAGTTGCATATATCACTTATTTTGTTAAAATAATCCTGTTCATTTTTTATCTCTCTTCCGTCAATTTCTGCAACAAACAAATTTTTATCTTTCCTAAATGCATTTTCTGTTTCTATAAAATCTTCATATCTTAAATTGTATATTTTGTTTTTCATAATTATAATCCCCTTTCTCTACTTTATTTTTACAAAATCCGGTAAATTATTTAAGCTGTCTCCTTCACCATAGTGGCTGTCAGTATAGTAAATTGAACCATCGCTCCCAACAACAAACCTTTCACCGTCTCGCTTAACTCCCGGAACTTTATTATTAATATCAAATTCACGGTATGTTATTGTGTTTCCTGATGAATCTGTTGTGGATAGTTGATTTTTATCATTATCCCACCCACCGCCGGCACCTGTCCCCGGTGTTGCACCCGAAACTTGCCCTTTCCAGCCATGAGCCTCATAAGCACTATAAGCGTTTACTACGTTTGCAGGCAAATCGTTGACATAATATAGTTATTCCCTACTTTGATAAACGTCCTGTAATCATATCGTATATTGCTCTATTTTACTTCAATTTTATCGATTTAATGTAATTTAAAGTAAACTCTTCATTTCCAATAAGCGTAATCCATTTCATATTATTTCCCTACATATTTTTATTTTTTTCTGCTTCTTCTTTTATATCCCATTCGAATATTTTGTTAAAATCCTTAAAGCAACGCTCACAAATCCAATGATACTTGTCAGTTGTGCAATACGCTTTTTTTGTATCATTATCAATCTTCCCTGAACAAAAAGAGCAATGCTCGTGTTCCCACCCTTTACGATAAGGTGTAAAAGGTATATGCAATAACTGTTTTCTGTATAAATAATTCATTTGATTTGTTAAACGCCAGTCATTATTTTTAATCATTATTATTATCCTTTCTTACTTTGGTTCTATTCTGCCATCTGGAAAAACACGAAACGAATTTCCATCTTTATCAGTATAATCCCAATGGGGACCAATAGGGGCATTATGATCTATATCTGGATTCCATTTTTCACCGGTTTGGGGATTATACCAATTTCCTCTCCCGGAATTTGGGTCGCCGGAACCTTTCCATTCAAATCCTTCTCCGGGAGATTTTGAGGGAGCATTACCCGGATATTTCAATTCAATTCCCTCATATTTTTCCGACATTACATCGTCGCTTCTCCCTATCTCGATAAACGTCCTGTAATGGTTACGTGTGACGAAAATCCAGCCGTCGCTTGAATATAATATTCTCTCTGTTACTTTGTTTCCGTCGATGTTTCTTGTATCCGCTTCATACCATATTCTCCACGGCGCGCCGGGCAATTTCCCGCTGGCATTATCATATACGGTGTTGCCGGATGCTACTATAGTATCTATATAATAATCCGCGTCCTTTTTTAAAACCACTTGCACTGCTTCGGTTCTGCACCTGCAATTCAAGTGTATGGGCGGTTCGGGAATCCGGTCGGTTATTCCGAAAATTTTCCCGTCGAGATTTCTGCAGGCGACACAGGTTTTAAAATCCTGCTCGGATATCCATATTTTCCAATATTCGCTGCAAACTTCGTTAATTATATCACATCCTTTCTTAAAAAGCAAACGGCTTTCAAAAATATTGCAGGGGACGCCGGTTCCGGCGTCCTATATCATTCTAATCCTGTTTTCTTGCCGCAGCCGCCAGATATTTCGCAATCTCAGGGTTTTCTTTATATATTTTCGACTGCGCGGCCATATTCCAGCTTTCTTTATCAAACGGATTGATTCCGGCCGAATCAGAAATATCTATATTTCCGCACGCCGGAAGTATTTTTGAAGCGTCGGCCGAATCTGAATTTTCACCGTAAATCATAAGACGGCTTTTTTTCCCCGATTCAGGCGTGAACAAATCCCAGATAAATTCCCCAGTTTCATCTGTGACTAAAGAATTAAGAATCTCGTCAAACGGCGTATCTTTGTTTTCCGGGTTAAATATCAGATTTTCGAAATCTTCGGCTATACTCTCCCGTGTCCGTTCGTTTACAAATTCTAAGCCCTTTTCGCGCAGATATAAATTAAAAGCCCGTTCTTTTTCAAATTCAGTGAGCATAAATAAAATTTGCCCGTCTGTCATTTCACAGCCGGACAATTTTGCTTTTTCTTTTAAACTTTCTTTTTTTTGCTCTGATTTATCGTCTAATTTTATATCATTAGAGTCTGGATAAATTTTATTTTCAATCGTCATGCACATTTTTACTCCTTTCCTGTTTTATAAATTTATAGATTTTCTTCTATACTTTCTGTAGGGCGCGCAGCCCCCGGCGCGCCGCCGAATACATCGTTCGGCGAATGTTTTATAAGCGATTTCGCAGTCTCCCTGTCCTCGTTGAATAAATACATACGCAGCTCTTCAAGTTTTACCGCTCCCGCGTTATATCCTTCAAGATACTGATTCCATGTCTCTGCGCTGTCCTCAAGAAGCCCGTAATTCCAGTCGAATTTTACCGAATATTCTTTTGTGCTTTTAGAGCATAAATCAAAAGCGTCCGCAATTATCCCGAATGCGTAAATAAGCTGCCCCGCGGCGACTTCTATATTTTTTCTCATAGCGTAAACAGTGGAAAACGTATCGAGGGTGCTGCGTTTTATCGCTGTAGCCGTAGCGTTTGAAACATTCATATCCGTAAGTATGCCTTTATTTACCGAAACGGCTTTTTCAAGCAGCCCGAATAAATAATCCAGCCCTTCAAAGTAAGACGCGTGCCGTATCTCCGGAGAGAATATCTCCCAGAAAGACTGCGTGTCGATCCCGCCGCCTGACCTGAAGAGTTTATATAAACCGCTCTCAGGCAGTTTGCTGTCTTTGTCAAATAATAAATCGTCTGCGCCGATAAACGCTTTTTTGTTTTTGTATTCTTCCGGTATCTCGTTAAGCAAATCAAGAATCATTTTTATCAGTTTATCCTGACCGTAAGTTATAGGCGCGCCGTATATCGCGCTGCCGGCGGCGCAGGATTCTTTTTTGTTGTCCGACGGGCATTTTACAAAAGCGAACAGCATTTGTTCGACGTTAGTTATAATAACGCGCTGCGGCATGTCGGCCCAGATTGTTTTAGATAACGCAATTTCTTCGTAATCTTTGTTTTTGGCCCACTTTTGAAATGGGGTGGTACTCGTAGGGCGCGACGCACCCGGCGCGCCGTAGCCGCTGACGGGTGTTTGCGCGACAATTTTGTTTTCGATTGTGTAAATATTATTGGAATCAAGCGAATGATATTCGATTCTGACATATTTCTTTTTTGCTTTCTCATCACAGAAAACATCGGCGATAAATCCCGCTTTTGTGATAATTTCACCGTGCTGTTTAATAATAAAAAATCGATTCTGCGGGATAATATCAGTATAAATCTTATTGTCATAAATATAGGGCTTTAAGATAACCCCGCCTATCCCGAACGCTCTTACCGCAATCAAATGCAGTTTAGATACGCATTTCTGCAACGCATTATCTAAAAAATCAATCTTCCCGTTTTTATTTTCCGAATTTGCGGGAACGACTTCCGCGCTTACTTCAGAGCATACGATATTAGAGAGCTTGTTTGCAATTATCGAAATAATATTAAACTCGGTTACGTCCTCATATTTGATAACGTAACCGAGTTCTTCTGCCTGTTCAATCTCTGATTTTTTTATTGACTCTTTCCCGAAAAGTTTTTTCAGCCGGTTTATGACGTCTGTAAACATTTTTCAATCACCTCCTTTCAATTTTAACTGTTTGGCTTTTTCACTGCTTAAATTTTGCGATTTTTTCACGGTATTTTCTTGTTTTATCCTGACTGACAATTTCTTGATGATACTATTATAGCACATTCCCAACAAACATACTATTACATTTATAATCATCTTTTTATTTTTTTTGAAATTTTTTTATTCTATTATTATTTTATGAGCATCATATTCTGATTCTGCCTTTTGAAATATTTCGACGATTTTCTGCAGATATGAACCTTCTTCAACATCTTTTGTGCCTTTTAAATGTATCTCATACGTAATTATATATCCTGTCAGCAAATCCCACAGAGCGTCAAAATTTCTGCCGTACCATTCGGGAAAGTCCAATGCGTCGCTTATTATGTCATGAATATCGTAAACGGTTTTGGCGTTAGTAAAGTCTATCGTTATCACATCCCTGACATATATTATTATATTATCATACATATCTTCGATTTTATTAAATATGTCAATAATCTGCTTCATATAGCCGTAAATATTATCCGGCATAAGATTTGTCCCTACGAAATATATTCTGCTTGGCTCAAATTCTTTCAGCGCCCTTAATAAATCGTCGGGCTTTTTATCGTTCCATTCGGGTAAATTCAAATGCTTTTTCAGCAACTCGCGGATTTCGTCCGTACTTACGCAATTTCTGAAGTCTATTGGTATTTTTGTTCTTTCTATCATTAGAAAAAACCTTATATTATCATACATATTTCCGGCATTTTTGAATATGTCAATCATTTGGTTCATATAGCCGGATATGTCTTTTGAAACAAGATTTGTTGCTTTGAAATATATCTTGCATTCCTTTAATTCTTTAAGCTGCATTAACAAATCATCAGGATTTTCGTCGTCCCATTCGGATAAATTCAGATTTTCTTTCAGCAAATTTCGAATATCGTCCGTACTTACGCAGTTTCTAAAATCTATTGGTATTACCGGTATTTCTTTCAACATTATTCTTCCTCCTCTTCATTTGTGTCAGATGTTTTTTTAATTATTTCAATAAATGTATCAAAATGATCGTATGTGACAAATATCAAGCCGTCGTTTGAATATACAACTCGTTCTGTGTTTCTTTTTCTGCCCATATAATTTATATCGGCTTCATACCATGTTCTTCCCGGCGCGTCAGGCAAATGTCCGTTGCCATTATCATACACATCACCGCCAATCATTTTTCCCGGTGCTTTTCCGCCTATAGTATTTTTTCGGGGATTCCATTTGTAATCATTTTCGGCAACTTTCTTTGTAATATAATAATCGGGCAGTTTATTGTTATACGCCATGTTTCCAGTTTTCGCTTTTTTCTAATAAAATTATATCACTTCCTTTCAAAAAAATATTAATAAAATATTAACTGCGCGAAATAAAAAACCGCGAATTTATAATAATTCACGGTTTTTTCACGGTTTTCCCTGACTGACAATTTCTTGATGATACTATTATAGCACATTCCCAGCAAACATACTATTACATTTATAATCATCTTTTTATTTTTTTTGAAAAATTTTTTTATTCCCCGTATCTCCTGATTACGGCTGACATACTGTAACGCACCGCATCGATATGGTGATTGTTCTTGTCGGGATACGATGTTATAATTTCGCCGTCGCTGCTCTTTTCATATTCGTAGGCTGTAAATTCCCCGGCTGTATGCGGACACCTGACGGGGTCAATCACAATTTCCTTAAGCGACTGCAGCCACTTCATTCCCATCTGGACGCTGCCCTGACCTTTCATGGCTCCTCTGACGCATATTTCAACCCCCCTTAAATCCGCTATATCCTTCGGGTTCGCCGAATCCGCGATAATATCGCAGTTTCCCCAAGGCTTTAATAATTTTGCCAAATCCCTGTTTGCCGTTTTATACCCGTGCAGCTCATTAAATATATAAAGCGTCAGGCGGTTCGGATCGTAGCATACGCAATTAAACGCGAACGGGTCGATCCATCCAAAGTCAAGTCCATAATATAAAGCTCCGAATGTTTTTATCTCAGCGTCCTTTATCTCCCTGATGCTGACATTATCAAATACATTCCCGCCCTCGCCGACAGCTTCGCCCAGATATTCGTGCCTGTATGCTTTCTCGTTGGTTTCTTTTAGATATTCAGCTTCGTCCAGAAAAGGCTGTCCTAACCATTCCGGCGGCGAATCATAATAAAAACTGTGATGTATTATCCGGTTAGCTAAGCCCCCTTTTGAAAGGGGGCTTTGATGAGTTTCTTCCAAATTCAAAAAGTGCCTGCGGCTTATCGGCGTGTTATAACTTGACAAAACTATTATATCATCTCCGCCTCTCATGACTGATTGCAAAATATTCCTGACAGATTCCGGCCCTTTTAACTGGTCTTTTTCTTCAAACCATATCACTCCGATATACATGTCTCCCGGCGGCTTGATTGATTTTATTTTTACAGGCTCGTCGCACCCCCTGAAATAAATTATCTGCCCGGTATCGGTTCTTGTAATTTGCATGGGCGAACTTTCAGTGCATTTAAAATATTCCGAAAATCCCAGCTTATCAATAGCCCATATAAGCTGCGAATAAACGCTGTCTTTGAGCGTATCTTTGACCTGCCTCAACGCTATCCCGCAGAAATGCGAATTGCGCATTATCTCATCTATCATGACAAGCGCGCAAAACGAAGATTTTAAAGAGCCGCGCCCCCCTTTGAAATCATAAAATCTATGCCGGCGTTCTGTTATATCCCTGTAAATATCAACGTATGTCTTACCCAAAAGATACCCCGGAATACCCGAATATCCCGGAATTTTTTCTGAAGACTGGCGCAAACCGAGCATTTCTATGATCCATTCCAGCGATTTCAAGTCGCCGGACATGCCTTTTTTCGCAGTCCCCGCAAGCATCGCGGACATGATATTTATTTTATTCTCCGGCAGTTCCGTATTTTTCAGCAATTCGATAATATTGCCTTCAGGATCCGGCACTTTAGATTCAGTTATAAATTTCAGCATGTCAAAAATACTTTCGGCCTTTTTGCTTTTTTTTGATGATATTGCCATTTAATTCTCAGCTCCAATCGCGATCTCGCTTATTCTTTTCAGGGCTTTCGGGTGGAGCCGGTTTACTATGTGAACATAGCTGTAACCCATAGAATCCGCGACTTCGTACCATGTTTTGTCGCATATATATCTGTGTATAAGAAGGCTCTTGTATTCCGGCACGTCCATTTTGTCGATTATGCGCATTGCTTTTTCTTTTAATGCGATAAGATCGTCCATATCTGTTTTTAACGATTCTTCTATATCAATGATTTTGCACACGCATTCCTCGACTCTGCTCGTGCTTTTTCTCGCGCCTCGCGTATTTACCTCGCTGAAAACCTGCTGCGCTTTTGAGGCAAGATGCCTCCAGTATGAAATCTCTTCGATTTTGGCGTTTATCTGCATATTTATATGCGTGGTCTGCCTGAAAATTTCCCTGACGTCGGTTATATCTGATTTTTTATTTTTATAATTATAATTATCGCTATGTTTTTTGGTTGGATACTTCTCCTTTTCTTTTTGAAATCCTGTGTCCAATAACATTTTAATATACCCCTCTTTGAAAATATAAATATTTCTGTTTTGTTTTTATCAAGAAATCATCACAGGATATTATATCTTCACCGTTAAATTATATCTTATATCAGCAATTATTTAAAATAAACAGTATTTATTGATTAAAAAATTAATTTTTCAGCTTCCATATTGTGTTATAATAAGCCGAAAGCTGGAAAAAGCCGCCGACTTGTTTCAGCACTGTTGAAATTCTGTTTATAAATCATGAATTTTAAAGCTTTTTGCTTGCTTTTTTAAGTTTTATATATTATACTCTATACTGGTTTAATATTTGATTTAACTTGTTTCGTATAAAAATTTATATGAATTTTGAATTAAGTTATAAAAAAATTAGCCGAAAGGAGTTTGATTTGATGAGTCAAACGCAAACGGGAAACGAACTTGACCGACGAAGTCAGCCGCGGACGTCTTCAAAAAATGTGCCGCCGCTTAATAATAATATTCAAGTAAGTCAAAGTCAAAATCAAGTTCAAATGACAAATAACGAACCCAACAGTACTTTATATATATTTACCCCGGCAAATAACGCCAAAACAAGCCCTCAGCCGCAAATGCGGCGAAATGGGGACAATTCTAATTCGCAGGTGTATTTGTCTAAACCTCAGGCTCAGCCGCCGCCGCAGTCTAAAGCAATATCAAAATCCACGGCTGTGACTGCCGTTAAACCGGCGCAGAATCCAAAAGTTCCGGGTAATAAATTAAATAATAATAAAAATCAAAATAACGCAAACGCAAACACACAGCCCCCCGTTAAACGTCTGGCAGATAAATTCAAGAAAAGCGGGCTGGGCATAATAGATTCTTATTTTAACGCGTATTATTTTTATTACAACTGGAAAAGCGAGAAAAATGGCAGAAAGCCCAAAGCCTGTCTGGCGACGATAGCACAACATCCCAGAGGCTGGGGGAGAAACAGGGGCAACTCTGAAATTTACGAGAATAATACATACGATAAATATATGGCTTTTCTCACGTTTATCGCAAAACTATGGGGATTTGTCTGTGTTCTCTTAAAACCGGTAAGTAATTTTTTAAAATCTGTCAGGGATTTTTTCGCCATTTTCTCAAACGCGTCGAAAGCGTCCAAAAATATAGGATATATCGCGCAAAAATCATTCGCGTTTATGCTCCCCGTCGCCTCTGTTGTCTTTACGGTTATGATGATATTAAATATAAATTCTTTTAAGCCCGAATTTGAACTTTCGTTCAACGGTGAAAATATAGGGTTCGTGGACTCAAAAGAAACGGTCGGGACTGTTGTGTCTCTTCTTGAAAACAACGTATCTTCGGTTTTGGGTGAACAGTATGAATTTACAGGGGATTTAAGCTATAAAATAGTGCTGACGAATAATAAAGCTTATGTCTCGGAAAGCGAGCTTTATAATCTTATGTATAGTTCATGTCAGGTACAGAACGCGATAACTACGGCGTACGGGCTTTATATCGACGGTGAATTGATCGGCGCCGCAGAAAACGCAAGCGATATAAACAAAGTGCTTAACGAAATTCTTGAAGAAAATTCAGGCGATATAGGCGACGACGGAACAATAGGCTTCGCCAACGAAATAGAAATAATAGAAAATAAATACGCAAAGCGCGACGTTGTCACTCAGGACGAGCTTAAAGATATTATAACTTATACTCCCGAAAACCCGGTCGTCGCAGGTGTAATTTATAACAGTGCCGAAAGCAAAAACGCAGAGGCTGAAATTGATTCTGATTCAGGCGGCGGAAGTGTCGGATCCGAATATATAATAGAAGACAGTGAAGTCCCGTTAGCTGGTATAAACGCAAATTCGCTCATGTCCGGCGAATATCCGGAAGATATGTCAATAGGCTCAGAAGATATTGCGTCAATAGCGGCCGGTTCGTCGATAGATCTTACCCCCGAAGCGATAAATACTATTCCGCGCGGGTTTTTGAGTTCAGACGAAAATAATAATATGCAGGACGCGGTTTTATCGAGGCTTTCAAAAACTTCCGGAAGCACTACGGCAGGGTCGATTTTATTTAAAAAAGTCAAAACTGAAATTTATACCGAAGATATGCCGTTTGAAGTAAAATACGTAGAATCGAGCCAGTACTACACAGGGACGCAAACAGTCCAGACTAACGGCGCATACGGTGAAAAAATGATAACTGCCGACGTTACGTACATAAACGACAACGAAGTATCAAGGGAAATAAAAGAAGTCGAGACAATAAAAGAACCGGTAGACAAAGTCGTGCTTGTAGGGACAAAAGTCAAACCTCTCCCGGGGCCGACAGGCGGATTTATACGCCCCGTCAAAGGGGGATATATCAGTTGTTATTTCAGCGGCGGGCACCGCGCAATCGACATACCGCTGCCTTACGGCTCTAAAGTTTCGGCTGCAGACGGGGGAACTGTGATACATGCCGGATTCGGCGGCTCTTACGGCAACTATGTGAAAATAAGGCACAGCGACGGGTATGTGACTTTGTACGCTCATTTAAGTTCAATAAGCGTAAGTTACGGGGACAAAGTATTTCAGGGGCAGGAAATAGGCAAAGTCGGCTCAACAGGTTACAGCACGGGGAATCATTTGCATTTTGAGATTATAAAAAACGGCGTTCAGGTAAACCCTCTGTCTTATCTTAATTAAAAAATTAAAAATAAATATATAAATAATAAAATACAGGTTGGGGATGGATTTCATCCGTCCCTGATTTTTTTATAAATCAGTTTTTTCGGGGCTATTAAATTTTCAAAGTTCAGAAAATTCTCTATATACGCCAAATTGCGTATATACGCATATATTATACAACGGGGAATATATTCTGTCAAGAGATATTTCACAAAAATATGTAAATTTTTATTATAATAACTAAAATTAACCGGTTTTTTATTGTAACTTTAGTTATCATGTGATATAATAAAATAAAAATAATAAACAAAAAAGGAAAAATTAAAATGAGAATAAAAAAATTATTAGTATTATTTCTTGCGGTTATTATCGCGGGCTCTTTCACGGCATGCAGTAAAAAAGGCAGCGGTGCGGCGGAGGAATTTATAAAATTGTTTTCATCAGGAAATTTTTATATACAATTAATAGTTGAAGAAGACGGAATTTCGCAGCCTGTAGATGTTTATCTATATAACGGTATGTCGGCTATGTATATTAAAGAAGATGAGGCTGGCACGATGCGCATTATTTGGCGGGACGGCAAGACGTTTTTAATTTTTGAAGATATGAAAATGTATATGGTTGAAAATTATATAGAAGATGAATTTAATTTTGATTTTGCGATTGAGGGCGAAACAAAATATACAAAATCCGGAAAGGCGGAATTCAACGGAAAGAATTTGTCTTACGACGAATATATTGACGAAGACGGCATCGGCATGATGATTTTTACTGAAAATGGCAAACTCGCGGGGATAAGAACGCTTGATAAAAACGGCAATCCGGAAGAAGATACTGTAATTCTCGCGTTTACGGGGATTGAGGAAGGCGTTGCTTTTACTGTGTTCGATTTTATTCCGGACGATTATGAATTGTTTAGTTAAACAAAAATTATAATAATATATAAAAAATTAAAGGGCAGATTGAATAACTGCCCTTTACGCATATAATTTTTAAATTTCCCGTTCTATTATATCCCAGACTTTATCCGGAGAAAATAAAACCGAATTTTTTTTGTTTGAGTCATTTTCTTCAAACCTGCATATTCTCTTCATTTCACAGAACGCGCAGCTGTCAAGCTTGCCTTTAAACGGCAGAACATAAGCTTTACCCGCCGAAAGTTCAGACGCTATATCCGCGAGCGAATTTGTCACATAACGCTCAAGTTTGCCTATTTGCTCAAGCGAAGCCAAAACCCCCGAAGCCGTGCTCTTTTTAAAATTTATATTCTTGTCGGATTTTAATTTTATGGGAATATACCTGCCTTCAAGATTATGCTCCATAGCGTTCAGTATTTTTTCGTCGCGTAAAAATAACCCGCTCCGCGTGAAGTTTTTGCCCTTTTCTTCATGGATTTCAGAATCAGACATTTTAGCTTTTCTTTCGTATTGCGGGATTCTTGACGGCATATATAAAACCCCCGCCGGGATATTTTCGGGTTTGGATTCTGTTCCCGTTTCCTGTTCCAGAGGCTCCTTTTGAAAGGAGCTGTCAGCGAAGCTGACTGAGGATTGCACTCCTCCATCGTCCCCTGCGCCGCCGCCATACCGTCCCTGACCGTTATGCCATACCGAAAACAAATATATAAACATCTGCAAATTAATCCCCGCCAATATATCAGACAAATTAAATTTTTTCGCGCCGGTTTTATAATCCACGATTCTTATATAAACATCTTTGCCTGCTTTATATATGTCAACCCTGTCGATAATCCCCGTAACTCTGAGCGATCCTTTACCGGGAATTTTTATTTCTACAGGTTTTATTGAATTATCAGGTTTGTCTTTTTCTTTCTCTTTATTTGTGATGTCAGTTACCCCAAGCTCAAAATCTGCGGGAATAAAATCGCACGTCTTAAACTCGTCGCGCAGGTTTTTTATTATCTCGAATATTATCTTGTTCAGCCGCCTCAAGAGATACCTGAACCTGTCTGTTTTAAACTCATAGTCTTTTATAATAGAGCTAAGATAAGCGTCTATGATTTTTTCGGCTTCGTCTCTTATAAAATTATCGCTTATATTCTTAAATTCTATATTCTCATCGCGTATTTTAAGCATGAAAATCTCTAAAATCTTGTGAATAAACCTGCCTATGTCGTTCATCTGCATTTTAGGGCTGCTCTCGGATTTTAACCCAAGCACATATTTGCAAAAATACGAAAACGGGCAGTTCACATAAGAATCAAGCTTCGTCGAGGACATATTTAAATTATAAAATAATTTATCTGTGAGATTTTTATCTATTATAATTTCGCCGTCTTTTAATCCAGAAGCCCCCTTTTGAAAGGGGGTGGCAGCGACAGCGTCGCTGACGGGGGTTTGCAAAAAATAATTTTCCAACGCCGATTTTAAAATTTCGTCCTGAGTGATACCCATTTCTATATAGCCGTTTTCTTTGCCTTCGAGATTAAAAAACATATCCCCGAAAACTTCGTCCTGCCTGTAAGTTTCAAGATTGGGATATATGCTCCTGACTTTCTCTACTGCCATAGACGGCAGCATAGCCTCGCCGTTTATATCGGCTTTTCTGTACATTAATATTACGCACTGCGAAGCCGAAGTGACGGCGTTATAAAAATAATAAAGCTGGTCGTAAGATTTTTGCATAGAATCAAAAGAAAAATCAAGCCCGTATTCTCTGAGTATCTGTTTTTCCCTGTCGCCCAGCAAATCATCATCTGCGGGGGATTCCGGGAAAATATCTGTGTTGAGCCCGAAAACGATCGTGCATTTTCTGTCCCCGTCGCGCATTAAATTCGCGTTTAACGCCGTGACTTCATCTATCGACGTGGGGATTTTGCCAATATCTATATCGTTTAAAATAAACCTGAACAATTCAGAATATCTTTTCAGGTCAACAATTTCGTCGCCGCACACAAGCACGATTTTTTGCAGCAAATCCATTAATATATTCCAGATCTGCACAGTTTCGGCGGCTTCTGTTATCTCGCCGTTTTCTTTTTGTTCGTTCCGGAGTTCTGCAAGTCTTTCGTAAGTCTTGATTTCTTCGAGAAAATCTATAACCGCAACCGTGATATTTTTGACTGAAGCCCCCTTTTGTGTAGGGGACGGCGTCCTCGACGTCCCGCCATCGGCAAAGCCGCTGACGGGGGTTTGCTCTTCGAATTTCTTCAGGTTTTGCATAAAATTATAAACCGGTCCGATAAATTTTCGTTTCGTCGCGTTTATTTTAGAAAGCGTCTCTTTTATATTTTCGTCAGTCTCGTCGTATTCGACATAACCGTCCGGGTGCATGTTCCAGTCTTTGCCCAAATATCTCTTTATCCCGTTTATCTGCCACGCGGTTATATATATTTCTATATCGTCTATTTCTCTATAGCTCAGTCCGCACAGGCCGTTTTTGATATAACTGTGTATATTCTGCAACCTGAAATCATATATAATCATGTCAAACAGCGATAATAACATAGACATCAGCGGCTTTGTGCTTAACTGCGTGCGTATTGACATAAACAGCGGGATATTATATTTCTCAAAAACAGAATCTAAAATCCCCTTGTACGACGATACGTCAGCGGCGATTATCTGAATATCAGAATATTTATAATTTTTTTCTCTTGTTAAATATAATATTTTTTTAGCGGCGGTTTCAGCCTCGTCGAATATTTTTTCGCATTCATAAATTTCGAGCTTATTTTTAAATTCATCAGACAAAAACGCGAGATTTTTCTTGTTTCTCCAGAGATTTTTCTCAAGATAGCTTAGAATATTATTGTCAAATCTTTTCGATTCGCCGAGAATATAATCAACCAATCCGATATTTTTGTCTTTGCATAAATTTTTGATAAATTCTGAGGTATCTTTAATCCTGTAAAAGATATTTTCCTCTTCGTAATTTTCGCCGCGCTTTGAAATATCTCCTGTAGGGCGTGACGACCCGGCACGCCGTTCGTCCCCATTTATTTGTATAAGCGGCGCGCCGAGGTCGTCGCGCCCTACAGGTGCGCCGGCATTATATTCCACACCCAGATCAAACGGCAGGCACTTGCAGGTTATATAAATATTTTCAGCCTGATTAAAAATCCTCGACAAAACGGCTTTCTGCCCGTTTGAGAACGAATCAAACGAATCTATAAAAACATTTGCGTTATTAAAAAATTTTCGCTTTTCAAGATTTATATTTGCCTTGTCTGTATAATCTATATATTCTGTGTCGAGAAGCGAGCATAAATAACCCATTTCGTCTGAGACGTCGCGCAAAATATTATTCTTGCCCTCTTCTCCTTTGAAATTTTTTTCGTATGCCGCGTATATAAGCCCGATTTCGTTGATTTTACGCGCCGTTTCTTTATTAATATTATTAATATCCGGATCAGATGAACCCACCGTAATTTCTTGCGATGTTTTTTCGAGCATAAGAGGGGAAACAAAACCGAGTTTCATCTCATCGACTGTTTTGACTAATTTTTCGACAAATTCCATATTTGACGAGACTTTTGAATAAAAATTTAAAATCGGCTCCAAAACCCTTAGGGTTTTATTCATCACTAATTTTTTCAGCGTGGAATCGGCGTAATCATACGACATTCCCCCAGTTTTCCGCGAGACTCTGTTTGACATTCTGTCAAAGCTCAGAACTTCGACTTTGAGATTTGCGGTATTGCCGAAACGCTCTATAATTTTGCGCTCTGTAACAAGCGTCTGCTGTTCCGGGACGATAAGAAATATATCAAACGTGCGGTCAGGATTTTCACTGATTTTTTCTTTTATTTTAGCATATAAATATTCGCTTTTGCCGTAGCCGCTTTTCCCAAAAATTCTGTAAACCATTTATTTATCTTTTCTCCGGGTATTTTTAGTATTGTTTTTATATATTTTATCATAATATAAAATATTATTCAATTATTAATTTTTTTATATTCATGAAAAAATTTATCCAATTATTAAATATAATTTAAAGAAAACATATAAAATCTATTGCAATTTCGTGCAAAATATTATATAATAGCTTTATTATGTATAAATTTTTAAATACAAGTATAAAATTAACGGATTAACGGAGGAATATTATTGATGGCAAACACTAAAGATATAAGAAACGTCTGCTTTATGGGCCACGGCGACAGCGGTAAAACGTCGCTGGGTGAGGCGATATTATTTTTTACAAAAAATTCTGAAAGACACGGCAAAGTGACAGACGGCAACACCGTGAGCGATTATGACCCCGAAGAAATAAGGCGCGGGTTTTCTATACAGTCGTCGCTGCTTTCTTTTAACTGGAAAAACGCGAAAATTAATATAATCGATTCTCCCGGATTTTTTGACTTCGCGGGGGAAGTAAAACAGGCGGCAAGAGTAGCTGACTGCTCGCTTATTGTCGTAAACGCAAAATCGGGAATAGACGTCGGGACAGAATTCGGCGTGGATTATTCGACCGAAGCTGGAATACCCAAAGTTTTTTTCGTCAATAAACTCGACGAGGAAAACGTAAAATTCGACGAGATTTTCGATGATGCGCGGGAAAAATTCGGGGTCGCCGTATGCCCGGTGTTCGTCCCCTTTATCGAAGACGGCAAAACGTCGGGATATATAGATTTGATTAAATCAAAATATTTTGTCCCCGATAAAGCCGGGATTATGAAAGAAGCTCCGGTTCCGGCTGATTTTGAGTCAAAAGTCACAGATTACAGGCATATATTATTTGAATCTTTGGCTGAAACAAGCGACGAACTTATGGAAAAATATTTCGCCGAAGAAGATTTCACGGACGAAGAAATAGAGACGGCTCTTAATACCGGAATAAAACACGGAAATATTATCCCAGTATTTTCAGGCTCTGCGACTACTCTTGCCGGAATCGAATATATTGCCGACAGTATAGTAAAGTATTTCCCGAACCCGCTTGATAAAATAAACGAAAAAATTTATGACGGCGAACCTGACGAAGACGGCGTAAGAAAAATTTCTGACGTAAAGATAGACGAGACCGGGGCGGCGGCTATATTCGTGTTTAAAACAGTCGCCGACCAGTTCGGGAAAATGTCGTATTTCAAAGTGATGAACGGCACTCTCAAAAGAGATATGATTTTAAAGAACGCAAACAGCGGCCAAAACGAAAAATTCGCGCATATATATGTTCTAAGGGGCAAAAAACAAACCGAAGTAGATGAGCTTATCTGCGGCGACGTCGGGGTTACGGCAAAGCTTGCCGCAACTAACTCAAACGATACGCTCTCTGTTTCCGGAAACACGGAGTATGTCAAAATTAATTATCCGGAGCCCTTCCTGACTTACGCGATTATCCCCAAGGCAAAAGGCGACGAGGATAAAATTTCTACTAATATATCAAAACTTCTCGAAGAAGATTTAACTATAAGATACGAGAATAACGCTGAAACCCGCCAGATTCTTTTGTCCGGACTGGGCGAAATGCATATCGACGTAATAACTTCTAAGCTTAAAAACCGTTACGGCGTATCGGTCGAGTTTTCTATACCGAGAATGGCTTACAGAGAGACGATCAAGAAAAAAATCGCCGTCGAAGGTAAACACAAGAAACAGTCGGGCGGTCACGGGCAGTACGGGCACGTTAAAATTACGTTTGAGCCCTGCGACGAAAATCCCGGCCTTACGTTTACAGAAAGCATATTCGGAGGCTCTGTGCCAAAGAATTATCACCCTGCGGTCGAAAAAGGCCTGCTTGATTGCATGGGCAGGGGAGTTCTCGCAGGATTCCCGGTCGTGAATCTAAAAGCCGATCTGTTCGACGGCTCATATCACGACGTCGACTCAAACGAATTGTCGTTTAAACTCGCGGCAAGGCTCGCGTTTTTGCAGTTGACGGGCGCGTCCCCGGTAATTCTTGAGCCTATCGGCGAATTAAAAGTCACGATCCCCGATACAATCGTGGGAAATATAATGGGCGACATGAGCAAACGCAGGGGAAGGGTTCTCGGCCAGAGCGCGCACGAACACAAAAAAGCATACACGATTATAGAAGCCGAGGTTCCCATGAGCGAAATGCAGACTTATTCGATACAATTAAGGGCAATGTCACAGGGGAGAGGCTCTTATGAATTCAGGTTTGTAAGATATGAAGAACTGCCTAACGCCTTATCGCCGAAAGTCATAGAAGAAGCCAAGAAATATCTGAGCGACGACGAAGAATAGCGGCTGCGCCGCGGCATCCATGGCAAATAGAAATTTGCGTTGATGTAAAATTTGTATATATTATAAATCTCCGTAACAGTATAACATCTGTGTACGGAGATTTTTTTATCCGAAAACCCTCTTTCGTAAAGAGGGTGGCACGCGAGAACCTGAACTTGTCACTATAAAATTATATACAAATCCGCGTGACGGGTGTTTTCAAGATTTGATGTTATGAAAAAACAAAACACCCGCCTCTGCGGAGGCACCCTCTTTAACTAAAGAGGGTAAAAAGTAAATTTTTAATTTTTATTATAAAATTTTCGCTACCCAATATCCCCGGCCGTCATCTTTTTTCGGTTCATCGTCGTAATAATCATGCGGACATAATCCATAATTTAATTTGTGCCACATATTTATCGCTTCGACGGCTTGGTTATTGCTGTGAGTGCGGATTTGCTTAAAGCCAGCTTTTCTTGCCCATTTTTCACAACATTCAATCAAATGTTGCCCTATACCCTGCCGCCTGCAATTTTCGTGAACTCCGAGAACTTCAATAAATGCGTCTTGTAAATTTTCAAGCGGATAATCTAAAGCCCGCGGAGTTACGCAAACATAACCTGCCGGAAAATCGCCGTCCATAGCCGCAAGCGGCAGTGTATCGTCTCTGATATAGATATATTGCTTAACCCATTCGCCGTATATATCAATAAGTTTGTTTAAAATTACATCGTCGATTTTTTTATATTCTATTTTCATGTTTTCCCCTTATTTTATATAATTATATAATAATATTTATTTTTATTATATCTTAACCGCAAATCATTGTAAAGAGAAAGATTTATTATAATTAAAATTTCTAAATCCGGGAATAATAAAAATCAAAAAAGTAAAAACCGAGGTAATATATTATTATGAAAAAAACAACAAAATTTCTTTTGGCTGCCGCCGCGATTATTTTTGTCTTAAACGCGATTATAAGCGTTTCCGCGCATGAAATACTCGCGGACAGTAAAAATTACAGTTGGTATTTTGTCCCCGTTAAAGATAACGGGCAGCCGTCGTTTGATATTAATTTAGACGATATAAAAAACTACGGGGCTTATGCCATAGGCAATAAAAACGATAAAGTTTTATATCTGACGTTTGATTTCGGCTATGAAAACGGCAACGTGAAAAAATGTCTCGACGCGTTAAATAAAAATAACGTAAAAGGCACGTTTTTTATACTGGATAACGTAATCAAAAGCAATCCGGAATTATTAAAAGAAATGATCGAAACAGGCCATACAGTCGCAAATCACACTATGAAACACAAAAATATGTGCAATATCAAAAATTTTAACGAGTACGAAAAAGAAATAACCGGTCTTGAAAAATTATTTGAAGAAACTATAGGGCATAAAATGGCGAAATATTACCGCCCGCCCAAAGGAGAGTTCACAAAACAAAATTTAGAATATAACAAACAGCTCGGATATAAAACTATATTCTGGAGTCTGGCTTATAAAGACTGGGACAACGACAGCCAGCCCGACAGAGCCGCGACAATAAAAAAGATGCTGGACAGGACGCACAACGGAGCGGTTGTTTTGCTCCACCCGACATCGGCGACAAACGCGGCGATTTTAGACAATCTTATTCAGGAATGGAAAGCTCTTGGATATAGATTTGGCTCTCTTGACGAACTGACGAAATAATATTATATAATAAAAAAGAACGCTAATAAATTTTTAGCGTTCTTTTTGTTTTTATTTTGAAAATATAGTAATATAAGTTGAAAAAAGACCACCCCGTCAAGCTACCGCTTGCCACCCCTCCACGGAGGGGAATTTTCCCGATATTTCAGCGTTTTATCTAATTCCCCTCCGTGGAGGGGTGGCAAGCGGTAGCTTGACGGGGTGGTCAAAACAGCCTCTTTTATACTTGTTTTATTATAATTTACAAAATCCTCAGTTCCACAGCTTTTTCCCGCACGGATTTAAAATCAATAACAGCGTCGGCTTTTTTTTCTGAATCTCTTAACAGAGCCGACGGGTGATAAATCGCAGTCATATATATACTGCCTTTTCTGAACCATGCACCGTGTTCGGAAGTTATCCTGAAATCAGGTTTTATAATGCGCATTGCCGCGATTCTGCCTAAACAAACTATAATTTTCGGGTCTATAAGTTTAGTCTGCAGCCGCAGATAATCAATGCAATTATCCTGTTCTGACTGGTCTGGGTCACGGTTCTGAGGCGGTCGGCACTTTAATATATTAGCTATGTAAACGTTATCGAGCGTAAAATCTGCAAAAGTCATGTATTTATCAAGCAGTTTCCCGGCCCTGCCGACAAAAGGCAATCCCTCGCGGTCCTCGGATTCGCCCGGAGCTTCGCCGATAAACATAATTTTAGCCTCGTGAGAGCCTTTGCCGAACACTACTTTATTTCTGGTATTATGCAATACGCATTTATCGCAGCTTAAACAATCTTTCAAAAGTTCCTGCCACTGTTCTTCTTTTTCATTCAGAATTGTTTCAATACCCATTTTATTATTATAATTACCTCTTGAATATCTCCGAAAAAGTTTTTACAGCGTCCGAAGATATTATTTTTTTTGTATGTTCATCTAAATAAAATCCGAAAAAAGGATAGTTTATTAAAATTCCGTATTCGCTTATAAGTTCGATAGCCTGTTCTTTGTTGTCCTCTATGTATAAAAAATATCTGTTTTCGTCGGCGTATAAATCGCTTTTGCCGGTATATCCTGTCAAATTTAACTGGTCGCAGGCTTCGAGCAAAATCTCTGAATTTTCGAACATATATAAAAGCCGCTTCTTTTTTGCTCCGGTTATAACTTTGGATTTGTATTTTTTTTCGTATGTATTATATGTATTAACGCTTTTTTGAACGTCTTTGGTCACATACATCATGCATCCGCCGTTTTTGTCGGGATATACCTGAACAAATAATTTTTCAGAGCCCGCGTCAAATCCGATCTGATGTTTCGCATTGTCGAGAATCTCCCAGAAAATGCGTTTTGTGCCGGTATTGTCATAATCCATTTCTTCGGGGGTTATGTCTAACAAAGCCATATCTTCGTTTGTAAGTATGATTTTAAGCTTGTTTTCGTTTACTAACTTATATTCCATTTAATAAAACACGATCCTTCCATGCGTGAATGTTATTTTGCAGGGGATAATTAACCTCTGCGGGATAATTTAATTATATTATACTTAATCCACCTGAAAAATACAAATCGTAGGGGCGCGCATTGCGCGTCCGCGAGTGCCCATTGGGCATCCCCTGCTATCTATTTATATTATATATAAAAAAATATAAAATGTCACGTATAAAAATATGGTATTTTTATTATAAAATATAAATATTATTAACATATATACGCAAATGTAAAAAAATTATACGGCTTACTTTTTTTCTGTTAATTTATATTAATTTCGCTTGACTTTAAAGGATAAATTGTGTAAAATTGAAATAAGAATAAACATAATGAAAAATAAAAAAGCGGGGGAATATAATAATGTTTTACGGAAACTGCATATCATATAAAAATTTAAAACATATAAAAATTTTAAAAGAAACAGGTTTTGACTATATAGAAACTTCGCTTGCACCGTTATATACGGCGGCAAAATCGGAAATAACGGATTTTTTATCGGCTCTCGGCGACAATAATATAAAATGCGGGGCGGTAAACGTGCTATTTCCGGGGGATATATCGCTCACAGGTGATAACACAGATCAAAACAAAATAAAATCTTATATAAGCGAAGTCTTTGAAAAAACGAAAGATTTCGGGTTCAAAAGCGTAGTATTCGGGAGCGGCGGCGCAAGAAAAGTTCCGAACGGTTTTGACAGACAAAAAGCAACAGGGCAAATTATTCAGGTTATATATGATTATTTGATCCCGGCGGCTGAAGCATATAATTTTACTCTGGCAATAGAAGAATTAAATAAAACAGAGACTAATATATTAAATTCTGTCGGCGAAGTCGAATATATAATAAATCAGATAAATAACCCAAGGGTAAAACTTCTCGCGGATTTATATCACATCGCGCTCGAAAACGACGACGTGGCAGAATTATCCCAAAAAGGCGGTATACTCGAACACTGCCACATAGCGAACCCGTATAATAACAGATTTTATCCCCAGATAACAGACAGTGAAGAGTCAATAAATTTATATAAAAAGTTTTTCGGTAGCCTGAAATCGGCGGGATATAACAAAAAAATATCTATAGAGGGCGCAGTCGGCAGATTTGCGGATTCAGAAGAAATAAAAAATACAGAAATTCCCGGCTGGGTAGACGACGGGGATAAATTATTTTACACAGAGTCAAAAAATTCTCTTGAATTTATGAAAAATCTGGAATAAAAAATAATTATAAACACAAAAAAAGCAAACAAAGGAGAAAGAAAAATGATATTAGGAGTATGCAGCGGAACCGACGAAAACACGGTAAAAATGATGAAAGAAATAGGCTACAGGTATCTCGAAGGGGGGATACGCGGATTTTACGAGAACAAAGCGAGCCTTGAAACGACCCTTAACGCCCTCGACAAATACAAGATAAGGCTGGAAGTGGGGCAGCACCCGTTCCCTGGGGAATACGACCCGTCGGGCAGGCAGTCAGAAGAAGCGCTCGCAAAAGTCAGGGATTATATGTACGCGCTGATAAGCGCGACGTCTGACTTGAATATGTCGACGCTTGTCATGGGAGCGGGAGGAGCGAGGGTACTGCCGTCGCCTGACAAATATGACAATGTAATAGAACAGATGGCAGATATATGCAGATACGCTATTTCGCCGGCGCTGGACGAATACGGCATAATACTCGCCCTTGAGGGCTTGCGCAAAGACGAAACGCCGATGATGAACAGAACTGATGAGAGCGTAAGAATCGCGAAACTGGCGAATGTGCCGAATATAAAAGTCATGGCCGATTTATATCACGTCGCGGCAGAGGACACAAGTCTCGATGATTTCGTGAACTACAAAGGCTATATCAGGCATTCGCATATAGGCAAGCCGTCACCGAGGGTAATGCCGTCAAATGGCGACGGATATGATTACAAGCCGTTTTTCGACGCATTGCGCTCAGCGAATTTTAATGGCAGGCTGTCAGTCGAAGCCGGTTCATCATGCGACGACTACAGGACAAGTCTCGAACGCGCTTTTATTGCGCTTGAACCCTTGCTATAAAAAAATCAAGATATAAAAAAAGTCAAGAGAGGGAAAACTAATGAAAAAAATAACAGCCGCCGGAATAATTTTATTTATTATTCTGACAGTTTTTGGCTCGTGTAAAAAAGACGAACCGGTCACGCTCGAAAGCATGAAAAACGCTTTGACTGACGCAGGATATATAATCGATTACGATAATTCAGGTATTATTAGAGCTTTTTACGAAGATTCAACCGACGGATTTATATTTATTTATCCCGGTGCGCACGGCGAAAAAATGATACCCGTTATCGAATACAAAGACGAAAAATCCGCTGAAAATTTTAGAAAACTTGTAAATGAATCCGGCGGCTTACAGGAAGCGATCATAAACGGTAAATTTGTTACGATATATGACAGCGACGGGCATAATCACGGCAACGAAAAGGCTTTTCTTGAAGATCTTATAAACGGCAAAGCTCTTAAATAAATTAAATCCAAAAACCGTGAAAAAAAGGCGGGGGTTATTTTAAACCCCCGCTTTTATAATATTTAAATTCTATTCGGCATCATCGATATTATCATCAATTTCTTCTGGTAAAATGTCATCTCCGTTATTATTAATATCATTCTCACCGCCATCACCGACATCGTCAGGTTTATCTTCGGGATAAACCATTTTGCCTAAATTCCACCAGCCCTCATAACTGCGGCCGCTTGTCCAGTAATACGTTCCCCAGCCGTGTAAAGTATTATGATTAAAGTCCCCTTCGTAATAATCGCCGTTTGCCCAGATAAATTTACCTTTGCCTTTATATAAATCATTAACAAAATCGCCCTCGTAAACATCGCCGCTCGCCCATGTATATTTACCGTTGCCCTGTTTTACGTCGTTTACATAATCTCCTTCATATACAGACCCGTCGGCAAAAGTATTTATACCCCAACCGTTTTTCATATTGTCTTTAAAAGTTCCTGTATATATAGTCCCGTCGCTCCATTTAAAAACGCCCTCGCCGTTTTTTTTGCCGTTTTCAATATCTCCGGAATAACTGTCCCCCCGGTCTGAAAACAGCTCGCTTTTACCGGTCCTCTCGTTTTTTATAAAATCCCCGTAATATATATCCCCTGTTTTAGAATAATATAACCCATTTCCGTTTTTCTGAAAACTGCCGTTTATTTTGCCTATATATAATTCCCCTTTTAACGGGCCTTTATCATAACTTATCCTGTATATATCGTCAGGCGCGGAATATAAATTTATATAATTCCCGTTTGAAAATACAAACGAAGCAAAATGTATATCTTCTTTTTGTATAAAACTTAAAATATCGCCTTTATATTTTTTCGCGCTGTTCTCAGCCTGCAAAATTTCAAAATCCGTATAAAACAGCGGCTTATCTAACTTATCCGACGGCAAATTCAAAACCCATTTGACGCCGTTTGAAGTATATATCTCGCCGCCTAAAAGTTTATTCCCGTCATTTTCGTAATCAGTCAGCAAAACATCAAAAGGCCCGGTTCTTAAAAATATACCGGAGTCAGACTGATTAAATATAAAATTATTGACCGGATACAAACCCGTGATTTCATCAGGCAGCGAAGAATTGATAATCTCCGGGACGTCGTTATTATAATTTGCCGAAAAAGTTGACGCGTCGGGCAAATAAGAAATAAACCGGGAGTCTTTTATTTCGACTATATAAAATTTTTGCAGATCTATATTAGCAGAATCGCTTTCAAACCAAATCCTGCCGTTAATTATATTATCGTTTTTATCAGTATTCCCGAAAAATTTTATGCCCTCGTCAGATTTTATATATCTCAGCCCGTTCTGATAAATAATAAAAACAATTACGCCCACGCACAATAAAGCAATTATAAATATCCCAAGAATCACAGAGCCGGTCCTGCGGTGTTTTTTCCTCATAATAAATAATTTTATAAACCCTTCGAATTTATATTATATATTTTATATTTTTAACTTCCAAAACCAAAAGACGAAACCTGATTCAAAACGGCGGGCATGCACATTATAACAATAGCGTAAAAAATAAACAAAACGATAATCACAGCCGCAACCATAAGCAAATCAACGTCTTTTCCCCCGTAAAGCCTTCCTGCCCTGTATAATTTATCTTCAGGGATATAAAAATAGCCTTTTTTATCTTCGTCGTCGAGTTCAAACACAAATTTACGCAGCATGCCTTTTGTCCTGAGAGCATAATTCACAAACAAATTCTTTTTGACTCTAAGCTGGTCAAAAGATTTGGCGAAAGCAGGGTGAACCGCTTCGGCTTTTATTAAAGCTTTTACAAATTTCCCGATGACAAGTTTATTATACGCCACGGCAAGAACAGCAATTATCACCCCAATAAAAATACCGGAAAGCACAATATCAACAGTTATAGTTTGTTCAGGCATTTATAATACCACCTTTCTAATTTAATTATATTTAATTATAAAAAAATATTAACTATTATTCTTTTATACAAATAATAATATATACAAAAAAATATATACAAAATGTTTCACGTGAAACATTTATTGATTTTTAATCGCTATTTCCTGCGTTTTTCTATTATTTTTTGACCGCCCATATAAGGTCTTAAAACTTCCGGGACTGTAATTGTGCCGTCTGCGTTCTGATAATTTTCGAGAATACACGCCGTCGTTCTCCCGACGGCGACTCCGGAGCCGTTTAAAGTGTGAATAAACTGAGCTTTGTCTTTTACGTTTTTCTTATAGCGAATATTGGCGCGCCTCGCCTGAAAATCTTCGTAATTAGAACATGACGAAATCTCGACGTAACGCCCGTAAGACGGCATATAAACTTCTAAATCATAAGTTTTGGCGTTGGAAAATCCCGTGTCTCCGGTGCATAACAGAGAAACCCTGTAAGCAAACCCTAATCCCTGTAAAACTTTTTCCGCGTCGTTTGTCAGCTTTTCGAGCTCTTCATAAGAATTTTCAGGCAGCGCGAATTTTACAAGTTCGACTTTATTAAACTGGTGCTGCCTTATAAGCCCTCTCGTGTCTCTGCCTGCGCTTCCGGCTTCAGACCTGAAACACGCAGTATAAGCGCAGTATTTTTTCGGCTCGTTGTCTTCAAATATTACTATTTCGTTGGCGTGATAATTAGTGACCGGGACTTCGGCCGTGGGGACGAGAAAATAATCGAACCCACTTAATTTAAACGCATCTTCTTCGAATTTTGGAAGTTGCCCTGTCCCCGTCATTGATTTTCTGTTGACTATAAACGGCGGCAGGACTTCAGTATATCCTGATTTTGCGTGAGTGTCCAAAAAATAATTAATAACTGCGCGTTCAAGCCTCGCGCCGTCGCCCATGTAAAAATTAAATCTTGTCCCTGTGACTTTAGCGGCGTTTTCCGGGTCAAGAATCCCGAGTTTTTCGCCGAGTTCCCAATGGGGCAGAGGGTCAAAATCAAATTTTTTCGGCTCCCCGATAATTCTTACTATCTGATTGTCTTTTTCGTCTTTTCCCACGGGGACGGATTTATCCGGAAGATTCGGGATATTTAATAATATCGCCGTTATTCTTTCGTCTATATCTTTGATTAAAATATCTGCGTTTTTAATTTCTTCTGATAATTCTTTCATTTGATTTAAAAGAACAGCCGTATCTTTCCCGGCTTTTTTTAACGCCGGGACTTCTTTTGAAACCTGATTTTGTCTGGCCTTCAATAATTCGTTGTTATAAATAAGCTCGTTTCTTTTCGCGTAAAATTCAACCGCGTTGTCAATATCGGCTGAATATTTTTTTTCGTTCCGGTCGCTCAGCCGGGCTTTCACGTAATCTATATTATCTTTTATAAATTTTATATCAAGCATAAAATTTTTCCTCCATTTCAAGCATTTCAGGCATTTCAAACAAATAAAAAAGTAAGTTAACTCTCAAATATATTGTTCCCGCCGCACAAAACTTTTATTATAGATTCAAGCTCTTCGTTGTTTTTATACTCTATTTCAAGTTTGCCGCTCTGCGCCCCGTTTTTATTATTTTTTGCCATGTTTATTATAATCTTTTTGCCGAAAATGCCGGATATTTTGTTTTGCAGGTTTTTTAAATAAAGCTCCTCGACTTTTTTTGAATTTGCCAGATCTTTATCTTTTATCCCGGCTTTTTCATCAGTAGACTCGCCGTAAATATATTCGTCAATATCAATATTATTATCCCCCGAAAGGAAAGAGCTTTTTTTCGCCCTGACGATTTTTTCTGTTTCGCGCACAGACAAATTATTTTTGATTATCTTCTGCGCGATTTTTAATTGCTCCTCAGGGTCGTCCACAGATAAAATCGCGCGCGCGTGCCCTGAAGTAATATCGCCGTCTTCTATATATTTAAGCACTTCTTCCGGCAGGGACAAAAGCCTCAGGGCGTTTGCGACCACCGAACGGCTTTTTGCTACCTGACGCGATATTTCTTCCTGAGTCAAATTATAATGATCGACAAGATATTTATATCCTAATGCTTCTTCTATCGGGTTTAAATCTTCCCTCTGTAAATTTTCGACCATAGTCATTTCGGCGGCAGTTAATTCATCTACGTTTTTTATGACTACCGGCACTTCGTCGAGTCCCGCCATTTTAGCCGCCCTCCAGCGGCGTTCCCCGGCTATTATCTGATAATACCCGCTGGGCAGGCTTCTTACGATTATAGGCTGGATTATCCCGTGCTTGGCGATAGAATCCGCAAGCTCGGCGAGTGATTCTTTCCTGAAATCTTTTCTCGGCTGAGTTTTTTTTGGCTCTATATGGGTTATGCGTAAAACGCTTATATCGCCGTTGTTTACTGATATATCAAGGGCATTGTCTACAAAAAGTGAACTTATCCCGCTTCCTAATCCTGTTTTTCGTGCCATTTTTATATATAAACTCCTTTTCTGAATTTGCATTTAATATTTCTGCTTCTGTTAAATTATAAATCCCCCTGCGGCTCACGCCGCTCCGCTTCCTTCTTAAAAAAAGGTTTGAATTTTAACCCAAAGCCCCCTTTTTGAAAGGGGGTGTCACGAAGTGACGGGGGATTTAAACTTATAGTTTTATACAAACTTTATCGATTTCTTTTGCCAGTTCTATATAACAATCATTTGCTTTCGACGGCTTGTCAAAATAATAGATCGGCATTCTGTGAGACTGCGCCTCGGCGAGCCTGACTGTTCTGGGAACGAGGGTCTTTAATATCTTATCCGGCAATATTTTTTTAAGTTCGTCGAGTATCTGTATAGAGAGATTAAGCCTGCCGTCGTACATTGTTATTAATATTCCGGCAATATCTATTTTAGGATTATATAATCTTCTGACCTGTTTCAGCGTATTAGTAAGCTGCGCCAGCCCCTCGACCGCGAAATATTCGCATTGCATGGGCACGACGACATAATCGCTGCCGCATAGCGCGTTTACCGTAAGTATCCCGAGAGAGGGGGGACAGTCTATGATTATATAGTCATATTCTTCTTCAGCTATTGAAATAGTATTCTTAAACCTGAAAAAGCGTTCGGACGCGTTATCTTCGACAAATTCTATTTCCGCCCCGGCTAAATTTATATTCGACGGCAAAATCCACAGATTTTCATACTGCGTTTTTAATATAGCTTCTTTTGCCGTGCATCTGCCGATAATCACGTCGTATATAGACAACGGCACGTTTCTTTTGTTTATACCCACCCCGCTTGTCGCATTAGACTGCGGGTCTAAATCGCAGAGCAAAACTTTTTTCCCGAATAATCCGAGCGACGCCGCGACATTTATCGCGGATGTAGTTTTACCGACCCCGCCTTTTTGATTTGCAAACGCTATGATCATAACTTAAAAATCCTTTTAATTTATATAACATTTTATATTTTTATTCTATATCTTAAATTATAGTTATTATTAGATTATATCAATATAAAATAAAAAAGTCAATAATTTTTATTTAAACAGTTGTAAATAAAAATTATTCACATAGAATATTGGAACAAAAAGCGTAGGGGCAACCCTCGCGGTTGCCCCTGAATTATATCGGTAAAAGATTTTTACAGGGCAACCGCGAGGGTTGCCCCTACGGTCAAAATTGTATTTCACGCTTTCTTTTTCGGGACTTCAAGATATATTTCTATATATTCGCCTTTGTCTGTTTTTTCGCTTTTTATATTTATGCCGCTCTGCGCGATTGTATCGACGACTTTGTCTATCGTGTTCAAGAACAGACGCACGTCTTTAATTATAAAAGTCGCTTTCTGGTTCGGATATTTTTTGAGTTCTTTTTCTTTTTCGTTTAATATTTTATCTATATATTTTTCAGTTGACGAAACGTTCATAAATCTTTTTATAACCGTCGCTATAACTTTTTTGCGTTCTTCTTCGTCTGCAATTCTTATAAACGATCTTGCGTGGCGTTCTGTCAGCCCGTATTCTGCGATTATATCGCGTTCTTCTTCAGAAAGCTTTAAAATTCTCAGTTTATTAGCTATATAAGACTGGCTTACAGATAATCTCCTTGCCGCCTGCTCCTGAGTATATTCAAAAAGCTCTATTAATTTCTGTATGGCTTTCGCCTGCTCGAAAAAATTCAGGTCTTCCCGTTGCAGGTTTTCTATTATCGCGATCTCAGCCGAAACCTGTTTATCCGCTTTTACTATAACGCACGGCACAGAATCCCAGAATAATAATTTAACGGCCCTTAGCCTTCTTTCGCCCGCGATAAGTTCATAAACCGGCGGCGATTTTTCGCTTTCCGGCAAAATTAATCGCACAGACAGCGGCTGTATTATCCCGTAATCTTTTATGCTCTGCGCAAGCCCGAAAAGAGACCTTTCGTCGAAATCTTTTCTTGGCTGATTCGGATTGGGATAGATATTTTTTACGGGGATATTATGTATTATAGAGTTCTGCAAATTCTGCATGTTATTTTTCTGCATAATTTTTGCGGCGCTATTTGCATTTGGTTCTTCTTTTTTTAATAAATCTGCATTTAACATTGGTTTTCCACATACCTTTCTGTTATTTTTATCGCCTGCGAATGTTTTATGTTTATATCTGTATCGTATCATATTTTTAAGCATAATATTGTCGTAACGTATGCGAAAAAATAATAAGAAAACAAAAAAAATCCCGTTTATAGGGGATTTTTTGTTATATGGGAAAAATTTCTGGGATATTTTGACGATGTTTTATTTAATTTTTTTATTTTTACAAGAACTCTTTTATTCTCGTTTTTGTTTTCGCCTATATTTTTATTATCAACGATATTGTCACAGATTCCGTCCCCTATAAAAGCCCCCTTTTGAAAGGGGGTGGCAAACGCGTCTGCGTTTGACGGGGGATTGCCTAAATTAAACTCAATTTTATTTTCTATACTCAAATCAAGTATTTCAAACGCTTTTTTGGCTTCGTTTATTTCTTCTTCGGCATTTTTGCTTTTATACGCTATAAAAAACCCTCCGGGAATAATAAACGGAGCGGCAAGCTCGCATAATATATTTAATCTTGCGACTGCCCTTGAAACCGCGAAATTATATTTTTCCCTGATATTTATATCTTTGCCGAAATCTTCAGCTCTGCCGCAATAAAAATCAAACGCCGCGTTATTAGTTTTGATGACATTGGCAGCAGCATTTTTAATAAAATTAATTTTTTTAGCCGAACTGTCCAGAAAAGCTATTTTTAAATCCCTGCGCATTATATAAACAGGCAGGGCAGGGAACCCCGCCCCGGTACCGACGTCTATTATTCTTGAATTTTCGGGTATGTCAAAATATTTTAAAATTATAACAGAATCTATATAATGCTTGACTATTATTTCGTCAATATCAATAATAGAAGTAAGATTATATTTTTTGTTTTCGGCTAAAAGATACTCAGTAAACAAATAAAAATCTTCTATAATCTTTTGATTATAATTTATATTATACCCGTTAAAATAAAATATAAATTTTTCTTTAAAGATATTATATTCAACCATAAATTTAAAATCCCTGTATTGTTGATAATTTCGCGTTAATTATAATATAACGCCTCTTTTTGCTTTCGACGGATATTTCTTGAATTATATCAAATTTATTTTCGCGTAAAAATTTTTTCAAAAAGTGTATTTTACTGTTGGGCTGTAAAATAAAATTTATTTGTTTATTTTTTATAACCGGAGCTTTAGTTATAATCTCGGCAATATTTTCCCCGCCCATCCCGGCAATTATTATATCTGTCAGCTCAGAAAAATCAAAATCAGAACCGGAATCAGAACCAAAGCACTCAAGCCCGTCAGATAAAACCGGGATTATAATATCCTGTGTAATATTATATTTTTTTATATTTTCTCTGATTTTTTTCACGCAGTTTTGGCTTATGTCCAGAGCGTAGGCTTTTTTTATTTTTTTATTTAGGCAAAGCCAGACAGGCAAATAAGCGTGGTCGCTCCCAACGTCCGCGATTATATCGCCGCTTATTATATCAGAGATAGCTTTTAGCCTCGCGTCTATATTTATATGTATGCTGATCTCTCCCTATTTTATATGTAGGGGCGACCCTTGCGGTCGCCCTCGTGATTTTTTTCGTCACATTCCCCTCAAAGAATTTTCTATTATTTCAAAAATTTTGTCTTTTTGAGGGTGGGAAACATAATAAACATAATTCCCGTAACTTCTTATTTCGGCGTTGTTAAATATCTCGGACATATTTACGTCAAAACTTGATTTTATCGCGTAATCCTGCATTTTTAAGATTCTTGTCTGCGCCATTTCTTTTACATATTCTGAATTAACTTTGTCGTAAAGCTTAAATATGCCGATTTCGTCAGCGGAATTTTCACCGGCTTGTATTATAGAATATTTTTCGATTTTTGACATATCCACGGCTTTATTCTTATCGTTTGAATATAGCTCCGTCGCTTTTGAATCTGATAATTCTTTTGATTTTTTGCAGCTTTCATAATCCGCGCCTTTACCGTATTTATCATATCCGGGAAATTCAGCAGCAATTTTCTTCATTATCTCCGCCGGTTCCGGCTTCGCAGCAGGTTCCCTTTTCTCGCATGAATAAACACATGATAAAAGAGTTAATATAATTATAAATATCAGCGAGTATCGGAGGGCATATAAAATCTTGTTTTTCTTCATCTTTTGGTTTGTCCCTGTTCAGTAGTTTAATTATTTTGACTGTAAGCATAACTATAGCCGCCAATATTAATATTTTTTTCACTTTTTTCATATTTAATACCTTTCTTTATTTAATTTTTATTTTTAAATTTTTTAAAATAATAATTTTATTTTTTATTTTTATAATTATCGGGATTCGTGAGCTTTATAAGCAAAGCCGTGTTGTCGTCGTTAGCCGCCCTGTTGCGGACTTTTTCTCCGCATTTTTTGCACTTGAAAATTATTATATAGCCTTTTTTAATATCCGGGCTCGGCTCGGTCAAAACAGGCTCAAGCTTTCCCTTGCACGTATTATCCCTGTCGCCGGGATTTATATCAACATGCAGGGAAAAAAGGCAATACGGGCAGTGATTTCTCGAAGTATATTTCAAAGTCCCGACTGATTTGCCGCAATTTACACATATAAATCCGCTGTCGTTTTTGATAAATTTTTTTGTTTCCATATTAATATATATTATTATATAACCTAAAATGCTTTTTATTATCTCAAAATATTCAAAAAAATCTAAAAAATTTTAATTATATAAAATCTTTCTGATGAGACTTATCAAAATTTACGGTTTGACCGCAGTTATTAAAAAATAACTAAATTTAAAATTCAAAATGATAACACAAATAACATTATATTCTTCGTTTATGAAATAATTATTAAGGGGATAATACATTTTAGTTATAATTTATATTTCGCGGATTTATTTTTGCGTTAATTATAATAATTTATAACAGGAAGTTTAAAAAATATAAAAATATAAAATTTTTAAAAGGAAATTAAAAACTAAGGAGAAATAAAAAATGAAAAATAAAATAAACGAGAAATCTTCGGTTTCGATATTTATTTTGACATTTATAGCGATTATAACAGTTCTTTCTCTTGTTCTCTCAGTAATACCGGTAGTAAGCGCAGACGCGACTCCGGCAGAGGGTACGGTAACAGGTACCCGTTCAGGTTTGGTTGATAGCGCCAGAACCAGAACCGACAGGCTGAACAGGACAGGCAGAACCAGAACCGCAGGCGACACCGGCACAACAGCAACAACTACAACAACTACCCCGACAACAACGGCTGAGACAACTACTTCACGCGTTGTAAGAAGAGCTAACGACAGAAGTTCTTTAACCGACAATGCCGATATAGGCGCGTTAAGCGGTTACGCCTCAGGCTTCAGCGCAGGTTATACAACCGGTTACACCACCGGTTATACTACCGGAGTGACCACAGGGCAAAATTTAAACAAAAGCGGCAGTAACAGCGTAGGGATCGCAGGTTCAGCTGCAATAATCGATAATACCGGAAGTTCCGGCACAGCCGTAAATACTGATTATATTATAAACAGCAGGCGCGGTAATTATAACAACGCCGGCACCGGCGTAAATACCGGAACAAGAGCTGCAACTGCAACTCCTGCGACCACTACAGGGTCAACCCATTACAGAGGATACAGAAGCGGTTTGCGCAGCGATGTTTATAATAATAGATATAACAGAAGCAATACAGCAGGAACCGGCGTCACAGAAGACGTTAGTTCAAGATATAACCGTTTTACAATGCTTCCTTACAGAACTACTGACAGATCTTTAGGCACAACAAGAACTACGGGAACATCAGGAACAAGGGCAACTGAAGGGACAATAGGGATTGAAGGCACAGCAGGAGCGGCAGAAGCTAATTCAATGCAGACAGGCAGGGCAAACACAAACACAACGACGCGTGCTACCCGCGTAACTCGCGGAACCCGTGCTGCCACAGGCTCAAGAACTGCTGGCAATACTGGAACTACTACTACTCCCGCAATAAAATCAGGAGCGCGTACAGTAAAAAATACTTCAACAGTCGGCAGAAGTAATATTGCCGCAAATAAAGCAGGAACAAAAAGAACTCACGCGACAACAACCCGCGGCATAACAAGAACAAAGGCTCCAGCGGCTAAAACACGCGTAACTCGTGCGACTGCGCGCACTGCGGCAACAACGCCTAAAAGAATAAGTACGGCGGCAACAACTAAAAGAACGCACACTGCGGCAGTTCCGAAAACAACAAGAATGCATACTTCAGCAAAAACCCGCGCAGGCGCTGCAACCCGTATGGCAAACAGAAATTATATGAATACAAACGTCAATAAAAATAATACTGCTTACAGAACCAACCGTAATAATACCGCAAATGTACACTCAGGAACAGGTTATCAGCATCGTTACGGACAGAATCAAAATAATGCCTACAGAAGCGGCGGCATGAATAACAACAACAGAAATAATATGAATTCTATGAATACTAATACTGCTAATACTGCGAACAGAAGCGGCAGCGCGGGTTATGGCTACGACGGCAATAATATAGGCAGAAATAGCTCTGTCAGCGGAAGCGATATGAGATACGGCAACGAAGGATATAACGCGAATTCTATGAACAGAAGCAGCAGCACAGGATATGGCTACGACAATAACAATATGGGCAGAAGCAATTCTATGCACAGAGGCAACACAGGATTGGTAAACAGCAGAAACGCAGGAAACTACAGGACAGGATATAATATGACTTCACCTGCCGATTCAGCGGTAAGAAGAAGCTCCACACCCGCAACTGCTCAGGGTAAAATTTCTTCTGCAAGAAATACTGCGACTACCGGAAATAACAATAAAAACGCTGTAAGAACTACTAACTCAGCAAGAACCGGAATGGGAAGAACGACCAGATACAGGGACACAACGGCCGAAGCAAGAAATTCGACAATAACGTTTATAGTTTTATTGTCTGCAATAGTAGCTCTTCTCGCGCTCGCGATTTACGCTTTAATGCGTCGTCCGAATCATGACAGAATATCAGACAACGAGAGTGCCAACAGAAGAAGATAATTATAGTTTTCTATAAAAAGATATAAAATAAAAATAAATCATAGGGCGGATATTTATCCGCCCTTGATTTTAAAATAAAATTTATTATTTTTTTATATTTTTATTGAATTTTTATATATAATATGATATAATAGTCAAAAAAATCAAAAAATAAAATTATTTAAGGAGAATATATAAAATGGCTGCTGAAACACTTACGATTACAAAAGATATGCTTATCGGGGATATACTTGAAATAGACATCGGAATAGCGCAGTTTTTGCTTGAAATCGGCATGCACTGTCTGGGATGCCCGTCCGCAAGGGGAGAATCTCTGGAAGAAGCGTGCATGGTTCACGAAACTGACGTAGACGAACTTTTAGAAAAAATAAACGCTTATATGGCTGAAAAATAATTAAACTGGGATATTTTCAAAATTAAAAAATTAAAAAATTAATTATTTAGGGCGCGACTCCCTCGGCGCTCCGGGAATCCGGTTTGTTTTAACGGCGCGCCGAGGGCGTCGCGCCCTACATATAAATACATATAAAATATTAAAGTTCATATATTTTCAGGTAAAAATTTTATGGTTTTTTCAAGCTTGGAATTTATTTTTTTGTATTTTGCCGCCGCTGTTTTAATATATTTTATAACCCCGCTCAGATTCAGGAATTTTGCATTGCTGATTGTTTCGCTGATATTTTACGGCTGGGGCGAGCCGGTCTATGTATTTTTGATGGTTTTTACTATAATCGTAAATTATATATGCGGCTGGGGAGTTGAAAAATATAAACAACAAAATAAAAATAATATTGCGAAGCTTTTTGTTTTAGCCGCGGTTATTATATGCCTTTCTTTGCTGGGGTTTTTTAAATATGCGAATTTTTTCATAAATAATTTAAAATTAATTCCGGTTTTGTCTTTTATAAAACCATTAAATATAAATCTTCCCATAGGGATATCGTTTTATACTTTTCAAACTATGTCATATACTTTCGATATATATTTCGGAACGGCGAAAGCGCAAAAGAATATCACGTCTTTTGGGACTTATGTGACTTTTTTCCCCCAGTTGATCGCGGGGCCGATTGTAAGATACAAAGATATTGACGAACAGCTTAGACACAGAAAAGAAAGCGTCGCAATGTTTGCGTGCGGGATACGGACTTTTATATGCGGCTTATGCAAAAAAGTTTTATTCGCGAATACTGCGGGGGCAATCTGGTCGTATATAAAAGCCCTGCCCGACGGGGATATTACGGTAGTGGGGGCATGGCTTGGGATATTGGCGTTCAGCTTTCAGATATATTTTGATTTTTCCGGATATTCTGATATGGCAATCGGGCTGGGTAAAATGTTCGGGTTTAAATTTCTCGAAAATTTCAATTATCCGTATATATCAAAATCAATCACGGAATTCTGGAGAAGATGGCATATATCGTTAAGCACATGGTTTAAAGAATATGTGTATATTCCGTTGGGCGGAAACAGAAAAGGTTTATTAAAACAATACAGGAATATAACGATCGTATGGTTTCTGACAGGATTCTGGCACGGCGCGCACTGGAACTATATAATCTGGGGTTTATATTTCGGGATTATATTAATGCTCGAAAAAGGGTTTATTTTAAATATATTAAAAAAGGCTCCGGGATTTGTCAGCCATATATATTCTCTTATATTAATAATATTCGGCTGGCTGATATTTACGTTTGAAGATACAAGCAAAGGCATGATTTTTTTTAAGCGAATGTTCGGAATATCATCAGTCAGGGGATTTATAGATAAAGGCGCAGTCTATGATTTACTGCATTATCTGCCGTTTTTTATACTGGCTGTAATAGGCTCAACGCCGCTGCCGAAAAAATTATTTTATAAATATTTCGGCGATTCGAATAAATTAATCAGGATAGCTACTCCGGTCGTATCTGCCGTATTATTTTTGATTTGCGTGGCGTTTTTAATCGATTCGAGGTTTAACCCGTTTCTGTATTTCAGGTTTTAGATCGCATAAATATTTTTATCCCCAAAAAGCCCCCTTTCGCAAAAGGGGGATGTCACCGCAGTGACAGGGGGATTCCGTTCCCCCGCGTCTCTGGCTGAATCCCCCGCCGCCTGCGGACGGCACCCCCATTTTGCTAAAGGGGGCTTAAGAAACGAATTTATTTCAAGAAAGCTCATAATTCTATGAATAACGAAAAAAAAAGTAACAGATTAACTGATATTATAACAATAATAATATTTTTATGCCTGATTTTTATTCCGGCTGCTTTGTTCTGGATAACGCCGGATATAAAAGTCTCAGAAGATGAAAACCGGTCGTTACAGCAAATGCCGGAATTTTCGCTTGATAATCTTATATCAGGCAAATATACGCAAAACATTGGGAAATATTACGCCGACCAGTTCCCGTTCAGGAATGCGCTTGTCGGCGCGAAAACTTTGTTTTCTTACGGATTCGGGATAAACGAAAACAAAGGCGCGGTAATTGCGAAAAACGGCTATTTGATCCAGCGTTATGATAAATATTCCGAAAAATCGATCGCCGAAAAATCAGACGACGAACTTGGCGGCGATTTGACTTTTGACGAGAACATGCAAAATATAAAAGACAACTGCGGGTATATAAATCAATTTTATGAAAACATAATAGATTTATATCCGGATATAAATTTTACTGTCGCCGTACCGCCGAGAAAAATCGACGTGATGACAAATAAACTCCCTGCGTTTTTCCCGGTTGACAGGCACGAAAAATATTTTGCCGAACTTGAAAAATATATAAATAAAAATATATATTTTGATTTGCTTGATGTTTTAAAACAACACAACGAAGAATATATATATTACAGAACAGACCATCACTGGACGACGCTCGGCGCGTATTACGCGTACTTTTCGCTCGGCGAAAAAATAGGATATACACCAGTGATAAAAGAAGATTTCACAATCGAAACCGCAAGCGAAGATTTTTACGGCGTAACATGGTCTAAAGCGGGAGCAAAATGGATCAAGCCTGATATAATAGAATATTACAGGATTTTGGGCGACGACGAAAAATTTATAACAGAAGTACACGGTACAAATAATTCAAAAATATTACATGGATTTTACGACCGTGAAAAACTCGAAACAAAAGATAAATACGCTTCTTTTCTCGGCGGGATAAATTCGCGCATATCAATTTACAGATCATTGGATTATCAGCCTTATAAATTAATGGATTATAAGTTGGAAAAACTTTTATTAATCGCCGATTCGTTCGGGCAAAGCCTCGCGCCGTTTTTGGCGCGGCATTATGATATAGAAATAATAGACACGCGCTTTTTCAAAGATAACATTTATGATTTTATAAAAGAATATAATATAACTGATATTCTGGTATTGGTAAATATGGAAAATCTGTCAACACAGAATAATCTTAGAAAACTTATGGCAAAATAGCTTCTAAATAACATATCGGAATATTTTGCAATATAAAAATTTTTTCGTATTCTGTCTGGATATTGTTATCTATAAATTCACTGTTGTATAAATCATAAGTTTTATGTTTTATCTCAAAGCCATTGGATGATAAACTTTTAACGGAAAAATCGAAAAAATCTTTATTATCTGTTTTTAATATTATTTCTGCGTTGGATTTTATAATTTTTTTATAAATTTCAAGAAAAACCGGGGAAGTCAATCTTTTATTATGCTGATAACGTTTGTGCCACGGGTCAGAAAAGTTTAAATATATCCGGGAAATTTGCCCGGGAGCAAAATAATCCGAGAGATTTTTTGCGTCAACTATCATAAATCTTAAGTTTGGCAAATCTAAACTTTTAGCTTTCTCTGTCGCAATTACGATAACATCAGAAATTTTCTCGACAGCTATAAAATTTATATCCGGATATTTTTGAGCCGTCGCGCAAATAAAATCCCCTTTTCCGCACCCGATTTCCAAATAAATCAACTTATTTTTTATAAACATATCATTCCAGTGCATATATTCGCTGCAAGCCTCTATTCTTTCGTCGGTATGCTTCTTTTTCCGCATTCGCATAAAATAATATAACCTCCGGCCTTGTTCTTGCCCTCTTTCGTAAAGAGGGTGGCAACACGAAGTGTTGACGGGTGTTTTAATTTCTAAAAGAGTGTTTCACGTGAAACATTTTTTTTATTTTACTTAAATATATTTTATAGCCGATTCAAATGATTCGCTGTCCTGAACATTCAGAAATTTCGCGTTTTCGCATGTTCGTTTGACAAATCCGGATAATGTTTTCCCTGCGCCGATTTCTATAAATAAATCGCAGCCGTCCGCCGACATATTTTCAAGCTCCGCGCGGAATCTGACCGGGTTTGACATTTGTTCCGGGATATAATTTATCATAAATTCTTTTATATTTTGATTTATGTTAAAATCAAATTTTTTCCCGGTGATATTTGAATATAAATCTGTTTTTGGCAGATTAAAATTTAAAGTCTTAAGAAAATTAATTAAATCGTTTTGTTTATATCGCATGATTTTACTGTGAAACGCGCCGGCTACGTTTAATTTAATTACCCGGATTTTCTTTTCGGCAAATATTTTTACGGCTTCTTCAACAGCTTTGGTTTCGCCGCTTATCGCGATTTGTCCCGGACAGTTATAATTCGCCGCGATTACATATCCGTTTGATGTTTTTGAGACAGTTTCGCAGATTTCTTCGACGAGTTTATCTTCTGCTCCTATTATACTGTACATTAAGCCCGGCGTATAATCGCACGCAGACTGCATTACTTCGCCGCGTATTTTTATTAAATCAAGCGTATTTTTAAAAGATAAAATTTCAGAAACTGCAAGCGAAGTTATTTCACCCAGCGAAAAACCGGCTATGCAATCCGGGTTGATATTGCGTGATTCAAATAATTTATATATCCCGTAAGATACTGTGAAAATCACGGTCTGCGCGTTGTAAGTTTTTGACAATCCGTGTGAATCGCCGCAAATATATAATAAATCTGTTTTTAAATAATCGCTCGCTTCGTCAAATATTTTTTTGAACAGATCATATTTTTCGTATAAATCTTTTCCCATTCCTGCGTACTGCGCGCTCTGTCCCGTAAATAAAAATGCGCGTTTGCCCATAAAATTCAACACCCCGGTTTAAGTTATTTTATATTATATTATATAATATTATACAAAAAAACGCAACAGGATTTTGTATTTATTTGAATTTTTTGAAATTAACGGGTTATTATTAGATTTTTATTCAAGTTTTGCTAATATATACGGCATATAATATATTTTACGGCAAATAAAAATGGGAAGTGAAGAATTATAAAAAATATAAATTCAGTTATAACGGGAACAGGGGCGTATCTGCCCGGTTTTGTTCTGGATAACTCTATGTTTGAACAGATAATAGAAACAAGCGACGAATGGATTGTTTCGAGAACAGGCATAAAAGAAAGGCGCATAGAGCAGGAAAAATATAATTATGAGATGATAGGCGAGGCATGTAAACGCGCCCTTGAAAACGCGGGGATTTCGGCAGATAAAATAGACATGATAATCGTCAGCACAGTCACTCAGGATTATAATTATCCGTCGGCGGCATGTCTTGTTCAGAATTATATAAAAGCCGGTAACGCCGTATCGTTTGATATATCGGCCGCGTGCGCGGGATTTGTGTTCGGGCTTGATATTGCCGACGCTTATATAAAATCCGGCAAGGCGAAAAATATATTAGTCGCTTCCGGGGATTTAATGAGCCGCGAGACTGATTATTCAGACAGGAGCAACTGTATTTTATTTGGCGACGGGGCAGGGGCGGCTGTTGTTTCGGCTTGTGGATATGATGATGTAGGGCGCGACGACCCCGGCGCGCCGCTGCCCGGAATTCTCGCAAGTTATATTGCGGGCGAGTGCGACGGGGAAAAGCCGCTGTTTATTAAATCGCAATTATATAAACCCAATGAAATTTTCGATAAAAACACAAAACGATTTAAGGGCAACGCTGTAAAACAACAAAATTATTTATGGCAGAACGGGCGCGAAGTTTTAAAGTTTGTATCAAGGATTGTGCCGATAGCGTTGGACGAAGTTTTGAAAAGAGCCGGGAAAAATATAAGCGATTTGAAATATATAATTTTACATCAGGCAAACAAGAGAATAATAGATCATGTGATAGAAAAATATAATCTCGACCCTGAGAAAGTGCCGATAAATATAGATAAATACGGCAATATGTCGAGCTGCACAGTGCCTGTATTATTACACGAGTTAAACATGGCGGGTAAATTAAAAAAAGGCGATTTGATTGCTCTTGCGGGATTTGGCTCAGGGCTTGTGTACGGCGCGGCCGTGATAAGATGGTGAAAAATTTGATAAAATAAAAAAGGGGAAAAGTTTTTAATGAGCGAAAAAAAAGCGGTTTTAATCACCGGAGCGGCGCAGGGAATAGGCGCGTGTATCGCCGAAACTCTCGCGGCAGAAAAATATAATATAATAATAACGGATATTTTTCCCGAAGAAAAAGCGATAAATATTATAAATAAGTGCAAAGAAAAAGGCGCGGACGTTTTGTTTATACAAAGCGACGTTTCGGCTTATTCTTCGTGCGAAGAAACCGTAAAACAGGTTATAGAAAAATTCGGCGGGATATACGCGCTTGTAAATAACGCCGGGATTATACGCGATTCGCTGTTAATGCGCATGACCGAAGAACAGTTTGACAAAGTTATTTCTGTAAATCTAAAAGGCGTGTTTAATATGTCAAGGCATGTCGTCTCTCAGATGGTCAGGGCAAGAGAGGGCAGGATAATTAATATATCGTCGGTTTCGGGGATATATGGCAACATCGGGCAGGCAAATTATTCGTCGGCGAAAGCCGGGATTATCGGGTTCACGAAATCGCTCGCAAAAGAAATCGGCGGCAGGGGGATAACGGTCAACGCAGTCGCCCCGGGATATATAATGACAGAGATGACCGCAAATCTGCCTGAAAATGCCGTCGAGGAGATAAAATCGAGAATTTCGCTTAAAACTCTCGGCGAGCCAAAAGACGTCGCGAACGCCGTGAGTTTTTTAATAAGCGAAAAAGCCTCTTATATTACAGGGCATGTATTGTCGGTTGACGGAGGTATGAGTTTGTAATTTTGTAGGGGCGCGCATTGCGCGTCCGGGTGATAAATAAATTGCATCATAGAATTTTATATTAGCAGGATTGATGAATATATGGAAAAGGAATTGCCGGTAAGAAAACATCCAAGATTGAAAAATTATGATTACAGCAGCAACGGGGCATATTTTATAACGATGTGCGTTGAAGGCAGACATGAGATGTTAGGGCAAATCGTAGGGCGCGACGCCCCCGGCGCGCCGTTCGTCGAATTAACGGAATACGGAAAAATTATACGCAAGGAAATCGGGGATACACATTTACACTATAAAAATGTTATTATTGACAAATTTATAGTTATGCCAAATCATATACACATGATTATTCTCATTCAAAATGAAAATAAAATTAATGAAAACGGCGCGCCGAGGGCGTCGCGCCCTACGAGTGCGTTAATTCCTAATGTTATCGGAATATTGAAGCGCAAAACGAATAAAAAATATGGTTTTCAAATGTGGCAGGATAGTTATCACGATCATATCATTCGTGACAGAGAAGATTATCGTATAAAATGGCAGTACATCGACACTAACCCCGCAAAATGGGCGGAGGACGATTATTTTATCAATGAATCAAATTAAACAAAAAGGAGAAAAAATACAGATGAGCAGCAGAGTTGTTGTTACGGGAATGGGAATGATAACGGCCGCCGGAAAAAACGTCGGTGAGACATGGCAAAAAGTCACAAGCGGCGAAACGGCGATAGATACTATTACAAGATTTGATATATCTGATTTTAAGGCGTCGCTTGCCGCCGAGATAAAAGATTTTGACCCTGAGCAGTTCGTCGAGGAAAAAAAAGATGTGCGCCGACTTGACAGATATTGCCATTATTCGCTCGCCGCAGTTCACGAAGCCGTGGTTTCTTCGGGGATAGATTTTAAAAATGATAATAATCTGGATAAAACGCGCTGCGGCGTTATTTTTGGGTCTGGAGTCGGCGGTATCGAAACTCTGGAGACTGAGATCACAAAATATAACGAAAAAGGCCCGTCGAGGGTTTCGCCGCTTTATGTGCCTATGCTTATCGCTAATATGGCGGCGGGTTATATTTCTATAAAATACGGGCTTGAGGGATACGGGTTCTGTCCGGTTACGGCATGCGCGACAAGCGCGCACGCTGTCGGCGAGGCGTTCAGGGCGATAAAACACGGCTACGCCGATATTATGATCGCCGGAGGGGGCGAAGCCGCAATCACCCCAAGTTCTATCGCGGGATTTCAGAACATGACGGCTTTATCTAATTCAAGCGATAAAAACACAGGGCTTATAGCGTTTGATAAGCGGCGCAGCGGATTTGTAATGGGCGAGGGCTCTGGAGCGTTGGTTCTGGAAAATTACGAAAATGCGAAAAAACGCGGGGCTGTTATATACGGCGAAGTAGTCGGATATTGCGCAAATTTTGACGCGTATCATATAACCGCGCCCGAACCAAACGGAAAAGGCGCGGTAAACGCGATTATAAGCGCGTTAAAAGACGCTGGGCTTGATAAAAATCAAATAGGGTATATTAACGCACACGGCACAGGCACGCAGATAAACGACAGGACAGAGACTACAGCGATAAAAAACGTTTACGGCAAAGACGCATATAATATCCCTGTATCTTCGACAAAAGGCGTGGTCGGTCACATGCTCGGCGCGGCGGGAGCGGTCGAGACGATATTTTGCTTAAAGGCAATATCTGATAATTTATTGCCGCCCACGGCTAATCTGCGCGAAAGCGACCCGGACTGCGATTTGGATTATATCCCGTTATACGCGAGGGAAAAGAAAATAGATTACGCATTGTCTACTTCTCTCGGTTTCGGCGCGACAAACGCGGTGCTGATTTTGGGTAAAATTTAAAAATTTGAAAAGGAGAAAATCAATATGGCGATATTTGAAAGCAAAGACGATATATTTGAGCTTATAGATAAATTTGAAAAGAGCGCGCTGTCTGAACTGCAAATTTCTACAGGCGCGGATTTTCACATAAAACTGTCTAAATCCGGCGTTAATATTAATAATCATAAAGTGTGGGATTCTAATGACAGTCAGCCGGATATAATCCCTGATATTTATGAAGAAGCCCCTGAAGTTTTTGAAAATATGAACATGAATATAGGGCGTGGCGATTCTGGCGCGCCGTCGCCTGAAAAAGACAATAAAATAATAAAATCGCCGCTGGTCGGGATTTTTTATTCTTCGCCGTCGCCCGATACTGAGCCGTATGTAAAAATCGGGGATAAAATATCAAAAGGCATGGTTATATGTATAATCGAAGCTATGAAAATCATGAACGAGATAGAGGGCGACGCAGACGGTGAAATCGCCGAGATTTTAGTAAGCAACGGCCGCCCCGTAGAATACGGCCAGCCGTTGTTCAGGTTAAAATAAAAAAGATAAGAATTAATATGGAGTTTATATAAATGCTGTATAATCAGGAACAGATAAAAGAAATAATACCCCATCGCGACCCGTTTTTGTTAATTGATGAAATCGAGGAATATACGGAAAAAGAAAGCGTTGTCGCGATAAAATATGTGACCGGCGAAGAAGATTTTTTTAAGGGGCATTTCCCGGGATATAAAGTAATGCCGGGCGTTCTGATACTTGAAGCGTTGGCGCAGGCGGGGGCGTTTATTGTTTTAAATATTGACGAGTATAAAAATAAAATCGCGTTTTTCGCGGGCGCGGACGAGGTGAAATGGCGCAGGCAGGTAAAACCCGGAGATATTCTAAGGCTTTGCGTAAAAGTCGAAAAGTTTAAGTTCGGCATGGGAATCGCCGACGCCGCGGCGTATGTCGGGGAAGAAATCGCGTGTAGCGCGAAGATAAAATTTGCGGTGCAAAAATAAAAAAATAAAATCGCAGGGGGCGGATTTTGTGCGGCTCCGTGAAAATAGAAATAATAATAAAATAAAAAAGGTTAAAATTTTATGGGAAGATTTATCAAAAATATATGGAAGATTATATGTTACCCGTTGATGTATATCGGAATACAGGTTGCCGTCACTTTTATTTATATGATTGTGTTTTCAATAGCGGTAGGGCTAAAAATCGGGATAGAAAGCTCTGTGACTGGCGAGCCTTTTCAGATGGATAATATATACGAAAATATTTATGATTTGATTATGTCGCAGATGATGATCCCGGTAGTTATAAGCGTTTTTGTCACTGTTTTGATTATATTTCTGATTTTGAGAAAAGAATGGGCGGCAGAAAAATTCTGGAATTTTGCCAGATTTAAAATCTCACCGTTTTTATTATGCATAAGCCTCGGCGCGGCTCTGAATGTTTTGACTATATGTATTATCGCTATGATTCCGATACCGCCGCAGCCGTCGCCTATTGATGAAATAGTAGGAAATAACATGATAATAGATTTATTGATTATTTCTGTGTTTACGCCGGTTCTGGAAGAGATTATTTTCCGGGGGATTGTTTTAAAGCGTCTGAACAAAATGATGAGGCGGCATACTGCGGTGTTTTTGCAGGCGTTAATTTTCGGGATTATACACCTGAATCTTTTACAGGGCATATACGCGTTTTTTCTTGGGGTTATAATAGGATATATTTATTTATGGTTTGATTCTATTTATGTCGCAATCGCGGTTCATTGCGCGTATAACGCGACGTCGCTTATTTTGTTTTATATCTTCGGCGACTCAGACGTAAATATATTTTATTTTCTGGTTATATCTGCGTTGGTTTTTATAATTTCTATTGCGAGTCTGGTTGCTTTGGCCGAAAGGCAGGAAAAAAAGGCGTATTCACATAACCTGACCGGAGGCAATGGCAATAATAATAACGATGATAATAATGATTCTGATAATCGCTGGCAATTATAAGGAGATAAATATTATGTTTAAGAAAATACTTATCGCCAACAGGGGCGAAATTGCCGTGCGCGTGATTCGAGCGTGCAGGGATATGGGGATAATAAGCGTCGCGGTTTATTCAGAGGCCGACAGGGATTCTATGCACTCGAATATAGCCGACGAAAGTTTATGCATAGGCGGGGCTATGGCAAAGGATAGTTATTTAAATCTTCGGGCGATTATAACAGCCGCGCAAATATCAGGCGCGGACGCTATTCACCCCGGGTATGGTTTTTTATCTGAAAATACTGTTTTTGTCAAATTGTGCGAAGAAAATAATATAAAATTTATAGGGCCGAATGCAAAATCTATCGCGTTGATGGGAAATAAAGCCGAGGCTAAAATCATGATGCAAAAATCCGGCGTTCCTGTGATTCCCGGCTCAGACGGGGCAGTTTATAATCTGCCTGAAGCCGAGGATATATGCGATAAAATAGGCTATCCAGTGATGATTAAAGCGTCCGGAGGCGGTGGCGGACGGGGTATAAGGCTTGTATCTGATAAAAACGCATTAAAAAACGCTTATAACATGTGCAAAGCCGAGGCTAAAGCTTCGTTTGGCAATGATGATATATATATAGAAAAATTTATTGAAAATCCGAGGCATATAGAAATACAGATACTCGCCGACGAACACGGCAAAATTATATATTTATTTGAGCGCGACTGTTCGCTCCAGAGACGGCACCAAAAAATAATGGAAGAAGCCCCCTCTGTTTTTATGGACGAAAATCTCAGGAGAAAAATGGGCGATGCGGCTATAAAAGCCACAAAAGCCGCAAATTATTTTAACGCCGGAACGGTAGAATTTTTAGTTGATAAAAATAAAAATTTTTATTTCATGGAAATGAACACAAGAATACAGGTAGAACATCCCGTGACAGAATTTATTACGGGGATAGATATAGTCAAACAGCAGATAAAAATAGCCGCGGGCGAGCCTCTTGAATTAGCTCAGAGCGACGTGAAATTATTGGGACACGCGATAGAGTGCAGAATAAACGCCGAGGATCCGGATAAAAACTTCGCGCCTTGCCCGGGAAAGATAACTGAATTAAACGTTCCCGGAGGTCCGGGAGTGAGGGTAGACAGCGCGGTTTATCAGGGATATAATATCCCCCCGTATTATGATTCGATGATTTCTAAATTAATAGTGTTCGGAAACAACAGGGACGAGGCAATCGCGAGAATGCGCCGCGCATTGGCTGAATATTTATTTGAGGGAATAATTACAAACGTTGATTATCAGATAGAATTGCTGTCAACAGAAGAATTTCAGACCGGGGATTTTAATATAAATTTTGTGGACGAATATAATAAACGCAGGAGGGAAAATATTAATGGGTAATCCGGTTAATTTTTTATGGATAGCGGTTATGTTCCCGATAGTTTTTTTTATAGTTTTAGCCGTTATATTATCTGTGCGGGGAATTATAAACTGGCGTAAATATAAAAATTCGCCGAGAATGTCGATTGAAACTATGATTGTAACGAAACGGGTTCTTGGGCTAAGAGAAGCCGGCGGTTTTAATAATACGCCGTATTACGCGACTTTTGAATCTTTATCGGACGGCGACAGGCAGGAGTTTAATCTTTCGTCCGGCGAAGAATACGGCTTGCTTGCCGAGGGCGATATTGGCACTCTCACGTTTCAGGGGACAAAATACATAAGCTTTGAGAGAAAGATATAAAGAAAAAAACACCCGCCGCCGGCGGGCGGCACCCTCTTTAAATCAAAGAGGGGAAGGAGATTAGGATAAGAGGGGTTAAAGAATATGATACTGCCATATAACCGAAAAATGAAACCGAGAGCGCAGGAACTGCGAAGATATGCTACTCCGCAGGAAAACGAATTATGGTATAAATTTTTGCGCAAGCATACCTGCCATTTCGCGAGACAAAAAACCATAGATAACTATATAGTTGATTTTATATGCCGTTCTAAAAAACTTGTCATCGAAGTCGACGGGAGTCAGCATTATACGGACGACAACTTGGAATACGACCAAATACGGACAGAATTGCTTGGGAGTCTGGGACTACACGTAATGAGATTTACCAACACCGAAATAGATACTTCGTTTGATAAAGTATGCTCAGTAATACAAAATTATTTAGATTCACATTAACCACTGTAATCGTTCCTGCCCCTACCCTCTTTGATTTAAAGAGGGTGGCTCCGCAGAGCCGGGTGTTTTTGTAAATATATAAACAAGACAATAAAAGTATTATATAAAATCAAGTGAATGGGTGAACAAAAAATGCTTAAAGATTTATTTAAAAAGGCGAAATATATATCTGTGCCCATAGCGAAACGCGCAATAAACGAAATGGGCGACAAGGATAATATTCAGGATTATTTGATCTGCGCGAAATGCGAGAAGAAAATCTCGGCTGAAGAATATGAAAATTTATTAAAAGTCTGCCCCCTGTGCAGTCATCACACGAGGCTTTACGCGCCCGAACGCCTCGAATATACTATTGACGGCGGGACTTTTGAGGAAAAATATAATAATTTGCAGACGCTGAATCCATTGGAATTTGAGGGTTATCTCGAAAAAATAGAAAAATTGCAGAGGATAACTGGCCTTGACGAGGCGATTTTGACCGGCTTCGGCAAAATCGGCGATGAAAATACTGGCATAGGCATTATGGACAGCTCTTTTCTTATGGCTTCTATGGGGTCGGTCGTCGGGGAAAAACTGGCGCGGTTATTTGAAGAAGCGACGGAAAAAAGATTGCCGGTCGTTATATTCACGGCTTCGGGCGGCGCGAGAATGCACGAGGGGATAGTTTCTCTTATGCAGATGGCGAAAGTATCGGCGGCAGTGGGGCGGCATTCGGACGCGGGGCTTTTATATATAACAGTCCTGACCGACCCGACGACGGGCGGCGTGACTGCTTCTTTTGCGAGCCTCGGTGATATAATACTTGCCGAACCGGGCGCGATAGTTGGATTTACAGGGCGCAGGGTCATAGAGGGGACGATCGGGCATAAACTGCCGGACGATTTCCAGACGGCTGAGTTTTTGCTTTCTCACGGATATATAGATAAAATCGTGCCGAGAATTGACATGAAAAAAACGCTGTCGATGTTATTGAAAATGCACATGAGAGGGGAGGGATAAAATTTTATGGCAAACGAAGCAAATCAAATAATTTTAACGCCGAAAGAAGAAAATATAATAAAGCGTTATGAAATATCAAAACATAAAAACAGGCCTACTGTTAATGATTATATCCCGAAAATATTCGAGGATTTTATTGAGCTTCACGGAGACAGGGGATATTCGGACGACAAGGCTATTTTAACCGGGCTTGCGCGTTTTAACGGCGTTGCGGTGACTGTTATAGGACATGTAAAAGGCAAAAACACAAATGAAAATATCGAGGCTAATTTCGGTATGCCGCACCCGGAAGGCTACAGGAAAGCCCTGCGCCAGATGCAGCAGGCAGAAAAGTTCAGGCGCGCTGTTATAAGTTTAATCGACACCCCCGGCGCGTATTGCGGGGTCGCCGCCGAGGAAAGAGGTCAGGGCGAAGCCATAGCGCGCAATCTTATGGAGATGTCGCGTCTGACAGTTCCCGTTATCGCGATAATAACCGGAGAGGGGGCAAGCGGAGGGGCTTTGGGTATAGCGCAGGCAAATAAAGTTTTAATGCTTGAAAACGCGACTTATTCTGTCATATCGGCAAAAGGGTTCGCAAGTTTATTGTGGAAAGACCCGAAACGCGAAAAAGAAGCGATAATACGCCAGAAAATGACTTCTGAGGATTTGCTTGGGCTTGGTGTGATCGACGGGATTATCCCGGAGCCTCCGGAAGGCGCGCATAAAGATATTGTTTTGACTGCCGCGGCGATAAAAGCCGCTCTTGAGGCAAATATCGCGCCCTTGCTAAAAATGTCGCCGGAGGAAATATATAATCAGAGATATAAAAAATTCAGGGATATAGGATTTTTTAACGAGACGTGATTTGGCGTTAATTATTAATTATTAAATATTAAAAAATTGTAAATAATTGATTTTATTTGAATTTTGTGCAAAAATATATTTACTTTTGTTGATAATTTTTATATTATAGTGATTATAATGTTATGATAAAAAATAAAAATCGGAGGTTTATACAAAATGTTTGAACAAATAGTCGAAATTATATCAAAACAGCTTAAAGCAGATCCTGAGCAGATTACTCCCGAAACAAACATAATGGAAGATTTGGGCGCGGATTCTCTGGACGTCGTAGAGCTTCTCATGGCTATAGAAGAGACGTTCGGGGTTTCGGTACCGGACGAAGATATTCCGGGCTTAAGGACGATAAAAGATATGGCGGATTATGTGGAAAGCCGTCAGGCGTAAAAATCAAAGATTATAAAATTATAGAAGATTATGCTTGAAATAAATAAAAATTTCTGATATAATATATATATAAATAATAACAGAAAAAATGATGTATAATATATTTACAGCAAGTGCGAAAATAAAGCCGTACTAACCGGGGAGATAGCGGTGCCCTGTAACCTGCAACCCGCTACAGCAGGGGATAATTCCGTCAATTAGGGCTGTGCTTGTATGGACTGGGCTGTATTTTCTCATGATGAAGAATGGGTCTCGCGCAATCGTGAGCCGTGAACCATGTCAGGCGGGGAACCGAGCAGCATTAAGCGGATTTCTTCGATGTGCCGCGAGGCTGCCTGTTCTGAATGGGAGGTATAGTGTCCGCGTATAATCTCATGTTCGAGTTGCGGTGTACGGTTTTATTTTCGCACTTGCTTTTTTGTGCGATTAAACATAAAAATTTAAGAGGTTGATAAAAAATGCCTGAGTATAAATATTTGTACAGAAAGCGATAAAATATGAAAAAATTGAAAATATATTTGGATACGAGTATTATCGGTTATTTATATCAGGAAACTCAGCCTGAAAAAATGTATGACACACAAAAATTATGGGAACAAATCAAAAATGGATTTTATGATGTTTTAATATCTAATCTGCTTTTGGAAGAACTGAGCAATAATCCTAACGAAGAAATAAAAAATAAGTTATTAGGTTTTTTGGCTGAAATAGATTATGAAATCGTATCGGTTACTCCGGAAATAGAAAGGCTTGCAATTATGATAATTTCACAGGGGATATTGACTAAAAAGAGTTATGTGGATTGTCTTCATATAGCAACGGCGGTTGTCAATGACTGCAATTTGCTCGTATCGTGGAATTTCAGGCATTTAGTAAATATTAAAACTATTAATGGAGTACGCGCTGTGTCAAATCTTGAGGGTTATAAAAGTATTGATATTATGCAGCCACATTATTAATTCAGGAGGGGGAAGAATGATATGTCTATACAGGAAATCTGGAAGATAAAAGAGAGCTTGAGCGAAAAATTTTGGGGAAAATCAGCAGATGATATTAACAATATGATTAAACCTGATGTTGATGACATGAAACGCAGGATTGATGAATTGCGAAGAAAGAACGCGGAAAAACAGAGGTTGATAAAAAATGCCTGAATACAAATCTTTATATATAAAATGGCGGCCGAAAATATTTACGGACGTTTACGGTCAGGAGCATATCACAAAAGTCCTGCAGAATCAGGTCGCAAATCAAAAAGTCTCGCACGCCTATCTGTTCACCGGGACGAGGGGTACAGGCAAGACTACGTGCGCCAGAATACTGGCGAAAGCCGTAAACTGCGAAAATCCCGATAACGGCAATCCGTGCAATAAATGCGAAACATGCACGGGAATCGAGAGCGGCAGGATTATCGACGTTATAGAGATAGACGCAGCTTCAAACAACGGGGTCGAGAATATACGCGATATACGCGACGACGTAGCGTTTACCCCCGGCGGCGCGGATAAAAAAGTTTATATAATAGACGAAGTTCACATGATGTCAACGTCGGCTTTTAACGCTTTTCTTAAAACCCTTGAAGAGCCGCCGGCGCATATAATTTTTATACTTGCTACTACTGAGATAAATAAAGTCCCCGCGACTATATTGTCAAGATGCCAGCGGCATGATTTCAAAAGAATTTCCCCGGAAATAATCGCGCAGAGATTAAATTATGTCTGCAAAGAAGAAAATATAGAAATAGAAGAAAAAGCCGTGGATTTGATTTCGAGATTATCAGGCGGGGCATTGCGCGACGCTTTGAGCATCCTCGAAACGTGTTCAACCGTAGGGCGCGGCGACCCCGGTGCGCCGGAAGATAAATCAAATAATGAAATCATAACTTTTGAATATGTTTCTAAAGTTTCGGGATATTTTGACACAGAAAAAATGGTGAGTTTATGCGTGCGCATAAAAGACGGCGACGCTGAAAACGCCCTGCGTATTTTCTGGGAAATGTATGATAATTCTTTAGATTGCAATAATTTTTGCATGTCTCTGTTGGAGATGTTCAGGAATATTGAGGTTGCGAAAATTATACAGGAGCCGCTGCAGTATATAAATTTAGAGAAAAGCGAAGCCGAAAAGATTATCGAAATAGCGAAAGGATTTGATAGTACTGAACTTTTGAGGTGCAATACTCTTATAAGCGAAGTTATAATAAATCTGGGAAGATATACAGTGAATAAAAGAGTCGCGGTCGAAGTTATGCTGGTCGAGATGTGCATGGAAAACGTGAATAAATTTGCAGGGCGCGACGCCCCCGGCGCACCGCAGCAACCCCCGTCAACTTCGTTGACACCCCCTTCTGAGGAGGGGGTTTCTGCCGATTTTGCCAACCCTCTGCCCCCTTTCCAGAAGGGGGTGCCGTCCGCAGACGGCGGGGGTTGGGAAACCAAACCCCGGAGATATTTTGATAAATACGCCGATTTAATCGAGGAAGTGAGCAAAGAAAACAAGATGATAGTGCCGTATTTAAAAAGCGGGAAATGCATAATCGACGGCGCGGTGAAAAAAGTTATAATATATGTAGACAGCGAATTTAAGGCAAATATTTTAAAAGACGAAAAAAATCTCTCTGTTATACAGAATAATTTGATTAAATTTACAGGTCGGGAATATTCGGCTGTCATCGAACTGCAAAAAACAGAAAATCCGGAAGATAACAATAAAAACAGTATAGACGATATAATAAACAGCGCGAAATAAAATATATAAAATTAAATTTAATAAACTTAAATATACAGGAGGAAATATTAAAAAATGAAAGCGAGAATACCCGATTCGATGAGGGGCGGTCCGCAGAATATGCAGGGCATGTTGAAACAGGCGCAGAAAATGCAGGACGATATGGCTGAATTGCAGGAAGAGCTTGATTCGCGCGAATATGAAGTGTCAGCCGGGGGCGGGGTCGTGACTATAAAAATCAACGGCAAAAAAGAAGTGCAGTCAATAGATATAAAGCCTGAAATAGTTGACCCTGACGACATAGAGATTTTATCTGATATTTTGATTGCCGGAATCAACGAGGCTATAAGAAAAGTCGAGGATACAAATAACGAAGAAATGGGAAAGATAACCGGAGGGCTTAATCTTCCGGGTATGCCGGGGTTGTTTTAAATTTTTGTAGGGAACGCCGCCCTCGGCGTTCCGCGAATATAATTTTACGTTAATTTTTTATCAGCGGAACGCCGAGGGCGGCGTTCCCTACAATATTAAATTTTGAGGTTGTTTTAATTATGAGCGGATATTCGCCGACGCTTGAAGCGTTAATAGAAAAATTCAGGTCTCTGCCGGGGATCGGCGGCAAAACTGCCGTAAGGCTCGCCTTTCACATGTTAAACGCAAATGAAGAGTATGTCAGTGATTTCGCAGAGTGTATTTTGGCGGCAAAATCGAGGATAACAGTCTGCAAAGTGTGCCAGAATATTTCGGACGAGGAGATATGCCCGGTCTGTTCTGATATGAGCAGGGACCACGGGCTTATCTGCGTTGTCGAGAGCGCGAAAGATATTTTAACTTTCGAGAGGGTAAAAGAATACAACGGGGTATATCATGTATTGCACGGGCTGATTTCGCCTATGGACGGGATAAACGCCGAAGATATACGCGTAAAAGAACTGATAAGCCGTATAACCGGCGTGAATTTTAACCGGAATGTAGGGGACGGCGTTCTTGACGTCCCGCAGGACGGGGAACCCGACGAAATGGCTGAGATATATAACGAGATCGCGAAAACAAAAGTAAACGAGATAATTCTCGCGACAAACTCAAATGTCGAGGGTGAAGTGACTGCTACATACATATCAAAATTAGTAAAGCCGTTCGGGGTCATAACTTCAAGATTGGCGTATGGGATACCGGTGGGCGGCGAGCTTGAATATGCCGACGCTATGACTTTGTTTAAGGCGTTGGAGGGACGCAGGGAGATATAAGTTAATTAATGTAGGGATTTTATATAATATACGGGGTATGAACCGTAGGGCACGACCACTGGGCGTGCCGCAAATTTACGCCAATACCGGACGCGGCACGTCGGGTCGTCGTGCCCTACAAGCAACACTTCCACTAATAAGCATTTTCTTCGTATAGGTAAGAAAAAATTTTAATGGAAATAGAATATAAAAAAGAATTTATAAAAAAATTAATAAAGTCATGGGATCCGGATTTTACAAAATTGACCTCAAAAGAATTGGAAAAGCCTGAATCGGCAAAAAAAACTGAAAGTATAAACGCCACAAATATTGATTGGGATAATTTTTATAAATATTAAAAACAAAACAGGTCATAAAAATCTTATGGAACAATTACGCGGAGTTGTCGAGCGCATAACTTATGCCAACGAAGAAAAAGGATATAGCGTGATAAAAATCGCCGTGAAAAATTACGGCGATTTAGTCACTGTCGTCGGGAATATGGCGTCTGTCAGCGTTGGGACAGTCGTGACTGTAAAAGGCGACTGGACGCATAATCCCAAATGGGGCAGGCAGTTTAACGTCGAATCATGGGAAGAAAGCGTCCCCGCGACTGTTTATGGCATAGAAAAATATCTCGGCAGCGGTTTGATTAAAGGCATAGGACCGAAATTCGCCAAGCTTATCGTGAGTAAATTCGGCGATAAAACGCTTGAGATAATCGAGGACGAGCCGGATAAACTGATTGAAGTCGAGAATATAGGCCATAAACGGGTCTATATGATAAAAAAAGCGTGGCAGGAACAGAAAGAAATAAAAAACGTCATGCTTTTTTTGCAGGAATACGGCGTATCGACCGCGTTCGGGTACAGGATATATAAAGCTTACGGCGATAAAAGCATAGAAACAGTTAAAAATAACCCGTATAAACTTGCCGACGATATATGGGGCGTAGGATTTAAAACAGCCGATAATATCGCGGCAAAACTCGGCATTGAAAAAGAATCTTTTGATCGCTGCCGGAGCGGTATTTTTTATGTACTGAACAGGTTCGCGGACGATTACGGGCACTGTTATGTCCCGTTAGATGAACTATGCCAAAAATGCGTCGAAATGCTTGAAATAGAAGATACAAAAATTATTATGACGGTGGATAGTCTCGTGCAGGAAAGGGAATTGATTAGGGAACAACAGGACGCCGTCCCCTGCGAAAATAATAATCAATCCGATAATATCTATCTCCCGCCGTTTTATTATTCGGAAACTGGAACAGCCGCAAGGCTTACGGCGATAATTTTAAACGAACAGGATAATATAATCCCTCCCGAAAACGCAAGAAAGTTATTACTTGATTTGATAGAAATGCAGAGACAGCAGGGGATAATTTATGACGAGATACAGATAGAAGCCGTAAAAACGGCTGTCGCGTCAAAAGTTTTTGTTTTGACAGGCGGGCCCGGAACGGGAAAGACTACTATAACAAAAGCTATAATTCAAATATTTAAAAACGCCGGCAAAACAGTTTTGCTTGCCGCACCTACGGGACGCGCCGCAAAACGCATGAGCGAAGCGTGCGGAATGGAATCCAAGACTATACACAGGCTGCTCGAGAGCAAGCCCCCCGAAGGATTTGCGCGCAACGCCGAAAATCAATTAGAGGGCGACGTTTTAATTTTAGACGAGGCTTCTATGATCGATATAATTCTCATGTATAATTTATTAAAAGCTATCCCCGATAAAATGACGCTTATTTTTGTCGGCGACGTTGACCAGCTGCCGTCTGTAGGGGCGGGGAATGTGCTTGGGGATATAATAAATTCAGAGTGCGTGCCGGTTTTAAGGCTCACGCGAATATTCCGGCAGGCGCTGGGAAGCAAAATCGTGACGAACGCGCATAAAATAAACGCCGGGAAAATGCCTGATTTAACAGGCGGCAAAGACAGCGATTTCTTTTTTATACAGACTGTGGAGAATAAAAAACTCCCCCCGTCAACTTCGTTGACGCCCCCCTCGCAAGTATGCGAAGAGGGCAGGGAAAAGCCTCCTTCGTTTACGAGGGAGGTGGCACGAAGTGCCGGAGGTAGTGAGAATATTTCACAGGAAATAATAAATAAAATAGTCGAGTTGTGTTCTGACCGACTGCCGAAATATTATAAATTTAATCCCGTGACTGATATACAGGTTCTGACCCCTATGAAAAAAAGCGAGACTGGCTCTGATAATTTAAACAGGGTTTTGCAGGACGCTTTAAACAAAAACACGCTTATGTTAAGGCGCGGGGCGACAGAATACAGGTTAAACGATAAAGTCATGCAGATAAAAAACAATTATGAAAAACAGATATATAACGGCGACATAGGTTATATATGCGATATAAACCTGACAGATAAAAATTTGTCCGTTAATTACGACGGCAATATAATCGAGTATGACATACTTGAACTTGACGAGATTGTTTTGTCTTACGCAATCACGATACATAAATCGCAGGGCGGGGAGTTTCCGGCGGTTGTAATGCCGTTTTCGTTCAGCCATTTTGTCATGCTCGGCCGTAATTTATTATATACGGCTGTAACGAGGGCAAAAAAAGTCGTCGTCATGATAGGCGACGCAAAAGCTGTGAGCTATGCAGTCCGCAACAACGATTCACGCAAACGCAACACAACCCTTGCGGAGAGATTGCGGGAGAGGATTGATAAATCTTTGCAACAAATGTAAAGACATATATCTGTAAATCTTTTATAATAATACATGAAAGGCAGGAATTTTATGGATTGGATTGAAAGATTGAATAAAGTTGTGGAATACATCGAGGAAAATCTGACGGACGATATACAGATAGAGTCGCTCGCAAGAATAGCATATTGTTCTGTATATGAATTTTCCCGTGTATTTTCGTTTGCGGCAGGTATGTCTGTTTCGGAGTATATCAGGCGCAGAAGATTGTCTCAGGCTGTTTTTGACATACAGAACGGCAACGGGAGTTTAATTGATATATCTCTGAAATACTGCTACGAATCGCAGTCGGCTTTTACGAGAGCGTTTAAAGATTTGCACGGGCAAACTCCGGCGGCGGCGAGAAATAAAAGCGTTCTCCTGAAAACATATCCTAAAATCACTTTCAAATTAATTATAAGAGGGGTAACAGAAATGGATTTCAGAATCGAACAAAAAGAAAGCTTCAAGATTATAGGTCAAAGAACCAAACACGCAGGAGGGCCGGACGACTGGGGAACTTTTTATGATACGTTCGGCAAACTATTTGACAATGCCGGCGGTAAAAGCTATTATAAAGCTCCGTTCTGGCATGTAGGCGCGTATAAATTTATTCCCGCGGGCAGTCATTATAAAGGTGATGACAGCGATAAACCTAAAGAAGTGATTTGCACTATCGGCGCGTTATATGACGGCGAACCGGTAGCGGACGGTTTAATACTTCAGGAATTTCCGGCGGGAACGTGGGCGGTTTTTCCGGTTGTTTCCGACACGGATAACGATGCTACAGGCACGCATTACGTAAAAGCAATGCTCGAATGGTTTCCGGTGAGCAATTATAAAATAAACTATGATTTGCCGTATCTCGAAGTTTACGCTATTCCGACAGAGCCGGGGGCAGTGCATTACGACGAGGTATGGATTCCCGTCGTGGGTAAATAATTGCACAAAAATTATAAGTTCATATTGACATCTGTGAATAAATATGATATAATAGGGTTACAAATAATTGAGAGGGCGTTCGCAACACCCTCTCGCATACACACCGCTTTAAAGGCGGTAGGCTTGCCGATTTGATTAGAAAAAATAATCAGCTTACCCGTTTGCATTTAGGGGCTGATTATTTTTTTGTGTTTTTTCTGATGTATGTAATCAAGACTATAAGTAATATCCCTGACTGAATCATTAGAGTTAATGCTTCAAATACCGTCATTTTGACTCACCCCTTTCAGATTGGATTGTTACCTCCTTTCTTCGAGTTAGGCAAGCCTGCAAAAAAATTCGCCCTTATGCGCTCATGTACTGTTTTAAATTATATAAGCTATATTAAATGTCAATAAATTTTTATTCTATGTCCATATATCTCTTCTGCGCGTCTGTCAAAACGTCGATTTTCGCCCCCATAGATTCAAGTTTAAGCGCGGCGATTTCCCGGTCGATTTCTTTCGGGACGTTATATAAAACAGGACTGAGATTTTTACCTTCTTTTTTTATATTCGCGATATACTCAAGAGATTTCGCCTGTATGGCAAACGACATATCCATGATTTCGGCAGGGTGGCCGTTCCCCGCCGCGAGATTCACAAGCCTGCCCTCGGCGAGCAGATTTAATATCCTGCCGTCGGGCATTTTATATCCCGTGATATTCTCTTTGCGTTCGATGATTTCTGTTGATAAAGCCGCAAGGCTTTTTTTGTTTATCTCAACGTCGAAATGCCCGGAATTGCACATTACAGCCCCGTTTTTCATCACTTTAAAGTGTTCTTCTGCTATAACGTCGCTGCACCCTGTGACTGTGATAAACAAATCTCCGAGTTTTGCCGCCTCAAGCATCGGCATGACTGTAAATCCGTCCATTCTCGCCTCGATTGCTTTTATATGATCTATTTCTGTCACGATAACAATCGCGCCCATGCCCTTTGCTCTCGTCGCGATACCCCTGCCGCACCAGCCGTATCCGGCGACTACTACTGTCTGACCCGCTATAATTAAATTAGTCGTGTGCATGATCCCGTCAAGTGTAGATTGTCCCGTGCCGTATCTGTTGTCGAATAAATGCTTGCAGTTGGCGTCGTTGACGTTAATCATTGGGAATCGCAGTTTCCCGGATTTTTCTAAAGATTTAAGGCGGTGAATACCTGTCGTAGTTTCTTCGCAGCCTCCGATGAGATTAATAGCTAAGCTTTTTTTATCGCCGTGTAATAAATTCGTAAAATCCCCGCCGTCGTCAATCATCAGATCGGGACAGCATGATAGAGTATCAACGAGATGTTCTTCGTATTCATGCATAGACACGCCGTGAATAGCGTTGACTTCGAAGCCGTCTTTGACAAGAGAAGCGGCAACGTCGTCTCTTGTGGAGAGGGGATTGCACCCGGTGACAAAAACTTCGGCTCCGCCAGCGCGTAAGACATGCGCGAGATACGCCGTTTTAGCTTCAAGATGAATCGACATCGAGATTTTTTTGCCGAGAAACGGCTTTGTTTCGGCAAAATCTTTTTCTATGAGATTTAACACGGGCATATAACTTTTCACCCACGCGATTTTTTCATATCCGGTTTTCGCAAGATTTATATCTTTTATTCTGCTCATGGTTATTTTTCTCCTAATTGTGTTAAATAAAAATTTTCCTCTGCCATTTATTATACACAACATAACAGTCAAATACAATATATTTTTGTAAATTTAAAATCCTTTTGAACGCTTTTTCATTGTCCTGATTATAATATTAAAGGAGACAGATTTTTTTGATCTGTCCGGTAATTTTTAAATATTAAGGAGAGAAAAAACTTGGAAAACATTATAAATGAAATGGCAACCCGGTCTCTTGTTAATCAGTTTATCCCGGTCAATGCAACTTATAAAACCGAAAACAGAAAAGAGTGCGGAGTTATAGGTATTTGTTATGTCCCTATGCAGGAATGGGAACAGATATATGATGAAGATACGGCATTTTCGGTCGGGACATTATTTCCGGCATTGAATCTGCCGTTTTTAGGTGGAGGTAAATAAAATGGGAATAGAAATTGAAAGAAACAGAGCGGTATTGCTGAATAAAATATCAAAAGCCGGATTTGCTTTAAACGACCTTGCGTTATATCTTGATACTCACCCCACAGATGTAAACGCGTTGAGATATTACGAATATTACCAGAAAAAACATGATGAATTCACAAACGAATATGAAAGTAAATATGGCCCGCTTACACGCAAGATTACAAATAATTCAGGCAAATGGACCTGGTATGAAGGACCGTGGCCATGGGAAAGAGAATATAATGAGGAGATATAATAAATATGTGGATATACGATAAAAAATTACAATTCCCAGTAAATATAAAACAGACAAATTCAAAACTTGCAAAAGCCATAATCACGCAATACGGAGGCCCCGACGGCGAACTCGGCGCGTCTCTGCGTTATTTATCGCAAAGAATATCAGCCCCTTATGATGTGATGAAAGCAACACTGACAGACGTAGGTATATCTGTATCTATATAGCATATTTAATTTTACTTCTCAAACGCTTTTCTGAACGCTTCTTCTAAATATGGATTTATCTGCCCGGTGCTGTCGCCTACTACTTCATTTTCCCAATACGGATGAAAATTAGAGCTTATGCCGTATTTGTCAAATATATCGAAAGTATCTTCGAGAAGTTTGTCCCCTCCTCTTAATTCCACGTTATCGCAATATACGCCGTATTCGCCTAAATAAGCCGGTACACCCGCGATATTTCTGATATAATCCAGCGGATACGGGATTGTAAATTCCAAAAGGTCTTTATCCATGCCCATCGCCCCCTCGGAATAATCAAAACTTAACATCGGATATACTTCGGCTTTGCCGATATTTTCGCCTTTTATGTCGGCGGTTATCTGATAATAATGCCCCGGTTTTAATATAAAATCGTCATGATTATACGTTGTGCCGCCGTCGCTTATTGTTCCCGGAATTTTCATGGCTTTTTCGCTTGAATCATAAGACAGAGTAAGCCCGCCCCACCCCTGCCCGTAGCCGTTTGTTGCGTCAATTTCAAAACTGTGATTTGTCAGTGTACGGATATAATTTTGGTTTTCGTCGTATTCTTTAACGGCTATATTTTTGACCCAAATAGTCGCGCCGTCAGGCAGATTCTCGAATTTTATCGCGGCTTTTCCTATATTAAGCAAATCTTTGTTTTTTGTTTTCGGGGCGTCCTCGGGCCGGATCATCTTGCTTGTAACCGTCGCGTAATCTGTTTCGGGATTATTAGACAATATTTCACCTTTGCCGATATTATTTCCGCCGATTTTACCCGTTCCCGTTAAGGCGACCGCGGCTGACGGATACTGATAATAAAATCCGTCCGCTTCATGAAGCGGGCCGGCCGCTCCGCCGACTCCCTGATGCACGAATACGCCCGGCTGATAACAGTGATATGTGTACGCGTAATTATCGCACGGGTCGTTTATCGGGACAAAATTATATGCGCCGTTTAAATTATAAACGCTGAAATCGTTTCTTCCGTCTGCGTCCCCTACGCCATCTATATCATACAGGCGTTCAACTATTATAATATGATTTTCATCTACTGACCTGATACCGTCGGTTATGCGCTGCGCAAGAGACCTCCACGCCTCAAACGCCTCATCTAACTGATCCTGCGTTGGATATTCCCCGCTGCCTGTCGGATAAATCGGCTCATTTAAAATATCATAGCCGCCGATAGCGATTTCGTCTTTATAACGCTCAGCAATCGCCGTCCAGAGAGCAACGGCGCGTTCCTGATTTGCCGGATTAGTAAAAATATCCCTGTGATTGCCGCCCGGCGCGACCATCATACTCAGTATAAGCCGCGTATTATATTTGCGAGCCCAGTTTACGTGCCGGTCAAGCCAGTCCCAGCCTGTTTGTTTATATATAAACGGGTTATCGTTATCTTCAAAAAAAGAATAGCTCAAATAAAATCTAAAACTGTTGAAGCCTATACCGGAAAGTTCTTCGTATTGATTTTCGTTATATTTATACGTAGGCATCGCCGCCGCTCCGGAAACGGCGTTGCCGAACGATATGCCTTTTAAAATAATCTCGCCGCTGTCGTCAATAAATTTTGCACCGTTTGTCCTTAAAAACCCCGCAAGTTTTGTTTCGGATCTTTCAACAGGGATTATTATATCTATATCGGGGATTACTGTAGTATCAGTACCTTCGGTGATTATATCTATTGTTATTGCGTTTGTTCCTTCTTTAGTAATATTATCAGTATTTTCTTCGTCAACGCTAATATTTTTATCCTGACAGGAAAATATATTTAATATCATAACTGCGATAAGAGTAATAATTAATGATTTTTTTAACTTTTTCATATTATTTTATTACAAAACTCCTTTTTTATTTATTTTCCGTTATCATAATATCTTCGATATTTATTGTATAATTCGCTGACCTGCCAATAGTTGAATATTTTACCCCTATTCCAAAAGGCAGAGATTTTAAGTAAATATCTAATATATTGTCGTTATAAATAACAATTTTATCCAATATTTCACGATATAAAACATCTCTGTCTGCATTCTCGTCAAAATCCAGCATATTTTTTATTTCTTTTATATAAATATTAAGATTTTCAACTTGATTTCCAGTTATATAATTTATTTTTTCAGCTTCTTCGATTTTATTCGTCAATAAATTAATTTCGTCGTCATAAGATTTATTCATCATTATAAAATCATTTTTATTGATTTCATTTTCTATTCTCATTTTGATAAGTTTTTCTTTGTCTTTGTTGATTTTTTCAACCTTTTTCTTAAACTTTCCCGTATCAATAACTACTGCCGTTTTTTTTATTAATTTTATATCTTCGATTAGTTCTTTTATTATAGCGTTTTTATTTTTCAAAACATATTTAATTACATATCCGACGCAAAAATATATAACTTTTTCATTGACGGAATAACTGCCGCACCCAATCCAATCCCCATTTATATCCTGCTTTTTAGTGCCGTGCGTGGCCGAATTATAGCAACGCCACGCTTTATAAGTCCCGCTCCCTGATCCTAATTTCTTTGTTCTGCTGACAAATCTTGCCCCGCATTCGCCGCAGCTAATCCTGCCGCTGCACCAGTACCTGTTGCTGTGCTTTGACTTTTGCTCGTCAGATTGAGAACGCCGTTTTAATTCCTGTTGAACCCTGTCCCATGTACTCCGGTCTATTATAGGCTCGTGGTGGTCTTTTATATATATCATTTCTTCATTGTTTTTATTATATTTTTTAGAATGGGTCAGATAATCCGGAGTATATGTTTTTTTCTGGCATAAATCACCGGCATATTTTTCATTTCTCAATACGCGCAGGATAACATTGTTATTCCAGTGCTTAACTCTTTTTGCATTTATCCCGGATTCATATAATTCCTTTGCAATTATATGCGTCCCTTTTTCTTCGTCCAAATATTTATGATAGATTAATTTTACTATATCCGCTTCGTCGGGATTTATTATAAGATTGCCGGCTCTAACATAATATCCAAGCATATCGCGGCCAAAAACAACTCCCTGCTCCATACGTCTTTTTTGTCCCCATTTGACGCGCTCTGATGTTTTACGGCTTTCTTCCTGCGCCGCGCTTGCCATGATAGTTAATCTAAATTCGCCTTCTGAATCAAGCGTATTTATATTATCGTTTATGAATAATACGCCTATCCCGATAGATTTTAATTCTCTCGTCCAATGCAAAGTGTCAACAGTATTTCTCGCAAATCTTGAGACTTCTTTGGTTAAAATCAAATCTATTTTATTATTTTTCGCGTCGGCTGTCATTTGATTAAACTGCGCGCGGTTTTTTGTCGATGTCCCTGAGATACCCTCGTCTGCATATATATTTACAAGTTCCCAGTCATCATGATCATTTATATAATTATTAAAATAATTTTTTTGACTTTGCAGGGAATTTATCTGATCGTCTTTCTCTGTCGATACCCGGCAGTACGCCGTTACTTTTAATTTATCCCCCATATTTTTTGATCCTTTCAGTATTGAAAAAATAAAAATAAAAAATATATTACCAGTATCTATAAATTATAGCATAGACACTGGTAATACGCAAGTGTTTTTATTGATTTTGCTTAGTAATAAGTAAATTTAGTTGCGCATCTGTCAATAATTGTTTTTTGTGCAGTTGTTTCAGAATCCCGATTTTTAGATTAGAACTAAACTTCTTTTCCTGTTCATCAGTTAATTTGAATTTTATTTCAGCAGTATTATTATTATTTGATATATTCCCGATTACAACCGCCCCCATGGTTTGATACTATATTATATAGATTTTCATGGGTTGGTGTGACAAGGCTTATTTATTATTTTTAAAGAAGTTAAGTTTCAAATAATATTTTAAAATATCAAAAAACAATTTTAATTTTTAATCTACCGCATCGACGGCTTTGTAAAAAGTGCTGATATATTTATTTATGGCGTTGGCATTTTTTTCACCAAGAGATACGATATTTCCTGAGGTTTTATCTTTCCACAACGCCGGTAATATAGTGGTTTGCAAAACAGCGTCAAATAAAATATTCATGTCAAAATTAAATATAACGCTGTCAAAAATAATATCCAGCATATCAGCCGATTCATCGTCGCGCGCCGTTTTTGTTTTCAATACTACTTCTTTGTACTGCGGAATCATATCATAATAACCGGAAAAACTCATCGCTTCTAAAATTATTCCGGCATTCTCGCCTTCTGTTTCTAAATCAAGCGTTTTAGGCAGCACCGACAGCGAATTGCCGTAAGCGGTTGCGTAATACTGTTCCTGACTTTCGGAATATTTTGGAAGGGGCAAAATGCCAATATCGTCTTCCATAGCCCGCAATGTTTCAACTCCGTACGCCGAAGACGTCGCAAACAACGCCTGCCCGGGTTCGAATAAACGCGGGAGAGTGTCATAAACCTGTACCGCTTCGCTGTAGTAAAATCCCGGCATATTCAGAGCGTCCATACATCTTGCCATAAGATTTATCGCCACTTCGTTCTGATGAAGATTAAAAGCCTGAACGCCGTCTTCGCCGGGCGCGGTGAAGCCTATGCCAGCTCCGTTGAAAATACAGCTTATATAACCCTTAAACGAACTGCTTAAACCGTATAAATCGTCTGCGTTCCATATTCCGTCGCCGTTCAGATCTTTTCCGACCGCAGTGGCTATCTCAAAAAATTTGTCCAGAGTCCACTTATTATCGCGCACAAGAGAATACAAGTCCTCGCCGGCAAAATTTTTATATATATCTTTGTTAAATACCATACACCCCGCGCCGCTGATGACTGACAGCGATATGTTTCCCGCGAGCGCAAGCTGCTTGTCTGAAAAATTATACATGCCGGTCGCATTTGGATTCCAGTGTTTTTCATCAAGCCGCAGATGCGGTATCATTTTGGCGTCTATCACATAAGGCACCAAAACCCCAAAATTCTGGTCGTAAATAATATAAAGCTGATAAGTATTATCGCCTGACGACACGTTCTTTTTGATATTCTCTGTCGTATCGGCAACTTCATTTGTTTTGAGACGACAATTAAAACGTTCTTCAATTTGGCTCTGACGTATATACAGCGCGTCATTTACAATATCCCCGTCTTGTTCTTCCGATAAAATGCTGTTGTTTCTCCATGTAAACCAGGTATCGTCAAAATTAAAGATACTAAATTCATATCCCTGCATATCAATATCCGGCAGTCCGTCTGATATTATTATCGCTTCTTCTTCAATATTTTCAATAGTTTCTGCATTGTTTTCATTATTATTGCCGGAATCAGTGTTTTGCTTTTCCTGCGCATTGCTGTCGCATGAAAATAAAATAAATATAAATGATAAAATCAAAAGAAATATTATCGTTTTTTCTATAATTTTATTGTTTTTATTCATTTCGTTATTTCCTCCTTGCTTATATATAAAAAATAACTATTATACAAATTACAATAATAGCATTATAACATAAAAAATCAAAAATAAACTTATCGCCTGCGAAAAGAAATTGTAAATTTTTCACTGACATTTTCAGCTTTTTTATACTATTTATACTAAAACTATATAATTGCAAAAACAATAAAGAGAGGCATAACAGCCTCTCTATTATTAGGATTTCATATTTAAAAATTAACCTTTGGCGTTTTCAAAATTGTTTATCAGTTTTGTCATTTCCCTGTCTATTACGCCCTGAAGCTTATCGTAGCTCGACATAATAGTATTATTGTCTTTCTTTATACTTTCGAACAGCGAATCGAGATACCCGCCTATAGCATATACTCTGCCTATATCGTAAACAGTGGAACTGAAAATTATATCGAGCATTGCAGATGAGTCTTCGTCCCGCGTGTATTTTCTCTGCAGACACACGTCGTAATACGCCGGCCTTATTATTTTTCTGCCGTGATATGCCATAGCGTCAAGTATAATAGAGTTTTGCTCAACGTCGCCAACAGTCACGGGAAGCATATAAGTATATGAATGCCAAAAATTTACCGTAGCGTAGTATCTCGACTGGTTTGAATCCCATTTGGGAATCGGGACTATTCCGAAATCGTCTTCCATGTCTCTTAATCCGAGGTCTATATAACGCGGCATACTCCAGTAAAACAGCCCTCTGCCCTCAGGGAATACCCAGAACTGGACCAGTTGTCCGCCGCCGTTTTCCCTGTCATAGGCGTCCCGGTGCATATCGTATGTATCAGTTGTATAAAAATCGAGAAATTTATCTATCAGATTTGATATTTTCTCGCTGTTTCCGGTAAATACCGGCAAATCGTCCTCATCTTTTGTGACTAATTTTTCACCGCACGCATTTATCACATTAGGGATAAAGTCGTTTTGCATTACAAATCCGTAACGGTCATATCTGTTATGTTTGCTGTCGTTGTCAAGGTCAAGATACACGCCTTTGACCATTTCGCTGAATTTGTCGATAGTCCATTTGTTTTCCTCGACTAATTTATACGGGCTTTCAAGCCCCAAATCCCCAAGCAGCCTCTTGTTGAACATAAGCAGGCCTATCCCGTCGTAGTGCTTGATAAATATATCGCCCGAGAAGAAATAAGCTGCTCCGCCGATAGACGTGTCGTTTATGATATTCTGGTCCCACCACGGCGCGTCAAGGGTCAGGGCTGTGTCAAAGACATTTATCCCGTAGCCTTTGGCGGCGAATTTAGCCGCGTTCATAAGCCTCGGGGCAACAGCGGCATATTCGTCCATAGCGGCTTTTACAGTTTTGGTCATGGCGGATTCTACGGTGTCGTTAGCGTGAACCCCTTCGAATTTTAAGTTATACAATTCTTCTATCAATAGATTTCTTTTATAGATAGCGTCGTTCAGAACCTCGCCGTTCATTTCTTCAATGTCGTAGTCTTCGATGTCAAGGCTGTTTCCTGACCATTGCTTGTCAATCAGGATTTTAAATGTAGCTCCGCCCAGATCTATTGATTCATCTTCGTATGGGAACGGAATTTCAGCCTCTGTCGCCGGTTCGCTTTTCGCCGGTTCACCGTCGGCAGGAGTATCGTTGCCGGCGGGGTTGTCCGGCGTGACTTCGTTTTTTCCGGAATCCGGAGTACTGCATGAAAACATGGTAAAAACCATAGAAATAATTAAAATAATCAAAATAATTTTAAATGAATTTTTCACAATTATCACCTCATAAAATTTTTGGTTTGTTATATTTATTGGTGCTGTTTTAATATTACATTAAAACTAAAATTTTGTCAAGATAAATTAATTTTTTTTATATTATTTTACCTGAAATCACAAAAAAAATAAAAAAAACTATTGCATTTTTGAAAATAAATGTTATAATATATGTGTGTACCATGTACAATATATTTATATTTTAGGAGGAAGTTATGAAAAAAGCATTAGCAATTATTCTTTGTATTATGTTTCTTATGGCTATTTGCGCGAATTTAGTATCGGGAGCCGTTGTAGGGGACGACCCGAAAAATCAGGTTAAAATAGCAAAAGGCACCGCAGTTATCGACGGAATCATGGACGACTGTTACACAGCGGCAGACAAAATTACTACTCCATATCCGAACGGAGCCCTTGAAGGCGAAAATCACGCGACGTTTGAGGCATATATGGTTTATGACAGCGATGCGCTTTATATCTGGGGACACGTTTCAGACCCGACGCTCAGCGCAAACTCCCAGAGCTGGAACGGCGACGGCATCGAGTTCTTTTTTAACTATGAGCTTGAAGACGGCCTTGGCGCAGTAGAAGAAACTGACCCGTACGGCGAAATCGGAGTAATGCAGTTCAGGGCAATCCCGATACCGGTAGAAGATCAGGCAGAATTGGAATTCGGCGGCGTATATGAAATGGTTGAAGAGCGCGGATATGACGGCGAAGTGATCAATGACCTGAGAAAAAATCCGGGAAATTATTATATCAAAGTAGACGATGATAAAAAAGGATATGTAATCGAATTCAGATTCCCGTATCCGACAGCTAAAAAAGCATCGGTTAAATCCGGTTACGCAATCGGTTTCTCAATTCAGATAAACGACGCAATGGACGGCTCTCCCACTGAGGACGCAAGAAGAACCGGTACTGTACATTCACAGGACGGCGACGAATTGTTAGAATCTTGCTGGCAGTACACAGGCGCATTCGGACGCGCTTTCTTCACTGATTTGGAATATATCGCCCCGGTTGTTGATGAACCCGCTCCGGTTGTCGATGATACCCCCGCTGACGTTCCCGCACCGGCTCCGGCTCCGAACACAGGCGACAGCGCGATAATGCTGGTTGTTCTCGTAGCAGCACTCGCAGGCGCAGCAGTTATCACAAAACGTGTAAGAAACAAAGCATAAATAGATATAATCATCGCAAAAGCTTAAAAAATTAAAGACAAACCTGAAATGCACCCCAAATATTAGACGAAAAAGAGTTTAATATTTTCAGGTGCATTTTTATTTAATATTTTATAATTAAATACGCAATAATAATACAGATATAGGTACAGAAGAATTAGGACATCTTGAAATGATATGCGCAATAGTATATCAGTTGACAAAAGATTTAACGGTTGACGAAATAAAGCAACAGGGGTTTGAGGATTATTATGTAGATCATACAACCGGAATATATCCTATTGCGGCATCTGGAGTTCCGTTCTCTGCGGCGGCTTTCCAGTCAAAAGGCGACCCGATTACTGATCTTGTAGAAGATCTTGCCGCAGAGGGTGCGATTGCACAAAGACGAACAAATGTATAAAGACGGATTTAAGATAAAACAAGCATAGCCGAGACTAATTCATAAAATATGATAATAATGTATGGGAACGGATAATATAAAGTTATCCGTTCCCCTTTTTTTATGGCTTAATTTATATTTGAGAAATTGATATAACAATCACATTTATTATTATAACCCCAAAAGAACCCCAAAGCAACAGCAAAGTGACAGCAAAACAACCGCAATTCGACAGTAATTTATCCTTTACTTTCCCGGATCAAGTGTTAAAATGTGTATCATGGGAGAGAACTCCCGAAAGAACCCGAAACACATTCATGTTTACGGTTTTTTTATGGAAAGAGGCGATAAAAACGTATTATCGGGGAATTTCGTGATTATTCGACAAATAAGGTCAAATTTCGACACGAACATTTGATATAGTGGTGTTAGGGGGAAAGATTATGTGATAGATTATTTTTTAAGAAGTAAATAAAAATATGAAAGATAGCAGTAAATAAATATTGCTATCTTTATTTATAGAAAAGGGGAAAAACAATGTTTAGAAATATGAGTTTATCAAATCAGAATTTAGATTTTGATTTACAGGAAACAAAAAAGAATATAAACAATTATTTTATCAATATAGAAAAAGTGGAATTGGAATTAGCAAAGCTGATGACCCAAAAAGGATTAACAGCCAATTATGATTTTGAAAATGAATACAGTAAACAGCCGTATATACCGATTGGAAAAGACAGTTTCAATTTATCGGCGAAAGAAATTAAGGAAGAAGAATTGAAACAATTAATTTCAAGCTATTATTGGGCTAAAACGATATTATCCGAAAAGGAACAGTATTATATAGCGGAATGTTTCATAAATCACCGATATGAAAATGAACTGGTAGATTTATTAGGATTTAACAGTAGTGACAGTCTTGAATTTAAGAGATTAAAGCGAAGTGCCATATATAAATTTGCGGATTTCTTAAATATGATAGTAAAAAACAGTTAGAAAGAATTTAATAGGGGGATATAAATAAAATGACTAAACAAGAGTTAATAGACGAAATAACTGATTTTTGTCTTGAATATAATTTATTTAATAAATTTGTCAAGATAGATGAAACCAAAAATAAAATTGATTATCAATTAAATGACATTGAATTTGTGGAAAGTCTGATCAACACAATTTTATTAAAAACGAGGAATCTGAAAAATCAGAATATTAATAGGATAAAAATCTTACTTTTAGAACTGGAACACGTAAGATTAGATTTGGAATATGCCGAAAAGGGGGTTGACAATGTATTATATTAATTTCAATAAATTAAATGAAAATACACAGAAAGAAATAATAAAACTTTTTAAAAAATATTACAGTGGTGTTTATGATGATAGAACACTCTGTAAATATATAGAGAAGAAAATAAAGAACAAAGATACGGATTTAAAAATATCGCTGATGATTAATAAATAGAACAGATAGAAATACCCTATCTGTTTTTATTATGATAAGGCTTTTAGTTATCGCAATAAACCTTTCAAATATTGCTTTTTTCAACGTTCTTCCTGCAAGCTAACACTGTATATAACAAATTAATGCAGTAATATGTTTTATTGCTTTTAGAGTTAAGACCAAACCGGTCCCGAACTCGACCATGTTTCGATTAACTGTTTATCAGTTCCGTCAATGCGAATTTTATAATAATAATTTTTATACTTATATGAGTTATCAATAGAGTTAGGAGTACCCGGCGAGGTATCAATTGAACTATGGTATAAAATATAATCACCGATTATATTAAAATAATCAACAACTTCATTTATGAATACAGTTTTTTCGGTTCCGTCGGTTCGCATTTTGCAAAGATTAAAGTTGCTTTCGTTTATATAATATATCCAATCACCTACGATGTTTACACTAAACATAGAGTCATCACTTAGTTTAGTTTTTTCTTTTCCATTTGTTTTGATTTTATAAAGCATAATCTTATCAGGAAATGAACTACCGCCACTCGGATTGGGGATTGAGGAATAGTCAAGATAATAAATCCAATTGTTCACTACATTAATATTGCGATAATCAAGATATTCACCAGTTATTAATTTTGTATTTCCAGTACCGTCTGTTTTTATTTTATGAATTCCGTATGAATTACTGTAATATATCCAATTATCAACAACTTTTAAACTATCGGCTGTATAAGTTGAATATATTTGACCAACAAAAATAGCTTCAACATAATGTCCACCAATATCTAATTTAACCTTTCCAGTGCCATTTGTTCGCATTTTATAAATATTATTATTGTAATTATCATCGCGACCAATATAATATATCCAATCACCGACAATATTTATAGAACTCCAAACATCACTACTTAATAATGTTTTTTCTTTTCCATTTGTCTTTATTTTATTGAGTTTACAATATTCGCTTGTATAGTATATCCAATCGCCGACAACATTTATTATATCCAGTCCTTTTTCGTCATCTAATTTAGTTTTTTCTGTTCCGTCTGTCCGCATTTTATATAATCCTTCATTAGGACAAATACCACGATAATAAATCCAATCTACATTTGACGTAGTTGTAAAACTTTTTATTTCATCAAAATTCTTTTCTTCCTCTGTATATGTATTTGAAGTATCAAGAGTAATTGTTTTCGTTTTATCATCATAACCGACATAAACATCAAAAGTCTGCATTACATCACGAAGTTTAAAATAATTGTTGCCGTCGATATTATAAACTGTAAAATTAACTTCTTCGCCGTCAAGATAAATTTTTGAAGTAGTCGGCTTTGGTATTTTATTTTCTTTAATCTCTTTCAATGTCATTTCGCCACCTACTGGTGTATATGGTTTACCACTTGTAAGAGATATGGCATTATTCACACCGTCCCAATCGATTTCAAATTGTTTTTCTGTACCACTTAAAACAAAGGCTAAATCTCGTAATTTAAAATAATTATTGCCGTTTATATTATAAGCGTCAAAATCAATATGTTCGCCATTTAAATAAACTTTTGAGGGTGTAGGGATTGCGGTTAGAGGCTTTTGGACTGGTAATGTCACAACAATATCAATGTTTACAGGTTCACCCTGTATATTTTGCCGTATTTTATATATACAATCCTCATCTAAAATATAAATTGACCCTGCTTTGATAATTTCCAAATATCCTGTCCCTGTTCCCGTAACAGCAATTTCCCAAATAAAATTTTTATTACTCCTGATTGTTTCTATACTGACCGTTTCCCCTTTTACAACTTCTCCGTTTGTTGGTTGGATAACTCCAAGATAATCCCCGTTTTTAGAATATTTCATAATAACCGAACCAGGGTCAGACATCAGACTGTAACAACTGCTACTATAATCAATATTAGACACCATATAACTTTCATCTTCTAAAACACCTCTAACAAGGTCTTTATTTATTATAATTTTCGCGGGTGCTGTTACATAATAAGTTTGGAAAGAATTTCTGCTTTCTGGTTCTTCTTTATAAACATTTGTTATCTGTACAACATTATCGGCATTTGTACCAATGGTAGGTATTTCAATAGTCCCGCTAAGAGAATCTCCGCCACTGGCGGAAACATTGAGAATTGCCGGAAATAATACGATTGCGAATATAAGTAAACAACTTATTACTTTTTTGTTTTTTTTCATGTTGTTTTTTCTCCCTAAATTTTTATTATAAAACTTTATTTATTTTCCATTATAGTAACAATTTGTGACATAATTTAGTATATATTTTAAATTTTATTATGTTTAGCAACTTATTGTGAAGTGTGTTGATTAAATTTTTTGCATAATATATCCTTATCATCAGGGGTGTTACAACAATGTACAAATTAAAATTACGCGAATTACGAGAAAATAAAAATGTTACCCAGAGTGAAATTGCCGAATATTTAAAAATTACCCGGTCGGCTTATTCGCAATATGAATCAGGCAAACGGCAGATGAATTATGATACATTATGTTTACTATCCGATTATTTCGCTGTCAGTATAGATTATTTACTCGGAAAATATGAAACAAATCCGATGTTGGTAAATAAAAAAGAAAGCCACATAATTGAGCTTTATCGGTTGCTTGATGAACGGGGCAAATCCGCCGTTGAATCAATGCTTAATTTTGAATATGAACAGTCAAAAGGCGGAAAAGAACCAAAGGCTTTTGCATAGTTTATAAAAAATAATAGACGGAAATAAATGTTATAAGGCAGTATCGAAATCGGAATACAATCTTGATACTGTCTTTGTTTATTTTTATTCAAAAATCCACTTTTATAATTTATGTAATACATTGAAAAATTGTAGATAATTATTAGTATTGAAACATTTAACAAATTATTGATAAATTAGGCAAAATTTAGAAAAACTTAGGTGATATGATTTTCTTAGAAAATAAACTTTTTATATTGACTATAATTATTTTTTACGTATAATAAATAATTATCAATTTTAATATTTTATTTAATATTTTCTTTTTACATTATATGACAGATTTTTCTTGATTAATTTGAGCAATAATATAAAATTAGAGTAATACTTAAATAAATTAGGGAGAGATAATTATAACAAATTTAGAAAAAGTTTATCATACATTACAAAATAAAATTAATGAGCCATATCAAGATTATTCATTTGATTTCAAAAAAATAAATTGTTTTCAAAATATTTTAAATGTTCAATTATTATTATACTTTATTCAAGGATATTCACTTGCTGTTTATGATAAGGAAGTTTTTTCTGAAGATATTTTATATCTAAAAGACCGAATTTTAATATTAGAATTAGAAAGTAACTTTATTTATGGCATAAAAACATTAGAAAAAGATTATTATTTTGAAAATATTGATGTTGATGAATATCAGAAAGAAGCAATTAATTTTGTTTTTGATATTTATGGTACATTAAACGCATACAAATTAAATAAAATTATAAATTCGCATGAACCAGTTATATTTGATAAATATGAAGCAACAAATATAGATCAAATTATAAAAAAAGAAAATATAAAATTATATTTCAAACAAAATTTTGAGGAAATTTTTAACAACGAGGAAAATAAAGAATGGATAATAAACGATCAGCAACAAAGCAAACCGAAAAAATTATTAATACCGAACCCTTTTCCCGAATAAAAGATTTTTTTGCAGAAATAACAGAAAACGGTGTAATTTATAGATTATTAACTTCAACAGAAATGGAAGAATTACTAATTGAAAAAACAAATAAATTAGTTAATATATTTATTGAATTCAATGATGAAATAGAAACATGGGATAACGAAAATCTTTATTTAGCAAGTAAAAATTATATAGATGAGATTTTTAATAATCCGACACTGCAAATATGTTTAAGATATAATATAAGCAATATCATATCTTATTGCAGGACTTTTCCACTACAAGAACCTTTCAAGTCTTTTTTTGATAAAAAACTTAGTGTTTTTCGACAATTAATGCATTATATAGAACAACATAAAATTGACCTAATTCACCAACATATAATTGAAATTGAAGCTAAAACAATGAATGATATAAATGAAAACTCAAAACTTTTAAAACAAAATGTAGAAGAATTGAGGCAAAATATAAATACTTATGAAAAAACGGCAAAAAAATTCGAGAAACAAATTGTTAATTATAAAAAAGAATCAATTAATTTATTAAAAACATTTTCGAAGATTGAAAAAAAAGTTGAAGATGCCGTAGCGCAAGCTCTTGTAATAGTAGGAATATTTACCGGTTTGATAATCATATTTTTGGGCAGTATATCATTATTAGACGCTTTTAAAAGTTTTGAAAAAATGTCAATCTACAGGCTTACATTCGTTACTGTTTTAACAGGAACTATTATTTTAAATACAGTATTCTTTGCAATGTTTTTAATTTCTCGAATGGCAGGGAAATCTGTTGATATGCGATGTTCAAAATTTAAAGAGAAAGAAAAGTGTAATGATATTAATGATGCAGAAGATAACTTTTTAAATGACCTTAAAAATGCAACAAAATTATTAAGTGCCGTTGAAAGTGAACGATTTTCATGTGCTAATTGTGTATATAGTGATGTAATAAAGTCAATAAATGACGGCTATATGAAAGTAGAAGATTATTTTACTAAAGAAAAATTGATAGAATATAAAATAGACAATTTGACTGATGAAGCTTTTAATACCTATAAAAAAGCAAATAATCCAACTAATGAAGAGTTTGAAAAATATAAAAAAGATTTACTTATTAATTCCACCAAATCTAACGAAGTATTAAACTTTCAATGTGGTTATTCAAACAAATTAATACATAAATATCCTTATGTGTTTTTTTCAAATATATTTTTATTATTGATTGAATTATTTGTTATATTGGCTTGGTTATTTAACAAAATTACATTAAATAATTATGTTTTAATTATAAAAAATATTTCATTTGCAAATGGGTTTATAATTTTAATTCCTCTTTCGATAATTATATTTATATTTTTATTAGCTTATTCGATTGGCAAATCAAATAATTGGAAAAACCGTCGTAAATATATTATATTGATTGGAATAGCAATTATAATTTTTTTGATAATATCTCTTTTTGTTACTGGTATTTCATTCGAAAAAATTAAAGTTTATAACACAAATAAAGTCCCGCAAACACAAAACACAACAAACCCATTAAATTCTCCATTCACTCAACCAATAACAAATCCATTCGGTAAATCAATTACACCACGTTCGCCCAACCCATGACAAACCTGTTGCAGTGATAACAACACCCGTCCAAAATAAAAAATAAACACTGATATTACAGCAAACCGCCGTAAAACTGGCGGTATAAACATATAATACTGCGAAAGAGAGAGGTCTCGGCTACCCAAAAGCACCCGAGACCTCTCTCTTTCAACGTGTATATAAATACACTCAGTATATATATGTTTAATTGCTGTATAAATATCAGCATTTTTTATTTTTTTTAGTTAGTTGAAAGAAGAGGGAGTTAGTAAGTAGTTATAGTAGTAGAGATAGTAGTTGGTTAGTAGGTACAGGGGAAGAACACCCTAAAAACGGAACTACGTTCATACTGCGAGGTTGCTTGCTTGCAGTATGGTTTTTGGCGGTTGTTCAATCTGCGCCATACTGAAAGATTTTCGGAAATATCGGCTTGATTGTAACAACTTCTCCCCCTGACCCCCACTGGCAAAAATGCTCTGTTTAATCCAGCATTTTTGGGATAAGAAGTAGAAAAAGGCAAAGAAGCCGAAAAGGCTGACGAAGAAAATCAAGAAGATTTTGACAGTAAACAGATTGTAGAATTTGACATTTTATGGGGATTGTGCTAAAATACAGTCTTTAAGAAAAGGGGGAAATTTTATATGAATAGTAAATTAGATTTTAAGGAGATGTTGGAACAACAAATTGAATCAGACTCATTTAAAGCAATGGAAAAATCAGCAATATATTTTAATGCTTTAATAAATGAAGTATGTTATTTCTTTAAGATTATGGGCGAGGAAACACATGAGATAGCCAAACATGAGGGTGAATTCAGATACGGAAAAAATCTTAGTGAAACAGTAGTAGAAAATAAATTATTTTCTATGACTTGCGACTTATTTGGAATTACTTATATATCTGCTGAAATTGAAAATGCTGAATATGATGAAAAATGCTATGTGTTCACAATACCTTATTCATTTCTTGAAAATGTCATAAGTGACGAATTACAAGAACGAAAATTGTTACGATAAAATAGCAAAATAATTAAAACTGATATTTTAATAACTTGAAATATCAGTTTTTTAGTCCTTAAATATTTGTTGGGGTTACGTCTATGTATGTAATAAATTTATAACCAGCAGGAGCACCTGTATTTACCGTCCAGTAGGCCTGTGACATATCAACATCATCGGTTAAACATTTGTATTCAATTTCAAATTGGATTGGAATACAAAACATATCTTCATTTGCAGGTATTATTTCGACGTAATCAATATTATATATTTTTATGTAAGCAGTATTAGTCCAATAGCCGTCCTTTGAATACCACGGGTTATTTATTCTTACAGTCATTTCATTACTTGTTAATGAAGTTCTGCCAAATCTATCAAAATCTATAACTATTGAAGCGGGTGTTTTTATTTTTACATTAGCATTTTTAGGAATATCATCAATTTGTATATCAACGGGAAAAGAACATATACCGGATAAATTTTTGTATTTTTCATAATCTTCTTTCGTTTTGAAAAAACTTCTTTCAATAATTTGAGATTGTGTTTTTTCGATATACGGTGCGTACTGATAAAGTCTGGTTTTATTAAATTCGGTGGAATAAGCAGAATCTGTTGAATTAGATTTAGTGGCATTATTATATGGGATTTTATCTCTGTTTTCATTCCAATTACATACTTTAATATCATCATATCTTGAAAGTGTAATTTCATTATTTTTGTCACGTATCCTAAGTATATCGACAAGAAATTTATGATCGTTTTCCATAATATTACTCTTATTGTCTATATCATACTCAATGTAGCTTAATACAATTTTTTTTGTAGAGGAACTTGTCTCTTGACCTGTTGGTAAACAAATAAACCCTACACCGCCAGAATACTTATACTTTTTGCCGATATTCGGTTTTAACAGTGTAATATAACTACGATAATTATAATCCTCATTTAATGATTTAAAATCAAAATAAATATAATTATGGTTAAGATATACTTTACCTTTGAATGTTTCTTTTCGCATTTTAATTTCGATATTTGAATCTTTTTTAATTGATATGTCTATTTTATCTATAATAGTTCCAGTTTCCATACTAAAAAAATAACCAAAATAATGTTCACCAAGAATGTCAAACTTTTGATGTTCGGGATAAAGATAAGTATAACAAAAATCATCAATTTCAATGTCTAACGTTTTACAGATATGTTTCAAATGTCCGTAAGATATTACTCCGGCTTTTATTCTTGTTATCGTTGATGTTGGTATATTAAATTTACTTATAAAATCTTTTCTGTTGTTACCGACAATAAAATCAAAATTCGCGTGCATGATAGGAGATAATTTTATCATGTCCCTTTCTGTAAGAGTATCTTCTTCTATATCATGAAATTTATTTATCTGCGATATTCCGTCATTTTTCATATATTTTGTTCCTTATAAACCTAAAAAGATTTTCATGAAAAAATATGCTCTTCTAACTAATAGCTATGCTCATCATCATCATATATAATAATCACAAGTGTTAGCTAACTTACTGACCATATAAATATTTAACAACAAAATTCTTACAGGAATTTTAACAAATTTTAACTTTTTTAATTAGTGAAAGGGTGATTTTATAATGCTGAAATGTATGATCTCATCAAAAACCGATATGTGGTGTACACCCCAATGGCTTTTTAATGAACTGAACGAGGAATTTCATTTTAATTTAGATGTGTGTGCGACCAAAGACAATGCGAAATGTGCGAATTTCTTTACACCGGAAATTGACGGTCTTTCTCAGGAATGGCACGGAGTTTGTTTTATGAATCCGCCCTACGGGAAAGAAATAAGCAAATGGATAAAAAAAGCCTATGAAAGCTCATTGAAAGGGGCTACAGTCGTTTGTCTGCTACCTGCCCGTACCGACACCCGATATTTTCATCAGTATTGTATAAAGGGGGAAATCAGATTTATCAAAGGGCGATTGAAATTTTCCGACAGTATAAATTCTGCGCCCTTTCCCTCAATGATTGTTATTTTCCGAACCAAAAACATAAAAACAGATTGCGAGGTTGATTTAAAATGCGCCTAATGGAAAGAGATTTTTTAATATTAAGAAATATCGGACGTTTTCGGCTAATGACCGGAAAGCATATCAAGGAACTTTCAGGGTTCGAGGGAGTGACAGCCTGTAACCGTCGCCTAAAAATACTCGTTGACAATAAATTCATTAAAAGAAGAAAAATATTATATGGTTTTCCCTATCTCTATACCCTTACGCATAAAAGCCGAATGTTGTTAAATCTGAACAAAAGAGAAGAACGGATCAGACTGGATTTACTGCGCCATGACATTTTAGTTATTGATGTTTTGATTTTCCTGATGAAACAAAAAAAGATAAAACTTGAAGATATAACAACAGAGAAAGAATTACATCAAAGTGACGGCTTTTCGACCCGTACCCACAAGCCCGATTTTTCGGTTTCTCTGGTTGAAAGGGTTGAAAAAACAGAAAGAACAGAAAAAAAGAAAATAGCAGTAGAAATTGAATTGAGCTTGAAAGCATTGGAACGACTGAGAAAAAACGTCAGGGATAATTTTATGAATTATGACAGTCAGCTATGGTATATCGAGTTTTCAAGCCCTAAACTCTTCAAGACTTTACAGGGGTTAAAAACTGAATATCCTAATATTCAAATATTGAATATTGAGGATATTAACCGCAGAAAGGAAGTCTCGAATGAATGAATTATTTTTAGTTTTTATCATAATAATCATTGTGATTTTCTTCATATCAATATATAAATTTATCTTCGGGGACAGTCAGACAATATTTGACTTTAAGTCCGATGTCGAAAAGGCAATAGAAAGTCCCCGAAAACAGGAAAAAATCACAGAGGAGAAAACATTAATCGGCACAGCCGGACGAAACAGACAGATATTTATAAACAACAATGCCAAGCATGTGTTTGTACTGGGTACGACCGGATCGGGTAAATCCGTCGCTTTATGTAATTTCATAAAAAGCGGTCAAATTTATGGTTATCCCATGCTCATAGTGGACGGCAAGGGGTCAACTGATACCGACTCCCTTTTAGCCATAACTAAAAAACTATGTCCGAACCGGAAAATATATGTAATAAATTTCAACGATCCGGAACACTCAGATAAATATAATCCCTTTAAGGACACCGAAGAAGATGTAATACGTGACATGCTTATGAATATGACCGACTGGTCGGAAGAGCATTATAAATACAATACGGAGATTTATATTCAGCAGGTGATTAAATTATTGTCGTTAAGCGATATTGTAATTTCCTTAAAAAGCATAACGGATTATTTACCGCCGGAGAAATTTTTAAAACTAAGTCAGGAGTTACAAAGAGAGAGGCTTATCAGCAAGGAAGAGCATAACATAAATGTCGATTTAGTCAAAAATAGCGGAACAAGTGCGGAGGGTGCGGCGGCGAGATTTGCCTTAATTCAAAGAAGTGGTTTAGGTACAATTTTTGATGAAAGCGGAATAGATATTTACACGGCACTAAAAGAAAAAGCAGTCATAATATTTATTTTAAATGCTTTAAAACTGCCGGAGATGTCACCCTTGCTGGGACGGCTTATCGTAATAGACAGTAAAAAGGCGGTCGGAAAATTATTTGAGAATAAATTCAAAAGAGTGTTTTTTATCTTCGATGAAATTAATGTGTATGCTTCCGAACCGTTTCTTGACCTTATCAACAAAAGTCGGGCGGCCAACATAACGTGTGTGCTTGCTACCCAAAGTTTGAGCGATCTGGACGCAAAAGCCGGAGAGCCCTTTCGCAAACAGGTAATAGAAAACTCAAATAATTATATATTAATGCGACAGAACGAACCGGACAATGCTGAAAAGTGTGCCGAAATTGTGGGAACACAGCCCAAAATGGAAGTAACATATCAGATGAACGAGGGCGGAAGTACAGGGTTAGGGTCTGCCAAGTTGACCCGGCAGTTTATCTATCACCCCGACCAGATCAAACATTTCGGCACAGGCGAGGCAATCTTCGTCAGCAAAGACAGTCAGTTCCATACCAAAGTCAATATTCACAAATGCTTTTAAAGCCCTGACAGCGAGGAAACATAAACAAAAATCAAAATAATTAATAAATAAAACGAGGATTAAAAATATGAAATGTTGTATATGTAAAAGTTATATTGACATTAAGAATTTTGGCTATCTGGCAAGAAATCCCGAAAACTGTATCTGTGGTGTATGCAGGGAACATATAAACACTCTTGATTTATCAAAAGATCGTCATGATATATCTGTTTCGTACAGTTATCTGAAAATCAGATATGACGAAATAACCGACCCGAAAGCCCAGAAAGCAATTAAAGATATATTACAGAAATTCCGTTATATTGACAATCCTAATTTTCGAGATTTTAAATCCTATGAAAATAAAGAACTCGAAAATAAAAAACCCGAAAAATTGGAAAAATCAAAAATAACAGAGATAATAAAAAACAATTTTATGATGTTCCTGCTGACATTTTCGTATTTTTACTTTTTATGTGCGGCTTTGACTTCTTCTAAACTATATGGACTATTAGTATTTGTTTTGTTGATACAGGGAGTAGCAGTTTCGTTTTTCCTCTCAGAAGCAGGAGAGAAATTTCAAAGGAATGTTATTTACAATGCCCGATATTTAACCAGAGAGGAACAGGATTATATATTGCCGATATTTAAGGACGTTTATAAAAGTGTATATCGGCATAATCCCAATATATCAGAGAAGATAAGGATATATATCATCGATACGATCGAGATACAGGCTTATGCTCTGGGGAGAAACACGATTATGATAACCAAAGGGGCAATTAATGTATGGAGTGAGGCAGAACTGCACGGCATATTGGCACATGAATTCGGGCATATTTCGGGTCATTTTACAAAAACCCTTGTCATATTGCAGACATCTATGTGGATTGCGTCTCTATTTCTGGCATGCTTTAAATTCATAACCAATATCATACAAGGTATGATTAAGGCTCGAAAAGAACAGTACGGGAGAGCAACCGTCAATATGACGGGCTTTATTCTCAACGCATTATCGGCAATCCCTGTCTTTTTCTTCACTTTCCTGTTTGCAGTCGGCAGAAGAGCGGGCGAATTCGCCGCTGATGATTTTGCTGATGAAATCGGTTACGGTCAGGATTTGAAAAGTGCCTTGCAGATCATACTGGATATTGAATTGACCCAGAAGTTAAGTTTTACGGAACGGTTGATGAACAGCCACCCGCCGACACCACAGAGGATTGCCCGACTGGAACAATAATAAAATTTTTCGTTTTAACTCATTCTTTTATTCTGAATATGATGTATTAAGAATTAATAAATGGGGGAATTGACTATGAATAAAAAAGAGAAAATTATGTGTAAAAATGTATTCAAAAATAAAGAGATAAATATAGAGGAATTTAATCGTTTGTATATCGAATTGATTACATTAAAAAAAATGAAAAAAATTAAATATAAATCTTAAAATTGGTAACAAGCATAGTCGAGTATTATGTTACAATAATAAAAGGCTATGCTTGTTTTTATCAAATCCAATAAGAGAGGAGATAAAACGAAAATGAAAGTGGCAATCTATTGCCGTTTATCAGAGGAAGATAAAGACAAGCAGGATAAAAAAGATGACAGCGAGAGCATACAAAATCAAAAATCATTATTAGTCCAGTATGCTGTGGATAGAAGTTGGGAAATATACAATATATACAGCGACGACGATTATACAGGGTCTGATAGAAACAGACCCGCATTTAATCAATTATTGGCAGATGCCGAAAATAAAAAATTCGATATAGTTTTGTGCAAAAGTCAATCGAGATTTACCCGTGAAATGGAACTGGTAGAGAAGTATATACATACTCTTTTCCCAATCTGGGGTATTCGGTTTATAAGTGTAGTTGATAATGCTGATACAGATAATAAAGGTAATAAAAAAGCGAGGCAGATTAACGGACTTATAAATGAGTGGTATCTTGAGGATATGTCGGAAAATATTAAAAGTGTATTGACAAATAAACGTAAAAACGGAAACCATATCGGGGCATTTGCTCTGTATGGGTATAAAAAAGACCCAAAGCAAAAAGGGCATTTAATAATTGACGAACCAGCCGCCGAAATCGTGAGGGAAGTATTTAATTTATTTGCTTCGGGATATGGGAAAACCAATATAGCAAGGTTATTAAACGCAAGAGGTTTACCAAATCCGACAGAATATAAACGATTAAATGGACTTAGATATTCACAACCAAAAAGGAAAGAGGCAACTCTGTGGAAATATTTCGCCATATCTGATATGCTTGTCAATGAAATATATATCGGACACATGGTACAAGGCAAATATGGAAGTGTTTCCTTTAAAACGAAGCAGAACAAACCAGTTCCAAAAGATAAATGGATAAAGGTAGAAAACACTCACGAGCCAATTATAGATATGGATTTATGGAACAGAGTCCAGGAACTCGTAAAACTGAAAGTCAAACCTTTTATAGTTGGTAATATCGGGATATTTTCCAAAAAAACAAAATGTAAGACTTGCGGGTATACCTTGCGTTCAAAAAAATGTCATGGAAATTATTATTTGGAATGTTCGACACGAAGTATTGACAAAAATTCTTGTATAGGGGCATTTGTTCCGGTTAAGGAGTTAAAAGAATTTGTGATTTATAAACTCCAGGAATTATTAAATGATTATCTTGATAAAGACAAATTTAATAAAAAGGTTTCCGAACCTGTAAATAATCCACAATCTGAATATTACGAAAAAATTGAAATTAGTATTGCGGAATATAATAAACAGATAGCGAATTTTGAGAAAGGCATAAGGGATTTGTATTTCGACAAGGTCAAAGAGTTAATCAATGAAGAGCAGTTTTTGGAATATTCGAGAGATTTTCACAATGATAAACACAAACTTGAAAAATTAGTTGCGGAACTTCAAGATGAAGTTGATACCCACAACAAAAAATCACAGGCTAATACAGACTTATTACAACTTGCGGACGAATATTCAAATATAACGGATTTAGATCGTGAAACGGTTGATAGACTTATTGATTGTATCTATGTTGGCAGACGTAATCCCGAAACGAACGAATTTGTTGATATTCATTGGTATTTCTAAAAATGCCCATTATACCGTGCTTTTATGACTTTTTCTATGTAAATGTAGTTTTTACACAATCGTAGCATAGAAAAGGCTTGTACAACATAAAACCAGGGTTTTATGTGGGATTTAAGGGCATGTAGTCTTTACGCAATCGCGCCAGAGCAAAAAGCGCGTACAACATACGATAATATATTAAGGCTGACCGACGACGACGATGTAAAACAGCCTATAAAATTCCTGCGCGCGCGGGAAATAGTGCATTTCCAAAGATTCGGCGAGACGTTAGAGCATGTCAAAGATAAACTCAACAGCAAAAATTATTATGCTTATAACCCGTCTTTCGACAGAAAGATAAAATAACACGAATCGTTTAAGTGAAAGTGAATAATAAACAAAAAGTCCGATATAGTATATATACCGGGCTTTTTATTATAAAATTCGCGCTCACTTTCAAATAACGGTCCGGCGAAGCGAGCCGTACTGATTTAAGTTAAGTGAATTTTTTAATTATTTTATTAAATCTTAAATCGTTTTTTTGTTGCTTGTTTGCTTAACCGCAAACACAATTCCTGCAGCCAGTATAAACATACCGAAAATCATATAGAAAATATCGCCCGTTCGCGGATTATCTCTCTGAAAATCTTCCGCGTTCTCATTTAATCTTGTTCCCGCCGATTCATACTCTGTCATATCGCTGTTTGAACGTATTAGATTTATTAATACAAAATCCATATCAAGATTGGTTATATCTATGCCGTCAGCTAACAGAACGAATCCCAATGGCTTGCCGTATTCATCGAAAATTTGCCACCAGCCATCGCCTAAATCCACCCCAAACCAATCACCTTCACCAAACGGTATAGCATTTGCGAATAATTCTTCCAAATATTCATATTCATATCCCTCGATTCCTTCAGGCAGAATCGTATGGAATATTCCCATCATATCGCCATTCTCATCGAAAATTTCCCACCAGCCGTTTTCTAAATCCACTGCAAACCAGCCGTCCGCAAACGGTATCGCGTGGTCCATTAATTCATGCAAATCTTCGTGGACTTGTATCTTTTTCTCGATTTCTTCGGGAATACCCGGAAAATGCGTTTCTGCCGGGTCGTCGAAAATATCCGCCGGGTCTCCTGCAGGTTCAGTAGAATATGCCGAAGATTCGGATGCATCTTTATCTGTGGATTCCGGCGTTTCCGGATCTGTTGAGGAGTCGTTTGACGGGATTTCACCGCCTGTCAAAGACTCGTCGGCTTCTGTTTCTATCGTGGGTTGTGTCGGATCAACCGGGTCATCTGGATTTTTAGGGTCTTCGTCCGAAAGATCAGAAAGCTCATTTGATTCAGAACCGGTTGGCTCAGTCGTTTCTTCTCCCGATGGCTCAGTAGGATCTGTGTTGGTTTCCGGCTTGATTTCGGGCTCCGGCGTCAGCGGAGGGGCAACAGCATTTTGCCTCCATTTTGCCGTGACTGTTAAATCTTCGGTGATATTATCAAACCCTGAGTCCCAGCCGTCGAATGTATATCCCGGTCTTGTCGGATTAGGCGGGGCGGTCGCGCCGTCGCCGTATTCGATTATATCAGTAATAATCACATCGTCGCCGTCGTCGCTGTAGCCGTCAACAAATTTAACGTTGTATTTGTTCTTTTCCCATAACGCCGTGACTATTAAATCTCCGGTGATATTATCAAAATCTACATCCCAGCCTGTGAATGTGTATCCTTCTCTTTCAGGGTCCTCAGGAGCAGTCGCGCTGCCTTCTTCCTCGACTTCCTGCGTATCAACCGTATTGCCTGTGCCGTCAACAAATGTCACTGTAAACTTATATCTTTCTCTCCACAGAGCGGTGTATGTCGCGTCGCCTGTCACTGTGCCGCTCCATTCTATATCCCAGCCGTCGAATAACCAGCCGTGGTCTTTGCTGTCTGTCGTAGATCCAAAAGGAGGAGTCGGGTCGCCGTAATGCAGGAGCGTTTCAGCAGGCGTTTTTGTATAAATATAATCTGTATCGTCCCAGTCGCCGTAACCGCCGGGCAGATAAGTGATAGTATATGGTATCCATTCCCATTGCGCTGTATAAATCGTGTGGCCTGTTACCGGTATCGTTGTCAGGTCTTTTTCGGGAGGCCATAAAACAGGCTCGCCGTCTTCGGTTTTTTGCTCCCAGCCGGCAAATTTTTTGCCTGTCGGGGCATTATTTTCAGCGTCGGGAGGCGTCGGCGTCGGGCCGTCTTCATAATAGGGGATTCCGTCGTAGAGCAATCCGTGATATTGCGGGTCAAAATTTCCTCCGTTCGGGTTATATGATATTACGAAATTTTCGTCCCGTTCCCAGAGCGCGACATATATTATATCTCTTATCACTTTGTCTTCCAATACGACAGACCAGCCTATGAAGTGATAATGCGGATCTATTTTGTTGTCTATATCGTCTGTATCAGGCATATATGAACCCGCCGGTCTGTCAGGAGGATTATTAAAGTCGTCATAAGTCAAGTCGTCATAAGTATAATCAGACGCATCCCATTTGCCGTTTGCGCCGGGGTCATAGACTACGGTATATTCTATTTTCTCAAAGAGCGCGGTATATATTACATCTTCGGTTACTATAGGGGCGATTGTTTTGTCCCATCCGGTAAATATATACCCGGGGGCAGTGGACCGCTCAAGCATATAATCAAGATCGCCATTGAATGGAGGAGTACTGCTGCCGTGGTCTTCAGTTGAAGTCTGGTCGTCAAAAATACCGGGTATACTTGATTGATAAGTTACTGTGTATTTATTTAATTCCCATGTCGCCGTAACTGTTAAATCTCCGGTGATATGGTCAAAAGTTTTGTCCCAGCCTTTGAACGTATAGCCTTCTCTTTCCGGGTCTTCGGGAGCTGGAGCGTTGTTGCCGTGATTGACATGTTCGGATTTAATCAGGTCATAGCCGTCATCGCTGTGACCATCGACAAATATCACTATATATTGATTTATTTCCCATGTCGCCGTAACTGTTAAATCTTCGGTGATATTATCAAAAGTTTTGTCCCAGCCTTTGAATGTATAGCCTTCTCTTTCCGGGTCGTGCGGAGCAGTAGCGTCGCTGCCGTGATCAACAGTTTCTGTTTTATAAACGGTACCGTTTTCGTCGACAAATTCGACCGTATATTGATTTATTTCCCACAATGCCGTCACGATTAAATCTCCGGTTATATAATTAAAAGTTTTGTCCCAGCCTTTGAATGTATAGCCTTCTCTTTCCGGGTCGTCCTCCGGAGCGGCCGCGCCGCTGCCGTATTCAACGGTTTCTGTTTTAATCAAGTCGTCGCCGTTGTCGCTGTCGCTGTAACCATCGACAAATTTCACCGTATATTCTATAATTTCCCACTGCGCAATATAATTAACGCTGCCCAATACTTTGGGGCGGACATTCGCGACATTCAAGTCCGCTTCCGGGTCCGGCGTGAATTCTGGCGGATAAAAATGCTCTTCGCTGTAATCACCGCCAAACACAGGTTCCCAACCGGTAAACCTGTAACCCGGATTTCCTGTTATCTCGCTGTCGGTCAACGTTGGCGTTTTATTGTCGTAAATTAAATCTGTGTACTGATACAAATAATATTCTTCATTTTCGTCCTTGTCAGTAATTGTCCATGCGCCTTGTGTTCCCGGAAGATATTTCACAGTATATTCTATAGCTTCCCATATAGCGTAAACTGTCACTGAAAAGTCGCCGTTGATGTCTTTGCTCAACTTCGTTCCCATATCGGAAACGTCCGTAATTTCATCAAAGTCTTGGTCTGATGCCGTTGTTTCGCCGGATTTGGTACTCCAGCCTCTGAAAATATATCCCGGTCTTACCGGGCTGTCCGGAATTCTGTCACCGCAGCCGTCATCTTCAAAAGGATTATCGCCGTCGAGAGATTCGCCGTAATGCGCAATCCTTGGTTCATAAATTTCACCCTCTTCATCTTCGAGAGTAATACCGTTGCCGTTGAAAATTACAATATATTTTATAATATCCCATTGCGCCTCATATCTGATATGTTCCGCCTCGATTTTTTCTTTCGGTCCGTCTGTGTCAGTATTTTCGATTTTCCAGCCGATAAATTTATAACCCGTATTGCCTGTTATATTATCATCTTCCGGCTGTGGCGTGATTACCCCGACTGTGCGTTTGAACATATATTTCTCTTCATCTTCGTCGCACTTTTCATCGAACAAGGCGAGAATGGCTAATTTGGCTTCTTCAAGGTCGTATATGACTTCTTCAATTTCAGCGAAAATATCTGCAATCGTTCTTTCAGCTTCGTCAATATGGTGGCTGATTGTACTGAAGATTTCTTCCAGTTTTTCTTTCAGTTCCGGGTTTTCTATAGTAGTTATGTCTGTGTATCCGGTCGCTGCTTTAACTGCGGCAAATAAATCTTTTATATCCGTAAGCGCGTTACCTGCGTGTATGTGCGCCGCCGGGATATTGCCGCTATTGCTTCTGACAAGTTCAATTTTAGTATTAACATCGTCATATAAATCCTGCGGGAATACCGGATAGTCGTCACTCCATGTGCCTTGTGTGCCCGGCAGATATGTCGCCGTATAATACTGTTTAAATTCCCAAATCGCGTAATATGTCGCGTCTCCTGTTACTGTTTTGGGAAAATCACTGTCTTTATCAGCTATACCGTCATGGTTATAATCCCACCCAACAAACGTCCATATACCGTATATGCTTTCTCTTTCAATTATACTCGGATGCGGCATTTCTTCAGGATCGTCGCTCCATTCGTAAGGCGTGTCGCCGCCGAAATAACACTCGTATCTGTAATCGTACCCGGTTGTATCGTCAACTAATTCCGGAGGACCAGGATCCCATAAAGGACGCGAACCCGGATGGTATCTGATAACATATCTTATTCTTCCCCACTGTGCGTAAACGGTCATATCTTCGCCTATAATTGTGTCAGCTGTAAATATTTTATCGGAAGTCAGTATTTTATACGTTTCGTCCGTATCTTTATAATAAATATCGTCGTCAGTAAGCTTATCGTCGAAATCAAGCGGTAAATATTCGTCCCCGACTTTTTTAAATATATCAGGCACGGTCGTCCAGCCTAAGAACTCATAATGCTCTCTTGACGGGTCTGAAGCCATAATATCTTCGCCTTCGGGATTAGCGTAGCTTGTAGAATGGCCGAGCGAAGTATTAAAGTTCGTTCTCTTTATAACATGATTCGCGCTGGTTTCGTTGTTTAACTTAAACGTAACGTCGTATTTTCGTATATTATTGAAAACAATCGGCCCGCCGCCTTCTATTTCAATAGGTTTATCCGGATTAGCGGTCGTCAGTTTACCGGTTACCGGATCCTGATTAATAGCTATAGTGAAATGGAATACGGCAGGGTCGTAGTCTATTTTAGGATTTTTGGTTATGCTTTCTTCTATCACTCTGTACTTGAAAGGCTTATCTGTAGTTCCGGTAAATTGTATATTTTTGAACGGGATGATACCGTCGGCTCTGTTGGGAACCCTTCTTTCAACGGGGAAATGCCATAAGCCGTCGTCTGTGTCATCTGTTTCGTCTATAAGAGTGAATACAAATTCCCCTTCTTCCAGAATATCGCTTTCATTGCCGATAATCATTTTCTTTACTTCAATGGGTACGGATATAGCGTCTGCCTCGTATACATTCGTGATAACAAACCCGTTTTCGCCTACTCCTGCGACAGAACTGGACAATTCTCCTTTTTTTCTGTCTACGTTTATTACAACGCGCACTGTGACAGGGGCCGCATAAGTGATATTTTTGTTAAATTCCCCGGGTTTCATTTCTCTTACTTCATAAATGAACGTTTTTCCGTAAATCCCTACTTTTGCCGCGGTATAATTAATCCAGTCAAAGACTATATTGCCGTCTTCGTCATTTTTAACGCCGGACTCTATTAATTGATGGTCTGAGGGATCGGTAACGTCCCAAAGCTCAAATTCAAATTCTTCGTCTTCTAATAATTTTCCTCCGGCGAGGACTTTTTTACCGGCAATCTGTTCTCTGACCGGAGCCGGGGTAAATACATTGGTAAACGAAATACCGTCGGTAACGCCGGTTGGGTTTATGCCTGTAATCGAATTTATGCTTGTAATCTCGGCTGCTTTGGTAAACGAAAGCATACCGTCTTTTCTCTGCTCTGAATTCAAACGGTTAGACCCGTCATTAGGATTATACGAAGTCTTACCCACCGTTATAGTTACAGTAAACACATTGTCGTCATAATCGACGTTATCCAGTTTACCCGAACCGGGGATAACTTCGCGCACTTCATATTCGTATTTACCTTCTTTGTCGAATTTCAGCATAAAGTCGGTAAATCCGCTAAGGTTGCTTTCAAGTATGCCCGCCGTATTCAGCACTGCTTTTGAATCATCATAAACTGTTACGGGATTTCCCGTGCCTTTTTCGGTTATCTTAAAACTGAACTCGCTGTCTTCTGTCATATCCCTGCCGGTAAGCACTTTGTTAATATCAAGCGGCATATAGACCGGATCGGGAGAATATTGATTATCGAATATAATATCAGTCTGGGCCGAAGTCCCGTCATTTATTATAACTACGGTAGTTAATCCGCCGCTGCCGTTATCTTTAACTTCGATTGTTACCGTATATGTTTTATCGTCAAAATCTACCGTACCCGGCGTATCTCTGGGAAGATTCGCGCGCGGCACCGTGCCGAGGTAACCGAAATCATCAGGCGTAGCGGGATAGTCCGTACCGCCGTGGTATTCAGTGATTGTGTAGGTATATGTATCCGCATTGTAAAAATCCAGAGGCGGAAAGATAAAATTGCCGTCTTTATCGTTTTTAACGCGCGCAATCTCGTTGCCATCTTCGTCTTTTAAAATAAATACAAACTCACCGGCTCTGATATGCCTGCCGTCAAGCGTAGCTTTACCGTTCAGCGATATTCTGGGCGTCACTAAATGATAAGTAGTCCCGTCATCAGGATTGCCCTCAAGCACGCCTTCATCAAGCTTTTGTCCTGAAAGTATAGAATAACCTGCGCCGTTAATCGACGTAACTTCAGCAATATTTTTCAAACGCTTCCCAAAGTCAATATCCGGGTCTACTGTAACGGGTATTATAATATTTACCGTCTGCATTGCGAAAATTTCGCCTATTACAAAAGTCAGCTTTTGGCTGTCTTCCCCCGTTCCGCGCGTCACTTTTATTGAGGACGGCAAAGCGGCGGCTTTTGAAGCGTCCGAGCCCTGATAAAATTTAATATCGGCTGTATTAAATATAACGCCTTCAGGAAGTTCGTCAAATATAGTAACGTTTGCAGCGGGAAGAATATCAAGATTCTGCGCTGAGAGCGTGTATTGAATCGTATTGCCTCCTGAGGCGGGGTCTTTATCAACTGCCTGAGGTTTCGCGTTTGTGCCGCTTGGAGGGAAAGACGATTTGCCCAAACCGAATGAAACGTTGCGCATAGTGACTTTGGTAGTAAACGTTTCGCGCGCGACAGGCAGGAACAGATTCACGTTTGAAGGGTCGTACACGTCTTTTTCAACTGTGGAATAAGTATATTTGTTTACTGACTGCAGCTTTTCCCCGATTATTTTTTCATAGCCGGGAATATCCCCGGCGTCGTCCGGTTTTGTGGGGGCGAGCATATTGACGACGACGTATATCGATTCGTTCTTTTTTACCTGAAAAGGGTTGTTGTCTTTGCCGGTTGATAAATCAACGGCGATTGCCGTGATAGTATCGGCAATTTCGGCTATGCCTTCTTTTGTAGCGGGCAATATTGACCAAACGTCTTCGTTGGTCAGATCCCCGTAATATTCGTTTAATTGTTCATAAGGGCTCTTTTCATAAACAGGATCGTCGTTCCCGTCAAGAACGGGCTCGCCGTGTTCGTCTTTTTTAGGAATAGGCTTGCCTTCCGGGTCAAGAATAATCTTGTATTCGCTTATTACAAATTCATCTGCCGGCAAAGTAGAATAGTATAAAACCGGATTAGCTCCCATAGACTCTGCAAAAGATGTGTCAATGTTCAAAAGCCTGCCTTTCCATTGGCTGCCGGGGTCGTAGTTTGTTGCGGGGTGTCCGTCTATTATAACGGTTTTATCGCCTGCAGGTTCGCTTTCCAGTACATCGAACATTTTTATTTCAGTATAGAGTTTTGTCGGACCTGCAAGAAAGTGCAGCTGATACTGGTAGATACCGCCGGGTATCGTTTCGGCTTCGTGGACAAAATCGGGGTCGCTCTGCGATTTGACAAGCTTCTTTGGCCCGAAATCGTACATACCCGGAATATGGATAACAGTTTCCGATATTTGATACACGGTGTCGCCCCTGTTATCGTCCTGAGCCGCAGTCGGTTCGACTTCGAGGTGCTGGAAGAAAGACCGCGTCTGAGGCGCGACAGTACTGAATGTCGCCGTGCCGTTGGCATCTTCGGACGCAATAGCGCCGTTTGCGCTGTAACCCCACGCAAGATGAGTGGAAGTGGAGGCAGCCGGAACCGCGCCGCCGCTCGCAAGCAGTTTGCCTGTTGCCCCTATACCCAGCGTACCGGGGGTTTTATTGCGGAAAGCCACGGCGTTAAAAGCCTGATAATCGCCTTTAGAGTTGCTTCTGTCAAATATAGTCGCGAAAGTCGCCACTAATTTATAATTGAGAACAAACCCTGACCTGATATCTTCATATCCGCTGTCGTTGCGTTGTATGCGCCGCTCGGGATATGATGCGTTTCCGTTCTCGGTATTATGCAGTCTGCCATCCGGTCCGATATATGTAGTACCGTTGGGAGCGGAAACTATCTGATAATTTGTAAACTGTTCCGGGTTTCCGTTTACTATATGCTTCTCCGGCGCTTTCACGTTCGCTATAAGCATAGTCCGCCCCGAACCCTGCCAGTTATCGACAAAATAGTAATCTATTTCAGCCGGGAGACGGTTATCTATATATGCCTGATCTCTGCCGGCTCTGGTTCCGCTGGTGTAATTTTCCGGGTCGACGTAATACGTAAACGCCTCGACAGGTCCTTCTATATATGTTCCTATTGGGAGCAGGTCAAAAAATGTGCCCTGCGTCAGTATATTAAACACTTTATTGTCCGCCATGTCGGCTAATTTTTCTTCTCTGGTTTTTCCCGGTACAAGATCGGGATTGAAAACTATCCGTTCGTACATAACTACCGACTGATGGACAGACCTTACTTCGGCGATGCCGTCTTCGGCGACGGTTTGATCCGCTGACCACCCGTTTCTGACCCCTCCGGTGTTGATTTTGCTGATAGTAGTCGCGGCGTTGGTTCTGTTGAGCGTGATATATCTGTAATTTGTCAGGACTGTGTAATTGCCGTCGGGGGTTTCGGGATACCACTCTTTACTGAGGTTTCTAATCACATTTTGGGAGTTCGCGGTATTTGCGGTGGCTGAAGGGTTTGTGACGCCGGTGGAACCGGGCCAGCTGTCCGTGTTGGCGGTTGCAAGATTCACATAGCTGTCGTCGCCTTTTCCGTCCAAATCAAGCTCGCCTTTCCAGTTTTTGACCGCCAGAGTGTGTATATTCCTGAAGTTGACCGAATTTATGGGCGCGGTAACATTCACAGCAGGAAAAGCTGTTCCGTTCACAGTCACGGCTTCCACCGTTCCGCCGTCAATAATCGCCCTGACCCGGTTGGTTGAAATAAGCTCTACGGTTGTATAGGGCGTTATGTCAATTCTAAAACGGCTGCTTGTATGGACATATTTTAGTTCATACGTGCCGCGCGGCAGAATAAGCTGGTTTGACGCGCTCATGACTCCCAACGCCACACCTGCCGGAAGCGTTCCCGTATAGTCGTCCGGATATTGCAGCTGCGTGCCGTCGGTCGATGTATATTTATATGTGCCGTATGTTCCGTAGGAATAATCTGTATAGACGTTTGTTCCGGTCATAGTGCCTGTATTCTGGGTTGAGCCTGTTTTTATGATTTCTCCGGCTTTAAACCATTCGTCGCCGCCGGACACGTACCTGTACCAGATTTCTAACGGTTCATAGCCTCTGTCCCATTTTTCTTTATCAGGCGCGGGGTTTGCGCCGTCGTAATTGGTTGAGGTAAGAGCGGTGAGTCTGCCGTTGTTGGGGTTTATCGTTTCGATGTACTCTGAATAAGTAACATAAGTCTTGCTTATCTGATAATCGTTTTTTGTCAGGACTCTGTCGCCGATAAACTTCATACCATCGGTAACTTCAACAGTATAATCTCTTTTATAATAATTTCTGGGGTCGTGTCTTTCGATATTAGCATTGATCTGGTCTTCGTCGCACGTCAAAGAATAACCGTCAACCTCTGCGCGGATTCTGAAAGTGTACGGCTCGCTCAACGTCCTTAAAACAGGCACCGCGACAGGATTTGCGACGCTTCCTTCCGACAGATTGTTCAGTATGCTGTATAACGTCTGTATAGTATTGTTGGCGTAATTGTTCAAATCATATTGAAGCGTGCGGTAATTAAGCCCGCCGATAGAGTACAGAACGGGTATATATTTATACGGTTTCGTATCCGGGGATAAAATATGCGTATATTTCGGCTGATCGTTATAACGTCCCCTGCCGTGCGTGCTGTTTGTTGCTATGGCGGCAGCATCGTTATGAACTGTGCCGGTTGCGCCGAGCTGGCCCGCCGCCCACTTTGTGACGTTTGCCGGGTCGCTCCCTATGCCCTCGTCAGGTTTATCTTTCTCGTCTATTCCCTCAAGGGTCAGGGTTGCGTTTATTTTTGTATCGATATTATATCCGAATTTTGGATTATCAGGATCGATGCTCGTTTTATTGGGGTCGTTGTCGTCGCCTCTCGGGTATCTGACGAGAACCCAGCGGTAAGCATTATAAGGATAATCGCTTCGTATGTCATACGACGTGGGAGTAACCAGATAATTTACGGCAGCGGATTTTTTGTCGGGCTTAATTGTCGCGTTGGAGCCGCTCATGGCAATAAATGTCTGAACATAATCCTGCCGCCAGCCTATGGTGCTGCTTAGCGTATTTACTCCGGTAACGCCCATTATTTCGCCGAGGCTTCCGGGCTCAAGTTCTATATCCATATTAACATTGTATGGCTGCGTGCTTCTGTTGGGTCTGTACTGGTACCAAATTTCCCATATAAGATAATAATATTTTTCAGTTCCTATAAGTTCGGGCGTAACATATCTGTCGGCGCCCGTACCCTGTTCTTTTCCCAGATAGATTTCACCGACGTCAAGCCCGGAAAACAAAGAATCCGTAGGTTTCGCGCCCCAGCCCGGCTGCCAGCTTTCGTATTTTTGCCCATCTATATCTTCCCTGTACTGAGTTACGGTATATCTTACCGGAGGGGCGACAAAAGTATTGAGTTTAACTGTCAGCGGCGACGAGGTTTTAGAGTTTTCACTAACTAATTCGCCGCCGGGGTTTGGATTACCGCCCGGATTTAACGACGCTATTATTCTTATATCCTTGTTCGTGAATCCGTTTTTTATTTTATCCGGTATAAAATTATATAAAATATTCAAAACAACGGTATCGCCGCCGGAAAACATTTTCCAGTTTGTAAAGACATATTCGTTATTTTCCTCGTCGATTTTTTTAAGAGTAAGCCCGGACCCGTGCTGGTCGCCTACATTTTGTATAGAATGTTTGCCCATCGATTCGGCTTTATTTGTGCTGACGACTCTTGAACCGTCACGCGCATTAAATATGTATATCGGTACGCGGATTTCAATTTCCCCTACATTTGCGACCGTGCCCATAGGCGGGTTAAATACAATCTCCATTCCGACCCCGTAGGGGTATATATTTGTACCGGAAGGAGTAGTCTCTGAAGAGACGTTCGCATTTACAATCGGCGTAAGCTCAATATCACATCTTGAGTTTGTAATTTGATTCGGCAGTAATCCCGATTTTGCTTCGGTAATTCCGGTCCATCCAACTACTAAATTGAATTCCGCAGCGGCAGAAACAAACATCGTATTCGGGAAAATTGGGAGCAATATTGCCATAATCAACAGCGATGTTATAACTAATCTGATCTTAAGTTTTTTCATGATTTTTACCTCATTTATAAATAATACTTAAAACGCAAATAATTCTATAGTCAAATCATGCGCGTAACGCGCAGAAGAATCGACGGATTTATTTTAACATAAAATTTTCTACAATGTTTAAATGTTTATTGGTATTTTTCTACACAAATTATATCATAATTAAATATTTTTTGTCAATACCACAATTCGACATAAAAAACAAGATATTTTAACGCGTTTAGAAACTGTCGGAACATATTAAGAAGTCCCGATAGTTTTCATGTTTATATTCAGCCGGATTTTTTTTCTTGACATATCCGGTTAGGTGTGATAGAGTATGATTGTAGTGTAGGGGCGGATGGCGATTCGTCCGGGAAACGGGGAAAACGGGAGGGAATTTAAAATGGCAATATTGTTTTTTATATTTTTCAGCTGCTATTTTATATATTTCCGCCTTTTTTCTCTGGGCTTTGCCCATTTATTAATTAATATGCCGCGCACGTCCGTGATTATTATATTAGCGTTTGTCACTGCTGTGCTTATAAAATTTGCGCCGTTGTTATTTTTCAAAAAAAACGCAGTCTATGATTTTATCAAATCAATTTATTCGTCTGTTAATAAAAGCATAATAATATTTAGCGCAGTATTATCAGGGATTTGCGGGCCGAATCTTATTTTATTCGGGATAGACGGCATAGAAATAGCAGGATTTGCGGGTATTCTTGCGGCTTTAAGCGGAATATGCGTAAGTTTTATCTTTTTTATTATATTATTTCAGAGCGTTTATAACTCACGGGATAAAATTATATCTTTCCTGAAAATTTTTATTGATCTGAAATTTATTGCTGTTATTGCCGCGGTTAATTTTATGGCTGTTTTATATATTATTTTATCAAAACAGGTTTATTTCTGGGACAACGCAGGTTATTGGCAGAGCGCGGCGTCTATATCCGGGATTATATTTAAAAATCCCGGAGTATTTTTTGACAATCTTGTCAAATCTGTTTTCAACAGCGATTATAATAATATCCCGGCGGTTATTCCTGCGGTTATAATGGCGGTATTCGGCACGGGAAGATTGATTTTTATTCTTGCTATAATTAATTTTTATTTTGTCCCGTTTTTAGCGTTTATTTACATGACAACAAAAAAATTCGCGGATTTTATAATTATAGCTTTATTTTTGCCGATGGCGTTTTATCTGACAATTATCGGGTTTTTAGATGTCGGCGGGATATTTTTGTCATTAATTATTTTATATGTTTTTTTGTTCGGCAAAGAAAATTATAATCTTGATTTTATAAACGGGGTAATTTTATGCCTGCTTATATTATTCAGAAGATGGTATATTTTCTTCGCGGCGGCGTTTTTGATATGCGTGATTTTATACGCCGTTGTTTTATATAAGACAAAAATCAAAAAATCTGTTGTGACTTTACTGGGATTTTTATCGTCGTTTTTTGTTTTTTTTCAGGGATATTTCACAAAAAGATTAATGGCGAAAAATTACGCCGATATATATTCGGCGTATAAATTTTCGTTTGACACAGATATAAAAATTTTCCTGAGATATTTCGGCATTGCTTTGATTTTAACTATAACTTTTTATATTATATATTGTGTTGTTAAACAAAAACAAAAAAAAGAAAAATTAATTAATTTAATTTTTCTGTATGTATTTATTGTTTTGATGTTTGTCATGTTCACGCTGATACAAACCCACGGGCAGCAGCATCTTTTGTTATATGTCCCCGGATTCGCGCTGATCTTGTTTTGCATGACTCAGGATTTTAAAATAAAACGCGACAAAATAATTCTGGCGGCTGTTTCGGTTTTATGTACAGTAAGCATATTTTTGCCCAGAGTTCAGCCGCAGGCAATAAGCGAAATCAAAACATACGCCCCTTTGCCATCGTTTAGTGTTTACCCGATAGTCAGGAATGACGCTGACGAACTTATGAGGCTTGATGAATATATAAAAACTCTCGACGGGAAAATTACAGTTCTGGCTTCGTCTTTTGTAATCAACGCGGATATTCTCGCAAAAGCAGAAGCGTCGCTCAACCCGTTAAAATCATTAAAACCTTCAGAAAATATTTTTACACTGCCCGCAGTTGACAAACGGGACGGGAGACCGTATAATATCGCCTATGCCGATTATATTATAACGGCTTCGCCCGTGCAGACGCATCTTGATCCTCAGGACCAGCAGGTCGTCGTTATTCCTGCGCTAATGTTAATGTCCGACACGCCTTTCTCTTCAGCTTTTGAAAAAACTGATATTATATTTAAACTCAAAGACGGAGTTGAAGTATATATTTACAGGCGTCTGCGCCCTAACACAGACGAAGAAATGAACGAAGTATGGGAGAAAATAAATATAGGGGATTAATATAATCGATAAAACAAATAGATTTATTGTGAAAGTTACGCTCACTTAAAAAAGCCCCCTTTTTGAAAGGGGGTGGCGCGAGCGAAGCGAGTGACGGGGGAATTGCAATCCCCCTGCGGCGTTCCGCCGCTTGTCCCCCTTTCAAAAAGGGGGCTTTCGGCAAAAAATCTAATTATCGTGCTATTCATAATCGTCACTGATATTCACCGTAAAATCCACGATATAATTCGGCCTGCCTTTGACTTCGTCAAAGATTCTTGCTATATACTCGCCGATTATACCGAGTGCAAGTAACTGAATCCCCCCGAAAAACATGATAACGCATATAATAGAAGCCCACCCTGCGGCGGTATTTCCGGCAAATATCGAGACAAAGACATATATAAGAAGTAAGAGCGACGCGATAAGCGCGGTAGAGCCGAGCAGCGAAACTAATTTAAGCGGCTTGGCCGAAAACGCGAATATCCCGTCAGTGGCAAGGCGTATCATTTTGAAAAATCCGTATTTAGTCTGGCCGGCGACACGCTTGTCCCTGTGATATTCGACAGAAGTTTGTTTAAATCCCGTCCAGCATGTCATGCCGCGCAAAAATCTGTTATGCTCCGGCATTTTCAGGACAGTGTCGGCGACGCATCTGTCAATAAGCCTGAAATCCCCTGTATCATGGGGGATTTTTACATCCGCGAGGCTATGCAGGAGTTTATAATAAATCTTCGCGGATAAAAGTTTAAATACAGATTCTCCCTTGCGCCTTATTCGTTTGCCGTAAATAATCTGATACCCTTCAAGCCATTTTTTCACAAGCTCCGGTATAACTTCGGGAGGGTCCTGCAAATCGGCGTCTATAAATATAACGGCGTCGCCTTTAGCATATTCAAGACCTGCCGAAAACGCGGCCTGCTGGCCGAAATTGCGCGAAAGGCTTATTATTTTAAGTCTATTGTCATTTTGGGCTATAGACTGTATTATAGACAGGGTATTATCGCGCGAGCCGTCGTTTACAAATATAATTTCAAATTCAATTTTAGTTTTAGTTTCAATTTCTGTTTTGTTTTCTTTATTTTTATTATCTTTATTATCCGGGGCAGAAACAGACATATCAGACAATACCTGCGTAAGACGTTCATAACACGCCTGAGCGCAATCCTGCTCGTTATATAAAGGCACTATGACTGTCAGCAACGCCATTTTTAAATCTCCCGTGATTTTTAATATTTTCATGGTTAATTTCCAGACCTTTGGGTCGTGTCTTTTGTAGGGAACGGCCTGTGACCGTTCTGCGGGCGAACACAGTTCGCCCCTACGTCAGTTGCCCGGAGAAGCGCTTAAACACTCTGTTATTATATATTTCCCGTCGCTTTTTTTTGTTATGCCGGCATTAGTATTTTCATCGTTAAAATGCCACCATTCCGACTGTAAATTACTAAGCCCCGCGTTTGCGCAGTATTTCTGCAAGTTTTGCGCGGGTATGTTATCTTCTGCGTTTTTGAGCGTGGCTTTGACGCTTAATTCATGAATATTGCACGGCATAGTATATTCGACATACTTAAACTGCTTATATTTATATTTGCCCGTTACGGCATAATCTTCCTCAACTATTTTCGCAAGGCTTGTATCTATTGCGTAACCCATCTGGTGGTTGCCGACCCCGGACATTATAAACCACTGTATGCCGTATGAACCGAAATTCTTTTGCTCATAAGGCAAATTTATAACTTCGTTATATACCTGCTGCTGGGTTTCATAGGGCCTGAATCCTTCGTATATCATAAGGCTGTCGCCGTTTTCCAGCGCGTTTAACTGCGCTTTATATATTGTTTCTGCCATAGCGTATAAAACAGGCACTATATATTCGTCCTTGCCGAGGCGTTCGTTATATGCTTTGCCGTCTTTTCTGGGTGAATACGCATATAACTGCTTCCCGGTAATATCCGGGATAATTTCTTCGTTTGCCCTGAACACAGACCCGTATGCGTTTGTGTTATTATAAATTATCGACGGGATAACATCCGGAAGATTAATCATGCACAGATTATGGCGTACCCAGCCAACTATAACGCCGTTATCTGTTTCTGAGTTGACATAAATTCTCCACCATTGACCGTCCTCCTGCAAAATCCGGAACCCTTTTCCCGGCTCAAGATTTGCCAGAACGTTATAATCATCGTCAAGCACGTCTATTCTGACAGACGCGTACCCCGTCGCGCCGCTTACCGGGAGTTCCAGTTTACCTGCATAAATCACAGCCTCGTCAGGCTGTACGTTTATATTTCCTGTAGGGACGGCGTAACCGGGTCCTGTGTTATCTTCTGATGGCATATCATCTGAATCATCTGTTTCATCTGTTGCTTTCTCTGTTTTTTTAATACTTTCGTTTGTGGGGATTTTATCAAAAACCTGTTCTTTAAAACTCACAAAAACAATAAGTATAAGCAAAATAACCGAACATGCGACAAGCAGATATGTTATTCCTGAAACTACGCTTCTCATAATTATACTATTTACCTTTATATATTTTTTTCTTTTTATTTGATTTATATATTCAACAAAGTATATGTTATCGCGGTTATAATATTGCCGTCAACGTCAAAAGACAAACCCGTACCGTTTTTTTTGTACTTGTAAAATCCGGGAAGGGATTCATAATCATTGCCGTATATATCAATCATATCGCCGATTGTCTGACCTATATATAACCCCTCGGCAGTTGAAACGCCGTCGTCGATAAACGCGACCGAAAATACCCTGTATTCCTCAGCGTCTGTTCTCGCGTAAGTATAAATTTCAAATCCGCTGTAACAATATGTCTGCATCATACCATCGGAAGTGCAGCTTTCTGATTCATAATAATCTGAATGCGCGCCTATTTCGTCCAGAACTTCACCGATATAATCCCCCATATAAACAATCGCGCCGTTATATATAAAAACAAAGCCGTCCTCGCATTTGCCGCTTACGCCGCCGTTTTCTGCGGCAGGATTTTCAGGCTCGGCATAATCTCCGGACTCGATGATTTTTTCAGAAGTATCAGAATCAATCCCAACCCCAATCCCATTAACAACAGGCTTAGTTTCCGGCTCTGATTTATCGCCGCAGCCTGTTATAAATAATAAAAATAACATAATCGCTAAGATTATAATAAATATTTTTCTGAAAAGATTCATAAACAATCAAAAATCCTTTACTATTTTTTTGCGCTGTTTACTCAGCAATTACTCAGTAACTTCGGGGACTGTAGATTTATCATAATCGTAATAATGCCCCTTACCCGTTATAGTCTGCGTGTATTTTTTTGCCTGACTTTCAGTAAACATAAATCGCTGATTAACAGTTACAGCGTCTCCCGGAGTCGGGCATACGTCAAAATGATACCAGCCGCCGCCTGTGTTTATTATATTCCAGTAATGCTGAGTCGCCGCTTCGGGGATTCTTTGCGCCATTTGGTTTTGTATCCCTGCCCTTGTGAGCAAAACCTGTGAAGCGGCCATATAAGTATAACAGTCGCCGGAACCTTTTGTAAAGCAATTATAAGCCGCCTGCGCAATCTCTCTTGGGCTGACGCTCGCCGAATATTTCATTTTTCCGTGAACCCAGTAAAATATCGCTTTGGCTTTATCGTATTTACTCATGCTGCCGTCAGTTATTTTAGATAAAATATCATCGGCCATTTCGTTGACTAACGCCATTTCAATCGCCATTACGGTTATAGTGCCTTTTATTTCGGTTTTGTTGCCGCTCTCGTCCTTAGCTGAATATATAACAGTATATGTCCCGGCTTTATTTAAATTTACCTGACTGCTGTCAACAACAAGCTGAACATTTGGGTCATAATCGTCCGTAACGGTTATCCCGGCTCTGTAAGCGATCGTTCCGCCCACGACGACGCTTTTGTTTAAATCCCCGGATATTACAGGCGGCGTTGTATCTTCTATAATAGTAAGCTGCGCTATATACTCAGTTATATTGCCGTATGCGTCCTCTAATACTATATACGCGTTCTGACTTCCCGGAACAGAAAAATCGGGCTGAGTTTTATATTTTACAGTTACAGGGGAAAAATCCCTAATATTATATACAAAATCTGTTGCGGGGACAGGCTTATTTTTATATGTGCGGCAATTTTTCACAGACGCTTTCGGCGGCGTTGTATCCTGTATTTTCAGGACTGATTCGGCAGTATAATTATTTAATTCAAATTTTACGGGATATGCCCCCGGGCCTAATAAACCTATATCGTTTTTTTGATTGATAATTAAATATAAATCTTTGTTTTCTGTGTAATTGGGTATAAAATCTTTCGCCGTCAGATTTTTGACATTTCCGTATTCTATCACCAATTCATCGATAACGTCAAAAATATATATTCTTGATTTGATTTCTGTTTTGTTATCCCCCTCGTCTGTGAGTATAACTTTCACGCTCTGCCAGCCCGGTTTAGTTAAATCAGGCTCAGTTTTAAACGAGCATGTCACCTGCGTAACGTCCTGAATATTTTTCACTAAATCTTCAGGGTTTATTTCGCTGTATTTAAATATATATAATTCAACAGGTTCTCCTGTCGGCGGGATCGTATCGACTATTTTCACAACCGACTGTGCCGTGTAATTCTGCAATTCAAGAGTTACAGAATAATCTCCCGGAGATAAAAAATCGATTTTTTCGTTTTGTTTAAAAAATAATTCTGAATTTTCGATATAATTATCTATAAAATCTTCTGCTTTAAGATTTATATCCGTTCCGGCTTCGACTTCCAGTTTGTCAATAACATCGAAAATATATAATTCTGACTTGATTTCTGTTTTGTTATTTCCCTCGTCTGTTAATATAACCGTAACGTCCTGCCGGCCCGGTTTAGTTAAATCCGGCTCAGAATCAGAATCAAACGAACAAGTCACCTGCGTCGCGTCGTCAATATCATTCACAAGTTCATCGGCTTTGATTTCACAATTTTCAAATATATATAATTCAACAGGCTTGCCGGTCGGAGGTATTGTATCTTCTATTGTCAAAACCGATGTGAATCTTTTCCTGCCGATTTCCATTTCAATCTCGATTGAACTGATTTTGCTGGTGTCAATAAGAGTAATATCCGTTATAAAAAAGCCCGAAGTTTTGGGATTTATAAAAAACTCGCTTATATCCGGCACAGAAGCCCCCGCTTCGATTGTTATATTATCTTTAATTTTGCCGCTTTCGCTGCCCGCCAATAAAAACATTCCGGTAATTATCAGCAATATTATAACGACAGAAACAACAAAGCCGGTCTTTTTTCTTTTTTTTCTTCTTTTATAAGATTCCATTCACTATACCGTTTATTTGCATTATATTTTATATAGGATTATACAAATCATTAACTTATAGTATAACTTATTTTTCAGGTATTGTCAAGAAAATATTATAATCGCAGGAATAAGCAAAGAATTAAATAAAAGGCTCCTTTTTTTGAAAGGAGCTGTCAGCGAAGCTGACTGAGGAGTGCTTAATATGCGGCAAACCTCCGTCAAACGCGTTGCGTTTGCCACCCCCTTTCAAAAGGGGGCTTTTCGAGAAAATACCCGTTGTGCATTATTTTAATATTATATCATGTTATGCCAAAACATCTTTTCGCGTTTTCACCTGTTTTTAATATAACTTCTTCGGCCGTTATATTTTTTATCTCCGCAATTTTCTGCGCGACAAGAAATAAATACCCGGAATCATTGCGTTCTCCCCTGTAAGGGTGGGGCGTAAGATAGGGGCAGTCAGTTTCAAGCATAATATAATCAATCGGCACTTCTTTTATAACTTCGCGGCATGTTCGGGCATTCGTAAAAGTGACGACTCCCCCGAACGACATCATATAACCTGATTTTATAAGCTCTTTCGCCATTTCGACGCTTCCGGCAAAACAATGAAATAAGCCATTTATTAAACCCCTATATTTTTTTATCATATCCAGACATTCACCGTGAGCGTCCCTGTCGTGTATGACCACAGGATATTTTATATCCTGTGCAAAGTCCATTTGTTTTTTAAACCACAGCCTTTGAGCGTCCCTGTCTGAAAAATCGTGAAAAAAATCAAGCCCGATTTCTCCTATCGCCAAAACTTTTTTGTTTTTGAGCAAATTTGCGAGAATATCGAGTGTATTATCTGGGGTTCTTTCGGTTTCATGCGGGTGAACCCCGATTGTCGCGTAGATAAAATCATATTTATTAGCTAAATCCGCGCTTGTTCTCGAGCTTTTTATACTCGAACCGCTGTTTATAATCCTGTCAACTCCGTTTTGCCTGACTTTTTTTATAACTTCGTCCCTGTCGCTATTATATCTTCTGTCATCGTAATGCGCGTGAACATCAATTAACATATATTTTTTTCTTTCTAAATGATTATTTTAAATATATTTTAAATTTTCTATTTCGGCTGGCACAATCCGCACGGCTCATATCCCAGATTTTCGGCTTTGTCTTTTGCCAGATATTCTTTAACGAGTTTAATCGTCGGGCAGTTAGTTCTGTGATATTTTCCGCCCTGTTCGGTTATAACATAAATTTCTTCCGGCTTGTCTATCTCGACCCGGAAAAGTTTTTCGTTCCAGTCAACGTCAACGCTCAGAACATCGCCCAATGCCCGGAGCGGCAGATAAGTACGCCCGTCAATAACCGCGATCAGGCTGTCCGTCTGCCATTCCTCGCCGTTTATATAAATCGGGAAAGTCGCGGTTTTTGCCTGATAAGTCGCGGCTAAAACAACCGTCGTAGTTGAGAATAACATTACCCCCAATATTATCCCCGCAATCAGGCTTTTAATATGCAGTCTGTTTTTGATTTTTGATTTCATTTTTATTTATCCATTTCATTTTAATTTAATATATGCAGGAACGCCGCTTGCCGTGTTATTAAAATATAATACCAAAATATCAGACAAAAATCAAGGGCGTAATAAAATTTTTTTATTCATTGATATATTACATATTTTTTATGATATAATAATATAAATTTAAAACAAAAAACAAATAAAATACTATAAAACTGAAAGGATACAAATTATGAAAATATTTATGAAAAAGTTTATAACGGTTTTTATATGTTTGATTTTTAGTTTATGTTTTTTTGTGGGATGTACTTATTCTCAAGCGAAAGAAAAAACGGCATACAAGTTATACTTGAATATGCAAAAAGCCGTGGCAGACGTGAAATCAATAGACATGGATATGTTTTTGTCGATAGAATTTACAAGTATTGGAGAACAAAAAAACGAGGGTTTCTCTGGACTGACAAGCGAAAGTCAAACAGCATATAAGTCGAACGGAAATCTAAAAAAAGTAAAAAACAGTCCCGGCGAATTTGATATAGCAATGGATTTTAAAAGAAAAGATACTTATAGTACCAGCGGTATGAATGGACATACTAATGATGTGGCGTTATTATCGTATTATACCGGCGGAATATATTACGAATGTAGTCAAGTTCTGGGGCAATGGGGACCGGAGACAAAAAAAACAATGACTGTTGAAGATGTTATGAACGAAATGAACAACTGGGTAAAATTAGATGAAATCGTAATTCTCGATTTTCCCGAAATTGCAATAAAAGAATATAAAGTTATTGATTTAAGCGACGGTAACAAACAGATAGAATTTATTTTGAGCGGTGAGTTTATGACAGGGCAGATACTGGAAAAAATGAGGTCTGCGTATAATTCTCCGGAGTTGATAGATGCGGTATTGACTTTCAACGATTTTACATGCGAAACGGTAATTGATAAAAATAACATGATGAAATCTTATAAAATGTTATGCGACGTAACAGTTACAGGTTTTACAGCTACGGATTTTAAAGAAGAAGGACACTATATAAAAGAAATTTCGATGGCTGCAAATTCCTATAACGACGTAGTGATAGATTTTCCTTCGGGTTTAGATAATTATACTGATATAAATTAATAATAGATTTTTCAATGCGGGTTTCGTAAATACGTTGCCCGCAATTTTTTTATGTTTTATAATTTTAATTTAAACTGAGTTTATATTGGGCAATTATAGTATAAAATATATAAAAGTACACAAAAAATAAAAAACGGGAGATTTATTATTAATGCTGTTACTAAAAAATATAGTTAAACACTATACAGTCGGGGATAATATAATTCAGGCTCTGCGCGGCGTGAATTTAGAATTCAGGAAAAGCGAATTCGTGTCTATCCTCGGCCCATCAGGCTGCGGCAAAACCACGCTGTTAAATATTATCGGAGGACTTGACAGATATACAAGCGGCGATTTATCCGTAAACGGGACTTCGACCAAAGAATTTAAAGATAAAGACTGGGACGCTTACAGAAACCGTTCTATCGGGTTCGTATTTCAGACTTATAACTTGATTTCTCACCAGACCGTACTGTCAAACGTTGAGCTTGCCATGACTTTATCGGGAGTCTCAAAGTCGCAGCGCAGGAATCACGCGATCGAAGTGCTGAAAAAAGTCGGCCTTGAAGACCAGATACACAAAAAGCCGAATCAGCTCTCCGGAGGTCAAATGCAAAGAGTCGCCATCGCAAGATCTCTTGTAAACGACCCCGAAATAGTTCTCGCGGACGAGCCTACCGGGGCATTGGATTCCGGGACAAGCATTCAAATCATGGAAATACTGAAAGAAATCGCTAAAGACAGGCTTGTCATAATGGTAACTCATAATCCTGATATTGCCAATAAATATTCGACAAGAATTATAAAATTATTAGACGGATTAGTGACTGACGATTCAAATCCATATTCTGAAAACGAACTGGATATACAGCCGCCGACCGAAAAGTCAAAACAAAAAGGCAAAAAATCGGAAAAAACTTCACGGGTTTCAAAAACCCCGAGGACTTCTATGTCGTTTTTTACGGCGTTATCTCTCAGTCTGACTAACCTGATGACGAAAAAAGCCCGCACTTTTCTGACTGCTTTCGCCGGAAGCATAGGAATTATCGGCATAGCCTTGATTTTATCGCTGTCGAACGGGGTGCAGCTTTATATCGAAAGAGTCGAAGAGGATACGCTCTCAAGCTATCCTATAACTATACAGCGGACTTCAATGGATATGACGGCTATTATCGGCACTTCAATGGGTATGCACGAAAGTATGCACAAACTGGAAGACCGCGAGTTGGACAAAATATATTCAAACGATATTATGAAAAACGTGATCACTACAATGACGGCAAACAGGACAGAAAACGATCTCGCTAATTTTAAAAGGTTTATAGATAATAATAAAGACAAAAACGGCAGCCTCGCAAGCTTTACAAACGATATAAAATACAGCTATTCGACTTCTATGAATATATATAAATCAGATACATCAGAAGGATCGCTCGAAGACTGGCAGGTCAATCCCAGCAATTTAATGCGCTCTATGAATATCAGGGGAATGGGAAACATGATGGGAAGCATGGCCGGAATGGAAGTATGGCAGGAGCTTTTGGACAACGAAGATGTGCTTAACGCCCAGTTTGACGTTATAGCCGGAAGAATGCCCGAAAAATATAACGAAGTCGTTTTGATAGTCGATGAGAACAACGCCGTGACTGATTTTACTTTATATACTCTCGGATTAAAAGACCGCCAGGATCTTGCCGATATTTTCAGCCGCGACCCGGATGAAGACGATGACGTTACAGAAAATAAAGACGGGGAAGAAGAACAGCTCACTTTTACTTACGACGAAATTTTGGCTCTTAATTTTAAACTTGTTTTAAATACGGACTTTTTTGAAAAAGACGAAGATGAAAATATATGGGTAAATAAAAGCGATAATATTATATACATGAAAGAAGTTATAGACAATGCCGTAGGAATCGAGGTCGTAGGGATATTAAGGCCTACTGAAAATTCGGTCGCCAATATGAACGGAGCGGGATTTATAGGCTATACTAAAAGCCTGATGAATTATCTGATTGATAAAGTAAACGAAAGTCCGGCCGCAATCGAGCAAAAAGCCAATCCCGATACTGATATATTCACAGGAAAATTGTTCAGCAGCGATGAAGACGATCCAGACGAAGCAAATATTTCGGATTTTGATTACAGCAGTCTTTCGGAAGAAGAACAGGCGTATCTTATGAGTATGGACGAAGAGTCCCGCGCCGCGCTTATCGCAAGTTATATGGTAGCCGACAAATCCGAATCGACATACGAGAATAATCTGAGGATTCTCGGCGTTTCGGATTTGGATAATCCGAGAAGCATAGAAATATATCCGTCAGATTTTGCCTCAAAAGACGAGATACTGAAAATAATAGACGATTATAATAAAGAGATGTCTGACAGCGGTCAGGAAGAATTCGTGATAAATTATACGGATTTTGTCGGGCTGATGATGTCGTCGGTAAGCAATATAATCAGCACGATAAGCGCGGTTTTAATCGCTTTTGTGGCGATTGCCCTCGTAGTTTCCTCGATTATGATAGGAATTATCACATATATCTCAGTTCTCGAACGCACGAAAGAAATCGGCATACTGCGCAGTATCGGGGCGTCTAAAAACGACATATCGAGGGTATTCAACGCTGAAACTATGATCATAGGCTTTACTGCCGGATTAATCGGCATAGGCGTGACTTTATTATTGTGCATACCTGCGAATATAATAATTAAGGCAATATCAGATATATCAAACGTTGCCGCGCTGCCGTTAGTCGGCGGGGTCGTGCTGATAGCAATCAGCATGGTTTTAACTCTGATAGCCGGATTTATACCGTCGAAAATCGCAGCCAAGAAAGACCCCGTCGTTGCGCTCAGGACAGAATAATATAAAATAAATCCCGTCATAGCACACTGTTGATATGGGGAGGGGGATTTCTAAAAGGGGGAACGGATGGTTCCCCCTTTTAGTCAATTTTTTTGCTGCTTTTTTGTTTGATTACAAAAAAGCAGATTCAAATTCCAAACCCAAAATAATCATTCGTGTTATTATAGCATATATCCGCAACTATCTTAGACAGATAATTAATATCTCCCGGATATTCGCCGTTTTCGGCGTAACTGCCTATTATATCGCACAATATACGCCTGAAATAATCATGTCTCGTATATGACAAAAACGAGCGCGAGTCAGTAAGCATACCAATAAAATTGGCAAGCAGCGAATTATTCGCCAAGTTTATTAACTGCTCTCTCATTCCGGTGTTTGTATCGTTGAACCACCACGCCGAACCGTGCTGTAATTTTCCGGCGCCGTTGGGTTTTATATTGCAGTCGTTATTCTGAAAGCACCCGATCAACGCGACAAGCGCGGCATTATCTGCCGGATTTATCGAATATAAAACAGTTTTAGGCAAAATATTAATTTTATCAAGCTCGTTTAAAAGTTTTGCCAACTTTGATATACAGTTATATCCCCCGATACTGTCGGCTCCCGCGTCGGGTCCGTGTAATTTAAACAATCTGTCGCTGTTATTTCTGCCTACGCCGAAGTGAATCTGCATTACAAGATTGCGTTTGTTATATTCTTCGGCTAAAAACAGCATGAGTTCTGTTTTATATATATCAATTTCGTCCTGTGACAATTCTTGTCCGTTCAGGGCTTTTTTTAATACTTTACCGGCTGGAATATCTTCGGTTTCACGTTTAAACGAAATATTCTCAAATCCGTTATCGGCGGTTTTACACCCCATCGCGGCAAAATAATCGAGGCGTTTCGAATACGCGTCAAACAAAAAATTCATACAAGTTATCTCAACGCCGCTTGCTTCTGATAATTTATTTATATATTCTTTAAATCCGGGCTTTTCTATATGCAGCCCTTTGTCGGGACGAAAAGCAGGTAGAACCTGAATATCAAAAGTGTTATTATCGTTTCCTTTTTTTATAATTTTATGATACTCAAGAGAATCAACAGGGTCGTCGGTCGTGCAGATTAATTTTACGTTTGAGTTTTTCATGATTTGTCTCGCACTCATAGATTTTAATTTTTCATTGCATAAATCCCAGACTTTATCTAAACTTTCAGCGTTTAAATTCCCGTCATAACCAAAATACTTTTTTAATTCTAAATGCGCCCAGACATATAACGGATTGCCAATGCATTTTGGCAGAGTATTTGCCCACGCTGAAAATTTTTCGTAATCCGAAGCGTTCCCCGTGACATATTTTTCATCGTATCCGTTTGTTCTGATCGCGCGCCACTTATAATGGTCGCCGCATGTCAGCCATATCTCGGCGATATTATTATATTTTTTATCTTCGGCAATATCTTTGGGATTTATATGGCAGTGATAATCTATTACCGGCATATTTCGCGCGGTTTCGCGATATAAAATTTGCGCCGTTTTACTATCCAGCATGAAATCATCGCATAAAAAACTTTTCATAAATTTATTCCCTTTTTATATTTTTATATTTTTTTGTTCTTGTTTTTCTAATTTTTTATTCCTGAAATATAATATCGCGTCAACAGCTACCATAAGCATATTTATAAAATAAAAAACAGTCACATAATCCAAATCGTTTAAAAATTTATTGATAATCCCCGATAAATAGCCTAACATTACGGCAAATAAAAAAATTACGCTTTTACTCCCGACTACTCTTGATTTATAAGATTTATATATAGACACGGGCCAGGAAATCCCGAATAATATGAGCATTCCCAGTTCAAAAAATTTAATCATAAAATAATCCCCGATTTTATTTTATATTTTATTATTTTCTCACTAATTTAATCGCGAAGCCGCTTATTATATTATCAAGATATATCGACGTTAATCTTCCGTCGGCGTCAAATCTCGCGCTCTCGTCTATAAATTCTTTTTTTGCCTCTTTAAGATAAAAAACAGCCCGCTCGATAAAATTCGAACAAATCGCTATCTGTCCGTCCCTGCCGTAACTTCTGTTTTTCATAAAATGCAGTATATCCGCGTTTGATACAGACGCTCCCGAATCTTTTTTTTCAAATCCGAATATAGACTCGATTTTGCCTGCGTCGCGTTCGGCCTGCTCTGCGTTTTCGCAGTTTATTACTAAATGGGCCAAATCAAACCCGAGCATTTTCTGCACTATGCAAACAGTTATATCTCTTATTTTATCAAACTCGCCGTTCTTGATATATTCTTCTTTGACCATAAACGACCCGCCGCACGCCAAAACTGATTTATGCATCAGATAATCCACAAGATTATTCTCAGTTATTCCCCCGGTTGGTATAAACCTGACATTAGGATACGGCTCGGACAACGCTTTTAGCATATCAAGCCCCCCGCTTTCCTCCGCCGGAAAGAATTTCACAATATCAATACCCGCGCTCAACGCTTTCTCTATATCTCCCGCGTTTGCGCATTCTGGGATTACGGGTATATTATTTTTTACGCAATAAAATACCACATTTTCGTTTAATCCCGGTGAAACAATTATTTTCGCTCCGGAATCAACCGCCGATTTTACCTGTTCCAAAGTCAGGACATTCCCTGCCGCAAGCAGCATATCCGGGAAAGCCCCGGCTATTTTTTTTATTGCTTCCGCCGCGCATTCTGTTCTGAACGTTATCTCCGCGATATTCAAGCCGCCCAAAGCCAAAGCTTCTGCAAGCGGGACAGCGTTATCGGCCTCGTCGATTTTTATTACCGGGACTATCCCGTAATTTTTTATTTTTGAATATATAGCCCCTAATTTTTTTCTTGCCATTGATTTATTTCCACCGCCTCTGTTTTAATTCTTGTATATTTATTTATAATTATACTACAACAATATATTTAATGCAACGGCAAAATAAAAAAATGCCCGAAAATTTTCAGGCATTTTTTTATTTTTATATTAATTCAAAACGCATACCGCGCCGGAGCGCACTATTTCTATAACGCCGTATTTTTCAAATGTTGTTATCACGTCATCTAATTTCTGCGAATTACCCATGACTTCTATCGTTGCAAACCCTTCGCCCCTGCCGACTATTTTAATTTTAAACATATCGCACGCCTGCAATATCTCAAAACTTTTATTTTCCGGGCAATTTATTTTTATCAGCATAAATTCGCGTATTATTACGTCTTTGCCGGTCGTATCGCATACTTCTATAACTTCGGCGATTCTGCCTAACTGATGCACAAGAAGCTGCGCTTCTTCTTCTGAGCATAAAACCGAAAACGTGAGATGATATACTTCCGGGTTATTTGTCACACTTGTCACAAAGCTCTCGATGTTATATCCCCTGCGCGTGAAAAATCCAGACATTCTTGACACCACGCCCGGTTTATTATCTACTTTGGCAATAATTATGTGTTTTATTTTATTTAAATTATTTAAACTTTCGGCAGTAAAACTCACCGGTCAATTCACCTCCCCGTTTGGCATTATTTCGCGATTGCTTTTTCCCGCCGGAATTATAGGATAAACGTTTTCTTCCGGGTCAGTCAGGACATGAACAAGAACTGTTTCGTCGCTGTCTAATATATTTTTTATATTATCTTCGAGTTTACGGCGCGAAGATAATTTAACGCCTTTTATCCCGTATGCCGCCGCTATCGTGACAAACTCGGGATTGTCGTCAAGAATTGACTGCGAATACCTGCCGCCGTAAAAATTTTTCTGCCACTGCCTGACCATTCCGAGCCTGTTATTGTCGAGAATAAATATCTTGACGGGAACCGGGGTTTTTCTCACAGTCGCAAGCTCCTGAATATTCATCTGGATTCCGCCGTCCCCCGAAAACAAAATAACTTTGCCGTTTGTTTTCCCGAAAGCCGCGCCGATTGCCGCAGGCAGCCCGAAGCCCATTGTCCCGAGCCCCCCCGAAGTGATAAACGTCCCGGGATTTTTATGCCTTGTCTCCTGCGCGGCAATCATCTGATGCTGCCCTACGTCCGTGATAACCGAGATATTCCCGTTTTTTTCGCTATTTTCGCATAATTCAGTGACAATTCTGATAATCTCTCGTATTTTTAACTTGCCCGAAAAAATCATTTTTTCGTTTAGTTTTTCTTTTGCTTTGATTGCTTCAGAAGCCCACTCCTGCCATTGCGGAATTTTATTTATTTTTATATCAAGCATAGACCTGAAAAATTCGGCTGAATCTGTTACGACGGGAATTTCGGCTTTTACGTTTTTAGAGATTTCGGCAATATCTATATCGGCGTGAACAATGCTTTTGGTTTGCGAAAATAATTCGGGGTTTTCTATAGTTCGTTCAGAGAATCTTGTTCCGACAGCTATAATCAGATCGCTTTTTTTTAGAGCGGCGTTTGCCGCAGGCAGACCGTGCATTCCGGCCATTCCGAGCGCGAGAGGGTGTGATATATCTGCCGTGGATTTTCCCATGAGAGTGACCGCGCACGGGATATTATATTTTTCCATGAATTTTCGCATTAGTCCGGGAGCTTCTTCTGAAGCAGTAACGCCGCCCCCGGCTAAAATTACAGGCCTTGACGAATTAACAAGCAAATTTATGATTTTTTCTTTCTGTTCTTCAAAAGAATTTATTATTTTGCGTTCTTTGGGAATATAATAAACTTTGCCGGTATTAATTATTTCAGCGTTAAATATATTCCCGGGAATATCAGTCAAAACCGGGCCGTGCCTGCCGCTTCGGGCAATCTGCCATGCCGATTCAAGAGTATAAGCCAGATCTTTTATATCCCTGACTAAAAAATTATGCTTTGTTATGGCCAAAGTCACTCCGAGCATATCCGCTTCCTGAAAAGCGTCGTGACCGATAGACGGCGTATTTACCTGCCCGGTTATCGCGAAAACCGGCACAGAATCAAGCATAGCGTCCGCAAGCCCCGTGACGAGATTTGTCGCTCCGGGACCCGAAGTCGCGAAAACTACCCCGGTTTTTTTTGTAGCCTGCGCGTAACCCTCGGCGGCGTGAATCGCGCCCTGCTCGTGGCGCGTCAAAATATGCTTTATCCTGCTGTTATTCTCGATTGCTTTATATAAAGCGTCATACAAAGACAAAACCGCGCTTCCGGGATAGCCAAAAATTATATCCACTTCTTTTTCTTCCAAAAATTTTATCAAATATTCCGCGCCGTTCAAGTTTTGCGATTCCTCCTTATTCAAGCTTTCATGCCGTCAGAATTCCCAGAACAATTTATCATAATATAATTTCCCCTGTCATATATAATACGGCTTTCCCCGCAATTTTTACCCGTTTGCCGCAATCTTCGCAATATAAATCCCCGCCGCGTTTGGACAACTGCCGCGCTGTCATTATTTGTTTATCAAGGCGTTTTGACCAGAACGGGATCAACTCAGAATGGGTCGAGCCGGTTACATGATCTTCCGCTATACCCGCATTTGGCGCAAAAAATCTCGACACAAAATCTACAGTGCCGCCTTTCGCCGTTACAATAACCCCGAGACAATCGGGAATATTTTTTAATAAATCAATATCCGGCGTGATTTTTATAATATCTTCTTCAGAATTTACAAGCAAAAGCAAATCCCTCGACAAGTGCGATTCTAAAATCTCAGCGTTGATTGCGTTTTTCATCAACTGCGTTGTTTCTACAGGTTTAAGCTCCCACGCCGGAAAATCCATTTCATATAAATCGTCTTTTTTTATAACAATCAATTCCCCGCTTTTTGTATTAAAACGCATTTCTTTTCTGTTTTTATCCAAAAAATTCGAGATAATAAACGCGCTCGCCAAAGTCGCGTGGCCGCACAAATCTATTTCGAATTCCGGTGTAAACCAGTGCAGATTAAAATTATCCCCGCCGCGCAAAACAAAAGCCGTTTCGGCTAAATTATTTTCAGCGGCGATTTTTTGCATAATTTTTTCGTCAATATTATTTTCTAACAGACAAACACCCGCCGGATTGCCCGAAAATATTTTATCCGTAAAACTATCTACTACATAATATTTCATGATTTTCAAATCTCCTTTGTTTTCCGTAGCTTAGGGGCTGGCGTCCCCGGCAGCCCGCAAATCTGATTTTATGTTGTTTTTGTCGGCGGGACGTCGGGGACGCAGTCCCCTACACACCCAGCAACCCCTCGTCAAGCGACAATTTATACTCAACAGAATCAAGCAGCGCGTTCCATGAAGCCTCGATAATATCTGTGCTGACCCCGATAGTCCGCCATACGTGATTATTATTATCAGACGATTCTATCAAAACCCTGACTTTTGCCGCAGTCGCGGCGTTTGAGTTTAACACGCGCACTTTATAATCTATTAATTTCATTTCTTTAAGCTTGGGATAAAACATCGTCAACGCTTTTCTTAATGCTTTGTCAAGAGCGTCTACAGGGCCGTCACCCTCAGCCGCGGTTATTTCTTCTATTCCGTCAACTTTAATTTTAATCGTCGCGCTGGGCTTGCCTGATTTTGCGCCGGGCTCTGATAATATAATTTTAAATGTCTCGACTGTGAAAAATATTTTATGTTTATTTGCGGATTTTAATAGCAGGAGAGACAAAGACCCCTCTGCGTTCTCAAACTGATAACCGTCGCTTTCATGTGATTTTATAAGATTCAACGCGTCTTTTAATTCCTGAGAATCTTTTGTTATACCGGGCATAAACTGGCGCATTTTATTTATAAGAGCGGCCCTGCCCGCAACTTCCGACACAAGCGTATTCCTGACGTTGCCTATTAAATCCGGGCAGATATGCTCAATAGAAGAGGGCAGTTTATTCAAAGCGTCTATGTGCATACCGGCTTTGTGTGTGAAGGCGTGGCCTCCGATATACGGCGTATTTTCGTTAAACGCGATATTTGTGATTTCAGCGATATAACGGGCAAGCGAAGTCAGATTTTTAAGATTTTCTCCGGGCACGCAGTCATAATTTAATTTTAACTGCAAATTCGGGAGGACAACGCATAAATTCGCAGTCCCGCAGCGTTCGCCTAACCCGTTTACCGTCCCCTGTACCTGAACCGCTCCGTTTTTTACAGCCGCAAGAGTCCCCGCGACAGCAAGCCCGTTGTCGTCGTGACAGTGAATCCCGACGGGGATTATTTTATTTTGTAGGGGCGACCATTGGTCGTCCGGGTAACGCATTAAATTTTTGTTGATTTGCGGACGCGCAATGCGCGCCCTTACATCCATTACAATACTGCCGATTTCATCGGGCATTTTACCGCCGTTTGTGTCGCATAATATCAAAACCGAAGCTCCCGCGTCTTTAGCCGTCTGCAAAACTTTTATTGCATATTCCGGATTGTCAAAATATCCGTCGAAAAAATGCTCAGCGTCAAAAAAAACTGTTTTTTTATTGTCTTTTAAAAACTTTACCGAATCGAAAATAATCCTGAGATTTTCTTCGGCATTCGTCTGGATAATTTTTTCAACGTGTAAAAGCCAGCTTTTCCCGAATACCGTGACAATATCTGTCCCGGCATTAACCGTTTTGATTAACGCCTCGTCCTGATATGCTTTTACTCCGGCATGACAGGTAGAGCAAAACGCGCATAATTTAGAATTTTTTAGATTTAAACCCGCCGCTTTTTCAAATAATTCGGCGTCTTTAGGATTTGCGCCGGGATTTCCCGCTTCTATATAATCTATGCCAAACTCGTCAAGCGCCGTTATAATCCTGAGTTTATCCTCCGTAGTAAACGATATTCCGGGACTTTGCGCGCCGTCGCGCAGAGTGGTGTCGTATAAATCTATTTTCATGTTTTTTTCTCCTTGCCCTCTTTCGTAAAGAGTTCGGAAGTCCACCGGACTCCCTGCACGCCCGCAGGCGGCGGGTGTTTTAAAATCTATTCAAACTTCATTTCCTGATATAAACAAACATTCCTGAAGCCGACCTTTTGATAAACTTTATTTGACACGGGATAATCAGCGTCGGCAAACAAACTCACGAATTTATTGCCTTTATCCAATAATAATTTGCTTAAATGCCAGACGCAAGCCGTGCCGTAACCTTTGTTTCTGTAATGCGGGGGTGTGTAAACCCTGCCTATATTTGTCCCGTTTACCATCGGAGCCTGTAACCCTGCCATAGATACCGGAGTTTTGTCTACCCAGACATATAATAAATTTTTGCCTGTCTGATTTTTAATATTTTCAGCATATCCGGCTATGTCGCCTATTTCCTGATTGCAGTCGATTGCCCATTCTTTGAACCAGAACGGCAAATAACATAAATCTTCTTCTGTTATCTCGCGCAAAAATCCTGACGCAAAATCATCAATATCCGAAAGTTCTTTGAGGACCATTGAGTTTAATCGCACTCTAATATACGAATTTTTATTCGCGAGTTTTGTGTAACATTCAGAAAACATTTCAGCCAAAACTTTTTCTCCCGTAACGCCGTTCAAAATATATCCGGCATTATGCAATTCTCTCACAAGAAGTTCAACGGCATTGGTGTCAATCTTGTTTCCCGTGCCGTATAAAACAACGTTAAACGGGGGAGTGCACATCGCCGATAAAACCACGCTGCCGTTTGCGTCTTTAACAGTCGCGCAGTACCAGTCGTTATTGCTTTCGCCGTCTTTAAATCTTTTCGCGCATTTTATAATTATACTGTTCTGCGCCTCGTTTTCGACGAGTATATTGATTGTGTCATTCCAGAATCCATTTGGATTATCATTGTAAAATTCTATTTTCATGTTTTGTTTTTGCCTTTCTTGTTTTGTAAATTGACTGTTTATAAATTCCGACCACCCCGCCGTCGTAATCCTCGCGTTGCTCGGCGACGTCACCCCTCCACGGAGGGGAATTTTTCTGACCTCCGGCGTTTTATTAATTCCCCTCCGTGGAGGGGTGGCAATGCGTAGCATTGACGGGGTGGTCTTAATCCTACGCAAGCGTATTATTTGCTTTTTTCTCTTTGATCATATCGCGCAGTATATATTTTTGTATCTTTCCGCTGGCAGTCAGGGGCAGTTCTTTGATAAACTCCACATACGACGGAACTTTATGCCGCGCGAGATTTTTTGCGACATATTCTTTTACTTCTTCCCTGCCGAGTTCAGCGCCGTCCGCCGGGACAATTACGGCGCATACCCTTTCCCCGTATTTTTCCGACGGCGCGGCGACTACGGCTACGTCTTTTACGCCGTCATAAGTTCTGATAATATCTTCTACTTCTTTCGGCGATATATTTTCGCCGCCCCTGATTATCATATCTTTGATTCGCCCGGTTATCTTATAATATCCGGTCTCGTCAACTTCGGCTAAATCGCCGGTATGCAGCCACCCCCCGGCATCTATCACAGCTTTTGTCCCCTCAGGGTTATTATAATAGCCTTTCATAACGTTATAGCCTTTAACGCATAGCTCCCCCGGCATATTTTCCCCAAGTTCTTCGCCTGTCTCAGGGTCTGTGATTTTAATATTTACATGAGGGAAAGCTGCGCCGACTGTGGTGACGCGCCTTTCAAAAGTATCGTTGTACTTTGTCATAGTACACCCGGGCGACGCTTCTGTTAAACCGTAAACGCTGACTATTTCCGTCATGTTCATTTTTTCAATAACGTCGCGCATGAGTTTTTCAGGGCAGAGCGACCCCGCCATGATTCCGGTGCGCAAAGTAGAATAATTATACCTGTCAAAATCTCGGTGAGATAAAATCCCGATAAACATAGTCGGCACTCCGTGCACAGCCGTACATTTTTCATATTCGATCGTGTGCATGACTTTCATAGGCGTGTACCACAAAAGCGGCAGCATAGTCGTCCCGTGGGTGGTCGCGGCCAACACAGCCAGAACCAGCCCGAAACAGTGAAAGAACGGCACGGGTATGCACAGCCTGTCTTTTTCGGTGAATTTCATGCCGTCCCCGATGGCCTGCCCGTTGTTGACTAAATTATTATGCGTAAGCATTACCCCTTTGGGGAATCCCGTCGTCCCTGAAGTGTACTGTATATTTATAACGTCGTCGGGTTCGGCTTTGGATTTTGCGTTTTCATACTGCCAGTCGGGGATCAATTTCCCCAAAGCCTCGATTTCATTCCAGTGAAACATTTTTTCATAGTGATTGTCAAAAGAGACGAGCATACGAAGTTTCGGGAATTTTTTCGCGTTTATGTTCCATTTGTCGCATTCGTCCGATTCAAGAATTTCCGGACAGAGAGTATAAATAGTTTTTTCACAGTCAATATCTTTGAGCTGGTCGCATATAAATAACGCCTTTGAATCTGAATGCTCCAGAATATATTCCAGTTCTTTCTCTTTATAATTAGTGTTTACAGTCACGATCACCACGCCTATTTTTGCCGTGGCGAATAAAAGCGTGAGCCATTGCGGCAGATTTACCGCCCAGACCGCGACATGGTCGCCTTTTTTAAATCCCATGTATAAAAGCCCTCTGGCTATCCTGTCGACTTTTTCGTCAAATTCTTTCCATGTTTTATTAAATTCCGTCTCGATATATTTGACTGCCTGAACAGTCGGGTATTTTTTTGCGGTTTCTTCGAGCATAGCCCCGATAGTAATGTTTCTTGATTCTCTTGATTCTTTCATGTTTAATTTGTGACCCTCCTGCAAATAATTATAATAATTTTGTTTCTGCGGAGAAAAAACCAACAAAAAAAGCTCCGTTCTTCCCCCACACTTTTTAAATAAAGTATAGGGGCGAAAGAGCAAATATATAAATATATATCGCCGTCACGCGGTACCACCCTAATTTTTGGGACTGCAAAATAATATCGCTATAATTTTTACAATCTTCTCAAACTCAGCTTCTCAAAAACAATATAAAAAATAATCACTGTTTTATTTAAAGCTTTTACCGTAACGCGGTATTTACGTCCGAACCTTTTGTAGTATGCGGAACGCCGAGGGCGGCGTTCCCTACATTCGGAACGGCAACTCCGGGACGAGTTATACACTTATAATATGCTCTTTTGCCTCGCACCAAACCGGCAAATCTCTGACTTTACGAGTAAAATAAATACGCAAAAATTATTATAACACTAACGTAAAACACCGCGATTTAAGTTTAAAATAATAGCGATAATTTTTACGTTAGAATATAATTCGTATCTGCTGCATGTAACCCACTCGTAAACTAAACATAACTACAAGTCTTGTTCCCTTCATCGTTTTTCATATTTTTTCAAATATTGTTACGTATTATATCAGAACTTTATTGCTTTGTCAATAGCATTTGCATAAAAAATAAAAAATAATTTACTCCTTGCCCTCTTTCGTAAAGAGAGCGCCCGCCGCAACGGGCGGGTGTTTTATCTAAAAGACATCAAATCCAATAAAACACCCGTCACTCGCTACGCTTCGCGCCACCCTCTTTAAATTAAAGAGGGCTTTTGCGCGAGATATTCAACGTTTAATTTTATATATACTTCGGCAGCCAGTCCCCGTGTTCTGCTATCAAATCATCGCACATCGCTATTATATCGTCGATAGACAATTCGCTTGAGGCGTGCGGGTCGAGCATTACGGCCTGATATATATGCTCTTTCTTTTTTGTCACGGCGGCTTCGATTGTCAGAAGCTGCACGTTTATATTAGTCATGTTTAAAGCTGCGAGCTGAACGGGCAAAGGCCCCTGAATTGTCGGGGTCACGCCGTTTTTGTCAACTAAACAAAAGACTTCTACGCAGGCTTCTTTCGGCAGGTTGTCAATCAGGCCTTTGTTTATCACGTTGCCGCCGATTTTATACGGCGTGTCAGTATAAATCGAGTTCATGATATAAGAAGCATACTCGTGGGTTTTATGATGCGTGAGCGAATCGTTTATAAATTCGTCGCGCATTTTTGCCCACCCCGCGATTTGATCAACACATCTTCTTGGATATTCGTCTAACGGGATATTATACCTGTCGATAAGCTCCGGGTATTTTGACTTTATAAATAAATTATTATATTCTGCGTTGTGTTCGCTCGATTCTGTGCAGTAATACCCGAAACGCCTTATGTATTCATATCTGACTAAATCCCAGTGTTTCGGCTTGTTGCCTTTAAACGCTTCTTTTTCGAGAACTTCGCAGGCGCGTTTTCTTATTTCGGGATATAAATCAGTGCCGTCTGAATCATAGACTTCAAGCAGCCAGCCCATGTGGTTTATCCCGGCGATTTTTTCTTTTATCGGCTCTGTATATTTTATGCCCAGAGAATTTAGTATCCCCCGTGTGCAGCCCTGAACTGAGTGGCAAAGCCCGACCGTTTTGATTCCCGTGTATCTCTGCATGAATCCGGCAAGCATACCCATAGGATTTGTATAATTCAAAAACCATGCGTCCGGGCATACTTCTTCCATGTCGCGGGCAAAATCTTCAAGGACGGGGATAGTTCTCAAAGCCCTGAAAACGCCCCCAACGCCGAGGGTATCGGCGATAGTTTGGCGCAAACCGTATTTTTTCGGCACTTCAAAATCTGTGACTGTGCAGGGCTCATATAATCCGACCTGAATCGCGTTTACCACAAAATCCGCGCCTCTCAGCGCGTCTTTTCTGTTACCCACGCCAAGAAATCTCGTGATTTTAGCTTTGTTATTATTAGTGTTTTTATTTAACGCGCAAATCATTTTAAAAGATTCTTCAAGCCTTTGCGGGTCAATATCATATAGAGCTATTTCAAACTCCCTCAAAGAATCAGTCTGTAGTGAGTCGCCCAAGACATTTTTCGCGAAAACCGTGCTTCCCGCGCCCATAAACGTAATTTTTCCCATATTTTATTTTTCACCTTTCGTTTTTTATAATATAAAAATATAACTTGTTTTTAATTATATATAAAAAATCAAAAAAAATCAATATAAAATTCTTTTTTTGCACTTGATATTGTTAATTTTTTTTGATATTATGGATAAGTGTAGGGAATTTATATTAGGTACGGCGTATGAATTGTAGGGGCTGGCGTCCCCGACAGCCCGCAAATATGATTTAACGCCGGTTTTTTCGGCGGGACGTCGAGGACGCCGTCCCCTACTAATAACCATTTTCTGCGTTAAATAAAGGATAACAAATTTTATGGATAATCACGATAATATCGACACTTTGCCTGAAATAGCAAGGCAATATCTCATGTATCTCCTCACGATCAAAAGCAGTTCGAAACTCACCGTGAGGGAATATATATTTGACCTGCGCGTATTTTTCAGGTTTATGAAAACGCGCAAATTAAAAATAAATCAGGAATTTGACGAAATCAATATAACTGATATAAATATTGATTTTATAAAAACAATAACCAAAGAGGATATTTTTGAATTTTTGTTTTATATGTCCGAACAGCGCGATAATATAAATAATTCACGGGCGCGAAAGCTTTCGGCAGTCAAGGGATTTTTCAAGTATCTGACCAAACAGGTCGGCAAACTTGACGTAAATCCCGCTGAAAATATAGAGTCCCCGACTATAAGACAATCTTTGCCGAAATATTTAACGCTTGATGAAAGCGTGAATTTATTGAATACTATACAGAACGACGAGAATAATCCCGACAGAATACGCGACTATTGCATTGTCACGCTGTTTTTGAACTGCGGCATGAGGCTCTCTGAGCTTGTGGGCATAAATTTAAACGATATAGCCCCGGATTTATCGACTGCGAGAATAATCGGCAAAGGCAGGAAAGAACGGTTTATTTATCTCAACGAACCGTGCAGGCAGTCGATGACGGATTATCTTGAAATTAGAAGAAACGACGGGAATCTAAAAGACGAAATTGCGCTGTTTGCCTCAAGGCAGCATAGAAGAATTTCAAACAGCGCAGTCCAGAAAATGCTCGACCGCAGTTTTTTCAAAGCCGGGCTTGCGGACAAGAATTACTCGACGCATAAACTCCGGCATACCGCCGCGACCCTGATGTATCAGTCCGGAGTTGACACAAGGGTTTTACAGGAGATTTTGGGGCATGAGCATTTGAACACGACTCAGATTTACACCCATGTCGCAAACACACAGCTCGCTGAAGCCGCAAATAAAAATCCGCTTGCTAAAATAAAGCAAATAAACAAGATAAATAAAGAGAACGGGGAAAAATAAAAAATGAAAAAAATGAAAAAAATAATAAGCTTTATAATAATATTAGCGATGTTAGCAGGTATGGTTGTATCGCTGTCGTCGTGTGAAAAGCCTGAAATTTACACGCTTATAGAGAATATACTGGAAAATAAAACCGACGAAAGTTATTATTTTAGCGCAGACTTGAATATAAAAATAAACGAAGAATATCTCGACGAAGCTATGCCTAAAGAAATGACTTTCGAAATCACCGGTGAAGTTTGGGATTCGGAAGCCAACATACTAGTCAACTTGGTTCAGGTCGATGGCGAAAAATATTACGGAATTAGTATGTGGATTGATAAATTCGGCGACAGATTATATGTTGATTTAAACGACCTGTCAAAAATAATTCTCGACCTGTTATATTCGACGGGATTTATCGACGCGCCTGTAATAAAATTGTTCGAGAATGAAATAGCCTATAATTATAGTTATAGTGATAATTATCGTCTGTGCTTTGATTTAACTGATTTTGATTTGGATTTCTTCGACAAATATATTAAAAATATAGAAAAAATATTTACTATTAAATCGAGTGTCAATGATAATATTACGATAGACCGCAGAATGGTTCAGATCGATGAACCAAATGATTCTTTTTATTTTTCCGATATAAAACCCAAAATAGACAAAGAACTGTTAAAACTGCCGGGTTACAGATATTATGAATTATATGTAGTCATAGAAACCGACGAAAACAAAAATAATTTTATGAATATACTCGCGATCCGTGAAAACGGCAAAATTGAAATTCTCGATAAAATAAAACTCGACTGCGATCTGTCAAAAGTGCGCAATGATCCTGAGTCTATATACGGGGAAAATATTATCCCCATGAGATATTTGCTGGAGCTTCTCGGCGAAACAGTAGGCTGGGATAATACTGATAAAAAAGCATATAAAATCAAAGACGGGGGAAATATATATTTTGAGGGAAATCTTATAAAATCAAAGACATATATAAGTTTATTGGAGATAATGGTGAAAACGGATTATATGCTCAGCTCTGTTGCGGCAGACGAATATATCGAGTTTAAGCTTAGAAGAAAATAATTTAAAATAATATAAATTTTTATTATAATTACGGAACTTTTTTAATTTAAGACAAGTATAATTAATATAAACTTTTATTAAAAACCAAAAAATAAAAAATAAAACGAAATCTATAATTTATTTTTATTTATGAAAGGAAAAGTGATAAATAATGTTCAAAAAGCAAAATTTAAAAGCAATTTTATCGGTAATCTCTGTCATTTTGATTTTTTCTCTTATGTTTGGTTCTCTTGTTATGATAGCTTCAGCGGCTCCGGCGGTCAACGTGGATTATGAGGCTACGGCTGCGCCGTCTATGCCTGTGCCCATGCCTGTTGTGCCGGTGGCAGAAGAGGACATCGACATAGACTACGGCGATAAAATAATGTCAGACGATAAAGCAGGCCTCGACGAAAAAATGAAAGAAGTCCTGACAGCCGTAAAAAAAGTCATTAGCATCGACGATAAAGTCTACCCAAACTTTAATTATAATTATTATCCCGACGGAATGAACGACACATGGTATTTTAGCTGGAACGGCGACAAAAAATCTATAGAGGTGACTGTTTTAGGAACCGGCAAGATTATATACTACGGCAAATACGAATACAACGAAAATTATTATGCCAATTATATCAAACTTGCGAAAATAACAAAATCCGACGCGGCAAAAAAATCCGACACTTTTTTAAAAAAAGTTCTCGGCGATGAATTTAACGGATACAGGCTATATTATCAGAATATGTATTATCCGTCCGACAGATACAGTTTATCTTATGTACTCAGTAAAAACGGATATGACTACACTAATTTTCAGTTAAACGTCAATGTGGATAAACTAACCGGCGAAGTCGTAGGTTTCTCTCGCAATTATCTGTATTATGACGCAAATAACAATACGATAAGCTATCAGGACGCTTCAAAAGTAATATCTGAAGAAGAAGCGCTGGAGTCTTATCTTGAAAACATCGGGCTTGAACTTGTATATATGAGCAATTACGACTGGCAGAAAAAAGAACTCAACGTCCAGCCGGTTTATAGATTAAAAGGCAATTATAACGAGTATATAAGCGCAGTCAGCGGGGAATTGATTCAGATAGAAGATTATTACGGGCCTGTCCCGTTGATGAACGACGGCAACATAGTAGCCGAAGAGAGAGAAGCAGGCGCATCTATGGATTTCGGGGGGGTATATTTCTCCGAGGCGGAACTTGCCGGTATGAAAAACGCGAAAGATTATATAACTGCCGACAAAGCAATCGAAATAATTGCCGAAGCGTTTGATATTGATTTCGGCGATTTTGAAAATTATCAGAAAAACACAAATTTATACGCCGATTATATGGATCAGGACAAATATCTCTGGAATATAAATTTATACAGCAGAGACGACAGGACCAGATACGAATATTATCACGCGAATATCGACGCAAAAACCGGGACGGTGATTTCGTATTCGGGTTATTCTTACCCGGTTTATTATGATTATGACGGCAGCGGAATAATAAAAGGCTATGTTGAGCCTGAGCCGGTTTATAATTACGGCGAAGTCAAAAAAATAGTTCTGGATAAAATCAAAGAGCTTTGCCCGGTTGATTTTGAGAGCAACTTTGAGCTTATAAGCTATGCGGACGTTGATGATGAAGATATGTCAAATTATTATTATTTTAACTTCGTAAGAAAAGTAAACGGCATAAAATTCGAGTCCAACGGCATATATGTCGGTTTCGATAACTCTACCGGAAAAATTGCTTCTTATAATTTTAACTGGTATGAAAAAGCCAAGTTCCCGAAACTTGATAAAATAGTTTCTCCGGAAAAAGCACTGGACGCTGTCGCCGAATACTCAGGCTATAATATATATTACGCCACCGACGGCCTGACTGACGATGGCAAATTAAACGCAGTTTTGATATACAGGTTCGACAATAATATTTTGGTTGACCCGTTCACAGGTAAATGCATAGACTGGGGCTTTAGCGAAGCGAAAAAGCCTGAAGCCTTGCCGGATTATAAAGATTTGAGCGGGCACTGGAGCGAAAAAATCGTGAAAACCCTCACGGATAACGGCATATATGTCTGGGGCGGCGAGAAATTCGAACCCGACAAAGCCATAACAAAAGGCGAGTTTATCAGCTATTTAAGATTTTTGATATATAACTCTTATTATTTCACCCAGAGCGAATCAAGTATTTTCGTCAATCAGTACGCGTACAGGTTTATAGAACAAGACGGCGAAGATTCAGATAAAATTATCACAAAACAGGAAGCGGCGAAAATAATCTGCGAAATCGCGGGTTACGGGGAATTGGGCAAACACGCTGAAATTTTCGTGTATCCGTTTGAAGACGACAAATTCGACGATGAATATAAAGGCTATGTCGCGATTATAAAAGCGTTCGGTCTTGTTCTCGGCGACGGCAAAGAGAATTTCAACGGGACAGACGAATTGACGAGAGCCGGAGCAGCTGCTATCGTATATAATATAATTATGAGTTTTAGTAAATAACTGACTGATAATATAAAAATAAAACAGGATCATACCATAACGCAGGGTTAATTGTAGGGGCGCGCATTGCGCGTCCGTAAACCAAAGTAAATTCCATGTTTTACACGGACGACCAATGGTCGCCCCTACATAATATCATAAAACCACATGAACACTGTATAACGGTATTATTCCGAAATTAAAAGTCCGCGCCAAAGCCCCCTTCAGCCGCAAAGCGGCGGTGTGAAGGGGGTGCCGCAGGCGGGGGTTGTGAAATTTTATATTGGTCTAAAATCTGCAACCCCCGTCACGCTGACACGTGCCACCCCCTTCTGAGAAGGGGGCTTTTTTGTTATATTTTTTTGCATTTATTAATCGCCTGAAAAATTTTAATAATTTTGTGTTGAATAATTTTATATTTTGATGTATTATTAAATTGTAAGAAATAAAAGTGTTTTTTGTTAATTTAACAGGGAGATGTTGATGATTATGAAAAAATATTTTAAATTAATCCCGGTAATTTTTATTCTGGTTATAATTATAATTTTATCCGGATTTTTGTTTTCATGCGGTGAAAATAAACCGGCGGATAAAAACGATCCGGATAATGCACCGGAAAATCAAAACGCGCAAAATATTCCGGATAATCCTGAAAATGACGTAAATCTCGAAGATGGCGAAATACCGGAGAAAATCGCGTATGACGTTCCGGAAATGGACTGCGGGGAATATACTTTCACGGTAGTTGACAGGGACGGGTATTTAGGCGTGCACTGGATAACTGTGGATATGTTCGCAGAATCTGAAAACGGCGACCCGATAAACGACGCTGTTTTCAAAAGAAACAGGTTTCTTGAAGATATGTTTAATATTAATATAGTTGAAGTACGCAGAGAGGACGTTTTGAGTTACGTCCAAAAGATTATTCAGTCCGGAAGCGATGATTTTGACGTTATGTATCCCCACATGCAGCAGGCGGCGAATATGATCCAGAAAGGGCAGATTTATAATTTATACGAAATGCCTTATCTGGATTTTGACAAGCCGTGGTGGGATAAAGTCGCAAATGATTCTATGACTATAGGCGGGAAATTATACGGGGCTACGGGAGATATTACTACTATGACAAACGACGCGACATGGACGGTTTTGTTTAATAAAGACTTAAACCAGCAATACGCGCTCGGCGACCCGTATCAGTTAGTAAAAGACGGCAAATGGACTCTCGGCGCTTTACACGAAAACAGCAGGGCCGCGACAAAAGATTTGAACGGCGACGGGATTTTTGAACCCGAAGACCAGTGGGGGACTGTACATCAGCACGAGTGCGCTTATTGCCTTTTCGCGGCGTCGGGGCAGAAAGTTATCGAAAAAAACACTGATGATTTACCCGAACTCGCGCTAAATAGCGACAGGACTGTATCTGTTCTGGGGAGAGTTTCAGAATTTATGTCGGACGTGACAGCTCAGATAAAAGCCGACGATTATACCGGGAAATATAAAGACGTCTGGAGCGATGTAAGCATCAGGACTTTTGACGAAGACAGGGCTTTATATATGATAACTAATTTTGACATGGTTAAATTACTGCGCGGAATGGAAACGAATTTCGGGATACTGCCGTTGCCGAAATACGATGAGACGCAGGAAAAATATTATAACACGGTGCAGTATAACAACGCGACTGTGATGTGCATTCCCATAACTGCGTTAAATATAGAACGCAGCGGGGCAATTCTCGAAGCGTGGGCGGCCGAATCAGTAGATACGCTGACAAAGGCGTATTATGATATAACTCTAAAAGGCAAATTTTCAAGGGATAACGAATCTGAAGACATGCTTGATCTGATATTTTCGACCCGCGTAATAGATCAGGGGCTATATTTCAACTGGTCGGGAATGCAGGGATTTTTCGAGGACTTTTCCAGAAAAAAGAACGTAGAGTTTGCTTCACAATATGAAAAATCCGAACCCAAGTGGGCAAAAGAAATAGATAAAACTATAACTGCAATCGAAGAAAATAATTGATATTAATAATATTAATTTGATTGACATAAAAAATATACGCCAAAGCCCCCTTTTGAAAGGGGGCTTTTTTATTATATTTTTGCGTTTTTTCGGCTAACTAAAAATATTTTCAAAAAAATCAAAAAAACACTTGCAATTTATAAAAGATTAGTGTATAATATAAAAGTCGCGGCAAATATGACTGTAAATTTTTTATAATATTTATAATATTTGAGAGATTTGCCGTTATGATATATTATTTTATTATATATTTCAAGATATGATGCGATGAAGCGAAAGGTTGCGTTTTGCGGATTACAACGCGCAAAACGGTAATTTTCGCAGAGTATGTCCGTTATCGGGCGGCAGTTGTTGGTTGTTGAATAATAACATAACAGGTCCCGGATAAAAGCGATGTGTCTTTGGATTTATTTTTTGGACGGTTGAGCCAAAAAGTTGCTTTGTATCCGTGTTTTTTATTCGCATAAAGAACCACGCGGATAAGTTGTCGTTTGTTTGACAGCATTCTGATTTCTGCTTTTATATGACTTTTATGATTTTATGACAGTTTAACAATAAATTTATTAAAATTTTTAACAAAAACAAAAAATCAAACAGGAGGCAAAATTAATGGCAAAAGATAAAATCAGAATAAGGCTAAAATCTTATGACCACATGTTAATTGACCAGGCGGCGGCAAAAATCGTTGAAATCGCAAGGCTTCAGGGCGCAGAAATCTCAGGGCCGATCCCGTTGCCCACAGATAAAGAAATCATCACGATTCTACGCGCTCCCCACGTTGAAAAGGATATTCGCGAGCAGTTTGAGTACAGGACGCACAAGAGGCTGATAGATATACTCAAGCCTACGCCAAAGACAATATCTGTTCTTCAGGAGCTTGAACTTCCGGCCGGCGTGGAAATCACGGTTAAAATATAAAAAATATATTTAAGCCGCGCTCTTATTTTTATTAAGATTGCGCGGATTGAATGAAACGAAACAAGGAGGAAAAAGATATGAGCAGAATGCCGGTAGAAAAAGGCATTATAGGCAAAAAACTCGGAATGACGCAAATATTTATTCCGGCTAACGGCAATGTTATTCCGGTTACTGTTATAGAAGCTGGACCGTGTTCGGTAATTCAGAAAAAAACTGTCGCAAATGACGGATACAGTTCGGTTCAGCTCGGATTTATAGACTATACTGAAAAAAAAGAAAGAAAAATCATCAAGCCCATGAAAGGGCATTTCAAAAAAGCGGGCGTCGCGGCAAAAAGGCATCTCAAAGAGTTTAAGTTAAAAAATGCCGAAGAATTAAACGTCGGCGACAAAATAGAAGCTGATTGTTTTAAAGAAGGCGAGAAAGTAGACGTTACGGGGATGACAAAAGGCAGAGGGTTCACAGGCGCGGTAAAACGCTGGGGGCTTCATACGCAGTCAGATACGCACGGCGTAGGCCCTGTTCACAGGCACGCCGGTTCAATGGGAGCAAACAGTGACCCGTCAAGAATCATGAAAAACAAAAAAATGCCCGGTCAGTACGGACACGAACAGGTTACTATATTAAATCTTGAAGTTATAAAAATCGACAAAGAAAAAAATATAGTAGCCGTAAAAGGCGCGATTCCGGGGCCGAAAGGCTCGATAGTGTTTATAAGAAGCACAGTAAGATAATAAAAAAGCAATTTGCAAAGTGGTTAATGCAAAGGCTCCTTTTGAAAGGAGCTGTCAGCGAAGCTGACTGAGGATTGCAATCCCCCGTCAACACTTCGTGTTGCCACCCCCTTTTAAAAGGGGGCTTTCGATGATAATTTTTGCTTTGCGAATAAAAATAATAAAGTTACTTGAAAAATTTGAAAGGGGAAGAACAAATTTATGCCGAATATAAAAGTTTTGGATATGTCCGGCAAAGACGCTGGGACAAAAGATTTATCGGATAATATATTCGACGCTAAAATAAATAATTCTCTGCTGCACAGCGTGGTCAGGGCATATTTGTTAAATCAAAGGCTCGGAACGCATTCGACCCTCACACGCGCAGAAGTGAGGGGCGGCGGGAAAAAGCCGTGGAGACAAAAAGGAACGGGAAGGGCAAGGCAGGGCTCTACAAGAAGCCCGAACTGGACCCACGGCGGCGTGGCTTTCGGACCTAAACCGAGAAGCTACAGGGTTGCGATAAACAAAAAAGCGAAAAGGGCCGCGTTAAAAGGCGCGCTCACGTCGAAAGTAAAAGGCGGCGAATTGATAATAGTTGACAGTATAAAAATAGACGAATTCAAGACAAAACCGGTAGTTGAAATGCTCAAAGCTCTGGGGTTTGAGAAAAAAGCCCTGATAGTAGTCGAGGAGCATAACGAGAAACTTATAAAAAGCGCGGCGAACATACCCGGGGTAAAAACGGCTATGGCTAATAATTTAAACGTGTATGATATATTAAACTGCGGAAAATTTATAGTTTCGTCGGGCGCAATAGATAAAATCGAGGAGGTTTATGCTTAATGAAAACCGCTCATGATATTATAGTAAAGCCTATAATCACAGAAGACAGCATGGAGATGGCAGGAAACAAAAAATATGTTTTTAAAGTTATGAAAGACGCTTCTAAAACAGAGATAAAATACGCAGTCGAAGAAGTGTTTAAAGTCAAAGTCAAAGACGTGAACACGATAAACATGCCCGGAAAGAAAAAAAGGCTCGGGAACAGGCCTCAGGGTTCTACGGCGGCATGGAAAAAAGCGATAGTGACGCTTAAACCCGAATCTGACACTATAGCGTTCTTTGACGGAATGTTTTAATTAAAATTAAAGCGTAGGATTAACGTATTCCCCAGTCCTCTTTCGCAAAAGGGGGCAAAAGATTTAGAGAATAAAATAAAATAAGGAGAAGATGCAAAATGCCCAATATTAAATATAAGCCTATGACGCCGGGCAGGCGCAATATGACCGTGCCGACGTTTGAAGAAATAACAAAAACGACTCCTGAAAAAAGCCTTACGGTTATATTGAAGAAAAACGCCGGCAGAAATAATACCGGCAAAATTACAGTCCGCCACAGGGGCGGCGGAAATAAAAGAAAATACAGGATAATAGATTTTAAACGTCAGGACCCGGAACCTGCGGCAGTAAAAGCAGTGGAATACGACCCGAACAGATCGGCGTATATCGCGCTTATTGAGACAAAATCGGGTAAAAAGAGCTATATAATCGCTTCGCAGGGATTAAAAGTCGGCGATATTATTGAATCAAGCGAGACAGCAGATATTAAACCGGGCAATACTTTGCCGATAAAAAATATCCCGTTGGGTATGTATATAAATAATATAGAACTTTCACCTGGAAAAGGGGCGCAGCTTGCGCGCTCGGCGGGCTCTGCGGCTCAGTTGATGGCAAAAGATAACGGCATGGCCCAAATAAGATTGCCTTCGGGAGAAGTCAGGGTAGTAAGACTGGAATGCAAGGCTACGATCGGTCAGGTCGGAAATATGGAGCATGAGAACGTGAGAGTGGGAAAAGCGGGGAAAACCAGGCATAAAGGCGTTCGCCCGACAGTCAGAGGATCGGTCATGAATCCCGTAGATCATCCGCACGGCGGCGGCGAGGGAAAATCGCCGATAGGACATCCCGGGCCGATGACGCCATGGGGCAAACCGGCTCTTGGTTATAAAACAAGAAACAAAAAAGCCAAGTCAGATAAATTAATTATAAAGCGCAGATATGATAAATAGATAAATAAAAATAATAAAGTTGGGAGGAAAAATAAAGAGTGAGCAGAAGCGTGAAAAAAGGACCGTTCGTCGAAACCAAGCTTTATAAGCGAATAGAAGCAATGAACGAAAAAAACGAAAAAAAAGTTTTAAAAACATGGTCGAGGGCGTCTACTATATTCCCTGAGTTTGTAGGGCACACGATAGCGGTTTACGACGGGAAAAAGCATGTCCCGGTATACGTGACCGAAGATATGGTCGGGCATAAGCTCGGCGAATTTTCGCCCACAAGAATGTTCAGGGGGCATTCAGGTTCAAAAACGTCTAATACAGCCAAATAAATAATTATTATAACGGGCAGGGACACGATATATCGTGTCCGCCGCCGGACGCCATATATGGCGTCCCTACAAGATATTCTAAGAGAGGAGAAAAATAAAATGACTTCCGGAACAGATACAAGAGACGCTAAGGCGCATCTTAGATACGTGCGAATATCGCCGCGGAAAGTTAAAATCGTTTTGGATTTAATCAGAGGAAAAGACGTGGGCAGGGCAGTGGGCATACTAAAGTCAACGCCTAAAATAGCGGCTGAGTCTTTATATAAATTATTAAATTCAGCAGTTGCGAACGCCGAAAATAATCATCACATGGACCCGACGAAATTATATGTAAGCGAATGTTTCGTATGCCCGGGACCAATTTTAAAAAGGGCAATGCCGAGAGCTCAGGGACGGACTTTCAGGATAAACAAAAGAAGTTCGCATATTACTATATCCGTAAGAGAAAAAGCAGAGCAGGGCGGTTAATAATCGTCCCGCGCTAAACGAAATAAAGTCAGAAATTATATTAAGGAGGAGAATTACCGTAAATGGGTCAGAAAGTTCACCCGCACGGTTTGCGTGTCGGTATAATAAAAGATTGGGATTCCCGCTGGTTTGTAAAAAATTCGGAGTTCGGAAAGACTCTTGTGTCGGATTATAACCTCAGAAAGTTTTTAAAAAAACAGCTTTTTGAAGCCGGGGTGCCGAAAATAGAAATCGAAAGAGACAATCAGAGAGCCAGAGTTATAATACACTGTGCGAGACCCGGAAGAGTCATAGGGAGAAACGGCAGTGAAATAGATAAACTGCGTCCCGAAATAGAAAAGATACTCGGAAAACCCGCGTCTGTAAATATAGTCGAAGTAAAATATCCGGATATGAACGCCCAGTTGGTCGCCGAAAAAATCGCGGAGCAGCTCGAGAGAAGAATTTCTTTCAGGAGGGCTATGAAACAGGCGATAGCAGGCACTATGAAACTTGGAGCGAAAGGGATAAAAGTAGCCGTTTCAGGGCTTTTGGGCGGAGCTGACATAGCCCGGACAGAGCATTATCACGAGGGGACTATACCGTTGCAGACGATAAGGGCCGATATTGATTACGGCCAGCATGCCGCTTTGACAAAAATGGGGCTTATAGGGATAAAAGTCTGGATATATAAAGGCGAAGTGCTTACAAAAGTCAACAGGGACGCAAAGTCTGAAGCTGACAGAAGCAGGATGGGAGAGAATATCCCGCAGAGAAGGGAACGCCGTCCCGATAACAGGTTTGATAAAGACGGCGACGACAAAGGCGGATTCGACAGGCCAAGGCAGCCAAGAGAAGGCGGATATAACAGAGATAATCGCGATAACAGGGATAACAGGGGCGGAAGGCCTCAGGGAAACAACAGGGACGGCGGCAGAGGCAGGTTTAATAAAGACGCGCCGGCTGCTCCTCCGAGCAATTTCGGCAACAGAAAGTCTTTTGTCCCCAGAACTCCCAGACCGCCGAAAGCCGAGACAGAAACAGTTGAAACTGTTGAGGCGGTCGAAGTTGATACAGCTCCGGCAATCGGGACAGAAACAGTCGCAGCAGCAGTATCAGTATCAGAAGGAGGTAATAACGATGTTAATGCCTAAAAGAGTAAAATACAGAAGAGTCCACAGAGGCAGAATGAAAGGCAAGGCTACAAGGGGCAATTTTCTGGCATACGGAGATTTCGGGCTTATGGCTATGGAACCGAGCTGGATTACGAGCAACCAGATAGAAGCCGCGCGTATTGCGATGACGCGTTATATAAAAAGGGGCGGGAACGTGTATATTAAGATATTCCCGGACAAGCCCGTGACGGAAAAACCCGCCGAAACCCGAATGGGTTCGGGCAAAGGCTCGCCGGAATACTGGGTCGCGGTCGTAAAGCCGGGCAGGGTCATGTTTGAGATGGACGGGATAGCGGAAGACCAGGCAAGGGAAGCAATGCGTCTCGCAATGCATAAACTCCCGGTCAAATGCAAATTCGTGACAAAGAAAATCATAGAGGAAATACAGAGCCAGAAAAGTCAGAAAGAATAAGAAAGGAGATTAAATCAAATTATGAAAGCGTCAGAAATAAGGGACCTAAGCAAAGAAGACCTCGAAAAGAAAATAAAAGAACTGAAAGAAGAACTTTTTAATCTCCGTTTTCAGCACGCAATAAATCAGCTTGACAATCCTATAAGATTAAAGCATGTGAGAAAAGATATTGCACGATCGCTGACAATTCTCAGAGAGAGGGAACTCATGTCAATTAATAATTAATAATTAAAAATTAAAATTAATGATTGAACGGAAATTATAAAATTATTCTAAGAAAGGAGTTATTGTTGGATATTATGGAAGAGAAATCAGCTGATATTGGTATAGTTGGGCAGGAACAGGACACAGAAGCAGCAGCAGTCGGGAATATAGAAAATAGCGGGGACGGCGAAATTATTGATAATATCGAAAATATCGAAAATACTGATAATATTGAAAGTATGGAAAGCGTTGAAGTTATTGAAAATAAAGGCAAGACTGGGAGAAACCTGAGGAAAGAAAGAACCGGTATGGTCATAAGCAATAAAATGAACAAGACGGCCGTCGTGGAAATCACAGAGCGCGTGACACATTCTAAGTACAGTAAAATCATGAAACGTTCTACAAGATATAAAGTTCACGATGAAAACAACGATTGCGACATAGGCGACAAAGTTTTGATAATGGAAACCAGGCCGCTCTCAAAAGACAAACATTTCAGGCTTGTGAAAATACTTGAAAAAGTTAAATAATATTTGTAGGGACACGATATATCGTGTCTGCCGGACGCCATATATGGCGTCCCTACAAACAAACGGCCAAACGGTCAAACGATAAAATATCAAAAATACGTAAGGAGGGAATCAGATGATTCAGCAGCAATCCTTGATGAAAGTTGCCGACAATACGGGAGCCAAAGAGCTTATGTGTATAAGAGTCCTCGGAGGGACAGGCAGGAGATACGGCAATATAGGCGACGTAGTCGTATGTTCGGTAAAGAAAGCCACTCCCGGCGGCGTTGTAAAAAAAGGTGAAGTTGTAAGGGCGGTAATTGTCAGAACAGTCAGCGGGTTAAGAAGAGCCGACGGCTCGCACATAAGATTTGACGAAAACGCCGCAGTTATCATAAAAGAAGATAAAAACCCCAGGGGAACCCGTATATTCGGTCCTGTGGCAAGGGAATTAAGAGAAAAAGATTATCTGAAGATACTTTCTCTTGCCCCTGAAGTTTTATAAGACGGGAGGTAAATTTAAAATGGGATTATATAAGAGTGTTGATAAACGCCGGTCTGTCACCCGTATCAGAAGAGACGACGAAGTTATAGTCGTATCGGGAGACGACAAAGGCAAAAGAGGCAAAGTCATAGAAGTTGCGCCCAAAGAAGGCAAATTGTTAGTCAGCGGAGTGAATATCGTGTCAAAACACGTAAAGCCCCGCCGTCAGGGGGAGCCGGGCGGAATAATAAAAACCGAAGGGCCTATATACGCGTGTAAAGTTATGCCGTATTGCTCGAAATGCGGCAAGGGCGTCAGGGTAAAAAATGGCACAGACGGTAAAAAGCGCGTAAATATATGCGCGAAATGCGGAGATGAATTATAGGATTAAAAGATTAAAGATAATTTCAGAAAGGAGTAAAAAAATATTATGGCTTCCAGACTCAAAGAGCAGTATAATTCGGCTATCGCCCCCGAGCTTATGAAAAAGTTTAATTATAAATCTGTTATGCAGATACCGAAGTTGGAAAAAATAATCGTAAACGTAGGATGCGGCGACGCTAAAGACAACACAAAAATTATAGATTCTGTCATAAGCGATATTATGACGGTAACAGGCCAGAAAGCGGTTCCGACAACAGCGAAGAAATCAGTCGCGAATTTTAAACTTCGCGCGGGGACTAAAGTCGGGGTTAAAGTAACGCTCAGAGGCGACAGGATGTATGAGTTTCTCGACAGGCTGTTTAATCTTGCGCTTCCCCGTGTGCGCGACTTCAAGGGCGTTAGCCCGAATGCTTTTGACGGCAGGGGAAATTATGCTTTGGGAGTAAAAGAGCAGTTGATTTTTCCGGAGATAGAATATGATAAAATAGACAAAATCAGAGGAATGGACGTTGTTATAGTCACAACGGCTAAGACAGACGAAGAGGCGAGAGAGCTTTTAGGATTAATGGGCGCGCCGTTTGCAAGGGCGTAGATAATATAATTAAAAATTTAAAAGAACAGGAGGAGTTGACTTGGCAAAAAAAGCGATGATTTTAAAACAGCAGAGGCCGCAGAAATTTTCAACAAGGGAATATAACCGGTGCAGCATCTGCGGAAGGCCCCACGCTTATCTGAGAAAATATGCGGTATGCCGCATTTGTTTCAGGGAACTTGCGTATAAAGGCCAGATACCGGGCATAAAAAAAGCAAGCTGGTAGAACTTGATATTGATATTAAAGATAGATATATAAAATTTAAGCTAAGGAGGATAGCTGAATGCAGATAACAGACGCAATCGCAGATATGCTGACCCGTATAAGAAACGCAAACACGGCAAGGCATGAATCGGTGGACATACCCGCCTCCAAAATCAAGAAAGCGATCGCCGATATTTTGGTTGACGAGGGATATATAAAAAATTATCAGATAATAGAGGACGGCAAACAGGGGATTATCAGGATAAATTTAAAATACGGGCCGGGCAAGAAAAAGATTATTCAGGGAATACGCAGAGTTTCAAAACCCGGGCTGAGAAAATATTCGACATGCGAAGAGATGCCGTCGGTTTTAAGGGGGCTTGGGATTGCGATAGTCTCAACTTCCAAAGGGATAATGACGGGCAAAAACGCGAAAAAAGAAAACGTCGGCGGAGAAATACTGGCGTTTGTCTGGTAATTTGAATATAATTATATAATAAAAATCTGGAGGAAAAAAATATGTCGAGAATCGGAAAAATGCCTGTGGTTATACCCAAAGGCGTTGACATTAAGATAGAGAGCTTGAATGATGGCGGCAGCAGCGTGACGGTCAAAGGGCCGAAAGGCACGCTGAATCAAATAATGCACAAAGACATGGCAATAAAAATCGAGGGCGGCGAGGTATTGGTGACGCGTCCGTCTGAAAAAAAAGAACACAAATCGCTTCACGGACTGACAAGAGCGCTTATAAACAACATGGTAGTCGGGGTCACGGACGGATTCACAAAAGAATTAGATATGGTCGGAGTAGGCTGGAGGGCGCAGAAACAGGGAAATAGCGTTGTATTTAATATCGGGTTTTCGCACCCTGTGACGGTAAACGAAGAACCCGGGATAACGATTGATATTCCCGCGCAGAACAAAATTTTAATATCGGGACCGGATAAACAGAGGGTAGGACAGATAGCGGCTGAGATCAGAAGCCTGAGATTATTGAAACGCGACCCGTATCCGAGCGGCAGCGGTTTTAAATATTCAAACGAGAGAATAAGGCGCAAAGCCGGTAAGGCAGGCAAGAAATAATAAATAAAGTCGGATACGTGGCTTAATTAATATAATTATAATTAATATTTAAAGCCGGCGTATCTGCAATGATTGAAAGGAAAGAAAATAATAGTATGATTAATAAAATTTCTTCGAATGACGCGAGAAAAAAACGTCACATGAGAATGAGAAGCAAATTGTCGGGAACTCCGGAAACGCCGAGGCTTTGCGTATTCCGGTCAAACTCGAATATATACGCCCAGATAATTGACGACGTAAACGGTAAGACTCTTGTTTCGGCGTCAAGTATAGAAAAAGATTTTGAAGCGGGCGCGACGAAAAAAGAAACGGCTAAGAAAGTCGGGACTGCTGTCGCAAAAAAAGCCGTCGCGGCTGATATAAAAACAGTGGTTTTTGACAGGGGCGGCTATCAGTATCACGGCAGGGTCAAAGAACTCGCCGAAGGAGCTCGCGAGGGCGGTTTAGAATTTTAATTTATGTAGGGGCGGCCATCGACCGTCCGCGGACGCGCATTGCGCGCCCCTGCGACAAAATAACAAAAAATGCAATATTTATAAAAATATTATTATGAAAGGGAGCAAACATGGTAGAAAAAGTTGATGTTGCGGCACTTGATATAAAAGAGCGTCTGGTGGCGACGAAAAGCGTGTCTAAGACTGTCAAGGGCGGTCGTATAAGAAGATTTACGGCGCTTATGGTAGTCGGCGACGAAAACGGGCATGTCGGATACGGACTGGGAAAAGCGGCCGAAATCCCCGACGCGATAAGAAAAGCGATAGAAGACGCGAGAAAAAACGTGATAAAAGTATCTCTTAAAGGGACTACTATACCTCATGAGATAGTCGGCGAATACGGAGCGGGAAAAGTTTTGTTGAAGCCTGCCGCCGAAGGCACCGGAGTAATAGCCGGCGGCGCGGTCAGGGCAGTTCTGGATATGGCCGGGGTAAGGGATATAAGAACAAAATGTCTGAGGTCGAACAATCCGACAAACGTCGTAAAAGCTACTTTCGAGGGACTGCGCGCATTGCGCACGGCTGACGAAGTGGCTAAGATGCGGGGAAAAGCCGTCTCGGAGATATAATATAGAGATAAAAATTAAGGAGTTAATATGGCTAAAATTAATATAAAACTTGTAAAAAGCCTTATCGGCAGAAGCGATAAGCAGATAAAAACGGCCGCTTCTTTGAATTTGAGAAAAATCGGCGATATTTCATCGCATGAAGAAGGCCCTGTTCTCGACGGTAAACTGAGAGTTATTTCGCATCTCGTTGAAGTCGGGAAATAAACAAAAAGTCCGGGTTTCGGAAAACCCGTAGGGGCGGGCATTACCCGTCCGCTAAGAATAAAATGATGTGATTATTATTAACACGGACGCGCAATGCGCGCACCTACATGAATTAAATATCAATTAATGCTAATGCATAATTTTATCAAAAATTTAAGATACGCAAGAAGGAGGAAAAAAATGAAGCTCCATGAATTATCACCCGCGCCCGGTTCTGTGAAAAGCAGATACAGAAAGGGCAGAGGAACAGGCTCCGGCAACGGAAAGACAGCGGGTAAGGGACATAAAGGGCAGAATGCCCGTTCAGGCGGGGGAGTAAGGCCCGGCTTTGAGGGCGGACAGCTTCCGTTGTACAGGAGATTGCCTAAGCGCGGGTTCAAAAATTTTATATTCAAAAAAGAATACGCCATAGTAAATCTGAAAACGCTTGAAAATAAATTTAGTGATGGCGACGTAGTCACGGCTGAAAATTTAATTGAATTAAAAATTATAAAAAACAAGCTTGACGGCGTAAAGATTTTAGCCGCAGGAAATCTGACAAAAAAACTGACGGTCAAAGCCGACGTATTCTCAGAGAACGCCAAAAATAAAATAGAATCAGTCGGGGGAAAGGCGGAGGTGATCTGATATGTCCGGTATGTTCGCAACATTCAGGAACGCCTTTAAAATCCCCGAGCTGAAGTCAAAACTTATATTTACGCTTATTATACTGGTGCTTTACAGGCTCGGGGCGTCGATTCCGGTTCCGTTTATCAATTCTGAATTAATGCAGGATTTATTTAAAAGCCAGGGCGACACGATTTTCGGTTATCTTAATATTTTATCCGGGGACGCGTTCTCCAAAGCGACTCTGTTCGCTTTGTCTATAAGCCCTTATATTACTTCGTCGATCGTAATGCAGCTTTTGACTATAGCGATCCCGGCTCTTGAAAAAATGCAGAAAAGCGGCGACGACGGAAGAAAAAAGATAACGCAGATCACAAGATACGTAACAGTTGCATTGGGACTTATAACCGGTTACGGATATTACATGACGCTTCGTTATACTTATCATATCGTAAGCAACGAGAGTTTATTTGCCGGAATTATAATAGTGGCGTGTTACAGCGCGGGTTCGGCCCTGATTATGTGGCTGGGCGAAAAAATAAACGAAAACGGCATAGGCAACGGAATCTCTATGATATTATTTGCAAATATTATATCAAGGGTGCCGAGTTCGGCTGTAAACCAGATATGGGGCATAATCCAGACAATTCAGGATTCTGCAAAAGGCGCGCGCGAAGTTATATGGGAAACAGGAAAATCTCTGATTGTAGTAGTCGTGGCTCTTGTAATAATCGCTTTTGTAGTGTATATGTCAAACGCCGAGAGGCGAATCCCGGTGCAGTATTCAAAAAGGGTCGTCGGGCGCAAAATGTACGGCGGGCAGAGCACATATCTGCCTATGAAAGTAAATATGTCAGGAGTTATGCCGATAATCTTTGCATCGTCGATGGTTTCGATACCTGCTACTATAATAAGCTTCATGAACAAAAATCCTAACGGAAGGTCTCCTATACAGGCTGACCAGCCGATATTGCACTTTATGTATAACCTGTTCGGGACAACAAGTATATTATATATAGTTTTAGAGTTTGTGCTTATTGTGGCGTTTTCGTATTTTTATATAGCGATTTCGTTTAATCCGCTTGAAGTGTCAAATAATTTAATGAAAAACGGCGGATTTATCCCCGGTATAAGACCGGGCAAGCCCACGACTGAGTTTATAACTAAAATTTTAAACAGGATAGTTTTGATTGGCGGTCTGTTTTTGGGAATCGTCGCGGTTTTCCCGTTGATTATAAACGCTGTGGCTTCGGCGTTTAATCTGGGGACTCTCGGAGCGATTGCGTTCGGAGGCTCGTCGTTATTGATTGTCGTCGGGGTCGCCCTTGAGACTACAAGAGAAATAGAGGCCCAGATGACAATGAGGCATTACAAGGGATTCTTGGAATAAAAAAAACTGAAAATTAATTCGTAAGGCGTTAATGTAAAGGCTCCTTTTCCAAAGGAGCTGTCAGCGTAAGCTGACTGAGGATTAATTAATTCACAATAATCCCCCGTCAACACCTCGTGTTGCCACCCCCTTTGAAAAAGAGGGCTTTCGGAAAAAAAATTAACTTTGCGAATTGAATACGGAGAAAATTTATATGAATATTATTTTCTTGGGTGCGCCGGGAGCCGGAAAAGGCACTCAGGCTGAAAATGTCAGCGAAAAGCTCAATATCCCGAATATATCTACAGGGGCATTGTTTCGGGAGGCTGTCGCCGCAAAAACAGATACGGGATTGAAAGCAAAAGAATATATGGACAACGGGGGGCTTGTTCCCGACGGCATAACTGTGAATATCTTAAAAGAAAGACTCGCTAAACCGGATTGCGAAAACGGGTTTATACTCGACGGTTTCCCAAGAACGGTCCCGCAGGCTGAATATCTCGAAGAATCTGGCGTTGTTATAGATTTAGTAATAGATATATATGTTCCCGACGATAAAATAATCGAGAGAATAAGCGGCAGAAGAGTATGCCCTATGTGCGGCGCGTCGTATCATATAATCTATAAGCCGTCGCACAGGGGAAATATATGCGGCAGGTGCGAGAGCAGATTGATTATCAGGGACGACGACAAGCCCGAAGTTGTTTTCAGCAGACTTGAAACTTATCACGGGCAAACTGAGCCGTTGATAGATTTTTATAAAAATAAAGGCGTGCTTGAAACAGTTATAGGACAGGAAGAAGTCGACGACACGTCAAAACTGACTTTTGAAGTTATTCAGAATTTTAATGCTAAAACTAAAATTGAGTAAACGGATTTGATTTTGATATGATAAATATAAAATCCCAGCGTGAGATCGAGGTAATGCGAAAAGCGTGCAAAATTGCGGCAGAGGCTTTAAAAATCGCCGGCGAAATGATAATCCCGGGAATATCGACGAAAAAAATCGAAACGCAAATGCGGAAATATATCGAGAGCCGCGGGGCTGTCCCGTCGTTTTTTAACTATAACGGATTTCCCGCAAACGCGTGCATAAGCATTAATGACGAAGTAATCCACGGGATTCCCAGAGAAAGCAGGATAATGCGGGAAGGCGATATAGTTAAAATAGACGTCGGGGCAAAATTTAACGGCTATCACGGGGACTGCGCCAACACGTTTTACTGCGGAAATTTTAATAATATAAACGCGAAGATAAAAAAGCTGATTGAGACGGCGAAGCAGAGTTTTTTCGAGGGGATAAAATTCGCGTGCGTGGGATACAGGATCGGGGACGTCGGCGCGGCTATCCAGAATTATGTCGAATCAAACGGATTTTCGATTGTGCGGGAATATATAGGACACGGAGTGGGAAGAAACCTGCATGAAAAACCGGATATACCCCATTATGTCGAAGAGGGCAAGGGAAAAGGCCAGCGTCTGGCCGAAAACATGGTGATCGCGATTGAACCAATGGTAAACATGGGCAGCTATGAAGTGAAAGTTCACGAAGATAAATGGACGGTAAAAACTCTTGACGGCAGTTTGTCTGCGCACTATGAAAATACTGTGTTAATTAAAAAAAACGGCTGCGAAATACTTACTGTTACGGATGCAAGCGCAAATTATAAATAATTCCGGAGGCTTATATTTTATGACGGGAGGCAATAAAGCTAATTATAATGTCGGGGATATAGTTCTCGCCGTTGCGGGGAGAGATTCGGAGAGGTTGTTTCTGGTTGTGGGGATTTTAGACGAAAGCTATGTTTATATTGCAAACGGCAAATCAAGGAAAGCAGATTCCCCGAAAAAGAAGAAAATCAGGCATATAAAGCTTTTAAAAAAAGCCGAAAATAATTTTATCGAAAGCCTGAATTTAAAAAACGGGAAATTTAATAATTCTGTTTTGAGGAAAATAATAAGCGAATTCAAAGAAATTTAATATTTTTATGTTAAAATAATTATTTGCGGCAAAAAATAATAATATAAATTAAACTAAAAAATTTAAAAATTAAAAAAGATTAAAAAGGGGGAGTTGTTCTGCCAAAAGATGATGTTATAGAATTTGAGGGAGTTGTAACTGAAGCATTGCCAAACGCCGTGTTTAAAGTTAAACTGCCGAACGACCATATAATTACAGCGCATATATCCGGGAAATTAAGAATGAATTATATAAGAATTCTGCCTGGGGACAAAGTCACGGTCGAAGTTTCGATTTATGATTTGGACAAGGGCAGAATAACATGGAGATCAAAGTAAATATTATTATTGTAGGGCGCGACGGCCCCGGCGCGCCGTGAAAAAATATCGGGTTAATAGAAACAGTAGAAAGCGAGAGTGTAATTAAAATGAAAGTAAGGCCGTCGGTTAAGCCGATATGCGAAAAATGCAAAATAATAAAAAGACATAACAAAGTAATGGTCATCTGCGAAAACCCGAAGCACAAGCAGAGGCAGGGCTCCAGGGGCGGGTCCAATCCGTAGAATTAATATATAAAAAAGGAGTTTTTATGGCGACGAAAACAAAACGCGGAAACGCTATCAAGTCAACCCCGAACTGGAGGGGAACGTGCCCGTCGTGCAAAAGAACGGGAGTAAAGCTTCTCTGGACGAAAGTCGAGGGGGAGAGCAGTCTGAAAGTTTGCAAGCACTGCGGCAAATAAAAAATTGTAGGGACGCCATAAATGGCGTCCGCGGACACGAACGATATATCGTGTCCCTATGGATAAATTTAATTTTTAAGAAAGGAGAAAAATTTATATGGCGCGTATTGCAGGTGTCGACATACCGAGGGAGAAGCGCGTGGAAATCGGGCTGACTTATATTTTTGGTATAGGCAGGACGAGCGCAAATAAAATCCTCGCGGAAACGGGAATAAATCCCGACACAAGAGTCAAAGATTTATCTGAGGACGATGTTGCGAAAATAAGAGAGCTTATCGACAATGATTATACTGTCGAGGGTGATTTAAGAAGAAATGTCGCGATGGATATAAAGAGAATGATAGAAATCGGCTGTTACAGGGGAATAAGGCACAGAAAAGGTCTCCCCGTAAGAGGCCAGAGGACAAAGACAAATGCCAGGACACGTAAAGGCCCGGCTAAAACTATCGCGAATAAGAAGAAATAGAAGTATATAGAAGAAATAATATTAATTTGCTTTAAAAGGAGTGATTAAGAGCAAAATGGCAAAACAAACAATGAAAAAAACTGTTGTCAAAAGACGCCGCGAACGTAAAAATATAGAAAAAGGCGCAGCCCATATCAGGTCGACGTTTAATAATACTATAGTTACGATAAGCGACGTAAACGGAAACGTAATATCTTGGGCTTCCGGCGGGGAAATGGGCTTTAAAGGCTCAAGAAAGTCAACGCCGTTCGCCGCCCAGCAGGCTGCCGAGGCTGCGGCTAAGGGAGCAATGGAACACGGGCTTAAAACAATTGAAGTTTACGTAAAAGGCCCGGGACAGGGCAGGGAATCGGCAATCAGGTCGCTCCAGACCGCGGGGCTTGAAGTAATAATGATAAAAGACGTAACGCCGATACCGCACAACGGCTGCAGGCCGCCCAAACGCAGACGCATATAATTATTTTCTGATTTGATTTTATTTGATTTAATTTAGGAGGTTATAAATTAAAATATGTCAAGATATACAGGCCCCGTATGCAGGCTTTGCCGCAGGGAGGGCGATAAATTATTTTTAAAAGGCGAAAGATGCTATACTGATAAGTGCGCCGTTGGAAGAAGGGCAAAATCTATGGCGCCCGGACAGCACGGGGCTTCGGCTAAAAAGCCGAAAGAATACGGGACGCAGCTAAGAGAAAAACAAAAAGCAAAGAGAATTTACGGGCTTCATGAAACCCAGTTTAAAAATATATTCAGGAGAGCGGAAAAAAGAGAGGGAATGGCAGGCGTAAATCTTCTCGTTTTGCTTGAATTGCGTCTGGATAATATTATTTACAAGATGGGAATGGCCGAGAGCAGAAAAGAAGCGAGGCAGCTTGTAACCCACAGGCATTTTACTGTTAATGGCAAAAAGGCGAATATCCCGTCGATGACGCTTAAACTAAACGATGTTATCGCATTGGACGAAAGCAGCCGTTCTCTTGAAAAAATAAAAGATTTGATAGCGAATCTGGATAACAGGACGACGGTCAAATGGCTTGACGTTGACAGAACTAACGTCTCGGCTAAAATCGTTTCGGTCCCGACAAGGGACGATATAGATTTCCCGTTCAGAGAGCATCTTATCGTCGAATTATATTCTAAATAATTAAAATATAATTAAAATTAAATAACAAAAAATAGAATAGAACAGAACAGAATAAAACAGATATAGTAAGATAAAAATTGGAGGGTGTATTATAAGTATGATAGAAAAGCCCGTTATTACCCCGTCTTATCTTGATAAAGACGGCGCTCACGGAAGTTTTGTAATTGAGCCCCTTGAGAGGGGATACGGTATCACGCTGGGCAATTCGCTCAGGAGGATATTATTGTCGTCATTGCCGGGAGTAGCTGTAACGTCGGTTAAAATAGACGGAGTTTTGCACGAAATATCGACGATTCCAAATGTAAAAGAAGACGTGACCCAGATAGTGTTGAATATAAAGGGAATAACAGCACGGCTCAACGGCGAAGGCCCGAAAACTGTTTTGATAGACGCGCAGGGCGAGGGGATCGTGACGGCGGAGTCGATAAAAACGGACGCGGAACTTGAAATATTAAACCCTGAGCATCATATAGCCACGCTCGGCGAAAGGGCGAGGCTTTATATGGAATTGACGTTTGACAGGGGCAGGGGATATGTTTCGGCTGAAAAAAATAAAACGGACGTTCAAAACCCGGCTATCGGGGTTATATATGCAGATTCTATTTTTACACCCGTACTGATGATGAAGTATTCGGTGGAGAATACACGCGTGGGAAACATAACGGATTATGACAAACTGATAATGGAAGTAAAGACTAACGGGACAATATCTGCTAAAGAGGCAGTTTCCTTAGCGGCCAAGATACTCAATGAACATCTCAATCTGTTTGTGGAACTGTCCGACGAGGGCAAGAAAACAGAAATCATGGTTGAACGGGAAGAAAATATAAAAGAAAAAGTCCTTGAGATGACCATTGAAGAGCTTGACATGTCTGTGCGTTCGTTTAATTGCTTAAAACGCGCAGGGATTGATACAGTCGAAGATTTGACCAACAGAACCGAAGAAGACATGATAAAAGTCAGAAATCTGGGTAAAAAATCGCTCGAAGAAGTTATACAGAAACTTCACTCTTTGGGATTATCGTTGAAAAAAGATGACGAGTAGGGGCGCGCAATGCGCGTCCGTGTAAAAAATTAAAAAATCGGTTCGCAAAAGATTAAAATTTAAAATTGGTTTGCGGGCGCGCATTGCGCGTCCCTACCAAACAATAAATACGGTAAAGTATATAAAGGAGGTATAAGAATAATGCCCACAGCCAGAAAATTAGGCAAAAGAGCAGACCAGAGACGGGCGATGCTCCGCGGTATGGTCACGCTGCTTTTAGATAAAGGCAGGATAGAGACTACTCTTGCCAGAGCCAAAGAATTAAAAAGAGTTGCGGATAAAATGATAACTATCGGCAAGAAAAATACGCTTGCCGCAAAGCGCGCAGCTTTTGCTTATATAACAAAAGAAGAGGTCGTGAAGAAATTATTTGACCGGATCGCGCCGTCATTTGAAAACAGAAACGGCGGATATACAAGAGTTTTGAAATTAGGCCCGCGCAGGGGCGACGGGGCTGAAATGGCGATTATAGAACTTGTGAACTATACGCCGAAAGATAAAAAAGACAAGAAAGATAAAACTAAGAAAGAAAAAGAAACTAAAGAAGTTAAAGACACTAAAGAGAAGAAAGAAACAAAGCCTGCTGAAAAGAAAGAGACCAAAGAAGCCGCAGAAGAAAAGAAAGAACCTGTAGAAGCTAAAAAGACAAGGGCTCCCAGAGCTAAAAAACCGACAGTTGTTGAAAAAGAAGCAGAAGAAATCAAAGAAGCAGAACCGGTTGTAGTTGAAGAAGCTGAAGTAGTCGAGGAAATCGTTGAAGAACCTGAAACAGTTGAAGTAGCCGAAGAAGTTGCGGAGGTTGAGGCTGAAGAAGAAACGGCTGAAACTGAAGAAATTGCGGAGACGGCAGAAGAATAAAAAAATAAATTGTAGGGAATGGATTATATTAATCCGTTCCCTATTTAATATTCCAAATCGTTAAAAAACATGAAAAATATTTAATAATCGTGAAAATAACGCTTGACAAACGTTAATAAACATGATATACTGTGAATAATACAAAAAAACACCCGGCTCTGCGGAGCCACCCTCTTTAAATTAAAGAGGGTAGGGGGAATTTTTAATTTTATGTATATTATTAAATTTAAATTAAACAGGAGTGGTTTATTAATGTTTATTGAAGAAAGACATGCGGAGATCTTAAAGATTATCAGCGAAACCGGGAGAATATCGATCGGCGATATTCAACAGAAATTTGAAGTGTCAGTAGATTCCGCGCGTAGGGATTTACGGATACTCGAAGAAAAAGGCTTGCTTAAAAGAACGCACGGAGGTGCGATTCCGTTGCGACAAGTAGGCGCGACACTGAGCCGTTATATCGACATGAAAAAATACGCGGAAATGGACAACCCGGACGTTTGGCCGAATTATGCGGCGGTCGCGAAAAAAGCGGCAGAGTTTATCAAAGAAAACGATATTGTATTTTTGACAAGCGGATCGCTCGGATTTATCATGGTCAGATATTTGCCGAAGAATTTTAAATATACGCTGGTTGTAAATTCCGTTGCGTTGGCAGACGGGTTGAAGTTTTGGGATAATATAACGGTGTATGTGACGGGAGGGAAAATGCGTATGCACAGCAGGGCAAATATGGTCGATACGCTCGCGGCAAATTTTGTGAAGAATATGCGCTTTGACCTGAATTTATGTACTGGCGGAGGGTATAATGCAGAATTTGGATTGTCAAACGGCACGGACGAAACTTGTAATTTCCAGAGGACTGTTATTGAACAGTCAAGAAAAAATATTATTATGGCGCCAAATCAAAAACTTGGCATTACGGCATTTATTAAAGTCTGCGACGCGGATAAGTTTGATGTGTTAGTCACAGATTGGGACGCTGTGGAAGATGAACTGGCGAAAATCGAAGAACTCGGCGTACAGGTTATCGTTGTTGAGCAGGAAGAAGATAATATAAATAATATAAAAAAAGAAGAAGATAATTTTGCTGCCGACGAAAAACCGAATAAAGACGACCCTATGTTAAAATCAGCGATCGAAGTCGCGCTTGAAAATGGGACTGTGTCAACGTCGGTTTTACAAACGAAATTATCTTTGGGATATTCAAGAGCGGCGAGAATTATCAATACAATGGAGAAAATGAATATTATAGGGCCGTTTAACGGTTCAACGCCGAGAAAAGTTCTTATCACAAAAGAAGATTTTATAGAGATGTTTAAATAAAAAATAAGGAGCGGCAAATTGCCGCCCTTACGCAATAAAATGTAAATTTATTATTGACAATTCGATAAAATTATGATATAATATTGATAATATATTGATATTTTAAGGGGAAATAATTATGATTCAAATACGTCCTGTCTCCGATTTGCGGAACAAATTCACAGAAATCGAACGTACCGTCAGCAACGGCGAGCCGGTATATCTGACTAAAAACGGCTATGGTTCAATGGTGGTGATGAGCCTTGAAAAGTATGCCGAAATTACAAACGATATAGAATTGAAATTAGACGAAGCTGATAAATTTGCCGAACAATCGGATTCGCGCCTCACACACGAAGATGTTTTTGCAAAACTACGGGGAAAAATTCATGAATAAAAAATATACTTTGCGTTATTTGACTCTGTTTGATAAAGATATAACGGAAACGGTAAACTATATTGCCGTAAATCTGCAAGACCCTATTTCGGCGGAACGTTTTGTCGATGAAGTTGAGGCGGCGATAGAAAAACGTCTTGAAATGCCAAAGGCATTTGCGCCATATCCGTCAACTAAAAAACGAAAATATCCGTATTATCGAATAAATATAAAAAATTATTCGGTTTTTTATGTAGTGATTGGAAACGTAATGGAAGTCAGGCGGTTTTTATATAATAAACGTAATATAGATGACATGCTTTAAAACTTATTTCACATTCACATTCACGCCGTCCGGCACATTTATCTTGTCAAATATTATCTTCCCGTCGTCGCCTTTATGCCAGCTTATCTCTATATCGCCCAATGGGTGCGGGAATACGCCTTTTGCCCATTTTATATGATCCGTCGTTTTAACGTCGAGAATTATATTATTTAACCCCTGTTTTATATCAAAATTCACGCCGAGAATATATCTTGACATGATATACGCCGGGCTTGCGGTCCACGCATGGCACTGGCTTGCCTCCAAATCAAAATGTTCCGGAGTTGTTTTAAGCCCTTTAGATAAAAACCAGCCCCAGCCTTCTTTCATGCAGGATTCGGCAGTTTTATACATTCCGGCTTTATATAAACTGTCAAAGATATAATATCCGTAGCTTGTCGTAAACGCAACGCCGCCGAATGCGTCATAGCCGTTTTTGAAGAACGGGACAAGAAGCGGCTCAAGAGTTTTTTGTATTACCGCGAGTTTATCCTCGCTGACAACTCCGGCGCGTACTGCAAATAACGAAGCGTGCGGGGAAAAATACTGCATTTCTGTATTGTCTGAAAACAAGCCTTTTTCTTCGCTCCAAAAAGCGGCTGGGATTGATTTCTCTAAAATTTTTATTCTCTTAGTCATATATTCATAATCATTTTGTTTATTTATCTCTTTCGCCAGAAACTGCGCACCGCGCAAAGCGATTAAATACAGACAGGTAAATATGCAGTTTATGCCCCTGTTATTCGTGCAGCCGCCGTCGCCTAAATGACGCGTGCGTTTATCGTTGGGATTATTCAGGTCGGGCGGGTCGGCGTCCAGAAGATAATCGTCGCGTTCGTCGGACAACGCGTTAAAGACATTCATGTTCGTGATTATCGAATCCCACCATGCTTCGATTAATTTTTTATCGCCCGTATATAAATAATAACTGTAAAACCCGTCAACTACATAAAGCGAAAAATCAGGTAAAATATAATCGCCGGTATTGGGATATAAGCATCTGTACTGGCCGGTCGGGTGAATTGACTGCGCGTATAATTCAAGCGAGCGTTTCATGAGTTTCTGGTCGCCGAAACACGCTAAATTATTGTGATACTGCACGAGAGTGTCGAGAACATACAGACCTCTCTCTCTGTCAACGCAGTCGTCGTAAGCGTCCTCCATGTTTACAGACTGCGTTCTGGCGCATAATTCCCATATATTATTTAAGCACGGGTCAGAACACTCGAACTTTCCGGGTTTATTTACGGGATAATGCCCTGATATAAAATCTATTTTTTCAAGAATAACATCGCCTGAAGTATTTCTTACAGTTATGTTTAAATATTTGAATCCCCTCGGCTGAACAGGCGACCAGTTTATTATATTGCCGCCGTCTGAGCAAACCAGCCTGTCGCCCAACGGAATCCACGACTGCTGCCGCACATGCTTATTATCAGCCATATATCTGTCGTTGTATAATAAATCAATAGTCGCGCCTTTCACGCCTTTAAAAATAAATTCCGGGAATACCAGACGCATATATTCCATGTCGAATATAAGCGTAAACCCGTCTGGATATAAATCTTTTTTAAATATAAACCCTTGTAAATTATCCGGCGCAATAAACTCTAAAGAATTGCCGTAAGTATCCCAGCTTGCCTCGCGGCACGGGCTTTCGGCTTTATTTTGTTTTGTCGAAAATACCCATTCCGTTTTTTCATCTTTAAGATTTATTTTCGTATATTTAAACAAATTCCCGCTGTTTTCGTCTCTGTCGGCAGATATTATCAGGCCTTTGTTTTTCGGGATTGCCAGATAGCAGTCATAAATATCCTGATAAATCTTCACGTTCCCCGAAACTTCATTCCACCCCTCGTTTAAACGCATGATAAAATTATATCTCAAAGGCTTGGATTCGTCCTCGAATTTCGGCTCGCATATAATATTATTCACAAAAACCGTTTCATATAATACAGCCGAAGCTATATCCTGCTTGCATGGCGAATAAATAAAAGTATTCCAATCGACAGTATCTTTATATTGCGTCTGAGGCTTGGTCGTATCGAGTGTATATGGCAATCCGATATAAAACGAATATAAATCTTCGTCGTTATTTAACGGGAAAACTCTTGTTTTTGTTGTGACGGGCATGTTTTCCATTGACATAAACGGAATTTCTCTGGGGATTAATCCGCCGAAATGATTTTGATTCGCAAGCTCAACAGCGTTATGCCAGCCGGAATCGTCATAATCAGTATTTATCCAGTTTTCGTCGAATTTATTCTGGTCATAAAAAATCTGCGCGTTTAACGCAAAACTCAGTTTCGGCGTATAACGCGAATAAGCCGTGTATTCTTCGCATTTCCAGTTTTGACTGCCTGTCGATAAATCTATATCGTCTATTTTTCCCCACGCGATCATCGCGGCAATTTCCGGGACGTTCTTAAAAGTTTTGTGCCCGTGGAAATTAACGAGTACGGCTAAAATATTTTTGCCGTTTTGCAGATATTGCGTTAAATCATAAGTATCAAATTGCGGGAACTTTGGGTCAAACCTGACAGGGCCGAACCCTATAAAAATCCCGTTGATATATAATTTATAATTTGTGTCGGCGAAAATATTAAACTCCGCGTTTTTTATATCTGACAAATTATTTATCTCAAACGTTTTTCTGAATGCGGCATACGGATTTCTCGACGTATCGCCGCTGTTGAACCATATATATTTTGCCTGATTTACATTTGACATATATTTTATTCCTCCATGATTTATAATACGTAAATATATAGCGCAGGGGCGACCATTGCGCGGCCGCCCGTTTTATTTTATATATTTTATTTTTATCAGTCCATCCCCAAAGCTTTAATTACCGTATCTATCTCTTTATTTATTCTGTTTTCGACTTTCTCAAGCTGAGAGGCGAGATTGCGGTCATTCTTCTTAAACATATTCAAGAATATACCGTCGCGCAATAAGCCGCACCATATAGTGTCGCCAAGGTCAAATACGCGGTCGCTGAAAATAATATCGAGCATTTCGGCAGATTCTTCGTCGCGCGCGAGTTTTGTCTTTAAAGAAACGTCATAATAAACAGGAATAACTGAATTAAACGATTCGCATGACAGAGCTTCCATTATTGCGCCGATATTTTCGGGATTTTCCACGGTTATCGGTATAATAAACGGGTTACAGCCTTCCATGCGGGTATAATATTTGTCCTGATCCGTATTATATTTCGGATACGGTATTATGCCGAAATCAGTATCCATACCGCGAAGCGCCTCGACTCTCTGGAATGTGCTGTTGAAAAACAAAGCCTGATTGTTTATAACAAGCGCGTCGCCGGTTTCGCTGATATTAGTGTCGTTCTTGACGTCCTGATACCACACGTTTGTGTCGTAAGTCATAGAAAATATTTTATCTATTACTCCGGCAAATTTTTCATCGCTCCTTAAAGTAAACTGGGGTATGCCGTCGTTTGATTTTGAAATTGATTCAGTTCCGGCAGATACCCAGAAACACGGCAGGACATATTTTACCATCGAAACTAAGCCGTACCTGTCGTTCTGGTCCATGATTCCGTCGCCGTTCATGTCTTTAACAGCCGCTTTTGCCATTTCCTCGAATTTGTCAAACGTCCAGTTTCCCCCTGCGACAATTATATACGGATTTTCAAGTTCTAAATCCGTAATCATTTGTTTATTAAAAAGCAAAACGTGCGTATAATCGTATGACGGGATATCCGAAGCCCCTATTGGAAATAAAACCGTGCCGCCGAATGTCAGCGCCTGTGTGATACTGTCGTCCCAGTAAGGCTGGGTCAAATCAATATATAAATTATAATCGTCAAAATTATATCCCAGACCTTCGTTGTAATGCGTGAGCATTGTGGCGCACCACGCCGTAACTATATCATACTCGTCCGAACCGGCCAATATAGCGGGCTTTGCTTTTGAAACGTCGTTAATTTCAGTTATTAATATATTAAAACGCTCTTCTATTTTCCGGTTTCTGTGATAAATGCTGTCCTGTATAATATCTCCTGTCTGTTCTTCAAAATTCATTTCCGCGTGAAGCCAGTCGCTGTGGTGTGAAAGTATTCTGAAATTATACCCGCCGAGATCCATTTCAGGGACATTGTCTTTATTTAATTCTGGTTCCGGTTGGTCCGGTTCTTCGTCCTGAGACTCGTCTTGCCGGTCATCATCGTTTTTATTTTCTGTTTTTTCTGTATTTTCGTTTTGATTATTGCTGTCGCATGATGAAAAAATAAACGGCAGGCAGCATATTAATAAAAATATTACAAAAACAAATAATAATTGCTTTTTCATAAATTTAATTCTCCTTTGCGTATATTTCGCATATATTTTCCTAAGTTTAATAAAAATTAATAAAATCTCAAAACCGAAATTACTTTTCCCAAAACTGTCGCGTCTTTGACAATAATAGGCCTCATAGCCGGGTTGCACGGCTGTAAGCGTATGTTCCCGTCTTCAGTATAATATTTTTTAACTGTCGCTTCGTCGTCTATCAGGGCAACGACAATTTCACCGTTGTCGGCGTAATTTTTCTTTTCGACGACGACATAATCGCCGTTCATGATTCCGGCTTCGACCATACTGTCGCCCCTGATTTTAAGCGCGAACAGCCGCGCGTTTAAATAACTCTGCTTGTATATCGGAAAATCGAGATACCCGTCGTGATTTTCTATCGCCAGTATCGGGATACCCGCCGTGACCTGACCCACAATCGGCACTCTTATAGAAGTCCTCCTGCCGTTTGCGTCCACGTTGTCAACCCGTATCGTCCTGCTTTTGCCGGCTTCTTTTTGAATATAGCCTTTTTTCTCTAATTTCTCCAGATACGCGTGAACCGTTGACGTGCTTTTAATATTAAGCGCAATTTTTATATCCCTCACCGAAGGGGAAAAGCCTTCTTTTTTTATTGTGTCAATAATAAACTCATACACTGCGCGTTCTTTATGATTCATTTCAGCCATTTTTATTAATTAATCCTGCCTTTCTGTTTTTATCATGTTATTTCGACATTTTTATAATAAATTTATGATAAATCATATTATAACACAAAAAAATAATCAGAACAAGTATTTTGATTAAAAATTTAATATTCTTAATCAAAATTTAACAATTTATAATAATATAGTAATTCTACTTGAAAACCACCCGTCCTACGGGTACCCCTCCACTGAGGGGAATTAGACAAAACGCCGAATTTGCGCGCAATTCCCCTCTGTGGAGGGGTGGCAAGCGTTAGCTTGACGGGGTGGTTGTAAACCTGCTTTATAATAAAAAATAAAAAAATCGCTAAAATTATGAATATAACCCAAAAGCCCCCTTTTGAAAGGGGGACAAGCGACGAAGTCGCAGGGGGATTGCAATCCTCAGTCAGCTTCGCTGCCAGCTCCTTTTAAAAGGAGCCTTTAATCTTTACACTATGATTTTGCGAATAGTTATCAATTCAGCGGCGCTATATGCCATATATTTTCAGCATATTCTTTTATGCTCCTGTCAGCCGCGAAAATCGCCGCCGAAGCTATATTATTCAACGACATCTTATTCCATTTTATAGAGTCTTTATACGATTCGTTCAACAAATTATGCACTCTGTAATAATCGCTGAAATCCGCGAGGCACATAAACGGGTCGGCAACATAATTCCCCGACAATAAATATTGCGTTATATGACTGAACGAAACCCCGTTGAACCCGTTATTTAACGCCACTATTATTTTCATAAGTTTTTCGTTGCGAACATAATAATCATCGGGGTCGTATTTAGCCGCCCATAACGTGTCAACTTCTTTTGCCGTCATGCCGAATATAAATATATTCTCTTTGCCCACAGCGTCTAAAATCTCTATATTCGCGCCGTCCATAGTTCCAATAGTCACCGCGCCGTTTATCATCAGCTTCATGTTTCCAGTCCCGCTCGCTTCTTTTCCGGCAAGCGAAATCTGCTGGCTGACTTCGCTCGCGGGCATTATCTTTTCGGCAAGCGAAACAGAATAATCCTCAAGAAACACGACGCTTAATTTATCTTTTATCAACGGGCGTTTTTTTATATCCTCGCCTAAGCAATATATTAATTTTATTATCTGTTTTGCCATCTGATAACTCGGGGCGGCTTTTGCGGCGAATATATAAGTCTGGGGGAGTATATCAAGATTTGGGTTTTCTATTAAATCATTATAAACCGAGATTATCCTCAAAACGTTTAATAACTGCCGTTTATATTCGTGCAGTCTTTTTACCTGAACGTTAAAAACAGATTCAGGGTTTAGAGAATATCCGAAAGTTTTATTTATATAATTGCTCAGATATATTTTATTTTTATGTTTTATCTCGCCGAGGGCTTTTAAAATGCTTTCGTCGTTCTCAAATTTTCTAAATTCTGCAAGAATCGCCGCGTTTTTTCTGTAATCTGTGCCTATGCATTCGTCAAGTAAATCAGTCAATAACGGATTTGACTGCACAAGCCACCGCCTGTGCGCTATGCCGTTTGTGACATTCGTGAATTTATCGGGAGTGTATTCATAAAAATCTTTAAAAAAATTGTTTTTTAATATATCAGAATGAATCTTCGCGACGCCGTTTATCGAATGTCCCCCGGCTATGCATAAATTCGCCATTCTGATCTGATTAAACGCAAGTATCGCCATTCTCTGTATTTTATCCCAGTCGCCGGGATGTTTTTTCCATAAATCAGCACACAGCCTTTTGTTTATCTCACAAATTATAGAATATATTCTCGGCATATTTGTCTTTACGAGATATTCGGGCCATGTTTCAAGGGCTTCGGGCAGTATAGTATGATTGGTATATGCCATAGTGTGTCTGGTTATATGCCATGCTTTGTCCCAGTTATAATTATAATCGTCTATTAATATGCGCATAAGCTCCGGTATCGCGAAAGCGGGATGCGTATCGTTTATGTGAACCGCGCATTTTTTGTGTAAATTATCAAGATTGGGATAAACAGCGAGATGGCGCGATATTATATTCTGAATCGAAGCCGAGACGAAAAAATACTGCTGTTTTAATCTCAGAGTTTTGCCTTCGTAGTGATTGTCGGCGGGATATAAAACTTTTGATATTGCCTCGACTATCGCCGTTTCTTCTATCGCTTTGACAAATTCGCCCTGCGAAAAAAGAGTTACGTCTATACTCGTAGGACTTTTTGCCCTCCAGAGACGCAACACGGCAGGGCTTTCAGTAGAGTATCCCGAAATCATCAGATCATACGGTATAGCCTCGACTGTCTGGTAATCTTTATACTCAGTTTTCATTTTTCCGTTCTGCCAGTTCTCTTCGATATATCCGCCGAAATTCACTTTGACCGTATAATCCGCTCTGGGCACAAGAAAAACTTCTCCAGACGGCAGCCAGTCATCCGGGAATTCAACCTGCCAGCCGTCGACTAATTTTTGCTTGAACAGCCCAAATTCATATCTTATAGAATAGCCCATAGCGGGATATTTCAAAGTCGCCATAGAATCCATAAAGCAAGCCGCCAAACGTCCGAGACCGCCGTTTCCCAAACCGGGGTCAACGTCTTTTTCGTATAGATCCTCAAGAGTATACCCATAATCGTTCAATATTTCCTCAAGTTCGTTTTCCAGCCCCAGATTATAAATATTATTTTTAAGCTGTTTGCCGACGAGAAATTCCATGCATAAATAATATATGTTTTTAAGCCGCTTGGATTTTGTCTGAAGCCTGAAATCGCGGCGTTGTTCTGATAATATATCTCTTGTCAGAATAGCGACGGCTTTATAAAAATGCGCCGCAGCTGCGTTTTCGCAAGTCAAGCCGTAATATCCCGACAGTTTTTCTTCTATTATTTTAAGCAATTTTTGTTTTTTATTATTTTCGATTTTGTTTTCTTCTGTTTTATTTGTTTTCATTTATTAAAATTTTTATCTCCTGTTGTTTATTGTTATTGCGATAGATTAAATTTTTGCTAACGTATATTATGCTTGATTTCGACTATCAATTAAAATATAAATTTTATTTTTTCACAAAATATTCATCTTCCGCCCATTTGGCGGGGTTATTGTCTATGTAATTCCATCTAATCCGATATTCTTCTTCGTTTCGGAGTATGCGTTCGTGGTATGAGCGTTGCCACATATTAAAACCGAATTTCCTTGTTGTCATTGATTTCAAACTTTGCACAATTTGGGGAATAACCGCCTTTGTAGGGGACGCGCCCCCGCGCGTCCCGTCTTTAATAATGGCGAGTATATGGATATGATTTGGCATGATGACATAATTATCAACCAAAACATGAGGATATATGCGATTGATTTTTTGAATCTGCGCCTCAGCAAAGACACCGTATTCTGTCAATTCAACAAGCGGGACGCGCAGGGGCGCGTCCCCTACAAATAACCTTACCCAACATCTCGTGACCGCCTTCAATACATATCGTTATAAAATAATATCCCGCTTGCGAATAATCATATCCCTTTAAGCGAATACTCTTTCTAACCGGTAATTCTTTCTGCATAAATCCGCCTCCAAGCGTATATAATACAAATTTCCTTCGCTCAATACATATATTAAATTTATTTTAATTATCTATATCCCCAATAAATCATTATACATTTTAATATATTCTTTTGCCGAAGCTTCCCAGCTGAAATCCCATTCCATCGCGCGTTTTACAAGCCCCGGCCAGTTTTCTCTGTCGTTATAAGCCGCAAAAGCCCTGTTTATCACTTCTGTTATGCCTTCGCACGAATAATCCGTAAATACAAATCCCGTACCCTCGCTTTTTTCCGCGTCATACGGCACAATAGAATCTTTAAGCCCGCCGGTTTCGCGCACTGCCGGAACCGCGCCGTATCTTGCGGCTATCATCTGGCTTAACCCGCACGGCTCAAACTGCGACGGCATCAAAAATATATCTGACCCTGCGTATATTCTTCTTGCGAGTTCCGGATTAAATCCCAGATGCACGCGTATTTTATCGGGGAACCGCTCACGAAACAGTTCAAATTGCAGTTCGTATTCCCTGTCCCCGTTTCCCAAAACCACAAGTTGCAGCGGCAGTTTTACGATTTCGTTCATAGCTCCGATAACTAAATCTATGCCCTTATGTCTGACTAATCTTGTCACCATCGCGATTACCGGGATTTGATTATTTTTTGGCAAGTCTAATACAGTCTGGAGTTGTAACTTGTTTTCAGCTTTTTTATCTATGTTTTCGCTGTCATAATTTGCGAAAATTTTCGAATCAGTTTTCGGGTTATAAGATTCTGTATCTATTCCGTTGAGTATGCCGCGAATTTTATCCGTATACATATTTATGACCGGATCAAGGCCGTGGGCGTATTTATAATCGTGTATTTCTTTTGCGTAAGCAGGCGAGACTGTCGAGATAATATCTGAGCAAACCATTGCGCCTTTCATAAGATTTATCAGCCCGTCAAATTCCACGATTGATCTATACTCATACGAAATATCAAATATATCTTCAAGAATCGACATATTAAATTTACCCTGATATTCTATATTATGCACTGTGAAAACAGTCCTGATATTCTTGAATTCTTTTTTATTTGAATAAGTCGTCCTGAGATAAACCGGAATTATCGCAGACTGCCAGTCGTGCGCATGTATTATATCCGGGATAAAATCTATAGCTTCAAGGATATCCAAAACAGCCTTGCCGAAAAAAGCAAATCTCTCCCCGTCGTCAAAATATCCGTAGCAGCCGCTTCTCTTGAAATAATACTCGTTGTCGATAAAATAATATATAACATCCCCGGCTTTTGCCGTATATATCCCGCAATACTGATGCCGCCAGCTTAAATCAACGTATATTTTCCCGACAAACTCTAATATATCTTTGAATTTTACCGCTATTTCTTCATATAACGGGATAACCACACGGACATCTGTATCTTTATCAGATTTACAAAGATTTTTAGGCAATGCCCCGATAACTTCGCCCAACCCTCCGGTAGTTATAAGCGGCGCGGCTTCGCTTGAAACAAACAATATTTTTTTTGCTGCCTTTTTGACTTTCTTCGCGGCGGGCTTTTTTGGTTTAACTGCCGGTTCGGTTTTTATTATTTCTTTTGTTTTGGTTGTTGGTGTTTTTGTGGGCATGGTTATTTTTCTCCTTTTTGAGGTTTTTAGGTTTTAGTTTTGTGTTAAGTAATTATAGTAACGCATGGTGTCAGTCAAAGCCCTCTTTAGCGGCGAAGCCGCGTAAAGGGGGTGTCACGCAGTGACGGGGGATTCATAAAGTTGATGTCGTTTGGAAGAATCACCCGCCGCCTGCGGGCGGCACCCTCTTTTGCGAAAGAGGGCTTTTTTAGATAATTTCCTTTTTTTGCTGTTTTTTCTATTAATGCCACGAACTAAATTCTTTTTTCTCATATCCTCTTATTCTTCGTGATATACATCAGGTATTCTTTATCAGCCGTGAGCTTTTTTCCGTCGGTTATAATTACGCCTTTGTCGGCTATTATCCATTCGAGATTGCAGTCCTCGCCAATTATTCCGTCCTGCATTACCACGCAGTTTTTTACAACTGAGTTTTTGCTTACTTTTACCCCTCTGAAAATAACGCTGTTTTCAACAGTTCCGTCTATAATACAGGCGTCTGCGACAAGTGAATTTCTGACGTTTGCGTTTTCGCCGTATCTCGCCGGCTCAGAGTCCCTGACTTTTGTGTAAACATTTCTGCCTGTATTATAAAATAATTCGTTTCTCTTATTATTATCGAGCATTTCTATGTTATATTTAAAATAATTGTTTATTGAGTTTATATGCGCGCAATAGCCTTTATGCTCATATCCGGCTATATTTATATTATCGACCTCGGCTAATAAAATATCCCTGACCAAATGAGTCTTTCCGGTCGCGATTGAGTTGGCTATCATGTTTAACATATAATCTTTACGCATAACCCAAGTATTCATGCTTACTTTAAACGTTCCGCCCTCGACATACCACGGCTCTATATAAACTTCGGTTATCCTGTCCGGATTATGATTACTCGAATCTTCAGGGATTGTATAGAGAGTGGAATGCGCCGCGCTTTCTTTATCTATATAATGCTCGTTGTAAACCGCAGTTATATCAGCTCCGGATTTTATGTGAAAATCTATTACGTTTTTATAATTTATATTGCAGATCATATCGCAGTCGCTCATGACGACAAATTCCTGCGGGGAATTGCTTATATAATTCGCAATTCTCGTAAGCGCGTCGAGTCTGCCCCTGTAAAGACCCGCCCTGCTGTCCTCGCCATAAGGCGGGAGTATCGCTATCCCTCCGTTTTTACGCGATAAATCCCAGTCTTTGCCCGAGCCTATATGCTCCATCAAAGGCTGATAATTGCTTTTTGTTATAACCCCGACTTTATGTATTCCCGAATTTATCATATTTGACAAAACGAAATCTATAAGCCAGTATCTCCCGGCAAACGGAATCGCCGCGACCGTCCTGTTTGTCGTCAGAGCCCCGACGTCCCACTCGTGTATATCCGAAAAAACTATTCCCAACGCCTGCATGTTTATTTATTCCTTTCTAATTTTTGATTTTATAGACATAAGTAAAATTATTTATTTTACCCCTTACCCTCTTTACTAAAGAGGGTAACTCCGCAGAGCCGGGTGTTTTATTACCCGCATAAATTTTACCCCACAATATCCCCGTCGATCATATCTCCCGGATTTACAGTGACCCCACCGCCTATTTTTATATCTTTCGCCACGACTGTAATCCCTGTTGCTTCTGTTCTTTTTTCGCCGATTTTCGAGTTGCTCCCGATTTCGGCGTTTTCGTCTATTATAGAATACTCCACCGATGTGTTCGCGCCAATTACAGAGTTTGCCATAATTATAGAATCTTTGACATAACAGCCCTCGTTGATTTTTACTCCGGGGAATATTATAGAATGCTCGACAAACCCGTAAATTTCACACCCTTCTGATATAATAGAATTTTTCATGCTCCCCGTCGCGCCTATATAATGCGGGGGCTTCCCCGTAGTTCTCGAATATATTTTCCAGTCGGGCAGATCGTTTTTGAAATCTTCGTCTAATAAATCCATATTAGCCTGCCATAAACTCTCGATAGTTCCCACGTCCCTCCAGTATCCCCTGAAAGAATACGCGAACATTCTCTCACCTGCGGCAAGCATTTTAGGGATTATATTTTTTCCGAAATCTTTAGACGATTCTGCGTCTTCGTTATCCTCGATTAAAAACTTTCTCAGTTTATCCCAATTAAATATATATAAACCCATAGAAGCCTTGTTGCTTTTGGGGATTTTCGGCTTTTCCTCAAATTCATAAATACTGCCATCGTCGTTTATGTTCATGATTCCAAACCGGCTCGCTTCTTCTATCGGCACGTCAATAACCGCAATCGTGCAGTCCGCGTTTTTTTCCTTGTGATATTCAAGCATTAAGCTATAGTCCATTTTATAGATATGATCTCCGCCCAAAACTATAACATAATCAGGGTCAAATCTTTCGACATAATGCAAATTCTGATATACGGCGTTAGCCGTTCCGGTGTACCAGTCATAACCGAAGTTTTTCTGATACGGGGGCAAAATAGTAACTCCGCCCTCTAATCTGTCCAAATCCCACGGCTGCCCGTTGCCGATATACTCGTTGAGCAATAACGGCTGATACTGCGTCAAAACACCGACAGTATCAAACCCTGAATTTACGCAGTTTGAGACAGTATAATCTATAATCCGGTATTTTCCACCGAACGGGACTGCCGGTTTCGCGATTTTGCTTGTGAGTACATAAAGCCTTGACCCCTGTCCTCCCGCCAGTATCATTGCCACACATTCTTTTTTCTTTGTGTTTAAAATATTATTTATATTTGTAACCAAAAAAACTCCCCCCGATTTCGTTATTATAATATATTATAATAATTATACAACTAATTTCAGGCTTTTACAATATTATTTATGTAAAATGCGCAAAAAATATATAAAATAAACCCGGAATATTTTTTTATAATAGGCAAAAACTACGCACTCACTAAAAAGCCCCCTTCTCAGAAGGGGGTGGCAACGCCGCAAACACAGTTTGCGAACAACGTTGACGGGGGTTGTAATTTCGCGCAATCCAAATTCCGCAACCCCCGCCTGCGGCACCCCCTTCACGTCGCCGCTTCGCGGCTGAAGGGGGCTTTTATTCTATATTTTTACGTTGTTATAATATTATTTTTAATTTATTGTTTTAATATAGTCATAGCTTACTTTTATAGACTCAAACGGCGGGAAATTCACGCATGAATCCTGCTCGACGATTCCCCATTCGACCCCGAATTTTGCCGCGGTTTCCATGACGCTTTTCATATCGACTTTTCCGCTGCCTATTTCTGTAGGGGTATTTTTTTCATCAACGTCTTTTATGTGAATATAAGCCAGACGGCTTCCTAATTTATTCAGGGCGGCGACAACGTCTGCGCCTCCGGCGTAAGCCCAGCCCGCGTCAACCTCGAATTTTAAAGACGGAGCTTCGTCATATAAAATATCTATAACAGGCTTTCCGTTGAATTTTCTCTCGAATTCTGTAATATGATTATGAAACCCAAGTTCATATCCCATAGGCGCGAGTTTTTGCGCTGCTGCTTCAAATCTTTTAGCCGTGGCTATTGTGCTTTCTTCGGTGTCTATGCCGTCAGTCCAAGGTATTACTATGCTCTTGGCCCCGATAAAGTCCATAAATTTTGTGACAGTATCAAGATTATTCTCGATTTCGCCTATGCCTATGTGCGCCCCGTTCGCGATAAGCGAATATTTTTGCAAAAGTTTCCCCACTTCTTCGCCGTGTTCAGGGTCATAAGTCATTTCTATGCTTTTGTATCCAATGTCAGCTATTCTCTTTAAAACTTCGTCATATCCCAGACCCATTTCGTCTCTAAGAGTATAAATCTGAAGACCGATATTCATTTTCATAAAAAAATTCCCTCCTGCAAGATTAATTAATTTTTATTTTTTTCTTGGTTTTACTAATTATATCATAAATAAAAAATATTGCATATAGTTTTTTGTAAAATTTCAAAATAATTTTTTTCGCATTATGTTTTATCTAATCATATATTGTTATTATGGGCATATATAATCCGGAGGTATTTAAAATCATGCTTTTAAGCGAGTTAAAAATAGGGGAAAAAGCAAAAATAATAAATATATCTGATATATCCGGCAGTAAAAACGATAAATCCGATAAATCCATAGATAAACAGAGATTATCTGATTTGGGAATTATTGAGGGGACCCGGATAGAAACGCTTTATAAAAGCCCTTTCGGGAATCCCGTAGCTTATTTTATACGCGGGACTGTATTTGCTCTGAGAAACGAAACGGCGGAAAAAATAACTGTGGAAAAAATATAAGGAGTTATATAATATAAAAATGTCGGTTAAAACAATAAAAATAAACAATAAAAATAATATAAATATAACTGTGGCACTCGCCGGAAATCCAAATGTGGGAAAAAGCACGGTGTTCAATTATTTGACCGGGCTTAACCAGCATACAGGCAACTGGTGCGGCAAGACAGTCTCGACTGCGTACGGGCAATATAAACATAACGGCAAAATTTACACAGTCGTAGATATTCCCGGGACTTATTCGCTCAACGCAACTTCAGGCGAAGAAAAAACCGCCTGCGATTTTATAGTTTCAGGATGTCCCGACGTTACTGTAGTTATAGCCGACGCGACATGCCTTGAAAGAAACTTAAATCTTGTCCTGCAAATTCTTGAGGTATCAGACAGCGTTGTTCTGTGCGTAAATTTACTGGACGAGGCAAAAAAAAGAAAAATACATATAGATTTAAAAAAACTATCGGAACTTTTGGGGATTTTGGTAGTTGGGACGTCGGCGGCGAAAAAATCAGGGCTGAAAGAACTGATGGACGCAATAACTCAAACTGCCGAAAATCCCGGTATTTATAAACCGTTAGAAATAATGCCTGAGAATAATACAAAAAATTTCATAGGCAAATGCGAAGAAATATATAATCAGACAGTTGTATGCGAAAATCCTGAATATAAAGCAAAAGACAAAAAGGCCGATAAAATATTAACGTCAAAATTTACCGGGATTTTAATTATGATTGCGGGCCTTTTCGGAATATTATGGCTCACTCTTGTGGGAACAAATATAATTTCCGATTTTTTAAGCGTCCCGTTGTTTGGGGCAATCGGGCGGCTTTATTCTTTTTTTGATTTTATATACGCCCCTGTGTGGCTTAAAAGCCTGATAGTTGACGGGGTATATAAAACTTTGGCGTGGGTCGTATCGGTCATGCTCCCGCCGATGGCAGTATTCTTTCCATTATTCACTTTACTCGAAGATCTGGGTTATCTTCCAAGAGTCGCATTTAATTTAGATAATTTTTTCAGGAAAGCGGACGCTCACGGCAAACAGGCTTTGACTGCATGTATGGGATTTGGGTGCAATGCGTGCGGAGTTATAGGCTGCCGGATCATAGATTCCCCAAGGGAACGCTTGATAGCGATACTGACAAATAATTTTATCCCGTGCAACGGAAGATTTCCCGTGCTTATATCAGTAACGGCAATATTTTTTTCGCATGGGTCAAATACTTCCCCGGGTTCTGCAAATTCGTTAATATCCGCGCTTTTTTTGACTTTGTTTATAATATTCAGCATAGCTATGACTTTTGTAGTTTCAAAGATTTTATCAAAAACTATATTAAAAGGCCTGCCGTCGTCATTTCAGCTTGAACTCCCGCCTTTTCGCCGTCCTCAAATTGCAAATATTATTATCCGGTCAATTTTTGACAGGACTTTATTTGTTCTGGGACGCGCTATAACTGTCGCGGCTCCTGCCGGTTTAATTATATGGATAATGACAAACGCAAATATAAGCGGCGCAAATTTACTCTCGCGCTTTGCGGAGTTTTTAAATCCGTTTGCGCGGCTGATGAGTTTTGACGGATATATATTATTGGCGTTTATTCTGGGATTTCCGGCAAACGAAATAGTTATCCCGATAATTTTGATGAGCTATATGTCCGCACAGTCGCTCACAGGATTTGAAAATCTTGCGCAACTGCGCGATATATTAATAAACAATGGCTGGACATGGGTGACTGCGGCCTGTATGATAATATTTACTTTGTTTCATTTTCCGTGCGGAACTACATGCCTCACGATAAAAAAAGAAACGAAAAGCATAAAATGGACTGTGGCTTCGATTATTATTCCGACGGTTATCGGCATTATTTTATGTATGTGCGTTACGGGAATCGCGAATATCATAAAATTATTTTAGAATATTAATTATAATCTAACCTGTTTAGAAGACAAAAACCTGTCTATGATCTGCTGCCTGTATTCTTTTGAAAGAGAGGCGAAAAATGCCGAATATCCCGTGACCCTGACGACTAAATCCGGATGGCTTGCGGGATCTTCATGCGCTTCTCTTAGTTTTTGCTCGCTCAGGCAGTTCATGTTTATCAAAGTGCCGCCCATGTGATTGTGCGTGTGAATCAGCGAGATAAGCGCGTCTATGCCGCCGTTGGCTGAAAGCATATTCGTGTCAATATCAAGATGCAGGGGAGCAGAGTTGCCGTAACCTGCCTGTAGTTTTGCGACTGCCGTAGCTTTAAGCGACGGCGAAAAACTGTCAAGCCCCCTCGCAAATCCCGGGTCAGGCTCATTCGAATGTGAAATCGGCTCTCCCGCAAACCGTCCGTTCGGCGTGGCCTGCAGGTTTTTGCCATACGAGAATATATCCCCGTGTGAAAACATTCCCGGTATCGTTTTTATATTATATTTCGGCGTATTTCTTCTGCATAGCCTGACAAATTCGTCCCTGATTTTTTCAGCCCATGAATTAGCAAGGGATTCGGGGTCGCCGAATCTTTTTATATTTTTTAGCATTAATCTTATATCTTCTTTTCCCTCGAAATTGTTATCCAGAACATTAAATAATTCTTCAAAAGTCAATTTTTTCTCGTTTATTATTCTCTGCTCTATCGCCGCAAAAGAATCCGCGACTGTCGCAAGGGCAATCCCGTCTATATTCAGGTCCATTATGTCAACGCCGCCCTCAGCGCAGTTCAGGCCGCGTTCAATCGGGCCGTGCATGAATAAATTATAGACTATCTCAGGCGTATTTCGCGATATAACCTCAAAATGCCTGTCAAATCCCGCGAGTATGCTGTCAATCATTATTCTCAAATGATATTTGAACCTGTCGAATAAAATATTTAAATTATAATCTTTATTATTTTCTATATCCTCCAGAGCAAATACAAAAGCCTGCGCCATGTTTACCCTCGTAACGTCCTGCAACGGATATTCGCGTCCGGGAATTGCAACCCAGTTGCAGCCGACTTTTGCCCTCATTCTGCCCAACGCCGGAGCAAATCCGTTTTTCGCGTAGCCGTCCTCGCACCCTATATTGCATGAATAACACACGCCCGAACCGTCCTCAATCATATATTCAAGCGAACGGCGCAATAGAGTTTTATTTATGTTGTCATGCACTCTTATTGCGAGATTTACCGGGATTTTTAAATAATGCATGGCGTCAAGAATTATAAAAGACAGTCTTGAAGTCATATCTCTTGAGCCGTCTGGAGTCAATCCGGCAATCTGCGAATAATGCGTGTCGTTAAAAAATAAACTCGCGATATACCAGACGGCTTCTTCGTCTGTCAATATTCCCGATTTTAAGTCTTTTTCATAATAGGGGCGAAGTTTTTCGTCAAGCTGGTCTAACGCTCCTCCCGCGAAATACATTCTGTCAACGCTCTGGAAATGCGCGATAAACTGGCAAGCCTCGCGCATATTTGACGGCGGATATTCTGCAAGCCTGTAATTCATTTCCGCAATTTCAAGCAGATTATTTTTATCTTGCTGATTTGCTTCGCTTTCAGCAAGTTTTTTCGCGTGATCCGCGATTTTTTTCACCCATTCGATAATCCCGGTCACAAGTTCTTCTTCGCCGTCATAAAAAGTAGTGTCAGAGGGGTTATTAAACTCTCTGTAATATCTTATTTTGTCAAGTAATCCTTTCCAGCCGAGCTTTAAGCCTATTTCAATATCGCCGGCGCAATGATTCATCGCCCCAAAGCCGGGCTGTGTTATAAAATATTTATCCCAGATTTTTTTTAAATCATTCGGGTAATCGCCGGGGGCGATTCCCATTGGAACCCAGTTCGCGAGATAACTTATCCATGCGCCTCCGAGCGCGCTGTTTTTATTTGTATATTGCGGGCTTTCGTTTAAAAACCGCCTGAAATTCACGCCTATCTCGCACATTCCCGTGACTTTGCCGTAATCTCTCGTTATTGTCGGCGTAAACTTAAAATCAGGGAAATATACAAACCCGTGGTCGTCGATATTTATACTTCCGAGGGCTTTTATTTTTTCTTCGTTGATTTTTTGCTTGTCGTCGTGCAATGCTTTGATTCTTTTTGCGCACAAAGGCGACAATATTATTTTTTCTTCGTTTAATTGTGATAATCCTAACATAAAATATTTCTCCTTTTAAATATATCTTTTATTTCGTTAATTAAATTATCGTCCGGCGTATTAAATATATTTGCAGTATCGGGGTTTGCAATCCCGAGAGGCTTATATTTCCCTGCGCCGAGTTTGTGATAGGGCATAAACTCGCATTTATTTATATTTATTTTACTCAAAAATTCAGCAATATCCGCCATTTCATCTGTATTCGCTCTGGGAATCACGGGGATTCGCACCAGTATATTTACGCCGCCAGTATCCGAAAGTCTTGTTAAATTTTCGAGTATTAATTTATTTGATACTCCGGTCAAATTTTTATGTATATTATTTTTATATGCTTTTATATCGTATAAAAATAAATCGCAGTACGGCATGATTTTTTCGAAAGCGTCAAACCCTACCGCCCCGGCTGTATCTATTGCAGTGTGAATATCATGATTTTTGCATATTTCTAAAATATCGCGCAGAAAATCAATTTGCAGCATAGGCTCGCCTCCTGAAAAAGTCACGCCGCCGCCCGACTGCCTGAAATATTCTTCGTCTGTCAAAAGAGACTTTTCGAGATCAGTTAAATTTATTTCGCGGTAAACCGGCGCAAGGGCTTCGGCATAACATTGTTTTGAGCAATTCAGGCAGACTTCGCACTTATCTCTGTCTAATATATGCAAGCTTTCTTTAAATTCATGGGCTTTGTTTTTGCATATATCAAAACATTTGCCGCATAAAATACACTGGTCAGAATTAAATTTAAGCTGCTGTTTATTTGATATAGATTCGGGATTGTGGCACCACAGGCAATTTAAATTGCATCCCGAAAAAAACACGACTGTTCTTATTCCCGGCCCGTCATAGACCGAGAATCGTTGTATATTAAAAATTTTCCCTGATTTATTTTTCATAATTATTTTAACTTATTTCTTAATTGATTTACATATAAATTTTTGTTCAAGTATATTATAACATATTTTATTGACTTTTCAAGTGGTGATATAGTATAATATTCATACAAAAATTTATTAATTCAAAAAAAGAGAGGTTTTATATTTATGAAAATCGGAAGCGTGGCGTGGGGTTGGACTCCTGTTCCTGAAGATATGCCTGAGGGCGACAGCCTGCTCAGGATTGCCGACAAAATAAAAGCGATTGGATTTGAAATCGTTGACTATCTTTCAGATTACAATTCGCTCGATCAGTTTTTTACCGACGAAAAATCAAAAGAAATCGGGGAATACAGCAGAAATATCGGGCTTGAAGTCGGCGGGCTTGTTTTCCAGTCTGATATCTGGAATCAAACCGACGAATCAATAAAGCAAAAACAGCTCGATTATTTCAGGAAATGTGCTCAAGCGGCAAAATGCATGGGAGCGTCTGCCGTATCGTGTATTATTCCCGGTCCTTACGGCGCAAAACCCAATTATACTCCTTCACCGTCGGACAAAAAAGCCCTGAATCTCCCGTCTGATTACAACTGGGATAAAGATTTTGATAATTATATATCACAAATGACAAAAGCCTGCGATATTGCGAAAGAATACGGGCTGAAAATAGCGTTGGAATGTTTCCCCGGTTCGCTTTGCTCTACTCCCCACGCCATGCTTAAAACTCTTGAATGCGTAAACCGTTCAAACATAGGGATACAGCTTGATACTGCCCATTTGATGAACCAGCGCATAGATATAGAAACGGCAATTTTTATGCTTGGCGGAACCCGGATATTTAACGTTCACGCCAAAGATTCTGACGGCATGACGAGGGCGAATTTGGCGTGCGGCACGGGGCTTGTGGACTATTCGGCCGTATTGCGCGCTTTAAAAAATATCGGATATAACGGCAATATTTCGATCGAGGTTGAATTTACCGCTAATCCCGGACGTTATATGAGGCAGGCTTATAATCATCTGCGCGAATGTATGGCGGGAATATATTAAATTAAAAATTAAAGAATTAAATTTAAAGAAAAGGAAAATATATCATGACGCCGCGAGAAAGAATTTTAACCGCGTTAAATCATAAAGAAACTGATATTATACCGTTTTCACTGGGGTTCGGGATAAATTACCCCGCAAAAAAAGCGTTTGCCGAATATATGAGACGCGATATTTCCGAAATTGATGAAATACTTGAAAAAATCTCTGACATACGCCATATAGGGGCAAAATATATAGGCCCGAAAGACAGAAACACAGGATTGTCTGACGGGTCATATACAGATATATGGGGCGTTAAGCGCAGCCCAGTAAAAAATAACAAAGATATTTATATGGAAATAAGCGAATATCCGCTGCAAAATTTCACGGATATAAAACAACTCGAAAATTATATTTTCCCGAAAGCCGAATGGTTTGATTTTTCAGGTATTCCCGAAATGATTGAGTCACGCGGCGATAAAGGATATTACGCAGTTATGTTCTCGGCGGGAAATATTTTTGAATCGGCATGGTATATGCGCGGATTTGAAAAGATGTTCACGGATTTGCTGCTCGAAAAAGAGTTTTCTTGCTGGCTTTTAAACAAAGTCACGGATTTTTTTATAGAATTTACGCGCAGAATGCTTGAAGCCGCAGACGGAAAAATAGATCTTGCGTTTACTGCCGATGATATAGGCGGACAAAACGGGCTTTTATTTTCACTGCCTCTGTGGGAAGAAATGATAAAGCCGCATCATAAACGCTTAAATAATATAATTCACGGATACGGCGCAAAAGTAGTATATCATACCGACGGTTCTGTTATGGATGCGCTCGGCGGGCTTATAGATATGGGGATTGACGTACTGGAAGCGTTGCAGTTTGACGCTAAAAATATGGACCCTGTTGGGTTAAAAGAAAAAGCGGGCGGTAAAATCAGTTTTCACGGAGGAGTAAGCGTGCAGTCAACGCTTCCGTTCGGAACTCCTGACGAAGTTGAGGCTGAAGTGAAATATTTGATAAAAACTCTGGGTAAAAACGGCGGATATATATTAGCCCCATCACACGCGATTCAGGCGGGTACGCCTCCGGAAAATATTTATGCTTTTTTAAAAGCGGCGGGGAAATTAGATTAATGACAGGCAATTTAGATAGTAATTTAATTAAAATCGTGTAAAATCATTGAAAGATACTGAAAAAAATTGAAAAAATTGAAAAATTGTTGTTGCAATTTTAATTTTATTGTGATATAATATTAATACAGTTAAAGTTTTATGATTGAGAGAGTGGGTTTCCACTCTCTCAAAATTTATAGGAGCGCTTAATAAAATAAATGAGTAAAAACAAAAATAATTCAAATTCCAAGAAAACACAGTCGAGAAAACAAATAGAGCAAACTGTCAGAAATCTTGTCGGGGCTGAAATAATAAATCTCGGCTATGAAATTTGGGATATTGAATATTATAACGACAAAATCGAATGGCTGCTTGATATAACTATCGAAAATCCGTCGGGAACGCCCATATCTATCAGCGACTGCGAAAAAGTCACTCATGCAGTAAGCCCGATTATAGATGCCGCCGACCCTATCGAAAACAGTTATTCTCTCGCAGTTTCATCTCCCGGGTTAAACAGGGAACTCAAAAACGATTTGCATTTAAGCAAATATATAGAAAAAGAAGTCACTGTTAAACTGTTCACGAAAAACGAAATAGCCGGGGACAAGAATTTTAACGCAATATTAAAAGAATTTTCGAAAGAGAGTTTTAAATTTGAAAAAATATCTGAAGATGAAAATATAATAATCAATCTCGCAAAAAAAGAAATCGCGCATATTTACGCGTATGATGAAATTAATATTTAATATATATTTTTACCGGCAGGAGCAAAATTCTTGCAATGCAATAAAAAATCAAATGAATCAAAATGAATCAAATGGAGGAACTTTGAAAAAATGAACGCCGAATTTTTCGCCGCGCTTGACGCGCTTCAGTCAGAAACGGGAATATCAAAAGAATATATGCTGGAAAAAATAGAAGCCGCGCTTATCGCCGCTTTTAAACGCGACAGCAGTAACTCAAACATAAAAGTCTATCTGAACGAAAATAAAAAAGAAATGAAAGTCTATCAGTTGAAAGACGTAGTCGAAACTGTTGAAAACCCAACTTTGCAGATAGATTTGCAGAGCGCGAAAAAAATAAGCCGGAGATATAATATAGGCTCAGTCGCCGAAGTTGAATTTAAACCGAAAGATTTCGGGAGAATTTCGGCTCAGACAGCGAAACAGGTTATAATACAGGGAATAAGAGAGGCAGAGCGCGGGATTTTAATAAAAGAATACGAGAGCAAAAAAGAAGAGTTAATTTCGGCGGGGGTATATAAAATAGACCCTCCGACAGGGAACGCTATATTAGATATAGGCAAAGGCGAAGCCGTGCTGATAAAATCCGAGCAGATCCCGGGTGAAGTAATAAGAGAGGGCGAACGCATAAAAGTTTATGTTATAGAAGTCAAAAACCAGACCAAAGGCCCGCTGATAACTTTGTCAAGGCGGCATCAGGGGCTTGTTAAACGGCTCTTTGAACTTGAAGTCCCCGAAATAAACGACGGGACGGTCGTAATAAACGCCATAGCGAGGGAGCCGGGCTCAAGGACAAAAATAGCCGTAAGCTCGAATAATCCCGACGTTGACCCGATAGGCTCGTGCATAGGGGCAAAAGGCGGCAGGATAAATGCTGTGGTAAGCGAGCTTGGAAACGAAAAAATAGATATAATAAAATATTCGGAAGACCCTGTAGAGTATATAAAAGCGGCGTTGTCGCCGTCAAACGTCGTGGACGTCAGGGTAAACGAAACTGAGAGAAGCTGCCGGGTAATCGTCGAGCCTTCGCAGCTTTCGCTTGCAATCGGCAAAGAAGGCCAGAACGCGAGATTAGCCGCGAAGCTCACAGGATATAAAATAGACATAAAAACTTCAGCCGCGCAGTAAATTTAGGGAGGCTATTAGTGGAACTTGCAAGAATAAAAATGCATAAACAAGCCGAAAAATATTTCGATAAGCTTGATAATAGCACAAAAGAGCGTATAAAAGAAGGCTTAAAAGGATTGTTGAAAACTCCCCCTTCCGGGAACATAAAAGAATTAAAGGGAGAATTTGAAGGTTTAAAAAGACTTCAAATAGGCGGGTTCAGAATAATATATATAATAGACGGAGAATTAATAAAAATAACAAATATTTTTCCGCGTGGAGATGTATATAAAAGAATATAGATAAAAGAGGTGATAACATGTCAAGCTACGCGCAAACATTAACTGCGTTGGCAGAAAAATTGACAGACGAACAGTGCAAAGCGTTAATTGAAATGATAACAGTTTTCTCTTTAGGAGATTGTTTTACGGCAAATGAAATAGAGGAAATACGTCGGGCAATGAACGCTGACGAAAACGAATATGTTGATTTTAATTTGTGAGGTGAAAAAAATATATGCCTGCAATAAAACGAATACCCCAGAGAAAATGCGTAGGTTGCGGGATTTCGAAAAATAAAAGCGATCTGATAAGAGTCGTGAGAAGTCCGGAAAACGAAATAAGCATAGATATAAAAGGCAAAAAATCAGGGCGCGGAGCATATATATGTAAAGACGAGAATTGTCTGAAAAAAGCAGTAAAAGCAAAAAGATTTGACAGGAGCCTCGAAGTGAAGATTTCAGACGATATTCTTGAGTTGCTGCTAAATCAAATCAAAGAGATTGAATCAGAATAATTATTAATTATAAATATAATTTCAGTAAATTTAAGAAGGTGTGTTTTTTAATTTTGCGTAATTTAAGTGAAAAAAATTCCGGTATAAAAAATAATAATAAAAACAGGGCAGAAAATATTCTGGGGCTTGCGAAAAAAGCCGGGGCGATAATTTCGGGGACGGAACTTGTGATAGAATCCGTTAGGAAAAAAAGAGCCTGCCGTGTATTTGTCTGTTCGGACGCTTCTCCCGGGACTTTAAAAAAACTAAGCGATAAAGCCGGTTATTACAAGATTCCGGTCACGAAATTAGATCTGACTATGTCCGAACTTTCACACTGCATTGGATTAACGCGTCTGACTGCCGCTGTTTCGCTCACAAACAAAAACTTTTTAAAATTATTTGAATTATCTGAATTAATTGAATTAACTGAATTAACTGGAAAATCAACGGAGGTGCATCTGTAATATGGCAATAAAACAATTTAAAGTTAAGGAACTCGCCGCGAATTTCGATATGAAAAGCAAAGAAATAACCGATATTCTCGTCTCTTACGGAATATCGGCGAAAAATACGACGGCAACTCTCGAAAGCGCAGAGCTTAACATAATTTTTGAATATTTAACCCGGCAAAATCAGGTCGGGGACTTGGATATTTACATGTACGCTCCGAAAAAAGCTGTCAAACCGGTTGCGCAAACTGTTAAAAAACCGGAAACTCCCGATAAAAATATAAAAACCGAAAAACCGAAAATTATTGAAATTGCGGCTAAAGAAAAGGAAACAAAAATACCTGAAAAAACAACTGCGCATGTCGCACAGGCCCAGCCGCAGAATCAGCCCCGTACCCAACAATCTCAGCCGCAAGCTCAACCTCAACGACAACCTCAAAGATTTAACCAGCCGCAATCCCAGTCTCAGTCTCAATCTCAATCCCAATACCAGAGAAAAGAAAGGGATTTCTCAAATCCCGCGTTTAACAGGGACGGCAGAAATAATAAAAGAGACAGAAACGACAGGCCCGGATTCAGGCAAAACCAGCAGGGTCAAAACCAACAGAATTTTAATACGCGCAATCAGAATCAGGTCAAAAGCACAGTAGATATAATTTCAAGCGATAATATAAAACTTGCGGCAGGAGTGAAAAACGAAGCGGCAAAAATAGTCGATACAAGAACGTCTACTGTGGATTTATCGAAATATGACGAAAATCTTGAGACTTTTGTCCCTGAATCCGACAAAAAAATAAATTTTGCGAACGATAATAAACCAAAGCCGAAAAACCCGTTAAAAAAAACTCCGACATATTCTTCTTCTTCGGGATACCCGGGCAGAGACAAGCCTAAAGATAAATCTTATGTAAAAGACAGATACAGCAAGCCCGTAGACAAAGAAAAAATGGCCCTTGAAAAACTCCAGAAACAGCAGCGTGAACAGGAACTGGAAAAAGCAAAGAAAAAACAGCTCTCGATAATTCTGCCTGAGAAAATACTCCCCTCGGCTCTTGCGTCTAAGCTTCAGATAACATCGGGAGAAGTTGTAAAAAAATTGTTTATGCTCGGAGTGAAAGTAAATGTAAACGAAGAGATAGATTACGATACTGCGGGGCTTGTCGCAATGGAATTCGGCGCGAAAGTCGAAAAAGAAGTAGTAGTTACAATAGAGGACAGGTTATTTGACGAACATGAAGATCCGGAAGAAAAACTTGTTTTGCGCGCGCCGGTAGTCGTAGTCATGGGACACGTCGATCACGGCAAGACCTCGCTTCTGGACGCAATAAAGCACACAAACGTCACCGCGAGCGAAGCCGGCGGGATAACGCAGCATATCGGCGCGTACAGGGTTGACGCAAACGGCAGGGAGATAACTTTTTTGGATACTCCCGGACACGCCGCGTTCACGGCGATGAGGGCAAGAGGCGCAAAAAGCACAGATATAGCGATTCTTGTAGTTGCCGCAGACGACGGGATAATGCCGCAGACAGTCGAAGCTATAAATCACGCGAAAGCGGCGAATGTTTCGATAATTGTCGCCATAAACAAAATGGATAAGCCTCAGGCAAACCCCGAACAGGTCAAACAGGATCTGACCAGATATGAGCTTGTCCCGGAAGAATGGGGCGGGGATATTATATGCGTGCCGGTGTCGGCTGTGACGGGGCAGGGACTTGACGAACTGCTTGAGATGATATTGCTGGTCGCGGATATGAAAGAACTTAAAGCAAATCCCGAAAGGCTCGCGCAGGGCGTTGTAATAGAAGCCAAACTCGATAAAGGCAAAGGCCCGGTCGCCACTGTACTGGTACAGAAAGGCACTTTGAGGGCGGGGGATATAGTAATCGCCGGGACGACAGTCGGCAGGGTCAGGGCAATGAACAGCGACAGGGGCAGGAGCATAAAATCAGCCGGGCCGTCGGTTCCGGCGGAGATTATAGGGCTTGCCGAAACGCCGAACGCGGGAGATACGTTCAGAGTTGTAGAGGACGAAAAAATGGCGAGGGAGCTTGCAGAGCAGAGAAAATCCGAAGAAAAAGAAGAACTGTTCAAAACTTCGTCGAATATTACGCTCGAAGATTTGTTTTCGCAAGTCAAAAGCGGCGTAAAAGAATTAAATATTATAATAAAAGCAGACGTTCAGGGCTCAGTCGAAGCATTAAAGGCTTCGCTTATTAAAGAATCAAACGAAGAAGTAAAAATAAAAGTGATACACAGCGCAGTCGGCGGAATCACGGAGTCGGATATAATGCTTGCGTCGGCTTCAAACGCTATAGTTATAGGGTTTAACGTGCGCCCGGATAAAGCCGCAATAGACACAGCCGAGAGAAAAGGCGTTGACGTTAGAACATACAGGGTTATTTATGAGTGCATAGAAGAAATAAACGCCGCAATGAAAGGCATGCTCGCGCCAAAATTCAAAGAAGTCGTGCTCGGCCACGCTCAGGTAAGACAGACAATAAAAGTCCCGAATACCGGGACAATCGCGGGCAGTTATATTCAGGACGGGAAAATCACGAGAAATTCACAGATACGCGTAGTGCGCGACGGTATCGTTATATTTGAAGACAAGATTTTATCGCTCAGACGGTTCAAAGACGACGTACGCGAGGTCGCTCAGGGTTATGAGTGCGGCGTGGGATTAGAGAAATTTAATGATATTCAGGAACTCGACATTTTGGAATCGTTTATAATAGAACAGATACAGAATTAATTTAATTATAGTATAATATCAGTAAATACAGGGATAATAAATATATCATGTTTAATATTTTATGTTTAATGCGAAAGGAACGTGAGAATTGTGATTTATCCCGATGATAAAAAACCCGTAAAAAAAGATGTTATGAAAAAAGCAGAAGAAGCGGTCAGGGCGTTCAGAATGTCGAATAAAACGAACGGGAACGAGCATGATAATATTCAAAGCGATGTTCTCGGCTCATACACAGGCATGTTTTACGATGGCGACGAACCTGATCAGGACGCTGATGATTTGTAGATAATAAAATATAATTAAAACAGGAGCGAAATAATTTTTCGCCCCTGTTTTATAATAAAACAACAAAAATTGCTATAAATTGATTTGATTTATCATATCCGGGAGATATTTTTTCATATTTACGTTGATATTTAATTTATTTGTAAGTGATTGCAAATTTTTTCAATTTATGTTATAATAAAAAAAATAATTATACCGGCGAAAAAAAGGAGTTAAGAATTTATAGTTTTTAATTAAAAATTTAATTTAATTTTCTGGAGGTAATTATGTTAGAAAAATCAAAGTTAATTTTCATGAAAAAAATATTGTGTTTAATTATCGTATCTGTTATGTCTGTTATGGTTTTATTTTTGACGGTATCATGCGGAAATGACGACAAAGGCGATAATATTGCGCCAACTGATTCGCCTGATTCAAATTCAAATACTGACGCTGGCATGAATGAAAAAGAAGAAGACGTTCAGGAACCTGATGCAAGCGAGTTTGCTCCCGTTGAAGAAGATATGGACGGCTATAAGTTTAAGATACTCGGTTTCGCAAGCGAAACAGGCTCATGGATTGCCGGAATGTATTCGGACGTAATGGCAGAAGGAGACACGGGCGACCCGATCAACGATGCGATATATAAACGCAACAGGGCTGTGGAAGAGCTTTATAACATCGAAATTTCGCTTATCGAATGGCCTCAAAGCGATTCCCCGAACATGGCGTCGCGTTTGATTAAATCAATACGCGCCGGCGACGACGATTACGACGCTGCGCTTTTGTCGGGTTCTTCTCTTCCAAATGTGTTCAGTATTAAAAACAGCTTATATGACATAAACGAAATAACAAGCCTTGATTTGTCAAAATCCTATTGGGACCAGAAATCACGCAAAGACCTGTCGATAAATAACAAACAGTTTGTCGTCGTTGGAGATATTAGCCTTTATTCGTTTTTTGCAAACACCGTAATGTATTTCAATAAAAAAATATTAGGCGAATACGAACTTGAAGATCCGTATGACTTAGTAAGGCAAAACAAGTGGACATGGGATAAGCTCCATTCGATGGCGAGAGACGTCACAAAAGATTTGAACGGCGACGGTGTAATAGATCAGGAAGACCAGATAGGTTTTATATCTGAAGGCTCGCATCTGGGGACTATATATCTTACCACAGGCGAAAGCATAACAAAAAAAGACGAATCGGATATACCTATGCTCGCCCTCGGCACGGAAAGGTCTTTAAAAGCTTATGATTACGCTTTTGATTTACTGAGCGACGCAAACACCACGTTCAGGGTAGAAAACGCTAAGGGAAAGTTTACCAACCCGTTTCATGAATGGGCAACGCCGAAATTTTATCAAAACGAGGTTCTCTTCTTTTATAACCAGCTTCTCGTTACATTTGAACTCCGCAATATGGACACGGATTTCGGAATATTGCCGCCGCCTAAATTTGACGAATCTCAAGACAGATATTTTACGACGTCCGCCAACTGGTTTCTCACGCATGTAGCCATACCTACGACAAATCAAAACCCTGAGCGGAGCGGGAAAATCTTAGACGCTATGTGTTATTATTCCCAGCAGTATGTCAAACCTGCATTCTACGATGTTTCGATCACATCCAAACTGACCCGCGACGAGGATACGCTCGAAATGCTCAATATAATCCGCGAAAACCGAACGTTTGAAATGGCGTATATATTTAACTGGAACAATATGACTCACGATTTATTTTATCAGATTATAACGTCAAAGAGAAACACTTTTGTTTCGGCGTATGATAAAATTCAGGACAAAATAAAAAGTTCTATTGAAAAAACTATTAATGAAATACTGGATTAAATAAAAAATATTTGATATATAAATTTAAAAATTTTTTGTAATCATGATTCTTGCAACACTCTCTTAAAACTTGCAAACATTACAAATATTACAAATATTTTCGAAGCACTTTTAACACTTTATCAAAATCAATCGGTTTGCGGAGATGCTCGTCCATTCCAGCCGCAAGGCTATCCTCAATGTCGCTTTTAAAAGCGTTCGCGGTCATAGCTATAATCGGCAGTTTGACGCTTTGCATAGCCGGCAGCGCGCGTATAGCGCGCGTCGCTTCATACCCGTCCATTTTAGGCATTTGTACATCCATGAACACAATATCATACTTGCTGACAGACGATTCTATCATTTCAAGAGCTTCCTGACCGTTCTCAGCACAGTCTATATCAATCCCCGTATCTGCTAAAAGAGCTATAAGAATTTCACGATTGATTTCCATGTCTTCGGCAAGCAGCAACCGTTTGCCCGCAAATTCACCGGCTATATATTCAGCATTTTCATCGTCAATTTGGGCTATGCCGAAACATTCGTTTATACAGTCGATAATCGCTGAAGTAAAAAGCGGTTTCAGCAAGTGCCTGTGTACGCCCGCGCCGGCAGCTTCATTTCTGATTTGCTCCCAGTCCAGCGCTGTAATCATTATCACCACAGACGGTTTATTACCGGCCTCATGGAATTTGATATGCCGGGTCAGCTCGATCCCGTTCATGCCGGACATGTGCCAGTCAATAAAATATATGTCATAACCGCCATTCTGGTCAATTATACGGCACGCGTCATGGCCGTCAGCCGCCACGTCGCATTTTATATTTAACTCGTTGAATATATCTTTAAACTGGCCGCGAATTTCCAAAGTATCGTCCACGACCAGAATACGCACGTTTTTCCAATTTACGCCCGGGGCAAGCAGTGAGCGTGGATTTTGCTCGCCGCGCCGCACTTTTACGGTAAAAATAAATTTTGCCCCTTTGCCAAGCTCTGATTCAATCCAAATCATGCCATCCATAAGTTCAACAATACGTTTGGCAATTACAAGCCCGAGACCCGTGCCGCCGTATTCACGGCTTGTCCCGCTTTCCGCCTGTTCGAAAGCTCTAAATAGTTTCTCCCGTTGTTCGGGAGAGATACCTATTCCGCTGTCTTTAACTGAGATACGCAATTCACAAATTCCGTCAGTTTCTGTTTTTTCATTTAAAGAAGCTTCTAAATAAATTTTGCCGCCTTTAGGCGTGAATTTCACTGCGTTTGCCATCAGGTTAGTTATTACCTGCGCCAAACGCTGGTCGTCCCCTATAACAAAGTGCGGTATATTTTTATCTATATTTACAGAAAGATTATGTTCTTTTTCGCTCACACGGAAATTAACGAATGTTAAAACTTTTTGTATCATGCGTTCAAAATTAAATTCAACAGGAGCGAGTTCGAGTTTTTCCGCCTCGATTTTCGACATGTCCAGTATATCGTTTATCACGCCCAGCAAATGGGAAGAAGCGTCCCCTATTTTATTCAGGGCGTAATCTTTTTCGTTTGCGTCTTTTGCTTTTTTTCCAATAGCCGTCATGCCTATTATGGCGTTCATCGGCGTTCGCATTTCGTGGCTCATACTGGAGAGAAAATTACTTTTCGCCTTACTGGCTTCATTTGCCTGTTTGAGCGTCGATTTCAACAAATCGTTCTGATACTGTATTTCTTTTATCAATCCCGCGCCTTTTACGGCAGTGGATATATTTACGCGCAGCGTTTCGTATGTATCCACGGTAATTTCAGGGTCAAAGAACATAAGCATTATTCCGAATTCTTCGTCTCTGAAAAATAACGGAATAAATAATAAATCGCGCCGTTCGTTTTCAAAATCAAATTGTTCGATAGTTGAGTAATCAGAAAATATAATAGGGCTGCTATTGTTATTTTTTATATTGAATTTTTGCTCCCCGTCAAATCCTATGAGCGTATTTATTGTTCTGTCGGAATTGGGGTCGCCGCTTTTTATAGGACTGTGATATAAGCCGATTATTGCTGTATTAATCGAAATGCTCGGAAGCGACTTGTATAATTCCTCAGCCAAAGAATCAATGTCAAATATTAAAACAAGATTGCCCGCTACCCTTCTTACCATCCATCGGTTGTCACTTAGGGCAATTTCCCTGAATTCTCTTTCTTTATCGAAAATAAAAAGCTTTTCTTGTGAGCATCCGCAGGACTCGCGCGCGATAAAAACCGGAGACACATAAGTTATTTTTTCTACGGGGTTTCCCTTAATTTGATCAAGAAGCGTTTCCGCGCTGATTAATCCCAGTTTATGAAAATCCTGCCGCGCCGTACTTATCGAAGGGATAAACGCCGCAGAAGATTTATCGTCGTCAAATCCCGTTACTGCAAAATCGGCAGGCACTGACAAATTATTATTTTTCAGTTCGTTTAAAACGCCTATTGCGGACACATCGTTGCTCGCGGCAAACGCGTCTGCGGAAAGCCCGGGCGTTTCAAGCAATTTTTTCACTGCGTTCCGCCCGCCGTCCTTATCGAAACGCCCGGGGAAAATATATTTCTCATCGTAGGGTATCCCGTTTGCCGTCAATGCTTTTTTATATCCTTCAAAACGGTCTTCAGCTTCGGGATGTCCGTCAGGACCTTTGACAAAAGCAATTTTTTTCTTTCCGTGAGCCCGTATCAAATGCTCTACTGAATTATACATTCCGGCGACGTTATCTACTATAACGGACGGAACTCCGGGCATTACATACGAAACGGAAACAATGGGAAGGTGCTTTGGGATTCTGGCGGCATACTTTTCAAAATTTTCATTTCCCACTATATGGGCGATGAACCCGGAAAACATAATTATCCCGTCTAATGAATCGCAGTTCTTTATAGTCTCAAAACAAGTCTCGAAATGTGATGCGAAATCGCTGACGGTCATTTGATATGTTCCGAAATACGCCGTTAGATTAATATCATTTTTACGCGCATATTCTACAATACCAGTCCAGATATTATATTGGTTTGTATTGTCCATAGTGGAAAATATGACGCCGAAGTGAAGCCGTTTTTTGCTTTTCATTTCGTATCCTCTCTGCTTATGTTATTTGCAACTATATTCTTTGCTATTTTAGCTCAAAGTGTGCAAATCGCACACACCTGACCGCTTGGTAATTCACAGGCCAAACTATAAAGTTATAATTATAATTTTTGTAATTATCAGTATAAATCATATTTACTATAAATGAAAGTATTTTTTGTAAATTTTATTTTTGATTTCGCGACGAGTTATTATTATTCATAAAGTCAAATTGTAGTTTCTTTGCGCCGCAAAAATTAAATTCCCAAACCTGCTGTAAAATTGGCGGTTTGGGAAATATATGGGGAATTTTAGCTTATGACCCGTAGGGGAATCGAACCCCTGTATCTGCCGTGAGAGGGCAGTGTCTTAGCCGCTTGACCAACGGGCCTGCTGTATAATAATATATTATATAATTATTATACATATTTTTAATTAATTTGTCAATATCATTTATTTTGATATTTAAAAATTTTTCACATAAAAATTTATACTATAATATCTATTTTATGCTCCCCGCCGCATATTTTTATCGGATTTTCCGCTTCTTTTGAATCAATATATATTTTTGTTCCGGTATTTTTTAAATTTTCAGAGTTTTTAGATATATTTATATTATAAATACTTTCTTTTAATTTTAACTCAACTGAAATATTATCAAAATCCTGAATATATTTAACTGCTTCAGGATTTATCGCGAATTTATCGCCTGAAAACTCAAATCCCAGCAATCCTTCGAGTATTAACCTATAATACCATGCCGCCGAACCTGTGTACCAGCTCCACCCGCCCCTGCCTGCATGAGCTTCGTTTGAATATATATCCCCTGACAAAACATACGGCTCGATCCTGTATATATCCGCAAGTTCTTTATCCGAGCATCTGATTGCCGGATTAAGGGCTTTTATTATTTCCCAGCTTTTTTTATAAAACTCACCGGGCGATTGATAATCGCCCCTACACAAATTCCCCAAAGATAAAAATCCCAGTGCCCCCCATGCTGCGGCGTGAGTATATTGCCCTCCGTTTTCGCGTATTCCCGGGACGTAGCCTTTTATATAGCCCGGATTTTGTACGCTTTCGTTAAATGCCGGGGTAAATAACTTTAAGATTTTATATTTTTTATCGAATAAATTATTATATGCAGTATTTAAAGCAATTTTTGCGCGTTCTATAGATTCTTCGCAGGGATATGATATATTATTATTATCGTGTCCGCCGCCGGACGCCATATATGGCGTCCCTACAGTCATCGCCGAAAACGCCTGAGGTAATATATCTATTTTACATTCGTCGCTCTCTTTTGAGCCGAGTTTTTCCCCGTTGTCGTAAAATCCCCTTATATATCTGTCATTTTCAAAACAATAAAGTTCTATCGCGTCTTTTATTTTCTCGGCTTCGGATTTATATTTACGCGCTGTCTCAGAATCGCCCGTTTTTTCGCACACCGGGATAAAACTGCGAAGCGTAAGAATTAAAAACTGCCCGAGCCATACGCTCTCGCCTTTTCCCTCTGCTCCAACAAGCGTCATACCGTCGTTCCAGTCCCCCGAACCGATAAGAGGCAAACCGTGTTCCCCGAATTTTAAGCCGTATTCTATACTTTTTTTGCAATGCTCGTATATATTTTCTCTTATCCCCGATTTTCCCGGTTCGTTATATCTTTCTTTTTCGTATTTGCCGAGAGGCGCGTCAGCCAGATACTCTATTTTGGTTTTAAGAATACTTGTATCACCGGTTTTGTTTATATAAAACGCAGTAACATACGGCAGCCATAAATAATCGTCCGAGCATCTTGTCCGTACTCCCCTGTGGGCTTTTGATTCCGGAGTTTTTATATTATGCCACCAGTGCAAAACGTCGCCTTCTTCGATAAATTGATGCGCCGCCGCCCTGTATATATGCGCTTTTACAAGTTCAGGCGAGCAATATACAAGCCCCATCATATCCTGTAATTGATCCCTGTACCCATAGGCTCCGCTCGATTGATAAAATCCCGTGCGCCCGAATATGCGTCCGACAATATTCTGATAAGGCAGAAAAGTATTAAACATCACGTCAAACGGTTTAAACGCTTTATTTGAACTGTTTAATTTTATTTTCGGCATATAATTAATTATAAAATCTCTGCTTCGCTCAGTCATTTTATCTGTAAAACTCAAATCGCCGAGTTTTTCATAAACATAATCAAAATATTTCACGCTTTTATAGCATCCGAGCGCGAATACGGCTTTGTTTTCAAAACGGTCAGGATTAATCCCAATCCCTACGTTAATACTTTTCGATACGGCTATATAATCAATCTCGTTTGCGCTGATTTTTGAATCTGTCAGAAAATCCAATATATCATGCGATTTTATCTTCCCGCCGATTGCCCTGATAAATCCTGTATAGCCGTAAAAATCCATGTTGCATATATTCCTGAACGATATTGTGTCGCCTCTAATATCATTTATATCCACAAAATTTAATTTGCTTTCGGCGACTCCCATAACGGGTTTTATCAGATAGCTTACTTCAATATCCAAATCCCCTGTTCCGCTCTCATTTTCATTCACGGGATAACCAGTATAACCAGTATAATCAGGATAAACTGGATAAAACGAAGCCTCGATAAGTTTTACGAAAAGTTTGTCGTCGACAGTAACACAAATTTTATATTCCAAATTTTTTATCCTGCCGTAATATTCCGCTCCGTTCGGGAATATTTTAAGATAAGCCGCAATCGCGCACAAATCATATTTTTCGCCGCCTGAATTTGAATTAAACGATAAAATTAATCTTTCGCTCTGCATGTCTGATACAGGGTCGTTTTCCCATGCGGTCAGCCGCCTTTCCCTTGAATTTGAGTACCATGTGAACCCTAATGATTTATGCGTTACCAGCGTCCCGAATTGCCTGTTTGAGATTATATGCGACCATGGGGCTTTCTTTCCGGCGCAGTTTATATAAAACGCATTATCTGTAAAATATCCGCCTTCGACTTCATAAACCGGTTCGTCAAAAACAAAATTTTTAAATTCTTTAGCCCCCTTCTCAGAAGGGGGTGCCGCTGCAGCGGCGGGGGTTGTCGGTCCCCGCACGCCATCAAATTCCCCAACCCCCGTCACTTCGTGCCACCCCCTTCTGGGAAGGGGGCCTTTCACGGCTGTTATTATTTTCGGGATTTTTTCTATATAATTATCATGATTTCCGGATAACTGGCTTTTCGGGAAAATACTGCTCGCCCCTGTTTTGATTTCATATTTATACGAAGCCATAGAATACAAAAGCCGCGTCTGATTAAAATCAATATTTGCTTTGTCTAAAATAAATATCCCGCCTCGTTTTTTCAAAAAATGCTCGCAGCCGTTTTTCTTTAGCATATCATAAATTTTATTTTTGCACGGCCTGTTATATTTTTCGATTTCTGAATATATAACTACAAAATCATATTTTTGACCGGATAAATTAAGATATTTGTAAACATGCAGATATTCTTCGAAAATCCCGGTGTTGTCTTCGTTGTCTTCTTCTTTTATTGCGAGAAGCACGATCGGCAAGTCTCCTGATATTCCCTCTTTCCAGAGCATTTTTATAGAAGCCGAAAGCCCCGTAATATCGTCTTTATGCGGCTTGTTGTTTAAAGTTTTGCAGTGTATGCATGATAAAATTATATCGAGCAGATTTTTTTCTTTTGAAGTTATTCCCGAAACTATCATTCTGTTTTGGCTGTTTTCGGCTATTTTCCGGTTTTCTTTTTCGATATTTTTAAGACCCGCGTTTTTTAAGATATTCAAAGCGTCGTCTTTTTTATTTGCGAATGCTATATAAAAAACGGCTTCGTAATGATTTTTGTTTTTCTGCGAAGCATAAGCGTCTGATTTTATCGCGCATACGGGATTTATACATGCCCCGTCGGTATTTTTAAACTCTCTGTGAAAAAGATTTGCTATGTCTGTCTCATCGTATAAATGCGGCAGTATATCGTCTCTTCTTGTCTCGAAAACAAAATTGCCGGAAGTTCCGGTAGTATCAATAGTATCGACAGTGACCGCGAGCCATTTTTCAGACTCGTTTTCGTGCATAGGCCGCCTTTTATAAAATAATATATTATTTTTTTCGTCGTATTCGGCTTCGACTGACAAAGACGAAAACGCCGGGTGAGCTTTAAAATCCGCGAGTTTTGCGATTATTGGCTCAAAATACAGCATTATCTCGATTTTGCTGCTGTTGTTTGTAGGGCGTGACGACTCGGCACGCCGCAATTTTTGTTCTTTAACCGGCGCGCCGGGGTCGTCGCGCCCTACATTTGTTATATTTATCCCTGCGTTTATCACAAAACACGACATATCTGATATAAGCGAATACGAGACTTCGCCGGTTATATGAACAGAATCTATTATTTCTTTGACAGAATAATGCGCGTATGAATCAGTAAATTCATATAAATATTCCGCGTTATCCCTGTTTACCGGAATTTTGGACTGTGAAAAAACCTCGCCGTTATATTTAAACATCACAGAAAAAGGCTTTGTATTATTATAACGGTCAAAATCAATATAATTTATCGTGTATATCCCGTCAGAGAGCATAATATCTCCCGACGACGAAGCTATAATCCTGCTTTTTGAATTTGAAATCAATCTGCACACAGGATTTTCAAGATTTATTTTTCCCGTGTTTTTTTCTATCAGGCCATAAGACCGGTTAATCTTTTCAGGCACTTCCCTTGAATTTATATCTTCGAAGATTATCGCGTCAACCGGAATTTTTTCCTGCAATAATTCATACGCGCTTCTCTGAGACGCATCTTTCATGAACCGCTTCTGAAAAATATTGTCTAAACAGATATTAGCCGCCGCGATTATGCTCATGCCGACATGATGCGCCATATAGCTTTTTACTACAGACACACCCCTGCCGGCTCTGCAGTGGGTGAAATCGCACGCTTCGTAAAATCCGTATTTGCCGTACATGCTTATTTTTTCAAGCCTTGCCAAATTATTCATAGAATATCCGGGGGCTATGCTCAAAGCTAAAAAAGACGAATACGGGCTTATTACAAGCTCTTTGTTTAATCCGCGTTTAAGCCCCAGTTTTTGTACGCCGAATGCCTGATACTGATAATTCATGTCAAAATCAAACGCGTAAAACCCGCTCTCTGAAATTCCCCAGACTTCCGTCCCGTTATATTTCCCTCTGCGTTTCGCCTGCTCGCGCAATGCGAATTTATGAGCTTCGTAAGTCAGCGAATTTTTATATAACGGCAATAATAAATTAGGCATAAAATATTCAAAAGCCGTGCCGGTCCATGAGGCAAGGCCCATATAACCGTTTTCTTTTATTAGAGTCCTGCCGAGTTTCTGCCAGTGTTTCTTGGGTATCTCGCCCCGCGCTATCGCGAAATAGCTTGTTATTTTGGATTCGCTCATATATAAATCATAGCAGTTCTCGCCAAAATTATTTGATTCTTCGTCATATCCTATATAAAACAAATCCCTTGACTGATTATATAAAGCGTAAAAATTAATATCGCCGAGGATTTTTTCTATGCGCTGGATTATATTTTGCATAGGTGAAATTTCCCCAGCCCCCTTCTGTGAAGGGGGTGGCTCCGCAGAGCCGGGGGTTGCGGAATCTGATGTTGTTTGGGGAACGACAACCTCCGCCGTTGCGACGGCACCACCTTCACGGAAGGGGGCTGGGGTTTGCAAATACGGCGCATATTCTTTTATGCCTTCTTTTAACGCAGTCAGACAGGCTGCGAAATTGCCGCTGTCAACAGTCGAAACAAATCTTGAGCCGATGACGTTTAAATTTTTAGTATCATACCAGTTATATAAATGCCCGTTCCATTTTTCCATTTTTTCAACGGTCGAAACAGTCGAGTCAATTTTTGAACACAACGTTTTTGTATCTATTAATTCAAAATCCCTCGCGCATAAAACCGAGAGCATATATAATCCGATATTAGTCGGCGAAGTTCTGTGCGCCGTCGATTCTATCGGGAAAAACTGTATATTATCAGGCGGCAGGTAATTATCGCGCTTGTTGACTGTGGCAGTGTAAAATTTCCACATATCCGATATATATGATTTAAGTTTATCTTCATGCTTTTCGCTTAATTTACGCTCCGTTGACTCGTCTGTTTCTTTGCCCATTATATACGCAGTAACAGGGAAAAATAACCACATAATCCCTAAGATTTTATAAATCCCGTATGGCGCGAAAATCATAAACGCAAGCCCGAGCGCAGACGATAAAAACATTTTTCTGATATAAAGCGCGAGGCCTTTAAGCTGCATTTCGCCCTCAGACGCCGTGACCCACGACAGCATTTTTCTTTTTGTAATTATCATCCTGAAAAGAGAGCGCATAATCGCGTCAAAACTCACGAAAGCTTTATATGCAAGAGCAGATAAGTCAAACAGCGTATTAAATATATTCTGCCATATACTTGTTATGACTTTTGACGAAAAACGTTTTGATATATTCTGAAACGACGAAATCATAAATATCGAGATAATCCCCGAAACCATCGGAAAAATTATATATAATACAGCTAATACCGCAGTATTTAACGGAAATCTGTTTTGCGCGTAGTAATAATAATTAGAATCGCTGCCGAATATATAAAATAACAGCGAGGCAATCATTGCCAGAATTGAAAATACAGGCAGCGACGCTCTTCTTGCATTGTCGAATATTTTATATTTTGACAATACAGTTATGGGATTTTTTATGATTTTTCCGTCAGCCGTTTTTGTTTTCGCGCCGATAAAATTTAAAGCTTGCATGTCGCCCCTTATCCACCGGTGAAGTCTGTCGTAATAAGACGCGGGATTTTTCGGTATCCCGTCTGTCAGTTCCAGATCTGATATAAGCGCGCATCTTAATCTTGTCCCCTCTAATAAATCATGGCTTAAAACCGTCTCTTCGGGATATGCTCCGTCAAGTGTTTTATAAAATATATCAACGTCGAAAATGCCTTTGCCGCAGAAATTCCCTTCGCCGTATATCTCCTGATATAAATCAAACGCCGCAGAAGAATAAATATCGATCCCGCCGGAGCCGCACATCATTCTTGTAAACGCAGTCTTTGACGAGGCCGAAAGATCCGCGCCCATTCTGGGCTGCATTATACCGTAACCGTCAACTACGATTTTTTTATTTTCGTCAAACACAGGCTTCGCGTTGGGGTGAAGCATAGCCGAGAGCATATCTTTAGCGTTGCCTATGCCGAGATTTGTGTCGGCGTCGAGGGTTATAATATATTTCACGTCTTTTATAAAATCAATATCGCCTATAACAGTAGAGAACGTGGTCGCTCCTACGCATTTTATAAACCTTACAAGTTCGATTAATGCTCCGCGTTTTCTTTCCCAGCCCATATATCTTTTTTCGCTCTTTGAATATACCCGCTCACGAATAAATAAACTGAAAGAATTATTATATTTTTTATTTAATTCTTCGATTTTGCTTATCGCGTAATTTATTATTTTTGAATCGCTTTGAGTTTCTTTGTCTTTATTGTCTTTAAAATCCCCGAGTATAGAAAAATTTATATTTTTGTCTTTATTGCAGTTATAATAATTTTCTAATCTATTAAAAAGCGAATCGTCCTTACCCTCGCCGAACAACAAAGTCGTAATGCAGACAAGCGTTTTTTTATCATCTGGAATTTCTTTTAGTTCAAGTTTAGGCAATGCCGCGGTTTTGATAAAGCGCGAAAATATAAAATCCGTTATCTGTTTTGCGAGTTCCCATAAAACAAAAACAAGAAATATAACCGAAGTGCCCGATATTTGCGCGCCCAAAAATATTAAAGCAATAAGAATCGAGAACATAATAAAAAAATACGATTTTTTTGGCGAATTTTTTTTCAAAAGATAATATCCGACATGAGCCTTTTTTTCGTTTTCGTTGTGATTATTATACTCGTCCAAAGCCCTGTAATATATTTTTTCAGCAGTTTCGATTTCAGCGCAGTTATTTTCTTTCGCAATCTCAGACAAGCGCCGCCTGTAATAATCTTTTGTGTCTTTGTCCATGTTTTTATATATCCCGGCAGGGTCGCGGTTAAATATTTCGTCGGCTTTCGAGCATTTTTCAAATAATGCCTCGAATTTATAAATCGAACAAAACCTGAGGTTTCTTACGCAATATCCGAGAGAGTGCGCCAGATTGTCCGGCAGGGAATCCGTATTATTGCCGAGATATTCAAATAATTTAACGCATATATTATATATTTCAGAGCAGACAGAAGCGGCAAGCATAATCCTGACAAGAGAAAATTCGTTTATCGATAAATAATTGTCCCCGGTCTGAACGGCTTTTATATAATCTTCGAGAATCTGAGGGGTTATTTCACCGTCATAATTTGATATAAGCTCGTTTAATATTGCGTAAATCCTGATTTCGGCGCGTAAATTTTTGGGGTATTTGCGCAAAGCCGGCAATTTTGATACATACGAAAGGCTTTTGCATATATTTTTCACTTCGCGTTCGATTATATAATAATTATCGCAGAGCCATTCAAAATGCACGGGAAGAAACAAATTTTTTTTTGTTTCTTTAGCCTCAAGCGCCTTTGCGTAGACTTTTTTTATAAACCCAAGATTTTTTTTCTGACTGCGCGCAAGATTTCTAATGCCTGTATTCCCCGCGTTTTTATAGGCGGCAGATATGTTATAACCCAAATTTCTCGCGTTTTGATTTATATCCTGCATAATAAACAGCAACCTCCGAATAATCTGTTAAAAATTTAAAAGCATAAAAACAGGTATTGTTTATTATTTGCAAAATAATGTTTTATTATTCTAAATTTGGCTGTATTTGCTAAAATTATAAATAAAAATCCCGGAATATTCATAGCGTTCCGGGATTTTTTTATTTATATTATTTTATAATTATTTATATTCCGTATACTTGTTTGAAAATATAATCGCTTTTAAGAAGTTCGTTAACTATATCCGCGTCAAATTTCTTGCCGGAGTCCTCGGCTATAATTTTCATTGCTTCTTCATGGCTGAAAGGAGGCTTATATACCCTCTGGCTCACAAGTGCATCGTAAACGTCAACTATCGAAACAATTCGCGCAGACAACGGAATATCAGTGCTTGCAAGTTTGTCCGGATAACCTTTGCCGTCCCATCTTTCATGATGATATCTGCATATATTATAACAGTGCATCAGATATAAATCGTTTTCGTCTTCTTCAAACTGCATCTGCTGTATCATTTCGCTGCCTATTGTGGTGTGAGTTTCCATTATTCCGAATTCTTCGGGGGTAAGTTTTCCGGGCTTTAAAAGTATATTATCCGGCACGGCGATTTTTCCAACGTCGTGCAGAGGGGTGGCTTTTACCATAATATTATAGTCTTTTTCCAAAAGCTCGTCCCTGAATAAAGGATTTTTTAAAAGCAGTTCTGCTATAATCCCTGTTAAAATAGACGTTCTTTTGACATGCTCTCCGGATTCGATACTGCGGGCCTCTATAAACGAAGCCACGGCGGTCAGCACTTTTTCTTTTGCCGCTGTCAGCTCGTTTACTTTTTTGTTTACCAAAAACTCCAGATTTTCTCTGTATCTGGCAAGTTCCATTTGATTGTCTATTCTGGATTTTACTATATTGTGGTCGAAAGGCTTGAATATATAATCAACCGCGCCCTCTGAAAGACCTTTGGCTTCATATTCTTTTTCGACGGTTATAAGTATAACCGGGATTTTTTTAGTTGTTTCATTAGACCTCATTCTTTGCAAAACTTCAAGCCCGTTCATTTCGGGCATAATTATATCCAAAAGAACAAGCGAAGGTTTACATGCTTCATCTGAAAGTTTTTTCAGAGCTTCAATACCGTTTTCAGCCTGTTCGATATTATAATCCTCATAGAGCATATCATCAAGAATCATGCGGTTTATTTCATCGTCGTCGACAATTAATATAGTCGCTTTTGCATCTATTCCGTTTACAAGTCCGAAATCACTGCTCATCTGTTTTTTCCACCTTAACCCCTTTGTTTATTAAAAAAGCAACGAATTAAAATTGTATTATTGTATTACAATATATTTTATCACTATAAATAAAAAAGTCAATAAAGTAAATGTAAATTGTATAAAAATTGTCGTTGGCGTAACAGAAAATTCACACTTACGGTTAATACTGTCAATTAAATTAAAAAAATTGTCAAATAAAGTATTAAACTAATAAATAATTTTTAATTTTTATGATACAGCCGCTTACTGTTATACATAGGCTCGCATGTTACGTTAATACCAAGTTTTTTAAGCACGTTTATATCTATCTGGGATAAAATAACGGTCGAATGGGCTTCGCTGTTTTTAAGTTTCGGCAACTGCTCCAGAACCAGTTCGGCTGTGGGGTTTGTCGCCGTGCATATAGATAAAGCGATCAGAACTTCATCAGTGTGCAGACGCGGATTATTATTCCCTAAAAAGTCGATTTTTAATTTTTGTATAGGCTCAATCATAATCGGAGAAATTAATTTTACGTCGTCGTGAATACCCGCGAGAAATTTTAAAGAGTTTAGTAACGCCGCCGAAGCCGCGCCAAGCAAAGGCGTGGTTTTGCCTGTTATGATTGTCCCATCCGCCAGTTCTATTGCCATGCTTGGCGATCCGCTTGCCTCGGATTTAGAAAGCGAGCGGGAAACCACCGAACGGTTTTCTGCGGATATCCCGGCGGTTTTCATCAGCATTTCAAGTTTTTGAATATCGAATCTTGCGCCTCCGTGCGTCCTGTCCTCGCAAAGCGCGTCGTAATAACGCCTGACTATTTCTTGATTTGCCGCTTCACGGCATATCCCGTCGTCGCTTATGCAATAGCCCACCATGTTGACTCCCATATCAGTCGGGGATTTATACGGGGATCCGCCCCATATTTCTTTAAAAATCGCGCTTAATATAGGAAACCCCTCGACGTCCCTGTTATAACTGACCGACGTCGCGTTATAGGCTTCCATGTGAAAGGGGTCTATAAGATTTATATCGCCTATGTTTGTAGTCGCGGCTTCATAGGCTAAATTTAACGGATGCCGGAGCGGCAGATTCCAGACAGGAAACGTCTCGAATTTCGCGTAACCGGCCTGTACGCCGTTCTTGAAATCATGATAGAGCTGCGAAAGGCATGTAGCCATCTTGCCGCTCGACGCGCCCGGCGAAGCCACTACGACCAGAGGTCTTGTTGTATGTATATAATCATTTTTGCCTAAGCCGTCATCGCTGACAATCAATGGGATATTAGTAGGATAATTTGCGATCGGGTAATGCAGATACACAGTAATATCAAGCTGTTCCAAACGTCTTTTAAACCGGCTTGCCGACTGTTGTTCCGCAAACTGCGTGATAACCACGCTTCCCACATAAAGCCCCTCGTTCCTGAACGCGTCTATTAATCTCAGGGTGTCCTCGTCGTAAGTTATGCCGTGGTCTCCCCTGATTTTATTTTTTTCAATATCTGCGGCATTTATAACCAATACAATTTCAGCTTTATCTGCGAGTTGCTTGAGCATCTGCACTTTACTGTTGGGGGCAAAACCCGGAAGTACGCGTGAGGCGTGAAAATCGTCAAAGAGTTTGCCGCCAAATTCAAGATATAATTTATTCCCGAATTTGTCAATCCGTTCGTTTATGTATTCCGACTGCATTTTCAGATATTTTTCGTTGTCGAACCCAATGCGATACATGGCGCACGTCCTCCGTTTTTCAAATATTCAAATATAAATCTTTAAAATCCACATCAACAAACTTTTTGTTTTTTATTACTCTCTCCGCCGCGCCTTCAATAAATTTATTTTCCCATTCCATAAATCTTTCATTTTCATATATAACCGAAAGCAGGATATAATCCCTCATTTGAAAAAAGCAATCAATTTGTTCAAATTGTTCTGCGTCTAAATTATTTTCTTTAGTATATCCCTCTATCAACCATGAAAATAAATTTATCGCTTCATCGCGCTTTTTCGGTAATTCCAATGGTTCCGGTCCAAGCAAAAAATAATACATGCAAAGCGCAATATCGCTTATAAACCATGAATATTCACATTCGTCAAAATCAAGAATTATAATTTTTTCATCGCTGTCAAAAAAATAATTAGAAAAGAAATAATCGCCGTGTATCAGACCGAACGCATTTTTATCGCGAAATAACTTTTTCATTTTAGCCATGTAATCTTCAAACGCTTCTTTTATATCTTTCCTGTACTTGTCAAATACTTCGCCCGCTTTCTCAAAATGATAGTTTTCGTGCCATTGCCTGCGCGGTTTTATATTTTTTTGCGGGATATATTTTTTCGCTGCCGCGTGCATTTTTCCAAGCATTTGGCCTGCCGCAACAAACCGTTCGCGTCCGTCTAACCCTCTGTTCCAAAAACTTAATCCGTCTGCTTTTTCAAACGCGGATATAATAAATATTTCACCGTCTAATTCTGTCTCATATACAAATTTATTATCCAGTCCTTTAAGCGGTGCGGGTAAAGATATATTATTGGATTTAAGATAATTCATAAAATCCAGTTCGCTTTCTATATCTTCTAAACTTCTGCGGCTTTTTGGCGTGGCTCGCAGAACAAATTCAGAATCGCCTTTTATTAAATAAATAAAATTATGGCCGCCGTGCAGATTTGTATTTTCGATATATTTATTTGAATAATATTTTGATAATCTTATTATATCTTTTTCGTCCAAAACGCTTCTTAGTATATCCATAGCCATATAGTATTTACCTTTAAAAATATTTATTTCACATCACGGGTCTGACGTTAATCCCTTTTTCGCTCAGATATTCTTTCACTTGTTTTACTGTAAACTGTCCGTAATGAAAAACCGACGCCGCGAGAGCCGCGCTTACATTTGTTTTCTGGAATATTTCCAAAAAATCCTCAAGCTTGCCGCAGCCGCCCGACGCGGTAACGGGAATTTTTACTGAATTGCATATAAGATTATATAACTCTATGTCATATCCGCCCTTGACCCCGTCGGTATCTAACGAAGTCGGCAATAATTCGCCCGCTCCAAGCCGTTCGGCTTCTTTTATCCAGTCAATTAATTCAATGCCTGTATCTTCTCCGCCTATACCGCCGTTTATATATACAGTATATTTGCCACTGTTACTCTTTCTGGTATCTATCGTCAATATAATCTTTTCACTGCCGAATTTCACGGCGGCTTCTTTTATCAAATTTTTATCTTTTACGGCGGCTGTACTCACCGCTACTTTTGACGCGCCTGCGTTTAACGCGTTCTCTATATCTGTCAGATTCCTGATTCCACCGCTGACCGAAATAGGTATATTTATTATTTCCCTCATTTGTCTGATTATATCGAATCTTGTCTGCCTTCCTTCGATAGAGGCCATTATATCAAGCACGGCTAATTCGTCCGCGCCGTCGTCGCAGTATTTTTTTGCGAACGCTACAGGGTCGTCCCCTACTTCTTTTGTGTCTAAAAACTTTACGCTTTTTACTACTTTACCGTTTTTAATGTCAATACCCGGTATTATTTTTTTTTCGTTCATTTATTATACCTCGTTATATTAAATTCAAACAAATTATATTTTATCATTGCTTTATTAATATTCTGTTACCGTTTTAACTTGACGAACGGACAAATCAAAAAAATTTGTCCGTTCGCACGATTATGTTATTAATTTTTATTTGTTTAAACCCAGCCGCGCAATTTTACCGCTTCGGCAACTCTGTTTATCGCGATAACATAAGCTGCGTCGCGCATATATAAATTCTTCTCTTTTGCTACTTCATATACTGCCTTAAAAGCGTCTTTCATTGCTTTTTCTAATTTCTCCAGAACTTCTTCTTTGGTCCAGAAATAATTCATATTGCATTGAACCTGCTCGTAATAACTGCACGTTACTCCGGCCGCGTTGCACAAAAAATCGGGGAGCATGAATATGCCTTTATTTTTTATCAACTCGTCGCAGTCGGGGGTTACCGGACCGTTCGCGCCTTCGGCAATAAATTTCACGCTGTCTTTTATCAGCGGGAAATTATCCGGTGTGATTTGATTTTGAAGGGCGCAGGGCATAAGTACATCGACTTCCTGCTCAAGCCATTTTGTGCATTTTGAATCGCCTTCAAATACTTCATAACCGAGTTTAATCCCTTCGGCTTTGTCAATGCTTCCGAAAGAATTTTTTACGCTCATAAGTTTTGATATATCTATTCCGTTTTTATTTATAAACGTATATACTTTTTTATCTTCGTTATGCCAGCATGATATAGCCGTGACTTTCCCGCCCAATTCGACATATTTTTTTGCCGTATATTCCGCAACGTTGCCGCTTCCCTGAATAGACGCAGTAGTTTTTGTTATATCGATGCCTTTGATTTTCAACGCTTCGGCAAGCGTCCAGATAACTCCGTAACCCGTAGCTTCTGTTCTTCCGAGGGATCCCCCCATGCCTACTGGTTTTGCGGTAATTGTGCCGGGATATTTTCCTCCGGAGATAGTTTCATATTCGTCGAGCATCCAGAGCATGTGCTGGGCGTTGGTGCCGTAATCCGGAGCGGGAACGTCAATATTCGGGCCTATCTGATTATATATCTGACGGATAAATCCGCGGCAGAGCCTTTCCTGCTCGCCTTTTGAAAGAATGGTCGGGTCACATACGATTCCGCCTTTGCCTCCGCCCAACGGAATATTTAACACCGCGCATTTCCATGTCATCCACATAGACAAAGCTTTAACGTCGTCTATTGTTTCTTCATGGTGAAATCGCAGTCCGCCTTTTGCCGGACCTCTCGCGTCGTTGTGACGCGAACGGAAACCTGTAAACACTTTGGTTGAGCCATCGTCCATTTTTACGGGGATTCTGACCTGAGTTATTCTCATAGGTTCGCGCAGCAATTCTTTCATGCCGTCGTCTAATCCGAGGATTTCAGCGGCTTTATCAAATTGGGTCTGAGCGTTTTCGAATTGATTATATTTTGATTCAGACATAAATATACCCTCCTTTGGTTAAAATTTATTTTTATTAAAATTTTATATAATTAATCATTATACATTAAATTCAATCAAATGTCAATATATTTTTTTTGATATTTTTGTTTTTTATAAAAAAAGAAATTTGCTGTATAATATTATTACCCACTTGACAAAAATAAAAATAAGAGTTAAAATATAACTTGTTAAAATAATACGGAGGAATATCGAAGTGGTTATAACGGCCTCGACTCGAAATACTGTTGGCTCATTTACCATAAGATTGCGAAAAGCCTTGATTTTACGCGGCTTTTGAGGTGTAATAAAAATCAAATATTTGCTTGCGTTGCCTTGAATCGTTGCCATTTTTCCAAAAGGGAAATTTTTGCTGATTTTCGGGGTTTCATATATGCGGAGGGTTATCGAAGTGGTCATAACGGGGCTGACTCGAAATCATGTTACAAGTGCCAAAAAGTGAATAAATATTCCGTGGAGGGGTATCGAAGTGGTCATAACGGGGCTGACTCGAAATCATGTTACAAGTGCCTAAAAGTGAATAAATATACTGTGGAGAGGTATCGAAGTGGTCATAACGGGGCTGACTCGAAATCAGTTTGGGAGCAATCCCACGCGGGTTCGAATCCCGCCCTCTCCGCCATAAAAGCCCGTAACTGCAAGAGGTTGCGGGCTTTTGCCTTGCCCTTGTTTGGCGCCCACTTTTTTGTTTTGACGCCCATGACGCCCTAATCCGTGACGCCCAGTAAAAATCCCATATACAACATATTCATATTTGTTGCATACACTGACGCCCTTTTGCCGCCCACATTCTCTAAAACGATATAAAAAGGGGCGCGGATTTATAAAAAGTTACGCGCCCTCATAGGTCTATATCGTTGCTTTTTTTCTTTGGCTTTTTTGTCGGCTCTCCGGCTGACGGTTCTTTTTTTGTATTGTGTACTGCCGTGTGATATTTGTCAAGAACTTCTTTTTTTCGTTCAAGCCGCACATCAACATAACGAGCCGTTACCGCTTCAAGGTTGGTAGATATACCGAGCGACATTCCTATTCCTTTTAAGGTATGCCCTAATATCTCGCCCACGGTGTAGAAATCGCCCGTTAGTTGGTGCATATTCGTCGCCGCCGTATGGCGCAGGTCGTGAAAGCGGATATGCGGCATTTCTAAATGCCGGATAAGCTGACCGAAATTCGTTGACATTCTATCTCGCCTGTTTGGTGAGCCGTCCGGCTTGGCTAATACAAGGTCGTTGTCGTGATACTCCCCGCCGCCCGCGTGGGCAAAAGCCTTTTGCCGCTCCTGTAATTCAAACTGCCGCATGAAATACGGTAATGTGGTTTCGGTAATCGGTAATACCCGGTCGTTGGATTTTGTCGGAGCCATTTCATCTATTATCTTTGTCCCTGCCGGAACTTTGAAAGGCATTTGCTCCACAACGCTAAACTGCATTTTATCCAAATCGACGTTTTGCCAACGCAAACCGATAACCTCACTTATTCGCAGACCGTATAATCCCGCGAGTACAACGGGTAATTCCCATTCTGTACCCGCCACTTTCCCCATAAATTGCTGTACTTGCTCTATCGTGTACGGGTCGGGCGTTTTGCCCTGTTTGCCAAACTTGGTTATAATATCGCGGGCGGGGTTATGTTCAATGTATCGGTATTTACGCGCCGCTTCCATTGAAACGCTCAAAATACGCTGTGCATACCGTACTGTACTTTGAGATAGCCCCCTGTCAAATAACTGTTGAAACATATTATCAAGCATGGCCGGGGATAGTTGGTTAAGCTGTACATGGCCGACATACGGCAGGATATGATTATTGATATGGCTCTTATATCCTGCGAAAGTGGACGGACGTAAGTTAGCCTTGCCGTGGTTCTCTACCCACTCATTAAGATATTCCTTGACTGTCTGCTTGCCGTGTGATGTATTTACAGGAGCATAAACGGGATTTTGCAATTTTACTTTCATTTCGGCTTCATGTTGCGACGCTTCTTTTTTCGTCGCAAACCCGCGCTTGGTGTAGGTTTTTCTACCCTCCGGCGAATTGTATTTTATATTCACGTCGTAAACTGTGCCGGATTTTCCCGTCAATACGCCGTTTGCGTCGCGCTTGTTCTGTATTGTTCTCGGTTGTACTGCCATATCCTCTACGCCCCCTTTGCCGCCGTGGTCTTGACGCGGTTGTACCAATCCCATATAGCGGTGTCGGCTATCAAGCGTCGGTTTCCGTTTTGGACGTATTCAAGTTCGCCGCTATCCATAAGCTCACGGAGCTTGTTTTCGCCAATGCCGCTAATCCGGCTCATTTGTTCCACGGTTTTCAGCATGGGGAGAGTGTCGGCAGTTTCTTTTTTTCGTGCCAAAATAACACCCCCATTGAGTTTATAATTTTGTGTAAATCATAAGCACAACGGACGGACGCGGGCGCGTCCTCACGAGAATTTCACTCCCCCGTGGTTCTCACCGGGCTGTCCTCAATACGTGCGACGCTTTTAACGCTCATGTTAAGACTGGACAGGAGTATCAATATCGCCCCCACGCGGTCATAGCCCGCAAATCACCCGTATCTGCTTTGCGGCTGTCGGTGTTGTCGCTCCGTCATAAATGACATCTTGGCGCACCCGCCGTTTGCTCGGCATGGAAACAGAAAGTTATCCGTTTTGCTTTATACTGCGCCGCCGTTATCTTGCGGGCTTTCTTTGTCAAAGAGCTATGAAAAGGCCGTACCGTTTGACAGGCCGTAAAAGCATACTCCGGGGAATCCCGGTTTTTATGCTCAACTCGGAAAAAACCCGGAAGCCGAAATTGATGAGGGCATAAGAATATTGAAATCTTTGTACGGAAAGGAGGCTTTAATATTATGAATCCGAATGAATTTTACGATTATATCGTAGAAAACTTCAATCTTAACGGAACAGCTTGCAGACTTATTAAGAACATTTTAAATTATATCGAAGTATGATTTTTTATCATTTAGACAAACAGGAACACAGCGACGATTATTGGATTGGGTTTGATAACGCCATCGAACAGGGAAATGTAGTCTTTTGTGGAAAGCCCCGTTTTTGAAAGCCAGTCCCATTCAAAATTGAAAGGGTCGGTTGTGCCGAGATGTAGGACGCTGTGTATAGCCCCTAACCGCTCTTTGCCGTTCAACGGACGCGCCGCCGCGCCTATCATTTTGAAATGGTTTAATATATCCGTTTCGATACGGACAAGCCGGGATTTCGCGGTGTTCATGCTGTCCGCTTCTATGGAAAACGTGAGATATTTCGTCCGCACAAGCCCGTTGTTGCCCTTTTCAAGCTGTATTTTCAATATGCCGCCGTACTCGTCCCGGATATGGTTAAATTCATCATCTGCCGGGGGTATCTCGATAGCTTTTTGAAATTCGTCTTTGCCGGCGCGTCTGCTGATAAAAGTTTCCTGCACCGATATTGACGGGTCAAAATAGTTGTGTAAATCGCAAAGACCCTCAAACCGAGCGCGAGCAACGCCCGTAAGAAGTTATTGCCTGTCTGCCCCCACTCACGCTGAATTTGTCAAGGGGTGCAAACTAAAAAATATCATTTTTACAATTTAGACATAAAAAAAGCCCGCAAAGGCTGAAATATCAACCCTTGTGGGCGTTGTGCAGTTTTCCTACCCTGTTATTTGTTTGAAGTCGCGAGTGCGGGTTCACGAGTATTGTCAAGTTGTTTTTTGTTTTGTTATTTTAAAATATTTTTTGAAAATTCCGCAAACTCACCTTGTCAATAACAGGGTTGTAAAGTTTTCGTTTCCGCAAAAAATAGAAAAGTTTACAGAATTGTTGTTGACAAAACGCCCCAAATATGATAAGTTTCGGTGAAAAACATTACTGTGTTTTTCGCCTTATTTATACATAAAATATTTTCATTGCATTAAGAAAACCTATGCAATCGTGGAATTTCAATAATTCAACTAAAATATTTGAATCGTTTTCGACTTTTTTTATGATATACGAATCAATTATAGGATTTACCTCAATAATATCTACCTCATAAAAATCTGTTATTGCCTTAACATTTTTCTTTACATCTTCTTCTCCCAACTCAAATATTTCGTCTAAATATTTAAAAGTTAGCCCTTCGTCTCCAAGTTCAATAAAATCTTCTCGTTCTATTAATAAAATCTGTATTGGTGTTTTATTTTTATCATCATATGTCGTTCCAAAAATGATTTCAATACTATCGTCCTTTTCATTTAAATTTATCTGTTCATTAATTGCAGAAAATTCATTTTGTAAACGATTTTTTAACGATTTTTTCATAATTAATTACCCCCTAAAATATTTGAATTGTTACTTTCGTCTCTGATTTTTGAATATGTTTTAAATGGTGGAGGAGCAACAAATTTAAGTTTTTCATTTAGCACATTATTAAGCATTTCTTTCGCTGAATTGCTAATATCGTCAATTATTTTACTATCTTCGGTTGTATAAAAATCAATTTCTATCGGAATACCATAATTACGTAATACATATAAAATATTATTTTCATTGTTATTATTTTTATTAGCTCTTAAATTCTTTAAAACATCATAACTTACCTTTTTCTTTATCCTTTCGGAATTATTAGTATCGTCATAAAATCGAAATTTTACAAAAAAATCAAATTTATTTATTGTTATTGATTCAACAAAATGAACAAGTCCCCAGTGGAATACGCTATCATTTTCAATTAAAAAACTGTTCAAATCATTTATATCAGCTCTATCTTTCGTGATATGTAAAGCATCCCCCAATTTTAAGAGCGCTGATAGCAATTTAAGCCTTATATTTAAAGCAGTTTCATCGTGTATAAGCGTTATATTTTGGGTATGATTCGACACAACACTTGCAATAAAACCCGTAAAAATTGGCGAACCAAAATTTTTAAACCATTGCCTCGCTTCTTTTTTAATTTTCTTTTCCCCAAGTTTTGCATGATTGTCACGTATGTAATTACGTTCTTCATCAGTTATTTTTGTAACATATAAAGGTTTTTCTTTTCCATTTTTATCGTATGCTGTTGCCATCGCAATGTCGTGAAGCAATATTGCGCATATCAATATAAACGTTTCATTTATATTCAAACCTGTTTTCAAATCAAGGCTTTTGTTTTTTGATGTATCGGTACTTTTTCCCAAAGTCTGATTAAGAACAGCATAAACATACCCTAAAACTTTTTTACTATGATTTATAGTATGGTCGGTATAATTTGGGAAAATTATTTTTGTTGCGCTTAATTCATTTTCGGCTTTAACATATATATGCTTAATTATTTCGACATATTTTTCGTCGCTATTCAATATATCAAAACATTCTAATATATCGCCTATATTATTTATTTCATAATTCATAGACAACACTTCCTTAACTTTTTATCAAATAAACTTCATAATAATAACTGATTAAGGGTAAGAATATAAACTTTATTTTCGCCATTAATTTTTTATTTTATCCAATAATATTATTTCGGCTTACCGCAAGATTTGCATTTTTTGATAAACAATCCGCTTAATTGTCCACCACAATAACGACATAATCCTTGTTGATCCCAACGCATAGATTGTAAAAGCTGTTCTTTATCGGGCGGACCAATATTTCGCCAATTTTCGACATTGCAACGACCATATTCATTATAGCCAACCGCAACAACTGTACCATCTGCCTTTAAGCCAACAGTGTGCAAATATCCAGCAGAAATCGCGACAATATTCTGCCAATTTTCGACATTGCATTGACCATATTTATTATCGCCAACCGCAACAACTGTATCATCCGCTTTCAAGCCAACGGTGTGCCTCAATCCAGTGGAAATAGCAAGAATATTCCGCCAACTTTTGGTATTGCATTGACCATATTCATTATCGCCAACCGCGACAACTGTGCCATCTGCTTTTAAGCCGATACGGGGATACTCGGCAGAAATTGCGACAATATTCCGCCAACTAATGGTGCTGTCAATATCACCGCAACACAATACGCTACCGTCCGATTTCAAAGCCAATAAATATAAACTATCACCAACACCAAATATATCATATGGATGGCGGCCAATGGAAATTTCTACAATATCATCGCCTAAATAATCACTACCACCGCTACTGGCCACTCCAGTTGTAACTTGTGTGCCATCTGCTTTCAAGCCGACTGTCAATAAACCTTTTGCGGAAACCGCGACAATATCACGCCAACTGTTGGTGTTGCAACAACCTATATCAATTACTCTACCTTTAAATGAGCTGTACATCGCACCGCTTCCGACCGTAACAACTGTACCATCTACTTTCAAACCGACGGTGTGCTGATTTCCAGCGGAAACCGCGACAATATTCCGCCAACTTTTAGTATTGCATTGACCATATTCATTCTTCCCAACCGCAACAACTGTACCATCTGTTTTCAAACCAACTGTGTGGAACGACCCAACGGAAATACAACCATAATACTTTTTTGAGTTTAATATTTGTTCTTTTATGCTTTGTGATGGTACTTCCAAGTATATTTCGCGGAGTTCTTTTTCACATCTATCAATGGCTTCCTTACATAGACGCATATTATCACGTATTGGAAATCCCTGTCCTTTGGCAATTTGCATAAGCTCTGGGGTACTCAACATATCTTCATACAATGCTATCGCCTTTTTATTATCATCAATTTCCGTTTGAATTTCATCTCTTGTTCTTGCCATAATTATTCCTTCCACTTTATTTACTTTTGTATTATTTATCAATATTCCGAACTTAACCAATTTCCCGATGTATCGTATATGCGGTCGCCTCTTATCTCATATACCCAATCACCGTTTGTTTTATAAATCCTGTCACTTCTAATTTCGTATGCCCAATCTCCATTTGTCTTATAAATTCGGTCACCCCTGATTTCATATATCCAATTCCCAGAGTTGTCTAAAATCCTGTCGCCTACTTTTCTTGAAATTCTGTTTCCGTAAACGTCTTTAATTTCCATTTTTGATTCCTCAAAATTTATTTTTTTCAATTATATTTTTGATATTATAACATATTAAAACACATTTGTCAATATTACTATAACAACACGGCGAACGCATGAAAAAAGTCAAGAAAAAGCGGATAAGAGAACGTCAGCCATAAAATCGGCGTCGTACTGACATTTTCTGCGTTTTCGAGCAAGGCTCATTTTGACGGGGTAATTTTTGAGAACATTGGTGGCAATATGACGGATAACAGCGAAATTTTCGGCAGCATTGGCGTTGCGAATCTGACAATCATCTTCGTGGAAAACAACATCAAGACACCAGTGCATACTCTCAATACTCCAATGTGCTCGAACGGCTTTGGCAAATAACTCCACACTCAATAGCGATGTAATGAAATATCTTGTTTCTTCCCTGATGTTGCTTTTTTCTGAAACCGTCGATTTTACCATGCCTATACCGTTCAAATTTGTCCATTCGTCTCTATTGTGCAGCCATGTGATATTCGTTTCCAAATAGTATTCGCGTTTCTCTATTCGCCCATGTCCTTTGCTTTGCGTAACTGTACTCTTTTTTACTGGCTCATTCGCAAAGTAGAATTTTACGTCGTTATACAGGTCTGGGTGGTTCTCTTTCAACGAAAACACATAATCCGCTTTTTTCATCGTCACCTTCTCGCTTATCTCTTTCTGACATCCCATCGCGTCTATCGTCACGATACACCCTTTCAAATACAATATCTCCAATAACTCCGGCACTGCCTTGATTTCGTTGCTTTTATCATTCACTTTTACCTGTCCTAAGGGTGGGGATTTTTCACCGCATACAAGCGAAAAAATACAACTTGAAGTGCGACACGTTTCCATATAAGTGCGAAAGCACGAAAGGGAACTCCGCAAGGTGGGATATTGTCACCACTCTTATCGAATGTAGTGTTAAATGAACTCGATTGGTGGATTGATTCACAATGGAAAGCATTTAATATCAAGGAAAGAAAAGTGACAGTCAAAAAAGACGGCACAACACACAGAGGCGGTATATACGAAAAATTGCGTAAAACCAACCTGAAAGAAATGTATATAATTCGCTACGCCGATGATTTTAAAATCTTTTGCAGACATAAGACTGATAGTGAGAAAACCTTTGAAGCAGTTAAGATGTGGCTTAAAGAACGATTAGACCTTGAAATAAATATGGAAAAGTCAGCAATATCCGATTTAAGACGAAGTACGTCAGAATTTTTAGGGTTTAGGTTCAAAGCCAAACTTAAAGGTGAAAAATGGGTTATAAATTCTCACATGTCGGGAAAATCGAAATCAAGGTCAGCAGCCAAGATTAGAGAATGTATCGAAAAGATTAAGGAAAGCCCCACCCCACAAAATATATTACGTTACAATGCTACGGTTGTAGGAATACAGAATTATTTCAATATTGCAACCCATGTCAATATAGATTGTGGCGAAATAGAAAATAATGTGCGAATTTTCAGACATAATCACCTAAATACGATTATGAGTGAAAGCGGAATCCCAAGTCAAACTTATACAAAACGATATAAAGGTTATAACTACAAAAAGCAATATGTGGCAGGAATATGTTTATTTCCGATTCCCGCAGTCAAACACAAAAATCCGTTAGGATTTACTCAAAAAATATGTGACTATACGGAAGAGGGAAGAAACTTAATACACAACAAACTAAAAATCAATACAGACATACTACACTACATTATGGAAAACCCATTACCAAATGATTCGGCAGAATTAGCAGATAATCGCATAAGCGTTTATTCAGCACAATGGGGTAAATGTTTCATAACAGGTGAAGAATTAAAAATTGGTGAAATGGAAATACATCATATAATTCCCAAAGAATTAAACGGTGATGATAATTTCAAAAATTTAGTTTGGGTAACAGAAAATGTTCATAAGTTAATCCACGCCACGAAAGAGGACACGATAAATAAATATTTACAATTAATTAAGTTAGATAAAAATCAATTAGAAAAACTTAATAAATTGCGAGTAAAATCTGTAAATTGTGTGATTGAGCAGAAATGCGATGATTAGATGGAGAGCCGTGTGAGGTGAAAGTCTCATGCACGGTTCGGAACGGGGGAAAAGATAGCGATAATTTCAAAGTCTTACCTATCGTTACC
>WRHM01000001.1:768950-775362 GCA_009783265.1 Oscillospiraceae bacterium
TTTGTTCGATGTCAAGGGATAAGCCGTCAAGTTTTTCGTTATCCATCGTGTTTTTGTCCTCTCTTTTTTCAGAAATTGTCATTATAAATATTATATCAAAAAAATACAAATATTTCAACAGTAAAACATTAATATTGTCATAATTTTCAGATATAGTAAAAATAACGAAAATACCACGGCAACATGAGCAAAGAATCATGTAGGGAAAAGTTAGTCAACAAAAAAACATTGAAATTGGCATAATATTCGGATATAATGAAAATGACGGAAATGCCACCACAGCATCAGCATAGAATCATGTAGGGAAAAGTGGGCAAGCAATGTTCGAGGCGCTCCACCCTCGAATTTTCCGCAAACTTTCACTTACGTGAAAATGCGAAAACGCTTGTCAGGGAAGGTGTCCCTGAACCCTCAAAATCGTTCGACAAGCTCTCGATTTTTTAAGCCGACTTCGTCGTCTGCTGTCGTCCTGCGGACGTAAAAAAAACACACGGCAGCCGAACCTGACCACCGTGTATTTTTTATAAAATTTTTGTTGAAAATCCTATGACAAAAATGACTATAATGACAAAAGTATTTATTTCACAGAGTTTTGTCATTTCTGTCAGTTTTGTCATGACATATTTGCTCATAAATTTTCATACGCCAGCGGATTCATTTCCCATGATTTTGCTTGCGGTCTGCCCGTGCCGTTATATTCATTTGTCTGTTCTGCCATATAACTATATTCACATAATCGAGCGATTGGTGCGGCGACAACGTCAGCGTTTTTGAACCGCTGACATAATCGCATAATATCACGAACCGTTATAATTTTCGGCTGAGTTTTTGATAATTGACGCAGAATATATTTGCATTGCGTGGTCACTTCATCTGCGCCCATCAACTGATACGCCGCTTTTGCGTGTTCGAGATAATATTTGCCAATACGAATTGCGCTGTCCATAAAATTTTCGGTCAATATTAATTCGTTATTCGCCTGTGGCGGATATTCGGCGAGATATAAAAGTCCTGCTATTCGGAGCGTTACGCCGACGAATTTTCCGGCGAAGTCAGCTATGTCAGCTAAATTGTCAATCAGCATGGGTTCGATTTCATTTGCGAAGTTGCGGAGCAATTCATAAGCCCGACTGCTTAACGATATAATCTGCGGATTATTATTATCAATGTTGAGTAAAATATTAATCAGATTGTAGTATCTCTCAGATGTAATATCAGGAATCGGGCGGCTCTCGAATTTGCGGCTGCCGACTGTGGAATTGGGTATCGAGTATAAAAATCTTGCGCACAATCCGCGCCCGTGAAATATACCGTTGCTCATGATACTCTCTATTACATTCGGCTGTGCAAATAACAGAGTTGTCATAGTTGGATTTTGCACATATTCTGATTTTCTACCTTGCCTGTCAACCCGTATGCTGTCGCCTGAATGTGCTTTTAAAAATACGTCAATATTCACGCTGCCGGAGTATCGCCCGGCAAGCATATCGAATATACCCCCCTCCGATGATAAAAGTGCAGTCCTGCCGTCATTGTCATAAAGTACGCTTGCCAGTTTTTCGGGTGTAATATCATCACAGAATAATCGGCATGGTTTGATTTCCTCGAAGTTGCTTAGTGATTCGGCTACTTCATAGGCTTTTGATTTGTCCGCGCCGAGTTTACCTTTGGCGAGATTATCTTCTATGAGTTTTTTCTTTTTTTCAAGAACAGCTTTGACAATTTTATTTTGCTCTATAAGTGGCGCACGGCGTTCATTCTCGGTAATTTCATAACGTTTCAACGGTTCGGTCATATGCATCATAACTGCGCTTTTGCGTTCGGCTGGCGGAGCTATTACGATTGTATATAAATTGAGTGGCTCTCGCCAATCTTTTTTACCCTCAATCAAAAATTTACCCTGTAATGATAGAGCTAATATAGCAAGTGCCGCCGTAGCCGCCATATCCGGCGAAGTCTGCGTTGTCTCCGAAACTGCACGGACATAATCGGAGATTACCACAGGTAAATCATTTACGGGGAAATTCGGCAGATTTATATTTTTGAATGGTATCGGTGTTTCCCAAACCACAGGGTTATTTTGGAGTTCGTCGAATATATCCGTCGTAAAGTCAGCGGATTTCAGAAGCTCGGCTTTTGCGGTAGTCGTTAAATTTTCGCTCAATGTCAGCCACCGCCTTTCCGTAAGTCCTGTAAAATTTCACTTGTGCCGGGAAATCATGCGTATTTTCTATCATCATGTCAAGCATATATTCTACGAACGCTGTATTCTCCACATCAGGCAAATATTGTTCAAAGTATTCGCTGTGATTTACGAATATCTGCTCGCCCCAGAATCGCAAAGCTCTGAAATAACTGGAAACCGTGATAAACGCTTTCTTTTCCCATGCGATAAAATTATCAACAAGATTTTTGTTTTCCCGCAGGGGAGAGTGTATCGCCACCCCATGCGTTCCTCCGATTGGCAGGTTCAATGCAAAATCGTTATTTAACTTTTTTACAGTTTCAATATTTGTTGTTCCGAAATATTTCATTACAAAGTCGATAACTGTGCCGTTTTCTCCGCACCCGAAACAATAAAAATTATCAGTGTAAATTTTGAACGACGGCGTTTTTTCCTGATGAAACGGGCAGAGAGCAAAGTTTTTGTCGTTGATTGAAATGCCGTAATATTCGAGTGTCTGCTTGATGTCAAGCATATTTTTTAGTTGATTAAATATATCTGTCGAATAATTTTTACAATTTATGCTTGTTTTTTCTCGATTTTGTGGTATAATAATATTGTGATAAACTTCTGAGTGATTTCCTTTTATGCTCGTTTCTGTTCCAGCAGAACCGGGCATTTTCTTTTGTTCTATACTTTGCATCATGTTAAACCTCTCTTGCTGTATGAAATTTTTTCGGGTATCGGACGGATTCCGCTGACTGGTTCTTGCTGTGTTGATTGCGGGATTGTATTGCTAAGATGTGAGATAAGAACGTCGAGATTTATAAGTCGTTTTACTCCAACGGTTATAGAGGGAAGTTCACCTGTTTTTACCATTCGGCGTAATGCTGTAAGGGTGACTGCGGTTTGTGGGTCTCGCTCTTTCAAATATGCTGCTGTTTCAGTTAATGTTCTCATTCGTGCCATCATTATTGTTCACCTTCCTTTTTATGCGTTTCAAATTTAATTTTTCGTTCTACTCGTCTGCGCCAATAATCAGAATTATGCTTTTTGACTTTATCAGGATTATTTTCCCTCCATTTCTTGTAATATTGTTTCTTTTCTTCTTTGATAATTTCGTCGATAGTTTTGGTATCCATAAAAAATTCCTCCTAAAATTATAAATTTATTTTTATTTTTCACTTGACTTTTTGTTTATTTTCTGTTACACTATGATTATAATGCAACAAAATCCGAAAGTCAAGTGTTTTGTTGCAAATTAACAATTTAGAAACAATTAGCAACATAACGAGGTAATATTTATGAAAACCATTGGAAACAGATTAAAAGAATTAAGAACAGATAGGAATATGACACAACAGGAATTGGCAAATAAAATGGGAGTTAAAAGACAAATTATAAATTATTATGAAAATGATAATAGGCAACCCAAAATAGATGATATTAAAGAATTATCAAAAATTTTCGGAGTTACAAGCGATTATTTATTATGTTCTACCGATTTCAAAAATTTTGATGATTTAGTGAACAATATGCAATCCACAGAAAAATTAATTGACTATATCAATAGGTTAGATAAAGAAGATAATGAAGTATTATCCGCTACGTTAAATGGTTTCCTTGATTATTTGGTAAATAATTCTATATATAACGAAAAAAATGCTTATATAATAGGATTAGCGTGTTATATATCTCGCCACAAAGAAATGATAAAAAAGGCTCAAGCGGTTTATTTAATTTTATCCGAAAAGATAATTGATAATGATAATTTAACATCAGGAATTTCTGAACGCGATGATTTAATACTATATAAATTTTTAGATTTCATAAAAACAAAAGACGATTTTATGAACGATGTAGAGAATTTTTATTGTGAATTAGCGTTAAAGATTACATCTTGTGTTAAAAATAAAAAATTAAAAAGCGATATAATAAAAAAGATTTTAAGAGCTGATAAAATTACTTAAAATGTTACAGAAAGGGGTATTTTGATAAATGGCTTCAATAGAAAAACGTTCAGATACGTCATACCGCATAACTGTAAGCTGTGGATATGGCAGCGATGGCAAACAAATAAAAAAGCATACCTCATGGAAACCGTCAAAAGGCATGACAGAAAAACAAATCGAAAAAGAAGTGAACCGTTTCGCCGTTGAATTTGAAAGCAAAGTTTTAAATGGCGATTATGTCACTACCTCTAATATAAAATTAGCCGATTTTTGTCCTCATTATTTAGAGCTTGCCGATAATACACTTGCTCCGACGACAAAAGCGTTATATATTAAAATTATCGACACTATTATAATGCCCTCGCTCGGTCACATGAAACTTAAAGATATAAAACCGATTCACGTACAGCAATTCATACAAATGTTATCCGGCGAAGGTGTGAGAACAGATAAAAAGGGCGATAAATTATCACCCGCTACCGTTAAACGCTATTTGACTGTATTGAAATCCATCATGGCGAAAGCATATAAACTCGAACTTATCGACCGCAACCCGACAGAAACATCAAAACTTGATATTCCGTCCGTCGATGAACCCGAAGTAGAAATATTCACAAAAGAAGAAGCGGCTCAAATGCTGTCTTGTTTAAACAGCGAACCGCTCATGTTTCAAGTATTAATTCATTTGGCTATTACCACAGGCTGCCGACGCGGGGAGCTTGTGGCGTTGAAATGGTCGAATATAAATTTTACCGACAATATAATTACCATTCGGCAGAGCAATTATAAACTCAAAGGCGAAAGCGTAAAAAGCAAGAATCCCAAAACCAAAGGGAGTGCCAGAGATATTTTTATTCCCGTTTATTTAATTGAATTGTTAAAACAATATCATACGGAGCAGTCAGAGCAAGCATTCACACTCGGCGACAGATGGAAAAACGAAGATTGGGTATTCATTCAATGGGACGGCTCGGCGATACACCCGCATACTCCGACACGGCAGTTTGACAAATTCTTGAAGCGAAATAATATACCTCACCGGAAATTCCATGCGCTCCGCCACACATCGGCAACGCTCCTGCTTTCGAGCGGAACAAACATAAAAACAGTCGCTTCACGGTTGGGGCATACGCAATTATCGACGACGAACAGATATGTTCATGCTCTCCGCGACGCTGATGAAGTGGCGGCACAGATGTTTGAGAGTTTGATGAATAATAATGAAGTTACGATTTAATGTAGATAATTCCTATAATTATAAGGTATGTTAAATTATGTAATTTTGTGGAAAATGCTTATTTTCAGCCGATTACACTTTTGTAACCAATGGCTCTGTTTCTGTTAATGACGACATAAAAATTACTGCCGCCGCCCCTATGACATCCATTCTTTCTATGTTAAGCCTTTCTTGTTCATTGCCGAAAATAGATTCATTTTTTAAATCTAATTCAATAACAATGTCGCTGTTAATCCAGTCATTATCTAATGCAATTTTCCTTAGCTTATTATATGTCTGAATAAACAGCCTGTCGCCGTCAACACATTTAGTTGTCAATGAACTTTCCTGCGCCGAAGTTGCAATACCTTTCAATATCTCTCTCATAGTTTTCTTATTCATAACAATCTCCTTTTTAATATTTCGGTTTTGATTTGCAGTTTTCCTGCATGAAGCCGCCATTTAACCGTTGATAACGGCAGATTTAATGTTTTTGCTATTTCTTCTAATGTCATTTCTTTTATATAACGCATAACAATCGGAAGTGAATATGCCTCTGATAATTTTTCAATTATTGAGCGTATTATATCATTAGATTCATCTTGTATAATTTTATCAAGTATATCTGGATAGCTAATCTGATTATCTATATAGTCAATATTTTCATGTAGCGTCAATTCATAATTACTTCGCCGTTTCTTTTCTACTTTCAAATAATCGAAACACGCATTTCTTATCACAAGAAACAACCAATTATCGAAATTATCAACATTGGCAAGCAAATGTCGTTTACCAATGATTTTTAGCCAAATATCCTGAACAACATCTTCATAATCATTTCCGACATAAATGCTTGCTATTTTTACTGCTTTTTCGTTATATAAATAAACAATCTCGTCAAGTGCTTCCTCATCGCCCTGTGAAGCCTTGATTAAATCTATCATTTCAATCTATTTCCCCCCTTTTATTATTTAAAAGTTACTCTGCGCAAGTCACTTATATTAATAAAGACAATTTATATTTATAAAAGATAGGCAAAAATAAAAAATTATTGATTATTTCAATAATTTTTTATTCGCA
>WRHM01000002.1 GCA_009783265.1 Oscillospiraceae bacterium
ATAGTCGGGCAGTCTGTCGATGGTTCGTTTGTTTTTGTTCACGAGCTGCTCAACGCTTGAGTGATGGGGGAAGCAAAATTTAGCTCCTGCTTTGGCGCTGTTCTTGATTATCTGTTCAGTTTCTGCGCGTGCTTCTTTTGTATCGTCCATATTCATCCAAGGCGTGTCGATTTGAATTAATTCTATACCGGTTTTATCCTGAAAATATTTTATAGAATCCACAAGTATTTTATCTATGCTTGTAACTCCCAGAATTGCGTCTATACCGTGATTTGTGAAAGTTTTGAGGGTAGGGAAGACATCCTCAACCGTTTTATTAGTATTGCGAATATCCATATCGGCGGCGTGTCCTGTATGGCTGTATCCTACCAGCCAGTTTGTGCCTATAAGCATACGGGGCAAACTAACGCCGTCTACTTCGGTTCTTGGGAATTGTTTATATTCTGACATAATAAATTATTCCTTTCGTTTTATAATTATATTATTTATTAATCAATCTTTTCGAATTTTTCTATGGCTTTATCTATATCTTTTTGCATTTTCGGTTCTAATTTATCAAACAGTGAAGCGAGATCAGAATTATTTTTCATCGACATCCAAATTAAATCGCTGCTGAAATTGCCGTAATTGGCTATTTCTCCTAAATCCCATACCCTGTTTTTGAAAATTATATCGAGCATATCTGCGGAACTGTCGTCGCGTGCCATTTTCGTTTTCAGCGTGACTTCATAATATGCCGGCATAGTCGTATATTTTGACTCGGCGCAGATAGCTTCAAGTATATGCCCTGTTCTCGCGGGGTCAGACGCGGTTACGGGAACACACATGATAAGCCCTGTGTGACTGATAACGTCGGTGTAATAATCATCCTGATTTTCATTGAGCTTAGGTATCGGCAATATTCCGAAGTCTTTATCCATTGACCTGAGATTTTCAACTATTCTCAGCCTTACCCACATAAACAAAGCCCTGTTGCTCATGAATATTTCTTCGGATACCGGATATATCGCGGGAACTTTACCTTCGATATGGTGGGCATTATGGGTAAAATCATTATACATTACTTTGTAACACGCTTCCATTGCGGCAAACGACCTTTCCCCTCCGAATACTATGTACGGATAGTCGTTTTCGTCTTTTTTAGTAATATATTCGTTCGCGCCGTGTAAAAAGCTGATAAGCGTATCCCGCTGACCGATAAGTCCGTAACGGTCGTCAGTATAATTCATCTGCCCGTCGCCGTTTAAATCCATAGACGCGTCTTTGCACATATCATACAATTTGTCCATAGTCCATTTGCCTTCTTTTACGATTGGGTACGGGTCGTCAAGCGCGAGGTCTTTTAACAGTTCTTTATTAAAAACAAACCCTGTGCAGGTATCATTGTTTACCATTAATAAATCTCCCGAAGTAAAAAACAATTTCCCGCCGAATGACAGAGCCGAGTTTGCAGCCTGATCCCACCACGGCTGAGTCAATTCGAGATTTTCGACTTCGTGCAGATTCAAAAAAATCCCGGTCAGAGCAAGGCTTGGAGCATTTCGCATTTGCACTTCTGCCATGTCATAAATATCATCACCCGATTTTACCGCTTTATTAACATCGCTCCCTACGTCGTTGTCTTTTCTATAAGTCTCTTCAATTTTAAAATTATATTTGTCCTCAATATATACGTTTCTTTTGTAAACGGCGTCGTTTATAGTATCTCCGTTTTCTTCTGCGGCGTACACGTCTCTCGGATTCCAGTCGAGCCAGTCTCCGGAAGAGCTGTTTCTTACTATAACTCTAAAAGTATAACCTTCGAAGTTCGCATCGCCTAAATCAGGCAGCAATTTTACTTCTGCAGGTGCTTCGCCGGAATCGTTGTCGTCTCCGGTTTCGTTGTTTCCCTCTTTTTCAGAAATCGTGTTACCGTCAGTTTTTTTAGTTTCTTCGGTATTTCCGCCGCATGCTGTGAACATTGAAATTATCAAAGTCAGAATTATTAAACTAATAATAATTTTTAATTTACTTGACTTTAATTTTGCCATAAATTAATCCTCCTAAAAATTATTTATTTATATATTTTTTAAAATAAATTTCAAGATATGTTATGTTATTCGTTTTTTGCGTCATTTTCAGCATTTTTGGCTTTTTCAGGCTCATCGGCTTCATCAGTTTTATCATCGTCTGCGTCAATTTCTGCCGGAAGTTTATTTTTTGCCGCTGTATATACTCCCTCATACGCTTCGTTTTCAAGTTTTTGATTTTTATATTTGATAAACAATAAAACAAACAAAGCTATCCCTATAACAAAACACAAAAACGCTACAATCTGCGATATTCTGAAGACGCCTAATTTAAGCGTATCGTTCCCTCTGATACCTTCTGTAAACATTCTCCCGAAGCCGTACCATGATATATAAGTTAAAAATATTTGACCGTCAAATTTTTTCTTTTTATATATAAGATTTATAATTATAAACCCGATCAAATTCCATAAAATTTCATAAAGAAAAAGCGGATGAACCGGCTCAGCTCCGTTTATAGACATTCCCCATGGTAACCCTGTTGCGATTCCGTAGGCTTCGGCATTTGTGAAATTGCCCCACCTGCCGATAATCTGACCGAGCATAACTGCCGGAGCCGCAGAATCAAAAACTTTTAAAAAAGATATTTTTTTGTATTTGCAGACTAAAAATCCCGCTAAAAATCCTAAAATTATGCCGCCGTAAACAGCGAGCCCGCCTTCCCAGACAGCGATAATATCATAAAAAGTTTTGAACATATCAGGCCGTGGCTTAAATATTATATAATATAATCTTGCTCCTATTATTGCCGCAGGTATTGAAAAAATCGCTATATCCATCATATCGTCCACAACTATTCCGTTATTTTTTTTCCCTCTCCAAAAAGAATAAAAAATCCCGCTCAAAATTCCGAGCATTACAAATATTCCGTACCATGCTATATCCCTGCCGCTCCAAAAAACATTTTTTATCACGATAGGGTCAATCTCAAAAGGCCCTATGCCAATTCCCGGAAACTCTATAATATTACTCATGCTTTTTTTCTTCTCCTTTATCCCTTTTTTTATCTTATCATATTTTTTATTCCCTAAGCAAATCTATAAATCTTTTATTGTTTTTTTCGACAGCGTGAAACACTAATACGCCGATTAAAACTACGGCAAATTCACCGGCTGCCACGCTTATCATACAAAACCAGAGAGCGTAAGGCACTTTAAATATATAAAATAACATCAAGCCTATTATAATCCCATTAATTATTGCCGCAGCAGGGGCTATAATTATTTTATTTACAGTTTTATTTTGTATTAATATTATAATCAATAATACAAAAACTGTCGCAAGCGTTCCGAAAATCATGTCATAAGCGCCGTTTAGCATATTCGCGATAAACGTTCCCAATATAACCGGAATGCAATATTTTTTGTTATATAAAACCAAAATTAATAAAATTTCAGCTATTCTAAACTGGATAAGCCCATAACTCATAAAGGCGAACGCGTAACATAAAACTACATAAAGCGCGGCTGTTATAGCCATTTTGGTTAATTCTCTGACTTGCGCATTTTTCATTATTTAATTTTAACCCCTTGTTTTAATTTTGCTGTGGTTATCAAGGCAACACAGCGATTTTTATATAAACATACAAAACCATTATACTATAATATAATTTTCGATAACAAGTATAAACAATTAAAAATCTGTTAAATCCATTTTATAAATCCGGTTTTATCGTTTTTATTAAACCCGCATTTCTCATAAAATCTCAGAGTGCTTTCTTTTTTTGAGCCTGTCATAAGCATAATTTTATAGCATTTATTATCTTTTGCGATTTTTTCTGCGTAATCTATCAATGCCGAAGCATAGCCGTTATTTCTGTGATTTTCATGAGTGACTACGTTTTCAATTAACGCGTACGGCCGTAAATTATGAGTTAAATTTCGTATAATTATTAAAGTCACGGAAGATACTGTTTTTGAATCAATTTCACCGACTAATAAGTGATAATCCGGATCCACAATCAATTTTACAAGCAAATCTGTCCATTTAAAAATATCCTGCGGTTCGTCTTGCGGAGCTTTTGGGGATTTAGTCAGATGATTCATATATAAATCATATAAATCCGGCAAATCCTCTAAAACAACTTCTCTGATTTTTAACATAAAAATTTCCCTATTTATTTTTATATTTTTATATTTTTAATAATATCGTTCAAATGCGGTTCAGCAAAACAATAAAAATTATATAACGCCTCGCAGTATATATTCTCTCCGGCAAAACCGTCTTTTTTGTTATCCCTGTCTCTTCTGCATCCGCCCCTGCATAAATAATAAACTTTGCACGCCTCGCATTTTTCGCGTTCTTGTTCAAAATAATTTTTATATAACGAAGTTTCGCGAAATTTTTGCATATTAGGCGAACTATATAAATCTTCAAACGACATATCAAGAATATTTCCGGTTTTCCAGTTGTCAACACAATAAAAATCGCACGGATAAACCGACCCGTCGGATTCGATTACAAACTGGCCGGTACAAAATCCGTAAGTCCCGCATTGTTCCGGCGGATAACCCGCCGCGATTCTTACTAAATTATCAAAAAAACGTATGCTTATATATTTATTTTTTATAAAATCGCTATACCATAAATTAAATAAATTAATCAAAAATTTTTCGTATAATTCCGGCGTAAGATAATGCGATGCAGGGCGCGGCGACTCCGACGCGCCGGGAATTTTATCAAACGAAACGCCGGGAAAATCGTCCCCGACAAGCGGCTCAAGGCACGGGATAAACTGCAAATAAAAAAATCCGCGTTTTTTATAAAAATTATATATTTTTTCGATATGTTTGGCAGTCTGTGCAGTTATAACTGTCAAAATATTATAATCTATTTTTAATTTGTCAAATAATTCGGCGGTTTTTATTATTTTATTATAAGTCCCGTCGTTTTTGGCATCAATTCTGAAATAATCGTTTATTTCTTTAACCCCGTCAAGTGAAAGACCGACGAGAAAATTATTATCTTTTAAAAATTTTGCAAAATCTTCGCTAATATTTATCCCATTTGTCTGGATAGAATAATTTACCTGAAGCTTTTTACTGCTATTTTTTATAGTTTTATTTACGCAATAAATAAAATAACGAAAATAATCAAACCCCGCAAGAGACGGCTCTCCTCCCTGAAAAGCGAACGATATGCTTTTTTCGGCTGCATTCACGGCGTTTTCTATAAGAATATCGGCGACGTCATTTTGCATTATTCCGTAAGATTTAATGTTTCTGTTGTCCGCCAAATCGTGATAAAAACAATATCTGCATTTTAAATTGCATAAACTCGAAGCGGGTTTTATTAAAAGAGATAAATGTTCTGTTCCCACTTTTAACTCCTTATTACGTTATCTCTTTTGATTTTTTTAATCTAATCCGTCAATATATTTTTCAACGGACAGTCGTCATATATATTAAATAAAATCCTGTCTGAAAACAACATACATAAAACATCAGTAATCCCGTTTTCGGCAATATATTCGTTCAAGTATATTTTTTTTCTGTCCCACGGATAATATAAATATGTTTCGTCGAAATTAGCCGCAATCAGCCAAGCCGACCCCCATGTAAAAGAATCGCCGATAATCAAAAGTTTTCTTCCCGTATTATTTGTCTCGTATGTATATTTATTCCTGCGTTTATAATATATTTCATAATGGTCCGCAAACCTGCTTTTATTAAAAGTCCCGTTTTCATATTCGCCAATAACATCAGAAATATTATATTTATTATTTTCCGGCAAATCAATATCCATTACAGTAAATGTCTCGTAAAACCGCTGGAAAGAAGAAATCCGCGACGCAGAACCTCTCATTTGCACGCCGTCATAAGAAATTAAGCCGTTTAATTTAACCGGCGCGCCTATTTCCGGCGAAACTTTGCTTATCATATCTATAATATCGCAATAACCGCTGTAAGCTCCCAAAGCCGACCAGTGATGATCCGTCCTGAATATATTTTCCATTCTTTTTTCTAAAGTATCTACGTCTAACGCGCTTTTGCCTTTTGTGTTTTCTATTCTGTCCATAAATTCATTAAAATAAGAAGCCGTCGATATTTCATTTGGGATTATTTTCGTAAAATATTCTGCGTCCTGCATTCTTTTGCCGATATACAAATAAAAATTCGCGTTTGATTTAACAGTTGCGGCGGATATTCTGTTGATATGTTCGATCTGTTTTTCCATATTTGCTCTAAGCGTTTCTTCGGGGAAAGACAACGCCGTATCTATAAAACTTTCTATTCTATCTTCATTTGAATCAGACGGCGATATGGCGTAATATTTATGTAATCCGTCGTTTATAACCATCATTGTGGAAAATTCGATTTCGTCTATAATAGACAATTCTTCATTTTCGTTATTATCATTTGGATTATCTGAGTTAAGTAAATTAATTGAATCTGCGGAACTTGAATTTTTAGAAATATTTTCGAGTAAATCCGTAAAAGCGTAAGACATATCGCTGTCCGCGGTTTTCAAAAAAGTGACAATTCCGCCGTACATAGGCAGATAATTTGTATATAAATTATCAAGTTCCGCTTTTCCCTCTTCGATTTTATTTAAAACGCCTGCAAAAGCCCCGCTTGTATAAATTTTATCGGGGATTTTATAATTTTTAATATCTTCGGATTTCAAAACGCCGGTTTTATCTAAAATATAAGTCAACGGACACCATAAAAATAAAAATAAAAATATCGTGCAGGTTATAATTATATATAATCTGTTACGAAAATTTTTATTTGCGTTTTTATTATTTGGTAAATCCATTTAATTTTATCCTTTTTATCTTTTGTTTTATAGATATTTACGAATAAAATGCCTATTAGTAGGGGACGGCGTCCTCGACGTCCCGCCGAAAAAACCGGCGTTAAATCATATTTGCGGGCTGTCGGGGATGCCAGCCCCTACTATTCATATCCATACATAATATAAATTTCCTGCGTTTAAACAAACTTTCTACAATTCTATATTAGGCACATAAATCGCAGTCGATTTTGTCAAAGATTTCACTTCGTTCGCAGTCAGTTCTCTGCCGAGATTGCTCGACAAGAATATGCCTTCCTGTAAAAGCGACGTTTCAAGCGCGATTTTTGCCGTCGGGATTTGCTCGCACCGACCCAATAATACGTTTATCCAATGTATCTGCGAAGAATCATACATAGAGTTTTCAGCGTGAACCGTGTGATTTCTGTAGTTCATCGCGCCTAAATCAATAGTCTGGTCAATCTGCAAATCTTCTTTTAACGTGTGATAACTAAGCGGGTCAAACATTAATCCGCCTTTATCTCCTGCAATCATAGAACGCCCGACTCCTCCCATGTGTATCGCCCATGATTCAATAACGTCAAGAGATATATTATTTTCATAAACCGCGTAACCCGTCCCAAGTTCCTCAACGTCAAATCCGCTCTCGGTTTTCCTTTTTTCGTCAACTTCGACTTCCTGATATACTTTTCCAACTACTCGTTCGAGTTTCGGCAACCCCGTTAAATATAAAAGCTGCGACATTCTGTAAACGCCCATGTCAAATAAAGCCCCGCCTCTCGCCGTATGGCTGTTGACAAATTCTTTCGTGGCGTAGCCGTCAACAAAAGGCCTGCCCCTTCTTCTGAATCCGCATGACCTGACATGATAGATTTTTCCTAAATATCCGTTGTCGATTAAAATTTTAGAAGCTTTGGCGGCGTCCTCATAAAGCAGCGCAAGCTGTATATGCAGTTTTTTGCCAACTTTTTGCGCAGTCTCATACATTGATAAAGCGTCGGCATACGCGCCTGCCATAGGCTTTTCGCAATATGCGTGCCTGCCTGAATTTAAAACAGCATTAGTAACAGGAGCGTGAAGATTATTATGCAGGCATATATCAGCCGCGTCTATATCGTCCTCAAGAAGCATTTTGCCAATATGCGTAAATCTTTTTTTAATATCGTATTTATCGCCTATATAATTTAATCTTTCTTCGTTTATATCGCAGATAGCCGTGATTTCACAGTCTTTTATGTTTTTGTAATTTCTGATATGCTCTTCGCCGATTATACCGTTCCCGATAACTGCCACGCGGATTTTATCCATAAAAATTTCCTCCGTTTTATTTTTTTATTTAATAAATAATTAAATTATTAACGCATATATAATTATATAATATAATAAAAAAAATTACAATATATTTTTATATAATATTTTTATTGACAAATAATAAAATATATTTTATAATATTAATAAATACAGGCCTCCATAGTAAAAGGGATATTACAGCCCCCTCCTAAGGGGCAGTTGCAGGTTCGAGTCCTGCTGGGGGTGCCAGCAATTATTTATATCAAGAGTTTCAAGAAAATGCTTACTTGTAATTTGTGTTTGCAAGTAAGCATTTTTTATGATTTAATCAATAAATTTTATTTATTTTATGTCTACCGTGACGCAATTTTTCCCGTTCTGTTTGCTTTTATACATTAATTCATCAGCTCTTTTTACGACAGATTCTATTGTATCTCCGATACGCGCTAAAGTTACCCCTACTGATACCGTTACAGAAAGCGTCAAATGTTCATGTTTAATAACGGTTTTTTCTACTAAAGTGCGTATTTTTTCTCCTATCAATAATACGTCGTTATCTTCATTTATTGTAAATATCCCGATAAATTCCTCGCCTCCCCAGCGTCCGTATAAATCCTGATTTCTTATCATGTGCATAACTGCTTCCGATACAGTTTTTAAAATGGCGTCTCCGGCATTGTGACCGTATGTATTATTAAAATTCTTAAAATTGTCAATATCTAAAAATGCCACGCATAATTTATTTTGATACAACGCCATTTCTCTTAAACGCAGAACAAGAAAACTCTCGACTTTTCTCCTGTTCGGAACACCCGTAAGCTGATCGTTCAACGCTGAACTTGATAATTGGGTAATTAAATCGTCATCATAAATTACAAGAGAACTCAACATAAAAATTTCAATTGCTCCGATAATTTTATCGTTTTCAATTACCGGGAAAGTATTTGCTGAAGCGGGAACTCGATGTCCTTCTTTATGCCTTAAAAAAATATTATGCTTTCGCGGCCGGCCGTCAATTAATACATTATGTAAAGGGCAACCGGCATTGCAAATCAAATTACCTTCGCCGTCAATATGCTTGAGCGGAGTGTCCTGGCAATTCTTCCCGAGTATTTCTTCTTTTTTGTATCCTGTTATGTTTTCAGCCGTTTTATTCCAAAATGTAATCACTCTTTCTGTGTTTACGAAATAAGCGCCTTCATCCATGTTATTTATAATTTCAAGATACAATTTTTCGTTATCCACAATAATTCTTCCTCCGTGATTATTTATATTTTATGCGTAGAAAAACTACGCGGGATTTGCTCTCGTGAAATAATTTGCGCTGTGCTTGCAAACCGGACAAATAAAATCTTCAGGTAAACCATCACCTTCATGAAAATAACCGCAAATATTGCAACGATAACCGTTTACGGGAGTTTTTTCATGAGCTTTGAAAATCGCGCACGCTTCATCGTCTTGAATCGGGGAGGGGACTTGCTGCATGGAATATTTCGCCATTACAATATCCATGTCTTTGACTATTTTTTCGTCAATTTGTCCTTTTGATGCCATATCATATAATATTTCCATCGTTTGCTCGTGAGTTCTTGCGCCGTGATAAGGCCGAGGTTCAATAACAGCCTGATATATATCAATACACGCCATTAAGCGCGAATTAAAATCCAATTCGTTTCCGTTAATTCCACGTGAATAACCGAATCCGCCCAATTTTTCGTGATGATTTGCGGCCCAATTTCTGATAAGCTCGAAATCGGGAATTTCGCCGAGCCAATCGAGCGTATTTTTAACGTGCTGTTTTATAATAATAAATTCATCGTCGTCGAGTTTACCCGGTTTTTCCAGTATCCCGATAGGCGTTGCTATTTTGCCTATATCATGCAGAGAAGCAGCGAGAAAAAGCGCGTGCTTTTCTTCAAGATCATAACCGTAATGTTCTGCCATAACCCAGGCGCGGTTGGATATTTGACTTGTATGCATACGCGTAAATTCTGATTTATAGTCGATAGCCCTCGCGATAAAACCGCCTGCGCGAATAACCCTGAAATCTCTTACATCTTCTTCCCAACGGGGCAGTTCGCGGTCCATTGTTTGCGTTATGTTTTCGTCGCGCAGCGTTTCAAGCAAATTTTCATCTAAAACTTCAATCAAAACTTTTATCGAGGCGAGCGTTGAGTACGTGCTGGCATATAATAAAATTTTTTCGCGCAGTTCAGGTAGTTTTTCAGCTTTAACATATTGAAGATGATACGTGGCGTCAACTGCGTCCGCCGCAGCGATTATTGCCGTTTCCATTGAAATTTCATTTTCTTTTAAGTGAAACGGGCCCAATCCGTCGCCGCGTTCATGATGATGTAAAATAAATTTATCTATATCTATATTTAATTTAAATGGCAGCCAGGATACATGGCTTTGTCCTTTTTCACAGTGAAGAACCATGTTTTTTTCCTGTAATACGCCTGTTTTTTGCGAAAGGTGATATTCAGTTAACGCGCTGTCATGAAATAACCCGCACACAGCTATCGCAGAAAGCATATCGTCGTTATATCCTAATTTTTTCCCCATAGCGATGCACAAAGCCGCGACCCGCATACTGTGATTTTCACTTGCGCCTAACTGTTCTTTTTCAATTACGTCAAATGCTTTTGAAAAAACCAGGCATATTTTATCCATAGCGATTTTCATAGATTAATACTCCTTTTAATTTTAACATTATTTATAATTACTTAATCAAAATAATAATTATTATTTTTTATGCAGATAAGTCCGCAGTTTATCCATAACGTCGTCGATATTGATCGGCTTGCCGATATGACTGTTCATGCCGGCCGCAATACATTTATCAACGTCTTCTTTAAAAACATTTGCGGTCATAGCTACTATTGGAATATCTTTAGCGCGCGGAACATCAGAATCCCGAATTGTTCTGGCGGCAGTCAGCCCGTCCATTTCAGGCATTTGCAAATCCATAAATATCATGCCGTACTTTTCGGGATTAGCAGTAAACATATCCACAGCTATAGCGCCGTTTTCAGCGTAGTCTATAGAAATTCCAGTGGGTTCAAGCAGCGCAAGCACAATTTCACGGTTGATTTCTACATCTTCCGCTAAAAGAATACAATAATTTTCAAAATTTTCGACGGTTTTTTTCGGTATATTATTATCGTCATTTTCACTCGGCAAGCTCAGATAATCGTTTATGCATTCAGCGATGGCAGTTATAAATAAAGGCTTCGGAAGAAATTTATTAATTCCTTCTTCACGCGCATTATCTTGAATAAGACTCCAGTCAGTAGCGGACATCATGATAATCACTTTGTCTTCAGACTTTGTTTCATGGATAATATGAGCAAGCTCAATGCCGTTCATTTCAGGCATTTTCCAATCCACAAAATAAAAGTTATATGAACCTTTTTTTTCTATTAATGCAAGAGCTTCAGAGCCGTTAAGAGCCGTTTCACACATAATCCCGATTTGGTCAGCAGCTTCTTTAAAAAATGCCAGTACATCCGGTTCGTCGTCGACTACGAGCATTCTTATATTGCTTAAATTATATTCAGGACTCAGCAAACTCTTCTGCTCGCCTTTAGCGCAGGTAAGGCATACGGTAAACGAAAAAGTCGAACCTTTTCCGAGTTCAGAATCGACCCATAATTTACCGTTCATCATTTCGACAATATTACGGGATATAACGAGTCCTAAGCCCGTTCCGCCGTATTTGCGGTTCGTGCTGGATTCTGCCTGCTCAAAAGCGCCGAACAACCTGCTTTGCTGTTCCGGGCTGATACCGATTCCGCTGTCTTTGATAGATATAAAAAGCGTGTATATTTCGTTTTTCACTTCTGAAAGTTTCACTTCTAAGTGTATCGAGCCTTCTTCCGGTGTAAATTTTACTGCGTTGGTGAGCAGATTTGTGACGACCTGAGCGAGCCGCTGTTCGTCTCCGAAAAGAATACGCGGAATAGCGGGATCAACATGAACCGTTAATTTTTGATTTTTTTCATCCACTTTGAAATTAATTACGTCAATAACTCTTTTAAACATTTTTTCGAGTGCGAATTCCGTAGGGGATAAAGTAAATTTATTTGCTTCGATTTTTGACATATCTAAAATATCGTTGATAACGCCGAGCAAATGTGTTGAGGCGTCTTCGATTTTTTGGAAAGAATAATCTTTTTTCTCTATATCCGCCGCGCTTTTGCCAATAGAAGTCATGCCTATAATCGCGTTCATCGGCGTGCGCATTTCATGGCTCATATTAGACAGGAAATTGCTCTTCGCCCGGCTTGCCTGTTCCGCTCGCTGTCTCGCGTCTTCTATTTCAGTAACATCGGTGGAAACTATTATATATCCGTTTTTATTATTATTTTGATCCACAAGATAATTCGCCGTGCCTTTATAATAATGCCCGCTGGTCGGCTGATATAAAACTTCGGATTCTTTGCCTTCATGCAAAGCTGTAATGGGATCGTATTTCGAACCGAACGGATAAAAACTTGTGTCATTATATGAAATTCCTATAACTTCATTTAAGCTTTTACCTAAAACTTTTAACGCTAAATCATTCATATAAATAATTTTATGATCCATATTAACGATAGAAAGCGGTTCGTTTACACTGCTTACAATACTGTCCGCCATTTCGTCAAACGATTTAGCGAGCGTGCCGAATTCGTCTTTTATATTAGAATGAATCCTGAATTGACGTTCTCCGGAACGGAAACGCGAAATTCCGTCTATCAGTAATTTAATATTATCGGTAAGATAAGACGACAAAAGTATCGCCATAGAAATAACTATAGTAAACAGTATCAGGCTTGTTCCGGCAAGCTGTAATATATTGCTCAAAAGATTAGTATTTATTGCGTCAGTCAAAGTGGCTTCCATGTCACGGGCGGGAGCGGTGAAATCTTCGATTCCCGCTCCGATAGTGACCATGGCAAATCCACGGCTGTTACCTTGGATTTTTTCAGAATACTGACCGGTATAATATGGGATAGCTCCGGCGGTAGTCGGCTTATATATACCGCTCCATAAAATATAAAACGAGCCTGAACCGCCGTATTCCGTAAGATTCATCCATCCGGTACATTGCGGTGCATTATTAAGATAACGTCCGTCAAGCCCAACAAAGCCGCGTTTCGTTAATTCCGTGGCGGGAGTTTTACTGCGGGACTGTTCAGTAAACTGCGGAAGATTGTCATAATTTTCCGCCCAAAACTTCCCCCAGCTTTTCCCATTTGAGTTTTCGCTTAATTGATCCCATGAAGGATTTGAATCAAGCCATTCTTTGCCCCCGTCGTCATACCAGAGTTTAAAAGCGACTTCATCTTTTATAATTCCGTCAACCATCGTTCCTTCAAGCCATGGCACTTGCGGTTCACCTGTAGACGGATTATAACCCACAATAGAATGATGACGCGGATGACATATATTTCTGCATTTATAATCCCAAATAAAAGCGTAGTTGCCTTCGTAAGCGCTTGGTAAATTGATATAACGCTCGATCATCGGCGTAATATAATCGACAAATTCCATAATGTGATCATGATTTAAAGCCATAGTTACATAGCCGGTAATTTTTCCGTTTTCGTCAGTTACCGGAGTCCCCCAACGTACAATTCCTTCAAACCGCCGGCCAACAGGGTTTTCTTTTCCCGCATAAGCCTGCTTTTTGGCAGCTTCGATAAATTCATCACGGGGCAAATTTGCGATTTTTCTGAGTTCTTCAAGATTCGGGTGCGCTTGATTCATTATTTTCGGGTCTTCGCTCAAAAATATTCCGGGCGCGTACATACCGATATAATTTGTGCCTACATACGCGCCTATTACGTCGGAAACATAAATTTCACCGGGTTGCAGTTTCAATAATTCTTCAAAATAAGTTTCGGCTTTAACATATGTATTTATGCGATTTGAAACATTTACTTTATCTGGATTTAAAGGATAATTCTTTTTATGTGAATTTTCCGGAACAACATATTTATATATTTCGTTGCCATTTAAATCAATAAACGTTATTTCATCGTATAAATGCGCCGCTTCATGTTTGAAAAATTCAGGCGGCCTGTAATTAAAACTGCTTCCGTATAATTCGTCGTCATTTTCTTTGTTTACGGATACACCGAACGGACCGTCATATTGATACGGATTTTTTTCTATCCACGACATACCGTCTTCCGATAATACCCATTCGTTTTGTATAGTAATCATACTTTTCATGTTTTCGGAAAAGTTTTTATATGTTTCATCAGATGGCGTGAGGCTTGCAAGAAGAAGAATATTTTGATCCCGTTGTTTGAGAAAATCCGCGACTGCCGCCGCTGTATCTGTAGTCAGTCGTTCAATATTTTCTCTGGCTCCGTCGTTTAACGCTTTGGTGGAATCTTCAACGGCTATATCGCTTAATATATGTCCAAGCGAATTTATTTGCGAAAATGCTATAACAGTAAGCAAAATTATCGGAATAACTTTAACGACAAGAAAAATAAGGATCAGTTTCGGGCGGAGTTTTAAATTAATTTTATTTAATATCGTTCCAAAACCTTTTGATTGTTTTTTTGAATTATTATTCATTTTTTATCCCTCTTTATCATCCGAATTTTTTTGAATATAAAGCCGCAGTTTATTTAGTACCTGTCAGAAGTAATGCTGCCTGATCTATATTATTTGTTTCATCGGTTTTATCGTTAGTTTGGTTAACTTCGTTAGCTTCATTTATATTTTTATCAGAATACACAGGAGCAGTGTATTTTATAATTTTTTTGATTATTTCATTTATATCTATTGGTTTTCCGACATGGCCGTTCATTCCGACTTCAAAGCATTTTTCAATATCCTCGCGGAAAACATTTGCGGTCATGGCAATAATCGGAATATTTTTAGCCTGCGGAATGTCGATTCCCCGAATACGGCGTGTCGCTTCATAACCGTCCATTTCGGGCATTTGTATATCCATAAAAATCATGTCGTATTTATCAGGCGATTCACTGAACATTTGTAAAGCTTGTTTTCCGTTTAACGCACAATCAATATTTATTAAAGTCGGTTCAAGCAAAGTAAGCACGATTTCGCGGTTAATGTCCACATCTTCAGCCAATAAAACGCGGCGTTTTTCAAAAATACCGGAAATATTTTCGTTTATTTCATCTGTTTGATGTTCGGTAACCCCAAGATATTTACTTATAATTTCCGCAATAGTTGACGGAAAAAGAGGCTTCTGCAGAAACATATCGACTCCGGCTTCTTTAGCTTCTTCGGCGACCATACTAAATTCAAAGAAAGAAAGCATGATTATCAAAGAATTTTCCTGCGTTGAAATATTTTTTTTCAATTCTCTTGTCAATTCTATGCCACTCATACCGGGCATTCTCCAATCAACGAAATAAAGATTATACGCGCCGTTTTTTTCAATCAGTTGTAAAGCGTCTTCGGCGCATATAGCAGTATCGCAGGATAAGCCTAAACCTTCTATAATTCCTTTAAAATCTGCTGTAATAGCCGGATCATCGTCCACAGCCAAAACGCGTATATTTTTCAAATCCGTTTCTCTCGAGCCGAATTTCAAATTTTTCTTTTCACTACGTTTTAATTTAACGGTAAAACTAAAAGTAGAACCTTTACCAATTTCAGATTCAAGCCATATTTCACCGCCCATCATTTCAACGATGTTTTTGGAAATAGTGAGTCCAAGTCCTGTTCCCCCGAATTTACGCGCCGTGTGGCTTTCAGCTTGATGGAAAGGCTGGAATAATCTTTTTTGCTGTTCTTCGCTGATGCCTATCCCGGAGTCAGTTATGCTTATTTTTATAGTGCAAACGCCTTTTTCTTCGCCTATAAAATATGTATTTATTTTGATGGAGCCTTCTTTTGGCGTGAATTTTACTGCATTCCCGGCCAAATTTGTGATGACTTGAGATAAACGCTGTTCGTCTCCGATTATTATGTCCGGTATATTCCGGTCAATATATATAGCGAAATGATGTTTCATTTCTTCTAAACGGAAACTTATTACGTTTGCGATACTCTGGAACATCTTTTCAAAATTAAACGTCACTTCTGAAAGCTCAAATTTGCCGGCTTCTATTTTAGACATATCTAAAATATCGTTTATTATGCCTAATAAATGTTTGGAAGCATCGTTTATTTTTACAAGGCTGTTTTCTTTTTGTTCTATATTTTTGGCGTTCATGCCTATAGTGGTCATTCCAATGATTGCATTCATCGGCGTCCGTATTTCATGGCTCATATTGGCGAGAAAATCGCTCTTTGATTTGCTCGCGGCGTCTGCTTCTATGCGTTGCCTTTCAGTATCGAGAATAATATTTTTGGTTTCGGTCACATCGATTAGCGCGCCTGCTAAATGTAAAGGCTTGCCGTTTTTATCGCGTATCGATTCGCAGTAATCGCGATAATACGCGTATTCGCCGTTTTTCATACGGAGACGGTATTCTATATTATAATAAGTTTGACCGGTTTTATCATTTAAATGATTATAGAAAGCTTCAAAAACCATTTCTTTATCTTCAGGATGGATACGCTCGCTCCAACTGCCGATAATATTCGGAAAATCTGTTTCATTTGTAAATCCCAATATATTTCTGAATTCATTTGAATATATTATAGCATGCATTGGATTGCCGGGATCAGTATCCGTTATTGCCATATCCCATAAACCGATTCTTGTCGCCTGCACTACTAAATCTATTTTCGTAAGCTGTAACTCGTTTTGTTCTTTTGCTCGGATAAGTTCGTCTTCACGTTTACGTATCTCAGTCATATCATGGACATAACCGACGATTGCAAAAGTGTTTTCATACGGAATTTTTCTGAATTCTACGTCCAATATCCGTTCGGTGCTTTCAAGTATCAATGCAGTTTCAAATTTTACATAACCGTTTTTCGCGGCTGTAATCAGCCTGCCGGCAAGCGGAATAGATTCACGCCCGTCAGGCTGAAACGAAGGAATGCTTTTTACCATGCGTTCGACAAATCCAGTAAGAGCGTCTTCTTTTGTCTCAAACTTTAAAAATTTTACTGCGGCGAGATTACAATCTATAAGTTGATATTTACTGTTGAATAAAATATTGATATTTGGGTTACTGTCAAGCATTGTCCGCATACGCTCGTCTGCTTCGCGGCTTTTTTCCATTACTGCGATTTGTTGATGGGCGAGTATATTTTCATCGTGTTCAACTTTCGCGTCTTCTTTTGATTTAAAAACGCAGTTACTTGTAATATTTACGCCGAGCGCGATTTTTCTCGCCATTCCGTAGCAAGTGTCGCTGCCGCAGGCGCCGCAGTCTATATGCTGTTTTTCAAATTCGGTTTTATTTAATAATACGAAAGATTTTTCAATATCTGTTTCGGTTATAACCGGAAATGATACGGGAATTGGCTGATATACTCTAATAAAATGTGAAAGGTCGAAAGTTTCGTCGTATTTTTTATATATCGATTCATAATATTCCCGTTTGCGTTCTTCCGTTGCTTTTCGACGGCTGTTGTCCATCATTTTATCTATTTCAAAAATGTTTTTATCATGCGAACAAGCTGTTCCGATATTACAGCCTTCTTCGCAATTAAGCACATCGAATATTTCCGGAAGAAAAAATTCCGGAGTTTGGGCGTATTGATTTAGTTTATCATATAAACTGAACCCTTCCGCTTTGGCGATATGTAGTTTTTTATTAATAAAATATTCGATATTTTCTTTTAATCCTCCCGGCATGGGGAACAGAGAACCAAAACCGCTTTCATCGTGGTCGAATTCGGTTTCTTCATCGGGAAGCGTGATATTATTATTTTTTAAATATTCAAGCAATTTAGAAAATGTAATATTATATTCTGCAAGTTTTGTATCATTAAATTCGATTTTTTTAGCGATACACGGAGATAGCGCGGATATACGGTCGTCTATGCCCTGATATTTTTTCATATAAATCGAAGTGCATGCCATCGGGCTGTGTACCGGAGACAATTTTTTCAACAAATCGTTTTGGTATAATTCACAATAAGTTACGACGACCGGGCAGGGCTGAGTGATAATACGCGCGTCTTTATTTTTTTCGAGATACCGGACATGACCCCATATACATATATCCGCTCCCAGCGAAACGTCGTATATTTTATTTATGCCGAGCCGTTTTAAATATGTAAACAATTTTTTGTATTCCGGAATGTTAGTTCTGATTGACGGAGCCGCAATTAATGATATGGGAACGCCTTTAGATAAATCATCAAAGAACCGTTCTATATCGTCGGCGTAATAACGTGCTTCATGCTTGCACGCCGAAACACAGCGGCCGCAGCCGATACATTTATCGTGGTCAATTTTTACTTTTATGTTTCCGGCTTCGTCTTGATAAGTAATATTTACAGTTTCCATCGGACATTCACGGACACATCGGTTACACCCTGTACATAATTCGTTCTTTGATTTGATTATTTCAATCATTAAATATACCTCTTCGTTAATACTTGTATTTTTTGACGTTTAAAATAATAAAATTTTTTATATTAATTTGATATAATCCAAATTATTTTTTAGGTTTATATGCTGCTTTTATTTTTTATATAAAATCATTATATCATTTTTGACGTATTTTTGCAAGTAGCAAGCGTATAAAATTTTTAATTTTATTGTTATGCAAAATTATACAAAAAATAAAAAGTTTAGTAACTAAATAAATACTTTCTTGCTTTTTTAATTATTCAATGATATAATAATCAAAAATCTATTTAAAATATATCGGAGGTTATAAAACATGAGCAAAGCTAAAATCACAATAAATAAAAATTACGCAATCAGTAAAATAGACGATAGGATTTACGGTTCGTTTATTGAACATCTGGGTAGGGCAGTTTACGGCGGAATTTATCAGCCGGATCATAAATCAGCCGATAAAAACGGATTCAGGACAGACGTTATCGAACTTGTGAAAGAATTAAATATTCCGTTGATACGTTATCCGGGCGGGAATTTTGTATCGGGCTATAACTGGGAAGACGGGGTAGGGCCTGTCGAAAACCGCCCAAAAAGAAAAGAACTGGCGTGGGGTTGTGTCGAGCCTAATACTTTCGGTACTAATGAATTTGCGCTCTGGGCAAAAAAAGTAAACGCCGATGTTATGATGGCGGTGAATCTTGGCACAAAAGGACCCGACGACGCAAAAAATCTTGTTGAATACTGCAACTGTCCGTCCGGTACTTATCTGAGCGATTTAAGAATAAAACACGGCGTAAAAGAGCCGCATAATATAAAATTATGGTGTCTGGGAAACGAAATGGACGGGCAGTGGCAAATCGGGCATAAAACAGCGTATGAATACGGACGCGTAGCCTGTGAGGCGGCTAAACTGATGAAATGGACAGATCCGTCGATAGAACTTGTGGCCTGCGGTTCGTCAGGATACGGTATGAATACTTTTGCTTCGTGGGATTCAGAAGTCCTCGACGAAACTTATGATTTGGTAGATTATATTTCTATGCATCAGTATTACGGCAAAAACAAAATGTCAACTCCGGCGTTTCTCGCACAGACTTTAGATATGGAAGAATATATAAAAAGAACTGTCGCGATATGCGATTATGTAGGAGCCAAGAAAAAAAGCCGCAAAAAAATAAATATTTCTTTTGACGAATGGAATGTGTGGGAAATGGCAGACGCTCACGACGAATTGCTCAGACAGATATATACTTTTGAGTCTGCCGTTCTTGTCGGTTCTATGCTGATTTCTCTTATCCGTCATTCCGACAGGGTAAAAGTGGCGTGTCAGGCTCAATTAGTAAATGTAATCGCGCCGATTTTAACAAACAATGATACTTTAATAAAACAGACTATATTTTATCCGTATTTGCACGCTTCGCTTTTTGGACGCGGAACAGCGTTGCAAACTCTTGTCGAATGCGATAAATACGAATGTCCCGAATATACAGACGTGCCGTATATCGACAGTATCGCCGTTGAAAATAATTCCGGAGTGACAGTATTCGCCGTAAACAGAAGCAACGAAGAAGTCACTCTTGAATTAAAATCAGAAAATTATAAATGCGCTAATAATCCCGCACACACTGCTATGTACGAAACCGATAACTTTGCCGTAAATACATTTGATACTCCATTAAATATACAACCCAAAAATATAACCGGAATCATTAACGAAAATAATATTATAAAAACAAAATTAAATCCGGTATCATGGAATGTGATACAGTTTTAAATTTTAAAATACAACGCATAACAAAAAAACCGATAGGGAAAACCCCTGCGGTTTTTTTGTTTGAAGTAAATTTTATGAATTTTCCGCAATAAATAAATTGACGGCTTCGATTGTTTGATTCATAGATAATTCTATTTCGGCAGTATCTATGTTTATATCCCCCGCTTTTAATTTAATATCTGTTGCTTCGGCTTTTTCGCGTAAATCCGAAAGCGATAAATTTGCGGTAAGACCTTTTAAAGTATGCGCGGACGCTTCCGCGGCAACAACATCGCCGCTTTTGATTTTACTTAAAAGATCGTTAAGCATAGCTTTGCCATCGAATTTTTTTAAAAGCATTACATATAATTTTTTATTATTGTTTAAACGAGACATAGCATCGTTTATATTTATCAGATCCATGACTTTAGCGTGCCCTCCCTTTTTTATTTATAATATCTGTCTATTTTTACAGCTTTACCCGTCGCGCTTGATTCAAATATCGCCGCCATAACCTGTACAACTTTTCTTACTTCCTCAGGTTTGACTATCAGTTCTTCTTTGCCGTCTAAAACCGCGAGGATATTGTGATAATAATCAGCCCAGTCAGTTTGTACTTCGGGTAACGGCAATTCTTCAAGCGTTTCTTTTGGGCGCGGAGCCATTGTTCTTGTAGGGCCGCCTTCTGTCTGGACTACTTCCTGTTCCCATGACATTTCAAAATCTTTGGCGTGGGTGATTTTGCCGTTGCATTCCCAGTCGTTTACTACGACCGCTCCGCCGTCCCCGCAAACATACCAGCGGGGAAGCCGTTCAAGATTATACGTCCCGACTTCTATTTGAGTAGACAAACCGCTTTCAAATCTTATAATTGCTTTGAAATAATCGTCTACTTCTGGCGTTTTAACCATGTGAAGATTAGCGTAAACTTCCGAAACTGGCTCTTTGAGCATCCAGAGTATCTGGTCAATTAAATGCACTCCCCAGTCAAAAACCATTCCGCCTCCCGCGATTTTGTATGCTCTCCAGCCGTGCATAACGCCGTTTTGTCCCATAACTCTCGATTCTATCGTATATGGCTTACCAACAAGCCCCGTTTCTATTGTTGTTTTAATTATCCTGAAATCTTTGTCCCAGCGTCTGTTCTGATGAACTGTAAATAATTTCCCTGTTTTTTTAGCCGTAGCGTACATTTCGTCGAAATCTTCGACAGTCATGGCGACCGGTTTTTCGCATATTACGTTTTTACCGGCTTCAAGTGCCGCTATAACCATAGGCTTATGAAAATTATTCGGGGTCGCGACAAGAACTATATCAAAATTATCGTCAGCGAGAAAATCCTGAAGTTTATCATACGCTTTTAATTTTCTTTGTTCAGCGACTTTTAATCTGTCCGGATTTATATCATAAGCCGCGACGACTTTAAAATTTTTAATTCTTTTAGAATTATCGTGATGCCAGCCGGCCATTCCGCCATAACCGATTATTCCCATTTTATGCGCCATTTAATACACACCTCTTTTTTATAAGCGAATATATTTATTTCGCCTTTAATAATTAATTATTCTAAGCCCATGATATTTCTGTAGGTTTTGCTTGGAAAATCATAGCCTGCTGCAGAAAATAAATCGCTTTTTCAAGCCCTTCTTTGGGGGTCATCAGGGAATCTTCATGCTCGATGCTCATTACATGATCATAACCTATAAGCCTTAACGCGCTTATCATGTCGCGCCATACCTGCATATTATGCCCGTAGCCCACGCTTCTGAATACCCATGAACGGTTTATTTCATCTGTATAGTGCTTAGTATCTAAAACGCCGTTTGCGGCTGTGTTATAATTATCTATCCTGACGTCTTTTGCATGAAAGTGCTGAATAGCGGGGCCTAAATCAGTTATCGCTTTAACCGGGTCTATTCCCTGCCAGAATAAATGCGACGGGTCAAAATTCGCGCCGATTGTTTTGCCGTCTATTGCGTTTCTGAGCTTTAATAAAGTTTCGGGATTATATGCGCAGAATCCGGGATGCATTTCAAGAGCAATTTTTGTAACGCCGTGATTTTTAGCAAATTCTGACGTTTTTTTCCAGTACGGGATTAAAACATCGTTCCATTGATATTCGAGTATATCCAAAAAATCTGGAGGCCACGGGCATGTTACCCAGTTTGGATATTTCGCGCCGTCGTAATCTCCGGGACATCCCGAAAAAGTTATAACTGTGTCAACTCCGAGTTTTTCTGCGAGCAATACGGCATTTTCAAAATCTCCGTGAAAATCCGCCGCGAGTTTTTTATCCGGGTGAACGGGATTGCCGTGACAGGACAGCGCGCTTATTATCATGCCGTTTTCATCAACGAGTTTTTTCAGCTCTTTAATTTTCGCGTCGTCTTTTAAAAGTTCAGCCGGTTTGCAGTGCGCGTTTCCGGGATATCCTCCGCATCCGAGTTCAACGGCGGAAACTCCGAATCCTGACAGATATTTTAGAGTTTCATCAAGTGAATCATTCGCTAATATTACTGAAAGAACGCCTAATTTCATAATATTAAAACTCCTTTATTTATTAAATTTATGTCCCGCCTAAATAATAATATTAAAATTTAAAGCGGGACACTCCAGAACATAATATAATATAAAATATAATTTTTATTTTATTTGCCGAAATAATAAGGCTGTCCGGTTTCTGCCGATTTGTAAATGCCCTCAAGGATTTGCGTTACGACAAATGCCTGTTCAGGCAAAACAAACGGAGTTTTATTATTTACAACCGCGTCGATCCAGAATCTTGCTTCCCTGTCGGCCGGATTATCTGAATTTCCTTCGTAAAAAGCTACGCCTGCTGCGCTCAGGGCGGGTTTTAAAACATATTGCTTGTCATTTTTTACGCCGTTTATCCTGAGTTCGCCCTGATCAGGCATATCCGCTCCCGCTTTTGTTCCGCAAATTGTCGTGACTGCTTCTTTTGCGTCAAGATAATTTAACGCCCAGGTAGCTTCAAGATAAATCGTCGCCCCGTCTTCCATTACTATAAATCCGAAAGCAGAATCTTCAACTGTAAATTTCGCGGGGTCCCAGTCGCCCCACGGATTGCCTGCGTGCGTCTGATTATTTAATTTGTGATAAGTAGTCCCCATACAGAATTTAGGTTTATAATTATTCATTGTCCAGAGAGTCAAGTCAAGGGCGTGTGTGCCTATGTCTATAAGCGGACCGCCGCCTTGTTTTTCACCGTCTAAAAATACGCCCCATGTCGGGACAGCTCTTCTTCTTATAGCCGTAGCTTTGGCGTAATAAATATCGCCGAAAGTCCCGGCTTCGGCTTCGGATTTTAAATAAAGAGAATCCGGCCTGTGGCGTCCCTGATAACCGATAGTGAGTTTCTTTCCGGTCTTTTTAGCTGCGTCAACCATTTTTTGCGCTTCAATGGCAGAAACTGCCATAGGTTTTTCGCATAAAACATGTTTCCCGGCTTCGAGAGCGTCGCATGTTATTGGAGAATGCATAGTATTATGGGTCAAAACGTGAACCACATCGATTGTTTTGTCTTCCAAAAGTTTTTTATAGCTGTTTTCGCCCACATATACTTTAGCGTCGGCAGAGCCGTATTTCTTTGCGGCTTCCTGTGCTCTCTCTCCAATAAGATCGCAGAAAGCGACCATTTCGATATTGTCGAGTTTTTTAAGAGACGGCATGTGTTTGCCATTTGCGATACCTCCGCATCCAATGATACCGATCCTAACTTTTTGTGCCATAATTTTTCCCTCCGAAATAAATAAAATTTTTATTTAATTTTAAATCTTTTCAAGACATACTAATATAATAATAGATTTTTATATATTTTTCAAGTCTAAATTATATATTTTTTATATTTTTTTGAATTTATTTATATTTTTGTTAAATATAAGTATCATAGACATCGGCAGAGCCACGTTTGACGCATGGGGCGTTGAGTTGCCTGTTGAGGTATGGCAATTTGCTTATCCATGTTCTTTTATACCTTTTATCGGTTATATAATCCGTTTTATTGCAAAAACAATGAAAGGCGAATAGGTTTTTAAATAATCGCAGGGCAGGTGTTCGATTCGTCCACCTGCCCCGGAAAATGCTTATTAGTGGGTTATAATCAATCGTATTTTAATGCTATAAAATTAAAATGTTAAAAAAATATAAATTAATTAAAATTCCCTTGACTTTAATAATATTAAATGTTATACTTAACATTGTTAAATATAAATATAAAATAATTCAAAATTTATTTGAAGAGGGTGATAAATTGGCGGTTGAAATTGTTCCCGAATGGTTAGCTAATTTAGAAGATGAAGATTTGAATTTTATTAAAAGATTTATTATTTCATCGGGGTCTCTAAAAGAAATTGCTAATATTTACGGAGTTACTTATCCTACTGTAAGATTAAAATTAGACCGAGTAATTCAAAAAATACAACTATCAGACGATACGCAAAATGAACCATATATTTCACTTATCAAACGGCTTGCCGTGAATGAAAAGATAGATTTCGATACGGCAAAAGTTCTCATTTCAGAATATAGAAAAATAAAAGAACCGTAAATATCAAAATTTAAATTAATGGAGGAAACGAATTAATATGAACGAAATCATTTTAACTATTTTTTTTATGATAGCAGTAATTATACTTATACATCAAGCAATATTTTGGCAGATTTATTTATCTAAACTTGAAAATAAATGGTTTGGACGAATACTTCCTATAGTAAGTTTTATTTTTTCGCTGTTTATTTTCATTAATACGGCATTCTTTGGATATGACGGAACAATGACTACTTATATTTATACAAATTATAATGGTCAGACAATCAGTTATATCGGCAGCGAAGCATATAAGTCAACTCATATAATAACGATAATATCTGATTTTTTCCTTTTCAATGTTATAACCCTAATATTGCTTGTCATTTATTTTATTTGTCGTGAAAATTTAAAGAAAAACAAAGAAATAGAAAAAATGGCTATTCAGGATTTATAATATTATATTAGAAAATATAAATTTTCTGCATTTAATTAAATTTTCGCTTTTTGCCGTTTGGAGCGATTTTATTACGATTTTCGTACTCTACATCAGATTATTCGTTCCCGTTCGCTCCTGCCGACAAAAGCCTGTTTTTTGCCGATTTTCCGTCAAAGGCTATTTCCTCAAAACGTCCATTCTACCGTGATTTTTAATGGATAAAAATGTAAAGTTTTTAGAGCCTATAAAAGTATAAATTTTTAGGCATTGAAAATTTCTACGTTTCCGGAATAACTTCTTCATCTCCGTTTTGGTCTATATCGCTTGTTTCGTCTGGCGGCGGAGAAACAATGTCAAGCGAACCCTTTGAAATATCGCAAATTTCCCAAAGAGTATCTTCATCAACCGTTTCAACAATTCTATAATTTCTTGCCCGAATATCAATAGCTCTTATCTGGTCGCACATGACGAAGCCCGTTGTCTGCAAGCCTTTTAATTCAACGTGCAAAGGATTATTTCTATTAGTATTCGTAATAGGGCAAACTATTGTCATATTACTCGCGCTCGAATGAACGGCATTATTTACCACAATAAAAGGTCTATACCCCGCCTGTTCATGTCCCCTTGTCGGGTTAAGGTTAATCTTTATAATATCCCCCTGTTTTACCATTCTTCTGCACCTACAGGTCCGCCCCAATCTATATCTTCCGGTTCTGCCGGAACACCGTTCCAATCTTTTAAGCGTTCAGCAAGGGGAATATGCTTGCGCGTTTCTTTTGACCGCACTATCACCAATCGCCCATCAGCTTCGCTTACTTCAACTCGTGACGTTTCGGTAATGCCGACTTTATCAATAAATTCTTTTGGCAACCTTATCCCTAAACCGTTACCCCAACGGTTCACGCTAACTATTTTCGTCATCATATAAAATTCCTTTCAAAAAAAACTTTAAAGTATATAGTATATAGTGTACAGTGTATCATGTTTTTTATTAAAAGTCAAGTACAAAATAATATCAAAAATACAAAAGTTATTTATTCCCTGTAATATTTGTAATATGCAATTATTTGCCTATATTTATTTGTTATTAAATCTACAGATTCCATGACTACGCCCTCAAGAGATAAAAATTCATAAGCCTTTAAATCCGGCAAAAACGCCCTGAATAATTCCTCGCCGTTGCAATAAACAGAAATTTCGCTTTTTTTGTTTATATTAAAAAATCCGTTTTTCCCAATTATCGTATCGACTACTTCGCCGGTTTTATTATCTATAATTCTTTCGCTGACGTATTTTATTCTTTTGTTTGATATTCTGTGCGCAAATTTAATCCTGTATTCCGGATTATTTTCGTCTTGTTTATTTATATTTATTTTGTTTATAATTTTTTTGAAAAACCCAAACATTTTTACATTATATTCCTTGAATTAAAAATTGTTCTGTTTAATTTATAACAATTATACAAAAAACTACTGTAAATTTAATAAAAATTGTATGAAGAAATGAATAACAATTTTTCAAAATTTATTGCTTTTTTTTATTATATTTTGTATAATGGTAAATGGTGTGTTAAATGTATGTAAAATTGTAAAATTATTAAATAAAATTGTGCAGGTGATTGTTATGCTGCCGCTTGATACTCTCTCAGGAGAAGTTGAACAGGTTTTAAAAAAATTCGGGGTAGATATTGAAAATATTATAATCGCGACTGTTCTTGATTTGGATTCTATGGGCGACTTCGGCGAATCATGGCTTTGTTTGACAAAAGAATATTTGTATTGCTTATCGGCGAGTTCTCAGGATTATATTTATGATTCTAAAATAAAAACAAAAAACAAAAACAAAAAAGTCACGCCGGACGGGCAATCTGATGAAAGTTATATAAAATCCAAATTCTCTAATCCTGAATTTAAACAATATCAGGTAGAAAAGATTACTTCGGCATACATAGACAGTTTTACATCGACAAACAGATTTTTTGCGGTAATTGACGATATTACCGTGAGTATTGCGTTTTCGACAAATTCAAAAAAACAAAAATTATTTGCTTTTCTTGAAATAATGAAGCGTATTCAGGAAGGCAAAGAAGTCAAAGACGACGACGCTATATTCGAGCAATTTAATATATTTTGCCCCAAATGCGGAAGAAGATATAGAAACCAGAACAGAAAAATATGCATGAATTGCGTAGATAAAAATATGCTTTTCATGAGACTTTTAAAATATTTCGACAAGCATGTAAATAAATTGATAATAGTATTCGCGACGCTGTTGCTGACTTCGGGGATTACACTTATAAATCCTATAATTCACGGCCGCATTTTTGTTGATATAGTCGTAGGCGGCGACAAGAATCCTGATAATCTGGGATTTCTTGAATTTTTACGCGGAAATATATTGACATTTGTATTAATGATACTTGCAATAGATTTATGCAGTATATTAATCAGGATTATGCGTGCGCGTACTGTAAATAAAATGTCAATATCAGTCACACAAAAAATGAAAACCGATATGTTTTCGGCAATGCAAAAATTATCTCTCGCGTATTTTAATAATAATCAAACCGGCCGCCTCATGAACAGGATTAATTCAGACCCTGAGGTTATACGCGGTTTTTATACTGATATTATTCCAAGTTTTGTATTTAACGTCATAACTTTTATAGGCGTGACTATTGCCATGTTCCTCATGAACTGGAAACTCACGCTTATAGTTTTTATTCCGGTGCCTGTGATAGTATGGATTTTCAGAACCCAGCTCCCAAGATTATGGCGGATGTTTTCAAGACGATGGCGCAGGTCGTCGTCGTTAAACAGTATGCTGGGGGATTCGCTAAATAATATCAGGGTAGTAAAAGCATTCGCAAAAGAAGTCGAAGAGGGAAACAGGTTCAGAAAATACAGCGACAGGTTATATCAGGCAGATTTAAAAGTAAATATCACGCGTCTCTCTATATTTCCGGTCGTTTCTCTTTTGATGGGGATAACCAGCAATTTAATCTGGGGATTTGGCGGAATAAATGTTATCAATCAATTTATGAGTTACGGTGAACTTTTGACTTATATGAATTTTATAATGATGATTTTCGGACCTTTGCAATTTTTTGCCACTTTAACAGACCAGATTACAGAAATGACAAATTCTGCGCAGAGAATGTTTGAAGTTCTGGACACTCCGAGAGATATTGTAGATACAGAAAATCCCGTCAAACTCGAAAATTTAAAAGGCGAGATAGAATTCGACGACGTATGTTTTCATTATGTTGCGAACAGGCCTATTTTAAGAAATATGTCTTTTAATATAAAACAGGGCGATTATATCGGGCTTGTGGGGCATACTGGTGCAGGGAAGTCAACTATCGCGAATTTAATAACGCGAATGTACGATGTTATAAGCGGTTCTATAAAAATTGACGGGTATAATATAAAAAATATAGAAATACAGACTTTGAGAAAAAATATCGCGATAGTTTCACAGGAGATATTTATATTCAGGGGGACTGTGGCGGAAAATATAAGATATGCTAAACCCGACGCAACAATAGATGAAATAATAGCAGCGTCAAAAGCGGCGAACGCTCATGATTTTATCGTAAATATGCCGGAAGGGTACGAAACGATCGTGGGAACGGGAAGCCGGTCTATGTCCGGAGGGGAGCAGCAGAGAATATCTATCGCGCGCGCGCTTTTACTTGACCCGAAGATATTGATATTAGACGAAGCGACAGCGGCAATGGATACCGATACCGAGAGACAGATTCAAGAAGCGATAAATATACTCGTAAAAGGCAGGACGACGATAGTTATAGCCCACAGGTTATCTACTCTAAAAGAATGCAATTATTTATTTGCAATCGAAAACGGCGAAGTTGCGGAAAGCGGAGACCATATAGAGTTAATCAGGCAAAAAGGTATATATTATAAATTATATAAATTGCAGAGCGACGCCATGAAGCGGGTTATCGCGGGGGAATAAAGATATAATGAAAAATTTATGGTATGAAGATATTACGTTTGAAAAATTACGCGAACTTCAAAAAGAATATATAAAATTAATTGAAAATTATCAAAACGACTCGAGAATAAAACGTTTTTACGACGATTTTACTTATGCTTTTGTATATGATTCAAATGCAATCGAGGGTAATCCGGTGACTGAAGCCGACACATATACAATTCTTGCGTCTGACTCGTTTATGGAAAAATATTCACAAAAGGATAATCAGGAAGTTGTATCGTTGTATAAAGGATTTAGATATATATTGACTAAGCCGAATTTGACTATTGAAACTTTGTTGAATATCCATAAGTATGTTTTGTATTTTGACCCCGATAATGCGGGTATATACAGGAAATCTGCCGTTCATATCGGGGATAAAAATATGCTGCCGTTTGAATATATATCTGATAAAATAAACGATTTATTTGCAGAGGGTGCATTCATGTGTTCCGCAAACCCCAAAGAGATATTTGAGATAATATCCGGATTTCATTTGAGATTTGAAAATATACATCCGTTTATTGACGGTAACGGCAGAAGCGGCAGACTTCTATTGAATCTTATGTTGATTCAATCGGGATTCTTGCCGATTAACGTAAAAGTCGCCGATAAAGGCAAATATTATAGGGTATTCAGACAATATGATATTAATGGTTTAAAAGGGGTACAGGAATTATATTCGTTAATAACAAAATGCGAGTACGATGAATTGAATAAATTTATATCGATGTTTTAATTTAAGTTTATAAAAGTAAAAAAAGGGGATATATTATGCCAGAAGAAAAATCAGATGATTTAGATAATTTATTCGAAAAAGAACGCGTGTCTGTCGCGCTGACTCCTCAAAACGCGAATTTTAAACGCTCAGAAGGCGGACTTATAAGTCTTGATCTAAAAAATACGGGCGAAAATGACGAGCCGCCAAACGAATTTTTTGAAAGAATAGTTATATTCAGGTGTTTTCCAATAACTAATCCCGACGAGTTTTTATCTGTCAGGGAACCCGACTCAAAAAAAATGGGCAGGGGAAAAGAAATCGGCATGATAAGATACATGAAAGATTTTCCCGAAGAACAGCAGAAATTATTTTCCGAAGAACTTGACAGGAGATATTTTTCGCCCGAAATCACAAAAATATATTCAGTCAAAGAAAAGTTCGGATATACATACTGGGAAACAGAGACAGATGCCGGGAGCATGACGTTTATTTTAAATAACCCGTTTTCAAACGTAAGGTTATTAGAGGACGGCAGAATATTTATTAATGACATAGACGGCAACAGTTTTCAAATAAAAGACCCTTCAAAACTCGACGCAAACAGTTTTAAAAAGATAGAAATATATGTGTGATTAAAATTAACACACACTCTTAAAAACCCAGTTTTTAAAAAGGGGAAAGCGGCGGAACGCCGCAGGAGGATTGTTTATATATGAAATTATTATATGAATTGCCTGCCGCCGACGAAATTGTTTTTAAGAATTCAAGCGAAGGCGAAAAACTTATGTATTGCCTGCCGTTTAATATGCTTGACGGAAAATTCGTCAAAGGTTTTGTCGCGTTTACAAATAAAAAAATGTATAAAATATTAAACGGCGAGGTACTTGATATTTATGATATAACCGGTTCTTCGGATTTCAAAACTGAAGTTATGTACGGAAGCGGTGGCTTTTACGCAAAAATAAACGGAAATATTACTTTGATTTGTCAATTTGTTGTAGGCAGAAACCTGCCGAGATACGCCGTAATAGTCAAAGCCTGCGAAATTCTGGCGGAAACCGGAAACGAAGAAATTCTTATAAACAAAACCCCTGAAAGATTTTGCCCGGATTGCGGCAGGCCGTTTTTGCGCGGGTCTGAGATATGCCCGTTCTGCATGAAAAAATTAGATGTTTATATAAAGCTCTGGGCTATGACAAAAGGATTAAGGCTTGCTATGTTTTTCCCGTTTATTGTTGCTGGGATCGCTATATTGATACAATTTGTTTTGCCTGTGATACAACGTCATATAACAGATACTTATTTAGTGCCGAAAATCCCGATAGATACGTCAAAAATCGATGGGATAATCTGGGGATTTATAAGCTTTGTCGCGTTGCTTGTTTTAATAGATTTAATACAAAGAGTCCTCGGTGTTTCAGAGGGGCGGCTTCTTGCTCTCGCTTCGGGGAAATTTTTAATGATGCTCAGGACCTTATTATATGAAAAAATCCAGACTTTATCTCTTTCGTCTATCCAGAGGCATTCAACCGGGGATTTGATGACGAGGGTTTCGCAGGACACAGGAGAAATGCAGCATTTTATAATACGTGAATTTCCCAATATATTCAGGCAGTTAATATCCCTGCCGATCGCGGTTATAATTTTATTTATTATGAACTGGACTATAGCTTTATTTGTTATTGTGCCTATTCCGTTTGCGATATTTATAATCACGAGATTCTGGGATTATATACACAGTAAAAACAGGAGATTCTGGATGGCCAGAACACGTATGCAATATCTTCTTCAGGATATACTAAACGGCATACGCGTGGTAAAAAGTTTCGGTCAGGAAAACAGGGAAATAAAAAAATTCGACGACGTTTCGCGTGAAGTGGCAAAGCAATCCGAAAGAATCACAAGAATCTGGTCTACGATCTGGCCGTTTATCACGCTCTTGATAAACGCAGGCGTATATTTTATAATCTGGTTTGCGGGTTCTCTGGTCATAAAAGGAGTTGATAACGGCGGGATAACATTGGGCAATTATAATCAGATTTTCGCTTATACAAATATAGTTTACGGGCCTCTTGTCGCACTCGCCAATATTCCGAACAGCATATCAAATTTTTTGACTTCATCAAGCAAAGTTTTTGAAATACTTGAAGAAACACCGGAAATAACTGATATAGATCTGCCGTTGGATATAAAAATCGAAGGCGATATTTATGTAAATAAAGTTACTTTTGGTTATCATAGCTATAATCCTGTTTTGGAAAATATAAATCTTGAAATAAAATCAGGGGAAATGATCGGCATAGTTGGGCATTCAGGTTCGGGAAAAACAACTTTGATAAATTTGCTTATGAGATTATATGACGTAAACGACGGTGAAATTTTAATCGACGGCGTAAATATAAAAGATATATCGCAGGAAGCCTTGAGGAGCCAAATCGGCATAGTTTTGCAGGAAACGCATTTATTTACCGGAACAGTCAGGGAAAATATAAGATATTCAAAGCCTTATGCCTCAGACGAAGAAGTTATTGAAGCTGCAAGAGTTGCAAACGCTCATGATTTTATAGTAAATCTGCCTGAGGGGTATAATACATTAGTAGGGGAGAAAGGTTATTCTATGTCCGGCGGCGAACGCCAGAGGGTAGCTATAGCAAGAGCAGTTATTCATAATCCGAGCATATTGATTTTAGACGAAGCTACGGCTTCGCTTGATACAGAGACAGAAAAATTAATTCAGGACGCTTTAAATAAATTGTCGGAAAACAGGACGACAATAGCAATCGCGCACAGGCTTTCGACTTTGAGAAACGCCGATAAATTATTAGTTTTGGATAAAGGCAAAGTCGCCGAATACGGAACTCACAACGAATTGCTTGAACAAAAAGGCATATATTATAAATTAGTCATGGCACAGAGAGAAATGGCCCACCAGATTGTCGGTGAGGACGGTGAAGAAGATATAGCGTAATATTTTTATAAAATCTTGATAATATTAATTATAAAAATTAAACTTTTTTGAGAGGAATTAAAATTAAAATGAGTGAAATTAATAAACTTAATAATAATAAACCAAATAAATTGGCGAGAGTTGCGGCAGTACACGATATGTGCGGTTTCGGGAAATGCTCTCTTGCCACAGCGCTTCCGGTCATATCGGCGTGCGGAGTTGAAGTTTCCCCTGTGCCTACCGGAATATTTTCGACAAACACAAATTTCCCGAATTATCAGTTTACTGATTTTACGGCGCAGATGCCCGGCTTTATCAGCCACTTAAAAGAAAGCGGGGTCACGTTTGACGCGGTATACAGCGGATTTTTAGGTTCGGCGGCGCAAATCGGATATATCAAAGAACTTATAAAATCTTTTACGCCGGAATATATTATTATAGATCCTGTAATGGGAGATAACGGCGAAGTATATAAATTTTATACTCCGGAAATGTGTGAAAACATGAAAAGTTTAGTCGAAAACGCGGATATTACGACGCCTAATTTAACTGAAGCCTGTACTTTAACAGGAGAAAAATATAAAAATATTGATATAAGCGCAAACGGGATAAAATTTTTGGCGGAAAAAGTGGCAAAAATCGGGGCTAAAAATATCGTTATTACAGGAATTGAGAGAAACGACAGGCTTTATAATTGTATTTTATTAAATAACGGAGAATATACGGAGAGGGAAATTAATTTATTGCCGTTCAGAATGCACGGGACGGGCGATTTATTCTCAAGCGTTTTAACAGGCGGTATTTTATCCGGCCATAATTTAATTGAATCTGTCGACAGCGCGGCGTTATTTGTATATGAAGTTATGAAATACAGCCGGACAGTAGAGAATTTTCATGAACGCGGCGCATGTTTCGAGCCGTTTTTATATAAATTAAAAGGCGGGGTTTGTAAATAACATATATAAATAAAAATCAATATAATATATTATATTATTTAAAAGGGGGCGTATTTATGAATTACAAAGAAATAAATCCAAAAGAGCTACAGGGCAATATATTTGAATTAATAGACGACAAGTGGTTTTTAATCACTGCGGCAAAAAAAGGCGGCAGATATAATACAATGACTGCAAGCTGGGGCGGGATGGGCATAATGTGGGGCAAACCTGTCGTATGGTGCGTAATCCGTCCGGTCAGATATACGTATGAATTTATAGAAGAAGCAGATTATTACACGATTTCATTTTATCCGGACGAATACAGAAAAGCGTTAAATATTCTCGGAACAAAAAGCGGCAGGGACGGGGATAAAGTCGCTGAAAGCGGATTTACGCCGAACGCAATTATTATTGAAGATAAACCTGTCAAAAAAGACGTTGTTTTTTTTGAAGAGGCCGATACGGTTTTTATATGCAAAAAATTATATTATCAGGATATAAATCCCGACCAGTTTATCGATAAAGATTTAGATAAAAATTATCCTAAAAAAGATTATCACAGAATGTATTTCGGCGAAATCATAAATTGTTTTGTAAAAGAATAATATATGCGTAGGGGCAACCCTTGCGGTCGCCCCTGCAATTTTATTCCCCTACAACATAAATATAATTTATATCCATATCTTCGGTTCCCGTCAAAAAACAGCTTTTTTCTTTTGCATATCTGATATACTCAATAATATCTTTTGTAATTTCTTCTCCCGGCGCAAGTATCGGAATCCCCGGAGGATAACACATAACAAATTCACCCGAGATTTTCCCCGCGCTCTGTTCTATCAATATACTTTTTCCGTCTGAATAAAATGCTTCCTGAGGAGCGATTCTCACTGCCGGATTTATATATTCATGGTCGAACATTCCGGCCGTATCTTTTGAATACAAGCGTTTTATCTCTGATAACGCCGCAATTAATCTCTCTATTTCAAACATTCTGTCTCCGGCCGATATTATCGCGAGAATATTGCCTATATCTCCAAGTTCTATTTGTATATCATATTCATCGCGCAGTATATCATAAACTTCTTTACCTGCAAGTCCTATTTCTCTTGTATAAACAGATAATTTTGTCAAATCAAAATCATAAATATTATCGCCGTTTATAAGCTCTTTTGAATACGCGTAATATCCGCCGGTTTTATTTATCTCGCTTCGGGCATATTCGGCAAACTCAACAGTTTTTTTAATTAATTCTTTGCCGTTTAACGCCATGTTTTTACGCGCCAAATCAAGCGAAGCCAATAAAAGATAAGACCCGCTTGTTGTTTGGGTTATATTTATAATCTGGCGCATATAACCTGCGTGTATATTTTTTCCGCAAATCAAAAACGAACTTTGAGTTAAAGAACCGCCTGTTTTATGCATACTCACAGCGGCGGCGTCCGCTCCGGCGGTCATTGCTGATACAGGCTGATTTTCACCGAAATAAAAATGCGTCCCGTGAGCTTCGTCAGCTAAAACAAGCATATTATTCTCATGCGCGAGTTTTACGATTTCTTTTAAGTCCGGACATATACCGTAATAAGTCGGATTGTTCACAAATACAGCTTTAGCGTCGGGATTTTTTTTGATAGCGTCGGCAACATCAAAAACAGACATGCCCAAAGCTATGCCTATATTTTTATTTGTTCCGGGATTCACATAAACAGGTACAGCCCCACAGACGACAAGAGCGTTTATCGCGCTTTTATGCACGTTGCGGGGCATGATTATTTTTTCTCCGGATTTGCACGCGTACATGATTATTGCCTGAACGGACGAAGTAGTTCCGCCGACCATAAAAAACGCGTGTTCTGCGTTAAACGCGTCGGCGGCAATTTCTTCGGCTTCTTTTATAACAGATTCGGGATGTCCTAAAAAATCAAGCATTTTCATAGAATTTACGTCGATCTGCATGCAAGTTTCGCCTAAAAAATCCGTTAATTCTTTGTTTCCGCGCCCGCCTTTGTGACCGGGCACGTCAAACTTGACGATTCTGTTGTTCCTGTATTTTTTCAACGCCTCGAAAATCGGCGTTTTGTTTTGATTTAAGTTCAAATTTTTACTTCTTTCATGATTTTTAAGATTTATTTATTATTTCAAAAAAGTGCCCGAAAAATTTATTTCTGTCAACATACATCGCTATTTTATTTTTACTATCGAGCGATTTATCAAAATACAAAAGACCTTTTGAACGGCTGCTTTCAATATCTGTTTCTATTGTCCCGCTTTCAAATCCGCATATTGCTTCGTCAAATATAACAGCCGCCGCAAGAGGGTCATGAAACGTTATGAAACCGTCTAAACTACGCACGCTTAAAAAATCAATAACAGGTTTAAATATTTCGTTTTTGGTTTCTTCAATTTTTTTTATGAATTCTTTTTTATCCATTGTTACATGGGTTGTCACATCAAGCCCTACGGATTTTATTGTTTTTACAGGCGCGTTATAAACTATAGCCGTCGCGTAAGGGTCGCAGGAGGCGTTCCATTCAGTAAGGCATGTATATAACGGCGTTTTAAAAGTAAATATCCCGCACATTATAACAAGTTGCTTTAACAATAACGGTATTTCCGGGTCAACGCTGAACAATAACGCGATATTAGTCATAGGGCCGATACCTAAAAGAGTAACTTCACCCGGATATTTTTTTATTGTCCGGCGCATAAATTCAATATGCGCATTTGGGGGAAAATCGGTTTTATGCTCCCAGTCCGGCATTTTAACGGCCTGATAAGCAACGGGTTGTTTTTGCGGAGTTAATAACGGCAGTTCTGTGCCGGGAAATATCGGTATATCAGATCTGCCTGCCGATGTGCATATAACGCTCGCCATCATCGCCCTTTTTTCAGATTCTCCTGATACTGTCGTTACGCCTAATAATTCGCATTCCGGCTGGCTCAATAAATACGCAAGGCAAATAGCGTCGTCTATATCGCTGCCAATATCGGTATCAAGTAAAATTTTTCCACTCATAAATTATTATCCTGATTATTTTAAAATTTATTATTATTTTGTTTTTAATATATATTCATACCGCTGAATATTTCTATCATTTCACGGCGCAAAGCGTCGGTTATTTCAAGCCTTTGCTTAGGCGGAAGCTCGTAAACGTCTTTGTTGAATAAATAATTTTGCAGTTCTATATCTTTTATGAGCATTTTCGTGTGAAATATATTTGACTGATAGACATTTACGTCAATCGCGTCGTATTTTGTCAGGGTTTTATCGGCGATATAATCCTGAATAGAGCGTATATAGTGGTCGATAAATAATTTTACGCCGTCAACGTCGCGGGTAAAACCTCTTACTCTGTAGTCTATCGTCATAATATCTGAATCAAAACTGCTTATCAAAAAATCGAGCGCGTTAAGCGGCGATATTGTCCCGCATGTAGAAACGTCTATATCTACGCGAAACGTCGAAACTAAATTATCCGGGTGAGATTCGGGAAAAGTGTGGACGGTTACATGGCTTTTGTCCAAATGCGCGTGAACGTCCTGACTGATCGCTAAAGACGGAATAATCCCTCTGTTGCATGATTCGTCGATAAACTGCGGGGATAAATCATCTTCGGTTATAAGAATATTAACAGACGCTCCCTGCGGCTCGTAATCCTGTTTTGATATATTCAGGATTTTCGCGCCGATAATCTCAGTGACTTTGCATAATATATTAGTAAGTCTTTCTGAATTGTACTGTTCGTTTATATAAGCGATATAATCTTTCTGTTCCCGTTCACTTTTTGCGTAGCAAACGTCGTAAATATTAAAACTTAATGTTTTCGTAAGGTTATTAAACCCAAAAAGCGTGAGTTTATCCGCCAATCCTACCGCACCTCTTTCTTTTTATATTCTGCTTTTTTTAACTATAATAATAATATATTCTATCATATATTGTAATAAAAAACAATATTTTATTATAAATTTTTATTTTTTATATTTTATACATAAATTAGTTTTATTATATGTAATTATATATTATAAAATTATATATAAATCGAAGAAAGGAATAAAATTAAATGTTACAGGTAGCAATAATAGGTTTTGGGAATATTGGGAAATGCGCGTATGAAGCGGTAAAAAATGCGCCGGATATGGAACTTGTCTGCATAGCTGAAATGTCGGATTTTGTTGATATACCCGCTGATTTAAAAAGTATTCGCGAAAAAGATTTTAAAAATATTCAGGCGCACAGCGATATAGACATTGCTATAATCGGCGCGCCGTCTCGCGCTTGTCCTGATATAGCGGAAACTCTCTTAAATATGGGGATCTGCACGGTTGATTCGTATGATATACATACAAATATTTGGGAAGTAAAATGCCGTTTGGACGAAGTTGCGAAAAAATCCGGCGCGAAAAGCATAATTTCCGCAGGGTGGGACCCGGGCAGCGATTCTATTATACGCGCTCTAATGACGGCAATGTCTCCGCAGGGAATTACTTACACAAATTTCGGACCGGGAATGAGCATGGGGCATTCTGTCGCCGCAAAAGCAATAAACGGAGTGGAAAATGCTTTATCAATAACGATTCCGGCGGGCGCGGGAGTGCATAAACGTATGGTGTATGTGCAATTAAAATCAGGAGTGTCTGTTGAAAAAGTAACGCAATTAATTAAAGCCGACCCATATTTTTCACACGACGAAACGCATGTGATTCAAGTAAATAATATAAACGAAATGCTTGATGTAGGGCATGGCGTGAATATTACGCGCAAAGGGGTTTCAAGCAATACCCATAATCAATTATTGGAATATTCTCATAAAATAAACGGCCCTGCAGTCACAGCTCAAATACTTGTAGGAGCGGCCAGAGCCGTTGTTAAACAATCTCCCGGATGTTATACTCTTATCGAAATTCCCGTTATTGATATGTTACCCGGCGATAAAGAAAATTTAATAAAACAGTTAGTATAATAAAACATAAATAAAAGGAGAAAAATCTATGGAAAATTATAAAAACGATTTGTATGATATTATTATACAGGGCGGTCAATCAAACGCAGAAGGCTGCGGTGGCGGATTTGTGACAGATCAATATATTCCCAGCGAAAATATTTTATATATGAATAATGACCTGACAATTTCGATTGCTGAAGAAAGAATATGGGACGGCAATAAAATCAACGATTTTTCTTTGAGTTTCGCAAGGGAATATATAAAAAGCGGAAAACTTGAAACAGGACGTAAAATTTTAATAATCCGTTCAGCCGTCGGCGGAACCGGTTGGGCTGATCACCGGTGGGGAATGACTGAGGATTTATATTTAAAAATGATGGAAATGATAAAAGCTTCTCTGGAATTAAATCCGGAAAATAAACTCGTTGCGTTTATATGGCATCAGGGCGAAACTGACGCAGGTTCTCCGAGAGATACGCATTATAATCATTTAAAAGAACTTGTGGAATCTGTCCGCAATGTTTATAAATATCCCGGTTTGCCGTTTATAGCCGGCGATTTTGTACATGAATGGAAAAACGAAAATCTTGCGGTAACCGAACCGGTTATACAGGCGATAAAAGACGTATGCAATGATATAGGAAATGCGGCTTTTGTGGAAACTTCGGAATTGCATTCGAATAATCAGGATACGGGAAACGGCGATATAATCCATTTTTCGAGAGAAGCGTTAAATCAATTAGGCGTTAAATATTTTAATGCGTTTGCAAAAATATAATTATAATTTATTATATCCATAGGGGCGACCCTCGCAGCCGCCCCCATAAAATAATATCTGTTTTTATAAATAAAAATACAAAAAAATGTTGCAATTTTATTTTTTTTATGATATAATATTTTTTGCTATATAAACGCGGGTGTGTCGGAATGGCAGACGAGGAGGTCTCAAACACCTTTGGGTAACACCGTGTGGGTTCAAGTCCCACCACCCGCACCATGAGGAAAACGTCGTTCTAAACGACGCTTTTTTCTGTGGCAAAATGGGAGTTTTCGTAATGCAGAACATGACAGAGGGAGTTTTGCCTTGTTGGACAAGGGTAAACTGTTGATGAGGATTTGGGCGGCAGAGAGGAATGGTAGTGTTAATCAATAGACATTAAAATTTTCCACTTTCTCTGTTGTGTAATTGATAACAATTTCGGCTGTCACTTACTTGCGTTGAATTAATTTTTTAATTAAATCTTTATATAAAATTCATGGGGTATAACCGCCGCGATTTTTTAATAGCACCTACTACACTTTCTGGATTTCCCCGATTCTGCAATAGTACCAGAACGTATATCTCTTGATCTTGATAATGTATTACACCGATTTGTTGAATGATATACTTCACCGTTTGGCACCCAATAAACGATTTCCTGCGTTACTATTTTAGGTGGTGCAGTCGTTGCTTCGGTAGGATAAATATATTCGCCTTTACCGCTTGGGTTTCCGTTTACAAATTCACCAACATATATAGTACCATTTGCCCATTCATATGTTCCCTGACCAGAGCGTACTCCATTTACAAAATTTCCTGAATATTTATCGCCGTTATCATATTCTTGAATATGATAACCTGTTAATGCTGTTGTGGATTCTTCCATTGTAGTTGGTGGTTCGGTAGGTTTTTCAGTAATGGCAAGCGGTTCTGTTGGTGGCTCTGTTGTAATCGGCGGTTCAGTAGATGCATTTGCAGGGTCATCTTTATAGGACAAGGAATATGTAACAATTATCTCAATATCTTTTGCGAATACATTTCCTCGCGTATAGTCGATAGATCCGCCGATAGAAACGTCTTTAGTTGAACCCTCTGCTGTTATTCCAAAGTAAATATCGTATACAGGAACTTCTATGATGTTAGTAAAACCTTGTTCTGTCAGCGAAGCAATAACATCTTTATAATTTTCGCCTCTAAAGTTACTTCTCGAAGACATTATTTTTGCTTCATTTTCAGCCAAGGTATTTTTAGAATCAAGGTATAATGTTTCTACGACTATTTTATCGCTATGACAAGAAATCCTGTATGATACATCTATATCACTACAAACCTCTATAGTTGTTTCGCTCTTTATTGATGACGATTCTGCGCTCAAAAAAGTGAAAGTATAAGTACCTTCTTTTAGCCTATATGTATGGTCGGCGTCTATTCCGTGTTCAAGTGCATACTGCTCCGTTCCATCAAGAAGAATTTTAACCCCATACTTGCTAAAAAGGAGGTTTGATATGAAATTGATATGCATCTGAACTGTATATTTTTCATAAGGGAGATGGCAAACGATGGATACATTTGCGTTTATCGGGTATTTTTCACCTTTTTCAAACACCGAGTTTCCGTTAATAAAAACTTCGTTTATAAATTCGGAATCAGCATCATCAGGGTCTAAATCGTATTCTTCATTGATGATTATGTTTTCAATGTCAGCATTTGCAAACATTTGCATAATCGAATCAATATCCATACTTTTAGCCTCGATAGATGAGAGGGGAACACTAATCGTTTTTAAAGAGTGGTACGATATTACGACCTCGCTGTCAGTGGGAAAACTATCTTGTGTTGAAAAATTATTGTTACCGTTAATCGATACCGATTCAATGTTACCCTCTTTATCAGATTCTATTAAATCTAAATCTTCAATAGGCAACGCGCTGACTTTGGTAAATCCAGCTTCCGTCAATGAAGCTGATATCGACTGATAATCTTTGCCAATATAATCATTTGCTGAATAAAGGAAGCTTACTGTTTTACTTTCGCTCGGAGTGTTATTGTTGCCGCTCGAATTGTCCAAATTGTTGTTACTACCTGAGCAAGCCGTTAATGAAAACGCCATAGTCAACACAAACAAAAGAGCAAATATATATGGTTTCGTTGGTTTCATAAAAACTCCTTTTTCATGCCCTTAATTTCGCGGATCAAATTGACCCGAAATGTTGTTATCCCTGAGTATTTTAAATAATAAAAATCTATTTTTTATTCCATAACCATAGATAATCCGTAATAATTTTGCGAATCGTTATTTTCATATTTTATATCTATCACAATATCGCCTTTTTTATTTATGACCCCGACTTTGTTTCCCATTCTTACAATCGCAAGATTCGATTCAAAATCAGATATTGCGTAATACTGAGGGTTTATAATATATCTGCCTTTTTTATCTATAACTCCCCATTTATCCCCGACAGATACCACCGCGACCCCGCCTTTAAATTTTCTGTAACCCGTAAACTGAGGGGCTATTACCTGATAACCTTTTTTATCTATAACGCAATATAAATCAGTATCGCTGTTATCTATATCTTCAAGCGCGAACGCCATCCCCTCTGAAAAATCGGAACATTCGGTATATAATGCGTATATCATAAAATTTGCTTTTCTGTCTATATATCCGTATAAATTATTTTTGCTTACTCTGCTTAAATTTTCTGAAAAAATTCCCGCGTATTTATAAATAAAATCTATAATAATTTTACCTTTTTTATTTATATAACCGTAATTTCCGTCTTTTTTGGCTAAAATAAAAGAATCGCCGAATGACTTGTCTATTTCCTGATACTCGATTTCGTTAATATTATCGCCTTTTTTATTTATAAGACCCCATAAACCGTTTTTTTCGACAGCTGCGCACCCATTCGAAAAGTTTGACACTGTATCATACTGCGGGTTTATTTTTATAACGCCTTTTTTATTTATATAACCCCAGTAACCGCCGATTTTTACAGCCGCGAAACCGTCGTTGAAACTATACGCATCCTCAAATTTTGCCGGAATTACAAAATCGCCTTTTTTATTGATATATCCGTAATATCCGTCAACAGATACAACGGCTAAATTTTCTGAAAAAGCACGCGCCGAATCAAAATTTATTTTGATTTTTTGCTTCCCGGTTTTATCCACATAACCGTATTTTCCGTCTGAGCATACAACGGCTAATTTTTCAGAAAACGAATATATTCTCTCGTCATATAATGCCGGGATCAATATTTTCCCGGTTTTATTCATAAATCCGAATTTATTATTTTCCATAAATGAAAAACCGGCAAGTTTTAAATTTTCTTTTTTGGGCAGATTGCCGGCGAGCATAATTACGCATGTTATAAACAAAACGACGCATATCGTAATTATCAGATTATTATATATTTGATTTTTATTATTTGAATTTGGATTCTCTGTTTTGCTTTTATTAAATTGCTTATTATTTTGATTATTATTATTTATTTGTTTTGATTTTGTGCTTATAGTTGAATTATTATTTTCTGCAATAATTATCACCTGTCTTAAAATAAATTATAGATTATTTATTATATAATATTTTAATATATATATCATAATTTGTCAAGCGGAAGAGTATTTTATTATAATAAAAATTTTAAATTTATATTATGTTCTGTAATTATATTAATATAAAATTATTTATAAATAAAAAATAAAAATCAGGAGAAAAATAAATCATGCTTAAATTTAAAGAAGATTTGGTTTTGTTTTTAATACGGACCGGAGCGTTAAAATTCGGGGAATTTACGACAAAGAGCGGCAGGCATTCGCCGTATTTTATAAATGCCGGAAGTTTCAGGAGCGGCGAGCATATTGAAACTCTGGGGAATTTTTACGCGGACTGTATTATGAATTCTGAAAGCGTGAAAAACGATTTTGATATTTTATTCGGTCCGGCTTATAAAGGCATACCGTTGTGTATTTCTACGGCTTGCGCATTATACAGGAAATATAATATAAACAAAGAATATTGTTTTAACAGGAAAGAAATAAAAGATCATGGCGAAGGCGGAATGTTTGTAGGGGCGTCTATTAAAAACGGCGACAAACTTATCATAATCGAAGATGTTGTTACTGCGGGAACGCAAATAAGAGAAACTCTGCCGCTGATAAAAAATTATGCCGACGTGATAATAAAAGATATATTTATATTGGCTGACCGTATGGAAATAGGTTATAACGGCAAAACCGCGCCACAGGAAATAAAAGAAGAATTCGGAATAACCGTGCATTCTATTGTAAACGTCAGGGAAATAATTGATTTTATGTATAACCGTGAAATCGACGGAAAAATATTGCTTGATAAACTGCAAAAAGATAAAATGGAACGCTATCTTGAAATATATTGCGTGAAATAATAAAAATTTTTAAAATCCTCTTGACTTTTTATATAATATATTATATAATTAAAGTAAATTATATTTACTTTAATTATTTTTAATTTTTTTATAGGTGATTGATAAATTTATGGAAAACACAAATAAAATAAAAGAATTGAGTCTGGGGAAAAAAATCCGCCAGATAAGAATAGATAGAAAAATAACCCAGCAGGAGCTTGTCGGGGATTTTATAACCCGAAATATGCTGAGCCAAATTGAAAACGACGTCGCCACGCCGTCTATAAAAACGCTGCAATATATAGCTGATCATCTTGAAGTGCCGTTATCTTTTTTAATGGTGGGCGAACACGACGACGATTTTAATAAAAATTACGAATTTGACGATGTGGAGACGATAAGCTCAAAAGCCAAACAAATATATTTTGAGGGCGATTATTTAAAATATATAGAAATATGCGAAAATAATCCTGAAATCATCAGCAATATTAAAGATAACAAATATCAGAAAGAAAACGCAATGCTTTTAGGGTTTGCATGTCTGGAAGCGGCTTCTGAATTTTTTATAGGCGGCGAAAAAAACAAATGTATGGATTATTGTAAAAAAGCCGAAAACTGCGTTAATAATTTAAGTGAATTTACTCAGGGAAAGCAAATAAAACGTCAGGCGGAATTATATAGATTTTTATGCCAGCCTGTACTGACAGAAAACGGTGAAGAATATAAGCCGTCAAAAATAGTGAATATTAATAATATTAATTCAGATAATTTTATATATAAAACATTTGACGAAAACGGGGTTTGCAGGTTTAAAATAATGGCGGCGCACAGATGTCTGCAAAAAAACGACCCGGAAAATGCGCTGGGATATTTGCGCGACGTCGAAATATTTTTGGAAGATTTAGATAATCATCCGTATAAAAAAGATTTGTATAAACTTTTTGAGATGTATTATGTAAAAGTAGAAGATTACCGGAACGCGCATTTATACAGCTCTAAAATTTTGAGTTTATATGCCGGGCAAAATAAGAAATAAACGACAGGAGAAAAAATAATGACATATTTGAAAAATGCTTTGTTATACATAGTTTATTTATTCGGAGCGTCTTTACTGGCACTTGTAATGTCAATTTTAAGTTATATAGTAAATGCAATAACAATGGATGAATATATACGGACTTTGTTTTTGACAATAATCATGATATTATCAATGATTATTACTTTATACATTATATTTTATCAATTAGGTTACAAGAGAGCAAGTAGTCACGAAAATTATAAAAAGTTTGAATTATTAATAAGTATTTTATTAACTATCGCAATACATTTTATAATAGCATTATTATCAAATTTTTTTTCGTTTTTATATTTACCAGTAGCCTATTTAGGCGGATTAATTATAGGCAATACTTATATTGATACAATAGCGTCGCTTGTAAATACACATTTTCATATTATGATTTTATCGTATTTTTTAATGATGATACCGCTTATAGCGTCGATGATATTTGGGTTTAATAAAGGTGCGAAAAAACGACAAAAAGATAGAAAAAAGGTAGTATCTGGTAACTAACCGATAAATAAACATTAATTTTACGTAAATTTTACTTGAAAAATATAAAAATTATATTATAATATATATATCGACAAATATTTTAGGTGGTGAATGTATGAAAGAATTACCAGCCAGAAAAAGCATTCGCCTAAAAGGGTATGATTATTCAAACGCAGGATATTATTTTCTAACGATGTGTGTTGAGGACGGACATGAGATGCTGGGTACGGTTGTCGTAGGGGACGGCGTCCTCGACGTCCCGTTCGTAGAGTTATCCGAATACGGTATAATTGCAGAAAAACGTATTTGCGCAATAGATGATCATTACGAACACATATCGATTCAGAATTATGTCGTCATGCCAAATCATATTCATATATTATTGGCTGTATTAATCGATAGGGAAACCGAGACGAATATAAAATGTAACGGTCGTCGAGGACGCCGTCCCCTACAAATGCGGTTATACCGTCGTTTATTTCTACATTGAAACGGTTTATACATAAAGATTGCGGTTTTGTATTGTTTCAACGTGGTTGTCACGACCGTATAATTCGTGACGAAGCCGAATATCAAATCAGATGGAATTATATAGACAATAACCCAATACGGTGGGCGGAAGACGATTATTTTATTATATAATATTTAAAACTATAGGGAAGTAAAAGTATGAAAGACGGAGAATATAAAAATTATTTTGCAAACAGGGAATTATCTTTTTTGAATTTTAATAAAAGAGTTCTGGAAGAATCTGCGGACAAATCTGTGCCGCTTCTTGAAAGATTTAAGTTTATTTCGATATTTCATTCTAATTTAGACGAATTTTATATGATCAGGGTAGGCAGTTTATACGAAAAATCTTTGCTTAAAGACGATGGATTAAACGATAATAAAACCGGCTGGAGCCCCGATAAGCAGCTTAGAGAAATTTTTCGCGCGACAAAAGAATTATATGTCGAAGCTGATAAAATGTTCTGGAACGCCGCGGCTTTACTTGATGAAAAAAATATAAAATACTGCAAATTCGACGGACTCAAAGAAAACGAAAGAAAATGGCTTAAAAATTATTTCAGGCGTGAAATAATGCCGCTTTTATCACCTCAGATAATAGATTCAAAACATCCTTTCCCGCATCTTTTCAATAAACAGATATATATAATTCTTGAATTAATTCATGAAAATAAAAATTCTTACGGGATTATATCCCAGAATAAAAATATAGACAGGATAATTAAAATCCCGGCAAAAGATAAAGAATATAAATATATTTTATCAGAAGATGTTATATATAAATACGCAAAAGAATTATTTAAAAAGCATAAAGTCTTATCTAAATTTTTAATAAGAATAACGAGAAATGCCGATATAACCGTTGAAGATTCTTTTTCGGATTATGAGAGCTATAATTCAAATATAGACTACCGGACATACATGAACGATATTTTAAAAAAAAGAGGCAAACTCGCGCCTGTCAGGCTTGAATTAAATAACGCGTATAAAAACAGAATAAACGCTTTGAAAAAATATTTATGCCCGAAATTGAATATCCGCGAGGATCAGGTTTTTATTTCAAATGCTCCGTTAGACCAGAATTTTATTTTTGAAATCAAAGAAAAAATAGAAAAAACAGGCGAATTAAATGAACTTTTAGCCGATGATATGCTGTATCCAGCGATAAATCCGGTTTCACCGGATAAAATAAACGCAATTTCTTCTGTTATTAAAACAATCGAAACGGGCAGGGAAGATATATTTTTGCATTTTCCAAGGCATACTATAAAATCATATCTTAAACTATTAGAAGAAGCCGTATATGATCCCGATACTGTAGGCGTAAAAATAACGCTATACAGGCTAAGTGAAAATTCCCAGATAATAAATTATTTATGCAGTCTTGCCGAAATGGGGAAAGACGTCACGGCAGTCGTCGAGCTTCAGGCGCGTTTTGACGAAGAAAATAATATAAACTGGTCAAAAAGATTAGAAGAAGCAGGCTGTAATGTTATATACGGGATAGACGGCTATAAGATACATTCGAAAATCACGCTTATCACAAAAAAATCCGGAAACGATATAAAATATATAACGCATTTAGGCACGGGAAATTATAACGAAAAAACCGCGAAATTATACACGGACGTAGGAATTATTACGTCTGATACAAATATCGGCAAAGACGCTTTAAAATTTTTTAATTCTATAACGACATCAGACCCAACAGACGATTATTCATGTTTGCTTGTTGCGCCCCTGCAATTTAAAAGCGAAATAATAAAATTTATAAACGAAGAAATCGAAAACGTCAGGGCAGGGAAGAGTGGATATATAAAATTAAAAATGAATTCGCTGACAGATAAAGCTATAATCGAGGAATTGGTAAAAGCATCACAGAACGGCGTCAAAGTTGATTTATTGATACGGGGGATATGCTGTTTATTGCCCGGAATCAAAGATAAAACCGAAAATATAAGGGTTGTAAGCATAGTTGGGCGTTTTTTAGAGCATTCGCGGATATTTATTTTCGGAAAAGATAAAGTTTATATAAGCTCTGCGGATTTGATGACGCGGAACACGACAAGGCGGCTTGAGATTGCCGCCCCGGTATTCGACGAAAAAATAAAAGCCGAACTTGAAAAAATATTTGATTTATATTTTAAAGATAACGTAAAATCGCGTGAATTATGCTCAAACGGCACATATAAAAAAATCGACGGGGTATTCGAAAATTATATCGACGCGCAGGACAAATTATTTGTGAATGTAAAATAAATTATAAAGGCGGGTTTTATACCCGCCTTTTGCATTTTAAAATATAATATAACATGTTTGTTTTATTTCACTTTTGAATTTATCAATTTTTTAAGCTTTTCTATCTCTTCCAAACTAAGCGAACCGTTGTCAAGCAAAGACGCAACCAACCTGTCGGCGGAACCGTCGTACATATTATTAATTAGTTCCGCAGTTTCATATTTTTGAGCTTCTTCTTTTGTGATTAAAGCGTGGCATATAAAATCGCCGCCTTTATTCTCGATAATATTTTTATCAATGCATCGTTTTATTATCGTATATGTAGTAGATTTATTCCAGCCGACTTCTTTATTTAATATTTTTACAATTTGTTTTGCGGTAGTGTCGCCATTTTTCCACAGGATATTTAATATTTTTAATTCTGAGTTAAACAATTTTATTTCCATGATTATCACATTCTTTCAAAGGTTTAAATATTTATTTTATAAATTTATTGTCTACACGAGTAGACTGCGTATATAGTCTACCACAGTAAACTGGTTTTGTCAAGTGTTTTTTTATAAAAAATAAAAAATTTCTATAAATTTATGTAAGATTTTTAATTTTGAAAACGTATGTATATATAGACGCATCAAAAATAATCATTAATCATAAAAATAAAAGAAAGGTGCGGATTTATATAGATTATATTAACGTAAAATTAACGGGTGCGGAAAATATGAACGATATATTTGAAGTCAATAATAATTTTTATAACAAATATAATACTCAGATACGCATAATCGTTACGAGGATTTTAAATTCCGCAAATCAAGTCAATGATATTGACGATTGCGTTAACACTGTATATTTAGAATTAATGGAAAAATTGCAGCAATATAACGAAGTACGCGGAAGTATGGCCGCTTTTGTCGCGGTAATCGCGCGTTCTACAGCATTGAGTTATTGCAGGAGCAATATGCGTAAGCCCGGAGAATTAATCGGCAGCGAGAAAATTGATTTTATAACCGAACCTTTTGAATTTGAAGATACGATAGAATTTAAAATGCTTGTTGAAAACATACTAAAAAAATTAAAACAAAAGGAACGCGATTTATTTACTATGAGATATATACTCTATTATTCATCGGAAGAAACCGCGAAATTATTAAAAATTACGCGAAACGCAGCCGATGTCCGGGTAAACAGGTTAAAACGCAAAATTAAAAGCTTTTTAATAAAAGGAGGAGTAAATTTATGAAAAACGAATATTTTATAGATAATATAAGTGACGAAACGCTTGTGAATTTAATTGACGGGACGCTAAAACTTGAAAAAAATCAAAAAACAAAAAATAATAAATTAAATATATTAAAATTAATTCCGGCAGTTGCCGCGATAGTTTTAATTATAGGGCTTATGAATATACTTCCAAATCTTAATTTTCAGAAATTTACCCCGGGTTCGAATACGGGAATGAACGGCGGGGGATATTTTGAGGAAATTGAATTAGACGGATTAAAAGAACCAATAGTCGATATATATTCAAATTCTATGGTTTATGGCGCGATAGACGCTGACGGAAAAGTATATATGTGGGGCAGCAATATTTTTGGGCAGCTCGATATTCCTGAAAATCTGCCGCCTATAAAAAAAATCGGTATAGGTTCTTACTGCGTTATAGCATTAGGCGAGGACGGCAAATTATACGGTTGGGGAACAAACGAAAAAGAAGCAATGGATTTTTTAGGTATTGACGGGATTTTTATTGATGTAGACGCAAACGGTTATCATACGGCGGCGGTATCTTCCGACGGTAAAGTGTATAAATGGGGAACGTCAAATATGGGCGGGCAGGAACACGTGCCTGTTGATTTGCCTCCGATAGTTTCGGTTCAATGCAATGTATATGCCACAACTGTAATAGACGCTGACGGAAATGTTTATAAATGGGGACTAAACAGAAACAGTATTTATAACGACGATTTATTTAAAAACGTAAAAACTAAAATGGCGGCAGTTTTGCCTTATGATACGATAGTTCTCGGCAAAGACGGCAATATATATGGAGAAGTTCCGCGCAGCAATTTAAATTATAAATACAAAAAACAGCCTGATATAAAAAATATCAAATCAATCTGCGGCGGAATGATGAATGTTGCCGCTATAGACGATAATGGCAAATTATACATTTGGGGCGAATATGATTATATCCCGGGTTCGCCGTCAATTATAGATATTCCGTCAAATCTGCCTCCAATGGAAAAAGTTTCGATTAGTTATGACAACATGATTGGTCTGGGGCAAAACGGCAAAGTATATCAATGGGGAAGAAACAGCAATATAGAATATCTTTTATTGAATAATAAAGATTTGGATTATAATTATAGCTTTGACGGTTCAGCCGAGGTAAAAAACTGCGATGAATTTGCCGACGCGTTGCAAAATAAAATTAAAACGATATATATCAACGGTATTGTTGACGTTAAAACAGACGCGAATATTTATACGGATCAGGAAATTTATATAATGCCCGGCGGCGTTTTAAATATAAATACGTTAAATTTCTTTTGCAAAGGCGATATTGTAAATGACGGAGTTATTAACGTGTACGGCAGATTGCTTGTTTTTAAAGAACCTTCAAAGTTTGGAATTTTAAATAACGCCGGATTAGGAAAATACACGGGATACAGCGGTGAAATATCGTATTACTGCCATGAAATAACTGTAAGTGAAATAAAACGGATATTAAACGGCGACTTGCCATATACCAGCATATCATTAGCAGCAAGTCAAGGTTACACGTTAGTGATAGACGAAGATTATACGTTACCCGAAAATAAAACGCTTTGGTTTAATATAAACACAACGCTTAAAATCGCGAAAAATGTTACTTTTACAGTAAACGGCCGGGTTGAGGCGCACACCCAAATTATTAACGACGGTGAAATAATCGGCGATATAAACATAAATATTTATAAATAAATTTTAATAAATTTTTTACAGGGGCTGAAAATTTTCAGCCCCTGCGTTTTATTTTCTTTGTCTCCCCTATATGGGAGTGGGACCGCCGCAGCGGTGGTGGGGTTTCAAACTTATTTGACTGTATTTATTTCCTATTTTTCTTTGCTGTTGAATATAACCGCAAACGAACTCCCAAATAAAATCACCGCCGCTATACCTGCGGCAGTCGCGGATAATCCTCCTATTAATATACCTAATAACCCTTTTTCAACTACAGCTTTCTGCACTCCTTTGGCAAGAGCATATCCAAAACCGCTTAGTGGAACAGTCGCGCCGCTTCCGGCAAAATCTACAAATGGCTCATATAATCCAAAACCTGTTAAAATAACCCCGGCAACGACATACCCGACGAGTATTCTCGCGGGGGTAAGTTTTGTTTTATCTATTATAATCTGCGCGATTACACATAAAATCCCGCCGCATATAAAAACTTTTAAATATTGTAAAAATATATTCATAATAACCTCTTTAAAATTTTATTTCTTACCCTCTTTAATTTAAAGAGGGTGCCGCCAGCAGGCGTCGGGTGTTTTTAACTTTTCTCTATCCGTACCAAATGCGCAATTCCCGGAATTGAATTGCCCTGCATGACGCTTCCGGGACTCATCAATGCGCCTGTGCAAATCAACAATATATTTTTATATTCGTCTATATCGAATTTTTTCATGAAATATCCGCATAAAACACTCGCCGAACAACCGCAGCCTGATCCTCCGGCGTGCATATCCTGTTTTTCGCAGTCATATATCATAAGCCCGCAATCGTTATATTTTTCGCGTATATCACAGCCTTCGGATAAAAGCAAATTCTCTGTTATGCGTTTTCCCTCAAATCCCAGATCCCCGGTTGCGATTATATCAAAATCGCCCGGATTTGCGCCGGTTTCACGAAAATATTTTAGTATAGTATCAGCCGCTGCCGGAGCCATCGCCGCACCCATATTCGTTATATCGTCTATGCCTTTGTCGACCATTTTCCCGAACATTACTTCTGTTATTTTAGGCTTTTTGAAATCCGGCGAATCCGTTTCGCTTAATATAACGGCTCCAGAACCTGTAACAGTCCATTGTGAAGTGGGGGATCTTTGCCCCCCGTATTCCAAAGGGAATCTGAATTGCCGTTCAGCCGAACAAAAATGAGAAGAAGTAACTGCTCCGACTTTAGTAAAATGCCCGCTGTCGATCAATATACTTCCCAGAGCTAAACTTTCTGCCATTGTTGAACATGCCCCGAAAAGCCCTATAAAAGGAATATCAAATTCAATAAGGCCGTATGTTGAGCTTATGCATTGATTTAATAAATCCCCCGCGAGTATCGCTTCCAGTTCTTTATGGTGCATTTTTGATTTTTTTAAAGCCGTATTTAATGCCAGTCTCTGCATTTCGCTTTCGCCGGCTTCAAAAGTTTTTGCGCCGAATTTTATATTAGTATCGGTTATATCAAAATATTCTCCAAGGGGACCTTCTTTTTCCTTGACTGAGCCGACAGAAGCAGCTGAAAGTATATATACAGGTCTGTTTAATTTAATCAAATCCGTTTTTCTGTTTATTTAAACCACGTCCTTGTTAGCAATTTATTTATTTGTTTATTAATATAACCTTATTATATTTTTTTATGTAAAATATAATATATAAAAAAATAACCCTGCCGGATTATTTTTGGCAAGGTTATTTTAATTATATTTAGTTTAAATTATTTAACAGCTTTTCTTTTAAGCACAACAACGCCTGCAGCGGCAATTATCATAACTGCTGCGAGCATTATAATTCCAGCGTCGCCTGTCGGAGCAGCGGGAGCTGGTGCCGGTGCGGGAGCTGGTGCTGCTTCTTCAGGAGCGGCAACCGGTTCGTCTGCGGGAGGTTCTTCTTCAACTACTACGGGAGCAGGTTCAAGAACGTTGCTTCCCAAAGTAACTGTTGAGAACAGGGAAGCGTCTTTGCTTGTATTACATCCTGCGGAATATTCAACGCCGAATCTTGAACCGTCGTCAGACCAGCCGAACATCCAGTTGAGCCCTATTTTATCGCCTGCGCTGGGAGCAGCGGGAAGGAACGTAGTCCACGGAATAGACACTTCATAATTAATTCTGCCGCCTTCAAGAGATATAGCGCAATTCTGGCCGAATACCATTTCGTAATCGTCTTTTCCGTTTGAGTCAGAACCCTGCGCCCAGATATTTGAAAGCAATTCGCCTGTCTCATGATTTCTCGCGAGACCTATTTCAAGTCTGTCGCCGCCGTCAGCGTCGGCCGTAGCCAAAGAAATCTGAATACATGACTGGTTCCAGATATTGCCCGTGTCGTCTCCGTCATGGTCGCAGTAATAATATTTGCTGGCGTCACCGCCGAGGAATACATAGATATTATTGGCGTCATAAGCCATATAAAAATCTACGCCAAGGCCTGCTCCGTTTGGTCCGACCAAGAAATCGTCCATATCGCCGTAATAATATAAGTCGCCTGCATTGATAGTGATTTTTTCGTAATAGTCAACGTCTAATTTTCCGTCTATAACCGGAGCGGCAGCAGCTTTGCCCATGCTGATTTGAATGTCTTCGTTTTCCAAGTCAACGTCAGCTGATACTATTACCGGAATTGCGATAAGTACTAAAACGAGAATACTTGCCAAGAATTTTTTCATAAATTTAAACTCCTTTTTAAATTTTTAAATTTTACGCGGTAATATACGCCGCGTTATTTTAAGTTTAATTTTATTATAACATACCTAAAAAAAAAAATCAATAGAATTTTCAAAAAAATATGCAAAAAAATTTTTGTTATATACACAAAAAAATATCCTGCCAAATTTAATCCGGCAGGATATTTTCACAAATATTTTTGTTTAAATTATTTAACAGCTTTTCTTCTGAGAACAACAACGCCTGCAGCGGCAATCATCATAACTACTGCGAGTGTTATAATTCCAGCGTCGCCTGTCGGAGCAGCGGGAGCCGGTGCTGCCGGTGCGGGAGCTGGTGCTGCTTCTTCAGGAGCGGCAACTTCCGGAACTTCTTCCGGAGGAGCTTCAACTACCGGAGGAGCTATTTCTGCGCCGAGAGTAAGTCTTGCGAGGTTTTCAGCGGTTTTGCCGTTTCCTGTACAACCGGAAGCTATCTGCGTATGAATATAGCCTTCGTCTGCCGGGTTACACTGAACCATAACCAAGTTCCAAGCAATTACTCCGCCTTCAGCTACTGAATCTGCGTTAAGGAAAGTATTTACCGGAATAATAGTTTCATACCATAAATCGCTGCCAACCAAAGCTACGGTGTAATTTGAGCCGCCTACCGGTTCGAATTCAGCTTTTGCGTCCGGATGCTGAGCCCATACAACTCCGCCTAAACCGCCGTCGTCGCTTTTTCTCCAGATACCATACTCAAGTCTGTCGCCGCCTTCGTCATTTTGACCAGCTACGCTTACCTGTATTCCGGAGAACTGCCATGCATTTCCGTCGCCGTCTTCGCTCTCATTGAAATAATATTTAGAATCGGTTCTTAATAATACATAAAGATTGCTGGCGTCATAAGAAACATAAGCGTCAAAAGAATGACCCTGCGCCCATGCCAAACCATCATCGAGCGAATCGTTCCATGCATAAGACATATCGCCTGCCGCCGGTTCTATTTTTGTATATTTGCTTGTGTCGAACTGACCGAGGACCGGTGCGCTTGGAGCTTTGCCTATGGTGTATTTAACGTTTCCGATGTTTGCGTCTTCTTCCCATCCTGCGAGAACTGGCATTGCCAATAAAAATACCGCGAGTAAAATTGCTAAGATTTTTTTCATAAATTTAACTCCTTTTTAAATTTTTTTGCTTCCCCAATTATATATATTTTGTGAAAGCATATTTATTTACGATTTATATTTTAACACATTAATTAATAAATGTCAATAGGATTTTTATATTTTATTAAAATTTTATTATAAAATAAAATATACGAACTGTAATTTGAATTTTAAATTAAATTTTAGCTTTTTCAGGCATTCTTTTCTGAGGGTTTCTATAAATTCAAAAACGTCAATTCTTTCGTTTTCTGTTATTTCATGCGTGCTGTAGCGCGATTTTTGCATTATTTCCGCAATCTGATCCCATCCCTCCGGATTTATCGTGGCGAAATTAGGCGAAACCCTTTTTGCAAACGCTTTTAATCCTTCTTCGTTATGAATAACAAATCCGCAATGTTTCAAAAAAACTAAAATATAAGCGAGCATTTTAATTACCGCCGTATTAGTATTCGCGGATTTGAAAATTTTAAACCTTCTTGAAACTATTATACGGTTTAATATATATATCAGAGCGCATGATAATAATATTATTACAGCAATATAAAACGTTACCGGCAAATCCGAACTTTGGGCAGTCGTTCCAATTTCATCGTCGTCGTCTTCATCAAGCGGCGAAGTCGGGATCATAGAACCGTCCCAATCCGGCAGGCGCACCGGCGGATTATAGATATACGGAGCAGCTTCTGTTTCTTCGTCGTCGTTATATGAAACCGTAGGCTCAAACGGGATCCACCCTATGCCTCTCAGATAAACTTCGGGCCATGCGTGTCCGTTGTAATCATATATTATAATATATTCTTTGCCGTTTTCGTCCCTTTGTTTTTTTGACGTGTCAACAAGATAACCTTCGGCGTATCTTGCGGGTATGCCAAGAGACCTGAGCATTGTTACCATTGACGAAGCGTAAGCCGTGCAATAGCCTTCTTTTGTTCTGATTATAAAATTATACACAAAATCCTGTCTTGAAGAATCCGGCGGGTCGTTTGGATGCAGTGTATAAGTATAATTTTGCGCCAGATATTTTTCTATCGCAAGGGCTTTTTCGTAATCAGAACTAAGCCCTTTTGTTATATCTTCAGCCAAATCTATAACTTCCTGACGGAAATTTTCAGGCAAATTTAAATAATGCTCACGCACGAATTTATTATATAAAACTTCTGAATCCACGAAATCAAGACTCATAAAGCTTCCTGATGAGTTTATAATATAACTTCCTGATTCGTCTGTACTTCCTGTGTTGTTTATATATGCACTGGAATTATATATAATATTATAAATATTATAACGCACTTTGATAATATCCGTAATTTCAGCGTATTTATCGGGAATATAAGCCCATCCGTGATATTCGGGATATTCTGTCGCGTCGGTAAATTCCCCGTATGGTGCGGAATATTCGTAAAATTTCCCTTCTTCTATCATTTTATCGAAATTTTTATTGGACATAGAAGTAAATTCTCTTCTTGATATAAAACGCATATCAGGCATAATTGATTTTAACGCATTTGGGTCTAATAACGATACAATATCCTTAATATCGGACGAAATATCCATCCGAGAATAATAATAATCAAGATATTCTTTTAAATCATCTATCGAAACCGAACCTGCCCTGTTTAAAATATTATCGACGGAATAAAACTCAGTAGTATAAACGGGATACTTAAATAAAGAATTAGTTATCTCAACGCTCAAATCAGTATTTGGCTTGAATTTAAACGAGCCTCCGTCGTAGTTTTCGTAAAAATACGGTAAAAACGAACGTCTGCCGCCGGACACAAGATGTTCGATTTGTATTTTATCGAGTCCTTTTAATTCCGCGCCCCTTCGCTGATAAGACGCATTAAAAATATCCTGCATATTCTGGACGAATGTTTTAAAAAACGTTCTTTCAGATATATAATTAAATTTCGGCAAAACAGAAGAACTGACAAGTTCGTTATATTCTTCTAATTGTTTTTTATCGGCTTCAAGCCACATATTGCCCGTATAAATAGTGCTTGTACGTCCTTTTAAGTATATAACTCCGCTTTTTAGATTCAGATAATTATTCCCTGTGGGGGACGTTATTTTCAAAATAGGCTTGTCTTTGAATTTCGCGCCGCCGGGGCTGTATAAAAAACCTCCGCCCATTCCGCCGCTGTATCCGCCGTAAACGCTCGAATCTGAACCGACAAGAGTATATTCTATAGTAGTAGTCAGAAATTCCATTATTTTTTCCGGCATAGATAAATTAAATCTTGCTTTCGGTGAAATAAACGGCTGAACTGCCGTAACTGCGAAAAATGCAAGCACAAACGCGAATATTCCGGCATAACCGCTTTTTATCGAATATTTTTTCTTGGCTCTAAAATTATTGCTGAATTTTATTTTAAGCCGTTCTGAAAAAGATTTTTGCGCAAATTCTTTTTTTTCTGTTTTGCGGGCTGATTTTAAAGCCGCTTTTCTTTCTTTTGATTCGTCGCGCAATCTTTGTTTTTCGATTTTTATTGGATTTATAAATTTTTCTTTGGTTTTTAAATATTTACTCTGCTGTATTTTTTCGGGTTTTTCAATATTTTTATTTTTGTTTTTGTTTTTTTTATTCTGAGATTGATCCTGAATTTGTTGATTTGATTGTTTTTTATGTTTCGTATCGTTTAATCCATAAAATAATAAAAATAGCCGGTTATTTTTAGAAATCGAATCAAGCCGCCGCAGCAATCTGTCAAGCCTGATAGAATTTTCGTTTCTGTTCGGGGATTTTACGATATTCACTATTTCGGATTTTATTGATTTAATATTATTTTTGTATTGCTTTTTGAACATTTTTAATTTATATTTTTCAAGCTTTTTATCAGGAACGGAATTTTCTTTGCCTATCACATAAACCATGTGGTTTGATTCAAACATATTTATGGCAAATTGCGATACCCAGAATGCCGCAACTAACGAAAACGAAAAATATTCCGGAATCAATCCGTAGAAAAATCCGGGAAAAACAATACCGACCGAAATAAGCAGCGAATATACGACATTTTTTTTGGAATATACAATATATGAAAAAATTGCCGCAAGCAAAACAGCAAATAACAAAGCCGTACTGTTAATATATCCCGCAGTCGTCTCGTTTACAGTTTTGGCAAGGTCATAATCAATTCTGATTCCGGTAATATACCCTTCCTGATTAATTCTGTTTAGACCGAAATTCAAAGTATAATAAGCGGCTTCTATTATGTAATTAAAATTAAAAAAAGCATAAAGAGCGGCGCATCCTGAGCCAAGAAAAAAAGCCAGTAAAATAAAAATTCTTGAGGGGAGAAAATATATCAGCGTAAAAAACAATATCGAAATAAAAAGAGTCAAAACTATGTTAAACATATTGGTGTCAAGCTTAAATGAATCCGATACGCATAAAATCAAGCCTATGCAAATCGCAAAAATACACAAAAATAAAAATACTATTCCCAAAAATGAATTCATCCGGTTCATATTTTCGCTTGTGTCGAGATATATAGTTTTAACAGAAGATTTAAGAATAGCCGGATTTTTTTCGGGGATATTTTTTTTTGCGTTATCCGGGTAATTGATATTATTAATATTATCGAAATTATCCATAATTTTTTTGTAATCTCCGCTTTATATCTTTAAATTAATATTATAATTTTTTATATTAAATCAATTATTTAATTAGTTGTAAATTTAAAATATATTTTATTGTATAAAATCATTCAAAAATCCTTCGATTCCGCTGGCTCCGATTATATTATTGGGTTCATATATTTCACTGTTAGTATTATTAGTATTGGAAAATTTGACGGCGTTTACGTTGGCGAGACATAATTCGTTTACAAATTCGGAAGTTTCTTTCTGGTTTTTTAAATCTATGCACAGGCAGTTAATCTCACAGTCGTCGACCGCGGCCAGCGAAGATAAAATATCTGCCGTGTTTATATCTAATCCCTGATTTATAACATAAATAATTTTACTGTGAGTATCGCATATTTCCTGATTTTTTAAAATTGTTTCGGCGGTTATATTATCAAAAGAAACCTGCGAAACAGCCAAATGATTAAACGCCGTGTTAAATTCATTGATTGTTGTTATATCATACCAGACAATACAGCTCTGGAGCGTATCGTACCAGTATAAAACGCAGCTTTTGCCCTCATATACGCATTTTAGCGCAATAGCCAGCGAAGCCTCGACAACAGCGTCGCCGCTGTCCTCCCATAAATCCGAATCCTCGAATTCGTGAGCCTGCATATCCGCGATTATCATTATATTATTATCATTCGGGTGGTCATAAACTTTAACGATCAAGTCTTCTTTTTTCGACGAAAGTTTCCAGTGTACGGAATTTATGTTATCCCCTTCGATATAATCCCTGATATGCGATATAATCGTTCTGTCCTCTCCGATTTTACGTTTGTTTTTTTCCTCTCCGTCCTCAGATGTTATATTTCTGCCTACGTTGCTGTACAGTAAAATTCTTTTAGGTAAAACCAAAATTTCTTCTATTATATTAACAGAGCGTTTAAACTTAAATAATCCAAACATATCATACAGCTCTATTTCTTTTATGCCTACTTCATAAATCCCCCTGCGTTTCATAGTTATATTGCTTTTAAAATCTACGGATTTCATAGGGGGAAGGCTTAAAGCATAGATATGTTCGTCCGCGCTTTTTCCGTTATCGTCTATTTGAATTATTTTGATTTTAATAAACGGGGTAGGGAGTATCCCTTCGTTTGAAATCCTGATCAAAGTATAAGACTGCTCTCTTTTATCATAGATTTTTTTATCGACGGAAACTTCAAATTTTACAAAAGCGTAATTTAAAATCATCAACAAATAAGAAAACAGCGGCAAAACTATGACAGCCGCGAAAAATACGATAGTTATTCTGTGATACAAAGTCATAATAAAAAAAATAGAAAGCAAAAACGCGAAAAAATAGTAAATTCTTGCTCTTTTCATAAATTATAATAATCCTTATATTTTATATCTTATAAATCCATTATACCATTTAATTTTACGTTTGTCAATTAAAAAACAAAACGGGCGTATAAATTTTTTATACGCCCGTTGATTTATAATTATTAATTAAAATCTATTTCCCAGTTGCCGGTACCGGCTATTCTGTAATTTATGCTTGACATTATCAATTTGATTGATTCTTCCGTGCCTTCGATTTTAAAATTATTTCTTCCTGAGCCACTGACTCCACTGTACGGCCAATCTGAAATCCAGCCTATATCAATTCCATACTCCCAGATATATTCATTGCCTTCGCCTATATATTCTGTGTATGTTATAATATTAATTTCATTATTTTCACGCAAAACGGATTCGAGCGTACAAGTCAATCCGTTATGGTCGTAAATAACCAATCCATCTTCAAAAATTATTTCGTCTCCGTCGGCAGGTATGGGAATCTCGACGTCGGAATAAATTATTTTATTTTCATCATTATATAGAAGATAATAAACGCCGTTGTCGTCTTTGACGTATTCTATTCCGTCATCGTAAGTCCATACGCGGACAATCGGTAAATCCGTGTCGAATGAAACTTTTGTTATTTTTCCCTCCGGGCGGTCTCTTAAAATGAGAATATTATCGTCAGCACCATATCCCGAACCGCTATACCCGGTAGAAGTGCAGTTATTTCCCGCTTCGTCATATACGTTGATTCCAATTAAGCGCAAATCTTTTATAAAAGGATTTTTTTCGCCGAACAGATAATCAAAATCTATAATTTCTTCTTTTATCTCGTAAGCCAATATTTTGCTTCCCTTGGTTAATTGCTTCATTTTAAAACTTAATCCGTTTTTTTCGATAAATCCGAAACTCCCTTCGTCGCCTGTTTCATTATCTAATCCGTTTTTAACAAGAGAGATATTTGCCGAGATATTGCTGACTGATATGGCAAAATCATTAACTGCGGGAAAATCCGGGATTTTCATTCTCAAAACCGCGCTCGACATGATCCCGTTATCTTCTATCGTATAAATTTTCCCGTCCGGCGTTGTCACTTTCAGATTTTTATAAATATGCTCTGGCGTTAAATAATATTCGCTTGTCAGTATAATAACAAGTTCGCTTTTTTCGCCTTCCTGTATTCTCATAACGGTTTCTATAATTGCGTCGCCAAATTCTATTATTTCCGGCGTGGCATAAATTTCATAATCGCCGCCTTCGACAAATCCTTTAAACGGTACATACTGCGTATTGTTATACACGATCGCCGCAGCCGAAACGATTAAAACAAGACTCATAAAAACTGCGGCATATATCAAAATTCTGCGTTTAAACGAAAAATTATATTTTACAGACGGCTTAAAACTTTGCATATTTTCATAAATATTATTTTTTATATCGCCGGGCATTTTTTTATTTTTATATTCATTTATTAAATTTTTATCAAACATTTAACATTTCCTCCTCAATTACAATTTTTTTTTGAGATATTAATTTATCTCTTAATATTTCCCTGCCGCGCTTTAATCTCATACGGATAGCGGCGTTTGACGTTTTAAGAATTTTCGCGATTTCTTCAGTTTTGTATTCTTCTATATAAAATAAATATACGGCATATTTTATTTTTTCGGGAAGAAGCGCGAGAATTTCATAAAGCGAGCCGTTGATTTCGTCAAGTTCATCATTGAATTCATAAATAATTTGTGTAATATCAAAATCTTCTTCCTGATATTCATGCGAAGATTTATATTTTTGCTTCCTGTAAATATCCGTACAGCAATTTATCGAAGTTCTGATAAACCATGATTTTTCATGATTTTCGTCTTTAAATTTCGGCGCGCTTTTTAAATATTTCAGAAAGACATCCTGACAAGCGTCAGAAATACTGGATTTATCGTAATTATATAATTTTGTCATGCAGATTTTATAAATCAAATCGGCGTATTTTTCGATCATATTATTTTCGGGATTATAATCCATCTTTTTTTCTTCGCCCCTTTCGTATTTTATTATTATTGTTTTATTTATCCGGGAATTCCCTTTCATAATATAAAACGATTCAACAATTAAAATTGTAACATGAATATTTAAAATTAATATGTGTAAAAAAAATATGAAATAAATTAATTAAAGTATTGCAAATAAAAAAATTATCTGTTATAATAAAAATATTGTAAAATAAAATATTGAACTTGATATTAAATTCAAAATAACCGCAAGAGATAAAAATGTTTCAAGAATATTTCAAGGAGGTTTATTTTTATAGTGAACGAACAAAATGTAAAAGAAGAAAAAGAAGTTAAACAACGCTTGAAAAAACTTTCATCCGGCGATTTATCGATTTTTTGCTTTCAGTTGTCTTTGATTTTGAAAGCGGGGATACCGTTAAACGAGGGATTGAATACTTTAGGCGAAGAAACGACGAATATTGAATCAAAACAGAAAATAAGGGGAATTCTCGGCAAAACCGTAAGAAATATGGCTTCTGCGGTTGAGATCGGAGACCCTCTGTCTTATGCTATGAAAAAAGAAGGGGTTTTCCCGGATTATGTAATCAGCATGATTGAGATAGGCGAGGGGACAGGTAAACTCGACAATGTTCTGGAAGCTCTCGGCGATTATTACGAAAGAGACCAGTATATAAAAACTAAAATCAGAAACTCTATGATGTATCCTATATTTTTATTTATAATAATGTCGGTGGTTATAATTCTTCTTGTAAGCCAGGTTTTCCCGATATTCAGCAGAATGCTTGATCAAATGGGAGGTTCGGCTTCAAATGCCCTTGAAGGAGCGGCTGCTTTTGCAAACAGCCTTGTCGCAGGGGAATATACTATGTATGTAATTCTCGGGCTTGCCGCTATAGCTTTGATCATAGCTGTTTTTTCAAAAACAAAACCGGGCAAAAAAATGATAGGTTGGGTCGGGGCAACTTTCCCGCTGACTAAAAATATAAATAAAAAAATTGCGGCTTCAAGATTTGCAAATGCAATGTCTATGACTTTATCGAGCGGCATGGATATTAATTCTGCTTTGAATATGTCGGTGAATCTGATAGATAACGAAATATTCAAAAGTAAATTTTCTAATTGTATCAACGATATAGAAAAGGGCGAATCTTTTTCAAAGGCTATAGGCAAAACAGGGGCCTTTTCAGGCATGTACATAAAATTTATAGAAATAGGCCAAAAAACCGGAACTGTCGATTCCGTCATGAAAAAAATATCGGATATATGCGACGGCGAGGCAGATACTGCGCTAAACAACGCGACTTCTTTTATTGAGCCTTTATTGGTTGGTATATTGTCGATAGTTATCGGAATAATTCTCATATCCGTAATGATACCTCTTGTTCAGGTAATGTCTAATATATCTTAAAATTTAATTTAAACCTGATTGATCAAGTCAAGAAAGAAGGTGTTTGTAATATGCGCGAAGGCAATTCTGTTTTTAATAAAATAAAAAATTTTATAAAAGATACAAAAGGCGTATTGTTTACGGTTTTGATTCTGGCTGTTATTATAGTTTTTTTCTTTACTGCCGTAAGCGGAGCTTCGGGCAAAGCAGACTCATCCGCTGCCGCGACTCTGGAAAAAGCTATAAAAAGAGCGGCGATTCAATGTTATGCGATAGAGGGATTTTATCCCCCTGACGTAAATTATCTTGAAGAAAATTACGGGATTATCGTCGATCCCAAATTTATCGTGGAGTACAGGGCTTTTTCAGGGAATAATCTCCCGATGATAAAAGTAATGCAATAAAATATTATATAAATTAATATAAATTAAGGTGATGTAAAAAATGTTGACAAAATCAAATGTGAGCAGTTTTTCTCTCATACCGGTTCTATTTGTCCTGACTTTATTTTTACTCCTGTCGGCTTTATCTATTTCGGTGATACTTGCGGGCAGTACGGTTTATGAAAAAATCTCGGACAATATGGATAATAATTATGACAGGAGAGTTACTTTTTCATATTTAACTACAAAAATCCGGCAAAACGACAGCGCGGGAAGTATATATATCGAGGAAAAATATGACGAAATAAATAAAGTAAACGTAAATATGATTGCTATAAAAGAAGTCGACCAGTTTTTCGGCGACGAATATGTCACGTATATTTATTATTACGAAGGTTACATAAGAGAACTTTTTTTCGAGCTTGAAAGCGACGGAAAAACGGTGGACTTTGAATTGGACTGGGGCGACGAAATTATAAAAGCCGAAGGGTTTGAATTCCAGTTCGGCGACAGCAATAATAAAATAGAAATGAAACTCACTGACAGTGAAGGGAAAATACAATCGACAAATGTATTTTTGCGTTCACGCGGATAAAAAAATAAAAAAATAATAATAAAGAGGGGGAGCGTGGATTATCAGATGAATGGAGAAAGTTCCAAGTCTTTACTTCCGCTTGTTGAAATTCTTATATCAATAGGAATATTTGCAATCGCAGTTATTTTGACTTTGCAGTTGTTTCTTCTCGCGAGTTTTTTAGGGCATAAAACGTCTGACACAGCGAAAGCGATTTTTGAAGTGCAGAATGTCGCGGAAACTATAAAAACAATGAAAACTGACGCTGAAATAGAAAATTATATTAACGGCGAATTAGGCGGCGGTATTGTTTATTACGACGGCGACTGGAATATTATTAATAATAAAGAAGAAGCGGAATATAATTTAGAAATAATTATAGAAACAGATAGCTCATATAATTCGGGAGAATTATATAAATTCAACTTGAATTTATATAAAATACATCCATATCCGTTTATTGACGATAAAAAAATTGAAAAAAACGAAAATTATATCCCTGTGCTTGTTTCTGTAGACGCTAATAAATTTATATTAAATTAAAACAAAAGAAAGGCGGTTAAAATAATAATATGTATGACCCGTATAATAATCCGTATGAAGAAAATAAAACTCCGGAAATCGAAGTGAATTTCAAGCGAAACCGCATTTCTACGAAAAAATCCGGAATAGGGACTGTAAACGCCGGAGGAGCTATAATAATTATAATATTTGTCGTTTTGTGTCTTACTATATTCGGGCTCCTGTCTTTTACTACTTCGTTTGCGGATAAAAAACTCGCCGAAAGAAATCTTGAAAGCGTTTCGCAGTATTATAAAGCGGATTCGGAAGCTGAAGAAGCTTTAACAAAAATTTTTGACGCGGTATATAATAAAATTTTATCAAATTCAGGGTCGGATGGTTTTTTTGATGAAAATTTCGTTAATTCTGTAGTTTCAGGTTTATCGGACATATCCGGTGAAGTTGAAATAATTGACGTATATACGCCTTATATCGAAGGATTAGGCTCTGACGAATATTTAGTTGCTGTTTATTATCGCACTAATATGGGAGCCGGAGCCGTAAAAAATGACAAAATTGAATTTTATTTAAGTTCTGAAGTAAATTTAATTTATAACGAAAATACAAAAAAATTATCTTATAAAATTTCCGAGTGGAAAGTCATGATAGAATCTGAATTTGAATATGACAATGAAAATCTAAATGTGTGGGACGGAATGTTTTGATATATTACGGAGGATTATAATAATTTTATATGGAAATCAATCTTTTGGAAATTTTTAAAGAAGCAACCGAAAAAAAGGCATCGGATATTTTTATAGTTGCGGGGCTGCCGCTTTCAATAAAAGTCAAAGGCGAAATAATTCCGATAATACCCGACCGGCTTATGCCTGACGATACTGAAATCGTAGTAAAAGAAATATTTGATATAGCCCAGAATCCAAATTGGGAAAGATTTTTGGAAACGGGCGATGCGGACTTTTCTATGTCCGTGCCGCCTTACGGGCGGTTCAGGGTCAATACATACCGGCAGAGAAGTTCTCTGGCGGCTGTTCTGCGTTTGGTCGCGTTCGGTTTGCCTGACCCGGCGAGTTTGGGAATCCCTCCGGCGGTCGTAGCGCTTTACAAACATACAAAAGGGCTTATTCTGGTCACAGGACCCACCGGAAGCGGTAAATCCACTACGCTTGCATGCGTTGTAGACGAGATAAACAAAAACAGAAAAGGCCATATCATGACACTCGAAGACCCTATAGAATTTATCCACAGGCATCAGCAGAGCATAGTCAGCCAAAGGGAAGTGCCGTCGGATACATTGAGTTATCTGCAAGCCTTAAAAGCAGTCCTGAGGCAATCGCCGGACGTTATACAGATAGGTGAAATGCGGGATATAGAAACGATAGGCATAGCTTTGACCGCAGCCGAAACAGGGCATTTGGTGCTTTCAACGCTCCACACGTCGAGCGCGGCAGCTACAATCGACCGAATCGTGGATATTTTCCCTCCTCAGGCGCAGCATCAGGTAAGATTACAGCTATCTATGACGCTTGTAGCCGTCGTTTCGCAGATTTTAGTACCTACGGTAGACAAAGGACTGGCGGCTGCTTTTGAAGTTATGATTTGTACGAACGCCGTTGCCAATATGATACGGGAAAATAAATTAAATCAATTAAATTCCGTAATTCACACATCGGGGGATATTGGAATGCAGACAATGGATTCAAGCCTTGTGAATTTAGTTAAAAAAGGCGCGATAACAAAAGATACTGCTATGCTATATAGTCCGAATCCTGAAATTATAACGCGTATGCTGTAATATAATCTATAATATAAAAATAAATAAGAGAGACGAAAATTCGTCCTTCTTATTTATTTTTATAATTCAAATATTAAAATTCGTTTCTATTATTTTATCGCAGTTCGGCGGCGAATATCTCCATAAATCAATCCGTCCGTTTTCTATATAATACACAGGTTTTGACGGCTTTTGTATTATCCCGTTCGGGTCGTTGTTATATGTATCTATTAATACAAGTTTTATTTTCATTCTTTCCGGAATTATATTTTTTATATATACAGCGGCGTTCTGACCTTCACGAATGTCGTCTTTATACTCGGCAAGTCCGGCTAAATTCGGGGTAAGTTCTATAAATATCCCGTACTGTTCGACGCTCCGCACAATTCCGGCGGCAGTCTGCCCGGGCTGGAATTTCGCGGCGTTTTCTTCCCATGTCCCCAATAATTCTTTATGCGTGAGAGATACTTTTTTTGCTTCGTAATCAATAAATTTTATAATTGCTTTTATAAACTGTCCTATTTGATACCTGTCGCTGGGGTGAGATATACGCGATATTGATATGCAGTCAATAGGCAGCAAAGATATTACCCCGCAGCCTACGTCGCAAAAACAGCCGAACGGTTCAAGATGCGTCACTTTTACGTCGATTATATCCCCGCATGATAATTTCATGATATAATTATCAAGGCATTCTTCCTGCGCGGCTTTTCTTGATAAATAAACTACAGGCTCGCCGTCGGCGTCTTTTTCGATTTTCAAAACTTTAAAGCATACGGCTTTTCCTACTCTTGTTATTATCGCAATATCTCTTATCCTGCCGTCCGAATATGACCCCAATGAAGTTTCTTCTCTTTCTATAATGCCTTTTATGCCATTCAAATCAACAGTTAAATTTTGGAAATTATCGCATAGAATTGCTCTCGCCTCAAGGATTTTTTCTGAAACCATAGCTTTTTCAAGCCCCTGTAAACTTGATATAAATTCCCTGTTTTCGGCAGACCCTATAAGCTGTCCTTCCGGCTGATATGTTGTTACCAATGTTTCTGTCATATTTTTCCTCCACTTTTTTGTTATTCTACGATTTATTTTTATTTTTTAGGTATTGCTATAGTAATTTTATTAAATAAAAAATAAAAATATAACAGAAATTTGACGATTTTAAAATTATTTTTAAAAATCGAAAAATTCGCTTTCGATCATAGAACATAGCGCATGATATACCGGCAAAGTATATTCCTGAATTTTATATGTTTCCAGAGATGGCAATTTTATCGCGATATCGCAAATATCTTTTAATTTTCCCCCGGTTTCGCCGGTCAACGCTATAATTTTACCGTTTAAAGATTTTGCGGTTATTGCGGCGTTTACGACATTTTCCGCGTTTCCGGAAGTCGATAAAACAATTAAAACATCTCCCTCGTCCATATATCCGTAAACCTGCTGAGCGAAAATCATATCCGCGCCAATATCATTGGAAATAGCGGTGATGAGAGCCGTCTGGCTAACAAGCGAAATTGACCTGAGCGTTCCCTGTAATCTTGAGTTTATATCAACCGGACGTTTTAATAAAAATCCTTTCATAAATTCACCGACAATATGCTCGCTGTCAGCCGCGCTCCCGCCGTTGCCGCAAATAAGCGTCTTTTTTTTATTCGCGTAGCAATTTTTTATGATTTCATAAGCAGATTTTATATCGTCTTTTACGCATAATAAATCTTTGTAATTTTTAATCAGATTATCAAATATTTTTTGTGTTCGGTCTTTCATTATTTTTTATTTTCTCTTTCCTTTTTCTTTGTTATTTTAGATTTCGTAGAGTATGCTTATTAGGCACGTTGCAGCCAAAGAGTTTTGAATGCTGAAAACTTTTCGGGGCAGTTTAATAATTCAATAATTTTATCAGCGCATTCTTCGTTTGTGTTTTTATGATTATCTATAGTTATATCGTAAATATCCTGCGGGTATAATGTGGCAATTTGGCTTTCAGCCTTGCCGTCCCAGTCGTACCGCATATCGCGGTCACTGCGTTCTTTCTCACGGCGGCGAAGTTCCTCTAACGGACAAGTTACCATAACAAATAATACAGGGTTATCGCGGAGCAATTCAACCCATTCTTTCAAGCCGACTTCTTCCTCTGTATCTGTAAAATGAACAGTGTCCATAATTAGATTCATTCCTCTATCCGAAAGTGCTTTTGCTGTATAAGCCTCCACTAAATTATATTGGATATATGATTCATTTGAAATATCCACGTATTTTGAGCGACCCAACATTTGCATATAATCATCGCCGCTGATTACAAAAAACGCTTCGGATACTCTATCTTGCAATACTCTTGCCAATGTTGATTTACCCGCGCTTGATGTTCCATTTAAAATAATTATTTTCCCTTTTTTCATTTTCGTTTCTCCAATCATAGCAAAACTTTATATCGGGAAACTGATAAGCCATCTAATTTAGTCAACACAAATCCTGCTTTTTCATAAGTTCTGCCCGCCGCAATGTTATCTGTTCTATTTCCAATACCTATTCCTTTGTATTTGTTAGCAGAACGTATTTTGCTTTCAAATAATTCTAACATTTTCGAGGCGATTCCTTTACCATCTTCGTTAATCTGCCAAGCGGCACGAATATTCTCACTTCTATCAATAGACTTAAACAAGTCACATTCGTCAACACTTAATTTTCGTATATTCATTTACTACCTCTCTTGTTGGAGAGTTATACTTGAAAAACCCTCCGTAAATTTTTTATTTTTATCATTTTCAAACTCCTCCTTTCTTTAGTTTTTTATCATATCGCATAGAAGCGTTATAACCGAAAATATAAATTTTCTGCGTTGATAAAATAACAGTTAAAATCTAATAACTATTCCAATGCCAAAGCCGCATATAACCCAATGTCATCGCCCAAAACTGCCGGGACAACCTGGCAAACATCAAGAGAATATTTCAACGCCTCACGTTCCAATACTTCCATACAAGAATCTCGCAGTAAATCTTCGCAGCGTTGATATATGCTCCCTATAATTATCATTTCGGGGTTTAACAAATCTATAAGTAAAGAAAGAGCATATCCGAGATATTCGCCGCTTGTTTTGTAAATTTCAATCGCTTTTTCATCACCTTTTTTAGCGGCTTCGGCAATATCTTTCGCAGTTTCGCCGTTTTTTCCAAGTTGCGCGATACCTCCGCCGCTGCAAAATCCTTCGAACGACCCCGATTTCCCATATCCTACAGGGCCTGATTTTTCAGCGCGTATATGACCGATTTCACCAGCCATACCGTTTGTTCCGGAATATAGCTTGCCGTCTAAAATCAATCCGGCTCCGAATCCTGTCCCGAACGTTAAAAAAATCACGTTTTTCAAATTTTTATCTTTTCCCGCTCCGAATTTCCATTCGGCGAGGGCGCATGCGTTTGCGTCGTTTTCAAGAATTGTTTTAATATTATATTTATTTTCAAAATATTCGACGATATGAACGTTATCCCAGCCAATAAGATTCGGCGGCGATAATATCACTCCGGCTTTACTGTCAAGAGGCCCGCCGCAGCTTATCCCGATTGATTTAACATCGCATATTTTCAAATTGGCTTTTTCTATTATATTTAACATTTCGTTTTCGATTTTATCAAGAGTTGTTATATATGTATTGTCTTTTATCGTGGGGAAAAAAGACATATCGATAAATTTTACGCCGTTTTCGGTTATTTTACCGAGAATAACGGCGCATTTTGTTCCCCCTATATCTATGCCGATTTTATACATTACGCACCCCAATCAATAATATTTTATAAATTCACTGGCCCGTCCTACAGGAATCGAACCTGCAACCGTCAGAATCGGAATCTGATACTCTATCCAATTGAGCTAAGGACGGATAAATAATATTTAATACATAAATTATACCATATATTTATAAAAAAAGCAATATAAATATATTTTATATATGATATTTAAAATAATTATAGAGAAATAATATAAAATATATTGCATTATTATGCAATTCGTGGTATAATAATGCAATATATAAATAAAATATAAGTTTTTTGAGGAGATTTGTTAAATGAATAATATTAAAAAAATCGTTTTGGCTTATTCCGGAGGTCTTGATACATCTATTATAATCCCGTGGCTTAAAGAAAATTACGAAGGCTGCGAGGTTATCGCGGTCGCGGGAAACGTAGGGCAGGGCGACGGCGAACTTGACGGACTTGAAGAAAAAGCGATTAAAACGGGCGCGTCGAAAATTTATATAGAAGATTTAAAAAAAGAATTTGTAGAGGATTTTATTTTCCCGACTCTAAAAGCCGGCGCGAAATACGAGGGTAAATATTTGCTTGGGACTTCGTTTGCGCGTCCCGTTATCGCTAAAAGAGTCGTTGAGATTGCGTTAAAAGAAAACGCCGACGCTATCGCTCACGGCTGCACAGGAAAAGGCAACGATCAGGTCAGGTTTGAACTGACGATAAAAGCGTTTGCGCCTAACATGAAGATTATCGCGCCGTGGCGTGAATGGAATATAAAATCACGCGACGAAGAAATAGATTATGCCGAATCTCATAATATTCCGTTAAAAATTTCACGCGAGACAAATTATTCAAAAGATAAAAATATCTGGCATTTATCTCACGAGGGATTAGATCTTGAAGATCCCGCAAATGAACCGGATTATGATAAAATTTTAGAACTCGGCGTTACCCCCGAAAACGCGCCGGATATTCCGGAATATCTCGAAATATCGTTTGACAAAGGCGTTCCGGTTAAATTAAACGGCAAAAAAATCGATAGTGTTTCACTTGTCGAAGAATTAAACAAACTTGGCGGCAAACACGGTATCGGAATAGAAGATATAGTTGAAAACAGGCTTGTAGGTATGAAAAGCAGGGGAGTTTATGAAACTCCGGGCGGAGCGATTTTATACAAGGCGCATGAAATACTCGAAACACTCACGCTTGACCGCGATACATTGCATTTAAAACAGGAGTTATCAGGAAAGTTCGCAGATTTTGTTTATTTCGGTCAATGGTTCGCACCCGCAAGGGAAGCTCTCTCAGCGTTTGTTGATAAAACGCAGGAAAATGTGAACGGCGATGTTAAATTAAAATTATACAAAGGCAATATAATCCCTGCGGGCGTAACTTCGCCCAATTCTCTGTACGATATTAATATTGCGGCGTTCGGCGATGACGGCGGCGCGTATAATCAAAAAGACGCAGAAGGATTTATAAACCTGTTTGGATTGCCGATAAAAGTTCAGGCGTTAGCGAATAAGATGAAATAAATAGAGGTACGAACATAATGAACACAAGCAGCAACGAAATATGGATTGACTGTACTAACTACAACGATTTTGAATCAACTCGTCCGGTATTATTTAGGGACGATATGAGAGAACAATTTCTTAAATGGCTCAGAATAAAACCCGATCATAAAGTTCTTGTCGGCGGGTGCGGACCGGGCGTCGAGGTAAGGTTTATCGCGAAAGGCCTCGAATCGGGAAAAGTCACGGGTTTTGACATAAGCAAATATTTTGTCGAACATGGCAATAAAAAAATTGCCGAAGAAGGATTATCTGACAAAGCCGAAATTGTTCTTGACGACGGATATAATCTTTCTTTTGCAAACAATACTTTTGACGCGATTGTAAATCATCAGTATATCGGCGTTTTATCCGACCCTGTCGCAGGATTGAAAGAATTAATAAGAGTGTGTAAAATCGGAGGAACTGTTTCAGTTTCCGCATCAGGACGCGGAGGTGGCGGGTGTGATTCTGACTGCGCTTTTGAAAATAATGAGCGATTAAAAGAATTAACGGACAGGTATATGCAGACATTTTGGAAAATATATACTCCCAAAGAATTAAAACAGAGTGAATACTGGCATTCGCAGCGTTATCCTAAAATGTTTGCTGAGTTCGGACTTAAAAATATAACTATTCACGCTTATGCTTCTGCATTTTCGTACAGCGACAGTTATTGGTCTGACGAATTTAAAACATATAAAATAAAGTCAGGTATGGGAAAAGAAATTAAAAATATAGAAAGCAATAGCGAAGATTTAAGATTTCAGGAATATGGTTTTTCAAAACAAGATTTTCAGGAATTAATTAAATTGAATAAAACCAAACAAGAATATCTGTTAAATAATCTCAATAATAATCAAGATTGGGAATGGTCGGTAAGCACAAATTATATAGTTGCAGGAGAAAAATCATGAGTTCAAAAATGTGGGACGGGCGGTTCAAAAAATCGCTCGATTTAAAAGTAAACGATTTTAATTCTTCTATAAAATTTGACTGGGTAATGTTCAGGGAAGATATAACCGGCAGTATCGCTCACGCTTATATGCTCGGCGAAACCGGAATTATAAATAAATCAGAGTCTGAAAGAATAATCGAGGGACTTGAAAAAATTTTTGAAGATATTGAGAATGGAACACTTGAAATAGATTTTGAATCCGAAGATATTCATATGTTTATCGAGGCTGTTTTAACTGAAAGAATCGGAGATACGGGCAAAAAACTGCATACCGCAAGAAGCCGCAACGATCAGGTCGCGCTCGATATTCGCATATATTTAAAAAAACAATGCGATGAAATCATGGATTTATTAAAATGCTTAATACGTGAAATTATCGAAAAAGCAAAAGAGAATAAAACAACTTTTATGCCGGGAACTACGCATTTACAGCACGGTCAGCCCATTGTTTTCGCGCATCATATATTAGCATATGCTCAGATGTTCAAACGTGATATTGAAAGAATCGCCGATTGTAAAAAACGCATGGATTATATGCCGCTTGGCTCAGGCGCGCTCGCGGGAACGACTTACCCGATAAACCGGCATTTAGTCGCAGAAAAGCTCGGATTTGCGAACGTCACCGAAAACAGTATAGACGGGGTGTCCGACCGTGATTTTGTGATAGAATTCGCTTCGGATTTATCAATAATTATGACGCATATCAGCCGTTTTTCCGAGGAAATAATTTTATGGTGCACGTCAGAATATAATTTCATCGAACTTGACGACGCATTTTCCACAGGTTCTTCTATAATGCCGCAGAAAAAAAACCCTGATATTGCGGAATTATGCAGAGGAAAAACAGGCAGGGTTTACGGCTCTCTTATAACTTTATTGACAATGATGAAAGGTTTACCGCTCGCGTATAACAAAGATATGCAGGAAGATAAAGAAGCGATATTTGACGTTCTTGAAAACACGAAATTATCTCTCGACACGTTTACGGGAATGTTAAAAACTTTGAAAGTCAATCGCGACAGTATGAAAAAAGCTTCGCAAAAAGGATTTTTAAATGCGACAGACTGCGCGGATTATCTTGTAAAAAAGGGTTTACCGTTTCGTGACGCGTATAAAATCACAGGACAGCTTGTGGCGGTTTGCATAGAAAAAAATATATCGCTTGAAGATTTGCCTATTGAAGAATACAAAAAAATCTGCGAAATTTTTGAATTCGAAGTTTACAAATATATTGATTTGGAATATTGCGTAAACGAAAGAAAAGTTTACGGCGGACCGTCAAAAGAGTCAATCGAAACTCAAATAAAAAATTTAGAAAAATTTTTGGAGGGTTAAATAAATTGCAAAAATATAAAATATTTGTTGACGGACAGGAAGGTACGACAGGATTAGAGATACACGATCGCTTAAAAAACAGGGATGATATTGAAATATTGAAAATAAATTCAAAAGAATTGGAAGTATTATGGGATGTAAACGAGCGCAGAAAATATATAAATCAGGCTGATATTGTTTTTTTATGTTTGCCTGATGATGCCGCGAGAGAATCTGTTTCGCTGATTGAAAATCCGTTAACACGCGTAATAGACGCGAGCACAGCGCACAGAGTTGCGGACGGTTGGGTTTACGGGATCCCTGAGTTGAGCAAAAACCACAGAGAAAATATAGAAACCGCGAAAAGATTATCAAACCCGGGGTGTTTTGCGACGGGGTTTAATATGCTGATGTATCCGCTTGTAAAAGAAAAAATAATCCCCGCAGATTATCCCGTGACATGCCATTCTGTCACAGGTTACAGCGGCGGGGGAATTAGATTAATAGAAATATTTGAATCAGATCAAAACAAACAAAAATTAAACAGCCCTTGTTTTTACGCGCTGGGTTTACAGCATAAACATTTACCCGAAATGCAAAAACACAGCGGATTATTAAATCCCCCGGTATTTACGCCGATTATCGGAAATTATTTCAAAGGCATGACAGTAGCCGTTCCGTTGTCGAATATAAAATTAACAGCAAATGAAATAAACGCATTTTATAAAAATTATTATCAGGGACAGCATTTTGTGAAAATAATGCCGATGAATATACAAAACGAATTTGAATGGGGATTTATGAAGGCTGAGAGCTGCAATGACACAAACAACATTGAAATTTTAACATTCGGAAACGATACGCAGGTTCTTGTAGTCGCAAGGCTTGATAATTTAGGCAAAGGCGCGTCCGGAGCGGCAGTGCAGAACATGAATATCATGCTTGGATTAGATGAAACGTATGGATTGGAGTGAATATAAATGCAAAAGATAATTATAACAAATATTAATAAAATATCGCCGACGCATAGAAACGAACACGAAAAATATGAGTTTTACAGATATGAAGTTACAGACAATAACGATAAATACGAAGCGGCAAGTCCCAAAGAGGGAAATCAGACTGTTACGGCATTTTATACGCTGCCGCCCGGCAAATCGAATTGCCCGTTTCATTATCACATGAATAACGAAGAAGTTTTTTATATAATATCCGGCAAAGGTATTTTAGAAACTTTTGATGAAATATATAAAATTTCGTCAGGCGATATAATAGTTTTTCCCGTTGGTAAAAACGGAGCGCATAAAATAACAAATTCATCTGAAACAGAAAATCTTGTTTATTTAGACGTTGACACAAACAACACGCCTGATATAGCATATTATCCGCACTCCAATAAAGTGGGAATAAGAGCAGCGGGCGGAATCAGGGATAATTATGATATGAACAGCGGAGTAAATTATTATGATAAGGAGTAAAACAAGTGGAATCAAATATAAAATTTATTGACGGCGGGGTAGTCGCACCGCAGGGCTTTTTAGCGTCAGGTATACACTGCGGCCTGCGTAAAAATAAAATAAAAAAAGATTTAGCTTTGATTTTTTCAAAAAATGGCAAAGAATGTACTGCGGCGGCGGTTTACACAAAAAATATAATAATCGGCGCGCCTATTATAGTTACAAAAAAACATTTGAAATTAAAAAACGGCACGGCAAAAGCTGTTATATGCAACAGCGGCATAGCAAACACATGCAATCCCGACGGGATTGAAAAAGCTGATTTAATGTGTAAATTAACGGCTGATATTTTAGAAATCGACGAAAGCGATATAATCGTTGCGTCAACGGGAGTAATCGGCGCGGTTTTACCGATTGAGCCAATTCAAAACGCTTTGCCTTTATTAAAAGAAGCACTCGGTGATACAAAAGAAGCGGGGGAAGACGCCGCGACTGCTATCATGACGACTGACACGCGTAAAAAAGAATACGCGATTGAATTTATATTGGATAATAAACCTGCGAGAATCGGTTTGATTGCAAAAGGCTCGGGCATGATTGAGCCGAATATGGCGACTATGCTCAGTTTTATTACGACTGATGTTGATATTTCTTCGGAAATATTGCAAAATGTTTTAACCGATGTTATTCAGGATACTTTTAATATGATAAGCATTGACGGCGACACAAGCACAAACGATATGGTCAGTATTATGGCTTCCGGGCTTTGCGGTAATAAAAAAATAATTGAGCAAAACAGCGATTATAATAAATTTAGAGAAGCGTTATATATAATATGCGAAAAAGTTTCAAGATTTATAGCGTTTGACGGCGAAGGCGCGACGAAATTACTTGAGTGCAAAATTATAAACGCGAATACAAAACAAGACGCGAAAAAACTCGCGAAGTCTGTGATTAAATCTTCGCTTGTAAAATCTATGATGTTTGGAGCGGACGCGAATTCAGGAAGGATTTTATGCGCTCTGGGCTATTCGGGAATTGATTTTGATCCTGAAAAAATAAATGTCAAATTAAAATCTTCAGCAGGTGAAATATCGACTTGTGTAAACGGCTTTATTATAAAAATCGACGAAGATAAAGCGAAAGAAATATTATCGCAGGAAATAATCGAAATAATAATAGATATGCAGACCGGAAAAGAAAACTCTGTTGCGTGGGGCTGCGACTTAAGTTATGAATATGTAAGAATAAACGGAGATTACAGGAGTTAAATAAATTATGTTAATATCGAATTTAGATAAAGCGAAAGTATTGATTCAGGCTTTGCCGTATATACAAAAATATAATAAAAAAACAATAGTAGTAAAATACGGCGGAAACGCGATGCTCAATGAAAAATTAAAAGAAGCGGTAATATCAGATTTGATTTTATTGTCTCTCGTCGGAATAAACGTGGTTTTAGTCCACGGAGGCGGTTCTGAAATTACGGATATGATGAAAAAACTAAATATCGAGACTAAGTTTATAAACGGGTTAAGATACACAGACGAAGAAACGATAGATATTGTCCAAATGGTTTTAGCCGGCAAGACAAATAAAGATTTAGTGAATCTTATAAGTTTAAACGGCGGTAATGCGATAGGTTTATCCGGAATTGACAGCGGTGTGATAAAAGCGAAAAAATTATCGGACGGCGAAAACGATTACGGTTATGTAGGCGAAATCACAGATATAAATATTAAGCCTGTTATAGATTTATTAAATAACGGGTATATTCCGGTTATTGCGACAATCGCGCAGGGAACAGACGATAAAACAGTAGAAAATCCCATAGACAGCATAGATATAAAACGGGGCAGGGTATATAATATAAACGCAGACACAGCCGCCGCTGAAATCGCGGTAAAACTAAAAGCTGAAAAGCTGATACTTCTGACAGATGTTAAAGGACTAATGGTAGACTTGAAAGACGAAGACACATTGATTCCGGTAGTAAAAATATCCGAAGTTGATAATTTAAAGAAAAACGGTATAATCAGCGGCGGAATGATACCGAAAGTTGATTGCTGCGTGACTTCTATAAAAGGCGGTGTAAACAGAACGCATATAATCGACGGCAGAATACAGCATTCTATATTAATTGAAATGCTTTCAGACGAAGGAATAGGCACGATGTTTATTAAATAATTAAAAACAATAAAACAAATAACAAAAGCGGAGATTTATGAAAAATCCCCGCTTTTGTTATTGTAATACAACTAAAATTTTATTCAACTTCAATAGAAATTTCCGCTTTTTCTAATCCGTCTGATATTGCGATAAGTTTTAATTTGCCTTTTTCCTGAGATTTTACAACAGCCATAAGTTTGCCGTCGTACGCACTATGCGAATTGCCGGAATACATTTCTTCTGTTTTCGGATTCGCCGAACCTACCGCGATTAGTTTTCCTGCGCCTTCTATTGCAAATAAAACTTTGCTTGTTGCGTTTGTCACGGTTTTATTGTCAATATCCGCGATTTCAACGGTTATATACGCCAAGTCACCGTCCGCGCTGATTTTATCTCTATCTGCCGTGAGTTTAATTTTTGCGGGTTTTTTTGACGTTGACAAAACTACTGCGTTATTGTTTGAGTCTATCGCTTTTAATTCGCCTTTTTTATACGGGATTATAAAATTTGTTTTTAATTCTTTCAAATCGTTTTTCCCGACAGATTCACCGTTTAAAAATAATTCTACAGAAACGGCGGGGGAATAAACGTCAACGACAACCTGCGTTCCCTCTGCAATATCAAAATCCCAGCCTTCTATTCCGTCATTCCAGCCCCAGTATGTGATTTTTTCGGATTCATGAGAAAATTTTGTAGGCCTTCTGACAAACATTTTCGGTTTATCCGATACATTCCAGAGTATATCCCTGTAATACGACTGCGGCCTTTTGAACCCGCACACGTCTATATCGCCGCAATAAGCCTGATTCCAAGGATAATCATATAAGTGCGATTCAATTTCCGGCCTTTCGTCTGTATAATATACCCGCCCGATTCCGGCTTCGCCCAGATAATCAATCGAAGTCCAGACAAAATCGCCGATAACATTAGTATTTTTAAGCGTAGCCTCCCATGATTGATATATATCTTTCGGGACAGTTTCGGTTCCGATTATAACTCTGTCCGGATATTTTAGTTTATCAGATTCATAACTTCCGTGTTGATAATTATATCCGACGAAATCCAGACATGCGACTACAGAATTTATCCCATCGACAAAATCCGGATTAGTCAAATCAAAACCCATGATAGCCATGCCGACGGGCCTGTTATCGTATTTTTTAATAGTATTATAAAGCATTTTTGAGGTTTCAGGCGCGCCGCTGTCTCCTTTTTGTTCTACTATTTCGTTTCCGATACTCCAGAATAATATAGACGGATGATTTCTGTCCCTTAAAATCATGCTTGTCAAATCATTTTCCCAGTCGGTATCGAAAACCAAATGATAATCAAATTGAGTTTTTGCGCATCTCCAACTGTCAAACGCTTCGTCCATGACAATCATGCCAAGCCTGTCGCAAGCATCTAAAAAAGCCGGGGCAGGGGGATTATGAGCTGTCCTTACTGCGTTAAATCCACTTTTTTTAAGAAGCTCTATCTTTCTTTCTTCGCTTCTGATATAAGACGCCGACCCGAGTATCCCGTTATCATGGTGCACGCAGCCGCCTTTTAATTTAATTTGTTTCCCGTTTAAAATAAACCCGTTTTGAGAATCAATCGAAAAAGTGCGTATCCCGTATGTTGTTTCGGAAGTATCTGTCAGATTATCGTCAATATAATAATTTGTGGTTATAATATATAAATTCGGGGAATCTGTATCCCATATTTTGGGATTTTTTATTTCAACGTCAACCGAATAATTTTCTTCGTTTACTATTAAATTAATTTTACAGTCATACTTGACCGAAGCGACAATTTCGCCGGTTTTTGGATCTTTTACGATATGCTCTATCGAATCTTTTATTATTTCCTGATCTGACCTGAATATATCTGTATTTATATTCAAAACCGCCGAGCCGTTATTTACTGATTTTGTTTTAACATATACGCCGTTAAAGTTTATATGATTTTTTTCAGCGGCATAAAGCCAGACATATCTGTATATCCCTGCTCCGCTATACCAGCGGCTATTCGGTATGGCGGAATTATCCGCGATAACTGCGATTTCATTTTCAGTATCATATTTTAAATATTTTTCCATACTTATAAAAAAAGTAGTATAGCCGTAATTCTGGCGTTTTATAACGTTACCGTTTAATCTGATTTCGGCATTCATATAAACGCCTTCAAATTCGATATATACATTTTTTTCTTTCCAGTCGGCGGGAACAAAGAATTTTTTTGAATAACATCCAACGCCTCCGGGGAAATACCCCCCGTCGCGCTTTGTAAGAGAATCAGGGTCGCGTTTTTGTTCAATCATATAATCGTGTGGGAGGTCAACGGTTTTTGCGTCACCCGCAGGAACTCCCCAATATCCCCAATAACTGAACGGAATATTACCGTTGGCAAACTGCCAGCTTTTATTGAAACATATTTTTTGCATGATTTTTTCCAACCTTTCTGTATTTAATGCGATTAAAATTTTTATCGTTATTTAATTAATTTTGATTATAACATATTTTATACGATATGTCTATAAATTTTTTATTTTTTAATATTTTAATAAAATCGTATAAATTTTTCTTGAAATTTAACAATAAATGATGTAATATAAAATTAACCAAAAAGAAAAAATTATAACGAAAGGCTGGGATTATTAAATGAGTTTAGAAAGAATAAATATCGGGAAAGAAATAAATATAAATTTTATCGAATCTGATAAATTCAAGACAAATTTTATAGAGATAAATATTATAAGCAGACTTGAAAGTGAATTAAAAGCGTCAAAAAATGCGCTTTTAGTAAAAGTTTTAAAGAGAGGCAGCGCAAACTTCCCGACTATGGCTGATATAAACAAACGGCAGAATGAATTATATGCGGCAAAAATAGGAGTTTGGGCTGATAAAATCGGCGAAGCGCAGATTTTAATATTTTCGGCTGAAATGCTGGAAAACAAATATTCTCTTGATGATATAAATATTGCGGACGAAACTATTGATTTATTGGGTGATATTTTTATAAATCCGCTTATAGAAGACAATAAATTCAAAAACGATTATGTCGAAGGGGAAAAAACAAATTTGATTGACGATATACATGCGCAGATTAATAATAAAAACGCGTATGTTTACAGAAAATGCATTGAAACTATGTGTAAAAACGAACGGTTCGCTATAAATAACCTCGGTTCGGTTGAATGCGTACAAAAAATAAATAATAAAAATCTTTACGAGCATTATGAATATATTCTTTCAAGTTGCGTAATCGAAATTTTTTGTGTCGGTAAATTTAGCGAGAAAAAGCAGTCTATAACCGAGAAATTCAAAAATTTATTGAAAAATATAAAACGTGAAAATATAGAAATTTATGATACTGACGTTATTTTAAAATCTGATTATAAAGGCGAAACAATCGAAGAAATTGAAGTAAATCAGGGCAAACTCGCAATCGGGTTCAGAATGGGGACTTCTAATAAAAATAAAGATTTCGCAAAATTTGTTTTATTTGACGCAGTATATGCGCTGACTCCGACGGGAAAATTATTTATGAATGTGCGTGAAAAATTATCTCTTTGTTATTATTGCAGGACAATAGTTGAATCCGCGAAAGGGATAATAACGGTTTTATGCGGTATAGAAAATGAAAACAAACAAAAAGCAACTGATGAAATTTTAAGGCTGCTTGAAGAAATGAAAAACGGTGATTTTACAGATAAAGATATAGAATCTGCGCAATTAAGCGTTATAAATTCATATAAAGAAGTATTTGACAACGCGGGCAGTATAGTTTACTGGTATTTGAGAAGATTGATGAGCGGAAATATAAAATCGCCTGAAGATATGATTGAAGAAATAAAAAAAGTGACAAGAGGCGATATAATAGAATCCGCAAAAAATTTAAGCCTTGACACGATATATTTTTTACAGGGAAATTTGTTAAACAGCGAAGAAAGCGGGGAAAATTAATTATGATTAAAACAGTTGCAAATAAAAAAATAGACGAAAAATATTATTATTTCAAACATGAAAGCGGGCTTGATATTTATGTGATACCCAAAAACCACACGACTTCTTATGCTTTGTTCGGGACAAAATATGGGTCTGTTGACAGCATATTTAAAACAGACGGCGAAACGGAATTTACAGTTGTTCCCGACGGGATCGCGCATTTTCTCGAGCATAAATTATTTGACAACGAAAACGGCATAAACGCCGATCAGCTCTTTGCCGATACGGGAGCATACTCAAACGCGTACACATATTACGATAAAACCTGTTATTTATTTTCATGCGCGGATAATTTTGACGCATCTCTCGAAATATTGCTGGATTTTGTCACTCACCCGTATTTTACAGAAGAAAGCGTACAGAAAGAGCAGGGGATAATCGGGCAGGAAATAAGAATGTACGACGATAATCCCGGCTGGCAGGTATATTTTCAGTTAATGGCAAATATGTACGAAAAACACAGCGTAAGGCTTGATATTGCCGGAACAATCGAATCTATATCAAATATAACAGCCGGTATTTTATATAAATGCTATAATACTTTTTATAATCTAAATAATATGATGCTGTGCGTCGCCGGAAATGTCACGGCAGAACAGGTTGAAAAAGTCGCGGATAAAGTTTTAAAAAATGCTGATATAATTAATATAGAGAGATATAAATATGACGAACCTGCGAATGTGCGTAAAAATATCACAGAAAAAAAGCTGAAAGTATCAAGACCGTTGTTTAATATCGGATTAAAAGATGTTGAAACGGGAATTTACGCAAACGAACTTGCGAAAAAAGCGGTTGAAATTGATATATTAAACGATATGTTATTTTCCAGATCAAGCGATTTTTACACAAGATTATACAGCGAGGGGAAAATAAATAATAAATTCGGCGCGGGCAGTGAAATAGAAACAGAATACGGGCATTTGATTTACAGCGGCGAATCAGATAATCCGGAAAAAGTCATGGGCGAAATTATTAAAGAATTTGAAAATAAAATAAAAAATGGATTGGACAGGGAAGAATTCGAACGCTGCAAAAAAGTAAGTTACGCCAGCAGCATAACTTTATTTGACAGCGCGGAAAATATAGCCAACGCATTTATAACATGTATGTTCAGGGGATATAATATATTTGATTTGCCCGAAATAATCGGTAGCGTGAAGTTTGAAGATATAGAAAAAAGATTAAATAAAGTTTTCAAAAAAGAAAATTTTATAATCTCGATAATTAACCCGATTGAGTAAAAATAAATTAAAATAATCCAAAATCTTTCGCGGTATAAAACATAATTCCAAGCACAGCCGAAAGAATAATTATTTTATAAGAATTAATTTTTAATTTTTCAATTTGCGAAAGAGCAAGAACTATTATAAAAATAGATATTTGCGTAAAATTTAAATTATTTATAAAATTAAAATTTATATTAATATTAAACGCTTTTATTGCGATAGAAATCACAGCCGCGGACATAAGCCCGATAACTGCGGGGCGAAGCCCGTTTAATGCGGCTGAAACGCCTCTATATTCAACAAACTTCATGAAAAATTTCGCTATAATTAAAATTATAATAAACGAAGGCAGAATTAATCCAAGACATGAAACGATTACCCCGGGAATACCGAATTGTTTCATTCCGATAAAAGTTGATGTATTTATCGCAAAAGGTCCGGGCGTTGATTCGGCTACCGCGATATAATCCAGCAAATCTACTTCAGTACACCAGCCTTTGCTTACTACTTTATCGGTTATCAGCGGGATCATAGCGTAACCGCCGCCGATAGTAAATAAGCCTATTTGAAAAAATGTTATAAATAAATCAAACAGTAAAAATATTTGCGGCATTTATTTTATCTCCGTATTTTTGATAATTTGATAATATAATTATAATTTATACGTTCTTAATCATTTTATCATATTTTTATAGTAAAATAAATATATAAATCGTAAAATATTTTTTAGTTTGATATAGGAGAAAATATTTAAAATGAAAGATTTTTTTGATATAAACGGTAAAGCTGTGATGAAATTATATATAAACCAGATAGCAATGTCTGTTTTTGGCATAATGGTAATATTTGCGTCGGCTCAAAGCGATTTTCTTGTATTTTTAGCTTCTGTTTTATCTGTGGGGTTATATCTTTTTATCATATATTCTATGATGTGGGAGCAGGGGGCAAGAGCCGCCGCAAAAACATTAAGGGCTGAAGATGCGGGAACCAGAAAAATATACACGCCGTTTATGATTGTTTTATTCGGCAGTTTATTTAATATTTTATGTTATTTGATATATACAGTTTTACAGATATATGTGTATATAAAAAATATAACCGAGGGAAATATAGCTTTGTTCGGCAATGTTATATGGAATTTTATGCGAATGATAAACGGTATATATATGGGTTTTGAATCTTTTTTATTCCCCAATCCAAACAGTATTGACACACATCCCGGAGAAGCCGTTTCGATAATAATGCATACGCCTTTTTATTATTTTTTCCTAACGCTTATCCCGTTGTTTGCGATAGGGATATTCGCGTATTACATGGGTGCGTCGGAAATAAGCATATTAAGAAAATTAGGTTTTAAAATAAAAAATAAATATGTTTCTAATACTCACATAGATTATTCAAAAAACAAAAAATAAAAGTATTATAATTTTCTCTTTTTCATATATTTTATTAATTATTAATTATATTGTATTAATAAAAAAATCGAGAAAAAAAGGAGAAAATTATGAATAGCAAAAAAAAATATCTCTTGAAATTTTATATTTTTGTTGTTATGTATATTTTTATGGCGTTGTTTATTTTATATCTGACTTTTAAAGCAATCGCCGCAACTCCGGCTCTAAGTAATATTTATTTGATGAATGTCTCCGCAAACGAAGATATAATAAAATCAAATAAGCCTGTAATTATAATAGACGCAGGACATGGCGGAATCGACGGCGGAGCGAGCAGCTCTGACGGTATAATAGAAAAAGATATAAATTTAGCGATAGCGTTAAAATTAAAGCGTTTGTTTAAAACAGCAAACTGCGAAGTTATTTTGACGCGTGAAACAGATGTTATGTTAAACGATGACGGGGTGAAAAAAAGAAAAGCGTCGGATTTGTCAAACCGGGTAAAAATCGCGAATAAATATCCGGAAGCTATATTTATAAGTATTCACATGAATAAATATCCTCAGGAAAAATATAAGGGAATGCAGATATTTTTTTCGCAGAATAATCTTGACAGCGCGAATTTAGCCGAGCTTTTAAAAATAAATTATAAATCTTATATACAACCGGATAATAACCGAGAAATAAAACGCGGCAAAGATATTTTTGTGCTTGAAAAAATAAAAAGTATAGGAATATTGATAGAATGCGGATTTTTGTCGAATCACGAAGAAGCGCATTTGTTGATTCAAGATAATTATCAAAATAAACTCGCTAAAATAATATTTGCTTCGGTCGTTGAATTTGAAAAGAAACTTGTAGAATAAGAAGTAGGTGAATAATATAAAATTAAAATTATCGAAAAAAGCTGCAAAAATATTGACAAATTTAAATAAACCTACACAATCCCGAATTTTAACAGGTATATATAATATACCAAAAGGAAATATAAAACCGTTTAAAGGCGTTGACGGAACATATAGATTACGAGTGGGTGACTGGCGTGTTTTATTTTCATATCCGAATAAAAATGAAATATTAATTGAAAAGATATCATCGCGAGGCGATGCATATAAGGGGGGATAAAAATGTCACCGAATGTGAAACAAATAACTGATGTAATAGAATTATTACCGGAAAAGGAACAAAAACTTATATATGAACTTATTATCCGGTTATTACCCGATGATATAGCGACAAAAGAGGATATAATTGATATAGAGCAAGCTCGCGATGAATATAATCGTGGCGAAACTGTGAGTATAGAAGATATAATATAAATTATGTTTAAAATAGTTAAATAATTATAAGGAAATACAAAACATGGCTAAAAAACCCACAACAGTTTATGTCTGCACAAACTGCGGCGAACAGACTGTCAAATGGTTTGGCAGATGTCCGTCGTGCAGCCAGTGGAACACTATGCAGGAAGAAGATTATTCGCCTCCTGTCGCGCCGGAAAAAGAAAACAAAAAAATAAACGCCGTTGAGAGATACCAGAGCAAATCAACGGCTAAAACTTCTGTTTTAAAATTGAGCGATATTAATTTAAACGACGAAATTAGATTTAAAACAGGATTGAATGAATTCGACAGGGTTCTCGGCGGAGGATTGGTGAAAGGCTCGGTCGTTTTGTTATCGGGCGAACCGGGTATCGGTAAATCTACTCTTTTGTTGCAGATATGCGATAAATTCGGCGAAGATTTTAAAATCATGTATGTATCCGGAGAAGAATCGCAGAATCAAATAAAACTCAGAGCTCAGCGGTTATCTGTCGATGCTAAAAATTTATATGTATATACAGAGACAAACATAGCTAAAATACATGACGCGCTTGATGAAATTAAACCGGATTTATTGATTATAGATTCTATACAGACTATGTATGATAATAATTCCGCAAGTTCGCCCGGAAGCGTGGTACAAGTTCGGGAATCTGCGCTGTCTTTTATGCAAAAAGCCAAAACCGAAGAAATTTCGATTGTTCTTGTCGGCCACGTAAACAAAGAAGGCGGGATAGCAGGGCCGAAAGTCCTTGAACACATGGTTGATGCCGTTTTATATTTTGAAGGGGAGAGGCAGCAGTCTTACAGGATAATACGCGCTATAAAAAACCGTTATGGCTCAACAAACGAAATCGGCGTATTCACAATGAAACAGGACGGTTTATCAGAAGTCGAAAATCCGTCTGAAATGCTGTTATCGGGCAGATTGTTGGATGTTCCGGGAAACTGCGCGGTAAGCGTAATCGAAGGGACGAGACCGTTGATTGCGGAAATACAGGCTCTCGTCACAAATACTGCTTTTCCGTCGCCGAGACGCATGGCAAACGGAATAGATTATAACAGGTTGTGTATGCTTATAGCTGTTCTTGAAAAAAGATTGAGATTAAAATTATCGTTGCAGGACGCTTATGTAAATGTCGTTGGCGGATTAAAAATAGAAGAGCCATCGTGCGATTTAGCCGTTGTTTTATCTATTATATCAAGTTATAAAGATATACCGGTGCATAATGATATTGTCGCAATGGGCGAAGTGGGGTTATCCGGAGAATTACGGCAGATAAGCAATATAGATACAAGGGTATCGGAAGCGATACGGCTGGGATTTAAAAAAATCGTCCTGCCGCATAAAAATATTATTAATATAAAAAAATCAGAAGCCGAAATAATTTATGTTAAAAGTATTTTTGACGCGCTTGATCTGATTGTATAGTCTGGTCGGTATTTTTTTGATTTTCCGGAGTTTTTCTTTTTTGAATTTTAGGCTTATAATATAAGCAGCCTGAATCGTTTACTTCGTCAGTATTATTTGCGACGGAAGCGGAATAAATATTTTTAAGGCCGCAAAAACCGTCTTCCTGAAATTTGCAGTTGTCAGAGCATCTGATAAGCATATATAACCTCCAAAATAATAAATATAAATAATAAATTTAGTATATCTATCACAGCAAAGATTATTCTTGATAAACAAAATTGTAACTGAATTGTAACAAAAATATGAAAAATATGAAAAATATAATCTGTTCATATAAAATTGACGATGAAATAGAAAAAAATCTTATAAATCTCAGCATAAATCCGGTAAAACTTCGCGGATTTGAAAAGCTAAACAAATCAAACCCATTAAATTATCACCCGGATATGCTTTGTTTTAACTTGGATAAAAACAAATGGATATTTTATGAAAAAATCTATAAAATAAATAAAAGCATAATCGACAAATTAAATTTTGAAATAATAATCGCGGATAATCCAAAATTATATCAATATCCGTATGATATTGGGTTAAACGCCGTAATGTTCGGCGATTATCTGATAGGCAACGTTAAATATATAAACAAAAATATTTTAGAATACGCAAAAAAAACAAATAAAAAAATAATTGATGTAAAACAGGGATACACAAAATGTTCTGTTTGTATCGTTGATGAAAATTCTATAATAACATCTGACGAATCTATATATAAAAAAGCGATAGAAAATAATATAAACGTTTTATTGATAAAAAAAGGACATATTGATTTAGATAGCTACGAATACGGATTTATAGGCGGTTGTTCCGGGCTTATAGATAAAAATAAATTAGTGTTTACGGGGGATATAACTCTACACCCAAATTATAAAGATATAAAGAGTTTCTGCGATAATAGGAAAGTGGAAATTATTTCTCTATCGAAGAAAAAATTGTATGATTACGGAAGTTTATTATGTATATAAAAAAAATTGTTTTATTTGTATTGTTATTGAATTTTATATTTTTATTTGCATGTGAAAATTCAAACGATTTAAATAATTTACGCGAATCAACGGAATCAACGGAAACCGTAAAACCGCAAAAAATAGAATATTTGCAAGAATTAGGTGTTGTTTATGTGAGAAACGACTCTAATTTAAAAATGGATATTTATTATCCCACAAAAATAAAAAACATAGACGATAAATATAAATTAATTATGATGCTTCACGGTGGCGGCTGGATTGCGGGAGATAAAACTCAGCCTATGTACATGTTCAAGCCAATTATAGACGAATTGCGGGAAAACGGATATATAGTTGTAATGCCTCAGTACAGCTACGCTTTGAATGAGAATAATCTATATGGAATATTAGGCGACATAAATATAGCGTTTTTATATTTATATGAAAATCGCGAAAAATATAATATTGATTTGGATTCAATCGGGATTATGGGATATTCAGCAGGAGCACATCTGGCTATGTTACATTCTTATATACCTAACGAAACAAAAGATTTTATGGATATAAAATATTGCCTGAGTTTTGCGGGTCCGTCAAAATTTTACGGGGACGAATTATTTGAATATCCGGAAACTACGTTATATTTAATCGAAAATTTATTTAACGGTACTTATGAAGAAAAAGAAGAAGAATATATACAGGGAAGCCCGTATGCTTATTTGGAATTTTATGAATATATCGAAAAAGTCCCGTTATTGTTTATTCACGATGAATATGATAATGTAGTGCCGTTTAATCAATCGCAGGTTATGTGCGATAAAGCGGTTGAACTGGGAATAGATTGCGAGCTGATAAAATTAAACGGATTTTATCATCAGATTGATTTTAATTATTATAAAAACGATGAAATTATTAATACAATTTTAGATTTTATATATAAATATTCATAAATTTATTATAAGATATAATATTATATTAATTTAAAACAATTATGTATAAACAAGGCAAAGCAAATAAATAATAATACGGAGGATAAAAATTTTATGGTAGTTGCCGGAGATTTCAGAAACGGAGTAACATTTGATATGGACGGTTCCGTTTATCAGATAATCGAATTTCAGCATGTTAAACCCGGAAAAGGCGCGGCATTTGTCAGGACAAAAATAAAAAACGTAATTACAGGGTCAGTTACAGAAAGAACGTTCAATCCGTCGGATAAATTTCCTGAAGCGTTTGTCGAAAGAAAAGATATGCAGTATTTATACAACGACGGAGAATTATATTATTTCATGGACATGGAATCTTATGAACAGATTCCGTTAAATAAAGAAAAACTGTCTGACAATTTCCAGTTTGTCAAAGAAAACGAAATAGTAAAAATAATATCTTATAAAGGCAATGTTTTCGGCGTGGATCCTCCTACGTTTGTTGAATTAAAAGTTATACATTCAGAACCCGCAATCAAGGGCGACACTGTAAATAATACATTAAAGCCCGCCACTATGGAAACAGGGGTTATAATTAAAGTCCCGATGTTTATAAGCGAGGGCGATGTTTTAAAAATAGACACGAGAAACGGCGAATATCTTGAACGTGTAAAACAATAATTTAAAATAATAAAATAATATGAGGAAAAAACTAATATGAATATAAGTGAAAAAGTAGCGTATTTAAAAGGCCTCGCCGAAGGGCTGGAAATTTCGTCAGATTCGAAAAACGGCAAAATAATAAAAGGCATACTTGACGTACTTGCTGATATATCGGAATCTGTCGAGATACTCGAGGACGAAACCGCAACTCTTGATGATTATATAACAGAAGTTGACGAAGATTTAGGGCAGCTTGAAGAAGATTTCGAAAAAACATGCGGATATAAACTCTATGAAAAAGAAAAAAATAGTTTAATTGATATGCACACATGCGAAGATGAAGACGAATTTGAAGATTTGGAAGATTTCGAGTATGAAGACGAAGACGATTTAGAAGATGACGCGTTACTTGACGGGATTGTAGAAATAAAATGCCCTAAATGCAATAAGCATATTTTTGTAGAAACCGACGATCTTCTTGACAGCGATTATATAAATTGTTCGGAATGCGGCGGTGAAATTAAAGTTGTAAACGAAATGACTGACGGCGAAAATTGCTCATGCGGGCATTGTATCGCGCAAAACGAAGAAAATAATAAAGACGAATTGGCGTTTTAATAAAAAATACAGGGTATAAATTTATTTATACCCTATATTTTTATTTTTAGTTAATCATATAAATATAAAATAAATCATAAATATTAATATATGATATTGTAATTGACGGAGGTTATATTTATATGAAACAGGATAAAATTGATTCAGAACAATTTGATTATAAAAGAATATTTAACGAAAATATAAAATCTGAAATTAAAAATAATATAGAAAATAAAGCTGATAAAAAAGAAAAAAGAAAATTAAAAGAAAAAAAATATATCAAAGTTTTTCTTGTGCAGTCTATTATTTGTCTGATAATAATAGGCAGTATAATAATAACAAAATATACTAATCCGAAAACTTTTGTTTCAGTTTCATCAGTTTTAAACGGAATATACGAAAATAACATAACTCTTTTTGATTTAAATAAATTAATAGATGAAAAAATAATTGGAAACGACGTTCTTGCGACTTTTTTTAACATAAACAGCAAATCAGTTTTATCTGACGAAGATTAAAATAAAACTGATAAATTTATGTATATTAAATTAAAAAAAATAAAAATACATGTAATATGCCTGTTTTTGCTGTTATTGTTTGCATCTATTAATTTTTCGGTTTATATGTTTATATTATTTTTATGTATATTTATTCATGAAACGGGACATATAATATTTATAAAATTAAACCGGTTAAATATAATAAGCGTTGAGATATTGCCGTTTGGCATAAATATAATAACGAAAAAAACCCGGCTCACGTCATATAAAACAGATATAATTATAAATTTAAGCGGACCCTGTGCGAATATTATATGTTCGGCTGTTATTTTAATAATAATAAAAATCAACGGTTATAATTCTGTTTTATTTTTTGCGTTTCTGACTAATATTTTATATGCAATAATAAATTTATTCCCTGTTAAAAATCTCGACGGCGGCAGGGCATTGGAGATTATATTAAAAATAATTTTTACAGAAAATTTTTCTTATGTAATATTTTCTGTAATATCTGCGATATTTCTTGGTATTTTAAGCGTTTTTGCGTTATTTGTCCTGATGATAACAAGATATAATTTTACGCTGATATTATTATGCTGCTATTTATTTTACACAATTCATTTTTCAACGCGCCAAAAAGAAAAATAAATTATAATTATATTTTATTAAAAAAGAGTAACCGGATTTATTCGTTATATGCTCTTTTTTATTTTTATTATTAAAAAAAATATTTTGAAATGATATTGCAAATAAATATAAAATATATTATAATATTTTTATATTATTAAATATACGGAGTTAAATTAACAATATGGATGAAATAGACGGAATAAATTTAACAGTTGAAGAACCCTATTCTGTCAGTCTCGATTTACTTGTGAAGTTTTTACGCCTGACTGAAATATATATGCCGGAAAACAAAGAAGAAATATTAGTTACAAGAAAAGACGTAAACCGTCCGGGACTTCCGTTTGCGGGTTTTTTTGAATCGTTTGAAGCTGACAGGATACAAATTATAGGAAAAACTGAACATAAATATCTTCAAAGTCTTGACGGCGAACAAAGAGACAAATGCGTGAAAGAATTTTATTTAACTAAACCTATTTGTACTGTATTTACAACAAATTTGCCTGTTTTTGACGAAGCTATGTTTTACGCGCGTAAAAATAATGTGCCGATACTCGCCACTTCTGAAACAACTTCGGCTTTTATGGCTGCGCTTATTCCAAAATTAAATTTGGAACTTGCGCCGAGAGTGGGGCTTCACGGGGTATTTGTAGAAATATACGGAGAAGGTGTGCTGATACTTGGCGACAGCGGCATAGGTAAAAGCGAAACGGCGGTCGAACTTGTAAAAAGAGGACACAGGCTTATCGCGGACGATGTAGTCGAAATAAAAAAAGTTTCAGCTATAACATTAGTCGGTTCTGCGCCGGAAAATATACGGCATTATATAATATTACGCGGTATAGGAATAGTGGACGTTAAACGTATATTTGGTATGGGCGCTGTAAAAATAACCGAAAAAGTGGATTTGATAATAAAACTCGAAGAATGGGTTCAGGGTAATTCTTATGAACAATTCGGGCTTGAAAATACTTATATGGAAATAATGGGGAATAAAGTGCCGTCTTTATTGATACCGGTTAAGCCGGGGCGGAATCTCGCGATAATACTCGAAGTAGCTGCGATGAATAACAGGCAGAAAAAAATGGGATATGATACTGCGGTTGAATTTAATAAAAAATTAATGGAACAAATTAGCGAAGAATAAAAATTTATAAATATAAATCAAAAAAAGAGAGGTAAAAATTTTATGTACAGAATAGGTATTGATTTAGGCGGGACAAATATTGCCGTTGGAATAGTTGACGATAATTATAAAATTATAGCAAAAGGCAGTGTCCCCACAAAAGCCGACAGGGAAGCTGAAGAAATCATAAAAGATATGGGCGCGCTCTGCAATAATTTATTAAAAGAAGCGGGATTTACTGTAAATGAAATAGAATACGCGGGTATCGCAAGCCCCGGAAGCGCGGACCCTGCTTTGGGAATGGTTCATTATGCCAATAATTTGCCGTTTGCTGAGTTTTATATATGCGATACTCTTAAAAAATATCTCAATGTAAAAACAGTACTTGTCGAAAACGACGCAAACGCCGCGGCAAAAGGCGAAGCAGTAGCAGGAGCCGCCAAAGGCTGCAATCATGCAATTATGATAACTCTTGGAACGGGGCTTGGCGGCGGAATAATTATTGACAAAAAAGTCTATTCGGGATTTAATTACGCCGGCGCTGAGCTTGGGCACATGGTTATAGAATATAACGGCAGGCAATGCACATGCGGAAGAAAAGGCTGCTGGGAGGCATATAGTTCGGCGACAGGATTAATTAACATGACAAAAGATAAATTAAATATAGCAAAGGATACTGTCATGCATAAATTAACAGAAGAAAATAACGGTGAAGTCAGCGGCAGGACAGCATTCATAGCGGCAAAACAAGGGGATAAAGCGGCTCTTGAAGTAGTTGAGGAATATATAGATTATTTAGTTTGCGGGATTTCTAATATTATAAATATATTCCAGCCGGAAATTTTATGTATAGGCGGAGGAGTATGCAACGAAGGCGAATATCTGACGAAACCTCTTATCGAAAAAGTAAATAAAGAGCAATATACAAGAGATAACAAGAAAAAAACTCAAATAAAAATAGCAGCTCTGGGTAATGACGCCGGAATAATAGGCGCGGCTGTTCTTGGAATTTAAAATATTTATAGTTTTATTATATTATATTGGAGAAACTTAAATGAAAATATCAAAAACGCAAGTATTTATTTCGGTTATTGCTTTATTTATAATATTAAATATTTTTATTGCTATTACAATGACAGTATTTGCAGATGAAATAACATATCAGCATAATTTAAAAATATATGAAATGCAAAAAAACGATAAAATTACTCTGGATTTTTATAAACTGCCGCAAAACGGAATTGAAAGCGACGCAGTGGAAATAATTGAATTAGCAAATGATATTATTAATAATATAAATGACGAATATTTTATGTTAAAAGCTATACACGATTGGGTCGCCGATAATATTTTTTACGATTTTGATTCTTTTAACAGTAATATACGAAATGAAAATACTGCTTTAAGTACTTTGAAATCTAAACGTGCTTTGTGCTCCGGATATTCAAGCCTTACTGTTGCTCTGCTCCGTGCGGCGGGCATTCCCGCTAAATATATAAGCGGAACTCTTATACTTGATAATCAAGTTCACGCATGGTGTGAAGCTTTTATAAACGGCAAATGGATTATTCTTGATACTGCAGGCGATTCCCAAAATAAATACGAAAACGGTAAATTTCATGAAAAAATATTATGTAAAGATGATTATTTTGATATACCGCTGAAAAAAATTTCTGATACTCATAAATACGACGAATACTGGAATGTAATCAGCGAAAACAAATTCAGGGAATGCAAAGGGCTTACGGTTGTAACTATACCTGACGGTTTTACCGGTATCAAAGAATACGCGTTTCGGGATTGCGTAAATATTACTGATATATCTTTTTCAGATAGCATAACGATTATCGAAAAAGGAGCGTTTTATAATTGCGTAAGTTTGAAAAATATTGATATGTATTCCGGCATTACTCATATCGGAGAATATGCGTTTTCAAAATGTGAAAGTCTTATAAATATAATTATATCAGATACTGTTACGAGCATTGACGAGTATGCGTTTTGGAATTGTAATAATTTGACTGAAATAATATTGCCTCCCAGTGTTACAGAAATTAAAGATTATGCGTTTGCAGATTGCGGAAAACTTACTATTTTAGGCGAGATCGGTTCATACGCCGAAATTTACGCGACAAATAATAGCATAAAATTTGTAGAAATTGTTATAGAACCGATGGCGAATCGAACTCCGTTGGGAAATTCAATAATTAATAATCCGGAAAAAGAAATAAAACCGGAAATATTATTTGATAATGCGATTGCAAAACCTACTTCTCAAAAAGTTTTCGTCGATGAAAAAGAAATTGCGTTTGACGCATATAATATCAACGGCTATAATTATTTTAAATTACGTGATTTGGCATTTATTTTAAGCGGCACAAAAAAGCAATTTGAAGTCGGCTGGGATTCAAAAAATAATGCGATTTTATTAATAAGTCAAAAATCATATACAAAAAACGGCGGCGAAATGGAAATAAAATCAAAAAAAGAAAATAAAACTGCTAAACTAATGATGTCAAAAATTTATCTTGACGGCAAAGAAATAAAATTAACGGCGTATAATATTGAAAATTATAATTATTTTAAATTGCGTGATATTGGCGAAGCATTTAATTTTGGCGTTGAGTGGGACGAAAAAAACAAAGCTATTAAAATATATACAAATAAGATATATACGCCATAAATTATTTTATTATTAAATATAACGGACACGGAAAACCGTGTCCTAATGTTTGTTGGTATCGAACAATAATGTAATTAATAAAAAATACATAAATATATGTTATTATAAAATATTATTTTTATTTTAAATATAACAGTTCAGGGAGAAAACAAAAATGTCAAAAATGATAGAAAAAATAGAAAAATTATCTTTGCCTGTTGTCGTAACAAGGGGATTGATAGTTTTTCCGGAAATAAATATAGGTTTTGAGATGAACCGTCCAAAATCTCAGAAAGCCGTCGAATATGCGGAAAAAAACGACAGGCTTATATTTGTCGTTTCGCAAATTAAAATCGAAACAGAAGACCCGATGCCAAATGAAATATATAAAGTCGGCACGATTGCCAAAATAAAGCAGTCAGTTAAACTTGCGGATAATAATTACAGGCTTATAATCGAAGGTATCGCAAGAGCTGAAATCTTATCGTTTGATTACTCAAAAGATTATTTATCTTGCGAATTATTAAAAAAAGAAATATTTTTACAAAATAACGGCGGGATAAAAGGCGAAGCCGCAATTTCAGAAACTATGAAAGTTTTCGAGGGATACAGCCGTTTTATCCCGAAACTTTCAAATGAAATAATGATGGTTTTGTATTCTATTAAAAATCCGGGAGTTTTAGCCGATTTTATCGCTTCTAATATATATTTCAGGATAGAAAAAAAACAGGACCTGCTCGAAGAATTTGACCCGTATAAAAGACTCGAAAAATTATCTGTCATACTTGAAAAAGAAATCGAAATGCTTGAAATAGAAGAGCAGATACATAAAAGAGTACGCGGACAAATGGATAAAAATCAACGAGATTATTTTTTGCGCGAACAATTAAAGGCTTTAAAAAAAGAACTTGGCGAAGAAGAAAATAACGACGATGAAATGTCAGAATATGCAAATAAATTGGAAAATTTGAAACAGAATCTATCAGAAGAAGTATACGCAAAATTAAAAAAAGAAGTAATTAAACTTCAAAAACAACCGGCAAATTCTCCTGAAAGCACAGTAATTAAAAATTATCTTGATATATGTTTTGAAATCCCGTGGAATAAAAAAACAAAGGATTTTATAGATATAAACGCCGCTGAAAAAATATTAAACGACGACCATGATGGATTATTTAAAGTAAAAGAAAGAATACTCGAATTTATCGCGGTAAAACAAATAAAACCGGAATTAAAAGGGCAGATTTTATGTTTTGTAGGTCCTCCCGGGGTAGGAAAAACTTCGGTAGCTTCGTCGATAGCAAAAGCGATCGGCAGAAAATATGTGAGGGTTTCGCTCGGCGGAATCCGTGATGAAGCCGATATACGGGGGCACAGAAAAACTTATATAGGTTCTATGCCGGGAAGAGTTATAAACGCAATAAAAGAAGCCGGGAGTTTAAATCCGTTATTATTATTCGACGAAGTGGATAAACTCACGAAAGATTCACACGGAGACCCTGCCTCGGCTCTTCTGGAAGTTTTGGATTCGGAACAAAACAAATCGTTCCGGGATCATTTTATAGAATTACCTGTTGATTTATCTGACTGTATGTTTATTGCGACGGCAAATACTACGGATACTATTCCGAGAGCTTTGCTCGACAGAATGGAAATAATACATATAACGAGTTACACGAGAAACGAAAAGCATAAAATCGCTAAAAATCATCTTGTTTACAAACAAGCAAAAAAACACGGGCTAAATAAAAGCAAGTTTAAAATCACGGACAATGCTTTATATGAAATGATTGATTATTACACGAGAGAAGCCGGGGTAAGAAATCTTGAGCGTGAAATCGCGAATGTATGCAGAAAATCTGTAAAAAAGATGTTGAAAAAAAATAAAAAATCTATAACTGTTAATATGTCTGTTTTGGCTGAACTTCTCGGACACCGTAAATTCAAAGACGATTCTTATTCAAAAGAAGAAGAAGTCGGTGTAGTAAACGGATTAGCATGGACTTCTATGGGCGGGGAAATATTGCAGGTCGAAGTTGCTATATCTGAAGGAACTGGGAAAATAGAATTGACGGGGTCGCTTGGCGACGTCATGAAAGAATCGGCAAGGACTGCCATATCTTTTATCAGGACGATAACGAAAAAATATAATATAAATCCTGATTTTTATAAAAACAAAGATATACATATACATTTTCCTGAGGGAGCGATACCAAAGGACGGCCCATCGGCTGGAATAACTGTTGCCACAGCGATATTTTCGCAGCTCACGGGTTATCCCGTAAAACGCGAAATAGCGATGACAGGCGAAATAACGTTACGGGGAAAAGTATTGCCAATAGGGGGATTGAAAGAAAAAACGGTCGCCGCATACAGAGCTAAAATAAAAAACGTGATAATTCCCGATGATAATATTCCGGATTTGGAAGATATAGACGATATTGTCAGGGCAAATTTGAATTTTATACCGGTAAAAAATGCAGAGCAGGTTTTTGAAAATGCGATAGTATTTCCGAAAATTGTTATAGAGTGTACGGAAATTTGCGAGAATAATTCAAAAAAAGATTTATATTCGACTATTATGCCTCCGGTTATACCTGAAAATATAAATAATACAGATAATACAATTCTGCAGGGGGTATATAATATAAAATGATAAACGAAGAATTTGAACAAGTAAAAGAATTTCATAAAATGTTTAATCACCGGGTAAAAGAAACGCCGTTTTTATTGCAGGAAGATGAAGTAAAAAACAGGGTTGAATTCATGCGCGAGGAAATACAGGAGTTTATAGATTCAAAAAATATATATGATCAGGCTGACGCTATGATTGATTTGATATATTTCGCATTGGGAACTCTTGTTGAAATGGGCGTAAAACCGAAAGAAATTTTTGATATAGTGCATGAGGCGAACATGACAAAAATATGGAGCGACGGGAAAGTGCATTATCGCGAGGACAACGGAAAAGTAATAAAACCGCCGGAATGGGAAGACCCGTACGTGAAAATAAAAAAAGCGATAGATAGAATGGAATAAATTTATGAGCGATAAAAAAATAAATTTTAACAATACAAAATTAATAACAAGCGCAGGATTTATAAATCAAATTTTAAAAGATAAGCCGCATATTGTTTTTTCCGGACGGTCAAACGTCGGAAAATCAACGCTTATCAATAAGCTTGTAAATCAAAATAAACTCGCCAGAACTTCTTCTTCTCCGGGAAAAACAATAACTATAAATTTTTTCGAGACAGAAAAAATTTTTTATCTTGTTGATTTACCGGGGTACGGTTACGCTAAACGAGCCGAAACAGATAAAAAAAAATGGTCTGATTTAGTCGAGGGATATTTTAAAGAGAACTCGAAAAATATAAATTTTAATTTTATAAAATTAATTGTACAGCTTGTTGACTTGAAAGTCAGTGCGACAATCGACGATTTGGCTATGATTGAATACATGAATACTTTTAAAATTCCGTATATTATAGTCGCGACAAAAGCCGATAAATTAAATAAAACGCAACGGGAAATAAATTTGAATAAATTAAAAAGTGAAAATCCAGATAAAATAATAATACCGTTTTCGTCGTTATCCGGCGAAGGGATAAATGAAATAAAAAGCTGTATTTTAAATTATATAAAATAGGGGAGATATAAAAATGATATTATACGATAATTTTCAAATAAATTCAAAAGGGCATCTTGAAATAGGCGGCTGCGACTCTGTCGAACTTGCCAAAGAATACGCCACGCCTTTATATGTTCTGGACGAAAATCAAATCAGAAAAAATTGCAGGGCATATAAAAACGCGATCAAAAAATATCTCGGCGAAAACGGCGGAGATGTTGCTTTTGCGAGCAAAGCGTTATCGTTTAAAGGCATATATAAAATTATCGCCGAAGAAAATTTATATACGGATATTGTTTCACCGGGGGAATTAGCGACTGTGAAAGCCGCCGGATTTCCGCTGGAAAAGACTTTTTATCATGGAAATAATAAAACGGATTTTGATATAGAATACGGACTGCAAAATAATATCGGGATTTTTGTTGTTGATAATTTTGAAGAAATAGAAAAATTAGATAAATTGTGTGACAAGTATAATAAAACGCAAAAAATATTATTGAGAATCACTCCCGGTATAGACGCGCATACGCATGTTAAAGTTCAGACAGCGAAAATAGACTCGAAATTCGGCATATCAATCGGAACGGGGCAGGCGATTGAAGCTGTGGATTTGATTTTAAAAAAGAAAAATTTGGATTTTATCGGGATTCACTGTCATATCGGTTCACAGATTTTGGATATTCAGCCGTTTAAAGATACAGTTGAATGCATGATTGATTTTACAGCTGAAATAAAAAACAAATATAATTATGAAATTTCTGTTGTAAATTTAGGTGGAGGTTTCGGTGTAAAATATTTGCCTGAACAGGAAGAATTAAATATAGATTGCGGTATAAAAACATTAAGCGAATATATAATAAAAAAATGCCGTGAATTAAATATAAAAGTCCCGAAGATATTTTTTGAACCGGGCAGATCTATTGTCGCAAACGCAGGAGCAACTTTATATACGGTCGGCACAAATAAAAAAATAACGGGATATAAAAATTATATCTCTGTTGATGGCAGTATGTCAGATAATCCGAGATATGCTTTATATGAATCGCCGTACACGATTGTTGCGGCGAATAAAATGAATGAAGAATGTAAAATAATCGCGACAATCGCTGGAAGATGTTGTGAAAGCGGGGATTTGATACAGGAAAAAGTAAAACTCCCTGATTTAAACAGGGGGGATATTTTAGCTGTGCTGATAACCGGAGCGTATAATTATTCAATGGCTATGAATTATAACAGATTACCTAAACCCGCTATAATTTGGGTTAATAATGGAGAAAGCAAAATTGCGGTAAAACGCGAAACTTTTGAAGATTTGATGAAAAACGAGATATAAAAGATATAAATTATTAATTATTTTATGATATGATTAAATAAAAATATATTATTTATTTTGGATATAAATATTTATGAATGATTTGAATGAATTAATTACTATTAATAAATTAGAACAAGCGTTATATATGTTGCATGAAGTTAAAGAGATCGATGAAATAAAACAAATTATCGACCAGTCTGAAGCTTTAAGAAATTATGCAAAAGCGCAGCAACTATCGACGGAAATTCAACAGGATATTACAGAATATAATTTATATGCCATACGTCAGATGGGTATTATTAGCAAAGGTTTGGTGAAATTCAAAAATCAATATGCTAGTCCGGAGTTTGGACAAGCAAAAACTAAAGTTTTGTCAGATGCCGGTATAGACCGCAGAAGGGCGGCAGAAGCAGAAAAATTTGCTTATATCAGTGAAAAAGAATTTAGTGATATTATAGCGGCAAAAAGAAAAAATGATATTTTATCAAAATATGAAGTGGCAAGAGAAATAAAAAATAAAATTATCAGAGAACAGCGTAATAATATAATAACGACTATTCCGGAAGAATTAACCAGTACATATAATGTAATTTTAGCCGACCCTCCGTGGCAATATGATTTTTCAGCAAGCGAAAACAGGTCACCTGAAAATTATTATCCGACAATGACGACAGAAGAATTATATAATTTATATATTCCGGCAGAAGATAACAGTATTTTGTTTTTATGGTCTCCGGCTTCGCAACTTCAAAACGCATTACAAATGATGAATTCATGGGGTTTTATTTATAAAACATCTGCAGTATGGGACAAAGAAATAATTGGCATGGGGTATTATTTTAGAAACAGGCATGAAATAATTTTAATAGGCGTTAAAGGCGAATTTAGGCCTCCATTGCCAGAAAACCGCCCTTCTTCTGTATATCAGGAAAAACGAACAAAATATACTAAAAAGCCTGATTATTATTATGATATAATCGAAAAAATGTACCCGAACGGCAAATATTTAGAATTATTTGCGCGGCAGCAATATAACGATAAATGGACTGCTTGGGGCAATCAAATCGAAATAAATAAAGATAGGGATTAAGGCAGGAAATAAATTATGATAATCAAAAGAATTGAAAAAATTCAAAAATATTTGAAAGAAAAAAACGAAAATTCGGCATTTATAATAACTTCTGAATATAACAGAAGATATATGACAAATATATCGACTTCAAGCGGGTATATTATAATAACTCCGGAAAATAAATATTTTTTTACGGATTCAAGATATATAGAATTCGCTAAAAAAAGTCTTGGCGATATATATACTGTTAATTTATATCCCAAAAAACATGAAACCGAAAATTATTATAAAGAATTATTAAAAAAAGATAAAATAAAAAATATATTGTTTGAAGAAAATTATATATTTTTTAAAACCAAAAAACATTTTGATGAATTATTTAAAAGTTTTAATCTCGTTGAAAGCGATAAGTTAATAGAAAAAATGCGAGAGATAAAAGATTCAACAGAAATCGAAAATATTACGAAAGCGCAAAATATAACAGATAACGCGTTTACGCATATTTTAAAAATTATTAATGCTGATTTATATAATTTAACAGAAAAAGATATTGCGCTTGAACTTGAATATTATATGAAAAAAAACGGCGCGGATAATATAGCGTTTGATATTATCGCGGTTTCGGGTAAAAAATCTTCTTATCCTCACGGCCAGCCTGAAAATATAAAATTATCGAAAGGTTTTCTGACGATAGATTTCGGCGCGCTATATAACGGTTATTGTTCGGATATGACAAGAACGATATGTATTGGTAAACCGGATAAAAAAATGATTGATATTTATAATCTTGTCAAATTTGCGCAAATTGCGGCTTTAGAAAAAATAAAAGCGGATATTGAAGGTATTGAAGTTGATAAAATTTCGAGGGATATAATCAGAAATGCGGGATATGGTGAAAATTACGGGCATGGATTAGGCCATTCAGTAGGGCTTGAAATACATGAAACGCCAAATTTCCCGATAACTGAAATTGAAAGTGAAAAAGAAAAAAATGGTAAAATCAAAGAAAAAGAAAAAATTATATTAGCTGAAAATATGGTCATAACGGTAGAACCGGGAATATATATAGAAAATGAATTCGGAGTAAGAATAGAAGATTTAGTGGTGATAAAACAAAATGGATATATAAATTTGACAAAAAGCAACAAAGATTTGATTATAATATAAGTTTTATTTATGCCTGATATAATAAAAAAATATATTAAAACCTATTGCATTTTTATGCAATAGGATGTATAATAATACAAAACTATAGTTTTTATAATTTTATATATTTGGAGGTAATAAAAATTCTATGGCTGACATAACAAAAAAAAACCAAGAATTAATTAATTTTCATGACGAATACATAATGGGAACTTACGGACGTTACCCGATTGTTTTAGTTGAAGGAAAAGGTTCGACTTTAAAAGACGCGGACGGAAAGAAATATATTGATTTCACAAGTGGGATAGGAGTAAATTCTCTCGGTGCGTGTAATGATAACTGGATTGCTGCAATAACAGCACAGCTTAATAAAATCCAGCATATTTCAAATTATTATTATAACGACGCAAGCGCAAAATTGGCTGAAAAATTGGTTAAACTCGCTAATATGAAAAAAGTTTTTTTCGGGAATTCAGGAGCTGAAGCAAACGAAGGCGCGATAAAACTCGCGAGAAAATATAGTTTTGACAAATACGGCGAGGGCAGGGGAGTTATATTGACCTTAAAAGATTCTTTTCACGGAAGAACAATGGCAACTCTTGCAGCTACAGGTCAGAGTATATTTCATAATTATTTTTTCCCGTTTCCGCAGGGATTTAGATTTATTGAACGTAATAATATAGAAGAATTAAAAATAGAAATAGCGAATAATTCTGATATATGCGCGGTTATGATTGAACCGATACAGGGTGAGAGTGGAATTAATTTAATATGCAAAGAATATATTCAGGAAGTATATAAAATTTGCAATGAAAATGATATTTTATTGATTTTTGACGAAATACAGACAGGAATATCACGAACTGGTAAAGTTTTCGCTCATGAATATTTTGAGATTGAGCCTGATATAGCCACAGTCGCAAAAGGATTGGGCGGAGGTTTGCCGATAGGGGCGTTTTTATGTAACGAAAAATTAGAGAAAACACTTGACGCCGGAAAACACGGTTCGACATTCGGCGGTAACCCGGTTGTATGCGCAGGAGCGTTAGAAGTTTTGAACACAGTTTCGCAGCCTGAATTTTTAAGTGAAGTGAATGAAAAAGGCGGATATATCGTCGATAAAATTAAAAATTTTAATAGTTCTTCTATAATTGAAATACGGCAAAAAGGTCTTATGATCGGATTGCAGTTAAAATTAAAAAACGGTGAAGCTCCGAAAGATTACGCAAAAAAATGTCTCGAAAACGGTTTGCTTGTTTTAACTGCCGGCGAAGATGTTTTAAGATTTTTGCCGCCGCTTAATATATCGTATGATGAAATCGACGCTGGATTAAAAGTATTGGAGAAAATTTTATGATTATACGAAAAGCAATAAAATCGGATATAGAAATTTTGATAAAGCTTCGGATTGATTATTTAACGGAAGACGGCGGAGAATTAACTTTTGATGAAAAATGTAAAACCGCAGAAAATTTACGCGAATATTTTTCGAAACATATAGAAAATACAAACAATAACGATTTTATCGCTGCTATAGCAGAAATTGACGGAAAAATAATAGCTACTGCATTTATGGTTATAAATGAAAGGCCTGTTAATCCGAGATATTTTATTACAGGAAAAACGGCCGTTATACTAAATGTATTGACATATTCCGAATTCAGAAGGCAGGGAATAGCCACGAAATTGTTGGAATTATTGATCGAAGAAGCGAAAAAAGCTGACGTGTCATTTATTGAACTTTCCGCAACTTCATTGGGGAAGACTGTTTATGAAAAATTGGGATTTATTAAAAAATTGCCAAGCAGTTATACAGAAATGCGGTTAAATTTATTAAATTAAATTTATAGGAGTAAACACACAATGAGTACAAGAGAAGAAACAGCGATTGAATTGTTTTCAACCGGATATAATTGCGCTCAGTCAGTATTCGGCGCGTTTTGCGAAGATTTTGGATTGGATATAAATATTGCGTTAAAAATCGCCTGCGGATTTGGCGGCGGCGGTATGCGTTATAAACAAACATGCGGCGCAGTTTCGGGAGCAATAATGGCTATTGGCTTAAAATGCGGGCAATATGAAAAAAACGATATAGAAACCAAAAAAGCCTGTTATAAAAAAATATATGAATTTACCGATAAATTTAAAAACAAAAACGGTTCGGTAAAATGCTGCGAATTGCTCGTAGGCGATAAAGATATAGATATTGAAATGCAGAATGATCCTGTGAAAATGAAATCGCTTTTTAGTTCTGTTTGCGTTGAATTTGTGAAAAGCGCGGTACAAATATTGGAAAATATGGAATTTTAGGAGGAAAAATTAATGAATAAGCATTTATTAAAAATGGCTGATTTGACAAAAGACGATATTTTTGAAATATTCGAAACAGCCGAAAAGTTAAAAAATTATAATAAAAATAAAATAGAACACCCGATATTAAAAAATAAAATACTGGGCATGATTTTTGTAAAATCTTCGACAAGAACAAGGGTTTCGTTTGAAGTTGGTATGCACCAGCTCGGCGGCAAAGGATTATTTTTATCGCAAAACGATTTGCAGTTGGGCAGGGGAGAGCCGATATATGATACAGCTAAAGTTTTATCGCGTTATTTGGACGGCGTGATGATCAGGACTTACGCTCAGCAAGACGTTGAAGATTTCGCAAAATATGGCGATATTCCCGTAATAAACGGTCTCACGGATTATGCTCACCCATGTCAAGTACTCGCTGATTTGATGACTGTAAAAGAATATAAATTAAAAGAATACAAATCATTTGATAATCTTAAATTATGTTTTATCGGTGACGGATTCAATATGGCTAATTCGCTTATTGTCGGAGGATTGACTGTAGGAATGAGCATATCAGTCGCAAATCCGAAAGGTTATGAAATAGAACAATCAATTAAAGATTACGGCGCAAAATTTAACAGCAGATTTATATTTACGAACAACGTAAAAGAAGCTGCGAAAGACGCCGATATTCTTGTTACAGACGTTTGGTACAGTATGGGGCAGGAAGATATATCAGAACGCAAAGAAGCATTTAAAGATTATAAAATAGACAATGAATTAATGAAATTTGCGAAAAAAGACGCGATTGTCTTGCATTGTTTACCGGCCCACAGGGACGAAGAAATTTCTTCGGAAGTTTTTAAACAGCATGAAAACGTAATTTTTGACGAAGCAGAAAACCGTTTACACGCGCAAAAAGCAGTTATGGTTAAATTAATGGGTTAATAAATTTAAAAAATAAAAAAATATATGGGAAACCAAATATGGTCACTCATATATTTTCTTTTTGTTTTTGTTTAAAATTTAACAAAATATATATTTACAAATATAATAAAAATGATATAATAATATAAAATATATTTTTGGGAGATTATATAAATTATGGCTGAATTAAGATGGAATCCGTTGATAAATGATTGGGTTATGATAAATTCAAGCAGGCAGTCGAGACCGGTCATGCCGAAAGGATATTGCCCTTTTTGCCCCGGTTCGGAAAAAATACCTGATAATTATGACGTTTTAAAATACGATAATGATTTCCCTGCTTTGTCACAAAATCCTCCGGAGCCTGATAATGTCGTAGGAAACAGCGAAATATATAAAATCAAACCTATGTATGGAAAGTGTGAAGTAATTCTCTTTTCACCTGAACATGAATCGTCGATTTGCGAATTTTCGGTTGAGCATATAAAAAAAATTATAGATTTATGGACAGAAAGATTTGTTGAAATTTCTAAAAACGAAAATATAAAATATGTTTTTATATTTGAAAACAGGGGAGAACTTGTGGGAGTCACGCAACCTCATCCGCACGGCCAGATTTACGGATATTCTGTAGTCCCGAAAAAAATCGAAATTGAAATTGATTGCTTTAAATCGCATTATAAAAAAAATAAATCATGCCTGTTTTGTGATATAAACAAAGACGAAATAAAATTTAATCAGAGAATTGTTTACGAAAACGAAGATTTTATCGCGTATGTTCCGTTTTTCGCGGAATATGTTTATCAGGTTTATATATCGTCAAAAAAACATAAATCACATATTGCGAAATTTAACAAACGCGAAAAAAATAATCTTGCGTTGACTTTAAAAATGATTACCGGAATGTATGATAGTTTATTTGATAAAAATTTTCCGTATATGATGTGTATGCATAACGCTCCCGTAAATATAAAAAGCTCAAAAAAAATAAGTAAAGCATTTCACTTTCACATAGAATTTTATACGCCTTTAAGATCAGAAAATGTTCAGCAGTTTAACGCTTCTTCTGAAACCGGGGTATGGGCTCATTGCAACCCCAGCGCACCCGAAGAAAAAGCTGAAGAGTTAAAACAAGCGTTAAAAAGATTTCAAGAAAGCTTATGATTTAATTATATTTTATATTGTAAAGGAGATAAAATTAACATGGCAATATTAGTTACAGGTGGCGCAGGATATATCGGAAGTCACGCAATTAAAATTTTAAATGATAAGGGATACGAAACTATTGCGGTTGATAATTGTGTAAACGGTCATGAAAAATCGCTGGCAATAAGCAACGTAAAATTTTATAATGGCAATTTTGGCGATAAAAATTTATTAAATAAAATTTTTAGTGAAAATAAAATTGACGGGATTATGCATTTTGCTGCTTATGCCGTAATACCTGAAGGACAGAAAGATCCTTATAGATATTATAAAAACAACGTTGTGGCAACACTTGAATTATTAAATTGCATGGTTGAAAATAACGTGAAATATATAGTGTTTAGTTCATCGGCTGCGACTTATGGAAATCCCGTAAATATTCCCATAACTGAAGAAGATAGCCAAAATCCTATAAATACATACGGTGAAACTAAACTTGCAGTCGAAAAGATTCTTGTATGTTTTGAAAAAGCGTATGATCTAAAATATATCGCTTTACGTTATTTTAACGTCGCGGGAGCTTATAAAACCGGTGAGATCGGCGAAGATCACGAACCTGAAACACATATAATACCGATAATTTTACAGGTGGCAAATAATAAACGCAAAAAATTCCAACTTTGCGGTAATAATTATAATACGCCGGACGGCACAAATATCAGAGATTATATTCATATTGAAGATTTAATAGACGCTCATATTAAATCAATGGAATATTTGAAACGTGAAAATAAATCCGATTGCTTTAACTTAGGCAGTGGCGGCGGATATTCAAATCTTGAAATATTAAATGCTGCAAAAAAAGTCACGGGACATGAAATTCCGTTTGAATTTACGGAAAGGCGCGGGGGAGACCCTGATATTTTAATAGCTTCAAGTGAAAAAGCCGAAAAGATTCTTAGCTGGAAAAGAAAATATCAAACTATTGAAAGTATTATAGAATCGGCGTGGAAATGGCATAAAAATCACCCAAACGGTTATGAAAAATAAATATAAAATTTATTTATATAAAAAAATAAAAAAGTGAGGTATTTTATATGGCAACAAAAAAAATAGGTCTCCAGATTTATTCTATCCGCGATATTTATTCTAAAAATCCTGCAGAAGCGTTTAAATTAGTCAAAGACTGCGGTTATGACGCAGTCGATATGTTCGGCAATGTTACTATGGGGGCAGAAGAATTAAAAAAACTTTTAGACGACTTTGGACTTGAATGCTGCGGCTGGCATGCGTCATGGGATTATGTAAGCAAACCTGATATTTTAGAAATGTTTGTGGCGTATAATAAAGTCATAGGTAATAAATTTTTAATAATCCCGGGACTTCCGTGGGAATTTATGAAAAACAAAGACACATGGCTCGAAGCCGCGAAAAAAATAAACGAAATAGCTGCTCAATTAAAAAAACATGGTATGTACACAGGAATGCATTCACACGCAGGAGAATTTAAACCGGTTGACGGATTAGATAAATTTCCATGGGATATACTCGCAGAAAATACTGTTGACGACGTTGTTTTACAGCTTGATATGGGTAATACTTATGCTACGGGAGTTGAACCTGTAGCAATTTTGAAAAAATATCCGGGAAGGGCCCATACAGTACATATAAAACCGTATTCTTTGACAAAAGGCATGGGAGTACCGATAGGCGAAGACGATATAGACTGGGCAGAAACAGTAAAATTTTGTAATAGTCAGGGAAATACAGAATATTTTATCGTCGAATACGAAGAAGAAGACGCAAAATCCGGAATAAAAGCATGTATTGACAATTTCAAAAAATATTTATAAAATTTATAAAGCAATATTTTATTTATAACAGGGCAGGGGATTTAATATTTTAAATCCCCTGCGAATTTTTTATATAAATATTTTTTTTATTACTGATTCAATATATTTATTTCTTTCGTCTGTTTTATTAGCAAATTTATAAATATTTTCAATTGAATTATTCAGATTTTTAATTTCTAAAAAATATTTTATAACTTCATCTATTATTGAATTATAACATTTATAAATAAATCTCAATTTTTGTTTGTTTTCTTTTTTGAAATTTTTATCTATAAATCTTTCCATATTTATAAAATTATACCGGTCTTCATAAATTTTATTTAATTCTTTGTGTTTTATTATAAATAATATTTTTTGATCTTTAAGATAAATTGCTTTTATTTTCGCAGGATTTAAAACGTCGGGGCATATTATTTTATTTATATTTTCAAATTTTTCAAATATACTTTCTGTATATTGCCAGCCTGAAAAATATTCGTTTGAAATATAAAATATTTTTATGGCTTCATTTTCAAATGTATCGAGTTCTTTTAAACCGGTTGCGGAAACAGAATTAATAAATATATATTTATCAATACATTCGTTTTTATAATCGTTTAAATGTTTTTCATTTATATATTTATACAAAATCCTGTTTATTGATAAATTTAATTTTTCCTGATTTATATATTTATTTGAAAGTTTTATGTTAATCTCTGATAATTCGTTCGCCGCTATTAAAAATTTATATGCTATTTTATTATATTCATTTTTCTTTTTTATTAAATCATAAATTTCATTTTTTTGTTTTGTTAATAACATTTCGTCATAAAAATCATTCAGGTTAATTATATTTTCAAATAATACAGGATAATTTAACATTTTTATTGATATTGAAATATATAAATCTTCGTTTATTATTGCTGTTTTAAGTTCATTTATAATTATTCCGTTTAAGCAATTTATTTCAACCGGATTTAAAAAATATTCTATTGTATATTTTTTATCTTCGGCTTTTTTTGCAATTTTATTTAAAATATATGCTTTATCATAACCTTTTATTATATATATTTTTTCGATTTTTTTTGAATTATATATCGTGTTAAATAAATTCACGAAACCAATGCATGTATTTGCACATGCGAAATAATAATTTTTATTATTTATATTTGTCAATTTCTTTCCCTCCTAAAAATTTATCTTCAATAATATTTTATTCAAAAAATAAATTTATGTTAAAGAAATTATATATTTTTTGTCGAAAAAGAAATATTTTTATTTATTTTATTATTAAATTTATAAAGAAAAGTGATTTTTTAGAATATTTACTATTCTTTCAGAAGCGTGACCGTCGCCATAAGGATTTACGGATTTAGCCATTTTATCGTATTCCTGTTTATCTTCAAGTAATAACACGGCATTGTTATATATATTTTCTTCAGAAACACCTACAATTTTGACTGTTCCGGCTTTAACGGCTTCAGGACGTTCTGTTTCTGTTCTGCACACTAAAACAGGTTTTCCTAAAGCAGGGGCTTCTTCCTGAAGGCCTCCGGAATCTGTCAAAATAAAATAACATTTATTATATAAATTATGGGTATCTTCGACATCTAATGGCTTAATTAAATATATATTATTTATATTATCAAGAATTTCATGAGCTTGTATAGACGCTTGATTAGGGTGTACTGCATAAATTATTTGTAAATTATTTGAATACTGCAAAGCTAATCGTTTTACAGCTGTAAAAATATTTTTCATAGGTTCACCAAAATTATCACGGCGGTGCATTGTCATAAAAATTGTTTTTTTATCTGTAAAGTTAATGCCTTGCAATTCTTCGCTTTTGAAATTATAATTATCTTTAACCATTAAATGCAAAGCGTCAATAACTGTATTTCCGGTGACATAAATATTATCATGTATATTTGATTTATGAAGATTATCAGCGTTTGATTTAGTAGGTGCAAATTGTAAATTTGCGATATTTCCCGTTAATATTCTCAATATTTCTTCAGGATGCGGAGAATACTTGTCACCTGAGCGAAGCCCGGCTTCTACATGACCTACCGGAATTTTATTATAAAATGCTGCTAATGCAGCACTGAAAGAAGTGGCGTTATCGCCGTGAACCAAAACAATACCAGGTTGAACTTCACCCATAACCCAATCAAGCCTGTCAATCATTTTGCTTGTCACGCTCGCAAGAGTTTGTCCCGGCTGCATTATATTTAAATCATAATCCGGAATTATATTAAAAATATTCAAAACTTGATCAAGCATTTCGCGATGTTGCGCTGTAACACATACTATATTATCAAATATATCGGGATATTTCGCAATTTCAAGAATCAACGGAGCCATTTTTATAGCGTCTGAACGTATTCCGAATACGCTTAATATTTTTTTCTTTGACATAAAAAATTTTCCTCACTTGTTTAAAATTTAATAAATATATTATATAATAACATATAAAATAATTTATTACAAGGAGAATATTAATTAATGATAAATGATTTGAAAGTTATAATATTAGCGGCGGGGAGGGGGACACGTTTAAATTCAAAAGAAGCAAAAATACCAAAACATATGCGGGAAGCCGCAGGAAAACCTGTGTTATATTATGTTTTGAAATCCGTTGATTTTATAAATGATAAAAAAGATATAATAATAATTGTAGGTTATATGAAAGAAATAATCATGAAAACATTCCCAGAATATACGTTCGTGGTTCAGAATATAGAAAAAGGTTACGGCACAGGTGCAGCGACGAAATGCGCTGAAGAAGCAGTCGGCGAATTTTCAGGTAATATTTTTATTCTTCAAGGTGACGCGCCGTTAATAACTTCGGAAACTCTATTAAACATGAGAAACGAGCATATTAAAAATAAAAATGATTGTACGATTTTATCGTGTGAAATAAACGAAGTTTTAAACCTCGGCAGAATTATACGCGGTAAAAACGGAAATTTTTGCGAAATCGTAGAAAATAGAGACTGCACGGACGAACAGCGAAAAATCAAAGAATATAATGCCAGCGTTATGCTCGCCGATTCAAAAAAACTTTTCGAACAGTTGAAAAATTTAAAAAACAACAATAAAAGCGGAGAATATTATTTAACGGACATTCCAAAATTATTTCTTGATAATAATTATAAAGTCGGAATATATAAGTCAACAAATGACGTTGAAATTTACGGTGCAGATTCAATAGAGGACTTAACCCGTATTGAAAATATATTAAAAAACAATTCCGCAAAATAAAAATTTTGCGGAATTGAGGGCATTGATTTTTATATTATAAATTTATAAGCGATATATTTTTACAATTTTATATTCAAATATTTTCTTTAATTGTCTGTTTATTTTAATTGATTTTTCTAATATTTTTTCTTCTTTTTGAAATAATAAAAATATAAACAAAATTAATTTTAATTTTATTTATATTCAGGAGGAAATAAATATGTCAAAATCAATGTTGAATTTTACCAAAGGAGTTGTTACAGGAGTAGTAGTCGGAACTACCGTAAGCATGGTTATGCACGGTTTGTCAAAACCGGCTCATAATTCTATAATGCATTTAAACAGTAAAAAAGGCGCGGGAAAAATGATTAAAAATATAGGTTCCGCAATAAGTCATATAAACGATATGTGGAAATAGTAAAATAATAAATAAAAAATTAACAAAAAATTAAAAAGCAAATGAAAAGTTCGGTTTTACCTTTTTTATTTGCTTTTTTTTATGGTAAATTTAATTTATAATTGTTTTTTACCTTGATTATTTTATAAATATATAGTACAATTATCTAATGTGCGGATTTTAAACAAATAATTATAAATTTAACAAAATATTATTTTTAATATGACATGATGTTGTCAGGTGTATTATGATATAATTTATATTATATCAACAAATTGGAGGTCATTATGGGTAAAAACAAAAAAAACACGAACAAATATTCTAAAGAGAGTAATCCCCTGATTTCAAATAGTTCAAATAAAAATTCTAAAGAATATTATTTTGTCAAGTTTCCGGATAATATAATAGATATATTTAAAACAAAAAACGTAAATTTTGACGATATTTTACTTACTTTTAAATCCGGTATAAACAGTGATAAAATTTTTTGCGATGTGTATATATGCGTAGATAAAAATAATATTTATATATTATCCGGCGCAGAATCAGTTAAAGAAATAACGAAAAGAGATATAAAAGAAAGAAACGCGAATATAGAATTTGTCGAAATAAATTATCAGGTCTTCCCTATTCAGGATTTAACGGATTTCAAATCTGAAGAAAATATAACTTATGGACGTTATATAGCTAAACTAAACGAAAATTACATAACTTTATTTAATTATACTTTTACTGACCGGACATTTATAAATGATTTTGACAAATATCTAAAATTGATAAAAGAAAAAGGCGTTTTCGAACTTGACGAACATGATAAAAATAACCCTGATTTTATTAATCGCGAAGAAAAAAAATGCCCGAAATGCGGCAATTATTACCCATCGCCGGAAAGAAAGATTTGTCCTAACTGCATGGATAAATCCAGACTCCTTGTCAGAATGTGGGATTTTATCAAAAATTTTAAGAAAAACTTGATTATTATGCTTATCATGCTGATTTTGTCTGCGTTAATAGGCGTCGCAATCGGATATATAAACGGCGTCGGACTATATGACAAAGTTTTAAATCCTGAAGATCCCGTTTGGTATAAACAAATAGGCACGCTTGTTTTAATTATTCTTTCGATTGATATTATATCTTATATCATAGGAATGGTTTACGGAATAATAATGGCGAAAGTTTCGGCTCTTGTAGCTTATGACTTAAAAAAGATAATATTTGAAGCTATACAACGGCTTTCAATGAGTTTTTTTTCCAGCCGTCAAACAGGAGGTCTTATGTCGCAATTCAGCAGAGATTCAAATTCTGTATATTTTTTTCTTATTAATGATTTAAATTATTTCTTTTTATGCATATTTAAAATTGTCGTTGCGACGGTTATTATGATTACGATTAATCCTATATTAACTCTTATTGTTTACGCTACGGTTCCTATATTTATAATAACATTTAAAAACCGCAGGGGATACTTAAGGGAATTATGGCATAAAATGTTTGCGAAAAGCCGCGATATGGGAGCTACGCTTTCAGATATTTTAACCGGAGCAAGAGTTGTAAAAGTATTTTCCAAAGAAAAAGAAGAAGTAATGAAATTCAACAGAAAAAGCGGAAATGTAAGAGATATGACGTTAATTGCTGCAAGATATGAAAATATATTCTTCCCTGCCGTATGGTTTATACTCATGTTTGGCAGCTTTCTGATATGGCTTTTCGGCGGCTGGTTTGTAATTAAAAATTACGGCGGAATGACTTTCGGGTTATTGCAAACTTTTATATTTTATTTAGGTTATGTTCTCGACCCGCTCGGATTTTTCGTAAATTTTTTGAGAAGGGGCGTCAATACTTTAAACGCCGTACAGAGAATTTTTGAAATAATGGACGCAATGCCTGATATTATTGAAATTGAAAACCCGGTCAAAATAGAAAATTTCAAAGGATCGGTCGAATTTAAAGAAGTAGAATTTTCTTATGAAAAAAACAGGAAAATAATCGACAGCGTTTCATTTGAAATTGATCCGGGAAAAGCACTCGGTATCGTCGGGCATACAGGAGCGGGAAAAAGCACTTTAGCAAATCTTATGACGAGATTATATGACGTAAACAAAGGCGAAATTTTAATCGACGGAATAAATATAAAAAATCTTTCGTTTGAAGAATTGCACAGCATGATTTCTATTGTTTCACAAGAAACTTATTTATTTATAGGTACAATCGCCGAAAATATAAAATACGCAAAAAAAGACGCGACTCCCGACGAAATAATAAGAGCCGCAAAAGCAGCGTCAGCTCATGATTTTATAATGCAGTTGCCCGATGGTTATCAAACGAGAGTCGGTAACGGGCAAAAAGAATTATCCGGCGGTGAAAAACAAAGATTATCTATTGCGAGAGCTGTGCTTAAAAACCCGAAAATATTAATTATGGACGAAGCGACCGCGGCAATGGATACAGAGACAGAGCGTCAGATACAACGTTCACTTTCTAATCTTACAAAAGACCGCACTACTATTTTAATAGCGCACAGGTTATCAACTTTGAGAGACGTTGATAAATTAATCGTAATGGAAAACGGAAAAATGACAGAAAGCGGAACACATGCTGAATTAATCGCAAAAAAAGGCATATATTTTAATTTATATAAAATGCAGGCACAGGCTTTAAAATCAATTGGAATTGAACAATAAATAATAACAAGGTGATTAACTCATGATTACAAAACGAAGATATAAAATACTCGTGGATTTTGAACGTGTACATAAATTTTTAACAGAAACTTATGATATAAACTGCACTCTTTTACCGCAATATTTTGAATACGCGCATATGCACGGTTATTTTGACTATTTTAATACTCATCATTTCGGAATCTGGGAAGATAACGGAAAAATTATAGGTATCGCGTGCTATGAAATGATTTTGGGCGAAAGCTGCCATTTGCACACGCATAAAAATTATAAATTTCTTCTGCCGGAATTATTGGAATGGGCGGAATATAATTTATACGGAATAAAAGACGGCAAGCGCATATTGGAAATAGAAATAATGGAGAAAGAACCTGAAAAAAGAGAATTGCTTAAATCCACGGATTATTTAATTGCTTACAGCGGACCGTGCAATATATATCCGTATGATAAACCGTTCCCTGAGTGTAAATTACCGGAAGGATTTACGCTGATTGACGGCACAAACGCAGATTATGTGAAAATACACCATTGTTTTTATAAGGGATTTGACCACGGCGACGATATAAACGACGCAGACGCAAACGGAAGAATTTTTGCATGCAATGCTCCCAATGTTGATTTATCGCTTTGGACTTATATAGTCGCGCCTGACGGCGAATACGCTTGCGGTCTCGGAATGTGGTATGATAAAACAAATAAATACGCCTATCTTGAACCACTTGCCACAATTCCGAAATACAGACGTATGGGACTTGCGACGGTTTGTTTGACAGAAGCAATGAAAAAGACAAAAGAACTCGGAGCAAAATATTGTTTTGGCGGAAGCCGTGAATTTTACACAGATATAGGTTTTGAAACTATCATGAACTACGAAACTTGGAAAAAAGAATGGTAAAACGGTAAGATAAAAACAGAAATTAAGAGAGGTTATTTTTTATATGGAAGCAATGCAAACAAACAAAAATAATATAAACGATATAGTTGACATAGTATATTTAACTCCGGAAAACGCAAAATTTACAATATCTGAAAATAATTTTTTGCAGTTAAACGCAAATGTGGAATATCCGGAAACTCTTCAGGACAGCGCAAAAAAAGAATCTGAAGATAATAAAGAAAATGAAAATCAAGCTGATAAAATCGAAGAATTCTTTTTCGAGCGTATATTTTTACATAGAGCTTTCCCGTTTGATAATCCGTATAAATACATATCAGTCGTAGGTAATTTTCCCAAACGTGAAGAAGATAAAAAAGAAGACGAAGAAAAAAAAGATTCTTCGTCTACGCCTCCGAATGAGGAAGGCAATGAGAATAAAAATAGTAATAGTACGGAAGAAAATAAAGGTGACTCCCCTGCCCAACCTCGTGAAAATACGACTTCTCTCGGAGATTTAAAAGAAATAGGTATTATTTCGGATATTGCAATATTTGACGATATTCAACAGCAATATATAATAAACGAACTCGACAGAAAATATTTTGTTCCGGTTATAGATTTTATATATTCTATGAAAGACAAATTCGGATTTTCATATTGGGAAGTAAAAACAAACGTAGGAAAAATAAAATTTACGGTCAATGACGCTTACAGGAATATTTTAAAAGTTACAGACGACAGAATTATGATCAACGACGTAAATGGCAACAGATACGAAATAAAAAGCTTAGAAAATTTTGATCAGTCGAGTTACAGAAAAATCGAAATATATCTGTAATATCTGGAAATAATTAGTATTATAAAAAGGCGGTGAGTTAAAATTTGAAAGAAAAAGCATTATCGCAAAATGTTATAAATTCTGCGAAAGAATCTGTTTTGCATACTCTCGCAAATGAAATAGATAAGACAGCAAAAGAAAAAAATGATATTAACCCCGGTAAAATTATATATAAATTTAATTATAATATAAGCAAATCAAATAATATAACTTTTGGCGGGGTTATTTTAACGGAAAATTATATATTTTCGTATGACGAAGAATCAAAATCTTTAAAACAATATGATTTGAATAAAATAGATAATTTAAAATGCGTGATGCAGGTAGGGTGTTTATCTGTTGATTTTAAATACGACGGAGAATTGACGGAATTATGCAGGGGAAATTTAGAATATCAGCATGTATTCCCTGATTTTACTGCTCAGTTTGATTTATTTTTGATAGACAGAGCAAAAGAAATTTCGGATAAAAGCGAAAAAAATATTTGCCCGAAATGCGGAGGATTTTTTGAACCCGGTACAGAATTTTGCGCTAATTGCGCAAGCAAATCGGGAATTATCTGGAGAATTTTAAAACTTGCTGCGGAATATAAAATGCAACTAATTATTTCAGCCGGTTTAGCTGTAGCCGCAAGTATCACGGCAATATTTATTCCAATATTGCAAAAAAATCTAATAGATAATTATATCGCTCCGTCAGATACTCAAACATTATTAAGCGTAACTTTTATTGATATTTTACTGGTAATAATAGGAATTGTCGTTTTGAATTTAATAAGAGAATTTCTGACTGTCGTTAAAAATTTAATAGTCGCTAAAATAGGCACGAATTTATCTTATAATCTTCGCTCTATTATATTTAAAAAAATACAGGACATGTCAATTTCAAAAATACTAAAACGCACGGCGGGCGAATTAATAAACAGAGTTCAGGGTGACACTGAAAATTTAAATGAATTTTTATCGTTTGTCGTTCCGGATTTAGTGCACCAGTTTATTCTTACAATAATAATCTCAATAGTTATGCTTCGTTATAACTGGGTTCTCACTTTAATTATTTTTCTCCCCTTGCCCGTTTATTTTTTGATAAACGCTTTTGCGTGGGGATTCATGGAGAGTTTATTTATCAAAGCATGGAAAACGCGTTCGGCCGCAAGTTCTGTATTATACGATATTTTTTCCGGAATAAAAGTCGTAAAATCTTACGGTACGGAAAAACAGGAAATAGAAAGATGCGGCAAAGCGTTAAAAGCGCAGGTCGATATAGAAATGAAAAGCGAAATATTTTTTAGTATATTATATCCAATCGCAAAATTTTTTCTGCATGTGGGCTCGTATTTTATAATTTTATATGTCGGAAATAAAATAGTTACGGTCGTTGGCGGAAAACCGTTGATGACAAGGGGCGAAATGGTGCAGTTTATGTCTTATTTAAGCTTAATCTACGGACCACTTGAATGGATAGGAAATATAGGACGCTGGCTTTCATATACGCTTACTTCAGCTTCAAAATTATTTGAAATCATAGACCAGAAAATAGAGATTAAAGTTCAGGAAAATCCGGTTCAGAAAGATATAAACGGATATATTGATATAAAAGACGTAAATTTCGGTTATAAAGATTATGAAATGGTTTTGAAAGATATAAATTTATCTGTAAAACCCGGTGAAATGATAGGGATAGTCGGTAAATCCGGGGTAGGAAAATCTACTTTGATAAATTTATTAATGCGTTTATACGACGTTAATTCCGGTGAAATAATTATTGACGGAATTAATATAAAAGATTATGACCCTAATATTTTGCGAACGCAAACCGGAGCAGTTCTACAGGAAACATTTTTATTTTCCGGTACGATTTACGATAATATAGCTTACGCTAAAAGCGAAGCGACGAGAGATGAAATTATACGTGCGTCAAAATTAGCGAACGCTCACCAGTTTATTATGAAACTTCCTGACGGTTATAATACAAAAGTCGGCGAACACGGACATACTTTATCAGGCGGCGAACGTCAAAGAATAGCGATTGCGCGGGCTGTTTTACATAATCCGAAAATTTTAATATTAGACGAAGCGACTTCTGCGCTTGATACAGAAACAGAAGCGCTTGTTCAAGACGCTCTGCAAAAATTAATCCAAAACCGAACAACTTTCGCAATAGCACACAGATTATCGACATTACGTAACGCAACAAAACTTATAATAATCGATAAAGGAACTATCGCCGAAATGGGTACGCACGAAGAATTAATGTCTAAAAAAGGCATATATTATTCGCTCGTCATGGCTCAGAGGCAAATGTCTAAAATGGCAATCATAAAAAATTAATAAATAAATTAAATCTATAAGCCTCCTTGTAATTTATTTTCCAATAAACCATAACAGCAATAAATTATTGCTTGACAATATCGCGTATTGCTAATATAATCGTTATGGTAATTGAATAAATAAAAACACAAGGAGGCTTTTTTCATGAACAATATCGGTAAAACAATTAAAAAAATCCGCGAGGAAAAAAATATCACGCAGGAGCAACTTGCCGAAAAATTAAACGTAACAAGACAAGCCGTATCAAACTGGGAAAACGGCAAAACCCAGCCGGATATTGACACAATAATAAAAATATCTGAAATATTAGAAGTTTCCGTTGAAGAAATAATTTACGGCCAGAAGAAAATCACTAACGAAATTGTAACAAATAAAAGTGTAAAAATCGGAACTCAATCCGGTATTGGATTTGGAGCGGCGCTTGCTATGATTATTTCTTATGTGAAATGGCAATCAATCGGCTGGGCTATTTTGCACGGTATTTTAAATTGGATTTATGTTATTTATTTTATAGTCAAAAAATATTAATTTACGGCAAAATATTTCCGGCGGACAAATAAATTTCATACCATTCTTTTTTAGTCAAATTAACTTCTGAAGCTTTACATATTTCCGCAACTCTCGTTTTATTTGTCGACCCGACAATCGGCTGCATTTTTGCGGGATGTCTCAAAAGCCATGCGATTGCAATCGCAGAATTTGTGACGCTATATTGTTTCGCATATTTATCTATAACTTCGTTGAGTTTCGGGAATTTTTCGAGATTTCCTAAGAACGCGCCTTCAAAAAATCCATATTGGAACGGCGACCACGGCTGTATCGTTATTTCTTTTAAACGGCAGTATTCGAGTATATCTCCGTCGTGATTAACTGAATTGCCGTTTTTCATATTGACGTTTATACCGCTGTCAATCATGCCTGTATGCGTAACGCTTAATTGTAATTGATTTATTATTATTTCTATGCCGACATTATTCAAATATTTTTGCAATAATTCTATTTGATACGGTTTTTGATTGCTTACGCCGAAGAATTTAACTTTCCCGTTCTTTTTTAATATATCAAACGCTTCAGCAACTTCTTCGGGTTCCATTAAAGTATCAGGCCTGTGCAATAATAAAACGTCTATAAAATCAGTTTTAAGGCGTTTTAAACTTCCGTCTACAGAATTTAATATATGTTCTTTGGAAAAATCAAAAAATCCACTGCGAATCCCGCATTTTGTCTGTATAATAAACTTTTTTCTGATTGACGGGTTCATGTCTATTGCATTAGCGAATACTTCTTCGCATTTTCCTCCGCCGTAAATATCGGCGTGATCGAAAAAATTTATGCCATTGTCAAGCGCAGTTTTAACAAGTTCATCGATTTCCTTTAATTGCATACCGGATATACGCATCATTCCGAGTGATATTTCCGAAGCGTTTGTTATTTTGTTTTTAATGTTTAAGTATTTCATAAAAATTTTTCTCCTTTATAATTATTATATATTTTATTTTTCTTCAATAAAATCTTCGTTTTTTTCTGTTTCATATTCGTAATCTTCCAAATCGCCTGAGCTTTTTTCCGTTGAATAATCTATTATCGTTCCCCTGCCCTTTTGTGCGATTGAAACTACGTTGCCGTCTGATATTATAATTATATCCCTATCTAAATCCGTGCGTAAGATTTCCGCGCCGTTTGATTCAATTCTGTCCACTACTTTTAAATTAGGGTGGTTATAACTGTTGTCAATCCCGCACATTATAACTGCGTATTTCGGATTTAAAAGTTTTATAAAATTCGTTTGACTTGAAGTTGAAGATCCGTGGTGCGCAACTTTTAAAATATCTATTGATAAATCAATATTATTATTTTTACAATATGTTATCACTTCATTTTCAGATTCTTTTTCCATATCTCCTGTAAATAAAAAATTAGTGTTTCCGTAAGTTAATTTTATAACAACGCTGTAATTATTTAAACTTTTATAGCTGTCAGAATTTGGAGCAAGTATAATAAACTCTGCTCCGCCGAATTTAAAAGTTTTGCCGGGTATCGCGGCATTAATTTCTAAATTTTTATTTTCTATTTCGGTCAAAAGTTTTTCATAGGTTTTAGTATTATGATAAACTTCCGGCATAATAATATTTTCTATATCATAATTTTTGACGATTTTATCGGCTGAACCTATATGGTCTGAGTGCGGATGCGTAAATATTACATATTTGAATTTTGTTATATTATAATGTTCAAGATAACTGTTTAACTTTTCGTACTGGTCTTTTTCTCCCGTATCTATTAATATAAATTCATTTTCGGGACTTTGAATTAAAATGCTGTCACCCTGTCCCACGTCAATATAATGAACGGCAAGTTTACCAGATAAATCTATATTATTATTTTCTAATATATCGCTTACAAAATCGCCGATTTCGTCTTTATATAAATATCCAAAAATAATCAAAGCTATAATAACAATAATACTTAATATTGATTTGTTATTTATAGCGTTTTTCTTTTTCTTTCGAGCCATAATATTTATATTCTCCGTATTTTTTATAATGATATTTTTATTATATCAATTATACAATTTTTTTGCAATACATTTATTGTTAATATTTGAATTGTATTATATAATTAACAAAAATCATAGCGGAGAAATATTTTTAATTATGATTATCAAAAAAAATGAAATATATAAAATTAAAATAATTGATTTAAGCAGCGACGGTCAAGGTATCGGTAAAATCGAAAATTTTATAGTTTTTACAGAAAAAACCATTCCCGGAGATTTCGTTGAAATTAAAATTTTAAAAACAAATAAAACTTATGGTTACGGTAAACTAATAAAAATAATCAGTCAGTCTTCTGACAGAATAAAATCAAAATGCGATATTGCCGATAAATGCGGAGGTTGTTCTCTCCAGTATATGAATTATAACGCTCAATTAAATCATAAAAAGAAAATCGTCGCAAATTGTCTCGAAAGAATAGGAAAATTTAAAAATATAAATAATATAATAACAAAAATTATCGGCATGGATAACCCGTATAATTATAGAAACAAAGCGCAATTTCCTGTAAAGGAAAAAGCTTTGCAAATACATAAAAATCCTGTTTGTTCTGTTGATAACCCTGTTGATTCTGTTGATATAGGCTTTTTTTCCAAAAGAAGCCATGATATAATTAATTTGGATAATTGTAATATCTCAAATGAAATAAATATTGCAATTATAAATATTTTCAAAATATTTATTAATCAAAATATAAACGATTTTTCGCCGTATAACGAAATAAATCATACAGGATTAATCAGGCATATTTTTACGCGAATCGGATTTTATACCGGTGAAATTATGGTTTGCATAGTGATAAACGGCGATAATTTTTTCGAATGTAAAGAATTAATAGATAAATTGTCGCAAATAAAAGGTATGACAAGCATTATGCTTAACATTAATAAAAACAAAACAAATGTTATTCTTGGCGATAAAAACAAAATTTTATGGGGAAAAGATTATATCACAGATTATCTATGCGGTAAAAAATTCAAAATATCCGTAAATTCGTTTTATCAAATAAATCCGATTCAAACAGAAAAATTATATAATAAAATTATTGAATTTGCAAATATTGATAAAACCGCAATATGTATTGATGCTTATTGCGGTATCGGAACTATATCAATTATACTTTCGCCATATATAAAAAAAGTTTACAGTATTGAAATTATTAACCAAGCCGTAAATGACGCTAAAGAAAACGCAAAACTAAATAATATAAAAAACGCCGAATTTATAACAGGAAAATCCGAAGAAATAATCCCCGAATTAATAAATAACGGCGAAAATATTGATTTGCTTATAGTTGATCCACCAAGAAAAGGCTGCGATATAAAATTAATTGAAAGTATTATTAAATCAAAAATAAAAAAATTGATTTATATATCATGCGACCCCGCAACGTTAGCGCGTGATTTAAATTTATTATGTGAAACCACGTATGAATTAAAAAAAGTACAACCAATCGATATGTTTCCCCATACAATGCATGTCGAAACTGTTGTTTTACTGCATTGTAAAAATTTTTAGATTTTTTAATATAAATTTGAACCTTTTTATATTCTTTTGCGTCTTTATCAATGAAGTCGATTTCAAAGTAATTAAATAAAAATTAAATGGAGGTGAAAGAATGGATAAAATTGAATTTGAAAAATTGTTTCTGTTGTGTAAATCTTCGCTTGAACGGTTTGTATATTTTAAATTACCGTCAAAATTTGACGGCGACGATATACTTCAGGAAGTCGCGATTTCGGCGTATAAAAACATAGGCGAAATTAAGAATCCCGAAAATTTTAAAGCTTGGGTTTTAAAAATCGCTAAAAATAAATGTAATGATTTTTACAGGAATCTCGCGAAAAAGCATGAAATTCCGTTAGACGAAATGACTGACAACGTAGTTTCAATGAACCGTTATGGGATTACAGATACGCAAATTGTCCGTGAAACTTTAAGCAATCTTGCCGATAAAGATAAACAAATTTTGTTTTTGTATTATTTCAAGAATAAACCGCAGGCTGAAATTGCGTCAATATTAAATATCCCTGTCGGGACTGTAAAAAGCAGATTACATACGGCAAAACAAAACTTCAAAAAATCCTATCCTTTCCCTCCCCTATTAAAAGAATCTAAAAAATTAAAAGGAGAAAAAGTTATGAAAAACACAAAATTTTTACCCGATATTATGCCGGAATATAAAATAACGCAATCAAAAAAAACCCCGTTTGACGTAAAATGCGAGGAAGCTCCCGGTTGGTTTATAATACCGAAACTCGGTGAAAAAATAACATGGGCAATGTATGATTTTCCAGAACGCACGCGCAGCGAAGTATATGATATTAAAGTTACGGGACGCGCAATAGTTCATGGAATCGAAGGCGTCGAAATTATTTCCGAAGAACGCAACACAGGAAATTCTTCTCATAAAAATGATAACTGTACCCGTAATTTTGTCGCACAATTAACTGATACTCACAGCCGTTTTCTCGCCGAAAGTTATATGCAAAACGATATAAAAATATATCACACGTTTTTAGACGGCGATGAATTTAATATGTACTGCGGAGAAGATAATTGCGGCGACGAAATTAATTTGTCGCCAAAAGGTATTATCAAAAGAAACGGAAATATTATAACTTCTAAAAATAACGAACCCGCAACGGATATAACCGGTCGTTATAACGTTGAAATAAACGGTAAGATTTATGATACTGTTTGTTTTATTGATTTTGCGGTTTATAATCCGCCGGTTTTCGCAGAAAAGTATATAGACCAAAACGGCAGAACTGTTTTATGGCGCAGGTTCAACAGAAACGACTGGAAAACCGAACGTTATAACGAACATTTCAACCGCAAAGGCAACTGGAGCGAAATGTTTCCCGAAAACGAACAAGTCATTGTCAACGGCGAAATTTATGTTCACTGGTATGACTGTATTACAGATTATATATTATAAACCGCAAAACTCCGTCAGAGTTAAATCTGACGGGGTTTATTATATTTATTTTTTCTTTTGCTTACTTTTCTTTTTTGATTCAAAAAGAAAAATAAGCGGATTACGGGACTCGAACCCGCCACCTCAACCTTGGGAAGGTCGCGCTCTACCGGATGAGCTAAATCCGCATTAATACAATATATACCGGGCGACCTTATTGGGCCGCCCTTATATATTACTATAAATTTATTTTTTTGTCAATATTTTTTTATAAAAATTATTAATTTGCCTTTATCCATTCAACAATATCAATCAAAACTTGTTCTTCAACATGGCTTACGATGAAATATTCTTCTATATCCTTTGTCGTTGATTTCATAAACATATGATTTAATCCTTCGTATAATTTAAACGTAGCATTTGACCGACCCGCAAGCAATTTCTGCCATAAACTATAATCTTTATCAACATATACTTGAAAATCGGCTGAGCCTTGCATAATTAAAAATGTGACTGTGATATTTTTTATATATTCCGAAACGGGTATTTTTCCCAAATCCTGCATGTAATAAACAGAACAACCGCCAAGACCCGGTATTATTGTGTTTTTTGCTTCATTCTCGTCAGATATATCTAAATATTCGCTCCAGTAAGCGTTCCAATCTTCGTCAAACGTTTCCATTATAATCAACGCTTCCTCTAATTCTTCACCTTCAAGAGTTTCAATAATAGCCATATTTGCCGCAAAACTTTGGTCGCGCATTATTTCAATCAAAGAACGCGGAGAACCTGCGAATGATATTATTCCGGCAAAATCACCGCCCTCCGCATGAATACGCGGAGCAAGCATACCTCCAAGGCTATGTCCGATAATAAAAACTTTATTTTTATTTATACGCGAATCAGATTTTAATATTTCAGCCGCTAATATAGCGTCTTCTATCGTTTCCTCGTAAACTGTAAAACTTCCAGATTCGTTTATCATTTTTGTTCCGTGCGTAAATGTTCGTTTGTCATAGCGTATAACTGCGATTCCGTGAGTCGATAAATAATCTGCTATATCCAAAAACGGTTTATTGGGATAATCCGGATATACTTTAGGAACACCGTCCATATCGCTCGGACCTGAGCCGTGTACCAGCACTACTGCCGGACACGGCTTTTCTTCCGTTGCGTTATCTGGTATAGTCAACAATCCGCCGAGTTCATATTTTGAACTTTTGCCAATTATTATATTTTCTGTAATATATGTAGTTATTTCGTCAACTTCGGGTTCTATTTTTTTTTCAGTACAACTGAAAATATTTAAATTAATCGAAAAAATTAATAATATTATAAATAATTTTTTCATAATTAACCCACGCTTTCAACATTTTCGTCTGCGTTTTCTATATTACTTCCCAAATACTGCGGTATTTCCATTCCGGCCATTTTAAACATTTCATTAAGCGGCGGTACGGATTTTAACATTCCTGATAAGAAATTAGCCGTCGCAGGACTTTTTCCGTCACTGCCCATACTATCCCAAACTGTGACTTTATCGATTTTAAGACTTTTGATAGCTTCGACTTGAATTTTAACGAGTTCGTCTATTTTATCGGCAATCATTAACTGTATAGCTGACTTCACATCTCCGCCAGCAGCTTCAACTATTTTACCGAATCCTTCAGCCTGACGCAATAATATTTCCTGATTGCCTTTAGCTTCGGCAGTTAATCTTGCGAGTATAGCATCAGCTTCACCTGCCGCTTTACGGCGTACTTGTTCGGCTTCAGCTTCTGCCTGAATTTCAAGCTGTTGTTTATCTATATTTACTTTTACGATAACGTCGGCTTCCTGCCTTGCTCTCTCAAAATCAGCTCTCGCAAATTCTGCTTTTTTCTGTGATTCAAACGCTTCTTCGTCGGCTAACGCCTGCTGTACTTTTTCAGCGGCAGTTGCAAGCCTTAAAGCTTCAGCTTCGCGTTCGCGTCTTTCAGCGTTTGATTTTGCTATATTCATTTTAGCTTCGTTTTCGCCTTTAATCGCGTCAGAGTCAGCTAATGATACAGATACGCGCTGATCGCGTGTTGCGTCGGCTGCTCCGATTGCTCCTTCTTTATCGCGTAGCGCAACCGTGCGTTTTGCGTCGTTTATAGCTTTTGCCGCAGCTTCTTTTCCCAATGCCTGAATATATCCGGATTCATCGCTTATATCCGTGATATTTACGTTTATCAAACGCAAGCCTATTTTCTTTAGTTCAGATTCTACGTTGCTTGATACAGATTCAAGAAATTTATCTCTGTCAGAATTGATTTCTTCTATATTCATAGTAGCTATGACAAGTCTCAACTGACCCAAAATAATATCTTTTGACAATTCCTGCACTTCGCTGAGCGGCAATCCCAATAATCTTTCCGCGGCATTTTGCATAATACCGGGTTCCGTTGATATGCCCACGGTAAATCTTGACGGAACGTCGATTCTTATATTTTGCCGGCTCAAAGTATTACGCAAATCCACGCTTATAGAAATAGGCGTAAGATCTAAATATTGATAAGACTGAACCACGGGCATTATAAAAGTCGCGCCGCCGTGCATACATTTTGAACTTCTCGCATTTCCTTCGTTGTCTTTGCCAAGTTTGCCATAAACAACCAAAATTTTATCAGACGGGCATTTTTTATATCTTGACAAAAATATTATAACCGTCGAAAAAAATAAAAACACGAAAATCCCTGTTAAAATCCATAAATTTGACATAATTTAATCCTCCATGAATAATTTTTATTTAATTAAATTTTAAATCTGTTACATGTATTTGCGTAAAACCAAGCAAAAATAATAACTGCAAAAAATAAAATAAGCCCCGTATATAATATCCACATTATTTTTAAAATATCGCTTAAAAACCATAACGCAATACAAAAACTCAAGGCAAACATTATTTTTCCTATAAACTTGCATAATGCAGTTTTATTATATTTTTCTTTTTCTGCTTTACTCATTGTATTATATCCCGCAATTAAAAAAGCTCCTTTTCCAAACGAGAACAATACGCCAAGTAAAATAAATAAAAATAATATACTGCTCTCTGTGATAATAAGAATAATATTCATTAATTATAACCTCCATTTGATCTTAATAATTTATAATTTATCTTTTTTCTTTTTAAACGCGCTTTCAATATTGTCTATTAAAATCACTTTTTTATCTATACGCGAAGAAAGCTCTACAATAAACTCTTTCCGGTTTTTAGGGGTGACAATAACTGTTTTCATTCTGCCTTTATATTCCGAATATGTTATTTTAAACGCTCCCAAAGATTCTTCGTATATTTTTACTCCTGCTCCCCTGAATGTCATAAGCGTCGCATTGTCTACCGCTGTAATTGAATCGAGCAGTATTTCTAATCCCGGATATACTATACATTCGATATATAAAAATTTATCGCTTATAATATAACGGTGATGCGAGGCTTCGGAAAGAGCAAAAATATCGCAAATAATAACAATAAAAAAGAATAAATAAACTTTTATAAAATAAAATCTTATCGCCAGTATATTAAATAATATGCCTATAACCCAAATCCACCATCGCCTTTTTATTTTGAATTCTATAGAATTTGCCGGATATTTTTGCATATTCTTCACGATTAGCACCTCCCGTTTATATATAAATTTAAATTTGTTTATTCTTTTTCTACTTTTTCAACTACTAATACATTCCCTGCCCTGACGTCTGTGATATATACCATTTCACCTGTTTTTATAGTTTCGCTTTTTTCTGTCACCGCTTCAAATTCGCAAAGTTTTTCCTGAACCGTTACGTTTACTTTACCTCTTCCCTTTTCTTCTCCGGGAATTCTTATGTAAACCTGCCCGATTTGCCCGAGCGTGTTTTTAACTTTTATCGTGCCGTCTTCCTGTAACCCCATTAATAACTGCATGATTTTAGCGATAAATACAAGCGCAATCATACCGCTTATAAAAGCGCAGATTGTTGCGATAACTTCAGGAACTTTGGCTCTGGAAAGTAAAAATCCAACCCAGCTCCCCATCATTAAAAACGCCATTATTCCTCTTACGGTAAATAATCTTAATCCGTGAGTATCATATTGATGCGCATAACTTTGATCGCTTGTATTATCTGTGTCGTTAATTGAATAGTCGTGGTCAATATTTACGTCTCCTCCGGAATCTATCGAATCGATATTTGCGTCAAATTCAATATTTCCGTCCATATCTATATCTATTTCCATTGCTCCCGTATCAACGCTCATATCAACGTCAATATCTGTATCTCCGCTATCGCCGACTATATGGCTTTCCCCAAGTTCGGTATCGTTATTGTTTGCTATTCCGATTAATGCAAGAATCGTTTGAATTATTAATATAATAGTAGAAGAAGCTGATATTACAAAAAACACCTTTTGATATGTAGTTAAATCAATTAAAAATCCGTTCAAATTTTCCACCCCCAAATAAAAAATAAAAGTAAATTCTATTTACTTTTATTTTACTATATTATTTTAAAAATGTCAATAGGTTTTAGAAAATATTTTTATAAATTTATTTAGATTATATTTTTTTTATCAACATAAATGCAAGTTCTTCAAAACTCGGTCGGCTTTTAGGAGTTATTCTGATTGTTTCGCCGGCTTGATCGATTATGCCTTTTGAAACAAGATATTCAAGCAAATGCACTAAAAAATGTCCTCCCGCACGAAACTTCCTGTAAAACATAGTCAGCGTTTTTATTTCACCGTCAGCTAAAAATTCAAAAATCGGGGCAGATATATAATCAATATTCTGCATTAAATAATCGTCTGCTTCTTTTATTAAATTTTCGAGTTCTTCTCCTGATAATTCTTTGCTCATCGGGTAATAATAAAACCGCTCAATCAATTTTGGATTTAAGACTTGCGCTCTTTGAAGTACTTCCCTGCCCGGCGCTTCTTTTGCTTTCCATATTTCCATGTTTGCCATGGCTTCAGCTATTTTTATTATATAATATCTGCAATATGTATAATCTTTTTTTACATAAAGCCATTTTTCGGCTTTTTCAATATAGCAAACCGCGTCGCAGGCAGCGAAAAGAGCTGATCTTTGCGCGTCTTTTTCTCCGATTAGCTGATTATTTTCAACCATTTTTGTTATGCTCTCGTCTGTCGTGTACATTACTTTTGCTTTCGATAAAAAAGAATTTACAAATCCTCCGCTTTCAAGCATTCGCACAAACGAACTGCGTTCCTGCACATTCATATTTAAAACAATGCCGTCAGCGTCAAGACAAAATTCAGATACCGTTATTTTTTGATCTCGGACAACCACCGTCGCGTCAATATCACTTTTTTCCCATACAACATCGTTTGCAAGGCTGCCCATAACTACTACCGCGATAACATTCACGTCTTTTTTTGCCGTCTCTATAAAATCATTGACCGCGTTTAAATAACGCTCAGTGACTTCCTGTTCATTTTCTGAATATTTTAAATTTAATTCTGTATTAATTATTCTCACCCCTCGCCCATTTTTTACACCTTTCAATTCTTGCGCCGTTATCAGCGTGTTCGTCGCCGCTATAAGAATATGATTTTAATATATCACACGGGAAATCAACACATAATCCGCAATGCTCTAATTTTTTGTCTTCGCAGCAAATCTTTATATCGCATTCGCCCCAAAAAGGTTTTTCCATTGCAACGCAACCCGGGCAATCAATATCGAAAGTTTCCTTGCATTTTAACGGTTCGCAAAAAATACCGCATCTTGATTTAACCATTTTTTATACACCTCCCTAATTTTTATTTTATATAATAAACATTTCTTCAGTAATCAAACAACCCCGTACTGTAAGTCCATTCAATATATTTTCCTGTTCGTTTTTCCCCACATTATCAGGATAACACCATGCGAAATTGCATAATTGCCTGTATTTCATAAAAGACAATATACTTTTAAGCGAATGTGTATCCAGAGTATTTGCTTTTTTATATCCCTGCATAAAACTATATATTATTTTCTCAGCTTTTGATTGATTTCCGTCGGCATTATGTAAAGCGTGCTGTAAAGCAATCCCTATATCAAGCGCAAAATACCCATAAATACTGTCATCAAAATCAAATACATGAACTTTATTGTTTTTAACAAGAAAATTGTTTTGGTGCATGTCGTTATGTATTAATCCATAAGTATCTTTTGTACGCGGCAAAGACAATAAATTTGGGATAAGATTATCTGCGTACTTTTGTATATCCGGAATTTGCGAAAAAACTTTTTCAAGAATATCGCTGCCGTCAATATCTTTACCGTCGAATACTCCGCGCATATAACGTGAATCAGATACTTGAAAATCTTTTGTTTCAAAGTGCATACACCCCATTACATATCCCCAATCTTCGATAATATATTGATTCCAAGTATTGGGATTATTTTTTTCACAATGTTTCCCTTTGGCTTTTTCAAACGTGCAAACGGCGTGATACTTATTATCAGAAGATATAAGAGACTCAACCAACTGTCCGTTTTTCATGGGTAACGGCATAGAAACCGGGATACTGCGTTCATGTAAAAACGCAAGCCATTCCATTTCTCCGGTAGTTTTAAAAAGATTATTTTCGCTATGTGTTGCTATGCGTAAAATATATTTTTTGTTATCTTTTGTAAATGAATAAATATCATTCGGGGAATATTTATCGCTGTTAATTAAACGGATTGTATTGACATCAAAAGGATATAATTCAGCAACTTGGGATAATAAATGATTTGTTCTTGTTTTCATAAATTTCCTCTTATATTTATTATTCGGCGCATTTTTCGATAACAACTGTTCATAATGTATAACTGAAGAAAATGTTTATTAGTAGATGCGGCACTTTTATATCAACATATCCATGTGTATATCTTTCGGTTCGTCTTCAAAAAGTTCTTTGACCGGTGTTGTCAGGTCAAACCCTGAGCCGCAGTAAAAATCGACGGTGTTTTTCGACGACATTGCGGAAACATATAATTTTTTCGCACCTGACTGCTTCGCTTTTTCTTTCAGCATGGAGATAAGCTGTCTACCTATTCCTTTTTTCCTGTATTTGTTGCTGACCCACAGAGAAGTCAGCTGTATCATATCTTTATTTTCGCCGATTAGTTTCCCGCCTATACCACTCAAACCAACCAGTTTCTCTCCGTCAAACGCGCCTATGAACGTCCCGCCGTCGTCGTAATCCTCAATATAATCTTCAATCACTCCGGATATGTCTGAAATGTCTATGATTTCCCGGTATTCTTTTTCGAGAACCAATTTCCCGTTCTTGAAATAATATACTTCTTCTACAATTTCATAGCGGTCAATCTCGTTTAATTTACGGATTTCATCGCGTTCCAAAATACGATATATTATTTTTTCTTTTACCATATTAAAACTTTCATCACCACTTCCGAAAATATAAATTTTTCGCATAAAGCAATTTTTATAACTTTATTATATCACACATAACCTGACAACAGAACGTCATATTTAACCCGAACGCTTTTTTAATTTTTATTTTAAAAAATCTGTGATTTCTCCTGTATATAATAACGTCAGTTTATGCAATGCTCTGGTTATGCCTATATAAATCATTTGTCTGTCGATTTCGTTTTTGTAATTATTTTTATCTGCTCCGGGTAAAATCACACAGTCGAATTCCAAGCCTTTTGCAAGATATGCCGTTGTAATAACTAATTTATTATCGAATTTTTCGCTTTTTTCTGTCAGTAAAGTTATATCAAAATCTGGCTTTGATTTTAATATATTATATAATTCTTCGGCCTGTTTATCAGTTTTGCATATTATCCCGTTTGATTTAAATCCTCTGTTTATATATTTTTTATTTAATTCAAATATCTTTTCGGCTTGTTCTTCGAGATTTTCGCATTTTATCAAGTCAGGTTTATCGCCGTGACGTTCTATAACCTGCATTTTATCGTTTTTTATTATCTTTTTCGCGAAATCCGTGATTTCCGCTGTTGACCTGTAGCTTTTAAGCAGCGTCATATTCGTGACTTTTGTTTTTGGGAATTTTTCGTATATAGCCGAAATCTGCTCTTGTGAAGATTCTTTATTAAACGGATTAACAAGCTGACTGACGTCGCCTAAAATAGTTTTTTTACACACAAATAATTTATTAAAAAACGCGTAATGCACAGGTGAATAATCCTGCATTTCATCTACTAATAAATGCTTGACATACAAAAAGCTGTCAACTCCGAAAATCATGCTTTTTAAATATAACAACGGGGCAATATCATCATACGCAATTAAATATCTTTCGACTTTTTGTACTTTTTCGCCTTTGATTGTTTTTATAGTCCTGTTTATTTTTACTTTTTTCTCGACATACATTTTTTCGGCTTTGATATATTTATACATATCACTGTATATTTTTATTATATCTTTTGAATCTTTGAACATCGAATAAATTTTATTTCTGATCTGGATTTTTTTTATTTTAGTTTCTTTTATATCATAAAAATCCATTATTTTATCTATTATTTCCTCGATTATCATGTCAATGCGTTTCATTGCGGGAAATCTTTTATACGCGATAAATCTGTTTTTAAGATAATATTCCGAAATTTCAAAAACTCTCGATAATTCATAACTCCCGTTTTCGTCCTGAATATATTCAAAATTCTCAGGTATAAAATTAGTCTGTTCAACATAATCTATATATTCGTTTATTTTATTTAAAAATTCATTAGTTGATTTAAATTTTATCCGTTCTATTAAATTTTGGTCATAATTTTCGAGAAGTTCTGAAATCTGACCGTAAAAATTTTGATATTCGCATATAGGGTCAAGTTCATGTTCGGCAATATTGTCAAAAGTCATTTGCAGTATCTGGTCTTCGCCGAGTTCAGGTAAAACATTCGAAATATAATCCGAAAAAACTTTATTGGGTGAAATTATCATCATATCTTCAGAATATATTTTATCTTTTAATCTATATAATAAATACGCGACCCTGTGCAAAGCAATCGAAGTTTTTCCCGACCCAGCGACTCCCTGTATAATCAAAATATCAGAACTTTCGTCGCGGATTATCGCGTTTTGTTCTTTTTGGATAGTCGCGACGATATTTTTCATTTTATCGCTTGTGGCTTTGCTTAACTGTTCCTGTAATATCTCGTCGTCTATGACTAAATCGCTTTCAAACATATATTCCATTTTGCCGTCGTTTATTTTATATTGTCTTTTAAGATTTATATCTCCGGTCATGACCCCTTTAGGCGCGATATACTCTGCCCTGCCTACTTCAAAATCGTAAAACATACTCGCAATCGGCGAACGCCAGTCGTAAATAATATTTTTTATGTCTTTTATAAAAGAATATATGCCGATATAAATCTGGAAACTGCCGTCGTTTAAAACAATCGACCCCCGTTTTATTCCTTCGGCTGATTTCTTGTCGTCAAACAAAAAAGAAATTCTTCCAAAATAGGGAGAATTAATCATCTTTAGAAATCTTTTATTTTTAGCAACTAAACCATACGCTGAATCTACCATATTAGCGACATATTGCCTGTTGAGTTTTAGTTCTATCGGGTCCATCTCATAAACTTTATCGTGCATATAACTTTTAGTCTCCTGAATTGCCTCGCTTTGTTTTTCGATCGCCTCCTGAATTTTTTCGCTTTCTACTTTCAAATCTTCAATAATTTCAATCAGGTATTCCATTTCTTTTTCTTTAGTCTTATTAAAATTAAGCGCATCCGGTATCATAAAAACCCCCCTCGAATTTTATTATTTTTTGATATAAATTGCAAGAGATATAAATTATACCACAACATAAAAAAAAAGTCAATAACTTTTTTTGAAATTTTAGAATATTAAATTATATTATATTTTTGATTGACATAAATTAAAATATAAAGTAAAATAAAAGAAAACCGTATAGGTTTTCTTTTAAATACAATTATTTGAATTGTTGTTTTGCCATATTATCTTTTTGATTGTTTTGTTTTTGATTTTGATTTGAATCAATTTTATTTGCCATTTCCGATGATTTATTGCTATTTTCGCCTGCGTCATTTTTTCTGTTGTTTTTATTTTTTGATTTCGACATAAAAAATATAAACCTCCAAATTTTAATTTAATTTATTATAAAACTTATGAAATCATATATATTTTTTACATAATTTTTTATATTATGCAAATTTATGCAGAATTAATAAAAATTTAATATTTATATTATAATTTAAACGGAGATAAAATCATGTGTATAAAAAATTTATATCCATTGAAATTAAAGCCTGTGTTAAAAGACGCGATATGGGGCGGAAACAGGCTCGCGTCAGAATATAAAAAATCTGATAATCCAAATAAAAAAATAGCGGAATCATGGGAATTGACAGTACATAAAAACGGAGTAAATATAATCGAAAACGGCGAATACGCGAATCAAACTATTGAAGATTTATTTAAATTAGACAAATCAATCGTTTCACCGGATTATAAATCTGATAAATTTCCTATATTGATAAAATTTATCGACGCTGAACAAAATTTATCCGTGCAGGTTCACCCTGACGACGAATACGCAAAAAAACACGAAAATGAATTTGGCAAAACTGAAATGTGGTATATTATAGACTGCAAACCCGGAGCGAAAATAGTTTATGGATTAAATAATAATTATACTCGTGAAGATTTGCAAAATTTAATAGATAACAATAAATTCGAAAATTGCTTAAATTATATAGAAGTAAAACGCGGCGATGTTTATTTTATTCCGGCTGGATTAGTTCACGCAATCGGCGAAGGTATTTTAATTGCCGAAATACAACAAAACTCTGACACAACTTACAGATTTTATGATTATAGCAGAGTTGATACAAACGGAAATCCGAGAGAATTGCATATAGATAAAGCATTGGACGTGTGTATCAAGACAAAAACGGAGTATGTAAACCCGAAAATAAAAGACGATAAAATTCCGTGGTTGGAAGTTTTATCCCAATGCGAATATTTTTTCGTTAGTCGTTTTGATTTGAAAACTTTAAAGAAAACAAATATAAACTGCCCCGGTTATTTTTGTTCTGTTATATGTCTTGACGGTAAAGGTGAAATTATTTATAAAAATAAAAAATATAAAATTATTAAAGGAGACAGCTATTTTTTTCCGGCAGGAATAAATAATATAAAAATAACCGGAAGTATTGAATTTATTTTAACTACTTTAAGCAATATAAAATAATATAAATTTTAAATTTTACGGAGGTTTTATTATGAGATTAATTAAAATCGGAACTCTTGTTGACGGCTCAGGCGTTTTGCAATGGATACCTAAATTAATTGAAAATAAATTCGAGTGTTTTGTCATAAATTACTGGCAGACTATCGGCGATACGGATTTTTCAGAACTTTCGCAAAAAATAAAAGACGCCATCGGAGAAAGCGGTCTTGAAGTTTCATGTTTATCTATTTTTACTAATCCGTTAAGGGACGAAGATAAAATCAAAGAATGGGAAAAATGCATAGATAACGCTTATCTTTTCGGAGCAAATATAGTCACAGGATTTACAGGCCGTCTCGACGGTAAATCGGTAGAAGAAAATATTCCAAGATTTAAAGAAGTATTTACAGAACTCGCAAAACGAGCTAATGACAAAGGCGTAAAAATTGCTTTTGAGAATTGCTACATGGGAGGAAACTGGCACGGCGGTTCGTTTAATATCGCAAACTCGCCTCTTGCTTGGGATATGATGTTTGACGCTGTGCCGTATGATAATATAGGTCTTGAATGGGAACCCGCGCATCATTTGGCTCAGCTTCGCGATCCATTTAAATCATTAAAAAAATACGCGAATAAAATATATCATGTACACGGTAAAGACGCAAATATCGACTGGGATTCTATAAAAGAATATGGTATAGACGGCGCAAAATGGTACACACGCGACAGAATGCCCGGTTACGGCGATACAGACTGGAAAAAAATATGCTCGGTATTATACAAAAACGGATACACCGGAACTATAGATATAGAAGGCTGGCATGATCCGTATTTTAACGGGGAATTAGAATTTACCGGACAGGTTGCCGCTTTGAAGTATTTAAAAGAATGCAGAGGCGGAGAGTTTATCGTAAATCCGTAAAAAATATTTTAATTTTATCTTGACATTTTTCAATTTATGATATATAATAAAAATTCCTGAAATTCAAATATAAATTATAGAAGAATAACCGCATAAATTTTTTATGCGGTCGTTCGGTTTTGTTGTTTTTACAAAAAAATCCAGAAGAAACGGTGATTTTTATGATTGAATTAAAAAATATCTGCAAAACATTTAAAGTTGCGAGGCGCAACGCGGGTTTTAAAGAAGCGTTCAAAGCATTTTTCAAACGCGAATACGAATATATACATGCTCTAAAAAATATTTCATTTACGATTAACGACGGCGAAATGGTCGGATATATCGGACCCAACGGAGCCGGAAAAAGCTCAACGATTAAAATTATGAGCGGAATTTTAAATCCTGACAGCGGCGAATGCATAATAAACGGCAGAATCCCATGGAAAGACAGGATCAATCATGTTAAAGAAATCGGCGTTGTATTCGGACAACGCAGTCAATTATGGTGGGATGTTCCGGTTATTGATTCGTTTGAATTAATCAAAGATATATATAAAACGCCGAACGAAATCTATAAAAATAATCTTAATGAACTTACTAAAATACTTGATTTATCCCAAATTGTGAGAACTCCGGCAAGACAATTAAGTCTCGGGCAGCGTATGAGGTGTGAACTTGCGGCTTCTCTTTTGCACAACCCCAAAATTTTATTTTTAGACGAGCCGACGATCGGGTTAGACGCTGTATCAAAAATCGCAGTCAGAAGTTTTATTAAAAAGATAAACAAAGAAAAAAATACTACTATTATTTTGACAACTCACGATATGCAGGATATAGAAGCTATAACCGAAAGAATATTATTAATCGGCAAAGGCGAGATATTACTTGACGGTTCTTTCGCTGATTTAAAACGCGGAGACAAAAATATAGATGAAACAATCGCTGAAATGTACAAGGAGTATGAAATATTATGAGTTATATAAGTTACATAACTCTTTTTAAAATTAGATTTATCAACGGATTGCAGTATAGAATCGCAGCTTGGGCAGGAATTGCTACGCAATTTGCGTGGGGATTTATGAATATATTATTATTTCATGCGTTTTATTCGGAAAATCCGGCAAATTTTCCCATGCAATTTCAACAGTTTGCGTCTTATACATGGCTAAATCAAGCTTTGCTTGCTCTATTTGGAATTTATATGTGGGATATGAGTATATTCGACGATATAATATCGGGCAATATCGCTTATGAACTTGTGCGTCCGGTTGATTTGTATAATATGTGGCTCGTAAAAAATATGGCGACAAGACTGTCAAAAGTTATTTTACGTTGTTTGCCTATATTAATCGTTTCGGTTTTATTACCCAAGCCGTTCGGTTTAATACCGCCGCAGGATATTATCACATTTATTTTATTTATAATATCTGTGATTTGCGCGTTTGTTCTTGTAAATTTATATTGTTTATATTATTATATTATTTCGTTTTATACTATAAACGGATCGGGAATAAGAATGGTCGGCATGGCTATGTCTGATTTATTATCGGGATTTATAATTCCCCTGCCCTTTTTCCCTGAAAATATTTTAAAAATCGTAAATCTTCTGCCGTTCGCGTCAATGCAAAGTATGCCGTTTTTTATATATTCAGGGTATATAAATAAACAAGAAGCGTTATTTAAAATCGGCGTGCAAATATTCTGGATAATTGTATTTTATATTACGGGGAAATTTTTTATAAAAAAAGCGTTGAAAAAAGTTATAGTTCAAGGAGGTTAATTAAAACATGAAATTATATTTTAAGTTTTTTTCTATGCATTTAAAAAGCCTGATGCAATATAAAGCCTCTTTTATTTTTCTCGTAACCGGCAGATTTTTTATAACAGCCGGTGAAATAATCATAATATTTTTTTTATTTGACAAATATAATTCAGTTCAGGGATTTACTGTTGAAGACGTTTTGATTTGCGCGGCAAATGTTATAATAGCGTTTGCGTTGGCCGAATGTTTTGCGAGAGGATTTGATACATTCCCGTCGATTGTAAGAAACAGCGAATTTGACAGAATTATGGTTCGGCCGCGAAACGAAATATTTCTTGTTTTATCAGGGAAAATAGAATTTACGCGTATAGCCGGACTAATATCGGGTATCACTATATTGATTTACGCCGTTTGTGTTGGAAATGTTGTTTGGACTACCGGCAGGATTTTTACTTATGTCATGATGATTATATCCGGCGTTATAGTTTTTTCGTCGTTATTTTTGATATATGCGGGAATTTGTTTTTTCACTCTTGAGGGATTGGAATTTATGAATGTATTCACAGACGGCGGCAGAAATTTCGGGCAGTATCCGTTTGCGATATACGGCGAGTCTGTATTAAAATTTTTTACGTTTGTTATCCCGCACGCATTATTTCAATATTATCCGTTGATGTATGTTCTGGGAAAAAGCACAAATAAATTTTATATGTTTACGCCTTTTATCGCAATGCTGTTTATTATTCCGGCATATATGTTCTGGAAATTCGGAGTGAGAAAATATAAATCAAACGGTTCTTGAATAGATAATTTTAATATGATATAATTATAAAAAATATATTAATTTATTATAGAGGTAAAATCATGTTGATTTCAACGCAAACAGCGGGGTTCGCTGAAAAATTCGGAGACCATGACTCAATAAAATTTCTCGCTAAAGTCGGATTTGACGCTTTGGACTATTCTATGTTTAATATTTTAAATTCAAATCACCCGTTATGTAAAAATGATTATCGTGAATATGCAAAATCTCTCAAAAAAACAGCCGACGAAAATAATATAATATTTAATCAGTCACACGCGCCATTCCCGTCGTATATTCAATATCCAAACGAAAATCAAATAAAAAACGGATATAATGAAATTATTATTTCAGCTATTATAAAAGCTATGGAAATAGCATCGATACTCGGCGGCAAAATAATAATTGTTCACCCGATAACTTTGTTAAATTATAGTTATCATGAGCAAAAAAATTTTAACATAAATTTTTATAATAATCTTCTCCCCTACTGTAAAAAATACAACGTAAAAATTGCGCTTGAAAATATGTGGAACTGGGACGATAAAGAAAAGAAAGTTACACCCGGAGTTTGTGCGGATTCCAATGAATTTACAGATTATCTTGATTCTCTCGATAAAGATTATTTTACGGCATGCCTCGATATAGGTCACGCTGAAATGCAGGGAAGCGGCTCGCTTTCTGCCGTTGAACTGATAAACACACTCGGGCATGACCGGCTTAAAGCCATTCATGTTCACGATAACGATAAAATAAATGATTTACACACTTTGCCATTTACGCAGCAATTAAACTGGGATGAAATTATTAACACTCTTAAAAATATAAATTACGATGGCGATTTTACTTTTGAAGCCGATAATTTTATTTCAAGATTTCCAGTCGAATTATATTTAAACGCTTCTTTGTTAATGCTTGATACCGGGCGTTATTTGGTTAAAAAATACGAATTATAAATTTTATAAATCTTTGAATTTACCCTCGAATTTTAATCCGTCGAAATTATTCTGCCGCAACGCTTCGTAAACTCCTATGGCAACGGCGTTTGACAAATTTAAACTGCGTAAATTATCTTTCATGGGAATCCTCACGCAAAAATCAAGGTTTTGTTTTAATATATCTTCAGATATTCCCGCAGTTTCTTTGCCGAAAATCAAATAAGGATTTTCTTTATATTTTATTTCACTGTATAATTTCGCGGCTTTTGTTGTAAAAAAATATAAATTCTTATTTTTATTTTGAATAAAAAAATCTTCTGTATTTTTATAATATGTTATATCCAAAAAATGCCAGTAATCAAGCCCTGCCCTTTTTAATTTAGCATCGTCAATTTTAAATCCCAGAGGCTCTACTAAATGCAAGTTTGCTCCAACTGCCGCGCATGTTCTTGCGATATTTCCCGTATTCTGAGGTATTTCAGGTTCTATTAAAACAACGTTTATCATATTATTTCCTTTTGAATTTTATATTATATCTAAATTTTAACGCATAATTGTAAAAAAATTTATATTATTATGGTAATTAATTTTATATTATTGTATAATAATTTAATTAACTATTTTAATAATAAAACCGAAAGAAGATAGTTATGAATAAAAAAACTTTTTTATTTTTAATGTTTATAATATGCTTTATAAATTTATCTGGTTGTAATAAAACTGAAAATTATCCGGAAATAACTATAACAATCAACAATACAAAAATAATTTATTATAAACTGCCAAATAAATGGAACGGAAATATATATGACAAACTGAGCGCGTATCAGCATGTATTTACAGAAAATCCGACAATGGAAAATCTGGTCGAAGTAAATACAAATGATATTATTACGATAGATTTTATGGAGAATAATCCAGATAAAATAAAAATCGAATATGAATTTATAACTGTATCTTATTTTAATGACAACGATAATATATCATCAGAAGTCGAAACATTTGAAATTATGTATGAAATAAATGATAATAAATATTCTTTTATTATAGATAAATTTGATGAAAATAATTATAATAACTGGGATTCGAAATATTATGAACTATTCACTCCTATGAATTCATATATGATAAACAGCGATAAATTATGTTATATCGCCGGGAGAGTATATAAAATAACCGCGTCGTGGGGAGAAAATGAATGCGAATATATATTTTTGATAAAAAATAAAGAGGATATTGATAAAGACGATATAATTCCCGCGGACATGAGCCCAAATGTAAACGTTATGCTAAAAAGGCCTGATAATTGGCAAAAAATTATTGAGAACCCAGTTATATCCGAAAATGATATGTTGAGAATAATTGATGGTTCTACCGCCACAATCCCTATTACGGCAGAATTATTCAGACAATTTTATGATTATACTGATGCAAAACTAAACGAAGAATATATCGGATATACTCACAGTACGACGCATTACGCTTATATAAATCTTATAGAACGCAGATACGGACGTTCTGATCCTAAATATTTAATTTTTGTCACACCGCCGTCTACCGGAGAAGTATATTTTGCTGAATATTTGGGAGTTGAACTTGACATTACTCCTATTGCAAAAGACGGATTTGTTTTTATCACCCATAAAGAAAACCCAATTGAAAGTCTCACCGTTGAACAAATTCAGGCGATATATACCGGAGAAATAACAAACTGGAAAGAACTTGGCGGCGAAGACATAGAAATACAGGCATATCAGAGAGAACCTAATTCCGGGAGCCAAACTGTTATGGAAGAAATGGTTATGCAGGGCAAGCAATTAATTAAACCGATAGATACTCAGGTTATCGGCGGAATGGGGTGGCTGGTTGACGCTATCGCCGAGTATAAAAACGGCAAGGCAAGTATAGGATACACTTATTATTATTATATTAATAATCTTTATAAAAACGAAAATATAAAAGTCTTGAAAATAGATGGAATCGCACCGGATAATGAAAATTTAATAAATGAAACTTATCCGTTTACCGCAAATTATTTTGCCGTTATGAGAGGCGACGAACCGGTTGATTCTCCGGCGAGAAAACTGCGCGATTTCTTAATAACCGAACAAGGCCAGCAGCTTATCGAAATGGCCGGTTATTGCAGAATTTTTAATTAATTTAAAATCTTGGAGGTTAATATATATTATGGGATTAATCAAAAGTATTTTCGGCACATATTCATCACGTCAATTAAAAAAAATCGAGCCGATTTGTCAAAAAGTTGATGCGCTTGCCGATAAATATAAAAATATGAGCGATGAAGAATTGCAAAATACTACAAATATATTAAAACAACGGTTATCAAGCGGAGAAACCCTCGACGATATTTTACCTGAAGCTTACGCCGCAGTCGTTGAAACATCGGACAGGGTTTTGCATAAACGTCTTTTCAGAGTACAGGTAATCACAGGTATTATCTTACATCAGGGTAGAATAGCCGAAATGAAAACCGGAGAGGGGAAAACTTTCGTTTCAGCCCTGCCCGGTTACTTGAACGCTTTGACAGGCGAAGGCGTGCATATCGTCACGGTCAACGATTATCTTGCCCGTGTAGGAAGCGAAGAAATAGGCAAAATATATAATTTTTTAGGAATGAGCGTAGGGCTTATAGTTCATGATTTATCAAAAAAAGAACGTCAGGCAGCATATAATGCCGATATAACTTACGGCACGAACAACGAAATGGGATTTGACTATCTCAGGGACAATTTGGCTATATATAAAGAAGAAATGGTGCAAAGAGGACACCCTTTCGCAATCGTAGACGAGGTTGACTCTATATTGATAGACGAAGCGAGAACTCCCCTTATTATATCGGGACAAGGCGACAAATCGACAGATTTATACGAAAAGACAGATAAACTTGTAAAAAAAATGAGAATGTTTAAAATAAAAGAAATGGAAGACAAAGAATCTTATGACGACGTAAAAGAAGATTATATTGTCGATGAAAAAGCGAAAACGGCTGTTTTAACAAAACACGGCATAAAAAAAGCCGAGGAATATTTCGGAATAGAAAATTTATCAGACCCGGAAAATACTGAAATAAACCATCATGTCAGCATTGCTATAAAAGCTATGGGAGTTTACCAAAACGAAGTTGATTATGTTATTAAAGATAATCAGGTAATAATTGTAGATTCTTTTACAGGGCGTTTAATGCCGGGCAGAAGATGGTCCGACGGCCAGCATCAGGCTATCGAAGCAAAAGAAGGTGTAAAAATTGAGAGGGAAAGTAAAACCCAAGCGACTATAACTTTCCAGAATTATTTCAGGTTATATAAAAAACTTTCGGGTATGACCGGTACTGCTTTAACGGAAGATAGCGAATTCAGGGAAATATATAATCTCGACGTTGTCGAAATTCCAACAAATAAACCGATGATAAGAATTAATCATAACGACGTAGTTTATACTTCTATAACAGGCAAATATAAAGCGATTATAGAACAAATAAAAGAATGCCACGAAAAAGGCCAGCCGGTACTTATCGGTACGGTTTCAGTCGATAAATCTGAATTTCTTTCGAATATACTCAAAAAAGTTGGAATAAAGCATAATGTTTTAAATGCCAAATATCATGAAAAAGAAGCTGAAATTGTCGCGCAAGCCGGAAGATTGGGAGCAGTTACTATTTCAACTAATATGGCAGGCAGAGGAACGGATATTAAACTCGGCGGCGATTCTGAAATGATGGCAAAACAGGAAATGCGAAAAGAAATAGATCCCGATACAAATGAAAACTTCACAGAAGACGATATAATAAACGCCGTGAGTTTCTTCCAGACAGACGATGAAAAAATACTCGCAAACAGAAAACATGTTCAAGAGCTTATAGAAAAATTCGAAGAAATGATAGAGCCTGAAAAGAAACAAGTTATAAAAGCGGGAGGGCTATATATTCTCGGCACAGAAAGGCACGAGAGCCGGAGAATAGATAATCAGCTGCGCGGGCGTTCAGGACGTCAGGGAGACCCCGGCGAAGCAAGATTTTTTTTATCTCTCGAAGATGATTTGATGCGCCTTTTCGGGAGCGACAGAGTATTGGGGATAGCTTCAAAAATTGGCGAAGATGTGCCTATTGATTTAAAAATTTTATCCAATTCAATCGAAGGAGCTCAGAAAAGACTTGAGGGAAACAATTTTGAACGCCGTAAAAATGTTTTGCGTTATGACGACGTGATGAACCAGCAGAGAAAAATTATATACGCGCAAAGAAAAGAAGTTTTGGACGGCGTTGATTTAAAAAATAAAGTTTTAAGTATGATAAGCGAGACAATAAACAATGCAGTCGATGAATATTGTTCGGGCGATGAAATTTCTGACTGGAATTTTGACGGATTGCGCGCGCATTTTACAGAATATAGATTAACTGATAAAAATGATTTTATATTTAAAAATCCTGAAGAAAAAATTAACCTGACGGCTGAAAATATAAAAGAAATGCTTATAAGCCGGGCTGAAAAAAAATATGACGAAAAAGAAAATATATTTGATGAATTTTTCGGCAAACAAGATACTATGCGTGAAATCGAACGCGTTATATTATTGCGCGTCGTTGACGAAAACTGGATGGAGCATATCGACGCAATGCAGGATATGCAGGGTTCTATAGGGCTTCGCGCTTATGCGCAGAGAGACCCGATCATAGATTTCAGAATGGAAGGCGCGGATATGTTTGACGCTATAATTCAAAATATTAAAGAAGCGACTGTAAGAAATATCATGAATGTAATGCCTCGAAAAGAATCAATACAAAGGGTTCAGGTAGCAAAAGGAAATATCGAATCTGTCGGAGGCGACGCCGCGTCTATGAAAAAAAAGCCCATTGTGAAAAACAAAAGCGAAAAAGTCGGTCGGAACGACCCGTGTCCGTGTGGAAGCGGCAAAAAATACAAAAAATGCTGCGGGATGAACGCTGATTTGGCTTAGTTTGTAAAATAATAAATAAGGATAAAATTATATGGGATTTGGATTATTATTATTAGGTTATATTACGGTTTTAGGCGTTTTACCGGAATCTTTTATATATTACAGTTACGGGATTTATATAGCGATAACCGGCGGGATTATAATGCTTATGGGATTTTGCAAACTTGAAGAATTTAACGTTTATTTTAAATTCATGAAATATGTCACTATAATTTATATTTTAATTCTATTGGGATTTTCGCCGTTTTTGATCATTAATTTTAGTGAAGAATTTTTCATAAAATTTATTATTGTATCAAAAATAATCAGGATAAGTTTTTTATTTGTTTTTCACTTTTATTTATTATCGGGAATATTAGCCCTTTCAAAAGAAATAAATAATATTATAATCGAAAAAAAGGCAAAAAGAAATATTTTTATAACTTATATATTTTTCGCATCTTTTATTTTCGAGCTTTTTAATATGCCAGTAATCGCTCCGTTTATGACTATTCTGGGTTTAATTTATTTTGTTATAATTATATCGATATTATACAGTTGTTATATGCGTATAACATATAAAGGGCACGACGAGGCAATCGAAGCAAAATATAAAATCAAAAAAGTGAATTCAAAAAAAAAGAGGTGAACACAAAATTTGGAACTTGATACGAAATATATATCCGGGAAAAAATTATTTGATTTTAAGTTTATCGCAATCGGATTGATATTTTTAATCGATTTTAACATAAATACAATAGATATTCTTCCCGACTTTATCGCTTTGATTTTAATATCGGCAGGATTGGGAAAATCATGGTATGCAAACGAAAATTTATCAAAAGCCAAAAACTATATAAATATTTTTTATATAGTCGCAATATCAAAATTTATCTGGAATATAATTTATTTTGTTTTAGGGCCCAGAACTTTTGATAATAGCTTTATATTGCTTTTTACTACTTTATTTTCGATTTTAGAATTAATTTTTAGTATTTTGATATTTACAAATATTTTTAATGGGCTTGATATTTTTTTTCAATTGAGCGATAGAATATCTCACGCGAAAAAAATCGAGCCTATGCTAAAATTTTTAAGATTATTTATAATTTTAAAATTTATTTTAACAATAATCACTCAAATCCCGGTGTTACTTACTGAAACTACATGGGATAATTTAAGCATGATTTTCGATATGTATTTAGATGCTGATTTTGTCAAAAATATATTAAATCCTCCATGTTTTATAATACAGACATTAATCGGATTATTTTTGTTGTCTTTTATTATACCGTTTTTTTTCGAAATTGCAAAAGATAAAAATCTTTATGATTATATTAAATCAAAAATAAATCATATACTTATAAACGATAATTTTTTTATTATTAAAAAAACTTTAAATATTGCGTTTATATTTTTTATAATAAGCTGTATATTTTTTATTGATTTTCAAATCGATAATATAAACTTTTTACCGGATTTTATTATATGCGTATTTTTTATATTGGGAATTTTTATGATTTTAAAAATAAATCCCGAAATAAAAAACAAAAAACTTAATATTTATATATTTATAAATTTATTCATTTCAGTTTTTTCTTATATAACCGGGACAATATATAAAATCCAAGCGATTAACAGTTTTATCGGCGAAAACGTAATTTTATTAAATATTTTAAAATTTTCATATAATATTTCTTTTAATATATCCGTTATAATATTCTTTTTAATATTTATAGAATTTTATAATTTTATAAAAAATCTTCAACGCAAACATCTTGAATTTTCTATAAGATATTTGAATAAATATATCACTTTATCCGAAAAAAATTTAGATAAAAATAAAAATAATATTATAAAAATAACGTCTGTTGTATTTTGCGTTAAAATTATATCGCCTGTTTTGCCGCAATTAGGAGTTATTATATTTTTTCAGTCTTTAATTTTTGGCGTTTTTGTTTTTTTTATAATAAAAGGACTGTATTCAATAAAAGATTCTATTTATTCGTATTATAATAAATAAAAATAAAACACAAGAAAATAAAAGAAATCAAAAAATTGAAAGAATTATTTTATATATGAACTTTCCCGTAAAATCAATAAAAGTTAAAATACATAATTTTTTCGCGGACAGCGATAACAAATTAATTTTTCCTATGTTTTTCCCTATTTTAATCGAACAATTTATTTTGGTTATGATGGGTACGGTTCATTCGCTTATGCTTGCAAGAATAAAAACGGACGCTGAATATATTATTTCGGCTGTAAGTCTTGTAGAACAAATAAATCAACTTGCCTATGCTCTTTTAGGAAGCGTTTCTCTCGGAGCCACTGTTATTATAAGCCAATATATAGGTGCAGGAAAATTTTCATCAGCCAAAAACACGGCCGAACAAGCTGTGTTAACCGGATTTATTCTTGCTTTAGCGATTACTTTTATTTTTATATTTTGGGGAAAAGAAATTTTCATTATTTTTTTAGGAAAAGATAAAGTTGAAGAGAATCCCGGAATTGTTATTATATTTGAGTATTCTATGAAATACATGCGCTTGAATGTTATATCCTACCCTTTATTAAATATAAGTAATATTGCCGCAGGAATAATAAGAGGCGCAGGAGACGTAAAAAGCCCGATGAGAATTTCTATAGTAATCGGTATAATTAACGTTATTGCGGCTGGGATTTGCATATATATTTTAAATTTAAATATTATAGGCGCGGGTATCGCAAGCATTGTTTCAAGATTTTTCGGAGCGATTATCTCTGTTATACTGCTCGTAAAAAAAGGGTTTATAACTAAATTTGAAAATTTAATTAAACCCAAACTTTTATATATAAAGAAAATAATGATAATAGGGATTTTTCAAAGCATAGAAAATTTGATATTTCAATTTGGCAGAACTATTACATACAGGTATTTCAACGGAAATAATCACATAGCGGCAAACAGTATCGCAAATAATATATTTAGTATAATAAGCGCGCCCGGAAATAGTATGTCGATAGTATCAATGGCTCTTATAGGACGGCTTACGGGAGCGGGAGAAAAAAAGCAGTCTTATAAAATTTTACGCAATATAATATTTATATCTATGATTTTATTATTATTGACGCATATAATATTGCTGCCTTTTTTTCCGTTTTTGGTTTCGTTTTATACAGGTAATTTCGATACAGAAAATTTAAAAGCAATAAACGGGCTTATATATAAACTTATATTTTTAAATTTTATATTTATGCCGATTTTTTGGCCTGCTTCGTTTGTGCTTTTCGCCGGAATGAAAGGAGCGGGAGATGTACGGTTTACTACTGTTATTTCGATAATCAGTATGTGGTTTGTGCGGGTTTTATTGGCGTATATACTTGGAAATTTGTTAAAAATGGGCGTAGTGGGAGTTTGGTTCGGGATGTTTTTTGACTGGATTTTCAGAACAGTTTTTGCGGTAGTAAGATTTAAAAACAAAAAATGGCAGGAAAAATCCGCGATATAAATTATTTAATAATTATATTTATATTAAAAAGAGAGGAAAAAATATATGCTTGAACTTGTTATTTTTGATATGGACGGCGTATTGGTCGATTCAGAGCCCGCGATTACGCAGGCTTCGATTGAATCGTTAAAAGAAACTTTTGGAATTACGCCAAAACATTCGGATTTCAAAGAATTCACAGGAATGGGCGACGATAAATTTATTCAGGGTGTCGCTGAAAAATACGGTAAATCATATAACGAAAATTTAAAATTAAGGGCTTATGAAATATATACGGCGAAAAAAAACAGGGTAAAAGTATTTTCGCGGGCAAAAAAATTAATACATAATTTATATAATATAAATTTAAAATGCGCCGTCGCTTCCGCTTCAGATTTAGTGAAAGTTAAAGTTAATATCAAAAAAATAAAACTCGGCAAATCAATTAAAATAATTACAACGGAAAATAATATAGAACAAAAAGTAAACCGTCCATTATATATCATAACCGGAACAGACGTGAAAAATAAAAAACCCGACCCGGAAATATTTTTAAAAGCGGCTGAAACTGCGGGAATATTTCCTGAAAATACAATTGTAATCGAGGACGCAATCAGCGGGGTTAAAGCCGCCAAAGCGGCAGGTATGACCTGTATCGCCGTAACTACGTCGTTTAATAAAAAAGTTTTGTTTGAAGCCGGAGCTGATTATGTCGTAAATAAATTGTACGACGCGTTTGATATAGTAAGAAATATTAAAAACACATAAAAAAGCCCTCTTTAGCGCGAAAGCGCGTAAAGGGGGTGGCACGCAGTGCCGGGGGATTCCGGATTTGATGTTGTTCGGGGGAGAATCACCCGCCGCCTGCGGACGGCACCCCCTTCTGAGAAGGGGGCTTTTTTGTGTAAATTTTTATATAAATTATTCCGGCAACGTATCGCAAAACATTATCGTGTTGACCGAATGCTTTTGATTTTCCGTGAGTGGTTTGAGCGTGCCGTTTGCGAGGAGAATTTCAAGAACATACGCTACCATATTTTGATCTGACAGACAATTAGTACACCATGCGCGGTATAAATCATGCATGTGCGCAGGATATTGCGATTTTTCGAGATTATATATTTCTTTGTCAAATTCTTCGCCGATTAATTTAAGTTCTTCTGTCATCCCGGGCAACAAATTCTTAAAATCATTTTCAGAATCTTTGGAAATTATCATGTTGACATATTCCGAATCGTTTTTTTGTATTAAATAGCCTTTGTCAAACAACCGCTTAAATTTGTCGGCATATTCGGGTATTTTTGTGATTTTTCCGGCGATATATTCGTAAAGATATTCGTAATCCTCGGATTTATTTTCAATATAAGTATTCGGCCTGCTGTCATAATATGAATTAAGCTGCCATGAATTATATATATGTTCGCTGCTGCCTCTTGTCATATTATTTGGAACATTATATTTTTCTTCGTTATAATTTACTTTTATATCTTTTTTTACATATCCCAAAGCAATATATTCTCCGCCGTCCTTGCGTTTTACATTATAACGCGACAATGTTCCCCAATCAAACGGCGCTCTTAACATATATCTGCAAGAATATCCGATTATTGACCACATTAAAAAATTAAAATCGTTTTCCGGAGTGTATATTTTCATTGATTTGTAATTTTTCATCGTATCAAATAACAACGGAATATATTTTTCGCAAATGACTTTTGCGTATTTTAAAAATAGTTTATGTATTTCTTCCATCACTTCTTTTGACGGTTCTCTTATAAAAATATTTGTCTGGTATTTTCCGCCCGCAATTTTATCCAAAAAGCTGTAATCTTCAAGATACGCGACTTCGTCCTCGATAAAAGCCGCAGGCACTCCGAGTTCCTCAGCGATTTCTGTTATAGTTTTAGGTTCGTAATATGCGGCATACACTACGTTTTGCGAGATAAGTTTTGATAAATAATACGATGTGTTTTTATTTTCGGGGCCGGGATTTCCGCTCATTCCAAAGTCTATTTTAACCGGATTCATTCCAAGATTTATTCTTTCACTCATTTTATTAATATCCTCCAATTTGTTTTTAAGTTGATTTCTGGCGTCGTGAAGATGCCATTTTACTGTTCCAAGCGGAATATTTAACCGTTCTGCTATTTCATATAACTTTAATTTTTGAAAATAGTGCATGACTATAATTTCCCGCTGGATTTTACCGAGATAGGAAATCTCTTTACGCAAACGGATATAATCTTCGTTTTTCTCAAAATCAATCGTAAAATCATTTTCGCACGGTATATTCACTTCGTCAAGTGAGATATATCTGCCTTTTATTTTTTCATTTACGAATCTTGCGTAGACATTACTTGCGACCCGATATATATAACCGTTGATGTTATACACTTCGCCGGCTTTTAATAACGAAGTGTAAACGTCAAAAGTTATCCTCGAAGCGAGTTCTTCAGCTTTGTCCGTGTTTATCGTTTTTGAGAGAGCGAACCCGAATATTTTTTGCATATATCCGGCGATGATTTCATCGACATATTTTTTATCCATTTTTTTGTTTAAATTCCTTTACGGTATTTGTATATATAGTGAAAACAATAAAAAAAAGGTTGGCGAAAACAAAAAATATTTTCCGGCATATTATAATAATAGACTTGCTGCGAAATTTATTTATATTTTCGCTGAGGTATAACTATCTTTGGAGGTGATATGTTTGCAAAAGCATATTATAATATTGACTTCCATAACATACGTAAACAAAGCAAAATATTTATTATCTGAAAACAATATTAAATCATATATAGTAAAAATGCGTACAACATTTGAACGGCGCGGCTGCGGATATGGTCTCAGTGTATCAGAAAATTGTTTATCGAATGCATTTTCTATATTAGAAAAATACAGGATAAAAATAGTTGAAGTAGTTGAAGATATAGATTAAACTTGTATTTTATATTACCGGAGGAGCTTAGTATCGATATGGTATATTTTGACAATGCCGCAACAACAATAATCAAACCTAAAAAAAGTATTAACGAAGTTATAAATTCTATAAAAAATCACGGAAACCCCGGACGCGGAGGTTATCCGTTATCTTTAAATGCGGCGCAGAAAATATTTAATTCGCGTCTTGCGACAGCTAATTTTTTTAACAGCAATTCCCCTGAGCGGGTTGTTTTTACAGCTAACGCGACAATGAGTTTAAATATAGCTATAAAATGTTTTTTTAATCATGATTCTCATATTATTATATCATGTTTTGAACACAACAGCGTTTACAGGCCTGTGGAAAAATTAAAAAAAACATCAAATATAAAATATAATATATTTGATGTTTCTCTTGATAATGACGAAGAAACAATTAAAAACGCCGTAAATTTAATAAACGAAAATACCGGTATGATTATTATTACGCATGTATCGAATGTATGCGGTAAAATTTTACCTGTCAGAGATATTATTAAAAAAGCGAAAGAAAAAAAACCGGATATAATCGCAATAGTTGACGCGGCGCAGAGCGCGGGAACTTTAGATATAGATATAAACCGCGATAATATAGATATATTGTGTGTTCCAGCTCACAAAGGATTAATGGGTATTTGCGGAATTGGAATTATGATTTTCGGCGATAATTTAAATATAGACGAAATAATGCCTACGACAATTTTAGAGGGCGGGACGGGAATCAATTCGCTTGATACAGTAATGCCGGCAGATCTTCCTGAGCATTTTGAAGCCGGAACTCCGAATACCCCGGCAATATCCGCGCTTTTAGCCTCTGTGGAATATATACGCGAACAATCTCTCGAAAAAATTTATTTTCACGAAAAAATATTATATGATAAAACAATAGAAATATTAAAAAGTTTTAAAAACATAGATTTATACAGTGACTTTACGTCAAATAATTATATAGGTTCAATATTGTTTAATATTAAAAATTATAAGTGCGAAGAAACCGCCAGAATTTTAAACAAAAATCAAATTTTTGTCCGCGACGGTTATCATTGTTCCCCGCTCGCTCACACAAAACTCGGAACAATCGATACAGGAGGAGTCAGAATAAGTTTTAGTTATCATAATACATTAAAAGAAATCGATAAATTTTACAGAGTTATAAAAAATTTATAGTTTCAGAACATATATATTAATTATTGATAAGATTATTAAGAGTTTGATTTATTTCAAATTTTTTCAAAGTTTCGTCAAGTTCTTTTTGAATTTTAATTTTATCAACTTGATTTTTATTTATTCCGGTATTATTTTTAATTGCCCTGATTAACAAATTTTTCGGAGAATGCGTAATATCCACAAATTCTATGAGCTCTGTTTTATAATTCTTAATTTCTAAAATATTGCATCTGATCGAATTTGTAAGTAAAGCAGAAAACCGTTCTTTTATTATTCCGTATTTTAATATATTTCGCATAAGGTTTATATTGATTTGCGAATTTATTTCATGTTCGCAGCACGGCGCGGCAAAGATTATATCAGATTGCCATTTTAAGGCGTTATATAACGCATAATCCGTAACTGTGTCGCAGCCGTGAAGAGATACTACGATATTTGGCATAAATTTCGGTTTATAATTTTTTATATCTCCTGTTTCAAACGATAAATTTTTATATCCGTATTTTGGCGCGAGCAAATTGCAATTTTCCACGACTTTTTCTTTTAAATCTATCCCGGTTATTTTTATAAAATCTTCCGGAAATTTTTTTATGTTTATAAAATAATAATATAAAATAAAAGTAAGATATGATTTTCCGCAACCGAAATCTATTATATTTATTTTATTATATTTTTTATATATTTCATCGAATTTTCCGGACATATCGTTAAAAAGTTCAACAAATCTGTTTATTTGTTTGAATTTATTATACATGCTGTTTATAATTTTAAAATCTTTTGTGAATATGCCGAGTTCAATAAAAACAGGGATATTATCTCCTTCGGTTATTATATAATTTTTTCTTCGGTTATGCTCTTTTGTTTTTATATTTATAATTTTATCTTTTGTTTTATAAAATAAAATCTCGCTGTTTTTATTAAACGCCATATAATGCGAGTTTGTTAAAAAAATATCTGCCTGTTTATATTTCAAAATATTTTCGCGAAAAAAATCATGTAAATTTTCAAGCAATATATTTTCGTGAAACGCCTGATTATTATAAAACGATTCGAATTGAATATAATCTTTTTCTTTGATTTTTATTCTGTGTCCGGTTAATTTTGCGGACTTTGACGAAAATATAATTTTTTGTATATCATTAAAATTTATCATAAAAATCTAACTTTCTTTAATTATTATTTTTTATATATGTTTTTCCACCCAAATATTATAACTAATTACAGCCAGTATAATTATTATGCCGCCAGTTATAGCAAATATACCGGGAACTTCACCTGTTGCCAGAGCTACCCAGACAGGATTTAATACAGGTTCTATCGCAGTGATAAGACAAGCGAGCAGAGCCGGAGTCTTTTTTATTCCGGCAGAAAAAAATATATAAGCTAATCCTACCTGAACAATTCCTAAAAAAATTACGGCAATCCACGCAACCGGTTCGGCTGTAACTTCAAAAAAAATAAACGGCAAACCTATTATCGAATTAATTAAAAAACCCAGCAATAAAGCCTGTTCCGGATTTGTATCTGTTCTTTTATTACACACAAATACGCCTGCAAATGATAATCCTGAAAAAATCGCGATAATATTACCCGCTAACGCTCCGCTTTCTAATTTGTCCGCAAAAAATAAAAGCATACCCCAAACAGTAGCAGACACAGCGATTATTTCGCTGATTTTCGGTTTCTTTTTGTAAAATACCAGTTGGATCAGTATAATAAAAATCGGCGCGCTGAACTGTAATAAAATAGCTGCCGCCGCAGTAGTTAATTTATTTGCGAACACAAACAAAATTGTAGTTGAAGAAAGACATATCGCGGCGATAATATTCCCGGCTGTAAAATTTATTTTAACGCTCCTACGATATATTATAAATACTATCGCCGCAAGTAAAGCACGCAAACCGATAATGCTCATCGCTCCCCACGTGATAAATTTAATGCAAATCCCGCCGAAACTCCAGCATATCGAAGCCGCTACCATGTATATAGGTCCTGTTCGTTTTTTTTGATTGGATTGATTAGATTTTATCATAGTTATCAATAAATTCCCTTGTTTTATTTAAATAAATCAGAATCAGTATGCGGAAGAAACAATGCGCCTAAATATTCGTCCATATACCCGGATTCATTGCTTAAATCAATATATGTTATCCTGTCCGCGATTTCCATAACTTTTTTTCCTTTTTCTTCTGATAATAATATCTGATACGCTCCAATTATCGAAGTGTTTCCAAGATATATAATTTTTTCCGGCGGAATATTCGGCAATAACCCTATTGTTTTTGCGTTTTCGATATTTAAATATCGGCCGAAACCTCCGGCTATATATATTTTATCAATATCATCAAATGCCAATCCCATATTATTTAAAAGAGTTCGGCATGCTGAAAATATCGCGCCTTTCGCACGGATTAAATTATCTATATCGGCTTCGCTTATCGTTATGTTTTCTGTGATATAAAATTTATACGGTTTTTTGTCTTTTTTGATTTTATCAGGAAATTTATCAGTAAATCTTCCTGCGGCGTCAATTATATTTTTTTCAAACATTTCGCCGACAATCGATATTATTCCAGAACCGCATATTCCAACAGGCGGCGCGTTATCTATTGTTTTAATTGTTATTTCTCCGGTTTCGCTGATATTAAAACAATCTATCGCGCCCTGTGACGCTCTCATGCCGAATTCTATCCCGCCGCCTTCAAACGCCGGACCTGCCGAACAAGCGCATCCAAGTATAAATTCGTTATTGCCGAGTAAAATTTCACCGTTTGTACCTATATCCAAAAATAATATAATTTCGTTTTTATCTTCGCATAACGGAGTACACAAAGCCCCCGCAGTTATATCGCCGCCGACATAACTTCCGACAGACGGAGCAAATTTAACCGGAGCATTTATATTTATTTTAATTCCTGTTTCAAACGCGTTAAATACCGGAATTTTAAAAACTGCCGGAGTATATGGATCAAGCCTTATATATTCGGGAATTATTCCTAAAAATAAATGTATCATCGTAGTATTTCCGGCTATTGACGCGTAATATATTCGATTTATATTTATTTTATTTTCATCGGATATGATTTTAATTAAATTATTTATTGTATTTAGAATTCGGCTCTGTAATTCGTTTAAATTTTTTTGTGCGTAATTAATTCTTGTTATAATATCAAGTCCGCATTCTATTTGAGCGTTATAATCAGTTTTTCGTGATATTATTTTTCCGGTAATTAAATCAACAATCCAAACAGTAACAGTCGTAGTGCCTATATCTATGGCAATCCCGTATATATTAGTATTTTCAATATTTATTATATCAATAATATTTAAATTTTCGTTTTCAAAATAGTAAAGCATTTTAACTTTACCGTCATTTTCTCTGAGTTTTAACGGCAAAGTTTTTAATATTTCCAACGGAATTTTTATACTTTTAATTATTTCAGAAAATTTTAATTTTAATGATTTTTCTAAACGGTCAAAATCAGATAATCCGTCAAGCGGCGCAGCTTTTAAAATCTGTAAATCTATTTGCTTTACAATTGGATTTACGGTAAAATCGTTTATTTTTTTAACATCAAAAACATCGTCGAATTTTCCTTCTTCTCCGTAAAGCCCCGATAAAATTTCTATTGTGACATCTTCGTCTAATATATTCGTCTGACATATCAACACATGGTTTTCTTTTGAATTTTTATAACTGCCGGATTTTACGTCAACTTTTCCGGATATAATTTTCACTAAACATTTACGGCAAACACCTTTTCCGCCGCATGGAGTTTCAACGGAAACACCCGCAAGCCTCGCGGCTTCCAAAAGCGGCGAGGCTGTTTTTGCTTCTATTATTATATTTTGCGGCATAAAAGTTATTTTCGGCATAATTTTTATATTGTTTTTTATTTTAATAATACACTTTTCACAAAACTTTCAATATCAGCAGCTTCACCCGGTCCGACGATAATTTTATATCCCGGCAATTCTTCTTCGAGTTCGCCGCTTATTTGCGCAACATATCCCGGAATTATTATCTCACGGGTATCCACTGAATTTGCAAGCCCGATTTCTTTGATAAAAGCGGCGATTTTTGCTCCTGAAAATTTCCCTGCCGCCCACGCTGTCAAAACGCTCATTCCTTCGCATTCGGGAATTATAAGCCATGCGTTTACGCCGCTGTTTTCAATTTCACCGGAAACAAGAAAATAAGTGAGAGAAAAATTTGTAGTGACAAATATCGGCGAATTTCTGTCAGGTTCGCCTATCGCGTATAATTTCGGTTCGACCTGTATCGGTTTTTGCGGGTCTGTGTAAATATTTTGCCGTAAAGTCATCAACGTTACAAGCTGTGCGGGGTCAAATACCGGTAAAACTATAATTCCGCCGTATTTTATTATTTCGTTTGTAGCAATAACCATATCTTCAGTTTCGTCGCCTGTTTCTATATATTTTAACGTAGCGTATCCGAGAGATTTTTCGCTGTTTTTTAACGCGGCTTTTCTCGCGATAGAATTTGTCTGGAAAGCTTCTGCAAGCGAATAAGTTTTAAATTCTATAAGTAAATCGTTGAACCCGTCCTTTTTTAATTTTGCCGTAATTTCGCGGATCCCGTCAATATCGTCGGCAGTTACGGCTAATATATGCCTGTTTTCTCTGGCGATTTCACGCATTTTATCGGCATTTTCACCAGTCACTCCCGAAATTATACTTATTGAACCCGCGACGGCTTTAGCCGCCGCTTCAACAGCTTCGTCAGAACCGCGTAAAATCAACGGCAATTCTGTTATTTCATATATTTTTTTCGCAATTTCGGAATAAATATCATTATCAGAATTTTTTTGCGTAACCGCAATCGCTCCTACTGTCAAAATTTCCCCTACCCTTTCGAGTTTATATTCTTTAATTTTTTTTGCAATTTCAAAAGCGTCAGGGTTATCGGCATTTATGTTGATTGCGATAACCGTTCTGTTTACGAAAGTTTTTTCATGTCTGTAAAAAACAGTTTCTTCACCCAGAGAACTTATATTTTTATTGCCGATCTTTACGCCTTTAACAGGAGGTTCGCTCGCTGCTCCTAATATTTGTTTCGCTTCTTCTGACGCATACGGACATTCGTCCAAACTCGCTTTTTTCCCCGCGAGTTTCATTGCAAACGCCATGCATGTGCTGCAACCGCACTCTTTGCAGTTTGTCGCCGGCAAAAGTTTTTGTATCTGTAATCCGGTAAGAGCCATATTATTTCCCCTCCCTGTTATTGTAATTATCCATCAATTTATATATAGTTTCTTTTGTTGTTTTAACCGATTCGGGGTTATACATAATCAATATATCCGCTCCCGCGTAAAGTAAAGTCTGCGCCGTCGCCGTTTCCCAATATTCCGCACGTTTTTTCAAATCTCCCCAAATCGGGAAATCTTTTTCGAGTGCTTTTATTTCTTTTATTTTCATACACTCCTGCCCGACTGATACAATCATAGGATTTCTCAGCATATTATCTCCGCTCAAGCCTGTCTGTCTGATTCTTTCCATTACAGAGTATGTATATTCAATCCCGTAACCGATTGTGCTTGTCATTGGGTCTATTATAATTTTATCGGCGGAAAGTCCCATATTTGTCAGCAATATATTTAACTGCTTGCTGATGTTTACATCAATCGGAGCTTGCGCGACAAGTGTGTGTCCGTATGCCATAACCGCTCCTGCGATAGTTTTATAGTTATCCTGCTCGACCCAGTTAAATAATAAATTTTCACCTGCGTATTCCTGAGCTATGGCTTTCATAACTTCGTTATTCTTGTCAAAATTATTATGTCCTGTGATAATCAACGGTACATTTACAGATTTTAATATATTCCCGACAAACTCAATTGCTTCTTTCGTAGATTTATTGCCTTTTTCCGGGTGAGTGCCCTCTAATCGAACGCTAATTAAATCTGCTCCATATTTTTCTACGCATAATTTCGCCATTTCGACGGGATTATTTAATATATCGCTGTAAATTTCACGCAAGACCTGTGGGAATTTTTCGCTCACGACATCAAAAACTTCCATTGCAATCAACGGACGATTGGGCATTTTCCCTTCCCATAAGTGAAACGGCATACAATCCGCTCCGCCTATTTCGTAAACGCCGCCTATTTTAACAGTCAATACAGAATTTTCGGATTTTTCAACGGGTATATTAAAAGATTTTATACTTGATATTCTTTCCGCCGCCGTAATTACAGGAGTTTTCGGTTGCTCTTCGATTATTTTTGTTTCTTCAGATTTTACAGCTACAGATTGCCCCAGAAATTTTTCAGCCAGCATTTTTATCATTTCACCGACAACGTCTTTGGTTATTCTTTCTGTGACTTCAGCCGTGATTTTTTCGGTCAGCGCAACAATATCGACGTTTGATATATCTGGTTTCGGGACGTCGAGGATGCCGTCCCCTACGGAAGCCTCCCTCTCCGAGTGGGGTGTCAACGAAGTTGACGGAGGGAGTTCTTCGTCGCTCTGAGCGTATTCGCTCATGTCTTTCATTTTTAGCGCAGGGTGCGAAACTTTTTCCATGAATGCTTTAACTGCCTCGCCTGTTGTTGCGATTGTTTCGTCTGCGATTTTATCATAAAAGCCGTCAAGATTCTGCTCTGAAAAACGTTTTTCAATATCTGATTTTAATAATTCTTTTAATTCTTTCGGCATCCATACAATTCTTGCGTAACCGCCTTCAGCCGATAAAAATTTACGTGAAGTCAAAAATACTTTTCCGCAGCCGATAAATCCGGGAGTTTGATTTCCTCCGCCTACGCTTCCCGCAAGAGTCGAGAATGTCATACCGATTGGCGTTTCACCGAGATATTCGCGATTTACCGCCATAACTCCGTTGCATTCCGGCAAATACGCGCAAATAACCTCGAAACAGCCGCAACTTGTCATAGGCCTGTCCATTATAGAATACGCTGTGAATGATTCTATGTTTTTATGACTGTTTATATAAACATAATCGTTTACGCCGGCCCAAATACCTTTTACCGGGTCGATAACCTCGCCTTTTTTTAGAGGCTGGTTTGCTCCTGTTTCGTCGATTTCATAAGCCGCTTTCCCGTCAAGCCAGTTATACGCTCCGCATAATCCCAGCCTTTCCGGTGTTATTACGCATACATGATTAGGCGCGAACGACTGGCATAATAAGCAAGAATAAAACGTATCGACCGATTCGTCCGTCATAGCTTCAAGCCTGCGGTTTCTTTCGTCATATACTTTCCGGGCGATTTCAAGCCGTTTTTCTACTTCGGATTGATCTGTAATAAGCGTGACTTTTACTTTATCGACGATAGCCGGATAATCGGCTAAAAATTTAGCGTGAAGTATTTCACCGTAATGCTTTAATCTTAAACCCTTATTAAATCCCGCTTTTGATACGCGCGTCCAGACTATATCGCGTTGTCCCATGTGCCATATTCCTTCGCCGCCATTAATTAAATGATGCACCTGACGTTCAAGTATAGGCTCAAAATCCGGCTGCATTTTACGCCCTGCGACTTCAACCCATATACCGAGCGGAAGTCTGCCGCCGGGTTGGATAGTATCTATATCCGGTCCGATTATTTCTATTTCGCCGTCGTTTATCGCGTCAACATCAACGCTTGTCACAAATTCAAACGCTAAAGTTTTATTTCCCCCAAATTCGGCGTGGGTATCTTCTTTTCTTATGCGCTCGCCCTCAAATGCCGGGCCGTAAGCCGTAGGAATCGGCACATCCACGACTTTTATTTTACAGCCTCTTACTTCAAGGGCTTTTTCGACGATATTATTATGCGGCACATTTGAAACGACATGTTCATAAGTGCAAACTCCGGTCGGCAGTATCTGTGGAATATCCGTGTCTGCTATCACCGGGAACCCGTAGTTTATCGCCCCTGCCGCCGCCGCGTATTTATCCGGAGTGACTTCACCCAATGCAATAACAAACGCGAAAATCCTGTTTTTATTATATTTTAAGTTATTCTCGAAATCTCCGGGCTTTACACCTCCGAAAGACAAAGCCGCTCTATTCGCGAATCCCAATGCGTAAATCAAAGACGAAACATCTGAGCCAAACGGGACTAATCTTGTTTCCCAGCCTAATTGAATCCCTTCTTCGGATAATTGCTCAGCGAATTGTTTAGGTTTGCCGTCTATAATAGAAGAACCGCCCATGAATACATATAAATTTTTCTGCTGTAATTCTTTTGCGATTTTAACTGCCGTTTGATTATCGGGAGCCGCGCCTGCGATTGCGGCAAATCCGGGAGCTGTGCCGTCTACAAACTCTATACCCCGTTCACGCATTATTACATCGTTTGCCGCTCCGAGCCATATTCCGTCAACAGGATTTGGTCCGATTATATATTTACACGCTTCTATAACTTCACACGCGAATAACGCTGCGACTCCGGCATCGAGAGTATCTCCGAGATACGGCAGCCAAACGTTTTCTTTTGGACGTGACGGCAATAATTCTCTGGCTTCTTGTAAAATTTCTTTTAAATCTGATAAAGTCTGCATTTTTTTGCCTGTAAAACTATATATAACAGGTAAATAATAGTTTGTGTCAGGGAAAGCAACAGGATAATCCAAACCTTTTTGCGATATTGCGTCCGCAAGTTTTTGTTCGGCCTGCAATACAAAATCTATCGCGCCGTCAATCGCGCTTGAACAAATTAATTTTGACATATTACAACGCCCTCCTGTCTTTCATGTCTAAGAGTTTTCGCTCTGATTTTTTGTTTATTCCCAACGCCTCGCGTTTTTTCATAAGCATTTCGATTATTGCGTCCGCTGCTTGATAGGGATCCTCGATTAAATGAAAACAAGCCCCGAAATCTTCTTTTGCGCCGTTATGTAAATATTCGCTGACTTTTTCCGAACCTGACACATAAAACGGATTGCCGAGTATAACGTCAATCCCAGAAGCTACGAAATAGCATCCGATCGCAATAGCTTTTTCGCTCATCCACTCAGGAGCTATGCCGACTGCGGGAACCATAGATAAATCGTCGCCAAGCCCGCCTTCTAATACAACTTCTGTCGCCGCTTCTAAAATCCTGCTGTTGTCAACGCAACTGCCTAAATGCAATACCGGAGGTATTCCGACAGTTTCGCATACTTCTTTAAGCCCGTTCCCTGCCATTTCAAGAGCGACTTCGGGTTTTAACATTCCCGCTTTTGCCGAAGCGATAGCGGCGCAGCCTGTCTGCAATAATAAAACATTGCGTTTGATTAATTCCTGTGTCAATATATTTGTATAACTGTCGGCTTTTTGTTTTGCGTTATTACAACCCACAAGCCCGACTACGCCGAGTATTCTGTTTTGTATTATCGCGTCGTTTAAAGGTCTGAAAGACGCCCGGTATTTACCGCCGAGCATGTGTTTTATCGCCTGCACGCTAAATCCTGCGACAAGCGGCTCTTTTTCCGACGGGATATTTATTTTTTCTTCTGCTCTGTTTTTATAATTATCAATAGCGCGTTTTACAAGTTCTTTCGCGGATTTTATCGGGTCAGAGGCGTTCATTTTAACATGATCCGCGCCAATCGTTTTCGCTATATCTGTAGTCGAAATTATTTCTGTGTGATAATTTTTCGCAACATCAGGCAGTCCCGGCATACAGCACTGAACGTCAATAACCATCATTTCGACTGCGCCTGTTATAATAGCGAGCTCCTGCTGCAAGACATTTCCCGCGACCGGAACGCCGTGACGCATTAATATTTCATTTGCCGTACAGCATATTCCAGCAAGCGTGATTCCGTCAGCTCCCGCGGATTTCGCGTATTCTTTGATTTCCGGATCGCCTACTGCTACAGTCAAGATTTCAGATAATTCAGGCTCATGCCCGTGAATCAGTATATTAACAGTTTCTTTTTTTAAAACGCCGAGATTTGACGTACTGTTTACAGGTTTCGGGCTGCCGAATAATATATCCGAAACAATAGACGCAATTCTCGCGCCGCCCCAGCCATCGGCAAGAGAAGTCCTGAACGAATGCAATAATAAATTTTTATAATCATGATCGACTCCCATAGTAGTCCTGTGCATTGATTCAACAACCATTCTGTCGATTCCGTTGGGTTTTATGCCTTTCGCATTCCATATTCCCTGACGTTTCTGCGGCGCAAGTTCAAGAGTTTTTAAAAATCCTTCCTGTTCGGCAAATTCATTTAAAAACAAATTTGCTAAATCTAAAGCAATCGCGTTTTTGTCTCTTTCTTCGTATTCTACGCCGTATAATTTCGCGGCGTATTTCAGCGTTTTTTCGTCTTTGATTTCATATCCGGGAGCTTCGCCTTTTGCGACTTCTTTTAGTTTCAAAACAAGATGTCTGCCATGATCTGAATGAGCTGATGTGCCTCCCGAAACTTCTCTCAAAAAATTACGCGCAACAATAGTATCTGCCGTTGCTCCGCAGATTCCTTTCGGTGATTTCGGAGTGATACGGCAGGGGCCCATGTGGCAAATACGGCAGCATACTCCGCTTTTACCGAATCCGCATTGCGTTTTCTGCGTTTCTGTTCTGTCAAAACAAGTCTCAACGCAGTCTTGTTCAGCCTTGACAAGCATCTTCGCAGACGCGTCGTCGCTGACTTTGTTTAATGCAATTTCATATTCCATTATTAATTTAACCTCGTGTTAATATATATTTTTTTATAAATCAAGTTCAAAAAACATTTCAGCTTTTTGATTATCATTATATCTTTTTATTTCGTGAAAATTATATTTTTTCATCAAATGCTGTGAAGCATGCCTGTTTTTATCCGTATCCGCACAAACTTTTTTGTACCCGTTTGATTTAACGTAATCTAATGCAGTTTTAAATAGCAATTCGCCGTAACCTTTGCCTTGATATTCTTTAAGAACATATAACCGTTTTAATTCCGCGATTTTATTTTTTATATCTATAGTCCAAACCGCGACAGTTCCAATTAATTTTTTATCATTTTTATCAATAGAATCATACAGGCACCAAAAACAACCGTTGCTCATATATTTTTCCTGTATATTTAATATATCAGAGTGCCAATCTTGTGGGCTGTATTCCCAACCTAAATCATTACAACATTGTTCAAAAAACTTTTCTATATCATTTTGCATTTGATTTTTATACACTCTTAATTTTATCATTAAAAACACCCCGCAAATTCGCTTACTTTCAAATTTACCGGATTATTTTCCGTCAACTCCAAAAAACTCCTGCTTGTTTCGGCGAATTCTGCGATTTCGTCATTGTTGGGAAGTAAAACTATAAAATCCGCTTTTGTGTAATTTTTGATTTCTTCAAGTTTTTCAGGAATCCTGTCATTTCTCATACGATTAATCACCAATGCGAGTTTATCATATTCGATTTCCATTTCGACAGCAAGTTCATACAATCTTTTTAACGTGTCAAGTCCCGCGTTTGAATTGTCCGAAACAAGAACCATCATGTTGACTTTTTGCACGATTCGCCGAGACAGATTCTCAAGTCCCGCTTCGTTGTCTAAAACAACATACGGATATTGTCCCGCAAGTTCAGTTATGACTGACTTTAACACGTTATTCGCATAACAATAACACCCCGCACCCTCAGGTCTGCCCATTGCGATTAAATCAAACCCGTTTGATTCTATCAGACTTTCGTTTAATTTCATTTGCAATAATTCTTTTGTAGATATATTCGGTGAGGTCCCCTCTTGTTTTACGTCTTCCCTTGCCCGTCCGATTGTATTTGTAACTTTTAATCCCACAGCTGCGTCAAGACAACTGTTCGGGTCTGCGTCAATTGCGAGAACCGGCGTTTTGCCTGAGTTTATCAGATTTTTTATGATAAGACTGCTAAAAGTCGTCTTCCCTACTCCGCCTTTGCCCGTGACTGCTATCATATAACTCATGATTTTATCTCCGAAATTAAATTTTCAATAATTTTTATTTGTTCCTGATTAAAAGAATCCAAAACAGAAATTCCGTCACGGTCTGATTCCCTGATATTATTTGAATACGGCATAAAAACCGATATTTTATGATCTGGCAAAGATTTTTTTATATATTCTTCGTCGTCTTTTGAAGTAATTTTATTGCCGACGATAATAAATCTTTTAATCCCGATTTCATTTCCCATTCTGATAACCGTTTCGGCGCAATCTATCGACCTTTGCCCCGGTTCTACTACGATAATCATAACGTCAACCCCCATAGCCGTGCCGCGCCCGAGATGTTCGATTCCCGCTTCCATATCCATGATCAACGTTTCGTTTTTATATAAAATCAAATCAGTTATAAGCATTCTGATAAAAGTATTTTCGGGACAAGCACAGCCTCCACCGCCTTTATTATTCGCGCCGAGCACGACAAGATTAATGCCGTTATAACTCACAGCGAATTTTTCGGCAATATCTGAAACTTCGGGATTTAATTTAAAAACTTTGCCGTATTCGTTGATTTTAACTCCCGTGCGTTCTTCGATTAATTTAATTTCCGCGCTTATCGGCTTGATTTCAATATTTTTCGGAATCCCAAGAGCGTTAGCAAAATTTGCGTCCGGGTCAGAATCGAGCGCAAGAACTTTTTGCCCGTGTTTCGCCAATATCAAAGCGATTGCGGCGGCGATCGTCGATTTTCCCACGCCGCCTTTACCTGAAATTGCGATTTTCATAAAACTTTATACTCCATACTTCTCTTTCATTCTTTTTGTCAACTCTTTTGTCAGCTTAAACACTTTTTCAGCGTCGGCAACTTCAAGCGAACCCGTTCCGCATGACGGAGTAATTATCGCTTGTGATATAATCAAATTTTTATCTATGCCTTTTGACGCTAAGTTATCAATGCGCTGTTCGAATTTTTCTTCCAGACTTTCAACCGTTTGCTCTCTTATTGCGGCAGACGTAGGGACTATTCCCCATGCGAGATATTTTCCGTCCTCTAAATGCTTTTTAACAGAATCCGCATACATTGCGATTGTATCGCCGTATTCAAACGCGTCAAAATTGACTATATCAACCCCTGCGTCGATTAATATGCTCCATTCCGTATTGCCGCAGCAATGTATCCCCGCAATCCCGCCTTCTTTATGGACTTCCTCAATAACTTCGTTTAATATTGCCACCACTTCGTCGCGGCTGACTGACACATAAGTCGAGCTTCCGAACGCTGATAAAATAGGCTCGTCGATAAAACAAATTATATTATCACAAAACGGCTTGAACTGTTGAATTTGCCAGCGGCATTTCATGCCGATAGCTTTTACTATAACATCACGAAATTCTTCGTTGTAATATATAGCTCTTTTATTTTCGTCAACTATTGTCAAAGCAAAACTGCAAGGCCCTGTTGTCTGAACTTTAAGCCACGGCAATTTTTTATTTTCTTTTTGTAATTTATTTAATAGAGCATATAATCCTTTTGAATAATTTTCAGTTATTTTCATAAAATCAAGATTACTGCCGGGTTCTGACGCTTCGTCCCATTTTACATAAAAATCGCCGAATTCTTCTGAATAATCGTCGTCTGTTTTTAAATACATGCGTCCTTTTTCTTTGTCTATAACAACGCACGGGATATTTTCGCTGTATTGAATCTCCATTTGTTCAAGCAATCCGTAAGCTGATAATTGCGGCCATATCGGAGCGTCAAGACAATCGAGAGAAACGTTTATCGCATAATTTTTGTCATCAAACGGCATACTGCCTATTGCTGTTGATAAAAAATTTGTTTTCATAAAATTTATAAAATTCCTTTCGTTTCGTTTGTTTATTTTAGTTTTCACAATTAATCAATCATTTCAATAGCTGACCCACAACATTCTTCCACGCAAATTCCACACCCGGTACATTTATCATAATCAATAACAATTCTTCCGTATAAACTACCGCCGCAATCATTTGAATTGTCATCACAGTCGCAACCGCAACTACACCCACAATTCGATGAAGTGTTACATTCGACATTTCTATTTGTAATAGGCTCGTTTATTTTTATGTAACTAATTGCTTCCACAGGACAAATTTTTATTACTTTGCACGCGCCTTCACTTGCGCCGCACTTGCTATCGTGTACTATTGGCTTCATTTGCTACCTCCGATAATAATATAAATATTTTATATTTATTTTATGCTTACCCTATCGCTTTTTTAATCGCGGCGATATGCGCAGGAGTTGTTCCGCAGCAACCGCCGATTATATTCGCGCCTGCTTTAACTAAATCCGGGACAATTTTCGCCATATCTTCCGGGCTTTCAGGAAAAACGTCAATTCCGTCGATATTTTGCGGCAATCCTGCGTTTGCGTGGACAAGTATGGGTATATCTTTGTTTATTTTACGCATTTCCGTGACTATCTCAATCATTCTTTCGATTCCATTGCCGCAATTAGCTCCGGCAATATCCACACCTGCTTCGACTGTGGCTTTTATTGCCTGTTCCGGCGAAACCCCCATCATGGATTTATAATTGCCATGCATAGTTCTCTCGAATGTAAACGTGCATATAACCTCAAGATTTGTATTTTCTTTTACGGCTTTAATAGCTAAAACAGCCTCGTTTATATCGCTCATAGTTTCGACGCATGCAGCGTCCGCTCCGCCTTTTTCAAGAGCAACTGCCTGTATTTTAAACGCGTCGTATGCTTTTATCTGTGAAATATATAAATCGTCGCCATCGTAATCTTCTTCGTCCTCGTCTTCGGGGATAATCATTTTGCCCGTTGGACCAATAGACGCGATAACCCATTTATCTTCCCCTGCCGCTTCTCTTGAAATTTTAGCCGCCGCTTCGTTTATTTCCGCAGTTCTGTCCGCGAGTCCGTAATGTTCTAATTTATAGCAAGTTCCTCCAAAACTATCAGCTTCAATCATATCTGCGCCCGCGTCGATATAACTCTTGGCAATATCTTTTACATCATTAGGACGGTCAATACACCACAATTCAGGACATTCGCCTGCTTTCAAGCCTTTTTTTTGTAAAAAAGTACCCCATGCGCCGTCCGATATTAAAACTTTGCCTGTCTTAACGACTTCCACGATTTTCTTTCTTGACATAAAATTATTCTCCCTTTTAATTAAAATTTAATAGATTTATTTTTGAACTTTTGTCATTCTGAGCAAAGCGAAGAATCTTTTTTAAGCTCCTTCGCAAGCTCAGGATGACAGTTTCAGAGCTATATTAATTTTTTATATTCGCCAACTAATTCATACGCTCCGAGCGACGCAGCGACTACTAAATCCTCAGCGCAGAGCCAGCCTGACGCAGTTTTGTCAAATAAAATATTACCGGACGGTTCAAATTCATCGTCTCCCGCCCATATTATATAAGTCACGGGAAGATACGGCAATAAATTTATTCGTATAGAAACGTCGCCTTCGTTTGATTTTACTCCGCCGAACAATTTTCCTGTTTCGATTAATTCTTTAGGATTTTTACCAAAACACTTAATAATTGGATTTACCGCCCTTTGAATAAACTTAGATTCGTAAAACAACGCGCCCGGTATTTCACGATAAGAAATTAATTTACCCTCAGGCTTTTTTGTTCCCTCTGATATTAAATAATGCAAAAATATAATTTCCAACGCTTGAGAATATTCAGGATTTTCAATCAAAGATAATTCATATTCTTTTGAAAGCCATTTGATTATATATTTTTCTCCGTCAAATTTTACCCCGCATAAACTGCATATTTTATCCGGCGATATATTTTTTAATTTTTTTCTCGCTAAAATAATAGCGTCGTTATATCCGGATTTCAAAACAATATTCCTCTTTTAATTTTTTATCTTCTAATATTATTTTATCATATATAAAAACAATATTCAATGATTTTTTCATACATTTTTGTAATATTCAGCTATTTTAATCATTTTGACTTTTCCAACACATCAATTAATTCAAGCCATTTATGTATATGTAAATGTTTAAAATCCGGAGTTTTTTGATTTCCCCAATTTTTATTATAACAGCATTCGATTTCGCTTTCGTACCATACGGGAAAAATCCCGGCGTTATTCGCTCCCTCAACGTCAAAATCAACGCTGTCGCCGCAATACCAGACTTCGCCTGCGTTAAGATTTGCTTTGCTCAGCGCAAGTTCAAATATTAATTTATTTGGTTTTCTGAAAATATATTCGCTTGAAGCGATTATAAATTCAAATTTATTTTCGGGTAAATTTTTATTTATCCTGTTTTCCAAAGCCTCTCCGCTGAAAGATATATTGCTTATAACTGCGGTGCGTATATTGGTTTTCTTTAAATAATCAAGGGTTTCTTTTATATGCGGCATTGCATGAGCCGGCGAAGCGTTATCCCAAAATACTTTCTCATTCTCAGTCGGCGAAAGATTTATTTCTATTTGTAAATATTCGTTTAAAAATTGTTGGAATTGGTGTTCGTGAAATTCCAGTCCGATTTTACGCCCTTCGTTTGTATTAATAAATAAATTATCAGCAAATTCAGTTATTTGTTCGGCTGTCAGATTATTTTTATTTGAAACGCAATACTCAAGCAAAGCTTTATTTCCTTTTACGCCGTCCCATTTATCCTCGTAAACAAGCGTATGCCCGTAATCAAATATTATCATTTTAGGTTTTCGCAAATTATCCATAAATCATATCTCCATTATAAAATCAAGCAATTCATACCCATTCTGTATAAATATACCGTCTTTTTCCGAAACACTTTCTTCGTTGAAATTATCTATACCGGATTTATTTCGAGAGCCTTTTTTATATATCAAAAACGGTACGGGATCATATGAGTGCGCTCCTGTAGATAACATCGTAGGGTGATCCGGTAAAATAATTATTTTAAAATCATCAAAATTTGCGTTTAAATAATCATATATTGGTTTTATTATCATATTGTCGATTTTTTCTATTGATTTTATTTTATTTTCGATTTCTTTTCTGTGTCCGCATTCGTCCGGGGCTTCGATATGCACAAATACAAAATCTTTGCCGTTTTCAAATTCTTTTATAGCGCCAAGCCCTTTGTTTTTATAATTCGTGTGATAATTTCCCGTCGCACCGTCAACCTGTATTACATTCATTCCGGCGTATATTCCTAATCCCTGTATTAAATCTACAGCCGCTATAACCGAACCGTCAAGTCCGGTTTTTGATTTAAAATCCGGCATATCAGGTTTTGTTCCGGGACTCCACAGCCATATTGAGTTTGCGGGACGCTTATTATTTTCACGGCGTTTTATATTCAACGGGTGATTATTTAATATATCATAACTTTTTTTCATCAAGTCTAAATAATCGTCGGACGGCAGATATTCTTTTGTTTGTTTATTTAAAATATCGTGCGGCCCTGTGAAGTCTTTATATTCCGGACAATTTTCCCATAATAAACAATGACGGTAACTTTTGACTGTATGAAACCGGATTTTATCCGTGCCGAGTTCTTTATCTAAAAATTTTATTAATATATCTGCGTCCTCAGTAGAAATTTCGTCCGCGCTGTGGTCGATTATTATTTTATTTTCGTATATATCCGGGGCATCGAGGGCGCCATCCCCTACGGTTATAAGATTGCACCTGAAAGCCGTATCGTTTTTTCTTAGTTCAAGCCCAATGTTTGCTGCTTCAAGAGGCGAACGTCCATTCGAATATATTTTCGGGTCATAACCAAGTATCGCAAGATTAGCATTCGCGCTCGCGTCTGAAATCATTCCGTCAGGTATGCATTCAACCATACCGCAGATCCCGTTTTGCGCTAAAAAATCCATGCAGGGTTTATCGGCGACTTCCATCGGAGTTTTATTGCCTAATTCCGGGAGTTTCATATCAGCCATGCCGTCCGGAATTATTACTGCGATTTTTTGTTTGTTGTTCATAGTTTAATGCTCTTTTCTTAAAAAATTATAAAAATTATATGATATAATATTACCACAAGTTTATTTTATTTTCAAGAGGAGATATTTAAACAATGCCAAAAAAAAGACTGCTGTTTATAGGTATAATCATGAACGCTGCGGGAACCGAAAAATCTTTTTTATCTTTTGTGAACTGCATTGATTTTGGAAAATACGAAGTAGATTTGCTGCTCGCAAAAAATGAAGGTTTGTTTATGGAATTAATCCCCAAACAAGTCAACGTTAAATTTATGCCGGAATACGGCGATTTATTTTTATTAAGCAACAAAAACGCGTTTAATAATTTATTTAATACATTCGTTAAAAAAAATCCATTAAATATATTTGCGATACTTCCGTTTTTTGTCAAATTTGTTTTATTCCCCAAACAAAAAGTTAAAACAGCGACAAAACTTTTTTGCAAACTAATGCAAAAAATCGCTCCTGTCACAGACGAATATGACGCGGTGATAGCTTACTGGGGCGACAGAACTATGTTTTATATGATAGATAAAGTCCCTAACGCAAAAAAGAAAATCGCATGGATGCATTTTGAATACAGCGACGATAAATACGATTACGCGACATATTCAAAATATTTTAAATCCTGCGACAATATAACAAACGTTTCAAAAACAGTTGACGACGTATTAAAGACAAAATTTCCGGAAATCGCCGATAAATGCGTTCTTATCGAAAATATACAAAACACAAATTTTATACGGCAACAGTCTCTTGAACAAAACAGCTTTCCGGATATAAATCATTTTAAAGGTTTTAGAATTTTGACCATCGGAAGAATCACAGAGCAAAAAGGAATTGACATGATTCCGGAAATTCTCGCAAAATTAAAATCTGATAATTATAATTTACGCTGGTATATCATCGGCGACGGCGAGCAATCCGAAAAAGATAAAATCATAAATCTCGCGTTAAAATATAATGTCTCCGAAATGTTAATTTTTCTTGGTACTACTACAAACGTTTATCCGTTTATGAGAGACTGCGATATTTATGCGCAGCCTTCAAGATTTGAGGGTAAACCTATATCAGTCGAAGAAGCGAAAATAATGCGCTGCCCTATTGTCGTGGCAGATTACCTTTCAGCAAAAGAACAAATGGCTGACGGGAAATACGGCTTGATTGCCGATATAAATCCCGCCAGCATATATGAAAAAATAAAAGAATTAATAAATGATCCGGTATTGCGTGAAAAATTTACGAAAGCTCTTTCAGCTGAAAACTTCGGAAACGAAAACGAAATAAAAAATTTTTATAAATTACTTTAATTTTATATTATTGATTTAATAATTTTAATAATCGTAAAGTTTTTCTAAGTATGCGTTTTCGTCAAAATTTTCGATTACTTTGTCATTGAATTTAATTACTGTTTCGTTATACCATAAATCATATTCATCGAAAAATAATTGATTTTTTTCCTGTTGTTCGTAATAATCCTTGAACCACCCCGAAAGCTCTTCATTTGTAGGGATATTAATGCTTTCCGGTATAAAAATAATATAATATTGTTCCAATATATATAATATTTCCGAAATTTCCGAAATTTTAAGCGATAATAAATACTCTGTTTCTTCAGGAGTGATAAAATCAATCTGATATAATTCTATAATAGGAATTTCCGCGTTTTCGTCTTCTTCCGGATAATCTATAAAATATTTTTTTATAACTTCGTCTGTTGATAACAAACCTGATATTAAAGCTTCTCTTGCTTCTTCTGCAATTTCTTTTTTATCTGTCAGCACATATTTAAAAACCATATCAATATAATCTGATTTATAATTCGCTTTATAATTTTCAAATTCTTCGGTATAAACGGTTTCATTTAACATATAATTTTGTTCAACCACAATAATATCGATTAATTGAGTATATATACTGTTTAATATCATATAGCTGAGAATCAATTCATATCTTTCATTTGACACTTTAGGCAGTTCTATATTTTGTGATTCCAAATAATTATTCAAATCTTCAATATATAATTTCAATTCATTTTTTTCTTCTTCAGATAAACTAATATTTCTGTCTTTTGCCTCTTTCTCCACTATCATATAAAAAGCAAGATCGTCAATCGCCGTTTGTTTGGGATTTGGGTTATAATTTCCCTGATTGAATAATTCGTTTAATAAAATAGTAAGTTTGAGTTCTTCCAGAGTAACCTTTTGATTTTCAATAGTCATAATATAATTATTACTTAATTTTTCAATCTGGAAAAACGCAAATAATCCTCCCGCTATTATTACAACCGCCAATACACTTATAATAATAACATTTTTTATTAATTTTTTGTTTTTCGTTTTTTCACGCGCTATTTTTTCACGTATTTCTTTTTCTATTTCGTCTCTTTCATTTTTCTTTTGTTTATCTTTTTTATTTGAATCGTCATCATCGACGAATTTCGATAAATCCCCGTCGAGTTCAGGATCTACTGCATCAATATCTTCAACTTCAGTATTTTCATCTAAAAACGCAGATAAATCCGGTGATTCCGGTTCTTTTTCTTCTGATTTTTCATTTACTTCATTTTTTTCTTCTGTTTCGTTATCCTGTTCTCCCCTTAATGATTCCGGTATCACTACTTCTTCATATTCTTCGGTTTCTTCTCCGTCCAGTATATCGTCTAAAATATCTTCTTCCCGTTTATCCATATTATTTCTTTTTTCCTTTCGTTAAGTTTCAGCTTCATATTATTTTAACTATAAACCATATCGCCTGTATAATCATTAAATATTATAATTATACAGGCGAAAGTTTAACAAAGATTAAATAATTTGTTGTAATTCAAGTGTATTAGAAAATTTTATATATTTTTTATTATTATTAATCCATAAGTTCCATTGTTTTTTCTATTTTGGTTTCGACTTTATCTCTTTGTTTTTCAATCTGGGAAGCGGCGCTGTTTGTCCCTTTATCCAGAGCGTCGGTAATAGACACATATATATCCGAACTCCAGCCGTAAGCCGTCCCAACGTCATATATTACAGAATCTTTAATAATTTGCAGCATTTCGATTGATTCTTCGTTTCTTAATCTTTTTTGCGACATAGTTACGTCAAAAAATACCGGAGTGACGTCTCTTGTACTCAAATAAGCCATAGCGTCAAGTATGATTCCCGTACGCTGAGTATCTGCTACAGTATTCGGCACTACTAAAACAGGCATTTGTCTTGCGACAGACGAATAATAATTATCCTGATTTTCGTCATACTTAGGTATAGGCACTATTCCGAAGGTGTCGTCCATTTCCCTGAATGTTTCAGAAGCTTTGATTTCCGCGACTGACATAAGGCATTTACTGTCTCTGAAAAGATATTCAAAATGAAATCCGCCCGAATTATAATCATTCGCGTTTTGATATATCCCGTCGGGTTTGGTTATTTCTACTATTTTATCGCATATATCATAAAAACGCTGGGTTTCTATAGACAAATACGGCATACCGTCAGAATCACGGGATATAAATTTTTCCCCTGTACCTATAACCAACGCCCTTGTGCCGCCCTCATAAGAACAATATCCGTAAATTGCCGCGTTGTTCGGGGTCCATTTTGCCATTGAAGTCGGAAAAGAATCTTCCCCGTTTAACTGCGCTCCCGCTTTGGCATATTCAAAAAACTTATCAATAGTCCATTGTCCGGCTTTAACTAAATTATAAGGCAAATCAAGCCCTAAATTTTTCATCATGTCTTCGTTGATATAAACGCACCACGGAGCCTGAAGGTTCATAATATTAATATCACAACATGTAAAATAAAGCTTTTGTCCCGCCCCGATTACGCATTCCTGATTTACTGCCTGGTTCCACCACGGTTTATCAAGCTGTAATTCCGGAATTTCGTTTAAATCATAAAATAAATTCTGGGTAATCAACGCGCCTATCGGCGAATTGCAGTATGTCGGGCAATATGCCATGTCGTATTCGGCGTCTCCCGCCATAATAGTCTTTTTTATCTGAGCCTCAATCTGGTCTATCAACACTCCTGTTTCTTTTAATTTTACGTTAAATTTTTCTTCAACGGTCAGATTGCGTTTATATATAGTATCATCGAGTATTTCACCGGTTTGAGATTCATGTACTATTACAGTATAAAAATCCCATGTAGTCGTTACGTTTAAAAGATTAAATATATCCCCTCCGCAATTTAGTTCCGGAAATATATAATCGTCTATAAGAGTCTCTGATTGATTTGAATTTTCATCATTTTTATTTTCTGTTTCATTTAATTTTAAATCTTCATTTTTATTATTATTTTCATTCGCATTTTTATCCCCGCATGAAGTAAATATTAACGTTAAAATTAAAAATACAGATAATACCGATAATATAAATAATCTTTTTTTCATTTAATATACAACCTCCAGAATATTAAAAATCAATAAACTTCTATTTTAATAATACCATTATATAAAATTTTTGTCAATATATAGTTTATATAATTTAAAAGCCTTGACTTTTTTTATATTTTGGATATAATTAGGATATAGTAATATAAAAAATTAAAGGCGGCAACTTGCCGCCTCTGCCCAATGCAAATAAACCTTAATATAATAATTTATTATTTTTATCAAAGCCGTGCATAAACCCGTTAATTTCTGCCGAGCATATATCCCCGCCAATAATTTTTTCTTTATATATTAAAATATTTGCGTAAACTTTACCGTTATATCCGGGATATTCTAAAATTTCGTATGTATATCTTTTCACGACTTTATTCTTGTATTTTTCAAGATTTAATGACTGCGCTTTCTGAACTTCGTTATATTTTTTATATATAATATCAAATTCTTTAGGTATAATAATTTCCACGGCTTCGACAGGTTCAGGATTTACTTCCCAGCCGAATTGATTTAAAAAATTTATTCTTTCTTCGTTTGTTTTTATATTTTTATAATTTATTTTCGTGTTTTCTTTACCTGACGCGGCATAAACAGTATCAGTTCCGTTTGGAATAATCGAAATCAACGTAATCAAAAGTCCGATAGATATTACCACTACCGCTATAAATTTTAATGTAGACGCTTTTAAAGAATATATAAACATATATAATTGCCCCCTTGAAACTTAAAATATTATCTGTTTTTATTTTTGTTTTATATATTTTATCTATAATCAATAATATTGCAAAACCTCCGCAAATATTCCTTTTTTTATTAATTTTTGAATGATAATTTTAAGGTAATTATATGTCATATTTCAGGAAAACCAAAAATTTTAGGATAATTATTATATTATTTATTTTGTTTATATTCACAGATATATCCGGCTGCGCAAAAAATAATGATATACCGGATAAATCAAACGAAGCATTGCAGGTTATCGCATTTGTTTCAAACGAAACAGATCCGCTGACAGATATTATTACCGGAACACTTTCGTATTCCCAAGCTGAAAATACCGACAATACCGAAATAATTTTTTCAACAGAAACTACAGAAATCATTACGATAACAGAATCATCAAAAATAATTGAAATTACGACAGATAGTGAAGATCGTGAAAATACTGAAAATATTGATGAAGATATTGATAAAATAGCAGAATTATATGTTATAACCCCGTCGGGTAAAAAATATCATTATTCTACATGCCGGACAGTTAAAAATATAAAAGAATATTTAACAAAAGAAAAAGCCGAACAAATGGGGTATGAGCCATGCAAAATATGCAATCCGAAATAATCAAATCAAAAAAATATTCGTTCGTATATCAGCCTTTTTTAAAACGTATATATAAAGAAGAATCTGCGAAATATAAAAAAGACAAAGAAATAATAAAAGCAGTCAAGAACCAGCTTCATATAGTATATGGCGCATTTTTTACCGGTAAAAGCATAAAATGCGCCGAAGATTTAATTTATAATTATAATTTAGATAGTAACGGAATAAAAATACCGCCTGTAATAATAGCTGAAAAATTGATGGATTTAAATACTTCATCAAAAGAAAGACTGCCGTTTATAAAAGAACTTTATAAATTTATTTTTGATACAATTTATAATTTTAATAATTATTCTGAAAACATAAATTCGATTTTAGATATAGGATGCGGATTTAACCCGTTTTCTTTGCCGTTTATATTTGATTATTTTAAATATATCAAATCATATTACGCTTTTGATATAGATATTAATCTTGCAAAAATTATAAACAAATATTTTGTTTTATATAATCTTCCCCAATATGCCGGCTGTATAGATATTATATCCGAAACGCCTTCACAAATCGCCGATATTGCTTTTTTATTCAAGATTATTCCGACAATCGAAACCTGTAAAAAAAGCAGAGGATTTGAAATTTTGAACGGACTTAATGCAAAATATATAATCGTTTCTTTTCCTACTAAAACTTTATGCGGAAAAAGCAATAAAGGCATGCCAAAAAATTACGCTGAATTTTTTGAAAAAAGTTTAAATTACGATAAGTTTAAAATAATCGGAAAAGAATTTTTCCAAAACGAACTTGTGTATATTTTATCAAAAAAATAACAGAGGACGAAATATCTTCGCCCCCGTTATTTTTTATTTTGGGATAATGATAATTTTTTTGTCTGTTATGTTTTGACTTTCGCATTTATTAAATTTCATTATTTTTGATACCTGCGAATCATATTTTTTCGCGATATTCCAAAGATTTTCGTTTTTATTGGGATAATAAATAATCATTTGCGCGTCTTTTTTTATTGATTTAGTTATCCCTGTGTCAACTATTATTGCTCTTACTATATTTTTGCTTTCGTTTTCAAATACTACGCATTCATAACATACTGTGATTTTTACGTTTAATTTACCGGATTCTATATTCGCTTCAATATTTGTTATAAAACCGTTTATGTCTACATTTCCGTTGATTATTTTTTCACCGGTATTTATATCTGTTTTTATCGGAATCGAACAGTCAAGATTCTGTATATCGCCGTCGCCGCTTTTTACCATTATAGAAAGTTCCGCGCTGTTGTTTATAGTTATAACAGATTCGTTAATAACAGAATTATTTATCACTACCATACCTACAGAATCCATGACTTCTTCTATTGACGCGTCCTCAAGCACAATACTGTCTTCGATAAATTGCTTATCTTTATATATGCCTTTATATCTCTGGATTTTTACGGTTTCGTTCTGGATTGAATCTTCATATTTCGGTGAATATGCGTCCACTACGACTTCATATTCGTTGTTTTTAAATGCCATAAGCTCTATTTGCGTGATAAAATCTATATTTATTATTTTATTTTCGCCGTATTGGTCAATATCTATATCTGTTTTAAGCGAAGCCAGATTTATTTTACATACGCAGTCGTATTTTTCGTCTAATTCGTCTATTTCAACGATTTGTGTCGAAGGTATTTTTGTAGATATTTTTATATATTCGTTTTTATCTTCGATTGAGTTATATAATAATTTAACGTCTGAATTAAATTTAACTACGGCTTTATTATATAAAGGCTTGATTTCTTCTACAGATATATTAATATCCGCGTAAATTACTTCGTTTGCGGCAGGTCCGTCTGTTATATTTATGTTTTCGTTTATTTTGACTTCAGATTCGCCGACAAGCATATCGCAGGATTCAAAATTATGTTTTAATTTTTCGATTAATATCCCGTCATGTTCGTCCGGATTTGAATTGTTAAAAAAATTCGTGCTTTCATACTCGTACATAGGCTTATTTTCGTTTGTTCTGATAAGTATCCCGCTTTCGATTCTAATGGTCATTTTACGCGGATTTAATAACCTGCAATTAAGTTCGCCGATTTCAATCTGGGTTGACATTTTGTGATGGGGCATGATTCCCGGAATATCGCAGCTATAATCAAAATCATTAGCGAAAGAAAAACTGCGAAGTTGTTTATAAGGTTCTGATATATATATCACAGTCACCGCAATAATTCCGTTAATCCGCGCAATATCTTTATTAGCGTATTTATTTTTTATAATCGGCTTGGCGTCAACCCGAATTATACGGTTTATATCGTCGCAGTAATCAGGCAATACAATATCATTTTGAAGTTCTCTTGTAAAATTCAACTCGTTTTTTTCAGATAAATTAATATTTTTATTTAATTCAACTCTTGTTTCCATTAAGATATTTCCCTCTCTTTAAAATATAAAATAACTGTTGTTATATATTTATATTAAAGAGAAGGATTTTTTATTCGTTTTTTTATTTTAACAAAAACAGAAAAAGAATAAAATAATTTATAAAATCTTTAACATTTCTATAAAAAAAACATATAATAATATAAAAAACAGAAAAAAATCAAATTACGAGGTGAAAAATTATGCGCAGGTTAAACAGAGTCGTCGGATTAGCGATAACATGTTTTGGCATGGGAATATTACTCACATTTTTTCTGCCTATTTCAGTTCTTATTATACTTGAGGCGATAGTTATAGTCGCGGCAGGGTTTTTATTTATCAGATGTTAGCAATAAAATTATTCTGTCATATAATAATTATTAAAGGGAGTTAGGACGTAAAAAATCTCTAACATATAATAAAAAAATTGAAAATTCAGCTCGTATTTATAAAAGTAAAGACACGGCATGCCGTGTCTGCTGAGGAGGCAAAAATAAACATGACTATTGTAGTAGTAAAATCGCCTAAATTTTTGAGACCGTTGCTTAGGCGTATTTTCAAAATCAAAAAATAAAAACATATAATATATTTCAAGGGGCAGATTTTACATCTGTCCCTTGAATTAAAATAATTTTATATTATTTTTTTACAGTCATCTTTTTTATAATTATAGGCTCTACCGGAACTGTGGGGTTCGGGTCAATAGCAAAACCAGACATTTTTTCCACTTCCTGAAATTTTTCTACTACTTCCATTCCCTCTATGACTTTTCCGAAAGCAGCATATTGGCCGTCTAAACCCATTGACGAATACGGATAATCATACATGATAAAAAATTCGCTGCTTGCCGAATTATTATCGCCGCCGATTCTCGCCATAGATATAACACCTTTTGTATGCTTCAATGTATTTTGCGTGTAACCGTTATCAGAAAATTCGCCAAAAATCGAGTCAGCCGGTTTTTTATTGCCGTCAGCGTCCTCACCTCCGCCCTGAGCCATAAATCCCTCGGAAACCCGATGAAATATCAATCCGTCATAAAAACCGTCCTCAACTAATTTCACAAAATTATCGACAGTTTTCGGGGCATATTCGGGATAGAGCTCTATAATAAATATACCGCCGTTTTCCATTTCCACTTCAACTTTTGGATTTTCTTTCGGACCGCACCCCGATAAAATTAATAACGCGCTTAAAAAAATTAATATAATCCATATAAATTTATTTGTTTTCATTTTATTTTTCCTCCGTTTTTTATAATATTTATTATATTAAATAAAATAATTTATTCGTTTCTTATAGCTTCAAGCGCGCTTATTTTAGTTGCGCGCCTTGCGGGAAGATACCCCGATACAAGCCCGATAATAGTCGCGAAAATCACAGCCAGCCCGACAAGCCATAACGGAATAACAGATATAGCCCCCTGATCCGCGTTGCCGTAATAATAATATCCCCCGCCGCTCATATTATTCAATGCTTTTTTAAGAGCCTCTACGTTATTTAAAGCATACGAACCCGCAAGGCTGAGCGCAGTTCCTACCAATCCGCCGAAAAATCCGATTATACTCGCTTCAAATAAAAACATAGACTGTATCCCGCCAAGAGGACAGCCTAACACTTTCATTACGCCGATTTCTTTTGTCCTCTCGTAAATAGACATAAACATAGTATTTGCTATCCCTATTGCCGCAACAAGCAAAGATACCGCGCCTATCCCGCCTAAAATCATTTGTACGGCATTTTGGTTTTTTTGCATTTCATCGCGCATTTCGGCAAGATAATTATTTAAAAACAATCCTTCTTCCGCTAATTTTAACTGTATATCTTCGGCTGTTTTAATATCTTTTACTTTTATCCTGATTTGTTCGTATTTGCCGATTCGCGATTCTTTGGCTTTTACTCTCGTCAATTTTTCGTATTCTTTCAATAATTCTAAAACTATTTTATAATCCGCATATACATTATATTCATTTTCATCCCAGCCGTACATATTTAATTCGGATTTTATAATCCCGATTTTATCAAATTCGAACTTTTTTATTTTGCCTTTTAATGTTTTTTCTTCACCGTATCCCGTTGACGGATTATATACCCATACAGTATCAGGATTCTGAACGTATATCTTATCATTTAAAATATTTACTTTAGGCGGGTCTGATAAATCCGAGCTCCATAATTCGTCCCAGTCTTTCGGCTTCATTTTGTTTATATCTTTAACAAACATACGCGCCCTTCTCGCGCCGAATATTATCCAGTTATCATCTCCGGGCTTTGGCATATAACCGTCCTCGACGTTTATTTTCATATACGGCAGAAAAGAAGAATCGACGCCTGTTAAATAAGGCTGTACATTTTCATATTTTTTCCCGGTTTTCATAGATAAATTCCAATAACTTAAATATGGCGTAACTGCTAAAACACCGTCCCACGATCTAATATTTTCAAGCAAAACATCGTTTAAATCATTTTCAACGCTGCCGCCATAATCCCCCTCTGCCCCGCTCGGCGGCTGCCATGCCCATTGATATATATCTATAATCGTCAGATCGCCCATATTCGCTATGGATTTTTGAAGATTTTCGTTCATGCCGATACCGAGGCTTAGCATTATAACTATCGCCGCCGCTCCCACGACCACTCCGATGACAGTCAGAAAAGTTCTCGTTTTCCGCCGCAGAAGATTTCTGAACCCCATTCTTAAAACATCAAATATTTTCATAAATTTATCACCGTTTTAATTAAAAATATATTATCATATTTTTATTTATATCTTATAAATCATCGTCGTCGTCATAAATATTTTTCTTTTTTGTTTTCTTCACAATTATGACGATCACAACGACGACAGCCGCAATTATAACTAATCCCGAACTGATTATAATCGCCCATTTTAAAAAATTCATATTTGTAAAAAGCCAGAATCCTTCAGATTCTTCCGTTTCTCCCTCAGGATTCATAACAGGCTGGCCGTCGGGGCCGAATTGTTCTTCATCCCACCATTCCATCGGCGGCATTTCAAACATATCTTCGCCGCCCATTACATTAAAGAAAAACGGGCATTCTTCCTGAAAACTGTTTCCGTCAGCATCTTCGTATGTGAATATAAAAGTACCGTTTAAAAATCCGGGATTATACGGAGTTAAAGTAAATTCTTTATTTAAAAAACTGCTGCCCGCGTCTATAGTCCCAGCATAATAAGTTCCGTCGTAATTCATAAACCCGTCGCCTTGAACCCTGACGGCAACGTTATATATTTTGCTCTTGCCGAGATTTCCGAACTGAACGTTTATATATGCTTCGTCGCCCATTTCTATATCGTTTATCGGCGGTAAATCTCCAATACTGAAACGCATTTCCTGCTGCACGGGAATATTTATTATTTCAGACGAAGCAGTCGGTTCCCCGCTTTCGCTTTTATACGAAAGAGAGATAGTAATTCCGTAAGAATCCGGAGCCGCGTCAGATTTTACTAACAGAGGTATTTCTATTTCTGTCGTTTCTCCCGGTTCAAGCCATTCCACAAAAAATGTATTTGACCCACTTTTGGGATTAAAAATTCCGTGTTCCTGTGAAAACGTAATTTTTAAATCTTTTACGGCTACGGATTTATGCGTGTTTAAAAGCTCAATAGTAAACATAAAAGTTTTTCCGCCGTAAACGGCATTTGTATCTATACTTGAAGTACCGGAACTGCCGCTGCTAAACGAACTGCCAAAGCTTCCATTATCCGGATAATTATAATCGTAAGCAGAAGAATAACCGGACGCAGGATATGCCACTGCGGGAGCATCGATTGTTATGCTTACAGCAGAAGTATTTGCAAATATATCATCTTTAATATCTTCTGCGTCTTCCCTCTCTGTTCTCGGCATAACAGGCATTACCGGATCTAATCCTATATCTATCCCGTTATTAAAATCATAATCGCCATTATTATTGTTTTCGTTTATATTATTATCGCTATTATTATCTCCCGAAAACAAACCGTCATCTAAATTTTTATAAATAAATTTACTTATTATTATAACAGGAATATCAGTTTTATCAGTAGTTTTGTCATCTTCGTTTTTGGGATTATTCACGACTGTTCCAGAATATTGCGTTATCGATTCTTCCCCGTGAGATAAAACAACAGTTATCGGTGAATATCCGCTTGGAGTAGCTTCAGACGCCATAAAAGTAAATGATTTTACTATTGTTTCACCGGATTTTATGCTGTCTATTTTTATTATATTAGAAGATTTGTTTATAAGCCCTCCCTGAGGAGAAAGCGAAATCATTACATCCGTAGTGTCAGCTCCTGTATTTTTTATCGCGACGTCTACGTTAAAATCTATATTTATTCCAATTGAGTTTGGTATCCTCACAGATTCTATTCTTAAATCCGAAGAATTTACGGTTAAACCAAAATATTGATTTATTTTTTCGCCACCCGCGTTTGATTTGGACGGATAAGATAAATCCAAATCAAACGGATTATACCCGTAACTTGTGTTCTGTGTTACTATAAAAGTAAATTTTACCGTTTCTTTTTTGCCGCTTTTGACAGAATCTATTTTTACTATATTGGCAGTTTTATTTAAGATTCCAGCCGGATTATTAACCGCTAAAATTATATTTTCAGCGTCTGCCGCTCCAATATTTGAAACAGTTATATCAACGTCAAAAGTTTCGCCGATATTCACGTTTTGCGGAATTTTTACAGAATCTATTATTATTTTCGGGAGTTCGATATTAGCTACGCTTGTTCCTGTAAATTTATCTGCAAGAATAATATCTGAATTTCCCGTTTGTTTTTTATATAACGATATTCCGAAAAGGCAATATTTTCCGGCGGCTTCTTCTGTCGCGTTAAACATAACTTCATAAGTGATTTCAGAGCTGTATGCTAATTCACCTATCGAAAAATTATTTACTGTTTTATTTATTATATCAACCGGAGGTTCAATTTTCAAAAAAAAGTTTTTTTCGTCCGCTCCGGTATTTTTCACCGTGACAGAAACTTTAAAATCTTCGCCCGGTTTAACTGTTTCCGGGATTTTAACGTCAATTAAAAAATTACTTGTCATATCGTCCAGTACGTTTAAACCCATATATTGAGTTTTACGGATTTCTTTGGGGTTTCCGTCGTCGTCTGTAATATAATAATCTATATGCATTAAAAACGGGTGATACTTAGCTATAATCGAATCTGTCACAAACGCTTCAAATAAAATTTCTGTCTGTTCGTCTCGGTTCAAATAATCTATTTGTATTACATCGGCCGAAAAATTCAATATACCGTTTGGAAATTCCATCGAAACTTCTATATCTTTTACCTCTGCGCCGGTGTTTTCCAAAATTGCTTTTATCTCAAATTTTTCGCTTTTTTTGATATTTTCCGGAATCTGAGTAGATGCAATATTTATATTAGGATTATTTTTATATCCGTCTCCCTCTCCTTTTTCAAAAATAACGCCTATATCGTAAGTCAGGGCCATACCAAGCTCATTGCATTCTATCATGACTTTAAATATATTTAATCCCGTTTTTGCTTTTTCCGTAACTTTATAATCAAAATCGGCGAAATAAATCTGCCCTGTGGTCATTATTACAGCGGGCCTCGGAGCGACGGACTGAGCCTCTACTCCTTCCGGAGGATTTATCGAAATTTTTACGTTAGTCGCATTTGCGCCTATATTAGAAAACCTGACAATTATCATCATATCTGTTCCCGTCTCGGCAGTTTTCGGATACATATCAGAAACTATTTCAAAATTAGGTCTTGTATCCGCCACGACAGGCGCAGGCGCCGGAACTACAGTAATACTCCTTGTTTCGGTTCTTTCACCGCTCGAAGACGTAAAAGTAAAAGTAATATCGTATTTAATATCATAACTTAACGATGTACTGCCTACGTTGAAATAAAAAGAATATGACACTTCTGAATTTGCGTTTACTGTTTTTTTCAAATTATTAGAAGTAGTCAGGGAAATAATTCCGCCGCTTGTATTATCAGTAGTTGCGGTAACTGTTCCGAAACTATTAGAAGTATTATTTTTAAATGTAACTATCGCTTCAAATGTATTTCCTGATTGAACCGTGGAAGGCATATTGACCGATACTACTATTGGCGGGGGCGTTTCATCTGCGGCTGAGGCAATTATATTAAAAAAAGCTAAAAAAGAAAAGTTTATAATCATCATAAAAACAACGAGAATAAAAGCTAAAAACTTTTTTAATTTTTTTGTTTTAATTTTATTTTTTTTATTCATACCACAATTTCTCCTAAATCTTCTATATTTTTAATTTCAGTTTTATCAGTATTTTCGTTATTTTTATCGCGTTCAATTATATAATCATCGGTTACGCTTCCATCTTTTAATTGAATTATTCTGTCTGCGTATTGGGCTATGTCTCTTTCATGAGTAACTATTACAAGCGTAAGATTATCGTCTTTTGCCATTTTTACCATAAGCCGCATTACTTCCACCGTAGTTTTTGAATCCAGATTTCCCGTAGGTTCGTCTGCAAAAACAACCGCCGGCTTTGAAACAAACGCGCGCGCTATGCCCACTCTCTGTTGCTGTCCGCCGCTCATTTGCGTAGGTTTATGTTTCAGCCGATCGCCTAACCCTACAAGTTTTAGCATATCTTTTGCCATTTTCATGCGTTTTCTTTTCCATATACGCCTGAACACAAGTGGCAGCGCTACATTTTCTATAGCTGTAAGCGTAGATATTAAATTATATGACTGAAATACAAAACCTATATACTTCTGTCTGAATACGGCGAGTTTTTTTTCGCTTAATTTATTTATCCTGTTTTTATTTATTATTATATCGCCTTTTGTCGGTTTTTCCAATCCGGCGAGCATATTCAAGAGAGTTGATTTCCCTGAGCCTGACGCGCCGAATATGCAGCATACTTCCCCTGTTTTTATTTCTATATTTATATTATCAAGAGCTATTACTTTTTCTTTTCCGAGCCTGTATATTTTTCTTAAATCTTTTACTTTTATTATACTCTCTATAATTATACTCACCTCGTTTGCGCGTATAAAATATTTTTTATACTATTTGATTATACCATAAATTTAATTTAAAAGTTCATGTATAATAAAAAAATTTACACAAAAATTTTAATTTATATGTTTTTATTAAAAATTATAATATATAATAAAATTTATATATTTATTTTACGGAGGGTTATAATCATGCCTGCAAAAACAGAACTAAAAATCTGGTTTGACAAAAGCGCGGAAAAATGGACTGAAGCATTGCCGTTGGGAAACGCCGAGACAGGAGCGATGATTTACGGAAAAACCGACAGGGAAATAATTGCTTTAAACAACGACAGACTATGGTCCGGACTTCCGGACGAACAACAGAATACGACCGCTAAAAACGCGATACCTGCCGCAAGAAAATTAATCGATGAAGGAAAATACGCCGAGGCTTATTCTTTTGTGAATAATAAAATGCTCGGGCATTATACGCAAAGTTATATGGCTCTGGGCGATTTATATCTTGATTTTTCTCATAAGCCTGAAAATGTTTCAGAATACGCAAGGCAGCTTGATTTATCAAAAGCAGAATACAGCCAGACTTATAAATATAATAATATAAATTATAAAAGAGAAGCCATATTATCTTATCCCGATAAAGTCATGGCAATCAGACTGACTGCGGACAAATCAAATTCAATTTCGTTTACCGTGAGTTTTAAATCGCAGTTAAGACATAACGTAAAACAAATATCATTTGATACTCTCGAACTTACTGGAATTGCGCCGATTTTTAACGATCCGAACTATGATTCTCCCGATTTGGCTTTAATATACGACGAATCCGAAAATCCCAAAGGCATAAAATTTGCGGCACGATTAAAAATTATCGCAAACGGAAAAAAAATTTCATCATGTTTTGACGGATCAGAATTAAAAATAGAAAACGCTGATTCTGCCGTTCTTTTATTGGCAACAGGGACTTCATTTGTCGCGTTTGATAAAATGCCCGACCGTGATTTTATTCACGAAATCGCCAATATAATAGAAAAAGCAGCAGAAAAAAGTTATGATAAATTATTTTTACGGCATATAAAAGATTATGAAAATTTATTCGGACGCGTTAAGTTCGATCTTGAAAACGAAAACGAAAATACAAAAGAAAAATATAACGAAAATTATATAAACAAACCTACGGATATTCGGCAAAAAGAATTTGAAAATGAAAAAGACATGGAACTTATCGCGTTATATTTTCAATACGGGCGTTATTTGCTTATATCTTCGTCAAGGGGCGATTCTTTCGCGGCTAATCTTCAGGGGATATGGTGCGACGAAATAAAACCGCCATGGTCTTGTAATCTTACTACAAATATAAATACGCAAATGAATTACTGGCTCGCTGAAAACACAAATCTTTCCGAATGTCACAGGCCTTTGTTTCATTTATTGAATTATTTAGCCAAACACGGAGAGAAAACCGCTCAGATTCATTTTGGGTGCCGGGGTTTTACAGCGGCTCACAATGTCGATGTATGGGCTCACAGCGCACCTGCAAAAGGAAACGCTGTCTGGGCATACTGGCCGCTTGGCGGAGCATGGCTGTCTCTGCATATATTCGACCATTATCTTTTTACTAAAGATTATAATTTCCTGAAAAGATATTATCATGTAATACATGACGCGGCATTATTTTGCCATGACTGGCTGTATCTTGATAAAGAGTATAATAAATATGTGACAAGCCCGGCGACATCGCCTGAAAATATGTTTGTATATAAAGATTCAAACGGTGATAAAAAATCCGCGTGCGTTTCAAAAGGTTCGACTTGTGATATGGCGATTATCCGTCAATTATTTTTGGATACGATAAAAGCGGCTGAAATTCTTGGGACTGATACGGATTTTATAAAACAAATCCAAGAAAAATCCGAAAATCTTTTCCCGTATCAAATATCTCCCGAAACCGGCAGATTAATGGAATGGTATATAGATTTTGAAGATTCCGAACCGGGTCACAGGCATTTATCGCATTTACTTGGATTATATCCGGGAACTCATGTAACAAAAGAAAACTCCCCAGAAATATTTGAAGCCGCACGCAAATCTCTTGAAATAAGGCTTGCCAACGGAAGCGGGCACACAGGCTGGAGCTGTTCGTGGGTTATAAATTTATTTGCGAGATTAAAAAACGGAAATAGAGCGTATGATTATGTAAAACAATTACTTACAAAAAGCACATACCCGAATTTATTTGACGCTCACCCGCCGTTTCAGATTGACGGTAATTTCGGCGGAACTGCCGGAATAGCCGAAATGCTTTTACAAAGCCATGAAGAATTTATTGAAATTCTCCCTGCTTTACCTGATAAATGGAAAAACGGAAATATAAAAGGCTTAAAAGCGAGAGGCAATATAACCGTTGATATATCATGGGAAAACAATAAATTTACAAAAGCTGTTTTATATACAGAAGAAGATATTGATTCCATAAAAATAAAATATAACGGCGAAGATTATATTATTGATATAATCCCATTTGAAAAAAATATATTTAAGATTTAATATAAAAACAAAAAATGATTACAGTAAATATTCACTGTAATCATTTTTTTATCGTATTATATAAATTTTATATTTTCGCATTCATTGAATTTTGCAAACCGTCGCAGACAATTTTCCACGGCAGATTTTAATTCTTTCGTTTGTTTTATATTATTTTCGTACCATATATTCTTTATAATAAGATTTTTTTCTTTTCGTTCAGCAGACGCGTCAATCCTGCCGATAAAATTTTCGCCGAAAATCATCGGCAGAACATATACGCCATATTTACGCTTATTCGGCGGGGTATATATTTCCCACGAATATTCAAAATCAAATAAAGATTTAATAAGTTTTCTGTCCCACATAAAACAATCAAGCGGCGCGATTAATTCGCAGCGGGGTTTAAGTTCCGGATTTTGCAGGACATATTCAATCAATTTCATATCTTCAATTTGACAATATAATATATCTTTTAATCCATCGACAGATATTTCAATTATTTTATTTTCGTTTAATAATTCCTGAAATATTTTATTTCGTATTTGATTGTCTGACCTGCATATATATAACCATGCATCTGACGGGCGGTTCCATATCAACCCTACTGCGCCTATTCGCCGCAATACACGCCATTTTTTATGTTCAAAATCATCCGGCAGAGGCTCAGGCGCATCTAATATTTCGGAAGATATGTATTTTTCAGCTAAATCATAATATTTGCGCGTGCCTTTTTTATGATGTATGATTAAATCAACAGTTGAATACATCTGTTCAAGCACGGAACGCGATAAATTATTGCCCGCGCTCCAGTGTATAGCAGAATGCCAGTAAAATTTATCGTCAATTTTTATATCGTCTGAACATACTACTCCATTTTTTTCGATAAAAGAATGCGTATAATTTATTAATTCTTTCATTTCAGGATAATTTTTGGCATGATTACGCGAATCCTGCCTGTATCTGTTAAAATACGGCAAATCTTCGGTTAAAATTATAGATAAGCATTTATCCGGATAATCAAATAATTTCCTGTCTTTATACAGCAATTCGTCAAGTATATCTTTTGTAAAATCTTTAACGCGCGACTGTAACGTTAATTCGGCATTTTTACCGCATACATTAACGGGATCATATTGAATACATCCGGCTTGCCGTACAAAATCAAACGCGCCCTGCTTGCCGGTAAATTTATATTCTCCGGTTAATCCCTGTTTTAATAACATAAATTGCCGTGCCTGCCGGTTAGTTAAGCTTATCATTATATTTTTTTATCCTTTTATTTTTTTATTTATTAATATATATTTTAACATAAAATTTATGAATAAAACAAGATTAATAAACTCTTGTTATTTATAATAATATTAAATAAATTTATATTTAATATTATTAATATATTAGGAGAAATAATTATGTCTGTAATACCGTGTGTAGATTTTTATGGAAATAAAATTACACGTTTAATTTTAGGCGATAACCCGTTCAACGGTCATTCGTATATACCCGATATTCATAACGACGATGAAATGCTTGATTATTATACAGCCGAAAAATGCGTCAAAGCATTGTTTGAAGCTGAAGAAAACGGAATAAATACATATATGGCTCTGGCAAGCCCGTTTATTTTACGGATCATTCGGCAATATCGTAACGAAGGCGGTAAAATGAATGTTATGTTTCAGAGTTATCCGCCAATAGATTTTGAAGTTAATATTAATCAAATGATGGCTTATGATCCTATAGCTATATATCATCAGGGCGGGACTCTGGATTATATGTTTGAAACAAATCAGACAGACGAAATATATAAACGTCTTGAGTTGATACGCTCGTCAGGCGCAGCCGCAGGAATCGGGACTCATGTCCCGGAAACTGTTTTACAGGCAGAACATGAAAAATGGGATATTGATTTTTATATGTTATGTTTGTATAACGCGCGCAAAACGCAGCGGGGTCAGCAAAGCGGTTTTATTACAGGCAAATCAAAACAATTAATATTTTATCCGGGCGACCGTTTTGAAATGTTCGAAGCAATAAAAAAAGTCCAAAAACCGTGTATCGCATTTAAAATATTTGCCGGAGGTCAAATGTTTCAGGATAAACCGGAATCCGAAATATCCGGGATTGCTGAAAATGCCATAAAAGAAACATTTGATAATATAAAACCAAATGACATGATATGCGTAGGAGTATTCCAGAAAGAAAAAAATCAAATAAAAGAAAACGCCGATATAGTCAAGAAAATTTTATAGAAAATAGAACGTTATAAAATAGGTGTATCTGTCTGTGCTGCCGTCGTCCTGCGCCGGCTCGTGCAGTTCGAGTTCACGACGAAGTTCTTCGTCTAACTCCAGTCTTTCCGGATCAAGCGAGAGTTCCCATATATCATCGGGGTTTTCGCGTTGAGCGATTGGTATGTCCTTCATATCCTCCAGTGGGTCATTAGGCGTGAATGTAGTAAACCCGTCGTTTTGCCTCTGGGTGTTTTCTTCATAGAGTGTCTGGGCATTTGTACCTGCGCTGAAAATATTAATCACCAATAATACAAAAGTGAGCAGTATACTTAGCATTTTAGTTTGTCGTCTTATTTTTTCGCTTTTTCCCATCTTTTTTCTCCTTGCTTTTTTCGTTAATTTATTTTATATTTTTCCCGTTTTCCAAACCTACTTTTTTCAATTAATTCGACTATGTCCCCGTTCTCCGTGATTTTAACTTAATGTATTTTATCAACTTTCATATTCATAAAAATAAGTTTTTGATGTGTCATAAAAGTAAAATGTAACTTTCCCGTAATTAATTCCGCTGCCATTCGCGTATGCCATGCTTGCACGGTTCCCGTTCGTGTCATAGCTGTATGCCAGCGAAAATCCTGTCGTATCACTCTCACTCGTCAGCCTACCCAGCCCGTCGTACATGTATATCGTCACAGCACTGCTCCCTGTGTCGTTCGCCGCCGGATCTTTGAAGCTCGCTTGTTGCCCTAACGCATTGTATGTCGCCGTACTGTATTTTCCGTATATGTCATACTCTCGCGTCACCCGTCCGGCGTAGTCGTATTCCCATTTGCTCGTGTATGCTTTTGCGTTCCAGTTTTAGGGCTCTACTATATTTTCATAAAAATAAGTTTTTGAAGCATCATTAAAATTAAATGTAACTTTCCCATAATTTATCCCACTGTCTTTTAAATAGTTTAAAATTTTATCAATTTCTGTGAGACTCAAATTTGAATCAAAGTTTTTATAGGGGGCAATGCCTAAATATAATTCATGATTCGAATTTTTCTTTTCAATATCCCTATTAAGATACGAATTAAATGTTGTAATATTTAAAAAATCATCTATTGTTTGACTGCTTCTCAAATAATCAAAAGTAAATGTAAAAATACAAGTAGCGTCATTTCCAAAAACTTCCTTGACTAAATTTCCATATTCATCGTTAAGTTTTATCTCCCACATTCTTTGGTTATATGTGTCACTTATAACTTTACGATTGTCAGCAAGGATTTCAAATGTAAAATCCGAGTCTACATTTTTCACCACTGCGTAGAATACACATTTATTCATATAAAAGGCATGTTTATTCCAATGAGTATTACCATCTACAATATATTTATCTTCATCACCAAATTTAGTTTTTACATATTCTCTGATTAGAGCATCTATTTTTTTATAGTGCGTTGAACTATATGAAGGTGATATATAGTTATCATTTATAAAATATATAAATCCACAAAATATCACTATCAAAACCATTATTATCAGCGTTATTTTTATTTTAGATTTCACATAATCACTACCTTCTATTCATATTAAAAAAGTATAATATCCAATTTATTTACGTTTGTCAGGCTTTTTTAACGATGTATTTGATGCATTTCCAAATATAAAAGCCATTTTTAGTGCAGCCGAATTAGGTACAAGCAGATCGCCCGGGGTTAATACAAAATTATAAAATATGTTTGCCTGAGAGAATCCTATATATGTAGCGGCTGTGCAATTGAAAAACACATTATAACCTTTGTTTTCTGAAAGAATTTTATTTGGTTCTCCAAATTTGTCAACTAAACCTTCATAAAATTGAAATGATTTTGTAAAATCCCCTTCTATATAAGTGGCCAGAGTATAATCAATTGTTCCCTTATATCCTTGAGGTTTCAAAACAGTTTCAAGCCATTTGTTGAAATTGCCTATATCACCCATTGGATCTATTAGATATGGTAAATCCCCATAATTAAAATTTTCTAACTTAATTAGCATAGCATGATCTGGTCCCCAATAGAAATAATACCATTCTCCATTTGCATTTTGGACTAATGCAGATGTGTGGCCTAAATGTACCGTGTTGTCAAATAAACCTACTGATTCTGTAGCAGTTAACCATATAAAATCATTACCAAATGGGTCTATATAAAATATTGGATTATTGGCACAATAAGTATAAAGATTCAAGCTTAGCGGATCATTAAAATCCATAAACTCCCACACATCTTGTTGAGTGAACCTACCAGTTCGCGGGTCATAATACCGTGCTCTGAGATAGAGCGTACCCGTCTCACTGTCCCAGTACTCACCACAGTACCTGAACGGATTAGCGTCACTCACAGCCGCCTCGTTGTAGAACCTCACATTCGTGATGTATACACTCCCACTGTCCTGATAGTACGCCAAAAATACACCCGCATTCGCCATGTCTACACTGCTCGAACTCAACTCTACCCTCGCGTGCCGTACACCTGTGCCGCATTCCACACTCCCTGAGTCCAGCCATACCCCTGTATAGCCCGCGTACAGCCCGAACACGAACTCTGTACCCGCTATGTCTCCCCAGTAGTCGAATTCTATCACATATATTTCGTCTGTACTCAGCTGCATCCATGTCCACTGTGCGAATGCCTGCGCTGGCGTTGGCGTCAACTCCAGCACTTCAACGTACTCGCCAGTGTCAGGCCTGTTCATGTAGTATTTGGCAGCGTTGTAGATTGGCTTGACTGCTTTTGTGTTACCACAGCCTCCCGCAGACGATTTTTTCACGTTTGCGGGGGTTGTGTTTTTTATTGTACCTTTTTTACCTTAAAACTATTTCGGTATTTTTGCATTTATATATCTTATATCATTTCCTAAAAAAACTTTCGCATCATTTTCCATTATATAATATTCTGCTTCCCAAAAATATATATTTTTATTTATAAAATAAGCATAGATTATATCTTCTTTGTATTCTTCGCAAAAAGTTATTTTGGCTTTTGAAGTTACTCCATCACTAAATTTCCCCAAAAATTTATACTTAATTTCTTTTAACTCTCTACCCAAAGAAAGTATTACATGGTTAATATCACCAGAAGACGCAATATCGTTCAATAATTCATCGGGTAATTCTAATTTATACTCATCCATATTGGTATCCATGATTCTATAGTCCGATATTCTAAATCTGAAAAAATATGTAAGTGATGAATTTTCTTTTATATGTATGTATTCTTTGATTACGCTTGTATTTATCGAATAACTTTCGTGCAGTTGTAAATTAAGAGTGTTTTCTATAGCAAAATAATCATGCACATCATCTAAAATAAAAGATACTTGTGGAATAAATAATATAATAAAATTTATAACTATTATTAAAAATACAATAATTATTGAACTTATGTATTTTTTATTATTAATTCCGTATATAATGATACTTGTGATTGTACCAATTATTAGACCTATAAATGTTCCTAAATACCGAACTGTTCCTTTAAAAATAACGATTGAGAATATTATTGTAATTACCGCCATAATCAAGCCTATAAATTTTTTCATAGCCACTCCTTTTAAAAAAGATTAACTTTTTGCGACAAATGCCATTAAATAATAAATTCACAATTATTGGTTCTGGGTTCATTCATTATTTCACGGTTATGTAATTCCAGCTGCTTTAAATAATGCTTTTACGCCAGAATAATGTTTTCCTATTGTCTTTTTCGTAACAGTTGTAGCACCTTGAACCATCATATCACTATCATTCATAGGATAATGCTTTTGATACACTGTCCATGAAGTCGATGTACGGAATTGAAATGATCCCAAACCTAATGGTCTCCAAGTCTTAGCTTCTCCGCTGGTGGCTATAAGATAGTTAGTATTCATTCGGTTTACCATATCCGTAGCAAAATTCGATGAACCTTTCGCTTGCTCGCATGATATTAAAAGTATCGTGTCCATTGATTTTACATTCAATTTTGTTACATCGGTAAATTTACTATTCCATTTGTCGGTTGAACCATCTGGATTTCTAAACGCTATACCATCGGCAGTTGACCGTCCATGGAAATATAAAGCGACACAATCAATTGGATTATCATTGCTTCCCATTTCATTCCATTGTTGTTCAAAAAATTCAGCAGCAGTCATATATTTTATTTCACCTGTGCCATCAATATAATAATAACCCTGTATTGCTATAACATGTACATCTGTTCCGTAAAGTTCTTTCAATTCTTTAGCTAAAAGCTCAGCTTTATCTTTTGTAACAAAAGGAGCTAAATTAGTAAGATTAATATCATCGTTAGGATCGTAGAATACATAACTATCTAACCCCCAAGGGTCAATAAACAAAATTGGATTGGCGTTACAATAAGTGTACCAATTCAAGCCAGAACCAACAGGGTCTTCCTGCGTGAACCGGCCAGTCCGAGGGTCATAATACCGTGCCCTGAGGTAAAGCGTACTCGTCTCACTGTCGTAGTACTCACCGCAGTACCTGAACGGATTAGCGTCACTCACAGTCGCCTCGTTGTAGAACCTCACATTCGTGATGTATACACTCCCACTGTCCTGATAGTACGCCAAAAATACACCCGCATTCGCCATGTCTACACTGCTCGAACTCAACTCTACCCTCGCGTGCCGTACACCTGTGCCGCATTCCACACTCCCTGAGTCCAGCCATACCCCTGTATAGCCCGCGTACAGCCCGAACACGAACTCTGTACCCGCTATGTCTCCCCAGTAGTCGAATTCTATCACATATATTTCGTCTGTACTCAGCTGCATCCATGTCCACTGTGCGAATGCCTGCGCTGGCGTTGGCGTCAACTCCAGCACTTCAACGTACTCGCCAGTGTCAGGCCTGTTCATGTAGTATTTGGCAGCGTTGTAGAAATATGCCGTGAAATCGTCGGTGTACAGTCCGCTGCTCGAGTCGAAATCTGTCCCGTCATACCGCCACGACAGTAAGTCATGTCCACGCTCATTCCCGAACGCGTCATAGTCGTATGATGTCGTCACAGTCCCTGAGGCATTCGCCAACTGTACAGTGTCGCCGTGACCGTTGAACAGATAATACGTGAATATACCGCCACTCTTCGCCGCTATCAAGCCAATCCCCCTGATGTATGTCGCACTCACTATGCCGTTTTTCATGTCGCCCACTATTGTCGCTCCGTCCCACAGGTGTATCGTCTCTACTCCGCTTGATGTCTTGCTGAACCTCAGTCCGTCCGGACGGTATTTGTATGCCGCCTCAACCCCCTGTGCGTTCGAGTACACCATGCGGTTCAATAGGTCATACTCGTAGAACTCCGCGTAACTACTCGTCTCCGACAATCCACCGCCCGGACTCCCACTTCCCGCTGGCTCACTCACCTCGCTCATCTTCGCTATCGTGTTCCCGTTCGCGTCGTAACTGTAGTTGCTCGTGGTGGTTGTTGCCCCAAGCGTTTCTATGGTAGATAGCAATCTGTTGTTTTTGTCGTAGCTGTAAGCCGTCACCGTGCCGTCGTTACATGTCATCTGCGTCCTGTTGCTGCTCCTGTCGTACTCGTAGACCAGCGAAAATCCTGTCGTATCACTCTCACTCGTCAGTCTTCCCAGTCCGTCATACACATAACTTGTAACTTTGCCAGTATTGTCTGTTTTGCCCGTCTGATTGCCGTCTAACTGGTATGTGTAGCTGTACGAACTCAGCACCGTACCGCTCTTTTTGTTACTCACGCTCTTCACCATGTTCGCCAGATTGTACGTGTAATCTGTATTCGTCCCGTTCGCATACACCATGCTGCTACGGTTCCCGTTCGTGTCGTAGCTGCACTCCGTCACTGTTCCGTTGTTGTTCATGCTCACTCATTATTGCGCTTTCTCCATTCGTTATAGTCTTCTTCGTAATAGTACCAGCCATCTTCTTGTAACGGCTCTATCTTTGTTAAAAATTGTAAAGTTTCCTCGTCTGGCGTATGCCCGTCAATAGAATATACAACGCCTTTACCAACATCTTTTCCAGTCCATCTTACGAAACGAATTCCATTACCAGATTTAGCCATTGACGAATAACCACGTTTTTTTAGTTTGTTTATTGTCTTGACTAATTCATCGTCCTCAATTTTTGTGATTTCTCCGCCAATAGACATTTCTCCGCTTTTCATAGTTTTATAAATATGAACACTATCGTAGCCAGAATTAACAAGATAATCTTTTACAAGGAAAATAGATTCCTTGTTTTTTTCAAAATCGCTCTCTGTCTGACGTATACCTTGCCAAGGCGGAGCGATGAGGTAATAAAATAAAATGGTTGGAAATATAAGAAACACTATTATAATAATGACTACAAAAATTGACACGCTACCAACAAAAATAAATGTTTTCTTTTTTCCTTTATTCACGTTCAAAATTATTTCCTTTCTAACTAATCATATTGCTTGTCATTTACCATGATATCTGTTAAATCCACGTCGGATCATATGCCTATCAGTATACATTTCGTCAATAAATTTATCAATATCAAAAATCAGAAGAGGTCCTCCTGCTGCCCAAAAAGAACCAGTATACAGCATATCTAATGATAAATTCAAACCAGCACCGATATAGCCATAGGTATAATTGCCAAGTTCTTCCGGTTTCATAACCCAATTTTGATACCACACTTGTACACCGAATCCCGGATATGTATTTTTTCCTATAGTTCTATTCCAAGAATCTGGTCTTTTTATATCCCAGTCAGCATCAGGTGCAACTTGTAATATAAACCATATATAATCAAGCGGGCCAGTTCCAAAAAAATCCTGTGATCTTCTGTTAGCTTCAGCCGTTGTTATGTCTAAAGCTGCATTTATCGGTATTGTGAAATCTTTGAGAAGGTCTCCATGGAATATATAGATTCCAACTTCGATTGCACGATCTGCCTCTGTAAGGAAACTGTCCCACCCAAACCGGGCATTTAGCACAGTATCGTCAATATTGCCACTATTATAATATGTATAGCTTTGGGTTACACCATTAGCGGTTACATGAACGCATTGTTTCCCATCGTTATTTGTATAATATTCTACTGTACCTCCCATTGCTTTCGCATAATCTACGATATTTACCGCCGCCAGCCCCCACGGATCGAAAAAGCCAATCGGATTACCATTGCAGTAAGTGTACCAATTCAGCCCAGCACCGACAGGGTCTTCCTGAGTAAACCGGCCAATCCGAGGGTCATAATATCGTGCTCTGAGATAGAGCGTACCCGTCTCGCCGTCGTAGTACTCACCACAGTACCTGAATGGATTAGTGTCACTCACAGCCGCCTCGTTGTAGAACCTCACATTCGTGATGTATACACTACCACTGTCCTGATAGTACGCCAAAAATACACCCGCATTCGCCATGTCTCCACTGCTCGAACTCAACTCTACCCTCGCGTGCCGTACACCTGTGCCGCACATCGCCGAATCTGAGTCCAGCCATACCCCTGTATACCCACCGTACAGCCCGAACACGAACTCTGTACCCGCTATGTCACCCCAGTAGTCGAACTCTATCACATATATTTCGTCTGTATTTTCACACATTAAACCTAAACAATATCACATCGCCGTCATGCACGACATATTCTTTTCCCTCGCTGCGCGTCAATCCTTTTTCTTTTGCTGATGCCATAGTCCCGCATTCAAATAAATCTTTATATGCAACTGTTTCAGCCCTGATAAATCCTTTTTCCAAATCACTATGGATCTTTCCTGCTGCTTCCGGAGCTTTCGCGCCTTTTCTTATAGTCCATGCCCTTGATTCTTTCGGTCCCGCCGTCAAAAAAGATATAAGCCCTAATAACCTGTAACTCGACTGTATCAGTTTGCCAAGCCCCGATTGTTTTATTCCGAGTTCCTGTAAAAATTCATTTCTTTCGTCAATCGGCAGTTCGTTTATTTCAGCTTCTATTTTTGCGCATATCGGGATTATTTCAGCGTTTTCCGATTGCGCTATATCTTTTAATTTATTATAATATTCGCTTCCATGCCCGTTTTTGTCTATCTCAGCGATATCATCCTCGCTCACATTTGCCGCGTATATTATTTTTTTACGCGACAACAACGGAACTGTTTCGATTATTGCAGATTCTTCCGGAGTATAATTTACAGAACGAGCAGGTTTGCCCTCGTTTAATACATCCAAAAGCTCTTCAAAAAGTTTTACTTCTTTTTCTAATGTCTTATCGCCTTTCAACGCTTTTTTGGCGCGTTCTATTCTTCTTTCAACCAATTCCATGTCTGAAAATATCAGTTCCATGTTTACAATATCAGCGTCGCGCACAGGGTCTATCGAATCGCTCACATGAATTATATTTTCGTCGTCAAAACAACGCACGACGTGAATAACCGCGTCAACTTCACGAATATGCGATAAAAATTTGTTCCCAACTCCCTCGCCTTTTGACGCGCCCTGAACAAGTCCTGCTATATCTACAAATTCTATAAAAGCCGGAACTGTTTTTTCGGAATTATTTAATTTTGTCAAAAAATCAAGCCTTTCATCGGGGACATTAACCGTTCCGACATTTGGATTTATTGTGCTGAACTGATAATTTGCGGTTTCTGCTTTTGTATTTGTGAGAGCGTTAAAAAGCGTGCTTTTTCCAACATTGGGTAGTCCGACTATACCGAGTTTCATAATTTTTATTTATTCTCCTCTGCGTTTATTTTATATAATAAAAATATTATATTACTTTTTATAAAAAATTTCAAGAAAAGATTGACAAAAAAATTTTTTTATGATATAATACTATCAGTTGAAAAAAGAATAAATTTTCGGATAATTAATTTTTAACGACGAAATCCCCCGCATGATATATAATAAAACAATAAATCAAATTTAATAAATAAAACGGAGGAAAATTTAATGAGCTATAAAATTTTAGTTATTGACGACGAGCCTAATATCTGCGAACTTTTAAAAGTTTATCTTGCAAGAGAAGATTACGAAGTTATAACCGCTCCGGGCGGCCCTGAAGGTATTGCGATGTTTAAAGTCTATGAGCCTGATTTAGTGCTTCTGGATATTATGATGCCTAAAAAAGACGGCTGGCAGGTATGCCGCGAAATACGCGAAATATCTTCAAAGCCTATAATTATGATTACGGCTAAAGGCGAAGTATTCGACAGGGTGCTCGGGCTTGAACTCGGCGCAGACGATTTTATAACAAAGCCGTTTGATACAAAAGAAGTCTACGCGAGAGTAAAAGCTGTTTTGCGCCGCACAAAAAATCAGGACACCGACACAGATATAGAAATTATAAAATTTGACAATCTCGAAATAAGCCTGCAAAAATATGAGCTTAAACTTAAAAATAAAACCGTCGATATTCCTCCTAAGGAACTTGAGCTTTTATATTTCTTAGTATCAAACGTAAACAGGGTTTTCACACGCGACCAGTTACTTGATAAAGTCTGGGGATTTGATTATCTCGGCGATTCCAGAACAGTTGACGTTCACGTAAAAAGACTGCGTGAAAAACTCGACGGCGTAAGCGACAAATGGAATTTAAAAACTGTCTGGGGAGTTGGATATAAATTTGAATTGCTGCAATAATTAATTGGCTAATATTAAATTGTAAGGACACGGCATGCCGTGTCCCTACATAATTTTATTGATTTTAAGGTTTAAATATATGATTAAAAGCGTATTTTTAAAATATATATTGGTTTTTCTTTTAATAATAACAATAGGTTTTACTATTTTGGCGACTGTTATAAGTTCTACTGTTGTGAGAAACTCAACAAACGCAAAAAAAATCTCTATGGCAAACGTCGCAAATATCGCAAGGCAGAATATAGAAACAAGATTTAACGGCAGTTCTCTGGATTTATTTAACGATTATATAAATTCAGAAAAAAATAATATATCAAAAGAACTTTCGGAATATATCGAACTTACCGGAGATTCTTTTATTTTGATTGCTGATTTAGAAGGCAATATAATCGTAACCACTCCCCTGCCCGATGATTATTTAAAAGAAAAGCAAATCTCAGAAAAAATAATATATGACGTACTCAATCAATATGATATTTATTCTTATCAGACGCTCGACGGCGTATTTTCCGGTTCACATCTTGTATTTCCGCAACTTTTAACTTATGAAAACGGTGAAGCCTGCGGAGTTTTATTTTTATGTTCTGTATCTGTTTGGGAAAGATCTTTTGTAACTCAGATAATAACAGCTATTATTTTAAATTGCCTTTGGGTGCTTGTCGCATCTATGGTTATATTATATTTTATCACGGAAAAAATCATATCGCCTGTCAGGACAATGAGCAAAGCCGCCAAGAATTTCGCTCTCGGACGTTTTGACGTAAAAGTCCCCGTAAAAGTCAGCAAAGACGAAATAGGCGAACTTGCGTCGGCATTTAATAATATGGCGGCTTCTCTTGCCGCCAATGAAGAAACCCAGCGGAATTTTCTGGCAAATGTTTCTCACGATTTAAGGACTCCGCTGACTTCAATAAGCGGATTTGTCAACAGTATTTTAGACGGCACGATTCCCCGCGACCAACAGGAGGAATATCTAAAAATAGTTTCAGCGGAAACAGACCGGCTTTCAAGGCTTGTCTCTAATCTGTTCGAAATCACAAAAATACAGGCGGGCGTGAAAAAAAGCAAAAAGAAAATTTTTGATATATGCGAATCGGCAAGAATCGTTATTATTTCTTTAGGGCATAAAATAGACGAAAAGCATATTGAAATTGAATTTAACTGCGAAGATGAAAAAATGCATGTTTTCGCGGACCCTGACGATATTCAGCAGGTTTTGCAAAATCTTATTGAAAACGCGATAAAATTTACTTCTGAAAAAGGCTTGGTTAAAATAAATATTATAAATGGCGGGAAAGATAAAGAAAAAGATAAAACTAAAGAAAAAAAGATATATATATCTGTTTACAACACCGGAACGGGAATCCCTGCCGAAGATATACCGTTTGTATTTGACAGATTTTACAAATCCGACCGGTCAAGGGGACTTGATAAAACAGGCGCGGGTTTAGGCTTATCTATAGTCAAAACGATACTCGATATTCACGAAGAAAAAATTTGGGTAAACGCTGAATATGAAAAATACTGCGAATTTACTTTTACCTTGCAAAAAATACAGGAAACCAAACGTTAGATATAAATTTTGATTTTAAATTTTTAATATATAAAGCAATTTGCGGCAGAAAAGAAAGATTTGCTTTGTATAAACCGAATTTTCACAAAAATTTGCCCTAATTTTTTAATATAATATAATAAAATACAGCTAATTCTTGTAACATGTAAGTTTTATTATATAAATAATAAAATAAATTTAAAATCAGAATTATTTACAGGAGGAAGATATTATGTCAGAAGATTTGAATAATAACAATAATAATATTGACGAGAACAATGGCAATTTTATTGAAGAAAATCAAAACGAAAATCAACAAGAAAATATAAATGCAGAAATAAGCACAGTTGAAGAACCGCCTTTAATCATGTATAAAAAAGAAGATATGCCGGAAAACAATTTATATTCTAATATAAATCCGATTTCTCCGGAGGACAGTTACACAAAATTAACTTCACATGAAATAATAAATGAATATAAACCGGAAAATAAAGTTTACAAATGGAACATAAACGACGAAAAATATCATAAAAAGAATATTAAAGCGAAAAAGAAACCTAAAAATATCGGTATAAAAATATTTGCGGCTCTTATGTCTATTATGTTTTTACTCAGCGCGAGTACGACGGCTTATCTTTTAATAGATAATATTTACGGGCAACCTGATAATAATAAAGAAAATTCTCCCGTTTCTTCTGATTTATCAGATTCAGAATTTTCTAATCCCGTAATATCAAATCAGGATGCAGTCGATGAATCTAAAAATAATAATATAGATATAGAAGATACAGTTATAACAATACCCGACGGGTCAAATTTAAATTCCAAGAATTTAACTACGGAAGAAGCTATCGCGAAAGTAAATCCTTCTGTAGTATGCATTGAAACTGAAACAGAAATAATTTACGGCAGGTTTTTCGGGAGAAATTCTGAGCCTTATATCGCTCATGGCGTGGGCACAGGATTTATTGTGAGCGAAGACGGCTATATTGCCACAAATTATCATGTGGTCGACGGCACGGATAAAATTACTGTTATGCTATATAACGGCGAACAATATGAAGCGGAATTTATCGGCGGGGACGAATTTGCGGATCTTGCGATTATAAAAATAGACGTTACAAATCTTCCCGTCGCCGAACTCGGAGATTCAAACGCTGTTTCTCAGGGTCAGGACGTCGTAGCGATAGGAACCCCGGCGGGAATTGAATTTGCATGGACTGCTACAAAAGGCATAATTTCGTCGATAAGAGACGTAGACGTAAACGGTGAAAAAATAATGAACGTAATTCAGACTGACGCTTCGATTAATCCCGGAAATTCCGGCGGTCCGCTTATAAATATGAGGGGTCAGGTCGTGGGGATTAACTCAATGAAACTTGCTTCGACTCAATATGAGGGAATGGGGTTCGCGATACCTATAAATATAGCAATTCCCGTATTTAACGATATAATCGCAAATCCGGGTTATATAAACAGATACCCTATGGGAAGCTCGCCCGAAGATTTATCTGAGGTAACTTTCGGAGTGCAGGGAAATACTGTCACTGAAGAAGAGTCTGAATATTATAATATACCGCAGGGATTTAAAATCAAAGCTATATTTGAAGACGGCCCGTGTTATAATTCGGGATTGCAACTCAGCGATATAATAATTGCCCTTGACGGAATAATCGTAACATCAACCGAAGATTTATATGATCTTAAATTAAATTATAAACCCGGCGATAAAGTTACGCTGACAATTTACAGAAACGGCGACACTTATGATTTTGATATAATATTAGCGGCAAAATAAAATAAAATAAAATAAAATAAAATAAAATATATAAAGGCGGGAAAAAAATCCCGCCTTAAATTTTTCATAAAATATTTGACAATAAATAAAAAACATGATATTATTATATTATAATATAAATCCCGGAGGCCAAAATGCGAAATTTATAATTTTTTATTTTAATAGCTCTACACTTTCCTCTTAATAAATTTATCAGAGGCAAGTAGCGGCGTTGGCTGAAAAAAGAGTTAAAAAGAATTATATTTTTTGTTTTATTTTGGAGGGATTTTTTTGTTGTTATCAAAAATGCAGAATATAGAAATTTCTGTCGGTATAGATTTGCTTTTTAAACTTGAAAAATTAGAAATATTTGAATATGATATAATCGGCGTAACCGGGAAAAACGGAATTGGCAAAACTACGCTATTAAATATATTATCAGGTTTTCTTGAACCTGACTTAGGATATGTTAAAAATTTGTGCGAAATTTCGTATTTCAGGCAATTTAATTTATATGAAGAAAATAAAAATTTAAGCGGAGGTGAAACGGCAAAATTTTTTCTTTCTGAAGCGTTGAATAAAACCGCGCCGTTGTTATTATTAGACGAACCTACTTCAAATCTTGATCTTTCTTCTATAAAACTGCTGGAAAAACAAATTTTAAATTATAAAGGCGCGGTTGTTTTAATATCGCATGACAGAAAATTATTGGAAAACACATGCACAAGAATAGTAAATATCGAAAATAAAAAAGCTGCGGTTTATGATTGCAGTTATAAAGAATTTCTTGAAATTAAAGAAAAAGAAGCCGAAAGAGCTGAATTTTTATATGAATCGTATAACAAAGAACGTAAAAGATTAATAGAATCAATACGCGAATCGCAGTCAAAAGTTAAATCGGCGAAAAAAACGCCGACGAGAATGGGGAATTCAGAAGCTCGATTGCATAAACGCGAAACCGGAGAAAGAATGTCAAAAGTCGAGGGAAGCGTTCAGGCTTTAAAAACGCGGCTGGAAAAATTAGAAGCACATGACAAGCCAAGAAAACAACGTAAAATCGGCATAGAATTAAAAAACATGCCTGATTCAAAACATTATAAAGGCAGATATATCATAGAATGCGAAAATTTAAGCGTCGGTTTCGGAGATAAAATTTTATTTGAAAACGCTGATTTCAGAATAATCACAGGAAGTAAAACTGTAATTATCGGCGATAACGGCAGCGGTAAAACCACGCTTATAAAAAAGATTTTAAATGCAAACAACGATTTTGAAAATATAAAATTAAACGCTAAAAAAGTCGCGTATTATACTCAGGGGCTTGATATTTTAGACAGTTCAAAAACTATTTTGGAAAACGTGATGCTTGAAAACGCTTTTACTGAGCTTGAAGCGCGGAATATTTTAGGAAGGCTTGATATACGAGAAGATAACGTATATAAAAAAGTTAAAAATATCAGCGGGGGCGAAAAAGTCAAAGTATGCTTCGCGAAAATATTTACGCAGGGCGCGGATTTGATTATATTGGACGAACCTACGAATTATCTCGATATAACTACTATGAGGGTTCTCGAAGATATTATAAACGAATACGACGGAACTGTTTTAACTGTTTCGCACGACAGGAGTTTTGCCGAAAATATAAGCGACTGTGTTCTTGAAATAAACGCGAAAAATAAAAAAATAAAATATTATGATGCAGGTTATAGCGAAATTATAAATATTTATAATATTTGAACCGTAAAATAAAAGTGAGCGTTTTTACGCTCACTTTTATTTTATGTAAATTATATATTAAATTTTAATCATTCCAACCGCAGATTTTTCCGTTTTCGTCCCATAAAACATGCCAGTCTGAAGCTGTTGGCCATATAAGCACCTGTCCTTTTATTAAACGGCAGTTTTTATCGGCTTTATGTATAATTTCCATTTCTTCGTTTGTGAGAGGATCGTTTAGCATACAAGTTAAATTACTTGAATATTCGTTTTCGTATATAGAAAACGGTATAGGTATCTGCCCGCGCTGTACAGCCCATTTTAAGCATATTATAGCGGGATGTACGTTATGTTTTTTAGCTATTTCGATTATTTCGGGCATTTGCATCGCGGCAATATCGCCGGGTTCCGTGTCCCTTTCAGGACGGGTAGGAGAGCCTACGGGACAGAACCCTATAGGCATTATATTTTTTTCAACGCAATAATTAAATAATTCCGGCTGCTGGAAAGCAGGGTGTATTTCAAATTCATGCGCGACAGGTTTTATTCTGCATAAAGGCAGAACAGCCTCAAATTTCGGTATAGTCATATTTGAAACCCCAATGCTTTTAACAAGACCCATATCGACTAATTTTTCCATTTGACGCCAGCAAGCCATAAATTCATCCGTTATAAACGGACGCGCGTCAGGTATTCTCGCATCGCCGGATACTCCCACTGCGTGATGATTTGGAAAAGGCCAATGAACAAAAAACAAATCCAGATAATCAAGCTGCAAATCTTTAAGCGTTTTTGCGCATGATAATAATACATCGCCTTTGCCGTGCATATTATTCCATACTTTTGATATAATAAATAATTCTTCTCTCTTAACTTCACCGTTTTCAATCGCTTCGTTAAGAACTTTGCCTATCATATCTTCGTTGCCGTAAACTGCCGCGCAGTCAAAAAGCCTGTAGCCCGTTTTTAATCCGCCTTTTACGGCGTCTGCCACTTGTTCTGGCGTAAACCTGTCTGAGCCGAACGTTCCCATTCCTATACAGGGAATCTTTATTTTTATGCCGTTGCTTTCTAAAATTTTTACCGGTATATCCTGCATGATTTTTATACCTCCATAAGTTATATTATTTTTCGGTTATTTTTATTTTTTATTATATCATCGAAAATTATAAAAGTCAACTTAAAATCGCTTTTATCGCGATTGCGCATTCTACGCGCTTTTTTTCTATGTCGCAGGCAATTTTATAAGGCGAATATATATTATTATTAAATTTTTCGTTATTTGCCGAACATCCTCCGCCGCAGAAATATTTCACCCAGCATTTTTCGCATTTTTGATTTGATATTATATTATTGCCGTAAAATATTTTCATTAAATTTTCATTTAGTTTTATATCTGATATATTAAAATTATCATTTACGTTACCCAGTTTAAATTTTTCATTCCCGACGAACTGATGGCAAGGATAAATATCTCCGTTTGGCGTAACTGCCAGATATTCGCTTCCCGAACCGCAGCCTTTTGCGCGCTTATAAAAACACGGCCCGTTTTCCAAATCTATATTAAAATGAAAAAAATTAAAAATATCCGTTTTATTTTTATCGCGTCTGATTATTTCCCTCGCGAGATTTTCATATTCTTTGAAAATCACCGGCAAATCTTCTTCATGGATCGCATAATCGTTATATTCTTCAGAAACAACCGGTTCGACAGATATATTTTTAAATCCAAGTTCGCGCATGTGTATAATATCTTTTACAAAATCAAGATTTTTTCCCGTAAACGTTCCGCGTATATAATAATCTTTGTATTTTCCCGTTTTATTTATTCTCTCCGAAACTAATTTTTGATATAGCGGCACTATTTCAGAATAACTCCCCTCTCCCCCGTTATATTTTCTCATACTATCGTTTGTCTCTTTTAATCCGTCCAGCGAAAGAACAATGTTTGATATATTTTCGTTTATAAAATCTATTTTTTCGTTATTTAATAAAGTCCCGTTTGTCGTGAGCGTAAATCTCACGTTTTTGTTATATTCTTTTTCAAGTTTGCGGGTATTCAAGACTATATTTTTTACTACTTCAAAATTTAAAAGCGGTTCTCCTCCGAAAAAATCAACTTCAAGATTTTTTCTGCCTTTTGATTTTTGCATCAAAAAATTAATCGCGTTCATTCCGGTTTGTTCGTCCATTAATTTTTTTTCATTTTCAATTCCGAAATCGCCTTTTCCGGCAAAACAGTATTCGCAGTTCATGTTGCAATCGTGAGATATATTCAGGCATAATGCTTTTACCGGAATATTTTCGTTAAAATCTAATTTTATATTATTATTTGATTTTGAAAATAATAATTGATTATTATATAATTCACAAAGCCCGGAATATGCTTCTTTAACGTCTGAGCTTTCGTATTTTGCGAGAAAATATCTTATGTCAACCGGGCATTCTTCCGGTAAATTACTGAAATTGTTTTTTTCAAGCATTATTTCAAGATAATCAATCATTTGCATTGCAATATCAGATAAAACATGAATCGCGCCGCTTTCAACGTCGAGAGCGAGATTATATCCGAAAAGATTATATTTATGTATCATTTTATTTGATTTCCCCGATATTTTAAATAAAAAATCAACGGGCGGCAGATTGCCGCCCTTATTTTTAGTTTTATAATTTATAAATTCGCGTTAAAATTTATTTATTTTCGCATGTCTGATTTGCTACCGTACACGAAGTTTTACACGCAGACTGGCATGAAGCCTGACATTCGCCGCAGCCTGTTTGTTTATTTATTTTTCTCGCTTTTAATATATTATCCGCGTTGATCGTTCTGATATGTTTTGATTTTTGAATTTGATTTATTTTTCCAGTTTCCATTTCCATTATGTTTTAATTTACCTCCAAAAATATTTTTAATCCGGATTTTATTATATCATAAAATAATTTAAAAATCAACCGTTTATAAAATTATTTTAATTTATTTCTTTTTATTTACAGAACGCGGCCGTGTTGTTCTTTTATTTTTGCGCGAATTTACCGCGAATATCCCTCCCGCACAGGCAAAAACAATCTGACATAAAATAATAATAAGTTTAAATATTATATTTGAATTTTCTATAATGTCATCAGCATTATTCCCGGCAAAAAGCATTATAATTAAAATCACAATGCTTAGCGCAATCCCTGTTGTAATACCCGAAATAAAACCTTTTGAACCGTTTTTTTTCGAAGCGTAAAATCCTCCGGTTGCCGCTCCGGCAGAAGCTGCTATAGCAGTAAATATATTAATAACGCTGTCAGGATCTCCAAAAACTACATTAATAATAAACGCAAATATTATCATCAGCGCAATCGACGAAAACAATCCGGTAATTGTTCCAAGCGTTACGCTTTTCGCAAGTTTTGTATATGATGGTCCCTGAAAATTCGCTTTTCCCTCGTTTTTTTTAATATTTCCCGATATTTCGTTATATTGATTCATATCATGTCCCCCGATTTAATCAAAATTAATTATATTTTCTACTTTATTTATATAATATTTTATTAAATCAGACTTTAAAATATGATATGATTTATATGAATTATCATTAAAATCAATTTTTAATCTTCTTCATCTTCGTCGTCGTCCTCTTCTTCGCGGTGTTCGACTGCACGAATAGACCATTTGGCTATTTTTAGTTTTGTCCTGTCGTTTCCTGTTTCGATTATAATAAAATTATCTTTTATCTGAACTATTTTTCCTAAAATTCCGCCGTTTGTTGATACTTCATCGCCGACCTGTAAACTGCTCCGCATTTCATTAACAGCTTTTTCCTGCTTTTTCTGAGGCCTGTACAGCATAAAATACATTAATAAACCAAAAAGGGCAATCATGATTATCGGATTCAGAAAACTCAAGCCGCCCGCTTCGGCAGCTTCCGTAGCGCCTTCAACGTCTCCCGCGGCTAAAAACGGGAATATAATATTAAACATTAATTTTTTCCTCCAAAATTATAAATCATTTATTTTTTATTTTTGTCTTTTATCTTTTTATATAATAATACATTAACAATCGTTTTTTGTAAATACTTTGATGTAATTATTAACAATAATTTTATATTATATAATATTTCTATTGACAAAATAAAAAAATATCAATATAATTTAATATATTATATATTAAATTACACAAAACACAAAGGAGTTTTTTTCGTGGATACAAAAGTGGTAAAATTCGGCGGGACTTCGCTGGCTGACGCTTTTCAGTTTAAAAAAGTAGCCGATATAATAAAAAGCGACCCTCAACGAAGATTTGTCGTGCCGTCCGCGCCCGGCAACAGATTTTCAAATGATATAAAAATTACAGATATGCTTTATAAAACATACGAACTCGCTTCAAAAGGCGAAGATATAACAGATATATTCGAACAGATAAAAAACCGTTATAACGATATAATCAAAGAACTCGCGTTAAATATTTCTCTCGATATAGAATTTGTCAAAATAAAAAACGGAATTATTAATAAAGCCGGAAGGGATTACGCGGCAAGCCGGGGGGAATATCTGAGCGGATTAATTCTCGCGGATTATTTAAAATTCCCGTTTATTGATTCCGCTGAAATCGTTTTTTTTAACAACAACGGAACTTTTGACGCCGAATTTACAAATAAAATTATGAGCGAAAAATTAAAAAATTACGAAAAAGCCGTTATTCCGGGGTTTTACGGGGTTATGCCGAACGGCACAATAAAAACATTCCCGCGCAATGGTTCAGATATAACAGGGGCAGTAGTTTCAAGAGCCGCAGGCGCAAGCGTATATGAAAACTGGACTGATATGTCGGGTTTGCTAATGGCTGACCCGAGAATAGTAAAAGACCCCAAGCCGATAGATATTATAACATACCGTGAAATGCGTGAATTGTCGTATATGGGCGCGCAGGTTTTACATCAGGATTCTATTTTCCCCGTAAGAATAGCGAAAATCCCGATAAATATAAAAAACACAAATAATCCGTCAGCTAACGGGACTTTTATAGTCCATCATACTGAAGTTATAAGCGAAAATGTAATAACCGGAATAGCCGGAAGAAAAAGTTTTGTAGTTATCACACTCGAAAAAGACATGATGAACGCTGAAATCGGATTTGTCAAGAGAGTGCTTGAAGTTTTTGAAAAATATAATATAAACTTCGAGCATCTGCCTACAGGAATCGATACTTTAAGCATAATAATAAACGAACAGGACGGCGAAACATATAAAGATATATTATTTAAAGAACTTCAGGCAAAAGCAAATCCCGATTCGATAGAATATCAAAAATCTCTGTCGCTTATCGCAGTTGTCGGACGCGGCATGATACGCACAAAAGGCACGGCCGCAAGAGTATTCAGGGCAATCGCGGACGCTGACGTAAACGTGCGAATGATAGATCAGGGGTCAAGCGAGCTTAATATAATAATCGGCGTGAACGATAATGATTTTGAAAAAGCGATGCAGGCTATATATAACGCGTTTGCGTGAGTCTTATTAACGGGGGATAAACACGCACGAATACAGGTGGTGCGAATTGGAGCGCGGAATATTTAAAGGATTCGCGCACGGCTATATGGAATGACGACTATATGGAATTTTTGATTGAAAAAGTATGGAAAATCAATAATCCTGTTAATATAGTCGATTTCGGTTGTGGGTTAGGTTTCATGGGGATTATGCTTTTGCCATTATTGCCGAAAGGAAGCACATACACAGGAATTGACGCAAATAAAACTTTGTTGAGTAAAGCTGAAAATATATTTAAAGATTCACCTTATAAAACTAATTTTGTTAAAAAAGATTTGACTGAATATATTCCCGAAAAGAAGTATGATATAGCAGTATGCCACACGGTGCTTCAGCATATTTCAAATCCAAAAAAGATTTTAGAAAAAATGAAAGACAGCGTAATTGACGGCGGCAGAGTTATATGTGTGGAAATTGATACTATTACGGCAATAGCCGCTCAATATTTTCACGGCATAAGGCAAAGTGAAATCTTGAATTTGACAAATTATCAAAAACAAGTTGAAATAAATGAAATTGAAAACGATATTCACGACGGACATATAGGAATGAAAGTCCCTGTGTTTATGCAGGAATCAGGTTTAAAAGATATAGACGTCAGGGTGAACGATTATGTGCAGTTTATAAATCCTATGGGCGATAAAAACAAGCATGAAAACGACGTTAAGAGCTATATGGCGAATCCGTGGGCAAAAAAGCCGGGCGACAAAAAATCAAGTATTGCTTGGTTTATGGACAAAGGCTATACAGAAAAAGAAGCGGAAGAGCAATATAATCACCAAGTTGCTAAATACGAATATATTAATAAAAATATAAACCATGATTATATATTAAATGCGAGATGTTTATTTATCTCATGTGGTACGGTATGAACTGGATAAAAATAAAAATTGTAACTTCTCAAAAAAGCATAGATTTTGTCTCGGATATTTTTGAACATGCCGGAATATCTTCTCTTGAAATAGAAGATAACGAAGAATTTTTAGAAATTCTGGAGCAAACCAAACCCCAGTGGGATTTTATCGATGATGATTTATACGAAGAAAAATCAAAAGCGTGCAGTGTTTCGGCTTATATCGCGGATAATCAAAGCGGCAGAAAAACTCTTGAGATTATTCAAAAACACTGTAAGGACGCGCAATACGCGCCCCTACAAATATTTATAACCAAAGTAAACGAAGAAAATTGGTCGGAAAGCTGGAAAAAATATTTTAAGCCTATTCCTGTCGGGGAAAATATATTAATTTGTCCGGTTTGGGAAGAAATACCGGAAATATATAAATCGCGAAAAGTTTTTAAAATCGACCCCGGAATGAGTTTCGGTACGGGCACGCATGAAACTACAAGACTATGCGTCGAAGCTCTTGAAAAATATATAAATAATAATAGTTTGGTTTTGGATTTAGGCTGCGGGAGCGGGATTTTGTCGATTATTTCTATGATTTTAGGAGCAAAATCTTCGGTTGCCGTAGATATAGACGAAAATTGTGTAAGAATCGCCCAAGAAAACGCGAGAATAAATAATATATTGTTTGAAAATTATAAAGTCTATGACGGAAATTTATTGACTGATAAAAAACTGCGGGATAAAATTTCAGAGAAAAAATATAATCTTGTTTTAATGAATATAATCCCTGACGTCATAATTCCGTTGTTGCCGTTTGTCAAAAATTTACTCGCAGATAACGGCATTGCGGTTTTATCCGGGATTATAAGCAAATATTTAATTGATATGGAAAATGCTGTTGAATCGTGCGGAATGAAAATTATTGAAAAATCAAATGAAAACGATTGGCAATGCGTTGTGGCGGGGAAATAATTTATGAATATGAAACAAATAATTTCGTTGATACTTTTAATTGCTTTTGCAATATCTACCATTTTTAATGTTTTATTTTTATTAGGCAGCATAAGCGAAATAATAATGCAAACCGTATTTTTTATTTTATTATTGATAATATTTGTAATAAGCGTGCTTGGAATTAGTTTAAAAAACATAAAAAAAGAAGATCATGTTACTATAAATATTATAACTCCCGCAAAAGAACTTGGAGCTTTATACGGCTGGCTGCTTATAATTTGGGCTGTGACGTATTTTCTTGCGATAATTTTTAAATAAAATTGGGGATTTATTGTTTATGAAAATCAAATGCTTTATTTTAATTGCGTTGTGTTTGATAATTTTATTTTCGCTGACTGTAAATTCAGAAAATATAGTATGGCAAAAATATTTGAAAGATTTTTTGACAAATAGTTTTCCGAGTTTATTTGATGAAGCGACTATAAAGAAAAATGAAGAAAATTTGATCCGTTGGCTCGAAGACGATAACTATATTCCAGACCCGGTTGACATTCCTATTGATATGATAGGCAAATGGGGACAAGGTCAAGGTTTTATGTTTTCTATGAGCTTTCCACGTGATTATCATTTTTACGATTTAGACAATGATAATATACCAGAAGTAATTATTAATTATGGCGGGTGGGAATTATCTCCAACATTTATTTATAAGTTGAATGGTAATAGATACGAACAGTTCTATTTTAATGATTTTGAATTTGACAATATTGATAATAATAAAAATCCAAATTTTCATTTTTATATAAACACAAATAATAAGATTGTGGTTTTTCGGACCGGATATGTAAATTTATATTCTGTTAATTATATTAAAATACAAAATGGTGAATTAACATTAGTTGATTATATAGATTCAGCCGGTAGTAATAATTATTATGGATTAAACTATAATAATTTATTTATACCTGACAATCCGGATATTATAGCCTCGGATTTTGATACTGGTTTATATCAAACGAAAAAGCATGATGGTACTTATAAGATTTGGGCAAATGATTTCGCAATGAACAATATGATAAAAACCGACAATTTAACTCCCCTGCCCGAATTTGACTGTTCCGACGTTTTGGAGGCAATAAAATACGGTACGTCTTTGGTAAGTCCCAAAACTGGCGATGATAATTTGATATTTTTTGCCGTTTTAACGCTTATTTGTTTTGCGTTGGCAAAATTGAAAAAAGTTAAAAGGATAAACAATGTTTGAATTGCTAACAACAGAAAATAAAGCGAGGCGAGGGCGTTTTCACACCGTTCACGGTATAATCGAAACGCCCGTGTTTATGAACGTGGGTACAACCGGAGCAATCAGGGGCGGTTTATCTTCTCTTGATTTGATTGACGTAAACTGTCAGGTCGAGTTATGCAACACTTATCATTTGCATATACGTCCCGGCGATGATTTGATATATAATATGGGCGGACTGCATAAATTTATAAACTGGCATAAGCCTATTTTAACAGACAGCGGAGGTTTTCAGGTTTTTTCTTTGACTAAACTCAGAAAAATAAAAGAAGAAGGCGTTTATTTTAATTCGCATATTGACGGTAAAAAAATATTCATGGGTCCGGAAGAAAGTATAAAAATACAATCAAATCTCGGCTCGACAATCGCAATGGCGTTTGACGAATGCGTTGAAAATCCCGCGACTTATAAATATATAAAAGAGAGCCACGAAAGAACTGTCCGCTGGCTTGTACGATGCAAAACAGAGTTGGACAGATTAAATAGTTTGGACGAGACTTTAAATAAAAATCAGATATTATTCGGGATAAATCAAGGTGGAATATATCAGGATTTGCGTATTGAAAACATGAATCAAATTGTTGAGCTTGATTTGCCGGGTTACGCGATCGGAGGTCTTGCGGTCGGCGAAACGGCTGATATTATGTATGATATAATCGATACGGTAGAGCCTTATATGCCGCAAAATAAACCGAGATATTTAATGGGCGTTGGAACTCCGTCAAATATAATAGAATCTGTTTACCGGGGAATTGATTTTTTTGACTGCGTAATGCCGACAAGAAACGCGCGCCACGGCAATTTATTCACATGGAAGGGCTATGTAAATCTTTTAAATCAAAAATTTAAACAGGACGAAAACCCGATCGATATTGACTGTAATTGCCACACTTGCAATAATTTTTCAAAAGGATATATACGGCATTTATTAAAAGTTGAAGAAATGCTTGGAATGAGATTATGCGTAATCCACAATCTTTATTTTTATAACGAGCTAATGCAAAAAATAAGAGAAGCGATAGAATTAAATGATTTTGATGAATTCAGGCGAAAATATTTAGAAAAATTTTCGATCAGAGTATAAAAATAAACGTGAAAAATAAAGGAGATTATTTAATCAAAATGAAAAAATTAAGTATATTAATAATTTTTATTATTTTTATATCCGGATTATTATCGGGGTGTTTTTTATTTGACCCGCATAACACAGATTATAAAGAAGCAAATAATTTATTTGAAAACGGAGAATTTAAAGCGGCTGCGGAAATGTTTGCCGGACTTTCCGAATATGATTATAAAGATTCGAAAGAAAGGGAGAAGCAAAGTTTATATTTTTACGCCGGGGAATGCTTTGACAGACAGGATTTTAACGAAGCTATAAAAATATATGATTCTATCGACAGCTATTTAGACAGCGCGGATAAAAAACAGGAAACCGAAAACGAAAGTGTTTATGTTTCTGCTATAGAGTATATGAATAATCAAGAATATCCGTCGGCAAAAGATTTATTTGAAAATATCAGGGAATATAAAGATTCTGAAGAATATATAGCAGCGATTATATATATACAGGCAAACGATATAATGCAAAACGATCCGGATAAGGCAATCGATATGTTAATCTCTATTATAAATTATCAGGGTACGGGCGAATTGGCTGAAGATATTGTAATAAATAAAATTCTTTCTTATATTCAGGATAAATATTATGAAAAAGCAGTAGCTATTTTAGAAAAATTAGAGTTTTCCGAAACGACAAGCCATCAGAGTTCAAATGAACTGCTTGAATTGTGCAATAAAAACATAAAATATGATAAAGCACTATCTGACTTTGAAAATGAAAAATATTCAGAAGCCGCCGAAAATTTCAAAGAAATCTCAGGGTTTAAAGACGCTGATGAAAAATTTGAGTTATGTAATAATTATATAAAATATAATCAAGCTATATCTGATTTTAACGCGGGGAAATCAGATTTGGCGTATAACGCGTTTAACGAATTAAAATCTTTTTCAGACAGCGCGGAATATATGATTTATATTGACGCGGGAAATGACGCGAAAGCAAAAAAATACGGCGAATCGGCAAAAAAATACCTGTCAGTTTTTGATTTTCTTGACAGTAAATTTTTATATATAGAATATTTGTATTTATATTATGACAAGCAATATCAGCTTGGTTATAAAGATTTGACTAAATTAGCATTACTGCCGTATAATCAAACCGAAATTGATAATTTTGTAAATAATCTTAAAGGCGAAGATTCTGATATTTTTTATGATAAATATAACTCACGGGGTTCTCTGAGTTATATATGGCGTAAAATGCGCGTAAATAATTTAAAAAGCAATATAGAGAACGCGGAGGGCCTGACCGAATATTTCGCCAGAACAGATACGTCAACGCTTATGAATATCACCGGAAACTGCATATATATCAATAATAGTTGGTCAGAATACGGCGCGTATGATTTATCAAATAAAATAATTGACGATGTTCCGGTATTTTTTCTGGCAGATTCGTCTGAAAAAGTAAGATATATCATGAATTTTAAAGGTTCGGCGCAATATTACGGCACATACAGCGACGGCACTATCGGCTATGAAACGACATTGACCGTAATGATAAAAGACACGGTTACCGGGCAAATATTATTATATAAAAATTATACTTCTTACCCCCCGTTCAGGACTTCAATATGGGGCGATGTTTACGCGTGGGTTGATTTTTTTGAAAAAGAAGAAGACGGCCGGTCTTTATATGAAAAAGATATTTTCCCGGTTTTGTCAAAATTATTTGAATAAATAATATAAAGTAAAACAAGAATAAAAAGAAGACAAACCCCTCCGTCACTTCGTGACACCTCCCCTTTCATGGGAGGCTTTTGGCGCAGTTTCCTTGCCTCCCCTAACAGGGGAGGGGAACCGCCGCTGCGGTGGTGGGGTTGTTTTCTCAACTTGTTTGACTATAAAATTTAAAATACTAATTATAATTATTAAAAATTTATTGTTGAAATTCTATAAAAAATATGTTATTTTATTATATGTGAAATTAAAAATTTAAAAGTTGTTTTAATAATTTAAAAATTAATAGGCTATTGCAAAACAGGAAGTAGGGGACGCGCCCCAGCGCGTCCCGCCGGTAAAACCAGCGTAAAATCAGATTTACGGGACGCGCAGGGGCGCGTCCCCTACGACAAACGGGTTCAATTTGAGTTTTGCAATCGCCTATTTAAAAAAAAGAAAGAGAGGAAAAAACATGAAAGCCAAATTTAAAAAATTTTTGTCAACTCTGCTGACTTTGACTATGATACTCGGCTTATTCGCTGTTATGCCGATGACGGCAAACGCGGCGAACGCGGCAACTCTGAAAAGCACAATCGAAAACTTCGACCACGGCGGCTACGGCGGCGAACTCACCGCGGCTGTATCCGGTAACATCGTCACAGTCACCGGAACTATCGTCGGAGTGACGCATACTCTGAACCTTAATATCAACCCCGGAGTAAAAGTTATCTGGAAAGCCAAATATTCGGGCAGTGTCAGCGCTTCGGCACTCTACTGCATGATTTCCGTTTCCGGCCAAGGCACGTTTGAAGTTGCGGAAGGAGGATCCATAAAAAATAATGGGTCAGAATCTGCTATAAGATTATTCGACAAAACCACCATCAACGTAAGCGGCGGTGAAGTGTACGGCTTTACACGCGCTATCTACGGTACTAGCACAACTATCAACGTGAGCGGAGGTGAAGTGCACGGTGGTAATGATTATCCTGCTATCGAAATTTATAGCGGAAGCGGACCCTCCACTATCAACGTAAGCGGCGGTAAAGTGTACGGTGATTATGCTATCGAAAATTTAAGCGCGGATTTCACTATCAACGTAAGCGGAGGCGAAGTGTACGGTGAATACGGTATCGCTAATTACGGTATCGCTAATGCCGGAAATGGTTCCACTATCAACATGAGCGGCGGCGAAGTGCACGGTAATTACGCTATCATCAATAAATCAGAAGGTTCCATTATCAATGTGAGCGGCGGCGAAGTGCACGGTGATTATGCTGCTATCTTCAATTCTCCCACAGCACAATACACAACTATCAACGTAAGCGGCGGCGTGTTTTACGGCGATCATACTATCTTCAATTCTCCCCCAGTACAATACACAACTATCAATGTAAGCGGCGGCGTGTTTTACGGCGATTCCCGCGCTGTCTGCAATAACTCTATCAATGCTGACATAACTGTGACCGGCGGCTTTTTATTTAGCTTTGGAACGGATCTAATCGACAGCTATGGCGTAATCGACAACGATGGCGGCGGCGAACTTGTAGTCGGCGGCACAGCCGTGCTCTGTGCATGGGTTGGGGCTTCAGGGGACAAGATATACGCAGAAGGCACGTCGGAGGACTTGACTATGCAACCCGCAGGCGCGGCAAAATGGGGCAAAAGCGGCGGTTTAGACGGTATTGTATACGCCAACGGCGCGAACACGGGGTTTTTCCCGATAGGCTGGGTAACAGACGGCGTGACGGTCAGCGCGGCAACGCCTGAATCATATACAGTCACTTTTAAAACAGACAACGGTCAGCCTGATGCTGTTATGACAGTTACCGCGGGCGATAAAGCTGAATGGGGCATAAGCCCGTTAATAAAAGACGGTTATGTTTTCGGCGGCTGGTATAAAGACGCCGCGCTTACACAAGAATATGATATGAACACTCCAGTGACATCTGATTTGATATTATACGCAAAATGGACGGAATCAGATACAGAGCCTGATATTCCCGTATCTCCCGGCATGGCAAATTTCGTCAAGATAAGGACATATACGCCGGGAATGTTCTCGGACGTGAACGAAAACTCGTGGTACGGATTTGATAAAGATAAAGTAGTAGCCAGCGCGTACGAGTACGGACTCATGCAGGGCAGCGGCGCGAATACGTTCAAGCCCACGGGAAATATCACGATCGCCGAAGCTGTCACGGTAGCTGCGCGGGTGCACAGTATCTATACGACCGGCGAGGAGGATTTCGTACAGGGGAGTCCATGGTACAAAGTGTATGTGGACTACGCCGTAGCAAACGGGATAATCAAGTCAAACGATTTCGCAGACTACACTAAAACCGCGACCCGGGCACAAATGGCGTATATCTTCTCGCGCTCCGTGCCGGAGTCCGAGTTTGCGGCGTTAAATACGGTCAATTCGCTGCCTGACGTGAACAGCGGAACGCCGTACTACAGTTCGATTATCATGCTGTACAAGGCAGGTATTCTGGCGGGCAACAACGATGCGGGCATATTCTACCCCAACAACAACATCACACGAGCAGAAGCTGCGGCGATCATCAGCCGCGTTATACTCCCGGCCACGAGAATAAAAGACAGGATTTTCGGCTAAGTTTTTTATGAAATAAAAACAAGAATAAAATTTAAAACACCATACAACAGATATAAAAAATTTATCGTTGCATGGTGTTTTTGTTTTTAATGAATTATCACACGTCCATGATAATCGGCAATATCATAGGTTTGCGTTTTGTTTTCTGATATAAAAATTTAGATAAATCGTCGCGGACTTTCATTTTTATTGCGTTCCATTCTTTTGTGCCGTTGTCAAAACAATAATTTATCGCGTCTTTCGCAGTCAAACGCGTCTGCTCCATAAGTTCTTCAGATTCCCTCACATATACAAAACCTCTGCTTACTATATCCGGGCCTGAAATTAAAAGTCCTTCGTCTATATCAATCGCCGCAACGACGACGATTAATCCATCCTGCGCCAAATGCCGCCTGTCCCTGAGAACTATATTTCCGACGTCCCCTACCCCGAATCCGTCCACAAGAATTTTGCCGCTGGTTACAGTCCCGTTGAATTTTATAGAATTTTCGTCTAATTCTATTATTCTGCCAACATCCGGAATTAAAATATTTTCGGATTTCATGCCCATATATTTAGCAAGTTCAAAATGAGCTTTCAAATGTCGTTGTTCACCGTGTACGGGAACAAAAAATTTAGGTTTTACAAGCGCGTGTATCAACTTTAATTCTTCCTGACACGCGTGACCTGAAACATGCACTTCGGCTATCGCGTCATGAAGCACATGCACTCCTTTTTTTGACAGTTCGTTTATTATTTTACTGACGAATTTTTCGTTTCCCGGTATCGGATTTGCCGAAATAACTACTACGTCTTCCGGTCCGAGAATGACTTTGTCATGATCTGAATACGCCATTTTATATAATGCCGACATCGGCTCACCCTGAGAACCGGTCGTAATTATCGCAATCTGTTCGGGGTTATATTTTTTTATTTCATTTATGTCGATAAGCACCCCTTCGGGAACTTTCAAATAACCGAGTTCTATTGCCACGCCGATTATATTTAACATACTTCTGCCGGTTATAGCGATTTTTCTGTTAAATTCAGCCGCCGCCGATATTATTGACTGTATTCTATAGACATTAGACGAAAAAGTCGCTATTTCTATGCGTTTATCTGAGTAATTCCTGAATATATTATTGAGCGAATGCCTCACTTGCCTTTCTGACCGGGTTGTTCCGGGCCTTTCGGCATTTGTCGAATCGCACATTAATAAAAGCACGCCGTTATTGCCGTATTCGCCGAAACGCGTCAAGTTTATCACATGATTGCTTTTAACCGGAGTCAGATCAACTTTGAAATCTCCCGTAAATATAATTACGCCGACAGGCGTTGTTATCGCAAGAGACACAGCATCAGGTATAGAATGATTTACGTGTATAAATTCTACCGAAAAACAGCCGAGTTTCAATTTTTCTCCGTCTTTGACAATTATTGTTTTCACTTTTTTTTCGAGATTATGTTCTTCGAGTTTGTTTTGTAAAATTCCGAGTGTGAGCCTTGTCCCGTAAACGGGGACGTTTATCTCGTTAAGAACATACGGCAAAGCACCTATATGGTCTTCGTGGCCGTGTGTCAATACAATGCCTTTTATTTTTTCGAGATTTTTTTCGAGATAAGACGTATCCGGTATTACTAAATCAATTCCGAGCATATCGTCGTCGGGAAAAGCGAGCCCGCAGTCGGCGACGATAATATCGTCTTCATATTCAAATACTGTTATATTTTTTCCTACTTCCTGAAGCCCCCCCAACGGTATAATTTTTAATTTTGCGTTTGAATTTAAATTTAAATTTGATGTTTTTTTAGCCATATTTTTATTTTGTTTTTCTCCTTTTAGATATAATTTAATTTAAAATTTTGTCTGTTTTTGTTTTTTAATTTTCGTTTTATGTAATTTTTTTACGCATAACTTGAAAACGTAAAAAATCAACTTCCCAATAATTGCATACAAAGACGCACAATACGCAATTCAAAAGAAGCGTTATTTTACGCAAGATATATAATAATTTTTTTACCGAACATAAACAACTGTTTTTTATTATACACTTTAAATTTATATTTGTCAACCTCTGATAAAAATAATCACTATTGTTTTAAATTATATAATATAGATTTTATCCTGTTGTCTGCCGCGTTAAGCATTTCATCGGCGGCTTCCGTGCTCAACGCTTCCGCAATTAATTTAAACCCGTTGCTTTTTTTGGGGACTATATTAACATAACCGTTTAAAAAATTTAATTTCATTCCCTCTTTGGACCTGTAATCTTTTTTATTTTCTTTATTATATAAATTTTCTAATTGTTCTAACTGTTCGTTTAAATTACGCATAACGCTTGTTTTTTTATCGTTATCGACTTCTATATCTATATTTTTTGATATAAATTTCGGAAGAGCGTTTATATGCTCTTTTAAAGTTTTATTTGAATTATACAAAACAGAACATAATTTTACTGCGGCAAAACAAGCGTCTTTCATATAAAATTGCGATATTATTTTAGATTTAGTTTTTAAATCAAAATCATTTTCGTCAAAGGGGCAGGATATATAACGTAAAACGTCCGCGCCTTCTTTTTCCGCTATAATTTGCAAAGTGTCAGGGGCAAGATACGGCATTACTATTTCTGTTTCGCCGTTTTTTACCGCTTCTTGTATTAATATTGCTTCAATATGCCAAAAATCAACCGGTTCTGTATTATTTATATTATTATAATATGCCCGAAGTGAAAAACCGTCGTCACCAATTTCAAAAATTACAGCATTTTCCGGTATATTATTATTTATATTTTCGTTTATATTTAAATCATAAACTTCGGCTGAAAGCTCTGTCAATGCTTTTTTTAAAATATAAGCCGCCGCACCTGTTTTATTTACATTATCTAATTTTATTGCGGCTTTAAATCCTTTGAGATTGCCCGCGTTTTTTATAATTTCGTTGAAATATAAAAATTTCAAGCTTCTGAAAATTTCTGTTTCATTCAATTCTTCGGCAATCGGGGGCTTAAAATCTTCGCGAAACAACGCAGATTCAAATTTTCTCTCAAACGGTCTTGACGGAGACAGAGTATTATAATCAAAAATTTTTATAATATCTTTTCCGTCATTTGTTCTATCTGCGAATAATATTATATCAAGTTTAAAATACCCTGCCGCAAAAGCCGCAAGCGAAGCAAAACCATCACCGAAATCATAGCTTTTCGCACCTGACGCAACTATACCGCATAAAAGCGAATCTTTTATAAGCCTGCTTATATTATTTTTTTCGCTTTGCGAATACATAACCCCTACCCTGCCTGTTTTATTTATCCCGGAAGTAGCTATTCCTGCCGCGTTTCCTATTTTAACGCAATATTCCGGAGTTAAAGTATCGTTAAATATTCCGGTTATCCCATCGTCGTTATCGAAAAGATTATATTTTATACTTGAAAAAATAACGTTTGACATAATTTTTTCCCCTTCGTTTATTATTTTACCGTTCCATATTTTTACGCCGCCTGATATTATTACGTTTTGTTTTATAATGCAATCCTGACCAATAATACATCCTTCGTTTATTATTACGTTATCACCTATTTGCGTGTTACGGCAAATTATAGATTTTATGATTTTTACGTTATTTCCGATTATAACCCCATCGTGTATTATGCTTTCAATGATTTCGCAATTTTCGCCGGCTGACAAATACCGACAATATGTCCCGTAATTATTTGTCTCTTTTATTATTTTTATTTTATCATCAGCCGCTTCGAGATTGCATTGATAATAAGCGTTTAAATCTCCTATGTCGCACCAATAGTTTTCGTCCATATAACCGGTCATTTTAAAATTTTCTTTATTTTTAAGCAGCAAAGGAAATAAATCTTTTCCGAAATCATAAAATTTTTCATCGGGGATTATATCCAATATTTTATTGCTTATTATATAAATCCCGGTATTTATCGTATCTGTAAATACCTGCGACCATGAAGGTTTTTCTATAAATGCTTCTATAGCCCCTGAATCTCCGGTATCTGTAACAACCCCGCCAAATTCAAGCGGATTTTCAGATTTTGATAAAATTATAGTAACGTCGGATTGCGAATTTTTATAAAATTCAACTGCTTTTGTTATATCTGTATCGCATATCGCGTCGCCGCTTATGACAATAAAAAAATCGTCGTGTGATTTTTTTGTTTTATCAAGTAAAAAAGATTTTGTGTTTTTAACGCTTCCCGCAGTTCCCAAAGGCGTTTCTTCTTCGAAATAAAAAAGATTTACACTCTCGAAATTATTTTTATATTTATTTTTTATTTGTTCAGGCAAATACATTAAAGTTATAGCCGCGTCAAAAATTTTATGTTTTTTAAGAAGTCTTATTATATAATTTATTACGCTTTCGCCTAAAACCGGAACAAGAGGTTTAGGCATTTTTAAAGTGATCGGCCGAAGTCTTGTTCCTTCGCCTCCCGCCATAATAACGGCTTTCATTTATAAATTCTCCTGATTTTTAATAAATTTGTTTGTTTTTATTTATAATAGTAATATTTGTAAAATCAGGTTGTTTTATACATTTATATTATCATTATTATAAAAAAAATAAAAATTTATTAATTGTATTTGACTTTTTATGATTAATAATATATAATAAATATGCAAATGATAATTATAAAATATAAAATTTTAAAAGGAGTTTTTTATGAAAAAAATATTAATCTTGATTTTTGCACTGCTTATATTATTTTCTTTTTCTGCGTGCAAGAGTAAAGAAGAAAAGGTCCTCGAAAATCTCGGAAATCTTATTAACGCCGCGTTAAACGGCGATTTAGACTCTGCCGATGCGTTAGACAGCTATGGGGAAAATAATATGTCGCCCGCAGATTCATTTAAGTTAAAAGGGCTCGAAAAATCCGCGATAGAACCAAACTGGGCATATGATTTAAAAGATGAATCCAGCGACATAATGGTTTTTAATAAAAAAGACGGCGAAGTATCCATAGAAGAATATAACACGTGGTTGAAAAAAATATTTGATACAACGGCGAAAACTTCTGACGATGGATATAATATAGAAGGATTCATGTGGGGGAACGGCGAAGTACAAAAAACATGGGATGATTTTAACAACAGCGAATCATTTTTAAAAACCTGGTCATATAAATATAAGGGGATCATTTACGATGTATATACAGAACACATAAGTAATCCTGATGTTGACGATGAATTTTTTTATGATGAGGACGCCAACGAATGGAAATGGATTTATCATAAAATAGGCGTAAGCGTAAATATCAGCGAAGGGTTACAGAAAAGCTGGGCAGAATACGAAAAGGAACTTGAAGATGCGCTTGGAGAACTTGATAAAATATTTAATTAAATTAAATTTTTAAATAATAGACTTATCCTAAAACCTCGAAATTTAATTGTAGGGCGTGACGCCCCGGCACGCCGCGAATTTGATTTTACGGCGGTCTTTGTCGGTGGCGCGTCGGGGTCGCCGCGCCCTACATATAGTTTCAGGACACATCTATTAATTATAATAAAATTATTGAAATGGGGATTGAAATATATGAAAATCAGCGTTAGTTCTTATTCTTATCTGAGTATATTCGGCAAAAACGGGTTTGATATTTATAAACTCGTGAAAACGGTCAAAGAACAGGGCTTTAACGGCTTTGAAGTCGCGCATATCCCAAACGGCGACGTTGAAATATTTGAATTTTGTGGATTAATCAAAAAATTATGCGGCGACGAAGGGCTGGAAATCCCGAATTATTGTATAGGCTCAGATTTTCTCAACGGCAGCGACGGAGATATTGAAAAAGAAATCGCAATGGTCAAACAAAACGTGGATTTGGCTGAAGCTCTCGGAGCAAAATGCATACGCCACGATGCCACTTACGGCGTAAAAAAAGAAATTCCCCCGCCGAGAGGATTTGACGATGTGGTTGACAGGTTAGCTTACGGTTACAGAGAAGTCACGGTTTATGCTGAAAAGAAAAATATCGCGACTTCTATCGAAAATCACGGATATTTCGTTCAGGACAGCGTAAGAGTAGAAAAGCTGATAAATAAAGTCGGGCATAAAAATTTCGGGGCGTTAATAGACATCGGCAATTTTATGTGCGCCGATGAAAACCCGGTATATGCTATCGGAGTTCTCGCGCCTTATATAAAACATGTACATGCGAAAGATTTTCATGTCAAGAGCGGCATGCTGCCAAATCCGGGCGAAGGATTTTTTAAGTCAAGAGGCGGAAATTATCTTAGAGGCGCAATAGTCGGTCACGGGAACGTTCCAGTAGATCAATGCATAAATATAATAAAATCAAGTGGTTACGACGGATATATAAGTATTGAATTTGAAGGGCTGGAAGACCCAATAAAAGGGACAAGCATTGGATTGCAATATTTGAAAAAGTTTATATAAAAAACAAAAAATAATATTACAGGGGTGAAACGTTTATTAAACATTCCACCCCTGTAATATTATTTTTTATCTATATTTCTATTTCAACTGTATATTTTTTTATTATTTCACAGGGGTGATAAGACATTTTAGAAATTCTGAGATTTTCGTCTCCCGCATCATCTTCCCTGTTTATATATAATATATTATTTTTATCTGCATTTTGTTTTGCGAATTCGTTTACTAAAATTTGATATGCTCCCCTGTATTCTGAATCTGCTTTTTCTATATGCACAAATAAAGTATCGTTGATAATTTCACCTATCGCGAAGCCTATTACAGAATTTTCGATATATAACGCGATTCCGGTTTGACTGTAATTTTTAAAATTTGCGATATTTTCAAGTATTTCAAAAACTTTTTTAGTTTCTTCAATAAGCGCAGGCGTATTTTTATCGTGCGTATTTTTATATTTTTCAAAAAAAACAAGTGTATCGCCAATAGTTTCGGAGTTTATTTGTTTTATGTTATAATTAAAAAAAGTCCGTTTGAAATAATTTATATGGTTTCTTTGCCCGCTGTATTTCCGGCCTGCAAGATTCGCCAAATCTATTGCTTTATATAAATAATCCGACCAGCCGATTTCTTCGGATTTTTTTGTATTTTTATATATTTTTTCTATTATTTTTATATCTTCTTCGGTCGCAAGGCATAAAATCATAGGGATTTTATTTTTTTTGCAATATAATTCTATTTGTCTGAATGATTCTGTTATATCATCAATATTTTTGCCAAGCGGCATTGCAAAAACAATAATATTTTTGTCATCTATATTAAATTTGCCCTTGAAAATAAAATTTTGTTTATATACTGCGTATTCCATGCAAAAAAAATCGCGCCATATAAAAGTCCCCCCGACAGTATTGTCGCAAGCCCTGTTTTGTGAAAGAGAAAAATAGGGTTTTATTATTTTTATATCGCTTAATTCAAGCTTTTTAAACATCAACATTTATTTTTCCTTTTTACGGCGCGCCAAAATATATCGCGTCCTACAATTTTATTTTTCAACCCTTATTATTCTTTTATCTGTAAAAACATCGGATTCATCACGGCTTTTCGTTGAAAATTCGCTGACGACAGCTCCGTTTTCTCCGCTCTTGAACCAATGTTTTGTATTTGGATAAAGCGTGTACTGTTCTCCCGGATTGAGTTCGATTTCATGAAAAACCGTATAACTTCCATCGGGAGATTCCGGAGGATTTGTTTTGCAGTTTTTTGTTTTTTCACCTTCAACATATAAATAAACTTTACCGTATCTGCACCTGAAAGTTTCTTCTTTGCCGGGTTCATTGTTGACTGACGGGTGACGGTGTTCGGGACAGGTTTGGTTGGGCAACATGACGAGTTCTTTGGCGCAAACTCTGTCTGTATTTACATAAACTAAAATTTCAAGCCCTGTTATTTCGATTTCGTTTAAGCCAAAATCGGCGATTTCGATTTTAGTTTTTTCTTCGTCTGTTATCGCGATATTTGCTTTTTTAAAATATTCAAGAGTTTTTTCAATCACTTCTTGTTTTTTTTCTTTTGAAATCATGTTTACTTTACCTCTGTTTTATTTTTTAATTTCTAAATTAACAGCGAAGTAATATTCATCGGCTTACTTTCGCTTGTTTTAAATCCGCAGCTTTCATAAAATCCGACTGCATGTTTATACGCAGTTAAACAAATTCTCAAATAATCTTTATATTTTTCTTTGACAAAACATATTAATTTCTTCCCTATGCCCTGCCCTTGATATTCGGGATTAACCAGCATATAGTGTATATATGCAGTCATAACGCCGTCGTCCAGTACGTTTATAAGCCCGACAAGTTTGTTATTTTCCCAAGCCGTAAATACAGAATCCGAATTTTTCATCGCGATTACTAATTTATCCGGAAAATGCCCCGACGACCATTCGACTGATAAAAATAAATCCTGTAATTCCTGCGCGTTAAAATCTTTTGTATCTTTGTAAATTATATCACTCATTCAAATGCCTCTCGTTTTCACGCATAAATTTTTGAATCTGTTCAAACGGCACAATTCCGGCGGTCGCGCCAGTTTTCATGACGCAGTGGCTTCCTACGGCGTTGCCTATCTTGCAACATTTTTCAAGAGAATAATTTCTCGACAATCCATATAAAAATCCCGCGCAGAAGCTGTCCCCCGCTCCCGTCGTATCTTCGGGTTTGACATTTTTATAAGTCATAAAATATTTGCCTTCGCCTGTTTTAGATTCTCTTAAATAGCAACCGCTTTTGCCGAGTTTTATCACTACATGTTTTACTCCCATGTCAAAAAATACATCGGCGACTTTTTTATGCTCTGTTTCGCCCGATAATTTTTCGGCTTCTTCCACACTCGGCATAAAAAAATCTATATATTGCATACACGGCTCAAGTTTTTTTATCCATTGATCAGAAGCGTCCCACGCTGTGTCAAGCATTGTGATTTTTCCCATCTCTTTGGATTTTTTCAAAACATTCGCGCACGGCTGTCCGTCAAATCCCGGCATGATCAGCATACCCGCCGGAAATACTATTTTGCTTTTTTCGATTATATCCCAGTCTATATCTTCTTCTGTAAAATAAGCGTTCGCTCCGGGATTATGCAAAAAAGTCCGCTCAGAATCCGAAGCGATAAGCGCGACTGACGCAGACGTCGGATATTCCGAAATTTTTAACCCGGTTATATCGACTTTATTTTTAACAAGAACGTTTTTTAGAAATTCACCGAAAGAATCGTTTCCTATTTTCGCTATAATTGCGCTTTTCGCGCCGAGTATTGCCAAATCCACCGAACTTGACATTGCGCAGCCGCCGTTATAAAGCGATATGCTTTCCTGATAAACAAGAGTGCCTTTCGGTGGAAGTTTATCAACTGTCCTGACAATAACGTCCGCTACTATATTTCCAATACATACAACGTCAAACATTTTTGCCGTCTCCTTTTCGTTTTAATTTTTGATATTAAATTAAATAAATATATTAAAATATTTTTTTTGGTATGCTCCACGGCGAGAAATAGCCTAAATATATTTTATTTATTATAGCCGTCCAAACTAACCAGACAAAATATGAACCAGTCCATATTTTTGAAGAAATATCACTATCAATAAAAAATACCGCTGATATTATAATTAAAATCCCGAATATTGCCACAGGTATAGCCTGCGCTTTTTGATATTTTATCCGCTCGTTTTCGCCAAGATATTCAGTTATTCGTTTCCAAATAAACAATACAGATTTAGGATGAAAAAAATAATTCAAAACAGCAATAATAATCATCAATACCCCGATGGCAATTACAAATATCTGCAAATAAATCATAATATAAAATCTCCGAATAATTCTAATTAAAAAATTTTATCCTGCATATATTTTTATTTTCTTTATTATAGCATAAATATATATAAAATTTATTTTGTTTTGCCAAATAGATTCTTTTAAAATATACATCGCCGTAATAATTTTTCTGCCTTTTTTCGTTTGTGACAGAAAAAGTATTCATTCCTTCAGACAATCCTTTTCCGGTATATTTTATATATGCTTCTTTTTTTGTCCATATCCTGAAAAAATCATTTATATATTCCTGTTCTTTTAATTTATATTCAATATCATCGTTTTCTTCGTCTGAATCCGGCGATAAAACAGAATCCAGAAAAATATTTTCCTGTCCGGAATAAAATCTTTTCGCGATATTTTTGCATTTTTCTATATCTTCTATATTTCTTTTTTGGCAATCCAGCCCAATATTAAAACAGGCGACCGCGCAAATTATCATATTATCACTGTGCGAAAGCGAAAAAAATATAGAAATATCTATTTTTATTTTTTCCGTATCTGTAATTTTATATATTTCCCGTACATAAGGCTTCCCGTATTCGTTCTTTGAAAATATAATATCTATATCATGTTCTTTTTCGCTTAAAAAATCACAAATACATTTTTTAGCGAACACAAGCGAAAGTTTTTTTTCGTTAAATATATTTTTTCTCCATTTGGCATATTTGAAATTTTCACATATATAAAGTTTCATATAAATCCTCCGTTGATTTAATATAATAAATTATAACACAATTCCAATTAAAATTTCAAGAGATTTTTCATAAAAAAACTTGACTTTATTTTATAATGCGTTATAATTAATATTAGTATAAAATTTATTTTATAATTTTATAAAATTTATAATTATTATTTTTAACGGAGGAAAAAAGAATGAGCGGAAAACTAAAAGCGGCTGTTGTAGGCTGCGGCGGCATATCAAACTGGCATTTCGGAAGGGTCAAAAATTTTGAAGACGTCGAATATGTGGGATTCTATGATATAATCAAAGAAAGAGCGGAGAAAATGGCGAAAGCAAAAGGCGAAGGAAAAGCGTTTGACTGCTATATATCAATGCTCGACGAAAGCAAACCCGATATATTATATGTCTGCGTACCGCCTGACCAGCACGGAATGATCGAGCTTGAGGCAATCAAGCGCAAAATAAATATGATGATACAGAAACCGATAGCAACAGATATAAACGTCGCTGAAAAAATATGCGACATGGCGACGCAGCATAATATCATAATAGCCGTCGGACATCAGGACAGGTATCTTAATATAATCGACCCGATGAGAGAATTTCTGGCGGGGAGACAAATAGGCTTGATAAACGGCGCATGGGTCGGCGGGATTCCTATGGTTTACTGGTGGGTTAGAAAAACCACATCGGGGGGGCAGATAGTAGAGCAGAACATACACTTATATGATATGCTGCGTTATTTCAACGGCGAACCTGTAACAGTTTACGCAACCGGGGGCAAAGGTATAGTTGACCCGAATGTACTCCCGCTCCGCGGATACGACGTTGAAGATTATACGGCTGCAAACGTAGTTTTCAAAAACGGCTCTATCGCTAACATATTCACAGGGTGTTATCTGGGCGACGGCGGCGGAATGAAACTTGGGTTGACTTTCTACGCAAAAGACGCAACAATAGATTACGAACTCCGCAATAAAGTCATTCTTACCGATAAAAACGGCACAAAAGAAGTATTGGTAAAGCAACGTGACGACGGAGCCGAGTATGCGGGTTATGAGTTGGACAGAACATTTATAGAGGCTGTGAAGTCCGGTAAACCTGAATATACACAAAAAATCCGTTCGCCTTATGCAGACGCGATCAAAACATTAAGATTCACGCTCGCGGCCAATGAATCGATAGACACAGGCAAAGCTGTTCATCTGAACCTGTAAAAACCGTAAATTTTATTTTCGATGCATTTTTGTAAAGGGCGGAAATTTATTCCGCCCTGAAAAACAAATATAAAAATTTATTTGGGAAGAAAAAAATAAATTATGATAAAGAAAAAAATTATAATTTTTATTATTGCGGTTATTATGACGATTATAATTATTCCTGTTGATAAAATAATTATTTTAGCGCAGGAAGAGCAGGATTACATAAATGAAATTATAAATAATTCTATTATTATCCGTGTAGGCAGTCCAAAAGCTTTAGTGAACGGCGAAATAAAATATATAGATACAAATAGAAATATCGTGCCGTTTATTGACGAAAACAACAGAACTCTTGTACCTGTCAGATTTATCTCCGAAAAATTAAACTGGCAGGTTGATTACGATGAACAAAACAAACAAATTACGCTTTCACAGACTATGTTTCGTCCGATAATCATGAATATTGATTCAAATATATTTGTTTATGATAATCAAAAGCATTTTGTAGACAGCACTCCGGTATTATATCAGGACAGGACGTTTATTCCGTTGAGAGCTTTTGTGGAAATGGCACTCAAAATGAATATATTATATGTTAATTCAGAAAGAATTATAATTATATCTGATATAATTAATATTGATTCAAAATCGGCGAAAAATGCCGCGGATAAAATAACGGATAAACTTCCTGTATGGCTTCTCGATATGGATAAAGTGCAAATAGAATGGAAAAACTGGCCACAATACGAAAATAACGAAAATGACACAGATGACACAGATGTTGAAAATGGTGAAAATGAAGAAGAATATCATTCGGGGACAGATTTTGCCGTTCCGTTAGGGAGCAACGTATATTCGGTATATAGCGGAACAGTAGATACAGTCGCCGATATGGGAGACGAAAAATACGGAAAATACGTAATTATCAAATCAATAATTAACAATAAAGACAGATATATGTATTATGCTCATTTAGATGAATTTTCGGTTTCAATAAAAGAAGGCGATAAAATATATGCTGGATATATAATAGGCAAATCGGGGAATTCCGGAAATTCTGAAGGGCCTCATTTGCATTATGAAGTCAGAAACGAATATAAATCATACGGCTCTATAGACAATCCGACATTGAATCCGTATGATTATTTACCTTGAATTAAATTTTATAAATAATACTAAAAATATATTAAACAAATAAAGGAGTAAAAAAATATGCTTAAATTTTCACCGTGCCTCGAAATGATGTTCACAAAAGAATACCCAGATTTTTACGACAGGTTCAAAGCCGCTAAAAACGCAGGGGTTGACTGCGTTGACTTCTGGGGATGGGCTGGCAGGGACATAGATAAAATAAAAAATATAATCGATGAAAATAAAATAAAAATCACAAGCGTTTCACTTTCCACAACAAATCAGGAAGCCGGTAAAATCTTTGGCGCAAAAGGGCTTCTCACGCGTGACCCTGACGCTTTCGACGCGTTTTATAAAATCGCTGAAGAAAGTATAAAAACCGCTCAATATCTCGGTATCCCGTCGCTTATCGTCACAACTGGCAACGAAAGGCCGAATAATATCACGCGTTACGAACAGCACGCGAATATAGTTTTGATGTTAAAACACGTCGCGCCGTTGTTTGAAAATTCAGGAGTGACGTTAGTAGTCGAACCGTTGAATATATTATGTAATCATGTGGGTTATTTTCTCGATTCGTCTTATGAAGCATTTGAGATATGCAACGAAGTCGGCTGCAAAAATATAAAAGTTTTGTATGATATATATCACCAGCAAATAAGCGAGGGGAATCTAATACCGACGATACGCAAATATTTTGATTTGATCGGGCATTTCCATGTCGCCGACGTTCCCGGTAGAAACGAACCCGGCACGGGTGAGATAAATTACAGAAACGTGTTTAAAGCAATCGAAGATTTGGGTTATGACAAATATATAGGTCTCGAATATAGTCCGACGATCGATACTGCCGAAACAATTAAAAAAGTCATTGATTTGTGCAAATAGTATAAAATAAACAAAATATTTATATGCTTGTTGTAAAAAATACACAAAATATACATCAAAAATTTGTTTTTATAATTTATAATATATAACGTGGGGGCGACCCTGCGAGGTCGCCCGAAAATTAATTTAAAATAAAAATATAAATTACAGAGGAGATTAAATTTTATGGTAAAATTGATTGTCGGGGTAAAAGGAACGGGTAAAACGAAAACGCTGATAAATATGGCAAACGAAGCTTTGAATATTTCAAAAGGCTGCGTGGTTTGTATTGAAAAAGGGCAAAAACTAAAATACGATATAAACTACAAAGCGCGACTGATAAACACGATAGAATATGATATATGCGGAGCAGACGCATTATACGGACTCGTTTGCGGATTATATGCGGCAAATTATGATATAACCCATATTTTTATAGATTCAGCTTTGAAAATATGCAAAGAAAATCTCGAGGATTTCGACCGTTTTCTAAATCTTGCCGACAATATTTCGAATAAAAACAATTTCCAGTGTATAATAACAGCCTCTGTCGCTCCGGAAAATTTGCCGGAAGAAATTCTTAATTATACAAAATAAATTCTATAAAATTTAATATTTTTTACAAGGGGGGCGACCGCAAGGGTTGCCCCTAAGATTTTATGTTATATTACGGTTATTGCTCCATAAGAATATAATTTATCTTTGACATATTCGTGATTATCGTCTGCAACGTCAGCTTCCAATGTTACTCGCCCGAACGATTCATACGGCGATTGATTTAAAAACGAAGAAAATGAAGAATGAGAAAAAGCCCGGCCGTATTTATTTACTGAAAAATGCGGGTTAATATTCCAGTTATTAAGTATTCCAAAATTCCCGAAATTTCCGGAATTAAAAATTCCCGGTTCAGAGATATAATAACTTCTGTCGTCGGGGATATAATTATCGTAATCAAAATAATCAGGATTTGTATAATTATAAATAATCTTTGCGTTCTGGCAATAAGAATTGATTTTATCAAGCGCGGAATTTGCTTCTTTTTCCGTCAGAAATTCGCCTCTTACTCTTTTCAATTTTATCAGCTCCGATTTTATTTTTATTATTTTACATTTATTTTTCACAAAATAATAAAAAATATCCTGAAATTTTTTTGTTGTTCAGATAATTATAATATTAATGTTGTATAATAATATAAATAAAAGTTTTTATATTGCAGAAAGGATAAAAAATCATGGCAAAAACTTTAATAATAGGAGCCGGAGGGGTAGCTTCTGTCGTAATTCATAAGTGCTGTCAGAATCCCGAAGTTTTCCCCGATATTTGCATAGCCAGCAGAACCAAATCAAAATGCGATTATTTTAAAACCAAACTTGAGAATCAAACCAAGACAAAAATAAGCACGGCGCAGGTCGATGCGGATAATGTCGGCGAGCTTATCGCTTTGATAAAAGATTATAAGCCTGAAATAATTATAAACGTCGCTTTGCCGTATCAGGATTTAATTATAATGGAAGCATGTCTTGAAACGGGAGTGCATTATCTTGACACGGCGAATTATGAGCCGCTTGATACTGCGAAATTTGAATATAAATGGCAGTGGGCGTATCGCGAGAGATTTGAAAAAGCCGGGCTGACGGCGGTTTTAGGATGTGGTTTTGACCCGGGCGTTACGGGAGTTTTTTCGGCGTACACTCAAAAACACCATTTTGACGAAATAAATTATATAGATATACTCGACGCAAACGCGGGAGATCACGGTTATCCGTTCGCGACGAATTTTAATCCCGAAATAAATATACGAGAAGTCACGGCAAACGGCAGTTATTGGGAAAACGGCAAGTTTATAGAAACTGAGCCTATGGAAATAAAACGCGTATATAATTTCCCGGAAATAGGCGAAAAAGATATGTATTTACTTCATCATGAAGAGCTTGAATCGCTTGCGTTAAATATAAAAGGTATAAAAAGAATAAGATTTTTCATGACGTTTTCACAGAATTATCTGAATCATTTAAAAGTTTTGGAAAACGTGGGCATGACTTCGATAGTGCCGATTGATTTCGAGGGCAAAAAAATCGTACCGCTGCAATTTTTAAAAGCGGTTCTCCCCGACCCGTCGTCGCTTGGTCCGAGAACTAAAGGCAAAACAAATATAGGCTGTATATATCAGGGAATAAAAGACGGCAAGCCGAAAAATTATTATTTGTATAATGTATGCGTGCATGAAGATTGTTATAAAGAAGTTGGTTCTCAGGCAATATCATATACGACGGGTGTTCCTGCAATGATTGGCGCGATGATGGTTCTGACAGGCAAATGGAAAAAATCCGGAGTATATAATGTCGAAGAATTTGACCCAGATCCGTTTATGGACGCTTTAAATAAATGGGGTTTACCGTGGAAAGAAAGTTTTGACCCGGAATTGGTGAATTAACATGATTGATATAGATTTTGAATTAATAGATAAAATTCCAACTCCGAGTTATGTTATCGAAGAAAAAAAAATAATACGGAATCTTGAGATTTTAGATTCTGTTCAGAAACAAACAGGGTGTAAAATTTTACTCGCGCAAAAAGCGTTCTCTATGTTTGCGTTATATCCGTTAATTGGCAAATATCTTAAAGGAACGACTGCAAGCGGATTATATGAAGCCAAACTCGGACATGAATATATGGGCGGCGAAACGCATATATTTTCCCCCGCTTATCCCGACGAAGAATTTGATGAAATCACACAAATCTGCGATCATATTATATTTAATTCTTTTGAGCAGTTAAATAAATTTAAAAGTAAAATAAAAAATAATCAAATAGGATTACGCGTAAATCCCGAATATTCTGAAATCGAGCATGAGATTTATAACCCCTGCGCGAAAAATTCAAGATTCGGTGTTAAATTAAATAAAATCTTGAAAAATAAAAATAACTTGAAAGATATAAATGGACTGCATTTTCACACTATGTGTGAGCAAAACTCAGATGTTTTATGGCGCACGGTTCAAATATTCGACGAAAAATTCGGGGATTTTTTTAAACTTGATAATATAAAGTGGATAAATTTCGGCGGCGGACATCATATCACACGTTCTGATTATGATATTGAAACGCTTGTAAGATCTATTATGTTTATAAAAAACAAATATAATATCAGTGTTTATCTTGAACCGGGTGAAGCGATTGCGTTGAATACAGGGGTTATGGTTTCAACAGTTCTTGATATTATAGATAACACAGACTTCGGCGATCAATTTCCCGTTGCGATTCTTGACGCTTCTGCGGCATGTCACATGCCTGACGTTTTGGAAATGCCGTACAGACCGGAAGTTTTAAATGCAGGTAAACCCGGTGAAAAAAAATATAATTACAGATTCGGCGCAAATACATGCCTTGCGGGAGATATAATCGGAGACTATTCGTTTGATTATAAATTAAAATCCGGCGATAAAATTATTTTCGGAGACATGGCGCATTATACAATGGTAAAAACCAATACTTTTAACGGAGTAAAACTGCCGTCGATTATTTTATTAAAAAAAGACAGTGCAATAAAAATAATAAAAGAATTTGGCTATGAAGATTTTAAAAACAGATTGTCATAAAAATAATTAAAAATCAAAGAAAGGTAAAAATAAAAATGTCGCTTAAAAATCTTGTTGAAATGTCGCATAAATACGGGTCAAATCCTGAGTTTGTTCTTGCCGGCGGAGGGAATACTTCCTATAAAACCGACGAATTAATTTATATAAAAGGATCGGGAACTTCACTTGCAAAAATAAAAGAAGAAGAATTTGTTGTGTTGTACAGAGATAAACTTGCGAAAATGTGGAAAAAAACATATTCAGAAAACGACGACGAAAAAGAAGCCGAAGTTTTATCTGATATGATGAACTCACGAATTGAAGGCGAAAGCTCAAAACGTCCGTCAGTCGAGACTTTGTTACATAATTTATTTACGCAAAAATATGTCCTGCATATTCACCCCGCGCTTGTCAACGGCATCACATGCTCCAAAGAAGGCGAAAACGCCGTCAAAAGAATTTTCGGCGATACGGCAGTTTGGGTTCCGGCGACAAAGCCCGGATATACCCTCGCGGTTTACTGCAAAAAAGCAATCGACGAATATAAAAATAAATTTAATAAAAACTGTGAAATTTTAATTTTGCAAAATCACGGAATATTTTTTGCGAATGATAATATTGACGAAATAGATAAAATAGTAGAGAATGTTTTTAATAAAACAAGTGAAAATATAAAACGCATGCCTGATTTTTCAATTCCGGATTTTAATAAACAAAAAGTCGCCGAACTTATTCCGGCAATAAGAATGACATACGCAAATAAAATCAACAGCGAAACTGCGTGCGCGAAATTTTTATTTAACGCAGAAATTAAAACTCTCGTAAAAGATAATTTGAGTTTTTTACCGGTTTTAAATCCATTTTCTCCGGACCATATAGTTTATTATAAAGCAAACCCAATTTTTTTTGAATCTCTCGGAAATATTGAAGGTATCGGAATAGGATTTGATTGTTTTATCGCAGAAAAAAAATATGTGCCTAAAATTATCGCTGTTAAAGATATAGGCTGTTTCGCTCTTGGCAAAACGAAAAAAGAATGCGACACCGCCGCAGAATTATTCTTGGACGCTGTAAAAATCGCGGTTTATACAGAATCGTTCGGCGGTTATTCTCTTCTTTCACAGGAACTCACGGATTTTATCGTAAATTGGGAAGTTGAAAGTTACAGACAGAAAGTCGCGCTGGATTCAAATAATATAAAAAGATTAGACGAAAAAATTTGTTTAATAACCGGAGGCGCGCAGGGATTCGGCAAAGGAATCGCGGAATTGATGCTAAAAGAAGGCGCAAATGTTGCAATATCAGATATAAATTATGACGGCGCGAAAATTTTATCAAATGAATTAAACCGAAAATCCGGAATAAATAAAACCCTTGCGTTAAATGTTGACGTAACGAATGAAGAAGCTATAAAAAATATGGTTTACGATACTGTTTTAGAGTTCGGCGGAATTGATATATTTGTAAACAACGCGGGAATCGTGAGAGCCGGAGGACTTGACGAACTCGAATTAAACGATTTTAATTTAGTCACGGCAGTAAATTACACGGCGTATTTTTTATGCGTGAAATATGTCTCGCAAATCATGAAAATCCAAAATAAAATAAAACCCGAATTATATTTTGACATAATCGAAATAAACTCAAAATCAGGATTATCGGGTTCAAATAAAAATTTCGCGTATTCCGGAAGTAAATTCGGCGGGATAGGATTAACTCAGTCGTTTGCTCTTGAACTTGTTGAATATAACATAAAAGTAAACGCAGTCTGTCCGGGAGATTTTTTGGACGGGCCTTTGTGGAGCGATCCTGAAAAAGGCTTGTTTGTGCAGTATCTCAAAGCGGGAAAAGTTCCGGGAGCCAAAACTGTTGATAACGTTCGAAAATTCTACGAATCAAAAGTCCCAATGAATAAAGGCTGCCAAATTGAAGACGTTATGAAAGCGATATTATACGCAATCGAGCAAAAATACGAGACAGGTCAGGCAATCCCGGTAACGGGCGGCAGAAATATGCTGAAGTAGATTTGCAATAAGGTAATAAAAATATGAAAAATTCAGATATAATTATTATACACGGCGCGCCGGGAAGCGGTAAGTCAACGACTGCAAAATTACTGCATGAAAAACTGCGTTCACCATGGTTTGAGTTCGGCTGGATTCCTGAATTTCGCAATTTGAATCCACATACGGAAATATCATTTGAGCAAGAAACAGAAATTAGTTTTGAAAATCTTGTTCTTGTCGTAAAAAATTATATTCGCCATGGTTTTAAGAATATCATTGTTACCGATATAAACTTTGACAGTCAGATTTTACGACTGTCGGAGGTTTTCAACGGATTTGACTACAAATTGTTTACTCTTTACGCGAATGATGATACATTGAAAAACCGTATTTTATCACGGGATAACGGAAATACATACCGCGACTGGGAAAGCGCAATAAAAAGCAATAGTTTTCTCACTTCCCGACAACTATTGCAAAACGAAACACGAATTTGTACTGAACACATCAATGCTACGGACGTGGCAAATAGAATCATAAATGAATTAGCTAAATAAATATACAGGAGAATATAATATTTTATGAACATAAATAATCTCGTAAATTTGTTAAACGACGAAAAAAAAGAAAACAGGCTTAACGCTTTGTCTGATATAAAATCAAAAATAAATTCAGGTGAAATAACCAAGCCCGAAAAAACGATAAATGTAAATAATCATATACACACTACATATTCTTTTTCGCCGTATTCGCCGACAAAAGCAGTTTATATGGCATATATGAACGGACTTGTGACTGCCGGAATTATGGACCATGATTCTGTCGGCGGGGCGAAAGAATTTATCGAAGCGGGAAAAATTCTGGAAATTTCGGCTACAGTCGGTATTGAAACGAGAGTTGATATGTCCAAAACAAAATTAAACAATAGGAGAATAAATAATCCCGACCAGAGTTCAGTCGCATATGTTGCCCTGCACGGCATCCCACATCAATATATCGACGATATTAATGGATATTTCGCGCCGTTCAGAAAAAACAGAAATACGCGAAATAAACAGATGTGCGAAAATATTTCTGAAATCATGAAGCCATATAATATAAAGCTTGATTTTGACGAACATGTTTTGCCGTTATCGCAATATAACAACAGCGGCTCAGTCACAGAAAGACATATAACTTGCGCTTTATCAAAACTTATCGCACAAAAATATAATAATTCTGCTGAAGTTTTAAATTTTTTGAAAAATATCATGAAATTAAATATAGCGCAAAAAGCCGAAAACGCTCTTTTGGAAAACAATCCCGATTATTATTTATATGATATAATCGGCATTTTAAAAGCCGGTATGGTCGAAAAATTTTATGTTGACGCTTACGACGAATGCCCTAATGTTGAAGATTATATAAAAGTTGCGAAAGCAACGGGAGCTATTCCGGCTTACGCATATCTCGGCGACGTCGGCGATTCTGTCACGGGAGATAAAAAGCCGCAAAAATTCGAGGACGATTTTCTCGAATTAGTATTTGAAGAACTCGTGCGTCTGGGATTTAAAGCCGTGACTTATATGCCGACAAGAAACACAAAACAACAGCTTGAACGCGTTATAAAATTATGCGAAAAAAATAATTTATTTCAAATCAGCGGCGAAGATATAAATTCACCTCGCCAGAGTTTTATTTGCGAAGCGTTGCACGACCCGATGTTTTCGCATTTGATTGATTCGACCTGGGCTTTAATAAATCACGAAACTGCCGCCACGAAATGTGATAATGCGGGTATGTTTTCTGAAAAGATTATAAAACAATATCCCGATATTAACGAAAGGGTAAAAAAATTCGCGGACCGGAATTAACCGGCCCGCGAATTTTTTTTATTTTTCCGACATTTTATGTTTCTTAATCGTATTAATAGTGAAAGGAGGTTGCGAATTATGATAAAAACTTTGGCGGTACATAATAATATTGAAAAAGAACAAAAAGATAAATCAATAATTATTGAAGAAATTTACGAACGGAATGTAAACATGGTTTATCGCGTCAGCTTTTCATATATGAAAAATAAAACGGATACCGATGATATAGTTTCAGAAATATTTTTAAAATTAATAAAAACTAAAATCTGTTTTCAAAATGAAGAACATGAAAAAGCATGGCTTTTACGGACAACGATAAATCTTTGCAAAGATTCTTTAAAATCATTGCGGCGTAAAAATAAAAATATTGACGATTACATAAATACAGAGGGCGAAAATCAAAATCAATTTGAAATCGACGAGACATTTAAGATTGTCATGCAACTGCCCGGACGTTATAAAGACGCTATTTACCTGTATTATTACGAAGGTTATTCAACAGAAGAAATTGCGCGGATATTAAAAAAGCCAAATTCTACGATTCGCAATCATTTGCACGAAGCACGAAATCTACTGAAAGGAGTTTTGGAAAATGAAAAATGAAAAAATAATTGATTCATGGAATAAAATCGAGCCGGACGAAGAAACAAAACAAAAAATATTCGGCGATATTATAAAAAAGCAATATAACAAACGTCCGAAATTTAAACGGATAATGCTTGTAGCAGCCGTTATGACCGGCGTATTAATTTTAATGAGCGCGACGGCAGTAGTGATTTATTACCATGAAGCAGTATATTACGACATGAAAGGCAATAAAATAGATATGTCGGAAGTGTATTTGCCTCATTCTGAATATGGAAGCGAAGAATTTCGATTTGAACAGGCATTGCGTGAAAATAAAGCCGAAGACGAAATATTATTTATAATATTTTTCGATTATGAATCCAGAAACAACCCGACAAAAAAAATATATGATTATAACGAACTTATTAATTATTTGAACGATAACGGGGCGGAACAATTAATTCTTCCGGAATATATTACCTACGGCTATGAATTTGAACACGCTGACGTTCATCTGGGTCTTATCGGCGATATAGATTACGAAGAATTTGAGTCGGTATATTACGAAGAAAAATACGGTAATATTTACGAAATATATAAACTTCCGGAAGATAAGACCTGTGTGGAAAACATAAATTTACATTATCATAAAAACGAACGCGAAGGCTATATATCAATAATTATAAATTTTATATGGAGCTGCAATAGTGAAACTATTTCTTTCGGTTCACCCGGAATTGTAGAGACAGAGCCGGAATCATTGGATATGCCGCAATTTAAGCACAGTTTAATAATGTCGGATAAAATATCTTCCGGTTCAAATCCTACATGGCGTTTCAGGGCGGTAAAAATTATTGATAAACCGGTTAATATTTTAAATGCTTTTTTCATAAGTAAAATATGGTATGAGAAAAACTCTAAAAATTTCGCGTTCGATACTTTTGAGTTCGACGCAGTCAGTTACGATATAAATTCATCGTCAGTTTCACGCGACGAAATTATAAAAATAGCGGAGAGTATAAAATAAATAACAACACGAAAAAATCCCTGATGATTTTATCAGGGATTTTTTAATATTCTTTATAAAACAAATACGGCTTGTCATTAGAATTTAATTTTATCCTAGCCCTCCAACTTGAATTTTCAAAATTGTCTTCTGTATTTATAGTAGCGTACAGATAACCCGCGCATACTTTCCAGTCGTGATAATTAAAATCTTCTCCGGGTTTCGGCGTATAAACCGCAACCGCTCCGCCAAAATAAATATCCCGCGAATAATCAAGATTTATCCGGTAAAGCGTATTAAGGGGAAGTTTTGTCCAGACAAACGGATCTTCCCTCTCATCGGCAAAAGCAATTCCGTCAACAAGATCAAATTCAAACAGAGTATAATATAAAAAATCACCGTCAATACAAAAACTATTTATGTCAGTTTTTAAAATCTCGCGTTTTTTTGAATCCAGCAAAACAATTTTTTCATCTTCCTGTTGATTTGTAAAATTATATCTGTTGTAAATATCCATGTTTACACGGCTCAGCCCTTTATCGGATATAAAATATATATCGTCGCCGTATAAATATAAATCCCGGATATATTCGTTTTCAAATTCAATCAGTGTTATAATATGCTGCATATCTACGTTGCATATATTTATACTGCCTTTTTTTGAAACGTCGTTATTTACCGGCATGATTATTTTATCGCCTATAAATTTAAAATCTTTCGGGTCGCATATTTTATCGAAATCTTCGCGGTTCATCAAATCCGAATAAACTACAACCGCGTTTTCCTGAAATAAATCAATTCTCGTAATATTAAAATCCGCTTTGTAAACATAATCTTTTATAACTGAAGAAGATTCCCATGTATAAGTTTGCGCGTATAAATACCTGCCGTTTAATACAAGATCGCAATTTTCTATGCCTTGAAATTCTATCAGTTTTTCGTATTCGTATTTATCTATATCATATCTGTAAATAAATACGCCTTTTGATATTATTTTAGCTCTTGTTTCATATTGAAAAAAGCCTTTATACACTTCTACTTCAACCGCGTCATATCCTCTGTATGTAAAATATAAAAATCCGTTGTTATATATATAATTAAATATCTGCATGTGATTACATTCGCCATTGATATTATTACGGCACTCTTCATCAGGGCAAATTTTTTCTTTTTGTCCGTTATATTTTAACCTGTACAAACTGCCGTTATTTTTGTCAAACCATATAGTTGCGCCGTCATCGTTGCAATGCAGCATATCGCCAAAAACGCCTAATTTTTCGCAGCCCGCAAAATATCCGTCAACCGTGATATTTTTATCGCCGAATAATTCGCCGTCGAAATTTTTTATAACCGGCTCTAAACCCGACCAGTCTTTGAAATCTTCGTCAAACGGAAATTCCACGAATTTTGAATCGCACGAATTTAAAAATAATATTGCAAGAATTAATAATATTAATATTTTTTTCATGACAACGCCTCCTGTAATAAAATTATACTACATTTGTAGAGCGTTGTCAAGATATATTTTAATATTTTTTATAAAGCCAATAAAATTTCACGCAATAATTTACACGCAAGGCTTACCGAACGTCCGCTTGGATCATAAACAGGCGAAAGTTCGGTTATATCAATCCCGATAATATTTAATTTTAAAGCGTCAAACACCGCCGGCAATAATTCTTTAAAGCTCACTCCTCCGGCTTCGGGAGTTCCTGTTCCGGGAAAATCCGCAGGGTCTAAAACGTCTAAATCAAGCGAAAAATAAACGGGTTTATCTTTTATTTTATTTATTATTTCATCAAGCCCGTCAAAATCAAATTTATTTATAAAATTATGTTTTTCTGAAAACTCAAATTCTTCCCTCTCACCGCTCCTTATTCCGAACTGAAAAATTTTATCATCGCCGAGTAAATCATAGCATCGTCGCATAACTGTTGCATGAGACAATTTTTCGCCGAGATAATCATCTCTCATATCGGCGTGAGCGTCAAAATGAATTATACGCAAATCCGGATATTTTTCATAAGCCGCTCTGACTGCCCCAAGACTTACAAGATGTTCACCGCCTATCATAACAGGCAGTTTATTATCAGATAATATTTTATCCGTAAAATCTTTTATTTGATTTAAAACTTTTTCTGTATTGCCGAAACATAATTCCAGATCGCCGCCGTCGAAAACTTTTATGTTTGAATCGCATAAATCTTTATCCTGATAAGGGCTGTATGTCTCAATAGAATAGCTTTCGTTCCGGATTGCCGAAGGCGCGAAACGCGCACCCGGCCTGTATGAAGCAGTGCCGTCGAACGGCGTGCCGAATATCACTATATCGCTTTTCTCGTATTCTTTATCGCAACCTATAAAAACATGCGTGTTTTTATCTAATTTATTCGTCATCTGTTAAAAGCTCCTTTACATAATTGGGCAGAGCGAAGCAACCCCAATGCAAATCCGTGTTATAATATTTTGTTTTTATGTTTAAATTATTCCAGATTTCAGCGTTTAAATCATTAAGCGGGTGTAAATTTTTAGATGCAAACCCAAAGAGCCAGTGTCCCGACGGATACGACGGTATATGCGCCTGATATACCAGACAGACCGGAAAAACATGCCTCAGCCTTTTATTTATTTTCGCGACCGCTTTTGCGTCGTTGTCATAAAACGGGCTTTCATGCTGATTAATTAATATTCCGTTTTCTTTTAAAGCGTTATAGCAATTACCGTAAAATTCTTTTGTGAATAATCCCTCTCCCGGACCGAACGGGTCTGTCGAATCTATTATAATCAAATCATATTCATTCTTTTTTTTGCGAACGAATTTTAATCCGTCCTCGTAAAACATTTTCACTCTCGAATCAATCAGTCTGTGAGACGTTTGCGGCAGATATTCAAGGCAGGCTTTGACTACTTCCTCGTCGATTTCAACCATGTCTATATTTTCGACAGAATCAATGCTATATTTCGTCAATTCCCTGATTGTTCCGCCGTCCCCTGCCCCGATCACGAGAATATTTTTTATATCGGGATTAACTGCCAGAGCGACATGCGTTATCATTTCGTGATAGACAAATTCGTCTTTTTCAGTTACCATCAGATAACCGTCGAGAGTTAATATATTTCCCAAATCTTTTGAATAAAAAATATCTATTCTCTGAAAATCGCTTTTTTTACTGAATAGTTGTTTATCTACTTTAATAGAATATTTCACGCTTTTTGTGTGATATTCCGAAAACCATAAATCCATTTTGTTTATTAAGGGGAAAACTTTTGAGGCAAGTTTTCCCCTATAACCCCTTTCAAGCCTTTTTGAGCATTTTAATCAATAAATTTAACGAAGAAAATGCTTATTCGGTACGATATTCGTAAATTTCAATAGGCATATCTTTATTAAAAAATTTGTTAAGTTTAACATCACTTCGAGTATGTACCATACCTGCTTTTTGCATAACCCTGCCAGAACCGATATTTTCAGTAAAATGATAGCCCCAAAAAAATTTAACCCCCAAATTTTTTATGCCGAATTGTAAAACTGATGATAACGCTTCTGTCGCATATCCACAATTATTATATTTTTTTCCTATAGTAAAGCTGATTTCGGGATTTTCAAATAATTCAAATCCAATCATTCCTATCGGTTCATTGCTTGCTTTTAAACAAATCGCCCACATGACCAGGCCTTTATCATAATACTTTTTCCATAAATCTATAATGAATTTACAGTTATTTTCGTTATCTGCAACTGTCATATTCGTATATTTAGCACATTCTATATCAGTCGCCCAGTTAATAAACATATAATGCGAATCGTTTTCTTCAAACTTTCTCAAAATCAACCTATCGCTATTAATGACTGGTATTTCATTCTTCATTTTAATCTCCACTAATATAAATTCTCTACATTTAAATAAAATCCTTTACTCTTTTTTTGCTTTATCAGCCTCTGACGCGTTTTTCGTTGCGGCGTCTTTGTCGGCTTGCATTTCGTCCACGGTTTTTGTGTGCAGCCGTGCCGCGCCTATATATCCTTCTTTTACATTTATTTTCGGATTTTGCATTCTGATTTTCGCTTTCGCGATTTCTTCTTTATATTGCGGCAGCCATTCTTCTCCGGCTATCAGCATTTCATCTACCATTTGTTCTATCTCATAAGTATTGCAAACTGCTCCAGTCAACGGATCAAGCATCATTGCCTGAATTAATAAATCCCTGTTGCCGTGAACAGCCGCTTCGACCGCGATTCTCTGAACGTTTATGCTCTGTGCGCATACTGCGGCGCAGCCTAACGGCAGAGACCCGACTTTGGGAATATTTACTCCGTTTTTGTCAACATATCCCGGCACTTCGACTATTGAATCATTATCTAAATTTGTGATAGTCCCGTTATTTACCACATTAAAATGCCCCCTGTAAACCCTGCCGGTTTCAAGTCCTTCGATTATATGCGAACCGTGTTCGGCTGAACGCTGTGTGCCGTCATATTTTTTCGGGTCGGCTTTCAGCCAATTCGGAAAATCAGTTTCAAACCAGTTTCTGCCCTCTGTGCATACTCTTAAATATCCTCCCGTTTCGCCGTTAATCCATGAACTTAAATCTATCCAGTCATTTATTTCGTCCGGGCGTTTTCTGTACCATGAAACATACTCAGATAAATGCCCGTTTGATTCGGTCGAATAATATCCGAAACGTTTTAGCATGTCTATCCTGACTTTTTCTGTTTTTGAATAAACCGGATGTTTTTCAAAAGCTTCAACAAGTTTCCCGGTCAAATCTTCTCCGTTATGTTTTATCTGGATATACCATGTCTGATGATTTATCCCTGCGCAGATTATATCCACTTCGTTTTGCTGAAGCCCGAGAGCGTCGGCAATTTGCCAGTGTCCGCCCTGAACTCCGTGGCATAAGCCTATTGTGTTGACTTTTCCGTAATGATTAGCCGCCCATGTCATCATTGCGTTCGGATTCGCGTAATTTAAAAACAAAACGTCTTTTTCGCAGACTTCGCGTATATCTTTGCAAAAATCAAGCGTTGCGTTTACGCCTCTCTGTCCGTACATGATCCCCCCCGCGCATAAAGTATCGCCGACGCATTGATCAACACCGTATTTCAACGGGATATTAATATCAGTCTCAAATCCCTCAAGCATTCCGATACGTACGCAACTTACAACGTATTTTGCGTCTTTAAAAGCTTCGCGCCTGTTTAAAGTCGGGTATATTTTTATTTTAAGCCCGTTTGAATCAATATCGCGCTGACAGAGCTGCGTAACCATGTCAAGATTGTTTTGATTAATATCAGTAAATGAGATTTCGCAGTTCTGAAATTCCGGCACAGATAATAAATCGCATAAAAGAGTTCTTGTAAAACCTATACTTCCCGCTCCGATAAATGAAATTTTAAACGACATAAATAATACCTCCAAAATAATTTAATTTAAAATAATATTTATATTTTATTTATTATTTACATTTTACATGCAAAATGTTTCAAAAAATCAACAACAGTAAAATTTTTTATGATATAATTATATATAAATTCTACTTTATAAAAGGGAGTAACAGTAAAAAAATGAAACAAATGATAGAAATTGCGTCGATATGCACAGTATCTGCGCTAATGATAATATTCGCGTCTCTTTATTTTATAGGCACAAAAAAACGTAAAAACTTAAATAATGCAATAAAAGGCTCGTTTGATCCTGAATTAATAGAGCAGATTCAGATAATAAACGCGCAACTTGATTTAATGTTTGAATTAAGCCCTATTTTTATTGTTTGCTATGATTACGGCAGAAATTTTTTCTATATGAGCGAAAACGGAAAAATGCAATTAGGATATAATCAAAACCAATTTCAATCAAATAATACAAATGAAACCGATCAAAAAAAATTCGAAAATTTAATACATGAAGATTATATATCTTTATATGAAGAAGTAACAAATTTTGAAGATATAAGAAAACATGAAATAGCGGACAGCCCGTATATTATTAAAATAAAAAACATAGAGACTAATATATACAACGAATATATTATAAGAGTTAAACCAATATATGACGAAGACGGGATAAACAAAGCCCTTGTCGCCGCTTTTATCAATACAGAATATATAAAGCAAAAATAATTATATCACAAAAACATATTAAAATTATTAATAATAAATAAAATTGTAAAATAAAAAATTATATAATTAATGAGGAGGTATTTTTTATGACTGCGAGAGAAATTTTACTTAACTCGATGAAACATATCGGCAATCCCGAAAATATTGTGCCATATACGATTGGTTTTGATTCGTTTGAACTCGAAGAAAAAGTAAATCAATATTATGGGGAAAGCTGGCATAAACGCATCCGGCAGTTTATTCACTCGCCTATGGGGGTCAACACAACACGCGAAGTTCCGATTGAAGGTAAAGCGAATTATGCCCGAGATGTTTTCGGGTCAATCTGGTATACCGGAAAACTCCCGTGGCATCTTGAAACACCTGTATTGCCTGAGCCGTCGTTTAAAAATTATACTTTCCCTACTATCGACGATTTTGTCGCGCCGCTCGAAGAAGTTAATTTAAAAAAATACGCGAGAGAACAAAACGAACAGCGGCCGGATTTATTCAGGGTAATAAATATGGGCTGGGGGATTTTTGAGCAGACGTGGAGAATCAGGGGATTTGAGGAAACTATGTGCGATATTGCGGCAGAAGAAGAATTTTACGGCGAGCTTGTTGACAGAATCGCGGATTTATATGTCCAGATGGTCGAATATTGCGCAGATGTTGAAGCCGACGCTTTTTTGTTCGGCGACGACTGGGGTTCGCAGCAGGGAATATTAATGGGGCCGGGAAAATGGCGTAAATTTATCAAACCCGCATGGAAACGCGTATATGACAAAGTTCACGGTCAAGGCAAATATGCGATTTCCCACAGTTGCGGCAATATACATGAAATATATCCGGATTTGATAGAAATAGGTTTGGATATGCACGAAAGCGCACAGCCTGAACCTCCCGGAATGAATCCGTTTGAATTAAAGAAACAATTCGGGGATAAGATAGGCTTCTGGGGGACACTGGGAAGCCAGAGCGTTATCCCGTTTTGGAAACCCGACGAAATAAAAGAACATATACGTAAACTCAAAAAAGAGATGAACGTAAACGGCGGGTATATTTTAGCTCCCGCGAAACCGTTCCAGCCTGAAACTCCCGTAGAAAACGCCGTTGCTGTTATTGACGCGCTGGGTGAATCGTAGATATAAAAGGCTCCTTTTTAAAAGGAGCTGTCAGCGAAGCTGACTGAGGATTATTTAATTGATTTACTATAATCCCCCGTCAACACTATGTGTTGCCACCCCCTTTAAAAAAGGGGGCTTTTTAGCGAAAAATTTTTACATTGCGAATTATTTCAATATAAAACCCCTTGACAAATAAATTTATATTTGTTATAATTGTTTTCAAATCTAAAAAAAGGACTAATTGCTGTGAATAAATCAATAAATTATATTAATTATACGGCGATTAAACAGTCTGCGTTTCCCGCTACGTGGGGAAACACAGGCTTAGTCCTTTTTGATTTTTATAAAAGATAAATATGATATTATCAAAATTATAAGAACAACAAGCGGCTAAGGGATTATATAAAAACCTTAGCCGTTTTTTTATTATTAATTTTTTTACAGGAGGAATTTTTTCATGGACGAAAACATTAAAATTGTGCAGGAGCATTATGACGCAAATGTTTTGGCAGAATATAACCGTATAGTGAACAAACCGGAATTTTTATTGACTTGCCGTATGCTTGACAGGTATATTAAAACGGGCGATAAAATATTGGATATAGGCGGAGGACCGGGACGTTATTCTTTGTATTTAGCAGAAAAAGGCTGCGACGTCACATTGTTTGATTTGTCGCTTGAAAATACTAAGTTCGCGAAAGAAAAAGCTGTTGAATCAGGACTTGAAATAAAAACAATCACGGGCGACGCTCGGGAAGCTGATAAATTAACTTTTGAAAAATTTGATAATATATTGCTCATGGGTCCTATGTATCATCTGCTTGAAGAAAAAGACAGGATAGCCTCAGTCAACGCCGCGTTGAATCTGCTAAAACAAGGCGGGGTTATTTTTGTTTCGTTTATTAATTTGTTCGGGTGTATTGTCTTTGGTATGAAAAATTGTCCTGAATTTGTTGCTATGGAAATTGAAAAATCGTTTATAGAGCATGTTGTCACAAGAAAAAGTTACAGAGGCGATACGGGTAATACATTTACGAGAACTTATATTTACGAGCAAAATGAAATCCTGCCGTTTATGTCGCAATTCCCGCTCGAAAAACTGCATCTGTTCGGGCAGGAAAGCATTATGTCGCCGTGCGAAGATAATATTATGTCACAGCCGCAGGAAATCATAGATTTATGGCTTGATTTTTGTGAAAGAATCTGGGAACGCGAGGATTTATTAAACTGGTCTGAACACTTAATGTATGTTGGGAGGAAAATATAAAAAATTAAATTAAAATAAAATTTTTCAAAAATAATTGAACTTTTTTATAAAATTTAGATTATGTATATTAAGCTTGCAGGCATAAATTCAAAAAGCATAGGAGGTATGATTTTATCGCTGAACGTGATTTCAACCAACTGGTTTTAGATAACACAGGCTGGTTATATAAATTTGTGCGAAGTATCGTTAAATCCGACTATGCGGCTGAAGAAATAACGCAGGATACGTTTTATCTCGCGTATAAAAATTTTTCAGGTTATTCAAATTACGGTAAAGAACGGGCGTGGTTAAAAGCCATTGCCAGAAACGCGGCGCGAAAATATTATAATAAAGAAAATAAAAATTTATATATATCATTTGACTCTGACGATTCGGAAAATTATTATAATATTCTTGTGTCTGACGAATTACTCCCGGACGAAAAGATTATACATAACGAACTTATCGGCGATATTTTACGGCTTATCGCGGCATTGCCGGAACAGCAGAGACAAATCGTCACTTACCGTTATATAAATAATTTTTCTATTTCGGAAACGGCTGATATAACCGGATTGCCTACGGGGACAATTAAATCAAATGCGTATTACGGGATAAAAAACATACGCGAACAGCTTGGCATAAACGAAAAAGCAAAAAATAATAAAAATAAAAAAGGAGCAGTTATTATGAAAAAATGCATAGATTATTACGGGTTATTATTTGAATACGCAAAAGGTTATCTGACGAAAGATGAACGCGACGAAGTCGCGGTGCATATCAATCAATGCGAAGATTGCACAAAAATCGTTAAAGGATTAAAAGTGCTGTATCCGTACCTGCAAAAAGAATTTGACGAAGACGTTCAAAATTATTATAATATTCTTTTCCAGATAGACGACGATTATGCGTTATCTTATGTGGGATTTACCACCAACTTATCTAAAAAGAAAGTCGAAGAATTAAATGAAATACTTGCCAATAATGGAAATAGGTTACCGGATAATCAATCTATAAGTTTTATCGGACATGATTCCGACATAAAACTTTTGTCATTATACATTAACGACGGCGGAAAGGTTGAATTTGAATTAGTGAATAATCCCAATTTCCAAAATAATGTAAGAGTAAATTTTATAGCATTGGCGAAATTTTATGAAAAACAATGGAACTATTCTGTTTATTTAGGTAACCGTCAATCAATAACCCAGTCAGAAGACGCGCCGAATTTATACACAGGTTATCATTGCAATAATTTGGGAACATCGGCAAAGTGCGGATTATTCACTTATATTTACAACGGTGCGACGAATATAAGAATCAAAAAAGGATCGGGAGTTTTAGATTTTGACGACAGCGTAAAATTCGCGTATTCTCAGCGTTTCACTACCGAAGAAGAAAGAATAGATTTATCGTTTACGTTTAATATGTAGAAGAAGGCAAAAAATTGAGCCAAAGCCCTCTTTCGCAAAAGAGGGTGGCAGCGGCTTGTCCGCTGACGGGTGATTCTCTCCGTGCCTCGCGCAAAATCGGATTAGGGAATCCCCCGCCGTCTGCGGACGGCACCCCCTTTTGCGAAAGAGGGCTTTTTAAGAAGTTTTGATTTTTATTAAAACACATTTATAAAATCATGAGCGCGTTCAAATAATAATCCGACGCAAAACCAAACCGGCAGATAATCTATACGTATAATTCCTTTAACCGAAGTAATCACTTCGCCGTTGCTGTCATAATTCCACGGGCAGTTTCCTATCGTAAATTTTAATACAGAGCCTGTCGCATATTCTATAACAAAAATAATCGCCGCCCATATAAATCCGCGGTATATCCATAAAAACCCCCGTATAAATTCATGCACAGGCTCAAGAAAAACACCCATTCCGTATATGAAAAACATCCATAGATACGTACTGCATTTTAAATTTTTATCGCCTCTAACAGCCGAACCCAATCCTGTCCAGACAGTTTCAATAAATAAACCCAGACAACCGTATATAACAAAACGTTTTAATATATCCATAAAATTATTTTGATACATAACATATATTTTTATGTATCAAAATAATTTATTTTATTGCATATTTTCAACAATATCAAAAAATCTTTTTTTCTCCGGGCTTGAATTTTTATCCCAGTCAACGGGAAGTATTACGAATCCGTCTTTGTCATAATAACACCATGATATATTATTTTCCAAAGATTCAATTAAATTATTTTTGCCATACGAATTATATTTTTCGTCTAAATTATCGCCTTTTGCCATTATTACCGGCACTTCCCTGCCCGTTTCACGCATTAATTTATTGAAAAAATATATATTTTCAAGCATTTTTTTTGTATTATGATTTGATTTTGTATAATTGGCGTAAACCGGGATAAAGTCAGATGATTCTATATAATCTTCAAGCTTTTTTGCGTTTAAATTCGCGAAAGATTTTATTCCCGCTCCTAAAATTAAATTGTTTTCAACTTTATTTTTGACCGATTTTAAAATATCTATAATTCTGTTATTATTTAAAACAGAACTTTTATAAAAAGTATGCGATATATCAGTTATATTAACGAGTATATTAGAAAATTTTTTATTTAAAATCCAGTCGATAATATTAAAAATCCCGGTTATTATCGCAAATTCGTCCTCAAATATATTTTCGCACGACGGTGATAATATATTTAAAAGCACGATAAAACCTAAATTATCCGCCGATTTGATAATTTCTTCTGCGTTTTCAAGATAATCAAAATCCAGACTTCCGTTGGATTTTAACGCCGAACTATTAAATAATATTTTTTTTGATTTATCCTGATTTCTTACTTTTTTATAATATTCTTCAAACGGATTTGGGCTTTGAAGCCCGACGGTTATTAGATTTATACCGGATTTACGCCATTCAATTAGATTTTTTATAAAATCTTTTTTATTTTTATCGCAATCGATTATATTATTATCAAAAAAAACGCAAACATCCGTATAAATCCCTATTAATTTGCCATCTGAAAGAGAATTTATATTTTTGTTATTTGAAATAATATCGTTTATGTAAAATTTGCCGTCGATTATTTTAATATTTGTCATATTTTTTCTCCATAATCAAGGGCGGGAAACCCCCGCCCTGCGTATATAAATTTTTATATCAGCTTATTTTATAAGTTTTCACAATATCGGGGCGGCAGTTTTCCTCTCCCCGGAGTTCTATACGCGCCTCGCTTGAAATCAACATAAGAGTATATATTTTTTTGCCGCTTCTATGTATTGATTCCACGTTATATTTCTGAAAATCTTTTTCTATTTTTACGAAAACTGTTTTATTAAACATACTGCTGCTTGCGCGCAGTTTTTTTATTGTGTCTTTATCCAAAATCAAATTTTCGAATTTGATATTTTCTTTTCGTATATTATTCTTTGTCTTATTCATCTCGGATATAGTTAAAACATTATAAGGTATATTTGTACGCATAATAATTTTTTTCCTCTCCTCGTGTTATAGATATGAATAAATGAATAAATTAATAAATTTTTATACTATTTTCAAAATCTCCTTTTTTTGATTTTTTATAATTTATTTTATATATATTATACAAAAAAACTCTTAGAAATGATACGTATAAATTGTTAATTTTGCATAAAATTTTATTAAAACAAATATTCTGTTGCATAGTTCACAGATTTATGCTAAAATAAATTTATGAAATTAATACAGGGAGATATTACTAATATGGAAATAGATAAATTAATACCGTTTATTCCGTTTTTAATCCCGCTTTTAATAATAGAACTCGGTTTGGTTATTTTCGTTATTGCCGATATAATAAAAAAGAAAAAAACTAAAAATCTGAATCCGTTAATCTGGATCGCAATATCGGTTTTATTGATGTCTACTTTTATCGGTCCGGTTTTATATATAATTTTTGGCAGGGCTGAGGCTGAGATAACAGACGATAATAATAACGATAACGACGACGATATATAAATATATAAAAAAAATTATAACACAAGAGGATTATTATGAACGACGCGCTCAAACTCGTCAATCTTACAAAAATTTTTTCGACTAAATCAATAAATAATAACAAAACCGAAAATAAAATAATTGCCGTAAATAATTTAAACCTCACGATTCCCCATGGCTCAGTTTACGGATTTCTCGGCAGGAACGGCGCGGGTAAAACCACTACGCTTAAAATGATTACCGGACTGTCAAAACCTACCGATGGCGAAATATATATCTACGGAAACAAAATAGAATTCGGCAAGCCGGCGTCTTATAAAAATATCGGGTTTTTACCCGATGTCCCTGAGTTTTATTCATTTATGACGGCGAGGGAATATTTGTTTTTGTGCGGCAGGCTGCATAAAATGTCCGACAATGATATAAAAAATAAAATCAGGGAAATATTTGAGCTTATTAATTTCGACAAAAAACGCTTGAAAAATAAAATCTCGACTTTTTCAAGGGGAATGAAACAAAAACTCGGAATCGCAGTCGCTCTTATAAACTCTCCTGATTTAATCATGCTGGATGAGCCTACGTCTGCTCTTGACCCAATCGGCAGAAAAGAAACGATAAATATTATAAATTCTTTAAGGGGCAAATACACGGTAGTTTTTTCAACGCACATACTAAACGACGTTGAAAGAGTATGCGACAGGATAGCTCTGATAGAAAAAGGCTCGTTGATTCTTGACGGCAGTATAAACGATATAAAATCAAAATATTCAGGTTTACACAGCGTTTTAAATGTTGAAATTCCGGCAAATAATAAATTAATTTTAGATAAATTTTTAGAGGCGATAAAAGAGTTTGATTTTATAAGTTATATCAACAGCGAAGAAGACGAGAATATAAAATTAAGTTTTAAAACTTCGGACAGAAAAAAAGCCGGCGAGATTCTCCCGAAAATGATATACGAAAACGGATTGTCTCTCATTAAATTTGAATTCGAGGACGCAAACCTTGAAGATATATTCATATCCGCGACTTCTTCAATAGTTTCTCAGGAAAAGGAGGCGGTAATATAAACAGTTTTATTTTGTTTTTCAAAAAAGAAATTGTTGAATTAATTAAAACAGTCAAAGGGATTGTTCTTGCTATAATCTTTTTAGTTCTTGGAATAAGCTCGCCGCTTTTAACAAAACTGACTCCGGAAATATTAAAAATGGCATTAGCCGACGCTTCACCAGAAGAAGCGCAGGTATTATCCGCAGTTATGTCGGCTCCGAGTTCTTTGGAAAGTTATTCCCAGTTTTTCGGGAATTTTAATTCAATAGGATTACTCGTTGTTATTATAGTGTTCGCGGGAATTGTCGCAAACGAAAAATCAAAAAATACCGCGGCTTATATATTAACAAAAAATATTTCGAGAACGCAGTTTATTTTATCAAAATTTGTCTCATCAGTTGTTTTTGTTTTTGTTTCGCTTGTTCTTGCTATGGGATCGCAGATATTATATACTAAGTTTTTGTTTGACGACAATTTAATAGATATAAAATATGTCATGTTATATTTTGCTTTATTATTTTTATATTTAATTTTTATATTAACTATAGTTTTATTTTCAAGCGTGATTACAAAAACAGTGACTTCGGCGACATTTTTCGCGTTTTTGATTTTTATAGTATTTAATATTTTGCCGTCGGTTCCTAAAATCGGCAAATATATGCCTTCTGATATAAATAATTTCGGGATAATAACACAGGCTAAAAATATAGGCGATTTAGCCGTGAATATAATTATAGCAGTTATATGTCTGATAATATTTTTATTTTCAAGCGTAAAAATATTTAACCGTCAGGAATTATAATTAATTTTATTTTAATTTAAGGATAAAATCATGGATATAAAAATACCCGGAGAAAAAATAAATGCCCTGCGTATGCAAAGGCAATATCTGGCAGATAAAAAAGCAGGCAAAAAAGAATATGATAAATTATTCAGAGATATGTCCCCTGTCCCGGTAAGATACTGGAGCGCGCCGGGAGATCCTCCGAGTATATCTTCGCGCGCGGATTTTGACGATTTTGAATATAATTTTAAACTCAGGAAAAACAGGGATATAGTAAAAGGCCGGTTTCAAAACGGTTCGGTCGGCTATGTAGCTTTTGACGAATTAGAACTTTTTATCGGATTATATAAAAAAGACCGCGGCAGATTATCGCGAATGCAATTTGAATTGCTTGATTTAATCGAGCATGAGGACGGCATAACAATCAACAGAATTAAAAAAGCCACGGGTTATTTCGTGAAAAATATAACGCCGGAGCTACATAAACTTCAGGAAGCTTTTATTATATTCGAAGATCAGACAGACAACGAGGGCGACAGAATGTGGTTTACTTTGGAGAGCGTATTCCCTGAAATAGATATAAAAAAATACACGCAACTTGAGGCGTTAAAAATTGTTTTAAAACGATTCGCGAAATTAAATATATTATTTGACGCGTCAATGGCAAGATCGTTTTATAAATTAAATTTAAATTTTATTAAGCAAGCGTCTGACGAACTTGTTAATTTGGGTGAGTTTGTAAATTATAACAATATCGGGTATATGTTAAAATCGGACTTTGATTATTTGAACAGATCTGAAAGCGACGGATTAAAATTGCCGAAATCCGTTATAGTCATGCACAGAAACGATTTTTTAGTAAAATCAAACGAAAACAGGGAAAATCAATCTCCCCGTTTACTTAAAGAAAAATTCAAACATGAAAAATACGGGGTTTTGCAGTATATTTTAATTGACGGCGAATTTCACGGGGCGTTATTCGGCAATTTTAAATTCGGGCCGTCAATACTCGAAGATATTATTTTAGATTTATCTGACAGCGAAAAAATATCGCGCAAAGACGAAATTTTAAACGCAATATACGAACATCACGACAGAGAGGCAAGCCCGTTGAAAAAATACTGCGGGAAATAAAATAAACATATATAAGACCGTAGGGGCAACCTCTACGGTCTTATATTTATTTTGTGTTTAATATTCCATGCTTTTCTTCTTTTTTCTGTTTTGTCCCACTATTATTATCACTACGCATAAAACTACAAGAACTGCGATAATTATCGGGAACAGGAATATATTTTCGCTTGATGACCCTCTTATTTCAGTCCATAATTCGTCGATTTTTTTGTTTATATCTTCGGGCAGATTCAAAAACATCTCTGTATCTTCAAGAATTTCAGCGTCGGGATATGTGATTTCGTCTTCTTTTATTTCGTCGTCCAGCAATTCATAAGCCGCATAATTTGGCGTTGAATATCCGATATATTCACTGTTAGCCGCGGCAATTTCAGCCTCGCACAAAAAATTTATGAACGCTTCGGCGTTTTCTTTATTTTTTGCGCCTTTCGGAATACACATAGAATCGACAAATCTATTCGTCCCCTCTTTTGGATATACTGCGTCAAGATCGGGATTATCTTCTATCATTGTTATAGCGTCGCCTGCGTAATAAGGCGCAATCCAAGCTTCTTCATTGCCCATTTTATTAAATATTTCATCCATGTAATATCCCTGAAGAACGTCTTTTTGTTTTTTTAGTTCATCAGCCGCCTGCTCAAGTTCGCTTATATTTGTAGTGTTCAGAGAATATCCGAGGCGTTTAAGAGAAATCCCGAAAGCGTCTCTTGAATTGTGAAACATTATGATTTTGCCTTTGTAATCTTCGTCCCATAAAATATCCCAGCTTTCAACCGGTTTTGTCACATATTTTGTGTTATATATCAAAACCACCGTTCCCCATGTATAAGGCACGGAATATTCGTTTGTCGGGTCAAATTCCAGATTTTTATATTCGTCCATAATATTTTCGTAATTTGGAACATTCGCGAAATTTATTTTTTCGAGCATATCTTCTTTAATTAATCTATTAATCATATAGTCCGACGGGATTACTATATCATAATTCGCTCCGCCGCTCTTAAGTTTTGAATAAAGCTCTTCGTTTGTGGCATAAGTCGTATAATTGACTTTTATTCCGGTTTCCGCCTCAAATTCTTTCAGGACGTTCACATCGCCCGCCGCGTCTGAGATATATTCTCCCCAGTTATAAACATTTACAACTTGTTTATCCTGAGCGCAGCCGGAAAAAACAGAAATAATTGTTGTGAGCGTTAAAATAACCAACAAAATTTTCGCGGTGATATTAATTCTAAAATTCATTTTTATTAACCTCCGTGACTAATATATTTTAATTCTCTTTTTTTAGCGTCGTTTATATCTTTTATATTCATGATAACAAGCAAAGTAAAAACCACAATAAACATAATCGCCGACAAAGCATTAATTTCGGGGCTTATCTGTTTTCTTGTCATAGAATATATAGTTATCGGTAAAGTTTGCATTTCGGGTCCGGAAGTAAACAGGCTTATAACTACATCGTCGATAGAATAAGTGAAAGCCATTAAAAACCCGCTTAATATACCGGGGAATATTTCCGGCAGGACGACTTTAACAAATGCCTGATAAGAATTACATCCTAAATCTAACGCGGCTTCATACTGATAACGGTCAAGCTGCCGCAGTTTCGGCATTAGATTTAATATCACATACGGAATACTGAAAGAAATATGCGCTATAATAAGCGTTGAAAATCCCCTGTCAAAATTAATAAACGCGAAAAGCAGCATAAACGAAACGCCCGTTATAATTTCAGGGTTTAATATAGGCAGATAAGTTATGTTCATAATAACTGTTTTCGCCGCTTTTTTCATAGAATATATGCCGATTGCCGCGGCAGTGCCGATTATTGTGGCAATAACAGAAGATATGAGCGCGAGTATAAGAGTATTTACAAGAGAAGATATAATCAATTCGTTGTGAAATAATTTAACATACCAGTCAAAAGTAAACCCGCTCCAAACTGATTTGCTTTTTGAAGAATTAAATGAAAATATAATCAATATAAAAATCGGGATATATAAAAACAGAAAAATCAAAGACATATAACCTGAAGATAATATTTTTTTTGTTTTTTTCATGTTATACAATCATACCCTCCGTTTCGTCTGCGTCAAATTGATTTAAAAGAGCCATGCTTAATAATATAAATATCATCAGTATAAACGAAATCGCGGAACCGAGCTGTAAATTATAAGTAGTTCCCAAAACTAACTGCTCTATTAAATCGCCGACTAAAAAATTTGCCCCGCCGCCAAGCATTCGAGATATTACAAAAGTGCTTACAGACGGCACAAATACCATAGTTATGCCGCTTAATATACCCGGCTTAGATAAAGGCAAAACTATTTTTACGACTACGCCCATAGTATTCGCGCCCAAATCCTGAGCCGCTTCGATTACGGATTTATCTATTTTTATCATTACAGTATATAACGGCAGTATCATAAACGGCAGATAATTATATACCATGCCCATAACAACTGCTCCGCCGGAATTTATTATCTGGATATGCCCGAGCCCCGCAAACCCGGAAAACCGGTTTACGAAAACGTCGATTTTTTCAAGCAGCGTCATCAACGCATAAGTTCTTAAAATAAAATTCATCCACATGGGGAGCAATATAAGCATCATCATGATTTTTTGCATACCCGCATTCATGCGAGACATGATAAAAGCAAACGGGTAAGCTAAAATCAAGCATACCGCCGTCGCTATTAAACCAAGTAAAACGCTACGGATAAATACCGGGCCGAACTTCGAAACGTCAGATATATTAATAATAGTAAAATTCCCGCCGCTGTCCGTGAAAGCGTAATATCCCACGAGTAACAACGGAATCAACGTAAATACCGCCGCCCATATTATATAAGGCGAAGCGGGCAGTTTTGACTTAAATATCATTTATGTTTACTTCCTCATCATTTATCATACGCGAAATTTCGTCGATTTCATACGATTCGTTTTCATCTCCGGTTTTTTTCATGATATGTATATTATCCGGAGAAACGTTCATACCCGTGACTTCGCCCGGATTTAACGCTGTAGTTGAGTGTACTATCCATTTTACGCCGAAAGAATCTACCGTCATTTCATAATGCACGCCTTTAAAAGTAACTGTCTCGACTGTGCCTATTATATTTTTTTCAGACGGTTTTTCTATTATAATATCTTCAGGCCGTATAACTACGTCAACCCTTTCCATTGGTTTAAAGCCGCCGTCTATGCAGTCAAAATAATTGCCGCCGAATTCTATAAAATAATCCCTGTGCATAATCCCGTCTATTATATTGCTGTCGCCGATAAATTTCGCGACGAAAGCATTGGCAGGTTCGTTATATATATCCTGCGGAGCGCCTATCTGCAATATCTCGCCGTTATTCATAACAACGATAGTATCAGACATAGTTAATGCTTCTTCCTGATCGTGCGTGACATACACAAAAGTTATATTTAATCTCTGCTGTATTTTTTTTAACTCAACCTGCATTTCTTTTCTTAACTGCAAATCCAGCGCCCCAAGAGGCTCGTCTAATAATAAAACCCTCGGATGATTAATCAAAGCTCTCGCGATCGCGACTCTCTGCTGCTGACCACCCGATAGAGAATTTACGTCCCTCGGCTGAAACCCGCTTAAATTTACAAGTTCAAGCATTTCAAAAACTTTTGTCCGGATTTCGTTTTCTTTGGCTTTTTTTAATCTTAATCCGAAAGCTACGTTTTCATAGACGTTTAAATGGGGAAAAAGCGCGTATCTCTGAAAAATAGTGTTTACCTGACGTAAATGGGGCGGAACGCCGTTTATTTTTTTATTGTCAAAATATACATTTCCAGTCTGCGGCTCGGTAAACCCGCCTATAATTCTTAGAGTAGTAGTTTTACCGCATCCCGAAGGGCCTAATAGAGTTATAAATTCTTTATCGTGAATATTTAAATTAATACCTTTGAGAACTTTTACAGTCCCGTAAATAACTTCAATATTTTCAAGTTTTATAATCAGATTGCTATCCAATCTATAATCTCACCCCCCGATTAAAATAAACCGAATACAATATAACACAATTTTCAAAAAGTTTCATAAATGAATTGTAAATTTTTCGCCGTTATGCGACAGAATTCTACAAGCATTTATTTTGAGAATATTTAATAAAAATATTTTTACGGTACCAATATCACCTCCAAAGCATAATATAATACAGAGGAGGTGAAAATATGGGATTTGGCTTAGGCAGAAGAAGGGACGGCTGCGGCTGCGACAACGATTTTTTAGTCGACGGTTACGGTTATGACTGGATAATAATCTGGATAGTCATAATACTTATAATCCTGTTGCTGGTGCAACTGATATAATAAATACATAAAACTATATAAACACCTACGCATAAATTATATAATGCTTGTATCCTCTACATAAAAGAGCCGGAAAATCCGGCTCTTATTCGTTTATTTTATTATTTTATTTATTCGTTTTCCAGAAAATTTTCTATAGCTTTTTCCATATCCCGCTCGATTTTCGGCATGATTTTTTCGAATCCTGAAACAAAATCGTTATTTTTTTGCTGCGGCAGGTTACAGAACATATCAAATAATCCGCCCCAATTATAAACATGCCCCAAATCATAACACCGTGTTTTAAATATCAAATCAAGCATTTCCCCCGATTCGTCGTCTCTCATAAATTTTGTTTTCAACGAAACGTCATAATATGCCGGACGCAATGTATAATAACTTTCGGCAGTCAGAGCCTCAAGAATCATTCCGGTCCTCTCCGGGTCTGAAGTTACCGGAATACTTATTGCCGTAGTGCACCAAGCGTGTACATGATTATAATAATCTGTTTGATTTTCGTCGAATTTCGGGTTTGGCAATATACCGAAATTAAAATCGAAAGTTCTCAGAGTAGTCACCCTGTCCATTCCCGCATATAGCCATAATCCCCTTTTTTCGCTTAATACTTCAAGCTGATACATCCAAATATCAGTATGTCTTGAATCCCAGTCCTGAGCGACCCACGTACTGTTACGGTCAAGCATCATATTCAGCCATTTTTCATACGAAGCCTGTATCATAGGGTCTGTGATATTCAAGACAGGCATGTCGTCTGCGTCTTTTGTAATAACAAAATGGCCGGAGCCGACTACGTTTCCGTGTATAGTGTGAGCGGCGGTAAGCATTCTGTAAGCGTCCAAATCATCCATTTTCCCGTCGCCGTTCACGTCTTTCGGCATATCTTTTGCCATATCCCACATTTTATCTATAGTCCATTTGCCGTCGCGTACAAGCTTATACGGATCTTCCAAACCCTGTTCCTGTATAACGTCTTTATTAAACAAAAATATAAACAAAGCGTCTTTGTCGATAATCAATAAATCGCTTATCGTAAACATTAATTTATGACCTATCGATAATTGCTCGTTTGCCCTCTGGTCCCACCACGGTTTATCCAAATCTATATACGGCACTTTTTTCAGATCTAATAACGAGCCGTCCTGAGCCAGCATAGCCGTCGCTCCCTGAAGCGGCACGGAAAAAACGTCGTATGTTCCGTCTCCGGAATTTATACTCTTTTTTGCGTCGTTATACTGGCTTCCGGAAAGTTTGGCGTTAATTTTTATATTATATTTTTCTTCGATTGCCCTGTTTCTGTAATATACCGCGTCATTAATAGCGTCTCCGTTTTCATCTTCTACATATAAATCTTTTGAATACCAGTATGTATTATAAGCAGTACTGTTTCCGAGTATCATAAATTCATAACCGTCGAAATCTTTATCGTCCGGGACATTGGGCAATAATTTTTCCGTTACGGGTTCTGTTTCTTCGTCCAACACAATTTCGTTGTTCGCGTTTATATCCTGTGCTTCTTTTGGAGTAATGTTTTTATTTTCTTCTGTATTCCCTCCGCAAGATATTAATAATAAACTCAAAAACAAAATAAATGCCAGTAATAAACATATTTTTTTCATGAAACTATATCTCCTTTTTATTAAATAAAATTTATAATTTATATTAGACTTCTAAATTTTCGCCTTTATAAATTGCAAGGCCTATATATTCTTCATTTGCTTTTCTTCCGTTATACCACAATAACCAACGGTTTTTATCTTTTTCGTAAACCACGCTCGGTTTATAACACGCGTCGCCGTCCCATTTATTTTTATCTGATGAAATTATCGGATTTGATTCAAAACGCTTCCAGCGTGCTATTCCATCGGGCGACCATGCTCTGCAGATTCTCGCGGTATCTATATCTTCATACCCTATATAAAACATAAGATAGCCGTTTTTATATTTTATTACCTGACAACCGCCTATCCTGTTTTGTTCGTAAATATTATTTGTATCTCTCGTAAAAACCGGGTTTGCCCTGTGTTTACGCCAGTTTATTCTGTCAATGCTTATCGCGTAACATATCACGTTAGGCTCATAAGTTTCCCCTGCCGAATACCACATCTGATATATTTTTTGTTCTTCGTTCCACAATACGCACGGATTCATAACAGACATATTTTCCCACGGCTGCTCCGGAATAATAACAGGTTCCGGATTTCTGTATGCAAGATTTGTTTTCCCGTTTATTATATCAAATTCAGAATAACCTATCCAACTGTTTCCGTGAGCCTGCCCGGTGTACCACATATATATTTTATTATCTTTTTCGATTACGCCGCACCTGTTTATATCGTCTTCCCAGCCTGTGGTTATATCGGGTTCAAGAACAATTTCCGGTTCGCTCCAATTTATCCCGTCATTGCTTAAAGTCACAGCGATTGATTTTTTCGGCCGCCATGAAAAATACATTTTATATCTGCTTCCGCAATTTTGTCCGGGCAAAACAAACGCGTCAAAACAAGTCCCCATTTGTTTATTCCCAAAAACGGGATTATTTATATATTTTTCCCACATTTTTTATACTCCTGTTATATTTTAATTTTATTTTATAACAAATTAATATTATTGTCAAATATTTTATATAAAAATATAGTAAAATAAATTAAAACAATTATACAAAAATCAAATCAGGAGTGAAATATTATGAAAACGCAAAATAAACACGTTAAAATAGATTTATGCGGAGATTGGGAATTTTCTTTTGTCGATTATAAAAACGATAAAAATCATAAAGCTATTAATGAATTGAAAAACGCCGGATTAAAATCATATCACTGTAAAGTTCCGGGAAATTTTGAGCTTGATTTATATAAAAATAAATTATGCGGCGAACCGTTTTATGGCATGAATCCGGTAAAAATCAGGGAAATGACGGAAAATTGCGGCGTTTATTATTACCGAAAATTTGATTTGCCTGAGATTAAAACCGAAAACGCAAATCCTGTATTAATTTTTGAAGGGCTTGATTGTTTTGCCGATGTTTATATAAACGGATATTGCGCGATAATTTCATCTAATATGCTTATAGAACATAAATTTTATATACCAAATAATACAGAATATAATTTATTAAAAGAAAAAGACAATGAAATTCTTGTATATATAAAGCCCGCGATAGAAATGGCGAAATATTACGAATATCCGCCAAGTGTTGCCGCGATGGGCGCAAATACGGAATCGCTGTATGTTCGCAAAGCTCCGCACATGTATGGCTGGGATATAATGCCGAGGTTTTTATCGTCGGGAATATGGCGTCCGGTTTATATAGAATATTTACCGGAAGAAAGAATAGATGAAATATTTTTGAATACAAGTAGTGTTAATTCAAATAACGCGGAAATAATTTTTAACTGCAATCTGAAATTAAATAATAACAAAACAGATAAATATACGGTCGGATTAAAAATGACCTGCGGAGATTCTATTGTTGATTTAGATTACGATATATATTTTCAAAATATAAAAAAACGGTTTAATATCAACAATCCGAAATTATGGTTTTCAAAAGGGAGCGGCGAACAAAATTTATACGAAACCGAAATTTATTTAAAGAAAAACGGCGTAATTATCGACGAATATAAATTAAAATACGGCGTAAGGACTGTTAAATTAAACAGAACTTCAACGACAGATCAGTTTGGCAGTGGCGCGTTTGAATTTATTATAAATAATATTAAAATATTTATGAAAGGTTCAAACTGGGTTCCTGCCGACGCTTTTCATTCGCGCGATAGAGAGAGAATACCCGCAATTCTTGAAATGGCGGAGGATTTAAACTGCAATATGCTCCGCTGCTGGGGCGGAAATGTTTACGAAGATGATTTATTTTATGAAATATGCGATGAAAAAGGTTTTTTAATATGGCAGGATTTTGCGTTTGCGTGCGCTGTTTATCCTCAGGATAACGCATTTTGTCAGGTAGTTAGAGAAGAAGCGATTACAGTTATAAAACGCCTGAGAAATCACGCCTGCGTAGCTTTATGGTCGGGCGATAACGAATGCGACGAAGCATATTTATGGAATAATCTCGGCGATCCGAACAAAAATAAATTAACGCGGGAAATATTACCCGAAGCAGTAAAGACATATGACGGTTCTCGTCCGTATATCGCAAGCTCGCCGTATTTTGACGAAAATGTAATAAAAACCGGAACGGAATACGCTTCCGAAAAACATTTGTGGGGGCCGAGGGATTATTATAAAAGCCTGTTTTATATAAATTCTATATGTCATTTTGTAAGCGAAATAGGCTATCACGGATGCCCGTCGGTTAAGAGTATAAAAAAATTTATTTCACCCGAAAATTTATGGACCGGCGCAGATAAAATCGCAAAGGACGAACAATGGCTTTTACACAGCACATCGCCTGTTCCTGAATTGCATTTATATGATTACAGAATCCAGTTGATGTTAAATCAAATCGCGGAAGTATTTGATAAATCTCCCGAAAATTTAAAAGATTTTGTTTTGGCAAGCCAGATTGTGCAGGCTGAAGCCAAAAAGTTTTTTATTGAATTATTCAGAGGCAATAAATGGCGGCGTTCGGGAATTTTGTGGTGGAATCTTATGGACGGCTGGCCTCAGTTTTCAGACGCAATCGTAGATTATTATTTTGATAAAAAACTTGCTTATTATTTTATAAAAAATTCACAGGAGCAATTAACGGTTATACTGCGTGAACCTGACAACTGGAAACAGGAAATAGTTATCGTCAATGATTATTTATCGCCGCAATCCGTTAATTTTAAAATAATTGATATAGACACGTCCGAAATTTTGAAATCGGGAAATATTATTGTTAGCGAAAACAGCAATATAATCGCCGGAAATATCCCGTTTGTACACGGTCAAAAAAGATTTTTAGTAATAGAATGGCATATTGAAAATAATAATATCAACGGGAAAAATCATTATTTATCGGGACACCCTCCGTTTTCGCATGAGCAATATATAAAATGGCTTGATAAATCCGGAATGTTTGACGAATGGCTTGATAAAACGCAAGACTGGTAAAATTTAAATAGAATATTTACATTTAATTTGTTTATTTAAATTATTACTTGTAGTAAAATAATAAATATAAAATATTTATTATTAAACAAAGGAGTATATAAATAAATGAATACAATAACTGTTGAAACATCTGCAAGACATGTGCATTTGAATGAGAAAGATATTGCCGTTTTATTCGGCGAGGGGCATAAACTCACGTTAAAAAAAGAACTTTCACAACCGGGGGAATTTGCATGTGAAGAAAGGGTTGATATAATCGGGCCTAAAAAAGAAATAAAAAACGTGATTATTTTAGGGCCGGCAAGAAAAGCAACCCAAGTTGAAGTTTCACTCACAGATACGAGGACTTTAGGACTAAACGCGCCAATAAGAGAATCAGGAGACGTTGCCGGAAGCGGCGCGTGTAAACTTATAGGCCCTGCAGGTGAATTAGAATTAACCGAGGGAGTTATCGTTGCGAAACGCCATGTGCATTTAAGAACGCAGGACGCGGAAAAATTTGGTGTAAAAGATAAACAGATAGTGCAGATAAAAATAGAAAATACCGGCAGATCGATTATATTCGGCGATGTTGTAATCAGGATTCGAGATTCTTTTATGCCGTATATGCATATTGACACAGATGAAGCAAACGCCTGCGGGGCAAACGGTAATATAGAGGGTGAAATTATTGTTTAGTAAAAATCTATAATGTATGACATAAAAGTTTTTATTAATTGTTTTAAAGGAAAAAATTTATGAAAAAATTTATTTTATTTTTATTGATTTATTCAGTTATATTGAATCTGATATGTTTGCCGTTGTTTTCGTGTTCGCAAAAAACAGCCGAAACTGATGTGCAAAAAGCGACTGAAACTGATACTACAAACGAAAGCTCAGAAGAAAGCGTGGCTGACCGCGTTTATGTCATGGATAATCTGCCGTCCGATTTGGATTACAAAGGAGAAACATTCAGAATTTGGGGAAGAGAAGTCGATAATGTTTTTTATGACACCGAATGGGAATTCGTTGAAGCAATGAACGGAGAAGTATTTAATGACGCGATGTACACGCGCGAACTGGCAGTTGAAGACCGGTTGAATATTAATATCGAAAAAACCATGACTACCACATCGTACCAAAACGCTTATAAATCGGTAAAAGCCGGCGACGACGCTTTTGACTTGCTTTTCGCCAACGCTTATGACGTCGCGGCTCACGGACTTGAAGGCATTTATATTAATCTTGCCCAGTTTCCGTATATCGATTATAATATGCCGTGGTGGCCTGACACAATTATGAAAGACGTTACGATAAACGGCAAAACATATTTTGTAACCGGAGATATTACGCCCTCTGTGCTGGGATATATGAACTGTATATTTTTTAACAAAACTTTAGCCGCTAATTACGATATATCGGGTTTATATGATTTGGTTTTTTCCGGAAAATGGACGTTTGACAAATATGTGGAAGCCGCAAAAAACACATACAAAGACCTCAACGGCAACGGAATAGTCGATTCTGAAGATTTGTTCGGAGTTACTATGTCCGATTATTACGACGTATATTTTTCGGCTTTTGAAATCCCGATAACCAACACCGGTTCGGACGGTTCGCTGAGTTTGGCTTTGGGCGAAAAATTTTATCGGGCATACGAAAAGCTCCGAGACTTTTCAATGAGCGAAGATGGTTTGCCGCAGGCGATTTCAAACAAAGGCGAAACCGTCAATTATGAAAACGACGTTAGATTTTTCACGGAGGGCAGAATATTATTTTTCGGCGGTTTGGTCAGATTTTCAAATTACTTCCGCGCAATGGAAGACGATTACGGCATTCTGACCGTACCGAAATGGGATGAATATCAGGAAGAATATCATACTACATCTCATGCGAACTATTCTTTGGTGAGCGTTCCCGTCACAGCGTCGCCGGAACGCTACGACATGATAGGAGCCGTTATGGAAGCTCTTGCGTCCGAAGGTTACCGGACGACGACTCCCGCATATTTTAACAGCACGCTCAAAGACAAATACAGCCGCGACGAAGAATCGCTTAGAGTTCTTGATATTTTGAAAACCGGACTCGAATTCCAGCCGGTTATGATATATTACAAGAACATGGGCGATATACTCCATTTGTTCCGGTATGCCTGCTATCCGCAAGCCCAATATGAAAACATGGTTTCGTTTTACGAAAAAAATCAACCAGTTTTTCAAAAATCAATAAATAAATTTAACGAATATTATTTAAATAATTAAAATAATAAAGGAGTTGTTTTAAGAAATGAGTGAATTTTCACACGAAGTAGAAAATATGTGTTCGGTTGCAAAAGGGCCGAAACACGGGCCCGCTCCGATTCCCGAAGAGGGCAAATGGGTCAAAGCTTATGAAATAAAAGATATTTCAGGATTTTCGCACGGGGTCGGCTGGTGCGCCCCTCAGCAAGGCGCATGTAAACTCACGCTTAATGTCAAAAACGGTATAATAGAAGAAGCTCTTGTAGAAACTCTCGGCTGTACGGGTATGACTCATTCTGCGGCTATGGCGGCTGAGATTTTACAGGGGAAAACTTTACTCGAAGCTTTAAACACAGATTTGGTATGCGACGCGATAAACGTAGCGATGCGAGAAATATTCAAGCAACTGGCTTACGGGCGTTCGCAGAGTGCTTTTTCAGAGGGCGGTCTGCCGATAGGCGCGTCTCTTGAAGATTTGGGAAAAGGGCTGCGCTCATCGGTCGGCACGATTTTCGCGACAAACGCTAAGGGTGTAAGATATTTAGAAATGACTGAGGGGTATATTTTATCTCTCGCGCTTGACGCAAACGACGAAATTATAGGTTATAAATTCGTGCATTTGGGAAAAATGATGGAAGCGATCAGAAATGGCGTTGATCCCAGAGAAGCATACGAAAAAAATATTAGTCAATACGGCAGATACGATAAAGAAAACGGTGCGGTCAAATATATCGACCCGAGAAAGGAGTAATAAGAATGAGTACAAATACAGTAAAATTTGAAGGTTACGAAAGAAGAATAAATAAAATAGAAAAATGTCTGAAAGAATATGGTTTTTCTTCGCTTGATGAAGTGAAAGAATTTATTTTGTCAAAAGGAATCGACGTTGATAAAATAGTCAGGGGAGTTCAGCCTATAGCGTTTGACAACGCAGTCTGGGCATATACTCTGGGCTGCGCAATCGCTATAAAATCAGGCAAAACAAATGCCGCTGACGCGGCTGCGGCAATCGGCATAGGATTGCAGGCATTTTGTATTCCCGGTTCTGTAGCGGAAAGCCGTGAAGTCGGTATCGGGCACGGCAATCTTGCGGCTATGCTTTTAAAAGAAGAAACAAAATGTTTTTGTTTTCTTGCGGGTCACGAATCATTCGCGGCGGCTGAGGGTGCAATCGGAATAGCTAAATCAGCGAATATAGTCCGAAAAGAACCGTTAAAGGTTATATTAAACGGATTGGGTAAAGACGCGGCATATATAATTTCGCGAGTGAACGGATTCACTTATGTAGAGACAGATTATGATTTTTATACAAACGAACTAAAAATCGTCGAAGAAAAAGCTTTTTCAAGCGGTGCAAATTCAAAAGTAAGAGCTTACGGGGTAAACGACGTTCTTGAAGGCGTTGCTATCATGAAAAAAGAAAAAGTCGATGTATCTATCACAGGTAACTCGACAAATCCGACAAGATTCCAGCATTTAGTCGCAGGGACATATAAAAAATGGGCGACGGAAAATAATAAAAAATATTTTTCGGTCGCTTCCGGCGGCGGTACGGGAAGAACGCTTCACCCGGATAATATGGCGGCAGGCCCGGCTTCTTACGGACTGACGGATTCTATGGGACGTATGCACGGCGACGCGCAGTTTGCGGGTTCGTCGTCCGTTCCGGCGCACGTTGAAATGATGGGACTTATCGGAATGGGAAATAATCCGATGGTCGGCGCGACTGTCGCAGTTGCTGTCGCAATACAAGAGAGCGCGAAATAAAAATTAAAATTACAGAAAGACGGAATTTTAATTATGAAAAATTTAAATATTATCAAACGGCTTATTATTTTTCTTTTGATTATTGCTTTAATTTGCGGAGTATTATTTTTACAAGCGTGCGCCGAAAAAGAAAACGAAAGCAAAAATTCCGGCGTTGGACAGGAAACTATCGGCGAAACAGAAACCGAAGCAACTACTCCGGATCCGACTCCCGAACCCACGCCAGCGCCGACTACAACTGAAAAACCCCCGATAATAACAGAAGAAATATTAAAATGGACATTCACTCCAGAAGAAAAAATGTTTAAAACATCAAGCCAGACAAAAAATTTAAGAGTCGAGGACGGTATTTTAAAAATGGAATCGACAGGCGGCGACCCGTTTGTAATGTCGGTAAACGCAAATATCGGCATAGACGCGTCTGAAATCGACTATATAAAATTCAAGATAAAAAATAATTCCGACGGGTACCGTTGTCAGTTATTTTTTATAACAAACAAAGATACTGCATGGAGCGAACCGCAGTCAATAAAAAACGAATATTGGTTCAGCGACGGAGAAGACTGGGAAATACTCGAATTTGACACATCCGATTGCGATGTCTGGGAGGGAACAATAAAACAATTGAGATTTGATTATCTGGAACAAGAAGGAGACGTAGAAATAGAATACATGACTTTTGAAAAAATAGTTAAATAAAACAATAAAATAAATTATTTAAGGACGGATTAAATATCCGTCCTGTTTTTTTATATTATATTTATAATCAGAGAATTTTTTCAATCTCAAACGCCAATTTCAAACATTCCTGCATATCGGTCAAATCAGCGATGCATGACGGGGAGTGTATATATCTCGTAGGCAGGGAAATTGCGAGAACTCCCACGCCTTTGCCGGATTTTTGATACGCTCCCGATTCGTTTCCTCCGGCGACTGCCTGTTTTATCTGAATTTTGATATTATTTTTTTTAGCTGTATCAAGCGCGAGATTTATAAGTTTTTTATCATATATCGCGGTATTGTCCATGAGTGATACAACCGCGCCGCTTCCGAGAGAGCATATTTTGTTTTTTTCGGTTTTATCATATATATCCCCTGCCGTCGTCGCCTCAAATATTACGGCTATGTCCGGCTGTATTATATTCCCCGCAGTTTTCGCGCCCCGCAAGCCTATTTCTTCGCAAATCGTAAACGCGAAATAACTGTCGTATAATAATTTTGATTTTATCATTTCTATCAAAATATAACAGCCGAAACGGTCGTCAATCGATTTGCATTTTATTTTATTTTGCCCGAATTTTACAAAATCAGATTTAAAAACTGCGAATTCACCGATTTCTACAGGCTTTGAAATTTTTGAATCGTCTTTTTTGTTTTTTTTATCTTCTTTGATTACGCCTATATCTAAATAAATATCATCGGCAGGACGAATTTTATTTTTATCTTCTTTTTTTAACGAATGAACCGGTTTCCCCCCGAATACAGCCGCAAATCTTTTTTCGCCAACTGTCGCCTGTTTACCCAATATAACTGTACTCTCGATACTGCCCAAGTTCTTGAATTTTAAATATCCGTCGTCTCCGACAGACGTAATCATAAATCCGACTTCGTCCATGTGAGCGGCAAAAAGCCGCTTTTTTTCAGGTATTTTTTCGCCTTTTTTATAAGCTATCAAATTCCCGACTTTGTCTGTATAATAATTATCAGCATAATCTTTTATTTCGTTTATTATTATATCCCTGACTTCGTCCTCGTTTCCGCTCGGTCCGAATGCGAGGCATAATTTTTCAAGCAAATTTATATTAATCATTAACTGTCCCTCCGTTTTCCATAATTTCACGAACAAGTTCAACCGTTGCTCCAATATCTTTTATTGAACAAATCTCGTTGAATGTATGCATATTTTTTAATGGCACAGAAATCAAAACGCACGGAATCCCCTCTCCTGTTATCTGAATACTTTCGGCGTTTGTTCCGGTGCCTGTCGGTTCGGCGATTATCTGCACGGGGATTTTTTTGTCTTTTGCAAGAGTTATAATATTTTTTGTCAGTTTAATATTAGTTTCAGCAGAATATGATATTCCCGCGCCTTTGCTTATTTCAAACGCTTCGGACGCGTCAACTCCGGGATCGCGCGATAAACCGACGTCTAAAACTATTGCAAAATCCGGTTGTATTTCAAAAGCCGCCGTCGCCGCTCCGAATTGTTTTGTTTCTTCGCTGACGCTTAAAACAATGTGAATTTCGGCATTAATCATATCGGGATTTTTTATTGATTTTGCCGCAAGCATTAAAACCGCGGCGCATAATTTGTCGTCCATTCCGGCGCATGAAACAAGATTATTTTCGAGATTCGTAAAATTTTGCTTAAAAGTCACAGGAGACCCGATTTTTATTATTTTTTCAAGTTCTTCTTTTGAATCATATCCGGTATCAAGATAAATATCTTCAAGTTTCGGCAAATTATTTGAAGAATCATATGTTTTTTTCAAATGCGGCGGAACGCTCACTGCAATCGCGGGAATTTTTCTTTCCGGATTATTCGCGAAAATAAACGGCTCGTTATTTTCATCGTAAGTATAAACAAAAAATTCAGACGCGGGCAATATATTTAAATCAAGCCCGCCGAGAGAATTAACCCTCAAAAATCCGCCGTCCAATATTTCGGAAACTATTAAGCCGATTTGATCAATATGCGCGTCAAACATTATTTTTTTCTGATTTTCAATTTCCGGCGCGGCTTTTTTAATTAAATGGCAACTGCCGAATTTATCAAAATAAACTTCATCGAAAACTCCTTTAAAATCATCGTTGATAATTTTTGTTATATCCGGTTCAGCCATGTATTCATACCCTGACGGCGATACGATATGCGAAAATTTTTCAAGCAATTTTTTTATTTCCATATTTATATTTTACTCCTCAATAAATTTTTTTGCAGCGGCAAACAATTCATTATAGTTCACTTTTTCAAACGACGTTGTATCTACAACGATTTTTTCCTCGACTTCCGCTTCCTCAAGTTTATCTTTCGGCATTTCATTTATAAACCAATCTTTGTGAGCCGGGTTATGAATCCAATGACGCTCGCCGCTTTTGTCACGCTCAACATACCGGTCAAACATAACTTCAGGGTCGCCATTGAATACAAATAAAAGACATTCATAATTATATTTTACAAATAATTTTTTTATTTCGCTTATTCTTTCTAAACCAAAAACGCTTTCAAGAATACACGGTTTCCCGGTTTGCATAAACCGTTCGGCTATATGTAATATAATGTCATACGCTACATTTTCGCTTCCCATTTTATATACGTTGCTTTCACGCCCGAAACCGTCACAAATCGTCTCGTCTATCGTATCCTGCTCGAAATACGGTATATTTAATTCCCGCGATAATTTGCGTGCGAATGTTGATTTGCCTGCCGCGCAATATCCACCGATTAATATTATTTTATTTTTCATTTTTATATTTTAAAATCCTTTCACCAATTCTATAAACCTGTTCCCGCGCTCCTCAAAATTTTTAAAGCAATCAAACGAAGCGCAAGCCGGAGATAACAAAACAATATCGCCGGGATTTGCGAGTTTTTTCGCAGTTTCTACGGCTGACTCGAAATTATCCGCGATTTGTATGTGCGGGACGTCGAGGACGCCGTCCCCTACATAGTTATTTTTATAATCGTCTAAACATTTTTTGATTATATTTTTCGTTTCGCCGTATAAAACCGCTGCTTTGGCTTTTTTATGCACAACAGGCGCAAGTGAATCAAACGGAATTTTTTTATCGTAACCACCGAGTATCACGATTATTTTTTTATCTTCGCCTAAATAATTAAAATTATTTAAAGCCGAAATTGTCCGGGTTGGCGTAGAATCCGCAGATGAATTATAATAAGACACTCCGTCAAATTCCCGTACAAATTCTATCCTGTTTGCAACTCCTTTAAATATTTTCGCTACATTTATTATCGCTTCTGTATTTACAATATCATGCGTAACGCCTATTGCCGCCATAAAATTTAATACATTATGTTCGCCTTTTATTAAAATACCGCTTTTATCCATGATTTTATTTTCCGCACCATTTTCGCGCATTAAAATAAACTCACCGTCGCAATAAATTCCGTTTTTGTATTCGTCCGGCAATTTATTTTCCGAAAAGAAAAATTTTCGCGGCGCGTCGGGATCGTCGCGCCCTACAATTCGCGTTAAATCGTTATCGAAATCTAAAATAAGCTTATCTGGTTCTTTTTGATTTTTAAATATGATTTTTTTCGCGTTTATATATTCTTGCATGTCTTTGTGCCAATCTAAATGATTTGGGGTTATGTTTGTTATAATTGCGTAATCGGGTTTAAAATTATTATTATCCAAATCAAAAAGCTGAAAAGACGAAACTTCAAGAACTGCGTAATCTTCTTCTTTTATATTTTCTATTTGATTTAATAACGGCGTACCGATATTTCCTCCCACATAAACTTTTTTTCCGGCTTTTTTTAAAATTTCCCCGATTATTGTCGTAGTAGTAGTTTTACCTTCACTGCCTGTAATCGCGATTGTTTTTGCCGGACAAAGCATAAAAAATAATTCTATTTCGCTTGTTATTATACTATTATTATTTAAAGCGTTAATAATTTGCGGTAAATCCCGTCTTATTGCAGGCGTTTTAAAAATTATATCTTCGTTTAAATCTTCTAAATAATTATCGCCTAAAATATAATTTATTTTGATTTTTTTACCCAAATCTTCTAATTCCGGAATTTTTCCGTCCGCGAAAATATCTTTTTTATCCCTTGCCGTTATTTTTTCAACTCCGCATTTGCATAAAAAATCAATCAGCGCAATATTGCTTACCGCTATTCCCACAACAGCAACGCTTTTGTTTTTTATAAAATCTTTAAATTCTTTCAACGTCTTTATATTCCTGTAATCGCCGATCATCAATAAAAAATCTCCCTATTTTGATAATATAAAATTTATTTTATACTATAATTATAATTAAAAAAGAAAAAAATTACAATAATAATTTTAAATATAGTGCAAAATTATAAATATTTTTATAATTTTTGCAAAAAATATAAAAATACTTTTGACAAAACGTTGAAAATGATTTATAATATTATATATTAAAACTGCTGCCAATACAAACAATCGCACAGGAGTGAAAAACTCCGGGTGAGGAAAGTCCGAGCTTTTGGGGCAATAGATAACGGATAACGTCCGCCGAAGGCAACTTTAGGGAAAGTGCAACAGAAAATTACCGCCCGCAAGGGTAAGGATGAAAAGGCGAGGTAAGAGCTCACCGGCGCAGCGGCAACCCTGCGCTAATATCCGCAGAATTTATTTATTTTTGTTCTGCGGACCAATTGTGTAAACCCTATCTGAAGCAACGCCGATGTAAGACGAAACGTTGAAAAACGCGTAAAATTTACGGGACACGCCCCGTTTTTTCGCATGAAGCGGCAAAGAACTTACGGGCAACCGGAAGTCAAGATAGATGATTGTTCAAGACAGAACTCGGCTTACGGATTGACAGCAGTTTTTATAATATTATATAAATTAACAATTCATTTTTATCGGTTTTATCGGCTTTATCAGAATATTCTAAAATAATAATAACAAAAAAGTAAAGGAATAATTTAGATAAGTTTATGAAGAAATTTATAAAAATCGCAAAAATCGGTTGTTTATCTTTATGCTCTGTACTGATAATGTTTGAACTTTATATTTTAATTACGACAAACAAAATTACTGGAATTTCGGATTTTACCGAAATTCCGGAAGCAGAAGAAGTTTTTTACGAAATCGATACGCCTATGATACCAATGGATAATTTAATAATTAACGACGATGAAATTGAAGAAACTGCGGAAATAACAAAAAATAATGAAACAACAGAAATTACTGAAAATATTGAAAATATTGAAAACACAAAAATCACGGAAAACATTAATAAAGAAACGGAAAATAAAATTAAAAATGATTCTAAAAAAGAACCAATAGCAACAAAAGCTCCTGGAGCAGAAACAAAAATAACAGAAACGACAGAAGAACTAAAAGAAACTGAACCTGAAATTGAAATTGAACTTGAAACTTTTAATAATATACAGGAGACAGAAAAAAATACAGAAGATATACAGGAATTGCACGATACAAGAGAACCAACAAAATCTGTAATTTACCGGCCTGTTGAAACTGAATTAATTTCTAAAAACTTCCCTGTTTTGATGTATCACACTTCGTCAGAAAATAATCCCGGCGCTTTGGCTGAGTTATATGTCAAACCGTCTGAATTTGAAAAGCAAATACAATATCTTGCCGATAACGGATTTACATTCTGTACGTTTGACGATTATTATAATTTAAATAATATAGATAAACCTGTATTTATAACGTTTGACGACGGATATAAAGCTAATTATACAGAAATTTATCCGATACTGCAAAAATATAACGCGAAAATAACATTGTTTTTAACTATAAATAATATAGCCGCAGAAGATTTTACTGTGGAAATGATACGCGAAATGAGCGATTCCGGGCTTGTAAAATTTGAAAGCCATACGCTGACTCACCCTGATTTAGCTATTATAAGCACAAATGAGACAAGACTTACAAACGAACTTGAAAATTCCAAAATACAAATAGAAGAAATAACAGGAAACCCTGTTCTTGCCATAGCTTATCCCGCCGGCCATTATAACGATACGGTTATAGAAAAATCCAAAGAATTTTATTCGTTCGGGTTGCTCGCAAGTTCAGGTATGCATAATACAGAATATAATTTATTTGAAATCCGGCGTATACGCATGAACAGAAGTACTACGCTTAACAGTTTTATAAATTATTTAGGATAAAATTATAAATTAAAATATATAAATAATTTCTGGAGGATTAAATTAATGTTTAAAACTTTTTTCCCGGATTATTACAAAAAACTTGACGTTTTGCATTATAATTGCGAAGAACCCAGAGCGTATTATATACCCTATTCATGCGAATACAGGGCAAAACAGGCAATCAGGGGAAAATCACAGAATTTCAAGACTCTTTGCGGGGATTGGGATTTTTGTTATTTTTCATCAGTTGCCGACGTCACAAATGATTATTTAGAAGAATACCCTAATTATACTACTATACAAGTACCGATGAACTGGCAAATGGACGGCAACGCAGTCACAGGAAAAGACGATTACGATAAAAATTACGACGTGCCTAATTATACAAACGTGAATTATCCCATACCTAACGACCCGCCGTTTGTGCCGGACGATAATCCTTGCGGGTTATATCGCAGAAAATTTTATCTTGAAGATGATTTTGTTGAAAATAACGAAATATTTTTAAATTTCGAGGGTGTTGATTCTTGTTTTTACGTTTGGATAAACGGGCAGTTTGCGGCTTATTCTCAAGTTTCGCACATGACGACTGAAATCAATATCACAGATTTTATTCAAAAAGGCGAAAATAAAATCGCGGTTCTCGTTTTGAAATGGTGCGACGGGACATATCTCGAAGATCAGGATATGTGGAGAATGTCCGGTATTTTTAGGGAAGTTTATTTATTAAAGCGCGAAAAAGTCAGAATTACGGATTTTTTTATCAAAACAGAATTATCAAAAGATTTTAAAACAGGCAAATTAACTGTTGACTTAAAAACAACTGATAAAACCGAAATTGCGTATAAATTATTATCTCCGTGCGGAGAAAATATACTAAAAGAAGGCTCGTCAGTTATTGATAAAACTAATAAAATAGAAATCGACGCAGGCGAAATAGAATTATGGAGCGATGAAAATCCGGTTTTATATAAATTATTGCTGCAATGCGGCGGCGAGTTTATATGTCAGGACGTAGGTTTTAGAAAAGTTGAAATTATCGGCAATATAGTTTATATAAACGGGCAGAAAGTTAAAATCAAAGGCGTAAACCGTCATGATTCACACCCTATTTTGGGACATGCTACACCGTTCGAGCATTTTCTCGAAGATTTATATATCATGAAACGGCATAATATCAATACTGTCCGTACTTCGCATTACCCAAACGACCCAAGATTTTATGAATTATGCGACAAACTTGGATTTTATGTCATAGACGAAACGGATTTAGAGGGTCACGGAATGTGGACGGCTACAAAAACAATACCGTCGTTTGATTCTGACTGGGAAAATTCTTATGTTGACAGAGTTAAGCGCATGTTTGAAAGAGATAAAAACCGTCCGTCGATTATAGCGTGGTCTCTCGGCAATGAAACTCCGCATGGCATAAACCATACAAAAATGACGGAATATATACGCTCGCGCGATAATTCGAGATTTATACATTATGAGGGCGCGTATAAAGACGATAAAAATAAAAAACAGCATACCGATACAGTTGACATAGAGAGCAGAATGTACCCGCATCCTGACCAGATAGTACAATATCTTGAAAATAAAGATTACACGCAGCCGTTTATGTTGTGCGAATACAGCCACGCAATGGGCAACGGTCCGGGTTGTCTTGAAGATTATTGGCAGATTATTTATAAATACGATAATTTTTTCGGAGGCTGCGTTTGGGAATTTACAGACCACAGCGTAGCTTTAAGAGACAGTAAAAATATGCCGAATAAATTTACATACGGCGGCGATTTCGGAGATTACCCGAATGACGGCAATTTTTGCGTTGACGGATTAGTTTATCCCGACAGGCGACCGCATACGGGACTGCTTGAATTAAAGCAGGTGATAAGACCTGTGCGTTTGACATTAGTAATTTCCAAAACATTTAAAAATATAATAATTTTATTGAAAAACCACAGATATTTTACAGATACGACAGATATTAATTTATTATATAACATCGAACATGACGGTAAAATAATTTATGACGGCAAAATAATCGCGCTTGATATTAAACCGCAGGAAGAAAAATCTTTTGAATTAGATATACCCGTGAAAAAATTAGACAAACCCGGCGAATATTTTTTAAATATATCTTACAAGTCAAACAAAAACACGCCGTATTGGCAGGCAGGCCATGAAATCGGTATAGAACAGTTTAAATTGCCGATAAATATAGAAAGCGACGCGAATAAATATATAATCGCGGATATTAAAAAATCTAAAAAATTAAGACATGAAACTTCTTATGACAGATATATAACTGTTTTTACAGACGAAACTGTTTATACATACGACGCGTATTACGGCAAAATTATTTCGATTAATGACAACGGCAAAGAAATGATAGAAACCCCTATAGAATTTAATTTATGGCGCGCCCCGACCGATAACGACAGGAATATTCAATGGAAATGGCGTAATCTTGGATTTGACAAAGCTGCGCAGAAACATTATTCAAGCGAAATTATTTCGTCTGATGATTATAAGCTGACGATAAAATCTTCTGTATCGCTTGGCGCACCTGTAACCGCTCCGATAATTTATCTTGACGTTTTGTATAATTTTTACGCAAGCGGCGATTTGATAATAGATATTAAAGCTAAAATCGGCGATAAAATCGACACGTTTTTACCGAGATTCGGGATAATATTTGAAATGCCTGAGAATTTCGAAAAGATGAAATATTTCGGTTACGGACCGATGGAATCGTATCTTGACAAACACAGGGCTGCAAAAATAGGATTATTCGGCGATAATATATCGGACAATTTTGAGCCTTATGTATTCCCGCAGGAAAACAGCTCGCATTTTGAAACACGCTGGGCAACCGTTGCAAATTATGCCGGGCATGGATTGTTGTTCTCGCTTGAAAGCGAGGCAACCGCAAATACATTTATGTTTAACGCGCAGCATTATTCGCCGAAAATGCTCGATGAAACAAGGCACAATTACGGCCTTGAGCCGTCAAAACTGACTTTTGTCACTATTGATTATAAACAAAGCGGAATCGGGTCAAATTCATGCGGACCGGAATTATTTGAACAATACAGGTTCAACGAAAAAGAATTTAAGTGCGCATTTAAAATAAAACCAGTTAGAACATCGGAAATTGACGCGTTTGAAGAGAGCAGAATTGTTTTAGAGTAAAGATTAATTTTACAAGGGCGACCGCAAAGGTCGCTCCTACAATAAATATTTCAAATTGGGGTAAATATATGACGTCAATTAATATAATATATCCCGGCGACGATTTTTCAGAGGCTATGAAAATAAGAATTCCGGTATTTGTAGAAGAACAGGGTGTACCTCAGGAAAATGAACTTGACGATAACGATAAAATTTCATATCACGTTTTATTATATGAAAATGAAATCCCCGTCGCCTGCGGACGGCTATATCTCACGAATAAAACCGCGCATATAGGCAGGGTTGCCGTTCTAAAAAAATATCGCCGAAAAGGATACGCCACGATTGTTTGTAAAAGCCTTATAAATTTGGCGGTTTCTTTAAAAAAGGCTGATATAATTACGCTTGATGCGCAGACTTATGTCGTTGAATTGTATAAGAAGTTAGGATTTAAAGTAGTCGGCGATGAATTTTTAGAGGAAAATATCCCGCATTTTAAAATGATATTGGAAATATAGCCGTAATATATTTTAAGGGAGTTATTTATGATAATAAAATATAAAGAAAACTGGGAAGAAACAAAAAAGCGTATGGACGCTTTCTGGAACAAAGAATATATTGACAGGTGTTGTTTGTCGATAAAATTGCCTAAAAATAACAAACCGGCTGAGCCGCTGGTTTTGCCTAAAGAACATTATACTCTTGAAGAATCGAGAACAGACGTTGATTTTGTTTTCCGGCGTTCTGAACATTGGATAAAAAATACGATTTATTTAGCCGAAGCGATACCCTCTGTAATGCCCGGATTCGGAGTTGCCGCTCATTCGTGTTATTTCGGCTCTAAATTAATACACGCGCCTGATACTATATGGTTTGAGCCTGTAATACATGAACCGGATATAAATAAACTTGTTTATGACGAAAACGCATTTGATATACATAAAAATTTTACTTCGGATTTAGCCGAGCGTTCGAATGGATTATTTATGGTCGGAGGAAACGATAACTGCGGTATTATAGACGCTCTCGCTAATTTGAGAAGCAATGACGATTTACTGATTGATTTAATAGATAATCCTGAATTCGTTGAAAAAGCGCGTGATAAAATAACTGAAGTATGGAAAAAAACGCAGAAAGAATTTTATGATATAACAAAAAAAAGCAACGACGGCGGTTCTTCCCACAGTTGGATGCAGACATGGTCGAGGGGAATACACGGTCAGTTGCAATGCGATTTTTCGGTTATGATTTCAGCAAAGCATTACGAAAGATTTGTTTTACCTGAGCTTGAGGAATGCACAAAATTTTACGATAACAGCACATATCATTTTGACGGACAGGAACAGATAAGACACTTGGATATATTATTATCCGTAAAAAATTTAGATAACATACAGTGGACGCATGTCGCGGGACAACCTAAAATGTCAAATTTTATCGGGGTTTTTAATAAAATTCAGAAAGCCGGGAAAGGGCTTGTGTTGGCTCCGGATTCTGATGAAATCCCGTTTTTGCTTAAAAATCTTTCGCATAAAGGGCTTATTATAATAACTGACGGGATAAAAAATATAGACGAAGCAAATGATTTGATAAAACTGGCTGAGCAATATGCGCATTAATAAAACTAATAAACGAAAATATATAATATTTGCGGCTGCTTTTTTCATGTGGTTTTCGATATATTCATATCAGTCAAATTTTACGCCGTACATGGAATCTCTTGAATTTTCGCCGACAATGATTGGAATTATTATAGGCTCTTACGGATTAACCCAAATGCTTTTGAGAATTCCGTTCGGTATATTATCAGATAAATTGGGAACAAGAAAATTATTTATAATTATAGGCATAACATTTACTTTTTTGTCTGCTGTGTTTTTGTTTTTATCTGAAAATATATATGTTATTTTATTCGCAAGGGCAAGCGCGGGAATCGCGGCTTCGACATGGGTCAGTTTTATGGTTTTGTTTTCGAGTTATCACGAAACTGACAAAACCGTCAAGGCTGTCGGCATACTTGATTTTTTCGGAAGCACAGGTCAGCTCGGCGGGATAATTTGCGGTTCTTTGCTTGTCAGTTTTACTGTATTAAAAGATAAATCAGCGTTTATACTCGCCGTAATAATCGGTTTTGTATCTTTTATTCTTGCGTTTATGATATATGAAAACAAGGATAAATTAAAAAAGAATATTAATAAAAGCCCCCATGTCACGCTGTCGAATGCTCCCCCTCACCGGATGGGAATTAATAAACTCCATGAGATTTTATCAAATAAAACTCTGATAATTGTTTCTGTAATCGGCGCGATATCTCAATTAATATCGTTCAGCACGATATTCGGGTTTACCCCCGCTTACGCTAAAGATGTTTTGAATATAAACGCTTTTCAAAACGGCATATTAATGGTTTTTTCATATATGCCAAACGCGTTCGGAGCATTGATTTTGGGAAAATTTATTTCAGGAAAATTCAAAGAATATAATATAATTTTAACCGGTATGCTTTTACTCGGCGCATGTACGATACTGATTCCGTTCATAAAAGATTATTATTTATTGGTTATAACCCAGACAATAGCGGGATTCGGAAAAGGAATATCATTTCCGTTATTGATGGGGCTAAGCATAAAGAAAATATCTGAAAACGCGAGAGGAACGGCTATGGGGATTTTTCAGGCGGTTTACAGTTTCGGAATGTTTTTCGGACCGTTTATAGTCGGGATAATAAAAGAACATCTCGAAGTCGGAGCGGCATTTATACTGATAGGGATTGTATGCCTGATATGCTCGGTAATATCTTATTTATCGTTAAGAAAACTTGATTTGTGAAACTATAAGTTTTTTTATTCCATCAGATAAAGTGTTGACAAATTCTTCTGTTTCATCAAAAGTATTATATTTTGAAAAACTTACCCTGATTGTAAAATCGGCGGAGTTTTTATCAAGCCCGTAATTTAATAATACGCGCTTTGATTCTTTTGAGTTTTGATGTTTTTCCGAACACGCAGACCCTGAAGATATATAAATCCCCTGCCCCGAAAAATAATTTAACATGACTTCGCTTTTTATTTTTGGCAATCTTAAACTCAATATATATTTTGAAATATTATTTATATCTGCCCGTTGATTAAATATAATCTCCGGGCATTTTTCTTTTATTTTTATAACAGTATAATCGTAAAGTTTATTTATATATTCATGATTTTTTTGAAAATCTTTAGCTGCTTCTTCAACAGCTTTTCCGAACGCGAAAATTCCGGGCGTGTTTAAAGTCGAAGAACGCAGGTTATTTTCCTGACCGCCGCCGAAAATCTGCGGGATTATTCTTTTATTTTTGCGTAAAAACAAAGCCCCGCAGCCTTTTATTCCGTGGATTTTATGAGCTGATATGCTCATCATATCAATTTTAAGTTTATTTAAATCTATCGGAATTTTGCAAAATGCCTGAACGGCGTCGCAGTGAATATATAATTTATCGCGAAAGCCGGAATTTTCAACGGTTTTTATAATTTCAGAAATGTCAAAAATACTGCCGGTTTCGTTGTTTACAAGCATAATAGAAATTAAAATAACTTTTTCGTCAATATAATTTTTAAACTCATCTATATTTATTTTACCCTCTTTTGTCGATAAATAAATTATATCAAAACCTTTTTTTTCGAGTTCAAGCATAGGGAAATAAACCGACGGATGCTCGGCGTTTGTCGTGATTATTTTATTTCCCCTGCGTTTTAACGCTTCGACTGAGCCGAATATCGCAAGATTATTTGCTTCTGTGCCTGATGATGTAAAAATGATTTCTTCGGGTTTTGCGTTAATTGACGACGCGATTATATTTCGCGCATGTTCGACTTGTTTTTCAGCGTCAAGTCCGAGAGCGTGCATCGAATCCGGATTGCCGTATGAATTTTTCATAGCAACTGATAAAAATTCCAAAACTTCATCTGACGGTTTTGTTGTCGAAGCTGAATCGAGATATATTTGTTTTTTCATTTTATTTTTTATTTTCCCTTTTGATTTAAATTAAATATAATTATATATTTAAAAAATAAAATAGTCAAGATTAATATTTTTCATTTATAATCTTGACATTTTATAAAATTATGATATAATATTAATATAAATACGGGGTATTGGCGCAGTTGGTAGCGCGCTTGAATGGCATTCAAGAGGTCACGGGTTCAACTCCCGTATGCTCCATAAAAAAATAAAAGACTCTATGGCGTGAGGCAATAGAGTTTATATAAGTAAAAGATTACCACATGCGAGCTGTTCAATCAACGTTAAAATTGTAAATTTTTCATTGTCATATATCCGCAAGCGAACCCAAAATCGAAACTCGAATATACTGATTTCTCCCAATATTTAAAATTTTTCACGCAAAAGAAAAACGCAAAAAACATTTCGCGTTTTTCTTGACAACCCTGAATAACTATGCTATAATAGGGTTGCCGATATATAATCAAGTCTGTCAATAAACAAACGGGAGAGTGCTGTTACACCATCTCGTACACAACGTTTTAAAGGCGGTAGGCTTACCAATTTAATTAGAAAATAATCAGCTTACCTATTTGCATATCGGGGTTGATTATTTTTTTGTGTTTTTTCTGTCGATACATAAAATTTGGAGGATATATAAAATGAAAAAAATTAACAGCGTTATATTATTTGTATTAATATTTCTTCTTTTAATGTTAGAGTCGTCCTGCTCACAACCTGATAACGACGATAATAGTGTTTACGAAAAAGATAATCCGCAAACCCCCACCGAAATTCAGGATATACCCGAAGAAACGACGGTTGATCCGGATTATCAGTACGGCGGCGAGCAATTTGACTTCAACGGGGAAACGTTTACTTTTGTATATGCCGATGTATGGGGAGACCCTAAATTCCCCGAAACGGAGAACGGTGACGTTGTGAACGACGCCACTTACAGGTGTTTAATCGAAACCGAGGAATTTTTCAATTTGAAAATTCAACCGGTAAGGCATGTAGGTATGGACGGCAGCGCAAAAGCGATATCCCAAGAAGTCAGAGCCGGAATAAATTCGTTTGACGCGGCGCTTACGCCTGAAATAAACGGGCTTCCCTCATTGGTGACAAATAATTATTTATACAACTGGCAAAAAATGCCTAACGTAGATTTTTCCCAAAAATACTGGAATCAGAGTCTCATAGATGATTTTACGATAAACGGGTATTTGCCGTTTGCCGCAAACGATTTCATAACCACAATGCCGCTTTTCATATTGTTCAATAAGGAGTTGATTAAGGACTATGGTTTGGAAAACCCCTATGAACTTGTAAAATCCGGCAAATGGACATGGACTAAGTTTACTGAAATGGCAAAAAAGGTTTCCAAAGACCTGACCGGCGACGGACAATTCGGGCTTGACGATTTATACGGTTACGCGGGAATGTGCGACTGGGAGCTTACAAGCGTAATGTATTCCTGCGATCAGAACTTATTGAGAAAAGAAGACGACGGACGGTATGTTCTTGATGTATACACGGAAAAAATGCAGTCTATCGTAGAAACGTTTTACGATTTAATCCATGTCGGCACCCAGTCTTACACGTATTCATACGCCGAAAGGGACATGCCACAGGTTCAATTCAAAAGCGGACGAGTATTGTTCACTACGGATCAAATAGATACAATGGAACTGCGCACTATTGAATTTGATTTTGGAATCCTGCCATATCCTAAATTCGATGAGCAGCAGGAAAAGCATATATCATTAGGTTGGGGATCGCTTACATTTTCAGTTCCCATAAACGTAAGCGATCCGGAAAGAGTAGGAGCTGTGACGGAATATATGGGCGCAAAGGCGCACGAACTAATAATACCGGCAACTTTCGACAATCTGCTTCGCCGCAAAGTGGCAAGGGATAAAGAATCAGAAGAAATGCTTGATATAATATACGGAAATATTGTATATGATTTCGGAATGATGTTTTCTAATTTCAATGAGATGTTTTATATCCTGCCGACTATGATGAATGAAAAAACTACAGACCTTACGTCTTTTTATGAAAAAAGGGCATCTTCGGTACAGAGGCAATACGATAAGATTTACGATGCCTGTATTGCTAATTCCGAAGAATAATAAAGAAAAGAAATAGCAATAAGCAAAATATTTTTAGATACGAAAAAAATAATCAGCTTGCCTTGTAATTGGGGCTGATTATTTTTTTGTAAATTTCTCTCTCAATCAAACTTAACAAACGCGCTAAATCCTGCCTTTTGGGTTTCGGCAAGAGTTGTTTTTAAGTTCGGTATCTAATTTTAAATTGTATTAAAATTAAAACAGAACTTATTTATATTTTTGAGCATAATATATATATTATTTATAAAATTCAGGAGTATATATTATATGCATGAAATAATTTTATTTGACGGGGAATTATATAATTTAAAAGAATTAAAACATGAACTTGAATTGTCCGGGCATAAATTTAACGAAAATTCAAATATTGAAATAATAAAACACTCATATACGGAATGGAGAGAAGAATGCGTAAAAAAATTCAACGGGGTTTTTGCGTTTGCGATTTTAGAAAATAATAACAAATTATTTTGCGCACGCGACAGAATAGGCGTTAAACCGTTTTTTTATACAATTCAAGATAATAATTTTATATGTGCTTCTGAGATTAAAACTTTATTGAAAAATTCTAAAATTCCGACTGAAATAGATTCGCAGGCAATCGCTGAGATTATATTGATCGGTCCCGGAAGAACGCCGGGTTACGGGATTTTCAAAAATATATCTGAACTTGAGCCGGCATCGTTCGGAATTTTTGAAAACGGCGAATTTAAAAAATATAAATACTGGGATATGAAAGACGGCGAACATATTGATAATTTTGCGCAGACTGCCGAAAAAGTGCGTTATCTTGTTATTGATTCGATAGAGCGGCAATTTATTTCCGATAAAAATAAAAAAGTCTGTACTATGTTATCCGGAGGACTTGATTCGAGTTTGATCACATCAGTCACCGCAAAATATTTTAAAGAACAAAAGCAAAAATTATATTCTTTTTCAGTTGATTATAAAGACAATTTCAAATATTTCAGCGCAAATAAATTTCAGCCTAACAGTGACGGCGAGTATATCGAACGCATGAAAGATTATTTAAAAAGCGAATATTTCGAACATTATCAGATAATTTTAGACACGCAAAATCTTATAGATGCTTTATATGCAGCCGTTGACGCACGGGATTTACCCGGTATGGCAGATGTAGACGCTTCGCTTTTATTATTTTGCAAAGAAATAAAAAAATTTGCTGATATCGCGTTATCAGGTGAATCCGCAGATGAAATATTCGGCGGCTATCCGTGGTACAGAGATAAAGAAATACGCGACAATTACGGGTTCCCATGGTCTCAGTCAACAGACTTCAGAAAAACTTTTTTTAAAGATGATTTTAATTTCCCCGGTTTAAATAATTACGTAAGCGAAAAATATAATAAAGCCATAAATGATTCCGATGTTTCAAAAACTGCGAATCAGGAAGAGAAGCGTATAAAAGAATTAGTTAATCTTAATATAAAATGGTTCATGCAGACTTTACTTGAACGGCAGAACAGAATGAGTTCATATAGTGAATTTACAATACGCGCGCCGTATTGCGATTACAGAATCGTCGAATATTTGTATAATATACCTTGGGAATATAAAGATTATAATAATACAGAAAAAGGACTGCTGCGTTATGCAATGCGCGGATTACTTCCGGACGAAGTTTCATGGAGAAAAAAGAACCCGTATCCTAAAACGCATAACCCGGAATATTTAAATGCTGTATCAAAAATCTTAACGGAAATAATAAACGAGCCGTCTTCGCCTTTATTAAAAATTATAAAAAAAGAATCTCTTGAATATTTGATTAAATCAAATTCTTCTGTTCCATGGTATGGGCAGCTTATGACAACGCCGCAAACTATCGCGTATTTTATCCAGATAAATTATTGGTTAGAGAAGTATAAAATAAATATAGTATAAAAAACAACGGAATCTATTCAAAAGCCCCCTTTCTCAAAAGGGGGGCGTCACGAAGTGACGGGGGATTACCGAAAATCCGTCAATCCTCAGTCAGCTACGCTGACAGCTCCTTTCAAAAGGAGCCTTTTATTCTCACTTTGCGAATCGAAATTTAATATATAAAATACTTGACAAATATATATTTAAATGATATAATTTATATGTGAATTAAGGGGACGGCACCCATAATAAAAAACTGCTGTTCACATAAAAATCTATTTTATGCAGGGGGGAGATACCCATAACAAAAAACGTAAGCGTAGTAGATGAAACCGGAAAAGAATATGAAGCTACTTACATAAAAAGAGCCAGAGGGCTTGTAAAAAACGGCAGGGCACGCTTCATAGATGAAACCGAAAATAAAATATGCCTTGCGTGTCCGCCGAAAATAATTTTGGAGGATAAAATAATGGATAATGATTCTATAACAAACATAACAACAGGCAATAAAATAAACAGCGCGGAGATAATCGAGTACGCAAAACAAAAAATCGACAGTTGGAATGAGGAATATAAAGGAGCCGCTCCCGGAGAGTTTGATTTTGAGATATTTAATAAAATGACGGAAATAATTAAAAATCTTACAGAAACGGCAATAAAATTAGAAGCTCTCGAAATTCTTTCAAATATTAAAATAAACGAAAACGACGATACATCGGTAAAAATGGAAATAGCAAGAGCAATAAATGGTATGATGACTCATAGTTTTTAATAAATGCCAAAGTCCGCCCAAAAGGGCGGACCTTTTTTATATTTGATTTTAATCAAATTTTAATTTTTTCACTCTCTTTTTTATTTTTCTTATATCTCTTAACGCTCTTATACTGTCTTTCACCGGATTTACTTTTGATTCACGGTGATTTATTATTTTTACGGGCATTTCATAAATTTTATATTTTAATTTTTGAGCGAGCAATAAAACCTCAACGTCAAAAGCCCATCGCCATTTTTCAGATTCGCATAAATCAAATATTTTTTTCGCGGCGTTTTTTCTGAATCCTTTTATTCCCGATTGCGAATCAGATTGTTTTATCCCGCCGTATGTTTTTAGAACAAACATAAATACGCGCGACATGCTTTTTCTGAGTAAAGTATATCCGGCGTAGCCGTCTTTATGCTTTTTTCTTGAACCTATTACTATATCTGCGTCTGTGTTTTCCTCAAAAACTTCATAACCTTGTTTTATCACGTCAAGCCCATACGCCAAATCGCAGTCGGTGTAAAAAATTATATTTCCCTTTGCTTCAAAAATTCCTGTCCTCACCGCGCCGCCTTTGCCTTTATTTTGTTCGTAAGTCACGGCTTTTATATTATCGTCTGACAATTCGTTTATAATACTTAACGTATTATCACTACTTCCATCGTTTACAAAAATTACTTCGTAATCATCAAAATTTGCCTGCATATAATTTTTAACAGATATAATCGTATCTTTGATTATTTTTTCTTCGTTATATACGGGAATAACAAGTGATATTATAAATACGCACCTCCCTACAATAATTATCACCTACGGTTTATAACTGTCTTTGAGCGTGACGATTCTGTTGTATGTTCTGTCGTATTTGCCGTCTTTGTAAAAATACCCCATACGGACAAACTGGAATCTTTCGCCCATGTCAAGTTCGAGAACGCTTTTTTCAATTAAACAATCTTTATATTCAAGTTTTGAATTCGGATTCAAAGAATCAGAAAAATTTTCATCGTCGGGGATTTCAGCCGTAAATAAATAATCGAATAAATTTATATTTATTTTACCGGCGTTGTTTTTAGACAGCCAGTGAACCGTGCCTTTGATTTTTCGTCCGTCAGGTGGATTTTTGCCGCCGGTTTCGGGATCGTAAGTACATAAAATTTCTTTTATGCTGCCATCGGGATTTTTTATAACTTTATCGCATTTTATCACATAACTTCCCATTAACCTGACTTCCCCGCCCGGCGTAAGCCTGAAAAATTTAGGCGGCGGGATTTCTTCAAAATCGCTTTTGTCGATATATAAATATTTTGAAAATTTAACTTGTCTTGTTCCCGAATTTTCATCTTCGGGATTATTTGAAACATCAAAATATTCTGTTTTATTTTCCGGATAATTTGTTATAACTAAGGGTATAGGCTCTAATATAGCAATTTTGCGTTTTGCCGTTTTGTTTAACTCAGTTCTCTGGCAAAATTCAAGAAGTTTTATATCAACGTTGTTATAAACTTTTGAAACTCCGGCTTTTAATACAAAATCGCGTATCGCCGACGGGGTAAAGCCTCTGCGTCTTAATGCGCTTAACGTAGGCATTCTTGGATCGTCCCAGCCGTCCACGACTTTTGTCTCGACCATTTTTATAAGAGTGCGTTTCCCTAAAACCGTATTGGTTATTCTTATCTTCGCAAATTCATACTGATGCGGTTTTTTTGATTCCTCAATGCCGACGTTATTCACAAACCAATCATATAAAGGCCTGTTGTTCTCAAATTCGAGAGAACACATAGAATGTGTTATTCCCTCGATAGCGTCCTGCATAGGGTGAGCGTAATCGTACATCGGATAAATATTCCATTTATTTCCTTGCCTGTAATGTTCCGTGTGCATTATTCTGTATATTACAGGGTCGCGCATATTCATGTTTGGGTGCGTCATGTCTATTTTTGCCCGTAAAGTCTTTGACTTGTCAGGAAATTCTCCATTTTTCATGCGTTCAAATAAATTTAAATTTTCTTCGACTGTTCTGTTTTTATATGGGCTGTCTTTTCCGGGATTATTAAAATCGCCTTTGTATTCTGTCATCTCGTCAGCCGATAAATCGCACACAAAAGCTTTGCCGTCTTTTATTAATTTTATCGCGTATTCATAGCATTTATCAAAATAATCCGAGCCGTAACAAACATTGTCAGGTTCAGATTCATTTAGCCATACTATATCGTTATATATTGACCTGACAAATTCTTCATCCTCTTTAGCTGGATTTGTGTCATCGTATCTTAGATTAAATTTGCCGCCGAATTTCTTTTTGGCGAGATAATTTATAGTTATAGCTTTCGCGCTTCCTATGTGCAGATACCCGTTTGGTTCCGGAGGAAAGCGCGTGCAGACTTCTTTATATTTGCCGTCGGCAATATCTTTGGCTATTATATCATATAAAAAATTTGACATACCGTCTAAATTTTCAGTAATATTATTATTTTCACTCATTTTTTTATTTCTCCCGTTTCTTTTAATTGATCACCGTAAATGATTTGATCTAAAGCCCTCTTTTTCAAAGGGGGTGGCACGCGGAGCGTGACGGGGGATTAGAATTTGATTTCATGTAAAAATCCTCAGTCAGCTGCGCTGACAGCTCCTTTGAAAAAGGAGCCTTTTTATTATACTCTCCCGACATAACTTATCGTAAAATGCGGGAAGTTTAAAATTCCATTTATACTATACTCATCGAAAAGTTCGCCTAATTCTTTTATTAATCCGTGATATTTTTCCGGATTTGTTTCTTCTTTAGGCGTGTACGACCGGGATAATTCCCTGCCGATATAACTATCAAAATTATATTGCAAATCATTCCTGAAAGTTTTAGTTTCAAAAATACCGTCCGCGAAAAAATCAGCGTATTCCCCTGCAGATTCACCCCGCTGTTGAAATCCTTTTTTATCAGAAGCATATTTTTCGGTTATACTGTCTCTTTTTCTGATAAACTCACAATCTTCCGGACCGTTAAAAACAATTATAACTTTCCCGCCGGGTTTCAAAATTCTCTGGCATTCCGATTTAAACTCTTGCCTGTCAAACCAATGAAACGCCTGCGCCGCCGTCACAAAATCTACGCTTTTATCTTGCTGTTTTGTGTCTGACGCGTTAGCGTTGACAGAAATAAAATTTTCAAATCCCGTTAAATCCTGTTCGGCAGTTTGACGCATATCTTCATTAGGCTCAACGCAATATACTTTACTGCCGCGTTCTAATAAAAGCCGGCTGAAAATCCCCGTACCCGAACCAATATCAGCGATTATACTTTCTTGATTAAGCCCTGCTTCACAATATAAATAATCGATAAATTCTTTTGGGTATGACGGTCTGTATTTTTTGTAAATATCTGCTTTGCCTGTAAATCTTTCTTCGTTCATAATTATTTTTATTTATACTCCTCAGTAAACCGTTGCAATCTATTACAAATCATATCTTTTCCCATTATTTTAAACACTTCGTACATATCCGGAGAATTTTGCCGTCCGCAGACTGCAATGCGTAAAATCATGCTGACGTCGCCGACGCTGCCTTTATAGTCCTGCGGATTTTTCTTGTATAATTTAGTTTCGGGAGCGAATCCGTGTTTTGCCGCTAATTCTTTTATTTTGTCAAACCAAATTATCGAGTCGTCAGTTGAATCATATATATCTATATAATCTTTCGCGATATTTTTTATGATTACTTTATTAATTTCCGGTTTTTGACCGAAAGATTCCGGCATTGTATAATCCGGGGCAAACAATTCGCCGTAAAAATAACTGACGTAATTTTTTACTTCGCTCATAAAAGTTATGTCTTTTCTTGGCTTCTCCCCGCCCCTGCCTATTGATAAAATATCTTTCGCGTATTGCTGTCGTTCGTCTAAAATTTTATAAAAATCATTGTCGTATTTTTTAGCCCAGTTTTTCACGCGATTATATATTTCGTCGGTCGATAAAACCGCGATATAATTTTTGCTTATGTCGTTTAATTTATTCAAGTCAAACAGAGCTCCCGACGGGCTTAATTTTTCTACTGTGAATTTAAACTCGTTCAAGTCAGCCTGTGGATTTGCCATGCGCCATTCTTCGTAATTAGAGTTTAACAAAGTCATGATATATTCTTTCAGGCACTCCGGGATATACCCGACTTCGCTGTAATAATCGAGCGCAAGCTCAGGGTCTTTACGTTTTGAGAGTTTGCGTTTGCTGTTTTCCTCTTGTTTTAATAATACGGCATGATGCATATAATACGGCAGTTTCCAGCCGAACGCCTCAAACATTTGCACATGAATAGGCAAAGTCGCCAGCCATTCGTCGCCTCTCACAACATGGGTTGTTTTCATTAAATGGTCGTCAATTACATGCGCGAAATGATATGTCGGCAAACCGTCGGATTTTAAAACTATTTCGTCCCGTATATTTTCCGGCGGGTCAAGTAAGCCTAAAATTAAATCGTTGACCGCGATTCTTTTCTTTTCGTCGCCGAATGATTTAAACCTGATTATAAATTTATCACCGTTTTTGATTTTGCTTTCTATTTCGCTGTACGTCAAGTCGCGGCATTTCGTCCATTTACCGTAATATCCTGTGTTTTCTTTCATGGCTTTTTGATTTTTTTTGATTTCTTCCAATTCTTCGGGGTTGCAAAAGCACGGATAAGCTTTCCCTTCTGAAACCAACTGTTTTGCGAATACATGATATATCTCTTTGCGTTTACTTTGGATATACGGACCGTAATTGCCTTTGTCGCCGTCTTGTGTATATCCCTCGTCAAGGTTTAAATTAAATATTTCAAAAAAATCAAATATGCCTTTCATTGCTCCCTTGACTTCGCGTTTTTGGTCGGTGTCCTCTATTCGCAGATAAAATACGCCGCCGCTCTGATGGGCAAGACGCTCGTCAATCAAAGTTGCCCATAAACAGCCTAAATGCAAAAATCCTGTCGGGCTCGGCGCAAATCTTGTTACAAAAGCTCCGTCGGGCAGATTTCTCGGCGGGTATTTTTTTTCTAAATCCTCAGGTTTGAGTTTAACATCCGGAAACAATAAATCCGCGATTTTTATATAATCATTCATCATTTTAATTTATACCTCATATTGATTTTAATTTTATTTCGGCGGACGACCGCAGGTCGTCCCTATATTTATGCTTTCTTTTTATTTTTATTTTTTGACAAAAATTCCAAACCTAAAATAATTCCAACGCTCAGAAGCGTTATAAAAATTCCCGGAATAAGCCCGTCTGTCACGTAATATAATTCAATAGTATGCGTCCCGCCGCCTGAAATCGGAGCGGTTATAAATCCGTCAGTTATTTTTTTTATCTGACGCAAATCCGGTTTTTTCTTGTCATCGGCGTTTTTAGCTTTATTTATATCGTTTATTTCAGCTTCGGACAGCGGATTTATTTCTACTTTTTTACCGTCGATTTTTAAATTCCAACCTTTATCATACGGAATTGAAGTAAAAAATATGCCGTCATTATTTGATTCAACCGTGCCTTTTATATTCGTATCTTTAAATTTTTCTATATTAAAAGAATTTGCGTTTAATATATCATACGCGTCTTTAAATATCGCTTCGTTGAATCCTGCCACGAATACATTAAAAGACCCGCTTTCGCTTGCTTCTATGTCAAAGCTTAAGTTTATGTCCTGACCTGCCTGAACCAATCCGCAGTCTATTGTTATTCCCCTGTTTATCTCGTATGATTTTGACTCTCCGTTTACGCTCACAGTAGCTTTCATAGAACTGGGGGTACGCGTCGATTTAAGATACATATAAACCTGCTGCGTTATATCGCTTGTATATACGTGATTTACAGTCCCTTTTTTACTTTTATCCGTCATATTATATAAGTAAACGCCGTATTTCGAATGCGATTCTGTTAAATTATCGTTGTTTACTCCTGACTGCTCAATGCTTTTAAATATATCCTCGTTTATTCCCGACATTTTTTTCATCAGTTCGTTCTGAGTTATAAAAATATTCTGTTCGTTGACGTTTATTTCTTTTATATCTTCATAAGAAGCATCAACAATAAATCCGAGCGGCAGCCAATATTTATTTTCATATACGTTTACTATCTGCGATTCTTCCCAGTCTTCTTCCTCGCCGTCGTCGTCAAATATAATTTCTATAGTCGATTTTCGCATATTTCCAAGTTCATTAAAAACAATACTCTCTAAATTATACTGCGAATCTTCTTCCCTTGACATAAGATATTTTATCGACATAAGAGAATTAAACACAGGCGTAGCCGAAGAATATAAATATCTGTTTGACGGCACAGTCGCCGCTATACCCAATATTTCAAGGGTTCTGGCGAATTTGCTGTTAGCCTCCGAAGAAAACTGCGATATTCCCCTATATCTGTATAAAGCCGGGTCGTTTGTGCTGTACCACCGGGTCATTTCAAGCCTGAAAAATTTTTCATCGTCTTTTTCGTAAATATCTTTCACCATGCTTTGTATATTATCTTTTGACGGGGCATAACCGGTCCTGTCGGATGTACCTGTGGTATTTGCGCCTTTTATCGCGGACATGCCGCCCTCGAAAATCATGGCGAACATTAAAATCACGGCAAGATAAGTTTTTGACATTTTATTGTTTTTATATAGCATAATAACAGCCATATAAACCAAAAGTATTATTATGCCTATATAAAATACTTTAAAATCAAAAACGTCTTTTTTATCGCTTGCTTTATACCATTGTTCGGCAATTATTAAATAGCCGAATATGCACATGCAGAATTTAAACACGGCGCTTTTATTTACGTTTTCTAAATCAAACATAGTATATGATTTATACGCTATTGTAATTAAGACAAAAGTAAATACAAAAGCCTGCCTGTAAGGGATTTCGTTTGGGAAATGCATCCCGTGCCAGTAATAATCCAGAATATTTAAATTAAAACTAAATAGCATAAAAATCAAAAATCCGCCTATAATTAATTTTTCCCGCGTTCTTATTTTCGCGTTCAAAAAATACAGTCCAGCCATGATAACAACTATCAAACCGCAAGCTATATTCGGCAGTCCAGCCCTTACCGCAGGTTTTGTATTCGGCAAAAGATTTGTGGCAATATCAAGAATCGTATTATAAGTAGTTATATCCCTTGAAAAAGTAGAGCCAGCGTTTCCAGTATTTCCGAACCATAAAAAAGTAGGCAGCAATATAAACATAGAAAGCCCGACGCCAACTATCGAAGCTCCGACTACTTTCGCGGTTTTCACGATAAATCCGCGCATACTCGGCTTTTTTATTTTTATAAAATACAAAACCACATAATATATAGCTATAAATTCGCATACGAAGATTCCTATATAATAATTACAAATAATAGTAACTCCGAGAGAAATTATATATAATTTATATTTCCCGCTGTCAACAAAGCGTTCTAATCCCAATATAATAATAGGCAATAACGCCATACAATCAAGCCACATAATACACCAATAATATCCTACGGCGTATGCGCTTACGGCATATAAAACAGAAAACCCAAGTATTGCAAACCCGTTGCTTAACGAACAATATTTTTTAGATTCGGAATTATCTGTTTTTTTCCTGAAATCGTGATTATGCATCCCCCTCAGATAAATCGAAAAAAACAAGCCTGAGCAAGCAATTTTCGTCACAGTCGCAAGCATCATAAATTCCCTTAAATATTTTTCAGGGAAGAAAACGGATAAAAGATATAACGGAGTAGAAGCATAATATGACATTAAAGCCAAAAAATTTGTTCCCGCTCCAGTATTCCATGAATACATCAGAGATTGTCCGTGCGTTAATTTATATTGCAATTCCTGTAAAAACGGATAATACTGATGCCAGCTGTCCACGACCATTATCTGACGGTCGCCGAACGGGAATATTTTAATAGTATAATACGCTATAATCATAAGAACAAACGGTACGGCAAAAGCGAAAATATGTACCTGCCGGTACTTTATTTTTCTTTTCTGCGAAGAATTAATATTCTCCGGTTCTTCGGTTTCGCTTTCGTTTTCATTCTTGATTTCGCCGATTGAAAGCCCTTTAAAAAATCCTCTTTTGGGATTTTGCGATATTTTTATTTCTTTACTGTCTTCTTTACCTTCAAAATCATATTCATCATTGCTTTGGCTCCTGCTTTCATTCACGTTTCCGGTATTATCGTCAAAACTGCTCACATCATTTATTTTTCTCAGTTCTTCCTGCATTATGGCAGAAGCAGAATCTTTTTCAGACCCGCCGGGCTTTTTATCTGTCTGTGAATTTTCTTTTGCTTTTATGTTTGGATTTGTATTTTGCTTTTTTTGCCTGTTTTGATTTTTATTGCCTTCCATAATTCAATATTTCATACTCCTTTTATACAAGATATTATCTTATTTATCTTTTAAATTGTTTTTCAATCTCGTTTTTTGTTATTTCAAAAGCGACCGGTCTGCCGTGGGGACAATACTTGACATTTTCGTAATTTATAACTTTATCAACAAGCCATGCGATATTTTCGATATTATCGCTTATACCGCTTTTCATAGCCGCCCTGCAGGCCGCGCTTTTTTTCGCTGAAATCATAACAAGATTTTCAAATATAGTTTTGTCCGCCGCAAAATTTCCCTCGGTATTCAAATATGCCGCTTCTTTTATTATTTCTTCTATATTTACGTTTGAATCATATATTTCCGGCGGGATTTCCGTTATTAAAATTTTATCGTCTCCCCGCCATTCAAATATAATCCCTAATTTTTTTATATCGGGTTCAATATCAATTATGCCCGCGGCTTCTTTGGGCGTTAATTTTACTTCGACCGGGACAAGCAATATCTGGCTTTTAAATTCTGAATTTATATTTGATTCAACCGCTTTTTTTAATATTATATCATAAATTATCCTCTCGTGCGCGGCATGTTTGTCAATTATAATAATTTTTTCATCTTTTTCTATAAAAATATAACCGTAAAATGCCTCTCCGAGAATTTTATAATTATTTTTACTATAATTATTATTGACAATTTCTATATTTTCATTATTTTCAATACTTTTTTTATTTTCTGCATTCTCTTTATCTTTATAAGAATATATTTTTTCGGATATATTATATTCGGTTTCAATATCAAGCGTCTCGATATTTTCGATTTTTTGATTATTTTGATTTTTAGAATTTTGTGATTTATCAGAAAAATCAAAATATTTGCTGGTATTGTTATTTTCTGTTGTTTCCTTTTCGCCTTTAATTTCTGTTATAATATTAATTTGATTTTTGGGAATGGCAACAGATTTGTTTTCTATAATTTGATTTTCGCTATTTTCCGGATTTTCCGGGGGTTTCGCGAAGACAAAATTATTATTCAAATCTCCGGAATTATTTAACGATTCTTTAACGGCGTAATAAACAGCCGAGTATATGCTTTTTTCGTCTGAAAATTTTATTTCCATTTTTTGCGGATGGACGTTTATATCAACTTTTGATTCGTCAACTTTTATATATAATGCGCAAACGGGAAAAGTTTTGGTTTCTGATACAGACTTATACGCTTCTTCCAAAGCTGACATAACAGTTTTTGAATACACATATCTTCCGTTTACAAAAAAGTTTTCGTTTACTCTCGTTTTTTGTCCGTTCTCGATTCTTGAAACAAACCCGTAGACTTTTATATTTTCTTCATCTTTCGGAACTTCGAGGACGCCGTCCCCCACATTATTAAAATCCCCGACAGATATTAAATTATCAGCGATTTCCTCTCCGAATACAGAATATACCGTATCTTTATAATTTCCGTTGCCTGGAGTAAATAATTTTTGTTTGCCGTCCTGAATAAATTTAAAAGAAACAAACGGGTTAGACAACGCTATTTTTTCAGTTATCCATTTGCAATACATTCCCTCAGTCATGTCTCTTTTCAAAAATTTCTGCCTCGCCGGAATTTTCGAAAACAATTTTTCTATTACGACAGTCGTGCCGTTCGCGCAGCCCGCTTCCGAGATTTTTGTATTTAATCCGCTTGACGATTCAAGCATATATCCGCTCTGGCTTTCTCTTGTTTTAGTGAATATTTTCATATCCGAAACGCTTGAAATAGCCGCGAGAGCTTCACCTCTGAATCCGAGCGTCGTTATTTTCGCCAAATCTTCCTCGTTTTTTATTTTACTTGTCGCGTGGCGTAAAATCGCGCGTCCCAAATCTTCGGCGTTCATTCCCTCTCCGTTGTCCGTCACCCGAATATAAGATATTCCGCCGCCTTTTATCTCGATTGTTATTATACTTGCTCCCGCGTCAACCGAATTTTCGACGAGTTCTTTTAAAGCCGAAGACGGCCTGTCAACGACTTCGCCTGCGGCTATTAAATTCGCAACGTAAATATCAAGTAAATTAATCATTATTATTTATCCTTTAATTTATATTTATATTTTTTATTATTAATCTTCCCATGTAAACGCCTGCAACGAGATACATAACTTATATCTGTCCATATCAAATTTATCCCTACCGTAAGCGTTTAAAAATCTATCCATATAATCATTTGTCTCTAAATTATGCTGCAATGACCAGATAGTCCACATTATATCAAAATGCCTGTCGCCGATTCCGCCGCCTTCAAAATCAATAAATCCTACAAAATTAAAATTATCGTCCAGCATAATATTAGGCAAACAAGCGTCGCCGTGCAAATTTACATCTTCGACAAGTTTATGCTCGTTTTTACATAAAAAATCATAGCCGTTTTCAACAGATTTAAAATCGCCGTAGTCAAGAAACCACGCGTCGTAATTATTTCCCATGTAGTTTTTATGCGCTGATTTTATCAATTTAACAGTTATGCCTTTTTTCGGGCAATCTTCGGGGTTTATATCATGCAATTTTCTTAAGCTTTCGCCTGCGACAACTGCTAATCTTTCAGGTTCTTTTAAAAATTTTTCTTCATAAGAAGATTCGCCTTTTACGCGTTCCATTAAAAAATAATCATTATCGTTATAATTATTAATATAAGCGCATACGCGGGAGGTCATTTTTTTGCCGTGAAAATAATTCATCATGCTTGATTCGTGTTCCAGCGTATTTTTAGGAGCAACTTTTAAATAATATCCAAAATCGCTGTCAATAAAATAAGTTTTTGAACGCTGACTGCACGACGAGTCATATATTTCAGAGCCGATCAAATAATTTTTTATTTCATCGGGAAATAAATTTATATCAAGTTTTGCTTTTTCCAAACCCATTTTAATTATTTCTCCGACAATTTTATAAGCTCATATAAAATATTAAACGCTTCCATAGGAGATAAAACGTTTATATTTATGCTTTTTAATTTATCATAAATTTCGTTTTTGTTTATATCCTCAAACGAAAAATTATCTAATTCATTTTGCTCCGATATTTTATTTGTTACGCATACCGGAGTTCCCCTGCCCTCTTCAAGCCCTGTCAAAACTTCTTTCGCTCTTTTGACGATTTCATTGGGAACACCCGCAAGTTTAGCGACTTCTATACCGTAACTGTCGTCTGCTGCGCCTTTTATTATCTTGCGTAAAAATATTATATCGTCGTCCTTTTTCTTTGCGGCGATATTATAATTTATTACGCCTTCTATTTCGTTTTCTATTTCTGTCAACTCGTGATAATGCGTGGCAAATAAAGTTTTCGCTCCGAGTTTTTTGCCCGCCGTATATTCTAAAACCGCCCTCGCCATGCTCATTCCGTCAAAAGTAGACGTTCCCCTGCCGATTTCATCATACACTATCAGGCTTTTTTTCGTAGCGTTTTTTAAAATATACGCCACTTCGCTCATCTCAAGCATAAACGTAGACTGCCCCGCCGCCAAATCGTCGGCGGCTCCGACTCTTGTGAATATTTTATCCACAAGCCCGATTCTCGCTTCGGATGCAGGCACATAAGAGCCTATTTGCGCAAGCAGGGTTATTATCGCGACTTGCCTCATATACGTCGATTTGCCCGCCATGTTAGGCCCGGTGATTATATATAGCCTGTTTTTATCGTTGTCTAAATAAACGTCATTCGGCACGTAATAATTATCCCTCTGCATAATTTCGACAACGGGATGCCTGCCGTCTTTTATCTGTAATATATTAGAATAATCCACTTCCGGACAGACAAAATTATTTTTTTCGGCAGTTTCGGCAAGCGAATATAACGCGTCAAGACAAGACAAAGCATAACTTGTCTTTTGAAACCTGTGTATATTTGCCGCGATTATTTTTGTTATATCCTCGAAAATATCGCTTTCTATCGCGACTAATTTTTCATTCGCGCTCAAAATCGCGGCTTCCATCTCTTTTAATTCTTCAGTGACATATCTTTCGCCGTTCGTTAAAGTCTGCCGCCTTATATATTTTTCCGGGACCTGCGAAACATAAGATTTAGAAACTTCTATATAATATCCGAAAACTTTGTTATAACCTATTTTTAAAGATTTTATTCCTGTGCTTTCTTTTTCTGAATTTTCTATTTTTTCTATCCAGCTTTTATTGTCTGAAACTATTGACCTGTAATGATCCACATCTGCGTTAAATCCATGTTTTACAAACCCGCCGTCTTTTATGCTCACCGGAGGTTCTTCCGTTATAGCTGTGTCTATCATGTTAAAAATATCTTCAAGCCCGTCGATATTGGCGTTAATCTCGCAAATTAAATCACTACTAAAAAATTTGATCTGTTCTTTTATATCCGGGATATTTTTTAAACTCCACGCCAGTTTTTTTAAATCCCTCGCGTTTGCCGTTTTATACACAATTTTCGCGATTATCCTGTCAATATCGTGTATATCCGAAAAGCTTTGTTTAATTTTGCCGCGTTCTATCACGTTTTTTATCAATTCGCCGACTGCGTTCTGGCGTTTCTGAATTGCGCGGCAATTCAAAAGCGGCTGTTCGATCCATTGTTTTAAAGTCCTCGCGCCTTTTGACGTTCTTGTATTGTCGATAACCCATAAAAGCGACCCTTTTTTGTTTTTATTAATCATAGTCTCGACAAGTTCAAGATTCCTGCGCGTGTTCAAATCTATTTCCATATAAACCGATTTGTCATAAATATTCATTTCGGTGACGTTTAAAACATCGCTTTTCTGCGTTTCATATAAATAATCAAAAATCGCGCCTATTGATTTTATTAAAATATCCGGCGTAGTTGCAACGTCAATTTCTGATTTAAACTCCGGATTATCATTAAAAATTTCGATATTTTTTTTAGCCGTTTGAATATCAAATCTTTTATCTTCCTTATCGTTTATAACTGAATTTAATTTTTCAGTCAAAAATTTTGATATTCTGGGAAATTTTGATAAATCCAAATTAAACAATACTTCAGATGGTGAAAAAATGCCGATCTCGTTTAATAATTTATCAAGATAATCAGACCCGGTAAAATAAGTCGCGTTTACAATCCCCGACGTTATATCTATAAAAGAAACCCCGCAAGCAATTTCTTCGATACATATACTGCATAAATAATTATTTTTTGATTCGTTTAAAAACCCGGATTCTATAATAGTCCCGGGAGTTATGATTCTTACCACGTCGCGTTTTACAAGCCCCTTAGCCAGAGCCGGGTCTTCCATTTGTTCGCATATCGCGACTTTATAGCCTTTTTCAACTAATCTCTGTATGTAATTTTCGACGCTGTGAAAAGGCATGCCGCACATCGGAGCGCGCTCTTCTTCGCCGCAGTCTTTTCCCGTGAGCGTTAAATCAAGTTCCCTTGAGCCTACATGCGCGTCGTCATAAAACAATTCATAAAAATCGCCTAATCTATAAAACAAAAGATAATCCTTGTATTTTTCTTTTATTTCGTCGTATTGCACCATCATAGGGGTTTTTGCCATAAATATTTTTACACCTCTGTTATTTTATTTTTTATATTTATATACCTGTTCTTAACGATAATAAATGCTCTTTCGCATTTTCGTGATGTTCGGCGTCATCTACAAATTTTTTATAGTCTTTGCATGGAAAATCAACACATTCGCCGCAATGATTGACTTTCTTTTCTATACAACAAGGACGTAGTACGCAACCGTTGGCATCGCAGGTGACAAAATCCGACCAACAGCCTTTACACAGCGGGACTTTTTTCAATACTGCTTCTGCCCCATCATTTTCCTCAATCCATCCTCCGCATCTAAAATATTCAACCAAACATTCTGCCGGTTTCAAATTATGTTCCATTGCAAGTATATAATGACCACATTCATTGCAATCAATTCCGCAAGCCGCAAGTTTATGTTTTTCCATCGTTAAGTTTCCTTCACCAAATTTATTATATCACAAAATCTATTATTTTACAATCTCGCCATACAACCCGTGCAATTTCCCTTCGTTTATTTTTATGTTTACAAAACTGCCGATCAAATCAATATTACCCTCGAATATTACAAGTTTATGCGTTGACGTCCGCCCGGATAATTTAGAGCGATCACATCCAAATATAGCCGCCCCTGCATTTGCGTTTGCGTTTTTATATTCGCCATCTACAAGCACTCTGACTGTTTTATTTTCGTATGCCTTATTTTTTTTCAAAGATATATAGTTTTGCAATTTTATAAGACGCGCAAATCTCTCAGTCTTTTCTTTTCGTGAAATTTTATCCTCCATTTCAGCCGCCGGAGTATTTTTGCGTTTTGAATATATAAACGGAAATATATTATCAAACTCCGCTTTTTTTATTACATCGAGTGTTTCCTCAAATTCTTCTTCTGTTTCACCCGGAAACCCCACGATTATATCCGACGCTATCGCTATATCTTTTACATTTGCTTTTAGTTTTTTAATTAATTCAAGATAATTTTCTTTTGTGTATTTTCTGTTCATCAATTTTAATATCCTGTCGCTTCCGGCCTGAACCGGCAAATGAAAATGATTAGCGATTTTTTTATTTTCCCCCATGAGAGTAATAAGTTTTTCAGGTACGTCTTTTGGATGCGACGTGATAAATCTTATCCAGTAATCGCCGTCTATTTTTATTATATCGCTCAATAAATCCGTAAAACTATAATTTTGATTATCAGGATTTTTATACGAATTTACGTTTTGCCCGAGTAAAGTTATATCTTTATATCCAGATAAAACAAGTTCTTTTATTTCTTCTAAAATTTTATCTTTGTTTCTGCTTCTCTCCCTGCCCCTTACATACGGAACAATACAATAAGAACAAAAATTATCGCAGCCGTACATAACCGAAACCCACGCTTTAAAAAAACTGTCCCTGCGAACCGGTAAATCTTCGTCTATTATATCTGCTTCGCGGCGCGCCGGGTCGTCGCGCCCTACATTTTTTATTATTCTTTTTTTATTTATCAAAGTTTCATAAAATATTTCCGGAAATTTATGAATTGACCGGGTACCCAAAACAAAATTGACATACGGGAAACTTTTTTTTATATATTCCAGAACATAATCCTGTTCGGCCATGCATCCGCAAATGCCGATCAATAAATCTTTATTTTTATTTTTGTAATGCTTTAACTGCCCGGTCCTTGAAAACGCTTTTAATTCAGCGTGTTCCCGTACCGCGCATGTGTTCATGATTATAACGTCGCATACAGCGAGAGGACTCTCGATTTCATTTTCAATCTCATTTTCGTTAAATTTACCGTAATTATTTAATATATCAATCGTCATGTCAAATTCTATTATATCATATCCCATAAATTCAAGCATGCCCTTGATTTTTTCCGAATCCGCTTCGTTTTGCTGGCAGCCGAAAGTGATAACGCAGGCTTTGGGTTTTGGGTCTTTTTGATCATTTATTTTTTTTATTTTATTTATAATTTCTTTATCCATAAAAATAATCGCACCGGTTTAATTTATTTTATTTTATTTATTATATATGTACCGTTATCATTTCTTGAAATTTCTTCGTTTTTATCTGTATTAAAATTCTCCGGGATATATACTTCATTAAGTATATTGCCGTTTTTATCCGACAAATAAATAATTTCGCCTTTTTTTATTTTAAAATCAAATATATGATTATTTTTTATATCCGGTTTATTTTCGGCGTAATTTTTCCCGTAATATGTCATTATCGATTTAGCCGGAAATTTTACTTTTTTAATATAAAATTTTTTCAGGTCTGTTTTATCGTTTGATAAATATAAATTTTCAATAATTGTTTCGTTTGTTCCCGGATTAAACAATACTATCATATCGCAGTTTTCATCGAGTCTTATAGATTTTATCGCAATATCATAATAATATTCGTCGGGTTTAATAAACAGTTCGGCATTTATTATGCCGTTTTTTGATAAACTATTGCTTAATTTTAATTCCGGCTCGTAATATTTTACCCCGTTTATTTCCCAGTAATCAAATAAATATCCGGGGTGCGGCTCAGATTTTAATATAACAGAATGTTCAACAAAATAACAGCTTGATACATTTCCCGCTCCGTTTAATTTTAACGTATTTAAAATAATATCCGCATTTATATCGCCTTTTACGTTTATATTATAAATTTTGTCTGTCAGTTTAAAATATTTTACCATGTCTTCGATCACATATATTTCCCGTTTTTTCGCGAAACGCAAAATATTTTTCCTGTCGTTTTTTATATTTTCCATACCGCTGCCCAAAACTTTTTTCTTTACGGCTACGCCTATTTCATAATCATACAAATCAACGATTTTATCATGTTCTTCTTCCATGCTGTCATATATAAAAACCGAATTTATTAAATCAAACATCTGGTTGCAGAATTTTTCCTGCATGTCAATTCGTTTTATAAGAGCAATAAAAACCGGCGCGCTGTTTTCGTTTTTTATTCTGGCAAGCGTCATTTCATTTGTTCCCGCCCAGTCGCCCCATCCGCCTTCAACGTCATATAAAAGCATTCTCAGTTTTCCGTCGTAATATTTGTTTATATAAATTCCGTCTTCTCCGTTGTAACGCCATAACTTACGGTTATTATGGGGCCAGTCCCAGTTTCTCGCGTATATTTCAAAAGCGTAATAAAGCATGAAATTATCTACATCATACATATCTGTAAATTTTTCAAATTCTTCTTCGTTTACAAGATTATTAAATCTCGGTTCTTCCCATAACTCAAGAATATCTATTAAATTTTTATTATCGCCGCCGTATTTGTCAGTCAAATCAGTTTCATGATAAAAATTTTGCAGCCAGAAAAATCCGTAATATTCGCCGTTGATAAAAACCGCAGCCGGCTTAAAATTTTTATGATCTAAAAAGCCCGCTTTTTTTGCTAAGCTCTGTCCGAATTCCTCGCGCATAAACGCGCCCCACCTGTCATTTGCCCCGTTTCTCAGCAACAGAGTTTTATAATCATATATATAACTCCCGTAATCGTCGTTGCGCCTGTTATCTTCAAAAAACGGATAATAAAACCTGTCGAAAATATTATCGTATTCGCCGCGGGCATATAAAGCCAGAGATTTTCTGTCCGACGCTCTCGACCAGCCCCCATGAACACGCACTCCCGCAAACTGAGAAACCAAAATCTGCCCGTCGGATTTTAAAACTTCGATATACGCTTCTCTCTCGCCCTCTCTGCCCCTTATGTTAAAATTCGCTGAATCCGGAGGGTCAGGCCATTTTCTCGGATTCGCCGCTTTCCATTCGTCCCTTAATTTTCCTTCGATTAATATCCCGTTTTCATAACCGTATAAACCGTCCGGTTCGGACGATATAGAAAAAACAAAAGTATTTTCGTCAAACCTGTCTTCTATTCTGGGACTTACAAAATAAGTATGCGTAATAATTTTCGATTCGTTGTCTTCAGAATACGCAATCACTTTTAAAATATACGGCTCATTATTTTCTGTAGTTTCAAGATAAACAGGCTCTGTATATTCCCTGCTGCCTCTGATTAATCCGTTTCTTCTGCCTGTGCCGACATTATCTCTTGACGGAGTGGTACTGTCAAGAGAGTAAAAAATTTCGGCGTTTTTTATATCAGATTTTATTTCGATATAAATAGCTTCCGTATAAAAATAATTATTGTGCGATAAAACTAAATTAAAAGAATCTCGCATTATTATTTTGTCTTTTATTCCCGCGTTTTCGTATAAATCGCTTATTCTCTGTTCTTTTGCGCCGATATTATTATTGTTTATATAACTTATGATTTCTATAGCTTTTTCTTCTTCTGACTGATTTATATTTGATTTGCTGCTGCACGACGCAAAATACAAAATAATAAATATAACCGTCATAAACGCGGCGAAAATTTTTATATATTTATTTTTTAATTTTATTTTATTATTTAATACCAAAATCATTACCTACGTCTTTCCCCAAATCAAGAGTATAATACCATTCCACATAATCCCTGTTTTTTAAGACATAATCCCCGCAGCCTATTCCCTGAAATTCGCCGTTTACAGCGTAAAGCCAGCCGCTCTCCGCTCCGTAATCAAATTCAAACAAGCCGTTTATCCCCTGTACATAAACCAAACTCCCCATACCCGCAAAAACTATCGGGATATTTAATTCCCTGCACATATCTTTTGATAAATCCGCTACTGATATATCTTTTTTGTAATCAAAATCAATAAACATTTCATAAATTATTTCTTCGCCGTTTTTTCCGTAGACCGATAACCCTATATATTTTTCGGGAAATATAGGGCTGCCGTTTTCATCTCTCGCTAAACCGTTTGCGTTATATACGTTTATTTCTTTATTTTGGCAACCTGAAAATAAAATTATAAAAATTATAATCAACGCGAAAACATTTTTACTTTTCATAGAATATAGACCTTTTTAAATTAATAGATAATATATATTTTATCATAGTTTTATGTATATATTTTTAATATCTTAATTTATTTAAAAATAAAATTTTTATTTTTTATATTGTTATGTTTTTAAAGTTATGATATAATTATTAAGTTATATATAAAAAATCAGGAGAATAAAATTTATGTTAAATATAGCAATACTCGGATTCGGCAACATAGGCTCAGGGGTAGCCGACGTTTTTATAGAAAACGAAGATATTATTACAAAAAAAATGGGCGATAAAGTTAATATTAAATATATTCTTGACATAATAGAAATAAAAAATCACTTATTATCTGATAGATATGTAAATGATTTTGATATTATATTAAACGACCCTGATATTTCCCTGATCGTTGAGACGATAGGCGGCTGTACATGGGCGTATAAATATACAAAAGCCGCTCTTGAAAAAGGCATAAACGTCGTCACGCCGAATAAAGAACTCGTCGCTACGCACGGCGCGGAATTATTGAAAATCGCCGCACAAAAAAATATAAGATATTTTTTCGAGGCGAGCGTTGGCGGAGGTATTCCGATAATTCGCCCGATATATAACTGCCTTGCCGCAAATAAAATAAATCAGATAACCGCAATATTAAACGGCACGACTAATTTTATACTCACAAAAATGTCAAACGAAAACTGGTCTTTTGATCAGGCTTTAAAAATGGCTCAGGAAAACGGTTTCGCTGAGCCTGACCCGTCAGATGATATTAACGGGAAAGACTCATGCCGTAAAATCTGCATATTATCGTCGCTCGCTTTCGGGAAGCAACTACCGCCGGAAAAAGTACATACAGAGGGAATAAAAAATATAACGCTCGAAGATATAAAAAATGCCGAATTGCTTGGATATAAAATAAAACTTATAGCGAAATCCGGGCAAATACAGGATTCGTTTTATGTGATAGTCGCGCCTATGTTTGTCCCCCGTTCTTCCCCGCTGTATAATATCGACGACGTTTTCAACGGCATAGTAGTAACAGGCAACGCTATCGGGGACGTGATGTTTTATGGACGCGGAGCGGGGAAACTTCCGACTGCGAGCGCGGTTGCCGCAGACGTTATGGACGCTTTGGCTAAAAATACAAAAAATATAACGTGGGATTTGTCTGATGGGGATTATGTTTCTGATTATAAAAGCCAGCCCGTAAAATATTATATAAGAACAAACGATAAATTTTTTATCACGGATGAATTATTTGAATACGAATTAGAAAAACAGGCCAAAAAATTAAATATTCTTTCAAAAATAAGAATAATATAAGAATTACCGCCGTATATTATGTCAAGAATATATCATATAATCATACAAAACGATAAATATATATAAACATAAGGGAAACGCGTTTAATGAGTATAAATTCTGACACTAATAATAATAACGGCGGCAAAAATAAAATATTAAAAATTGCGCGCGGAATTATAATCGCGGTATTGACCCTCGCGGGACTTTTTGTGTTTTTTAATTATTTGATTTTCTGGTTTTTGCCGTTTATTACGGCATGGATAATCGCGCTTATGATTCAGCCCGCTGTAAATTTTCTGCATAAAAAAATAAAAATACCGAAAAACCCGGCGACAATTTTGTTTCTCCTTCTTTTATTTATAATTCTCGGAATTATTATATTTTTTATAATTGACAGGATTTTTTATGAACTATCGTCTTTATCAAAAAATTTTTCGCTTGCTGAAGCGACAAATAAAGTTTCGGATATAATAAATAATTTTTTCGCGTGGCTTGAAAAATCTTTAGCCAGCATTCCCGTTTTAAACAACAAAAATATAACCGGAGACATAAAAGAAATCATAAACACAGAAATAATCAACATGCTTACTCAGTTCAGCGTTGATATTGTCTCGCAAATTCCGTCGTATATAAAATCAATTATTATCACTATACCAAAAATTTTTATTTATACCCTTGTAACAATCGTCTCAACTTTTTATATTTCATTCGATTATCAAAAAATCAATAAATTTATAGCGATACAATTACCCGAGAAAGCGAGAAATGTTATTATAGATATAAAATCAAGATTTCTTGAAGCGATTTATAAATATATAAAAGCGTATTTTACTATTTTTATAATCGCGTATTCAGAACTGACCGCAGGATTTTTAATTATCGGGATAAATTACGCTTTCAGTATTGCATTATTAGTCGCTGTAGTCGATATTCTGCCCATTATCGGAATGGGAGCGGTTTTGATTCCCTGGGGAATAATAGCAATAATCCAAAAAGATTATTTTACAGGTTTCGCGCTTTTGATTTTATATTCTGTTATTTTAATAATAAGAAATATAATCGAGCCTAAAATCGTAGGTTCAAGCATAGGGCTTTATCCTGTCGTAACTCTGATCTCGATGTTTGTCGGATATAATATCATCGGATTTGCGGGGATATTTTTATTTCCCATAATTATATTAATATTAAAAAATCTTAACGACGAAGGAAAAATCAATATCTGGAAAAATATAAAAAAAGACGATAAACCCGATAATAACTTATAATTAATCTATATATAATAACAGCGGCATTAATGCCGCTGTTATTATATTATTCTAAATCTTCTATTGTGGCTATTGTTTTTTCTAATTTATCCTGCGCTTTAAGAAGATTTTTTTCGATTGCCGAAGTAAAATCGCCCGATCTTTTTTTGAGAACGTCCTGTATCGCCTTATGCATTCCCCAGTCAAACATTTCATCGATCGATATAACTTTATTTTTTATTATTATATCGAGCATTTCTTCAGAATCGTTATCGCGCGAATATTTGCCTTTGAGCGTTTTTTCATAATATGCCGGAAGCAGCCCGTATTTTGATTCGGCGCACATAGCTTCAAGAATCTGCCCCGTACGTTCAAGATTTGTATTTGTCACCGGAATAACCATTAAATTTATACAGGAACTGTCGGCAAAACACATATATTCAGTTTGATTTTGGTCGGCTTTCGGGGGCGGAAGTATTCCAAATTCAGTATCTGTGGACCTCATTCTTTCCGCAAGCTGCAAAACCTCAGCGAAAAACAATCCTCTCTTATCCTCAAAAACATCCTGTAGCACATATTCCGGATGCTGCGAATTTATACGCGTATAATCAGAATCAAACATTACTGCGTCTTTAGTCAATAATATATCATTTATTTTTTGCAGTATCTGCATACATTTTTCGCTTCCGACTGATATAACCGGAATGCCGTCTTTGTCTTTTATTATAGTCTGCTCTCCCGCGGCGTAAAACATATTTATAGTTATACCTGACTGGACAAGATACCCGTAACGGTCATTTTCGTCCATTTTTCCGTCGCCGTTTACATCAAGAGAAATATCTTTGCACATATTATAAAAATTATCGAGATTCCATTTGTTTTCCCTTACGATTTTATACGGGTCGTCGAGCCCGAAATCTGCAATCATATTTTTATTAAATAAAATCACCCTGAAAGCGTTGTTATTAGTTGCGATTACGTCGCCGGTAGCCCCGAATGTTTTGTTTGCAACAGAAAGTTGATTTATAATAGACTGATCCCACCATGATTTTGAAAAATCCAAATACGGAACTTCATTTAAGTTTACAAGACACCCGTTAATTATAAGAGATCCCGTCTGGCTTTGGCGTATAAACATAGCGTCGTATGTGTCAGTTCCGGATAATATTACTTTTTTAATTGACGGCGCCTGCCAGTTTGACAAAGTAGTGGGAGTCCCGACAATTTCAAAATTATATTTTTCTTCAAGATATGTATTTCTCTCAAAAACCGTGTCGTTTATTATTTCACCGTTTATTTCTTCTGCAACAATATCTCTCAATCCCCAGACTCCGGCTTCAACCAAACTGCTGTAAAATATTCTGAATTTATATCCGTCCAAATCTAAATCGTCGGGAATATCCGGCAGGAGTTTAACTTCAATATTATTATCTGTTTGGGAATTTTCTTCTTCGGATATTATATTTTCGTTATTGTCCTGAACTGAATCCGAATCATTTTTTTGGTTTTCGTCGGCAGTATTGCCATTATCTTTTCCGCAGGCAAAAAACATAACCGTACATAAAATAATAATTAAGCAAAACAAACAAATTATAATTTTTTTCATAAAATCAACGATCCTTTCTTAATTTTCAAAATTATTATATATTTTATATTAATATTTAAAATTTCACTTCATAAACAGGTTTGTATATGATTTTAGTATATTTTCTCTCGCCGTATGTTTCTATTATTTGAACGCTTTCCATAAGAGTCAAAGAATTTATCAATAAATCTACCGGTTTAAATTTTATATATTTTATATCCTGTAATCGTTTAAATCCTATTTTTCTCGCCAATGTGACATGAGGTTTGAATTTTTGATTGCTGTCGTTTATTTTTATATTATATTCCGCAAGCTCCCCGATAATATTTTTGTTTATTTTATTTATAATATCTATATCTTCCGGATTAATTTTTAATCCTACCCATAATAATTCGTCTCCCGGGCGTTTAAAAGTCCCAAGCCCGTCTATTACGGCTTTTATTTGCGGCGGGTTTATTTTTGATATAATATTATCAGCAACTTTTTTTAAATCGCTGAGTTTATCCGGCTCGCATTCGCCGATAAATACCAGAGTTATATGAAAATTATCTTTTTCCGTAAAATTACCCCTGACAGTATATTTTTTTATCTCTTTTAAATTTTCAAATAACGCTTCTTTTATATTATTTTCAAAATTTACGGCATAAAATAAACGCATGATATTCTTTTCTCCTTGAAAAATCAAATTATTTTAAAAAATCTATTGACATTGCCTGTATTTTTATGATATAATATTATTCGCCGCTTATGTAAGGCTTTAAATATTTTGTGAATATAAAACAAAATTGCCTTAATAACATAGCGAGTCTTAATTGAAAGAGAGGTGCTTTTCGTGTTTGCAGTAGTTCAGATAGGCGGGAAGCAGTACAAAGTACAGGAAGGCGATATTATCTTTGTCGAAAGATTAGCCGGCGAAGAAAACGAAACTGTTGAATTTACCGATGTTATTGCAGTTTCAAAAAGCGACGGCGATTTTATTACTGGCAATCCGACAGTTTCCGGGGCGTCAGTCAGCGCAAATATAATAAAACACGGCAAAGACAAAAAAATCTATGTAATGACTTATAAATCAAAGAAAAACGAAAAACGTAAAATAGGTCACAGACAGCCGAACACAAAAATCCAGATAAAAACCATAACAGTTTAATTTATAATTTAAAACAAGTATATCATAAATCAAAATATTTTTCAATAATTATTTATTTAATCTTAATTTTAGTATTCGAGGAGGTGCAATTTAATGGCACATAAAAAAGGCATGGGTTCCACGAAAAACGGGCGCGATTCCGAATCGAAACGGCTCGGCGTCAAAAAAGCCGACGGGCAGTCTGTTATCGCCGGAAATATTTTAGTACGGCAGAGGGGAACCAAAATACATCCCGGTATAAACGTAAGACGCGGCTCAGACGATACTCTTTTCGCAGTATCAGACGGGAAAGTAAAATTCGAGTATTTCAAGAAAGACAAAAAGCGCGTTAGCGTATACGCAGAAGCTGAGTAATATAATAATATAAAACACAAAAAAGAAACACTGATAATTTAAAGTGTTTCTCTTTTTGTGTTTTTTGTAATTATTCCGGCAGATGAAATTTGATAAACGAAGAAAAAGCTTGTACTGTTTTGCTATTTGGTCTCTAAAACCGGGCCTTCTCCCACAACAAATTTACCATTATAATACCGATTGCGAATATGTCCCGCTTCTTCAATCCACCCGTCAATACCTAAGAGCTTCATTCTGCAAAGATTATATACTTTCATATTGTGTGGATAATTTGCGCCTTGTGCAGTCGGAGCCAATAAGCCGCACGGAAATTTATTACACTCAAAACAATATGTAACGCCTTTTTTCTGTGCGCAGGCCCATGTTGCGCACTCTCCTTTCACAAAATGACATCTGCCGTTGACAGCCCTGCAACCTTTGCACCCGACTTCTTCAAGTGCGATTTTTAAAGAATCGGCGACTTCTTTTCTTTTTTCATCTGTAAGATTCTCTTTATGCGCAGGACAATTAAAGCAATCCAATCCGCAAGGAGCTGTCTGATACCTTTTATCCATATAATTTCCCCCCGAAAATATAAATTATATAATAATAAATATTTATTTTACCAAACTAAACGCATACTCAGTCGCAGACTTGAATTCTTCGCCTTTTTTGAATACGCATTGCGGGAAATTCGGCAAATTCGGCGTGTTCGGGCTAAACTGCGTTTCAAGGCAAAAAGCCCCGTATTTTCCGCGGTGAACCCCGTTTTTAAATGTTTCGTTAAGATTTAGCCCTATATAAAGCTGTATCGCCGGCATATCAGTATATGTAGTCATTTCTATCCCGGTATCGGGATTAGACGCAATCGCGGCTTTACGCCATACGCCCGGCTCACCCAAAACAAAATTATGGTCGTACCCGCCAATATCTATTGATTTTGCGTCGTCGCCTATGAGTTTAGGGGAAGTAAAATCAAATACTGTATTTTTTACCGTCGCTATTTCTCCCGTAGTAATCAGCGCGTCGTCAACAGGCGTGTAATTTTCCGCGAATAATTGCAGTTTAGTATTTAAAATATCTTCTGCTTCATCTCCGCCAAGATTAAAATAAGCGTGATTTGTCATGTTTATTATAGTATCGCCGTCCGGTACCGCTGAATATTCTAATCTCAACGAATTTTGCGCAGTTAAAACATAACGGACGATAATTTTTAATTCAGCCGGGAAATTTTCTTCTCCGTCGGGGCTTGTATATGAAAAAGCCACGCTTGGGTCGTCGCCGTCTGAAATACCGTAAACATTCCATACGCGTTTATTAAAACCGACCCGTCCGCCATGAAGATTATTCTCTCCGTTATTTTTGTATAAATTATATTCTTTGCCGTTGAGCGTAAATTTTGCGCCGCCTATTCTATTGCCGTAACGCCCAACTAACGCGCCCTGAAAAGATCTTCCGTTTAAATAACCGTCAAGATCGTCATAACCCAGCATTACGTCTGTAAAACCGCCGCTTTTATTCGGAACGCAAAGATTTACGATTGCACCGCCGTAATTTGTCAGTGAAACGCTCATGCCGTTTTTATTTGTCAGCGTTATAAGATAAGTTTTATATCCGTCCGCGAATCCCCATTCGATTTTTTTAACCATTTTGTTTCCTCCTGATATTTTATTTATTTTTATTATAAAATTTATAATTATTATACTATTTATATTTTTAGTTGTCAACGTATAATTCAGAATATACTTTTTTCAAAACTTCGCCAATCTTTTCGTTTATTGATATATCAAATATTTTATCGTAATCAGTTGTGGTTTTATTTATGATTACGCTTTTTTTATTTGTATTTTTGTTATCAGAAAAAAAGCAGCTTACATAATATGCCGCGGGATAAACTGCGAGAGACGTTCCGCCGACAATCAGCATATCCGCTTTTGTTATATAATTTATCGCAGAATTGACGGCTTCGTAATTTAACTGTTCTTCGTATAATACAACATCGGGTTTTATTATTCCGCCGCAATTATCGCAATACGGAACGTTTTTTCTCTCTATGATATAGTTCACGTCAAATTTTTTTCGGCAATCCAAGCAAAAATTATTTTTTACCGTTCCGTGCAGCTCGATAACATTTTTTGAACCCGCTTCCTGATGCAGATTATCTATGTTTTGCGTTATTACGGCTTTGAGTTTATTTTTTTTTTCGAGTTTCGCGAGAATTTTATGCGCATTATTAGGCTTTGCGTTAAGATAGAGCATTTTTGATTTATAAAAATCATAAAATTTTTCTGTGTTTTCAAAAAAATAAGTATGCGAGAGTATAACCTCCGGCGGCGTATTGTATTCTTCGTTTTTATTATATATACCGGAACTGCTGCGGAAATCGGGTATGCCGCTCTCTGTCGAAACTCCCGCTCCGCCGAAAAAAACTATATTATTTGACTGATTTATATATTCCGCGAACTTATCTGTTTTTTGCTCAAGATTCATGTTTTATTTCTCCAAATTATTATATTAAAATCTAAAATAGATAAACGGATTATACGCGCCTTTCGCAAGCGTTATTACGCATAATATCAATACTATAACAGAAGCCGCATCTATTATATATACCGTTTTTTCGTTTTTTTCAAATATTTTTTTTAATTCCCGCAAAACCGGAGTCGAACATATTATCCCGATTATTATCATTATAATTTGCGTAGGGTTAATCAATCCGTTTTTTGAAAGTTCCAGCATACTCCCGGGACCGTTTCTGCCGGCGAGAGCGGAGAGAATAGAGCCAATATGAGGAATAGACTCGGCCCTGAAGATCACCCAGCCGAACATGAACGCACATATGGTGTAGATATGGCATATTACCGGGATTTTCTCCAGCCTCCCACGCAGAAATAACCTCTCCATGATCAGTATCACCCCGAAGTACATCCCCCATACGATGAACGTCCACGCCGCTCCGTGCCACAGCCCCGTCAAGCCCCAT
>WRHM01000003.1 GCA_009783265.1 Oscillospiraceae bacterium
GCCTGAACTCAATCTCATTGAGAATTTTTGGTCTTGGCTTAAACGCAGGCTCAAAAAAGTCATTTCTCAATTCGATTCTCTCGACCTTGCTATTTCAGACTCTTTTAAACTTATTTAACTATAAAATGAATATTATTTTGTGTGGGTTTTATACCATTGGTTTAACAATATAAGAATCTTTGCCCACATTGTTATAATTATCAATCATGCGTTCTTTCTGAAACAAAACTTTTGTCTCACCGTTACCATCGCCTATTGACATCCAGTAAGTAAAAAATCTTTTGTTTAAATCTATTTCTTCAGTGGCATATACAGAGTCTTTGTTCTGCACAAAATTTATTATCTCACCAAGAGGGTTTATTATTCTTGACGAAACCGAGCCCGTATACCCCGATACTGTGACATATACTCCGTTTGTGCGTGCGATTGACCTTTGCACTACCTCGTCTTCTCCCATCGTGGGAATAAATATAATCTCGGCTCCCATAAGTGCAAGCGTCCGCGAATTTTCCGGGAAATATTGGTCGTAGCATATAATAATGCCGATTCTGCCGAAATCAAGGTCAAACACACAGAGTTCATTGCCCGGCGACGTTCCCCATTCGGCTTCTGCGAGCGGCAAATGCGTTTTTCTATATTTTCCGCATATTTCGCCGCCGCGCCCTATGATAACGGCTGTGTTATATATTATATCGCCGTCTTTTTCGTTCATCGTAAATATAATATAAGAGTTATATTTTTTTGCGTATTCGCCTATTATATCAGTCAAAGGACCCGGAATTGCCTGCGCTTTTTCATCCAAAGTATAATTATTGTTGTGGCAGGTTTCGTAAACTAACTCAGACAGCAAAATAACGTCGGGATTTGATTCGCCGGCTTTATTTATTGTCTCTATCATACCTTCTAAATTTTCCTCAAGAGTATCTCGCTGTTGTTTATATGTAGTCGCTATTTTTACTATTCGCGGCGGATTATTTTCCGCAGTTTCGAGATTTATGTCACGCCATTCGACAACCGCTCCCGGACACCATCTCGCGCCTATCTCAAGCATCACGTATTCGGCATTTTCGGGCGCGTCCAATTTCCTGTATAGCTTTATTGCTTTCCCGCCGTCAGTCTCAACTATATCGGCGTAATCTCTTTCGAGCATTTTTTTTTGGCCGTTATAAAAATTAATCATAGCAAAAATACTGTTTTCTTTGTTTTTCACATTCTGACAGGAAACCAACGCTTCGAAAATTATTGTACGCAAATTTAGTATAGAAATCATATTGCTTTTGAATTCGCCGTAAACATGAGAATTATCGCCTGTGACAATACTTAATTCATTATTTTCGATATTAAATTCCGGCAATAATTCTTTTCGCGGAGACCATGAAGTCCACTCGATATTTTCTAATAAATTTTTGTTTTTCATATTTTTGCGTCACCTCGATTTTTTATAAAGTTTTATTTGTGTAATTTATAATTAAATTAACGCATGGTCATAATTAAAGCCCCATTCCCAGAAGGGGGTGTCACGTAAGTGACGGGGGTTGCAAAATTAATTAGATGCTGTGTGGGGAACGACAACCCCCGTCAGCAACGATGTCGCTGCCACCCCATTCTGAGAAGGGGGCTTTTTTAGAGATTACCGATTTTATTGTGTTATTTTTATTAGCACCATAAATTAAATTAAGAAATATCTTTATATGTTTCAACGGCTTTTTCCATATCGGCTATTACTTTAGCCTCATTTTTCTCCCATATTGACATAAAATCAGTCTTTTTTAGTCTGACATTATTAACATAATTTGAAAATAATCCTCCCCAGTTAGATTTATATCCCAAATCAAAGCATCTTGTCCTGAGAATAATATCAAGCATATCGCTCGATTCTTCATCACGGAGAAATTTGCCTTCCAACGCGATTTTATAATAAGCAGGCACTAACAGGCTTCCGGATTCCGCCGCTATTGCTTCAAGCGTAAATCCCGCAAAATCAATTTCATCTGACGACAAGTTATTTGGGATGCCAACCATGCAGGCAGTGTCATGCACCATGTGGGCGTAATCTTCCTGAAATTCGTCTAATTTAGGGAACGGCAATACGCCAAACGGGGTATCCATATCGCGCAGCCTTATAACGCATTGCAAAACTTCACCGTAAAACAACGCCCTGTTTTCCTGAAAACATTTCGCTATTATCTGCCAGTCGGCATTATACGTGACCGACTTATCCATTAACATTATGGTTTTTTCCATAACTCTTGTGATTCGTTCATTGTTAATAAATATTTCCGGATATCCGTTTTTATCCATAACAGAAAAACGCATTCCCAGCCCAAAAAATAATCCGTCATAAGTACTGTCGTGAGTAGTAAACCCGAACTGGTCTGTTTTTGTTATTTTGCCGTCGCCGTCTAAATCTATAGTTGCGTCGCACATCAGTTCATACATTTTATCCGCTGTCCATTGATTAGCCTTTACCAGTTCATACGGGTCGGCAAGATTCAAATCTTTTAATAAATTTTTATTAAACATAAGAATCCATGTAGCGTCGTTTGCCATAATAGACAAATCGCCCGTCATAAACAGCGTCTTTCCGTAAATAGTAAACCCATATACAGAATTTTGGTCCCAATATTCCCGTGTCACATCTAAATATTTTACTTTTCTTAAATCTGACAGATATCCCTTCGAGGCTAAATATATGGTTTCAGGGGTGGAACACATAGATACCTGAAAATCGTTGGAATCGGCAAGAATTGATTTTTCGGCATGGGTTTGAAGGCCCGGGACTTGTGATTCTTTTACACTGAGAATTTTTATATTATACCGGTCTTCTAAAATCGTGTTTCGTTTATATACCGCGTCGTTTACCGGCTCGCCCGTTTCAGATTCAGCATATATATCCTGACAGTGCGTCGGATAAAAATCGTCCCCCCTTACTAAGAACTTTATCTCTTTTCCTTCCCAGTCAATATTGGGCAGATTTGAAATCGGATGGTCAGCTTCTTCATTAATATTATCGCCATTTTCCGCATCTTCGGCTATATTTTCATTTTTATTGTCTTTATTGCCGTCATTAATATCCGTATTTTTGTTTTCGCCGGAGCATGAGAATAAAAACACAAATATTATCAAAACAAATATCAAAAATACTGGGCGTATAAGCGTTTTATACTTCATAAATTTTTACCTCATTTTTTATTGCTTTATTAAAACTCCTCGGAAACTAAGTTCCGAGTTCAAAATTAATACAAGCTTATTTGTCATTTACCGTTCCGAAAAATTCCTCAAAAAACTTGTCGGGGATGACACTCTTTGCTACATAATGATGGCCATCGCCGGGAATAAACTTCGTAGCGCCCGGATTCACAGTGCAGTCCACTTCGACTTTCCCGTGTTCAAAACCGCATACATCATCACGGAACATCGTAACGGCGGCAAGCGGGTCGTGAAATGTGATTACATCCGTACTTTCAAGCCATGCCTGCGTAAAATCGACCACCGGCCGTAAAACAGGCGCGGAAAAACGCCGTTTTATATCTTCTTTATCAGTTTGTATCCGAACTTGGCCGGTGATGTCCCCGCCGATAAGATAATGAACCCTGACTTTTGCGTTGCAAGCCAGATAAGCGGCGTATGGATCACAAAAAATATTCCATTCAGCTGCCGTATCATTGTTAAAAATACCCCCCATGGTCACTAATTCCCTCAACATACCCGGTATTTCCGGGTCAACTGTAAACAGCAACCCGATATTTGTCATCGGCCCGATACTGAGTAGCGTGACTTCCCCCGGATTGTGGCGGATAGTCTGACGCATGAATTCTATGGCTCCGAACCGAGGATAGTTTGGTTTATATTTCCAGCCGCCTAAATATTTATTCTGAGGTGCTATAGGTTGTTTTTGCTCGGTAAGTAACGGCATTTCCGTGCCGGGGTAAACCGGTATATCCGGTTTGCCGATATTCGTACAGATTGCGCTTGCCATTTTAGCCCGTTCGTCCGCTTCGCCGCTCACAGTTGTGACACCTAAAAGTTCGCAGTCATTTTTGCGCAAAAGATACGCTAAAGCGATAGCATCGTCGATATCGCTGCCTATATCTGTGTCAAGAATTACTTTTTTCATTCTGTTCTTCTCCTTTTATTTCCTAAATTTTTAATAATTTTTCACCGTTTCTGTAAAATATATTGCGCCTGTCGTCGTCGGTTATATCTGCCGATAAAACAGCACCTATGCCGTGATGAGTGTCAAACCACGGCAAATCCGTCCCGAATAAAATCCTGTCCGAGCCGACTTTTTCGCATAGCAACTCAATCGCGCCGCAATTATCCATCACCGCCGTAAGCTCAGGCATCATGTTCGGGCAGTCTCTTGCGACTTCTGCGCCATATTTCCAGTCGTCGTGAAAGCTGTGGCCGCATATTAAAATTACATTAGGGTAACGCTCTGCGATCTTTTTTACAACGTCTGCGCCGTTATACTCGCTTTTGCCCCATGTGTGCAGCAAAGCCGGCAGACTATTCGCGTTCATATACTCAAAAAACGGCTTGTATGCGTCGTCCGTGAGTGGCGTGGCGTGTGAATCGGCGTGAAATTTAAACCCGAAATAATATTGCCTGTTTTTTTCAAAACGGTCGATAGCTTCTTTATAATTTGTCCTGTTTGGTATAACAGAATGATACGCCAGAAAATAATCGGGGTAACGCTTTGCTTCGTTTAAGTTATATTCTTCTTCGAAACCTGCGTAATACAACGCATAATGAGAGCAGAACACCGTCAGTTTTGTATTGCACCGTTTCATCGTCTCTATCATTTTTTCGGGGCTGTGCGAGGGGAAATATATCCCTGACATATAGTGCATGTGTGCGTGAAAATCAAGTATATAACAGTCGTCAAGTCTGCCAAATTCCCAGAAGTCCTGCGCAAGTTTTGATTTGTTGTTAATCATAACATGCCTCCTTTATAAGTCTTTTTAAATTTCCCCCTGCTATTTTACGTTTATCATCTTCACTTATTTCAGCATGTTTTATCACTAATATATGCGCTCCCATATAAGATATCGGGAAACCGCTCCCGAATAAAATCCTTTCAGCCGGATATTTTTTTATCATATCTTTCAGTCCGCAGTCAGTCAGCATATATGTCATATCAAGGCATAAATTAGGGTACGCGTCAAGAAACGGCCTCAAAAATCGGTCGTTCGGCCAACAATCCGCATGAGTTAATATAACCGTCAAATCACGAAAATCACGCATTATATCATCTATTTGTTCAAGAGTTATCCCGCGGTCCGTATTTAATAAAACAGGTATTTTGCGTTCGCAAGCCATTTCAAGATAATCGCCTATTGCAATTTTGCGGGGAAGATACCTGTGGCCTTTCGGATTTACCGTAAGCGCGGAGATATTATTTTGTTTCATCAACTGCGGCAGGACATACGGCGCGGGGTTTTCATCTGTGCGCGAGGGGAGTATATGCCATACGCCTTTTAGATTATCTTTATCTATTATGTCATCAGCAAGCGAATTATTGGCGAGTATCGCCTCGTTTATAGTTTTAAGCACCAAACCTCCGGTAATACCGGCGTTTTCCATATTTTCAACCAATTCGTTTATACCGGCGCAGCATTTCAGATTTTCTGTTGCCGTCTGCGGCCCGTAATTTAAATTGCAATCCCAAAATTCAAGTTCCATATTATTCTCCTATATTATAAATATTAACGTAGAAAATGCTTATTTTGAACAGATAAATTTTTATATAAAATATAATGACGGTTTAATATCTTTTTCAAACTGAACAAACATTGAAAATGATGTTTCAGATACTCCATTTTGTTTTAATAAATCATTTAAGTTAGATATAATTTGCTTCCAAAATAATTTATTTGATACTGAAAAAGTTTTTCCTGTCCCTTTAATCAATTCTTTTCGAGATGCTAAATTGTCTGTGAACAAGTGGAAATGAGCCTGCATAACATCTTGTCTTTTACCGCCGTTTATTAATAATACAAAATCTCTATCATCATTTTCACGGATTTTAACAGCCATTTCGATTATTGCTGAAAAATCTTCATCTGACAGGCAAAAAATATTCCGCGCAATTTTTCGTGGTATTATTAATATATGATTTGGATAACAAGCAGATGGGTGATTGAAAGAAAGAACTTTTTTATTTTGCATTATTTTTCTTATAGGAACTAAAAAGGGAAAATACGCAAATACAAAGCCAATAAAAGTTCCCATGATTTTCAATCTTGCTATACAAAAAAGTAATTTGCCCATTTTTTCTCCTAATTTATTCTCTGTAGATTATATAAATTTCCTGCGTTAGATAGCATATCCTACAAATTTTTATCCGCGTAATTAATGACCTGAGCGACTTGCTCCATGTTGGATTCCGTCATATTTATATTCATCGTGAATCTGAGACAGCGCGACAGAATATCGAGCGACTTCGGACACATATCCGCGCTGTACCCGACATTTCCGTGATAACTTGGGTCATTCCACGGATAACCTGCCGGAGTAGGCGAATGCTTTTCTATGATTGCTTCCCAGTTCTTGTAGATATGCCTGTCGGGGAAACCTGCCTCGTTATAGACCGAACCTATACCAAGCCCCTGTTCGCCCATCAGTTTCGCCATACCTTTTGCTGATTTGTCGTCTTTGACGATCAGAGAAACAGAAAATCCGCAGTCGCCCTCAGGGTCGTCTACATGCTGCAATATATAATTCACGGGCTTGTCAAGGCATGACAGCAATTTCTTTTTTAGCGAGCGCGTCTTGCCCAGTATCGCGTCGAGTTTCGATAACTGCACCCTCGCCACCGCCGCGCACAATTCGTTACCTCGTATGCCTAATTGAGTATATGGTGCTAACTTTGACCCCTGTGACAGTCCCGTTTTCCACATGGGCGAACCGGGGTCGTGCGCGTATATGCCGCGTAAAAATATATCTTCGTCGTTGGCGAAAAACACTCCGCCCTCGCCGCACATAATAACCTTGAAAAAGTTCAGGCTCCACGCGAACGCGTCTGAATCAACGCCGGTATATTTCCCGAAATATTTCGAGCCGATCGCCTGACACGCGTCTTCTATCAAAGCGATATTATGCTTTTTGCATACTGCCCTAACCGAATTTATCCTGCCCGGTATGCCCTGCATGTGTACTAATATAACCGCTTTTGTGTACGGCGTGATCTTTTTCTCGACGTCGGCAGGGTCAAGTCCCAGTGATTCGTCTATCTCGGCTATCACAGGCACTGCCCCGGCGTTTGTCACGGCAGAAGCCGTCGATATATATGTATATGCCGGAACAATCACTTCATCGCCTGGGCCTATGCCGTTAGCCGACAGGCATAAAGTCAGCGCGCTCGTCCCCGACGCGACCATCAACGCGCCTTTTACATTGAGTTTCTCCCGCAGTTCGCTCTCAAAAAGCGGGCATTCTCTTGTCTCGCCCTCACCGGGGTACCTGAACAGCGTTTGTGGTTTTTTCAATACTTTCGTAACCGCCTCGATTTCGCGCTCATCGACTGCGCTCCAGCCAAGCCCGCCGTCTGGCAGCGGCGTTTTTATTATCTTTTCGCTCATATAAAATCCTCCATATATTTTTTATATTTTATAATACTCTATATCAATCATAGACGCGCTGTCATTATCTATATACAAAGTCCAGTCAGGGTGGATTTTCAATATAGTCGCCGGAACCATATTTGTTATCTTTTCAGACGTCAGGGTATCGCTAATTGCTTTAGCTTTTACTTTGTATGGCACTGCCGATACAATATGCGCGCATTTAAGAATTTGTTTCGGCGTCATAGATATTGCTTCTTTCGGCACATCGTCAAAAGTCTTGAACCACCCTTCTCCTAACTGCTGATTCCGGCACGCATCGTCAAGCTTTACGATTTTATAAGCGTCAGCGCAATCAAAATCAGCCGGAGGATCATTAAACGCGATATGCCCGTTTTCGCCGATACCTATAACCCCGACGTCGATAATTTCACGGTTAATTTCTTCAGTGAGTTTTGAAATAATATTTGCCACCCCTATCGACGTATCGACAAAATTTATTTTTTTCAAATCAATTTTAATCTTATTTATAAATCTTTCTTTCAGATATTTTATAAAACTTGCGGGGTGAGTTTCGGGCATATCAATATATTCGTCAAGATGAAACAGTTCTATTTTTGACCAGTCGATATTTAATTTTAGCAATGCCTCAAAAGTCGTAAACTGCGACGCTCCGGTTGAAACCAGTATACGCGCGTAATTTTTTTCTTCTATAGCTTTGTTTAATAATAAAGCTATATGCCCCGCGGCTTTTTCTCCTAAAATTTTATCGTTTTCAGACAATATTATTTTCATTTTTATGTTTTCCCCCTGTTTTTTATTAATTAAGCTCAGAAAATTTATCGTTGAATTTGTCAAACGCCTTTTGATACGCCCCGGCTTTTTTCTCATAAATCGAAGTTATATCAGGAGCGTCATTCTGCATTTCACGCATTAAATGCCCTATGTTTCCAAGACTGCCGGAATATATAATCGCGGGCTGAAATGTGTTCCCCCCGACTAAAATATCAAGCATCTGCGAAGATTCGTCGTCTCTGCTGTATTTATTTTTCAGCGCGATTTCAAAATACGCCGGAGTGACAGTCCTGTAGCCGTCGGCGGCAAGAGCCTCTGTAACTGCGCCGATCATATTATATTTATTTGGGTCTGCCGTTACGGGAATGCTTAAAAGCGAATAATCGTCATGAGAAACAGTATAATAATTATCCTGCGCTTTATCGTATTTCGGATACGGCAATATTCCGTAACCTGCGGTCATATCCCTGAGGGTTTCGCAGATTTCCAGATTGCGCCCCAGAAATAAAGCCTGATTATTTGCGAAAAGAGTCTGTTCACGCGTTGCGTCTTCGTTCAGATATTTTACATGCAGAGCATAATCGCCGTGAGTTAAATCATAAATTTTATTATACGCGTCAACAAATTTTTCGTTATAAACATCGACCTGAAGAGTCCCGTCGCTTTCGGTTTTACTGAGCGGAAGCTGGAAAGCGGCAAAGTAAACGTCATACCAACGCGTAACGAGCCCGTATAAATCCTCTAAATCATATTTCCCGTCCCCGTTTAAATCTTTTGAAACGTTTCTTACTATTTCATCGTATTTGTCAAAAGTCCATTCACCGTCAAGAACTAATTGATAAAGATTGGGAACGGCATAATCCTGAGCCAAATCTTTGTTAAAAAAAAGGCAATTAAGGCTTCTGATTAAAGTAAGCGTATAATCTCCCGTTATAAAATATAATTTATCTGCTATTTTTAAATTTGTCGTGATAGAATCGGGCCACCACGGTTTTTCATAATCTATATTCGCAAATTCGGCAAGATTTAAAAAATTGCCGTCGAGTGCAAACGGGGTTATATAATAAGCGTATCCAGCAATAATATCATAATCGTCGCTTCCGGCTTTTATCGACGCTTTCATTGGCGATAAAAACTGATTCTGGTTTTCCCAGTTCCCTAATCTTTTTACGGGGACTATTTTTACGTTGAGCCTGTCTTCAACCGCAATCTGCCGCCTGTATAACGCGTCGTTTACGACTTCCCCTATTTCGTCTTCGGCAAATTCGCAGTTATATTCGCCGTCCGCCCTGACTAAAGCCCTGTATTCAGCTCCGCCGAAATCAAGGTTATCGGGAAGGCTGTCTTTAAAACCTGCGCGGCTGTCGGTATCTGTATCATTTTCTTCAACATCAAGCGGTTCGGGAATTTCGTTTGATTTTATTTCGTCGTCTGATTTCTGCGCGTCATTTTGACTTTCATTTTTATCTTTATTTTCGGTATCGCCGCCGCTGTTGCTGCCGCATGACGACAACGCGGCGGCGAGCATAATAATTATAACAAATAAAAAAATGACGCGGCATAATAATTTTTTTTCGTTTATAATTTTCATAATATTTTTCCCCTTTAAAACAATTTTTTAATTATTCACTCACTTGTTATATATTGGGGTTATTATATCATATATAAATTAAATAATCAACTATTTTCATATTTTTAAAAAGAAAAAAGAAACGGAGGTTATATTATAAAATGCAAAAAATACATAATAAATTTATTGAAATAAATATAAACGAGGAAAGCGGATCTGTTACTCTGACTGATAAACTTCGGGACATGGACTGGATTCTTGACGGAAATAAAAGCGAAAACTTGCAATTTGAATATAAATTACATGACAATTATATCGAGATAAAATATATTTATGACGGTGACGAAAATATAAAATCCGTGACGATGCCGTCTGCGTTTTCGCCGTCCGGAAATACAAAAAAATATTTATTCCCGATAATGCAGGGAATGCTGTGGGATACGGCCGATAAAAATTTCACGTCGCCTTTTGAGTCTTACCGGGGCGAAGCCGGACATCACGGGTTTTCTATGCCAATGTTTGCTGTACTGGGCGATAACGGCGGATTATTATATATATCCGAAACGCAGGACGACTGCCATTGGGTTATATCGCGTAAATCTGACGGCACAACGCGGTGCGATAATATTCAGACAGATTCAATCGGAACAATGCGTTACGACCGGATAGGGCGTATATATTTTACCGACCCGTCGATTACAAAAGCGGCGAAATGCTATAAAGCGAGAATAATTGAAAAAGGCAGGTTTATAACTTTTAAAGAAAAAATCGAAAAATATCCGTCTGTCAGGAATTTATTCGGCGCGCTTATGTGCTATATAGGCTATTGTCAGGACGATATTGATTACGTTGAAAATTTCAAAAAATTAAAAGCATACGGATTCGAACGCGCGCTTGTATATCCTGTAAGATTTAACACATATACGCAGGATTTCAAAATGGGCGGCGTTGCTCCGGTTAATTTATCGGATTCTGATATTGCGTCAATAAAAGAACTTGGATACGACGTTGCCCCGTGGTCGTGGATCAACGAGGCTATCGACGACGGCAGCGAATATATAAACAACATATATCGCTCCAACCGCGACGGAGATAAAAATCTGACATGGCAGATAGACGATTTTAAATATTATAATATCTGCACTGCTTTTTTGGAAGATTTTTATCTTTCGCAGAAAAAAACGCGCACAAAAGATATGACATGGGACCATTTTGACGTTGTTACCTGTGCCACCAACAACGAATGCCACGCGAAAAATCACGCGGCTCATATAAACAGGGTTATGACTAAAACTGAGGACAGAGAGTATATCCGTAAATTATTGCTTTGCGCGAGAGAAAATACCGGGGCAGTCAGCAGCGAGAGCTTCAACGACGCTTATTCCAGAGAATACGACATAGGCTCTGTCAAAGCATGGGCGCAGTATGATTCTTTTATGTTTAAGCCAATACCCCTTACTATGCTCGTATATCACGACAGCATGATACATTCTTGGTGGGAAGTACACAATTACAACAGCAAATATTTCGGCGCGAATATGTTCCCGTTTTATCAGTACGGCGGCGGACGGTGTGAACTTATGGCGGCAATGGACGCGCTATACGGTCTGCCGCCGGATGTGTTCCCGTTCGGGGCGCAGTATTGCTGGACGGGTAACGGAAAAGAGACAATGTTATATCGATTCCGTTTCGATGATCCCGAGACTCAGCACGCTTTAAAAATCGCGCTGCCTGTCGCGAAAAATCACGCAAAAGTAGGTATGCTGGAAATGACGGATTTTGAATTTTTAACAGATAATTATAATTTACAGCGGACTGTTTTTGATGACGGAACGGTTATATACGCTAATTTCGGATTAAATACGATTAATCATTCAGACTGCGGTGTTTTACTGCCACAGTCATGGAAATACGGAATATTATAAATCATATTGACGAACTTAATATAAAATTGTATAATTAACAAATAAATTTATGTTATATTATTAAATAAACATGGAGGTTTAAATTATTTATGCGAATTCTTTTTATTGATATTGACACTTTGAGGCCGGATCATATAGGCTGTTACGGCTATTCGCGCAATACAACGCCAAATATAGATAAAATATGCGCGGACGGGGTAAAATTTAATCAGCACTACTGCGCGGACGCGCCGTGCCTGCCATCAAGAGCAAGTCTTATTTCCGGCATGTTTGGAATACGACACGGAGCAGTCGGCCACGGCGGGACTGCGGCAGACAGACGCTTCACAGGGAAAGACAGGGGATTCAGCGATATTCTTGACAGGGATAATTTTATCAATATTTTCAGGAAAGCGAACATGAAAACTGTCTCGATAAGCACGTTTGCCGAACGCCATTCGTCATGGTGGTTCAACGCTGGATTTAACGAAACATATAACGTAGGTAAATCCGGTATGGAATCCGGAGAAGAAGTGCTTCCAGTCGCCCTTGACTGGATTGACCGGAACGCTGAAAACGATAACTGGTTTCTTCACGTTCATTTGTGGGACCCGCACACCCCGTACAGGGTTCCGGAAAGTTTCGGCAACCCGTTTGAAAACGAGCCGCTTGACACTTGGATTAATCAGGAGGTTTTCGACAGGCATTTACAGCATGTCGGGCCTCACTCTATAAACGAGATAAGTATGTACGACGACATCGAAAATCCGAAATTCCCGCGTCACCCGGGCAGCGCAAAAAATCTGACTGAGTTAAAAAAGCTCATAGACGGATACGATACAGGGATATTTTACGCGGATTATCTTGTCGGGCAGATTATAAATAAATTAAAAGACATGAAAATATATGATGACTTGTGCGTTATAATTTCATCTGACCACGGCGAAAATATGGGCGAACTGGGAATATATTCAGAACACGCGACGGCGGATTATGCGACTTGCCGTATCCCGTTGATTATAAAATGGAACGGCGCGGCAAAAAATTATACGGATAATAAAATTCACTGCAATGTTGACCTTGCGCCGACTTTCGCGGAACTTCTGAATATAAAGCCTGGCAATAACTGGGACGGCGTGAGCTTTGCCGATACTGTATTGCATAAAAAAGAAACCGGGCGCGAAAGTCTTGTTATATCCCAGATGGCGCATGTCTGTCAGCGTTCGGCAAGATTTGACGACTGGCTTTATATAAGAACATATCACGACGGGTTTCATTTATTTGACGATGAAATGCTGTTTAATATTGCCGACGATCCTTATGAACAATACGACATAAAAGATAAATTCCCGGATATATGCGCGAAAGGCGCAAAAATAATTCTGGACTGGCATGACTGCATGATGAAAAAATCATCATGCGTTACCGACCCGATGTGGACTGTCTTGCAAGAAGGCGGACCGGCACATACAATAGGCGCGCTTGACGGGTATATAAAAAGGCTCAGGGAAACAGGAAGAAGCGCAGGCGCGGATAAATTAGAGCAAAAATATAAAAAATAGCGATAATAAAACAATATATAAGGGGCGGTTTCCATGCCGCCCCTAAATTTATATTTATATCTCCTACGAATTAGCCCTGTCAAAAACGCTTTTGACAAAAGCATTAGGATTTAAGATTTCATCGGGATTATTTGTTATAATCGTCGGGATCGTATTGTGGTCGTCGTAAATTTTAAGCCGCGTGTATTCGTCCTCGTTTCTGCCCGCAAGTCCGGCATATCCGATTGTTTTGCACAATTCGCCGAGTATAAAATCGTTTACCGCGCAGTCGCCGCCGCACCGGCTTAAATCCTGCGAGGAGTTGTGCGTATTTCTGTATAAATGCATTTGAGCGAACGAGAGTCCCTGCGCCGTGATTTCGTTCAGGCCTTCGCCGCCTATCGGCAAGCCTTCCCTGATTTCACCGAGCATTTTTATCAAATCAATCAGGCCCTCAGTACTTGTTCTGCCCTCGACTATCGCATTGTGCAAATTATAAGTGCATAAAGTAACGTCTATAAAACACGACGCGACCGGATAATTTTCGGCGATTTCGCGTATTCTTTTATAAAGCTCGCTGTGCCACATAGATAATCCGGTATGTATTTTCGTCATGATATTATACTGACGGTTCCTCGGGTCTGTTTTAGCGTATTCAGTCCACGGCACGCCGAGATATTTGCCGTTGTCCCAACCCCAGCCGTAAACTGTCTTGCTGTCTATGTGAAGCATTTGAAAATCCGAAAGCATAGGATATACCTGATGAGACGGATCTATTTCCATAGCGTTCATGTGGGGCGCGATTTTAAACCCGAGTTTTGCGCCGTGCCCGAAATATTTTACAGCTGCCGCGCTTGGGGTATAATCAGGATAGTTCTGGTCGTATTTGAAATCGCGCCAATTTGACATGTGTATGACGACTTTGTTCGGATCGACATGCTTTGCGATTGCGTCAAGAACATCTGTGTCGCTGTTTGCCCAGCTCACCGCCATTTTTATATCTGACAGCCAGCCCGCGCGTTTTGATTTTTCTTTCTGGATATTATAAGTTTTATAAAGCCAGTCTTTATAAACTTTAGCGGGAACTCTCCAGCCGCCGTCATACACGTTTATACGCCAGACAATCCCGCCGGCAGATTTATTATTGTCGAGCGGGCCGAAGGCTTCGCTGATTAAAGCGATTCTGTACGGGTCTGAAGCATTTCCGGTCGCAAGCGATTTCGGCAGATATTTATCATCGCGGCAATGCACCCAAAATCCGTCTTTATTATCTCTTTCGCTCTCAAATATCATAAGCCCGATTTCCCAGGAAATCGGCCATTCGTATATCGCGCCCGGTTCGTTGATCGGGTCGCCCTTGCCGTAACCGCAGTATAACGGGTCGTCGAGTTTTAATTTTAATCCCTGACAAGTCGGCGTGAACGCGTATAAATCTTTATCTATACCGCTTATATTAAAAGCACAGCCTTTAACCCCGGGCCTGCCGGATGTCGCCGACGGGCGTATCAAAATATCGCCGGTTTCTTCGTCCGCCGAAATATAAGTAACCCCGTCTCCGTACCAGCTGTGATATACAAATTCGGCGCGTTTTTCTGATAAAAGATGACACTCGACCGAGCCCGTGTTTAAATATTTTGCCCCTCCGTTCGACCAGATCACATGAACTCCGACTTCGGAAGCGTTTGTTTCTATATATTTTTTGTTGGTGAGTTTAGAGATAAGCGAAGTTATTGCCCCGTTTTCAAAAGTCGCCCTTTGAGTCGAAGTCTCGACGGTCAGAATATTATTCTCCAGCTTCATAATATTAGACATAAATAATTTCTCCTTTTACTACTTATTCGCTTAACAACGATTGGGCAAGAATTATTTCAGCGATTTTCATAGTTTTTACAGCATCGTCAAAACACGACGACGGCTGACCGCCGTTTATGCAGCAGTCAACAAAATCTTTTGCCGCGTTTAATACGCCCGTATATACATGAAATTTATCGCTCCCTGCTGATTTCTGCGCGTCATACTCTATGCCGTTTAAATTGCCATCGGAATAAATATAGCCTCTTGTCTCATGTTCGGCTTCGGCAAATATGCCCTGAGAGTGCATTTCCACGGCGAAAATTCGCTTGCCGCTCGACCAGCTGTTGATCAAATGCCCTATTGCTCCGTTATCAAAATGCAAAACCGCCGAAATAAAATTAATATCTGCCGTGCCTATTCTTTTTGCCGTGCTCTCGATTTTTACAACTTCCGAATCAACGCCGCAAATCCATCTGAGAGTATCTATCGAATGAACGCAGTCGTCCATCATGTGATCTCTCGCGCCGAGAAAATCTTTATTTACTTCGCACTTGTAAAATTTACAGAAAGCGTGGGTTATCGCGCTTTTTTTCAGGCATTCGTCGCGCATTTGCATAACCATAGGAGTATAACGCCTTTGTAAACTTACCTGCGTCACGCAGTTATTGCGTTTGGCTATTACCTGCAATGCTCTTGCCTGATGAATAGACAACGCGAGAGGTTTTTCGATGTATAAATGCAATCCATGCTCAAGACACCACATCCATATATCATACATAATATGAGGTTGCCCGATAACAACGACAGCATCGGGTTTAAGCTCGTTTATCATATTCTGATAATCAGACACGCCGCCTGCGCCGTATCTTTTTTCGATATTATACTTGTCCGCAGTAGTATTTAATTTCTTTAAATCAATATCGCATATTCCTGCGATTTCGATTTTTCCGGAGTCACGCAAATCCGCGAACGACGGGTATATTACCTGATTTGCGCGTCCCCCCGCGCCTATCATCACTATTTTTAGTTTTTTCATGTTTTTTTCATATCCCCTTTCAAATTTTTATATATTTTATATGATTTAAATTGTATTAAAAGAAGAAATCATTCCGGTAAAAGATAGAAATACAATGCCGTTTCGCCACGGTAAACATGCGCGTCATAGACATTCCGGTCAATTCCGCCGAGTTTAAACCCGTATTTCAAATAAAAACGGCATGCTCGAAGATTCCAGTCCTGAGTTTCAAGCGAAACGCCATATAATTCATGTTCTTTTCCCCAATCGACCGCCGCATTCATGAGCATCGTCCCTACGCCTTTACCCCTGTGCGCCCTGTCAATAGCCAAATCGTCTATAAAAGCATTTTTGTTCCACCGCTTACATACGCGCAGACTGCCGACGCAGTTCCCGTCAAGCATTGCGAGAAAAGCCGCTTCATCAGGATTGTCAATATATGTCATGGGATCAAACGAATCGTCCGGATATAATTTTTCACGCGGAGTATCAAGTAATTCCTCGTAGACTTTCCATTCCTGCCCGTTATATATAGGAACAAGCCGCCCTATTATCTCAAATGGCTCCTGCGGTCTCGGTAAAAGCGCAAGCATAGAAATATCAAAACGGACTATATTATATACCATACTTTTTCCTCCGTCATTCATGATTTATTCAAACAAGCTTTTCATATACGCCAAATCCTGTTTTGTGTATGTTTCTACGTTCGGCTCGTCGCTGTACTCAGCCGGCATACATATAATACCCGAATATCCGCGCTTTTTTAAATGATTCACTGCGTCACTCCAGCTTCCGCATGCGTGCCGTCCCGTTGTCCAGTACGCGTCCCACTTCGCCTCGTCTTTTTCGGGTCCTGCCCTCAATTTCCAGTACGCCGCTTTGAAATTCACCATGCACAGCATATCCCATACTGTGTCTAATGCGAAACAAGGCTCAGTCCCTGTTAATCCGTTATGCCCTGAGTCCCATACCGCCGCGATATGCTTTGGATCATAGTCTTTTAATAAAATATATGTCTCGGCTGACGATGAAATATTTGCGTCACAGTGCATCTGCACGCCCAGAGTTACCCCGTATTTCTCACAATACGGCACCACTGCGTCATAAGTTCTCCTGATTTGATTCAGATTCTCGAAAAATTCGACTCGCCTGTCAAGTCCCTGACATATCCTGATGATTTTTACCCCTGCTTCGCCGCACCCCGCGAACAGTTCTTCGTTTACTCCTGCCACTTTGTTGTCGCTCGTAAATTTTACGTCGATTCCTCCGGCTATGCTCCCGACAATCACTCCGAATTTGCCCAAAACGTCAACGAGTCTCTTAATTCCTTTGACCCCGTCCGACGGCTGAATCTGATAACCGTCCCTGAGCGGGTATTCAACCCCGTCGAATCCCATTCCTTTTACTAATTCTCCAAGTTCCTCCAGTGTGATGTTTTTCCATGGTTTTGTGAATACTGTAAATTTATTTTCGCTCATTTTAATATATTTCCCCTTTCGTTTTTGATTAAATAAATTATATTATATTTTTTTACGAAAGTAAAGGGGTTTAACTAAAAATTCAAAACAATAAAAGGAAAAATTAACATATAAAGAGTTATAATTTAATTATAATAAAATATTTAAATTATTTAAGAAAGGTTTTTTATGCTGAAACATATACCAAAAACATTTACGCCGGATTTGTTAAAATTAATTATGGAAATGGGACACGGGGAAACAATTTTAATTTCAGACGGTAATTTCCCGCAAAAAGCCGTCAGTTCAAAAAATATCAAAAGTGAAATAATATATATGCCCGTATGCGATATATCTGATTTGCTTAAAGATATTCTGCATTTTTTTCCGTTAGATTACGCTGTCGAATGTGCCGCGTTTGCAATGGAAGTTTTACAGGAAAATCAGCGATACGGCGAATATAAAAATTTAATAGAATCCAACGGGTCAAAACTTGAACTTGTCGAACGGTTCAAATTTTATGAACTCGCGGAAAATGCAGCCGGTATTATCGTCACGGCTGACACTACCAGAGGCGGCAATATTTTGATAAAAAAAGGCGTGGTCACAAACGACGATATGATTATAATATAATTTATAGTTAAACAAGTTGAGAAAGCAACCCCACCACCGCAGCGGCGGTTCCCCTCCCCTGTTAGGGGAGGCAAGGAAACTGCGCCAAAAGCCTCCCATGAAAGGGGAGGTGTCACGAACGTGTAACGAATGTGAACGTAGTTCACATGCAGTTCACGCCAATCAATACGACGGAGGGGTTTGTCTTCTTTTTATTCTTGTTTTGCTATAACGTGAAATTACAGTTTACAACACAATTACAGGGGCAGATTTAATATCTGCCCCTGCGGTTTTGTTATATTTTAAATATTAGCTTTTTCTATTCATTTGTATTAACTTCGTCGTCTTTAAATTTAAATTCAACCAACCGTCTGAACATTGTAAGATTTCTTTCATACCGGTCCTGCATCGTTTTATTATCTTCTTCGGATACCTGCATATCCCTCAAGACTACAAGAGTGCCGGACGGAAAATTATATATCCCTTCGTAATAATCCCAGCACTGCAAAGACCCAAGTTTAATAGAATACACGTCGTTTGCGTATTCGGGAACATAACCCAGAGCATCTTCAAGAGGCATAAACCTGCCGGGTACAGCTAATTCTTTATATACTTCAGGATTAATAAAATATATTATAATATTTCCCGTAGTTAATTCCAAATTTATCTGAGTCTGGGTAGTCATAAGCGACTGATAATCCACAGCCTTCCCTATTGCCCTCATGTTCTCTGCCTGAACTCCGGTCATATATAAAAATTGCGTAAAATCAACATGTATTTTACCGTCGCCGTTTAAGTCCTCATCGAGTATTTGGTTTAGGGCGTATTGCAGTTCGTCATACATTTCGCTGTCAATTTCCTGCGCGCCTATATACGCGATATTAGCGTCGCCTTTTACTCTTGACGCGCACTGGGCTATGCAAAAAATAACAAATATCAAAATTATAACGCCTATTATAAACGCGATTTTATAGTGATACCAGAAATTATCAAATTTGCGTTTCCAGTCAAATAAATAATCACCGACTTCTTTTTGCTCTTCCTGTTCACGGGTTTCTTCGTCCATAAATTTAACCTCTCTGAATTAATTTTATTAAAATTTTTATTCTTTCGGTTTCATTAATGGGAACAAAACGCACTCACGCATAGGCCTATCCATTATAAAAGAAAATAATCTTTCCGATACGCCAAATCCGAACGCCGGCGGCATGCCGTAATTTAAAGCGTCGATAAAATCCTGATCATGATTATGCGCCTCTGTATCTCCGGCTTCTCCCATTATTCTTTGCTCCCTGAACCTCTTTTCCAGATCCAATGGGTCGTTTAACTCTGAATAACCGTTACCCATTTCAGAACCTGCAATAATTACCTGCATCTGGTCCGCTTTTCTCGGATCTTTTTCAAGCCTTTTAGGCAGCGGGTTAAGCTGCACAGGCTGACCGACCAAAAATCCCGGGCCCGACAAATCTTTTCTCACGACTTTCCATAGAACGTCAACAAGCCGCCAGTAGTTTAATTTTGGATCATACGCAACGTGAAGCTCATCAAGTTTGCTTTTTAGCTGCTTTATATTCGCGTCATAAATACCAATATCAAGCCTGCTTTTAATTATATCCTCAAAATCATATAATACCCATTCTTTATCCATGTCGATTTCAAATCCGTGAGAAATAAATTTTGACCCGCCCGTTACCGCTTTTGTAATTTTTCTATATAATTCTTTGACTAATTCCATTCCGTCCCTGCAATCAGCATACGCCCAGTAAAATTCCATTTGGGTATAATCCTGCAAATGCTCGTTGCTCATGCCTTCGTTTCTGAATTGCCTTCCGATTTCAAATGTTTTTTCAAATCCGGCGACCAATAATTTTTTCTGCCATAATTCGCCCATAGATATTCTTAAAAAAACATCAATATCCAAAGCGTTATGATGAGTTTTAAACGGCGTTGCCGCCGCTCCGCCGGAATTGACTTCCAATACGGGCGTTTCTACTTCCAGAAAGCCTTTTTCAGACATAAAATTTCTGACAGTCTCCCAAAATAATTGCTTTTTGACAAACATGTCTTTTACTTCACGGTTCATGATTAAATCTAAATAGCGTTGCCTGAATTTTATCTCCGCGTCTTTCAATCCGTGAAATTTTTCAGGCAGCGGGACAAGGGATTTTGACAGCAAATCAATCCCATAAGCATGAATTGAAACCTCGCCGGTTTTAGTTTTAAATACTTTGCCGTTTATGCCTATAATATCGCCTATGTCCCATTTTTTGAACTGCATGTATTTTTCTTCGCTAACGTCGTCAAGTCTCACATAAGCCTGTATTATCCCGTGAAAATCGGCTATATTTATAAAATTAGCCTTCCCCATATTGCGCCTTGACATCAGCCTGCCCGCTATTTTAACGTCTTTGCCCTCAGACTCTTCAAAGTTTTCGATAATTTGTTTTGTATCTGAATCGACTTCATATTTTGTTATAAAATACGGGTTATTCCCGTTTTCTATAAGTTCGGCAAGTTTTTCGCGGCGTATTTTCTCCTGTTCGTTATAGTCATTTTCGTTTATCTGTGTTTCGTTCTGCAAATTATTATTTTCGTCCGACAACTTTATTCCTCCTGATTATTTGTTCGATTTTTCGATTTTTCTTTTGTTATAATTTAATTATTTTGATATTTCCAAAATTTCGAGTTTGAAAAGCCCTTTTAAAGTTTCATACTCGACTATATCACCTTTTTTAGCTCCCATCAAAACTTTGCCTATCGGCGATTCGTCCGATATTTTATTATTAAACGGGTCGGCTTCCATTGAACCTACGACGCTGTAACTGATTTCTTTGTTAAGATTCAAATTCAGCACTTTTACTATATTACCTATGTTTACTTCATCTGTTTTTATTTCGCTTCTGTCTACGACTTTAACATTTTTTAGTTGTTCCTCAAGTTCCGTTATTCTTGATTCTACTTTAGCCTGCTCGTTTTTTGCCTCGTCATATTCGCTGTTTTCGGATAAATCGCCGAAAGCTTTCGCGATTCCTATGATTTCTGTTATTTCCTTACGTTTTACGGTTTTGAGATATTCAAATTCCTCTTCCATTTTTTTGAGTCCTTCTTCCGTAACTAAAAGCTGTTTCGCCATTTTTTGCATTTTCATATTCTCCTTGCTTTATTTCTTTTTTAGTTTATTTATAATATATAACAAATAAAATTCCAATATTTTAAAATAACAGCCAATCAACCCGTTATTATAAAAATATTGAAATATATTTTATTTTTCGCGTTTTTGATTATTCAAGTTCTTTTATTGCGGCTTTTAACTGCGTGTCTTCTTCGTCCGTAATTTTATCGAAGCTCTTTTCTTTCAGAAGCCCTTCCGGTAGTTTTACTTCTATATGCGGGAAAACTCCTATACCGTCGTAACAGTCGCCAAAAGGCGGAAAATATTTCGCGTTTGAAATTTTAATAGCGGTTACCCTGTCGCTTAACTGATATATTCCCTGCATCGTTCCCTTGCCGTATGTTTTTGTTCCGATCAGCACGGCTTTTTTATAATCATCCAATGCCGCGCAGAATAATTCAGCCGCGCTTGCCGTGCTCTCGTTCATAATAACAGCCATCGGCGCAATTATTTCGTTTGCGTCGGACATAATCGTTTCTTCCTGACTGTTTTTATAAATATATCTTATAATCGGCCCTTCCGGAAGAAGATAATTTAAAGTCTGCGTAACTCCCTGAAGATCACCGCCGGGATTATATCTTACGTCGAATATATATTTGCCCGCTCCGAGAGATTCCAATTCGTTTATTGCGCCTATAAACTCATTCGGGGTTTCCTGATTAAATTCTTTTATTTTTATATATCCTATATTGCCGTTTATAATCCTGAATTTTACGCTTTGAGTTTTGACTTCGGCTCTCACAAGAGTAATAATCAATTCTTCAGAGTGATCACTCCCCCGCAAAACCGTAATAGTGACGCTTGTCCCCTCTTCTCCCCTGACTTTGTTTATAGATTCATAATAACCTAAAGAAGAAACAAATTCGTCTTCTACTTTGTAGATATAATCGCCCTCGCGCATTCCCATTTTTTCCGCGGGCGAATCAGGCATGACATAAGTAACTTCAATAATTCCGCCCCTTTCTTCCGAAGGAAGCACCTCTACGCCTATCCCAACCAGTTTTCCCTGATTGCCCCTCTGATATTCGGCGTATCTTTCGGCGTTCATATATTCGGCGTACCTGTCGCCGAGTCCGTGCACATAGCCTTCGGAAATGCCGTCAAGAATTTTTTGGTTGTCTATTTCGCCTATATATAATTCTCTCGCCTTTTTATCCAATTCCGCAAGCTTTAAAGTCACCCTGTCGCTTAATTCAACAGTCACGAGCATTTTATTATATCTGTTGTTCGCGTTTACGAACGTTATCATAAAAGTTAATAGAACCGCAAAACACATTAAGACGACTGCGGAACCGAGAGAAATTTTTTTGTTCATTTAAAAGCACTATCCCCGTATCATGATTATTTTATAATATATTTATAATTATATATTAATTTAATTACTATTTGATCTATTTGATCTAACCCAACTGAGAAAGCGGGTTTTTAAAAACTCCGTCCTCAATATATGTAAAATGCAGGTGATTTCCCGTCGACCATCCAGTCGAGCCCACTTTAGCTATCACATCCCCTTTTTTTACTGAATCCCCGACTTTTTTCAACAGCGAGCTGGCATGAGCATATAGCGTCGCTTTTCCTCCGCCGTGGTCGATAACTATGTAATTCCCGTATCCTGTCCCGTATGTAGATATTATAACTATTCCGTCGTTGACCGCCCATATATCTGAGCCGTAATTTGCGGGTATGTCAATGCCGTTATGAAATTCAGACCGTCCTGTTATCGGGCTTATTCTGGTTCCGAATCCCGACGATACGGCGGGGGAGTATTTGGGGGTCACAGGGTAAAGAAAGTTGCCCCCGACATATTTTCTCTGACTTTCCTGCAAGGCCTGAAGTTCTTTTGACGCTCTGGCAATTTCAGCCTGGATATTTGCGCTTTCCTGATCAAACTGAGCCTGTTTCGCTTCGCTTTCTTTAATATCGCTCGCAAGCTGCGCGATCGCGTTTTCCGCTTTTTTTCTGTACCCCGCCGCTTCCTGCGATTTTTCAGAAAGGTCCTCGGCGTAGCCGTCAAGCTGCCTTATCATTTCCTCGTGGCTTTCTTTCGCGTTTTCTAAAGTTTTTTTGTCCTGCAGAAGATTATCTATCGCATTTTTATTATATTCAAATATATTTGATATTATATCCATCCGGGATAAAAAATCCGTGAAATTTTCAGAATCGAGCAATAAATTCAAATAATTTACGTCGCCTTCTTCATAGGCAAATTTTATAATTTTAAGAAATATATCATAGCTTTCTTCGTATTTTTTCTGTAAATCATCAATTTCCGTCTCTTCCTGTTCCATATATTCTTTAATTGTCTCTACGAGTTCTTCGGTGTCTTTTATCTCGCTTTCTATTATCGCAATCAAATAATCGTAATTTCTCTTGTCCCTCTCTGCGTCGGCTTTCTGGTTTTTGAGCGAAGCGATTTCTTTTTCAAGATCTTTTCTTTTATTTGCCGTAGCGTTCAGCGACGCTTTTTTGTCGTTTATCTGTTTTTGCAAATCGTTTTCAGTAGCTGCGGCCTGTGGCTTTATATTATATATTGCCGCATGTGTAAAAGCAAGCAAAAAAACCATAAAAAACAGCAGTATTTTTTTGCCTTTCGTTTTAACAAACATAAAATAACCTCCCCAGATTTTTTACGTTAAATCTTTTATATATCTTTAATTTTAATATATTTATTTTATTAATTAATAATCCTATGTTTTTAAATACCTGCGCGACGATATGCCGCTCCCGAAGAGCCCGCACAAAACCCCGGTGAATATAAAGCCCAGAAAAACCGTTACGCTCACATCTGAAAATAATATAAACTCAAGCCCGGCGTTCATTTTTATTATTGCATTCACCGCGCTGCCGTATATATAAGACTGCGCCACATAAGCGATCAATCCCGAAATCACGCCTATTATTATCCCTTCAAGTAAAAACGGGAAAACTATAAAAAAATTTGTCGCGCCTATATACCGCATTATTTCAATTTCGTTTTTTCGCGCATGTACCGACAATTTAACCGTGTTCAATATTATAAATACCGCGATCACAAATAAAATCAGTGAAAACCCTATCAAAACAAGCATAACTACGTTTTTCAGATTATCTATAAATTTTGCTATTTCAACCTGATTTTTTACTTTAGGCGTTCCGTCATTATACTTTGCCACACCCTCTGTGCATCGCAGCTGATAATCAAGAGTTCCCACGTCCTCTATATTTTTATATTCTATCTCTATCGAATTTTCTATATAGTTATCTTTCAGAACCTGATTATAAAAATCTTCTTCCTCAAAAACATCCGCAAATTCCATGTACTTTTCTCTTACTATATTAAGAGCTTCTTCTTTTGACACGAGTTTTATACTTTCCACATTCGCAAGATTTCTTATTTCTTCTTTTATTTTTTCTATTTGTTCTTCGGATTCATATTCTTTATCGATAAAAAAAACTATTTTATTGAGCTTGTCAAGCTGCTGCAAATTAATATTAGTATTAAACGAAAGAAGCGCGAAACATCCGGTCAGTACCAGACACGCCGTCAAAATAAATATAGACGTAATGCTCATGATACTGTTCATGAACAATCCGTTCAGACTTTGTTTTATAAAAAATATAACGCTGTATTTTCTCATCTATTAAAATCTTCTCTTAATTATAATTATTTTTATTTTAATTTCTTGGCTTTAAACTGCTTTTTTCTTTTTCTTTATTTTCATTTATTTCGGCTTCAGCCTGAAGTTTTCTCTGAATATCAAACAAATGCTGTTCTTCGGCTTTTTTATAATTATATGCCCCGCCTATCTGATCGTTTATAACGCGTCCGTTTTTAATAGTAATTACCCTCTTTTTAAAACGGTCCACAAGAGCCTTTTCGTGAGTTACAACTATAACAGTCTTGCCCATATTATTTATTCTTTCCAGACTTTCCATTATTTCAAGGCTCATTTTGGGATCAAGATTTCCCGTGGGCTCGTCTGCTATTATAGTATCGGGCCTGTTCACGACTGCCCGCGCAAGAACTACTCTCTGCTGTTCGCCGCCCGACAATTCTTTCGGATAAGATTTCAATTTTCCCCTTAATCCGATAGTTTCAAGTATTGCGGGGACCATTTTTTTTATTTTTGAGCCGGGTTCCCCGACAACGCGCATTGCAAACGCTATGTTTTCATATACAGTCATATTCGGGAACAGCCTGAAATCCTGAAAAACATATCCCAAACTTCTCCTGTAATACGGCACTTTTCTGTCCGGCATTTTATATAAATCATGATTATCTACTATAATCCTGCCTCTTGTCACTTCTTCTTCTTTTAACAGCAATTTTGTAATAGTAGTTTTTCCCGCGCCCGACGCGCCTATTATAAAAACAAATTCGCCGTTCGCTATTTTAAAATTTATGTTTCTCAAAGCGACAAAACCATTTGAATATTCTTTGGTTACATTTTTAAATTCAATCATTTTTATTTTATATTCTCTTAATTTATTTTTAATTATCTTATATTTATTATCTTATATTTTAATATTTCACCGGCTTTGACGACAGATATTTTTTTACCATAAGCGCCACTTTAAATACTATCGCGTGTTCAAATTCACGCAGATCAAGCCCGGTCAGCTTTTTTATTTTTTCCAGCCTATAAACAAGAGTATTACGGTGGACAAACAGCCTTCTTGACGTTTCCGAAACATTTAGATTATTTTCAAAAAAGCTCTGTATCGTCATCAGCGATTCCCTGTCAAGCGATTCGAGCGCGCCGGTTTTAAAAACTTCCTGCAAAAAAACTTCGCACAAAGTCGTCGGAAGCTGATAAATAATCCTTCCTATGCCGAGATTTTTATAATTTATTATTTCTTTTTCGTTGTCAAATACTTTCCCGACTTCAAGAGCTATCTGAGCCTCTTTGAAAGAGCGGGACAAATCCTTTATTTCAGCTACGGGGCTGCCGATTCCAACTATAACTTTAGTGAAGAATTCAGAACTTGCGGTAGATACTATTTCTTTAGCGACTTTTTCTATGTCTTCGTTTTTATTATTGTTATTGTGCAAAACACTATCAAGCTTTATCTCTCTTATTAGGGCAATATCCCTCTCGTCTAAGCTTACGATAAAATCTTTGCTTTTATCCGGAAACATACTCTGCATTATATCGGCTGAGTTTATATCGTGCTGAATTAACTGCGCGGGAAATTTCACAAGATAAACTAATCTGCCAACGCTTTCGTTGAAATTTAATTCTTTTGATTTGAGAAAAATATCGCCCGGAAGAATATTATCCAAAATCACGTTTTTCATAAAAGACAGCCTGTTAAATTCTTCGTCGTGCAAATTTTCAAAACTCCCGAAAGATATTGCGAGAAGAGAAGCCATTTTTGACGCCTCAGCGTCTTCGCCAAAGACAAATAAAATATACTCAGCCATCGAATCCGAGGCACGTTCTATATATTTATAAGTATAGCCGTCTTTTATATATTCGTCTTTATTTTTATAAAATTTTATCTCATGGCATATATTTTCACGCGATTTTCCTGTTTTTCCACTGTCAGTACATGCGATAATATTTCCGTTTTCGTCTATTATCCCAATTTCCCTGCCGATTATATTTTTATATTTGCCAAGCATATTCTGGAATTTTTTGTTCGACATTTTTAATATGCCACCTCCCACTTAATAATTATTAATTATTATATCATATTATTTTTACAGTAAAATATATGCCCACGATTATAAAATAAACTATAAGCGAACAAACCTGATAAAAGAAATTTATATTTACAGAGAAAAAACTCATGGCGGCGAATCCCGAAATAAAAACCGAAAGAATAAAAAACTGAAAATATTTGGAATTTTTTTCTAATATTTTTATATTTAATTTAAAAGGCCTGCTTTTCAAGTGCCCTTTGCCTTTTATAAGCAGCAGGGCAAAAACAAGTATAAAAACCGCGCACGCCGATAGCAAAACTTTAAAACTCATTCTGAAAAATTCAGATAAATGCTGCGAGCCTGTCAAATAAAGCAAACAGCAGCCTATCGCGCTGAAGAGTGCAAAATAAAAGAATTCTTTCTGATACAGATAATAAATATAGGCAAGCGCAGTTGCAGTTATTACAAACGCGGTCAAAAACGGAATCCAGAGCTGATACGTGAAAAAAATCAATAAATCAGATAAAAATAAAATCATAGCGACCGAAAAAACACTTTTGCCCTGTATGACCCTGTCGCTTTCATCGACTGCCTGATTAACCCTGTAAACGAGAAATACTACCGAAAATATAAACAATATACCTGTGATTATAAGTCCGGCAAACGATATTTTTTCAAATTTTTTAATATCGCTCCCGGCTATATTCATCGCATAAATAAAAAAACTGACCGTACAGACTGCTATACCAAACAATATCAGCAGCCTGTATGTTATTATTTCATTTTTTCTTTCGCTATATTTTCTGCTGTTTTCGACGTCTTTGTTTTTATACATTTTATTTGCTTTTTTAATTCTGTTTGTTTTACCCAAAGCTAAATCACTCCGCAATCTTTATATTATCAATAATAATATTTAATAATCTTAAATCAAAACGGTAAAATTATATATGATTATATCACAGTATTTTATTTTTGTCAAATTTATTTTTTAAGCATAATATTTTTTATAAATATATTAAAAAATATATCAATAAAATTGTTGATTATTTTTTTGATTTGTGTTATTATTCTAATATACATTAAACATTTTAAATTATAATTATAAATTTTTAGGAGGAATAAACTATGAAATTAAAATCGATTTTAAAAAGTTTTATATTGTTTACGCTTGCTGTTTTTGTATTAATGATTTTTGCCGGCTGCAAAGAAGATGAATTGTCTAAATTATTTGCAGAGGGCGAACTGGGGGATTTTTGGTCTCTCGAAAAAGATAATGCTGAAATCGTCGCCCCGCCGAACGAAGGCAACGACGGCGACGGCGATGTTGTAATCGACGACGAAGACGATACTTTAAATATGGATTCCGTAAGAAAACTCGCTCAATATCAGATAACCCCGGCCGAATTCATGAAAAAATATCCCGGAACGGTTACAGGCGAAAATCCTTCTGTTTACCGTCTGCCCTTGCCGAACGACTATGTCGTGCATATAGAATACACCGGGGATACGATAAATATTGCGCGTCTGGAAGATTTGCAGCTCGGTATGCAGGTTGATTTATTAGACGGTCAGGGCATAGATATGTTCCTGCTCGAACGAAGTCACGACGAATAAAATACGTAAAATTTCATAAAAAATACAAGGGCGGGTTTTTCCCGCCCTTGATTTTTAATTAAATAAAAAATTTTCAAAAATCATGTGAACCATATTATAATTTCCGCAACTTTATATACGAAAGCTTTCAAAAAATAAAAAACAAATTAGAATAAAGGATACCGGTATGCAAATCGAAAATCTTGAAAATCAAACAAATTTTCTTTTGTCTGCGGCATTGCATAAATGCGGGAATCTTGAAGAAGCGCAGGACTTGACGCAGGACACTCTTCTGGCGGCGTTGAATTATCTCTCGAAAGGCAATATAATAAACGATATGCGCGGCTGGCTTATGACTGTCTTGACCCGTAAGTTTTATCAGAAACTCCGCACAAAATATCAGATTGCGACTATAACAATCGGCGAAGATTTTGATATAACCGATGCTTCCGACTGTTTTGAGAATATCGGTCAGACAGACGAAGCCGAACAGGTGCGTAAATCCGTCGCGTATTTGTCAAAACTTCACCGCGAGGTTATTGTGAGATATTATATGAACGGCGAGAGCGTGCAAAAAATCGCGCAGGCTCTTGATATTCCGCAAGGTACCGTAAAAAGCCGGCTGTCCGCAGGCAGGGAACAAATTAAAAAGGAGCTTAATAATATGGAAAACTACGAAAAACAAAGCTATGAGCCTGTGCAAATGTGGGTATCAAACAGCGGCAGTTCGAGCGTTTGCGGCGAACCCCAATCGCTCGTGCAAAACGATAAAATCGCACAAAATCTTTTATGGCTTGCGTATGAAAAACCCGTCACGGAAGTTGATTTGGCCAAAGCAATCGGAATACCAATGGCTTATGTTGAGCCGGTTATAAAAAAATTAGTTGACGGCGAATTGATGAAACGTGTCGGCAACAAAGTTTATACTGATTTTATGATTTCAACACGCGACGACAAAGTAAAGCATATTCCCGCGCAAAAAAAGTTTATTGAGGAGAATCAGGATTTATTTTTTAAGCCTCTCAAAGACGGACTCGAAAAAATTAGGGATAGCGTATATTACAAACGGTTTACAGAACATCAAAAATACGCTTTGGAATTATATGTTATGACTGAATGCGGCGTAACAGGCGGAGCTTTTAATGAAATTTATAACGAAACCTGCGCTTATACTTACGATCGTCCAAACGGCGGAACATGGACCGCTTTCGGTCATGTATGGAGGCAAGGCGAGGACAACGGCGAAACTTACAGATACGGCATAGCTGGAAGACGCTGGTCGCAGCTTGAAAATTATTTTGATTCCAAAAAAATTGCGTTTTATGTCTACGATCTGGAAGGATTCCCTATAAGAATATATTATAAAACGGGACGCGAAAACAATATTGAGGACGACGATTTATTGAAATTGCTTTATATGGTCGAAAGCGGAACAAATCCCGAACGGACAGGATTTAATACGGAATTATTTAAAAAAATACCGTGGCTTGTTAAATGTGGGATTTTAAAATACGAAGCCGACGGTAAACCCACTTTGGATATTCCTGTCATGTCTACGGAAGAATGGAACTCTTTATGCGAAATAATAGGAAATATAAAAAACAATTTAACAAAAATCATGAAAGCGCCATTAGCCGAATTTTTAAAAGACAAAAAACAGGAACTACCCGAACATTTGACAAGCGTACCGTTATTTTACCAATATTTATGGTCATGTAATGTGTTTACATTGGAGGCAATCCGCATCGCTTTAAAAAGAAATATCATAAACGGCTGGGATTATGACGACGAAATCGAGACTTATGAAGTAAACGGAACATTCCCATATTCTATGATTTTTGTGAAAGATTAATAAATTTCATGGGCGGGTTAATCCCGCCCCTACTCTAATTAAACTTCTTTCATAACTGTGGATTTAGATGAAAAGCCCTCTTTAGCGGCGAAGCCGCGTAAAGGGGGTGGCACGAAGTGCCGGGGGATTCCGGAATTTGATTTCGTTCAGAAAGAATCACCCGCCGTCTGCGGACGGCACCCTCTTTTGCGAAAGAGGGCTTTTTTAGTTATGCAAAATAATTCTAATAATTATTCACCGTTTCCATTGCGATCTCGACCCATTTTAATAAATTCCCGGGCTTTCCCGCAACTGTAGAAATATCTTTTAAAACTATATCGCACGAGCAGCCGTTTTTCTTTACCGCGTCAACTATTTCTTTAAGTTCTTTTCTTATAACATTTTCGTCAAATCCCGCGCTTACATTCGCGGGATTTGGTTTTGCCGCGATAACATAATCTTTCCCGATTATTTCCGCCGCAAGATTTATGTCGGCCCACGGCGTAATAGAAATCTTGCGCAGATTTTTTATTTTTTTAAGAATATCTATTTTTTTATCAAGAGGCTCGCAGCAGCCGTAATAAACCATGCCGAACGGTTTCATCGTCTCGACTGCGTAAGTTATATCAAACTCGTCGTGCATAGCTTTTGACACAGAGCCGAAAATCTGCGCGACCGCGCGTCCCCAGATATTATGCAGTTTTATATCGTCAAAATCAGCCGGACGCTCTAAATCGTCTGTGAGAGCGGGGGTGCAATGTATGTATGTCTGTTCAACGCCGAGAAGTTTTTTTTCTTCGATCTGGCGTATCCTGTCGTTAAATATATCTGTGAGCTTTCTTGCCGTTTTGTGCATAAATTCCGGCCTTTCGGCCAAATCCGTCAAAAGATTTTCAACGCCCCTCAATCTTGACACTATATCCCATAACGCATGTCCTAAACCGTAATCGCATGACAGCCCTGTTATTTTTACGGGCATAATATCCCCGATTGTATCCGCGGCAAATTCAAAATGCTTTTTTGTCCCCGCTTCGTCGTAAGTCACTGTCTGACTGTGAAGTTTCTCCAAATCTTCTTCTGTTTGGAGCATATCGGCATACTGGTGCGCCATGATATAATTATTTTCGTTGGTTTTTAAGATTTTTTCTTCGGCTTCCACGCCTATATCAGATATATGCACAATTTTTGTGATTAAATAAACAGGATTTAAGTATAAATCGCCGCCAAAATATTTATGTCGCGCGAGCCAGTACCTGAAATGCGATTCAAGCCCTCTGAGTCCGGGGTCTTCGCAAACGCAATTAAGACAGCCGTCTATATTAAGCTCAAACCACGGGATTTCATCGGCAAGCACGACCGGGCGTATCATTTTTCTGTCGTTTACAGCCCTGTAAAGCCTTGCTTTTTCAAGATTTTCGCCGCTCATCGCGATATTATAATATTTCGCCGCGAGCTCCCTCACTATTTTTTTTTCTTTTTCCTGCTTTATAATATTTCCCATAAGTTTACTCGCTCCCTTCGTATGCGGCAATCGTTTTATCAATATCTTTGGTTATTCTGTTCGCTATTTTATCCATTGACGAAACAAAATTGCGGTTATTCTGAGTCAGCATAGTTTGTATAGTCGAAATCATTCCCCCCCAGTCGTAAAGATGCGCGAGGCTGTATGTCCTGTTCGCAAAAATCATATCGAGCATTTCCGCCGATTCGTCGTCTCTTGTGAGTTTTGTTTTTAACTGAATATCATAATATGCCGGGGTCAGCGTGTACATAGATTCCGCACTCAAAGCCTCGGTTATTATTGCCGTCCTGTCAAGATCATCCCCGTTGAAAGTCGCGGGGATTCCCATGCCGCTCGCCATCCAGACCGATACTGTATTAAGATAATTTTCCTGCTGCTCCTCATATTTCGGAGTTGGAAGTATGCCGAAGTCTGTTTCAGAACTTCTGTGCCATGTCACGCGCGACAAACTGGTGAAGAAAAATAATATCCTGTCGGTCGCAAATATAGGATTTACTAAGTCATACCATACGTTTGAATATTTAGAAGAAAAATTCTCGGCAAGCATAGACCTGTTTTTATCCCCGAGATATTCCGCGCCTTTTTCGAAAATATCTATATCTCTCGAAGTATATCCGGCGTAATACGGCAAATCATTTTCGTCTTTCTGGATAAACCGTGTGCCGGAGCCGTTCATAAGAGCGTATATGTTAAACCCTTCGCCCAATGTCCCCCACTGGTCTTCTTCGTCCATTTTTCCGTCGCCGTTTAAATCTTTGCAGGCCGCCGTCGCCATCTCAAAAAATTTATCCATTGTCCATTTACCGTCGAGGACAAGTTTATACGGGTCTTCAAGCACGAGTTCCTGAAGCAGTTTTTTATTAAATAAAATCGCCCATGTGCCGTTATTATCAGATATCTGAAGTTCGCCGACTGCGAAAAACAATTTATGCCCGACAGATAGATCTGCGGCGGCTTTCTGGTCATACCACGGCTTTTCCAAGTCAAGATAATTCACTTTGGTCAAATCAAGCAAATGCCCGCCCTGCGATAAAATCCCGAGTTCCCTGAGATTGCCGCATATCAAATCATACGCGCCGTCGTTAGCCATGACCGCTTTTTTAACCGGGGTATTCAGCGTATCCCTGTCATAAAGTATTTCTTTTACCGTGACGTTATATTGCTCTTCGATTTTTTTGTTTCTCGCGTATATCGCGTCGTTAATCGGGTCGCCGTTTTCTTCTTCCGATCCTATTTCCTGAACCATATTGCTGTCGCCCAGATAATCACTGGTTATAACTTTAAATTCATAGCCGCCGAAATCTTTTTCAGGCAGATCGGGAAGAATTTTAACTTCGGCTTCCGTCGGCGTTTCTTCCGGGGCAGAAACATTGCCGTCTGGATTCTGCGTTTGATTTTCGGAATTATTATCGTTGTTTCCTCCCGTTTCTTCGGCGGGTTTACTTGAACATGCCGAAATAAAAGATATTAAAAGCGCGCATATAATAAACAAACATATAATTTTTATTGTTTTTTCAGAGTTTTTCATATTCATACTATAAAATCCCCCTTTTATTTTTTGTAAATATAATTATCATCAAGATTTTGCGGCAAATCATTTTTGTTTACCACAACAATATTAAGAAAAAAATGTATCTGCCCATTTTTATTTAATCCATAAATACGCTCATAATAGTTACCCTGAATATCCAGTTTACTATCGTTTACTGTAATTTTGTCAATATAATATGAGCTTGTATAGTTTGATTTTACCGGTCCGCCGATTATAACAACGATACATTCTCCCTGTTGAAAATCAGCCATTATGTCATACGGAATACCGGGGCAGTACTTGCCCATGAAGTCGCCCCAGTCGTCTATTGTAAAAATGATTTTTAATGCGTTTTCATAAGTAACCATTGTAAATAAGCCGTATTCTTCGGACATTTCTTCTTCGTTGACAGAAGTAAATCCACGGTACATATATTCAAACTCAATTTCGCCTGTATCGTCAGATTTCTTTTCACAACCCGAAAATATTCCTAATACAATTAAAATATATATAAAAATCAGCGATATTTTTTTCATATCAAAATTCCTCAAACATATTTTATTGTAATGTAATTTATAATCCCGCAAAAATTTTATCCACTTCTTTTAATTTTTCGATAATTTTGATATTCTGCGGGCATTTCGTTTCACACTCCCCGCATTCTACGCATTTTGATACCAATTCTGAAATTAAATTGCCGTGCCAGTCTTTTTTGCCCTCTGTTACTTCTTTATACATATTTTTCCCAAGAGTAGTCATGCCGTAAACATTATGATGAGTGAAAGCGTTAAATATATGCGAGATATTTATGCCCTGCGGGCACGGTTTGCAGTAATCGCAGCCCGTGCAGTATAAATCCGAGAATTTTTTAAGATCTGCCATTAGTTGCTTCGCTTTTTCAAAATCATCGGCAGTCATCGGCGTTTCCATGTTCCCCACTTTCAGGTTCTGCTCAAGCATTTTCATGCTGCCCATACCTGATAAAGCGCACGAGACATTGGGATTGCCCAAAACAAATCTTATTGCAAGTTCAGCCGTTTCGGGATTTTTATCGCCCAGAAGTTTATCGGCAAGGCTTGACGGAGCGGCAAGCCGTCCCCCGGCAACAGGCCCCATTACTACGACGCCAATGCCTTTTTCAGCGAGATAAGCGATAGCATCTTCGTTAGACCTGTCAAGTAAATTATACTGTAACAGAACCGAAGAGAATATTTCGCCCTGCTCTATTATATACTGCATATCTTTCGGGTTCCCGTGAAACGAAAAAGACATGTGTTTTATAAGCCCTTCGTCGATTGCCTTTTGAGCCTCTTTCATCAGTTTGAGAGGTTTGATTTTTTCGTCAATCGAACCCTTTCCTATGCCGTGAAAATGATAAAAATCAATATAAGACGTGTCTAAGGCTTTGAGCTGCGTTTCAAGGACTTTCCTGTAATCGGCAGTTTCTTTAACCCTATCCAAAGGCTGTTTTGTCGCAATCATGACTTTTTCGCGCATATTTTTCATAGCTTTGCCGAGAACGCGCTGACTGTTTTCATGGCAGTAAAAATAAGCCGAATCAAAATAGTTCACCCCGTTTTCAACAGCTTTATGAAGCATGGGTATAGTTTTTTCTTCGTCGATATACCATTTGCCGTCCTTTTCAAATTCCGGCAGCCTCATGCAGCCGAAACCGAGCGCCGAAATTATTTTGCCTGTTTTGCCGAATTTACGATATTGCATAAATAATAATCTCCTTTATTAATTAAAATCTAAAAATTAAAAATATTATAATTTTAATTATAATACAAAAAAATTAACAAAACAACATAAAAAAAATTTATTAACAAAAAAAATACAGTTTACAGAAAAGTTTCATCTGTAAACCATATTTTTGGATTTTTCGTAATTTCACTAAAAACAAATTTAATTCAGATATATTATTTAAACACCAAATTTAAATTTTAATATTTAGAAAATTATTGATTGACCCGAAGTTTAAATTTGAATTTAAATTTCTTCGCTTACGGCGTTCTTCTGGGCTTCAAGCACTTCGTTGTAATTTGCCAGTATGGCAGATTCGAGCTTGAGTCTGAATTCGCTGTTTATCGGATGCACTATGTCTTTATAAGTCCCGTCAAGATTTTTCCTGCTGGGCATAATCAAAAACAATTTTTCTTTTGCGTAAATTATTTTCACGTCATGCACTGCAAGCTCGTTGTCAAAAGTGACCGACACGATAGCTTTTAAAGGTCCCTCGTCGAATGTTTTGCGAACTTTTATATCCGAAATCTCCATTTTTAAATCCTCCTGTAAAAATATAAATGATTTAGATTTTACCTGTCGATATATAGTCAAAGATTATTGAATATAAAGATATTATTAATAATACTTCAAAAAATATACATTGATTTAATATATCGCAAGCTATTTAATTATATAATACATGAAAAAAATGTTGTAAAAATTAAAATATAATTAATACACTATTAAAATTACATAAAATTAACGAAAATATGTTTACATAAATGCTTTTTTGTCATATAATCTTATTAAAATTTAAAAATCAAAATAAATTTCGAAAGGTTAAATAATTAAATGGCAGATTTATCCGATATTTTGAAATACTTAGAAAACAAAGACCTGAAAATATTTTTTTCGGGCATAGGTGGCATAAGCATGCACGCAATCGCCGCAGTTTTACATCAAAAAGGGTATAAAGTCTGCGGTTCCGATATTGATGACGACAAAAACGAAGTTAAAAATTTAAGAAACCTCGGAATAGATGTATTTATCCCGCACAAAAGAGAAAATATTAGTGAAGATTGCGATTTATTGGTGTATATGGCGAGGATAAAGCCTGACAATCCCGAAATAATCAGAGCAAAAGAATTAAATATCCCTATAGTAAAACGCCTGCAAATGCTTGGCGCATTAATGTCAGGATATAAAAAATCTATCGGAATTTCGGGAACTCACGGAAAATCGTCTGTAACTTCTATGACAAGCGAAATATTCATGCAGGCAAAAACCGACCCTACTTTTTTTATCGGCGCAGTATATCCTCCGATAAATTCCGCGTATAAAATTGGCAAAGAAGATTTTTTTATACTTGAATCCGACGAATATTCCGACAGTTTTTTAAATTTATACCCCAATATTTCGGTTATATTAAATATAGAAATGGATCACCCTGATTATTTTAAGGATTTAAGCCACGTTATATCCTCGTTTGAAAAGTTTCTTGACAACACTTCAGACTGCGCGATAATCAACGGCGACGACGAAAACGCAATAAAAGCCGTGAAAAATTTCAAAAGCGAGATTATAACTTATTCTCTTAAAAATCCGTCGGCCGATATTTTCGTGAAAAATACAGATAATAAAAATATTTTCCCTGAATTTGATATAATAGCCAAAGGCGAATTTTACGCTCATGTAAAACTCTTAGTCCCCGGAGAATTTAATATATATAACGCCGCCGCCGCCGCGAGCGTCGCGTATAAATGCAAGATACCCGGCAAATTTGTTGAAGCCGGCTTGAATATATTCAAAGGCGCAGGGCGAAGATTTGAATATAAAGGCGTTATTAAATCAAACGGGGCGAAAGTTTACGACGATTACGCCCACCACCCTACCGAAGTAAAAAAAGCGTTGACTGAAATGCAGAAAATCGCAAATAAAAACAACGGCAAACTCTGGTATGTTTTCCAGCCGCACACATATTCGAGAACGCATGAATTATTGGACGATTTATGCGAGGCTTTGTCTCACGCGGATAATTTAATTTTGACTGAGATATATTCGGCGACTGAAAAAAATATATATGATATATATTCAAAAGATATTTCGGCAAAGTTAAAAAATTCTGTATTTATAGAAGATTTTGAAGAAATTGCGGAATACTTGAAAAAAGTCGCGAATAAAAATGACCTGATAGTTATAACCGGCGCGGGGGATATAAATAATCTGACGAAACTGCTTGTGTAAAAAACAGTAATTCAACTGAAAATAATTCTAATGTTCACAACTCATGTGAAAACATAATCTCTTTTTTGTGATATAATAAAAATCCGAAAGAGGGTGATAATAAATTGCTTGAATGGATATATACAGTACAGAAAATAGTTGATTTTATTGACGAAAATGCGGCAGACAATCCGTCGCTTGAAGAAATTTCAAGGCAGGTGGGGTATTCGCCGTATTATTGTTCGGTGCAGTTTCACTGTATTGCGGGAACGACAATCAAGAGCTACACGGCAAAACGGCGTTTATATATGGCGACGGTCGCTGTACGCGATACTGATAAACGCATAATTGACATAGCGCTTGAATACGGATATTTCGGACAGAACTCCCTGACGAGGGCGTTCAAAGACGCATACGGACGTACGCCGGCGGCATACAGAAAGAACCCTGTTTCTATTCCCGAATCCATGAATAAAATTTATATCTCCCATGAAAATTATATTAAAAGAGGAGAAAAGAAAATGTCAAATAAATCAATAACAGGCAGTTACTCTATGGAATTAAAAAAAATCGAAGACAACAAGCATCTTATAGGCATGGTGTCGGTCGATGAAATACTGCGTTTCGGCTATGAAGCCGGATTAAATGAAAACAGCAGGGTTCTTGAGTTGACTTACGGTTACGGCACGATTTCAAAAGTATGGAGCGAAGCCTTTGGAATATCGGGCGTTGTCGTTGAAGGTCATCCGGATTTCGCCGCAAGAGGCAGAGAGCGTTTAAAACAGGCAGGCGTAGACGATAAAATAAAAATTGTCTGCGAGAATTGGCACAAATATGCCGATGCTGAAAAATATGACTTGATTATCTGCACGCATGGCACAGCGGTGCCGCAGGGTAAATCTTCCGAATATATTAAAAACACCTTTTCTTTGGGTGAGAAATTCCTGAAAAAAGGCGGTATTCTGGCATATATAGGGACATATTCAAAAATCCCGAATCCCCCGCAGGAACTCATGGATTTTGAGGGGGAGCTTTTGCAGCTTTCGGAATTAAATAATATTTTCAACGATTTGGGATATTATTTAATCTGCATGGCAGGCGACACGGATTCTATGTGGGAGCATTACGCTATTAACGGATTCGCGAACGGAAATGAAAAACGGGAAAGAGACGTGTTAATAGAAAATCCGGACGATAAAGAAATAAAACAGTCGATTGACCATTGGAACCGCATGTATTTCGAGTTCCGCCGACCGTATCAGAGGCAGGCCTTGTTTGGCCTTGTGAAAATATAATCACAAAAAATGTTTTAAAATAAAACAACTCTAAAATGGTGATATGTTTTTGTAGGGGCGCGCATTGCGCGTCCGCAGAATGCCCACTGGGCATTCCCTACACAAATCATCATTATCAAGTTGTTTCACTATAAAATAAATTTTTAAAAAAATCTATTGATTTTTTATAAATTTCGTTTATACTTAAATTATAAACTATAAACGTAAAATTTATAAAATCAGGAGATTTTTTTATATGATAAATATATTAAGTTTAAATAAAACAGAAAATTTAATAAACGGCATAAAAAATCTTGGCGTGTCCGCCTCGACTGTTTTCCCGGTCAGCGAAATAAAGTTTGACAATATATTCAGGGATATGTGCAAAGATAATTTATGTGGAAGCTACGGCAAAAATTATAAATGCCCTCCGGCTGTCGGAGAACCTGAAGCCTTGAAAGCCGAAGTGCTGGCTTATGATGCCGTTATTTTAATCCAGACAATATATCCCCTTGAGGATTCCTATGATTTCGAGGGCATGGAGGACGGCAGAAAAATTCACTGCGAAAATATAAATAAAACAAGAGAATATATAATAAATAATATATCTTTTGAAAAAATGCTGATTCTTGGCGCCGGGGGATGCGATATATGCCCGAAATGCGGCATAGTCGAAAATATTCCATGCCGCTTTCCCGATAAAGCAATATCTTCTGTCGAGGGTTATTGCATGAATGTAGCTGATATGACAAATTCGCACGGGTTAAAATACATAAACGGCGAGAATACAGTATCATACGTCGCTGTGTTTTTATTAAAATAAACGTTTACGAATATTTTTTCATATAATAATATTGGTCTATTAGTGTTATATAGGCTAATTATATTATGTTTGAAAGGGTATAGTATGAAAAGCAGATTCATGAATTGCTGCGGCAGAAAACGCAATAATTTTTATAATTCCGATGATTTTGATGGTTTTAATAATATTATTAATCTTGATAACTATGATAATTATCATAACTTTAATAACTTTAATAAATCCGAAAAGTGCGACAGGACTGAAAGAATTGATTATTCCGACAGAAAATTGATTGACAAAAACTGGTTTAATAATAAATGGACCGACTTACATTATTTTAAAAGGGACTGGTTTGATAAAAATTGGGTTCAAAAATATAAATTCGATTAAATTAAAATTAAAAATCACGGATTAGAGGGCGGAGTTTTGTCCGCCCTTTTTTAGCTTTTCGCGTAAATTTAATATAAAGCATTGACATATATTAATTTTAATAGTATAATATAAATTGTTTAAACTGCGAAATAAATTTTTTATTTTATAGGAGGAAATTAATTATGTCAAAACTTAGAATAGGCATAATCGGCACCGGCGGAATCGCGCACGCGCACTTGAATTCCTACAAGAATGTCCCGGAAGTTGAAGTTGTCGCCGGAGCGGATATTGTCCCGGGGAAAGCCGAGGAATTTTTCAAGAGAAATAATATGCCCAACGCAAAAGGCTTTAACAGCAAAGAAGAAATGTTTGACAATGTCAAACTTGACGCCGTAAGCGTATGCACTTACAATTCCACTCACTCTGAGTGCGCTGTTTTTGCTCTCGAAAACGGCTTGCATGTCCTCTGTGAAAAACCTATGAGCGTAACTCTCGAGCAGTCTATCGCAATGCGCAAAGCCGAAGTAAAAAGCGGCAAAATATTATCTATCGGATTCCAGCCGCGTTATGACGCGAACTGGCGTAAAATTCAGGAAATAATCACATCCGGCGCACTCGGCAAAATCTATTATGTTCAGACCGGCGGCGGCAGACGCAGCGGGATGCCCGGAGGAAATTTCATAAACAAAAAGACAGCCGGCGCGGGATGCCTTGCTGATATAGGCTGCTATTCTCTTGATTTTGCCATGCACTCTATCGGTTATCCCAAGCCTCTGACAGTTTCGGCGACTGCTTTTGACTATTTCGGCAAAGCCGAGTTCGGCGACGCTTTTGAAGTGGACGATTTCGCGGCGGCGTTTGTTCGCCTTGAAGGCGGCATAACCCTCGATTTCCGTATGTCATGGAAAATGAACATGGACACGACCGGCGATTTTATATTCTTGGGAACCGAAGCAGGCTTGAAAATCAAACAGCCGAATCTTAATTTATGGGGCGGTGCGTGGGACGGACCGGTCGGCGAAATAAGATTAATGCACGATGTGTTCGGCAAACCCACAGAGACGCTGATACCTCTTGAGGAAAACTACGGTCCGGGATTATTCGAGAAAAAAATAAACGCGTTTATCGACGCTATAATAAACAAAAAGCCCGCTCCGATACCGACAAGCCAGATAGTTTATAATCAGGCTATTATCGACGGTATACAAAGATCAAACAAACTCGGCAAAGAAGTTGACGTAGTTATTGAAGAAATATAATAAATTTAAATAAATTTATAAAGGGAGAATCTGATATGAAAAGAATTATTGCGCTGTTTCTTATAATTTCAACTTTGGCTGTTATTATTTTATCCATTGCTTCATGCGGCGGCGGCGGTTTGAGCGGGACATATTCCACAAGCGAATACGGTATTGAAATGTCTTATAAATTCAGCGGCAACAAAATAACAGTGACTACTTTTGGAATATCCATGTCCGGAACATATAAAATTGACGGAGACAATATAATAATTAAAACTTCCCTGTTGGGAATTTCAAGCGAGGACTCTTATTCTTTTGAACAAATAAGCGATAAAGTTATAGCAATCGACGGAATCGAATATACCAAAAAATAAAATTTATGTCAAGTCAAATAAAAAACCTGCGTGTTGTTTTACAATACGCAGGTTTTAATTTACTGTTTATTAATTTTAATACATGCCGCCCATTCCGCCCGGAGCGCCCGCAGGCATCGGAGGAGGATTATCTTCTTTTTTGTCTGCCACAAGAGCCTCGGTCGTGAGAACCATCGAAGCAATCGAAGCTGCGTTCATCAACGCAGTTTTCACGACTTTTGTCGGGTCAACTATACCGGCGTCTATCATGTCAACATATTTTTCGTTATAAGCGTCGAAGCCGTAGCCGATTTTTCTCGAATTTTTGATCTTGTCTATAACCACGCTGCCTTCAAATCCGGCGTTTTCGGCGATTTGCCTTAAAGGCTCCTCAAGAGATCTCAGAACTATTCTTATACCCGTTTTTTCGTCGCTGTCAGCAGTTGAGGAATCGAGCAGTTTCTTTACGTCTGATAAAATATTTATATACGCCACTCCGCCGCCCGGAACGATGCCTTCCTGAACAGCCGCTCTTGTCGCATTGAGAGCGTCTTCCATTCTGAGTTTTTTCTCTTTCATCTCGGTTTCTGTAGCCGCGCCTACTTTTATAACGGCAACCCCGCCTGAGAGTTTTGCGAGCCTTTCCTGAAGTTTTTCTTTGTCGTAATCAGAAGTCGTGACTTCGATTGCGGCTTTAATCTGCGCGATCCTGCCTTTTATTTCTGATGGGTCGCCGAATCCGTCTATTATTATAGTATTTTCTTTATCGACTTTAACCTGTTTTGCGCGACCCAGCTGTTCTATGCTTGTATCTTTTAAATCGAGCCCGAGTTCTTCGGATATGACTTCACCGCCTGTGAGAACGGCTATATCTTTGAGCATTTCTTTTCTTCTGTCGCCGAAACCCGGGGCTTTTACTGCCACGCACGTAAATACTCCCCTGAGTTTATTTACTATCAGGGTCGAAAGCGCTTCGCCCTCTACGTCCTCGGCGATTAGCACGAGTTTTTTGCCGCTTTGAGCGACAGGCTCAAGAATCGGGAGAATCTCCTGAACATTAGAAATCTTTTTTTCAGTTATGAGAATATAAGCGTCGTCGATAACCGCTTCCATTTTGTCTGTATCTGTAACCATATAAGCCGAAATATATCCCCTGTCAAACTGCATACCTTCTACGACTTCGCAGTATGTGTCGGTAGATTTTGATTCTTCGACTGTGATAACGCCGTCGCTTGTGACTTTTTCCATAGCGTCTGCAATTAAATTGCCTATTATTTCGTCGCTTGCCGAAATCGTTCCGACTCTTGCTATATCTTCAGAGCCGTTTATCGGCTTTGAGTTAGCCGCGAGGGCTTCTATCGCCCTGTCGGCTGCGGCTTTTATGCCTTTTTTGACTATCATCGGGTTTGCGCCGGCGGCGACGTTTTTCATTCCCTCTCTGATTATTGCCTGAGCGAGAAGCGTTGCCGTAGTAGTTCCGTCGCCTGCCGCGTCGTTTGTTTTTGTCGCGACTTCTTTTACAAGCTGCGCGCCCATATTTTCAAACGCGCATTCGAGTTCTATTTCTTTTGCTATTGTAACTCCGTCGTTTGTTATAAGCGGGGAGCCGTATTTTTTATCTAAAACAACATTGCGCCCTTTTGGGCCGAGCGTGATTTTAACGGTATCGGCAAGTTTATCCACGCCTTCCATCAAAGCGTTTCTCGCGTCTATGCCGTGTTTTATTTCTTTTGCCATAAATTTTTATACCTCCGAAATATATTTTTTTGTTTTTGTAGGGACGCCATACATGGCGTCCGCTGTCGGACACGATATATCGTGTCCCTACGGTTTATTATTAATTTATTCGCTTACGACTGCCAAAATATCGCTTTGTTTCACTATGACATACTCTATATCGTCGATTTTTATTTCTGTGCCGGAATATTTATTCGTGACGACTTTATCGCCTATTTTAACTGTCATTACAATTTCTTTGCCGTCCACGACCCCACCGGGACCCACTTCGATAACTTCGGCAACCTGAGGTTTTTCTTTTGCCGATCCCGTAAGAATAATGCCGCTTTTTGTTTTTTCTTCAGCGTCCGCCATTCTGAGAATAACTCTGTCTGCCAACGGTTTAAGTTTCATGATTTTTTGCTCCTCCCACTTTAATTATTTTTATTTTTTATTTTTTATTTTCGGCACTCTTATATGCCGAGTGCTAACGACAAAGACTATTTTATATCAATATAAAAAAAAAAGCAATATATTTTCCCTACATTTAACATTTTTTTAACAATTTTACTTTTTTTCAAAAATAATATTTGTCAATCATAAGCATTAAGTGTTAAAACATAATTTTAAATTTAGCGCAAAATTGTCTTGTTTTAACATTCAGTATATGTTATAATAGTTATAATAGTTATTTTAGTTATTTTAGAAAGATAATTGAAAGATTGGAATATTTCAGAAATGAACAATAACCAAAACCAAAACCGAAACAGCAATCAAAGAGATATAAGAAATATAAATAATATAAGCCGCAATCAAAATATCAGACAAAATCACAACCGTAATAAATCTAAATCAGGCAATTACGTAAATCATCTTTCACGTCAGAGGCAGTTACGGCAGCAGAGGCGTAAAAGAACTTCGTTTTTCGTCAAATACGGTTTAAGATTATTAATGTTTTTATTCTTTTTTGTTCTCATAAGCGGAATATGTCTTGCCTTGTTCTTTTTCAATCTTACAAATATTAAAAAGCCTCAGGATATTATATATACGATAACTACTTCTCAGGTAAAAAACAGCAAGCCTCAGAATATCCCGCTTGCATACGACGTAGGTTTTGCGAACGGGCAGTATTATTTCCCGATAAACGGCATTATGGAAACAATGGGATTCGGTTTAGCCGGGGACGGAAACGAATTTTCTTTTTTCAAAGATAAATCCGGCGAGTATATTAAATTTATAGCCGATACTAATATTGCCTATATAAACGACGAAAAGTGTCATTTGCCGGGGCCTTCTTTTGCCGATGACATCAAAAATATATATGTTCCTCTTGAATTTTTAGAAAATACTTTTAACAATCTGCAATTTTCTTTTGACGAAAAAGACAAAAATAAAATAAAAATAGATATTTTAGATATCGGCGAATCATGTTTTATTATACAAAAAGCAAAAAAAATAGAATCCGCCAATGAATCCGATGCCCCGTATTTCAGCAGCGATCCCGTAAATTTTCTGGCGGATTTATCAGAATACGAAAAATATTTTAATCCTCCCGGCGATACGGCAAAAGAATATATTATTTTAATAAACCCAGCCAATCCGTTAGAGCCGCAGGATTATGTCCCGCCCGATCTGACTGACGTTTCAGACACAAGACAGGACGGGCGCGATATTCAAAAATTACGATTATATCCCGCAAAAGCACTTGAAGCGTTTTTAATTGAGTCAAGAGCAAACGGGTTTGCTAATATATCAGTCACAAGCGCGTACAGAAGTTACGCGTTTCAATCCCAATTATTTAACGCCGAGGCAGAAAGGCAGCGTCCCGTTCACGGCGATAACGCCGAAGCTGTCGCGGCGACTGCCGTAGCGCGTCCCGGGCAGAGCGAGCACCAGAGCGGGCTTTGCGCCGACATGCATTCATATACTGCCGCAAACCAGAATTTCGGCGACACGCCCGAAGGGCAATGGCTTGCCGAAAACGCCCATTATTTCGGGTTTATTCTCAGATACCCCAAAGATAAAACAGAAATAACCGGAATAATGTACGAGCCTTGGCATTTCAGATATGTCGGCAGATACCACGCGACCAAAATATATGAACTGGGTCTGTGCTTTGAAGAATATTGGGAGCAATATCTGGGGAAATAGAAAATTTGAAAGAGTACGCAAAAGCGGCAGTTAATCTGCCGCTTTTATAGTAATTCTACTTGAAAACCCCTCCGTCGTATTGATTGGCGTGAACTGCATGTGAACTACGTTCACATTCGTTACACGTTCGTGACACCTCCCATTTCAAGGGAGGCTTTGGGTGCAATTTACTTTGCCTCCCCTAACAGGGGAGGGGAACCGTCGCGGCGGTGGTGGGGTTTCTCAACTTGTTTCACTATATATATTCTGTTGTAATTAAGTTTAATGAAAAAACCCGTAATACGGAATATCTTCCTCAAGACATTTTATAGCGTGTGGCAACCATTCTTCATCCGGCCCTTCGCCGCTGTCCCGCATATATTCAAATTGTCCGATTATGCCTTCCATTAAACCTATATTTATAAATAAAGGCAAATTATCAAGCATTAAATCGTCGATTGTAGTTTCAGAGCGATACCCGTCAAGGACAGTTTTAAAATAATCCTTCATAAATTTTTTGCGTTTTTTTATATCTTTTTCAGATTGTATCCAGCCCGTGCCGCTTTCCCAAACCCCCGCGAGGTCAAACATATACCAAAAAAAGCAAGAATTATCAAAATCATAAACGGTTAATTGTCCGGTCTCATAATCTATCGAGTAATTGCCGTCGTTATAGTCAAGATGAACCATACCAAAAGACTCGCGGTTTTTAGGCAATTCTTCTAATGTATTGAGTAGCTCAAACATTTTTTCTTTAAGCAGGTCGTGTGAATCAGGTATCAGGCTGTTAATATATTCTGAATTATATATATCCAAAAAACTATAACGGCGATGAATGGGAATATAATTTTTCGATATTTGGTGCAGTTTACCTAAAGTTTTTCCGCAGTTATAAAAATATTCGCTGACAGGAACTCCTTCCCGATAATCGTAATTATTATCAGGCAATCTTTTTCCCTTTGCTTTTTCAAACAAACAAATATAAAAAGTATGATTATTATAATTTATCTCTTCTAACAGATTATTTTTATTGGAACTAATTACATTCGACACACTCCCGCCGTTGGCATACAAATACCGGATATATTCAACTTCACCGAGCCTATGTTCACGGGTTCTGTCTTTTAAAAAAGAAATTCTGAGTATTTTCGCATTATAACCATCTTTTTCACAATTAAAAATAATGTTTCTTCCTCCGTTGTGCGATTCTACCGGCTTAATTTTATAACCGTTCAAATCATACATTTCCACTATCAACGGCAAAAGATATACATTACTGATTTCAACAACATCATTATAACTTAATATAACTTTATCCCCCTAAAATAACCTGCGTTAATCAATCAACCTTACGCAATTATATTCTCTTTTCTATTTCTTCTTTTTCTTTCGCGTATTTCGGGTTGCCGATAAGGGCAAACATATTGATTTTATACCCCTCGACTCCGGGCTGGTCAAACGGGTTCACTTCAAGAATATATCCAGAAAGGGCGCACGCAAGCTCAAAGAAATATACAAGTTCGCCGAATGTTTTTTCATCTCTCTTATCTATATCTATTATCATGTTCGGCGTACCGCCGTCTGTATGCGCGATAACAGTCCCAAGCATCGCTTTATAGTTCACCTCGTCCAGCATCATGCCGTCCACATAACCCATGCCGTCGATTTTTTCGGAATCCGGCGGGATTTTCACTTTATTCTGCGGCTCTTTTATGTTTATTACAGTCTCAAACATGATTCTTGCCCCGTCCTGAATAAACTGCCCGAGAGAGTGCAGATCAGTCGAGAAAATAACCGACGACGGATATATGCCCTTTTTGTCTTTTCCCTCGCTCTCGCCGAATAGCTGCTTCCACCATTCGTTCATCATAGTAAACGCGGGCTCATAAGATACCAGTATTTCTACGCTTTTTCCTTTTTCATATAATAAATTCCTGAGAACCGCGTATTTTATGCAGTCGTTATTTTTATCAAAATCAAGATATTTTTTTCTTGCCTCTGCCGCGCCTGACATAATTTTATCAATATCCGCGCCTGAGACTGCAATCGGCAGAAGCCCTACGGCAGTCAATACAGAATATCTGCCGCCAACATCGTCCGGGACGACAAAAGTCTCGTAGCATTTTAAATCCGCAAGGGCTTTAAGTTTGCTTTTTTGACCGTTTTTATCTGTTATAACAAATATCCTGTCTTTTACGTTATCACCGTATTTTTTTTCTAAAATACCCCTCAAAATCCTGAACGCAATCGCGGGTTCTGTAGTCGTCCCCGATTTTGAAATAACTATAACGCTGAAATCCTGATTTTCGCAGATAGATTTTACTTCCGACAGATAATCCGAGCTTATTGAATTTCCCAGAAAATATATATCCGGCGTATCTTTTTTAAGATTATTATATAACGGCGATTTAATAAATTCTATAGCCGCCCTTGATCCAAGATAAGACCCGCCTATCCCTACGACTACAACAGCTTTTGAATTTCCCCTGATTTTCTCAGCTGCGGCTTTTATTTTCGCGAACTCGTCTTTGTCGTAATCTTCCGGCAGGCTCGCCCAGCCGAGCATTTCGCTCCCCTCTCCGGTTTTATTTATAATTTTATCATACGCATTTCTTGCCCTGTCCCAAATTATCTGTGAATTTTGTTCTTCATCGCTTAAAAAATATTTTAAATATTTATCGTTTAATTTTATTGCCATAAAAAAAATCGCTCCTTCCTGTTTTTTTATTATTATACAACAGATTTCTGCATAAGTCAACAAAAAATCAAAGCGATATAAATAATATCCCTCATATAAAAAATCCGGCTACAGATAAATTTTACACATATTTTACTCTATTTTTCTTTCTAATTATCATGTTTTAATATATAATTATTATAATAATCAAAATTATATTTAAGTGCAGGTTTTTATATTATGATAATTAAAAAATTAAAAATGATAAATTATATGAACAAAAGAAATAAAACAATTAAATTTCAAAAGTCCGAGGAAAAATATACTTCACTGATTGCGATGAAAAAAGCCAGACAATTATTGTGGAAAATAAAATCGCATCAACTGCCGTTATTGCAGAACGCGACTTATTGCTATTCTTTTATCTGGACTTCAGAAAAATCCAGCGAAAACAAAAAATTCTACGTAATTGATATTTTTGACGATATTACTTATGCGAGGATATTGGAAGAACCGTCAAAAATATATAATTTGCCGCAGTATAAAGATAAAATCCCGTACACCAAACTTTATAATAATATAAACAGGGTCGTGAAAAATTTTATAAATTCGGGCAAAAATATAATTTGCGAAAGCCGGTAAACGTAAAAAATAAAATTATAGATAATATATTGGGGCGACCATAAGTGTCGCCCCGATATATTATCCCATCAGAAAATATTTTTTCGCCATCTTGCCGAATATCCCCCAGAAACTGATTCGTCCGACTGATTCGGCCGCCGTGATATCAATGGATTTTATGATATTTCCGTCAATCATATAATTTATCGTCCCGATTTTCCGGCCTTTTTCGACAGGCGCAGCTACGGACTGCAAAATATCTATCTGTTTTTCTATGCTTTTTTCCTTGCCTTTGTTTATCAAAAAAGATTCCCGTTCATGCGACGCGTTTACAGTCTCTATTACCCCGCCGGTAACTCTTACGGGTTCAAATTTTTCTTCGGGGATTTTATAGACTGCATAAGTCGCAAATCCGTAATCCAGCATTTTTTTTGCTCCCGCAAATCTCTCGTCCGATGAAGGCGCAGACATTATAACTGCGATTAACTGCATATCGTTTCTTAAAGCCGACGCCGACAGGCAATATTTCGCAATGCCAGTCGAACCCGTTTTAAGCCCGTTCGCGCCCTGATAAAATCTTATTAACCTGTTTGTATTTGATAATCCGAACTCCCCGTTTCTCAGCGTATCCATCCAGATCGTCGTATAATCAAATATTTTTTTATGCTTTAGCAATTCCCTTGACATAACCGCAATATCCCTCGCTGAAATCACATGGCCGTCTTCATCAAGCCCTGTCGTATTCTTGAAAACTGTGTTTTCCATGCCGAGTTCTTTTGCCCTCTCGTTCATTCGGGCGACAAAAGCGTCAACGCTGCCCATTAAATACTCCGCGACTGCGACTGTCGCGTCGTTTGCCGAAGATACAACTATTGCTTTGAGCATATCATGCAGGGTCATTTCTTCTCCCGGTTCAAGATAAACCTGCGAACCGCCCATAGAACTTGCGTATTCACTGACCGAGATTTTATCTTCAATAGAAATTCTGTTTTCGGCTATCCCTTCCATGATTAAAAGCAGGCTCATAATTTTTGTCACAGAAGCCGGAGGGAAAGCCTCGTCGGCATTATGCTCATACAAGACAATCCCCGTATCGGCCTCTATTAAAATAGCTCCCTCGGCTTTTATCCCGAGTTCAGGCTGAACAACTGTTATTCCCTGATTTTGATTTTCCTGTTCTTTTTCTTTTGCGTAAACAAAATTTATATTCAAAACAAAACTAAAACAGTAAAAAATAAATATTACGGCAATAATAAAACATATTTTTTTATTAAAATTATTTTTCTTCATAAAAAATCATCACACTCCTGTTAATTAAAGAGTATGACGATTTTCTTTTAATTATTACATTAAATTTAAAATTAAACAATCCATTCTTTAATATCGCCAAGAACAGAATTTACGATATTTTCGTCTTCTGAGTTTACGACAAAATCAACGGGTTTTAATAAATCAAGCGAAAATATACCCATAAGAGATCTTGCGTCCACAATATATCTTCCCTGATTTAAATCCAAGTCTATGTTATATTTCGCCAGTATATTCACAAAGTTTCTTATGTCCTCTATTGTAACAAGTTTGATTTGAACTTTTTTCATATTTTTTCTCCTCTTAAATTAATTATTTGTTTTATTTTTATATATTTATATTATACGCCTTTTATTATAAAATTTCAAGGTTTTTTCGTAAATTCAAAGTAATTTTTTTATATTATAATTATATAGAATAAACCGTTTCGACCAGAGATTTTATATTTTCAAACGGAAATCCTGTGTCTGCTTCTATATAAAACCATGAGCCGCCGTCTTTTGGCTTGAATATCTCGTTTATTTCCAGCACAAGTTCGCGCACATCTTCGGGAGTTCCAAGAGTCATTATAACTGCGCGGTCAGGGTGGAGCGCGGCGGAAAAATTATATTCACGGCAAGCGTCTCTTAATTCAGTCATATCGTAAACAGGCATTTGAAGCCATACGCTGTTTACGCCTATATCTTTAAAATCGTCGAATAATTCAAGTACCCTGCCGCATGAATGAAAATGTATGTGAAGCCCGGCTTTTTTTATCGGCTCTGTTAATTTTTGAAGCCTCGGCTTTATAGCGTGCCTGAATAAATCTTTGGATAAAATCAATCCGTTTTGCGTGCCGTAATCGTCGCCGAAACTTATCCCCTCCGCTCCGGCTTTAATAATCGCAAGTATATTTTCAAGATAATAATCCGTTATCCGGTCGAGAAAATTATTTATCTCCGGTGAATCGTCGTATAAATCCATTAGAAAATTATCAAATCCGCGTATTCCCGAAATACGCTCCATATATGCCCCCCCACCGCCTGACAACGCAAAATAATCTTTGCGAAAATTCGCGAAATGATTTTTTAATCCTTCAAACGCCTGACTGTCTCTTGTATAATCCGGCAAGTCCGGGAATTTATATTTTGCCATATCCTCAAGCGATTTTACCGGGAAATCTACCGCGTGACCCATCATGCCGTAAACCCGATATTCCCATGTTGTTCCCCAGTCGTCTTTTTGAAACACATGATAACGCCCGTCAGGGTCAAAATTTTCAGGCGGCAGCACGGGTATAGGCTGACGCGCAAATCCACCAAAATCCCCCGGATATTTTTCATATAAATCATTTAATTTTTCGCCGTGTTCGTAATATCCGGGGCCGTAATAGAGATACTGCACTGCGGGCCTGTCAACTTTTTTATAATTAAAAGCGTTTATAACGCGTTCACGCGATGTCATGATTTGCATGCCTCCAATCTAATCTGTGATATATATTTTATTTATTGATTTAGCTAAGAAAATGCTTAATTTGTGCAGCAACCCCCGTCACTTCGTGCCACCCCCTTCACACCGCGCTGCGCGCTGAAGGGGGCTTAACCGGCGTTTTCCCAAGCCCCCTTCCCAGAAGGGGGTGCCGCCCGCAGGCGGCGGGGGTTGTCGTACAAAATATAAATTCTCTTCGCTTTTATTATAATTTTAATAATATCACATTCTTATCAAATTTTCAAGTGAACCGGCATATATATTTTATATAATCATAAAGATTGGGGATAAAATTAATATGCTTGAACTCGCCGAAAAAATCGGGGCTGTGCTCTGGACGCCTGTAATGCTTGTGGTTCTTATGGGATCTTCTGTAATCCTGACGATAAAATTTAAGTTTTTTCAGGTAACGCAGATAAAAAAAATAACAAAAGAAACTGTCGGCTCGCTTTTCCCGAAGAAACCCCTCCGTCACTTCGTGACACCTCCCCTGAAAGGGGAGGCTAAAAAAGCGCGCAAAAAAAACAAAACAGAAATAACCCCGTTTGAAGCTGTATCTGCGGCTCTTGCCGGAACTATGGGCGTCGGCAATATAGCCGGAGTCGCGACTGCTATCACAGCGGGAGGCCCGGGGGCAATATTCTGGATGTGGATAAGCGCGTTTTTCTGCATGATTATAAAATATATAGAAGTTATACTGTCGCAATTATATAAGCAAAAAAAGAACGGCGGCTTTATAGGCGGGCCGATGTATTATATATCAGCCGGATTGAAAAGCCGCGGACTTGCCGTTTTATTTTCTTTTTTTTGTATAGTCTCGTCTTTCGGGATCGGCAACATGAGTCAGGCGAACACAATCGCAAACTCTTTTGAAAGCACTTTTAATATCCCCGGAATAATAACCGGAACAGCCGTCGCAATCATAACTATGGCAATTATAATCGGCGGGGTTAAAAGAATAGTCTCGTTCACGTCAAAATTTATACCGCTGATGTCTGTTATATACATGATCGGCGCGATAATTATTATTATATTTAATTCGCGTAATCTTCCCGAATCTATAAAAACAATTTTTGCCGACGCTTTTGCTATTAAACAAGCCGGAGCGGGAATACTGGGCTTTGTTATGTCGAGAGCGGTTAGATTCGGCATATCGAGGGGGATATTTTCAAACGAGGCAGGGCTTGGCAGCGCGCCGATTGCCCACGCCATATCCTCTCCGGAATCCCCGGTCCAGCAGGGAATGTGGGGAATCTTTGAAGTATTTTTTGATACGATAGTAGTCTGCACTTTGACTGCCTTTGCGATACTTACGTCAAACGCCCACAAAATTTCCGGGCTTGACGGGATAAACCTGACAAACGCGGCGTTTGCGAGCGTATTCGGCAGTATATCCGGGATTTTTCTGTCTGTTTCGATAATTTTCTTTGCGATTGCAACATTGATAAGCTGGAGTTTTTACGGTGAATGCTGTATAGCGTATCTTTTTGAAAATTCACGTGAGAATATCATAAATTTATGTAAGAATATATATAAATTGGTTTTTACCGGACTGATTATTGTGGGTTCTGTGATAAATATAAAAACTGTATGGAGTTTGTCTGATATATTCAACGCGCTTATGGCGCTGCCGAATATTACCGCCGTGATAATATTAAGCCCGAAAGTTTACAGAGAGACTAAAAAATATTTGTCGTAGGGGACGGCGTCCTCGACGTCCCGTTTAAATCAATTAATCCTGCGTAAATTTTATGTATTTACGCGGCACGCCGGGGCCATCGTACCCTACAAAATTATTTTTTAAATTGCGTAAAAATTCCATGCTCTCATTAAACCATTGATGAGGGTGCAAAATCATTTTATTTTCGACTATATAACCCATATACACAAGCGAAGCCGCTTCAAGAGATTGATTTAACGCGTCTCTTAAAATATCATAAAACGGCGGTTTGCCATTTTGATCCCACGATAATTTATCGGCGATAAATAACGCCATGTCATAATCCGACGGGTTTGATTTTAGAGTGCTGTGGCATTCGATTGCTGATAAAATTCTCTTGTCTGTGATATTAAAATCCTGTTCGGCGATTACTCTTGATATTCGCTGGTGCAATAACATTGGGAATTTCTTTTCGGCTTCGTCTATATGCCAGTTATTTTCAACGGCATACGCAAGCATATCGTTACGGTCGATAACTGCGCTTATATCATGGAGATAACCGCATAGCTCGCAAATATTTATATCTAATTTATACTGCTCTGCGATTTTTATATCTGTAATGGCAACTGCCTTTACATGCCTGTATGTCTTTGATTTTTTATTTGCGTAAAGCAATTTTTTAACGTCTGATTTTATATCTCCCGAAAATCCGGGGATTGTAATATATGAAAAACCCGATAGCATTTTTATACGGCAATTCTCCTTTTATTTTTTTATTTTTTATCTTTATTTTATTTTGTCACGGCGTTATAAGTCGCGTAATACTGTACCCGCAAAAATTCTTTCTGTTCCGTTGTCAGTTTAATATTTAATCTGACATTATAATACGGCACTACTTCGCGCAGCGCGTCTAAATATCCCATATATCTTGTTTTGCCCGACCCGATCAAACTTGCCAATAAATTCAATAAATCATACGACGCGACAAAATCATGATTTGCCGCGTTTTTATTCAATTTAAAATTAGAGTAAACTATAAACGGAGTAGTATAAAGTTTTATTTTTGATTCGCTTGACTGCGTGTCAGAAATAAAACCGGTGTCCAGATATGCCGTATTATTCGAGCAGATCGACGGCAGGTGGTCACCGAAAAAGACTACGACAGTCGGGCGTTCACGGTTATCGATAAACTCGCAAAGTTTCCCCAGAGACGCATCGGCGTCCTGCACTCCCTGAACATAATGCTTGTACTTATGATCGTCTTCTTCGTTTAAATTCGGATTAACTGCCCTGACCGTAAATTTATTATAATCAAATTTAAACCTGTAGCCCTGATGATTTTCCATAGTTATGCCGAATAAAAACATAGGTTTATCCGCATTATTCAAAAAATATTCCAGATAATCGACAAAACTATCGTCGCTTACATAATATCCTCTTTCATACGGCGTAACTTCTTTTATATCGCTGAGCGATTCAGCGTAATATTCGTCAAAGCCAAGCCGCGGAAAGCATTTTTCCCGATTGTAAAATCTTGCGAGATACGGGTGTATCGCGATTGCGTCGTATCCTAAATCTTTATAATACGAAACATACGACGGTATATTTTTCTTTATTACGTTATATGGGACGACCCCTTTGGGGAGCGCGTCGACTGAAAATCCGGTCAAAATCTCAAATTCTGTGCGTATTGTCCCGCCCCCGAAAGCAGGTACGATCAGGCCCCCGCTGTAAGAATTTTCGCGGCTGCTCAATTCGTCAAAATTTTCAAACGGGTTAGGCGTTATTTCCGAGCCCGGAAGCAATCTTGGATCCCAGAAGCTTTCGCTCAGTACAACAATAATATCAGGATTGGCAAAATCATCAGACGGCGGAACTTCTAAATATTTGTTTAGTTCGGTTTCTAATTTCGCATTTGAATAACCTTCCGGTTTTTGTATGGCGAAAGACGATATATTTACAGAAAACGCCCCGACAAAACCTCTTGCTCTGTAATGCGTGTCCTGATTGTCCGTAGCTTCGTAAGTCAGCCCTATTTTATAAAATACTTTAGAAGCTATATTCGAGTTGCCGAAAAATATGACGATAACTGTAGATAATATTACAGCAACCGGAATGCGTATATAAAATTTAAACGGCGCGTCTTTGGCAAAAACTCCCGGTATTATCGCGGCGAAAAGTGCTATGGCAATCAAAACCCACGCCCACCACGGCAAATCAATCGAAATAAAATTTACGATTTCATTCATGTTGCCCGCCATTATAATATCATGCGGCAAAAAATTTTCTCCCGTCAGGGCATATTTTATATAATTCGTAAGCGAGGCGGCTGACATTAAAATACTGAAAAAAAACACGTTTATCCATGCTTTTTTCACTAAAAAAAATACTACCGCAAATAAAATATACAGCAAAATCAAGTCAAATATTATAATCGGGATATGCTTGGGCAAAAAATCCTGCAAAAAACGCACGGGATAAGAATTAAAACTCTCCAGTTCAAACAGATAAAACACCGGCATAAGCCAATATAAAACAGTCGCAGGTATCCAGATAAATTTATTTTTTTTCAGCCGTTTTATAAATTCAATAAAACGTCGTAAAATACTTAAAATATAATCAACCCCTGTAAAAATTTATACTACACTATATCAAAAAATTATGAACACTTCCACCGTATTATATACATTTGTTATCATAGTTTTCGGTTTTTTCGGTTTTTTTCAAAATAACCTTGCAAAACGGAATAAAATGTATTATAATATTATAAATGTCAGAAAAAATACAAATAATAATAAAAAAATAAATAAAATCAAAGAATTTAAGAATTCGAGGTATATAAAATTTTATGAAGAATAACAGAGATAGTTTCAGACCCGGCAAAAAGCCGTTTACAAAAGACAGCGGCTTTAAAACAAATAAAAGCGGTGATTTCAAACGTAACGAACGGAATTTCAACCGGAGTAAATCAAACGATTCAAATAAGCCATATATAAAAGACGATTCCAGAGGTAAATCTAATTATTCTTCCAATCGTTCCAATTCTTCCGGTTATTCCGGCTATTCTAGTTATTCTAAAAATAACGGCGGAGGGTTTAACAGATTCAATAAATCTGACAGGCCTGACAAGTTTGACAAGCCTGATAGATTTAATAATTTTAATAAATCCGCACCTAATGATAAAAAACCGCCGTTCAAAAAATTCGACAGAAAATTTGATAAGCCTGACAGTTTCAAAAAATTCGATAGCAGAGATAACAGAGGGGAGCGCAAATCCCAGTCAAACGTCGGCGGGTTTTCCCCCAGATTTCAAAAGGGCGATGCTAATACTAATAAAAAGCCTGATAAGTTTGAGAAAAGCGAAAAAGACATAAATATTATTGTTTCAAGCGTCGAACAGGAAGATTCGGGAATGGTTTACGGAAGAAACGCCGTAATAGAGCTTATTAAAAGCGACAAGCCGATAGATAAACTCTTTGTCCAGAGCGGTCAGAGAGAAGGCTCGATAACTATGATTTTCGCTGAAGCCGTAAAAAGATCAATTCCCATAATCGAAGTCGAAAAAGTCAAACTGGATTCTATGATAAACAATTCGGCGCACCAGGGCGTTATCGCTCTGGCTTCAGAAAAAGAATATTGTTCTGTCGATGATATTTTACAAATAGCAGAGGACCGGAATGAAAAACCGTTTATTTTAATTGCCGATAAAATAATGGACCCGCATAATCTTGGGGCCATAATAAGAACTGCTGAATGCGCGGGAGTTCACGGGATTATTATCCCGAAACGGCATGCTGCGGGAGTGTCTCCTATTGTGGCAAAAACTTCTGCTGGCGCCTCGGTTCACATGGCAATCGCAAAAGTCGCCAATATTGCGAACACAATCGAAGACCTGCGGGAAAAAGGCGTTTGGGTATTTTCGTCGTTTTTGGATTTAAATGATTCAAGCGAATCCGAAAATAACGAAAAAAAAGCTCAAAAAGAAATAAAAGATTACGACGATGTGAATTACGATATTCCGTTGGCTCTGGTCGTCGGGAACGAGGGAGAAGGCCTTTCGCCTATTGTGATACAGAAAAGCGATTTTCTTATAAATATCCCGATGTCGGGAAAAATAGAATCATTGAATGTCTCCTGCGCGTCTGCGGTTCTTATGTATGAAGTGGCGCGTCAGAGAAAAAGCAAAAATAAGTGAAAATAAATTTATAATTTTAAGTTAAATTATACAGCAAAAATAAAGGACGGAGTAAAATTCATGAAAGATATAAAAGAAAACTCGTCGAAACTTAGCAGTAAATTCAGCGATTTGTTCGATGATTTACAAGATACTCTGGAAAATTCTATATATAATACCGAACGCGAAAAAATCGGGGATAAAAAGCGGGATTCCGGGAATTTAAAAGATAATAACGCCGAAAACGATACTGTTTCCGAAATTTTCAATGCTTTGAACAACAATGTGGAACTTGAAAAGCGCGGAAGATATGAGAAAACCGAAAAATCCGAAAAATCTGAAGCTGCTGAAAATAGCGGGGACTCAGATGTGAAAATACCCAGAGTAACTCCTACGCCGTCGGCCTATGACGACGCATTAAAAAGCCAAACAGACAAGTTTAAATCAAAATCAAAGTCAAAGCCAGTCGGCAAAATCGATATGCTCTCAGATACCAAAGAAATGCCTGTAAGAGGCGATTCAGGAAATACAAAAAAACAAAAAAAAGAAAATATTGAAATTGCAGAAAATATAACAGCGGCAGATTATGAAACGCTTGATGATCTTGACGATGATGAAGATAACTCTGACGAAATTGATACCTCCGATAATTCAGATATGGATCTGGAATTGCTGAAAGCTATCGGGATAGGCGAGGGCAATATCCGTTCAGATAACGCTTCACAGCCTGATGACGCCGAAGCTTTAAATAAATCCAAACCACAGGAAAGCAAAATTGCAAGAGATAAGCCGGATTCCAAGAAAACGTCTGTGCAGTCTCCTCATATATTTAATAAAGCGATAGACAAAGAATATATTGACCGTGAGCAGATAAACGAAATTTTTGCGTCATACAGAAAATCTTATGTAGCTGAATTTATAAAACTTTCGCTCGGAATATTTTTGTTTTTGATATTATTTTACATGGAAATCGCGCCGTATATAAAATGGGCAATGCCTAACGCTTTAAATATAAATTATTTTAATTTGCCATATATCTGGATAGATTTGCAGATTCTTGTCTTAGTTGCCGCGCTTAATTTTAAATCTTTGGTTTTCGGCGTGAAATCAATGCTCGCATCAAATATAAACGTATATTCTATATCGTTTTTCTTCTTTGCGATTGCGTTCTTGCACACAATGCTCACGCTAAATCTTAGATATAACAATCCGAATATGATTTTATATAATTCTATAGCCGTTTACAGTATGGTTTTGATAAGTTTATATAATTTACTCGACATGAGTTCAGAAATAACGAGTTTTAAAACAGTTTCGTCCAAAAAGCCGAAATTCGCGTTAAATATAGTCGCACATTCCCCGGTTAAATCATCTAAAAACCAGAAATCTTCCCAGCCGTATAATTCTTCCGGTCTGGAATCAGAACTTTTCAGAGATGTTATACCGTATGATACGCCTGTCGGAGGTATCATAAAAACCCCGTTTATATCGAATTTCTTTTCGCGGACATATAAAGACAAGCATACAGGGGGAATCATAAAATATTTTGTATATATATCTTTGGTTATGGCGCTGATAATATTTATTGTTTCTATGGGGGTGAGCAAAGAAAAAGACTGGTATGTCGCTTTGTCGTCAATAACGGCTTTACTGCTTGGCTCTTTGCCGCTGTGTTCGTTTATTATAGAAGTATATCCTGTTTACAGGGCGCAAAAAAAAGCGCGCGCTATAGGCTCTGCCTTTATCGGGGGGAAAAGTATCGAAGAAAGTTCTGACGCGCCGATTATATCTCTGTATGACCGGGATATTTTCCCGGCTAACCAGATAAAAATCTCAGGTATAAAAGTCTACGGAAACAACAGGATAGACACCGTCCTGCAAAATCTCTGCGTGGTTTTCGATAAATTAAATATGTCCCCTGCCGATACGTTTAAAGCTTCGACGAATTTCGACAGGAATTTCAACAAAGACATAAAATTTATTAATATAGACGATTTGGGAATATGCTACGCGGCAAATAATCAGAAATTATTTCTGGGAACGCCGGAATATATATCAAATATGGGGCTTGTCCCGTCATACGATTCAAATTTTGACGACCCGTTCGTAAAAAGTTCAGGGAGCATCATGTTTTTAGCGTCAGAAAACGAAGTCATAGCCAAAGTATATATAAAATACGAGATAACGGCTGATTTTTATGATATAATAAAAAATATCAAAAAGATAAACGCGTGTCTGTGTATCCGCACATTTGACCCGAATATCGACGACGAGCTTATATCAAAGCTGGGAAATATAAAAAAATATCCCGTAAAAGTCCTGAAACTCAAAAACCCGGCGGATGTATATGAAATCCCTGAGCGTACAGACGCTCCCGCAGTCTCAAAAGAATCGATTAAATCTCTTATAAATGCCGTTTTGATTGCGGGCAGGACAAAAAATATATTGAAAAGCAACGTGCTTATTCAGATTTTTGCGTTCGCCGCAAGTTTGATTTTATCTGTTATACTGGGAATTGCCGGACAGCTTTGGGGTATAAACGCGGGACATTTGTTTTTGATTCAGAGTTTCTGGTTTTTACCTGTAATAGTATTGCTTGGGATAACGCCGTAAACGTAAAGGAGATTAAAATTATGACAGGCCGGGAAAGATTTTTAAACGCCATATCGCACAAAAAAGTTGACCGCGCGGTTTTTGATTTATACGGCAGTCCCCAGACTATGATAGATACTCCAAAAATCATCGAAGAAATAAAAAATTTATTAAATATATCCGGCGGCTATAACGGTCCCGGATTTATTGATGAGCGTATACTTGAAAAATTAAATATCGACACAAGAATGACCGGCGGCATGCCGTCTCCCACAAACGAAGCTTTATATAAATATATAGATTACACAGATAAATATTCAGTTGATGTATGGGGGATAGGCTACGGCCCGGCTAACGGACATTATGAAGCGATAAAAAGACCGCTTAAAGACATGCCGCTTGATGAAATAAAAAAATTCCCGTTTCCCAAAGCGTCTGACATAGATAAAAATATATTTGAGCAGTACAGGACCCACGCGAAAAATCTATACGAAAACACAAATTATGCCGTTATAGCGCAGCACCCTTGTTTCGGCGTATTCGAGCTTGGCTGCTGGATGTTCGGCTTCGACGATTTTTTATACAGATTGGCCGGGGAACCCGAAACAGTTCATTGGTTTTTCAATAAAATTTTAGAATATCAAAAAGACGTTATCAAGTTATATTACGGCGCAATCGGCGAATATATCAACTGCACGACAAGCGGCGACGATTTCGGAACTCAGCGCGGGCTTTTCATGTCTGTAAAAATGTTCGACGAACTCGTTTTGCCCTATATGAAAGAGCGCATAAGATACACGAAAACATTTACAGACGCGTATTTCCAGCATCACACATGCGGGTCTGTATTCAGGCTGATTCCGTCGCTGATTAAATGCGGCGTTGATATTATAAATCCCATTCAGCCAAACGCTTTTGAAATGGAGCCTGAGAGATTAAAAGCCGAGTACGGCAATCAGATGTCGTTCTGGGGAGGCATAGACACGCAGGATTTATTAGTCAACGGTTCGCCCAAGCAAGTCGGCGAAGAAGTTGAGCGCATACTTTCGATTTTCGGAACGGACGGCGGATATATTTTATCCCCTGCCCATTGCATTCAGGAAGATGTCCCGCCGGAGAATGTTATTGCGATATATCTGCATTAGGGGTTTTTATAATTATATAATAGAAGATTTATATTTTGAACATCAGGTAATAATTTTAAAATGTTGCCTGATGTTTTTATTTTAATTAATAAAAAATTTTTATTAATTTAGGTCAGATTTTATGTGTTTGATGTGTAATATATATTAAGACATGTCAAATAAAAATAAAATAAAAACTAAAAGAGAAGCAGAATTATATTTATATGGATTTTATAAATGCAAAAGAGATAGAAAATATGGATAATGATATTTCCGGGATAAACATCGACAATAATTTTTATGAAAAATATACTCCGCAGATACGCGCTATCGTAACAAAAATTCTAAATAACGCAGGACAATCCCGCGATATTGACGACTGTGTAAGCACTGTATATTTAGAACTTATAGAAAAATTACAGCAATACAATGAAATCCGCGGAAGTCTGGCAGCGTTTATAACTGTGATTGCACGTTCTGTCGCGTTGAATTATTGCAGAGATAATAACCGGAAAATATATGAGCTTATCGGCGATGATAAAATTAATTTTTTAAGCAAGCCTTTGAGATTTGAAAACGAAGTTGAATTTGATATTCTCGTAAAGAGTTTGTTTGAAAAGTTAAATGAAAAAGAATGCGCATTATTTACTATGCGGTTCATACTTTTTGATTCGCCGGAGGAAATCGCAGAAGTTTTTAAAGTCAGCCGGAATACAGTTGATAAACGTGTAAGCAGACTGAAAATTAAAGTAAAAAAGATTTTGATAAAAGGAGGAATAATTTTATGAATGAAAAATATCTTTTAGACGCAATAGATAACGAAACGCTTGTAAAATTAGTTGACAAAACATTAATTCTTAAAAAAAATAAAAAAAATAGAAGCATAAAAACGACTCTGTTAAAAATAATTCCGGCAGTTGCGGCGATTGCGCTTGTGATTGGTTTTGTAAATTTTATTGGCAGTATTAATATAGGTGATATGCCCGCAGGTTCAAAAACGGGTACCGTAGAATATATTTTTTTCAAAGAAATTGAGTACAATGCCGACGGTTCGATCAACGGATGGTATGAAACCGACGAATACGATGAAAACGGCAATCAAATTAAAGCGAGCGCATACGATGCCAGCGGCTCGGTTACTGCACGGCATGAAAACGAATACGACGAAAAGGGCAATAGAATCAAATACACTCGGTACAATGCCGACGGCTCAATTAATTTCCGGCTTGAAGATAAATACAACGAAAACGGCAATATAATCAAACAAAATATGTATAACGCCGACGGCTCGATTACGAATTGGAGTGAATTCGAATACAACGAAAACGGCAATATAATCAAACAAAATGTGTATAACGCCGACGGCTCAATTAGTTTCCGGATTGAATCGGAATACGACGAAAACGGCAATATAATTAAAAGCACTCACTACGATACTGACGGTTCGATTTTCTACTCATGGAGTGAAATCGAACACGATAAAAACGGCAATATAATTAAAATAACTGGCTATGGCGCCGACGGCTCGATTTTCTACTGGCTTGAATACGAACACGATGAAAACTGCAATATAATTAAAAGCACTCACTACGATACTGACGGTTCGATCACGAATTGGAGTGAAACCGAATATATCGCAATCGCAAAGTAACTTCACTTCTTAATTACGCAAAACGGGCGGCATCTAATGCCGCCCTTGCTTATTTAGGCAAAAACAAATCAATTAAAATTATTAAGCATTTCTCTCACTATCTCAATTATTTTATCCCTGCCCGATTCTATCGGCTCTTTGACCGAAAAACTTTTGTCGCGGCTTATAATTTCGCAGCAGTTTTCCTTTATGTTTCTCGGACTTATGATAACCCTCAGCGGCACGCCGAGCAAATCAGCGTCTGAGAACATTACACCTGCGGAAACGTTTCTGTCGTCGTAAATCACTTCTATGCCGTTTGACATAAGCTCGCTATATAATTTATCGGCTGTATTTTTGACCTGTTCGTCGTCTGAGCGAACGGCGCATAAATGCACCTGCCACGGAGCGATCGGCATGGGCCAGACCGGGCCGTAGTCGTCATGATGAGCTTCGCACACAGAAGCCGCAAGCCTGCCGATTCCTATGCCGTAACAGCCCATTATCGGATAGTGCGGCTGCCCGTCGCTGTCAAGATACTGCATTCCCATCACTTCCGTATATTTTGTCCCCAGCTGAAAAATATGGCCTACTTCTATGCCTTTTGAAATTTTAATTAACGGCTTTTTGCATTTCGGGCATATCCCCCCGGTTATGATTTTCGCGAAATCATAATATTCGATATTTATATTTTTTAAATCACGTGAAATATCCAGTCCTGTATAGTGATATTCGCTTTTATTTGCCCCTGTTGCGAGATTATTTGTATTTTCAAGTGATTTATCAAATAAAACCGTGATTTTGCCGTTTGCGTTATCTAAATTATACGGCCCGGTATATCCGGCGTGCAGGCCTGTTTCGCTTTCTTCCTCGATTAAAGCGGGATGAACGTCGCATTTCAAATAATTCGCGAGTTTCGTTTCGTTGACGTCTAAATCCCCGCGTATAAACACAAGAACATAACTGTCGTCGCTGTTTCTCTGATACATCACGGCTTTACAGGTTTTTTCAGGCTTTATATTTAAAAATTCGCACAAATCTTCTATTGTTTTTATATTTGGCGTAGATTCAAGCGTCAATATTTCCGAGATATTATCGCGAATATTTTCGACAATGCTTTCAGCCGCTTCCATGTTAGCGTTATAATCGCAGCTTTCACATATAGCTATTGAATCTTCGCCAACCGGGGTCAGAATAATAAATTCGTAAGATAATTTTCCCCCCATCATTCCGGAATCCGCAGTGACGGCAATCGTTTCGGGAATCCCGACTCTCGAGAAAATTCTTTCATAAGCTTTATAGCACCTTTCAAAATACTGGTCCAAATCTTCTTTTGACGTATGAAACGAGTATGCGTCCTTCATAGTAAATTCGCGCACTCTTATCAATCCGCCGCGCGGACGGGGTTCGTCCCTGAATTTTGTCTGTATCTGATATATCATAAACGGGTATTTCGCGTAAGTCTGCCCGTATTCCCTCACAAGCTGGACTGCCGCTTCTTCATGCGTCATCCCGAGTACGTGGGGATTTTTATTTCTGTCAAAAAAGCGCACAAGCTCGTTTCCCACACTCTCGTATCTGCCGGATTCCTGCCACAGAGACGCAGGCAATACAACGGGAAACATTACTTCCTGCCCGTCTATTTTATCCATTTCCTCTCTTATAATCTGCTCGATTTTTTTTGTGATTTTTTTAAGCGGCGTATAAGACGAAAATATCCCGTTGCCGACATATTTCATATAACCGCCCCTGAGCATGAGGGCATGGCTGTCTATAACGCATTCCGACGGCCTTTCTTTGAACCGTTCGCCTATCAGTTTATCAAGTTTCATAAAAATTTTTCTCCTTAAAATATAATTTTGCAGGGACACGCAATGCGCGTCCGTGATAATTTATAATATTATAATATTTTTAAGCGAACGGGCAATGCCCGCCCCTACGGATTTTATAAATATAAAAATAATATAAAAAAGCCCTAAACTAATTTTTTAATCAGTTTAGGGCGAACTTTTTAATAAATTAATTAAAGCCCGCGGTACCACCTAAATTCGGATTATATCCGCGCTTATCGTGTAAAGCCAGATAGCTTTACACATGCTCTCTGTCACGGGAGAACCCGGCAAAACTTAAAAATTTATATTTTATTCGTCTCGCAGCTCCAAGACGGGTTCAGGGTTCTGATATTAAAAGCTCGCACCGTACGCTTTCTCTCTGAAATATCATAAACGCTTACTGTTTCTTATCACAGCTTTTATATTCTATATTTAATTTTGTTTATTATATCATAAATTTTACATAAAGTCAAGTGCGCGTTAAAAATATTAATTAAAGATTTATTTTATTTATAAAACAATCTCGTAAATACATTCAAACCGCTGACCCTCGATATATAAATCATGCCATTCGGGAAGCCTCGCTATTCTTATGAGTTTCGCCCCGATTTTTTCGCAGACCCTTCTCGATGCTTTGTTTATATAATGATTCGTGATTATTATTTTTTTAAATCCGTGCGCCCTGACCAATTCAAGAATAATGCCGCACGCCACAGTCGCGACTCCCATATTTCTGTAATCTTCGTTTACAGTATATCCTATATGCCCGCCGTAATATAACCCGTCTGTAAAACCCAATCTCAGCGATATTTTCCCGAATACCTCGCCGGAATTTTTTTCGGTTATGTCAAATTCATACGCCGGGACATGATTCTTCTTTATATTGCCCTCGTAATAATCAACGCATTTTAGAGAAAGGCCGTAAGCCGACAGATTTATTTTTTTTAAATCCAGAAAATCTTTTATCTCCGGTCTGTATTGCTCCTCAAAATCTTCTTTGACGAGTCCATATAAATCAACGTCCTGATATTCTCCGCCGCCTGTCATATATTCCTGACGCAATCTGCCTTCTTTTATCATTCCGGCTTTTTGCATGACCCTTCCGGAAGCCGGATTTTTTATTGAATGACACGCTTCAACGCGATTTATATCGACGTCGTAAAACATATAGTCAATGACCGCGCGCAGGGCTTCAGAAGTATAGCCTAAATTCCAGAAACGTTCGCCCAAACAATATCCGAGAGTGGCGTTTTTATCACGTTCGCTTATTATATTCGCGCTTACCGCTCCTATCAATATTCCTTCATCTTTTAGCTGAATCCCCCAATTATAATAATTTACACGCTCATAATCGCTTATTACATTCATCAAAAAAGTTTTAGTTTCCGAAATTGATTTGTGCTTTTCCCATCTCAGATATTTCGTCACGTTATCATAGCTTGCCCATTCCCTGAATATTTCGTTTGCGTCGCTCATATTAAACCGCCTTAAAAGCAACCGCGACGTTTCTATTTCTCTTGTCCCCGTATGTGTCAGATTAATAAAACCCATATTTTCCAACTCCTATTCAATATCCCTGCCAGCCACAAGATTTATATTTGGTTCCGTAAAATCAGAATATAAAATATCCCCCATTTTTATATTAAACGGAGCGTTTATTTTTATTTTGTTTATTATATTCATAGCCTCGAATATTTTATCTTTTGATATAGGCCTGTCTGTTTTTACGGGAAGAAATTTTGTTTTTTCGCCGCCCAAATAATTTATTAAAGCAACGGTCGAAGTCAAAGTCCTGCGCGGGTTTGTTATCTCGTCTGACGCGTATTTTATACCGCGTTTGCACTCATTTCCCTCAACAGAAATCAATTTTTTATCTTCGTATCCCACAGTCAGTTCACACCCGACAGGACATGTCACGCATGTCATAATTTTTGTGTTCATAAAACTATTTCTCCAGACAAATCACAATATTCTTTATATTATCTATTTTATTTAACCCGTCTAAAATTTTTTCGTCGATTATAATGCTTTCCATTTCGCTCGGAACTGCTTTTATTTTCTTTTTAGAATATATTATTTTTTCGCCGGATTTTAAAACAATCCTGCAATTTTTATATATATTATCCACCCTGAAGAAAAACTTGTCTCCGGATTTTAAATTTGATATAGTTACCCTCTGCGGGACGATATATCTTACCCCGTTTTCAGGTTTTGTCTCGCAAATAGCTTTCCCCTGCCCCCTTTCGCAAAAGGGGGTGCCGTCCGCAGACGGCGGGGGATTCCGCTCCTCAATCGCTTTTTTTATTTTATCGCACGTTCCAACAAAATTATTGTCAACATCACTATTGTCAACCCTTATGACTTCAATACCTAAAGAATTAATAAACTCTGTCCTGATTTTATCGTATTCTATCGCATCAGGTTCATAATGCTGCGCTCCGTCAAGTTCTATCGCAAGTTTTGCCGCATGGCAATAAAAGTCAACGACGTAACTGCCTATTGGACGCTGTTTTAAAACTTGCGGTTTTAGGTTATACAAAAAATCGTACCACAAATGCTTTTCTTGTTTGGTCATATTTTTTCGCAGTTCTCGCGAGGGAATTAGTGTCGTTTTATTTGAAGCGAATTCGTTTAAACTGAATCCCCCTGCCGCTGCGGCGACATCCCCCTTTTGCGAAATGGGGCTTGAACTAAAGCGCGATTGAACAGGCATATTATTTTTTATATATTCAGCAGCGGATTTGCCCGCTTTATATCCTTCTTCCGTCACAAAATCCACCAGATCGTGTACATGCAAAACATTCCCGCACGCGAAAATCCCCTCGACAGACGTCATCATAGATTCATCCACGACTGCGCCCGAGGTTATATTGTCAAGAGTTATTTCCGCATCGGAAGTCAGTTCGTTTTCCGGTATAAGCCCGACAGACAACAACAAAGTATCGCAATTTATTATTTCTTCCGTGCCTTTTATCGGCCTTAATTTTTCGTCAACTTTCGCGATTACGACGGATTCAAGCCTGTCTTTGCCGTTTATCCCGACAACCGTATGCGATAATTTCAACGGTATATCAAAATCGCCTAAGCATTGCGCTATATTTCTCGCAAGCCCGTTAGAGTACGGCATAAGCTCGCAGACCATTTTAACTTTCGCGCCCTCCAAAGTCATGCGTCTCGCCATTATCAGTCCAATATCGCCAGAACCTAAAATCACAACTTCGCGCCCCGGCATATATCCCTCTATATTAACAAATCTCTGCGCCGTTCCCGCAGTCAAGATCCCGGACGGACGAGTCCCCGGAATATTCAACGCGCCCCTTGTCCTCTCACGGCAGCCCATAGCCAAAATCACGGCTTTCGCCTCTATTTCACACAGTCCAGACTGCGGCGAAACAAGAGTTATAACCCTGTCTTTTGATAAATCTAAAACCATAGAATTTAAAAAATATTCTATTTTTTCTTCGTTTATCTGACGTATAAATTTAGTCGCGTATTCCGGCCCTGTCAAATCCTCGCCGAATATATGAACCCCAAATCCGGCATGTATGCACTGGTTTAAAATCCCGCCAAGTTCCGAATCCCTTTCAGCGATCAAAATATCTTTTTCGTTAATTCCCTGACGTTTCGCTTCAAGCGCGGCGGCTAATCCCGCAGGTCCTCCCCCGATTATGACTAAATCTTTTTTTAATATGTTCATTTAATCCTACTTCGTCCTCCCCGTCAGAATATATGACCCCTCGCCTTTTTTTGTCACGTTTAACATATCTATGCTCAATTCACGAGATAATATCTCCACGACTCTCGGCGAGCAAAATCCTCCCTGACATCTTCCCATTCCCGCGCGAGTCCTGCGCTTTATCGCGTCGACCGTCGCTGCGGGACATAAACTGTGTATAAATTCAACTATTTCGGCTTCCGTTACCGTTTCGCACCGGCATATAATTTTAGAATATAATTTATTTTTTTTTATAGCCTCGGCGCGTTCGCCGTTATTCATTAAGTTAAACGATTTGCGCCTGATTATCTTCGGATTAAAATTTATATTTTCTGTCAGGTTCAGGCCCATATCTTTTAGCATATCCACGGCATACTCCGCAATCGCGGGGGACGACGCAAGTCCGGGAGATTCTATGCCGATTAAATGCAGAACTTCAGGGATATTTTTAGATTGAAATATATTAAAATCGTGATTTTTAGGAGTGCTTCTCACTCCCGCAAAAGAAGTTATGACCTGACGCATATTAAGCGACGGCACAAGTTTTTTCGCGCTATCTTCGATTTCTTTAAGCCCCTGTATTGTTGTAGAAACATCGTCTTTTTCTGTTTCCACTGCGTTTGGTCCTATGATTAAATTGCCGTCAACCGTAGGCGAAACAAGTATGCCCTTGCCTTTGTCCGAGGGCACAGAAAATAAAATAGAATTTACAAAAGCCCCGGCTTTTTTATCCATCAGCATATATTCGCCTTTTCGCGGGATTATCTCAAAATCTTTTATCTGTTCGCCGTCGCCGCACATTAACGCAATCTCGTCTGAATATAATCCCGCAGAATTCACGATGTATCTTGCGTTTATTTCACGTTTGTCAATGCTTTTTATAGTCAAATATTGCGGGCGATTAATAATCGCCCCTGCGGTAAAATTCAAAAACAAATCGCAGCCGTTTAAAACGGCGTTTTCCGCCGCCGCAATCGTGAGAAAATACGGGCAGACAATCCCTGCCGTCGGAGCGTATAACGCCGCTTTGATTTCCCTTGACAGATTCGGCTCCAAGTCAAATAATTTTTTATCGCCCGATATAATTTCAAGCCCCTCTACTCCGTTGTCTTCGCCGCGTTTTTTTAGTTTTTTCAAATGCTCTGTTTCTTTATCGTCAAAAGCGCATACAAGCGAGCCGTTTTTATTATAATGCACGCCCAGATCATCGCAGGCAGACTGCATCATTTCGCAGCCTCTCACGTTTAATTCAGCTTTTAACGTCCCGGATTCCGCGTCAAATCCGGCGTGAACTATCGCTGAATTGCCTTTGCTTGTTCCCATCGCGACGTCTGATTCTTTTTCTATCAGCGCAATTTTAAGATTATATTTAGTTAGTTCTCTCGCCGTTAATGCGCCGACGACTCCAGCGCCGATAATTGCAATATCATATATCTCACCGGTCATTTTTTTATATTTCTCCCGTTATATATTTCAATAATTTATCTTTTCTCAATTTCATATCTTTTCGCGCATGGCAAAAAGCCGCAGGATTTCGCAAGATCTTCAGAAATTTCGCCGTCGGCGTAAGAATAATAAGAAATTTTATTTTCGCTTATGTTTTTATTCACGAAAAAATTCAATAAATTTTTGCCGTATCCCCTGCCCCTGTATTTTTCTCCAACATAAATATACGAAATATCCCTGATATTTTCAGCGATTTCATAATACGCGAGATAACCGGTAAAATTATTATTTTTATCATATTCGCCGATTATCCCGCAGTCATGATAAATTTTATTTTCGATAAAATCCTCAAAAATTTTGCTTAAATAAGAATCGCTGTCTTTCTCAAATATATTTTTTAAATTTTTATCGTCCAAAGCCAACAATTTAAAACCTAATTCTGAATTTATATGATTTTTTGTCTTTTTATCATAATAAAAACTTTCGCATAATTCACCGTCGCCGTTATCGCCGTGAAAAATATATTTATAATTTTTATATTTGCGTAATATTTCTCCGAATTTATTTGAATCTAATGAGTTTAGTGAATTTACAGAGATAAAAATTTCTTCCGGCTCGTCAAATTCTGAATATATCATCGCAAAATCCGGGATATTTATATCACCGGCAAACGCCTCGATAAATTTATAAACCGGTTTAACGCAAATTTTATTTTCGTTTAAGATATATAATTCCAGAACAAAATCAAGATTATCGCTTAATATTTTCGCAAGCTCACCCGGCGAAACTTTTTTTATATTTTTTGTCATAATACAACGCCTCTCAATATTTATAATTTTATTATATCAAAATCCGTCAAAATTTGCAATATATTATTTCATAAAAAAAATATGAAGAAAACGTAAAAGAAAAAGTTAAAAGCCCTCTTTCGCAAAAGAGGGTGGCACGCGTTAGCGTGACGGGTGATTCTCCACAAGCAGCGTCAAATTGAGGAATCCCCCTGTCGCTGCGGCGACATCCCCCTTTTGCGAAAGAGGGCTTTGGGGATATTCATATTATTTACAGCGCAATTATTTTTAAGCGACTGATTTATCACAAAAAAATAAAACATAGATTTTAAAATCCATGTTTTATTTTTTTAGTTATTTATATCTATGTAGACCGATATGATTAGATTAATAATTCTGCGCCTGTTCCATCTCTGAAAGCCCGAATGAAACTGATATTGCATCGTTTACCTGATTCATTAAGCCGTCGTCAAGATGTCCCATTTTTTCTTTCAGGCGTCTTTTATCTATAGTTCTTACCTGTTCCAGTAATATTACCGAATTTTTCGCGAGTCCGAAATTTTCCGCGTATAATTCTATATGCGTAGGAAGTTTTGTTTTATTTATCTGCGAAGTTATAGCGGCTGCAATAACCGTGGGGCTGTATTTATTGCCCAAATCGTTCTGCACAATCAATACCGGACGTAGCCCGCCCTGTTCCGAGCCTATCACCGGGCTTAAATCGGCGTAATATATATCGCCTCTTTTTATTGTCATTTTATATTCACTCTCCGTAAATTTATATACTTTCTATGTTTTTACTCTATATTATTATTTTGTCATTATTTTTATTTTTTAAACATGCTTTGAAAAAAATTTTTATAATTCTTTTCCCATTAATATAATATTAATTTAAGTCAGGATTAGTGCGGGTAAATAAATTTGCAGAAAAATTCACGGCAAAGTATTGTATTTGCCTGTGAAATAGCGTATAATTAGCAATAGAATAAAATATTATATGCATTAAAAAAATTTTTGTAAAACGAATATAATTTATATAAGTACGGTATGAATAGTAGGGGCTGGCGTCCCAGACAGCCCGCAAATATGATTTAACGCCGGTTTTTTCGGCGGGACGTCGAGGACGCCGTCCCCTACTAATAAGCATTTTGCCGGGAACGGTTCAATTTGCCGTTTCTTCGTAATTATCAATATTATCTACAGTACATATAAAAACACAATAAGACAGGAGAAAATCCCGTCTTATTTTTTTGTTTCAAAAAAACTTACCCGCCTGATTTATTTCCACCCCGGTATAATACCACAATAAAATCTCTTTATAATTTTTGCCTTCTTTCGCCATTAAATTCGCGCCGTACTGGCTCATTCCCACACCGTGGCCGTAACCGATCACAGTAAAAATAAACGCCTGATTTTTATATTCCAAAGTAAAATCAGTCGAACGTAGAGCAAATATCTCGCGAAGCCTTCTTCCTGTGACTGTTTTGCCGCATATATCTACAGTATCTACCCTGCCGGATGAATTTAATTTAATATTTGTAACCCATACAGATTCGTTTTTTGAAAAATCAGCGCGCAAACTAAATCCGTTTGAAATCAATATATCTTTAAATTCGTCTGCGTTATATATGCTCTCCGTAATATAATTTCTTATCTCATTTTTGTTGTTTTCTTCTTCCGACGGCACAGAGACAAGATATGGCACTGCGTTTCCCCAGACATTTTCAGCCGATTCTGTTTCTTTCCCGGATATTGCGTGAAATACGGTTATCGCGGGTTCGGATTCATAAGTAATAATTTCATTTTCTGTATCCCATACTGCGTTTTTTATCTTTTCCCACAGAGGCAGTATATATTCCTCACTGTATTTTTCGCAGGCGTTTTCATAGCTTATATAATCTTTGCAATGCGTATAATCATTGCATATATCGGCCCCGTGATGTTCTTCCCTGATTGCGTCAGTCGAGCAGAGCATTTTATAGACACAGAAACTTCTTGCCGCGACTGCCTGAGCTTTCAATGCCTCGATTTCAAAACTCGACGGCATCTCAGAAAAAACAACCCCGCATAAATATTCGTTCAAATCAATCGATTCGATTTCATTTGTTTTAGCGTCGTAGACTGATATGATAATCTGTTTTTCTATATTTTTTGTATTTTCACCGCTATATTCTGAATATTTAAAATATTCAGAAGTTTTTGAATTTATAAAATTTTCCGGTTCGGCAAATTCATTTTCTTTTATAATATAATTTTTAAAAACCTGAATATTATCAGTTTCATCAGGATTTAATAATCCGTTCTGTTCGTCCGCCGTATTTAATATATTTTCTATATCCCCTTCGGCTATAACCGTAAAAGTCACAAAAATTGCAAAAGCAAATAAAAATATAAATAATATCCCCAAATATTTCATGTTTCACCAATTCCGTTATGATTATATAATTATAGTAATTATTATGAAAGAAAAAATATTTTTATGAAAAATCATAATAATATAAAATAATATAATTAAATTATACAGAAAAACTACGTTCGTCAAAATGTTTTTACAAATTCTTCTTAATATTCAGGCTTTTTTCGTATATAATATTGGTTATTATATATAAATTTTCAAAATACTGTATTTTATATTAAAAATTATAGAATATAAATAGATTTTAATTTATAGGGGTAAAAATGTTTATGTTTGACGAAGCCGTTCATAATATAATAAAACGAAAAAACAAAAAATTTGCTTTATGCATAAGCATTCTGGTATTCGCATTTGTTGCGGTGCGAATGGTCCTTGCGAGATTTTACATGCACGAAGAGGTGCATTTTTATACAGATAAAGCAAATATATTTATATTGTCTTTTGATTATATCGTAGCCGCCTGCGTTATTGCTATATATATTATTTCGTTTTTTATTTATAAAAGAAAAAAAGAAAGCCATAATTATACCGAAGCTGTCGATTGCTTTGTTCAGGGAACGCAGGCTCAGGTGTTTTCCGCGTCTCTTACCGGATTTTTGTTTGTCGCAAATTCTGTATTTCAGATATATTCTTTTATGAACCCGGTAAATTCCACAGGCGCAATTCAAATAAATCCGTCTTTTATTGAACATTTTTTTGAATATTTAAGTCTTTACCCGCTTGATTTTGTAATATTTTTTATCTCTATTTTAAGTTCAGTATATTTTTTTAAAACTGCCGCTCTCAATTTTGATATAGGAGAAAATATTGCGCTGCTGTCAGAAAATAACGAGATAGGGCTTGAAAATGAAGAAGAAGATAATAATTATAAATATTCCTCCGCGCATATAATATTTTCGTTTATGCCGATAATATGGTCATTTTTAAATGTTTTCAAGTGCTTTTTCGATATGAGCAAAAATGTAAACTCGCCTGTTAGAATATATGAGCTTTTAAGTTTTCTCGCTTTATCTACTTATTTTGTGTCAGAATCGAGAATGATTGTGGGAAGGCGCGAAACATCGAGATTTTTTACTTTTTCGTATATCTCTTTGATTATAGTGGCGGCTTCGTCGCTCCCGAATCTGGTATGGTCGTCGTTCTGGATACTTACGACCAATAACGACCAAATAGTTTATGCCTCGCAGATCGCTATTGTAATTTATATATTCTCGAGGCTTTACTCGCAAATAAAATACGGCAGATTTTTGCTCCAGCGATAAAAAATAAAAACAAAAAGATAAAAAAGGGTTATTATTTGATTTTACAGGGGCAGACTTTGTGTTTGCCCTGATTTTTCGAATAAAAATATAATATTTTATTTAATATTTGTTGTTGAAAAATATAATATTATATGATAAAATATAATATTATATAAATAAAAAAAATTCTGGGAGGCTTTGTTTTATATGAATTTAGGAGAAAACAATAATTTTTTCAGGGAAAGTTTCAGAGGGTTCAATAAAGATGACGTCGCCGAATATATAGCTAAACTGAGCAAAGATTATGCCGTAAACGAAGAAAGATATAAAGAGCATATCGCGAAACTTAAAATGGAACTTGACGCTAAAACCAGTGAAATCAGCAATTCTGAAATTGAAACAGATAGCTGGTCTACGCAATTACAATCAGATGAAATCACGCAGAATCAAATAGACGAAATCAACAGATTAACTATCGAATTAAACGAAAAGGATTTAATAATCAATAATTTGCGGATTCAGTTGGAATCCGGAAATGACGCAAACGGTGAAATCCCCGATTTAACTGAAATTGCAAAATATCAGGAGCTTATAGGCGATCTTACAAAAGAAATCGAGCAATTAAAAGAAGAGAGCGAAAAACCGGAAACTATTTCTGTTGAAACTACTAATAAATTTAATCAATTTGAGCAAAACGCCGAGGCTGTAAATCAATTATCGTTTCAACTTGCTGAATGCGAATCGGAAAAATTATTTTTGCTTAATCTGCTGAAAAAATTTATCTATGCCCTTGATATCGAAAGTGCAAGAGGGAAAAATATAGATTATGCCGCAAATATTACGGATATAGCGCCTAAAGCTGTGATTTCAGATGAAATAGATTCAGGCCTTCGCGCACTTCTGGGATTAAAAGATAAAACAACTGAGCTTGAATATGAGAATGCCGAGCTAAAAACAAACGTCGAAGAAAATAAAATTGTAGAATCCGACGAGCAGAAAATTTACGAGAGTATTACCGCAGACCTTGGAGGAATTATATATTCGGCTAAAAAAACTGCCGAGGATATTTCGCTCAAAGCTGCGGCAGAAGCTGAAAATATCATCGGGAACGCTAAACTCGAGGCAGACGCGATTGTCGGAAACGCGTACGCTAAAAAAGAAGCCGTCATTGAAGAAAACATGAAAAATATGGCGGAATTTAAAGACAAATATGGCTTTATCAAAAACGAGTTTGAAGATATTATACAAAAATACAAAGAAATATCAGATAATTATATGCTTCACATGTCAGATATCGAAGGCACTATAAATATTATATATGACAGCATAAACAACGAACAGTAGAAATAAATTTATTTTTAAATATTTATTTTATGAAAAAAAAAATATACACAAATAGAATAAGAGAAGATATAATTGATATTAAAGCCGGGGACGAAGCGTATTTAAACGGGATTATCTATACTGCGCGCGACGCGGCGCATAAAAAACTCTCTGAAATGATAAGCAAAAATATTTCGCTGCCTTTTGATATTAAAGACAGCGTTATATATTATGCCGGCCCGACTTCTGCGCCAAAAATAAATCCACTCGGAATCGTAGTAGGTTCATGCGGTCCTACTACGTCAAAAAGGATGGATTTGTATACTCCGGAGCTTTTAAAGATGGGTCTTGCCTGCACGATCGGCAAAGGCGGGAGAAACCCCGAAATATGCGATGCGATGAAAGAATACGGAGCGGTTTATCTTTGTGCCATTGGAGGCGCGGGGGCAATTTATTCAAACTGCATAAAATCAATAAAGACAATAGCTTTCGAAGAACTTGGCTGCGAATCTGTAAAAGAACTTGAAGTCAGGGATTTTCCTGTTTATATGGCTTTTGATATATGGGGAAATAGTATATTCACGCAGCCACAGGCCGGGCGATGAGCGAAAGGGAGACATGAAAAACAATGGATAGCGACAAAAAAATCAGTTTTATTATAAATTTAATTGCTGTTTTTATTATGTTATTAATAGTTTTAACCGCGTTATTTATTTACAGAGATAATATATATGATCTCCTGAGCAAAAAAAAACCGGATGAGCCAGCTGAAAATGCCCGTGATATTTCAGGCGCGACTTCTTTTTTGGCTTATAATTCGCAAGAAGAAGAGCCGTCGGGCAATCAGGAACTTGAACCTTTGCCGGCAGTTCCGGAGCCTGATACAGATTCTGAGAATTTAGCCAATCAAACAAGTCTAAGAGATACAGAAGATTCAATAAGTTCTGAAAACACAGACAGTTTTGAATTTACGGAAGACATAGAAAATATAACAGAAAATCCTGAACCTGAGCCGCCGTATTCTTTGCAGTATATGTTAGACAACGCAATCGAGATACCGGGTACTGATGATAAAATAGAACCGCCGCCAAACGGGCGAAACATAGAGACGCAATACGGAGCGGTCCCGTTGAGCGATACTATTCCGGAGCCTTATGAATATTTCAAAAATATTGTCTTTCTCGGAGATTCCGTAACTTCGGGATTTGAATTATTTAATACTAAAATAAAATTCAACGATGAAACTGTTTTGGAAGAAGTAAACGTCGTAGCTGTTGGAAAATACGGGGTTTATTACGCGCTGCAGCCGATTTCAGCTTCATCCGCTCACCCTAAACTTAATGGCGAACAGACCCTGCCCGAAGATATTATCGCGGAAAAAGACGTAAAAAACGTTTTTATATGCTTAGGGCTTAACGACCTCACATTTGCTCAAGTGTCTGATTTTGTCAAATATTACTCACGGCTTATCGACAGGATAAAAGAAAAAAATCCCGATAAAAATATCGTAATAATGTCAGTGACCCCTCTTGTCGCCAATCAACAAAAATATGAGCTTAACAACGATGTAATAATAGAAGCTAATAATGCGCTTTTAGAATTTGCGAAAGAAAACAATATTTATTTTATTGATTACGCGGCGGCAATAAGAGACAGCCGGAACTGTTTGCCTGAGGATTTGTCTTCTGACGGTTATTGTCACCTGACTGTGCCAGCTTATGATATGCTTGTGGAATATCTGCTTTATCACCCTATTAAATAGCTATAATCTATAATAACAAAATATAAAATCTTTTTGGAGAAATAAAAAATATGAAAAAAACTAAAGTTTTAATTATTATAATTGTATTGATTTTGTTTTGTGCCGCTATGTTATTTTCATGCGGGCAGGAGAGCGAGATAAATATAGAATTATGGGATTTAGCCGACGTTATCGGGGAAAAAATCGATCTGTCAAATACTGTGCCGTATAATTCCGGGAAAATCAGCGATGAATTCGGAATATCGGAAGAAGATGCTGCCCAGATTATAATGCTCAAAGAAATGGACGTGAACAGCGCGGAGATTTTAATTCTTATAGAAGCGAAAGATAAAGAAACAGTCAAAGATATTGAGATTAAATTAAAAACATATAAAGCCAACAAACTTAACGAACTCAAAGATTATACGGCAAATCCCGATAATGAGAATCAATATTATATAGTCGATGATTCTGAAATTATGATTGAACAGCAATATTTGTTTTTGGCTATAAACAAACAAAACAAAGAAATAAATAATATAATTAAAGAGTATATAAAAAACAATAAAGCGAAATAAATAATAAAATCAGCACTCTCCCGATAAAGCCTCTTTTTTAAAGGGGACTTTGATAGGCGAAAAATTTTTCACGTTAATTAAAATAATTAATATTTAAGAGGTATTTGTTTTATGTCCGATATTAATATTAATCTGGAATATCAAAAGAGAATAAAAAGAGTCGCGGACTGCGTTAAATTAAAAGAGCCTGACAAAGTGCCGTTTATCCCTGTAATGGAAGCATTCCCGGTGTATTACGGCAATAAGACTATAAAAGAGTGCATGTATGATTACACGCAAACCGAAAGTTGTTTTGATAAATTTTTTGAGGATTTCAAACCTGACTTAGGCTGGGATCCGATTATGATTTTCCCCGCTCAGGCTCTTGAAACAATCGGCATAAACTGGTTCCGTTGGCCCGGTCACGGAGTTGACGAAGATAACGTCATGTATCAGTACATAGAAGACGAATATATGAAATCCGACGAATATCTTGAAGCTATAAGAGATATGTCGAATTTCATGAATACAAAATGGATCCCGCGGTCTTTTGCGGCGATGCAGGGGTTTAAAAAATTATACACGAGAAACGCGATGTGGTTTGGGTTTCTCGGGACTTTCTCGGCGTTTGACGACGAAGTGATAAACTCTATGCAAGCCGCTGCCGACGCTGCTAAAATAATAAACAAATGGTTCGGTTATCTTGGAGATTACAGGGTAAAAATGCGCGACAAATTCGGCGTGCCGCTCGCTTACGCCGGATTTGCTTATGCTCCGTTTGATATGCTCGGCGATTCTCTCAGAGGCACTACGGGAATACTGACTGATTTATACGACCAGCCGGACAATGTGCTTGAACTTGTAGAGAAAATCACGGATTACGCAATCGAAGATACTATAAAAGGCTCGGAAAACGCTGCGACTCCGTATGTCTGGTTCTGGCTTCACAAAGGCGTTGACAGTTTTATGTCAGACGAGATGTATAAAAAATTCTACTGGCCGACACTGCAAAGATATATAGTTGCGCTGACCGAAAAAAATCTTGTTCCGGTTATTTACTGCGAGGGAGAATATAATACAAGATTTGATTATCTGAAAGACGTGCCGAAAGGCAAAGTAATTTATGATTTTGAGTGGATTGATATGGTCAAAGCTAAAAAAGAACTGAAAGATATAGCGTGCATTGCGGGAAATATGCCTAATTATCTTTTATCTTACGGCACTCCGGGAGAGATTGACGAATATATTAAAAGATTGTTCGGCGAATGTATGGACGGCGGGGGATTTATGTTTGACACGGGCGCGCTTATCGACGACGCTAAGTTTGAGAATTTCGAGGCGATGTATAAAGCTGTGGATAAATACGGGAGATATTGATACTGACTGTAGGAAATTTATATTTTGAACAGAGGGTCACGATATGAACAAAAATACAATCCATGAAATAAATACAGCTCTATGGGATGAAAAAGGCAGTGATGTCATAGGGGTAACCGCGTTACCGACGTTAGGTGCTTTTATCTCCGAAGAAAATCATCACCTTTTTGATGATGTATCGGGAAAAAAGGTATTGGAAATTGGTTGTGGTCGAGGTCACTCTTTGCAATACTTGGGTGAGCGTAAAGCAGCCGAATTATGGGGACTTGATATTTCCGAAAAACAAATCGAGCAAACAAAACAATACTTAATTGAATGTGGTCTTTCGGCAAAATTGATTTGTTCTCCTATGGAAGAGGAATGTGGTATTCCAAAGGAATATTTCGATATTGTCTATGCAATTTACGCTATAGGCTGGACTACTGACCTTGATGTTACCTTTTCACGAATCGCTTCTTACTTAAAAAAAGGCGGCGTGTTTGTTTTTAGCTGGTCACATCAAATCCATAAATGCGTCGTTGCCGAAAATGATAGATATGTTTTTAGAAAAAGTTATTTTGATGAATCATGGTATTCGGATTCCCTTGACGGAGAAGTGTTCACACTATCAAACCGTATGGTGTCAACCTATGTGAACGCACTGGCTAAGGCAGGATTTTTCATTGAGCAAATGATTGAGAAACCTGATGAGAAAATTTTACAATCATGCGACGAGAATAATGAATCCGTTAAAAGGGTAAGAATGATTCCAAAAGTTTTCGTAATTAAGGCGAGAAAACTGTAAACGTTCAAAATAAGCATAATATACGTTAAACGCAAAATTAATTTGAAAACAGAGCGATTTATTAACCGCCCTGTTTTGGTGAAATATTCATAATAATACAAAAGAGGTAGAGATATTAATGGACGAAAGGATAGATTATTGGCTTGATTTAGCAGAATATGATATGGAAACCGCAAAGGCAATGTTGCAGACAGACAGATATTTGTATGTCGGTTTTATGTGCCATCAAGTTGTTGAAAAAGGATTGAAAGCGATAATCGCGGGAGATTGTATTGACGGAGATATTCCGCCCAAAATACATCATCTTATGAAATTGGCTAAAAATGCTGACCTCTCGAATAAATTAAACGAAAAACAAAAAGATTTTATAAGAGAGTTAAATCCATTAAATATAGAAGCCCGGTATCCCGAATACAAGCAAAAACTTTCAACTATGCTTACAAAAAATAAATGTCAGGAACTTATTAAAAAAACGGAGGAATTTCTATGCTGGATAAAGAAACAGTTATGAACAAAGTTGAACAATACGCCGATATTGTGAAAAAAGAAATTTCGCCCGCCGCCATTGTTCTTTATGGTTCATACGCCAAAGGCAATCCTCACGAAAACAGCGATATTGACGTAGCTGTAATTTTTGACGGTTTTAATGGCGATTGGTTGAAAACATCAAGCCGTCTGTGGCATTTAACGGAAGATATTAGTTTTGATATCGAGCCTGTCTTGCTTGACAGCAAAGAAGATAAAAGCGGCTTCGTTAAAAATATCTATAAGACAGGGCAAATAATTTACAAAGCATGAAACAGACAAAATTTGAAAACAGAGCGATTTATTAACCGCCCTGTTTTGGTGAGGAATTTGATATATTTTATAGAATAAAAATTTTGCGGGGTTATTCGCAGTTATTCTATGTTTATATTATATGTTGTTAAAACAAAAAGGAGATAAATTTTTTGGCCGGGATATTAAGGCGTATCTTCTCTGTGAATTATATGCTCAAACCTAAACAGCGCACAGATAATCAACTGCCTGAATCAAAAGAAGTTTACTCGATTGCCCTGCAGACAGCATGGCCTTCGATTCTTGAAGCTTTTTTAGTAGGGCTTATCGGGTTATGCGATACTGTAATGGTCGGCGCGTTAGGAGGGTCTCTTGGCGACGACGCGATTGCGGGAGTTGGAATAACCGGACAGCCGAGAATGATTTTGTTTGCGGCTATTTTTTCTTTAAATGTCGGCGTAACGGCCGTCGTCGCGAGGCGAAAAGGCGAAAACAACAGGGAAAAAGCCAACGAAACGCTTATGCAAAGTCTTATAGTATGCTTTTTGATAGTTATTACAATGGGAGTTCTGGGATTTGTTTTCGCGCGGCCGTTAATGCTGTTTGCGGGAGCGAGAGAAGATACTCGGATACTTGACTTTGCAGTGCAGTATTTTAAAATAACGTCGGTAGGATTTGTATTTGCGTCTCTGAGCATGATCATGAACGCTGCCCAGAGGGGCGTTGGAAACACAAGAATATCAATGTACACGAATATTACGGCAAATATTATAAATTTAATATTTAATTATTTGCTTATAAACGGAAATTTAGGGTTTCCCAGACTTATGGTCAAAGGTGCGGCGATCGCTACGGTTACGGGTAATATCGTTGCGTTTATTATCTGTATCTTAAATATAACTGTTAGAGCCAAAGAAGACAGGTTTTTAAAATTAAAATTTAAAATTTCTAATTTTAAATTAAAACTTGAAACATTAAAAGGCGTTTTGAACGTGAGTTCTTCAGCGTTTGTCGAGCAGATATGTATGCGCATAGGATTTTTTACTTATGCAAGACTGGTCGCGGGGCTTGATACGCCCACGGTTCCCGCGATTGCTACATATACTATTTGCATGAGTTTGCAGAATATGTCTTTTACGTTCGGCGACGGATTAAGCATAGCCTCTTCGTCGCTCGTTGGCAGGAGCCTTGGGGCAGAAAGGCCCGATATGGCGATTATTTACGGCAAAGCGTCTCAGAGGCTCGCGATTTGTATTTCAAGCGTACTGGTTTTTATTTTTATATTCGGCCGTTATTTTTTTATAGGACTGTTCACGAATACAGAAGCAGTGATAAAAATGGGCGTTGTGATTATAATATTAATTGCTATTTCTTCGCCGTTTCAGACTTCGCAGGTTGTAGTCAACGGCTCGCTCCGCGGAGCGGGGGACACGAAATTTGTCGCGATAATTTCTTTTGTGAGCATAACTTTTATACGCCCGTTAGTGACATGGTTTTTATGTTATCCTATGGGATTAGGCCTCACGGGAGCGTGGTTATCTCTTATATTTGACCAGATGCTGAGGCTTATTTTGGGATTCTGGAGATTCTCAAAAGGGAAATGGACGACAAAAAAAGTGTAAATTTTTTATAATTTATCACTTGACTTTTGGGGTTTATGTGGTAAAATAATAATATACAGGATTTTATATAATTTTGGAGGTGGCGGATATTACAAATATATCTGATATATCAAATGTGTCAAAAGCAATTAATCAGAACGATTTTCTTGAATCCCATTCAAACGTATTAAAAATAATAGAACAGACTGAAAATATTATACTGGGCAAAAAAGACGTTATACAAATGACTATTATCTCTCTTTTGTGTCAGGGGCACGTTTTAATCGAAGACGTTCCGGGAGTGGGTAAAACGACCCTCGCGTCGGCCCTGTCAAAAATCATAGGCCTGAAATACAAAAGGGCGCAGTTTACCCCGGATGTTATGCCCTCTGATATAACCGGTTTTTCTATATACAACAAGACTACAAACGAACTCGAATATAAAGAAGGATTGGCTTTGTGCAATATTCTTCTCGCCGACGAAATCAACAGGACTTCGCCCAAAACGCAATCGAGCCTGCTTGAAGTCATGGAAGAAGGGACTATAACAGTAGACGGCAAAACCCATCAGGTCCCTACGCCATTTATGGTTATAGCGACGCAGAATCCTATAGGATTCGTCGGCACTCACCCGTTGCCCGAAGCCCAGCTTGACCGGTTTATAATGCGAATCTCTGTAGGCTATCCAGATACTGAAAACGAAATTAAAATGGTTTCAGACAGAAAAACCGAAAACCCTATAGATAAAATCCGGACGATAATACAAGCGGACGATATTATAAAAGCGCAGAATATAGTTAAAAACATTCACATAGACCAAACCCTTTATAAATATATGGTCGAACTCGTCGCCAAAACAAGAAATCATCAGTATATAACGCTCGGGGCTTCCCCGAGGGCTTCGCTGTCATTGATGAGACTGTCTCAGGCGAGGGCGTTTCTGGAAAAGAGGGATTATATAATCCCCGAAGATATTTTAAGCATGTATGTTCCCGCTATCGCCCACAGGATTATATTAAAACAGGAAGCTAAACTTAAAAAAATAAACACCGAGGATATTTTAAACGATATAAAGAAACTCATAGCTCCGCAAATACTGAGCGAGCATGTAAATAAATCGGCAAAGAAAAATTAAAATATATTAAATTCACGGGCGGCCGCAAGGGTCGCCCCTATGTATTATATATCAAAAATATATAATACCGGGAGAAAAATAATTATGCACACGCGTTTATTAGTCGGGGCATTTCTTACATATCAAAATAAAGTATTGCTGATGAAACGGGGAATGCACAAAGAACTGGGACCCGGAATGTGGTCGGGCATAGGCGGTCATTTAGAACATGAAGAATTGAGCAATCCGAGAAAAATAAATTTCCCTGCGGCAATTTACAGGGAAATAAAAGAAGAAGCTGGTATTTCACAGGAAAATATTTTAAATCTTGATTTACGTTATATAATCACGCAGGTCAACAGAACGCGTGGCGAAATACAAAACCTTTATTATTATTTCGGAAAAGTCGGCAGTGAATTTGAGCCGCCATATTGCGACGAGGGGGTTTTTCATTGGGTTGATTTTAAAGATATAAAAGATTTGCCGATGAGTTTTTGCGTTAAAGAGACAATATTGCATTGGCTTGATAATCCGGATAAGAATAATATTTTTCTTGTTGGCATAAATAAAAACAATGATAAATCTTTGTTTGTTAAATTATAAATATAAAAACAACGGAGAGACCGCACCCACGCATATATGCGAAATGCAATCTCTCCGCTGTAAATTTATTTAATTCAGTTAGAAAAAATAGCGATAATTTATATTATAGTGAAACAGCTTGATAATGATGATTTGTGTAGGGAATGCCCAGCGGGCATTCCGCGGACGCGCAATGCGCGCCCCTACTATATTTGAATTATTTGATATATTCAAGAGGATCTGTATAACTGCCGTCTTTTTTCATCTCAAAATGCAGGTGTGGAACGTCATATATTTCTATAAGCGCAGTCTCCCCTACCCCGCCGATAACGTCTCCGGCTTTTACGGTTGTTCCGACAGTTATATTTTTAGGCAAAGCGTCCTGCAAATTCATATATATAGACTGAATATTTTCGGCGTGGTCTATAACTACGGTCTTACCCATGAGCGGATCGTCGTATATATCTGATATAACCCCGTCGGCCACGGCTTTTACTTTGACTCCGACGTCGCTGTCAATATCAACGCCCATGTGCGTCCTGTAATCGTTCATTGCTATAGAATATTCGGGCGTGTCGGGATTATGGCTTTTAGACACATATCCCGCCACAGGTTTTATATAAATTACGGGAACAGATAACACCTCGATTGCGTCTTCTTCCGGGTCAATTATAATATCGGCTGTTTTATCTGTCGTTGCTGTTTGATCACCCTGTTCTGAATCAGGAGAGATTATAGTATTTTCTGTCGGTAAAACCGGAGTTGTCAGGCTTTCAGTAACCGCCGGCGGCTGAGTAGGTTTTTGAGTTGGGGCTTCTGTTGCTTTTGTTGTCTCTGCCTCTTTTTTTCTGAATAAATCTAAAATAGCGTCTTCGCTGTCGTCATAGGCTGCATCGTTTTGTAACGCGCTGTCGCTGTTTATATTAAAATTGTTAAGATTGTTTTCTTTATCGTTTTGGTTTTCCGGATTTTCTTTTTGATTGAACATAGAATAAATGCTCAAAAACATTATGCTTGTAATGCATAATACCAGAACTATATAAAGAACTTTTGTTATGTTGCCGCTTCTTGCTTTGAAATTCATAAAATTTTATGACCTCCGTTAATTTTTAATTTATAGTTTTATTGCCGGGTTGTGATATTTATTAATATTAATTATTGATATTTTTGCCTTTTATTGAAAATTTATACAAAAATTTATATAATCTTAGAAAAATTAGAAAAAATTTTTATTTTTTATAAAAAAATCAAAAAAAATATATAAATCGTATTGTTATTTGTAGTATAATAGTATAATAATTATAGATAGATTTTTTACAAATTTCAGAGGAAGTGTTTTTTTGGGCGACTTTAACGCTGCCAATATTATTAATCGCGATAATCCGGAAGAAGATTTTATAACTATCGACGGAACTGTGAGCAAAATTATATTCCAGAATGAAGACAACGGCTATACTGTCTGCGAAATAGAGACAGACGACGAACTTGCCGTCGTCAACGGAGTTATGCCATTTTTGTCTGAGGGCGAAAATATATCGGCAGTAGGCAAATGGACTGTTCACCAGTCTTTCGGGCGGCAGTTCAAAGCTGAGTATTACGAAAAAAAACTGCCGTCGTCAAGAAAGGCCGTAATAAAATATCTCTCTTCGGGAATTGTTAGGGGTATCGGGAAAGTCACGGCTAAGCGAATAGTTGACCACTTTGGAGAGGATACTTTTGAAGTGATTGAAAATCACCCTGAATGGCTCGCCGACGTCAAAGGTATAACCCATGCAAAAGCGAACGAAATTTCAGAAGATTTTAAGCAGCAGTTCGGCCAGAGGCAGGTCATATCGTTTTGTTCAAGCTATTTTAATATGCCTACTTCTGTCAGGATATATAAACAATTCGGCGCGGGAGCAGTAGAGATAATAAAAGAAAACCCTTATTCACTGTGCGACAGCGTGTATGGCGTAAATTTTGAAAACGCCGACAAACTCGCAAGTTCTCTGGGTCAGAATAAAGATTCTGAAAACAGGATTTATGCCGGGATAAAATATATTTTAAGCCGCAACGCGAATACAAACGGGCATCTTTTTATCCCGTATGATAATTTAATGCACGCTTCGGCTTCAATGCTAAGGGTAGACCAAAAATATATTCAAGAAGTTTTTGATAAATTAACCAGCGAAAGAAAATTTATCGTCAGGCAAATCAGAAACAAGCAGGCTGTATATGAATTTACGACTTATAATACAGAAAAATATTGTTCGCGCAAACTGATAGATTTGGATAATTACGGCAAATATAATAAAACCGACGAAGATGAAGTAAAACTGCGGCTTGCTTCGATAGAGCAGAGCGAGCATATAAAATATACAAACGAGCAAATAAAATCAGTTTTATATGCGCTGAAAAGCGGCGTATTTATTTTGACCGGCGGTCCGGGAACGGGAAAAACTACTATAATTAAAGCATTGATAGGCATTTTTTCACAAATGAACAAAAAAATCGCGCTTGCCGCTCCGACAGGGCGGGCGGCAAAACGCATGACACAGGCAACCGGGATGGAAGCCAAAACTATACACAGGATGCTGGAAATGACTTACGAGGACGATATTGAGCCGAGATTTAACAGAAACGAAGAAGACCCGCTCGATTTTGACGTTATAATAATAGACGAAACATCAATGGTGGATATTTTTCTCCTGAAATCTTTGCTCAAGGCTATAAATTCAGGGACAAAACTTATATTTATAGGCGATTCAGACCAGCTTCCCTCAGTCGGCCCGGGAAATGTGCTGAGAGATATAATCCGCAGCAATATGTTTAACACAGTCAGGCTTGACACAATATTCAGGCAGTCGGGAGAGAGTTTGATTATCACTAACGCGCATAATATAAATTCCGGGATTATGCCGGTTCTGGATTCAAAAGACAAAGATTTTTTCTTTATTGAACGCACTTCGCCGCAGGCAATAGCATATACTGTCGTGGATTTGTGCAAAAGCAGGCTTCCGGTAAAATACGGCGAAGATATAAAAAATAAAATTCAAGTGCTTACCCCGTCAAAAAAAGGCGTTACAGGCACAGGCAATCTGAATATTTTATTGCAGAGCGAACTTAATCCGTTTGATTACGGCAAAGCCGAAAAAAAAGGCTTGTCGCATATTATCAGGGAACAGGACAAAGTCATGCAGATACGCAATAATTACACGATAGAATGGACCCAAAAAGACGGCTCTACAGGAATCGGTATATACAACGGGGATATTGGAACGGTAAAGTCAATCGACAACATGAACGAATTGATAACAATCGAGTTTGACGACGACAAAACAGTCGAGTATGATTTTCTTACGCTTGATGAAATAACCCACGCTTTTGCCATAACCATACACAAATCCCAAGGGAGCGAATATCCCGTTATAATACTGCCAATATCAAAAGAAGTCCCGAAACTGCACACGAGAAATCTTTTGTATACGGCAGTAACGAGAGCGCAAAATATGGTCATAGTAATCGGCGACGCCGGAAGCATAGAATATATGGTAAATAATAATCAGCAAACAGTAAGATATTCGGGACTGTCGGATATTTTGGTCGAGGACTGGGACGAATATTATAAAAAATAAAAAATTTATATAACAGGAGATGAAAAATAATGTTGGAAAGAAATCAGCTTATACGCGAAGTAGAATTGATTCCGGCAGAATATTTACCGGAAATCTCGGATTTTATAGGATATTTAAAATCGAAAAAACTAAAAGCTATTCCCGAAACAATGCTTTTTTCCGAAAAATCATTGGCTAAAGATTGGGATACGCCGGAGGAAGATGAAGCATGGGCAAATTTATAAAAAGGGAGTCAGTTGAAAGCGTTGTTAGGCCAAATAAAATTTTTACTGCCGACGAAAGTATAATTTTATATTCCGCTTGTAAAATCAATTTAAATAAAATGACAGAAATAATAAATTCGTTTATAAATATTTTTAAATACGAGTGAAAAGCTTATGTCTGTTAAAAAATTTATAACAAAATCTTTAAATATAATATTTCCCGTAAAATGCGTATGCTGCAAAAAAATTTCGGCAAGATCTGACAGCGAAGATATATTGTGCGAGTCATGCAGAAAAATTTTAATTAAAGAAGCGGCGCACAGTTGCAGGATTTGCGGGAATGCGCCGTATCTTTGCGAATGTAAAAAAATAAATTATATAGATAAACTTGTATTTCCGTATTTTTATTCCGGGGATAAATTAAAGCAAGCTATATATGCCGTAAAACAAGCGAATTTATATTATATTAATGAATTTTTTGCAAAAGATATGTATAATTCTCTAAAATTATATGATAAAATTAAAATAAACGATATTGATTTTATAACAAATACGCCGAGAATGAAAAGCTCAATAAAATTTTACGGCTATAATCAAACAGCCGTTCTTGCGAAAATTATATCTGAATATACGGGAATATATTATAAACAGATTATTGAAGCTTCGAGTTTATATGACAGAGAGCAGAAATCTCTGGATAAAACTCAGCGCGTCTTAAACGTGACAAATAAATTTACGCTTGTTAAAAACATAAGAAAAAACAAAGAAAATATAAAAGGCAAGAACATACTTATCATAGACGATATTGTAACGACAGGCTCGACATTATCTGAATGCGCAAGAATCTTGAAAAATATAGGGGCGAAAAGCGTTTGCGCGTTATGCGCGGCGTCTGTTTTTTCGCAATCATGAAAATAAAAAACTAATAAATAAATTTTGTTAAAATATTGGGGAGATATAAAATATTATGGGCAAAGATATAGGGATAGACCTCGGAACTGCGTCAGTGCTTGTTTATGTGAAAGGCAAAGGCATTGTATTTAAAGAACCTTCGGTGGTCGCAATAGACAAAAATTCAAATAAGTTATTGAAAGTGGGCAGGGAGGCGCAGCTAATGCTCGGGCGAACCCCCGGGAATATAATGGCGATACGCCCGTTAAGAGATGGGGTCATAAGCGAATACGACGTGACGCTTAAAATGCTCCAGCATTTTATAAAACGCGCCTGCGGGACTACTTTGTTTAAACCCAGGGTAATGATATGCGTCCCCAGCGGGATAACAGAAGTCGAAGAAAGAGCAATAGTTGACGCGGCTACGCAGGCAGGGGCAAAAAAAACGCATTTGATAGAAGAACCACTCGCCGCCGCGATAGGCGCGGGAATTGACATAGACCGCCCAAACGGCAACATAGTCGTGGATATAGGAGGGGGAACGACCGACGTCGCCGTAATATCGCTTGGCGCGGTCGTTATACCGGAATCGATAAAAGTCGCGGGGGATAAATTCGACGACGCTATAGTTAAATATATACGCAGGAAATATAATTTAGTAATAGGCGACAGAACCGCCGAAGATATAAAAATAAAAATAGGCTGCGTTTGGCCCCGTGAGGACACAAAAATCATGCAGGTCAAAGGCAGATGCACAATAGAAGGCCTTCCGAAGATAATAAACGTAAACTCAAACGAAATAGAAGAAGCGCTGGAAGAACCCGTAAAAAGTATAACCGAAACTGTCTGCCATGTTCTTGAACAAACTCCTCCTGAGCTTGTCGGGGATATTTCAACCAATGGGATAGTTTTGACAGGGGGTGGCAGTCTTATCTATGGATTTGACAAACTTCTGTCGAGCATCACCGGAATAAGCGCGAGGGTAGCCGACGAAGCTATTTCATGCGTTGCGATCGGCACGGGAAAATCGCTCGAACACATGAAATTTCTTCCCGAGGGGGTTATCAACATATCGCGAGGCAGGCATTAGAAAATTTACACAGACATAATTCCGGGCGGGATAATCCCGCCCGGTTATTTTTATTTTAATATATTTTTTATATTGACATTCTCTTTGAGATCTGATAAAACTCTGCGATTTCGGCTTTCTTTTGTTTTATAAATTTAGTCATGCTCTTTTGGTCGCTTTCACTCAAAGCGGCAAACTGCTCGTCGGTCATTTTATTTTTATATCTCTTATCGAGATTTAGAGCATATTCTATATCCAAGTCTACGACTTTGCTGTTCTGCATACAGACGACAAGATTTTTTTTGCCCTCTATCAGAAGCTCAACCGCCCTGTTTCCCATAACTGTCGCAACAAGCCTGTCGCGCAAAGTAGGCGAGCCGCCTCTTTGAACATGCGCGAGCCGCGCAAATCTTGTCTCCATATCCGGTATTTGTCGGCTTATTTTGGCAGTAAAATTCTCCGCGTAGTTTGTTCCCATTCCCTCTGATACTATAATAATAAAATTTCTTTTTCTGTTCATTCTTGCATGTATAATCCTGTTTATGCATTCGTCCTCGTCAAACGGCATTTCTTTTATCGCAATGCCTGTCGCCCCGACTGCGATTCCCCCCTGAAGCGCGATATGCCCCGCGTCCCTGCCCATAACTTCCACAACGCTGCAGCGCGCATGAGATTCGCTTGTGTCCCTCAGCCTGTCCACCATTGCGACTACAGTATTCATGGCAGTGTCAAAGCCTATTGAATATTCAGTCGCGGTTATATCGTTGTCGATAGTTCCGGGAATGCCTATTGTGGGAATGCCCCGCCTGCTTAAATCTGTCGCGCCCCTGAAAGTCCCGTCGCCGCCTATTGCGACTATGCCGTCTATTTCATACTTTTGGCAAGTCCTGCACGCTTTTTTCATGCCTTTTTCTGTTTTAAACTCATCGCACCTGTCGGAATATAAAACCGTCCCCCCGAGAGTCAGTATATTTGAAACCGCGCGTGCGTCATATTCAACTATTTCACCGTCAATAAGCCCCCTGTAGCCTTTTAATATTCCCATCACGCGAATCCCGTTTGATATTGCCATGCGCGTTACTGCTCTTACGGCGGCATTCATTCCCGGAGCGTCACCGCCCGACGTGAGTACGCCTATTCTTCTGATTTTTTTATTAATTTCATCCATATTTATTTATCTCAACTTCCCATTCGCTTATGTATTTTATGATATATTTTATTATTATATCATTGTTATTCTATGCAGTCAAGCAAAATACAAAAAATTTTTGTTTTAATATATAATTTTTTATTTATTTATGATATAATATAAACAAAAAACAAAAAATTTGCGGGGGGAAAATATTTATATGATTAGTTTTAATTCTTTGATGCCTGTTGAAATTATCTTTGATAAAAATTGCGTTCTGAAAAACAAAGAAAAATTTAACGGATTCAAAAAACTTTTTATAGTCTCGGATAAATCATCGGCAATACTCAGCGGGGCATTAAACGATATAATGAGTATAGTGAAAGATACAAAAGCCGAATTTTATATCTTTGATAATATACAGGAGAATCCTCTTCTTTCTGTATGCTATGAAGGGGGAAAAGCCGCCTGTGATTTCGGAGCGGATTTAATTATCGGCATAGGCGGGGGATCGCCGCTTGACGCGGCAAAAGTTATCGCATTTTTCGCGGCGAACCCAGATAGAACTCCTGAAGATTTATTTAATTTGCCTTATGAAAATCCGTCTTTGCCTATTTTCGCGATTCCTACTACTGCGGGAACCGGAAGCGAAGCAAATCCATACGCAATAATGACCCTCGACGGTCAGGATCTGAAAAAAACTTTTACATATATAAAATCTTACGCCCAAACAGCTTTTCTCGACCCTAAATATACGCTTTCACTGCCTTATAACGTCACCGTCAGCACCGCCCTTGACGCTTTATGCCACTGCATAGAATCATATCTGTCCGTAAAATCGACGCCGTTTTCAATCGCTTATGCTTCGCTCGGGATAAAATCAGTTTATCATAACCTCGAAAAACTTATTGATTTAAAAGATAAGCCTATATCCGAAATAGATTATTCTGTCCGTGAAGAATTGCTGCTCGGCTCGCTCTGCGGCGGGATTGCGATAAATACCACCGGCACCTGTTTTCCCCACCCACTGGGCTATAACATCACCCTGATAAACGGACTGCCTCACGGAAAAGCCTGCGCGTTATTTATCGGCGAATTTTTAAATATACACGAAACTGCGGCAAAAAATCTTGACATGCCTGAGTTAAATAAAAACTTAAACGAAATGTACGCCGCTTTTGATACTCCCATTGAAAAAGCAAAAGAAACGATAAAAATACTTACGGATTATCACGAAAAATTCGACGATGAAACTTTGAAATTTTATGTGTCAAAAGTAAAAACCGCGAAAAACTTCACGAACAGTTATAAAAAAATCTTAACTGACGACGAAATGTTTGAAATCTATAAAAAATGCGTAGGGAAATAAATTAATGATTTTAAATAAACAATATATATTATTTGATTTGGACGGAACAATCTCAGATTCAAAACCGGGGATATTAAAATCCATGCAATATGTCATGAAACATTTCGGCATTGAAATAAAAGATGAAGAATTGGATTCTTATTCGTTTTTTCTCGGACCGCCTTTACAGGATTCTTTCAGAAATTATTTTAAATTTGACGATAAAAAAGTTAAGGAAGCCGTTTTAAAATACCGTGAATATTATAAGCCCAAAGGAATGTTTGATAATAAATTATATCCTGGAGTCAAGGATTTGTTAAAAAAATTGAAAAATTCCGGTAAAACTGTGATTTTAGCCACGTCGAAAGCCGAAATACTGGCAAGGCAGATTTTAGAATATTTTGATATATTGCAGTATTTTGACTTTATAGCCGGAGCCGAACTTGACGGGCGGCGGGCAAAAAAGAACGAGGTTATTGAGTATTGTCTCGCGCATTTCGGGATTTTATCAAGTGAAGAAAAAGCAAAAGCGGTTATGATCGGCGACAGAAATCATGATATAATCGGCGCGAGAAAGAACGGGATAGAAAGCGTCGGGGTGTTGTATGGCTACGGGAGTTTAGAAGAACTTACAGAGGGTGAATATAAATCGGATTATATTGTAAAAGACGTTGACGCGTTGGCGGAGCTGTTGGTTGTTCATTAAACATATATGAATATATTTAAGATATTTTGTGTATAATTATACGGGAGTTAAATTTTGGATAATAATTTAATTTCATACAAAACTGTAAAAAAAGAATGTTCGGCTGAATTTACCGAGAAAAAATCAGTATTTATCTGCACGGTCAAACCCGTTTGGAACGAACAGTCCGCGCTGGATTTTATAAATCAAATCAGAAAAAAACATGGCGATGCTTCACATAATGTCTACGCGTATATAATCAGGGACGCGAATATTATCAGGTTTTCAGACGACGGCGAGCCAAACTCGACTGCGGGAATCCCCGCGCTCTCTGTCTTGCAGAAAAACGATCTGACAAATATAGCCGCAGTAGTCACAAGATATTTCGGCGGGATTTTGCTTGGCGCGGGAGGGCTTGTCAGGGCTTATTCGCGCGCGGCAAAACTTGCCGTTGACGAATCCGGTATAGTATTATATGAAAATCACATAGAATTTGACGTTTTATGCGGATATCCGGATTATGATAAAATCCTGAAATTTATAAAATCCGAAAAAATCATAACAGATAATACTGTTTTCGGCGAAAATATAATTTTGTCTCTGGCTGTAAAATATAATCTTTATGAAAAAATCTGCGCCGATATAATCAACCTGACCAACGGGAAGTCTGATATAATTAAAAATGGTGAAAGATTTTCTTCTTCTGATTTATTTTGATTTATATATTTGCATTAAATTTTTTATTAAAAAAGGTGTTTTTTATTTTTTTACGTATATATATTATTATAGAGGTAATCAATATTGAATTTTATAGATTTTATTCACAAAAGAGAGCGTGAAAATTTATCGCAATACGCTTTTCTGACAGAAAACACAAAAGGCAGGGATTTATCTTTAGAACCCAATAGCTTAAGAACAGAATTTCAGAGAGACCGCGACAGGATAATACATTCTAATTCTTTCAGGAGACTCGCGCATAAAACTCAGGTATTTCTCGACCCGGAGGGCGATCATTACCGGACAAGGCTGACGCATACTCTTGAAGTCATGCAGATCGGCAGGGCTTTGTCCAGAGCTTTGCGATTAAACGAAGATTTGACAGAGGCTGCGTGTTTAGGCCACGATCTGGGACATACGCCGTTCGGTCACGCGGGGGAAAAAGTTTTGAACCGGCTTTATTCCAGAGGCTTTAAACATAACGAGCAGAGTTTAAGGGTAGTTGAAAAACTCGAAAAAAATTTTACCGGGCTGAATTTAACTTATGAAGTGCGCGACGCAATATTATGTCATACCGGCGATATTCCCGCTAAAACACTTGAAGGACGAATTTTAAAATTCGCCGACAGGATAGCGTATATAAATCATGATATAGACGATGCGCTGCGGGCAAAAATCTTAAAATTTGAAGATCTGCCCGAAAATTTAATAAAAATACTGGGTAAAACCGGAAGTCAGCGCATAAATACTATGGTAAACGGAATAATAACGGAGTCGGACGGTAAAAGCGATATAAAAATGCGCGGCGATATACTCGAAGCCATGGAAAACCTGCGCAGGTTTTTATTTGATAATGTTTATGATAATAACATAGCTAAAACCGAAGAAAAAAAAGCCGAATTCATGCTTGAGCAAATGTATATTTATTTTGTAAAAAATTATAATTTGCTTATCCCGGAATATGAGAGTATAATAACAAGAGAGGGAACGGAGAGAGCGGTATGCGATTATATCGCGGGAATGACCGACAGATATTCTATATCTGAATATTGTAAAATTTTTGTGCCTAAAACATGGAAAGAAGAATAAAAAATATAAATATTAACCAAAATAAAAAAAATAAAAAAACGGCGCGCCTAAATTATCGCGCGCGCTCAACAAATTAAATATCGGGAGTGATAAAAATGAGATTTCCCGACGCATTTTTACAGGAGATAAAATTCAGAAACGATATTGAGGACGTTGTTTCAAGATATGTGACTTTAAAACCGGCAGGCGCGAATTTAGTGGCGTGCTGCCCGTTTCACAGCGAAAAAACCCCTTCTTTTACTGTTTCGAAAAGCAAAAAGATTTTTCACTGTTTTGGCTGTGACGCGGGCGGAGACGCAATAACTTTTGTTATGCTGATAGAAAATACGGATTATGCCTCGGCAGTCGCAAAGCTTGCCGAGTGGGCCAAAATCCCCGTGCCTGAGGACGACGGCGAATATAAAGACAGGGCAATAAAACAAAAAAGAATATTTGAACTTAATCGTGAAGCCGCGTTATATTTTCACAATAATTTAACAGACCAGAATAACGCCGAAAGCAAAAACGCTCTTGAATATATACAAAAACGCGGGATAAAAAATCCAACTATAAAACATTTCGGATTGGGCTACGCTTCAAATTCATGGAGCAGTCTTACAAAATACCTGTCTGATAAAGGGTTCTCAAAAGAAGAACAAAAAACCGCGTTTTTATGCAGCATGACAAAAAAAGGCGAATATACTGATATATTCAGAGGGCGGTTAATGTTCCCGATTATTGACGTAAACGGCAATGTTATTGCGTTCGGCGGCAGAATTATAATTAATAACGGCGACGAAAGAAAATATTTAAACTCGTCAGATACTCCTGCATTCAAAAAAAGCAGGAATTTATACGCGTTAAACTTTGCTAAAAATACTGTGGGCACAAATAAAAAACATGATTATTTTATAATGTGCGAAGGATATATGGATGTTATCGCAATGCATCAGGCGGGATTTACAAATGCGGTCGCCAGTTTGGGAACGGCTGTAACAGGAGAACAGGCGCGGCTAATGTCAAAATACGCAAAACGGGTAATTTTGGCTTATGATACTGATGAAGCAGGAAAAAGAGCGATGCAGAGAGCTGCGGCGTTATTGGGTGAAGTGGGAATAGAAGTAAAAGTCTTGAATTTAGGCGAAGCCAAAGACCCCGATGAATTTATACAAAAATACGGCAAAGAAAAATTAGAGAATAATTTAATAAAACCCAAAGGATACATAGACAATAAACTTGACGCAATTTACGGAAAATATAATTTAGACGACGCCGAAGAAAAAATAAAAGCGATAAACGAATCATGCGAAGAACTGTCTCTTATAAATTCTGAAGTCGAGCGGGAAGTTTACGGGGGGAAACTCGCGGATAAATATAAAGTTTCCGCAGACAGTATTTTAAAAGCGATAAAAAAACTCGCGTCAGCGCGCCTGAAAAAAGAAAAGACTGATATGATAAATAATAATATGCGTAAAATCGAGGGCTTTGGCGACAGATTAAATCCCGACAGGGTGAAATTTCCGGAATCCGTAAAAAAAGAAGAAATAATCTTGGGTATTCTCATGAAATACCCGGAATTTTATAGCGATATAAAAGATATACTGACAGAAAATATATTTATAAGCGAATTTAACAGGAAAATATATAATTTATTTAAAGAAGTCATAGAATCAAAAGAAACGACAGGAACAGAAGATAATTCGAGTTTTGATATAGTTATGATAACAAAAGATTTATCAGCCGAAGAAACAGGAAGAATAACAAAAATGATTATTTCTGATAATATTCCGGGTAAAGATATAAAAAACGAACTTGTAAATTTTATCGGGGCGTTGGAAAAACAAAATAAAGTCTATGAAAAAAAGAATGTAAATTTAAAAGAAATATCAGCTTCGGGAGACGACTGGATCAGTTATATCAGGGCAAAAGATAAAGATAAAATTAAAGTTAAAAAAGATGAAATGTTAAAAAGGGAGGATAATTAAATATATGACAGAAGAGAAAAAAGTAGATATAAGCGAGATAATCGAGCGTGCGAAAGCCAAAGGCAGCCTGTCAAACGAAGAACTCATGGAAGCGGAAATAAACTGCGACGCCGAACAGTTGGATAAATTATACGAAAGCCTTGAGACTCTTGGTATTGAAATCACAGGATATTTAGAGGACGACATACCTGAATTTGAAGATATAAACGACGAGGTAGAAAAACTCGAGAGTCCCGAAGACATGGAAAAAATGCTTGCGCAGGTCGAAGGGCTTGCCATAGACGACCCGGTTAGGATGTATCTTAAAGAAATAGGCAAAGTGCCGCTGCTTGATACAGAAGAAGAAATAGAGCTGGCGATGAAAATGTCGCAGAACGATGAAACGGCGAAACAAAAAATAGTTGAAGCTAATCTGAGGCTTGTTGTGAGCATTGCGAAACGCTATGTTGGCAGGGGTATGTTTTTTCTGGATCTGATTCAGGAGGGCAATCTTGGACTGATCAAAGCAGTTGAGAAATTTGATTATATAAGAGGCTATAAGTTTTCGACTTATGCGACATGGTGGATAAGGCAGGCTATAACGAGAGCCATTGCCGATCAGGCGAGGACTATAAGAATACCGGTCCACATGGTCGAAACTATAAACAAAGTAAACAAAGTCTCAAAGCAGTTGCATCAGGATTTGGGACATGAAGCTTCGCCCGAAGAAGTCGCGATAGAGATGAACATGTCTGTGGATAAAGTGCGCGATATTATGAAAATAGCGCAGGAGCCTGTGTCTCTCGAAATGCCCATAGGAGAAGAAGACGATTCTCACTTAGGCGATTTTATTTCGGACGACAATGCCCCGGCCCCGGCGGAAGCCGCTTCTTATACTCTTTTACGCGAACAGTTATGCGAAGTTTTGCATACGCTGACGGCAAGGGAAGAGCATGTCTTAAAACTCAGGTTCGGTCTTGAGGACGGAAGGACAAGAACTCTTGAGGAAGTTGGGAAAGTTTTTAATATAACCCGTGAGAGAATAAGGCAAATAGAGGCTAAGGCTCTGAGAAAGCTCCGACACCCGAGCCGCTCCAAAAGGCTCAAGGATTATCTCGATTAAATTAAATTTATATAATTTATATTTTAAACATGATCGGGATTACATATTTAACTAACGTGAGTTCGACAGAAAAGCCAAGGACGCGAAACATTGGACGATAATGTGTAGGGGACGCGCCCCGCGCGTCCCGCCGGTATAAAACCGTAAATTCTAACTCGCGGGACGCTGAGGGCAGCGTCCCCTACATACAAAACCCTATAAATCCATCAAAAGGCGCAATTGTTTTATCGAACTCACGTTTATTTATTATGATTGTGCTGTTAATATAAAATTTTTAGTTTGTATAGTGTTTTTACACAAATTTGCACTTGACACTTTTGTTTTTTTAGTGTAGACTACATATAGTAGGGTTATTTTGTATTATATTGCAGAATCAAGTTTGAATTGCTCAAAATTACCCGAAATTAATCAAATTATTGATAAAATTTTAAAAATTCAAATAAATTAAATGATATATTAATATAATTCTATTAAAATTATAAATTATATGATATGCTTTTATTTATTTTTAAGGAGGCTTTTATTTAATGAAAAAAACAAAGCTAATCAGTCATATCTGCATTTTTATGGTATTTTGCATGCTGTCTTCAATGTTTTTGGCAAGCTGCAACTCAGGCGGAAGTATTGAGGATTTGCCGCAGAACAGAAAAGCTGTGACGCTGAACATTCATTTTCTTGTCGAAGATTCCACCACACCCGAGGCGATTGCCGCCGTTCAGAAAGAATTGAATTACATAACAGAGTCAAGATATACTACAAGATTAAATCTGATAGGGCTTAAAAGAAGCGAGTACGAAGCAGAAATAGCAAGACTCTTCGAAGCTTATGACGAGGAGCAGGAAAGGCTGGCAGAAGAAAAGGCCGTTCAGGCTTCTTTGGATAAAGCAAGCAAAGAGCAGGCAAGAAAAGACAAGGCCGCCGGGTTAACACAGGCTCCGACTAAAAGAGCTACAGAACCGCCCGCTACAACAGAGTTAGACATATACGGAACCGACGGCAGAATAAAATGGCCCGATGCAAAGAACGACCAGCTTGATATTTTTCTTATAACGTCGAGCGATATGTATTACGAACTCGCCAAAGACGAAAGGCTTGAGGGTATGGACGACGATCTTACTACAAAAGCCAAAGTTTTGAAAGAATATATACACCCCTCTATAATGATGGCCGGGCAGTTCGGGGACAAAACCCTCGCGATACCCACAAATAAAATTATAGGCACGGCTACTTATATTGCAGTAAACAAGCGTCTTGTTGAAGAATATAATATATACGCCGAAAAATATAATCTTGATATAAAAGAAATAAACGCCGACCCTGACCTTGACGAAGAAGACCAGCTTACGCCTCTCTCAAAACTGGATCTGACAAAACTCAAAGAATATTCGCATTTGACTGATTATCTCGAATGGGCAAAAGAAGTTCATCCGGATGTGGCGCGTATAGAGGGCCCGTTTGTTTCGCTGAAAAATTATGAACCCGTATTTCCGGATATGCCCGATTTCGCATTAGTATCAAGTTTGGGAGCAGTAGGAGCGGGGCGTCCGCTCGTTTATACCCCGCAGCAGGAACCCACGGAAGCCCCGACAAAAGCCCCGACTGAGCCTCCGACTGACGATAACGGGGAATTGCTGACCGAAGACCCTGATACTATTCCCCCTACGACGATTCCCGTTACTACATATAAGCCGCAGCCCATTCCGGCCGTAACGAATTTGGCTCCGGCAAATATATCTTTGGCAAACAAATATACTCATACGGCGTATGTGAATATCATAAGCTTAAATCAAGAATACACCGAAAAAGGGCTGTTTGAAACTTCTCCGGTTCCGGCAGGCAAAGAACGCGCCGCGTTTATCCTTACGGGAACGCTCGAAGATATGCTGGCAAATCAAGCCGCTGAAAAAGATGCAAACGGCGAGCCTATATACGAATATATACTTTATGCCAACCCTATTGCGACAAAAGAAGATCTGCAGGACGGCATGTACGCTATATCAGTATCTTCCCAGATACCGACTGCGCGCTGCATGGAAATCATAACTCTGTTAAATACAAACAAGCAATTTAAAAATACTTTCCAGTACGGAATTTTGGGAACGCACTATTTTTATAACGACAACGGCAGAATCGAGTATATAAATAACGATTATATGATAAACATGAACTATACAGGCAATCGTTTTATTGCCGATTTAATGGAAGGCGACAATCCCAACAAGTGGGAAATAGCGAAAGAACATAATCTGAGCGTAGTAAATTCAGTATTCTTGACTTTTTATCTCGATAAAACAAAACTGACCCCTGTCGCCGAAGAAGTGATTCCTGAGATAGACGCGCTCAGCCAAAAAATCAAGCAGATTTACTCTAATTGGAGACTTCCCGATGGATACGAAGATATAGACGATTATGTTGCGGGATATGTAACCCCAGAATTTGACGCTGCGGGATGGTCGGATTTGCTCGCGGAAATAAAAGCGCAGACCAATCCGCCGACAGACTAAAATTATAAAATTACGCAAATAATATTTTCAGGGGCGGCAAAATGCCGCCCCTAAGATTTTAATTTTTAATTTGAGCTTTGAGAGGAAAAATTTATGGGTGAAATAACTTTTGATATAATAAAAAACGACGAAAAAGTCAGGGCTTATATAACCGCCGGCGACGCAGCCCTCAGAGTCCTCGGATATACGGAGCATTCTTTTCCGCATGTGTATAAAACAGCGCAAACCGCCGCCGCTATCTTATCAGATTTAGGATATGGCAAAAGAGATGCGGAACTGGCGAAAATCGCGGGGCTTTTGCACGATATAGGCAACATGGTAAACAGAAATTATCACGCTCTGACAGGCGGGGTGCTTGCAGAGTCAATTCTTTCAAGCCCGGAATATAATATGCCTTATTCTGAAATGACTTCTATAATAACAGCTATCGGCAATCATGACGAAGAAACCGGGCGTCCTGTCAATATAATATCCGCCGCGCTTATCTTAGCCGACAAATCTGACGTGCGCCGTTCGAGAGTAACTGAAAGCGATATGGATAAAATCCTCGCTGATATTCACGACCGTGTAAACTACGCGGTCACAAACGGAAATATCTCTGCCTGTACTGACAATGACAAAAACGGCGCGAAAAAAATAGTCCTTAACTTAAGCATCGACACATCTGTATGCTCAGTTATGGACTATTTCGAAATATTTTTGACAAGAATGCTTATGTGCCGCAGGGCGGCGGCATATCTTGAAGCTGAATTTGATCTGATTATAAACAACCTTAAAATCATGTAATTTAACTAATCATTATCATCTTCATCGTAATTTTCATAAATTTCGCTGTCTTCGTCATTTTCTGTATCGTTTTCGTAAGTTTCGTCGCCTTTTTCTTCAAACATCTTTTTTAATTTCTGATAAAAGTTTTTAAAGCTTTTATCTTCATTTTTTTTGTCTGTTTCTATATCTATATTATCTTGATTATCATATTCCGGCGGCAATAATCCCGCGGGAGATTTGCGTATCCTATACAGGCAAAAAATCAATATGGCTAAGCATAAAAGCGATATTATCAAACCGGGAATTAATCCGGGGACTTTATAATAAAATTCAAGCTCGCTCTCCCCTGCCGGTATTTCCGCCGCCAATAAATATCCCGCGATTTTAAGCGTATTTATTTTATTTCCGTTGCATTTTACGCTCCAGCCCTCTGCCGGGACAGACGTGTAAAGCAGCCCGCCGGACTGAGAATTGATACGGCATTTTATGTTAGTGTCGCCTGCGCTTATTATTTCAAGTTTATCTTTTGAAAGATATTCGAAGCAAGAATTAAACGCCGCTTCGTCAAGCATGACGAGTTCCATTCCCCAGACCCCGTAAGAAATGCCGCTGATTTGAAAGCCCGGGACTTCAATGTTAATTGATATTTCAGTTCCCGCTTCCAATACGCCTAAATATATCGCGCGGTTTTGCCAGTCCTGTTTTACCGGCTCGCCGTTATTTACGCGTGTAAATATCTCTCCCGCGCGAAAACCGTGGACTATATATGCCGGCGCGGTTGAAGTCACCGTATATTTGAAATCAAAAACTACAGGCAGGTCCGCGTCCGTTCTGTAATAATATTGCGCGTTCCAGTCGGCATTCGGCGCGAGGGTCGCATTTTCGCAGATCATATCCCCTTCGGGCATAGATATATAAACATCAGAATTGCTGTTTATTGCGGAACGTATAAAAGCATTTTGGTTCTGTATCGGTGTGGCAGATAATTTAGGTTTCCATTCGGCAAGTTTACGGTCAACAATAAACGCGAACGGCAGATAATATTCATTTTGCAGTATTTTAAAGCCTTCGTGTTCGCCGATTTGTTCAAACCCGTAAATCTTTTCATTTCCATGCCGCTGAACGAGATATTTTATATTAAGCACTGAATTTAACACCGGATAATCCGGATAATAAAGAGTCGATACGTTTTTCCCGTAAACCTGATAGCCCATCGTCCTGAAGAAATCATAACCTGTGCCGATCATAGTAGAAGAATAATATGTCACGCCTTTATAATTATATAACATGCCCGGATTAAACGTAAACCTCGGCGTTAATTCCATTCGGTAAAAATCATCCTGTCCGCTGTCGTATTTTAGTATAATATCTGCCATTTTATCATCGGCAAACTGATATTGCTCAATATTGCTTACTCTCTGGTCGCGGGCAAGGACAAAGGCAGTATTTACTCCCGCTTCGGCAATAATAATTATGCCAATGACAATCAATGCGGCGTTTTTTATTATTTTATATTTTTCCGAATACATCAAAACAATCAATACGGCGAGCGCCATTACGATTAATACGGTTATAAACGCAGTATTAGTATCATGTTTTTTTTCAGCTTCGCCGCCGATATAAATTATCAGCAATGCCGCCGGCAAAGCCATAACAGATTTCCAACTTTGCCACTTGCATTTTATCAATGCTTCATAGCAAATTAAAATAATCATAAAAGTGCAAATAAAGCTCCACCTTCCATGAAAATTATTGGGTAAGTGAAAACCGTGCCAGACATAATCGAGCATATTGTAATTCAGGGAAAAATAAAAAAATACGATAAGCGCCGCGTAAATTATGCGTTTACGCAGTTTTATATTGCTGTTGAGCATAAACAGCGGCATAAATAAAAACGCGAAACTCCCGCCGTAAATATTGGGAACGCCGCCTTCCAGTGTAAGCGACGAAAGCGGCAGCATATTTGAAAAATAATTACGCAGGGGATGATAAAATTTCCCTGCGTCCGGAACTGATATTTCCGAAGCCAAAGTCATATTTAAGGCATTATATATCGGCAGTAGCGTAAAAGCTGTAAGACCTGCCGCGAGCAGAGAAAATCCCGCAAAATATTTTGCCTGCCGCAAAAATATTTTTAAAGAAAACTTTTTGAAATTACCAACAGTAAATACTAAAAAATATAATATCAAAAATATGCAGACGCTAAAAGCGATATAAAAATTAGAAAAAATAATAAACGCCAAGCTTAAACAATAAAGCAAAGGTTTTTTTGTCAATAACATACGCTCCAAGCCTATAAGCGTCAGCGGTAGTAAAATTACCGCGTCAGTCCACATCGGATGCGTCATAAAAGCCAGCATATAAGCGCCTAAGGCATACGCGACAGAAAACCCCACGGTGACAATAGTTTCTTTTTTAAATTTGTATTTCAAAAAAAAGAAGCAACTCAGAGACGCAAATCCGAATTTTAATATCAGGATAATATCCAATGCCGTTATCAGCGAGTTTTGTTTTAAAAACAAAAACAGCAGGAGAAACAAACTGTTGCCGTAATATCCGGACTGGGCAAAAGAATTAAATCCGAGCCCTCCGTTCCATGAATAAACCAGCGACATACTGACCCTATGGTTATTCTGATCTACATATATCGGAAAATATTGTCCCCACAAATCCAGATTGAGCATTGAAAATTCACCAAAAGGTGCAACTTTAAGCCGCGCAAAGCCTACACAGACCGCCGCGACAGGCAATACAAAAGCTAAAAAAGCATATTTCCAGCTTAAAATAAATTTTAACTTTTTCAACAGCACAAAAAAATCTCCTATTGCACTTATTATTCTGTATTATTTTAGTTTAAGTTTCCGGGTCAGGGGCGGGAAAACCCCGCCCCTATAATAAAATTATATTTTCCCTTGATTATTGTTGTTATGCGCGTCTGTTAATCCAGAGCCGATAATTTGTCAAGTGTTTTTTGCATAGCGGATTCTATTTTACTGGAGTTTTTCTCCCAGTATGTAACGAGAGAACCGCCTTTGCCCCTTGATAAATCTTCAAAATACGAAGTCGCGCTGCCCCAGTAATACATATCGCCTAAATCATATAAACGATTTGTGAGAATAATATCTATCATTTCTCTTGATTCTTCGTCCCTTGCGAATTTTGTCTTGAGGTTTATGTCATAATACGCGGGCAATAAAATATATCTGCTCTCATAAGCGAGAGTTTCGAGTATAAGCCCGGATCTGTCTTTGTCCTCGGCAGTTATCGGCACGCTTACCGCGCTTGTGCACCACGCGTCCACAGCCACATAATAATTTGTCTGGCTTTCTTCAAATTTTGGAGGAGGCAGTATGCCAAAGTCAGTTTCCATTGTTCTGAGCAGAGTCACCCTGTTCATCCCTGCGTGATAAAATAACGCGCGGTTTTCGGCGAACAGCGGCACCTGAAAATCGTCCCAGACGTCCGCGTATTTGCCGTTGTATTCATCGGCGCATATAGAATAATTTTTGTCTCCCTGCATTGCGCCTATCTTTTCACAGATTTCAACAGCCCTTTCATTATACATAGTAATTTCCGGAATATTATCGGCATTTAATTTGCTTATGTATTCCCCTGCGGCGTTATAAAAATACTGGCTGTGCCTTAACTGCGATATAAGCCCGTATTGGTCTTCATCGTCCATTTTGCCGTCGCCGTTTAAATCTTTTGAAACGGTTTTCATCATATCAAACATTTTATCGAGCGTCCATTTACCCGAAAGCACAAGCTGGTACGGGTCCTCAAGCTGATTATCTTTGAGCAATGTCTTGCTGAACATTAATATTATAATAGCGTCTTTGTCTCGTATCGTCAAATCGCACGAAGTAGCGAACAGTTTATCATAAATAGAAAGCTGTTCGGTAGCTTTCTGGTCCCACCAAGGTTTTGATAAATCTACATAGGGCATACTATGCAAATCCATAAGATAACCGGAATTTATGAGATTATCCTGTCCGTCCCTCAGCCCTATCACTACTAAGTCATAATCGTCGCTCCCGGCTTTTATAGAACGCGCGGCTTTTGAGCCTACTGCGCTGTCCGGAATATTCGTAATTGTGATATTATATTTTTCCTCTATTTTTTGGTTTCTCTGAAATACGGCGTCGTTAATTGGGTCGCCGGTTTCCCCTTCGGCGGATATATCGTAGTTCCACCAGTGCAGGTTCGCGCTTTCGCTTCGCGATATTATCCTGAAATCATAATTGCCGAAATCTTTTTCCGGGAGGTCGTAATCCGGCCGCGCCTCGATTGAATTGTCAGATTTTTCGGTATTAGCGTCATTTTCTTTTGCGTCGTCATTTGAGCCGCCGTCTCCGTTTTCATTATTTGCGACGGTGGTATTACCATCATTGTCATTTCCGGAGTCGCCGTTTCCGCAGCCTATAATATTTAATGCAAGCGCGCAAAGCATAATTATTGTCAAGATAAACGCAATAATTTTAATTTTTGAAAATTTCATGTTTGATTTTACTCCTTTTTATATTTAAAATAAAATTATATATATTTTATCACATTTTTATTTATTTGTCTATGGGCGGGAAAAATTTATTATAATAAATCTTTCACTTGAATTTATGAATTTATGATGTTATTATTATTTTATAAAAATTTTATTTTTTGTTAATTAGAGATGAGCAAACGCCCGGGAAAACCCCTCCGTTACTTCGTGACACCTCCCCTTGCAGGGGAGGCTTGGTTCAATTTCTTTGCCTCCCCTAAAAAGGGGAGGTGCCGTCGCAACGGCGGTGGGGTTCGTTATCTATGCCTTTTCGACTTTTGCAATCGGCTATTTTGTTAATATTTGAGGATGGGATTCACATGAAAACTATTACTTTTGTAAACATAATCAGTAACAAAACGCCACAGAAAAATATTAAAATCAAATTAAAATCAAAGGAGAATTTATGCAAATAATATATAAAGAAATTGATGAAAACTTACTAAAAAAAATAATTGTTCACTACGGCAACGAAGAATTAATAAAAAGCCATATAAATCTTGAAAATGGTAATTATTCGCTTGCCGCTTTTCATGAAGATAAACCTGTAGGGTTTATTTCAGTATGTACTCAAAATTTTACAGTTCCGTTAGAAGATAAAAAAGGCGCAGATATAGCTATTATTGAAGTAGATAAAAATTATCGGCGCAAAGGTATAGCCAGAGAACTTGTAAGCTGCGCCGAAAAATGGGCAAAAAGTATGGGTTTATCTCAAATCAGAGCGTGGAGCAGTTATGATAAGCCGGAAGCGATAAAAATGTGGCATGCATTAAATTATTGCATGTGTCCTGCGACAATATGGGTGGAATGGTGTAAAGAAATTGTAGACGGCTATCATGTCGCAAAAAGACTTAACCCGACCGATGGCTTAGATAAAGAATTTTTATTAAATCACTGGTACGCCGATATTTACGAACAGAAAATAAATAAAACAGATGAAGCCGAATTTGTATTGTCTATTTTAAAAGACGGCAAATATAATAACGTTAAAACTATTTTGGACGTTTGCTGCGGCGGCGGAAGAAATACAGTCCCTATCGCAAACGCAGGATATAAAGTTTCAGGATTTGACGCGGACGAATATATGCTCGAAAAGCTTCAAAAAAGAATCGAACGCGATAAAATCAAAAATATATCATGGCGAAAATCCGACGCAATCAAAGACAACTGGGGTAAAGATTTTGACGTTGTTGTGTTGGCGGGGAATATTTTTGTAAATATATATACCGAGGGAGGTTATTCTGAAGCGCAGGAATTATTTATAAAAAAAGCATCTGAGTGCGTAAAACCCGGCGGGTATATGTATCTTGATTTTGACTGTTCCGTTCATTTCAATAACGACGACGAAAATGATTTAACGGAAACAGAAAAAGATACTAAAGAATGGATAGTTTTTGAAGGAACGGACGACATTGGCACTTACGGCAAATTTATCATGATGTGCGACAAATATATCAACGGAAAGCTTATGGCAAGAAGACGTTTTGAAATCACGCCGAAAAACGGTGAAAAATTTGATTTTATTACATACAGAACCGCAAAGCATTTTCCGACTTTTGACGAAACCAAAACATGGCTTGATAAATACGGCTGGGAAATATTGCGATTATACGGCAGCCGGAACAAAGAAAATTTTAACGAAAATACCGAAGGAAACCGCGCTGTCATCTGGGCAAGAAAAAATTAAATATAAATAAAATAAATCTTATATGTAGAAAAAACGACATAATTGTAATTTTTACGGTTATGCCGTTTTTTTATTGATAAAACATAAAATATATGATATAATTATTTTAATCATAAAAAGAAAGATGTACATAAAAATAACATGAATGAAAATAAAAAGGAAGAAAAATCAGGTGTTTTTTCTGTTCTTTCTGATTTGTTGCGTTGGCTGAAAAAAACATTTGCGGATAAAAACAAATTATACGCCGTGTTTGCCGTAATTATAATTTTAATCATATCTGCCGTGATTTTTAGCTTAATAATATTAAATTCTGATTCGGCTGATTATTCAGAGCCGGAAAATCACGCAACGGAAATTTCTTTGGATGCGGCAATTCCCGTATGGTTAGAAACAACAGAAACTACAGAAACTACAGAAACTACAGAAACTACAGAAACTACAGAAACTACAGAAACTACAGAATTAATTGCGGCGATTGCTGATATTATTGAAACAACCGGAATAACCGAAGAAATTTACATAACCGAACCCGAAACAATAACCATTCCCGTTACGATTGCGATTGCGATTGAAGAGCCTGCGACTGAAAAAATTATTGCCGACGAAATTAATACCGCAACAGAACCCCAAACTACAGCCGAAGGACTTTTGAAATGGCTTGTATTGCCTGAACCGACTACTCAGGATTCGACGACAATTCAGCCTGAGCCTGTCGCTGTAATTCCAACGCCCGCGCCCACAATTCAGCCTTCCGGCGATGGCGGCATGATAGCTTTATCATTTGACGACGGGCCAAGCCCGTATACCGAACGACTTTTAGAGATTCTCACCGAAAACGACAGCAAAGCTACGTTTTTTATTGTCGGGTATAAAATATCTTCTTATGAGCAGACTATCAAAAAAATATCCGAACAAGGCTCTCAGGTCGCCGGGCATTCATGGAATCACCCCAATTTTACAAAATCAAGCGATGAATCGATTAAACAGGAACTGCAATATACGCACGACGCGATTTTTAATATAACCGGCATTTATCCTCAAATATACCGCGCCCCCTACGGCGCATTCAACGAAAGAGTCAAAAATGTTTCAAAAGATTTATACCTGTCGCTTATCCAGTGGAACGTTGACCCAAATGACTGGAGATACAGAAATGCCGACACTGTCTATAATAATATTATTTCAAGCGTAAAAGACGGTTGTATAGTAGTATGTCACGATACGCATGAAACAACAGTAAAAGCAATGGAGAGAATTATTCCGGAATTGATTGCCGCCGGATATAAATTAGTCACAGTTTCTGAACTTTTGGGGGAAACAGAGCCGGGAACCGTTTATTACGGCAGATAATACTTTACAATAACCGTTTTATTGTCTGATAACCAAAAGACATTTTGCTTTCGTCAAAAATCCCGTGTAAAATTATATCGCCGTTATAATTATATTTATTTAAAAGTTGGATAAATTGCTTATAATCGACTATCCCCTCACCTGTCGGGCAGAATTTTACCCCGTCTGATTCCGCAATATCTTTTCCGTGAGCGAGAATTATATCTTTGCCGAAAATGTCAAAAGCGTGATTTATGATCCTGCTGACATTTTCTTTTTTAGCTTCGCCGGCGTGAAATAAATTCGCGCAGTCCATTATCATTTTTAAATTTTCGGACCCGATTTCATCTATTGTATCGCGCGCTTTTTCGGGAGTATCTATAATAGTTGCGACTTCTGTCTCGATTGCCATGATAATATTATATCTTTCCGCGATTTTCACGCACTTTTTAAGCGTGTCCGTCATATCGTCCCAAGCTTCCCGCGAAGAATTATCCGGGTGGTAAGTCCAAAGATGTTCCCTGCATCTTGTTCCGCTGCAAACAGAAACTATTTTGCAGCCCAGTTTCTGAACTGCTATTGCCGTTGCCTCAAATCTTTTTATCCCCTCTATCCGGATTTCAGGATTTGGGTGAGCGGCATTAAAAGTGGCGTTGCAGGCAATTATTTCAACTCCGTGTTTTTCCGAACTTTCTTTTATAACAGAAATTGCTCCGTCGTCTATTTCCGACGGGATTTCAAATTGACCTGTTTTATCAAAATTTGTCTCAGTCACATCGGCAAAGCCTAACTGTGTGGACGCAAACCCGTATTTCGCGATTTTCGCAAATAAATTATCGGCATTTATACGTTTAATATCCCCGGAATACAGCCCTATTCTCATAAATAAATTCTCCATAATTATTTATATTAAAAATTAAAATAAAAGAGAGCAGTAACGCTCTCTTTATATTTATACTTATACTTTAATTAATTTTTATTCTTCGTCGTCCTCATCATCATCTTCTTCTTCAGTTTCAGCCGCTTCTTCTACTTCGCCTGCTGCTTCTGCTTCCTCAGCGTCTTCAGGTTCTTCTACTTCCGGAATTACGATTACTATCTTTCCGCTTGTAAAATACCAGTCTACATCAGGCACGCCATCAACCTGCGCGGCAAGCTCAAACAGGTTTATCGCGACAAAAGTCCTGCCGTTAATCAAAACCGGCGCGGAAATTCCGAGAGGTATGCCGGGCAATCCGCCGATACTGTATGCATCTTCGCCGATTGAGAACGATAACAAACCTCCGCCTATAACAACAGTTTTCGTTGCGCCTATCCATTCAACTTCAAATCCCAACGCTTCCGCAATCGCCCTTACAGGAACCATCAATACGCCGTCTTCGTCTAAAAACGGGCTTGGCGCGTCAAGAACTTCGCCGTTTATTACTATCTCTGCCTCTGCAAAAGCAGCAGCGATAGCCGCTTTTTCTTCGTCGGTCAGTATATAAACAGGATGAACGGCTTTTTCATACATAACAATTATTACATAGGGCGGCAACGGTATAGCCGGAATGCTTTTTGTTGACGCAGAATAAATTATAACGAGTTCTCTTCCTGCCAAATCAGCCAATTTTCCATCAAAGAGTTTTCCGTCAGCATATTTTATATCAATTTCTAAATCCTCGATTTCTTCGTCTTCTTCAGGAAGATTAAGCTTGAGTCCGTTGTCTATATAGGCTAAAAATTCAGCGTCAAATCTTGCTATATATATAAATAAATCATCATCAAGATTTATTGCTATATAATCGGCGACTATAATCGGCGGATAAATCAAAAGTATCGGGGCTTTCGGGTCATAAACATAGAAAACTTTTATGCTGTCTCCGACATTAAAATCCGATATTTCTTCAGCTTCTTCATCTTCGTCTGCGTCCTCACCCTCGTCTGCGTCGTCGGTTTCTTCAGCTTCTTCATCTTCGTCCTCAGCTTCAGCAGCTTCAGCAGCTTCTTCTGCTTCTTCTGCCTCTTCTGCTTCCTCCTCTTCATCTTCTTCGTCATCTGCGGCGAAAGCTATTATTTTATAAGTAGCTTCGTTAATAATTACGTTCCATAAGCTTTTATCGGCGGCCGCTACTGTAACCATAGTCGCTCCGTTATAATCATTTACAGCTGTAACTTTACCTTCGATACTCTTGTATGAAGATACCGGAAGCGTCGGAATAACTGCTTCTTCTTCGTCAGCGTCTTCTTCATCGTCGTCGGCTTCCGCGCTTGTAACTTCTGCGGCAACTGTGTCATCGTCGTCATCTGCGGCAGCAACGTTGAACATTAACACCGGCGTAACGAGCATTGCTAAAATAATAATTAATGCTAAAATTTTTTTCATGATTTTTATTCTCCTTCTTTTGGTAAAAATAAATTGTTTTATTTTTTGCACGAAATCTTTTTTTCCGTACTTTTAAAAAATTAGCTCTATTTTTTATTATAACATAACTTTTTTATATTTGCAATAGTTTTTTTATGTTTTCTTTTCGTTTTTTTTACACATATTTTACAAAAGTTAAATTTGCCGGAATTTTTCACTAATTTCAAATTTCGATTAAGTTTCAATTAAGCCGATATTTCCGTCGTCGCGTTTATAAATTACATTTACCGCGTCTGTTTCTATATTATAAAAAAGCAGAAATTTATATTCTAAAACTTCCATTTGCAGGATAGCTTCGTCTATACCCATAGGTTTGGGTTTGCTTTCGACTTTTATTATTTTATACCCGGTTTCATCTTCTAAATCTGCATCTACACCTGAATTTACGGGAGTTATAAGTTCGTCGTCGTTGACTATATTTAAGATTTCTTTTTTTAGTCCGCTGGTCCTGACCCTTGATTTGTGCATTTTTGTCTTATATTTGTTAATCTGCCGTTCGAGTATATCCATGCACTTATCAATACCCCCGAGTATCCCGTCGGAAGTTACGGCTTCTGCATGAATCTGATAATTTAAATACGGCATATCTACGTCAACTCTTGTAAACGGCTTTTTTTCTGATGCGCGAATAGATATAATCTGTTCGCCGTCTTGTTTCTGGCTGTACTTTCTCAGCCTTTGCGATACTTTTTTCTCTACCAGTTTTTCCATGTCGGACGTGATTTTGATTTCTTTTGATGAAATATTGACCGTCATATTTTTGTATTCCTCCTGAAAATTTATTTATTATTTTTATTATTTAAATTTTTTAACAAAGCCTATATTATCAAATATGTATTTGGGCGAGTACGAAAAATTTTTTATTGTCTCTCTTGACGAAACCCCCGATAAAACTAAAACAGTGTCCATTTCGGATTCTATTCCCGCGATTATATCAGTATCCATTCTATCGCCTATTATAGCCATTTCAGCCGTGCGGCAGTCTAAAATTCTTTTGCCGTTTCTCATCATGAACGGGTTCGGTTTGCCGATATAATACGCAAATTTTCCGGTAGTGAGTTCAATCGGCGAAACCAATGCCCTGCACGCCGGAACTATACCCTCTTCTGTCGGGCCGGTCAAATCGGGATTTGTGCCGATCAGCTTCGCGCCTTCGTGAATTAATTTGACTGCCCTGAGTATATTCTGATAATTATAATTTTTTGTCTCGCCGATTATAACATAATCGGGATTAACGTCGTTCATCATGATTCCGGCGTCATAAAGCGCGTTTAAAAGCCCCGCTTCACCAATGACATAAGCCGTACACCCGGGTGATTGATTTTTTATAAACGCAGCAGTCGCGAGCGCGCTTGTGTAAAAATGCGACTCGTCAACGTCAAGCCCGAGACGCGCGAGTTTCTGCTGTAATTCTTTCGGCGAGCGTTCGCTTGAATTTGTCAGGAATAAAAATTTTTTGTTTTCCCTGCCCAGCCAGTTCACAAAATCGACTGCGCCCGGCAAAAGATAATTGCCGTGATATATAACGCCGTCCATATCGCATAAAAAGCCTTTTTTTTCGCGTATTAAATCTATATTATTTTCAATCATTATTTATTTTAACCTCATAATTATGCTTTTTATCTTTTTTTCGCGTGTTCTATTTCTTTGCCGCATTTTTTACACTTATGTATATGCACTAAACGCGTGGTTTCTGTTGGGGCGGCATTTGATAAAGGAACATATCCCCGAATTTGCACTTCGCTTGACGACGATAATAATTCCCATTCATGATTTTCTTTTTTGCAACGTTTACATATACATCCATCCCATTCGTGTTCGGATTCCTGACACGACTTTTTATTCTTTTTACTAAAAACAGCCATAACTTTTACCTCATCGCATATTATATAATTTTTATTCGTTATCAATCCTGCTTATCTGCCATATCCAATTATCATCGTATTTTTGAATATTTTCTTCTATTGATAACATTGGAATATCCCTCCTCAATTACTGATTTATTTAGCCCGGAAAATGCTTGTTAACCGGTATGGTAATCTTCGTGAATTTTCTGTAACTCTATTAATAACAACGAAAGGGCTTCTGTAATCATCTCAAAAACAATCGAAAAATCAATCGTACCATAATCGTGAAATATTCTGTTCCTGAATCCGCGCCATTTAGACCATTCAATAGCCGGATATAATTCAGGAATATCACTTCCCATATTTATGGCAATTTCCCCTATTTGCCCTAATGGATATAATAAACTATACTGATATGCTTTATCGACAGTCAGACGTTCTAAAGTTATTCCTTCAGCTATAGAAGAAGCGTCTTTGGCAAACGTATACATCTTCTTAAAACGTTCATTATCTTGAACCATCATAAATTATCACTCCTTCTTTTTGGATATTTTCGTACATAGCCGATGGATTTGCTATTTCAAGAATATCATATACATCAACTCTTACAGGCAATACATCAAGCAAATCGCCGCCTAAAGTGAATATTTTACTGTTTCGCATTTTCCCGCCGCTTTCAACAACCAAATCAATATCGCTCGTATCGGAAGCGTCCCCGCGGGCATAAGAGCCGTAAAGTATAACTTTTTCCACAGGATACTTTTCAACGACAGGTATGATATATGATTTAATTTCTTCTATTGATAACATTGGAATATCCCTCCTCAATTACTGATTTATTTAGTCCGGAAAATGCTTGTTATATTAGGTATAGTAATCAGAAATTTTGTGATACTTATATAATTATAAATTCTCTACATTCTCGTATTATATATTGCCAATTATAATTTTATTATATCACATTTGCCTAAAACAGTCAATATTTTTTTGTCAGGAGTTTAAAACCCCGCCTGTTTTGCCAATTCTTTTAACGCGTCCGCCGAATGGCGCAGGGCTTTTATTTCTTCGTCGGCAAACGGTACTTCTATTATCGTTTCTATGCCTTTTGAGTTTACCAAAGTGGGAACGCTGAGGCATATATCTTTAATCCCGTATTCGCCGTCAAAATAACTTGATACAGTTAAAATAGAATTTTCATTGCCCGTAATACATTCTATAATTCTTTTGACAGACAGTGCGATTGCATAATATGTCGCGCCTTTTTTATTTATTATATCATACGCGGCGTTTTTTGTCATCAGTTCATATTCGGTTTTGCAAATTTTTTTATTGCCGTTTTTGCATCTTTTGCATATATCGCAGTATTCGTCTATATTTATCCCGGCGATACGCGTAAGGCTCCAAGCGGCGACTTCTGTGTCGCCATGCTCGCCTATTATATAAGTGTGAATATCGCGCACGTCTATATTTATATGCTCGCCGATAAGATATTTTAATCTCGCAGTATCCAGAACCGTTCCAGACCCGAAAATGTTTTTTTTATCCAGCCCTGATATTTTTACAGCAATATAAGTCAGTATATCAACGGGGTTTGTCACTATTAAAATTATAGTTTGGGGATTACAGTATTTTAGAATTTCGTCGAATATATTTTTAAAGACGTCTGTGTTGCGTTTGAGCAGATCTATTCTTGTTTCGCCGGGCTTTTGATTTACCCCGGCTGTGATTATTATGACCGACGAATTTTCTATCAGTTCATATCCGCCGCTTGAGATTTTAACCGGAGACACAAAACTTATGCCATGATTCATGTCCATAACGTCGCCCTCGGCTTTGTTTTTATTTATATCTATCAAAACGATTTCCGAAGCTAATCCAGAATGCATTATAGTATAAGCCGTCGTTGAACCTACAAATCCGGCTCCGATTATTGATATTTTACCTTTGAACATATAAATTATTTCTCCTGTTATTTTTATAGTTTATTTTATTATATCCACAGACACAATAATATATTGTTTTTAATCACATTCCTCATATAATTTTTCGATGCTTACATTCAATGCGCCCGCCAACGCTTTTACTTCATAATCGGCGATAAAACGATTGTCTGCCTCTATTCGGACTATTGCCAGTCTGTCTAATTCATAACCTGCCACCTGTAATCTTGCCGCAAGTTGCTCCTGAGTCAGTTTCATTTTTCGCCGTAACTGCCGTATATTGCCTCCTATTATATTCTTCTTCCCTTTATGCCAGTAAATTTTCATATTCACGCTCCGTTTAATATGTTTTAAAGATTAACATTTTATATCTTGATTGTATATCTTTAACACAATATAATAGTTTTAATCATGAACATATTCGATAAATAAAGGAGCGTTGAAACATGAAAAGAAATTACGGCAAAGCAATAAAAAAAGTCGCAAAACAAAACGGGGTCAGCGCAGAATCTGTATATTATGAAATATCAAAAGTAATAAAGGCAGGGTATAATAACCCTGACCCCGCAGTTCAGGAATATTGGAGAAAAATCGCGCCGAACGGAGAAATTCCATCTCCGGAAAAGGTCATTGAAATATTGGCAAAAGAAATAAAGAAAAATAAATATTGACAATTATTTTTCTCTATGCTATAATAACACAAACCGCAAATTAAATAATCGGGGGTGCCGAACGGCTGAGATGTCAGTGAAAAACCTGCTGTCCCTTTAAACCTGATATGGGTAATGCCAACGTAGGGAGATTATTTTAGGACGATCTGTCCTTGAATTTTTACCGCACATGGGATTATTTTGTGCGGTGATTTTATTTATTAAAAATTTAAGGATGGTGCTTTTTTATGCAAAATCAAAAAAATCTAAAAATTTTAGTCGAGTGCGCGGTAATGGTTGCGTTGGCAACTGTTTTATCTATTTTTAAAATCTATGAAGCCCCCCTCGGCGGCTCGGTGACTTTGTTCAGTATGGTCCCGTTAATTATAATCGGACTCAGGCACGGACCTTTCTGGGGGCTTAGCACGGCGTTTGTTTATTCTTTTACGCATTTTTTATTTGACGCGTCTAAATTATCGGGCTGGGGCGTTGCCGGAGCCAAAAACATGCTGCTCTGTATATTTCTCGATTATATTATTGCGTTTACAGTTCTCGGATTAACTGGATTTTTTAAGCCTTTGGCTATTAAAACTAAATCACGCGGGAAAAAAATTATTTTTACGTCAATCGCGACGCTTTTCGTCTGTATTTTAAGATATATATCTCATGTCGTCGTCGGAATAATCGTATGGTACGCGATAACAAAAGCGGGCAACTGGAACGAATATGTCCATACTGTGGGCGCATGGATGTATTCTATAGTGTATAACCTGCAATATATGCTTCCCGAATCAATTATAACTCTCGTCGCCGCTCCTGCCGTTGTCACGGTATTATCTGTTATAAATAAACAAAAAGAAACATGATTTATAAAAATTAAATTAATTCAATTAATAATTGCATTTAAAAAATTCAAGCAACGCTTGCTTGAATTTTTTATTCTAACATGATATAATTTTATTATCGTTTTACAAAAATCGGAAATCATGAAAAGGAGCCTGAATTTTATGCTGTTAGGAAAGAAAAAATATAATTATATGACTATGCTGATTATATATTTTAAAATGGTTCCCGCAGCGGTTATAATAAAATTTATAAAAAATATTATCGTTTCGGTTTTGCCGACGGTTAATATAATCATGATCGCAAAATTTATTGACTCAGCTGTTGCGGCAGTCAATAAAACAGGCGAAGTAAACGCAATATTTCCGCCGTTATTTATAATTATAACGATTATGCTCGTTAATTATTACATAGAAATACTTATAGGAATGCTAAACACACGCGCGGGAAATAAAATAAAAAAGATCGTTCAGCCCGCGATGGCCGAAAAAAAAGCATCTGTCAAATTCAGATATTACGAAAATCAGGAAAACGTCGATATAATAAACAGGGCTATGTGGCATTTCGAAATGAATATACAGGGGTTTTTTGATCAGGTTTTCGGCGCGTGGAATCTTGTAGCGCAGATAATAGGCTTTGTAATTATTCTGGGATTGCAACTATGGTGGGCTTCGATTGTTTTTACCGTGACGTGCGTGCCGTCTTTTATCATAGCGTATAAATTCGGGAAAAAGCAATATGACGTTGATAAAGAAATGACGAAAATCGACAGGAAAGTCGGGTATATTTTCGGTATCTTAACCGGCAGGGACACCATAGAAGAACGTTATATTTACGGTTATACAAAAAGAATGAACAAAGAATACAGGGATAAATATGAGTTTGCGAGAATTGCGCGCAAAAACATGGACAGAAAAAGATGGATTGTTATGAAACTGACGGGGAATCTCGCGTTTATCAGCGGCGTAATCGTTATCGCTTTATTAATTCCCTCGGCTATATTCCCCGACGCGAGCGGGGCAGTCAGATTATCTATCGGCATGTTTACGGCTCTTGTAAATGCGATTTTTGGATTGAGCTGGCAGATGTCATGGAATGTGTCGAATTTTATATCTGATTTTAAATATAAACTTGAATATCTCAAAGATTTAAACAAATTTCTTGAATTCGAAGAGGACGAAAACGCCGCCTGCCTGCCCGATGCAAATATTCCGGAATTAAAATCAATAGAGTTTAAAAACATAAGTTTTAAATATCCAGGAACCGAGCCGTATATATTAAAAAATTTCAACGCAAAATTAGCTTCAGGCAGGCATTATGCTATTGTCGGGGTAAACGGTGCGGGAAAAACTACTCTGACTAAATTAATTACAGGACTTTATACAGAATACGACGGCGAAATATTAATCAACGGCAAAGATTTAAAAGAATACACGCAAGCCGAAATAAAAGCCCTTTCTGCCGTTGTATATCAGGATTTTTGCCATTATCCTCTTGATTTTTATAATAATATCGCAATCGGCAATGCAAACGATATGCAAAACCGCGAAAAAGTCGAAAATGCCGTAGATATAATCGGCTTGTCCGAGGCTGTCGATAAACTGCCGAAAAAATACGAGACGCCAATTACGAAAGTAAAAGAGGACGGCGTTGATTTATCCGGCGGCGAGTGGCAGAGGGTCGCACTTGCGAGGCTCATCGTGAATCCCGCTCCGCTTAAAATATTAGACGAACCAACTGCTGCCCTCGACCCGATTTCAGAGAGCAAAGTTTATGAGCAGTTCGGCGAGATAGTCAACCAGAATCACGTAAATAAATCCAACAATATAACTATTTTTATCAGTCACAGATTAGGCTCGACAAAACTTGCCGACGAGATTATTGTTATATCTGACGGCATAGCGGCAGAGACCGGAACGTTTGACGAGCTTATACAAAAAAACGGCATATATGCCGAAATGTTCGAGAGCCAGTCAGAATGGTATAAAGACGCGAATAAACAGGAAAGCGGGGTCGAAATTTATGCCTGAAGAAAACATAACAACCGACGAAAAAGAAAATAAAGAAAATAAAGTCAAAGATAAAAAAGAAAAAGACCCTATAAATTTATTTTACATGGCAAAAAAAATATTTCCTATGGTTTTTAAAGCCAAGCCTTCTTATTGTTTAGTAAATCAGTCGCTTTCTATAATTCACGGAATGTCGCACGGAGCAAACGTCATGGTCGCGCAAATATTTTTTGATTCTGTATACAGAGCGTCAACCGGAGACAACACAGTTACAAACGTTATAATTGCGCTTATATTTTTTATTGCGTGCAGACTTGCAAGCGATATTTTAAACGCAGTACATAATTTTACGACTAATGTGCACTGGCATAGAGCGATGGGGTTTATGAATTCTGAAATAAACAAAAAATCCGCCCTAATCGATCCTGTGGAATACGAAAATCCCAAGCGTCTCGACGATATAAACAAAGCCGCGAACGGAGCGGGTTCGGCAGTTCACCTTGTCTTTATATTATCGACGGTTATAACTTTTTATCTGCCATATTTTATATTTATGGGATTTTACCTGACCAGTCTTAAACCAATGCTTATATTGTGCCTGCTGTTTGTTTTTATACCAGTGCTCACCGCTCAGATCCTGCGTTCGTCGGTTTTTTCGAAACTCGAAGACAAAGCCGCGCCTATCCGTCGCGAATTTGACGCTTATCAAGATGCTACGGCCGGGAAAAATTTTTATAAAGAAACAAGAAATCTCGGTTCTTTCAAGTATTTGAAAAATCTTCTTATCGATACGATAAATTCGCTAAACTCCGCGGTTTGGAGCGCAAATAAAAGAAGCTCGTTAATAGATTTCGGGTTTAACACGCTTTCTCTTTTGGGTTACGGCGGGATATTATTCTTACTTGTTAAATATTTACTTGCCGGAGAAATTTCAGTCGGAGCGTTTGCTGCGGTTTATAATTCTATCGGCATGCTGTTCGGCGTCATGAATGAAATGATAAGCGGACACTTAGGACATCTCGCGAACAATTTCGGGCAGATACGCAATTTTCTCAGGTTTTTGGATATACCGTCAGATGCCAGATCGGATTTGGCTATAAGTAAAAAAGACGGTGTAATTATTGAAAACGCAAGCTTTAAATACCCAAACGCTGAAAAAGAATCGCTAAAAAATATAAATCTCGTTATAAATCCCGGCGAAACAATCGCGATAGTCGGCGAAAACGGCGCAGGGAAAACAACTCTTGTAAAACTTCTCACAGGATTATACAAGCCTACTGAAGGCAGCGTAAAGATCGGCGAAACAGACGTAAATACTATAAGCTACAAATCGCTATTTGAGAGTGTCTCAGGGGTTTTCCAGAATTACCAGAGATATGCGCTGACTTTAAAAGAAAACATACAGATAGCCGATTTTTCAACCGAAGAAAATACCGGCAGTCAAACCAAAGTAGATAAAATTCTTGAAGAAAATAATATCGACAAAAACAATACAGATATATTCCCTAATTCTCTTGACACAATGCTGTCCCGTGAATTCGACGGCGTGGATTTATCAGGCGGACAGTGGCAGAGGATCGCGATCGCGCGAGGGTTTTACAGGGACAGCGACATAATAGTCTTAGACGAGCCAACCGCTTCAATCGACCCGATAGAAGAAAGCGCGATATACAAAAAATTCGTAGAAATCGCAAAAGCAAAAACCGCTGTTATAGTTACCCACCGAATGGGTTCGGCGAAAATCGCCGAGCGCATAGTCGTGATGAAAGACGGCGAAATAGCTGAAATCGGCAGTCACGACGAACTTGTGCAAAAAGGCGGGGCTTACGCGGATATGTATGACGCTCAAGCCGGCTGGTACAATTAATATTTGCAGGCGGCCACAGTTGCTTTTACAACAATGCCTCAGCTTCGCACGCTCTTGAAAATGGGGAGGGGGATTTCTTAAAGGGGGGACGGATGGTTCCCTCCTTTAAGTCAATTTTTTTGCTGCTTTTTTGTTTGACGACAAAAAAGCAGATATAACTTTTTCAGGCAATTCAAAAGAAATAATTCCGCTCTCAACCGGAGCTATCGTATTTTGGGGAAAGAAAAAAGAATATCCGTTTTCACTCAGATAAAAATTTTTAACGTTTAAATATCTGTAGACTGACGGCATATCAGATATTATATAATATTCTTGCCTTCTTTCAATTTGATTTTTCATAGTATCGCATATACATCTGCATATTTTATTTTTAACCGGACGGGTAAATTTTATAAATCTCTCCGGAGAAAGAAGTTCCCCGCCGTCTAATTTCCAGATGTGCGTTTTTCTTACGGTATTTCCGCGTCCTTTACCTACATATATATTTATATCTAAATATATTCCTAATAAATCTTGCTTATTATATGTAATCTCAAAAGTTATGACTGCACCAAACGGTTTAAATTTATTATTGTAATTATTATCTGAATTATTTTTATACGCCGTAAATTCAACCGCCGCGTTTTTATATAATTTTTTTTCACAGAAGTTTATAAAATTTTTAATGACTGCTCCGTAAAAATTATTTATTTTATTTTCGGATTTTTGATATAACACAGACGGCAAAATTTTTATATCGGGATATTTTATGTTTATCTGTAAAACGTCGGCATCTTTAAACTTCAAAGTCTTTTTTATATATTCTGGCGCAACTGTTACCGTTTTTATATTTTCCTTTGTTATTTCCATTAAAAAATACCTCCAAAAAAATCATATATTTTATATTATTTATCTATAATATTTATTGTATGTAAAAAATAAAAAAGGCGATATAATAATCGCCTTTTTATTTGCGCTTTTAAACTTTATTTATTCTTCAGGTGTACAATCGCATGAATCCCCTGAATCCCCACAACAGCAATCATCTGCATCTGAAGTTTCGGCTTCTTCTTCGCAATCGCATTCTGCTTCTTCTGCATCTTCAGAGCAGCAACAACAACAATCTTCATCGCTTTCGTCTTCATCAATAATTTCAGGTTGTTTCGAACCGCATGAATAACAGTAATTAACCGATCTGCCCAATATTACGCCGCAATCGACACAATATTTTTTGTTTTGAATCGCCGCAACTTTCGATTTTTGAATTATTATCGAATTTTCGATTTCATCGATGCATTTACAAAAATCCAAAATTTCATCTACTGCGCTTTCCGGGGAAATTTTATAAGTATTATACACTATTTTGCCAATCTCTTTAAAAAAACTGTCGCGTTTTACTTCGTCGAATTTTATATTTAAAGAAGTTTTTGTAAGTTCTACAACATTACCCGAAGCCTTTATTGCTTTTTTTGCCGTTTCGTTTACTACTTTGCCTAAGTTATCCAAAAAATCGTTCATAAATAATATACCTCCAATATTAATATTAATTAAAAATTTTTATAGTTTTCGTTTGACTTTAACTTTAAAAATATAATACCCTTAAAACGTCCGTCTAATTCAAATAATATTCAGGATGCGCACGCCCGATACTATTCGTCATATAATATTATACAGCATAAATATATTTTTGTCAAGAGTTTTTTCAAAAATAAAAAATTTTTTTTTAATTCAAGATTTTTCTGACTATATCCGAATTTATTTTAATCTGGTCGATATATTTCTGGAACATGCCGACTACGACAACATCAATATCTTTTATATTTGCGAAAGTCTCTTCAAACGCGTCTTTGACCTGTTCCGGGTTTTGACAGAGTCTGCCCGCGCCTAAAATTTTAAATGCGTGGCATTGCTTAGAAACAGATTTTATCGTTTTGTACATTAATTCGCGGTCTTCCCGGTAAAACGGCTCGCCGTTTTCCATTTTGCCCGTAACGGCCGAACTTACCCTGTCTATCCTGCTGAGATTATACAGGCATGTCATGTAATAATCTACATCAAAGTTATGTTCTTCCGAATATTCTACAACTTGCGGCATGTGAGTGCATAATCCTACAGATACGCCTGTGTCGCGGATTATTTTTAGGCGGTCTTTTAATTCATTATACTTTTTTTCTTTAAAAAGCGCGTCTGTAACCGTTCCGTGAAGATATATCGCCACGGGTTTCAATTTCATAATCTGATCGATATTGCCTTTAAAATAAATCATTTCAGGGGCAGTCTGCGCTATCCATTGCAATTTGCCGCCTTCGTTTCGATATTCCCGTATAATCCTGAAAATATGCTTGTCCCCGCGCAGAGCCATTGTGTTAATGCCGCATTCTTCTGAGCGAAACAACGCTTTTTTTATGTTTTCAGCCGTATAATAATCTTCCATTTCGTTGTCGGCTTCGGGGGACAAATGCGATGTTCCGCTGAATATATTGCCGCCAATTATAAGCTGGCTGATATTTGCGTTTGACCCGCTTAGTTTTACTGTGTTTAGCATAATATTTTATCCTTTCACTCTGTTTTTTTGTTTATATATCTCATACAATAATATCGAAGCCGCACAGGATACATTCAGCGACGACGCTGACGAACTATCGCTCATGGGGATTCTGATTAAATTATCGCATATCTCATAAAAATTATTGCTCATTCCCATTGTTTCGTTGCCGATTACGACAATTACCGGAATATTATTATTTAAAAAAGTTTCGTGATCTAAAATTTTAGAAGGCTTAGATATTTTCGCGCTTGTCCCGCTTATTTGCAATCCCGGAAAAATAGATTTTTGATTTTCAATCCATTGAGCGATTTCTTTAAAAGACGGCTCGATTATTATTTTTTGTTTAAAGAGAGAACCCATTGAAGCGCGTATTGTTTCGCAGTCGTATAAATCAACTCCGTGTCCCGTTATAATTAACGCATCAATTCCGAAACTGTCGCAAGATCTAATTATTGTCCCGAGATTGCCTTTGTTTGACGGCCGGTCGAAAATTAGAACAGAAGAAGATTTGTTTAATTTTAAATCCTGAATATTTTCTTGTTTTATTTTTACTGTTATAATAATTTCAGACGGGCTTTCTTTATCTTCTTTATCGCTTAATTTATGCAATAATTCTTTTTTTATGATATATATTTTTTTGTTTTTGTTATTTTTATTATTTGAAATATTTGAAGTGTATTTTGATATTATACTTTCAGCCCAATCCGAAAGTTTTATTTCGTCTGAAAAAATCAGGGAGTTTATCTCCCAGTTGTTTTCGGAAGCAAATGCTTCGTTTATATTCCTAACTCCCTCGGCGAAAAATTCGCCGTTTGCGTATCTTTTTGTCCTGTTTTTTTTCAGCGTTTCAAAATACTGATAATTATTGTTTTCGTTTTTTATATAAATTTTTTCCATAATAATTATAATAACCTTTTATATTTGCGTAATCTGCTTTTTTGTAATCAAACAAAAAAGAAGCAAAAAAGTTGACTTAAAGGAGGGAACCATCCGTTCCCCCTTTAAGAAATCCCCCTCCCCATTTTCAAGAGCGTGCTATAATATATATTGAAATTTTCTGAAAACAAAACTACGGCTGTACATAACATCTATATACAGCCGCCGTTTTATTCTTGCTTAATAATTATAAACTTAAAAATAAGATGCCTATTAAAAATATTATACGTATCAAAAACCGGTACCCGAATTTCGTTCGAGGATTGGATAGATATGTTTACGTTTATAAATAATAGATAATAGATCCGGCAAATTATTATAACCGCAACATTTTTATAGCATATGCAATAAAACTGTCGGAGGGCTTTATTTTCGAAAGATAAGCAAAAATTAGTTTTGTTTCATTTTTGCGAAACATTCGCTGCAATAAACAGGTCTGTCTGAACTGGGCTGGAACGGAACTTTCGCTTCTTGTCCGCAGCTTGCGCATGTTGTAACATGCATTTCTTTTTGGGATTTCCCGGAGTTTTTTCTTGCGTCGCGGCAATTTTTGCATCTCTGAGGCTCGTTCTGGAATCCTCTTTCAGCATAAAATTCCTGTTCTCCCACAGTAAAAATGAATTCTTGTCCGCAGTCTTTGCATACGATAGTTTTGTCTTGATACATGATAATACCTCGCTTTTGGTTTAAAAAAATTTATTAGCCCAAGGCCGGAATTAAACCGGCATAACTGAATATAATTTTAATTATATTCAGTTTTCTTTTGCAAAGCATGGGCACATTATAATTAACAATTATATAATTAATTGCTAATATTCTGAAACAAAATATTCGGCGTAAGGCTTGAGTTTTGATTTGACGCGGCAGATTGCGTTATCTATTGATTTTACGCTTTTATTAAGCATTCGGGCCATATATTTATAGCTTTTGTTTTCTACGTACATCATGAAAACTTTTTTTTCAAGCGCTGTGAGTATATTAACATTAATAAAACTAAGAAACGAAGAGAAATCGCTAAAATCAAAATAACGGTCATATTTTACAGATTCGTTCTCGCGGATTTCGTCAAACGAAATAAAAGCATAGCCCGAATATTTTTCGGTTTTGCCGTATTTTCTGCACAAAGAAACCAGATAATTTTTTATGCATATATTCGCGTATGTCGAAAACTTCACGTCTTTCATGAAGTCATAATATTTTGCGGCTTTGTATAAAATTATGCGGCATTCCTGAAACAAATCTTCTTTGTCCGAATTAAGCGCGGCAAACGCAAACTTAGACGACGAATTTACCGAATAAGAATATATCTTTGAAATATTATAAGATATAATATTATTATAACGTTCCGAAAGTACCCTGAAAGCGTCTCCGTTTCCGCTTTTAACTTCTTTTATCAGATATAAATCGCCCTGGTTTATTAATTTGCAATCCGTTTCCGATGTTTCCTGCGGATATGGCAGACTGTACGCTTTCAACATTTATGAAATCCCCGAAAGTTAAAGTTAATTAATACAAACATATAAAAATATAAATCAATAATAAACAGTATATCAGTTATACGAAAAAATGTCAATAAAAACAAAAAAATATTGTATAATTTAATAGTTTGTTAATATTTGCCCGGTTTTATCGCTTATATCCGCATTATTTTTTATGTTATTGCCCGGTTTTATCGTTTTCATCATTTGAATTTTCTAAATTTTCTGAATTTACGGCAATATCCATAAGCCTTATCAATTCAAGGCAACTCTTGAAATTTTGAATTTTTCCCGTTTCTATCCATTGAACGGTACCCTGCCAGCTTGAATTCTGCCTGTATTTGATTTTAACCAAAAATGAACTTTCAGAATTTATCAAATCTTTTTCTTCGTTTATAGTCATAATTTTTCTCTCCGTTTTAATTATTAAATTATTATTAAATTATTATTTTTATTTAATCATCCCATCCCCGGAGTTTTCTTTGGGACTGCGGATACCATACAATATCGCACTGCTCTTCAATAAATTTAAAAAGCTCGCTTATATCGCTGAATTTTTGGGTTTTGTCCGTCCACACGCATGAAACTTCACCGCCGACGCCCTGCATATTTACCGTAAATTCAGAAAGCCCTTTTTTTTCTGTCTGCGTAATTCTCGGGATTCCCCGTTTTGCCGAATTTATATTTACCTGTTCTTCAGCATTTGTTTTTATATTATCTATTTTATCCATATTTTAAATATCTCCGTAAATTATATAATTTCATGTTCAAGCGGGATTATTTTATAATTAATAACATAACGCTCACTCAAAATTTCGTCCTCTATTTTTTTGTTTATGCGTTTCATTGCAATTTCGGCGTCCTCAAAAGTAAGATTTGTCAGCATTATTAAAATCTGTTTGGGATTCCAGTGGCAAACTATATCACCACGTCTGAAAGCCTGCACAAATTTTCTCCGCGCTTCTTCGATTATATGAAGCATTTTTTCTTTTTCATCAGGGTCAGACAACCGGCTTTCGGCAAATGTCGCCAAAACCATCATAATCGAAAGCCCGCTGCGTTCCAGATTTCTCAGCATAATTTTACTTATTGCGATAAAAGTGTCTTTATCGCATTGAAAAGCCCCGGAAGTTCTTTCGTCTTTCCAGAGAATATCGTTTATAAACTCCAGATCGATATTTGTCATTTCTGTTTTAAGAGGGGTTTCTCTCGCCTGTTTCAAAACATCGGCGAATAAATACGACGGATTCACGCCGAGTTCCCTGTACATGATTTCGGCCATTCTGTCATAATGTTTTTGTGCTTCCTGTTTTCTGTTAAGCGAAACCATTGCCCTTAAAAAATACAGATTGCTCTTTTCATCTAAGAATTCATGTTTGAAAAAATCATTGCACACTCTTATGACAGCTTCAAAATCACCGGATTTATCTAACAGTTCAAGAAATAGAGCAATACAGTCCGAATATTTTTTCTTGTATGTGGTCCTTATGGGCAGCACCCATATATCATATATAATATCGCTCAGAAAATCGCCGTTATATAACTCTATCGCTTTTTCAAAGCACTGCCTCGCGTCATAAGGCGAAGATTTCATGAGTTCTTTCCCTTTTTCGATATATTCAGTCATAGCGTCGCAGTCGGTCCATACGGGAAATTTTTCATTCCATTTATAACAGCCCTGATTAAATAAAATCAAATCGTCGGCTTTTACTGTCAGAGAAAGATAATTCCGTAAACGATATATTAAATTTTGCAATGCTTTTTCGGGATTTTCGCATGAATCCTCTCCCCATATAATATCAATAAGTTCCCCTGCGGACAGCATTTTGTTTTTGTGTGATAATATATATTTAAAAAGATTCCACACGCGTATAGACCGTTTACTGTTTTCGGTTATTTTAACGCCTTTCGAGTATATCTCAAACCTGCCCAGTGTGTATATATGAAACAAATAATCGTTCTTTTCGTTATATGCATCCATATTTTGAATATCCCTCTTTCTCTGAATTATAAAATCTTTAATTAAAATCATCGGCGGCGTTTGCCATTTGCGCGGCTATTTCTTCCGGTATTTCATCTTTGTTTTTAATCATTCTTGCCGACAAAACATATCTGGTGTCCGATTCTTGATTTGTGCAGGTCGATAAAGTCAGGATTCTGTCCCCTTCTTTTATCTCAATCCCGGTGTCATATATAGACCGTTCCTTCATTTCCGCCGCAAGATTGAGAAACTCACGTTCGGACCTGAAAAATATTTTTATATAATTAAAAGATATATGCGTTTTAAAATATGCAAACACTTCCCAGACATTGTCTTCATATATCGTATTGTAAATAATATAACGGTGATTATTAAAAAAATCTTCGTCCATATAATAACTCAACGTATGAAACATCGAATTAGAATACATCTGATGCCCGTATATAACCGTGTTCGGGTCATGCCGTTCAACGCTGTTTTCATAGTCCAGACAAATAGAGCCGGCCGCGCTCAAAGTTTTATATAAATTTCTCTCCAAATAATATTCAGTGTACTGGTCGTAATACGCGACGGGATAATATACTACGGTGTCGGGGATTTTTACTATCCCGATAATATCGTCGTTGTTATATTTCGCTCTAAGCCTGTCGAATTTATCCTGATATTCTCTTTTAACTTTTACCGGAGGATTGGTAGTAGACGGAATTGTAGATTCTTCTATGGGTTCTTCAGGCCCGGCAGTAATTTCTGAAATTTTATTGGAATAATCGGGGTCGTTTTCGATTTCAATAATATTTATATGTATTTCTTCGGTTGTCCGGGACTGGGATATTTGCGGCTGGGTTTCGTTATTATTTAAAACTATATTGCCCGGGTTCGGGATTTGATCCTGATTTACAACCAGAATTAATACGCTCAGCATTATAATAATTAAAACTGCAGTAGTAATAATTCTTGTTTTTTTGTTTGATTTGCTGCTCATTTAGTGGCTCTTCCCAATAACTATTATTCTGTATAATAATTATTATACTATATAAAATAAAATTTTTCAACTGTCATTTTTAAAAAAATATATAAAATATAAAAAAAATTCGGCATTTATTTTAATTCCGGATTTTTTGTGTCGGATTTTATAGTGTAATTCATAGAAATTTATACAAAAACATTGGCAAGCCGAGAAAAATTAAAAAAGAACGCTAAAAATATTTTTGCGTTTCCTTGACTTTTTTAAATCTGTGATGTATAATGATTGTGAATAAAGTTTTTATATATAGCATGCGCCCGCGAAAGCGGGGGGATAGCAACCGGGCTGACCGGCCCAAATGGTTAACCAAATTATGTAAGTTAGTCGCACATCTGCAAGCGGGCGACTAACTTACTTCTATTTTTAACACGTACATTAACAGAAATTTATATTAAGAATAAAACAAAAAAATTGCATAAACCTCTTGAAATTGGCGTTTGTTTATGTTATAATATAATTTATCCCAAAAATTTTACAAAATTTCACGCGGAATTTTGGCCGGTCTGCGGGACGTCGAGGACGCCGTCCCCTGCAAATTGGCAGTTCGCCCCAAAGGTGGGATTTTTTCTTTGTGGGGCATACGGATAAAATTAATTTTTTTTTGATAAATTTGATAAGTCTGTATAAATTCCGTGACAGATAACCTTAAAGGAGGAAATAAAATGTCTGTAATCTCAATGAAACAGCTTCTTGAAGCAGGTGTTCACTTCGGTCACCACACAAGAAAATGGAACCCCAAAATGGCTGAGTATATATTTACCGAAAGAAACGGCATATATGTAATCGACCTGCAAAAAACAGTCAAAAAAATCGAAGAGGCTTACGCGTATGTCCGTCAGTTGTCAGAAGACGGCGGGGCTATATTATTCATAGGCACAAAAAAACAGGCGCAGGAATCTATAAAAGAAGAAGCCGGCAGGAGCGGCATGTTTTATGTCAATCAACGCTGGCCCGGAGGAATGCTCACAAATTTCAAGACGATCAAAAAGAGCATCAACCGTTTGCACAGCCTGTATAAAATGCAGGAAGACGGGACTTTTGATATGCTTCCCAAAAAAGAAATCATAGCGCTTCTAAAAGAAATAAACGATCTCGAACACGACTACGGCGGTATAAAAGATATGGTTTCTCTGCCAAACGCTTTGTTTATAGTTGATCCGAAAAAAGAAAGAAACGCAGTTCTTGAAGCCAAAAAGCTTAACATCCCGATAGTCGCTATAGTCGATACAAACTGCGACCCGGACGAAATCGATTATCCCATTCCAGGAAACGACGACGCTATCAGAGCTATAAAACTTATTGCTTCTGCTGTTTCAGACGCTTTAATCGAGGGACGTCAGGGAGAATCGTTTGCCGAGGCTCCGGGTTCTGAGAGTGAAATGGCGGCGGCCATTGAAGAACCTGATGAAAAATACGGCGAAACCGAATCTATTAAAATAGAAGTATTTGAAGAAGCTGCGGCAGTTGAAGAAAACGCTCAATAAAATAATATATGTAGAGGCGATCCTTGCGGTTGCCCGATAAAATCAATAATTATCATAGTTCTGAGGGCAACCGCAAGGGTTGCCCCCACGAAATAAAAATAAATATTATATAAAATATAAAAATAAACGGAGGTATTATAAAATGGCAGTAAGCGCAAGAGACGTCGCCGATTTAAGAGCGAAAACAGGCGTCGGTATGATGGATTGTAAAAAAGCGTTGGAGGAAACAAACGGGAACTTCGACGAAGCTATAAAATTATTGAGGGAAAAAGGGCTTGCGGTCGCGGCTAAAAAAGCAACCAGAATAGCGGCTGAGGGCGTTGTGGATATATTATACGACGAAACGTCGAACACATCAGTCATGGCTGAAGTAAATTCAGAAACTGATTTTGTCGCCAAAAACGAAAGCTTTCAGGCATTTGTCAAGGGCTGTCTGAAAGTTATATTAAAAGAAAAGCCCGCAGATGTTGCGGAATTATTGACCAAACCGTTCGGAAACGGAATAACTGTAGATGAAGCGTTGAAAGAGCAGATTTTGCAAATCAAAGAAAACCTGTCAATCAGAAGATTTGTGATAGTTGAGGGCGTAGTCAGCACTTATGTACACAATAAAGGCGCGATAGGCGTTATAGTAAAAGTTGACGCTGACGAAAAAGCTCTGGCAGATAGTGGATTTAACGAATTTAAGAAAAATCTCGCGTTGCAGATCGCGTCTATGAGCCCGGTTTATGTAAGCAGGGACGATGTTCCAATGTCAGTTATAGAAGAAGAGCGGGAAATAGTTTCGACTCAGATCAAAAACGACGAAGCGAACGCTAAAAAACCGGCGAGTGTCATTGAAAAAATGGTCGAGGGGAAAATACGCAAATATTACGAGGATAACTGTTTGCTCGAACAGGGCTATGTAAAAGAAGATAAACTGAGCGTTGGCGGCTATGTCGAGAATTATAAAAAGCAAGTCGGCGCAGATGTAAAAGTCGCGGTTTTCTACAGATTTGAAAAAGGCGAGGGTATTCAGAAGAGAGAAGACAATTTTGCCGAAGAAATCGCGAAGCTAACGGGACAGAAATAATATTAAAATAAAGTTTATCGGGCAGGAAAAAAACCTGCCCGTGAATTTTTGTGTTGACAATCGTGCGACAATCGTGTATAATTAATAATAGGGAAAAAATATATATAGGAGTGAGATAAATGGAATTTTTAACTGTTCGCGATTTTAGAGCATCGTCTAAAAATGTTTGGGATAAGTTAGCCCAAACAGGCGAAATTGTTGTTACTAATAACGGAAAACCAACTGCTTTAATGCTAAATATTGAAAATGGCAACTTTGATGAGCTTTCGAGGGCGATCAGGCAGGCAAAGGCAATGATAGCTTTAAATTCTATTCGGGAAGAAGCTGCGGAAAGAGGGTTTTTAAGCGATGACGAAATCGAAGCGGAAATACAAGCATACCGTCAGGAAAAGCGTGACAAAAAATGAAATCGGACGATAAAATAAAAGTCGTTATTGATACAAATGTGTTAGTCTCGGCGCTTTGGTCGAAACATAACAGAGTTACCGAAATTCTTTCGCTCGTCATTAACGACGCGTTATTGGCGTGTTACGACGTCGCGGTTATGCAGGAATATCAGGAAGTATTAAGCCGTCCAAATTTAGCGTTTCACTTTGAAAAATCGAGAGTAAATGAAATCATAAATAAAATTAAAATTGACGGATTAAGCGTTGTAGTCCGCTCAAGTTCAATGCCGCTAAAAGACGAAAGTGACCGGGCTTTTTATGATGTGGCAAAAGCGTGCAACGCATATCTGATTACCAGTAATATCAGGCATTATCCAAATGAACCGTTTATCGTCGATCCATTCGATTTTATTAAACTGATAATTGGAGATTAACAGACATCGGGCAGGAAAAAACCTGCCCGTGAATTTTTGTGCGTTTGTTATTTTTTAATATACTTAATATCATTATACGTAAAAGTTAATGTATTTTCAGTAAGATTAAAATAATCAGTTGCTATGTCGCCGTTCGAGTAAACAAATTCTATTTGTTTATAACCCAATCCTGCATTTGATACAGAATACTTTCCCTTTCTCACAATACTATAATATTTATGGCCATTGTATTCGCCAATAAATTTTATTTCATCGTAATATTTATCTTCATTCAAGAGTTTAGATTCAGATAAATTTGTATATTGGGTTTTCGTAAACGACTTTCCGGAAAATTTTATACTATCCTTATAAGTTTTTCCATTAATCTCACGACCATATTCTCTTTCCCATGTACCGGAAAGCCCTCCCCCGCCGCCGCAAGCCGCAAACATAGAAAACACCGAAATAATTATAACCGCCGCTAAAAAAACCGAAACAATTTTTTTCATAAAAATTCCTCCCAAAATATGTATTAAATATTTTTTCAGGAGAAATAATAAATGCCGGGCATGGAAAATAAAACCACACACGGCATAAAAATTATCTCTAATTAAATCACAATCATAAAATACACTTGACTATATAAGTCAAATGATGTATAATATAATTGCGGGTTACGAGAAATTCGATGTGTATGGTGGGACTGCACCTGTTGCATGCCGTAGGGTGTTGCAAGCACTCTACGGTCGCCCGCATTTATTATTTCTCTACAGACACATTTTAACATATATTTATATTATTGTCAAGACATAGATTAAAAATTTCTATGTTAATTTTTTACGAAAAACAGGAGTAATTTTATGTCCAATTACAAAATCAACTCGCTATATTCAGGAGCGGGGATTATAGTTACATACAAATGCTCGGCAGCTTGCCTGCATTGCTGTTATTCTTCGTCGCCCAAAAGAAGCGGCGACTATATGTCAAAAGATACGGCTGACAAAATTTTCGCGCTGCTCAAAAAAATGGGGTGCTATTCTGTTCACATAGGCGGCGGCGAGCCGTTTATGAATTTTGATAAATTATTAGAAGTCTGCAAATCCGCAAGAGAGCATAATATTTCTATTGATTATATCGAGACAAACGCTTCATGGTTTACGGATAATATCAGCGTTTCCGATAAACTTAAAAATTTAATATCTGCCGGAGTTGATTGCCTGTTAATATCAATCGATCCTTTTCATAACGAATTTGTGCCGTATATCAAGATAAAAAATCTGCTGAAATGCTGCGAAAAAAACGGCATGGGGACTTTTTTGTGGCAGTCTAAATTTGAGAGAATAATCCGGCAGCTTGACGAACATGCTACTCATTCACTCTCTGAATATGAAGATATATTCGGCGGCGATTTTATAAAATCAATTTCTGAAAGTTACGGGCTGGGTTATAACGGCAGGGCTTTGCGGATACTCGAAAAATTTACAAAAGATAAAAAACCGTATGATTATTTTCTGAGGGATAATCAGTGCGGCGACAGAATAAAATCCCTGCATCATTTTCACGTTGATATGGACGAAAATCTGATTCCCCCATCTTGCAACGGCTTCAGGGCGAATATTTTTGATTTGTGCAGCGGGGGTCTCAACAGTGACAAGTATATATACTTTACATCTGTAATAAATAACGGGCTTGAAGAATTATTTAAAAAAGCAAAAGATCTGGGATTTATCCCGAAAAGTGAGGGATATGCCTCAAAATGCGCGTTATGTTTTGATATGAAAAAATATATATGCGAAAATATTAAAGCAAAAACCGGACTGGAACCGGTTGACATAGGCCCCGCGGGATTTTTTACTGAAAGTTAAAAATTATATCAACAGATATTCAATAATTTTATTGTATAATTATTTATTATAGATTACAGCAGAGGAAAATAAATAAACATGAATGTTTTGGCAAATGATATAAAAAAACATTTGGCGACAATAGACTGGTTTCTTGTCATAACCGTTTTTTTGGCTATGGTTTACGGTTTTATTTTAATCAAGAGTGCGACAAATGTCGTGCCATACTTAAATCCGCCTCAAAATCAACTAAGAATGATTATTGTTCATGTTACGGCGGCAATTATCGGAATCGCGGGTATGTTTATACTCTCTAAATTGGATTACGGCCAATTAGTCAAATATTCAAGATATTTATATATTTTTGGCGTTTTGCTTCTCGTTTTTACATTGATTTTCGGAGTGGGAGACGAAGTGGGAAACCGCTCATGGCTTTATATTCCCGGTATTCCCGTCGGCATACAGCCGTCAGAATTTGTAAAAATCGCGTTTATTTTAATTCTTGCCAATCTTCTTGACAAATTTAAAGAAAATTTAAACCATATTAAAATTATACTTTTGGTAATTCTGCCATTTGCTATAATATTCGGGCTGATTTTAGCGGCGGGGGATTTGGGAAATAATTTAGTTTACGCGTTTATATTTGTGGCAATGTGTTTTGCGGCAGGGGTAAGTTTGTGGTATTTTCTGGCCGGTATTTTTATATTTGTCGCATCGTCGCCGATATGGTGGAATCTGATGCCTTATTACAGGCAAATGCGTATAATCGCCGGGTTTGACCCTTCTGTTGATCCTGACGAGTTTGGATTTCAGGCGTTGCGTTCAATGAGGGCAATAGGCTCCGGGGGATTATACGGCGCGGGTTATCAAAAAGGCTATATGACTCAACGGGGTCTTGTTCCAAAACAGTGGACGGATTTTATATATTCGGCGGCGGGGGAAGAATTTGGATTTATAGGCGCGATGCTGGTCCTGATACTTCTGACTGTAATAATAGCGCGGATATTTATTATCTCACGCAAGGCGAGAAACACTTCGGGTTCTTTGATATGCGTGGGGGTCATGTCTATATTTATCGGGCAAACTGTGGAAAATGTAGGGATGTGTCTTGGGAAACTCCCGGTAATTGGAATAACCCTGCCGTTTTTCAGTTACGGAGGGTCGTCGATTTTAAGTTCTCTTTTGGCAATAGGACTTGTTTTAAGCGTAAATTCAAGAAAAAATATATATTATTTCACAAGGGACGAAAATCTTGATAGGTTTTAACTTGAAAGCGAAAATCTATTATGATATAATAAAATAAATTTTATATTAAAAATAAAAGGGTTATATTAAATTATGGAAAAAATATTATTTACGTCTGAATCTGTTACTGAAGGGCATCCGGATAAATTATGCGACCAAATATCGGACGCTATACTTGACGAACTCCTGAAAGGCGCCCCTATGTCAAGAGTCGCGTGCGAAGCCACAGCGACTACAGGGCTTGTCATGGTCATGGGAGAAATAACAACTGAGACATACGTCGATATTCAGGAGATTGTGAGAAACACAATCGGCGAGGTTGGCTATAAAAACGCGAATTACGGGTTTGATTCGATAAATTGCGCCGTTATAAGTTCTATACATGAGCAGTCGCCGGATATTGCGCTGGGCGTGGATAAATCTTATGAGGCGAAAAACGGTGAAATGTCTGATTTTGACACGGGAGCCGGAGATCAGGGCATGATGTTTGGGTATGCGTGCGACGAAACCCCGGAATTAATGCCCCTGCCGATTTCACTCGCCCATAAGCTCGCCAAGAAACTCGCCAAAACAAGAAAAGCAGGAATTTTGGAATATCTCAGGCCTGACGGTAAATCGCAGGTCACGGTCGAATATATCGACGGCGTACCGAAAAGAGTTGACACGATAGTCGTGTCTACGCAGCATGACCCCGATATTGCGCTTGACAAAATAAAAAAAGATATTGTAAGAGAAGTTATAATTCCGGTAATCCCCGAAAATTTTATAGACGATAAGACTAAAATATACGTAAATCCCACAGGGAGATTTGTTATAGGTGGTCCGGCATGCGATTCAGGGTTGACCGGGAGAAAAATAATAGTTGACACATACGGCGGATATGCCAAACATGGCGGCGGGAGTTTTTCGGGTAAAGACCCTACAAAAGTTGACCGGACGGCGGCATACGCGGCGCGTCACGCCGCGAAAAATATCGTAGCGTCGGGGCTTGCGAAAAAATGCGAGATTCAGATAGCTTACGCGATAGGCGTTGCGAAACCTGTATCTGTCATGGCAGACACATTCGGGACGGGAAAACTTCCGGATTCGAGATTATCTCAAATAATAACTGAAGTGGTGGATTTAAGGCCGGCTGCGATAATCGAGAGATTTAAGTTGCGCCGTCCTATTTATAAAGCGCTTGCGGCATACGGCCACATGGGGCGCGAGGATTTAGATGTGCCGTGGGAGAATTTAGATTTAGTTGATGTTTTGAAGGACATGAAATAGTTATTTGTTTTTTATTTTAATCAATATTAATAAAAAGAATTTATATTTTGATTTGAACGGAGGTATAAATTTAAAGAATATGTATTATTTAATTTTGGGCAGTATATTTTTTATATTTTTCTTTATGCAAAAAATTGTTTTTACTTATGCAGAGCGTGTAATATTTAAGTTTATACCTATTATAATCGTATTTGCGCTTGGCGCGTTCGGATATATCGCTTATCATGCGGAAAGATATTTATTGTTTAACGGCGAATATCCTCCTGTTACTTACCAAATCGACGGATTAGATATAATTTATTTTTTATTAGGAATATTAATTTTACCGGCAATAATCGGCTGTATTTTGGGAATTGCATACGCAAAAGTTAAAGAAAAAGTTTGCACAAAAGGAAATCTAAAACATGAAAAAGTTTTTTAATAAGCCGTATAATTTACTATTTACGGCATCGTCGGTTATACTCCTGCAATTTTTATCGTCGGTGATATATTTTTATATGCAGGCGATAATAAATCAGGGATTTGACTACTGGAGCTATTTTATTTATATAATTTATTGTCTGGCGGTTTGCGTGATCACAGGAATTTTTATTATAAAAAAGCTCGAAGAAAACAAAAATATAAAAAATATAAATTATGTTAAGATGTGGTTTTCTGGATTTTTTCTGTACGCGTTCTGCGAAATATTGCTCTTAATAAAAATGTTAGTTATTGAATACAGCGATTCGACGGAATCTGCTTCTAATTTATGGGACAATCAGCATTTATACAGGTTATTTCTCTGTGTTTCCGTGATTTTTCTGATATATTGCGTCATGTATATTTTGGAAAAGAAAAGAATATATTTTATTTTCGCGGGCGTGAATTTGTTTTTGTTTTGCCTATTTATAATATTTATGCCGGATATAACAGAATTTTTGCTGGTTGGGAACGAGGGCGTGCTTGAAGTAATAAGCGTTGTATTTGCCAGAGAAGCCGGGACTGTATTGTTTATGCTAAATTTATTTATATTTGCGTTATATGAATTATATAATTATAAAGAATAACACATTGGTTATAAATTTTTATAAGGGCACGGTTTAACGTGTCCTTTGTGTTATTTATATTTTTATAAATTTTTTACAAAATTCGCAAAATAATACTTGACATGAAATCTTTTCTGTGTTATAATAAACTATTATTCTATAAAAATGTATAATAGAGTATTATGTCTATTTTTTGATTTTTGTATATTTTTGACAAATATTTGATGTTATTTATAGCTATTTTATTCTATTATTTATTATATGTTTCTTCGCGTGAATTTATGAACATAACACGCCATTTTTATACCGGGAGGTCGATTTTTTATCACTTAAATTTCAGATTTTCAGATTTTATAATAATTATAACCTGCGGTTTTATATTTTTTGAATGGAGTGATTTATTTTTATGGTCAAACCTCAAAAACTCGGCAATAATATTCGTATGAGCTTCGCCAAAATAAAAGAGGCTCTCGAAATGCCTAATCTTATCGAGGTGCAAAAAAATTCATACAGATGGTTTCTTGACGAAGGACTTATGGAGGTGCTCAGAGACGTATCTCCTATTGTTGACTATTCGGGCAATTTAACGATTGAATTTACCGGATATTTTTTGGATCCGGCGCCTAAATATCCCGTTGAGGAATGCAAAGACAGAGACGTAAATTACGCTGCGCCGCTAAAAATAACGGTGCGGCTCGAAAATAAAAACTCCGGCGAAGTAAAACAGTCTGAAATTTATATGGGCGATTTCCCTCTTATGACCGAAAACGGCTCTTTTATCATAAACGGGGCCGAAAGAGTCGTCGTCTCGCAGATTGTCCGCTCGCCGGGTATATATTACGAAGCAGTCATGGATAAATCCGGTAAAAGATTGTTTTCAAATACTGTTATTCCATACCGGGGGGCATGGCTTGAATATGAGACAGATTTAAACGACGTTTTTTATGTCAGGATAGATAAAAACAGAAAAATCCCTATAACTGTTTTAATCAGGGCCCTTGGCATTAATTCTTCAGACGAGATAAAAGAAATATTCGGGGACGGCGAAAAAATACTTGCCACTCTTGAAAAAGACGCCACTCCGGGCGAAGCCGAGATAAATAATACTACTGCTTCAGACGAAGCACTGAAAGAAATATACAGAAAACTCCGTCCGGGAGATCCGCCGCTTGTCGAAAGCGCGAAAGTTTTGATAAATAATTTGTTTTTTGACCCCAAAAGATATGATTTATCTACTGTCGGCAGATATAAATTCAATAAAAAACTCGCTCTGGCTTACAGGATAGCCGGATTTACTTTGAGCCGTCCGGCAGTTTCGCCTATTACAGGCGAAATATTAGCCGAAGCGGGGGAAAAACTCACGCGAAAAACAGCCGAAGCAATAGAAGACAACGGCATAAACGAAGTTTATATTAATATTGACGACGACAGGGAAGTAAAAGTTTTTTCTAATGATATGATATATCTCGATAAAGTCGTGAATTTTGATATTTCCGGTCTGGGCATAAAAGAAAAAGTAAAATTTTCGGTTTTGCAGGATATTTTAAAAAATTATTCGGATGAAACAGATATAAAAGACGAAATCAAAAGACAAAAAGACAAGCTTGTTCCAAAGCATATAATTAAAGCCGATATTTTTTCGTCTATAAATTATCTTATATGCTTGGGCTACGGGATAGGCGAGACTGACGATATAGACCATTTGGGCAACAGAAGGCTGCGCTCGGTCGGCGAACTTCTCCAGAATCAGATGCGAATGGGTTTTGCGAGAATGGACAAAGTTATAAAAGAGAGAATGACTACTCAGGATCCCACGCAGATAACGCCCCAGTCGCTTATAAATATACGGCCGCTTGTTTCTTCGATAAAAGAATTTTTTGGTTCGAACCCGTTGTCGCAATTTATGGACCAGACGAATCCGGTATCGGAAATAACCCACAAGAGAAGGCTTTCGGCATTAGGCCACGGCGGCCTGTCAAGAGAAAGGGCGTCTTTTGAAGTAAGGGACGTGCATTATACTCATTACGGCAGAATGTGTCCGATAGAAACCCCTGAAGGTCCGAATATAGGCCTTATATCTTATCTTGCAACTTATGCGAAAATAAACCAATACGGGTTTATACAGGCCCCGTACAGGAAAATAAACAAAGAAACCGGAGAGATAACCGACGAAATAGTTTATATGACAGCCGATCAGGAAGACGAGTTTTACGTCGTTCAGGCAAACGAGCCTTTGACTGACGACCATAAATATTTTAAAAATTACAAGGTCGCCGCCCGGCATAGAAACGAAATAACCGAGGTAGAAAAAGAACAAGCTGATTTTATAGACGTTTCGCCGAAAATGCTTGTATCAGTCGCAACTGCGCTTATCCCGTTTCTTGAAAACGACGATAACTCAAGAGCCCTTATGGGTTCAAACATGCAGAAACAGGCAGTGCCGCTCATGATTTCAGAATCGCCGATTATCGGCACAGGCATGGAATATAAAATAGCGATGGATTCGGGCGCGGCGGTGGTTTCAAGAGACGGCGGAATTGTCGAAAGCGTTTCGGCTGATGAAATTATCGTCAGAAACAATCAGGGTCATAAAGACGTTTATCATTTGATAAAATTCAAGAGGAGCAATCAGGGAACGTGCATAAACCAGCGTCCGATTGTATCAAAAGACCAGCAAATCGAAAAAGGCGAAGTTATCGCGGACGGTCCTTCGACAGATAACGGAGAAATTTCGCTGGGTAAAAATGTTTTGATAGGCTTTATGACATGGGAAGGCTATAATTACGAAGACGCTGTTTTAATAAACGAACGGCTTGTCAGGGATGACGTTTACACGTCTATTCATATAGAAGAATATTCGCACGAATCAAAAGATACAAAATTAGGTCCTGAAGAGATAACAAAAGATATACCCAATGTCGGCGACGACGCTCTGAAAAATCTAACAAGCGAAGGAATAGTCAGAAAAGGCGCGGAAGTAAGGGCGGGCGATATACTCGTTGGAAAAGTTACGCCGAAGGGCGAAACTGAACTCACAGCCGAAGAAAGATTGCTCAGGGCAATCTTCGGTGAAAAAGCGAGGGAAGTCAGGGACACGTCTCTCAAGCTGCCTCACGGAGAGAGCGGTATTGTAGTAGACGTAAAAGTTTTCTCACGCGAAAATTCAGACGAGCTGACACCGGGAGTAAACAAAGTCGCGAGGGTTTATGTGGCTCAAAAGCGCAAGATTTCAGTCGGCGATAAAATGGCGGGCCGCCACGGAAACAAAGGCGTTATATCAAGAATACTGCCGCCTGAAGATATGCCGTTTTTACCGGACGGAACGCCGCTCGATATAGTTTTAAATCCCTTGGGGGTTCCGTCGCGAATGAATATAGGACAGGTTCTGGAAGTGCATCTGGGAATTGCGGCAAAATATTTGGGTTGGAAAATCATGACCCCGGTTTTCGACGGCGCAAACGAGAGAGATATAGAAGACTGCCTGATACAGTCAGGGCTTGATCCGGACGGAAAAAGCGTACTGTACGATGGAAGAACGGGTATGCCTTTTGATAACAGAGTTACTGTCGGCTATATGTATTTCCTGAAACTGCTGCATCTTGTAGACGATAAAATTCACGCAAGGTCAACGGGGCCGTATTCGCTTGTAACCCAGCAGCCCCTCGGCGGAAAAGCGCAGTTCGGCGGTCAAAGATTCGGCGAAATGGAAGTCTGGGCGCTTGAGGCTTATGGCGCGGCATATACTTTGCAGGAAATACTGACAGTCAAGAGCGACGACACTCTGGGAAGGGTCAAAACTTATGAAGCTATCGTAAAAGGGCAGAATATCCCGACTCCCGGAGTTCCTGAATCTTTTAAAGTTTTGATAAAAGAATTACAGTCTCTGGGGCTTGATATAAGAGTTCTGGACAAAGAAATGCGCGAAGTGCATATAAAAGAGAGTTCTGAAGAGGACGTTAACCGTCCCAAGAGCATAACTCCGGAAATGATAGGCGAATCAGTCATAGAGCGCGACAGTCTCGAAGACGGCGGATATACTGACGACGGTTATAAAAATGACGAAGATGAAGAAGACAGCGAATATGAAGACGACGAGGATGCGAAATACGAAGAAGTATATGATGGAGACGAGGACGAGAACGACTACGACGATTATGAGATTAAATAAAAATTTTTAATATTTTAGATAAATCCCCCGTCAAACGCGCTGCGTTTGCCACCCCTTTTAAAATAAAAAAGGGGCTTTGGAAATGCCAATCAGCCCCTATTTTAATAATTTTAATAAATTAATAAAGGGGAAAGCGGCGACAGCCGCAGGGGGATTGTATATTTTCGGCGGTTTATTAATTTTTACGGAGGTTATTTAATTAATGGAACATAAAGATTTCGCGGCTATTAAAATCGGTCTTGCTTCACCGGAAATGATAAAATCATGGTCGCACGGAGAAGTCAAAAAGCCCGAGACTATAAATTACAGAACCCTCAAACCTGAGCGCGACGGTCTTTTCTGTGAAAAAATCTTTGGCCCGATGAAAGACTGGGAATGTCACTGCGGAAAATACAAGAGAATAAGATATAAAGGCAAAACCTGCGAAAAATGCGGAGTTGAAGTTACGACAAATAAAGTAAGGCGCGAAAGGATGGGGCATATAGAACTCGCGGCCCCGGTTTCGCACATCTGGTATTTCAGGACGCTGCCCTCAAGAATGGGGCTTATTCTTGATATTTCCCCGCGTTTGTTGGAAAAAGTGCTGTATTTCGCGAATTATATAGTAATCGACCCCGGTAAATCTTCGCTCGAGCCAAAACAGTTATTAAACGAGCGCGAATACAGGGATATGAAAGAGGCTTACGAAGATAATTTTAAGGCGGGAATGGGCGCGGAGGCAATAAAAGAGCTTTTGCGTAACATCAACCTTGAGGAGCTTTCTGCCGCACTCAAACAAGAACTTTCCTCCGCTTCGGGACAAAAAAAGATAAGAATAATAAAAAGGCTTGAAGTTGTTGAAGCGTTTAGACTATCCGGCAATAAGCCTGAATGGATGATATTAAACGTTTTGCCTGTCGTGCCTCCGGATCTGAGACCTATGGTCCAGTTAGACGGAGGAAAATTCGCGACTTCTGATTTAAATGATTTATACAGGCGGGTAATAAACAGAAACAACAGGTTAAAAAGGCTTATGGAGTTATCGGCTCCGGATATAATAATACGAAACGAAAAAAGAATGCTTCAGGAAGCCGTTGACGCTTTGATTGACAACGGCAGGAGGGGACGGCCTGTGACCGGACCGAATAACCGTCCGTTGAAATCTTTATCTGAACTTCTCAGGGGCAAACAGGGACGCTTCAGGCAGAATCTTCTGGGTAAGCGCGTAGATTATTCCGGGCGTTCGGTTATAGTCGTGGGTCCTGAATTAAAATTATATCAGTGCGGATTGCCTAAAGATATGGCTCTCGAATTATTTAAGCCCTTTGTTATGAAACGTCTTGTAGAAACTGGCAGGGCTTCTAATATAAAAGACGCGAAGAAAAAAGTTGAGAGAATGAACGCTGCTGTATGGGATGCTCTTGAAAGCGTAATCGCAGAACACCCGGTGTTGTTAAACAGAGCCCCTACCCTGCACAGATTATCTATTCAGGCATTTGAGCCGATTCTTGTCGAGGGTAAGGCAATTAAGCTTCACCCGCTCGTATGCTCGGCATTTAACGCAGATTTCGACGGAGACCAGATGCCCGTTCACGTGCCGTTATCGGCGGAGGCTCAGGCTGAGGCAAGATTTTTAATGCTTTCGGCAAATAATCTTTTAAAACCTGTTGACGGTCACGCAGTCGCTGTCCCGTCGCAGGATTTAGTTCTTGGCGCATATTATTTGACTATGATACGCGACGATGAAATTGGCAAAGACAAGATTTTCAAAGATTATGACGAAGCCGTGATGGCTTACGAAAACGGATATATAGGCCTGCATGTCCCGATAAAAATACACAGGACCGGGGAAATAGACGGCAAAGTTTACTCAAAACTTATCGACGGGACGCTTGGCAGATTTATATTTAATGAAATACTGCCGCAGGACTTGGGGTATGCCGACAGAACGGACGAATCTAACATGCTCGATCTGGAAATTGCGTTTGAGACTACTTCAAAAGAACTTAAAGATATAGTAGACAGGTGCATAAAACGCCACGGGACTTCAAAAACCGCGATTGTTCTTGACCAGATAAAAAATCTCGGATTCAAATATTCTACCCAGGGCGCAATCACGATTGCGGTTTCTGATATGACTATCCCGCCGGAAAAATATACTCTCGTAAAAGCCGCTGAAGAAAAAGTCGAGGAAATCAATAACTTTTTTGCTATGGGGGAGCTGACAGAAGACGAACGCTACAAAAACGTAGTAGAAACATGGGAAAATACGACAAAGGCCGTCACTGCTTCTTTGCAGGCTTATCTCCACAGGGATAATCCAATATATATGACGTCTCACTCAGGAGCGAGAGGTTCACTAAATCAGCTCAGACAGCTTGCCGGAATGAGGGGACTTATGTTTTCGGCAACCGGGCAAACTATTGAAATTCCCATCAAGTCAAACTTCAGGGAAGGGCTTAATATATTAGAGTATTTCATCGCGGCAAGGGGCGCAAGAAAAGGACTTGCCGACACGGCTTTAAGAACGGCTGACTCAGGTTATCTCACCCGCCGCCTCGTTGACGTTTCGCAGGAAGTCATAATACATTCAGAGAACTGCCATACAAAAGAAGGCTTGTGGATTTCGGAAATAAAAGACGGAAACGAAGTGCTTGAGCCTTTCAAGGACCGTCTTTTGGGAAGATATACGATAGGCCAGATAGTTCACCCGGAAACCGGAGAAGTTATAGCCGAAGACGACGTGATACTCTTAGAAAAGCACGTAAAAGATATTATCGACGCAGGTATAGAAAAAATTTATGTGCGTTCTATTTTGAGATGCCGTTCGCGCAGCGGAGTGTGCATACATTGTTACGGCTCAGATCTGGCCACGGGCAAACCGGTAAATATAGGCGAATCTGTCGGAATTATAGCGGCTCAGTCAATAGGCGAGCCGGGAACGCAGCTCACAATGAGAACATTCAGGAGCGGCGGCGTTGCCGGTTCTGATATAACTCAGGGGCTTCCGAGAGTCGAAGAGCTTTTCGAGGCACGCCGCCCGAAAAAAGCCGCGATAATCAGCGAAATTTCGGGATATGTAAATATTCAGGACGTAAAACGCAACAGGCATATATCAATAACCGATCCTTCAACGGGAGAAGAAAAAATATATTCTTCGCCGATGGGTATAAAAGTTTTAGTTGATATAGGCGACTACGTTGAAAAAGGCGCGCCGCTCACAGAGGGCGACCTTGCGCCGGCAGATATAACAAAAATCATAGGACTCGACGCGGTTTACAATTATATAATCAAAGAAATCCAAAGAGTCTACAGAGGCCAGTCAGTTGAGATAAACGATAAGCATATAGAAGTTATCGCCCGCCAGATGACAAGAAAAGTCAGGGTAGAAGATACCGGGGACACTCTTTTATTATACGGTTCTCTTGTAGACAGCAACGAATTTGAGGACGAAAACGAGAGAATACAGAAGTTAATCGACGCAGGGGACGATACTTTGCGGTTCGCTTCATGTTCTCCGGTTTTACTGGGCATAACAAAGGCTTCTCTCTCAACTGAATCGTTTTTATCCGCAGCTTCTTTCCAGGAAACGACGAAAGTTTTGACGGAAGCGGCGATAAAAGGCAAAGTGGACGAACTTTTAGGGCTGAAAGAGAACGTAATTATCGGCAAGCTTATTCCCGCAGGCACGGGATTGCAGTCTTACAGGGATATTCGCGTGGTTGAATCCACCAGCGAAGAAGCGAGAAATATAGAAACGCGGAATTTCGAGAGATTTGCTTTGAACAGGAATGTCTCCGGAGAATTTGGATCTTTTCAGAATATTATAAAGCCTGTTACCAAAGTGTTGGGGACGACTGCCGTTTACGACGAAGATACAATTGACGGCGACGACGGTTTTTCCGATGAGGACGGCTTTGACGACAACAGTGATTTCGCAGGCAATATATCCGACTCAGACGCCGACGAAAACGAATACGGCGAAAAAATGTTTGCCGGCGATTCCGAAGATACAGAAGAAGAAACCGCAATAATATCGGGCAGCAATATGTTCGGCGATTACGGCGTGACTGACGAGGAGTAAGAGATATTTTTATAAAAAGATTTGGGGCGGATTAAATTATCCGCCCCTGTTTTTGTTTTTTGATGTTGAATAACGATGCAAAATAGCGTTCTCACTTAATACCCTCTTTAGTTTAAAGAGGGTGGCACGCGAGATGTTGTGTAAATTATTGTAAGTTTACGTTTAGTCCGCGTGACGGGTGTTTTGTTAAATTTGATGTTTCTTAAAAACACCCGCCGCCTGCGGGCGGCACCCTCTTTAAATCAAAGAGGGTAAAGAGTAAGTTCTTCTGTGTTCTTTCAAATAGCGATTTGTTCTATTGATTCAAAAACCCCTGTAATTTTGCGATTTCACGTTTTGGCCATTCTGTTGCCAGTTCAATTTCTTCCTCGTTAAATATTACCCGTTCGTGCAGCGCTATTACTTCTTCCCACGCCCATATTGATTCTTTATATTTTCCCATTTCATTATATGTGAAAGCCATGCCATAATAATTATCGCCCATATCCGGTTTTTGTTCAACGGACTTTTTAAAATATTCAATTGCTTCGTCGTATCTTTTCACCCCTCTGCATGTTTCCCCGTAAAGATTTAATAACAACGCGTCGTTCGGAAATTTTTCTAAACCATTTTTGATTATCTCCAACGCTTTTTCGGGATTTATGCCGTCGCCGTAAGTCCCGCTGTATGAAGAAGCAAGCCCGTACCAATTAACCGCATTATCAGGGTCATTTTTTACCCGTTCTTCATATTTTTCTATATTTTCTTTATGCCGTCCCTGAGTTGCTAAAAGATAGCGTAACTGTCCTTCCATCTGCGCGCCCATTTCGATAGATTTATTATATATTTCCTCTGCTTTTTTATTAAAATCCTGTGCGCGGAATTGATATAGTTGCCCATAACATGCCATATCTTCTTTATCTATTTTGTTCTCGGCGATAAGTTTTTCATATTCGGAATCTGCTTTTTCAAAATTTTCTTTTGTGTGGCTATAACAATATAGAGCAAAAAGTCTATGGGCTTTGTTTTTATAGCCTTTCATGTTGACTTTGAAAAGTTCGTCGATCGGAACTTCAAAATATTCGGCTATCGCGGGCAATAAAAATATATCGGGAGTTGTGACGTTGTTTTCCCATTTGCTCACGGCTTGATATGATATACATAAATGCTCGGCAAGTTGTTCCTGCGTGACTTGTTTTTCGTTACGCAGTTTTTTTATATTTTCTCCTATGTTCGGTTTCATGATTAATTCCTCCGGATTAATTTTGTGTGATTTTATTATATATCATAAAAATATATTTGACAATAACCGCTTAGGTTATATCAACTAACTTGATAATAAAAAAGTTATAAAAAAATCAAAAGAATATTGTTGATTAAAATATATATTTTTGGTATAATATATAAAAATAATTTATTGTAACAATCGGAAGGATATTTTAACTCATGCAGGATATAAACAACATCAGGAATTTTTGCATTATCGCCCATATCGACCACGGCAAAAGCACACTCGCCGACAGGATTCTTGAACTCACGCATACTGTCGCGTCAAGAGATATGGAAGAACAGATATTAGACAACATGGAACTCGAAAGAGAACGGGGCATAACTATTAAAGCCCGGGCCGTGCGTTTGAATTATACCGGAAAAGACGGGAAAGAGTATTTATTTAATTTAATCGACACTCCCGGCCACGTTGATTTTAATTATGAAGTTTCGCGCTCGCTTAAAGCGTGCGAAGGGGCTTTATTAGTTGTTGACGCGTCGCAGGGTATTCAGGCGCAGACGCTTGCCAACGCTTATCTTGCCGCCGATAATAATCTTGAAATCGTGCCTGTAGTAAATAAAATAGATTTGATAAGCGCGGAGCCTGAACGGGCAATCAGGGAAATAGAAGAAATAATCGGCATACCAGCCGAGGACGCGCCGTTGGTCTCGGCTAAAACCGGGCTGAATATAGAGAGCGTCATGGAAAAAATAGTCGCTGATATTCCCGCGCCGAAAGGCGATGAAAATAATTCGCTGAAAGCGCTTATATTTGATTCTTATTATGATTCTTATAAAGGCGTAATCGTGTATATAAGAATTATGGACGGCAAAATAAAAATCAGCGATAAAATAAAAATGATGCACACCGGGACAGAATATGAAGCGGTCGAAGTCGGGTATCTCAAGCCTGACGGATACGTAAATTCCGGCAATTTATCAGCCGGAGAAGTCGGGTATATAACTGCGAGCATAAAAAATCTTAATGAGATAAGCGTAGGAGATACTGTCACGTCAACCGAAAACGGAGCTGTAGAGCCTTTACCGGGATTCAAAAAAGCCGTATCTATGGTATTTTCGGGGATTTATCCTGCGGACGGCGCAGATTATAATGCTTTAAGAGACGCTTTGCTTAAATTGCAGTTAAACGACGCCGCTTTGACTTTTGAGCCTGAAACGTCGGTTGCTCTGGGATTTGGGTTCAGGTGCGGATTTCTGGGGCTTTTGCACATGGATATAATACAGGAGAGAATAGAGCGGGAGTTTGATTTAACTATAATCGTCACTGCGCCAAGCGTTATATATCATATAAACAAAAAAAACGGCGATACTGTCATGATAGACAACCCCACAAATTATCCCGCGCCGGATGAAATAGAATCGGCTATGGAGCCTATAGTAAACGCGAGCATTATCACCCCGTCGGAATATGTGGGCAGTATTATGGAACTCTGTCAGGACAGGCGAGGTATATTTAAAGATATGCGTTATATAGACACAAACAGGACAGAGCTTCATTATGAATTGCCGTTAAACGAGATAATATATGATTTTTTTGACACAATCAAGAGCAGGAGCAAAGGTTACGCATCGCTTGATTATGAACTTGCGGGATATAAAATATCTAATCTTGTAAAACTTGATATATTGCTCAACGGCGATATAATCGACGCTTTCTCTTTTATCGTCCACGCTGAAAAAGCTTATGAGAGAGGGCGTAAAATCACTGAAAAGCTAAAAGAGAATATCCCGAGGCAATTATTTGAAGTGCCTGTACAGGCGGCAATCGGGGGAAAAGTTATCGCGAGGGAGACTGTGAGGGCATTGAGAAAAGACGTTTTGGCAAAGTGTTACGGCGGCGATATAACCAGAAAGAAAAAGCTGCTTGAAAAACAGAAAGAGGGCAAGAAAAAAATGCGCCAGTTAGGCTCGGTCGAAGTGTCGAAAGAGGCGTTTATGGCTGTATTGAAGTTTGACGAGTGAGCGATTATTTATACAAATTATGGAGGTAATATTTATGTATGCGATAAAAGCTATATATGACGGGATTAATTTTAAACCTATGCAGCCAATCCCGGTAAAAGAAAATTATGAAGTAGTCATTACGTTTATCGAACCTGTAAAAAAAGAGCAAGCTGGAATAATGGATTTTGCAGGGATTTGGAAAGATGGGGACATGTTAGATTTAGACGAGATAATGGCTGAAAGGAAAAATTTTTCTTTAGGGAGATATGAAAATGATGATATTTCTTGATACTGATATACTGTCATATTTTTTAACAGGCAATCCTATAATTTGTGACAAAATACAAGAAGAAGTTGATAATCAACATCAAATTTGCCTGACTTGCGTCAATGTTTATGAAGTTGTTAAAGGCTTGAAATATAGAGGTAATAAAAATAAAGAACAAGATTTTTTCAAATTTTTAACGAATATTAAAGTATTTTATTTAGAAGAAGTATCAATTCAGAAAGCCGCAGATATATACGCGACTTTAAGAAAAAAGGGCGTAACTATCGGGGACGCAGATATTTTGATAGCGTCGATTGTCATATCAAACGGCGGAAAATTTATAACAAACAATTCAAAGCATTATTCAAATATTAACGGATTAATAATGGAAAATTGGTGTTAGGTTATCAAAATCCGTTTATGGTTGTGCTGAAGTTTGACGAGTGATGAAAGGACAATAATATCAAATGAAATACTTAGGATTATATATACACATTCCGTTTTGCGCGGCAAAATGTGGATACTGCGATTTTTATTCGGTCAAAGCCACGGAAAAAACTCACGAGGCTTATATCGGCGCGCTCATAAAACAAATGAAAGAATACAGCCTGCCTGCCAAAGATAATTTAATCGATTCTGTTTTTATAGGCGGCGGAACCCCGACGTGCATTGATATTAATTTGCTTTTAGACGTTATAAAAAACGCAAAAAAATTATTTAGTTTGTCGCATAATCTGGAGTTCACGATTGAGGCAAACCCTAAAACGATTGATTTGCCGGGACTAAAAAAATTATATAAAGCCGGAGTGAACAGACTAAGCATAGGATTACAGAGCGTGGACGGCAAAGAATTGCAGTTTTTGTCACGCATACATAATTATGATGATTTTTTAGAGTGCTATGAAAATGCAAAAACTGCGGGATTCAAGAATATAAGCGTTGACGTTATGTACGGCATACCCGGACAAACCCCAAAAAGTTTTTACGCAACTTTAAAAAAAGTTATATTATTAAAACCCGCGCATATATCGGCCTACGGCCTGAAAATTGAGCCGGATACTTTATTTTATAAAAATCACGAAAAACTGCAAAAATATCTGCCGTCCGAAGACGACGAAAAAACGATGTATTTTATGTGCTGTGAATTATTGGAAAAAAACGGATATAATCAGTACGAAATCTCAAATTTCGCCAGAACCGGCTATGAATGCAGGCATAACTTAAAATACTGGACCTGCTCTGAATATATCGGATTGGGAACGGGAGCGCATTCTTATTTTTCGAATTGCCGGTTTTCGTTTAAAAAAGATATAAAAGAATATATCAAAAATTTCAATTACGGCGAGACTGAACTGCAAGGGGTTGACATGTTTGATTTTGATAAATATAGTCTTTTCGACGAGCATACTGAAATTAAGCCAAACGAGAGAGTCGGCGAATATATAATGCTAAATTTCAGGCTTAAATCCGGAATTGACAAGAATAAATTTGCGAAACTATTTTATATGGATTTCGATAATTTATATTATAATAAAATCGCGCCGTTTATCGAAAGCGGTCATATTGTCCGAACGGACGCGGGTTATGCGTTATCTGTCGAGGGAATGTTTGTGTCTAATTATATACTGGCCAAAATAGTTGATTTTGATTAAAATAAAAAATTTTCTGTCTATTTGTTTTTTGTGACCGTTTTGTGAGTGATTTGTGACCGGAAAGAATTATAATAATTTATATCTGAAAAGGAGCTTTGAATTTATGCCAAAACAAGTTGAATTAAAAAACGTGAAAATAACCGGCGGATATTTTCACGAAAAGCAAAAAATGAACAGGCAAATTACTATTCCCGCAACTTACAGGCAGTTTTATAATACCGGCAGGATCGACGCGTTTAAATTAAAATGGCGGAGCGAACAGCCCAACCAGCCTCATATTTTCTGGGACAGCGACGTGGCAAAATGGATCGAGGGCGCGGCTTATACTCTTATTCATAAGAGAGACGTGAACCTTGAAAGCCTGATTGATTCTATAATAGAAGATTTGGTGAGCGGGCAAACTTCAGAGGGATATTTTAACAGTTATTATCAGACCGTTGAGCTTGCCAACAGATTTACAAACAGGAATAATCACGAGTTATACTGCGCCGGACATCTTATAGAAGGAGCCGTGGCATATAAAAAAGCGACGGGAAAATACGCGTTTTTAAACGCCATGTGCAGATATGCCGATTATATATACGAAGTTTTCACGGACCCCTACAGGGATAAAAATTATATAACTCCCGGACATGAAGAAATCGAGCTTGCGCTTGTTAAATTATATCATGAGACAAAAAACAAAAAATATCTTGATTTAAGTAAGTTTTTTATTGACAAAAGGGGAACTATCGACGGTGAAAAACAGACAAACGACGGCTGGGCGTCGTCTAATTACGCTCAGGACCATTTGCCCGTAGTCGAACAGGCGACGGCTGAGGGGCACGCTGTCAGGTGTTTATACATGTTTTCGGGAGCGGCGGATATAGCGAGGGAATTTAACGATGAGAAACTTAAAAAAGCGTGTGAGACTGTTTTTGATAATATAATAAATAAAAGAATGTACGTGACCGGGGGAATCGGCGGAAATTATTCGGGAGAGGCGTTTTCTTACGATTATGATTTGCCAAACGAGCTTGCGTATACAGAAACGTGCGCGTCTATCGCTATGATTTTCTTCTGCGACAGAATGTATTTACTGACCGGTGAAAAAAAATACATAGATATAATAGAATTGCAGTTGTATAACGCTGTTTTATCGGGGATATCGCTTCACGGCGACAGGTTTTTTTATTGCAATCCTTTAGAAGTACACCCAGAACGCAGAGATTATTTCACGAAAATACGCAATTCGCAGTTTGCGCCCGAATACGAAAGGCCCGAATATTTCGGCTGCTCATGCTGCCCGCCAAACGTTATCAGGCTTATATCCTCGCTTGGCCAGTATATGTATCACGTTGACGGCGACGATCAGGACGATGAAGAAATCGATAAAATTTACGTGAATTTATATAATTCGAGTGTGTTCGAGTATAACGGCGTTAAAATAATCCAAGAGACTGATTATCCGAGAAGCGGGAAAATAAATATAACAGTAGAAACACAAGAAACAGAAGAAACAGATAAAAAATTCGAGTTATATTTGAGAATACCGAACTGGAATAAAAATTTTAAATGCGGCGCGGACAGGTATGATATTACTAACGACAGATATATCGCAGTAAATCCTTTTGAATCCGGATGTGATCAATTCTCGCTTGAATTTGAAATGCCCGTAGTTGAACTGTATGCAAATCCCAAAGTGCATTATTGCGCGGGAAGAATCGCGATTAAACGCGGCCCGATAGTTTATTGCGCCGAGGGCGTCGACAACGGCGATTATTTAAAATCCGTAAAAATAAGCGATAATCCCGAATATAAATGCGAACAGTCGCAAATCGACGATAATAATATAATAAAAATAACATGCGACTGCGAAATTATAACTGAAAAATCAGACGTTTTATATTCCGAGAATATTTTTAAAAAAGAGAAAAAACGCCTTTCGCTTATTCCGTATGCTTCGTGGGCAAACAGGGGCAGAAACGAAATGCTTGTCTGGTTCATGAAATAAAATATATAAAAATTTTCCGTAAATAAAATTTAGGGCGGCAATATGCCGCCTTATTATTTTTGATTTATTTTGGCTTGGTTTTTTTCTTCGTTTCCGGTATTTTTATTTTCAAAATATTTTTCGCGTATCGCCTTTTGTCCCGCCGCCAATATAATATCCTGCCCAACGGCCATCAAAAAATTCCCGAGCGTGCTTTGCTGGTCTGAAGTTAAGTTATCAGCGAGCAAAATCGCGACTTCGGCAGACAATAAAATTATTTCTTTTTCTGGCATTTTAAAAAAATCAGGCATATATATATTTTTATCCCGCCGTTAGAATTATTATATTTATTATATAATATATGCCCGATTTTTTTTATTATTAATTTTTATCGTTTCTCTCTAAATTCAACAGTTCGTCCACATTCACGCTTTCGCCGTCGCCCCAGAGCTTTTCGAGTTTATAATAATCCCTCGCCTCGCTGTTGAAAATATGCGCGAGAACAGAATCATAATCAAGTATTATCCAGTCTGTGCTCGAATGGCCGCTTATTCTTGAAGGCGCTGTATTAAATTTTTCTTTTAGCTGAAACTCAACCTCTCCGGCAAGCGACCTGATATGCGTTGATGAAGTTCCAGTCGCTATAACAAAATAATCGGCTATAATAGTCTGTTTGTTAGTCTCGATTATTTTTACGCTTTTGGCTTTTTTGTCGTCTAAAATTATACTTATTTTTTCTGCCAGATTTTTTGACTGTTCAAGCTGTCCGGGTTTTATCTCGATATATTTGATTTCTTCTTTTTTTATATTTTCAGAATTATTTACGTTATTTATTTTTTCGCCGTCTATATCCATTAAAATAAAAATTCCTTTCTTAAATATATATAAATAATATATATTTTTTTTATTTAATTAAATTGTTCATAGTTTCGCCGTCTATGTTTATTTCCGATTTATATCCCGTATAATTCAATAAATCTTTGTCGTAAATATTAAAATTAGTTTCGGGTATGTCTTTTTTATACGGGTTATAATATTTGTTTATTATTTCCATAGTTTCAGCTTTATACACTTCAAGCCTCCCTACGGAGGTTAACCACTCGCTCGGAACTGTGTGAGTGCGTATATTTTCAAGTTTGACGCCGGCGACTTTTGCCGCGAACCAGCCGGCGTTGGCAAGAGATATATTCGTGAGCATATAATCAGAGCCTACTTCAAACAGACCTTTTATTGTGTTTACGTCCGGTTTGCTGAGCATTTTTTTCAATACTGCCGCTATAAACCTCTGCTGAGTTTGTATTCTGCCTATATCCTCGCCGGGATAGCCTATATCGTAATAATTAGGTTCTCTGCTGCCGTTTGCATATATATTACCGTGTCTGAATCTTATGACCTGTTCGGCTTTTTTGCCGTCTAAAGGCTGTAACCCCGGCTGCAGATCTATATGCAGATTCTGATATGGATCGTCGTATTTCATTCTTAAAGGCACGGCAAAATCAACCCCGCCGATTTTATCGACAAGCAATTTAAAGCCGTCTAAATCTATCATAACATAATAATTAACCGGGATTCCGAAAGTGTTTTTTATCACGCCGCAAAGATATTTTATCCCATCTACCGATGCTTCATCACCTCTTTTGCCGTTTTTTGACGCGTTTATGCGCCCTCTGGGGTAAACACCGTTCATTATGGCGGTATCGGCATAATTTATTCCTACATACGTGTCTCTGGGTATATTCAAAATAGAAATCGTGTTTTCTTTTACGTTAAACATGGCAAGCATCATATTATCAGTACGTCCTACAAATCTGCCGCCGCCTTCGCCGTCGAGCCCGAGTATCAGAAAAGTATAGCAGTCGCTGTTTCTGTCTTTTGACATATCCACCCCCGGGGGTATTTCGTCGCCGTCCTCGTCAATGCCTGCCATAAATTCTAAATCGCCCTCAATATCAAAAAACGGCGTATCGTCTATTGGCGGCTTGTAAACATATAAAAATATATTTACCGCTAAAAAAAACACGAATATCAATGACAAAAACGTAAGCAGAACGATTCTTCCGGCGGTTAAAACCTTACCGGATTTCTTTTTGCTTTTGTTTTTACTGTTTTTATTTCGCCCTTTATTATTACTGCTTCCGGGCAGTTCGCGGACTTTATATTTATTCATATTTTAACACCATTATTTTTTATTATATATTATAAACAAAGTCAAATATCGTTTCGTCAAGAATTTTATACTTTTGTTCGAGGGTTTCGGCTTTTTCTATTTTTGAGTAAAAATATTCGCGGACTTCAATGCACCGCTGGTCCTCCCTGTTTGGCTCTATCCAGTCGGCCAAATGAAGAATTTTGTTGAATAAATCCGGAAATTTCGACAAATCGCTTATATCTGTATGATTATATATCGCGTTAAAAATTATATCGTCTGCGCCAAACTCGAATTTAGCGATATACGCCCCTGTCTTGGCGTGAAGCGACCATTCTGCCTTTTTTTCGTCTTCCGAAAGAATTATATTATAACTTTCAAGAATTTCGAAATATTTTTCAACGCCAAACTCTTTTGTAATATCGTGTAATATCGCCGCGGATTTAAGCTTTTTTATAAATTCATCGCCGCAGTTATATATCTCCGCGATTTTTACGGCTTCTTCTTCAACCCCGAGAATATGCGTGTATCTTTTTTCTTTCACAAGAGATTTTACAAGCGCGCGAAGCCCATCAAAATCGTCCCAATTTATATTATCTTTATTGCAAAACATAAATTTTTCTTTCTTTTATATAATTTATAACTTCAGGGCTTAAATAATCAGGTAAATTATCAAAATCGCCGTTTTTTATTTTTTCCCTGATCTCAGTCGAAGAAATTTCAAACGCGTTATTTCCCAAAAGTTCAATTTTATATCCCCGGCTTATTAAAATTTCGCGTTTTTTTAGTACTTGAGTTATATCCGAATCATTCCTCAAAGCGACGGCAAAAACGCACATTCCGAGAAGTTCCGTATATCTGTGCCAGTATTCGAGATATAAAAACATATCCGAACCGGCTAAAAAATATATTATATCTTCGGGATATATTTCGCGAAGCGCTTTAATAGTATCAAAAGTATAGCTCACGCCGTCTTTTTTTATTTCGATATCAGAAACTTCTATATTATAATTATTTAGATTTTTATACTTGCCAAAACAGATTTTGCACATTTCCAGCCGGCTTTCAGGCAAAATATTTGCGTCGCCCGGCTTGTGCGGCGGAATATTCGACGGGATGATCAAAAGTTTATCAAGATTAAATTTATTATAAAATTCAACTGAGATAATCTCGTGCCCTTTGTGAACCGGATTAAACGTTCCGCCGAAAACGCCGATTTTATTCATATAATAAAACCCGTACTCCTTTTTATTTACATCAATTATATCACAGTAAATTTTTTTTATTATAAAGATTTCATTAATTTTTTAATAATTTTAATAGACATTTGTGAAATCTATATCTACTTTTTTGTAATCAAACAAAAAAGTAGCAAAAAAATTGCCTTAAAGGAGGGAACCATCCGTTCCCCCTTTAAGAAATCCCTCTCCCCATTTTCAAGAGCGTTCTATAATTTTTCAATAATTTTCGACAGTTCGCGTTTTTCGGCTTTGCGCGACTTTCTGTATAATAAAACTTTTGAGCCGATGACTTGAACTACCTCGCTGTCAGTTCTTTCCGCGAGTTTAAAAGCGGCTTCTTTTGCAGTGTACAGGGCAGTTTCAAGAATTTTTATTTTTATCAGTTCTTTCGCGTCGAGCGCAGAATTTATCTGGATTATATAATCTTCGTCGATTTCGTTTTTCCCCATTTGATATAAAGCGTCAGTTTTTGCGCCCGTTGATTTTAATTTAGCCCTCTGTTTGCTTGTAAGCATTATATTTTTTGCCTTTCTTAAATTTATATAATATATTTGACGATTTTTTTCGCGAATTGTTCCGCCGCCACCCCCCTGTGGCTGATTTTATTTTTTTCTGTCTCAGATAGCTGCGCGAAAGTTTTCTTTTCCGGCGGATAATAAAACACAGGATCATAACCAAATCCGTTTTCTCCGGTTTTTTCACGCATGATAAACCCTTCGCATTTTCCCGAAACGCAGAAACTTGTATTTTTATTTATAACACAATAAATCGCGCAGTAAAAATGCGCCGTTCTTTTATCGTCCGGAACGTTTTTTAATTCGCTTAATAATTTTTCTATCTGTTCATGATTTGAAACTTTTTTACCCGCGACGCTCGCGTATCTTGACGAATATATACCCGGCGCGCCGTTTAAATAATCCACGCATAAACCCGAATCGTCGCCGAAGCATATCATACCTGTTTTCTCAAAAACCGCGCGGGCTTTTATTGCTGCGTTTTCTTCAAAAGTAGTGCCGTTCTCGATTATCTCATCTGTAAAGCCGACATCGTTTACACTTAGCAAATTTATTTCAAATTTACTTAAATTTTTATTTATCAGATAATTCATTTCTTTGATTTTATTCGCGTTATTCGACGCGAACACTATCTTTGTTTTTTGCATGAAATTTCACCAACCGCCTTTTTGTTTTATATAATATTATAAAAATCAATTTGTTCATACTCATGTTCGATTATCGGCGCGGGGAACAGTATTCCGTTAAAAGTCAAAGCGGCTCCGAATGATGAAAACTCTTTCATAAAAGAAGTCGGGTTGTTTCCATAATATATAACGCAGCAAGACATCGGAGCTCCTTTATTGTCGTCAGTCCCTCCAATAATAAATTTAAGCCGCGTATCATATAAAAAGCATATTGCGCCTGCGATCGGGTACACATATTTTTTCCAATGCGAAGTATTTGTGGCAACCGGAACTAATGCGATAATTTCATTATTGAATTTTTTATACGTGACCGATATTTTTTTGAACCAGTCCCTAATGGCGGTACCCCGTTCTTTATCGTTTCCATAAGGCGGATTAACATATATTGTGGGATAATCCCATTCTTCAAGTAAACCGTCCTTTTCCGGAAGTAAAAACTCTGTTTCGGCATTTACTACCGAATATATACTCGAACACGGGTCTAAATCAATTTTACCGCCCCATACGCGTTTTACCGCGTCAACGTATTTTTGGGGCGTACACCAGTCTTTATTAACAGTTATTGCCTGTCTGCCTGCCGACATCTTTCATCCCCCTTATTTTCCCAGCTCTATTAACATATCGTTTAATCCTTTAATACCGTTTTCTTTTGGCGCAATTATGTTAAACCATGATTCAATTTCTTTTATGTTCTCGTTAAAATATTTTGTTAAAACTATATCAGCTTCATAATCCATAGTAGTTTTTGTAAACCTGTTTATTTTCTTTCCTTTTTCGTAACTCATTTCAAAAGCGTTCTTTACCGCCTGAAAATCATTATTGCTATTTATTATTATGTCTTCAATAAAAGCGGATAACCCCTCGTCTGTGAGAAAAAGCAGCCAATCATATGATTGAGACAAAACTTTCATTTCCTTGTTTTGATTGCCGGAAGTGAACCAATTCCCGTGATTGCTTACAATCCCTACCGTAAGGATAAAATCGGCGAGCAGTTCTGTCTCATGTTCAAAAACAGCTTTTTTAATAAGAGCGTTATAATCGTCATAAAAACAAAATTTCCCGTTGTTTTCTATAACTCCGCCAATTCTGCCGTCGCTTAATCTTATCCGTTGAATCGACGATACCGTTCGCGCAACGTATGAGCCCTGTTTCGCTTTTTCTATCGTTTGCGGACCCTTTTTTGCGCCCTCTTCTATTCCGACGCGCTTACATTCAAACATCGCAAACGGCTTATTGGATAGTTCATATATAAAAACGCGCTTTTTATCGCCGGAATAATAAGCGTTACAAAACGACGTATCAGAATAGGCAATCGTGCAGGCGTTTTTTATCACGCCGTCTTTTATTAAATTTCTTGTCGTTTTTGATTTTTGGAAATTTTCCGGCAAATTTGCGTTATTATAAATCCAAGTTGACGAAACTGCGGCAATTTGCGGCATCTCCAAAATTTTTATCAGCTTGTTGTGGTGAAAAGTAAATTCTACATTATGCGTTATATCCTGATTAGCATATTCAGACAACGGTTTTTCTATTGCCGTTCTATATTCGTGTCCCCAAGCTTTGATAAGATAAAAGCCGATAATCTCAACCATAGTACCCAAAGCCCTGCCGGCTGCTTTTTTTGGCGACTCAGTATGCGAAAAAATAGTTTCAGATAACAGATTTTGCATAAAATCTATTGATTTATACGACACATTATTTCCCCCAATATAATTTCCAAAATCAATCGAACAATGCCCTCGCAAACTCTTTACCGTCGAAATTATCCAGATCGTCTATTTTCTCCCCTACCCCGATAAATTTTATCGGTATGCCAAGCTCGCGCCGCACTGATATTACAATTCCGCCTTTTGACGAACTGTCGAGTTTAGTTAAAATTATTCCCGTTATATTCGCCGAATTTTTAAATTCACGCGCCTGATTTACCGCGTTCTGACCCGTCGTAGCGTCAAGCACAAGCAGAGTCTCGACGCTTGCTTCCGGAATTTCACGGTTAATCACGCGCGATATTTTCGCAAGTTCGTCCATGAGATTTTTTTTGTTGTGCAATCTTCCCGCAGTATCAATTATTAAAACGTCGGTTTTTTTGCTCTTGCACGACTGTATGGCGTCATAAACAACGGCGGCGGGATCTGATCCTTCCTGATGTTTTATAATATCAACCCCGGCGCGCTCAGTCCAGACTTCGAGCTGTTCTATCGCGGCGGCCCTGAAAGTATCGGCGGCGGCGACTGTAACGGTTTTTTTATCGCGGCGCAGAATATCCGCGAGTTTGCCAATAGACGTAGTTTTTCCCGCTCCGTTTACTCCTATAACAAGAATCACCGACGGCTTTATTTGATTTATTTTATTCGATTGATTTGATTCAAGAATTAAACCCTCGTTGTCGCCGATTATCTCTTCTATTATTTCCTGAAGTACGTTTTTTACTTCATTGCCGTCCGATAATCTGCGTTCTTTTATTTCTCCGCGCAAACGCTCTATTATTTCAGACGCTGTATTTACGCCAACGTCAGACGCTATTAATATTTCTTCAAGTTCGTCTAATAAATCCTCGTCGATTCTAACAAATGCCTTAAGAATATTATTGACTTGTCCTATAACTGTATCTTTGGTTTTTTTTAGCCCCTGTTTTAATTTATCAAATAATCCCATAAATTTATTTTAACGCCCCAATCTTTTTAATCTTTCTCTCCACTTCATTTATATCAAGCGCGAGATATTTCGAAATGCCTTTGTCCTGCATAGTTATCCCGTAAAGCCTGTTTGCGATTTCCATTGTGCCTCGCCTGTGTGAAATTATTATAAACTGCGTATTTTCAGCGTATCTTTTTAAATAAGCCGCGAACCTGTCTACGTTTACTTCGTCCAGTGCCGTTTCTATCTCATCGAGCACGCAAAAAGGCGCGGGGTTTATTTTAAGCAGCGCGAAATATAAAGCAATCGCGACAAATGCCTGTTCCCCTCCTGATAAAAGAGATATATGCTTCACGTTTTTGCCGGGAGGCTGGACTTCTATTTCAAGTTCGCTTTCAAGTACGTTATCAGGGTCCAGATAAATTATTCTCGCCGTTCCGCCGCCGAAAAGCTCGGCAAAAACTTCTTTGAAGTTTTCATTTATCTGTACCATAGAATTAGAAAAAACATTTTTCATCTCAATTTCGAGATTATCTATTATTTTTTGCAAAGAATCAAGAGAATTACCCAGATCTGCCGACTGTGTCGTCATAAAATCATATCTTTCGCTGAGTTCTTTGTATTCGTCTATCGCGTTCACGTTTACGTTGCCGAGTTCTTTTATTTCGGATTTTATTTTTGAGAGTTCCCTTTGAACATTAATCGCTTTGCCGTTATTATCTGCTGCTACTATATTAGTGAAATTCACTATTTCTTTTGCCTCTGAAAAAGTAAGTTCGTATTCTTCCCATAATTTATTAATTATATCGTCGTGTTCTTTTTCTTTTTCGTTTTTCTTTGCTTCGAGTTTTGTAGTCTCCCTGAAAAGCGTTTCTCTCTCGTGGCTTTTTTCTTTGATGCTGTTTCTTGAATCTACGTCTTCTTTTTCGAGTTCGTTTCTGCTGTTCTCGTATCCGGCCAATAAAACATCAAGTTCTTTAGATTTATTTTCAAGTTCTTTTATTTCATTCCGGTTTATTTTTATATTATTCTCGGCAGAAGTTAAATTTTGCTTTTTCTCCTGATTCTGAGACGATAACCTGTCGTTTTGCGTTTTTAAGCTTATCTTTGCCCTGTTTAAATTCTCAAGCCTTTCGTTTTCTATGTTTATATTATTTAATATACTTGACAAAAACAATTTTTTCTGGTTTATATTCATCAGGGCTATTTCTTTTTCTTCGGCTGTCTTCTTTATCCCGGATTTATGTTCGTTTAAAATCTGCGAATATTGCTCAAATTGCGCTATGGTTTCCGAAAGTTTTTTCTCATAATTTTTTTTATTCTGCAGCGCCGAAAGTTCCTCGTTTGCTTTTAATTCTCTTTCATTCGATTCTGAATTTATTTGATTTTCGTTTAGATCCAGAGCCGAAAGTTTTAATTTTATCTCTGAATCGATATTATATAAATCCGAAACATGCGCGTTTAATTTTTCTTTTAAAATTTTATCCTGCTCTGAAAGTTTTGTTATATTATCAAGCGTTAAATCTATTTCTTTCTGTAGTTTTTTTTGCGTTGCGTCAATATCTGAATTTCTCTTTTTGAGATTTTCTATTTCGTTTTTACTTGATAAAAGCGAACTTTTTTTAACCGTAGAACCTCCGGTAAAAGAGCCGCCTGCGTTTATGACCTGACTGTCAAGCGTGACTATTTTATACATATATCCTGTTTTTTCGGCGATTTTTGCCGCATTATTTATATTATCGCAGATTATAGTCCTGCCAAGCAGGTATTTTATTATATTTTCGTACCTTGAATCGCATTTTACTAAATTGCTCCCTGTGTCAATAAATCCCGAAGCATTATTGTTCCTGCGCAGATAATCAAGCTTGTCTCTCTCTATAAACCTGCCTTTTATAATCGAAACAGGATAAAACGTAGCGCGCCCCAGATTATTTGTCTTTAAATATTTTATTGCGTCTTTCGCCGAATTTTCGTCGTCGACGATTATATTCTGCAAATTAACCCCCAGTGCAGTCTCGATTGCAGGAGCATATTTTTCTTCGGCTTCGATAAGCTGCGCGACAGTGCCGTTTACGCCTTTAAGATTGCCTTTTATAACGCTTTTGACGCTTTCGGGATAGCCTTCTAAATTATCGTATATATAAGTGAGCGACTGGATATACTGCCCGTTTTTTTCGCGCTCTAAATATAAAATATCATATTCTTTTCGCTGTGCTTTTTCGTTTTTTTGCAATTCTTTTATTTTATTTTCTGTTTCCTCAGATTCTATTATTGTTTTTTCTTTTGCGGTTTCAATAGACTTTTTTCTGGAATTTAAGTTTTTTAAATCGCTCTTGTTTTTTTCTTTAATTTCCGCGATTTTTTCAATATCCGCCGCAAGCATTTCTTTTCTCTCAAGAATATGCTTGATTTCAGCGTTATTTTCAGAAATTTTTATTTTAAGCGCGTTTATTTCAGAATTTAAATCAAATATTATATTATTTATCTCTTCGGTTTTACTGTTTTGCTCAGAGATTTTTAAATCTATATGCTCAGAGTATGACTCTATGTCCTCTATTTCCATTTCAAGAGTTTTATATTCCGCGTTAATTTTATCTATAATATCAGTTTTGTCCGCGATTTCTTTGTCGAGATTAATTATTTCAATTTTATGTTTCTCAAAATCATACGAATTAAATTCTATATCGTCTTTAATTTTGGCAATATCGTTTTGCATTATAACAATATCCGCTTTTTTGCCCGCTATATTTTTCTGAATCTCAAAATTTTCGTTTTTTCCGATCTCATAATCACGTCTTATCGCCTGAATTTTATTATATAAATTTTCTGTTTTTTCGTTTAATTTATTAATTTGCGCATCCGCGCTTTCGAAATTAAATTTAGAGATTTCATAATCGCCTATTATTTTTTCAAATTCCGTCTGCATCTTTTCAATAGAATTTACCCAGACGTATATTTCAAGGGCTTTTTTTCTGTCGTATAAATCAAGATATTTTTTCGCTTTTTCAGATTCGAGTTTTAACGGCTCGATCCGTCCCTCTATCTCAAAAATAATATCTTTGACTCTGGTTAAATTATCCCTTACGTCAAATAATTTTTTTTCGGCTTCGGATTTTTTGTACCTGTATTTTGAAATGCCGGACGCCTCTTCAAAAATACTCCTGCGGTCCTCGCTCTTTTTAGATATAAGCTCAGCTATCCTCCCCTGCCCTATTATAGAATAGCCTTCTCTGCCAACTCCCGTATTTAAAAATAATTCATATATATCTTTTAATCTTACGCTCTTGTCGTTGATAAAATATCCGCTTTCACCCGATCTTGCTAATTGCCGGGTTATTTTTATTTCGCTGTAATCGCAGTCCACAAGTTTATCAGAATTGTCGATAATAAGAGAAACCCTCGCAAAACTCGATGGTTTGATTTCTTTTGTGCCGCCGAAAATAACGTCCTCCATTCTTGAGCCCCTCAGAATTTTAGACGACATTTCCCCGAATACCCACCTGACAGCGTCAGATATATTTGATTTCCCGCTGCCGTTAGGCCCGATGATAGCCGTGATTCCCCGCTCGAAATTTATCGACGTTTTCGCCGGGAATGATTTAAACCCGTTTAATTCCACAGTTTTTAAATACACTTTTAATTCTCCGTTATCTCTATTTTATATAAATTTATATTATTATCTTCAATAATTTTTATATTTTTAAAATTAAATTTTTCTTTAAGCTTGCTTATATTTTTTTTCTTATGCCCCATAACTTTTGACATGTTTTTTTTGTTTGCGCGTATAATTATTGCAACCCCCGCCGTCTGCGGACGGCACCCCCTTCTGAGAAGGGGGCTGGGGTTATAAGCTTCTTTCTTTTGCCCCCTGGAGAAGGGGGTGGCTCCGCAGAGTCGGGGGTTGTAACCGCTTATCTCATCAACTATTTTATCATATATAATCTCGCTTTCCACGAGTTCGCCGAATGCGGGGTGATACGCTCCGGCGATAATATCCGAGTTATTTATATCAGACGAACAAAGTCCCATTCTTAAAATTTCTATTTTATTAAAATCAAAAATATTTTTTATTTTTTTTGCTCTGAATATTGCCTCGTCAAGGCTCAAAGGCTCGTATTTATTTGATTTATACATATTATAAAGCTGTGTGTCCCGCAATATAACAGTCGGGTATATTCTCGACGAATCAATTCCGAGATTTACAAGTTCTTCAGCCGTTTTTATATCTCTTTCCCTGTTCGATCCCGGCAGTCCGAGCATCATCTGCCCGGTTAAGTTTATTCCCGAAGATTTAATAATTTCACATGCCTTTTTCGTGTTTTCAACAGTGCAGCCTCTTTTGCACGCATTTAAAACTTCGTCAAACATGCTCTGGATTCCCAGTTCTATTGATTTTACGTTATATTTCAGCAAAATATCTGTTATTTCCCGGGAAATATAATCAGGCCGCGTAGAAATCCTTATACCGTTTATTATTTTATGTTTTTCGATATATTCATTTGCGATTTCTAAAAATTTTATCATCTGGGATTTTTCAAGCCCGGTAAATGAACCTCCGAAAAAAGCGATTTCCGTACCGACAGAATTATTATAATTATCGTCAATACGGTCAATATTTTTATAAATAATATCAATAAATTTTTCGATTGTCTCTCTTATCTCTTTTTCCCCTGAGCTTTCGCTCTGCCCTGTTATTATCTTCTGATTACAGAATACGCAATCGTTTCTACATCCTGAATGCGTGATAAATACGGGTATATTATAATGCTTTCTCATCGCGCTTAATACCCGAACAAAATTATCGCTTCTTTAGCGGCATTCTGCTCAGCCGATTTTTTCGACTTGCCTTTTCCCTCGCCGATTATATTATTGTTCAATTTTGCGTGTACTTCAAAAATCTTCTCGTGCGCGGGCCCGCTTTCATTGATAAGAACATATTCTAAAACTTCGCCGTTGTTTTGCTGGATTATTTGCTGCAAAAGACTTTTATAGTCTTTTATATCACCTTCGTTTACTATATCGTCGATTGGCTTTAATATAAATTTAAATAAATATTTTTTCGCCGCTTCAAGCCCGCCGTCGAGAAAAATCGAACCTAAAACAGCTTCAAAAGCGTCGGCAAGAGTTGATTTTCTGTTTCTGCCGTTCGATATTATTTCCCCGTGTCCCAGAAATAAAGCCGCCCCGAGATTTATAGATTCCGCGAACCTAAACAAAGAATCCTCGCATACGACAGTCGCCCTGATACGCGTAAGCTCGCCCTCTTTGCAGTCCCTGAGCTTTAAATATATATACTCTGACGTAATCAAAGATAAAACGGCGTCCCCTAAAAATTCCAGCCTCTCGTTGCATTCAGACTTTATCCCTTTTGATTTCATTTCGTTTGAATATGACGAATGAGTCAGAGCTGTTGTAAGAAAAGAAATATTTTTATATTCGTATCCTATTTTTTTTGCGAAATTCCTGACTTGTTTTTCATCATTTTTATTATTATTCAAATTTTTATTGTGTTTTGTATTTTGTGCGATTTTTTCTTTTTCCATTTTTATTTGTTACCTTTGTATTATTTATTGATCCTGCTCTGCATTTCTATTTCTTCGACTAATTTTGTTTCAGCGCAGAATTTAGCCTGCCGTATCGCGTTTTTTATGGCTTTAGCGTCAGAACTCCCGTGAGCTTTGATGACTGGTCTGCGAACACCCAGAAACGGCGTGCCGCCGTACTCTGACGGGTCAAAAGATTTTTTGAATCCCCTAAGTGAATCTTTAAGCAAAGCCGCAGAAATTTTTGTAAAAATATCGCGGGAAAGCATAGATTTTAATTTATTAAACATAAAGATACCAAAACCCTCAGTCAGTTTTAAAATTATATTCCCCGTAAAGCCGTCCGTGACTAGAACATCACTGCACCTGATGGGTATATCCCTGCCCTCGATATTGCCTATAAAATTTATAGTTTTTGTCTCAGACAATAATTTATAAGCCTCGACATGCTCAGCCGTTCCTTTGGTTTTTTCCTCGCCGATATTTGCGAGTCCGACCGTCGGGGATTCTATGCCGAATATTTTTTTCATATAGATAGACCCCATAAACCCAAACTGCTTCAGATACTCGGCTTTTATATCCGAATTTGCGCCGACGTCTATCAGCAGCGTTTTTCTCTCAAACGGCAGCACCATTGCAAGTGCCGGCCTTTTTATATCGCTTATGCGTTTTATTATCAGAGTCGAACCTGCCACAAGCGCGCCGGTATTTCCGGCTGAAACCATTGCCGCGATCTCATCGTCTTTGTCGTCGGCAAACATTCTGAAACAAACGCCCATAGACGAGTCTTTATTTGATTTTATAACCGAAATCGGATCATCTTCCATTGCTAAAATTTTATCGGTATGTACTATTTCTATATTTTTTAAAGATAAATTATTTTCTTCGGTTATATGATTTATTTTTTCTCTGTCGCCGACTAAAATCAACTGCACGTCAAGTTCATCGACTGCGAGAGCCGCGCCTTTGACTGTTTCAAACGGCGCGTTATCGCCGCCCATAGCGTCTAAAATTATTTTCATTTTTCACAATCTTCCGTTTCGGTTTTTATATATTTACAAATAATGCTTAATTGGTTTCTTTTAATGGCACGCCTACATTTTTTATAAAATAATCAACATCTCTGTTTCCTGTCTTTTCGGCTGCTTCAGTAAAAAAACAACCCGGCAATCCGCCTTTTGTGCGATGAAATAATACGCATGAGCAACATTTTCCCCATTTATCGCAATCTGTAAAAGTACATTTGCAATGATTTTCATTTCCCGAATTAATTGACCTTACGCATGATGACATTTGCTTTTCATTAATTTCGGGTTTTGACAAAACTTCGGAAATCATGTTTATTGTTTTTGCCATAATATCATCCGAAACAACGCCGAATTTTTTAATTATCAAGCTTTTGTCCAAAGAATATATCTTATCTGCGCGTACACACGATTTTTTCGGGAGAGTTCCCTGCTTCATATCATCATTATCAAATTCTACCGTATAATCTTTTGACGTGATATTACTTGTTATTGCGGCGACAATTATATCATTTTGTTTATTGTTATATTCATTTTTCGATATTACAACAACCGGTCGCCTTTTAGTTGATTTTAAATCGCTGAATGGTATATTAATGAGAATGATTTCACTTTGTTCAGGCATTATTCCATACCTCGTCATCTACATCGTTATTCCAAAAATCAAGGCTGCTTTCGCTTGCAAGCAACAAGTCGCCAAATTCGTCATTATATTTTATAATATCCGTATCGGGATAAAGTTTTTTAAGTTGGTCGTATACTTTATTTATATCCATTTTTTTATTAAAGTTTATTAATATAGAATTCATCTTATCACCAGCTTTCATTTTAATTATACCACATTCACTCAAATTTTTCAAGATATTTTTGCGAATTTCTCCAAAGTTTCATGTATTCGAGAGCGATTTCAGCCGTTCTCTGTTTGATAAATCTTTTTCCGCCCTTTATTTTTTCTTTTCCTTTGGAACTTTCGATTATTCCGAAATTTATCCCCATGGGCTGAAAATTATTCACGCTTTCGTCGCTTATATAATACGCCAACGCGCCAATCGCCGTAAATCTTGGGAAAACCGTTGGATTCTCAACGTTTAATACCCTCTCCGCAACTGCGACCCCGGCGGCAAATCCAGACGCTGCCGAACATATATATCCCTCTGTCCCTGTGATTTGCCCGGCGAAATATATATTTTTATATTTTTTTAAATTATAACAACAATCCAGAAGTTCCGGCGAATTTATAAAAGTGTTTCTGTGCATTACCCCGTATCTTAAAAATTCGCAGTTTTTTAACGCCGGGATTAAACAAAACACCCTTTTTTGTTCCGGAAACATAAGATTAGTCTGGAACCCAACTATATTATACATAGTTTTCTCGCTGTTGTCCTGCCTTAACTGCACTACGGCATACGGCTGTTTCCCGGTTTTGGGATCTTTAATCCCCACAGGCTTCATGCAACCGAACAATAAAGTTTCTTCTCCCCTTTTTGCCGCAGTTTCGACCGGCATACAGCCCTCAAACACGTTTTTTTCTATATATTCACGCTCAAATCCGTGAAGTTTTACCGTTTCGGCTGAGATTAATTCTTTATAGAACATTTCATATTCTTCTTTTGTCATAGGGCAGTTTATATAATCTTTTTCGCCCTTGTCATATCTCGAAGCGTAAAACGCGCTTTCAAAATCTATAGAGTCAACGCTCACTATCGGCGCGGCGGCGTCGAAAAAATATAAATAATCCCCGCCTATAATAGATTTTATTTCATCCTGCAAAATCTCAGAAGTCAAAGGGCCCGTCGCGATTATATTAATTTTATCTTTGTTTATTTTTCCGACTTCGCCGGTTATGATCTCTATATTTTCGTTTGATTTTATTTTATCTGTGATATATTCTGAAAATTTATCCCTGTCAACCGCCAAAGCCCCGCCTGCAGGCACCTGAGTTTTATACGCCGCTTCGATAATTAAACTGCCGCCTATTTCAAGCTCTTTTTTTAAAAGTCCCGTAGCGTTTTCGATATTCTGCGCTTTGAACGAGTTAGAGCAGACAAGCTCGGCGAAATTTTTATTTGAATGAGCGGGAGAAAATTTAATTGGCTTCATTTCAAACAGTTTTACTTTAATCCCGCGTACCGCAATCTGCCACGCCGCCTCGCACCCCGCAAGTCCCGCGCCTGTTATGTTTATACTATCTATGTTTTTTGTTCCTCGCTTCCACTAATGCTTATTTTCGGTCATTTCTTCTTAGTTATCTTCGAAATTATTTCCGTTATTAACGCAAAAAGAACCAACCATATTACAGATTCAATGGTAATCCAAAGAATATCTATTTCTCTGTTAGATATAACTTGAAATAAAATACTTACCAAAAAATAAACTATTCCACTAATCATATAACTAAGAATTTTTTCCTTCATAAAGTTATACCTCCGACTAATATAAATTTTTTACGCAATTAAAATTTTTCTTATACTTTCTGATTCACTCCCGCGTCTTTTAATATGCCGTTTGCAGTATGTCTGTTTTCAATTTTATCAACAACGGTAAACGCCCTGTTGTTAATAGGGCTATACCACATTTTATGCGAACCTTTCCCGCGTCGAAGAAAATAACAGCCATGTTCAGACAATATATCCAATACTTGTTTTGTATAATCAGCCATTACGCGGAAACCTCCACATTCATACTAACTATACGTTCTATCTCAAGTTTTATTTTAATTTCGCCGCTATAGCCAAGTTCATTTTCTGCTATATCACCCATGGCGATTTTCACTCTTTCAAGCAGCGCGTCAAACGAGCCATGGTCTAAAGTCAAAGCAAACTTGTCGCAGGACGATGTCGCAAGCCAAATCTTTTCGTCATCGTACCATGTAAATTTTACTGTAAATTCCATTATAATTTCCTCCTGTTAAATATATATTTATTCTTCCGTTTCCTGTCTGTCTTTCTCTGGCATCTCCCGTTTTTCCTGATAACCGCAGCTTTCTTTGTTATAGCAATAAACAAAATCCTTGCCTTTTTTATGCAGCATAAGACCGCCGCACTTCGGGCATTTTTCTTTTACAGGCATGTCCCAGACTGAAAATTTGCACTCCGGATATTTTTCGCAGGAATAAAAATACATCTTGTTTTTGCCGCGTTTCCTCAGTATTTTCGCGCCGCATACCGGACAGTTTGCGTTTTCTATCTCATCGTTTATAGGCTTTGTGTTTTTGCACTTAGGATAATTCGAACAGGCGTAAAAATTCCCGTACCTTCCTCTTCTTATAACCATGAATTCACCGCATAAATCGCATTTTATATCAGTTTTCTGGACTTCTGCTTTTTCTTCTTTTTTTATTATATTGCCGTCTTTGTCCAGCGGCATAGTAAATTTGCATTCGGGATAACTCGGACAAGCGGCAAACTTCCCGAATCTGCCGTTTTTGACTATTAATTTTTTGCCGCAGTTTTCGCATAAATAATCTATTTCAGCGTCGGGGACGACTATCTCTTCTTTTCCTATGTTTATTTCAGCCTCGTCAAGGCTTTTGCTGAAACCCACATAAAATTTATCCAATACGCTTATATAATCAACCCTGCCGTCTTCTATCTCGTCGAAATCCTCTTCCATTTTAGCCGTGAACCCGTAATTTACTATATCCTGAAAATTATTCTTCATGACATTTGTCGTAATTTCGCCCAACAGAGTGGGCTTTAACGCTTTGCCCTCCCGCTCGACATATCCCCGCTGCAATATAGTCGTAAGAGTCGGCGCGTAAGTACTCGGCCTGCCTATGCCCTGTTCTTTTAATGTTTTAATAAGAGTTGCTTCTGTATATCTGAACGGGGGCTGCGTGAAATTTTGCGTATGCGTCAATTTATTAAAACCGAGTTTTTCGCCGTCGTTCAATTCAGGCAGTTTTTTTTCTTTGCTGTCAAAATTATCTGAATTATCAAAATTGTCTTTGTCGCTTTTTTTATCGCTTTCGTCTAAAATTTCTTCATATATAGCTAAATATCCGGGGAATTTGATCGTATATCCCGAGGCTTTAAATATATACCCGTTAGCAATTATATCTGCGTTGACAGTATCCAGAACAGCCGATTGCATCTGGCTTGCGAGAAATCTTTCCCAAATTAATTTATATATTTTATACTGATCCTGAGAGAGAGATTTTTTTATAATTTCGGGATCATAATCTTTCATGTGCGAAGGGCGTATGGCTTCATGCGCGTCCTGCGCGTTTTTTTCGTTTGTTTTATATTCTTTCGGGGATTCCGGATAAAACTTTTCGCCGTATTTGTCTAATATATATTCTTTCGCGCCTTCTCTCGCCTCGTCTGATATCCTCACAGAATCCGTTCTCATATAAGTTATAAGCCCCTGAACTCCGGTTTTCCCTCCGAGATTTATCCCTTCGTATAATTCCTGCGCGGCTCTTGTTGTCCTGCTTGACTGGAAATTAAATTTTTTATTTGCCTCCTGCAGCAGAGTCGCCGTAGTAAAAGGCGGTGCGGGAGCTTTATATCTCACTCCTTTTTTAATATTTTTGACAATATATTCCGCGCCTTTGAGATCATTTAAAATTTTATTCGTCTCTTGTTCGCCTGCAAGATTAATCCTGCCTTTTTCGTTTCCGAAAAATCTTGCCTCGAAGTTTTTGTTCTGTGAATTAAACAAGTCGGCGACTATATTCCAGTATTCTTCGGGCTTGAAGCAGCGTATCTCCTCTTCCCTGTCTACAATAAGCCGCGTCGCGACAGACTGCACGCGCCCGGCAGATAATCCGCTTTTTACGTTTTTCCATAAAAACGGGCTGATTTTATAACCAACGAGCCTGTCTATTATTCTTCTTGCCTGCTGGGCGTCAACGAGATTCATATCTAAAGGACGAGGGCTTTTTATGCCGTTTTTGACTGCCGTTTTTGTGATTTCGTTAAACGATATACGTTTTGCCTTGTCGGTTTCGATCCCCAGAATTGCGGCTAAATGCCATGCTATGGCTTCGCCCTCTCTGTCCGGGTCTGTCGCCAGAAATATATTTTCCGCGCCTTTAGTTTCTTTTTTCAAATCTTTAATTATATCGCCCTTGTCCCGCATATTTATATACCGGACTTGAAAATTATTTTCAACGTCAACCCCAAGCTTGCTTTTTGGCAAATCCCGGACGTGCCCTTTTGACGCTATAACTTTATAATTGCTTCCCAGATAACCTTTTACCGTGTTCGCTTTTGCCGGCGATTCCATTATAACTATATTTTTCATAATTTTATTATCAAAATCCTCCGCTGTTTATTATTTTTATATATTTTATACGAACGCGCAACGCGCGTTCCCGCGATTTTATTTATTTGATTTAAAGGCTCAGGAAACTGTCGCTTATTTTATAATAATCTCCCGGAAGGGACGTTATTATTCCGTAAAGTTCAAGAAAAGTGAGAGTATTCATTACTTCGGATATTGTCATTCCGGTCTCTATATCATTAGCGTGAAGTTTTTCGTTTCTTTTTGCGTGAAACGCCTCGAAAACCCTGAGTTCCGTATCGTTTAGAATTATTTTCAGGGCCGAAAGCTTTTCCGAAAGGCTGACTTCCGGTTTATTTTCCTGATTTATTTTATCTTCTTCTTTTTTAATTCCCGTGTTTTGCGATTTGATTTTGTCCGATAATTTATTTACGATTTTTTTATTATAATTCCTGTCTTTTTTATTCTCTTTGCTTTCTTTATTTTCATAATAACTGCTTTTATTTTTATAAAACCATGTGTTTTCGATATTTATCCTGTGACTGTAAATATGCTCGTATTCAGATAAAATATCATAAGCCTCAGTCACTATCCCTGCCTGGTCTTTAAGTAAACTGTTTGCACCCCTGCTGTTATGGGCGTTTATATTGCCGGGTACGGCGTATAATTCCCGGCCCTGAAACAACGCTGTTTTAGCCGTGATCAACGCCCCGCTCCTAAAATCCGCCTCGACCACAAGAACAGCCTGAGATAATCCGCTTATTATCCTGTTCCTGACCGGGAAGTGAAATCCCTTAGGCTCAGTTCCCGGGGGATATTCTGTCATAACCAGCCCTTTTTCTATAATTTTATCCATTAGGTTTTTATTTTCCAACGGATAAACCCTGTCTATACCGCACCCGAAAACAGCAACAGTAAAACCTCCCGCAATCAAACAGCCTTTATGAGACGCAGAATCAATACCTTCGGCCATGCCGCTCACTATAATTGCCCCGCACGACGCAAGCTCCCTCGCTAATTCATAAGCAGTCTTTTTTCCGTAATCCGTCATTTTTCTTGTGCCGACCATCGCTATGCATAAATTATCGTCTATATCCGGCAGTTTACCTTTATAATACAAAACAACCGGAAAAGCCCTTACGCTTCTCAGCCGCTTAGGATATAATTTGCTGTCGCAGTTTAATACAGACACATTATTTTTCGCGCAAAACTCAAGTATTTTTTCGGCATCCGCCGTATCTTTGTTGCACAGCCTGTCAAAAATGCTTTCTTCCATATCTATTAAATCGCATTTTTCTTTTAATTCATCTTTTTCAGCCGAATATATTTTTTCGGCTGTTTCAAATATACCCAAAAGTTTCTGCGGCGCCGCGCTTCCCGCGCCGCAAGCGAGAGCCAGCCATATATAATATAAATCTCCGCCCATTTTTTTCATTCTCCTGTTTTTAATTAATTATTTCAATTCCATCCCTTTTCTCATCTCCCACAAAACAATCGCCGCCGCGACCGATACATTCAACGATTCACTGTTCTGATTTATCGGTATAATTATTTTTTCATCGCATATACTCACAATTCCCCCGTCAATACCGTTTCCCTCGTTACCGAAAACCACTGCTGTTTTTGAATTAAATTCAACTTCGTCTATCGAACGGGAATTTTTATCCAGATGCGCAGCAAATATATTATATCCGTTTTTTTTGAGATTTGCAATATCTGTTTCTATATTTTTACTTATTTTTATATTCTGCCGGAAAACCGCACCCATTGCGGCCCTCTGTGTTTTTCCTGAATATATGTCCGCGCAGTCTTCTGATAAAATAATATCAATACCGCAAACCGCGTTTGCAGTTCTTATAACAGTGCCGACATTTCCGGGGTCTCTTACTGAATTTAATATAATCACCGGTTTTTCGTATGATAATATTATATCTTCCCCCGGCTTTTCAATAACGCACATAACTCCCTGAAACGCTTCTTCGTCCGTGATCTTTTTATAAACTTCGCTTGTCACGGTCACAACTGAGGCATTTTGGGGTAACTTGGGTAACGAGAAATCAAAAGCAAATTCCTCTAAAATAATTATATATCTTATATTTTTTCTGTATGTCGAATTAAAAACTTCTTTAAAAAGTTTTATTCCCTCAACATAAAAAAGCCCGGTTTGGTTTCTGTATTTCTTTTGCTTTAACTTGCATATTTCCGTTATAAAATTATTATTCCTGCCGGATATAAATTTCTCACTCACAATATTTTCCCGCGCCTTTTAAATTTTATCAGGGGCAGACACTAAGTCTGCCCCCACAAATATATAGTTTTTATTTTAAAGCCCGTAAAGCCTGCCGTTAGTTATATTCATACGGACAATCTGGTTCAGCAGCCATCTTGTCACCGTTATCGCCGTAAACATCGATATAATAACGCCCATAAATAAAGTCACCGCAAATCCGATAATAGGCCCGGAGCCGAAAATCCAGAGTACGACGGCCGCGATTAGCGTAGTTATATTAGAATCCACAATAGCCGTAAACGCTCTGTGAAATCCTCCGCTTACCGATGCTTTTATAGTCTTCCCGCTCCTTAGTTCTTCTTTGACTCTTTCAAATATTATTACGTTAGCGTCAACTGCCATACCTACGGATAAAATAATTCCCGCAATTCCCGGCAGGGATAAATTCGCCTGCGTTATAACAAGAGTAACGCCAATTATCGCAATATAAGCAACAAGTGCTATCGATGCGATAAATCCCGGGAGCCTGTAATAAACCGTCATAAAAATCATTACTAAAATTATGCCTATAAGTCCGGCTATAAGACTTGTCTCAAGCGATTTTTCCCCAAGCATAGGGCCCGTAGCGGTCAACTGGACGTCTTTTAACGCAAAAGGCAGCTGCCCCGCCGAGATTATCCCCGCGTAATATTCAGCGCCGGCCCTGTCATATCCTCCCGTTATCATGCAGCTATCGGTGTTTAACTCTTTTTCAACCGAAGGCCTCATCATAAGATTGTCGTCGAGATATATCGCAATATAATTTTCGCTTGTCGAAGATTTTGCCGCCGCAATTCTCGTAGCTTCCGCCCATTTTGAAACAGCTTCGGGTCTAAGTTTTAAGCTTATAAAATATTCGTTCCCGTAGCCTCTCGCGTCGCCGAAAGACGCTACCGCGCTTTCTATATCTTTTCCGTCCATCACTATATTTCCGTCAGAATCCCTGAATTCAAGAACTGCGTTTGCGCCAAGCATTTTTACCGCTTCTTCGGGGTCTGATATTCCGGGTATCTCAACGAGAATCTGGTTTATTCCGCTTGCCGCAACTGTGGCTTCAGAATAATTGAGCATATCTAAGCGTCCCTGTATCATTGCCACAGCCGAATTAATTTCATCGCGCGAAGGCGTTTCATTTGTGTCAGCCTCATATAAAATAGCCGACCCTCCGGCAAGGTCAAGTCCCAGCCTTATCCCCCCTTCGTCAAAAACTCCCGGTATTCCCCACACCCTGATCCCAAAAACCGCTATCGAGAGCAGGCATAAAATAGACACTATCACAAGGGCAAAAGTTATTATACTCTTTTTCATTTTAATTAATTCCTCCGCGTTATTATCCGGTCTGTATTTTTTTGCGTGCCGATTCTTAAATATTTTTTATTTTCATATCATTTAATTATATATATATAATTAAATGCAAAAAATATATAAAATAATAAAATTTTGGCAGACATTAAGCAGCAAATTTTATTATAACATACTCATTCTGCAAAAGTCAATGATTTTTTTTGTTAATTATAGGTGAAATATTGAAAATTTTTTGTATAATTTGTTATTTTTCCAAAAATCCCTTGACTTTATAATAAATTTAGTATATTATATTATTATACAGTCGAGTAAATTATATTTACCATGAGTAAATATAATTTACCATCGTGAGTTCTCCGAGTGTTTCGCGATATATTTTATTCATTGTAAAGGTAAATACCTTGTCAAATTTTAATAAACCGTAAAGTGTTTTGCCTTGACAGAGCATAAATAAATACACAAAAATAACAATATTATTTTTATAAATTTTAGGAGTGATATTATTGCCAAAATTGCTTGAAATCAAAAACGTAAAAAAATCATACGGCAAAAAAGAAGCCGTCAAGGGCATTTCGTTTGAAGTCGGCGAAGGTGAAATCTTCGCGCTCATAGGACCTAACGGAGCGGGTAAAACCACTACATTAAGAATGATTTCAACGCTTATAGAAATAAACGACGGCCAGATTCTCCTCGGAGACATAGACGTTAAAAAAAATCCCGCGAAAGCCAGAGAACTATTAACATATCTTCCCGATGAAGCCGGAGCTTATAAAAATATGACCGGCATAAATTATCTTAAATTCATGGCGGAGTTATGCACAAATTCAGCCGAAGAACAAAAAAAGTCAGTAGATTACGCAGTTTCTGTCTGTTCTTCACTCGGCGACGCGATTTATGATAAAATCAAAACTTACAGCAAAGGCATGATGAGAAAGCTGTTAATTGCACGAGCAGTCATGACAAGGCCGAAGCTCGCGATATTAGACGAACCCACAAGCGGACTTGATATAATCAACGGGCTGGAAGTCAGAAATTTTATAAAATCGCTCACAGAAACCGGAATGAGCGTGCTTTTATCGAGCCACAACATGCTTGAAATAGACTATGTCTCTGACAGGGTCGCCATAATCGACAAAGGTATAATTTACGCAATCGGCACGCCTAAAGAACTAAAAGAAAAATACGAGGCTCAAAATCTTGAAGAAGTATTTGTAAAATGCGTAAAGGAGGTCGAGGGCAGCCGTGAAGAATAAATTTTTTGTAATATTTAAAAAAGAATTGAAAGACCTTATAACTGTCCAGACTTTGTTTCCTCTTGTATTAATATTTGTCCTTTTTTACTTTCTGGGAAATATGATGCCCTCTCTGATAAGCGACGACACAGTCACAATCCAGTCAGAACAAACCGACCAGAGCGGACAAACTTCTGAAGTTGAGATAACCGTTTCTAAAAATTCAATGATAGGATTTATAGATTACGACAAGTCCGAGCTTTCAGATTATATTTACGTCAATCTGCCGACAAGGGGAATAACCCCGATAATCCCGAAATCGTCAAACCCGGAAGAAGCGATGACCGAACTTGAAACTTATAATTTAAACGGCGAGGAAATAAAAATCCAGTCGCTTATCGTGATACCTGAAGGTCTTGACGCAAAACTCAGGGCGGGAGAATACGTTTCCATTGACGCGTATTCGTCGATAGATTCATTTGGATTGACTTCGATGATCGCCGGTGCTTCGGCGCAGACTGCTATAGGCTCGATAAATTCTGTTTTAACGCGGGAATTGTTTGATTTATACGGCGGCGACCCAAGCATAGATATAAATTATATAAACTATCCGGTATATTCCAACGATTATACTTATTTAAACAGTAAAACCGAAAAAGTAAACGCGACTATGGTTTTAAGTTATGTTTCCTCACAGACAATGTTTATACCTATAATAATAATGCTTATATTAATGATGGCTTCCCAGATGATAGCGGGCTCTATAGTGAACGAAAAAACAGACAAAACCCTTGAGACACTTATGACCGCCCCGATGAACCGAATGTCTGTGCTGCTCGCTAAAGTTCTGGCAGCGGCGATTTACGCTATAATATACGCCGTCGTGTTCAGTATATCCAATAATAATTTTATGGGCAGTATGGCCGGCGGCGATATATATCCCGAAGGATTTGCCGCAACTCTTGAAACATTCGGCATAACGTTTAATATTACTACTCTGGCTATAGTTGGCGTGCAGTTGTTTTTGTCAGTTTTATGCGGGCTTGCGATTTCACTGCTTATAGGCATGATGATAGAAGATATTAAATCGCTTCAGGCATATCTTATCCCGATTATATTTGCCGTAATGATACCGTATTTCTTATCGATGTTTCTTGATATAAACACATTGCCGCTGATTGCGAAAATTCTTGTATATGCGATACCGTTTACACATACGTACACAGCCTTTACAAATATATTCGTGCAAAATTACACGCTGCTTATCTTCGGAGCGATATATCAGGCGATATTTGTCGCGATACTGCTCACGGTTGCCGTGAGGATATTTAATTCAGATAAATTATTCACGCTCGGTCAGATCATGAAAAAGAAACCGGGCAAAAAGAACGGTTCTTTCTCCATCGGAAAATGGAGGATAGGATAAGAAGCCGTCACCGTCAGCAGAGACGGCAAAAATCAAATAAGCTTTCATCTTAGTAGGGGCGGCTGCATAGGGTCGCAAAAGTGAATCAAACAGCAGGTTCGCGGGTGAACTTAACTGTGGTCGTTCCCTACACTCCCCAAAAAATAATCAAGTTTTTATATAAATAACATACGGAATTTAATCTGTAGGGAACGCCGCCCCCGGCGTTCCCTGCAAAATCGCATTATATAAACTCAATCATGCTTTCATCCCATGAATCCGGCGCATCGTATCCTAATAAATTTACGAACGTCGCCGCCAAATTGGATAACTGAAAGTCTTTTTGCTTTACAGTATATTTATTTTTATAAAAATCGTCAATAAATATACACGGCACGGGATTTAACGTGTGCGCCGTCCTTGAATTGAATTTTCCGTTTTTGTCTACAGCCAGAGCGTTTGTCTTTTTGTCAATCTCAAACATTTCATCGGCGTTGCCGTGATCGGCCGTGATTATTAAAACGCCCCCGGCTTCTTCTACTGCTTTTAAAATTCTCGCAAGCTGCAAATCGACTGTCTCGACCCCGATTATAGTAGCGTCGAGATTTCCCGTGTGGCCGACCATATCGCCGTTGGGAAAATTCGCCCTGATAAATTTATATTTGCCGCTTTTAATTTCTTCGACGAGTATATCGGTTATTTCAGCCGCTTTCATCCACGGGCGCTGCTCAAACGGTACTATATCTGATTTTATTTCTATATATGTCTCTGTATTTTCATCGAATTTTCCGCTCCTGTTGCCGTTCCAGAAATAAGTCACATGGCCGAATTTCTGAGTTTCTGAAACTGCAAGCTGGGTTATTTTTTCATTTGCGAGATATTCGCCGAGCGTGCCGGTTATTTCGGGGGGATCAACAAGATATTTTTTTGGAATGTGCAAATCCCCGTCATATTCGAGCATACCCGCGTATAATATATCAGGCTTTTTTATCCTGTCGAATTTGTCAAACTCGTCCCCTGAGTCAAACGCTTTTGAAATCTCGATTGCCCTGTCGCCCCTGAAATTAAATAATACGACGCTGTCGCCGTCTGTGATTTTTCCAATCGGCTCGCCGTTTTCAGCAATTACAAAAGGGTCTAACGGCTGGTCGTTTACGTTATTTGTTTCTTTTCTGATTGTATTTATCGCTTCGACTGCGGACTCAAAAAGCCTGCCGTCGCCGAGAACGTGAATATGCCAGCCCCTTTCGACCATTTTCCAGTCGGCTTCGTACCTGTCCATAGTTATGCTCATGCGTCCGCCGCCGGAAGCGATTCTCGCGTCGAAATCATCAGAGTTAAGTCCGGCGAGAAAGCGCTCGAATTTTTCCACGTAAATAACCCCCGACATAGGCGGCACGTCTCGCCCGTCCAATAATACGTGAATCCTGACTTTTTTTATCCCCTCTGATTTGGCCTGTCTTATCATAGAATATAAGTGATCTAAATTCGAGTGGACGTTCGCGTCGGATAATAACCCGATAAAATGTAAAGCCGAATTGCCTGACAGACAGTTATCGCGCAATTCACACCAAGTTTTTGACTTAAACATTGCGCCCGATTCGATAGATTCAGTTACAAGTTTGCACCCCTGAGCGAAAACCTGACCCGAACCCATCGCGTTATGTCCGACTTCGGAGTTTCCCATATCTTCGTCAGACGGCAAACCGACTGCGGTACCGTGAGCCTTGAGTTTTCTCACAGGATAATTATTATTTAGACCGTCAAGAACGGGAGTATTCGCAAGATAAACCGCGTTCCCCGCGTTTTCTCCGGCGATCCCAATTCCGTCCATCACGACGCATACAAGCGGGCCGTCGATTCCGGCAAATTTCCCGGATTTTTTTAAATTCAGCATATTATTTTATAATCTCCTTCGACAAATTTATATATTAATTTATATATTATACAACATTTTTCCTGAGTATAACAAGATAAAATAATTAAAATATAAAAAAGTTACAAATCCAAAGCAAAATTTTCGCAAATTTAAACGCGCTTGTTTTAATTGTATTATATTTTTAAAATCCCGGTATAATAAATAGCGGGCAATTAACGGGGAGGCATAATATTAAGTTATGACTGTGAATAAAACGAATAAAAAAGAAAAAAAGTTAAAAAAATTAAAGAAGTTAAAAAACAATAATATAATCTATGTAATCGAGGCTTTTGTCCTGACTGCGGCGGCTGTTTTTCTTTCGGTTATAAGCGGCGGCGCGCTGGTTAATGATTTGACAGGCTTAATCTGCGTTATTGCGGCTTCAGCTTTGTTTGCGTGCGTTTTGTTTCTCACAAATCCGGGCGTGATATTTATTTCGGGGATTGCGAGTTTTGCTATAACTTTCACAATAAACGGTAATATAACAGGTTCGTTTGAAAGCCTTATATACGTGATTATCGGGTCTATTATTTATTTCGGGTTAAGAAACGCAAAAAACAAAAAAACCAGAACCCAGATCACTGTTTTAATCACGGTTGTTCTGGTGGTATTTTATTTTCTGATGCTCGCGCTTTCTTTTATGATGGCCACAGGAACGTTTTATTCCGGAATGATTGCGCTGACTTCTGAAATTGACAGGGCATTAAACGACGGCGTAGAATCTTTTATAAGCCAATATACTGCGTTGCTTGCGAAATCTTCGGGAGGAACAGTATCTGAAGAAACGGCTCAGGCGGCGTATCTTACTGAAATCTATGTAAAAGAGCTTGTGATGAATTTTAAAGCTATAATACCGGCTTGTTTTATAATATACAGCGCGCTTATCGCGTATTTGTCAACGTCGCTTTTCAAGTCGGCGTATAATATTTTTATACCTATGGCAAATCCGGGCAGGAAAAAAATAAAAAATAAATACTGGCGGGTTAATATTTCTGTTGTGTCGGCAATAATCATGATAGCCGCTTTGTTTTTTGCGCTTCTGTTTTCAAAAAAAGATAATATCCTGCCGTCGATAGTTCTGACAAATTTGATATATATTCTCGCGCCCGGTTTTTGTCTGATGGGAATTTATTTTACATACGACAGGATTTTCAAAGAAAAAGCCCGTATTTTTCCGGTTATGCTGATAGCAGCCGCGATTATGTTCGCTTTTATTTTCCCTTCGGCTATAATTTTTATATTATACGCCGCCGCTTCTGTTTTAATGGCGGTGGGATTGTACGCTGCTCTGATAGACTCAATAAAAAAAGTGTTGGATAAAGCAAAAAAAGCTTTGCTCGGCGATGAAAATGACGACGACGATGATGATTATATCGACTGATTATAAATTATAAATTAGATTATATTTATGTATAGTATAGTTATTTATAAAATAAACCGGTGGTTTTGAAAAAGAAAATCTAATGTTAATGTAAATTTAAAGTAAGTGTTTACGGGTGGGTTATAGTCCGTCTCGCGACGGGTACGCTTACTTTTCTTATTTTGTTATAAAAAATTTTAAAAATTTTAAAAAAGAAGATTATAAATTTAATTGTATGTTTGTTTTGTATGTGATATAATAGCTTCATAAACAATATTTTATATTTAAACTTTAAAAACTGGTGAACGTTTATGAAACCTAAATCTAATGGCAGGTTGAAAAAATATATATCGGAACACAGAAGCTTTTTGCGTTTTGTCGTTAATTTTTTCTGCGTTTTATTGGTTTTGGCTTTCTTCTGGTTTTCTAAAACTCTTGAAGATTATGATAAATCAATAAAACTGGCGTTAATAATATTTGCTGTAGATATTATTCTGACTCTGATAGTTATTGTTTTGGGAGGACCGGATAAAAGTCCTAAAATCAAAAAAAAAGGCGCGGGAGATTTAAAGCCTCTGATTGAAAATATGACGCTTGATTTGATATATGATTTCGCTTTTCCTATTTTGATAACTGAACAGAAAGGCTATATTTTATGGCATAACGGGTCGGCTGTCGAGTATCTGCCGCAGGAGGACAGCGGCGGGCTTTTATGGAAAAATATTTCTGCGGTTTCGGGAAATCAAATATCGGTCGAAAAATTTTATGAAAATTCAGACGGCACAAAAAGCATGGCAAAACCTGATAAACCCGAAAATTTGTCTCCCGTAAATATTTTTATAAACGGCAAATCTTTCAGGGTTGCTGTGTATAAAATAAATTCGGTAGTGTCTCCGGAAGTAAACGAACTGAATATATTTGTTTTTACTGATATGTCAGAGTTTGAATACTTAAAAACAGAAACTGAAATGAAAGACCCTGTAGCCGCTTATTTTATGATAGACAATCTTGACGAGACAAACCAGAAAATGCAGGACAAATACAGGAACGCGTCGGGAGCGGTATCTGATTTGCTGAATGAATTTATCGGGAATTGCGGCGGGGTCATAAAAGAATACAGCAAAGACAAATATCTTTGTTTTTTTGAGAACAGGGATTTAAAAAATTTTACGAAATCAAAGTTCGGCATTCTGGATTCAGTCAGGGATATAAAAATAGAGGAACTCGATATGCCTGTAACTATTTCGGGCGGCGTTTCAAATATAACGGGCAGCCTTTTTGAAAAAGAAGCCGCGGCGCGCCACGCGCTTGATTTGGCACTGCAAAGGGGCGGAGATCAGGTAGTGGTCAAGGGATTGTCTTCTACTGAGTTTTTCGGCGGTAAAACAAAAACTGTGCAAAAAAGAATAAAAGTCAGATCGAGAGTCATAGCGGGCGAACTTGCGGAGTATATGCAAAACAGTTCGAATGTTTTGATTATGGGGCATAAATTCGCAGACAACGACAGTATAGGCTCATGCGTGGGCATAGCCCGTTTCGCTATGTCTTTCAACTGTGAAGTCAATATAATAGTAAATATCCACGACCCGAATATAAAACCTGCATTCGCAAAACTGAGGGGGCTGGAAGAATATAAAGATATTTTTACAGACGAGCCTGCCGCGCTGGATAAAATTACGGGAGAGACTTTAGTTGTCGTCACAGACGTAAATAACCCGCAGTATTTTGAATCAGAGGCAGTTTACAAAAACGTTTATAAATGCGCGGTTATCGACCATCACAGAAAAACTATAGAATACGAAAAAGAACCGGAGATATTTTATATCGAGCCTGCGGCTTCTTCCGCGTCCGAGCTTGTCGCGGAAATACTCGAGCAATCGCTTGCCCCGGGCGCGCTTTTAAAAGAAGAGGCCGAGCTTCTTCTGGCGGGAATATTTCTGGACACTAAGAATTTTTCCCGCAAAACCGGTACGAGAACTTTTTCGGCGGCATTATATCTGAGGGGCGAAGGGGCCGACACATCAGAGGCTCAGGCTATGGTGGTCAAGACAAACGTCGAAGAATTCACTAAAGAAGCGCGTTTTGAATTAAACGCTATAACTTACAGGAATATAATCGCTATATCAGTAGTAGAGGAAGAATTGACTGTCACAGATAAAACTGCCGGAGCTAAAGCCGCCGAAAGAATGCTGGGAATAGACGGAATCACGGCGTCATTTGTTATATTTAAAATAGAAGATACGGTTCATATTTCGGCGCGTTCGCTTGGAAAAGTAAACGTGCAGATAATTTTGGAGGCGTTTGGCGGAGGCGGGCATTTTGAATTTGCGGGGGCGCAGGTGAGAAACGCGAGTCTTAAAGACGTATTAATTTTGCTCAAAAAGACGATAGACGAATATTTTGACGCAAATTAAAATAAAAATAAAACTTTAATAAACAGAGGATTGCAGAGTGAATGAATACTTGAATAAAATTATTTGCGGCGACTGTTCTTCTGAAAATGTTTCGTTGCTGGCTAAAATGAATCAGCAATTAATTGAAGATGAAAAGGCAGAAACAAATTTAAACCTAAAACAATTAGAAAAACGCATGAAAGATTTTATTAATTCCAGCTATAAGGCATTTCTATTTTATCGCAATGAAAATGTTATAGGATACGCTCTATGTAATATGACGAAAACTCCCGTATATTTGCGGCAATTCTTTATTTGCCGTGATGTACGCCGTAAGGGATATGGAAAACAAGCATTTCACGAATTGCTTATCTATCTTAATATTCAAGAAATTGATTTAGATGTTTATTCATGGAACAAAACCGGAATTTCATTTTGGGAATCTCTTGGATTTGAAAAACGATGTTATAATATGCGTTATATGAAATAAATATATTATTTTTAATAAGAAATGGCAGAAAAAAAGAATATGGATAAAAATGAATTACAGGAGTTTATAAACGTCAATATTTCTGACTTAAACCAAAACAGGTTTGATTATCTGAATAAATTGAAATTAACTGATATTTTGAAAAGGGAAAATATATATTTATATAAAGCTAAAAATATACAGACAAGTGAAGGATTAATAAAGACTCTCATCAATTCCGATTTGATGTCCCATGAAGAAAATATTTTAGTTGAATTTTGGGGGAAACTTGCAATATTTGCTTCGCAGGTCGGGATATATAGCATAGATTTAGAAATTATAGATAATAAAATAAGATATAGCGAAGATTTCAACAAAGAATATTCAAAAGTAATAAATAAATTCAACCGCGAATTTTTAAATACATATTTTTTGGAAGACGGCTCTATTGACTGGATAAAAATTTTAAAATTAAATAGTGAAAATAAGTTAAGTATATAATAACCAAAACTAAAAATAAAGTTAGGAGAATTTATCAGGATGAAAGTTTTGCTTAAAGAAGATGTAAAAGGTCAGGGCAAAAAAGGCGAGATTATAAACGTCTCGGACGGCTATGCGAGAAATTTTTTGTTTCCGAGAAGTCTTGCTGTTATAGCCGACGCAAAAGCCGTAAACGAAGTCAAAACAAAAAAAGAGGCCGAGCTTCACAAAATCGAGGCTGAAAAACAAAACGCGAAAGACTTGGGCGAGAGGCTTTCGAGAACTATATTAAAAATCGCTTCGACTTCTACCCCTGACGGTAAATTATATGGCTCTGTCACTACATCTAATATTGCAGAAGAATTAAAAAAGCAGGAGAATATAGATATAGACAAACGCAAAATAAATCTTGACGAGCATATAAAATCTTTCGGGACTTATACTGTCGAAATAAAAGTATATCCCGAAATAACCGCAAGTCTCACTGTTGTGGTGACGGATAATAAATAATAGATAAAAGGGGAAGTTTTAAAATTGGGCAGTTACTCTAATTTTAACAGTAATAATAACAATAGTTCTAATAATTCCGACAATAATTTTATATCGTCTGAATATGACATAAAAAAAATACCGTATTCTTTGGATGCCGAGCAGTCTGTTTTGGGGGCTGTTTTAATTTCTCCTGAAATCTATGAAGAAATCGCCGAGACTCTATCAGTTGATGATTTTTATTTAGATAATCACAGGGAGATTTACGATTCTATAACTAATTTATATCTTAAAAACCGGTCGCTTGATTTAGTTACGCTGCTTGAAGATATAGTTTCTAAAAGTTCGCGCTCAGGCTCAGGAGACGCAATCCGGAACAGTACAAAAGAATATCTGATGAGACTGTCGGATAACGTCCCGGTTATCGCGAATATAAAAGAATACGCGGCGATCGTCAAAGAAAAATCTCTGAGGCGAAAATTAATAAGCATCTCGCACGAGATGATAAAAATGGCGCATGAAGACGCGTCTAATTCAGATATTATAATAGACCGGGCTGCACAGATGATTTTTGCCCTCGCGCAGGGCAGGATAACGCAGGATTTTGTCCATGTGAGAAATATACTGGTTGACGTTTTCGCCAATGTCCATAATCTTCAGACAGACAAAGAAGCCGCGAGAGGGCTCTCGTCCGGATTTTCGGGGATTGACAATGTGCTTGTGGGCATGAATCCGGGGAATTTGATTTTAATAGGCGCGAGACCCGGTATGGGAAAGACTGCTTTTGCCCTGAATATCGCCATAAACGCGGCGGCTAAAAAGAAAACCGTCGCCTTTTTCCAGCTTGAAATGGCCAAAGAAGAGATTGTTTCAAGGCTTTTGGCAAGCGAGGCTTTTGTCGATGGTTTCAAGCTTAAAGCCGGCGTGCTAAGCGTTGAGGACTGGACGAAAATCACTGAGGCAGGCTCGAGAATATCTGAGTGCGATATATATATAGACGACACGCCGAGCATGACCGTCACCGGAATGAAAGCTAAGCTGAGAAGATTAAAAAAACTCGATTTGGTTGTAATAGACCATTTGCAGTTAATGCAGACTGACAGAGCCAACGGGAACAGGGTTCAGGAAATATCCGAAATATCGCGCAATTTAAAAATCATGGCAAAAGAGCTCAACGTTCCCGTGATAACCTGCGCACAGTTATCGAGGGGGCCCGAATCGAGGGACGACAAGCGTCCAATGCTGTCGGATTTGAGGGAATCGGGCGCAATAGAGCAGGACGCCGACGTAGTTATGTTTTTGTACAGGGACGATTATTATAAAGAAAGCGTCGAGAAACATAACAGGGCCGAGATAATTTTTGCCAAAAACAGGCACGGGGCAATAGGCAAAGTAGAAGTCGGATTTGAAAAGAAATTCACGAGATTTTATGATATAGACGAAGTGCATAAAGAACAGTAGGGGTTCAAGTTTATGAAAATATATAAAATATCAAATCAGGAAGCTTCATATATATTAGTTACGCCGGAAGATGAACGTTCCAGTAATTATTATTTATTTATTCCCGATCAGAATTTGATTAAAAGAATTGATAATGCTTTAGAATTTATTATTTCAAACAAATTTATTTATAAAAAAACCGAATTATCCGTAATACCTGCGGAACATCACGAAAAATTAAATATATTATTGAAAGGCATGTAATTGCGCAAAATTAATAAACGTATTATGAATCTGGAACAAAAAGCTGAAAAACTGATAAAAGAATATAACATGATTGACAGCAGCGGCAATATTCTTGTCGCTTTTTCGGGTGGGAGCGATTCGTCCGCTCTGCTTTTTTTCCTGATTAATTATATAAAAAATACAGGCGAAGACAAAAAAGATAAAATTTACGCCGCTCACATGAATCATACGATACGGGGGGAAGAATCTGATAACGACGAAAAGTTTGCGGTTGATACATGCGAAAAATATAATATAAAGCTTTTCACGGAGCATAAAAATATCCCGGAAATCGTGAAAACATCAAAAAAAAGCGTGGAAGAAGCCGCAAGGGACGAAAGATATGATTTTTTTTGCAGGGTCGCGGAATCAATCGGCGGAGATATTAAAGTCGCAACTGCACACACAGCGTCGGACAATAGCGAAACCGTTATTTTTAATTTGGCGAGAGGATGCGGATTAACCGGATTTTCGGGGATTTCTCCTGTGAATATAATAAAAAACAAAAATATTATCCGGCCGTTTCTGTCGTGTTCAAAAGAAGATATTTTAGAATACTGCAAAAGAAATAATATATTATATATCGAAGATAAAACAAATACGGACGAAAATTATACAAGAAATTTTATCAGACATAATATAACTTCAAGATTAAAAGAGAAGTTTAATAATTTAGACGAAAATATATTCAAAACAACGGAAATAACGCGTGACGCGGCCGATTTTTTGAATTCTTGCGCCGATGATTTAATAAAAAATAACTCAGATAAATCAAATGAAATTGATATTTACGCTCTTCTGACAAGTCATAAAGCTTTACAGAGAGCGGTTATAACAAGGCTTTATGAGAACGCCGTCTGTCCGGATACGAAAAAACTCGAATTCAAGCATGTTTTATATGTCGAAGAATTGCTCAAAAATTCGGGCAATTCAAAAAAATCAATAGATCTGCCCGGATTTGTGACGGCTGTAATCTCAGAAAACAGATTAATTTTTGAAAAAACAGAAAACAAAAAAACCAGCAGAAACCGAAAAATAATTTAGATAATTTTAAATCGTCAGAAATAATTTACAATTTATTTAATAATTGATTTAATCATGTTATAATTGATTTTGATAAAATAATTGGAATAATGGGAATATTAATCCCCCGAATATAAAATTAACGAGGTTTAAAATGGCGGATATTATAAACGCTGAATATCCTATGTCGGATTTTAGAGAAATAATTGTATCGGAAGAAGAAATAAAGGGCATAATATGCCGTATAGCAAATGAAATAAATCAAAATTACGCGGGTAAAAAACTTCTCGTGTGCGGGATTTTAAAAGGGGCGTTTATATTCACTTCGGATTTGATACGGCAGATAAAAATACCTCTTGAAGTAACTTTTATACAAGCGTCGTCTTACGGGAACGGCTCGACTTCTCAGGGTAAAGTGAAAGTCACAGAATTTTCAGACCTTGGGAATTACAATAATTTTGATATACTGGTCGTTGACGATATACTTGATACGGGAAACACCCTGTGCCGCTTAAAAGATTTTCTGAGAGAGCGGGGATTTAAAAATATAGAATTCTGCACGCTTTTGGATAAGCCTGAAAGACGGGAAAGCAAAATCGACGTGAAATATATCGGCAAGCAGATAGCAAACGAATTTGTCGTGGGGTACGGACTCGATTTCAACGAGAAATACAGGAGTTTGCCGTTTATTGCCTCGCTTCACGAAAAAATGTATGAAAATACTTTAAAAACATAAGAAAATTAGAAAAGATTAATATAATATAAAATATAAGTTTATATTTGGTTTATATAATTATGTTATTTTAATATAGATTTAATTTCAGCAATACATACAATCATAGGAGTTTTAATTGATGAAAAGTAGTAATTTGCGTATAATTTTCCTGTATCTCCTGCTTATTGTCGTAATTATTTTTATCGCGGGGTATTTTTTCGACCAGACAAAGCCTGAAAAAGTCACTTACGGTGAAGTAATACAGTATATTCACGACGACGAAGTAGTTGAATGCGTTATAGACGAATCCAACGAGATAAAACTGACTTTGACGAGCGAGGGGGCAAAAAAAGCCGGGGCTCAAACTATAACTCATAAACTGAGCAGCATCGGCCTTTTTGAACAGGACGTAGGCGAAGTTTTGATAGCAAATAAGATCAATCCTGAAAAAAATCTTGAAAAATACGATGTGATAAGAGCCCCCGAAATGGCGTGGTGGGTGAGCATTATCCCGTATTTTATCGTCATTGTGCTTTTGATTGCGGTATGGGTTTTCTTCATGAATCAGGCTACGGGGAAAAGCGGTAAAATCTCTTCGTTCGGCAAGGCGCGGACAAAACCTGTGACCGAAGACAAGAAAAAAGTTTATTTTGCCGATCTTGCCGGAATGGACGAAGAAAAAGAAGAACTCAGAGAAGTTGTGGATTATCTTAAAAATCCTTTAAAATTCGTTGAACTCGGCGCGAGAATCCCGCGGGGCGTTTTGCTTGTAGGCCCTCCCGGAACGGGTAAGACTTATCTTGCAAAAGCTGTTTCAGGCGAAGCCGGGGTACCGTTTTATCCTATATCGGGATCTGATTTCGTTGAGATGTATGTCGGAGTCGGTGCTTCGAGAGTGCGCGATTTATTCGAGACTGCGAAAAAGAGCCCGGCGAGTATTGTTTTTATTGACGAGATAGACGCGGTAGGACGGCACAGGGGAGCAGGTCTCGGCGGAGGCCACGACGAGAGGGAACAGACGTTAAACCAGCTTCTTGTTGAAATGGACGGGTTCGGCACAAACGAGGGCGTTATAGTTATCGCCGCTACAAACAGGCCTGATATTCTCGACCCTGCTTTGTTAAGGCCGGGACGTTTCGACAGGCAGATCACAGTTAATTACCCCGATATAAAAGGCAGGGAAGAAATATTAAAAATACACGCGAAAAACAAGCCGTTTGAAAATTCAGTGCAGTTTGACGTAATCGCGCAGTCCACAGCCGGGTTTACCCCGGCGGATCTGGAGAATCTGCTAAACGAAGCCTCGCTTCTCGCGGCAAGAAAAATGAAAAAACTGATCGGCATGAACGATATAGAAGAAGCGATGCTCAAAGTCATGATGGGACCGCAGAAGAGATCAAAAGTCATAAGCGATCACGAGAAAAAACTCGTCGCGTATCACGAAGCCGGGCACGCTATAGTCAATAGATTTTTAAGCACGTCGGACCCTGTTCACCAGATTTCGATAATCCCGACGGGCGGCGGCGCAGGTGGATATAACATGTATCTGCCAAAAGAAGATAAAAACATGATGTCCAAAACCGAAATGGAAGAACGGATAGTCAGCCTTCTCGGAGGACGGGCGGCGGAAAAACTCGTACTGCGCGATATATCAACGGGAGCGTCAAACGATATACAGAGAGTATCGACTATGGCGCGGCGCATGATAACCCAGTACGGCATGAGCGACAGGCTTGGCCCGATAGTTTTCGGCTCAGGGCACGAAGAAGTATTTTTGGGCAGGGAGTTAAACAGTTCCCGCAATTATTCGGAAAAAATCGCTTCGGAAATAGACGACGAAGTGAAAGTTATAGTTGACGGCGCGTATGACACAGCTCAGAGAATACTCGAAGAACACATGGACAAGCTGCATTTTATCACGGATTTCCTGTTAAAATACGAGGTAATGGACGGAGAACAGTTCGAGGCGGCAATGGCCGGCGATCCGACGTTTGAGGAACTTGACGCTATGGTTATCGAGAAAAGGCGCAAGAGCGAAGAAGAAAACCGCAAAGTACGCGAAGAATCAGAGAAAAGGGCAAAAGAAGAAGCTGAGCGCAGAGATGCTTTGCGGAGAAAAGAACGCGAGGAAATGCTCAACAGAATGAAAACAAGACCTCCCTACCCTCCCGTTAATCCCAACGACCCCGGAAGCGGGGACGGCGGCGACGATGAACTGAAATTTAAAGACGGCGACGATTTATAAAATTTATAATATATAAAACCGTATCGTAAATTATTGCGGTACGGTTTTTTGTGATTGACTTTTTTTATATATTTATGATATAATTGTGATATACAAAATTAAATAGAGGCGAGTAAAAAGTCGAAAGAAACCCCACCACCGTCTGCGGACGGTTCCCCTCCCCTTACAGGGGAGGCAAAGAAGTTGAACCAAGCCTCCCCTGTAAGGGGAGGTGTCACGCGCAGCGTGACGGAGGGGTTTGGCTCATCTCAAAAAAATAAACGGGAGGAAATATTATATTTATGAATTTAGAAAAAAATTTCAGCGATTATTTAATCGCGACTGCGGAAGTCATCAAAAAATCCGACATGAAAGCGTTGTCGGATATCGCAAATAAATTAATCGAAACAAAACAAAACGGCGGCACTGTTTTTACTGCGGGAAACGGCGGAAGTTCAGCCACTGCGTCTCACATGGTGAACGATCTGACCAAAGGGTGCAGAGTTCACGGGAGAGAGGGCTTTAAAGCGATATGCCTGAGCGATTCAAGCACGCTTGTCACTTGTCTGGCAAATGATTTTTCGTATGAAGAAGCATATATGATAGAGCTTAAAACTCTTGGGAAAAAAGGCGATGTTCTTGTTGTATATTCGGGCAGCGGCAATTCGCCGAACGTAGTCAAAGCGGCAGAGTACGCGCAGGAAGCCGGAATAATTGTCATAGGGTTTCTTGGGCGCGACGGCGGCAAAATGAAAGATTTATGCGATTTATATATAATCGCGCCGACTGATTCAATGGAAAGTCTTGAGGACGCGCACATGGCTTATGAACATGCTTTGACTGTCGTTATGGTCGGCGCTTTAGAAGATACGTGGGGCATGGAGATTTTAAAACTGCCGCAGAAAAACAGAGTATTTAAGTCGGCATTGTTTGATTTTGACGGCACTTTAAGTTTGATTCGCGAGGGATGGCAAAAAATCATGATACCGTATTTCTGCGAATTATTATACGGCTGTATTGATTACGGCGTTGGCGACGGTGACATGATAGCCGAAACAAAAATGGAAATAAAAGAATGCGTGACGGATTTCGTTGATAAACTCACGGGAAAACAGACGATATTCCAGTGCATACAAGTCGGCGAAGAGATAAAAAAACGCGGCGGCATAGCTCAGGACCCGATGGTTTACAAAACAGAATATCTTCGCCGTCTGCATGAAAAAATCAAAGACCGTAAAGCCGGTTTAAGAGACGGGAGTATAAAACCGGAAGAATTGCTTGTGCCGGGAACGGTTGGATTGCTTGAAAAACTGAAAGAATCAGGATTGTCTGTTTATTGCGCGAGCGGCACGGATAACGACGCTGTGCTTGAAGAAGCGAAATTATTGGGGCTTGACAAATATTTCGGCGAAAATATATACGGCGCGCTTGACGAACATGCTACGGAATGCACGAAAGAATTGGTCATAAAACGCATATTAAGCGAAAATAATATAACCGGAGAAGATTTAATATCGTTCGGAGACGGTTATGTAGAGATAGAGTTAATCGTGAATATCGGCGGATATTCTGTCGCCGTCGCAACGGACGAAAAGAGAAAAAAAGGCATAGACGAATGGAAACGCAATAGATTGATTCAAGCCGGTGCAAGCGCGGTTATCCCTGATTTTGTCGGGGCTGATAAAATCATGGGATTAGTTAAATATTGGGAATGAAAGAGTTTAAAATACAAAAATTTATTGATTTTCTAAATGAATTAGAAACAAGAAGAAACAGGAAGTCGTGAAAATCCTAAAAAAGCCCCCTTTAGCGGCGAAGCCGCGTAAAGGGGGGTGTCACCGCAGTGACGGGGGGATTCCGTTCCTTTCGCGTTGTCGGCTGAATCCCCCTGCCGTTGCGACGGCATCCCCCTTTTGCGAAAGGGGGCAGGGGTAAGAACGAAGAAAACGAATTGAATACATAAGGAGAAATAACCATGCCGTTTAAAAAATTTGACCGCAGTAAAATTAAAATACTGCCTATAAACCAGAGAATACACGATATTGACTTGTCTGTTATCGAAAACACCACGAATAATCCAAAATCGTTTGACAATCCCAATATTGACAAGTTAGCCGAAGATATTATCAGCGCGAGAGAAAAAGGCGCGGAAGTTATACTCATGTACGGAGCGCACGTCATACGCTCAGGGTGCGCGAAATTCATGATAAAACTGATGGAAGAAGGATATGTAACGCATTTTGCGACAAACGGCGCGGGAGCGATTCACGATTTTGAGTTTGCGCTTATCGGGCAAACATGCGAAAGCGTGGCAAAATATATCAGCGAGGGGCAGTTTGGCTTATGGCACGAAAGCGGATTAATCAACGACGCTCTAAAACAAGGCTGCGCTCTCGGTCTCGGAGCGGGAGAATCTATCGGCAGATATATCTGGGAAAACAATTTCCCCAATAAAGATATAAGCGTTCTCGCGGCGGCTTATAAAAATCAAATCCCGGCGACTGTTCATATCGGCATAGGCAACGATATAATTCATGAACACGCAAACTGCGACGGGGCAGTTTTAGGCGAGACTTCATATACGGATTTTTTGATTTACGCCGAAACTATAAATAAACTCCAGCACGGGGTATTTTTAAACTTCGGTTCGGCAGTCGCGGGACCGGAAGTATATCTGAAATGTTTAGCTATGGCTCGGAACGTCGCAAAACAGGAAAATCGTGAAATATTTGATATTACGACGGCGGTGTTTGATTTATTGCCGATAGAGGGCGACGATTACAGCGCGGCTCCGCCAAAAACCGACCCCAGATATTATTTCAGACCGTGGAAAACGATTCTTGCGAGAACTGTCGCGGACGGAGGGAAAAGCTATTATATTCAGGGAACGCATGATATGACTTTGCCTGCGCTGGCAAAAAAAGTTTTTGAAAAGGGCAAATAATTTTTAATCTAAAATTTTAATTGTGTAGGGAACGCCGCCCTCGGCGTTCCGCCAATAAAAACCGGCGTAAATTCATATTCGCGGAACGCCGAGGGCGGCGTTCCCTACAAATATAACCAACAGGGAGAAAAATATTCATGAACATACACGAACTCGTCAAAAAACTTAATAAATCCGAAGATATTGTTATAACAGTTCTCGGAGATTACTGCCTTGACAAATATTTATATATAGATTCAGAAAGGGACGAAAAATCTCTTGAAACGGGCTTGATTGCCTATCAGGTCACAAAAAAAGGATTATATCCCGGAGCGGCGGGAACTGTCGTGAATAACCTGCGCTCGCTTGAAGTCCAGACTTTATGCGTCGGGGTTATCGGCGATGACGGCGAGGGATATGAACTGTTGAACGCTTTGAAAAAAATCGGGGCTGACACATCATATATGATAACCGACGGCGACAGATGCACAAGCACATACACGAAGCCTATGCGCGGCGATATTGAGTTAAACCGTCTTGATTTCAAGAATTTTTCACCGATGAGCAAACAGACAGCGCAAAAATTAATCGAAAATATTTATTCGGCTATAAAAAAATCGAACGCGGTTATCGTGCTTGACCAGTTTCTTGAGGAAAACTGCAACACGGTTAATTCAAATATACGCGAAGAAATAGCAGTCATCGCAGAAAAATATCCGGATTTGATTATATACGCGGATTCGAGGGCGTATATTAATTTATTTAAGAATATCATGGTAAAATGCAACAATCACGAGATAAAAGACAACGGCGAATCTATGTATCGTAAAAACAAAAAGCCCGTGTTTGTGACAATGGGAGAAGAGGGTTCGATAGTATATGACAAATACGGCGAGCATAAAATCCCCTCAATAAAAGTAGACGGCCCGATTGATATTTGCGGCGCGGGGGACGCTTGCACATCGGGGATTGTGCTTGGAATGGCTCTCGGAGCGTCTCCGGAAGTTGCCGCAATGCTCGGAAATATAATCTCGTCGATTACTATAAAACAAATCGGCGTTACGGGGACTGCAACGCAGGAGCAGGTTATAGAAGTTATTAAGGGAATATTATAAAATGAAAACAAAATTGAAACAGATATTTATTATAATATTTTTGGTTGCGTTGGTTTTATCGTCATGCGCTGTCAATGATGATGTTTTAGATAATCATGAAATTCATGCTACTGAAAATATTCAGGAATCAGAAGACATTCAAACAGAGAACAATACAACTGAATCGCAGACAGAATCCGCTAAACCGATAAATTACAACATAAATTTTTCTGAAGATTTTATAGAATTTAAACAGGATTTATCTGACGGAGAAAAAACTGAGAATGTTTTAATATGGAGCGATTTTGATTATAATTTTGACAAACCACGCGAAGAAAAAGAGCCGTTTATTGTTAAATTCGAGGACAAAAATCAGGAGATTTCGTTTATAAATAAATATTTGCAAGAACGAGAAATGCTTAAAGAAACGCCGGATAGCATTTTCTATGGCGGCGAGTGTTATATTGTAGAATATTATGTGAACAGCGATAAACGGCAAACCAGTTTTATTATTTATTTTAACGAGAAATTAGATTCGTGTCATTCTTATGGCGGGCAAGTATGCTGCATGACAATTCCGTGGGACGATTTACAAGAGTTCGGCAGTATAGCATATAACTGCAATCAAAACGGCGACGCTGTTTACGAAGATTTTTATAATACAGACGGCGAACATATCACAAATTTATCTTATGAATATTTTGACGGAGTGCCATTCCCTTTTATAAAAGAAAACGCGTTTTATAAATCTTTTGAACTGACAGATAGAGATATAGATATGTATTCGTATCTTCGTAAATCTGTTTTAAACAGAAATCAAAAATTCTGGTTTTATAAAGATTTTTATGAATTTGACGCAACAGGAAAAGTATCGGGTATTAAAGACGATACAGAATTTTATAACCGTTTCAATGAATTTCTGTATGACGAAAACGGCAGATTAAAAGAAATACGCGAACATTTTTCAGAAGAAGAAAAAATTACTATGCCGGATTTTATAGAGTTGGATTTTTCTGTTGATTTTTCCGGGACAATCACGCTTGATTACCGTGAAAATAATAAATTAAAATCGGCGGATTACGGTTATTTTTATTATAATCATGGAACATACGACTGTTCAGGGGATATACAATATGATGAACAAGGCAGAATGCTCTACAGGCATTATTATATCACGCACGGGTGTCACACCCATATTTATTTGTATGAGGGAAACTCAAAAAGGCCATGGGCATATATCCAGCTGTGCGAAGGCTGTAATCCTTTTGTATTATATCTGTTCCCAAATAAAATTTAAAATATATATAACAAAAAAGCAAAGGAGATTTTAATATCATGTTAGAAAAAATAAAATCGCTCGGAATCGTCCCCGTCGTCAAAATCGACGACGCCGAGAAAGCCGTCCCGTTAGCCAAAGCTCTGTGCGACGGAGGATTGCCGTGCGCCGAAATCACTTTCAGGACTGACAAAGCCGAAGAATCTATTAAACGCATTTCAAAGGCTATGCCGGATATGTTAGTTGGCGCGGGCACTGTTTTAACGCCCACGCAAGTCGATAAAGCAAAAGCGGCGGGCGCAAAATTTATTGTCAGTCCCGGACTTAACCCCACAGTAGTCGAGTATTGCCAATCTAAAAATATCCCGATATTTCCCGGTTGTACAAGCCCGTCGGATATCGAGAAAGCATTGGAATTAGGATTAACTTGCGTTAAATTTTTCCCTGCCGAACAAGCGGGCGGGATTGCGGCAATCAAAGCGATGTCCGCGCCTTACGGCAATATCTCGTTTTTGCCGACAGGCGGCATAAATGCGAAAAATCTCAACGATTATCTTTCTTTTGATAAAGTCATCGCGTGCGGTGGTTCATGGATGGTTGACGCGGCTCTCATCGCCGCAGGAAATTTTACGGCAATCGAAGAACTGACGCGCACAGCCGTTCACGCAATGCTCGGCTTTGAACTTGCGCATATCGGCATAAACGGCGCAGACGAAGCAGAAGCCGGAAAAACCGCAAAATCATTTTCTGATATATTTGGGTTCGCGTATAAACCGGGTAATTCTTCTGTATTTGCGGGCAGTTATGTCGAGGCGATGAAATCGCCGTTTTTAGGTGTTCACGGGCATATCGCGATCCGCACGAATTATATTGGCCGCGCCGTGAGTTTTCTGAAATCAAACGGGATTAGATTCAAAGAAGGGTCTGAGAAATATAACGATAAAAATAAACTGGCTGCTGTGTATCTCGAAAATGAAATCGGCGGTTTTGCCGTGCATTTGGTGCAGAAGTAGAGGGGTTAAAGACAATATTGTCGCGAAGAGAATTTATATTTTGAACGGTGAGTTTTATGGGAAAATATATCAAATCAATATTGTTATATATAGCATATTTTATTTTTTCATACTTTATATTTTTTATATCATCATGTATATGAGTGGTTATAAAAGAAACAATATATACGAAGAAAAGCCTATGAAAGAATTATTGATAACAATATCAATATCAAGCCTGCTATTCGCGATAATAACTATAATATTTATGTCGGCTTACCCAATATATATCGCTTCTTTATTACACATGTTTCGCACTGGCGTAGTTTTTGAAAATCTTAGAGAAGATCCATTTCCAGAATATTATGATGATATTTATAATTATTTACGTATTGTAACAGCCTTTTTACAATCGATACTGTTTGGATTTAGTATGATTTTAGGATTTTATAAAGGTTATAAAAAGCGTAAAAAGGATAGGGAGGAAATACATGCTCAAAGTGTATCTTGACAACTGCTGTTACGGCAGACCGTTTGACGATTTGTCACAGGAAAAAATTAGAAATGAAGCGACTGCAAAAATGTTTATTCAATCGCTGATAAAATATAAAAGTCTTTCGCTTTATTCTTCGTATATGCTTTCGCTTGAAATAAATGAAAACCCTTTTGAAAATATTAAAGAACACATATTACATTTTTTAGATGATTATTCGGATTATTTTATTAGCCGAGAACGGGAGAACGAAATGTTGCCACTCACAAATGAAATAATGGAAACGGGCATTAAACTAAAAGATGCCGTTCATTTAGCTTGTTCGATTGTTGCAGAGTGCGATTATTTCATAACAACAGATAAGCGCGTACTTAATTATAAAACAGACAAAATAAAGATAGTAAATCCAATTAATTTTGTTAATATATGGAGGGAACAATATGATTGATAATATGCAAACTTCCGCTATTTTAAGTGCGGGTATGAAACTTTTACGAGAAAATCTGGGATTGATTGAAACGGAAATTTTTATAGTCAGTATTAAAAACAAAGGTTTTGACTATACCGAATGGAGAGAAAATCTCTGGGAAGATATGACTGCGGAGGAATTATTTGCCAAAGCAGCGGAATTTGAACGGCAACACCCCGAACTTATCCCTAAGAACGCAAAATTTATATAATAGAATTTCCCAAATTAATATAAATATAAAAATACAGGAGGAAATATATATGCCAAAAGTAGTAACGTTCGGGGAGATCATGCTCAGGCTTGCCCCCGAAGGGTATTTAAGATTCACGCAGGCTGATAAACTCGGTGCGACATTCGGGGGTGGCGAGGCAAACATTGCTGTATCTCTCGCGCATTTCGGCGTTGACGCAATATTTGTCACAAAACTGCCAAATAACGATATAGGTCAGGCTGCCGTTAATTCTTTGCGCCGTTTCGGGGTCGATACAGGTAAAATCACACGCGGCGGGGCGAGAGTCGGGATTTATTATTTAGAAAAAGGCGCGAGCCAGAGAGCGTCAAAAGTTATATATGACAGGGCGGGTTCGTCAATCGCGGCGGCTTCGCCGGAAGATTTTGACTGGGAAGCTATATTTGATGGAGTAAAGTGGTTTCACTTTACAGGGATAACTCCGGCATTGGGCGGTAATCTTCCCGCAATCTGCGAACAGGCGTGCAAAATCGCGAAAAACAAAGATATAACAATAAGCTGCGATTTGAATTACCGTAAAAATTTATGGTCGAAAGACTCTGCAAGAGAAATTATGGGCGGGCTTATGCAGTATGTTGACGTGTGTATCGCAAACGAAGAGGATGCGAGCGACGTATTCGGCATAAAAGCCGCAAACACTGATATTTCCGGCGGAAAATTAAACCATGAGGGTTATAAAAGTGTCGCGCATCAGTTAAAAGAACGGTTCGGATTCAAAAAAATCGCGATAACCCTGAGAGGGTCAGTATCAGCAAGCGATAATAACTGGGCGGGAATGCTCTACGACGGCGAAAATTATTATTTCTCGAAAAATTATGCCATTCATATAATTGACCGCGTAGGCGGCGGCGACAGTTTCGGCGCGGGGCTGATATATTCGACGCTTGAGGGTAAATCCCCGCAGGACGCGCTTGAGTTTGCGGTTGCCGCAAGCTGTCTCAAACATACGATAGAAGGCGATTTTAATTTAGCTACGGCAGACGAGGTTGAAAAGTTAAGCGGCGGTGACGGCAGCGGCAGGGTTCAGAGATAAAAATTTAATTGCCCCCTTTCAAGAAAGGGGGCTTACCACCATGCGTTAATTTATAATAATTATAGCAGAAAGGACATAAAAACATGAAAAATATAGGCCGTCCGGTTAATATAATAAGCATCGGCGTTTCAGGCATAAATCAAAATCTTTGCAAATTGTTGCAATTAATTAAACAGGAAAGCAGCGAAAACGCTGACCTGATAGTTTTACCGGAGATGTGTCTGGGATACGGCATACAAAAAATGGACTGCGAAGCTATTATGAAAATGCGCGAAGCCGCTTTATTAAAAGGCGTATATATTATCTTTACTATTTTTCGTTATGGTGACAGAGACGAAAACGAAAACGAAAACGAAACTTACAATACGTCTGTATTGATAGACCGTAAAGGAAATATAGCGGGAATTTACGATAAAGCTTTCCCGTTCTGGGGCGAAGGATTCTCTGACCCGCCGTGTTTGCCGGGCAAAGACGCTCCGGTATTTGAAACGGATTTCGGGAAAATCGGCATATCTATATGTTTTGACGTTAATTTTCCCGATGTTTATAAAAGACTTTCGGAACTTGGGGCTGAGCTTGTATTGTTTCCGAGCGGTTATTCGGCGGGAATAAGCCTTCAGGCACACGCTATAAATTATAATTATTATATCGTATCAAGCACTCTTGCGCCGGACTGTCTTGCGTATGACATTACCGGACGGGAGATATATTATCAGAAAACCCCGGGAGGAGTGAATATCAGCAGATTAACTCTCGACCTTGACCGCAGTATTTATCATTTTGATTATAATATTGCGAAACGTGATAAACTGCTGAAAGAACATGCCGTTGAAATCGAACAAGACGTGTGTCTTGCCAGAGAAGCGTGGTTTACTCTCAGAGCATTAAAGCCCGGAGTAAGCGTCAAAAAATTGGCGGCTGACTACGGGCTTGAAGAACTTGCGCATTATAAAAAACGCATGAGAAACGAAATTGATAAACTACGGGGCTTTTCTCTGGGAAATTTATGACTCATAATTTTAATTTATTTATTTTGTCATTTCTTCTATTGTTTTTTCTATTGCGGTTTTTATACGCTCTTCTTTTTTCTCATAATTAGACACGAAATTATTTTGTGCCCTGTCGTATATATCCCTGAATATCCCGCTTATATCCGCCCAGTCATATACGCTTGCAAGGTCGTAAACACGGTTTTTTAAAATTATATCGAGCATTTCGACCGAACCTTCGTCGCGCACCAATTTATTTGTGACCGTCACGTCGTAAAAAGCGGGCATGACATATTTTTGCGAGTAATATCCGAGCGCTTCTAAAATATTACCTGTGCGCTCAGGGTCTGTGTTTGTCTGCGGCACAAACAGATAAGTGATCCACCACTCTGAAGCTACGCTGTTATATCCCTCCTGCGACGCGTCAAGTTTCGGCGCGGGAAGTATTCCGAAATCCGCTTCCATTTCGCGCAGGTTCAAAGCCGTATATAACTGATGATAGAAAAATAATGCCTGACTGTCACGGAATTTTGGCATAGTAAACTCAAAAAACGCGTTGCCGTAACCCGTCACGTCGCCTGTGTTCATGTTTGTGTTTTTGTCGCGCAATACGCTTATAACTGTATCTACGCCGCTTACAGTTCTTTCGTTGTTTACCGTCAAGACAGGCAAATCATCTTTATCTTTTACTGTAAGCCGCTGCCCGCCGGATACAAGCGAATAAATAAGAGAGTGGCTTTCAGACATAATTCCGATCTGGTCTTTATATGTAATTTTATTGTCGCCGTCGAGGTCTTTTACTACGGCCCTGCACATTTCGCCAAGTTTATCCCATGTCCATGTGCCTTCTTTTACAAGTTTATACGGGTCTTCAAGATCAAATTCCTGTATTAAATCTTTATTGGAGTAGATTACAACAGTACCGAACGCGCTGTAAAGAGATATATCCCCTACTACGGCGTAAAGTCTATTCGCAACTGATAATTCTTTGACTGATTTCTGGTCCCACCAGTTATTTGTCAGGTCAAGGCTCTGGATAGTTTTAAGATCAATCAGGGCGTTGGGCGTAGTAAGTATTTTGGGCATCTGGTAGCCAAGTATAAGCCCCGCGTCAAAATTATCGTCTCCTGCCATTATGCTTTTGAGAACAGTGTTGGCATGCGTGCTCCTGTCTGAATAGCTTACTCCCGGCGTAAGCGCAATTTCGATATTATACAATTCTTCGACGGCGCGGTTTCTTTTATACAGTGCGTCGTTGATCGGGTCGCCGTTTTCCGTTTCCGCGAAGATTTCACTGTAAGTTACGGCTTTCCACGAGCCCTGATATGAATCAAAGCCGATCATGCGAAATTTATAGCCGTTATAGTCTGCTTCTATTGGAGTAAACGCTTCCTGTTGGGAATTATCAGTCGGAGGTTCTGTTGAATCTTCGGCGGCTATATTATTTTCGGGATTGCCGTTGTTTTTGTTTAAATCATTCGACTCGTCAGAACCCTTTGCTTCTTCTTTGCCGCACGATAATAAAATCAGCGTAAATATAGCAATTAATATTAATAATACAGTTAAAATACGTTTCATAAAAAGTCTCCTAAATAATTCAAATTAAATAAAAAAATAAATTATTATAATTATATATTATTTATATTATTGTGTCAACCATAAAACAGTAAAATTTAGTACTCGCACTTGACAAAAAAAATTTTAAAGAGTAAAATATATTTTATGATTTTTTGTTTTATTAAATTAAAATAAGGAGGAATTTTTGTTGTTAATGCGAACGCCGCTTTACGAAACCCACCAAAATCTCGGGGCGAAAATAGTAGATTTCGGCGGCTGGGAAATGCCGCTGCAATATACTTCAATAATCGAAGAACACTTGAATACACGCGAGAAAGCCGGATTATTTGATGTTTCACACATGGGCGAAATCACAATAAAAGGCTATGCCGCAAAAGATATTCTGAACAGGCTTATTACGCATGACTTAAATTTATTGCCGACGAAAAAAATAGCATATTCGTTTATCATGAATGAAAACGGGGGCGTTGTTGACGATCTGCTTGTTTATAAAATAAACGGCGACGAGTTTTTTCTCGTCGTGAACGCCTCAAACACAGATAAAGATTATAAGTGGCTTAAAGAAAAAACGGCTGGGATTTCAGACGTTAAAGTAATAAATCAATCTAAAGAATACGGACAGATTGCAATACAGGGGCCTTTGGCTCAGACAATACTTCAAAAGCTTACGGGATTTAATCTTAGTAAAATCGGGTTTTTCGCGTTTGATTATATAAAAGTTTGTGACATAGACGCGATTGTGTCAAGAACAGGATATACAGGCGAGGACGGATTTGAGATTTACTGCCGGCAATCGCATACCAAAGAAATATGGAACGAAATTATTATTGCTGGCAAAAACGAGGGCATAAAACCTGTAGGTTTAGGCGCGAGGGACACTTTAAGATTTGAAAGCGCGCTTCCGTTATACGGTCATGAACTCAGCGATAATATTACCCCGATTGAAGCGGGTCTGAAATTTTTTGTAAATCTTCAAAAAGAAGATTTTATCGGGAAAGATATATTAAAAAAGCAGGCTGACAAAAGTACTCAAAAGCGTTTAACGGGAATTGAGCTTATAGACAGAGGGATTCCAAGAGACGGTTACAGGGTCGAAAAAGACGGCGTTGACATAGGCTATATAACAAGCGGGACTTATTCGCCAACGTTTAAGAAAGGCCTTGCGATGGCAATGCTTTCAAATTCACCGGATATAATACAGCCGGACAGTCAGGTTGACGTTATAATAAGAGATAAAAAAATAAAAGCCAAAACAGTAAATTTGCCTTTTTATAAAAAGAAAAGAAGAATATAAAAATATATATAAAATCAGGAGAGATGTTATGTTTATTAAATTTACACAAAAACACGAATGGGTAAAATCCGAAGGCAAAACGGCTTATATCGGCATAAGCGATTTTGCGCAGAACGCCCTCGGCGATATTGTTTTTGTCGAACTCCCCCAAACAGGCGCAAAATTAGAATCCGGAAAAGCGTTTGGCTCGGTTGAATCCGTTAAGGCTGTTTCTGAAATTTACGCGCCCGTATCAGGCACAGTCACAGAAGTCAACAGTGAACTCGAAGACGCTCCGGAATTATTAAACGCAGACGCTTATGAATCATGGATTGTAAAAATTGAACTTGACGCAAATTCAGAAACAGAATTAGATTCGCTTATGAATGAAGAAGAATACGGGGAGTTTTGCAAAAATGAATCATAAAAATCAAAAAGATTATTATACGAGCAGTTATATTCCCAATACGAAAGATGGACAGAATGAAATGTTTGATATTATGGGGATCAATTCTGTCGAAGAGCTATTTTCCGATATACCCAACGAATTAAAGTTGCATAGAGACCTTGCGCTTCCCAAGACTATGAGCGAACCTGAACTCTTAAAGCACATGAAAAATCTTGCGGCGCAAAACGTGAACTGTGACACTCATATATGTTTTATGGGCGGCGGAATTTACGATCACTTTATTCCCGCCGTAATAAATCAGATAACCGGACGGCAGGAATTTTATTCTGCATATACGCCTTATCAGGCCGAAATAAGTCAGGGGACATTACAGGCAATCTTTGAGTATCAAAGCATGATTTGCAGATTAACAGGCATGGATGTATCCAATGCTTCGGTTTATGACGGAGCGACGGCATGCGCTGAGGCTATGCTTACGGCGTATAATATAACCGGACGGACAGATATAATTATTGCCGGGCGAATCAATCCGCAATATGCCGAAACCTGCGAAACTTACGCGAAATACAGGGGCATAAATATAATCAAATCGCCTTTTGCCCCTGAAACGGGAACCGTTTCAATGCAATATTTTAATCAGGCAATAACAGAGAATTGTGCGGCTGTAATAGTCCAAACCCCGAATTTTTTCGGGTTAATCGAAGATTTGGGAGAGATAAGCAAAACCGCGAAAAATAAAGGCGCATTGCTTATAACATGCGTTGACCCGATTTCACTGGGATTACTGGAGCCTCCCGCTTCGTTTGGCGCGGATATTGTCGTCGGCGAAGGGCAATCTCTCGGCAACTCTATGAATTTCGGTGGTCCCGGATTCGGATTTTTTGCGTGCAGGAATGATTACATGCGTAAAATGCCCGGAAGGATAGTCGGCGAAACTGCTGATTCAAATAATAACCGGGGGTTTATACTTACGCTTCAGGCAAGAGAACAGCATATCCGCCGGGAAAAAGCGCTCTCTAATATATGCACGAATCAAGCTCTGTGCGCTCTTGCCGCCACGGTTTATATGAGCGTTATGGGGAAAGCCGGAATTAAAAAAGTTGCTGATTTGTGTATTCAAAAATCGCATTATATGTATAAGAAACTTATTGACACAGGCAAATTTAAACCGAAATTTTCCGCTCCGTTTTTCAAAGAATTTGTTCTTGAATATAATGGCGGCGATATAAAAGCCATGAATAACAAAATGTTGCAGGCAGGTTTTATGCCGGGGATTAATCTGACTAATATCGGGCTTGATAATTGTATGCTGATTGCTGTCACGGAAAAAAGAACTGTTGACGAAATCGACGCATATACAGAATATATAAAGAAAGCTGGTGAAATCTGATGGGTAAAAATAAAGTAATATTTGAAAAAAGCGTAAATAACAGGATTGCGTATAGTCTGCCTGAATGCGACGTTCCGGAGCATAACCTAAATAAATATATACCGGACAAGTTTTTGCGTGTAAATTCAGCTGAACTTCCCGAAATGAGCGAAATCGATGTTTTGCGGCATTTTATCGGGCTTTCAAATAAAAACCACGGGGTTTTATCCGGAATTTACCCGTTGGGGTCGTGCACGATGAAATATAATCCCGCAATCAACGAAGAACTGGCGAAACTTGCCGGATTTACTGATATTCACCCATTTATAGGCGACGAAAATTCACAGGGAAGCCTAAAATTGATATATGAATTGCAAAAAATGCTTTCGGAAATCACCGGAATGCACGCTTTTTCTTTACAGCCCGCGGCGGGCGCACACGGCGAACTTTCCGGATTAATGATTATAAAAGCTTATCATGAAAAAAGCAAAGAATATAACAGGACAAAAATTTTAGTTCCCGACAGCGCGCACGGAACAAATCCCGCATCTGTGAGTATGGCGGGTTTTGAAACGGTGCAAATCAAGTCGGACGCATCCGGAAACGTCGATATTGACGATTTACGCGCAAGCATAGACGATAAACTTGCCGGACTGATGCTCACGAATCCAAATACACTGGGTTTATTTGAAGTTAATATCAAAAATATCGCCGAAATCGTTCATGAGGCGGGCGGGCTTTTATATTACGACGGCGCAAACCAGAACGCTATTATGGGTATATCAAGGCCGGGAGACATGGGATTTGATGTAATGCATTTAAATCTCCATAAAACGTTTTCCACTCCCCATGGCGGAGGCGGACCCGGTTCAGGCCCTGTCGGGGTGTCAGAGCGGCTCGCGCCATTTCTCCCCTGCCCTGAAATATATGCTGATAACGACGGTAAAATCCGGCTTAATTACGACATGCCTGATTCTATCGGGAGAGTCCGGTCTTTCTACGGTAATTTCGGCGTTATGGTTAAAGCATACGCGTATATTTTATCTATGGGAGCGCATGGGGTAAAATCCGTTTCGGAAAATGCCGTGTTAAACGCCAATTATTTAATGTTTAAATTAAAAGAATTTATGAAAATCGAATATGACAGAAAATGCATGCATGAATTTGTCGCCACAGGCGCGCCGCTTAAAGAAAAAGGCGTCAGTACGCTTGACGTCGCAAAGAGATTGCTTGATTTTTCGGTTCATGCTCCAACGGTATATTTTCCGCTTATTGTCAAAGAAGCAATGATGTTCGAGCCGACTGAAACAGAGAGCAAAGAATCGCTTGACGAGTTTGTTGAAATCATGCGGGATATTATAAAAGAAGCAGACGAAAATCCGGAATATTTAAAAACCGCCCCGCATAATACGTCTGTTGGCAGACTTGACGACGTAAAAGCGGCAAGAAAACCGATATTGGCATGGAATAGTGACAAAGAATAAATTAAAAAAATTTAATGGCGCGGATAGTTTAGATATTATTTTGGCAGTCTGGATATTGTAGATTTTTTTATTATTGTTTAATTGTTTTAGTGAATAAAATTTATTTATATTGTGTTAATTCGGCATTTTTAACCGAGACTTAAATTGAAATAAAAATTTTAATTGAAAAAGTTTTCAAACTCTTGACTTTTAATTAAGTATATGTTATAATATTTCACACTTATAAAATGAATATAAAATATTATTCACTAAAAAATTACGGAGAAGTACTCAAGTGGTGAAGAGGTTCCTCTGCTAAGGGAATAGGGCGAGTGATTGTCGCGTGGGTTCAAATCCCACCTTCTCCGCCAGTTCACTAATATCCAAAAACGTGGATATTGCGATAAAAATAGGGCTTATTGAAAGTGCCTTTGAAGGGGTTGGCTTTCAGGAAGCCCTGTTTTCGTTCTTGGAGTTCTTTAAACCGCACCTATAAAATATCTCCAAGTTTAAAGTTTTTTCTCCATTGGTATCGGAGATTTCGCTTACTTCAATGCGACTAATCAGTTCAACCGCTATCGCCCGCGTGACTGCATCAACTTTCAGACACTCTTTGATACGAGTGATCCAACCAGTCAAATCCTGTTGTATACGCTGGCACTCGTCAAGTTCCAACTCCATTTGTCCAACGTCGGTTATGAGTTTCGTTTGCTCATTTTCATATTTTGCCGCCATGCGCTTAAATGTATCTGCGGTTATCTCACCGGCGATCTTATCTTCGTAAAGATTTTGCAAAATCCCGTCGATTTCCTTTATCCGATTTTTGGATTCACGGATATTTTTTTCGTAGCGGGAAATGTTCTTATCCTTGAAAGCGTCGTTGGCTTTGAGAATACGGTCAATCAACTTTTTCTCGTCCTTGACGGCTAACACAGCGTATTTTTGAATATCCGTTAAGACGGCTTCATACAACACATCATAATCAATCCTATGTGGAGGGCAGACATTTTTACCTTTTTGCTGATATGTACTACAACGGTAGAATTCATCGGTGCAGGTTTTCTTTTCTTTACGGTTGAAAATCATATTGCCGCCGCAGTCGGCGCATTTTATAATTCCGGCGAAAATGCTAACTTCGCCGTCTGCGCTGCGCCGAACTGTCTCACGCTTGTTCTTTGAGCCTATACGCTGAGCTTCGTCCCATTGGTCTTTTGAGATTAAGGGTTCATGAGTTCCCTCAACGATCACCCAGTCATCGAAAGATTTACAAATTATGCGCTTGTTTTTGAATGATGTTACCGCCCTTTTGCCGTTTGATATTGCTCCGTAATAAGCGGGATTTTTCAAAATATTCATTACACTTCCGCTGCCCCATGAGTTTTTATTATTCCTGAAAGGGTTAGGTTTGCCGATTGTAGAATAAAAATATTCGTTGGGCGGAGTTATGCCGTCACGGTTAAGCAAATCCGCTATGGCTCTTGCTGGTGTACCGTTTAAGTACAATTCAAAAATTCTAACGACATTTTGAGATACATTTTCGTCCACAATCAGTATATGTTTATCCTCTTGTGACTTTATATAACCATACGGGGCGCGGCTGTTGGCAAACTTGCCCTGCTCTGCCATCAGCTTTTTTGTTGAGCGGACTTTACGACTTATATCAGCGGCGTACATCTCGTTCATGATCTCTTTTATTGGAGTTGAAACGTCGTAACAATCGTTGTTTATGCTGTCGTGATTGTCATGTATGGCGATATATCGTACTCCCATTTCGGAAAATAATTCGCGGTGTCTGCCCGCCTCAATGTAGTTTCGTCCCAAGCGCGATAAATCCTTTGTAATTACACAGTTGATTTTACCGTTTTCTATGTCGTTCATCATTTCTTGAAACCCCGGACGTTTGAATGTCGTACCCGTCACATCGTCATCAATGTAGACTTTATATACAGTCCAGCCCTGTTGTTCTGCGTAAGAGATAAGCATCGCCTGTTGATTTTCGATGCTCAGGCTTACGTCTTTTCTGCCGTTTTTCAAGTCCTCTCTTGAGAGACGGCAATATATAGCGACAAGAACTGCCGCTGCTATTTTTAATGCTGTTTTCATATTACTCCTTTCGTGAAAAACAGCGTATTATGTCAGGAATGCCTATGTATATTATATCACAAACATTCCCGACAATCAAGATGTTACGCAGATTTTTCTTTTAGTTTTGTACTTATTATCGAAAAAAGAATGTCATATAAATTCTTTTCGGGATAGAAGTAACTTTTCACGTTTACGGTCAGATTTTTTATTTTTAACGAACTGGTTTTATATTCGCAATTTGTTTTCGTTTTTTCTTTAATGGCCATACTGAAATCTCCTAATACTATATTTCACGCGGAATTGTGACCGCGACCTATTGATCCCGCATTACCGGGGGCAACGTATGCCCCCGCCACTCTGCTATCTATGTCCTCTGCTATTTGTAAGTTATATTAATTAAAACAAAATTCACCATTAGTCAACGAGTAAAGATTTATCAAGCATTAAAAGTCAATCATAAAAACAAAGATTATGAGCCGCACAAATGAAGCCGTTGTAGAATAAACCAAGATCGGGATTTGAACAATTCGCTGCGTATTCCATTATGTTGTCGCCGATTTTACTGTCGAAGTCTGTTGTTCCTTCAGTTTCGTCCCCGAAATGAAGCCCACAAGAACATAGAGTAACTAAGCCTATTTCCCCAAAGAATTCGCATATATAACCGCAACCGCTGTCTTCGGAATCTGTAAATTCGGGTATATCGTCTGCGCCGAAATACTTAATGTCGTCTTCGCAACGAATGCGAACGGGAAACAAATCAATTATTTCGCGGTAAGTTAAGTCACTCATGCGTTTAAATATCATGAAGTATAAATTTATACAATCTTGCAATTTATACTTATTCTCTTCTTCGGATTCGTTGTCCTGCGTGTTGATGAAATTTACGACGAACCAGATTAACATCATTTCAGCCCGCTTATCGTCGATAGTTGTTTCGCCAGCATCGATTTGCTGAATACAATCGAGAGTCTTCTCGTACCATTTCGCATTTTCTCCGATTGGCTCGTTTTCAAAATCGAACCACTCTTTAAGAGTTTTAAACATTTTAATTTCCTCCAGATTTTTAATAAATTTATTTTGGTTATATCAATATAATAAAAATTATAATTGATTTGAATGTAATATTGTGGATCAAACAGGGAACTTTCCCCGTTTATCCCGCATATTTATAAGATCATAGGTTATGTAAGTCTTATACCCCAAAAGCCCCGCATTTGTGAAGATAATCCTTTTTTTGTCCGCCCCTCAACTACTCCCACATCTCCCAAATTTTCCAATATATATGCCCTTACCTGTTGTTCGGTTAAAGGTCTTACTTTATTATCTGCGCAACGAGTGCAGTACATTTGATAAAAATATTCTGTTGGCATAAAAGATTCGAGTGTATCGTCGATAACGCAAAATTCATCCAGTATTTCTTGCACTTCACTATATTTATCAACAAAATATTTACGATTATCTTCAATACCTTCGATTTGAAAAAAGTCAGAATTGCTTTCGACCATTTCTTCGAAAGTTGTAATCGCAAAATCGGCAATAATGCTTAATTCCTGCTTTATTTCTTCAAGAAATTCTTTGTCATGCCCCTTTTTTACAGTGCTATTTTTGAAATTTAATACAAGAATTTTATTTGCCAGCGTTTCGATTACAGCCCGATGCGCTTGTATTACATCTTCTCCAGATAATACAAACCAAGTGGTAATTAATTCCAAGCTATAAGTGCCATTAGTTTTTACACTCAGCAATGGATTATTAGAAAGTTTTAAGAGCGGATAAACATATTTTTTTTGCAATTCATAAACGGTGCCGCAATCATTAAGCGTAATATCGTGGAGCAATGGTTGTTTATCCTGTTCAAATAACTGTTTGAAACTAAAATTACGGACAAATTCAGCACCGACTAATATCTTTATCAAATTTAACAACATAGTTATTGCATGTAATGGACCTATCAACAATAAAACGCGTTTACGCGCGGTGTCATTTGCCAAGATAGCACCGATAATTTGTAATATTAATAATATTTGACTTTGTTGTCGAGCAGTTAAATTGTTTATGAATTCCTCAAATACCGGGCAATCAGCTTCATTTATATGCGTCGTAGGTTCACAATTAAATACTATCTCCGATCGAGTTCCATCAAAATTATCCTTGTTAGTATTAATTAATTCTGAAAGAAATTCTTCCTTTTTTATTTCGTTGGATTTATTGTTTAAACGCAGAGAGTCTTTATGAGACAATTTTTCTTTAGAGGCAAATGATCTTCGAACTAAATTTTCGGAAGGAATTGATGTATCCGATTCTGAGACATTAATAAAAGCATCGAAACTTTCTTCGCCAGTTTCGGTTCCGCAATTCGTAAAATTTTGCAGGGCTTCGTCAATATCGTCAACTTCTTCGCTTTCAATATTCTCCACAATTTTTTCTTGCGAATTGTACTTAGAATAACTTTTATTTACATCGGCAAATTCTTCAGCCTTTTTCCAATATTTATCGGTTTCGATACTATTTACCACTATTCCTTTATCAGAGGGATGGGGTAGCTCTCCCTCGATAAAGGTCTGTAATTCATCGGATATATCGTCATTTTCTCTTTTCATTTACGTCACTTCCGATCTACAATTACTCTTTTCACCGATTCGAACGTAGTTTTGGTTGACTATTACCGCCGTCTTGCATTCGTTTTTAATTATCTTATAAAACATCTTGCATATTCTATCGGGATCAGTTTTTTTGGAAAAGTTAATGTCAACTTCCGGAGGCTCACCGACACGTTCGTTGCTTATAACGGCAATAAAATGAAAATTTTCTTTAGATTCTTTATTACTTACATCTTCGACTTTTGCATAAATATGTAAATAATCGAATAAATCTGAAACAGGTTCGGGTGAATATAAACAAATTTTGTCTTTCTTTGAATGTGCATATAAGTCTAATCGGCTAATATAGGGTTTGTCCGTCTCCTCACGCAAAATAAATATATCCGAATCTGCAATATCTGTGATTATATCATCGTAAGCGTCAAATTGCGGAATTATCTCTAATCCTGTTAGAAAAAATCTTAATTTCTTATCTTTGACTTCCGAAATTGCCAACTCTACTATCCGGAACTGTCGTTTTGCAAATTCTAAATATGCCCCGCCGTTCGGGTTTAAAAGTAAATGCAACCATTTTCCATTTCTTTTGCTTCGCATTTCGATAAACTTTTCTTCGTCAATCACGCGAGCGGCGGTTGTTTTGTTATATTCGGGTTCGTATATTGTTATCATCCTTTCTATGATTATTTTCGTTTGGGCTCAATGTTATTTCCCGATAAAATCACTCTCCTATATTAAAAGTCTTAGCTGATACCACGACCTCCTTTGATTTTTCATGATATATTTTTTGAATCCACTTTGACTTTAATTGATATTCATTGGTTCTGTAATAAAATTATCCTATATATTTATAAATAAAATTCAAAAGTTTTATGGAAAATTTATAAAATGACAAGGAATGAAACTAATGTGCAATATATTTTTGATTTATCCCAATTCACCTAATAATTCTAATAAGTTCATTTTCTGCTCATAATTCGATTATAATTTGATTATAATTTGTCGCGGATAAACTATTCATCTATATTCATAAATTGCATAAAAATAAAAACCACTGATTTTGTGACCAGTGATTTTTTATTATTCCTTATTTTTGTACAGAGCGAGCGGACTTACAGTTTTGAAAATTCGCTTTCCAATAAGCCTGTCAAATTTTCCGCCGCTTTATGTAAATCATTTAAGATTGTATCATAATTGAAACTGAAAAATGTTTTGAATAAAGATTCTATAAGATATGATTCTATTTCTTTTATAATACGATACTCTTTCATAAAATCATATTGCCTATAATAACCAATAAGAAATTTTTCTTTGAGATATAAGAATTCTTCGGCAGTTATCTTTTTATTATTATAATACTTTTTTAACAGATTAATTGTTTTATCATGGTTATAATTAATAAATATTTCACGGAAAACTAATTTCAAGTCATAATCAGAACCGGGATTAAAGTTCATTTGTGTAATTTCGTTGATAGAATCGATAAACTTTTCGGCTTCTTCTATTTTCTGATAAAAATCCTCCATTGTTCCTTTTTTGGTATCTCTTTCTGTGATAAATCTTTCAAAGTCAATTTCCCCATTTTCCCAGCTATCAAATAATTTTTTATTTTTTTTAACCATTGCTTCTTGTTCTTCATGCGAGAGTTCCGAATATTCAAGTTGTAAATTATATATCTTTTCTTTCCTTATATTATATGCCTTTTCCATGCGCTCAACTTTTGGACTTTTTTCTGTTGCATTTTTCAACAAATCCGAATTGATTTGATTATCCGTTCTATGAACATTATATGCTTTCAGATAAGTTATAAATATATTGAATGCCTCAAAAATATCGTCTTTATTTAAAGGCTTACTATATTCAAATAAAAATAACGGGTTTGCAAGATCTTTAATTCTTTGAAGTAAGTTATTTAAAATCTCTTTTCTTTTTTCTTTTGATATAATCGGGTATTCTTTATTTTTTTCATCAACTAATATACGAGCGCGACAAAATTCTATAAATGAATGTACTGTTAAGAACAAATAGTCTGTAAGATAGCCGTAATATATATATTCAATATCATTTGTGTTTTTATATAATATAATATTATCCTTTATTTCGGTATTTATATTGGAAATAAAATTTAAGATTTTAATATAATTTTTTTTTATTACTTCGAATTTATCTTTCTGGCTTATAGTTCGATCTTCGTCTGGGCTTGTCCTGAAAATAGATTCAGCGGCGAACCGTACACCGTAATCAGTAAATACGACAGGACGATTTATAAATATGATTTTATTTAGCAGCAATATATTATAGGTAGATACTAAATCAAGATTGTAATTATATAATTCATGATTGATAAACCATAATGAATTAATAAGAAGCTCATAAAAATCCCGATAGCCATAATGATTTATATATTGATTCCTGTATAATTTTCCGATTTTTTTCTTGTCTTTATTCTGATTTAATATATTTTTATTTTTAATTAATGCTTCATGCGAATTTTTCTCTAACTTAAATAATTCGGACAACGCGGTTTTTATATTAGCTTTTATAGGTTCGTATATTTGTTTATCCTCGCTTGATACAGGTGGATGTGACAACAATTTCTCTATTAATGGGTCTATCACAATTTTCTCTGAAATATCATATATAAAATTCAAATCTAAATAAAGGTCTCTTTTGGAAATATTATATAGTAAATTCCGATTATTGTCGCTGTTAATATTTATAATGTATAATTTTTTGATAAACCTCTCTATGGAATGCTTATCGTAATTTTCTATCGGGAAATCACTAAATGGATGCTCTATATTGCTGAATTTATTATATAAATACTCTAATTGTTTTCTTATAGACTCTATTATAGTATTTATGGTCGTCATATTTTTAAAATTTGTTTTATTCATACATATGTTCTCTAATTGATCTTTTCTATTTTGGCTTAATTTTTTGGTATATTTCATAACGAGTGCTGTATTACCGTTGCTACATTTTTTGCATGTTTCTTCACAATATACTTCTGCGGCTAATTTTTTATACTGTATAGTTATTTTCATACGCACCTGCATTCTTTAATATATATCGTTAATTTATTTTGATTGCTTGCATTTCTTGAAATAAAGTGTAATTCGGATAAATGATATTGCCACTGTTGCCGGCTTGCCATCATTTTTCGCATTTGAATATAGTGTAAAAAATCCAAATATTTATTTCCATATAAATAATATAGAGGCAAGGTGGCAAATGTGGCAACACGATAACTCTACTATTATAAGCTATAGATCGTAATTTTCAGACTTTTTATTTGTTCTATAAAACTCCAATGCTTCAGCTATTTCAGTTTCAACATCGCTATCGTTATATTTGTCCGGAAATATTTTGACATAAGAGCCGGGTTCAGTTTAAACGGAGTTTTCTTATCTTTAGTATCTATATTTTCACCTTTCAAAATTTCCTCAATATTGTCACAGTTTAGCGTTCTCATTTGCGCCTTATATCTATCCCTCATCAACTTCGCTTTTTTTGTATCAAGTCTGTACTTTGGATTGTTCAACACTATATTTAAGTCGCGCTGTCCCAGTTTTGAAATAAAAGAAACATGATACGCAGACGTAAGTTTAAATTCATTCTTATCAAGACGGTTTAACAGGGCAGGAATTAGCTCATTTATACACAAATAACACGCAACAGTCTCTCTGGATAATCCATGTTCATTAGCAATTTTGTCTCTCGCCGTCAACTTATGCGGATTTCCGTCAGAAGTTTTTGTTTTTTCATTTATCAAATCAGTCCGTTTACCCTGCTTTTTAATAGCGTTATGCCGCATTGCAATAGCTTTCGCTTTTTCAGAGTGCAATAAATCCGCGAACGAACGCTGATAGAAATTTGTCTCTACTACTATCTCTACCGCTTCATCATCGGAAATATTTGCGTATATCCTTGCGGGAATAGTTGTAAATCCTGCCTTTTTTGCCGCTTCATATCTGTTATGCCCGCTCAGGATTTCATATATGTTTTCTTCACCCTCGAACGCTCTGACAATGATTGGGTGAATGATTCCTTTATCTCTGATACTTTCGACCAGTTGATTAAAATAATTGCCGGTACAGGGCTTGAACGGGTGCTTACTGAACGGTCTTAACTGGCTAATCTGCAACTCTTTTTCTTGTATGTTCATTTTACCCTCTCGAATTTATTTCACCGCATTCTCCTCGACATACCTATCCCACATAGTCAGTCTTTCTCTGATAAGCGCAGGAACATTCACCTTGTACGGGCACTTATCTACACATGCACAGCATTCAACACAATTCCTTGCGTTTTCCATGACTTGCCCCGCCATATTAAAAGCTCTGCTATATGGCATACGTTTCATAAAACTCTCGATATTGAGAACGGTGCTGATGTGGATTTTCTGCGGACATGACTGACAATACTCGCATCGGTGACACCAATGGTCTCCAAGTTCTGTTTTCACTTTTTCTATCTCCGCCGCGTCATTTGTAGTAAATCCCTCTTTCGATTCCGCTATACGAACAATTTCTTCCATTTCCGACAGTTTCTCTATACCGGGGTCCGGCACTATGCTGTCAAACTGAGATAAATATTTGATTGAAAGTTTCGCGTTGCTCAACAGACCGCCGCCGAACGGCTTCATTGCGATAAATCCCATATCTAACTCTTTGGCAAGAGGTATGGCTTCTTTCGCCACGTCGTCATCTATATAGTTGAACGGCAACTGCACAACCGCGAATTTACCCTTGCGCATTATCTGTATAGACAACGGAATACTGTGGCTCGAAAACGCGGGGAATCGAACTTTACCCTGCCGTATTGCCTCAACCAATCCCTCGTATGCACCGCCATCGTCAAACACAGCGTTATATGTTTCGACTGACGATACGCCGTGAAGCTGATATATGTCTATATAATCTACACCAAGCCGCGACAAAGACAAATCAACGTGTTCCAGAAATGTCTTTTTGTCACGCGCTCCCGATTTCGATGCTATGACAAGACTTTCTCGCGGCCTACCTTTGATAGCAATTCCGATTTTTTCCTCGCTGTCAGTATAACCGTTGGCGGTGTCTATGAAATTCACGCCAAGGCTGATTACTCCGCGAACTACTTCAACAGCGTCCGCAACGCTTAACCGTTGTATGGGTATTCCGCCGAACGCAATCTTGCTGACAAATAATCCTGTTTTCCCGAAATGTACTTTTTCCATAGTGCAATCTCCTTCGTAATTTTATTATATCATCATAGTGTCCCCGTCTCATTTTGTTTTTGATTTTTTTACAATTATAGTTAAATAAGTTTAAAAGAGTCTGAAATAGCAAGGTCGAGAGAATCGAATTGAGAAATGACTTTTTTGAGCCTGCGTTTAAGCCAAGACCAAAAATTCTCAATGAGATTGAGTTCAGGC
>WRHM01000004.1 GCA_009783265.1 Oscillospiraceae bacterium
ATATCGGTGAGGGGCGATTCTTGAACTTCGGCGTCAGACTGCCAAGTATATGCTTCCTGTGCGTCGTCCATACGCATAGGGCGGAGGGTTAATCGCTCGGTTTGAATTTTCATAATATTTTTTTCGCCCCTTCCTCGTCTAACATAAATAACCTATATTCATTTTACTTGTTAAATAGCCAAATAGCGCAAGTCAAATTCCAATCCGTCGCGAGTTACAAGCACATTCATCAAACATTGATTTTCAAGCCTCTTATCACCGTAATAACAAACGACTTCATTTGAATTTTGTTCTATATACCAATGTTCTGTTATAGGACTGCTTGAATATAAATCCAATTTGATTTTTCTGTCAAACGTAGTATTATCGACAGACCACACTTCGACTATCAAATCAGGATAACCCGCTATTTTTGTTTCTCTTTTATTATGCAAAAACGGATTTTTCTTAAACAGGAAAAAATCAGGCTGGACATAATTTAAATCATGTATTATTTCTTTTGTAAATTCGTCAACATCTTTTATTTCGGTTACATCGACTAATCTTATAAAATCCAATTCTTTTTTCTCTCCCCAATAAACAAGTGCGCCTTCTTCGTGCATGGCATAAACTTCTTTTTTTTCTAACAAGTTTACAATTCTGCTGAAAAATGTTCCTGCTAATCTATTGTGTCTGGCTGTTGTTGACATTTTCATGAATATTTCCATAATTAATTATTCCCCCCGTATACTATATAAATTTCGTCCTATGCGCTATTTCTATCTCACCAGTTCCGGAGAAAGATTTATTATATCCTCGAGAATCTGCGCTATCTCGACAGGCGGGACTTTATTTGCCGTAATCATGTGCCTGCCTTTCGGGTCTTCCCTGAAATAAGTAAATCCGTTTTCATCTATTGTTATATTGCCTTTTTTCGATTCTTTGAATAATCCGTGAGTTCCCCTTACTGCGTAATAAACAGTCACCAAATCCCAGCTGTTTCTCCCGCCTGCTCCGTCGCAATAAATCTGATATGCTTTCGCGACCGGGTTTTTTTTCATATCTCCCATAGATATAAGCCGTGCGCCTGTTATAATCGAATATCCCATTTCAAACGGGCAGAAAACAATTTCGCCGTTAAAATTCCCAATAACATATCTTGCGGCTTCTATATCTGTATTTATATTAAATTCACAAAAGAAATCCGGATTCCCCGCCCTGAAATTCCCCGCCATGCACACAAGCTTCCTGACTTTTTTTTCTACGAGTTCAAGCCCGGTCAAACCGCTGTAGCCGTCAGGCTCCGACTGCATAAGATTTTTTATATTATTTAACATTCCTATAGTTATCAATACTACTGAATTATCTTCGGCTTTCTCGAGGGCTTCCCTGTAAATTGCCGTAACATCAGGTATAAGAGTATGCTTAAACGAGTGCTCGAAATTTTCGGCTATATATTTATTATATTTCAGATAATCTTCGTTGTCTTTGCCCGGTCCCTCGGTTGATTTTAAAGTCCCGACCGGTATTCCGTGCCTGCCGTAATACCAGTTTATAGCGTCGATACAGCACGCGCCTTCCGGGTGAACCGTACAGTTCCCCATAGCGAGGACTTTCGCCTCGCCGAAATCGCAGAGTTTGTTTAAAATTGCGATAGCTCCGGCATCATCACAGTCAGGTCCTATATCAGTATCAAGAATTACGTTTTTTAATCTATCCATGTTATCCTCCTATAATTTTTGATTTTACGTTGAATTTTATCTCCAGACGGCCGAGAACGGCCGTCACTACAAGTTTATTTATTCATTCCCGAAAAAATCAATATTTTTCTCAAGCAATTCAGCCGTAACGTTATATATATCCTTCGCTTTCTCGACAATACAATCCGCATTGCCGAATTTGCCTTTTAAAACAAGTCCCCGTTCTTCCATGTACGGCTGTATTTTATCATAATTTTCTGAAACTCCCCTGTCGTTTTTATCCCAGTGCCGACGCATTGGCCTGTCAAAAATTTTTCCGCCGGGCATTACTATTTTTAATTGCTGATAATATTCTGTCAGCCTGCCGGGCACGCCGCGCCATTCTTCGACTCCGTGAATATAAGTATTGCATTTTGTGCCGCACCCGAGAAAAATTATCTTGAAATCCATGTCCAGTAATTTTCCCCAGCAGCCTTTTCTCCCGCACGGCGTATCAATTAAATGCTCGTCTTTTACAAAATACTCTTTGTCTTTGCCTGTGATCGCGATAGAGTGCGTAGGGTGAAGCGAGCGCAAAACTCCTTTTCTTTTCCTGAACATTTCAGTCAGTATCCCGACGCAAGACGGCTCTTTTTCAGGGTCGAAAACAGTATGCTCCCCTTTTAGATTAATTTGCCGCCATGTATGCGCCGGCAGCGCGATATTGCCTTTATCCGCCAGATATGCGATAAAAACATCTAAAACAATATCGGCTCCGCCCTCGACTTCGCCTATGCTTTTCATCGACGAATGAATCAAAACGTTATCGTCACGTTTTATCCCGAGATTTTTAAAATCCTCCGTCAGGCTGTCAAAATCATGTATTTTATTGTTCATAATTATCCTCATAAAAATATAAAAATATATAATATATTTGTCATAAAACTTTAAAAACCCCTCCGTCACTTCGTGACACCTCCCCTATCAGGGGAGGCAAAGATTATTTCGCCCAAAGCCTCCCCTATCAGGGGAGGGGAACCGCCTCAGCGGTGGTGGGGTCTTATGACAAGCCCAGTTTCCTGTACAATAATTATATAACAAAAATAAATTATTGTCAATATTAATTCGCTTTAAATATAATCCCTCGCGTGTTTCTCCAGCCATTTCGCCACTCCGTCGTTGTCGTTTGAATCTATTATACCTGTCGCAATATTTTTTATTTCGTCTATAGCGTTTGCCGGGGCGTATTTTTCGTCGCAAAAATTAAACATTGGTATATCGTTTGTATTGTCGCCGAAACATACTATTTTATCAGCTCCGACTAATTCTTTGACTTTTTTTACGCCAAAATCTTTTGTTGCGTCAAATCTTATAATTTCAAGCCAGTATGTCTTATTGCCGTATTCGTCTTTGTATGTATCTTCGGCAATATGATACGCGAAATACTCGCTTAAGTTTAAAATATTCAATATTTTTTGTAATTCTGCCGAAGATTTTCCGAAAAAAATAATATTGTGAATCTCGCCGTCATAAAATTTACCGTAATCATTTACGGGACGCCGTCTTTTATCGTTTCTTCGGGTTTCAAGAAAAGATCTCATCTCGTCGTTTTCTTTGCCTTGAATCCATGAAACACGTTCAGCCCCGTCAATAAACGCATAAACCATCGGAAAAAATTTATTGTCTTGAATTTTGTTTATTAATTCTGAGATTATATCTTTATCAAAAATTCGCTTTTCAAAATAATCGCCGGTTTTGGGATTTTGTACGCATACGCCGTTTTTATGAACTGCCGGATATTTAAAATTTATATCCCCAATAACTTTTAAAGCTGTCAGATATGACCTTGCAGTCGCATACGTGAAAATTAAGCCTTTATCTATTAAATTATTTATTATTTTCGCCGTTACCGGGGTGATTTTTTCGTTTGAGTTTAGAAGAGTACCGTCCAGATCCGTTATAAATAAAGTTTTAGTTTTACCCATATTTTTATATTATAGCCTCCATAAATCCCACAGTAAACGGTTTTGGATTATCAGGAAAAAATTTCGTTCCCGTTTGGGTAAATCCGTTTGAAATATACCAGTTTTTTAAGATTTCATTTTCTTCGACTATTCCGATCGTTATCTTTTGACCGTAAAGTTCTTTGACTTTACACTTTGCGAAATCAACAAGCGCATGGCCGTAACCGTTATGCCTAAATTCAGGCAGAACAGAAAGCATTTTAAGTTCGTAAATATTTTCTTCTAATTTTTGTAACGCGGCAAATCCAATTATAACATCACCGTTTTTAGTCTTATTTGTGATAAACAGCCCGAATTGCATTATCCCGAAATTTTTCTCGCTCACAAGCCGTTCTGTTTTAATAAACGCTCTGTGCTTAGGACAGTTTTGTTCAGTCAACCCGAATTGTTTCGCAACCGTCAAAAAACTTTGCCTTATAACTTCAGCGCATTTTTCAAGTTCTGATTCGCATACTTCCCTGATATAAAAATCTTCGCGCATGAAAAAAATTCCCCCATATATTAAATTTCAGGGCGGGAAAACCCCGCCCTTACTACAAATTAAACCCAAAATAATAATTAATAATTATTTATTCGCTGTCTTCTCCGGATTCTTCAGGCTCAGTTTCTTCAGCCGCCTCAGGCATATCCGTATCGTCCATATCCTCGATACTTATACTATCGTCAGAATCAAGTTCAGGATTTATCGAAGTTCCCGAATTTACGACAGAGTCAATTCCCGGTACGCCGTTGGCTATAAGCGCCACAGGATTTACAAAAATATTCTTTACAGATACCGCAAAATATAAATTATTATTAAACGTCGTAAACAGCCCTGTCATTCCTCCGGTTCCTATCTGCTGGCCTTTTATTACCCCGTCGCCCACTTTTACGTTTATTTCATCAAGATGCCCGTACCATGTTTTTATCCCCATTCCGTGATCTATAACAATTAACTTACCGTCGTCCGGGATTTCGCCTGCAAAAATTACTTTTCCTGTGTTAGACGCTATAATCGAATCGCCTTTCGCCAAATCTATGTTTATCCCGTTATTTATATATGCGTTGCCCATATTTACAGTCACTTTCCAGCCGTATTCCAATAAAACCGGGCCCTCTTTCGGCATAATAAATTTATCCGTCCAGTATTTTTCGTCATTCCCGGTCGATACGGTGAAAATTTCGTTATATTTTGCCTGCTTCTCCGTCTTAGCCGATTCCGATAAGTTCTTGCTCACAGTCTCGTCGCCTGCGCCTATATTTTTGCTCTGGGTTTCTTTTTCGTTTATTTTAAGATAATAATCTATTGGGTCGTTTACGTCGCTTGTCAGAGTTAAATTAAACGTCTTGCCGGTAAAATCTGCCCCTATCGGGATAAGCGCGATTTTATTTGTCCCGATCGAAACGAATTTTGTCTCGTAGCCTATATCAGTCGTAAGGGTCAAAACTTCATCTTCGCTCATGTTATAAGCCATAATCGCAACTATATCTCCGGGTTCAGCCTCTGTCTGAGATATGTCAAACTTAGCCGTGACATAATATTTCACGTCTAAAACATAAGTCGCTTTGCCGTAATAATCATTTAATTCGTCTTCATACCATTCGGCATTTAAAGTATACTGCAAATCTTTCATTTCGTCCAACACAAAATTTTCGACGAAATTGCTGTATATATCGCTGTAGATTAATTCTTTGTCAGAAATAACATCAACAGACAGCATATCCGGCTCAATATTAAATTTTATATCAAACGGCCTGTTCTGATGATCTATGGCTTTATTTGACGGGCTGATAGTACTCGGGACCGTTGACGGGTAAAACCCGTCAGATTTTTTCAGCATCCATTCTCCGCCGCTCGGATAGATTTTCACGGCATTCTCACCCTCATACAAAACAGCGACGGGTATAGTATTATTATCATAAATCATATCAGCCAACGTAGTATCAAGTATCCTTTTTGCGTCCTGCTCTTTCATAAGCAATAAATCCTGATCTGAATTCATGATAAGGCAGTCGTTCGGATTTAAAGAAAGATACATGCCGTAAACAAACTGCTTGTCGCCTTTATAAAATTTAAGTATAAGCGGCTGCTCATAGGCAAGATCCCTGCTCGCGTCGTTGACTTTTGTCGCGTTGTCCAGAGTTTTTATCCAGATTTTTACATCGTTGCCCGTATATTCTGCCATAACATGATTGTCTTTGTCCGCGATTTCGATTTTGGTCGTATTTTCGACTGTAAAATTATCCGAAGAAATAAGATATATATTATATATCGCGAAGTATGTAGGTATAAACAATATTAAAAACAAAATAATACGCAAAATCCAGCTCGTTTTTTTAGTGTTATCCATTTTTATGTTTCATCCCTTTTTATCCCTAATATTTATTTTTTATTTTGATTATATATTTTTTGCGTTTTTTTACTATATTTTATTATATACACTTATTATATAGAAATTTGTATAAATAATCAAGGCTTTTTGAAAATATTTTTTATATAAAAAAGCAATGGCGAAAATTATCTGCCATTGCTTTATTGAATTGTGTAGTTTTATTATTGATAATATAATTTAACATCAAAATCACTCATCATCATCATCATCCCAAATCTCGTCTAAAATTATGTAGACATCGCTGTACTCATAAGAAATCAATTCGATTGACACGCACCTCGAACTTGGCTTACCATCATTCCAAAAGTTTTCGACATCATCGCACATTGCATCTTCTAATGCCACTAACTTTAATTGTGCGCGTATAATTGGTGATTCTTCATTATCGAATCTATATGCATTTACATTCAAATAATATTCTGTTCCAGGTATAAATTCGCTAATTGTGGCAAAATCATTTTCATTAAATTTTTTAACACGTAATGGATAGGCGCTAACATATCCTTCAATCGCTAATTGCATTTCGTAATCTGAAATTCCACTACGCTCTAGTCTTACGTCTTCGTTTTCACACATTACTTTGATTATACCGTCAAATTCTAAAAATAAAACTAAACCAAAAGGCGAAATCACGCCCCCTGTTTCTAAAGTGCACATTTCGCCTTGAGGAGCCATTATTCTGGCATCGTTAATTTTCAAACGTTCAAGATTGTATTCAGTTATGCCAAAGTCATAATATATGGGTTCGTTCATATTGACACTTTCATCAAAGAGATATGCGCTTATTTTCAGAGCGTCTTTTATGGTGTAGTTATACTCTTGATTTTCATTCGTGCATGAACTAAAATTCATCAAAACTATACTTATCCATAATACTATTATTATTTTTTTCATATTCATTGCCTCCTATATAAATATTAGATAAAACATCCCCCGTAACAAAAGCTACGGGGAATATTTTCATTAAATATAATTTTGAACGTTTTGAAATTGATTTAAACGTCATTTTTATAAAATCCATACAGATTAGTTATTATTGCGGATGCGGAGGACCAGGGCAACTAGTATAATTCATTTTATGCCAGGGAGTGAAAATTACGCCACATCTTGAACAATAACTTTCTTCTTCACAATAACATCCGCCGCCTGATTTAACATGGTTTCTTACTCGTATTGTAGAACCATAGGGATGGTCACAAGCTTCTTCTTCGGCATTTACTGAAAAAATTAGCATAAGACTCATAAGCATTGATATTATCAGCACAAATGAAATAATTTTTTAGATTTTTTCATATGTATTTTACTCCTTTAAAATTTAACACTAATTTAAAAATCTATTCATAACTTTATGGCAATATATTAAAATCGAGGATATTTCAGTGGGTTCAAAGTGTCAATTTACGCGTTTATAGAGTTTCACCGCTCGCGTGTATATTTAATCAAAACATTGGGCTCATATCTCCTCTCTTAATAATATATGCCCACAACAGCCATAAATTGCGGTATATATTTATTTTATTCCTTGGGGTAGCATATTAGCGTATGCTGCCTCTTCTATATTTATCCTCAATATAATATCTGGTCTATTTACTTTTGTAAAAAATTACCCTATTTATATATTACCATAATTTTCTACAGAATGCAACAGATTTTAGATTTTTTTTGCATTTTCCACCATTCCCACAATTTTCCGCATTATTTTTTGTATATTTTTACAACAAAAATCAAAGAGCGGGAAAATCCCGCCCTGCAATTAAATTTATAATATTTTAATTTTATGTCCTCTCAACTATTTTGACGTTGCCCGGGTTAATTCCGGCCTGCTCGTAAACTATTTCTTTTATCTGCGCGACTTCATTTGGCATAAGCCCGTCTGTCTTTACTATAATATTCGCGACTTCGCCGCTCACTACCGCAACACAGTCTATAAATCCCTTGGCTTTTACCAAAACTTCTATATTTGCCTCTTTTTCTATTTCACTTGCCATAGTTTCAATATCTTTTAACGCTTTATCTTTTATATCAGGCATTGCTTCGGCGTTATTTATTATATCATTGAGCAGTTCGAGGGATTCGTCCCTTGCCCTCCTTCTGCTTACCGTAGCTATCGCGAAATAATTTTCCTCGGCAATACTGCCGCTTTGCAAATCCGCGTCGTTCATTCCCAGTTCTCCCATTCCCGATCCCATATCCTCAGAATCGGCGTCAAAATTCATGTTGTCAACAAGCGCGGCCTGCCCGAATACTTTTGAATCTTCATAGTCATAATAATACGAGTCATTGTCCATCAGATACCCGTCGGGAATATCTGTGTCGCCTACCTGTAAAGTCAGATTCAAGTAAACCGCTATTCCTATGAGTAAAATCCCCGAAATTATTATTATATTCTTTTTCCCTATCGCTGACAGTATTTTTTTCATGTTATATTTTCTCCCTTTTAAACAAAAATTTTATAAATTTATAAATTATAGATTTTATATATCTAATCCGCGCTGATCACATAGACTTTATTCGTGGGAAGATTAAGCACGGTCGAAACAAGATTTATTATTTTAAGCTGCATTTCCGCGCTGCTTATCCCGTTGCATACAACTGCCACCCCCTTTATTTTCGGCTGGATTTCCCTGACTAATATCGGCGATTTCGATTTTTTTTCGTCCTCGTATAAAATTATATCTTTTTGAACGTCTTTTTGAAGCGTCCCGCCGTCTTTTGAACTGCTTTCTTTTATGCTCTGTTTTGATGCGTAAATATATTCGCTCGACGAATCAAGCGTTATCATAACAAACGGCTCGGAAACGCCTCTTATTCTCCTGAGTATCTCGCACAGTTTTTTTTCCTGCTCTATTATATAAGCCTCTGTGTCTGTCCGTTTCAGATTACCCGCCGTTGCAGTATTGATATTTTTGGTATTTGCGCTGCTATTATTGCCCGTGGTAAAAAAACTTATGATTATCAGGACAGCCCCGGCAAACAGCCCTATAGCTATCAGTATTTTCCTGTTTTTTTCTTTTATATCTGTTTTATTATTCATTTATTTCTCCTGTTTTATCAACTATATCAACTTCGCAATTAAACAGTTGTTTCAAATATAACTTTACTTCTTCGATTTTATTATTTTTGCTATCGTCAATATTTTCCGGCATATCCAGTATGACTTTTTCTATGCTTATATCCGGGTTATCATTCTGTCTTATATATATGTAAACATAGCCGGGTTTTATTCCCGTTTTTTCATAAACTATATCATTTATTCTTATTTTTAATAATTCAATTGTTTTTGTCATTGTCAAATTATTTATCTGATTTATATTTTCTGTATAATCATAATATTCATAATTTTCAGGTTCTGCCGGCGCGTTTATATTATAAAAGCTAAACAAATCCGGCATTTCTTTGAAAATTTCTTTTATCGGCATTATCATAATCATGAGTGCAACTGCCGAACAGGCGAATTTCACATATTTTTTCATGCTGCCGCTCTCAGATATTACAAAAGAATTCGCAATCCCTCCCACAACCGCAGTTATCACAAGCATAAACGCCCACTGTTTTATTCCCTCAAGCATTTTTTGATTGTCCTTTCTAATTTATTTTTATAAAGCCATTATACAAATCCAACTATTGGTTTGATTTCAAACAACTAATTGGTAATTGTATTCTTGTTTTGTAAATGATATAATAAAATCACACCGGTGAAAAGTTTTGTTAAATAATTTTTAGGAGTGGATTTTATGAACGTCAAAATAGGCGAAAAAATCAAAGCGTTACGCAAACGCGACGACATAACGCAGGAACGTCTTGCGGAAGTTCTCTGCGTGACAAATCAGGCTGTATCAAAATGGGAAAGCGGGAACAGTTATCCCGATATAGAATATATTGCGCCTATCGCAAATATTTTTAATGTCACTATAGATTATCTTTTCGACCATGACACGGCGGAAAAACGGCGGAAGGTTGATGACTATTTAGCGCAGTATACCAAACGCCGGCTGGATAATCCGTCACAATGTAATGAAAATATTGACCTTATGCGCCAAGCTCTGGCGGAATTCCCGGCAGAGGAGATTCTTCTGTTGAAGCTGGCGGAATCTTTGTTTTGGAAATGGATTAATAGCAGACGGAATAAAAACCAAGATGGTTACGATATTCCCGATATTGAATGGAACAAATCCCTCGGCTACTGGGAAGAATCGGTAAAAATCATGGAGGAATTGCTTGCTTCATCCACCAATGACGTTATACGCGGTCAGTGCCGCCAAAAGTTAGCTGAAATCTACGGCAGCATAGGCGAAAAAGAAAAGCTGCTGGCTATCGCCGAAAAATGCAGTTCTATACATAGTTCTAAAGAAGATATACTTTCACACTCCTCTTGGGGCGAGGATGGTATCAGATACAAGCAGGAATTTTTGATGGCTATGCTCACACCATTGCAAAACACTTTAAGACCCCTTGCCAGACGCGCGGGTGCAGAAACGGAAGATAAGACGTTTAATATCCTATTCGATTTACATGAACTTATTTTCCGTGATGATTGCGGAGTCCACAGCCATTGGCTGACGTTTTTATATCAATGCCATGCGCGTTCCCTATTTAATAACAACAAACCTGACGAAACGGTAAAAGCCTTTCAGCAAGCCTTTGTCCATGCTAAAAAGTTTGCTGAATTTGCTGATGGGACAAGCGAAAAGACATGTACCTCACCCTTCACGAACCTAATGAAACAACTACCTATAACAAGTTTTAACCCGAGCAGCGAAGTACAGTGGTTGCTGGAACAGTTAAAGGATGGCAAATTTCAGTCGTTGCGTGTAAATGCCGATTTTATCGCTTTGATCAAGGAAGTCGAGGATTGGATAGCTGAAAGAGGCTAAACTCATGAATAACCCCTACGCCGCCATAGTTTTAATAAACACCGTTATGTCAAAAATAAACACGATCGCCGCCGATACCATAACCGCAACTGTTATATCAAGCAAAGAATTCATTTCTTTTAAAAAATCCGATTGTTTGTCCATTCCCAGAATAAGCGCGAACGCTCCCGATATTTTCAGCATTAATTTATTTAAAACAACAGTTATAAGCGGCGGCAAAAGAGTTATAATTATCACAAGCACCCCGAATATCCCCGTTATGCTCTTGACAACCCCTATGCTTCCCATTATCGTCCTCGAAACTTCGCCTATCGTTCCTCCGACTACCGGCACAAACGACGTAAACGTAAATTTTACTGTCCTTGCCGCAACTGTGTCCGCCGAAGACGCAAGTATATTCTGAAATAATAAAACCGCCGTTAAAACAGTCATGATAAATATAAATATCCAGTTTAATACAGAGCGCATATAAGAAGATATTCCGCTCAGGTTTACAGTATCAGAGCTTGCCGTAAGCTGTCTGACAAAAGACAGTGCAAAGCATATTTGCAAAACAGGCAGTATTATACTGTTGCCTATTGCCTCTATAACATTCAGGACAACATATAATCCCGCAGAATTCGCCATTGCAGCCGATATATTCCCCGATAAAGTCGAGAGAGACGCCATAACGGGAATCATAGTCATCATATACGCGTTTATATCTTCGAGAAAATTTTTCGCCGTATAAAAACAGTCCCGAACGTTATAAAAAACCGCGCTCGCAAGGCATAATATCAAAACAAAATTTAAAATATCCGAAAAATTATCTTTCCCGCCGTTTCCGTACAGATTTTTTAAAACAGCGATTACCGCGCTCAATATAATAAAAGCGAGCACCGGGATAAAATTTTTTACTATTGTAGAAATAAGGCTCCCCAGAAGCCGCATGATTATATTAAATATAAATCCAAAGTTTAATTTGCCGCTTATATCAGCTATGCTCAAATCTTCGCCCTGCGCGAAATTATCCGGGCCGAGATATTCACGCGCGGCTTCCGGCATATTTTCCCTCACGCCGCCCGCGTTTACGTGATTATATATTTCGGCTAAAATATCTATAGTCGTATTTTCAGTATCTTCTGTTTTCGGGAACGGATTATATATATTATAATTTTCCGCGTTTACGTTCAGATTAAATAAACTTATAAATAAAACAAGAAATATAAAATATATTTTTAACTTTTTCATTTTTATTTTACCTTCTAAATTTTTTACTCTACGCCAGCAGTTCAAGCCCCATGCTTATAACAGATTTCAAAACCGGCAAAACAATAACAAGAATTACGGCTTTGCCCGCAAACTCAATTTTAGAAGCAACGGACGCTTCGCCGAAATCCCTGCATATATCCGCCCCTGTCTGAACGATAAAACTTATGCCTAAAACTTTTAATATAACCGAAAAATATTCCGTGATATTGCCTGAATCCGTGAGTTCGCGTATATAATCCACAACAGGATAAACCTTCGCAAGCCCCCAGAGAGTTATTATTATCCCTCCCGCTATCATCAGCATCACAGAATATTCCTGTTTTAATTCTTTGAATATAAACGCAAGTATCACCGCAAATAAACCAATTCCGGTTATTTTTAAAATCTCTGTTATTTCCATAAATTAAACCAAACCAAATCAAATCCCGAAAACTGACTGAATCGTTTCGTATAAATTCCCAATTTCATTTATAAGCATTAAAATCACAATAATAATCCCCGCGATAGAAACATATTTTGCCTGATCGTCGCCCCCGAATTTACTCACAACCTGATAAAACACGGCTACCAATATCCCGACCCCGGCTATTTTAAGCAAAAGGCTTATATCCATAATTATATTTTCTCCCTGCTAATACATTAAAACGCACAAAAAAATCCCCAGAAGCCCACCCGATATCTTATAAAGCTTAGAGTAATTTATCTCTTTGGCGTATTCTTCTTTATACAGTTTATCTAATTTATCCCTGTATAAATTCATGTGGCATATCTGAGCGTCCGCCTGACCGCTGCCTAATTTTGCCCCGAATTCTTTTATTATCAAAAATTCTTCGTCTTTTAAAAAAATAAGCCCGTCGTTTTTGCATTCGTCAAGAGAAATTCCCCACGGATTTGCGTATATTCCGTTTGTTCGCCCGTTTTTTAAGAGTTTATCCATTAAGCCGCATTTTTGCAAATTGCCGTCCGGGTCTGATTTTAAGTAATCCGAGAAAATTCTCTCAACGGGATATTTATATATCTCTATATATTTGATTATGTAATCAAAAAAATTTAAAAAACTTTCTGTTTGCTTTAATTTTAATTTTATCCTGTCGGAAAACATAAAACCTCCGGCAGTGCATGAGATTGCGATTAAAATCATCCCAATATATTTTATCATTTTGTTTTCACCTTATAATTGCCTGTAAATATTATATTTTATTTACAGTTAGCTTGTTTTTGAAAAAATTTGCCGTTCATTTTTTTATCCTTATTGTTTAATTCTATTTTATTACTTTTATGAATTATTTAGACCATGTATTCAAAAATAATTTAAATACATGGCCATATTGTTCATACCAAATCTCTATATATTTTGCGTATGTCATTTCATATACATCCCGTATATCATTATCAGATATTGCTCGTATAATTTCATTTTCTAAACCATTGCTCATTTTTTCTACGATATTGATTTTATTACTATTATTACATGAAACTATGGAGAAGCAAAATATTAATAATATTGGCAAACAAAACTTATTTAATCTCATCTATATTATATCCTCCGAATAATTCCATATATTCCTTTGCACTTTATTGCCGCCGATTAATTTAAGTTATCCCAAACAATGACAAAATCCTCTGAAATAGTATCTTCGTTAAACTCATGCCATTCTACGTCTTCCTTTTCATATTGCTCATTAACGAATAAATCAAATTCTTCTTCGGAAACTTTTTGTCCATAAATATACCATTCACAAGTATAAATATTTGTATGCGAATTAAAATCATAATCGTTATTCCATATTTCACGCCATATTTCAATTTTTTTACATTTACCCGAAGAAAATTCTAACTGCCCTTTTCCGTTATCAGCCGCACCACTTGAAAATTCAAAAGTCCCATCTTTTTTTAGACGAAGCATTCCCCTATATGGACAAGTATAACCATATATTATGCCATCATAATAATATAAAACTATTATATCTCCAATCATTGATGTTTCTAAAACAACCTCAGGTATATTGTCTCCGTCCATATCTATCACAGTAAAAAAGTTTACTTTAAAACAGTCATAATCATCATCGTTGTATGCAAAAGGTTTAGTGTAATAATTATTTTCTTTGTAAATTTTTTTTATAACATCCATGTCTTGCAATACAACTTGATATGCTTTAATAATTTCATTGTATTTGACAATACTATCGCAATGGCAAACTATTAAATTATTTTCGCTATAAAGGGCAATGCCTATTACAATAATTATTAAAAATATACATTTGAATATTTTCATAATACTCTCCATAAATAATTTACCCGTTGGGATATTTCCATAACTGACATTCTTTATTTACTTCTAAACATTTCATAAATATCTCTTGAATGACCAATTCGATGTTCAATCGCTGCCTGAGATTGGTCATCAGGATTCTCGAATTTTTTCATCCAAAACTCAGTTAAATAATCAATATCATTAACATGCTCGGGGTGGTTGAAATCTTTGAACATATTAACAAATGTTGATCCTCCTCCTGAGTAACCTGATTTAGTAAGTTCAAGATATAAAAATTCTAACTGCGTATCCATATCTCCCACGCCTGTCCTTTTTTCTTTCGCATAATCAAGAAGAGCTTGCTTTCTAGTATTAAATGTCCATTGACATATTCCCCAGCCAATTCCATCATTAATGTCATAAATAGAAATATAATCAGAATTGTCGCGTTCGTCATAAGGATATCTACCATCTTGTTGCTTTTGCGCTTTTAAAGGAGAAAAATCGCCTTCTTCACATATATTACCCATAATTGCTGCTGCCTGTTCCTCCGTAAGTTTCCAATTATTGATTATATAATCCCAAATGTATCGCATTTGCGTTTCCTGATCTGCCGTATTAATATCATCCGTAACTACAATATTTTCGTCATCCACTTTGGATTCCGTCGCCACCGACCCGTTTAATCGCTCAATCAGCTCAGACAGCTCATCATACTTCTCCAGCAACCGCTCAAGCCGCATATACGCCCTGTCCTCGAATTGCCCTCTCGCCAGTATCGCCGCTATCTCACGCTCCTGCCTCTCTATCGAACGTTTGTATCTGTTCTGCACCTGTGTCAGCTCATACAGCGTGTACTCTTTTCCGCCCCACTTATGCCTGACCAACTCAGTAGCCTCAAGCTCTGCCAACTTCTCCACGCTATACCTCGGCGGCGTTACTCCCACTATCACCGGTATCTTATAGTGCAGGCAGTTGTAATCGAGCAGCTTATCGTTTATTCCTTTCGTTTCCATTTCCTCAAACGTGAACTGTTTGCCTCCAAAGTCATGCTCCGGTCTGTACCCGCTGTGCCAGTCTATCTCGTAACCTGTCGCTCCCATCTCTTTTGCCAGTATCTCCGCCATATTCGATTGCATCTGCGTTAATCTGTATCTCATCTCCATCTCGAAACTCGCTTCGATATTTCGCGTCTTTGCCGTGCTCATATCGCCGTTTTGCGGCAGGATCCGCTTCGATAAACCGTGTTCCGTTAAATTATCTGTTGCAACTTTGATATATTCGTCTATGTCCCCGCTTTGATTTATAATATTTTTTATTGCGCCGTTGATTGTTTCATGATAAGCCTGCTCAAAGTTTTTATACCCGCCGTCCGGCATTGTGAAACCCATGCCGTTTAAATCTAATATCTTCGTAAGTTCCTGATATATCTCCTGTTTCGTTTGCCCGACAAGAAACATAATCGCATGATTTTCGTCAAACGGCACAGAATATTCCCGATGTTTTGCCGTCTCGGCATAGTAATCTCTCGCCGCGCTCTCAACTATATTATATATCTCTGATTTCGCATTGTCAAGAGTTTCCAATATTTCTTTTTCTATTGATTTTATTCCGCCGTTTATGTTTTGCAGTTTCATCAGACCGCTTATGTTCGCTGGTTCAGCCGATTTTATTTCAAGAAATTTTTTGCATATTTGATTTATCAGGGCATAGTCCAATTTTTGGAAATAATCGTAAAGCGAACCTGTTATGCTTTTTATGTCTGTCGTATTAAAACCTCCCGTTTTTTCGTATGTTTTATAATTTTTATAATATAAATTGCAATTTATATTATAATTATATCACGTTCCCAACAAACATACTATTACATTCATAATCATGTTTATGAACAAGCTGTTAATCCGTTTTTGAAATTAAAAAGCCCGACGTATATTTTTTACGCTGAGCTTAATATATCATAATAATTGTTCTTTCCTATAATTGCCTGTAAATATTATATTTTATTATATTATTCTTATCCAAAGTTATTCCTGCGAAATATAAAAAAACATCGTTTTGTATCAACAGATTTATATTCGGCTTTCTTTTGAGTTGCTCAAAATCCCCTGCGTGGCATGTCGCGATCAGCGGCACTCCCGAGTTCTGAGCGGATAATATAGAGTTTGTGTCCTCAAGACCCCCGATCTCGTCGCACATAACAACATCAGGATTAAGCGTTCTTGTCGCGCAGTCGATGCCGTCGGCTTTTTTATACCCGTACAAAACGTCCAAAAGCCCGCCGTCCATTTTATTTTTTATATATACTTCGCGTTTTTCGTCAACAAGAGCCGTCCTGTATTTTTTCAGACCGCATAACCCTTTGCTTAAAGCTGCCGAAAGAAACCTTAAAAGCGTTGTTTTCCCTTCGCCCGGAGGCGAATATATCAAAATACTGCATATCCCGTTTTCTTTTATCAAATTTATCAACGGGCAGTTATTAAAATAAACAAACCTGTTAATGCGAATATTAACCGAAGTTATCTCGTCAACTATAAAATCAATCCCCGAATTATTAGCATAAATTATATTTCCGCAGACCCCGACCCTGCTCCCGTCTTTTGTAATTATAAATCCGTTTTTAATATTATTTGCCTGAGCGTGATAAGAGCCGTCGCAGAAATTATTCACGCAGTAATCGAATTCTTCACGGCTTGTGTAAATGCAATTTTTTATATCCGAACGTTTCCCGTAAGAATTTATCAATATATTTTCTTTATTTACAGTTAAAGAAAGCGGGGAATTTACCCTGAGCCGTATTTCCGTGATATTTTGTTTTATTTCGTTATCTGTAAAAGATATGGCTCTCGCTATGTTTTCAGGCAAAAATTTCAGATAAATATCGATTTCATTTGTTTTTTTCAGGCTTGATTCATATACTATCATAAATTTTATCCACCCTACCCTACTAAATGTATATTTATCCTGATATATAAATATTACAGTTCAAAACAAAAAACTCTCTAAATATAAATAAAAAAATTACATTAGAGAGTTGCATTATTTATAAAAACGATGTATAATTACAGTAATTAATTATAAAAGTTTTTATTTATATTAAATTTATATTTTTATTTATTATTTTGGAGGGATTAATCATAATGAAAAAAAAGTTTCGTATGGGTATCATCGGATGCGGCAACATAGCGACCTGGCATATTTACGGCATAATGGACAGCCCTGATCTTGAAGTGGGCGCGTTATGCGATATACTGCCCAATAAACTCGAAGAAAAAAAACAACAGTGCGGTGCAACAGACGATATGTGTTATGATAATTATATCAAAATGCTCGATTCGGGAAAAATCGACGCGGTATCTATCTGCACACCTAATTACCTGCATTTTGAGATGGCTATGGAAGCCGTAAAACGCAATATTCCGTATGCAGTAGAAAAACCCGTCTGCAATTCTCATGAAGAAGCGGCAATACTTCTTGAAGAGACAACCAAAAAAAATATTCCCAACATGGTCTGCTTTTCTTACAGGTTTAAATCAGCCGCGCGTTATGCCCGCGATTTGGTTCAAAATGGCACTCTCGGCAATATTTATCAGATTAGCGGCGAGTATTTTCAGGCATGGGGGCTCCCGAACCCCAAAACCGGAGCGGTTACCCCGCTTAACTGGCGTTTTATCAAAGAACAGTCGATAACCGGCGCGCTCGGCGACCTTGGCTGCCACATGATTGACTTGATCAGATTTATAACAGGCCGTGAATTTACAAGAGTTACTGCTGATTACGACACTTTTATTCATAAACGCCCGATACCCGGAAATGACGGCTCTTTAGGCGACGTTACAGTTGACGATTATGTCAATATAGCCGGCCAGTTAGACGGGCCTGTAGCCGCAAATTTATCTATATCGAGATACGCTTACAGCAGAGGGAATTATCAAAGAATAGAAATTTACGGCGACAACGGCGCGATACGTTATACTCTGGAAGATAAAGACGAGCTTGAAATAAATATCGGTAACGACCCAATGAAACATTCGCATATCTGGTGTACCGTGCCTACGCCCGGCAGGTTTAACTCTGCCCAGATGCAGTCCTTCGCTGATATTTTAAACGGCTGCGGCGACGGCCTTGCCGCTAATATGACAGACGGCTGGCAAACACAGAGAGTTATTGACGCCGCAGTTGCCGCCGGAAGTAATATAATAAAATTATAATTTTTTATTTACAGGGGCGGACAAATAAAATCCGTCCGTCGGAACGGAGGGAAAATAATATATGAAAAAAATTAACGTGGCGATTTTCAATGAATTTTTTCACGAGCAAAACGAAGAAAGAATAGCGGCGATATATCCGGAGGGCATTCACGGGGCGATTGCCAATATAGTAAAAAACGAGCCCGACGTCGGCGATGTTATAACGGCGACGGTTTATAACCATACTGAAGTATTTACTCAGGAATGTCTTGATAATATTGACGTAATGTTCTGGTGGGGGCATTTAAAGCACGGCGACGTTGACGACGAGATTGTCAGGCGCGTATGCAGACGCGTATACGAGGGAATGGGGCTGATCGTGCTTCATTCGGGGCATGCCTCAAAAGTTTTCCAAAAGCTTATGGGTACCCCGTCAGGGAGCCTCAGATGGCGCGAATCCGACGACAAATGCCTTGTCTGGGTCGTTTCTCAGGGACACCCGATAGCAGAAGGCCTCGGCGAATGTTTTATAGTTCCGGCAGAAGAAACATACGGCGAGCAGTTCAGCATACCCGAACCCGACGAGCTTATATTTATAAGCTGGTTTGAGGGCGGCGAAGTATTCCGGAGCGGCTGCACATTCAGGCGCGGCGCGGGCAAGATATTTTATTTCCAGAACGGCCATGAATCTTATCCGACATATTATCAGGAAGAAGTAAAAACCGTATTGAAAAACGCAATGCGCTGGGTCTGTCCTTATGAAAAAAAGATAGTATATGATTTAGGCGGCGGAAACGCAAAACCAAAAATATAGAATATAGAATAAATAATTTGTAGGGACGCGATATATCGCGTCCCTACAAGCAATCATCATTCTCCGGTTGTTTTACTATATAATAATTTTTATATAGTATTTTCCGGGGTTTTTCCAAATCCAGAATATTTTTGCCTTTCCTTGGCGAATATATATCTCATTATTCTGTCCCTTACCGGATCGCTTATTTTATCAAACAATACCCGAACATCATATAAATCCTGATTTTGCCTGTCCGGGGTCATTCTCAAAATTTGCGCCAACGCAGGCAATGCCTCTTCATTTATGATAAGCAAGCAATATAATAAAATTCCTTCTTTTATATTTATATCTGTATTGTTTGCAATGACTCTGTATCTGAATCCTCCCGCGCCAAAATCAATAGTAGTTAATTTTGAATATCCCATTTCTTTTTCCAAAATCCCCTCGTCGGCGATTTTTTTTATTTTCTTAGCTTTTTCCGCGTCAAATTTCAATTCGCCGGGTTCGATTTTGTCAGTTTCATCAATGCCCGTGATTTTATAATATATATTCACGCTCAGCGGAATCCTGAAAAATTCACGTCTTTGCTGTTTATGTGGAACAGTCAACGGAATAATATCAAATATATATTTACTATATCCGCTATATTCTTTTAAACTGCTAAATTCAAATGTCATATCGTCGATTTCAAATTCGTCTGATTCTTTTGCCTCTCTTATTCCGTGTATCCTCGCGTCAAAATTAAACAGATATTTTTTGTCTATAAACAATATCGAAACAATATCGTTTTCTTTATATTTAAGCTTCTGTTTTTTTTCAGTAAAAATCCCGATTTTCAATATATTTTTTTTATTATTTTTACGTAAATACCTGCCTGTATATTTAATCTCAGCATCATAATCGAACGTTATTTTTATACGTTTATCCTCAATCATAATTATCTGGTTTTTTAAAAGTCCTATTTCTGTTTTTGCTTTTGAATTTATTTCCGGCCCGCTGTCGTCTGTTTTATCATAAATATTTGGACTCATTATAAAACCTCCGGTTTGTTTTCAGTTGTTCTTCGGGCAGCTCTGATAACCGCCCATCATACAACAATATTCTACTATATAAATTAAATATTCGACGTGCCTTTAATATTCATTGTTTGTTCGACTATATTATATTTTGTTTTCGAAGTTGCTATACGCTTTTTTAACTCTTCCAGATATAAATCTTTATCTATTGGCAGATTAACCCATGAATCAATCCATGTCGAAAGATATATCGCGTTTGACAGACTCAGGCTCTTTATCCCCTCGTATGCCTCGGCAATCAGCGGCTCTTTAATTAATATATTATTCACTGTGTTCTGCGTGATTTTTCTGTGGTCGTCCCAGCCTTTTTCTATATCCTCGACTTCAATTCTTTCGCACTTCGGATTTCCGAAGCCGCCCGTATAAATCCTGTTGAACTCGCTCTCGGGAATTTCGTTTTTATATAAAACAATTTTTCCGTCTTCGTATATCAATTTACCGTTATCTCCTGATATTTCAAGCCTGTTTGTCCCGGGAGTTTCTCCGGTTGTAGTAATTAAAGTTCCGGTCGCGCCGTTTTTATACTGCATATAAGCCGTAACGTCATCCTCAACTTCTATATTTCTGTATTTGCCGAACTCACAAAATCCCCTTATTCTCTCAGGCATACCGAAAAACCACTGCCACAAATCCAGATTATGCGGGCATTGATTAATTAAAACGCCGCCGCCTTCTCCAGCCCATGTCGCTCTCCAAGTTCCCGAATCATAATAAGACTGCGACCTGTACCAGTTTGTCACTATCCATACTATACGCTTTAATTCGCCAAGTTCGCCGTTGTCTAAAAGCTCTTTGATTATTTTATGCTTAGAATGGGTCCTCTGCTGGAACATAATACTGTATGTAAGATTGCTTTTTCTCGCCAGTTCATTCATTTCTTCGACGTCTTTTGTGTAGACCCCTATTGGTTTTTCAGATAATACGTTAATTCCCGATTTTAAAGCGTCCATGCCGATAACAGGGTGAAAATAATGCGGCACGGCGATAATTATCAAATCGACGAGTTTGCTCTCAAGCATTTTTTTATAATTATCAAAATAACTTATATTATCCCCTAACTCTGTTTTAGCCTTGATTAACTTATCAGGATTATTGTCGCACAAAGCAGTTATCTCCGCATTTTCGATTTCGTTTTTTATTAAATATCCCGCATGTCCCGTTCCCATATTTCCGTAACCTATCACGCCGATTCTTACTTTTTGCCCGCTCATCATAAAACAACTCCTTTTAATAATTAATAAATAATTAAAATTTTATTTTTATTATATCACAGCTTATATTTTTATTCAAGAGATTTTCATAAAACAAAATAAAAAAGCCCACCGAGCCGTGTGTCGTAAATAGCAAAACCTTGCATAACAAGGGAGGATTCTCTCCTGTATTTTGTGCTCCCAACATCCGCAAAAATGCGGGAGGTCTGCATCCCCATGACTGGAAGTCCGAATCCATTTTTTTCGCTGTTGGTTTTAATTTACGCCCATCACTAACTTAGCAGGACTTTATTATTTATTATTTCTATTTTATTCTTTTCTATATCTTCTATTCTTCGCCGCCGTCTTCCGATTCTGAATCCGGTTCTTCCCCGTCATAATCCATATCCTGCATCAATTCATCCTCGAATATATCGGCTATCCTGTCAAATTCGTCGTCGTTTTCGATTGTCTCGAAAATTTCCTCGCCGTTTTCCTCAACAACTTTCAAAACGATAAAGCTTCCCTCTTCGTCTTCATCGCTTCCCTCGTCAGTATCCACGGGGGCGAGCGCGACATACGACTGGCCGTCCACATCATGGCGTCCGAGCAATTCAAAATCGCTTTCGTTTCCGTCCTCGTCAGTGAGAGTATATACTTCAACTTCCATATCCATTTCTATATCGTTCCCGTTTTCGTTATCAAAATTATCTTCCTGCATGTCCCCTCCAAAAAAATTAATATAATTAATAAAATTCAACACAATTCCTGACTTACTATATATATTTTATAACAAAACCTCAATTTAGTCAATAGTTTTTTGTTGTTTTATTTAGAAATATTTTTCATTCCCACGCTTTTACCGCTCCGGTTATTTCGCTTACTGATTTTATATTATTTTCAAACATATAATCCGAAATCCCGTCTATCACTTTCAAAACCGTTTTAGGATCATTAAACGCAGCCGTTCCTACTGCTACTGCATTTGCCCCGGCAAGCATCAGTTCTACCGCGTCGTCGCCGTTTGTTATACCGCCCATGCCGATTATAGGCAATTTAATCCCCGCGTTTCTCACCTGCCAGATCATTCGCACAGCCACAGGCTTTATCGCCGCTCCGCTCAGCCCGCCTGTGTTATTTTTCAAAACCGGGCGTTTTGTTTTAATATCTATCCTCATGCCTATAAGAGTGTTTATCATAGATATACAATCAGCCCCGCCGTTTTCGACGGCTTTCGCAATCTCTGTTATATCAGTCACATTCGGCGATAATTTTACTACGACCGGCTTTTTTGAGCGTTTTTTTACGCTTGACGTAATTTCTTCCGCCATTTTCGGCTCTGTGCCGAAACTTATTCCCCCGCATTTAATATTCGGGCAGGATATATTCAGTTCAAGCATATCTATATCAGTCTCCGATAAAATTTCAGCTACCTGACAGTATTCTTCTACTGTTTCACCGAATATATTCACTATTATTTTTGTGTCATATTTTTTTATATTAGGCAGTTCGTTTTCGACAAAATAATTTACTCCGGGATTCTGCAAGCCTATCGCGTTCAACATACCTGCCGGGGTTTCGGCGACTCTTGGGGTTTTATTTCCCTCTTTTGGGTTTAAACATACCCCTTTTGTCGTTATCGCGCCGATTGCCGCCAAAGAATAATACGGCAGAAACTCGCGCCCGAAACCGCATGTCCCCGAAGCCGTAACAACAGGGTTTTTTAATTTAACTCCCGCAATTTCGACCGATAAATCCAAATTGCTCTTATCTAATTTATCTACCATTCCCAGTCAACCCCGCTTCCATCAAATATATCAAATACAGGGCCGTCTATACAAACCCTTTTATTTGTGAACGGGACGTCGAGGACGCCGTCCCCTACATTTGCGTCTTTTATTTTACACACGCACGCAAGGCAAGCCCCTATCCCGCATGCCATTCTCTCTTCCATGCTCACCTGACATCTTATATTTCTTTTCTGCGCTTCGAGCGCAATGCCTTTCATCATGATTTTAGGGCCGCACGTCATGATAATATCTATTTTATTATTATCTAAAATCTCTTTGACTGTATCGATCGCGAAGCCTTTTCTGCCGTAAGAGCCGTCGTCTGTCGCGATATATAATTTGCTCCCGCACTCTTTAAATTCTTTTTCAAAAGTTATAATATCTTTTGTCCTGAAACCTAATACGGCAAAAGCGTTTTCCCCGTATGCCTCGGCGACCGAATACAACGGATAAATCCCGATTCCACCACCGGCAAGCAAAACTTTTTTAGAAGTATCAGAAACGTCAAAGCCTTTGCCGATCGGCCCGTTAATATCGATCTTGCCGCCGCTTTTTAATCCCGAAAGCCATTTCGTCCCCTCGCCGCGAACGTCATAGCAAATTTTAATCTGCCCGTTTTTCGCGCTTGCTATGCTTATCGGGCGGCGCAGCGTCAACCCGCCGCATTTTACGTGAACAAACTGACCGGGTTTTGCTATTTTTGCAATCAACGGAGCGTCGATAATCATAGAATAAATATTATATTCTTCCGTCATTTTTTCGTTCGATATTATATCGCATAATGCAATCATAAAATTATATTTCCTTTTTATTTTTGATGTAGTATTTTTTCCAGCCCTGTTCTGAGTACCTGCGAAAAATTTACGCCTGCCTGCTCAGCTTCAAAATTTAACTGAGCGGGTATCGTAACCGTTTTATTTACAAGTTTATTTGCAAAATATCTTTTATAGTAATTAGTATCACATGAAATTAACGTGACAATATTATCATCTTCTGCAATTAATTTATTAATCGGAGTCGGCGGCAATATTTCATTGCCGTGAATCTCATGATTATATAACATCAGGCATAACACATCCTGCGCCATTTCCATCGCTTCCGCCAAATTATCCCCCTGCGTATATGCTCCCTGAACATCAGGAAAATATACACAATAACCGCCCAGTTCTTCATCTGGTTCAAATATTGCCGGATACACATATTTAGCCATATAAACACCTCATTTCAAACCTGCGTCTTTTAAAATAGAATTTAATGTACCTTTTTTGCAATCTGCTTTGTCATGCCGTCCAACAGGAAAATATTTACCAGATTTTGAACTGTACCATATTTCATGACCGCCGCCCTCATGGTCGAAACAACAACCATTCTTTTTAAGAAATTTTTTTAATTCGCTGTATTTCATTTTTAATTCCTCGTTATATATTATACACTTGTTTTACACGTGTGTCAAGAGATTTTATTTATTTTTACTTTTAATCTTGTAGAGGAAATTTCCCCAAAATTGTCAAAACTCTATCATCGTCTAAGCAACTAACCCAAAGCGAAATAATTTTAGTATTTATAAAATTATACCTGTTTGTTACTCTAAGTATTTTTTCATTAATTATTTTGTTGTTATTAGTATACGCAATGGTTATGTGCGGAAACCACCCTGATGTAAGATTACCAAATCTACTATATTTATCGTATTTTTGATGTATATTATAATATAATTCATATAACTCCGGCGAAATAAGCGGAAGTGCAATAAGTCCGTTTATATGAATTACAGTTAATGCGTAAAGGCATAAATCAACGGATTTTTGTTTTTGAGAAAATTCATTTACCCATTCAAGCAAGTTATCAGCATCTATTGTTTCTTCATAACTTGCTAATGTTAAATGAGGAATGTCATTAAGATTATCGAGTTCTATACCGAGTTCTTTTTGAAGATTAAGTATTGCTTCCGCTCCGTTTTCGTCTAATATAGCAACAATAAAATAAGATTTATTACTCATATTACCTCCATTATCGCGTCCCTCATTCGTATGACTTCCTCTCTCGCGTATTTGCCGAAATTTTCACCGTCGTTTTGTTTAACCCACGCGCACATAATCGCCCTCGATGAATTTATAAGCGCGCCTCCGCCGTTTTCGTCAAACGCAGGCTTAACGTCATTCGCCGCGCCTCCCTGCGCGCCGAATCCCGGAACCAAAAAAAACGTGTTTGGCATCATTTTACGCAAATCCGCAAGCTGTTGCGGGTATGTCGCGCCGATTACAACGCCGATATTATCAATACTTCCCCATTCCATAACCTTTCCTGCCACTTTTTCATAAAACGGCCTGCCGCCAACTATAATATCCTGAAAATCCCCCGATGATTTATTCGACGTTTTCACTAAAACAAATATAGATTTGTCAAATTTTACGCAATTATCTATAAACGGCTTAACGCCGTCTATTCCAAGATACGCGTTGACAGTCAGGCAATCTGCGTCGAGTATTTTCTGCTTCTCGCCGAAAATATCAGCCTCGCCGAGATACGCCGACGAATAAGCTTCCGCAGTCGCGCCTATATCGTTGCGCTTGCCGTCTAAAATAACATATAAATCTTTTGATTTCGCGTACTCGACTGTTTTATATAAAGCCTCAATCCCGTCCAATCCGTACATTTCATAATACGCCGATTGCGGCTTGATTGCGGGAATTAAATCACAGCAGGCGTCTATCAAGCCTTTGTTAAATAAAAATAACGCTTCACCTGCGGCTTTTTTTGTTTTGCCGAATTTATTTATGACTTCATCAGCTATATGTTTCGGAATAAATTCAAGTTTCGGGTCAAGTCCCATAACCGTAGGGTTTTTCTTTGAGTTTATTTTTTGCTGCAAGATTAAAAACGACATAAATTACCTCTTTTGTTTTTTTATAGATTATAATAGCAAAAAAATATCAATAAATTATAACTTTGCTTGTGAAATCTTTGTGAATTTCATTTTTCTTTTCTTGACAGTTCGATTTTAAGGTGTATAATTGTAGATATTAAACTATTGCATATTGTAAAGCCAAAACTTAAAAGGATACACTCATGAAGGATATAAAAAAATATTTTATACTAACACTCCTGTTTTTATCAGTCTTATCTATAATATTTACAATAACATCGTGTAAAAGCGATACATCAACGATTAAAGACTTTACCGGAGAAAATGATATTGTTAATGATTCTACAGAAGAATGGCGAAATGCGTATATTTGGTTTTTAGGTGAATTTTATATTGATACCCATGATGATAATATTTATAGCTTTTCCCTGAGAGATTTCGATAATAATGCTATTCCGGAATTAATAATACTTAAATCGGATATGATGAATGATGGTGTTTTAGAAGTTCATTTTTATGATGAGAGCGGCATATATAAAATCGGCGAATATCACGACCCAAAAGTAGCTGCAGGTTATCGCGTATCAGATAATCCGCTGTTTCCCGGATTATTTACCCTTTGGTGGGGCGGCGGCAAGGAATATTATGGATATTTAACGGTTGTTGAGAGCGAATTAATATATGAAGACGTATGGCTTATGGACCGTACAAAAGAGTCCCCGGTTCAAACAGAAATTTCAAATAACGAACAACTTATCGCCGAATCGGTTAATGCTCATCCTCCTTATGATTACCCGGATAATCTTCTCGAAATGCACCTTGTCAACGCTGATAATATTCTCGAAATAATCATGTCGTATTCTTAAATATTCTAAATTTCAAATTAATAAACAAACGGTAAGGCGGAGTGACCTTTACCGTTTTATTTATTAATCATCATTCTCATAAACCATATTTCCGTTTACAATCGTATATAAAACTTTCCCATAGAATTTAAATCCGTGAAACGGCGTGTTGCGCGATTTAGAATAAGACTTGTTTTTGTCATATATAAATTTTTTATCTGTGTTGAATATCACAAAATCCGCGGCTTTCCCGACTTCTATAGTCCCGTATTTATCGTCGATCCCGATAATTTTCGCCGGATTAATTGTCATAAGCTCAATTAATTTTTTTAGAGTGATGTGATTTTGTTTTACAAGATACGTCACTCCCAGCGCAAACGAAGTCTCAACCCCGGTTATGCCGTTTACGCCTGCGTTCTTATCTTCCAAAGAATGCGGCGCATGATCCGTCGATATGCAGTCGATAGCCCCTGATTTTATCGCTTCGATTATTTTTTCTTTATCCTCAGTCGAGCGCAAAGGCGGGTTCATTTTTGCGTTTACGCCGTATTTTGTTATATCTTCGTCAGTCAAAACAAAATAATGCGGGCATGTCTCTGCCGTTATATTAAACCCTTGATTTTTAGCTTCCGCTATATATCCCGCGCTGTTTCCCGTGCTCACATGGCAGATATGCAGTCTCGCGCCTGTTTCACACGCTAAATATATATCGCGTTTCGTGATTTTATCCTCGGATTCGTTTCCCGTAAGAGATAAATCCTCGCAGTGCGACATTATCAAAATATTATTTTCTTTTGATTTAATCAACGCCTCACGCATTAAATCATAATTTTCGACCGGTTTCCCGTCGTCGGACAAAGCCATCGCCCCGGCTTTTTTAAGTCCGGCGAAATCCGTGAGTTCTTCGCCTTTTTGCGATTTTGTTATCGCTCCGACAGGAAATATATTGCAATGCGCTTTGTTTTTATTTTCGAGAATATATTTTATCAAATCCGGGTTATCTATAACAGGATTTGTGTTGGGCATACAGCATAAAGCCGTGATTCCGCCTTTTATTGCAGATTTTGTCCCGGATTCAATATCTTCTTTGTAGGTTAATCCGGGGTCGCGCAGATGCGTGTGCAAATCTATAAATCCGGCAGAAATATAATTGCATTCTGCGTCGATTATATTTATATCGCAATTTTTTTCAACAGGCGGCCACGCAGGTTCGCTCCTACAGATTTCCGATATAATACCGTTATTAATTATTATATCTATTATTTCGTCTGTTTCAACAAGACGCGCGTTTTTTATTATAAGATTATTATTCATAATTATTTATACATAAACTCCTGTATTTATAAATGGCGCGACGAGGGCGTCGCGTCCTGCAATTATGTTTTATCAAAAATATAGCTTTTCACAAACGCGAAAAATTCGCGCACTATTCCGGCGGTGAAAAACGCATATTGTGTTTTTGATTTTACAGCGTAAATATTTATGCCGGGATATACCCGTTTTGCAATCAATACGGCACGCGGGACATGATATTCGCTTGTTATTATTATAATATTTTCATGTTTTATATTATTTTCTTCGATTACTTTTTTAGAAAAAACTAAATTTTCAAAACTTGACGAAGATTCGTCCTCTTCAAAAATCCTGTTTTCGTCAATGCCTTTGTCTGCAAGATATTTTTTCATAACCCTGGATTCCTGAATGATTTCGTCCGGCCCCTGCCCGCCTGAGACTATGCAAATCGCATCGGGATATTTAATTAAAGTTTCAACTGCCTGATCCAGTCTGGATTTTAACAGCACGCTTGGATTATTCCCTCTGACCTGACAACCGAGAACTATTATCAAATCAGGGTTTTCCGGTATAGTATCAGAAGAATATCCAAAAATCATAATACAGAATACAGCAAAAGCAGTCAAAAAGAATATCATGCCGGAATAAAAAACAATAATCAGGGGATTATATAATTTTTTTAATATTTTTTTCAATTCATCAAGATTATATGTGACAATAAACATAATCAAAAAATAAACAACAGGAAACCATACGCCTATATTTCCCGCTCCCGCGCCTCTTATTGTAGACAGAAACGCCAGACATATCATAAAAACAAGCATTAAAAATATAAGCAGCACGGCGATTTTTTTCATCAGTGAAAATCCAGAAAATCCGCGTTTTTTATAATTTAGCATAAAATCTCCCGTTTCTACGCTGTAAATTTTTCATAAATATATTATAATATATCTGCCGGCAAAAATAAATATATTTTATGTAATTTTACATTAAATTAATTAAATATTTTTAAACTCCGGCGTATTATTTTATATTTTACAAAAATTCTTGACTAAGGATCGATTTTATGATAATATATTTTTATAAATAAAATATTTTTATTTCAGGAGGATAAATCTGTATGGCTGAGGCTGTGATTATGCCCAGGCAGGGACAAAGCGTTGAAAGCTGCCTTGTCACCGCAATAAACAAAAGAAAGGGAGATAACGTAAATATCGGCGATATTTTGTTTTCTTATGAAACTGATAAATCTTCGTTTGACGAAGAGGCGAAAACGACGGGGGTTGTCCTCGCGTTATTTGCCGAAGATGGCGATGATATAAATTGTCTTGAAACTGTTATGATTATAGGCAGAGACGGCGAAGATATTTCAGGTATTTTGCCGCAAAAGCCTGTAGAAGCGGTGATTGATTATCCACAGATCCCCGTCAGCGACGTTGTCGCTGCCACCCCCTTTCAAAATGGGGCTTATACAAATACAGAATCCGACGAAATAAAAATTTCACCGAGGGCGAAAAATTACGCGGGACAGGCAAAAATCGATTTGGCAAAAGTTATCCCGACAGGTCCCAACGGCAGGATAATCGAAAGGGATATTATCGAGGCCGTGAATAACGGGTATAGATTATATAATAATGAAACTCTCCCCGGCGGCTACGCCGTCTCCCCTCTCGTAAACGAAGGGGGTTCAGAGCTAAATCAATCTCCTTCGCTTGCGAGGGAAGTGTCACGAAGCGACGGAGGGAGCATTAATGATTACACAGACGTTAAATTGTCGAATATACGCAAAATTATCGCAAAATCGATGCACGCTTCGCTCTCTGAAACAGCGCAGCTTACTTTAAATTCAAGTTTTGATGCTTCGATTATTTTAAATTTCAGGAAAAGATTAAAAGATTTATTGCCGTCTGATTCGCGGAACGCCGAGGGCGGCGTTTCCTACGAAAATATAACTATAAATGATATAATTTTATACGCAACAGCTAAAACTCTTAAAAATCATAAAGACGCAAACGCGCATTATCTCGGAGATATTGGCGTTATCAGATATTTTGAATCTGTCAATCTCGGCGTTGCCGTAGATACTGAAAGAGGGCTTGTCGTGCCGACTATATTTAACGCGGATAAATTATCGCTCAATGAGCTTGCAAGGCAGTCTAAAAATATTATAAAAGAAGCCCAGAGCGGTTCAATCGACCCGGATAAATTAAAAGGCGGGACTTTTACAGTCACGAATTTGGGGTCGCTTGGGGTAGAAAGTTTTACGCCTGTCATAAATCCCCCGCAGACGTGTATTCTCGGAGTAAATAATATAACGAGAAGAATCAAACAAGTTAATAATAATCAAGATATTTTTTATGATTGCATGGGGCTTTCCCTGACTTTCGACCACAGGGCTTTAGATGGCGCGCCTGCGGCAAGATTTTTGAAAGAATTATGCGCGAATCTTGAAAATTTTGATTTGCTGCTGGCGAAATAATTAAGAGAGAGGGATTTTTTATGCATGATTTAATAATAATCGGCGGAGGCCCCGCAGGATATAATGCGGCGGAACGCGCGGCTCACAATGGATTGAAAGTCTTATTAATCGAAAAGAAAGCTCTCGGCGGCGTATGTCTTAACGAGGGTTGTATCCCGACGAAAACTTTGTTATATTCGGCGAAAATATTTGATTACGCAAAACACGGCGAAGAATACGGCGTTAGTTTTAAAGACGCCAAAATAAATCACCCGTTTGTTATCGCAAGAAAAAATAAAGTCGTTAAAACTCTTGTGACCGGGGTCGCGGCGAAATTAAAAAAAGCCGGGGTTGAAGTTATCGAGGGTTGTGCTATAATTTTAAATAAAGATTCAAACGGGTTTAACGTAAAAGCCGGCGAAAATATTTATTCGGGTAAATATCTGTTGATATGCACAGGTTCTGAAGCGGTTATCCCGCCGATTCCGGGATTAAAAGAAGGATTAGAAAATAATTTTTGCCTTACTAACAGGGAGATTTTGGACTTGAAAGAAATCCCGGAAAATCTCGTAGTGATCGGCGGCGGAGTCGTAGGGCTTGAAATGGCGTCGTATTTTAATTCTGTCGGCTCTAAAGTCACGGTTATAGAAATGCTCGATAAAATCGGCGGACAAATCGACGGTGAAATCGCGGATATATTATATAAAAATTATACAAAAAAAGGCATAGATTTTAAGCTCGGCGCAAAAGTTACGGGATTCGGCAAAGATTTTGTTGAATATGAAACCACCCCGTCAACGGCTACGCCGCTGCCACCCCTCCAAGGAGGGGAATTATCCAAGTTTACAATAAACGCCGACAAAGTTTTGGTTTCGATTGGCAGAAAAGCGTCAACGCAAAATATTGGGTTGGAGAATATAAATATTTTGACTGAACGCGGCGCAGTCGTCACAGATGAATACGGCAGGACAAGCGTCTCTAATGTTTATGCCGCAGGCGATGTCAACGGCAAATCTATGCTCGCGCATACGGCATATCGTGAAGGCGAAGTCTGCGTGAATAATATTCTGGGCAAAAAAGATAAGATAAATTATAATTCTATTCCGGCTGTAATATACACGAATCCCGAAGTTGCGGGAGTCGGCGAAACGGCTGAGAGCGTCAGGCAAAAAGGTCTGAAAGCGTCGGCGCATTCGTTTAGCTTGAGATACAGCGGGCGTTATCTCGCCGAAAACGAAAAAGGCGACGGGATAGTTAAAATTATCGTTGACGAAATTACAAAAAATATAATCGGGCTGCACATGATCGGTAATTATGCTTCGGAGATAATCTATGGGGCGGCGATGATGATCGACACGAAAATGCGAATCGACGACGTGCAAAAAATCGTGTTCCCGCACCCTACAGTATGCGAAGTTATAAGAGAAGGATGTTTTATGATATAAAAATAAATAACTGGAGAAATTTTTCGTCCTTATCCTCTTTAAATTTAAAGAGGGTGGCACGCGAGAGATTGTGTTGGTCCTATTAAAATTAGCCCGCGTGACGGGTGTTTTCGTTCCCCCATCGCAACATCAAATCCAAAAACACCCTCCGCCTGCGGGCGGCACCCTCTTTAAACTAAAGAGGGTAAGGGTTTTGGTTCAATTACTTTACTTTGACTTATTTAAAACTAAAATATATAATAAACGAGGCCATATAAAATGATTTATAAGGGAAGAGCGCAATGTCTTGTCGTCAGGGATAATAAAATATTAATGGTGAAACATGATTCCGGCGATTACTGGTGTTATTGTCTGCCCGGCGGCGGGATTGAACACGGGGAAACTCCGGAACAGGCGGCTATCCGGGAATTACAGGAAGAATGTTGCGTTAATGGCAGAATAATAAAGAAAACAAGCGAATATATAGACCCGTTTGACGATAATACTTTCTTTTATACTTATCATATAGATATTGATAATCAAACCCCGTCTTTGGGTATAGATCCCGAACTTATTGAAAACCCGATATTAGTTGAGGTTAAATGGCTGTCTCTTGACGAAATATGCGAACATGACAGGGCTTATTTATGGTCGGCAGGGTTGGTTTCGATAAAAGAGTTTGCGGAAGAGTTGGACACATGGAGCAAAGACATAAGTTATCCCGTTAAAATATAAAAATTATATATAAAAAGAGGAGAACAAAAAATTATGCCGAAATCACAATTTTCAGACCCGAAAGAATTAAGAAACCCGGGTTGGATTAAATTCACGGATATACCAGTAAATCAATATAATAAAACAGTCGCGGAAGTTAAACAGATATTCACAAAAGACGATTTTTTGAGAATTTATCACGATATGGCTGTGATTCGAGAGTTTGAGACTATGCTCAACGAAATCAAGACAAAAAGCGTCTATAACGGCGTGGAATATAATAATCCCGGGCCGGCGCATTTGTCTCTCGGGCAGGAAGCTTCGGCCGTCGGGCAGGCTTATTGTCTCGGAATCGAGGATTTTATCTTCGGCTCGCACAGGAGCCACGGGGAAATACTCGCGAAAGGCTTGTCTGCGATTGATAAACTTGAAGAAAAAGAATTAGATGATATAATGCGCGAATTTTTCGGCGGGGTTATATTAAAAGTCGTCGAAGGCAAAGAAGAAATCAAGGGAGATATAAAAGATCTGGCGAAAGATTTTCTGTTATACGGCGCGTTGGCTGAAATTTTCGCGAGAACTACCGGATTTAATAAAGGCCTCGGCGGATCTATGCACGCATTTTTCACACCGTTCGGCATATATCCAAACAACGCGATAGTCGGCGGTGCGGCTCCCGTAGCCTTGGGCGCGGCTTTATTTAAAAGAATAAATAAAAAGCCGGGGATAATCGTCGCAAATATAGGAGACGGCTCTCTCGGCTGCGGCCCTGTTTGGGAAGCTATTAATATGGCGAGCATGGACCAGATAAGACAGTTATGGGATTCTGAGCACAACGGAGGCCTGCCGATATTATTTAATATATTTAATAATCAGTACGGAATGGGAGGGCAGACAAGGGGCGAGACTATGGGCTATGATATGCTTGCGCGTATCGGCGCGGGGATTAATCCTGAGCAGATGCACTCCGAAAGAGTTGACGGATATAACCCGTTAGCCGTAATCGACGCTGTATCGCGTCAGAAAGAGATTTTATTAAACGGCAAAGGCCCGGCTTTGTTAGACGTCGTGACTTATAGAGTCACAGGACATTCGCCGTCGGATTCTTCGACTTATCGCTCTGCCGAAGAAATAGACGCATGGAAAAATGAAGACGTTTTGCAGTCGTTCAGCAAAAAATTAATTTCTATTAAAATATGCAAGCAGAGCGATATAGATAATATTCACGCAGTTATAACTTCAAGAATGACAAAAATTTGCAAACTCGCCATCGACGATAATATCTCGCCCAGAATGGATCTGAGCAAAGACCCGAATGCTATATCGGGGATTATGTTCTCGAATGGGGGAGCAAAACACCCGCCGTCTGCGGACGGCACCCTCTTTACTAAAGAGGGTGGGGATGAAATTAGCCCCGATGTATTGATTAAAAAAGAAGAAAACCCCAGAGTTAAGCAGTTATCGACCAAAGAAAGATATGCTTTTGACCAAGACGGCAAGCCTGTGCCAAAGGCAAAGCAGTTTGGGTTGAGAGACGGTTTATTTGAAGCTATTCTGGATAAATTCTACGAGGACCCGACGCTTATCGCATACGGCGAAGATAATCGCGACTGGGGCGGCGCGTTCGCGGTTTACAGGGGGCTGACTGAATCTATTCCGTATCACAGGTTTTTCAACTCGCCGATTTCAGAAGCAGCGATTGTGGGTTCTGCCGTGGGTTACGCTATGTGCGGCGGGAGAGTTATCGCTGAATTGATGTACGCCGATTTTATCGGCAGGGCCGGAGACGAGATATTTAATCAAGTCTCTAAATGGCAGTCGATGAGCGCGGGTATATTAAATATGCCAGTTATAGTAAGGGTTTCGGTCGGGTCAAAATACGGCGCGCAGCACTCTCAGGACTGGACTGCCCTTACTGCGCATATACCGGGATTAAAAGTCGTGTTCCCTTCAACGCCTTATGACGCGAAAGGCTTGATGAATTCGGCGTTAAACGGCACAGACCCGGTTATATTCTTCGAGAGCCAGAGAATTTACGATATTGGAGAGCAGTTTCATAAAGGCGGCGTGCCGCCGTCAGACGAATATTACGAAGTGAAAATCGGCGAGCCGGATATTAAGCGGCAGGGAACGGACGTGACTATTTTAACCATCGGAGCCGTATTATACAGGGCAGTCGAAGCGGCTAAAATTCTTGAAGAAAAATATAGTATATCGGCTGAAATCATAGACACCCGCTCGCTTGTCCCGTTTGATTATAATTTAGTCATAGAATCAGTGAAAAAGACAGGTAAAATAATAATCGTCGGAGACGCGTGCGAGAGAAACTCGTTTATGAAAGAACTTGCGGCAAACATTACTGAATTATGCTTTGATTATTTAGACGCCCCGCCTGTTGCCGTAGGCTCAAAGAACTGGATAACCCCGGCTTACGAGCTTGAAAAATATTTCTTTCCCCAGCCCGAATGGATAATCGATGCGATACATCAGAAAATCATGCCGATAAAAGATTATATCCCTACGACAGATATGACCGAAGTCTCGAAAATAAACGATATGAAAAATGGCGTGTAAGAAATAAATATAAAACAAATTCAAAAGCCCGGATTTTTAATCCGGGCTTTTAGTGACTGACGTTAAAGTTAAATTTATTTTAATTTATTTTGTTATGCTAAGTCTTTTTTTTGTGTACATGAATACTCCTGCGCCTGCTCCCATCAGTACCATCATCAGCAGTATCGGAACTATGCTGTTCCCTGTCTGCGGATTCGGCCTTACTTCTTCTGTGGGTGCTTCGGTAATCTCTGCAACTACTAACGGCATTTTCACTTCATCTACTAAGACTTCTTCATCTATTGTCGGTTCTGCCGGAGGTACTGTAGTTTCATCCGGTTCGTCCGGGAAAGTAGCAACTACCTGAGGTACTGTCGCATCGGTTATCTCTTCGGCAGTAGTTTCTTCGACCGTCTCTTCCGCCGTTGTCTCAATAGTCGGCTCGGTCGTCGTGATAATTTCTACCGTCGTAGTTGTGATTTCTTCTGTCGTTGTTACTGTTTCTGTTGTCGTAGTGGCAGGCGTGGTAGTTTCTGTAGTCTGTTGATAGTAATAGTAGTATGAATTTTCAAAGATTGCCGTGTCGCCATTGTTAGCCAAGCCTTGCGTTCCGCTGCTCTCGTTCACCCATGTGAAGCTTACTATTTCGCCTCTTACTATTTCTATCGTATATACTCTACTGTCGTATGTCCAGTCGCCAGTACTATTCGGGATCGATTCTTTCAATATAAGCGTTGCGGTTTGTTTTCTATAGCCGTTCAATACGATAGTCTCATGGTCGTATGTCCCGTTGCCGCTCGTTAATATTGAGTATAAATCGTCTTCGTTTACCAGAGTCAATACTTCTTTTTCGTCCTCAAATGTTCTTTCATACAGTTCAAAGTTAAATGTTATTCCGGACGGCGCACTGCTTGTGCTTCCTGCTCTGGTCGAAACTATTTTCCTGATGTTTATTTCGGGCGGCGTATTGTACTCGTTATAGAACGTAAATACTATCGGACCGCTGACTATAACGCCTTTATCTACGGTTATAGTATATACTCTTGCGTCATAGTCCCAATATTTTTTGCCATCGTCTATTTCTCTCAGAGTAAGAGTCCCTGTCCAGTTCATAAATTGTGTAAGCGGGATTACTTTATCTTCGCCCGGTTTTATTTCGATCAGCCCTTCAACACCGCTTATCGCAATATTAAATGTCTCATCTGATGCTATATTAGCGGTTTTTCTTACAGTTATCACAGGATATCTGTCGTCTTTGAATTCATTATCAAATGTTAAAGCTCTTTCGTCGCCTCTGTTGAGATACTGAACTTCTCCGTTGCCTATAGCTCTCCATATATCGCCGAAGTTTGTTGTATCTTCAGTGACTTTCAGGCCCCTGAGCGATTGTCCCCTGAGTTGAGGCAGATATATTTTTATGCTCGCTTCACCGCTTACGAACCAGCTTGCCGGAATCGTTACGCTTGTTTCGAAATCGCCTTTTTCTATTATAAATGTGAAATCAATTGCTTTGTCACCGGCGTTTTCCGGAGTTTCACTTTCTGTTCTCGCATTGAATGTTCTCTTGGTTATCGTGATAAACGGTATAGGATCTACTCTGTAGGTATTTATGAATACTACTGTTCCGGGAACAAGTGTCACAATACCGTCTATTTCAGTTCCGCCACCTATAATATCACCGAACTTATTGATTTTGACTTCCTGTACTCTAGCCTCTTCGTCTATATGCCATTCTGCTTCATACGATGACGGCTCCCAGCCGTACGGCTCCCAGACTTCTTCAACATATATAGTCGTGTCGTTTTCGTTTTGCATGAATGCCGTTTCAGGAATTTCCACAGTAACTGATTTCGTTGGCCATCCATCTTCATCATACAGCTCGTCGCCGTTAAACGATATGGATATATAATGCGGATCGTCGGCCCCGTAGATACCATCTTCGTCGTAATAGTTCCCTGCATCGTCTTTTACCGTAAACTTAAATGTCGCTTTGCTGATATAGTCTTTGCCTACAATAGCATTGTTATTATCATAACAGCTGTTGTCATGCGTATGCTCTATATCATATCCGCAAATGAGTGTTTCTATATTTTCGTAGCAGTCTTCGTCGCATACATGCGTGCAATTAACGGGGTCTGCACTTGGGACTAATACTCTGTCGACTACCATCTCTTCGTCATTCCATTCCCAGCAAGTGTCTTCGTCGTGTTCATGGTCCTCGTCTTCGTTTGGACAGATAAAATCGCCTTTGACAGGTATCAGTTCTGTTACGTCTTCCCAATCCCATTCGTAGCATTCATCGCTATGAACATGCTCGCATACAAGCACTTCTTCAAAATCATAACAATCTTCGTCGTGTTCATGTACGTCTAACGGGCAAATCAACTCTGGGAGTGTCTGAGTCAGATAATCTCCCTCTTCAGGAATATCAAGCATTTTTGTGATTACTATGTCTACAGAAGTCGGTCTTCTCTCGTTGGTGAACTCGTACAAGTCTTCTTCTTCGTTATAAACCGGCGGGTTTGCATCGTAATAGCCGGCTACCGCGTCTTCTGTTACTGTATATTCATAAAACTCTTCCTGTTCGTCGTCGTATATGTCAAGTCCTTCGAACGTGTAATCTGCCCATGGCGCAGTCATAATATATTCATTTATTTTAGTACCATTTTGCAACAGATTAAATTTGATCGAATCAGGTCTTCCTTCCCAGTCAGCGTCGTCCCATGTTTTTCTTACAGTAACGCTCGTCGTATTGTATGTGTTGTTGAACGTTCCTACGTTATTGTCGTCCTCTAACTCTTGTGTGCACTCAGAGTCGCTGTATGCCTTAGCTGTCAGCGTTCCGTTTCCGTTGTCTACCACATTTACATATACTGTGTAACTTGTATTATCTGTCGTCCAGTTGGGATCGCTCGGGGTTAACTCTTTTATCGTGTAGGCGTGTATCCCTGCGGCTGTGTAGTCGATTGCGTCAAATGTTATCGCTCCGCCGGGAACTGTGTTAGTCGCGGTTCTGAATAAATTGCCGCTTGCGTCGAATATTCCGAAACTAAACGCTTTATCCAGCTCCTTGTTCGCTGTCTTTGTCGCATTCAGAACAATGCTTCCGCTCGCGTTGTATGTGTTCGTGAACGTTCCTACGTTATTGTCGTCCTCTAACTCTTGTGTGCAAGCAGAGTCGCTGTATGCCGTCACTGTCAGATTTCCGTTGCCGTTGTCTACTACTTTTACATATATCGTGTAAATTGTATTTTCGTCTACCGTCCAGCCGCCGCCGGTTGTGCTTGTCTCTTTTATCGTGTAGGTGTACGGGCTTCCCGCTACGTCGTCTAAATCATACGTGATTTCGCCGAACTCTATCGCGCCTGCTGCCGTGTTAGTTCCCGTTGCGACCTGAGTTGTTCCCTCATATATCGCGAAGTTGAATGTTTTATCTAACGCCCTGCCTTCCGCCGTCTTTGTCGCATACAGCTTAATGCTTCCGTCTGCGCTGTATGTGTTCTCGAATGTCGGTATTTCGTCGTCTTCATATACTACTGTTATATCCAGCGTTCCGCCTATTTCACCGTCTGCTATTGTCACTGTCACTCCGTATGCGTTTCTGTCGTAATCCCAGCCGCCTACTTTGTCTTCATCAGCAGGAATTATTTCTTTTATCACATAAGTGTGTGTCTCGCCTATGTTGGACTCGTCATAATACATTTTTTCGAATGTTACTGTGCCGTCATCAGCGTTGAATGCCGTCTCAATCGGGTTAGCAGCCACGTTTCCGTTAATTACTTCATATACTCCGAATTCGAACTGTCCTGCTTCTATGCCTACGTTCGCTGTTTTATACGCCTCAAGTTCCGCATATCCATCTGCTTCATATACATTTTCAAATTCTGCGTCGCCGTCTGTATATGTCGGTATTACAGTAAGATTTCCGTTTCCACCGTCTGTTATTGCTACGGTTACCGTATAGATTGTCTCGTCTACTTTCCAGCCGTCGCCGTCTGTGCTTATCTCTTTTATCTTGTAAACGTATGTCTCGCCTATATCTGTCTGGTTGTATGTGATTGTGGTGAATGTTACGCCCGACGTCGTTCCGGCAGATATGTTTGTTTTCTTTTCTATCAAGTCACCGTTTTCTTTATACAACCCGAATTCAAATTGTCCTGCTGTCATTGCTTTACCTGTCGCCGTTTTATTTGCAACTATCGTAACTTCGCCAGTCGCGGTATAGTCGTTTACAAATTCCGGCGGGGTCGTTGCGCTGGTTGTTCCCTGATATGCCGGAGTTGCTGTAATCGTTCCATTTCCGTTATCTACTAATGATACGACTACTCTGTATTCGTTAGTGTCTACTGCCCAGCCGCCGCCGTTTGTGCTTGTCTCTTTTATTGTATAGGTGTACGGGCTTCCCGCTACGTGTGATAAATTATACGTGATTGCGCTGAACGTTACGCCTGATGTCATTCCTGCCGATGCGTTGCTTCCGGTCGCTACCGGTGTTCCAGTCGCTGTTGTTCCCGCGTATACTGCGAAATTGAACTGTCCTTCTGTCATTGCTTTGCCTGTCGCTGTCTTTGTCGCATTCAGAATAATGCGTCCGGTTGCGCTATATGTGTTGTTGAACGTCGGCGGATTTCCGTTGGTCGTACTATATGCCGGAGTTGCTGTAATCGTTCCGTTTCCGTTATCTACTAATGATACGACTACTCTGTAATCTGTAGTGTCAACGCCCCAGCCGCCGCCGTTTGTGCTTGTCTCTTTTATCGTGTAGGTGTACGGGCTTCCTGCTACATCTGTTAAAGAGTACGTGATTGCGCCAAACGTTACTTTTCCGTCAGCAGCATTATTCGCTGTCTTGAGCGGAGCAGCTGTTGTGTCTGTTCCAGCATATACTGCGAACTCGAACTGTCCTGCTTCTATGTCTACGTTCGCTGTTTTATTTGCTTCAAGTACAACTTCGCCAGTCGCGCTGTATGTGTTTGTGATTGTGTCGCCGGTCTGTGTCATTGCATAACCGACGGCTTTATTTTCTACAAGCGCTGTGCCGTTTACGCCCGTTTCAGCTACTGTGAAAGGACCGTCATTCGGGTTAAGCCCCTCTATTGTGACTGCCCATGTATCCCCGGTTACTTCTACAGAATAGTCAAAACCGCCTATTGTTTTTGGGTCAGCAGTAGGACTAATAGTCCCTCTTATTAAGAAATTACCGCTTCCTGTTATTTCTACATTTATCGAATTCTTTACATTTCCGTTGACCCATGTTTTAGTAAACGGGAAGTCAACTTTATTGAGTTTATTTTTGAAAGTTACAGTATAAGTAGTATTTACGGCCGCATTGGTGATTGTCGCGGACTTATCGTTAATTGTAACGCCGGTTGTACCGGTTACACTATCCAGCACCCAATCATCACCGATATTATTTTCCGCTATTGTATATGTGCCGCCTTTTTCTACTATATTATTTCCATAAGCCCAATTTGTTGTTCCGTTTGTAAATGTTGCCGTTGTTCCTTCGTAAGTAGCAACATCGTTTGCAAGTACTGTTGTACCGTCTACATCGAGCCATACTTTTTTAATTTCAATTATTGGTTTTGTCGGATTTACAAAATTAAATGTTCCGTTTGCCGGTATGTCAGAGTTTTCTCCATCAATTTCTCCCCAAGATACGACAACTGTATATTCCTGCTCATTACTGTCATATATTCCGGCAAGGGCGGCAGGTATAAAGTCTTCTTTCAATATATATGTGTGTCCCGAAGGAATAGCACCGAAAGTCACTGTACCGTCAGCGAGGGATTCAGCCGTGTCTTCCCATAATGGCTTGCCGTCGTCACCTATATCTGTTGATTCAAGAGTAAACTTGATTCCTTCTAAACCAATGTTGGCGTTATCATGGCCGACTTTTTTGAACGAAAGTGTAGGGTCTGCCTCGAAGCCAGCTACTTGTGGCACATTGAAATCTTTAGTAAAAGAACCTGTGGTTTGGCCGTTTTCCACTATAGAAAACGCCAGAGAAGTTTTTCCGTTCGTATCAGTCGGGCCGCCTTCATAAGCGTCATCCAAATTGTTAAGCGTTATTTTATATTTGTAAGTATAAGTGTACCAACCATTAGCGTCCGGTCCGGTGCCGTCGTCTGTAGGCATCCACGTGAATCCGTCGAGATCCCCGGTAATACCGGTTTGTGATTGATCCTCTATGACACTCCAGACAATATGATCACCCATCGGGTCTGTGACTACCAAGCCACCTGTGCCGGCGGACGATGTAATCTCTTTGGAAAGGGTTTCAAATATGTCCGAAAGATTTGCCGTAGTTGCGGAATATACATGCGAACTATTATTCGAGCTATTACCATTGCTGCCGTTTACTATATTCTGTAAGGTTTGTATATTTGCTTCCGCATAGGCAATCGCGTAAAGAGCCGCAGCATGGCGGGGGGTTGTGCCGGTTGAGCCACTCTTGATTTCACTGGCCCGCAACTGCGTATTTGAGAGGCTATGACCTCCATTACTGCTGATAGAAAGTCCTGTCGTGCCTGTCCCGGAATTGCCTCCTCTGTTGGGTACGCCGTCAGTAAACAAAACGACATTGTTATTTGTTATAGTTGCTTTCGGCAAAATACGGTTATTGGTATTGGTAACGTTGCTTCTGATATAAAGATTGCGGGCTACGGCGAGACCGCATTCAATAGCGGTATAATAACCGTTTGTAGCAGTATTGCTGGTGTTTGTAAACGCGGTAAGCCCGTTAAGATAGCTTGTGACAGCCGTTCTTCCAGCCTCGGTTGCCACATCTACCCAGTAGTTTCCGCCTATTGTCTGAGCTACGCCGCTTGAACCGAATACTACAATAGAAATATAGCGGCTTGTGCCATCGGTCAAATATGCTTCGTCCTCATCTTGGGCAAATGTATCAACAAATGTTTTTGCCGCTTCGCGCAAAGCGTAATAACGGGTTTGCGCTTCCGTGATTGCCTGACCTCTTCTGCTATAACATGGATTGGTAGTTGAATTATTAACGTTGCTATGAGTACCTAAACTCCCGTTGTTCCCGCTTCCGCATGTGGCGCAGAACCACATTGAGCCGGACATATCAAGCACCAAAACGGCTGACGCGTCGAGATTTTCATTTACAGTGCTGCTTTCCTGTTTGGTTTCTACTGTCAAAGTGATTTCAAATTCATTTTCAACGTCGGTACCCTCGATAGTTTTTGAAATCCCAACCCACGCGTCGCTGCGACTTGTGGCGTCAGTACCGTCTTTCTTGTAGTACTGCGTCCCGCCATTCTTTTCAATTTGTTCAGCAGAAGTATGCTCTTCCGCAAGAACAGGCAAGACCATAGCTGGTAATATACTGAAAATCATCATCATAATCAGTATAAATGCCAGTACGCGTTTTGATAAAATTTTTGATGTCTTCATGCTATTTTTCCTCCATATAAAGATTTTAGAATTAAAAATTTGTTTCTATATAATTTAATGCCTCTTTTGTTATGGAGTTGGGGTTCTCCGTTTTCAGCCTCATTGCTGTCGCGCAACGTGGTTAAACGCTTCGGTTTTTACAGAGCCGAAAAACTCTCTGATTCAATTAATCCTTTTTGTCAGAACTTTCGCCGAATTTATATTATCCTCCCTTGACGTTTTATTAATGTTTAAATTTTCTATTAAACACATAATACTATACGCCAGTCTCAATCCAGTCACAACTCAGTCTCAAAATCACATTTTTTATTTTTTTTGAAAAATTTTTTTGAAATATATGTTTTTCAAAAAAAAGCCCATTAACACACTATATATTTTATTCTTTTAATATTTCCAATTTGTATTTTGTTTATTAATAATTTATGAATTTTTGCTTTGTGTAAAGGCACTATACTTTACGTAGATATAAACGTAGAAAAGAGCGAATAAAAAAAGGCAAATAAATACATAATAAAAATATATAATTCAAGCCGGGAGGCGTTCTGCCATAAATATTTTTTCACTTGACCAAAAAAGAATAGTTGCTGTTTATATTATTATTATGTTATTAACGGGGATTGTATTTTTCAAGTTATATACTATATCAATCAGCGATTACGCAAAAGTCATGCCCACCCTGACAAACCAATATACCCGCAAACTCGACGTGACGGAACGGCGCGGTTTTATATTTGACCGGAACGGTGAAATAATTGCCGGGTTTGACGACGTTTATAATTGTCTTATCGACCCTTCAAAAATACCGCAGTCGTATGAATTTATTAATTTAAAAACTGCCGCAGAAACAGAATCATTTGAAAAAATCACTCAAAAAATATTTGAAATGCGCGATAATCCCAATATTTCAAAAGAAGATATATCAGGTCTGATTATTCAGGGCAGGCCTTTTGTATTGCGCATAAACAAAAATATCAGCAACGAATACATGACTTCGTTTCAGACATATAAAAGAAATCAAGTCTCAAATGCGCCCGCACTTCATATAACAGGATATATAAATAAAGAAGGCAACGGAGTCGGAGGGATAGAAGAAACGTATAACGATTTTCTGAAAACAACAGCCTCGGCAAAAATCGAAGCTGTGTATAATTCAGACGCCCTTCAGCAAAGTTTCGGCGGTTCGCCCATAAGAATCATAGATTACGGTTATTCCAGTAAAACCGGCGTAGCTCTGACCCTCGATATAAATCTTCAGAAAAAAGCCGAAGAAATCGCGGATAAATATCTCAGCAAAGGGGCAATAATTATAGCTTCGGCGTCAACCGGCGAGATACTTGCGTGCGTGAGCCGTCCGGTTTATTCACTCGATAATATTTCGGATTATATAGACAGCGAAAACGGCGAGTTTATTAACCGCGCGTTTTGCGCGTTTACCCCGGGGTCGGTTTTCAAGACAATAGTCGCCGCCGCCGCGCTTGAATGCGATAAAGACTATTATTTTAAAGAGTACGAATGCACTGGAATAATTGACGCAGGGGGCAAAGATTTCAGGTGCCATAAAAGAACGGGGCACGGGAATATGTCGATGTGCGAGGCGTATGCAGAAAGCTGCAACACTTATTTTATGAGCCTTGCTCTTGATATAGGCTACGAAAGAATTTACGAAATGGCAAAAAACTTCGGGATAGGCGAAAAAAATATGTTAGACGGGCTGAGTGTGAAAACCGGAAATATCCCGGATAAAATCAACCCGCCGCCCGCGTTTATCGCAAATACGGCTATAGGGCAGGGCGAACTTCTGATAACCCCACTTGAAACGGCAAGAATTTTTTGCTGCATAGCAAACAACGGAATATTGCCTGAATTATCTATAGTTAAATCTTTTGTATTTGAAGATAAAATCTCAAGTATGTTAAATCTCAGCCCGAAAAAAGCGTTGAGCGATGATACTGTAAAATGCCTTCTTGAAATGACACAGGCATGCGTTGAATACGGCACCGGGTCAATCGCTGCCCCGGAATACGGAATCGCAGGAGGCAAGACTTCAAGCGCGGAATCCGGGCAATATACCGAAGAAAAAATATATAACGCAGATACCGGTGAAATCGCAACGCAGAGAATCCAGATAGTCCACAGTTGGTTTTCGGGATATTATCCGGCAAACGCAGTTCCGGATTATCAGCCTTATGTAATATCTGTCATAGCCGAGGGCGGAGTTACAGATAATGTGAGGTCGGCGGTAATATTCAAAGAAATCTGCGATTATCTGGGTATGAATCTGCGGTAAAATATATTTTTTAGTTTAGCTTTCAGCGTTGAATTTTTAAGAAGTATATGATATAATTTTAATTATAAAATAATAAAGGAGCAGATACATAAATGAATCCATGGCATGATATAAACCCCGAACGCATATCGCCCGATGATTTTCTCGCTGTAATAGAAATCTCAAAAGGGTGTAAAAACAAATATGAGCTTGACAAAGATACCGGGCTTTTGATTCTTGACAGGATATTGCACACGTCTACGCATTATCCCGCAAATTACGGCTTTATTCCCCGGACATACGGCGACGATCTTGATCCGCTCGATGTCTTGCTTATATGTTCTGAGCCTATATCCCCGATGACGCTTGTCAGATGCTATCCCATCGGGCTTATCACTATGCTCGACGATAACAGAAACGACGATAAAATCATAGCAATATCTTATAACGACCCGACATATAACGGCTATAAAGATATATCAGAGCTTCCCGCGCATATATTTAACGAAATGCTGCACTTCTTTTCTGTCTATAAAACCCTTGAGGGCAAAGAAACCGTGCCAAAAGAAATATTTTCCAGAAATCAAGCCGCCGAAGTTATCATGGCGGGAATTGAAAAATACACAGAAGTTTTTTGTAAATCGTGAAAATAAAATCATAAGGGCAGATATATTAAGATCTGCCCCTGAAAATATTTATGCTATTTTTTATTTTCCTCGATAAATTCTTTTGCCACTATAACGCCTTCTTCAGATGGGATCGTAGTTCCGTTCTTAGGGTTTTTCTTTCCACCGGCGAGCGCAAAAGTTTCAAATGCGCCTGTCTCTTTTGATTTTTTCTTTCCTGTTTTATTTTTTTTATCTTGCATAGCGCAACCTTTCCGATTTGATAACAATATAAATATATATAAATTTATAAAATCACTTGAAAATATTATTTGCGTTACGCAAAATATTTATACCTGCGATTCTATTATATCGGCGGCTTCTTTTGTGTGAAGAATATCAGTAGGAAACGCGTATTTTTTTAATTTATCATTGCTTTTTTGTTCTTCGTTAAGCATATACATAAGTTCAGTGACCTGCGGTACATCGAGTCCCGCTTTTTTTATTTTGTCAAACTGGGAAAAAATATATTTCGGCGTCCCGTCCAGATATATTTCGCCTTTGTTTAAAACTATCACCCTATCTGCCATTACCGCTTCGTTCATATAATGCGTGATTAATATAACCGTCATATTTTTTTCTGTATTCAGGCGTTTTACAGTATTCAGGACTTCTTTTCGCCCCGCAGGATCAAGCATAGCCGTAGATTCGTCCAGTATAATTATTTTTGGCGAAAGCGCGATGACCCCGGCGATCGCAATTCTCTGTTTTTGCCCCCCTGAAAGTTTATGCGGCGCGTGAAGTTTATATTCAGACATACCGACAGTCTCAAGAGCCTCGTCAACGCGCTTTCTTATTTCAGGCGGCTCAACGCCGAGATTTTCCGGCCCGAACGCGACGTCTTCTTCAACGATAGCCGCGACAAGCTGGTTATCCGGATTCTGGAAAACCATGCCGACGATACGCCGTACTTCTGTCACGTTATCTTCGGCCGAAGTATCCAGATTATTTATATATATTTTGCCCTCAGTCGGGGACAGAATCATATTCATGAGTTTTGCGAGCGTTGATTTTCCTGAGCCGTTATGCCCGAGAATTACAGTAAAAGAGCCTTCGGTTATATCTAAATTTATATTTTTCAGAACATATTCCGGGTCAGGATATACCGGAAAACAACCGCCGTCTTTGTACGCGTTCGCAGAATCAGCGGCTATATACCGGTAAGTAAAATAAAGATTTTCTATGTGAATTAATTGCCGTATAGTTTCTGTGTTCATATATTTTTATTTTTCTCCGTTGCCTATATAAGTCCCGGCGATTTTCCCGTCTAATATATCATATAAAATTTCGGGGTTTTTCCCGTTGGCTATAATCATCGGCGTTTTTTCTTCGGCAATCATCTGAGCCGCCTGTAGCTTTGTCACAAATCCCCCTGTTCCCCTTAAGCCTGCGCCGCCGGCGTATGATAAAATTTCGGGGGTCAGTTCTTCTACTATGTGAATAAGTTTCGCTTCTTTGTATTTTGACGGGTTTTTGTCATACAGTCCGTCCCTGTCCGATAAATTTATCAGCAAATCAGCTTTGCATAATTTTGAAACGTACGCCGCTAATATATCATTGCCGGAAAATTTTAATTCGTCGCTTGACACAGGGTCGTTTTCGTTGACAATAATTACGCAGCCTAATTTAATTAAGACAGACAAAGTTTCCTCGGCGTTTTTTCTTCTTATGTCGTTGTCGATAACGTCGCGGGTGAGGAGCATCTGCGCGATTTTTATGCCGAACGAAGAAAAAAAACGGTCGTATATAGTCATGAGTTCAGCCTGACCCACGGCGGCCGCGGCTTTTTTGTCTTCTATTTTTAAGAGCTCTATAGCAGGGGTTTTGATTCCGAGTTTCGCCATACCCGCGCTGACCGCACCGGAACTTACAAGAATAATCTCTTTTCCCATATTTGAAAAATCAGATATTGTCTTGACTAAGCTCTCTATTCGTTTAAGATTTAATTTACCGGTGGCGTGCGTTAAAGTCGCCGAGCCTATTTTTATGACGATCCTTTTTGATTTTTTTATTTCGCTGACATATATATATCCGTCTGTTTTATTTATTTTATCCACTTTTTAAACTCCCCGGTTTTTATTTTTACGCATTATTTTAAATATTTTTAAATATTTTTGATTATTTTTTGATATTTGGTAAAATTTTTTCAAAAAAGTCTTTATTAAATTAAATAAATATATTATAATATATTATATACGACTTAGATATTAAATAGTTTAAGAAAATATTAACACTTTTATTTAATTTAACTGAAAAATAAAATACTCCAAACCCGAGAATCCTAATAGAACCAAAAACAGAAAGGAACGATTAGATAAATGAAAAATAAAATCACAGTCGAACTTTGCGACAAAGAATATTCTCTCTTATGGGACGAAACCGAAGATTATGTAAAATCGCTCGCGTCTGACATAAATAAAATGATTGACAATATGGCGTATAATAATCTGCGTATTTCAAAAGCTGACGCCGCCGTTTTAACCTGCCTTGATTTATGCGATAAAAACAAAAAACTTATTGACGACAACGACAATATGAGAAGGCAGATTATGATGCACGTCGATGAAATAGCGATGCTCAATAAAAAACTCGCGGCGTTTGAACGCCAGAAATCGTCAAAAGGCCTTAAAAATCTGGGCGCGGACGAAGAAAATGACATAAATGAAGACGGATTTGAAAATATAGCCCAAAACCAACAGCCGAATGCGTAAAATTCCTGAGCTTTTAGCTCCCGCCGGGTCGCTTGACTCTGTTTACGCCGCGATTAATGGCGGGGCCGACGCCGTATATTTCGGCGGCAGGACTGCGAACGCGCGAAATTCGGCAAAAAATTTCAGCGACGAAGAAATTTCTTACGCTGTAAATCTATTGCATGACAATAACAAATTCGCGTATATAACCCTTAATATTTTGCATACTGACAGGGAATTATCCGATGTTTTGAAATTCGCGGAGCATTGTTATATAAACAGTGCCGACGCTTTTATAATTCAGGATATTGGTCTTTCACAGATTATCAGAAAATATTTTCCGGATATAAAATTACACGCAAGCACTCAAATGGCGGGGCATAATTTATATTCTGCCCAAAAATTCTCTGAATTAGGATTTACGCGCATGGTCATCGCGCGCGAATTAGATTATGATAACCTGAAATATTTAACAGATAATTCCCCGAATAATTTCGAGATCGAAATGTTTATACACGGGGCGTTATGTTCGTCTCACAGCGGGAGATGTTTCATGAGTTTCGCGCTTGGCAGTACGAGAAGCGCGAACCGGGGAATGTGCGCCCAGCCCTGCCGTCTGAAATATAACAATAAATACCTGCTGAGTTTAAAAGATTTATGCCTTGCGGGTCATATCAAAGAGATTATAGAGTTATTCCCCGCGAGTTTAAAAATCGAGGGGCGCATGAAACCGCCTGAATATGTGTATAACGTGTGTAAAATTTACAGGTCATGTCTCGATGAGAACCGAAACGCGGCAAAACAGGAGATTGATTTTCTTGCGAAGATATTTTCCCGTCAGGGGTTTACCGGCGGTTACTTCACGAAAGATCCTGGAATCAGTATGTATGGGGTGAGGACTGAAGAAAATAAACGGGAATCTCAGAACTATATAAGCCCCCTTCTGAGAAAAGGGTGGCACGAAGTGTCAAGGGTTGTCGTTCGTCTCCCAGTACAAAATCAGATTCCGCAACCCCCGCCGCCTGCGGACGGCACCCCCTTCTGTGAAGGGGGCTTTGGGAATAGTGGGAAAAGTCCACACAAAAATATAAAAATAAACCCGAAGTTATGCTTGATTTTTAATTCGCCGGAGCAATTCGCGCAAATTGCCGAATATCTCAAAACAGACGAAATTTTAAATAAAATATACAAAATTTTTTTGCCTCTTGAAATTTGTGAAAATAAAAAAATCCCGCGCGAATTTGATAAAATAATTGGGGTAAAACTGCCTTATGTTATATTTGACAGCGAGAGAGAGCAAATTATAAACGCTGCTAAAAACTCGGGTGTAAATTTTGTTCTTATCGACAATGCCGGGCATATAGATATTGCGAAAAATATAAATCCCGAATTTGAGTTGTTCGGCAATTTCGGGCTGAATATCGCGAATTCTTACTCGCTTGACGAATATAAAAAGATGGGATTTAAAAATATAATTTTGTCGCCTGAATTAAATTTCGCGCAAATCAGGGACATAAACAAGACGATAAATTGCGGGATTATTGCATACGGCAGAACGCATGTCATGATTTCTGAGAATTGTATAATCAAAAATTCAGGCATGTGTAAAGCAAATATACTTGACAGTTATAAATTTTGCGGATTAAAAAACAATTTTTATTTAACTGATAAAACCGGCGCGAAATTTTTAGTTGGCAGAGACGGGAATTTCGGGCATAGAAATATAATATATAATAGCGTGCCTGTATATCTTGCGGATAAAAAAGATTTATATAAAAATCTGGGATTGTTTTTTATATGTCTGAATTTTACGGACGAAAATCCCGGGCAAATTAAAAAAATAATTTTTGATTACGCATTGAATAAAGAGAATATTAATCCTCCCGAAAAATTCACGAGAGGATATAGATAAAATCAAAGGAGAAATTTCATGGATATTATAAATTTAGAAGAATATATCGTAAATCTATGCGATAAGGCAAGAATTGCGTCGTATAATCTGGCGCAATCGTCGCTGACTGAACGCAATAATATTTTGCGAATATTGTCAGAAAAATTGCAGGAACCTGAAAATATAAATAAAATAATTGAGAATAATGCGAAAGACATGGAATACGCGAAAGGCAAAATCAGCGAGGTTATGCTCGACCGTTTGATGCTTAACGAAAAAAGAATAAAAGATATTGCAGGAGCTTTAATTAAAATGATAGCCCTGTCTGACCCTTTAAATAAAGGCGATAACTGGATTCAGCCGAGCGGTTTGTCAATCAGAAGAATAAAAGTGCCGTTGGGAGTCGTAGGCATGATTTATGAATCGCGCCCTAACGTCACGGTTGACGCGGCGGCTTTGTGTATAAAATCCGGAAATTCCGTGGTTTTAAGAGGCGGCAAAGAGGCTATAAATTCAAATCTTATACTTGCTGATATTATAAGGCAGTCGATAAAGTCCGCGGGATTTGACGAAAACTGCGTGCAGGTTATAGAAGATATAACCCGCGAGAGCGCGAATATTTTGATGAGACAGCACGGTAAAATTGATGTCTTAATCCCCAGAGGCAACGCGCCGCTGATAAATAACGTCAGGGAAAATTCAAGGATTCCGGTAATCGAGACAGGCGTTGGAAACTGCCATATCTATGTGGATTATAACGCTGATTTTGACGCCGCCGCAAATATAATCGTGCGCTCTAAATTCAGAGCGTCTGTATGCAACGCAGTTGAAACTGTGCTTGTGTCTGAAAAAATATATAAAGATTTTTTGCCGGTCATGAAAAAAAGATTGAACGAGTTAAATACGGAAATCAGAGGGTGCGAAAAAACTCTTGAGATTTTAAAAGACGCAACCCCCGCAACCGACGAAGATTATTACGCAGAATATCTCGATTTTATTGTTGCCGTGAAAGTTGTCAAAGACGTTGCCGAAGCAATCGCGCATATTAACAAGCATAATACAAAACACAGCGACGCAATAATCACTAACGATATGAAAAACGCGAAAGAATTTCAGGAAAAAGTTGACGCTGTCGCGGTTTACGTGAATGTCTCGACGAGATATACAGACGGTGAGGAATTTGGGTTCGGGGCTGAGATAGGCATATCAACGTCAAAACTTCACGCGAGAGGTCCGGTCGGATTAAATGAACTCACTACTGTGAAATATTTGATCGACGGGGATAATTTGGTGAGATAATTTGTAGGGCGCGGCGACCCCGACGCGCCGCGAATATGATTTACATTGATTTTATCGGCGGCGCGTCAGGGTCGCTGCGCCCTACATAACAAAAATTTATTAAATCTAAAATATAGAGGTGTAAATTAATGAAAGAACTTGTATTGTTTTATTCTTATTCTGGGAATACAAAAAGAGCCGCGGAAAAATTCGCTCAGGAAAATAATCTTGATATTTGCGAAGTTGCCGATAAAAAGAAAAAGCCTAATAAATTTTATGCTTTTGTAGTCGGCTGCTTTAAATCTATGAAAGGCAGCGCGGTGAAAATTCAGCCGCTCACTGTCAAATTTGAAGATTATGATATAATAAATATTTTTGCGCCGATATGGGCAAGTCATATCGCTCCGGCGATGAACGGGGCGATAAAATTAATTCCGGCAGGAACAAAAATAAAATTGTTTATGGTTTCGGCAGGCGGAGAAAGCGCGAAAGATAATATATCTAAACGTATCGAGGGTCTGGGGTTAGAAATTGCGGGATATGAAAATATCATAGATACAACGGGGTTGAAACTCAAAAAAAATAATAAAGATAAAAATATATAAATTATACGGAGGAATATAATCATGGGTAAATTGCCGTTCAGACAGGTTCATCTGGATTTTCACACGTCGGAGCTTATACCGGACATAGGCAAGCAATTTAATAAAAAACAGTTTCAGGAGATGTTAAAAACAGGTCATGTAAATTCTGTCACGATTTTCTCAAAATGCCATCACGGCTGGGCTTATCATGAAACCGAAAAAAATCAGAAACACCCGCATCTCGATTTTGATTTATTGACTGAAATGATCGAAGCATGCGCTGAAATTGGGGTAAAAACTCCGGTTTATATCTCTGCCGGACTTGACGAAAAAATCGCGAGGGAACACCCTGAGTGGCTCCTGCGCAACAAAGACGAAAGCGTAGGCTGGAACGGCGGATTCATAAATCCGGGGTATCATCTGTTTTGTTTCAATTCGCCGTATTTTGATATTTTAATAGATCAGGTCAGAGAAGTCGCGGAAAAATTCAAGAATAATAAAAACGTCGAGGGATTTTTTCTCGATATAGTTTCGCCCAGAATATGCTATTGCCAGAACTGTGTGAAAATATTGCGCGGAGAAAACAAAGACCCGAGAGATTATAACGCCGTAAAAGAGCTCGGAGAAAAAACATACAAAAAATATTATACTAAAATAAATAAAGCTATACGCGATATACGGCCGGACTACAGAATATTTCACAACGGCGGCCATATCGCGACCGGGCGGCGTGATTTAGCCTTCGCGAATACTCACTTAGAACTTGAATCTTTGCCGACGGGCGGCTGGGGTTACGATCATTTCCCGATGTCGGCAAGATACGCTCACGGCTTAGGTCTTGAATTTATGGGCATGACGGGAAAATTTCACACGTCGTGGGGCGAATTCGGCGGGTTCAAGCACCCGAACGCGTTAAAATACGAAGCGGCTTTAAGTATAGCAAACGGCGCAAAATGCTCAATCGGCGACCAGATGCACCCCGAGGGTTTTCTTGACAAGGCGACTTATGAATTAATCGGCGCGGCATATTCCGAAGTCGAAAAAGTCGAAGAATACTGCGACGACGTTGAGAGCGTCGCGGATATTGCGTTATTCTGCGACGATTATTATATCTCGAAATATACGTCGACCGGAGATCATTTGAATTTGTCTAAATTCGCCACGGGAGTTTCGAGAATTATGCTTGAGTGTAAATATTTATATGATATAATAGACGCTGAAAGCGATATAAATATAAATAAATATAAATTGCTTATACTGCCCGACAGGGTTTGCATAGATGATAAATTAAAAGCAAAGATAGATAAATTTATATTAAACGGCGGCAAAATCTTAGCGTCAGGAGTGTCGGGGACGGATATAAACGCGAATGAATTTGTCTTTGATTTCGGCGCGAAATTCGATGGTAAAAGCAAGTATCAGCCAAGTTATTTCAGCCCGGAGTTCAAGCCGGGAGATTTAGGGCAGTCTGATTTTATATTTTACGGCGAGCCTTATAAAATCACAGAAAACGGCGGCGAAGTTTTAGGGTACAGGAGAGACCCGTATTTTAACCGCGATACGTTCAGTTTTTCGTCTCATCAGCACACGCCGCCGGAATTAAAAGACGCTGGCGCGGGAATGATTCAGGGCAAAGACGGGATATATATCGCGTGGGCAATTTTCGAGGATTACGCGACAAAAGGCAGTCTGATATGCAAAGAAGCTGTAAAATACGCGATAGATTTACTCTTGGGAGACAAAAAAACTTTCAGGTCAAACATGCCGTCGGGCGGTGTCGTCACTCTTATGAAACAGCCGCAAAATAACAGATATATAAATCATTTGTTATATGCCTCGCCGGTAAAAAGAGGCGACGGAATAGAAATTATCGAGGACTTGATACCGTTGTATAATATAGGGGTTGAACTTGTAATCAGTGAAAAAATCAGCAAAATTTACGACGGGAAAACTAAAGAAGAAATAAAATTCACGCAGTCTGACGACGGGAAAGTAAAATTTAAAATTGATGAAATAAACTGCCATAAGGCCGTTGTTCTGGAGTATTAGAAAAAACAAGATAAGCAAAAGTAACACGCTCACCGAAAAGCCCTCTTTAGCGGCATCGCCGCGTCGTAAAGGGGGCGTCACGAAGTGCTTGACCCTGCGCGAAGAAATCACCCGTCAGGCGTATCGCCTGCCACCCTCTTTTGCGAAAGAGGGCTTTGGAAGAAATCCCTATGTTTATATTAAATACAAAAACGAACATAATAAAAAAAAGAAAGGGAAATATCACATGAAACTGCAAAGGAGCGCTCCTGAAAAACAAGGCGTAAAATCACAGGCTGTTATTGATTTCTTAACTAAAATCAAAGAAGAAAATCATGAGCTTCATTCGTTTATGCTGCTAAAAAATGGCAAAGTCATAAGCGAATGCTGGTGGGAGCCCTATGCGCCGCAATATAAACATCAGTTGTTTTCGCTGAGCAAAAGTTTCACGTCGTCAGCTATCGGCATGGCGGTAAACGACGGACTTCTGACAGTAGATACAAAAATCGTAGATATTTTCAAAAAAGAAGCCGCCGAGCTTGGCAATAATATCGACGAAAAAATGAAAAAGATGACCGTTAAGCATATTTTGATCATGGGCACGGGCATGGAATACGAGAACTGGGAATTCTGGAATAATGACGCGAATAATATCAAAAGCTTTTTGTCGGCGCATGTAAAAAACGAACCCGGCAGTAAATTCTTTTATACTTCCCACGCAACTTACATGCAGTCGGCTATAATAACAAGGCTCACAGGGTTAAAACTTGTGGATTATCTTAAACCCAGATTATTTGACCCGCTTGATATTGACCCCTATTGGGAAGAAGATAATCTCGGCATAAGCTTCGGAGGGTTCGGGCTGAATATCAAAACAGAAGATATAGCCAAATTCGGGCAGCTATATCTGCAAAAAGGCAACTGGAACGGTAAGCAGTTAATCCCCGAAAGCTGGATTGAAGAAGCTACGAGCAAACATATAAATAATGCCGATAATAACGCCAACACGAGTATAGACTGGTCGCAGGGATACGGCTATCAGTTCTGGATGTGCAAGCCCGATAAAATTTACAGGGGCGACGGGGCATACGGGCAATATTGCGTGGTTATGCCAAATGAAAACGCAGTTATAGCAATCACAAGCAACGTCGATATGCAGAGAATTTTAGATTTGATCTGGGATATTTTACTTCCCGCCCTCAGGGAAAATAACGAACCTAATGACAGCAGAAGCGAATATAATAAATTATTGCAGGCGCAGAAAAATTTGTCGCACCTGAAAAACAAAATCAACTGGACCGCTCCGGCTTTCCCGAAAATCTGCGGGGAATTTGCGACTGCAAACGGAGACAGTAAAATTTATCTTGATATAAACGAAAACGACGGCGTTGTTGAAATAGAATTAAATAAAAACAAATATGTCTACGGATTTAAAAACGGCGAATGGTCGAATAATTTTTCCGGTCAGTTATGGGAACCGAAATATAAATATTTCAGGAACAAAACATACTGCGAATGGAAACCCGAAGAAAATATTCTTGATTTGATTTTATGGTTTTATGAAACCCCGCCGAAAAATAATATGAAATTCAAGTTTAATAAAAGCAAAACAAAAATAACCCTCGAAATCGAAAGTTATTTTATAGGGGCGAAAACATTAAAAACTTATGAATATTCTAAAATATAAATCCCCGTTCGGGATTATAACTGTTCAGGAAAAAGACGGCGCAATATCAAGAATTTACCTGCCGAACGCCGAGCCGTCGGGAACGCAACCCCCGCCTGCGGCACCCCCTTCTGAGAAGGGGGCTTTGGGGCGTGCTGATCTATTAGCAGCAGCAAAAATACAGCTTACGGAATATTTCGGGGGCAAACGCAAAACTTTTGATTTGCCGTTGAATTTTGACGGCTGCACGGATTTTATGAAATCTGTATATTCTGAACTTATGAAAATCCCGTATGGCGAAACTGTCTCGTATAAATATATAGCAGAAAAGATAAATTGCCCGAGAGCATATCGCGCTGTCGGCCTCGCGAATAATAAAAATCCCCTGCCGATTATAATTCCGTGCCACAGGGTTATAGGCTCTGACGGGAAACTTGTGGGTTATGGAGGGGGAATAGATTTGAAGATAAAACTTTTGGAATTTGAAAAAAACAATAAATAAAATTTAGGGACAACCCTTGCGGTTGCCCCTGTGAAGAATTTGCATTAACGTAGTTATTTTGATAATATAATTTCTTCTCCGGCTTCAGCGATCAATCTGTCCGGAGCGTCAAAATTCTCGGCGATCTCACGATCAAACAATTCGCCTACTTTCGTGTGCATCGGGATATTATGTTTTGCGCCGATAATTTTCGCGCACTCGGCGGCTTCTTCCGCATTCATGTTATATACCCCGTCGCATGGCAGCAACGCGTAATCGATTTCTTTTTCTGAAAATTTATCCATTTGGTCTGTCTTCGAAGTATCGCCGGCAAAATATATTTTGATTCCGTCGACGGTTATGATATATCCCACGCAGTCTTTTGGGTTATGATTATTATTTTCTGCCTTAACGGCTTCTATTTCTATGTTTTTAACCGAAAAAGTATTATGCGTCCCGCCTTCAAGAGCTTCTTTGTTTGATGTAATTTTACAGCCTTCTTTCTGAGTGACTAACTTAATATTATTATGATCGTTATGCTGATGGGTAACCAAAATTATATCGGCGGGAACGTCGTAGCCGTCCCCGGCATACGGGTCTAAATAAATCACAGTCCCGTCGCTTGCCGTAATCCTGAAACTTGCGTGTCCCTGATAAAGCATTTTTGTAACTGCTTCTTTTTCTGAAGTTTCGTCGTTATCATCATTATCATCTTGTTTTTCCTGTTCGTCCTTTATCTGCGAATCAAGATTTCCTGAAACATCGTTATTATTATTTCCCGGAGTTTCTACTTTTGCTTGACATGCAAACAAAAGTAGAGATAATACGGCCAAAATCAAAATTATATATATTTTAAATTTCATTTTTTTGTTCTCCGTTAATATCATCGTTAAAATTATTATAATATTTTTCGTATAGAATTTCTAATCTTTCTTCTAAAATATTCTTCTCCTCGTAAATCTCGTTGAGTTTTACGTAATCTGCAACCACTTCTTCGTCTTTTATCATATAGTCAAGTTCTGCCATTCTTTTTTCGGTCTTTTTTATTTCAAATTCTGTTGATTTTTTCTCTTTTTCGAGACGTTCCTGCTCTTTTTTTAACTGTCTCTGCCTCTCATGCCCGATAATACGCTGTTCTTTGTCAGGGTCTGCCCCCTGATTTTGATTTATATTATCAGATAAAGATAAACCGGACAGATAATTTTTCTTGTAATTTACGAATTCTTCATAGCCGTCTTTGTAATCTATATAACCGCCTGAATAATCCGGGTTTATCTCAAGTATTCTGGTGGCGAGTTTTTTAATAAAATACCTGTCGTGCGATACGGCGATTATCGTCCCTTTGAAATTCAACAGCGCGGCTTCGAGAGCTTCACGGGAATTTATATCCAGATGATTCGTAGGCTCGTCCAAAATCAAAACGTTTGATTTTTTTAATATTAACTTCGCAATAGTAAGCCTCGCCCTCTCGCCGCCGCTTATTATTTTTACTTTTTTTTCTATGTCGTCGTTTCTGAATAAAAACGCTGCGAGTATATTCCTGACTTCAAGCTGCGTCATGTTTTCATAATCGTCCCAGAGCTCGTCCAAAACTGTGTTTTCGTCGTCCAGATCCTGATTCTCCTGGTCATAATACCCGATTTGCACGTTATATCCGAAATAAAACCTGCCGGAATCAGCAGTCTGGTTTTCTGTCAGGATTTTTAAAAGCGTCGATTTACCGCACCCGTTTGGCCCGATTATAAAAAAATTATCGTGTTTTTTTACTTCAAACGACATATTTTCAAAAAGTTTTTTGGGCGGGAAAGATTTCGCAAGTTCTTTCACAGACAAAACATCGTTTCCCGATTCTAAGACTTTATTGTGCTTTTTATCGCCGAATTCTAATTTTATTTTATCCGGGAGTTTTCCGGGTTTTTCTTTTTTTTCCATTCTGTCAAGATATTTCTGTTTGCTGAAGGCCTGTCTTACCAATTTTTCGCGGCCCCATTGTTTTAATCTCACGATCATTTCTTCTATTCTGCGTATTTCCCGTTGCTGCAACTCATACTGCTTTTGGCGTATTTCCCTGTCCTCGGCTTTTTTGTTCAGAAAATCAGTATAGTTGCCTTTATAGCTATATGCCTTTGTATTTTCAAGTTCTATTATTTTCCCCGCGATATTATCTAAAAAATATCTGTCATGCGAGATTATAACTACTGTCTTTTTATAATTTTTCAAATAATTCTCAAGCCATTCGAGGCTTGATATATCGACATGATTCGTAGGCTCGTCGAGCAGTAAAACATCAGGCTCCGCCAAGATTAATTTTATCAGGCCTATTCGTGTTTTCTGCCCGCCGCTGAGCGTATATATTTTCTGTTCCCATGTATCAGACGAAAAACCCAGCGATTCAAGAACAGATTTTGTTTTTCCCTCGTATTCATAGCCGCCTTTGTCAGTATATTCTGTGATTAACTTCGAATGCGAATCCAAAAGCTTCTGCAAATAATCAAGTTCGACTGTATTATTTTCGTTATTTTCGGCGTTATAATCATAATCAGATAATTGCTTTTCGATACTGCTTATTCTGATTTCCAAATTTTTAAGATGATTAAACACGCTCATAACAGAGTTATAAACAGTCTCGGTTTCGTTTAAGGCAGGGTCCTGCCGCAATACGCCGACAGCGGCGTTTTTCATTATCGAAACATTGCCCCTGTCGCTTGCCAGTTCGCCTGTTATAATCCTGAAAAGCGTGGTTTTCCCTGCCCCGTTTACACCAATTATGCCGACTTTGTCGCCTTCCTCGATATAAAACGAAACTTCGTTTAATATTTCTTTTACCCCTACCGAAAAACATATATTTTCGCAATTCAAAACAATCATGTGTCAATTAATCCTTTTTGTAAAATCTATAATTTATTTTATAACAAATCCAAATAATAATCAAGTTACAAAATAATTATAAATTAATTTTGACATAAAATATAAAAATTATAAATATATAAATATATAAAAGAGGGCAAAAACCCCCTTTTTTTTATAAAACTTAATCTGAAATATACGGTATAAGCGCGATATGCCTCGACCTTTTAACTGCCGTTGTGAGAAATCTCTGATGTTTCGCGCAGGTGCCGGTTATGCGGCGGGGCAGGATTTTTGAGCGTTCCGATAAAAATTTCTTTAACCTCGCAACGTCTTTATAATCTATATCATCGACTTTTTCCGCGCAGAACGCGCATACTTTTCTCTTTTTTCGCATCCGCATTCCGCTGCTTCGCTGGTCTCTGTCCATTGTAGATACCCTCCTTATAATATTATTTCTAAATCACTCCGGAATTTACTAAAACTAAAACTAAAACTAAAACGGCAAATCGTCGTCCGAACTTATTTCTTCGAATTTCGGCGAAGATTCATAGCTTGTCGAATAAGACGAAGACGGGGCTGAATCCATAGCCGAGCCGCCCATTCCGTCAGATACGCTCTTGCGCTCGACAAACGAAACTTCGTCCGCTATAACTTCGACCGTGGTGCGTTTATTGCCTTCTTTGTCCTGCCAGTTTCTCGACTGGATAGCGCCGCAAACTAAAATCGGCTTGCCTTTCGAGAAATATTTCGTAACAAATTCAGCCTGCGCCCTCCATGCGACTATATCTATAAAATCAGTCTGCTGGGCTTCGTTGGCTTTTATAAACCTGCGTCCGACGGCAATCCTGAACGAGCATACGTTTACGCCGGTAGGGGTAGTTTTAAGTTCCGGGTCGGCAACCATATTGCCTATCAATATAACTTTATTAAAACTTGCCAATTTTTAAACCTCCCAATCAAATTAAATATTGCACTTTTAAATTTTTAAAATTACGCGTATTATTTTTCTTTTTTTACAACAATCGAACGCAAAACAGTGTCAGTAATATTAAAGACACGTTCAAGCTCTGCGATAAACTGCGGGGCCGCGCTGAAATTTATAAGCACATAATATCCTTCGTCTAAAAACTGGATAGGATAAGCGAGCCGTTTCATTCCCCACTCGTTTTTTTCGATTACCGTCCCGTTTGCCGCTATCAGATCCTCAAATTTTTCAACATTTGACTTTATGCCTTCGTCTCCGATATTTGGATTTAATATAATAATAGTCTCGTAATCAGAAATCACATTTGCCATAGCGATATACACCTCCTTATGGACATTAGACCCGGTTTGGCCGGGCAAGGATTAAATAATTTTTTATTGATTTTTCGTTTTTTTATTAAACTTTCGAGTAAACTTATAAATAATTTAATCAAACGAAAAATAACGCCGACTTTCCGGCACTTTTAATATTATATATCATTAAACGCCCAATGTCAAGAGAAAATTCAAAATTTTCCCGAAAACCTTAAAATTTATTATAAAAGCCCCTTCTGTTTTAAAAAGGGGCTTTAACTGATTCCTGTGTTATTTTAAAGCGTCACGTCTTTTTTCGCGTTATATTTTTTCAGCAAATCATCGAGCGCCTCTCTCATCAACGCGGCTTCGCCTATAGACTGTTCTTCTGATAAATTCTTCAGCCTTTGCAACTGTTCAACAGTATAATGGACAGTTTTTGTTATGAGTTTTTCTTCTTTGGAAAGGCAAATCTTATTTCTGCCCGAAGCTTTCGCCCGATACAGCGCGTTGTCTACTTTTCGCCTGAGTTCTATCCAATTCATGCCGTCTTCGGGATATGTTGCAATTCCCATGCTGATTGTCGCCGAAGTTTTTTCGCAAGCCTCGCCTTTGGGAGTTTTGCGTATATCTTCCATTAATAAAAACGCGTCTTCTTTAGACATGCCGGGCAAAACAACAAGAAATTCTTCGCCCCCGTAACGGTATACTTCATATACTTCATTTTTTGCGGCTATTTTTTTAAAACTGTCCGCCATTTCTTTAATGACCAAATCACCAATGTCATGCCCGAAATCGTCGTTGATACGCTTAAACATATCTATGTCCGACATAACAAAAGAAATATCCGTTTCCGAATCCGATAACATTTTTTCAAATTCATTATCACAGTTTGCCCTTCTTTTAAGTCCCGTCAAAGTGTCGATATTATTCGCGTCGCCGCTTTTCATACTAACTGTGCTGTATCCAAGTTGTTTTTCTATTGATTCGAATATTTGATTATTGTCCGGATTTTCTTTCAGCACTGTTATTAGATTTTTCATAGCTTCATTTTCATTTCTCAAAGCTTCAATTTCATTTGTCATAATAAACACCTCTTTATAATATTTTAAAATATGATTTTATAAAACCATTTATATTATAATATATTTTTGTCTTATTTGTCAATATAAATATTATATATTCACACAATATTTACAAATAAGTTTTTTAAATATTATCAGGAATGAGTGAATTGCAGTGGATGCGCCCCCGCGCGTCCCTGTTGAATTTACGTTGGTTTTATATCGGCGGAACGCGCAGGGGCGCGTCCCCTACATATATTATATTTTTTACCCAAGCAATTCTTTTAGTTTCTGGAAAATCTTTTTTTCTTCCCTCGACACTTTTACCTGAGTTATCCCTAATATTTTCGCGGCCTGCTGCTGCGATAAATTTTTAAAATATCTTAAAATAATCAGTTCGCGCTGCATATCGGGAAGGGTGCTTAACGCTTCTTTCAACGCTATTTTATTTGTCGCGACTTCTATTTCATCGGTTTCTGAACTGATAAAATTTTCAAGCGTATTTTCGTTATTGTCGCTGTCCCTGCCGTTTTTATTTAATATATTTCCGTCCTGAAGCGAATATACCGGCGATATTGCGTCTAACGCATATATTATATCTTCGTTGCTCAGCCCTGTGATTGCGGCAAGCTCGCTCGTTTGCGGCTCGCGGTTATGCTTCTGCTTGAAATCTTCTTTTATGCGCATGATATTTATCCCGCGTTTTTTTGTGTCGCGGCTTATTTTAATCATAGAATCATCTCTTAAAAACCGCTTTATTTCGCCTATAATCATCGGGACGGCATAAGTCGAAAACGCTGTGTTATAAGATTTGTCAAAGCTTTTTATCGCTTTTATTATACCTATCGCGCCTATCTGGATCAAATCCTCGTATTCCACTCCCCTGTCCCTGAATCTCAGGGCAATGCTCCTGACAAGGCCTATATTATTTTCTACGAGTTTTTCAAGCGCATTCTTGTCGCCGGTCCTTGAAAGCTCGATTAATTCTATATTATCTATATATTTATTATCAGGCATTAATCCGCAACCTTAAAATTTAATTGTGTAGGAGCCGGTTTCCATGCCGGCCCGTGAAAAATTAATAATTTGATTTGCGGGACGCCGAGGACGCCGTCCCCCTACAATTTATGTATGTATAAACCTATACCGGCCTGCTTATTTTTTTCTCGAATATAACCGTCGTGCCTTTTCCGGGATTTGATATAACTCTTATTTTATCCATGAAGCTCTGCATAATCGAAAATCCCATGCCGCTGCGCTCGCCGCTCTCGTCTGTCGTATATAACGGCTGCATCGCTTTTTTCACGTCCTCGATTCCTTTGCCTTTGTCTTTTATTATTATTTTTATAGAATTATCGTCGTAATAACACGCGTATAAATTTATCTCGCCGCCTGATTTATTGACTGAGCTGATTGATTTATAATTATTGCCGTAACCGTGAACTATGCAGTTTGTAACGGCTTCGGATACGGCTGTTTTAATATCTGCAAGCTCGTCGATAGTCGGGTCAAGCTGACATACAAGCGAAGCGGCTATCATCCGGCTGAGGCTCTCGTTTATTGATTTTGCCGGGAAAGAAGATTTTATCTGATTTAAAATAACGCGTTTTTTCTTGATTTTTTTGATTTCTTTTTTCATGCCTGTCTTATCCTTTCTATTTTTATTATTTTTTCAACTCCGGCAAGCTGAAGAATCTGCAAAACCCGTTTAGTAGGATTTATTATTTTCATCTTTCCTCCCATATCCGTTTGTTTTTTATATCTCCCCAGAACAAGGCCGAGGCCCGACGAATCCATAAATTCTATAGAGGAAAGATCCAGTTCAAGTTCGGCCGGATTGTTTTTTCTTATCAGATTATCTACGCAGTCACGCACGGTTTTTGCCGAATGATGGTCAATATCCCCCGAGAGTTTCACGTATAAAATCCCGTCGTTTACATTTGAAATTATTTCCATGATTTATTTTATGAATCCTTTCGCAATAATACTAAAATAAATATAGTACTACAAGAATACTATATTTTAAATAAATATTTTATCGCATTTTGTCATTTGTTTTTTATATTTATCAATGCTTTTTTCACATCTCCTGCAAGATAAAGCGACCCGAAAAATATGACCGCAAAATCCCTGCTCTCGCTAAAAATATTTGACAGAGCGTCAGATAAATTATTATAATATCCTGAATTTTTGCAATATTTGGCCGCGATTTCGCATAATATTTCCGGCTGTTCCGCCCTGTCTGAATCAACCGGCACGCCGATAAATCTCTCAACAAAACTTTCCCCGGCAATATGTTTTAAGAGATTCTCAGGATTTTTATCTCTCATCATACCGCAAATCAAAATAATTTTTTTATCCGGCAAAAGATTTTTTATCGTTTCTTTTATCGCGATCACCCCTGATATATTATGCGCGCCGTCTAAAATAATTAACGGGTCTTTAGACAATATCTCAAATCTCGCGGGGAAAAAAGTTTTTTCTATGCCGTTATATATTGCGTTGTATATATTTGGCTTATCTGCAAATAAATAATTCATCGTTTCAATCACCGTCAGCGCGTTATAAACCTGATGCCGCCCCAAAAGTTTTATTTTATATATTTTATTTTTGTATTCAAATTGCGTAAAATCTATATTTTCGCTTAAAATTTTTAAAGATTTTAAATCCGGCAGTATAAACTCGCTGTTTTTTTGATTTGCCGTATCTTTAACTATATCTATAACGCTTTCTTTATTTAATGGATATAAAACAACCGGAGAATTTTCTTTTATTATACCGCATTTTTTAACTGCGATTTCTTCGGCCGTATCGCCTAATAATTTCATGTGGTCGAGACTTATCGACGTTATAACTGACGCGAGCGGAGATTTTATAACATTCGTAGGGTCAAGGTCACCGCCCAAACCCGTTTCGATAACAGCGATTTCACAGCCTTTTTCTTTATAATACAAAAAAGCCATAAGAGTTATAAAATCAAACTCGTTGGGCATAAACTCTATTGAGACATTATTTTCTTCAAGCGTTTTTTTAATTATACCCGAGTAATATATTATATCTTCTTCAGATATGTCGCCGTTATCGCTCGTCGATATTCTCTCGTTGAAATTTTCAATAAAAGGCGAGATAAATTTCCCGGTTTTGTATCCGAGTTCTTTTAATATATTAAAAATCATGACCGCAGCCGAGCCTTTTCCGTTTGTTCCGGCAATGTGAATAATTTTATAGCTGTCCTGCGGATTTTTTAAAAGATTACAAAGATATTTTATTTTGCTCAAATCTTTATGCGGAGGGTTTGAATACATGCCAAGCGAGTGAATATAATTTAAAATTTCGTTATAATTATTCATAAAATATATATTTTTTATTTATCCTTGACAATTTTATTTTTTTATTATATAATTTAATCAACGATTAATTATTAATTTATAGAAAGGGTGTCACCATTGCCGAATAACGCTTAATTTTTATTTTACAGACAAGTGCAAATATTCTGTCATATAGCAAAATTATATGGCTTTGTTTTGTATTTGTATTAAAAATTTAAGCGGGGAGGGATACCAATGCCAAAACAGAATCTCAAATTAACTTTTGAATAACAGAGACTTTTAAACGAAAGGAGAGATTCTCTTGATGTGTGATATATGCGGCAAAAAGCCCGTATTTTCTATAAAAGTGGCGCATAAGCGAATGTATGTGAGCGGAAGAAGCAACCGTAAAATCAAGCCTAATCTTCATTCTACTACAATCATCGAAAAAGGCGTAAAGAAGCAAATCACATCATGTACGCGCTGCATGCGAACGATGCGCAAGAATAATAATAAAAATAATAAGATAAGGCAATAATTTTATCTTAAATCTTAAATCTTAAATAAAATGGGGCGACCGCAAGGGTCGCCCTTACATTATGCTATTATATAATTATAATTGAAATTCATAAACAATTTTCTTCGCATGTGTGCAGGCAATAAAATCCTTTTCGGTTTCCGACAGCCATTTCTCGAATTTTGCTCCCGCCGTTATGACCGCTTCGTCTATTTCAGCTCGCATCGACAAATTATTTTCGGTTTTATATTTCCGAACCTCGCCGATTGCATGTTTTAATATCTCGCCAAACTCTAAAATCTCAGAATCAACCGAAACAGGTTTCTCCCATTCTGTCAGATGAATTGAAATTGCGCCCTCAAAATCCTTGAATCCTTTCAGATAAATATATTCTGTTTCATGAGGTATATATATAGCATATATTTTCAGTATATTAAACAGACAGTAATATATCGCGTGCTGCGCCGATTTGCGTTCTTCGAATCCGTGAACTTCGGGCTGATACAAACGCTCCTTGACTATCTCGATATAATTATCGCATAAATCTTTCCAGAATAAATCGTCTACGATTTTACGCGCCAAACCTATTTCATATTCGTTCAGCCATCTTACGGCTTCAATTATCGCTTCGTTTGTGCGTTCGATTATCCACCTGTCAACATGCAATATATTTTCGGGTTTATATTTGGGGTCAAAGTCCTCCAAATGCGACAGCACGAATTTTGACGAGTTCCAGAGTTTTGTTATGAGCCGTTTCGACGCGTCCTGCATTTCCTGTATATCAAAAAAAGTGTCTGTCCCAAGCCTTGCGTTTGCCGACCAGTAACGCAATGCGTCCGCAGAGTATTCGCGGACAAGATCCGGCGGCGAATATTTTGAATTGTCTTTTGATTTACTGAATTTTTCGCCCTGTTTTGCAAGGGCAAATCCGCATATCATCGCCTCTTGCCACGGTATCTCTCCAGTATGATACAAGCTTTTTACGATTGTATAAAATGCCCACGTTCTGATTATTTCATGCGCCTGAGTTCTCATTGTCATCGGCATAAACCCGCTTTCTTCAATGCCATGTTCTTTTGCTTTGTCGAGATTAATCTGCGGCGTAATCGAAGAAGTCATCCATGTGTCGAACACGGCTTTATCCGGGATAAATTCTTTGCAGCCGCATTCGCATATCCCGTCATAATCCGTTTCCAACGGATTGACAGGTAATTGCTCAAGTTTTGCAAACGCAGGTGTGCCGCACTCTTTACAATACCAGACAGGTATGGGTATCCCGAAATATCTCTGGCGCGATATGCACCAGTCCCATTTTAAATTCTCTACCCATGCGACATATCTGTTTTTCATGTGCGCCGGGTACCATTTTATTTTATCGCCCGCTTTTAATAATTCTTCTTTTTTGCTCATGACTTCGATATACCATTGACTTGACGGGATAATCTCTATTTCTTTGCCGCAGCGTTCATGCGAGGCGACTGTGTGCGTGATTTTTTCGGTTTTGTGAATCAATCCGTTTTCGTCGAGAAGCCTTATTATTTCTTTTCTCGCAGCTTGAACTTTCAGTCCCGCGATATACGGCACGTCGTCAGCTATTTTGCCGTATGGGAGCAAAATTTTACGATATGGCAAATTATATTTTTCATACCATTCGGCGTCTGTGCTGTCGCCGAACGTACAGCACATAACAATTCCCGTGCCTTTGTCTATGCCGACTTTTTCATCGGTCATAACCGGCACTTCGTAGTTATATAACGGGACGGTCGCGGTTTTGCCGACATAATCAGCATATCTTTCATCTTCAGGATTCACGAACAGGCATACGCAGCCGTATAAATATTCCGGGCGCGTAGTCGCTATCATTAACGCGTTGCCCTCGCACATAAACGGGATATAATTAAAAGTCGTTTCAACGTCTTCTATTGTATCGAGTTCGGCTTGTGCTATTGAAGTCTGACATTCTACGCACCATAAAACCGGCGATTCTTTTATATACGCGTGACCTGCTTTCGCAAGTTCGAGAAACGATTTTTGAGATAATCTTTGCGTATTCAGGCTTGCGGTCGAATACTGCAAGTTCCAGTCGCATGAAAACCCCATCGATTTCCATAAACTCATAAACTCTTCTTCATATTTTTTAGTGATTTCAATACATTTGTCGCAAAACTGGCTTCTCGGTATATCTCTGGCTTTAATCCCCGTCTCTTTTTCAACCAAACGCTCAGACGGCAGACCGTTGTCGTCGAACCCAAACGGATAAAATACGTTATATCCCTGCATACGCTTGAATCTCGCGATCATTTCAGCCTGCGTGTAACTAAATATATGTCCTATATGCAAACTGCCGCTTACAGTAGGGGGCGGCGTGTCTATATTATACAACAATCGGGATTTATCGGGCTTGAAATCATAGATTTTATTGTCGTCCCAATATTTCTGCATTTCTTTTTCTGTCTCCAAGCCGTTATAGTGTTTTTCAAATTCAATCATTTTTTATATTTTTTCCTCCGGTATATTTTTATATTTAACTATAGGGACGACCGCCCTCGGCCGTCCGCCCGTGAATTTTATTATTTTATATTTTTTACGGGCGACCGAGGGCGGTCGCCCTTACACAATAACCAATACACCAAATAATATCATAATTTTTATCTCCTAAATTTCCCGGCTTAATTTTTTAATTTAAACTTCGCGTATGTACCCATGATTTTCTTCGTGCCTACGTCGTCAAACGCCACTTCATATAAAGTATCCCCGCCTAAATCCGTCGCGTTTATTATCAGCCCCTCGCCAAAACTCGGATGCTCAACCATATCGCCCGTCTTAAATTCCTGTGTATACTCGAAATCTTCGTTTTCGCGTTCTTTGTTTATCCTTGCGCTCGCCGTTATGTAATCTGTCGAAAATTCGCTGTGAGGCGATATTCTCGGCGGGTATTTTTTCTGCGAGCCAAAATTCGGCGACGAGTATCTGCGCTCGCTCTCCGGGATTTTTATATGCTCTGCCGTAAATTCCGGTATCTCCTCGACGAACCTCGATATTTTATTAAATCCTGTCCGGCCGTATAATAATCTTTCTTTTGCGTATGTCATATATACTTTTTCTTTTGCCCTCGTAACAGCAACATACGCCAACCGCCGTTCTTCCTCAAGTTCTTCGGGCTTTTCTGCAGACTGCCTTGACGGGAACAGATTTTCTTCCATTCCGGGCAAAAACACCACCGGAAATTCAAGCCCTTTTGCGCTGTGTATCGTCATGAGAGTCACTGCGTCGGCTGTCTCGTCATAATTGTCAATATCTGATATAAGCGCGACTTCTTCGAGAAATCCCGTAAGATTCGCTATTCTCTGCCCGTAACCGTTAGCTTCTATCTCTTCTAATTCACCAGATTCCCTCAGTTCTTCGCGTTTTGACTCAGTATAAGTTATAGCCTGAGATATAAGCTCTTTTATATTATCCAGCCGGTCTATTTCTTCTTTCCCGGCATCTTCGAGCATAGTTCTGTAACCGCTTAAATCAAATACTTTTTCAAAGAAATCCGGCAGGGATTCTTTTTTTTCGAGTTCTATAAAATTATTTATAAGCCCGGCAAAAGCCTTTAATTTATTCACGTTCCGGCTTAAAGCAGGATATTTTTCGGCATTTTCGATTATTTCAAACATGCTCCTGTTTTCTTCGATCGCGACCTGTTCGATCGCCGATATTGTCGCGTCGCCTATTTGTCTTTTTGGCACGTTTATTATGCGTTTGAGCCTCACAGAATCCGAAGTGTTGTTCACGACGCAAAAATACGCCATCATATCTTTTATTTCTTTTCTCTCGTAAAATCTTATGCCGCCTAAAACCCTGTACGGAATAGCAGATTTCGCGAATGCTGTCTCTATATTCGCCGACTGCGCGTTTACTCTGTATAATACGGCAAAATCTTTATATTTTTTATCTTTGCCGTCGATTAAATCTATTATCCCGTCAATTATAAAATCCGATTCTTCGTTTTGGTTATTATTCTCTTTTATCGTTATTTTAGTCCCGTTTTCTTTTTCTGTCCATAAAGCCTTCCCCATTCTGCCCTCGTTGTTTTTTATTATCCCGTTCGCGGCTTCAAGTATAGTTTTAGTAGACCTGTAGTTCTGTTCGAGCTTTATTAATTTCGCGTTCTCGAATTTTTTAGTAAAACTAAGTATATTCGCAATCGTCGCACCCCTGAATTTATATATGCTCTGGTCGTCGTCGCCTACGACCATGACGTTGCTGTGTTTCTGCGACAAGAGAGCGATAAGCGCGTATTGCGCGAAATTTGTGTCCTGATATTCGTCGACGAGAATATATCTGAATTTATTGTTATAATACTCCCGCGCTTCAAAATCAGTCCGGAGAATTTCCACAGTCAGGGCGATTATATCGTCAAAGTCCAGCGCGTTTGATAATTTCAGGCGTTTCTGATATTCTTCATATATTTTTTTTATTTCTTTTTCTTTGAGATTATTGCTGTCAATTACAAATTCATCCGGATATTTAAGTTCGTCTTTTGCCCTGCTTATCACAGTAGAAACATACCGGACAGGAAGATTATCCTCGCTTATGTTAAAATCTTTCATGATTGCGGTTATCTGGCGTTTGACATCATCTGTATCATAAATAGTAAAATTAGAATTATAGCCTAATCTGTTTATATATCTCCTTAGCATTCTAACGCAGACAGAGTGAAACGTCCCCGCCCATATATTATCAGCCGCTTCCCCGAGAATATTTTTAAGCCGGGTCTTCATTTCGTTTGCGGCTTTATTCGTGAAAGTTATAGACAAAATAGCATAAGCCGGACACGGATTATACGCGAACTGCCCTAAAATATCGTCAAGTTCGTTCGGGCCTGAAGTTTGAGAATCTTTTAAGTTTTCGGCATATTTTAAAATGGCTTCAAGAGTTTCGATTTCCGACTCGTTTATTTCTGTTTCGCTTCCGTTATTAACTATATTATCGCTAATATCGCTAATATAAATAATATCGTTAAAATACGCGCCGCCGTATTTAATCAAAAAAGCAATACGGTTGACCAAAACCGTTGTTTTACCACTTCCCGCTCCTGCGAGAATAAGCAATGGCCCTTCGTTTGTATAGACGGCTTCACGCTGTTTTTCGTTTAGATAAGAATATCTTATATCAAACAGTTTTTGTTTTAATTTTATATATTTTTCTTTTAAGCTTTTTGTCTCACTCATTTAATTTTTTATCTTTCTTTCTTTATTTAAATTATTTAAATATTTATATTTTTTTACGGCAATTTACAATAAATCATAAATATACTTAACATAAAGCACAAATTCACGATTCCCGATCATTTTCACAATATCGTCTTTTGACGCAAATTTAATACCGCATGTCTCACTCTCCTGAAGAACCGCGTTTTTTATGTCAATATATTCATTAAACAGCCAAATATCTTTGAGATAATCGCCCTCGGTAAAAGAAGATATTAATTCGCCCTTATCAGGGGTTAGAGTAATTCCAGTTTCTTCTTTAACTTCCCGCAAAGCAGCCGCCGCGCTTTCCTCCCCCGAAACAACAAATCCCCCGGGGCATTCCCACATATCCGGGCAAAAATTTTTTTCAGGGCTGCGTTTTGTGATTAAAAATTTATTATCGCTGTTTTTTATCCACACATGCACAATCCTGTGATATTCCTCATCTTCCATAGGCTCGCTTCTCTTACGGATAATTCCGGTTTTATTGCCGTTTTTATCATACATATCAAGTAATTCAATTTCGCTTGTGTCAGCCATTTTAATCTCCTTACCCCAAAAATTTTATAAAATCATTCAGCGAATCATAACGCCCTACTCCAATGCGGCGTATTTCAAAATTATCTATGTCAGTCCTGTGTATTCCTCCAACAGTGCTGATTCCAAAATCATAGAATTCACGCGCTTTCTCTTTTACTTTTTTATTAAAATACCCGTTTGGATATGATATTGCGAATACCCGTTTCCCTGTTATTTCCTCTATTTTTATTTTGGAATTCAAAAGTTCCTCCGTAAGCCTCCTGTCATCTGAACTTATTTCCGCCAATTTCACATGGGTCAGCGTATGGCTCTCAAATTTCACAAGCCCGGAATCGCTCATTTCGCGTATCATATCTTCTGTCAGCTGTATATTCACAGTATTTACAACAAGAAATATAGTTATTTTAGCGTTATATTTTTTCAATATTGGAAATATTTCAGTATAATTTTCTTCATAGCCGTCGTCAAACGTGATAAACACAGGCTTTTCTGTATTTTGAAGTTTATGCCAGTCGTCAAACGTGCAGAAAATATAATTATTTTCGCTCAGATATTTTATCTGCTTTTCAAACTCAGACGGCTTGACATATAAATCGGCTAAAGCTCCGGGATTATTTTCAGATGATGTATGATACATAAGAACCGGGAATTTTTTCACTGAATTTACAGGAGGTTCAAGGCTGCCGGGTTCCGGCGTAATCAAAATTTTAACAGGCGTCACGAGCGTTTTTATAAAAGCCTCTTCGGATTTGTCAGTTTTTTCTGCAAAAACAGTCGTTTCGATTTTTGTCTCTGTCGTCTCAGGCTCAGTAGTAATTTCCGGTTCTTGTTCTATATAATAATAAGTCGTTTCATTTGCAGTTTCGGCAGTCGCCGTAAATATTTCATCAATTTCTGTAATTTTCGCGACTTCTTGAATTCGCGAAAAATTTTCGCCGGGTTTTACAGTTTGGCATGACGAAAACAAAAATATTAATATTAAAAACAAAATAATCCAAGAGAATTTTTTCATGATTATTTTTTGCTCACCGCTTCCCACAAGCCTCCCAGATAAGCCGCTCCCAACGCCCTGTCGTAAAGCCCGTAGCCGGGTTTCCCGGTTTCTCCCCAGATCATTCTGCCGTGATCCGGACGCACATAGCCGTCAAACCCCACGTCATACATAGCTTTAATTATTTCATACATGTCAAGCGAGCCGTATTTCGACGGGTGCGCAGTCTCGTTAAATCCCCGCTCTCCCACAAGTTTTACATTTCTGGCGTGTATAAATCCAATTTTTTTGTCTTTGCCGAATTTTCTTATCATGTCAACCACGTTATTCTTCCCGTCAGAACCCAAAGACCCCGTGCATAAAGTCAACCCGTTTGCCTCGCTGTCGTGAATTTTTAAAAATCTTTCGAGATTTTTTTCGTCTCTGATTATTCTCGGCAGATCAAAAACAGGCCACGGCGGGTCGTCTGGATGTATCGCCATTTTGACAGAATACTGCTCGCATGTCGGCATTATGCCTTTAATAAAATACGCGATATTTTCAAATAACTTTTCGTCGTCGATATTTTTATATTCGTCTAATAAATTAATCAGGCTTTCTTTTGTGTAACTCGAATCCCAGCCGGGCAGCGATAATTCCCCTTTTTTCGGGTCCATATTTAATATTTCGTCTTCACGGTAAATAAGCGAAGTCGAGCCGTCTGTATTTTCATAAGATAAATTCGACCTTAGCCAGTCAAATACCGGCATAAAATTATAGCATATCACTTTAATTCCGGCATTCGAGAGTTTTTTTATATTATTTATGTAAACCTGAATATATTCGTCTCTGGTTTTTTTGCCGAGTTTTATATCTTCGTGAACAGGGACGCTTTCCACTACTTCAAAAGATAAATCATGATTATTTGCCTGCGATTTTATATAATTTATAGACTCTTCTTTCCATTCTTTGCCTACCGGCACGTCATAACATGCCGAGACAATGCCGTCCATCAACGGTATCTGTGATATATATTCAAGCGATACGGGATCGTCCTCGCCGTACCAGCGAAACGTCATTTTCATATAATTCTACCTCCGGTATTATTTTTATATATTTTTTATTCATCAGCTATTTTTATAATCTCAGAATATAAACGATTGCTGACATAAATCCCGTTTATAATCAATTTATCTATCAAAGGTTTAATTTCATGGATAAATCCTTTAGATTTTGCCAAAAGAAGAATACCTGCAGTGCCGATTATCTTAAATCCGAGATATTTCGCATATTCACGCGCTAAATAGTCGTCAATAATTAATAAATCCGCATTTAATTCCTGCCCTAAAATCATTACTTCAACTTCACCTTCATGCAACTGTGTTTTAAATGTCTGTTTCTGCGCCGCGTTTTTAATTTCTTTCGTTTGTATCCATTCTGATGATATTTCAAGATTATTTTGCGCTTTTGATTTTTCTTTTGCTGCAATCTCTTCTTTTACGGCACTCGGAATAATAACTGTCCCATAAATTTTTTTCAGCAAATCTAATTTATCAATAGCGCTAAGGGCGATAATAGGCGTTGAATTTACAATAACGGTTTCAGGCATTGCTTAATTCCTCCCGAAGAACTGACTCGTCAAGATATTCAAATATTGAAACTTTATTTTCACTTAAAAAATAAATAAAATCCTCTTCAGTCATGTTTGCCAGTTCAGCGCATTGCCCTATTGACAATTTATGTTTTTTATATAAATTTAAGGCAGTATATTTTTTCATGTCATCAGCAAACTGATTTTCGTTCTCTCTGAGAACCAGAAATATTTCGCTGGGAACCGAAATATTCAAATTAGTCATTTTCATATATTATCCTCCTGAATTTATTTTAATTACAAAATATACCACTTATAATATTTATATTTTAAAGAAACAATTCATGTCCTTGCTGATAATACCAAAAGAGATATAAGCACCAACTTAATGATGATATGATTGAAATGATTGCAAAAATTAGCTCTGTTTTACTTATTTGCTTTATTCCTTTGCCGAAAAAAACAATAATTATTATTATCCCTACGAGGCAAAAACCAATACCCCACACACTAACAAACCAAATGTATATAAAAATAGAACTAAATTGACCTAACAACAAAAGTAACACAGGAGTTAAACTTAACGCCAACGAAATAATCGGCAAACTACTAAATCGTTTTTTCGGCTTTACATTTGGCAATTTTTTATCTTTTACTTCATCATGATAATTTTTCATCAATATAATCTCCTGGTATGCCTAATATTAATTTTTATAATTTCTTAAATCTTATATCTTCCCCGATAAAATTCAAGATCGCAAACTCGCCGAATATCCGCGACATTATCCTTTCGTCGTATCTCATCTGCATTTCGCTGACTGTTAAATTTGTGCTTATTATCATGCTTCTGCTCTCAAGTAGGCGCACGTTTATCAGATTATACAAAGACGAAACAAATATATTCCCCGAATATTCAGTTCCCAAATCGTCTATTATCAGCAAATCGCACGTCATATAGCGTTCTATTATATCAGGGTCAAAAGTCCCGCGGGCAAATCTTTCTTTTTCAAACGAATACAATATGCTCTGCGCCGAATCATAAAATACGTCAAAGCCTTTTTTTATCACTTCATACGCCGCCGCAGACGACAAATGCGTCTTGCCGAGCCCGGTCGATCCGATAAACATAAGATTTTTCGCATTCTCTACCGGGTTCCCGGAAGAATTATCAGAAGCGTCAGGCGCAATAGATTTCCCGAAATTCTCCGCGAATTTCCTACACTCATCATATATACTTTTCATGTGTTTATACGGGCTTTCGTTTACTAATTTATCGGCAGATTTTTTCCTGTCGTAATAATTCAAATTAAAATTTTCAAACGTCTGATTTTTTATAGTTCTGCCGAGCCCCGAATGATTTATGCTCTCTGCCGCAAGGGCTTTTCTCAGGCAATCGCACATAATATCGTTTTTATATCCGGTATCTTCGCAAGCCGCGCACTCGTAAACCGGCTCTGTATAATTTTCCGGATAGCCCGCTTTTTCAAGCAATAATTTTCTCTTTTTTATCAAATCCTGATTTTTTTTCTTTACGCTGCTGATTTTTAAATCAAAATCCCCGCCGGAATTTGAACCGAGAATAATTCCCGCAATATCTTTGTAAGTCCCGGACAGCTTTCTGTCCGTATCAAGCAATCCCGGGATTTTTATATATAAATCTTTTTTTCTCTTTTCGGCGTTTGCCGCCGCTGTTTTATATTTATTATCAAAATCGCCCAAAACTTTTTGCACGACTTTACTGTTGTATGCCATAATTCAACTCCCGAATTTCATAAATTATTTTTAAAATTTTACGCCTTTCCTTACCGCTTTTTCAAAAAACTGCTCCGCGCTGACCCCCGCGTTTTTCCTGTTCACTATATTATTCATAACATCCGGGGTTACCCCGTATTCGTTGTTTATATCATTGAGCGTCCTGAATCCTTTTTCATGCCAGTTTGTATATATACCGTTTATATAATTAAAATTAAAATTTTCTATCTGTTTCATGCAGCGTTTATATCCCTCTGACAATATATCGTCCGAAAAATCAAATTCTTTCGCCCATTTTTTTATATAATTCTTTTCTTTTGACGTGAGTTTTCTGCTTTCTATATTAAACAGCTTTTTTATTTTATCTTCAAATTCTATTATTTTATGCATTTCTTTGATTTTTTCTTCGTATTGATATAATTTTATAATCCCGTCGGCGGCCATCCCGAGAGCGACTTTCTCAAGATACCTTATGTTATTTTTACCCTCTTCGGCGCATATTTCCGCAAGCTTGATAATTAAATCAACTTCTATATTATTTGTTTCGTGAAGATTATACATAATGCCCAAATCAGAAAAATTAAAAGTAGTCTGCATTTTTACCTGAGTTTCATGTATAAGCCTTCTGAATTCTTCTTTTGTTTCAAGCGACTCGCTTATTTCAACGATAGTAACAGGTCCTGAATTTACCGGCGCGCGCTTTATTTGCTCTGACTTGTTTTCAGGCGTTTCATTTTGCGGCGCGACGGGGGTTTCACTCCCCGCGATTTCTTTTATGTCCTCTGCTTCAATTTCAGTTTCCGTTTCCTTTTCATTAAGCTCAGTCTCATCAGTCTCATGGCTATCAAGATTTACGGGTTCGTCTGTTTTTTCTGCAAGAATTTCTTTTTTGCCGTTTATATATTTTTCATCGTATATGCCGAGCCCCGCGTTTAATTCATTAGATTCTTCCGGTTCATCGCCGTTTAATATATTTATGTCCCTTTTTACGTTAAGCAAAATATTTATAACGTTATACATATTAACGCCTTTAGTTCCGGCAGGCGACGCTATTTCATAATCGAGTATATTTTTTTCTTTCCAGAAATCCACAGCCTCTATAATTTCATCGTCTGTCGCCTGTATCCTAACGCTGTTTTTCATAAACTCAAAATCTATTTTCTCCAGATTATCACAGCATAACAAAAAAAGCAGTATTTTTACGCACAGTTCCCCTGCATCTTTAATAATATATATAATTTCCGAATTATTCTTCAGCTTTTTTTTCATTTTTATATTGATATATTTTATATTAGCCATAGTTTTCAATTCGACGGACACTGCTCTATACCTCTGCATTTTTGTTTGTTATATATATTTTATCACAAAATCATTATTTTTACAAGAATAATAATATAGATAATATAAAAATATTTTGCGCGGCAAAAATCCCCCTTTCGCAATTAAAAGAGGGATTCAGGTATCGCCATATATTTATTATATTTCAATATCGCTCAAAACTATTATATTATTGTGCAGATACAAGAAAGTCGCGGGGTTGCCTGAAGTTATTTTGCCCTCTAAAAATTGCCTGAACGCGTTTGCTTTAGATTTCCCGCTCACAAGCATCAATATTTTTTTGCTTTTCGCTATTATGCTCCCCATTCCCATTGTCAACGCCCTGTCCGGCACTTCGTTTACAGAATCAAAAAATCTTTTGTTGGCTTCTTTTGTCTCTTCGGTCAAAACAGCGACGTGTGTATTTGGCAGAAGAAAATTTCCGGGTTCGTTAAATCCTATATGCCCGTTTGGTCCTATGCCTATCACCATCAAATCAATCCCGCCCGCATGATTTATTTTTTGGTCGTATGTACCGCATTCAATTTTTGCGTCAGTTGCTTCTCCGTCCGGGATATTTATATTTTCAGGATTTATATTAATCTTGCCAAAAAAATTATCAAACATAAATTTATAATAACTTTGGCTATTATCCCGTTTTATCGGGTAATATTCGTCAAGATTAAAAGTAGTTATTTTCGAAAAGTCCGTTTTCCCTGATTTGTTCATTTCGATAAGATTTTCATACATGCCAAGAGGCGTTGAGCCTGTCGGCAGACCCAGTACAAAATTTTCTTTTGATTTTATTTCCCCCGCGACAATCTCCGCCGCCTGCCATGACATTTCTTCGTAATTTTCGCAATAATTAATTACTATTCCCATAATCTTTTACCAGCCTTTATTTTAATTTATTTATTATTAAAATTCATATCCGCACTCTGTCATATCCTCGGCAAAAAAATCAAACATATATTTGCCGTTATCTGTTTTCCAACGGCCGACAGAATCTGCCCGCATCTCTATTTTGGCCATTTTTATTCCCAGATAATCCTCAAGTTTTATCAAAGTTTCGTCCTGATTATTCACCATGTCCTCAAATTTAAGTTTTAGCAGATTTTTCGGGTCGGGAGTGGCTTTCATCAATTCCCTCTGATATTTCCAGCTATACGCCCTCTTTTCCCGAATATCGTCAGTTTCGGGGTAATCTATGCCGAAATCGTGCAAATTATCAGTCAAGTGCGAGCCGAGAATACAGTCTCTCGGATCTCTCACCCAGTGAATATATTTTATATCCGGGAACATTTTTATAATCCACGGATAAATCAGCGTAGTTTCGGGGATTTTCCAGCCTTTGTTTTCGTTTTTTGAATCCAAAACAGTCACAAGATAATCTTCGATTAATTTTTTAAATTCCGGGACGGGTTCCATTAATAAAACTTTAGAGAAATCCCATTCAAGCCCGCCTTTATAATCAACATATTTTGCGAAAACCCTGCACGCATCATACATTTTCCCCGGCGGGAGCAAATCCCCCGAAACATTCAGCGGCTCGCCCATGAAAACCCCGCTCGCGCTTAGAGTGTGCGACATTGCCCTTGTCCCCGAATGTCCCCTGCCGATAATCGTTATCATCATAATTTTTTATATTCTCCCGTGATTTTTTATATTATAAATTCGATGTTTTTGACTTTGCATAATTTACTGAAGAAAATGCTTATTTGATACGCAAAGATACTCAAAACTTCTTTTCCAATTCCACATAAAGTCCGCTTTGAAAAGTTATTATATAACCAGAGTTACGATATAGAGTGATGGCTGGTTCAAGAGTTATTTGCGTGCTTAAATGTAATGTATGGTCACCACAACTTTTAGAAAATGATTCCACCGTGGAAAGTAACGATTTAGATATTCCTTTTCCGCGATATTCACTTTTAATAAATAAACGCTTGGCTTCACCGATGTTTGGTGACTTTACGCGATAAGCGATACAACCAACAGGTGTGTTGCCATCATAAGCTATCCAAACATCATTAATATTCTCATTTGCGTTATAACGGGAATATATATGGCTATCGTCACCGAGAAAATCTATAAAAAAATCGTCCAGCTCTGAAAAAAGCCGCAATACGTCCGGCGATGTGATTTGTGAAGCTTTAATCTTCATTTTGTGACCTCCCAAATGTACCTAATATAAATTTCCTGCGTTATATCACAACTTTTTTATGCCTGTACACATGGCAGCATATATTCACAGCCACAGGCAAACCTGCGATATGCGTTGGAAACGTCTCTATATTGACCGCAAAAGCCGTCGTTTTCCCCCCGAATCCCTGAGGGCCGACGTTTGTTTTATTTATTTTTTCAAGCGCGTTTTCCTCTATTTTTTTATAAAATCCGTCGGGATTGCTTTCCCCGATCTCGCGCGTCAATGCTAATTTCGCAAGCACCGCCGAATATTCAAAATCCCCGCCTATCCCGACCCCCACGATTACCGGGGGACACGGATTCCCGCCAGCTAATTTGACTGTCTCAACTATAAAATCTATTATGTCTTCTTCGTTTGCAGACGGCTCGAACATTTTTATCCTGCTTGCGTTTTCGCTCCCGAACCCTTTTGGCACGCAGATAATCTCTATTTTATCGCCGGGTATTATATTTGTGTGAATTATCGCAGGGGTATTATCGTTTGTGTTTTCGCGCCTCAACGGGTCTTTAACTATTGATAATCTTAAATCCCCGTCAATATACGCTTCGCGAACCCCTTGATTTACCGCGTCTTTTAAAAACCCGTTGATTATATGAACGTCCTGCCCGATATTAACAAAAAGCACCGCCATGCCTGTGTCCTGACATACCGGAATATTTAATTTTTGAGCGAGTTTTATATTTTCATCGAGTTTTTGCAATATATTTTTGGCAAGTATAAAGTTCTCTGACTTTACACTATCTTTTATACAGCTTACAAGATTGTCTGATAGAGTCAAATTAGCTTCGATAAACGCTTCTTTTATTTTTTGCGTTATTATTTTCGCATCTATTTCGCGCATTTCACAACCCCGCCGTTTACAATCACGATTTCAGCCTCGCTCAGTATCTCCAACGGATTGCCGTTATATAAAACCATATCGGCGTGCTTGCCGGCTTCTATCGAGCCGACTTTATCGTCTATCCCCAGAATAACCGCCGGATTAATAGTTATCGCTTCTATCGCTTTATATAAATCCAGCCCGCCTTTGACTGTCAATGCGGCGCAGTACGGCAAATATTGCAGCGGCGTGACGGGATGATCAGTAGTGACCGCAAATAAAATCCCCGAATCGCTTAAAATTTTCGCGTTTTTCAGTTCCATATTTTTCAGTTCAGGTTTAGCCCTGTCTGAAATTACCGGCCCGATTACCGCCCGTATGTTATCTTTCGAGAGTTCTCCGGCAATTAAATGCCCCTCTGTGCAGTGAACTATAACATAATCCAGCTCAAATTCCTTGCATATTCTTATCGCCGTGAAAATATCGTCTGCCCTGTGGGCGTGAATATGCGCCGGGATTTCGCGCTTTATAACAGGCAGCAAAGCCTCGAGTTTTATATCAAAATCCGGTTCGTCGGATTTGTCTGTGTTTTCTTGCGGGACGTCGGGGACGCCGTCCCCTACAACATAATTCGCAGATTTTTCAAATTCTGTTTTCTTTTCGCAATATTTTACGGTTTTTCTCAAATTCTCACGGATTATAGCCGCTGTCGCCATTCTTGTTTCGGGGGTCTGATTTTTTTCGCCGTAGCATATTTTCGGGTTTTCGCCCAGCGCGAATTTCATGCTTACGGGCTCTTTGATTATCATACCGTCGATTCTTTTCCCGTGGGTTTTGATAACTGCGAACTGCCCGCTGATAGGGTTTGCGCTCCCGGGGCCTGTCGCAACGCATGTTATCCCCGCCGCAAGCGATTCCTCAAACGTTCTGTCCATGGGGTTTACCGCGTCGATTGCGCGCAAATGCGGCGTGCACGGATCTGTGATTTCGTTTAAATCGTCGCCTTCTGTTCTCAATCCGTCCTCATACATTCCAAGATGCGTATGCGCGTCAATAAAGCCGGGCAAAAGCCATTTGCCTCCGGCTTCGATTATATTAATATTATTTTTTTTATTTTCTATATTTGCGTCATATTCTTTCATGTCCCCGACTTCATCGATCAAACCTGAACTGTCTGAAATTTTCACATATCCGTTTTCGATTATTTTGCTTTTTGCCGTTTTTGCCATAGTATATATACGCGCGTTTTTTATTATCATCATTTTTATTTTGACCTCTGCTTTAATCTTTTCTTCTCCTTGAATAGCCGCTTCTTTTCTGTTCAAGAAATTTCAGATCCGATATTTTTTCGTCGCTCTCGCGCTTGAATTTATTAATCATATCCTCAAAACTTTTAAGATTATCGTTATTATTATCACCGGCTTTTTTAGATTCTTCATGGACGGATTTAATATTGTTGTTATTATTGATATTTTCTAACTGTTTTATCGACAGGGCTAATTTTCCGTTGTCGTTCACACCGATAACAACGGCTTTTATTATCTGGTTTACTTCTAAAATTTCGTTTATGTCTTTAATAAATCCGGAAGATATTTCGGATATATGTATCATTCCGGACATTCCTGAAATCCCGGCTGTTTCGCCTTTGTTTATGCTGACAAACACCCCGTATTTTGTTATCCCCGTGACTTTGACTTCTATTATTTCCCCTTTTTGGATTTGCATAAAATCAATATTATCCCCATTAAATTCTTATTCGCCCATTTTTAATTTATATAAAATATAATTTCGTCCGACCTCCTGTAGCCGTTGTCTTTCGCAACGTCGATTATATATTCTTCATCGACGGGCGCGTCAACTTTCTGCTGCGTGGCGTCGTTTTTTATCCTCCGGTGATTATATTCCTGATTCAGCGCGGCTATCTGTTCGTTCTTTTTATCTATCGCGATTTTATTGTTCCATAAATGCACCGACAGCAGGGCAATTATAATCGCGAGCGTTATCATCGGTATAGCCCCAAGTTTATTTTTGCGCATTTTTCTTGCTACGCTTCGTTTTTTGTTTCTTGCGTTTCTCCTGTTTCTTTCATTTCTCAATTTTAACGCAGATTCTGACATTGCCGTTTTTCCTCCCCAAATAGAATTTTATACAATCCTATATTTTTTTCTTTGATTTTTCAAGTGGTTTTTGGCTTTTTGCGCTGTCTTTTTCTATGATTTTACCGATGTTTTTCGCCGTTTTTCCGTTTATATTACTATTATTTTTATACAGTCCGAACCCTCTTGACCCGTCTTTCGCTATTTTTCGTTTTTCTCTGCCGTAATATAAATTTCCCTGTGTTTTCTTAAATATCCTCAGCATAAATCCCGATAATTTTTTTAACTGTTTTAATATAAACAAAACAGTAATTTTAACGGGAATCACCGTGATTTTATATAAAAACTTTAATAATCTTTTTATAAAATCAATAATCTTTTTTGACATGAATATAACAATTCTGCCAACCGTCAGATGATATAAAACAAAGCATATAAAACAGCCTAAAAGCGAAAACCATCTGACTCTTCCCGAATTTGTGTAGAAAACCAGTAAAATAATCGAAAACGCCGAGAAAATACAGAATATTAAATCCTGAAAAAAAACCGAGAGCCATTTAGAATTAAACGCTATCCTGATTATCCTGAATATATCATAAAAAGCCCCTAAAAGCCCCCCGACAACGCATGAGAACAAAAACACTACGCCCTGTTCTGTTATTGATATTTCCATAAGCAGCAAACCACCTTTATTTTTATTTAAACAGCTTCGATAAAAATTTAGATGATTTTCCGCCGTTGTTTGTACTCCCGGAAGCGTCCTCTGTGTAAAACAGCCCGGTTATATCGCCGTCTATATTCATGTCTCCAGTTTCCAGAGAAAGTTTATTTATGTGAAGATTTATCCCCTCTACGGTCATTTGCCCCGCTTCGGTTATTAAAACTATAATACTGTCGTTAAAATTATCGACCCGTATAACCCCTGAAACCGTCATTTGCTTCCGGTTATATAAAACTACGTTGTGAATTTTCCTGCTTCTTTTTTCTTCCCCGTTATTATTCAAATTATTTATATTACTCATGCCGTTCATGCCCTGCAAACCCCTTTCAAAAACATAAAACACAATCCTGTATTTTATATATATGTCCGGAGTTTTCAAGGTATGTTCATATCATAAAATTTTAAAGACTTGTTTAATCATGCCAAACCCCTGATTTTTAAAATTATATAATTTATTATGGCGCTTATAAGCGCGGGCACGGCCGCCATCGAAAGAAAAAGAGCTGAACCTATAATATACCATCCCCAATGCGCGTCCGCGCCTTCCATAAAAAGCATAATTACGGGAACGGCGCAAGCTATAACTGTAATTGCCGTCGTTACTGCATTTACAATTTTTTTTGGCGTTATTATGGCGGCAAGCGTATTTAATGCGATATATGCCGCTGTGCATTTGATCACAAAATCATATCCATCCGTAAATATTTGCTCCCAACCGAAAAATGCCATCAAAGCCCCAAAAATCGCAACGGCAAAAAATATTATACCTCCTCCGGCTCCGCCTTGTACAAATATAATGACCAATTAATTTTGCCGCCTCCTTATTATTTACAATATTATTGCCCTATAACTTCATACATGTCCGCCGCTCCGGTTTTTAACACATGCTCTTTTAATTCTATAACTTTTACTTTAATTTTTTTCTCTCCGAAAGAGATTTCTATTATATCGTTTTCTTTTAAATCATGCGAGGGCTTCGCGACTTTGCCGTTCACCGAAACCCTGCCCCCGTCGCACGCTTCCTGCGCGACTGTGCGCCTCTTGATAAGGCGCGAAACTTTAAGATATTTATCAAGTCTCATAAATTCTCTATTTGCCGCCTTTTAATTTCAATAATTTAAACAAAACCGCCGCAAGCGCAGCCCCGACTAACGGAGCGGCTACAAATATCCACACGTTCGCAATCGCGTCGCTGTTTCCCGAGAGTAAAGCCGGTCCTAAGCTTCTCGCCGGATTCACAGATGTTCCAGTCAACGGAATCCCCACGATATGCACAAACGTCAGCGTCAGTCCTATAACTATTCCCGCAACGCCGCCTTTGCTCTCATCTGAAGTCACGCCGATTATCGTGAATATAAATATAAAAGTCAAAATTATTTCAACTGCTATCGCTCCCGCCACTCCCACATTCGCAATCCCGTTTGACCCGAGACCGCCGGTCAGGTCTTCAAGACCCGAATCAGCTCCCAGAGATACTATTAATTTCAAAAGTCCCGCTCCCGCAAACGCGCCGATTATTTGAGACGCTACATAACCGATAAAATCAGTCAGGCTTAATTTTTTGTTTATCAGCATAGCAAGAGAAACCGCAGGGTTTATATGGCATCCGGAAATATTGCCGATAACATAAGCCGTCGCAATAATAGACAACCCAAAAGCCAGCGCAACCGCAAGATGCCCGCCATAAGACTCGCAGCCTAAAAACATCGCGCTCCCGCAGCCCATAAATACAAGAATCATAGTCCCGATCAACTCAGCGGCGTATTTTTTGATATTTTCGACCATAATCAATCAATTCTCCTTTAATTATGATTAATTCGACTTTTTTCGCTGTTATTATCTATAATACCACTTATATTTTCCAATGTCAATATTTTTTTTCGTCTTTCGACAGATTTTTTGTGATTTTTCGACATTTTTTTCGTATAAAAGCAAATCGCGTAAAGTTATATTGCTTTACACGATATATTGATTTGTTTTATACTATAGTTTATTTTTTATTTTTTATTTGTTGACATTTTTTTGTTTTTGATATAGAATATATAATTAGAATATAAAATATAGTTATGCCGTTTAATAAATTCGGAGGTTAAATATAAAATGAACGCGAAAACAAAAAAAATAAAAAATAAAAAAAGTAAAACCGGGAGAAAGCTTTTATCTTATATTATTTCGGCTTTATTGATTTTCTCAGCCTTTGTTCCCGTGATTCTCTCTCCACTGATTTCTTCCGCCGAGATAAGGCAGATTTCTTTTGATACTGTCTATCAGGACAGTATGACTACGGCTTCTTCTACTAATTTATATTATTTCGATACTACTGTCAAAGGCAGCGTATCAATAAAATTTGAAACGGCTGCCTCGACCAAAACAAATTCATGGAGAATCTCGCTGATGGGCGTTTCGGATTCTACTCTCTATGCAATGCAGGATTTCGGCAGCGCGGCAATTTCGTCAGGCGCCACGACAAGAATCGAATATACCGATTATATAAATCTGCCCGCAGGCAGTTATTATATCTGGGTATATGTCCCCGTGGGCGCAACTTTAGTCACAAATTCTTATAAAATTTCCGTGAGTTTTTCGTTGGAATCCGGCGGTTCTTCCACTAATCCGGTCAATCCGAATCCAACTAATCCAAGCGGATCAAACAATACAATCCAGACCGCGACATTCATGAATTTAAATACTACAATGACCGGCAATCTTAAATCTGCCGCAGACCTAAATTATTATAAAATAACCGTGCCATATCACGGCTCGATAAATTTATCTTTCTCTGTTGGAAGCGCAATCGACTCCGGAAACTGGGTTATATTGCTCTATGACAAAAACGAAAAGCAGTTACAGATGAGCCGCGTCGGTTCGGGAGGGGAAGTAATTAATCTAATAAGAACAAATAAATTAGACAAACTCCGGCTGCCTCCCGGAGAATATTATATAAAAATCGCGGCTTATAGTTCTTCTTCGGCTTCGAATGCAAATTATACTGTATACGCCGATTATTCAGCAGAGCGAAGCTCGCGGTATGAAAGAGAATTTAACGATACCCGCGAAACTGCCACAAATATTTTGATAAATGCCGCCGTTATCGGCAATCTCTCAAGCGCATCCGACCGCGATTATTTCAAATTCAGCGTATCTGAGCACAACGACCTGCGCATTGAATTTTCAACCCCCGACACAATAAATCAGGATATGTGGACTATATATCTTCAGGATTCAAAAGGCGGCGTCAAGACTTATTCAGCCGGAGGTTCGGGCGAGGCTATAAACGGCAAACGGACTTTCGTGTCTGAAAATCTTACTTTAGATCAGGGTGAATATTATATCGTCGTATATCCTTATTCTGTAGATTCAACAAGTCCAGTTTTTTACTCAAATTCAGACTATTCGCTTTTAGTTCATTCAGATTCAGCACCCGTTCCCGAAATATTTGACGACGAGTATATTTATCCCACAGAAACGCCTTCTTCTGAATATAACGTGAACAAAGAAATTTCGGGGCAGATCAAAAATGCAGGCGACGTCAATAATTTTGATTTCGGATTAAATTACAGCGGTTCTGTAACCGTTGATTTTATCTCGCCGAATAATATCTCAAAACAGGCATGGATTTTAAATATATTCGATAAAAACAACAGGCTGCTTTATTCCGGGAAATACGGCGACGAAGGTACCGCAAGCTATTCTTCCGGGACAAAAGCCAAAACTTCTGACAAAATAAGAGTGCCCGCAGGCAGTTATTATGTTCAGGTCTTGCCTGTGAACGCGTATGATTTTTCAACGGCTTCATACAGGATAAGAATAAATTATTCTCCTGAGGCGAAAGAATCCCTGCCCTCTTATTCCAATTCTTATTTTAATTCTAATATTGAATTATTTGAATTATACGAAACAGAATACAACAACACGCCGCACACGGCAAATAATTTAAACTTGGGTTTGCCGCTTATTGGCAACATGTCTGATTATAACGATATAGATTATTTTAAATTTACCCTGACCCAGAACGGCAGCGTCGCCATATCTTTTGAAACATTGAAATCAATTTCACAGAACAACTGGATAATCGAACTTTTTTCAAGCGACATGGCGACTGAATCAATTTATAAAGATTATTTCGGCGCAGACGGCGAATCAGAAAGCTCGCTTTCTGAGTATAAAACAAAAACCTCAAAAAATATGAGGCTCCAACCCGGGACTTATTATATAAAAATAAGCGCGTATAATATTATAAATTACTCAAACACTGATTATAAAATAAAAATAGAATTTAACAACGAAAGCTCCGGTAACGGATTATATGAGACAGAACCCAACAACTCTCCCGAAACCGCTAATCTTTTGCCGTTTAACACAGATATAACCGGAGATATTTTTAATATAAACGATATAGATTATTTTAAAATAGCCGTGAACAAATCACAGGATATTCAAATAAAATTTTCTGTGAACGCGCATATAAACGACAGTTTCTGGTCGGTTAAATTATACGACGCGTACCACAGGGAATTAAAATCCTATAAAATCGGCGGAGACGGCGGGGTTATGTCTCCTTCGTCAGCTTCGCCGTCTTCTTCGGCTGATTTGACAAAATATTTCAAGACTGACAAGACTTATCTTATCCCGGGGGATTATTATGTATCCGTAAGCGCATATTCTCCGGACGAATATTCAAACGAAGATTATATTTTAAAAGTACTTGACGAAGCCGGGCAAAAAATTGAAACGTTCGTATATCCTGAAGATAAACCGTCTGAATGGGCGTTATTTGAAGTCGGGTACGCATACGGATATAATTTAATCCCGTTAAGTTATATGAAAAACTTCAAAAATGCGATAAAACGCGAAGAATTCTGTATGCTTATCATAAAATTTTTAGAAGTTGCCGAGGACAAGGATATATCAGAGATACTCGCTGAAAAAAATAAAACAACAGACGCTTCGGTATTTACAGACACAAGCGACCCGTATATATTGGCCGCTTATTCTCTGGGTCTTGTGAACGGAAGGGGTAACGGGATATTTGATCCTGACGGGAATATCACAAGAGAAGAAGCCGCGACAATGTTAATGCGTGTAGGCGTGTTCGAAAATATAAATATAAACGCCGAGCCGCTTAATTTTAACGACGATATAAAATTTAACACATGGTCCGTTAATGCTATAACTTATGTGTCGGGCTGTATGGACAGCAGGGGCAACAGAATCATGAACGGTTACACCGACGGGGAGTTCCACCCCAAAGACACGTATTCAAGAGAACAGGCGTTTATGACGATATTCCGGTTATACGCGCTGAAAACCGGCGTTTGATATATAAGGCTATAAAACAAAAAGACCCTTTCGGGTCTTTTTTGCTTTTGTTATATAATTATAGTAATTCTACTTGAAAACCACCCCGCCCTGCGGGCACCCCTCCACGGAGGGGAATTTCGCGCAAATCCGGAGTTTTGTCTAATTCCCCTCTGTGGAGGGGTGGCAAGCGTCAGCTTGACGGGGTGGTTTTCAACTTGCTTTATTATATAATAATTATTCCTGTATATTATCTATAAATTTTACGATTTCGTTTGTTATTTTCGATTCCTGTTTTTCATAAGTCGAAGCGTAAGTATTTGTGCCTTTTTCCATCATTGTCCGCATACTGCCGGCTATATTGCCAAAATTGGCGTAAATGCCCAAATCGTAGCTTGTGGATTTAAAAATAATATCGAGCATATCGTTTGATTCTTCGTCTCTTGTGTATTTTCTCGTCAGGCATACATCGTAATACGCGGGTTTGATTATTTTTTCGCCGTAAAATCCCATAGCGTCGAATATATACGCCGTATTTTCCGGGTCTGATACGCTCTTTGGCATCATATAACAGAAAGTGTGAAAATCATTTGTTGAAGTATAATAGCGTTCCTGGGATTCGTCAAACTTGGGAAACGGGAGAATGCCGAAATCAAATTCAACGCCGCGCAGCTGCCATTGAATATAATGCAGCATTATGCCGTTAAACAACGCCCTTCCCTCGGGGAAAACCCAGAACGCGCTCTTATCCTCGCCTTTACCGTCGCGCAGGCAATCCCACGAATAATCGTTGTAAAACGATAAAATTTTATCTATTGTCGCGTTCATTTTATCTGTATTCGGCATAGAATACGGAATATCGTTTTCGTCTTTATACATAAATTGCAAACCTGCCCCATTTATCATACCGACGAGTATATCGCTCTGCAAAACATACCCCCAACGATCGTATCTGTCCATTTTGCCGTTGCCGTCTATGTCCATTGTCGCCCCTTTCGACATTTCGCCCATAATATCAAGCGTCCATTTGCCGTCCCTGACTAACGAGTAAGGGTCAGACAGCGCGAGATCCGCCAATAATTGCTTATTGAATATCATAAGCATGATCCCGTCATAATGTTTCATAAAAGCGTCGCCGGTGATAATATATAATTTATTGTCAATCGAAAGATTTTCCACGCAGTTCTGATCATACCACGATTCTTTAAGCGAGAGGTTTTCGTACTGCATTAAATTATTGCAATACGGGATTAAATTCCATGCCGTAAAAAGCCGCGGAAGAATCAAGTCATAATCGTCTGAGCCGGAGTTGACAATATTTTTTACGTCTTTTGATATGTCCTCTTTGCTGACGCTGGAGAATTTAACATTGAATTTTTCTATTAATTCCAGATTGCGCCTGTATAAAGCGTCGTTGTAAACTTCGCCCTCTTCCTGCTCGATTGTCAAATCTTCGTAAAATAATGCGTTCCCTTCGTTTTCGTCGATTAAAACGCGGAAATTATAACCGCCTAAATCCCGGATTTCACGCGGGAAAGTTTTTTCGGGTTCTGAGGCAGTCTGTTCCTGTTCCGTACCGGCTTCGTTAATTTCTTCGGCGGTCTGGCTTGATTCCGGACTTTCCGGTTTCTGAGAATTGCATGAAATCAACATAGAAGAAAATATAGCAAACATAAAAATCAATATAAATATAAATGAAATAACCCGCAGTTTAGACATTTTAAATATCCCCCTTTTTTAAATAAAAATAAAAAATTTATAAAATAAAAATATTAATTATCGCGCAATCTATAAACTTCGTCATATAACGCGTATAAATTTTCAACGGGTATATTCGAAGTAACTCCGTTTCCCATAGAAAAAATTATGCGCCCGTCGTTTGTCTTAAAAATATTAATAAGCCGGTTCACTTCGGCGCGCACATCGTCCGGAGTCCCGAAAGGCATGACATTCTGCACGTCCATACCGCACATAAAGCATATTCTGCCTTTATATTTTTTTGCTATATCTTCTTCGTTCATGGCAAATTTTTGTATCGGGTGAATAACATCAACGCCGACGTCAATTAAATCCGGCAGGATTTTTTCTATATTGCCGCATGAATGCAGCCAGACGTGAAGACTATTTTTATGGCATGTATCAAATATTTTTTTATAATACGGCAAAAACATTTCGCGAAAAATCTCAGGCGAAAACATCAAATCCTGCTGCGAACCCAAATCATCGGTGAGATATACGCCGTCACAGCCTGTTTCTTTATGTATTCGTTCGATAATCCCGATATAGAAATCGCATAATTCTTGAAATAACCGGTGAACTTTATCTTTGTTTAGTAATAAATCCCCCAGCGCGTTTTCCATGCCCCTGAAGCTCCATAGCCGTTCATAAAATAAATACCAGAAGTGACACAGCCGGTAACGTCCGGTAGAATCTTCCGAAACTGTTTTAATCGCCGCTTCTGTAATCGGCTTTAGCGACGGCTTTGGGAATTTTTCGAGAAAATCATCAAGTTCGTCCCAATCGGCAATCAACTGCTGCGAATCTATCGCCCCGCCTTTTGAATATATCCTGCCTCCCCAGATATATTCCGGGTAATCCGGAAACGGCGACCCCCAATATCCCGGCAAAGCCGGGACAAGCCACATCGCGTCTGAGGGATAGCTGTCTAACAAAATTTGAACTTCCCCGCTTCTATCTCCATAAACCGACGGGTCGACCCAAAATCCGATAGTTTGAGGAAGATAGCCGCCGCGCTCAATATTTTCAATCATCTGATTTTTATTTAACGGCTTTTTATACATAATATTATTTACTCCGCTATAATTTATAATTAAATCTAATTAATATTTTATCACATTATTGCGATTTTGTATATAGGCATAAATATAAAAAATAATAAATTTTTATATTGTGTTTTTTCGTTATATGATATATAATTAATTATATAATCTCTATGTCATGTCGGGTTTATAAAAAAATAGAGAAGAGCAAAAGACTGTTTTAAGGCTCCTTTTGAAAGGAGCTGTCAGCGAAGCTGACTGAGGATTGCGGAGTTACGGCAATCCCCCGTCAACACTAACGTGTTGCCACCCCCTTTCGAAAGGGGGCTTTTGGGAACGGTTCCGACTTTTGCTCATGTTTATAAATAAATTTTATTACGGGTGAAAAAATGATTATTGATATACATACGCATTTATTGAATTTCACAGATTTTGGGGCGCAGTTGCGCGAAGATTTGACGCGCAGCGGCATTTCACACGATATTTGGACATATAGCGAGGAAGATTATCTTGAGGCGACAAAAGAAGCCGATAGAGTTATCGTTTTCGGGCTTAAAGCGATAAAAACCGGGTGGAATGTCCAAAACGAAACTGTGGCGGATTTCGTTTCGCGCCACAATAAAAAATATATATATTTTGCTTCTATTGACCCCTATCAGCAAAATTTTATGCAGGATTTAAAATATAATCATTTAAATCTTGAATGCAAAGGCGTTAAACTCGGCCCTATATATCAGGGCGTTCATCCGTGCGACAAAAAATATTATGAGATTTATGATTACTGCGAAAAAAATAAACTGCCTGTAATCACACACATGGCGACGACTTTTTCCAGCGGCGTGCCGCTTGATTACGCACGCCCGTATCATATAGACGCAGTCGCCTGCGATTTCCCGAAGCTTAAACTTGTGCTCGCGCATTTGGGGCACCCGTGGGAAGCTGAAACTATAGCGATTATTCGCAGAAACGAAAACGTTTATGCTGATATATCGGCGTTATATTACAGGCCGTGGCAATTTTATAACGCCATGCGGCTCGCTGTTGAATATAATTGCTGTCATAAATTATTGTTTGGCTCGGATTATCCCGCGACTACGACAAAAAAATCAATAGACGGCTTAAAAAATATAAATGATATTATCAAAAACACCGGACTGCCGCTTATTCCCGAAGATGTGACAGAAGGGATTATATATAGCGACTCTATAGGATTATTGTTTTAATTTATTTTCATGTCCGTATTATACAGTAAAACGTCCAGATTATTAATTGTTTAAATATTTAAAATATTGTATAATATTTATTATAATTTTATAAATATATAAATTTACAGGGATAATATTGTTATGAAAATCACGGATATAAACGGATATATTTTACAGTCGCCGAGAGAATATCTTAATCCACAGGGAAGCGAAGAAGCGTCCGGGGTCGCGTATTGTTTTCTTTTAAAAATAACTACCGACGAGGGGATTACAGGCTGGTCTGATATAGAGACTGCGCCTCATGTTGCGCAGTCTATGATAAGCGCGCCGAAAACCGGGAGCGGTTTTTTCGAGGGATTAAAAGAACTTGTTATAGGCGAAGACCCATTTGAAACTGAGCGCCTGTGGGATAAAATATACAGGGGAACTGTATATTACGGCCGCCGCGGGGTTGCTATGCAGGTATTGTCGGGATTTGATATTGCGTGCTATGATATTATAGGCAAGGCTTTTAATGTTCCGGTATATAAACTGCTCGGCGCGGGTTACAGGGATAAAATCAGGGCATACGCTTCGACGCTTTTTCGGTCTACGCCTTATGATATAAAAAAAGCGTGCGAATATTATCTTGAAAAAGGGTTTACCGCAATTAAATTCGGCTGGGGAGTATTTGGGGAAAACCGCAAAAATGATATTGCGCTTGTAAAAGCGGCGAGAGAAGCAGCCGGAGATAATATTGATATTATGGTGGACGCGGGCTGGAAACATAACAGGAGCGCGTATGACGCGATAGAACTTCTAAAATCAATAGAAGAATATAAAATCTACTGGCTTGAGGATTTTTTGCACCCGGAATGTTACGAGGGTTATAAAAAAGTAAAAGAAGCTGGAATTTCAACCCGGCTTGCGGCGGGAGAACAGGAAGCCACTGGCTGGGGATTCCGCAAACTGATTGAGAGCGGAATTGACGTCGCGCAGCCTGATATTTCCCGGTGCGGCGGGTTCACGCATATTCGAAAAATTATGTGGGAAGCCGAGTACGCGGGGATTGATATTTGCCCCCACGCATGGCTTACAGATTTTCTTACGGCGGCGAGCCTGCATGTAAACGCCGCTTTACCCCGCAGTTTGTTTCTCGAATATAACGTAAGCGACAATGCTATGCTGAGAGATATTATAAAAAACCCTGTTCTAATGGATAAAAACGGCATGATAGATGTTCCGCAGGGCGCGGGGCTTGGCATTGAAATAGATGAGACCGCAGTAAAAAAATATAGTATAAATTTATGAGTATTTATTTTATAAATAAAGAATCAAAAGCCCCGGTAAAACCGGGGTTTTTGATATTGATGGGAGAGGGTGGATTCGAACCACCGAAGTAACTTACAACAGATTTACAGTCTGCCCCCATTGGCCGCTCGGGAACTCTCCCACGAAAAAAAATAACGCAAAAAATATATAATTATATCTGGAGCTGGTGGACGGATTCGAACCCCCGACCTGCTGATTACAAATCAGCTGCTCTACCAGCTGAGCTACACCAGCATTACCGCAACAAATAGTATTATATCAGATTGTAACGGGTTTGTCAAGTGGTTTTCGCGAAGTTTTTTTCTGTGAATTTTTGCCCGTTTTATGGCGTTATATATTTTAATTTTAATATCTGCCGTAAGTTTTTGCCGTTTCAATCATGGCCATAATATTTTCGTATGGAGTATCGCGGCCGCACTGGTCGCCGGTAGATAATATAAAACGCCCGCCCGCTGCCGCGTCGTCAATGGCTTTTTTTGAAGCCTCGACAACATCGCTCACAGAACCGTGCAGCATTATTTTTGTCGTATGCAAGTTGCCTTTAAGAACTAATTTATCGCCATAAAGTCTTTTTAATTCTTTCAGGTCGCAGTCGCCCATAGGAGATATTTCAAGCGGGTCTATAACAGTCAGATCAGTTTCTTCGGCACAGATTTTCACCAGTTCTGTTTCCGGCCCGCACGAATGAATGTGCGACGGGAATCCGTATTGTTTTGCAAGAGCGGTCATTTTTTTCACGATAGGCAGCGCGAGTTCCCTGAATGTCTGAAGTGACTGATGAATCAAAGTACCCGAACCGCCGGTAGAGATAAAATCTGGCCTGCATGAATATGTCAGCATTTTCATAAATACTTTTTCGTAATAATCCAGAAGCCAGTCTCTCCTGTCGTAATATTTTTGCGGGTCGTCAAAGAAATCATATATATCCTGCTCGGTATTTATAAGTTTAGAAGTTCCGCACACCACGCCCAATAAACCACATTCGCCCAATTCGGACTTGAGAATTTTCAAGAGTTCTTCGCCTGCCGGCCATTGCCGTATATCTTCATGTTTTAACAACTCAAATTTATCCGGTTCTTCAGGCAAACGTATAGAACGCGGATCAAGCCCGGCAGTCGGAGGGTCGGCTATATAATAAACGTCCACGGTTTTTGCCCAATAACGTTTCCCGTTTACATATTCAAAATTTTGCGTGACAAGCCGTTCTTCGTTTTTAAATACAACAGCAGTTTTTATATCGTAATTTGCAGGGCTTGATTGGTTTGTTGAATCGAGCGGTATAGACACATAATAAGCGTCCCACAGTGAATCAAACCCGAAATATTTTACGCAGTCAAGATATGCTCTCCAGAGCGGCGGGTCCTGATATAAATATATATCCCAGAAAGGCTTGCCAGTCATTTTCGCAGGGACCATATTTGATAAATCCGGCATAACCGGCACATGGTCGGGTATTTTCCCGTTTAATACAGTCAACAGCCGTTCTCTTGACGTCATTTTTATCACTCCTCTTTTTTAGATATTAGAAATTATAATAATTCTACTTAAAAACCACCCCGCCCTGCGGGCACCCCTCCACAGAGGGGAATTAGACAAAACACCGGAATTGCGAGCAATTCCCCTCCGTGGAGGGGTGGCAAGCGTTAGCTTGACGGGGTGGTTTTCAACGTGCTTTACTATATAATACTATTGCTCTAAATTCATATAATTATTAATCGTTTTTTCAAGCCCTTTCTGATACTGGGATTCTTTTTTCTCGTATGTCGAAACCCAATCTGATTTTTTATCTGACATAAGAAACCGGTATTGCAATCTCAAATCCCCTATGCTGTCAGTATGATAAGCCCCGAAATTAAACGAAATTCCATCCCTGATAATATCGAGCATCATAGCCGATTCGTCGTCGCGCAGATATTTTGTTTTCAGGGCGATTTCATAATACGCGGGGGTTACGCTACGGTAGCTTTCGGCGGCGAGGGCTTCCAGAGCGGCCCCGACGAGTTCTTTATTTGGGCATGTTATAGGAATCGCTATAATAGAAAAATTATCCTGCGCCCCGGTCATATATCTTTTCTGGTCTTTATTCCATTTTGGATATGGCAATATGCCGTAATCTGTCTCGGTGGCACGGAGCATTACGTTTTTATACAGAGTATTCGGCCAGAATAAAATATTTCCTGCCGAAAAATTATTTAAACAGTTGAGTTCTTCTTCTAAATTCTCAACAAGCGCGTTCACACCTTCGTTGTTATACAAAAAATCATAGGTTTTTGTCACCATTTCAGCCATCTTAGAAGTATTTGCCGCAAGTACAGGATAACCGTCCGAATCCATGACAGTTACCGGCTGGTCGAAAGCAAACCACAGATTATCTATATATGTCCCTATCGTTATTGTTGTCCCGAACCGGTCGCCGGAATCTTTTATGCCGTCTCCGTTCAAATCAATATATGCCGACTTTGATATTTCACTTATTTTATCCAGAGTCCAGTCGCCGCCGAGAACTGTCTGATATAAATTTTCAAGCCCTAAATCTCTGGCATAATCTTTGTTGTAAAAAATGCACATCGCTCTTGCGAGCAAAGAAAGCGAGTAATCCCCTTCAAGAAGATAACTCTTGCCCCCTATCGACATTTCGTCTTTGAAATTCCGGCTCCACCATGGCTTTTCGTAATCAATATACGTGAAATCGTTTACGTTGAGAAACAAACCCTGCATAGCGTAATTAGGCATCAGCGCGGCATATCCCAGCGCGACGTCAAATTCGTCGTCTCCGGCAGAAACGCTTTTTTTAATATAATTAAAAAAGTCATACGCATGATCCCAACTCGCGTCGATAATTCCAATAGGTTTTATTTTTATGTTCAGCCTTTCTTCGACAAGTTTATTGCGCCTGTAAATAGCGTCGTTGATAGTATCACCGTTTTCGGCTTCAGCAAAAACTTCGATTTCAAAAACGTCCCCGTCGCCGTAATACCCGTTGTTTCCATTACGGTGAAGTATTCTGAATTCCATTCCTCCAAAATCGAGGTTATCGGGAAGATTATCGCCTATTTCTGGTTCGTCGATTTCAGATTCGTCAGGGGTTTTTTCTGGAATAACGCCGTCATTCGGCGTATTATTCACGCTCTCCTGAGGGGCTTTTTCCGCGCATGAAAATAATACGCTGCAAACCGTTATAATAGCTAAAAATAATATTAATAATTTTTTTATTTTTTTCATTTTAATACATTACCCTTTCTTTAAATAATTTATATTTTTTACTGTGTTTTTATATATATCAAATTTGATTTTATTATATCACACTTTTATTTGAATTTCAACGGTGTTTTTTAATTTTGCAATACGCAAAAAAGCAAATAAAAAGGCTCCTTTTGATTTGAAAGGAGCTGTCAGCGGAACTGACTGAAGATTGCAATCCCCCTGCGACTTCGTCTCTTGTACCCCTTTTGCGAGAGGGCTTTTGGCTCATAAATTTTGCTTTGTAAAATAAAACCGGGAAAAATATTCTTGAAATATTTTTTTTTGCATGATATAATAAAAATATATAAAATTTTCGGCAATAAAAAAGTAGTTCTCTCATAAAATATAAATTTTTAAGGGGTTTTTATGAATAATCCGGCTGAAAAAACTCGGGGAAAATGGTATAAGCTTGATAACGCCGCGAAGATTTTCCCTCCCACAAGCGGTAAATCAGACACAAAAGTTTTTCGTTTCAGTTGCGAACTGCGCGATAAAGTTGACGGGAACATGCTTCAGTCGGCATTAGACCGTACAATTAATGATTTTCCGGGTTTCAGATATGTGCTGAAACGCGGCATGTTCTGGTATTATCTCGAGCAAAGCGAAATTTGCCCCATTGTACATGAAGAAGATACCACTCCGTGCAGCACAGTTTATCTTAACCGTAAATCGCTTTTATTTGAAGTGACATGGTACGTCAAACGAATAAATCTTGAGGTATATCACGCCCTGACCGACGGTACGGGCGCGCTGCAATTCTTTAAGGCGCTGGTGTTATATTATCTTAAATTCGCGCATCCGGATACTATGGAAAAAGTCCCGAATATCGATTACGACGCTTCAGAGTCGCAGCAAATGACCGACAGCTTTGATAAATATTACGACAAAAGCAAAAGCATGAGCAATTTAAAAAATCCCGTCGCGTATCAGATCAAAGGGGCAAAAAAAACCGAGTGGCGTTTAAATATAATAGAAGGCAGCGTTTCAACCAAAGCAATTCTGGATAAAGCGCGAGAATATGAAACGACAGCTACTGTATTTATCACTTCTTTGCTTATACTCGCTATTTACGGCGAAATGAGCGTGAACGACAGAAAAAAGCCTGTGATTATAAATATCCCCGTCAATCTTCGGAATTATTTCGATTCCAAATCGACGCGCAATTTTTTCAGCCTTGTCGATATAAAATACGATTTTAAAAATAACAAAGATACTCTTGAAGATATTATAAAACTCTCAAAAGAACGTTTAAACGAGTACCTCAACGAAGACTTTTTGCAGGCGCGCCTGAATAAATTTCTCAGTTTTGAGCGCAATTATTTAATACGCTTAGTGCCGCTGGCAATTAAAAATTTATATATGAGTTTCGCTTATTCTTTGTCGGCGCGTGAAGTGACGGCTACGGTTTCAAATGTTGGCAGGGTGGTAATGCCGGACGAAGCAAAGCCGTATATCAAGCTTTTTGACGCTTTTAACAGCACGGAAAAGCCCCGTATCTGCATTTGCTCATACGAAGAAAATATGAATATCAGTTTTACGTCCCCTTTTGTCAGCACGGACATACAGCGCAGTTTTTTCCGGCAGCTCACCGGTATGGGAATAGCCGTTGAAATAACTGCTAACAAATAACATATATAAAATAATAAAAATAAAAGAGGTTTAAATGAAAACTTGCGAAAAATGCGCCGTATCAGTTTCGGGCGGCTTTGAAAAATGCCCTTTGTGCCAGAATACGCTCATAAATAATATAAACCCAACCGATAGCGGGGAGCAGAACAGCGGATGTGAAACCGAACCCGAAGCCGGAACATTTCCGTTTGTGCCGCTTGCAATCCATAAACACAGCCTGCTGTTTCGCATGATGCAGTTATGTTCGGCATTTATAGTTATCGCGTCATTCACTGTAAATTTAAGTTTGCCGCAGAGCGGGCTTTGGTCGCTGTTTGTGGTTGCGGGGGTGGCTTGCGTCTGGCTCAGCCTTGCGGTTGCCATTCGCAAGCGGCATAATATTTTAAAAAATCTGACTTATCAGGTAACTATCGTAACTATTCTGTCTGTATTGTGGGACGTTTTTACGGGTTGGCGCGGCTGGTCAGTTGATTTTGTCATTCCGATCGCTTTTGTATCCGCTATGGCTGCACCGGCAGTTCTTGCGCGTATACTTAAAATGCAGACGGGGATTTATATAATTTACAGTTTTCTGCTCATACTATACGGAATAATTCCGGCAGTTTTTGTTGTGAGCGGGCTGAGCGTAATAATATACCCGTCCTTGATATGCGTGGCGTGCAGCCTGTTTTTGTTTTCGGCGCTGATGATATTCGAAGGCAGAAACATGATAGAAGAACTCAAGCGGCGATTGCATTTATAATAATGCGCTAAAATCTCGCCTGATAAACCGAATAATATAAAAAGATAAAAAAATAATATTATAAATGCGAATAACGATAAAAAATAGCGTTCTCCCGTAAAGCCCCCTTTCAAAAGGGGGCTTCCGACGGAAATTCCCACGTTTGTATATATAATTTTTCAGCTTGTGATTCGCATTTATAATATTACGTTAATTTTCGCCGCGCCCGGTTGTCTCTGTCTCAGAAGATAATTCAAAATTTTTGCATTTATAGTTATCTGAAAGTTTTTTTAACATAATTAAAATTTCACGGTCGATATTCCTGTCGGGATTCAGAATACAGGTATCGCATTTATTTTTATATTTTATATCGTCGTTTATATCCCCGTTAAGAATCCATTCGATCGATGTATTATAAAATACAGCGATTTTTTTTAATGCCGTTTTACGGGGAACGCATAAATCATGCTCCCATCTGTAGACAGTATTTAATGAAACATTAAAAATTCCGCTTTCTTCATCTAATGTCTTTTTTACGCTCAACCGTAATTTTTTCAGCCTTTCTCCAACACTGTTCATTGTCTTTTCCTCCTATCCGCGACTTTTATTTTTTATATTCGCCAATAAAACAATTCTCGCGCCGCCGTCATAAGTACAGGTAGATAAAGTCACTACCTTGCATTCTGTCTCAGGTTCACGGTAATTGCGGGCAAATCTTTTTGTATATTCATAAAACGCATTTTTATCTTCCGGCGTCGCATACGGATTATAAATAATATTGTCTTCTTCTCTTATAATCATATAAGCAAAGAATTCAAGCGTATATGTTCTGTCTTTTAAAAATATAGTTCCAAACCGGTTTTCTTCAAAAAATCCTTCGTCGTCAAACAAAATCAAATCGCCGAACATACTGTTGTTATTCATGTTGTGTCCATAAATTATCGTATTAAACCCGGTGAAATCTTCAGGACATCTGCAATCAATAAATATCGTCCCGGCCACTGCGTAATTTCCAAACACATCATGCCGTAAATAATAACTGTTGTTGTCAGATATAACAAAAGGGTAATCTATATTTGTATCGGGTATATTGATCCAGCCTACTATATCGCTGTTTATTTCGTTTTGCAGGGTTACTATAAATTGATTTATAACAGATTCCTCAGTTTCCGGCAATTCAATTTCGGGTTCGGCAATATATTTTATTTTCTGTGATTCTTCCGGTAAATCCTGCGGACGGAATTGCGCTACGGCTTTTTTAACCTGCGATTCGTGAATATATCTCTCGGATATTTTCCACAGTTCGTATCCGCTCAAGCAGATGACCGCCGTTACGGCAATTATTATTAAATATCTGAATGTATTTTTTATTATTGTTTTCGCGCTCACCGCGGCCACCTCCTTGTATATAAAATATTTAAATATATTTTCGGTTTTGCATCTATCTTACATATCTTATTATCTGCGGCTAAGAGCCGGAAGCGGAGTGTCCGCCTCCGGCTCTTGTTTGTTTTATTTGTATTATTTAGTTAAATCGTGGCGTTATATATTTATAAAAATTAAATTATGAAATAAAATTTTCGAGGGCGGGAGGGTGTTTTGTTCCCCTTGTATTTATATTTATTCAGCAGCTTTGCAAAACACCCGTCACGCATGCCGGTACTTGAGCTTCGGCTCAAATTACCGCGCGCCGCCCTCTTTTCAAAAAGGGGGTTTTTACTAGCGCCACGCGTTAGTAATTATAATTAAGGAACAAGGTCAAATATTGCAGAGTCAACCCAGAGAGCCGGATATACCATATTGTAGCCTGCGTTATTAAATGCCTGATACGCATATCCGCTCTTCATCATTGCGCCTGATCTTCCGATTTCACCCGGAGAACGCGTCCACATACCGTATGCGGTAGAGAACGGAATGCTGAGTTTTGCAAAATTCAAAGGAGCCACACCGGTGCTTGTAATATTACCTCCGCTCGGATAGTTTAAATAACTAGTTGAGCAGAAATTTACTAATTCAGCGAAACTCAGTGCGAAAGCTACATCATCTCCATCGCTGTCAGGTTGCGCTTTCGGATTGCTGATTCCGGTTATGGCCGAATTTGCCTGATTGACAGAACCCAGATTGTTTAACGCGGTATTTCTGACGGTGTACTCGCGCAATGTGGCATTCGCCGCCAATTCTACAAGCGGGGCGTTTTCGCCTGTAAACCAGTTGTTTATAATTTTCCGAACTTCACAATTTGAAGTATTATATACGCCGGGTCCAAATTGGGTCCATACGAAATTCTCATCGTCCACTGGCTTGCCTTTATAATAAGGAACATAATTTTTGCGTACTATCAGCGAATAATTTCCGTTTCTCGCGATTTCTATCCAGTCAGAGTCGTCGCCCGCTATTGCCGCCGGGATTATTTTGCCGTCAACTCCGGTGGGTTCCGGTTCTATGTCAGGTTTGATTGCGACAATCGCAACATTGGAAATAATTGACGAATTTTCCGTTGAAACTGCTACTACGATTACGCTGCTCGCCGAAGCGTTGGCGTTTATTGTCAGAAGGCCGCCGCTGCTTATCGAAGCGTCTGTATTCGGCGTTACGCTCCAGATTACTCCTGCGTGTGCCCCGATAGCTTCAGATCCGTCGGTCATATATACAGTTGATGTGAACTGCTGGGTTTTTCCTTTGCCGACTGATGTGCCTAACGGACTTATAACTATGTTTCTGACTACTATTCCTGCCGGAGGAACTTGGGTAAAGTCGCTCGGGAAGTTCAGGTCTTCAACATTTTCAGTTTCTTTGCCGGGTTTTTTCCACCAATACTCGTCGTCTTCTGTGCCGAGTTTCCCATCGTTTCCGGGAGCCTGATATGAATCGTCAATGTTCGGGCCGAGTAATTTTACGTCGTTGTCTGTGAAGACTATATCTGTGCGGTCGTCGATATTGCCCGGTTTTTCGTCCATGCCGCCGCAAATCATATTGTCTCTTATGTCGCTTTCGCTTGTTATGACATTGCCGTTTTGGTCTATATAATTGCCGTTTTCGTCTATCCTGTTGAACGTGTTGTCGCCCCAGTCAAGATATAAATTTCCGTCTTCGCCCAATACAACGCCTGCGGCGTTTTTATCGATTACGATTACTGTTATAGTCGTCATCTTATTCGGTGAAGGTACAGATACTACGGTAATTTCGAGTTTTGCGCCTATAACCGCGTTATCCGCCGCTTTAACAACTGCCGCGTTGTTATGGCTGTTGAATGTAAATCCTGCTTTCGGCATATCGGTTGTCCATACTACCTGATCGGTTCCGTATATGACCGGATTTGCCGTGAGATTAGCGGTATCGCCCTGTCTCAGGAATAATTTATCGCCTGCCAAAGTGCCTTTGTCTGTGATTATTCCGCCGTTGCCGCCGCCTGTGCCGCTGCCGCCGTTGGCGATTTTATCAAGCAGGTCCTGACCGTCTCCCGTAGCGGAATGGTCTAAATCGTCGCCGGAAGCGTCGCTATAGAAATCTTCGTAGTTTCCAAAATTATCGCCGGTGCCGGTTTTATTTCTGGTAGCCATCTGAGCGATAACGTTTATAGCGTAATAATATGAATCATCCGGGTCGTTTATCAGTTCTACTTTATTGAGTAAAAGTCCCGTAGCCTGTCCCGGCATAAGCAGCGAAGCCCAGTATGCCCAGCCGTCTGTGTCTATTACCCAGTAATTGCCGATAGGGCTGCCCATGTTCTGCCAGTCTTCCATAGTTAATACAGTAGCGTTGAGCGTCTGTTTAATATTGCCGCTTGCGTTATTGTACTCGCTTGTGTTCTGGTCTACATAGCTCAAAGTCTCTCTCTGGGGAGACGGCGCCATTCTGTAATATTTCCAGCCGCCCATAGACCATTTCCAGTAATCATGGAAATTCGGGTCGCTGGGATCGCACGTCGTCGGGTCTCCCGTGACGGGTATATGCGGCTGCCATGTCGATTTGTCGTCGATGTTTGTTGTGCTGCCCATCAAAGAAGTGGAATGATTGTCGGCGTTGTGAGTCCATACGCCGCCGCTGTAAGTTCCTTTTAATCCCGCGCCTTCGCCGATTTCCATGTATTCGTCGAGTCTTATGCGGACTATAAGCGGGGTGCTGCCCCAGTTTTCAATATATACTTCTTTTTTAGGTTTGCAGAAATCGTCGTGCGTTGTGCCTCCGGGTGTGCCTCCGCCTTCCCATTCGTTTGTTATTTCCTGAGCAAAGTTTATCCATGCAAAAGTCCCGGTCAGAAATAATGCAATAACTACTATAATAGAAATTAATGCCTTGATTTTACTGTTCATGTTTGAATTTCTCCTTATTTTTAATTTTAATTTTTAGTGTTAATCTTCTTCTTCTTTTGGAACGATGATATATCTGAGTATAAACGCGCCGATTCCCATTATTATAAGCCATGGTCTCGCGTTTGTGTCTTCATCGCCGGTTTTCGGCGGTTTGCCGACTGGTAATTTACCGGTAGGGGGATTGGGCTTATTATTATCCCCCGGCGGTTTAGTCGCCTGCTGAGTTGTCGGAGTTTGTGTTGTTGGGTTTTGTGTTTCTGTCGGCTGTGTTGTCTCGGGAGATTCAGCCGTCGTTTCTTCTATTGTCGTTTCTTCTATCGTCGGCTCTGTCGCCGGCTGTGTAGCCGGAGGCTGCGTTGCAGGTTGTTCTGTAATTGTTGGTTGCGTTGTCGTCGTCGGCGTTGTCGGCAGTTCTGTTGCCGGAGATGATGTTATGCCTGTCGGCTCTGTTGCCGGTTGCGTAGCCGGTGGCTGCGTCGGTTTAACAGGCGGGGGTGTTGATGGCTGTGTCGCAGTCGGACGCGGCGGAATTTCTGTTGTCGTAACCGGAGGCTTAGTTGTCGGTTCCGTTGTTCCGATAAATTCATTTTTCTTCACCCACGACCCCTGTAAACCGTATGTGACGTTTAAAAACGCAGCGATTATAAGTATCATCATCACCATAAAGCGGAGTAACCGGTACGACTTTTTATTTAATTTCAGCATTTACGGTCCTCCTGTTTCAAAATTATTATGGCGTCGGCTCTTCTTCGTCAGCCGGCTCATCAATTGATTCCTCAGCATCAACATCAGTCGGTTCTTCTGTTATTTCTTCGGGTGCCTCTTCATCCGCAGCCGGTTCGTCAATTGCTTCATCCGTATTAGCCGGTTCTTCAGTTGTCGGAACAACAGGCGGAGCCGGTGACGGTTGTGGCGCCGGCGGTACCGGAGCCGGTGCTGATAATCCTACTATGAAGTTTATTGCGCCTATGCCCTGCGATGTTGCCTGCTGATAGTGCAAGCCTGAACCGTCTGAAGCAGCCGCTCCCTGAGTCCACATAGGAATGTCATTTATGTCAACTGTTTCGAGTATAACGTCAATCGCATAATAATAATCGGTGTTATACAAACTTGAAGAAGTTGCGACGTTATTGAGCAAAAGGCCCGTCGCTTCCTGATATCCTAAAGGCTGCGACCAATAAGCATAGCCGTCGGTATCATAAATCCAGCCGATATAATCTTTTCCCTGCTGGTCTGTCATTTGCATGTAAACAGCCATCGTGATAATCTGAGCGTTGGGAGTCTGTCTTGCGCCCGGAGTGCTGCTGTTGTAGACATTATTGTCTGTAACCACTGCGCTCGTGCCGGGCATATACCATTTTTGACCGCCAAGAGTCCAAGTAAAATAATCGTGGAATTTATGATTGTCCGCATTGTAATTTCCGCAGTCCGCGCAGCTTGCTCCGGGAGTATGTGTGTGCCAGTCAGAATTAGTCGTCGGTCTCCATGAGTTGCTGCCAAGTTTCATTGCTTCGTTGAGCTTGATACGCACAAATAATTCAACATTATTTGGGTTTTCTACGTATACGTGTTTTTTGTGTCCGTCGAAGTCGTCGTGCAATATTACGTCTCCGGTTTTAGTGCCTATAAATTCATTGACTTTATTAACTGTCTGAGTCCATGCGAATGTTCCCGCCATGAGAATCATTACTATTACCAGTAATGCGGCTGAAATGAGAAACTTTCTATTTTTCTGCATATTATTTAATTCCTTTCTGTTTTTTATGGGGTACTCCCCATTTGTTTGAATTATTTATATTTATCCTAATCCGCAGTCCAAAAACTCCGGCGCGCGCCTCCGGAATAAAATACGGGCTGCTGTGATTGGGTATAAATCTTAGATTTTTTGGATTTTATCAGATTTCTTCCGGAATTTTTCCCGGTTTATTTCTTTCAGGCCTATCAATTCTGTCAAATTCTTCAATATCAAAGCTTTCGCCGGAACCAACAGAGGTTGAAGATGAAGATTTGAACGGCTTGCCGAATAATCCGCGGAGCAGGAAAGAGAGAAGAATACATAACCCGAATATTATAAATACTATATAAATATTTTCTCTGATATAAGATATTGCCGCTCCCGCTACCGGGATAACCAGTATTACTTTGCCTACTATATTTGACTCGTAAACAATATCCCTGTCGGGATTTATGTTGTTTACTCCCTTTGTCTGAAATCCCCTGACGCCGCTGTCCTGATAATTTTCGTATATATCTATTATTTTATGGGTCACCGAAGTGTTTGTGTCTTTCATAAATGTTATATTGTCCCCGATATTTAGCTCCTGCGGGTCTGCCTGCTTAACTAATATAAACGAGCCTTTCGGGATCTCGTCCTGCATACTGGGGGTCAGGACCGTGAAATAAGAATATCCCATAAACATTTTTGCCGACCCGTTGCCGTTAACCGGCGCGGAAGTCAAAATCGCGACTAAAACCGTAAAAATTGCCATATAAAATAACATATCAGATATTAGCGCAAATATGCCCCGTCGTTTTTTTTTAGCTTTTTTATCTTTTTTGCGGGTATCAGGCGTTTGCTGAAAAATTTCTTCCAGATTTATTTCTTTATTTATTTCCCCGTCCGAAGTCATCAGAGGCTTTGTTATTATCTCAGCTTCGATCTGAAATTCAAGATTCAATTCATCTATAGATTTTATTATATCTGTCTCTATTGTTTCTTCTGTAACCTGAGGCTCGATTGTTATTAAAACAGGCTTTATCGGTTTTAATAATTCACACGCCTCAGGAGTCTGAACCTGAGGATCTGACGTTATATCAGTTATATCAGTCTCGGTCTGAAATTCCAGGTTCAATTCGTTTAAAGATTTCATTTCCATCTAATATTCCTCCGGTTTCTTTATTTTCATATTTTTCATCTGATATAGCGTTGTTGAATGTCAGAAATTTTTGCACCTCGCTCATTGCGCTTTCCAGAGTCGTATATGCATACTGTAGATTTTTTACTGTTAATTCAATAACCCTGTTTTCTTCGGTATGGGCGTTATCTATAATTTCTTTTGCCAGCCTTTCTGAATTTATCAGGGTTTTGGCTATAATATCAACATCTGCCGCCGATTGTTTTGCCTGTTTTTCAGATTCCAGTTTTTTATAGTCCTGTATCAGATTATTATATTTCTCGCATGCCGCGAGATATTCGTCATAAGCTGTCTGGTATGCCTCTGTAATTTTACGGATATAATTATCGACCTGTTCTTTATCGTATCCGTTTGGCTGTTCTTTGAAAAATATTCTTTCCATTTTGTGTTAATAACCTCCTTTTGAATTTATAATTTATGACTGATTTAGTTTTACTTCGCATAAATCGCTTTTTTGTCTGTCAAAATGTTTCAGCGTATAATATTTTTTAAATGTTTCCAAATAATTGCTGTAAGCTATTTCGTATGATTTCATAAGCTTGCGGATATAATTATCGACTTGTTCTTTATCGTATCCGTTTGGCTGTTCTTTAAAAAATGTTTTTTTCATTTGTGTTTTCCCCCTTGTTTTATTTGAATTTATTTTGTTGTTTTGTTATGATTAAATTGTAAAGGATAAAGTCGCTTTAAAGTCAACAGGTCTTTCAACATTTTTTCAATTTTTTTTATAATTTAGCCTAATTCACATAAAAATACCGCAAAATCCCCATAATATCAAGGGATTTTGCGGTTAATTTTTTTTATATTTTTGATTTTTTATAAATTTAATTAAATATTTGTGTTATATTTCAATAAAATTTCAACAAATATCTTTGTTTTCGGTTAAAGCAACTTTAAAGTTTTTATCTCAAATACGCTAAATTTTGCTCAAAATATTCTACAAAATTCCAAAAAAATTTTCAAAATATGTTATTTTTTTTGTTGATTTTTTTTTCAACTTATAGTATATTATATAATAATATTTATAGTGGCTTTATATGATTTTTATTTTCGGAGGTATTTATTTTGCAAGAATCTACATTGCTTTCAATCAAAGAGTTTTCAGACTTCACCGGAATAAATCAGTCTACGCTGAGATACTACGATGAGATTGATCTTCTCCCCGCCGCGTTACGCGGGGAAAACAATTATCGTTATTACGCGCCGTTTCAAATTATCAAATTGAATTATATCAACGTTCTCATTGATTTGGGCGTTCCTTTATCTGTCATTAAAGATATGGATAAACAGAGAACGCCGGAAAACGTAATTGACCTTCTCAGAAAACAGGAAGTCAAACTGGATTATAAACTCAGCGAGCTTCGAACGGCGTATTCTATAATCCATACTTATATTACAAATATACAGAACGGGCTTATGGTCGAGGACGGCACTGTCAGGGTAGAAAAATTGGAAGCCGCCCACTATGTGCTCGGAGGTTTAAACGATTTCACAAAAAATAACGATACTTTTTATGAAGAATTTATCCGTTTTTGTCAAAACGCCAATAAACGGCGGATAAATCTGAGATACCCTGTGGGCGGATATCATGAAAACATAGATTCGTTTATGAAGTCCCCCGGCCGCCCCGACAGATTTTTTTCCGCAGACCCTCTCGGAAACAGCACGCGCCCGGAAGGCAACTATCTTGTCGCGTATAACCGCGGTTATTACGGTGAATTCGGCGATATGCCCCAAAAAATACTCGATTATGCTCAAGACCATGATTTAGTTTTTAAAGGCCCTGTGCAGATTATTTTTGTGCTGGATGAAATAAGTATTCCTGAACCCGGGCAATATCTGTCGCGGTTTATAGTGGGGGTTTCACAAAAAAAGCAAAGCAAAACGCGTAAACCTCAGTAAATCATTAAGAGTGCGGTTTTTATTTTGGTTTGTCGAAAAAAACGCATAAAATAAATTTTTAGGGGGGTGTATATTAAAACCCGCCCTAATTTATTAAAATTATATCAATACCCCATTTTACCCAGACTGTCGTCGTGCGCTATCCAGTCTGACACATTCACAGAATGATATTTAGTTTTTGAATCCCTGTTAATTACCCGCAGGATCCCGGCGTTGATTATTAATTTCTTGCACATCTGGCAACTGTCGATATTGCCGATTATCTCTCCTGTGACCGGAGAGACGCATACCTGATACAGGATTGCGTTGAGCATCTGTTCCCTTGATGCGGCGATTATAGCGTTTGCTTCGGCGTGGACTGATCTGCACAATTCATATCTTTCTCCCCTCGGGATATTCATGTCTTCTCTTATGCAAGTCCCCCTGTCGCAGCAGTTTTCCCTGCCCCTCGGCGAACCACAATAACCAGTCGCGATTATAACGTCGTTTTTGACTATTATCGCGCCGTATTTTTTCCTCAGGCATGTGCTTCTTGACGCGACAGCCTCGGCAATATCAAGATAATAATTTATTCTGCTTATTCTTTCCATAATATTATATAACCCTGCCTTTTTATAATTTTTCAGCAAATTCTTTCAAAAACTTTTTAAAATCTTCCCCGACTTCAGAATGTTTCACGCCCTCGATAACATTAGCGCGCAAAAATCCCAATTTTGACCCCATATCGTGACGTTCTCCGGAAAATACTTTCGCAATCATTTTTGCGGGAGCGTTTTTATTTTTATATATATCCGCTTGTTTTACCAAAGTTTTCATAGCATCCGTGATTTGAATCTCGTTATTTGCTCCGGGTCCCTGATTTTCAAGAATATCAAAGATTTCAGGCGTGAGCAAAACCCTGCCCAGAATCGCGTAATCCGAGAAAATTTCTTCGTCGGTTTTAGGTTTTTCATTCATATCGCAAACATAAAACTCGCTCTTGTCCGCACAAATTTCGACCGGTGCGACTTTAAGAGAGCAGTAAGATTTTAATTTTTCGCGTTCGATTTCTTTAACTGCGGCAACGCAAATACCGCCATTATTTTTTTCGTATTTTTCATATACATCAATTAATTCTTTAGTTGCCGGAACTTCGCCTATAATAATATCATCGCCGTACATGACTATAAAATCATCGCCCCCGACAAAAGATTTCGCGCATAAAACAGCGTGTCCGAGTCCTTTCGGCTCTTTCTGGCGTATATAATAAATATTGGCGATATTTGAGATATTTTTTATAACTTCAAGATTCTTCAGATTTCTTTCGCCGCCTTTATTTTTAAGCAAATATTCATATTCCGGCGAATAATCAAAATAATTTTCTATTGCGTTTTTATCACGTCCGGTTATTATTAATATATCCGTAATGCCCGACGCGGCGGCTTCTTCGATATTATACTGCATTGCGGGCTTATCGACTATAGGCAGTATTTCTTTCGGCACAGCTTTGGAAATTGGCAGCATTCGCGTTCCAAAGCCGCCTGCGAGTATTACCGCTTTCGTTATTTTTTTCGCCATGATTTATATTTATCCTTTCGGTTTAATTTTTTGATTTAGATTTTATTATTATGTATTGATAATAAATTTTTGCGCTGAAGAAAATGCTTATTAGGTGTACAAGGAAAGATGTTGCAAAGCTATTTTTACATTATTATCTAACGAGTTAGGAGTAGCAGTGAAAATAGTTTTTATATTGAATTTTTCCGCACTTTCGATAACATATTCTCTGAACAGATTATATTTGAACAATAGTCTTTTTATAAAAAGTGATTTATATTCAGCGTCACTAATGCCTGATAAAATATTTATTACCCATTTTTGTTTAGGCAAACATTCGTGCAGATATTCGTATGTGGGGTTTATAAATATTGCTTGATTTTCAATTCCCATTTTAGATATAAATTCAGGTAATAATATTCCGCCCTCAATTATTGCATTGCTACCAACGAATAATTTTGTTATATCATCTAAAGCAATCGAACACAATTCTCTCAATCCTGTAATGAAAATATTAAACCACGGTTCATCTGGTATTGCTACTGTTGATTCTACAAAGTTCATATTTATTTCTCTATGGAAATCAGGTACTTTAGCATTTATACGCAGTCCATAATCTAATGAATGTTCATCTGTATGATATATTGGTATATTACTAATCCTTGAAATTTCACCTGCGAGAGTAGTTTTCCCTCCCGAAGGACATCCGCCAATCCAATAAAGATTTTCTAAATTAAGGTGTTGCATCGGCTCGACTCTCCTTGCTGATAATATAAATTTCCTGCATTTAAAATAATAATATAAATAATATCTATTTTTTAACATTTGTGAGTTTATCTATCGAAACGCCGGTATAAAAAGTTTTTATGATCGCGTCGTATTTATAACCAGCCTCAGCCATATCCTGCATTCCCCACTGGCTTAATCCAACGCCGTGCCCCCAGCCTCTACCGTCAAATATAAAATCGTTCCCCGTTGCGTACGCTTTTATTGAATATGCGCCGTTTGCCGTCAATATATTTAAAATTCCGTCACCGGGCGTGGATTTAGTAAGCCCGTTTCCGGTGATTATATAAGTTTTTCCCGATTCTATATCCTGCTGTAAAGCTTTTTCACTTGACGGCAGCATAAAACTTTTGAATTTAAACGATTTATATATATCCATGTTCGCGCTGTTTGCGTATCTCCCGAACGCGCTTCTTATCGTATCTGAGTTTTGAACAGTCACACTATTGCCGTTTTTATCGACAACGCTGACGCTTTTTATATAATTTGACGACGGCGAGCGTTCATTAATAATTATACTCGCTATATCAGAATTTAGCTTGTCTTTAAATCTCGACGACTGCGGGCTTGCCCCAGTGAGATACTCAAAAAGCTCTCTTGGCGCAGCCGTATTTGTCCAGAGCGAATTTGCCCGTCCCGGAGTCGCGTATTTTTCAAGCGGCACTTTTACGCTTGTCAGATACGGAAATCTCAGATCTCCGCCCCATGCGTCGTTATGATTTTCCGTCGCTCCACCGCTCGATGAATGATAAACAGTTTCTATAATTTTATTATTATAAGTAACTACTAAATCTTTTGTAGCGTCAACTGCGGCGTTTGTAGCGTCGGTCGCTCTTTTAGAGCCGGCGTAAAACTGGCAGTGAGTGTCATTGCATAAAGTAAAGCCGCTTTTTGCGTGCCTTGCGCCCGAAAACACCGCGTATGTCCGCGCCGCGACAGAAAACGCTTTAAGAGCCTCTTCGTGCCAGTTCGGCGATATTTCATACGGGACGACGCCTTTTATATAATCTTCAAGGCTTATTAAATTTATAACTTCGACGCCGCTGTTTTTTATCCTGTAAACAAACGCCCCGGAATATATATTCCCTGCGGGGGAAGCCGTAAAATCCGTATTTTTCGACGACAGCTCTGAAATCGCCTGCCCGTAGCTTAAACTATTCGAGACTGCGCCGGCGGCCGCGAAATTATTGTCGCCGTCTTCGTATTGAAACAGTATTTCATCTGTATCCGGATTTATGACTACAACTGTTTTATTTGACTCCGCCGCAACTTTTAACGCGACCGGACTGCTTGACGAGACTTTGTTTATAAACGCTTTTGCACTGTCAGCAGATGTGAAATCATAACAACGGACGACTATTTTGCCGTTTATATAAGCCGGAAAAAGATTTAAAAACGTAGTTTTAGAAAGCCCGTTTATAAATTTATACGCCTCGTTAAAATCAGAAAACGTTTTGTCAAATTCTGCGTTGTATTTTCCGACGACTATATTTTTGCCGCTCGCGTAATATCTCCCGACTGAGTTTTTGGCTAAATTTGCGATATGCGCGACTGATATTTTCGTATTATTTATATAAAAGAAAACGTCGAATTTATCAGACGCGCCGTCTTTAACGCTCCCGAAATAAAACCCTTTCGGCGAAGTAGTCTGAAAACTTTCGACAATGCCGTCGTCATAGACCAAGCCTATCCGCATATTCGGATTAGAAGCGTAATTCCCGCCTTTATCGTCTCCGGAGACTATTATCATTTCGGGATATATAAAAATAATAAAACAAGAAATTAAAACAAGAATAAAAAATATAAAAAACGATTTTTTATTCTTTTTATTCAAATATTTCATAATCCCCTCTTACCATAATATACGCGATAACCGAAGTTATCGAAATACCCCTGCCGTCAGCCCTCGGGATCAAAAGCGCGTGATTTATGGGCAGGCTTTTCCCGTTAAGCAATTCGTCTCCAGTAGTCAAATCGGCAATGCCCTGCGATTTATAATCTGATATAACTGTGGCGACTCCTCCGGGACGCAGAATAATTTCAAGCGACCCTGATTTTACGCGCAGTTTCTGCCCTTTTGTCAACTCTAAGACTATATAAGAACTCGAAGCGGCGTCTGACATAATATATGTATTCTGAATCGTCGGCTCGGTAGTGGCTGGAGCGGGGGTTGAAGCCGAAGTTGAAGTTGAAGCGGCGGGCTTGAAATCTTTTAATTTATCTGATATAAGCTGCTCTATCTGGGGTTTAAAAACTTTATTTATATAGCTTAACGTCACGATAGGGTCGTCTGCCGAACCTGCCGCCGCATTTGCAGGCTGATCCGCCCCGGTTACCGACGAACCCAGAAAAACCGATAAGATTAATACCAGACAAAAAGCCAAAGATACAAGAATCAATTTAAATTTTAAATTATTGTTTCTTAACATCAGTTTATTTTATCCTTTCTGTTGTTTTTAACTCTGTGCGATTATTATACATCTTTTTAGCGAAAAAATCAAGATAATCTTTAATTTTCAGTATTATTAGAATTTTGAGAATCTGCCAGTTTTTTATTGAAATACTGATAAATAAACGAAATCGCGAGAAGTAATATACCCATCGTAAAATAAGATACTATTTTAAGTTCCGTAGACAAATCAAAAAGATCTAATACAAATAATTTTATTACGGCAAAAAACGATACACTCAACCCGCTTATTCTGATAACGCTGTTGCGTTTCGCAAAACCAAAAATTATCCAGCACAAAGCCGTAACGCCGAAAATAAACGTCAGGATCATGCTCGACGCGCTGAGATTAAGCTGCACGACGAGATTCTGCGATAATAATAACACGAAATATCCCGACAGCAAAAGCGGGTAAAATTTAAGCGGCAAAGCTTTTTTCAAAATCAAAAACTGCAATAAATCACGCATCCAGAATACGCCGATCAGATTTGTCATGATATACAGCCCCATCACTAAAACTTTGACTATAATTTCTGCGCCGTCCTGTAAAATATTCGCCGAAAATCCGTTGAACGCAAATAAAAATATAACCGAAAAAACGCCTGTAATAACGCTCGCAGTATGCACGCCCGTGCAGTAAATTATGCGTATTTTCGGCAAAACATACGAGTATAGCAATCCAAAGACTATGCACGTCAAAAAAATTATATCATACGCGACTTTTTCCGGCGATATAATTTCGCGCAAATAATCAAACCCCGGATTCATGAAAAGATAAATAAAGAAAATCCATATATTAAGCGCCGCTCCGGATTGAAAAATCTGTACTGACTGATATTTTTGCGGGATTTTTTTGACTGCCAAAGTTATTGCGGCGACTGTTAATCCAAGCGTTACCAAAAGATACTGCCAGACAAACAGATTATCTCTATAATCAGGCACGTTTATAAATAAAAATATTAAAATACACAATGTCCCGACAGCCGAGCCGGATATAACAAATCTCCTGCGGTTTTTTATTATCCCGTATAAAAATAATCCCGTTCCCTCAATAAGCCAGCCGCTCGAAAACCAGATCCTGTCAAACCAGAATAAAACAATAAGAGCCGAAAAAGTCACGCTCGTGATAAAAAACAAAGCTCGCAGCGAACCTGTGTCTTTCTCTGGGACGGATTTATGCGCGCCCCTCTCTGATATTAATGCCATGCAGATGCAAGTCAACGTGAAGAATACAGCGACAAGCGCATTATATTTTTCAAAATACAGCGCGTCATTTTTATTAAAGAAAAACGTGCTGACAGCGTACATGCCAATTAAAAACCTGAAAAATATATTGCATGAAAGCAAAATTATATCGGCGGGCTTTATTTTTGTTTTAGTGAATAACGCGCCGAATACGGGTATAATTAAATAAGCGATATACGCGGCTGCGACAGACGATATAACCGCGATTCTTGTCATGTTCCAGTTTACATAATATTCCTGTATGCCTACAAGAATCACTAATATAATATCAGCCGCAAGCCCCGCGAATAATCCGATAAAACGCGCCACGCGCCAGTTTTTGCGGGTCGCGAGAGCAAGTGAAAACAAATTCAAAATCGTGAAATATATAATCCCCCAGATGATAGAATCCGCGTTGAGCGCAAGCACAGGCAGATAGCCGCCGATCAGCGCAAAAATAGATATAGTCTGCGAATTATGCCTGACAGCCAGAACAAAACTGATAACAGATACCCCAGCGCAAATTCCCAGAGCCGCCTGCATAGATAAAACTTCAAGAGTCAGATAACCCAGAGCCGTCGCGAGAAATAAAATCCCTGATCCTCCGGCAGTTATAGCGAGCGAAAATATCCCGCGCCATTTTTTGTTTAAAATCTCCCCGGCAACCAAAAAAATCAAGCCTATCGCGAAAATTGCCGCGCATTGCGCCGCATTGCTCATCTGGAGATAAACATATCTGCCAAATGTAAACACGCCGATAATTATAAGCAATATTCCCAGACTGCTTATAAGCCTCAGCCCGAAAAACGATTCCCAGTTGAAAAAATTCCTGACAGCGCGTAAAGCGTTATTCTCGATTTCAGCGGCCTGCATATTTTCAATAGCTTTATTTTTATCCGCAAGCAGTTCGTTCCATGCATAATTTATGCGTTTTTGCGCCGCGTCAGTATAAATTTTCACTTTATTTTCGAGATTGTTTATTTCAGACTGCAATTCTATCCGGTCGTTATTATCAAGGATTTGCAGCTCTGATGAAATATGTTCAAGTTTTTGGCTTAACTGCGCTTTTAAATAATTTATACGCATTGTCTCGTTTTCTAACCGGACAGAAAAATAATTCTGTATCTGCCTGTCGCTTGTTTTAAACAAAGCCGCCCGTTTTTGATTTAATTCGTCTCTGAAGTTTTTTTCAAGAATATCATAATCGTTTTTTAAATCAAATAAGCTTTTTTCGGCATTCTGAAATTTTTCTGTCAGCGATTTTACTGACCCGCGCAGATTTTCGTTTTCTTTAGATAAATCCTGCGCCTCAAAATCAGAAAAAGCCTTATCGACAAGAATACTGCTGTCATAAAGTTGATTGAGCGCAGTTTTTAATTTTATAACCGGCGAATTTTGCGTGTTATAATTATTTTCGCTATTGTCTATGTCATTCATGCTATTATTTTACCTCTTTATTTTATACGACTCTCCGATAATATTCCCAGTTTGCGCAGGACAACCGAGAGCCGTTTGTAAATCAATATCGTTATAGCCGCGTTATATATGCCCTTCAGCAGATTAAACGGCAGGAATACGGGTATAAGCATACCGGCGACAAATTCGCGCGGCACTCCCATATACATCGGCGTGATAAGATAATTCCACAGTATCATAACTGCAATCATAAGCAAAACCCCGGAGATAATCCCGATAACTGCCCCTGATATCGTCCTGCGCTTTTTGTAAATCAAAGCCGCCGTAAAAGCAAACGAACAGGTCGCCAGAATATTCATGAGCAAGCCCACAGGCCCCGTGCCGCTTAACGGCATTTCCAAAAGAGAAACTACCAGAGACATCGGAATAACCGCTAACGGGCCGTAAAGAAATCCGCCGATTATTATAAAAACGTCTTTAGGGTCATAAGTTAAAAACGAAGCAGCGGGAAAAGGCACGCGGACTACTAACATAGCAACATAAGCCAGCGCGGTCAATATCGCGAGTATAATAATATTTTTGATTTTGGAATTCATAATAATTCCCTCCTGTAAATAAAAAAATATAAACACCTGAAAATTTATGCCTCTCAGGTGTGAATTTTATCACAAGCGGAAATTATTTATAATAATATTGCCGCATCTTCTATCATCCAGACTTCGGACGCGCACTGCGCGCCCATTAACTGTCGGTACCGGAATTACACCGGTTCTGCGCCGTTAAACGCTCGCGGACTTTTACCGCCGGTCGGGAATTTCACCCTGCCCCGAAGACATCGTATTCAGATTTAATTATATTATATCACATTTATATTTTTACGTCAACTGCCATAGCATGATTTTTAAGCCGAACCCATAAAAAATTTTATATATATTAATCAATAATTAACCGATAACCTCTTATAATTCTGTTTCATATAATAATAATAGCCCGCTAAAAATAATAAAATAAAACAAAACAAAACAAAACGAATGTATGGGCGGGTCTTTCTCTGTACCCGCCCGCAGAAATAGGAGGAAATATATTAAAAATGAACAACAATATAAAAATAGGCGTAATAGGCGGGGATTTAAGACAGCTTGTGGCTGCTGACGAACTCGCTTCCGACGGATATGAAGTCGCAGTCTACGGTTTTGACGAATATACGGGTTCATTCGGAATGACTACGCGCTGCCTGAGCGTTGAGGATACTATAAGAAAAACGGATTTTATCATTTTTCCCCTGCCGTACAGCATAGATAAAATTCATTTAAATACGCCGTTGTCACAGTGTGAAATACACTTAAAAGATATTTTCGAAGCGATAGATAAAAATCAAATTATTTTAGGCGGAAAATTTGATTCTACGGCTGAAAATTTTGCTTCAGAAAAAAATCTGAACCTGATAGATTATTATAAGCGTGAAGATTTGGAAATCCTGAACGCTTTGCCCACCGCCGAAGGGGCTATAAATATTGCAATGCAGGAACTTGCCACAACACTGTCAGGCAGTAAAGTTCTTGTTATGGGTTATGGCAGGATAGGAAAAATCCTCGCGCATAAATTATACGGATTACATACAGCCGTGTATGTCAGCGCCCGGAAATATGAAGATTTCGCATGGATTGAGGCATTCGGATATAAAAGCGTAAAATATGACGATATAAACGGATATTTAGGCGATTTTGACGTTATATTTAATACTGTGCCTTATTTAATGCTTAACGGAAGCCGTTTGAAAATGATTAAGTCTGACGCGGTTATAATAGATTTGGCGTCAAATCCCGGAGGGGTGGATTTTAACGCGGCAAAAAATCTTGGTAAAAACGTTATATGGGCGTTGTCCCTTCCCGGCAAATACGCGCCGGCAACAGCAGGAAAAATTCTCGCCAAAATTATAAAAATAACCATAAACGATATAAACACAAACGATATAAATAAAAAACAGGATTTATTTTCTGACTCTGAAAGGAGCGTGTAATTATATTATGGTGGGATATGCTATATGCGGCTCTTTCTGCACGCATATAGTAACAAGATAACAATAATATAAATAAATGTTACGGCGGGAATAAAATTCCGCCATAAGCTATATTTTTCTATTTAAAGTTTTGGAATCATTGAGTTCATATCTGGCGAATTTGTAGATACATTCCACACGACTATCCGCATTTTTTTGATATTTTTGTTATCCCCGAAGTCTAATAAATCTTCTCGCTTAAATACATTCAGTATTTTATTTAAGCTCCCTAAATCAGCGGAAGTCATAAGAAATGCTTCTTGTGGATCAATAAGTTTACAATATGCCCATAATTGCCCCAAATCTTTTAAAGTAAGGCTCGTTTTTTTAGCTTCAATGAAAAACAAACTGATGGCATTTTTATTTTTAACAACGCCTAAAACATCAATTTGTATATCAATGCCTGTAGCCATGTCATTAAAAATCCCCAAATTATTCAAAACTCTATCAAGCCGTTCATTATGAGAATCAATGGTGATTATTTCGGCGTTTTTATGTTTACTCTCTAAATATTCTTGAAGCCATAACCGCATAGGCTCATACAATTCAAATTCACTTTTTACATTTGTTTTATTCACCATACCCAAGTTCCTTTGCAATTTCTTTCCATGAATTAAAATGCTTTCCTCTTATTTGATCAGGAATAAAGTCATCACTTTCGCTTGGATGCGAAAGTTTATTTTTGTTGATTTCTTTCATCTCCCAGTAAAAAAGATGCGTTTTATTTTCCGCTGTAACCCCATTTGTTTTCAATCCCTGTATGAGTTCAGCGGCGAACATTTCTAATGACTGCTGTTTATGCAATACACCAAAGCCTATAGGCGAAAATTCACTCGCCCAGATTTTGATTTGATGTTCTTTCTTCCAAAAGTTATGCTTTCCCTCGTCATACTTTTTTAGTTTAGGGTCGCGCATATTCGGATGCGCCCAATCTATACTTTGAACAGGTACATCTAAATCTTTCAATAAATTGGATATATCCACCACAAGTTCCCAATTATAAGGGATTTCTAAATAAACTCTGTGCATATATCTATCGAAAAAATAATTGCTTCTACGGATATAACCTGTGACATCGGCAAAACCTTTTAAAAATTGCCGCTTTTCGTCTTTTGTAAAATTAAATATTTTTTCATGTAATTTCACATTATTATGCGATGTCGCCATACCAATATATTGAAGTATTTCTCTTGTTAAATAATCAGAATTAGGTTTACTAAAAGACAGAACGGTAGCAGATTTATTCTGTATAAAAGTCATTCCTGCGCCGACAAGAGGTTCGGTGATATTTTTTATATCGGCAATACTGGCTTTAACATATAGTTTAATATCATGATGTTCTTCCGTTGCTAATTTTTTATGCGGTATTTCGATTGAAAAAATCGTTTCAGAAACACCACGCTTTATTTCGCCGTTACCACATATCATTCCAAGTAAATAAGCCATTTCACTATTCATAATCATACCTCTACAATTAATTATTTCCAACCTTAAAACCAGCGTATGTCATTATTGCCTTAATTGTATCAGAGCCGCCAATGCGGTTTTTTGTTCCGCGCTCTTTTAATTCTGTTTCTAAGAACGGCGGTATGCCAAATATATTCTTAACATAAATACGATATTCTTCTCCGAATTTCATATCATAACCACCGATAGTAGTCCCTTCTTCAATAGGATAATTTCCGGGTATAGTTGATTTGTTACGTACTGGCGTTTCCAAATCTATTTTGCAGTTATTTGTAAGAAAACTCACGATATTATTTTTTTCTTTGGTTGATAAAGCAACCCAATCATTAAATTTAAGTGCCATTACATTCTCCTTCTAAAAATTATTGGTTTATAAAAATTAACAGGTATTCATGTACCTTATTGATCCTATATTTATACGGATACCCAAGAGGACGCATATTATTATATTCTTGCTGCCTATCCCATATTATTAAATCGTCATAAACATAACCTATCCTCTGCATTTCGCTCGCTAAATCGCTATGCAATGGATAAAATTGGTGTTTTTTCCGTAAATCCATCACGTTAATTATACAGTATGCTCTCGGTTTTAATGCTTTTTGGATTTTTAAAAAAAGTTGTCCTAATGACGCTATAAAATCATTATAGTTAGAGATATTGCCTAAATCGTTATCTTTATCGGAGTAATTAACAGTTTCTTTTTTGTCGGCACTTCTTTTCATATTTAAAATATCCCAGTACGGCGGCGAAGTAATACAAATATCAAAATGATTTTTGGGGAGTTTTTCGATTTCTTCAAAACTATCCCCGTTAATTACTTGAATATTATTGCTATTACCAATACGTTTTCTTGAAAGTTCGCAAAATTCTTCCGATAAATCTATACCGACACCGTTATAACCGAGATTATGCGCGGCAACCATACTTGAACCTATTCCATTGAATGGGTCCAATACTCTGCCACCGCCTTTTGAAAATGTTTTTATCAATTTTTCGCATAATGAAACAGGGTATGAAGCAGGGTGTTTCAAGTCTTTTTCTTCTTTTGTTTTAGATAGTTCACGCCAAATGCTGAACGAATTTTGTAGCCATTCTTTGCCTGATAAATCATTGCATTTTTTATCATCATTTACCATTATTCCACCTCTTGGATTGGATATTCCGCATTTCGGAATCAATATATTCCGATTCGTTTTTATCAATATTATAAATTTTGTATATTAAAGTATTTAAGGATTCAAGCATTTCAAACCAGTCGTCGCTCATATATTCAACCACTTCTAATGACTTAACAAGACTGATTACCTGTGCAAAAGTCTTTTTATCATCAACCAATGGGATTTTTTTTAAATATTTTGCGTCAGTGTGCATTGTCAGCTTTGAATTATTGTAACAAAATTTTAATAAATAATAATTGCATAATCTCGAATGTAAAATGCCTGTTATATAATTGCACATTCTGTAATCGCCGTCAGTAAAAACGGTAACGGTTTGCGAGGCTTCAAGATTCCCAGCAAAACTTGCAATAATACCTGATTCGGCACTATAAATATTTTGTATAAAAACTTGATTGCCTTCCTGAGGTATAACTGTATTTTTAAAGCCAAATTTTTTTATATCTTTACCCGTTATCGCGGTAGGATTGGTTGATTTTCCCCTACCTACATAACCAGTACAAATATCATCAAATCTTTTATATGTGTCTCTTTCAAGTTTGCAATAAATATTAATATCATCTTGATTTGCGAACAATATTATTTCGTCTTTGAAAAAATCCTGTTTTATTTTTATTGTCTCGATAAATTCATCGCCATTAAATACTTGTAAACTGATTTCATTTTCCTCTGTAAATTTATTTTGCAGAGTAATAATAATTTGTTCCCCCCGTACCTCTTTAAAATAAATACCTATATCAACGATTGAAACGATTCTTTTTTCGTTAAGAATAGTACGTCTTAATAAGCTATAAGAAGAAACGTGCAATAAGTTCTTCGGGACTATATATGATATAAAGCCATCTGAAGAAGTGAGTTCAAATGCCCTATAAATTGCGGCGACAAATAAATTACTGCCCGAATCTTTGACGGTTCGCAAAAAATTATAATCGTCAGTATCTACTGTAATATTTTTATCCATAGGCGCATAAGGCGGGTTACCAATAAGATAATCAACTTTCTTCTTTAAGCCTATCTTTTTTAAAACTTCATCTCCTGATAAAGATAATGTATCCAATACTTTTATATTGTTTATTTCTGTAAGCTTTTTGCTCATATTAACTGCGGTTTTATCTAAATCTGCACCATATACATTTTTAAAATTTAGACTATTAGCGGCGACAATAAAACTGCCTGCTCCGCAACAAGGGTCAAGTATTGTAGCTTCTGGCGGAATATTTAATGCTTGAATTATTTGAGTTGCTAATTTTACATCAGTATAAAAAATACCATTTTCTTTTTTATAAGTTTCATCAAGAGAATCTTCGAAGGCGCTAATCCTGTATGTACACTCGTCTAAATTCAAAGTCATCATTGTTATTACCCCCTTTCCCTACATTATCAACAAAATTACTTAATTATATATTATACCATATATTAAAAGTGATTTTCAAGCTGTTAATGTTAATATTTGAAATTTTTTATGAATTTTCGTTATGGCAACAGCTCACACGGCAAGGTCGAACTTCCCCGCCGTTCAATGGCGGCAGCTTCAACCGTCACCATAGAGGCGTTCGCAAACGCCGCACTCTTGTCCGTCCGCAGACGCGTAACCCTGCCATGCTGATGACTGCGGGGAGCGTTCATCAGTCTTGGCAGTCGTTCACCCTCGGAGAGCCCACGGCGGTTTGCGGCGCGTAGCGACGAAACCGTCAGAATGGGTCACATACTTCCAATGAAGCTATGTGCACACCATCGTACCCCCCGCCGCTTTTACTGTTTTAACTATTCCAAACTTTCTTTCCGAATTGCTTCGCCAACAGTTTGAAATGCTCCTTGCCCATCTCCATTATATCTTCTATGCTATCGCCAATATCAAGAGGCACACCGTCGATGTCAACCATAATAGCGTATTTTTCGTTATTGTCATCGTCATCGTAAAACATCGTTCCCACCATTATGTGAACGCCCCGAAGCCATGCTATGTAACTTTCTATTGCTTCTTCAAAACGAATTTCTTCGCGGATAACTTCTTCTGTCGTTCCTGCGATTTCAGCAAGGTTACATTCCAACGCAACTGCGATTTTCCGCAGCATACCAATATCGGGAACTCTATACCCCTGCTCATATTTTGAAATTGTACCTACTCTATATCCGACCAAATCAGCCAGCTGCTCTTGGGATATTCCCTTTTGCTTGCGGGCTGTTTTTATTTTTTGTCCTAATTCTCTTTTTTCGTCGTCTGTCATCTGACGCATGATTCATCACCTCGAATATATAATATCACACATCGTACTGATTTGTCAAGAAATATTTTGATTTTTTTCAAAAAACCACTTGACAAGCACGCAACGTGATGATATAATATAAATATACTGGCACAATACGCGATAGAATGGATGCGAGAAACAATGTATGTTGATGTAAAAGAAGTAATGCGAACGCTGGGCGTAAGCCGGGGCAAAAGGCTATTATACTTGGACTCAGCTTCCGGCGAACAAAGATTTCAATGAGGATATAGTAAAGTACAAAGCGGCAGTTCGTAAGGAAAAATCAAAAAATGATGTTTGTCTTTAAATTAAAAACAAAAATTTATATCCCGCATATAATTTGTATTATAGATAATAGTCCGAATATTGGAGAGGTTGATTGAGTGAAAGATTTTGATAACAAAGAATTAATTCGCACTTACGAAAAAAATGGTTTTACCGTCAAAGCATATAAATCTATCATGACCGATAAAGAACGCACCCTTAAAGACGCGCAAATAAAATATGATATATTAAATATTATCAAAGATTTAACAGTTACGAAAAAAGAAAATATAGAGTACGAAAATAAAATAGCGTTATAATAATATAAATACAAAATTAAGGGTGTGTAACGATGATAGCTATATATGTCAGACAGTCCGTGGATAAAAAGGATAGTATTTCAATCGAAACGCAGATAGAAACCTGCAAGGGTAAAATACTATCCTCTAACACGGAAAAAACAGAGGTGTTTTCAGATAAAGGATTTTCGGGTAAATCCGCCGCCAACCGTCCCGAATTTCAGCGCATGATGTCGGAAGTACGGCAGAAAAATATATCTAAAATTATTGTTTATAAATTAGACAGGATAAGCCGTTCATTGATTGATTTTATCACTATGCGGGAGGAATTTCAAAAATATAATGTTGAGCTTGTATCTTGCGCGGAGGATTTTGACACATCGACATCAACAGGCAAACTAATGCTTAATATGCTTATGATGTTCGCCGAAATGGAGCGGGAAACGATTCAAAAAAGGGCTACGGATAATTTTTATGCGCGAGGTGAAAAAGGTTTTTATTTGAGTGGCAGAGAGCCGTTCGGATATAATAAAATCGAAATATACGTCGAGGGTAAAAAAACTTATACTCTTGAAAAAAACAAAGAAGAAAGCACTATTTTGAAAAAAATGTTTAGCGATTATTTTTCAGGCAAAAGCATGGGGGATATTTCAAGATGGTTAAATAACAGCAAAATAGCGGGCAGAAAAAATAGACCGTGGAGTAATAATAATGTCAGCCGTATATTAAGAAGTCCGGTTTATGTTAAGGCAAATGCCGATGTATATAATTATTTAGTTGGGCTTGGCGCGAAAATGAACAATGATATTGAAGAATATATCGGCAAAAACGGTTGTTATGTATATGGAAATCCCGCCGAAAGAAAAGGCATAAAATTTTCAAATCTATCTACGGACTTTGTGACGCTTGGGTTACATGAGGGTATTATAGAGCCGTCTTTATGGTTAGGGGTTCAATATATAATTAATCAAAAACAAAAGCACAGCAATTTGGGATTCGGTAATTTAACGTGGTTACAGGGTTTGATAAAATGCAAATGCGGATATACGCTTTATGTGAAAAAATGTGTCAATCGTAAACATAAAAATCCGATAGAATACAAATATCTATACTGCAAGGGAAAAGACTATGATACTTGCCGGTATTTTACAAACATGATACGCAGTTCCAAAGTGGAAGAAATCGTTGAAGCTGAAATTATAACGCACTTGAATAATTTAAAAAATATTCAACCCAATGAAATCGAAAAAGATAATCCCGAACTTAACGCTTTAAAAATACAAGCTGCTAAAATTGATGAGCAGATAGACGGATATGTGAAACAGTTTGAAAATCTCTCCGAAGTGACTATAAAATATTTAGACGATGCGATAAAAAAATTAGATAGCGAAAAAAAGATTTTAATTGATAAAATTAATGATATACAGCTAAAAGCAAACAGAAGTATTGAAATAGACATAGATATTGACGAAGTTATAAATAATTGGTTTGACTATGAAATGGACGTTAAAAAGGCTGTTTCAAAAAAAATTATCGAGAAGATTATTTTGGACGGCGAAGAAATAAATATTATTTTTTATTGATAAAATATATTGACAATCGTTCAAAAACATATTATAATATATATGTAAATAAATATGTAAAGGAGCTATAAGAATGATTGCAGTAAAAACATTAGATGTAACACAAGATTTTAAAAGTATTGCCGAACGCATTATGCAAGGCGAAAAAGTTTTGATTTCACGTCCCAAAAACGAAAATATCGTTATGATAACCGAAACGGAATATAATCACTTGAACAAATTAAGAGAATCCGCAACTACGAGAACACTAAAAGACGTGTTGCGCGAAACGCAGGAACAAGCGAAAATTAACGGCACTTCTGAATTTACTATGGACGATATTAACGATATTATCGCAGAAGTTCGGCAGGAAAAAAAGCGTGAGCAGCTATGAAAAATGTAGTTGTGGATACTAATATTATTATATCGGCGGCAATTTCGGTAAACGGAAATCCTGCCGTAATAATGGACTTAGTTTCTGATAAAGCAATTCAAGCCTATTATAACGATGAAATTTTAGACGAATACAAAAGGGTATTAGCATACGAAAGGCTAAAAATTGACCCTGCAAAACAAGTTGAAATTATCGAAAAAATAAAAGAAGTTGGTATTTTAATCAAACCCGAAAAAAGCAATCTCCCGTTACCGGATGAAAGCGACCGTATTTTTTATGATACCGCGCAAGAAGTCGGTGCAATTCTTATCACGGGTAATATAAAGCATTATCCGGATGAAGAATTTATTTTAACACCGAGTGAATATATAAAATTAATTGCCGAAGAATAAAATATTTTATTATTATCTTGTTACTTTCTGCACGCACAAAAAATCTCTTGAGATTCTCGGAAAATTTGTTGAGAGCGGAATTGATATAATGCCGATTTTATCTGAAAATGCGTGTAATATCTCTACCCGGTTCGGTAAAGCTGATGATTTCGTAAAAAATATAGAGGATATTACAAAAAAGAAAATAATAAGCTCTATCGAAGAAAGTGAAAAAATAGGTCCGAACCGCAGCCTTGAGATTATGATTATAGCGCCCTGCACGGGGAATACTCTGGCAAAATTAGCAAACGGGATAGTTGATACCAGCGTGACAATGGCGGCAAAAGCCCATTTGAGAAACCAAAAGCCTTTGGTGATAGGGCTATGCACAAACGACGCGCTTTCTGCTAATTTAATTAATATCGGAATTATGCTCAACAAAAAAAATGTGTTTTTAAACACATTCATAAAAAACTGCCTGAAAAACCGCCTAATATCTATGCTTTTTCTACTCTTATTATACTACAAGGAAATAAAAATTTCAAGCATTTTTTACAAAAAGTTTCAAAAAAACATTCTTGTTCTAAAAACACAAAAATGCTTAAAGTCCATAAATGCGGAGAATGGCAAATAATTGAGATTGTCAAAACAGCTTTTGTTGATAATCTCAATTTTTGCAATATAATATTTAATATGGATTTTGAGTATTAACTGCCGACAAATAAAACTAAATATCGCATAAGCATTACGCATATAATAGTCCAAGCGAAAGGGGCTATTTTTTTTGAAAACAGATAATCAAAACGCTAATCAGAATAACACGCAAACTGACAGCAAGTACATAAAACTTCTTGAAAAAAACAATTTCGATTTACAAAAAGAATTAGAAACAAAAAACAATCAAATTGAGGCACTTATCGCCGTTATAAATAATCTATCTGGCAAGGGCAATCAATGGACGAGTTCAACAAGAATACCGAGAGCATGGGGGAATAATGGGATTAAAATGCCGATAGAACGACTTGCCAAACATGAATTTGAAAGCCTTATCGACTACGAAATTGCACGGCAGATTATGGCAAGAAATGCAAGTGAACGAATGAAAGAATTTTCCGACCGTTGACAAATTGGAAAAAATGGCGTGTCGCATTTCGTCAGCCGCCCAAATAAATATTCGTCGCAAAGCTCCTCAATTTATTCGGGCGACTTCCTCAAAGCGTGCTTTTATGCCGCCGTCCGCATTGCCGCACTTCGCATGATTCAACCCTGCGGGTTTCACACGCGAGTGCGACAATCACGAACGACAGGCAAAAAGCAGTAAGGGCGCACTTATACATTGCTCCGCAATGTGTGCGACAAAATTCGAGCATTGTGCATATACTGTAACAAAGTTTATTTGTGAGGTATATGCAGTGGCTATTTATCATTTTCACGTTGATATTGTAAGCCGAAAGACAGGGCGGTCATCTGTTGCCGCTTCCGCTTATCGGGCAGGCGAAAAATTGAAAAACGAACGTGACGGCATAACTCACGATTATAGCAATCGTAGTTCGGTTGGCAAGGCGGCGTATAATTCTGGGGGAAAATTAAACGAGAATGATTTCACAAACAAAAGGGGCGTTGTATATAGCGAGATAATTTTGCCCGAAAATGCACCCGCAGAATTTCAAGACCGCTCTACACTATGGAATGCCGTTGAAAAATCTGAAAAGCGTTGCGATGCACAAACTGCCCGCGATATTGACGTTGCGCTCCCTATTGAGTTTGACAGGAATGAACAAATTGAAATTATGCGGGAGTATATTCAAGATAATTTTGTAAGACATGGTATGATTGCCGACTTCGCCATACATGATAAGGGTGACGGCAATCCACATGCACATATTTTATTAACGACCCGAAATGTAGATAAAAACGGCTTCGGAAAGAAAAACCGCGACTGGAACGCCAAAGAATATTTGCAGAAATGGCGGGAAAATTGGTCGGAAATCTGCAATGAGCGGTTACACGCAAAAGGACTTGACGAGCGAATAGACCACAGAACGCTGAAAGCACAGGGCATTGACCGTGAGCCGACTATACATATTGGAGTGACCGCCGAACACATGGAACGGCGGGGAATTGATACCGAACGAGCGAAAGAAAACAGGGCGATTATTGAACGTAACAAGGCACAAATGCCTGAAAATATGGCAAAATATATGCACGAATTAAAACAGGGATATGTAATTCTTGATAAGGAAATCGCCGTATTAAAACAACAAGCCGCCGAAGCACGGCGAGAAATGCAGTCTTTGAAAATAACAGCGGAACGAATTAATGAACGAACCGAAACTATACGGAATTTACACAGGCAGGTTGATAAACTAAAAGGCGAACGGAAAGAAATGGGCTTTTTTGCAAATAAAAGATTGATTAATTCCCAAATAGAGCAATTTGAACAAGCGTGTGAACGTGCTGAAAATGCTTTTAATTGGGAATACAAAATTAAACCAGACCAATCCGAAACCGAGATAAAACGGCTTGAAGATAGGGCAGAGAGTTATGGGAATTTACATAATAAATTGCAAGGGAAAGCCTTATCGTTTGCTTATGAAAAAGATAATTTTGAGCTTGAATATCAGCGACAAAAATTGCTTGCAGAACTTCGCCCAGACGGACAGAAAATCTTTGAAAAGCTGACGGAGTTAAGCGGGGGAAATCATTGGCAGTCGCAAAGTGAACGTATTCTTAATATTATCACCGAGCGCAATTTTCAAGAGATTTTGAATGGCATACAACCAGAACAAGCCGAAAAGTTAATCCAACGCAGAGAGCGCGAAAGAGAATACGAGCAATAGCGGAAAATGCAAAACAATTTTTTATTACCTCGATTAAAGACATGGTAAAAATTGCTTCGGTAGCAGTAGGTATAAGTTTAATTTTAGGTTTTGGGATAGCAGGAGCGACTTCGGGATTAGGAAATCGTTATGCTTGGGTTGATGGGAACGGAAACATAACACCAGTTATATAGAGCTGTTTTTATATATAAGGATAATCGAATTACATAAAAATGCCGTTTTACAACGGCATTTTGGCATTTTTTATATTTTTTACAACAAAATCATGTTAATTTTGTGTAAATCCATGTCGTTTTCTTCGTTTTATTCAGAAAAACACTTGATTTGGGGCTTTTTTTGTGGTATAATGTCAATATAGATATTTCTTTCCTCTCAAACATTGCGGACATACGCAAGCCCCGCCCCGATTAGTTTTGCAGTTGTAAAATTACTGAAAGCAAAAGGGTAAAAAAGGGGCGATACCAATGACTAAAAAGAATTCTGCTAATATTATTGAGGGTAACGGATTTTATGCAAGCAAACCGTATCTTTTGAAAGAAGAGCAAGATGAATCAATTAGACTTATGGCAGAAGAATTAAGGAAAAGGGGAATAATATCTGTCTCAAACGAAAAAACAAACCAACACACAAAAAAATCTAAACAGAAAAAAATTTTTAAAGCAGATGATTATGCTAATTTTACAGATAAAGAGTTATTAGGAATAGCAAAAAAAATGGGATTTGTTGAGGGCAAAGGATTTTATGCTATTGATTCAAACTCAGAAAAAAGCTATGGTATTGAGCCTTATGAAAGGGAAAAAGAAACTTTTTTCTTGCGAAAAGCAATTCAAATATTAAACAGCCATGAAAACGGGAAAAAGAATATTATCAATGGGAAAAATAATCCACGAGTGCCAAAGATAAAAAAACAAAGGGTTTAAGTATTTTTTAACAAAAAATAGAAAAGTGTTTCGGCAGAGAGACACTTTTTTTGTAAATAAGTATTTGATTTTGAGGAAATGTTATATGTATGAAGAATATTATAAAATTTTAGAAATCTCTCCAAATGCTTCTGCGGAAGATATAAAAAAGGCATATATAGAGGCTTCTCAAATGTATCACCCTGATGCCAATATTGGCAAAAGACCTGAAATAATAAAAAAATTTGAAGCTAAATTTAAAGAAATACGCGAAGCATATGAAGTATTGTCAAAACTTGTAAAATATAAAGAGCAAGAGCAGCAGGGACGACAAGGAGAGGAAAGACCGGCGCAAACACAACAGAAACGAGGGCAACAGGCACGTCAGTCACAGACACAAGAACGGCAAAGACAAGAGGAACAAGAACGACAGAGGCAACGGGAGCAAGAAGAACGTCAAAAGCAACAAGAGGAATTAAAAATAAAATATGATGATTTAGTCGCTCAAAAAAAGAGAGCGAAAGGTGAGGTCCGTTTCCGTTCTCTTGCACAACAATTCCGTGATATGGGTAATTATAGAGATTCTCTTGCATTAGCAATAGAATGTGAAAATATTGCTAATAGAATAAAAGCCGAGCGAGAACGGAAAGAAAAAGAAGAATTAAAAATAAAATATGATAATTTGGTTGCCCAAAAAATGACAGCCACAAGCGAGGACGACTTCCGCTCTCTTGCACAGCAATTCCGTGATATGGTTGATTATATAAATGCACCTTTATTAGCAATAGAGTGTGAAAACATTGCCAATAAAATAAAAGTAGAACGAGAACGAAAAAAATCAAAATCAGAAAACACCCCTTTTATTACTATTACACTTGTTTTAATAACTCTTATAGCATTACCCGTTTGGAGAATAATTGTGAACCATTCCCAGAATAAAAGTTTTGATGGTTGGTCGTATTTTTTAGCTCTTTTAATAGTTGCTCATCTTGGGCATATGGGTTGGACTTTGTTTGCAGAAGAAATAACAAGGTTCATAAGAATTTTATACATATTAATTATATTAGTATATTGTTCAATGTTCGTTTTGCTTGTAACAGGTGTGATAAACATAGCATTTTTTGAGTTTTAAGTAATCCAACCTCTCATAAAAATTATTATTACAAAGAAAACTCATGGAAAAATTGTGCATGAGTTTTCTTTTTGCGAATATAAATATATGACATACAAAAAACACAAAAGAGGAGCGGAATATATGGGAGTTGCATATATTGTTATGATGATTTTGCAATTACTGTGGAAAACCTGTGTCTTTGCCTTTAAATTCATAATGCGCTTGCATGAAAAAGGGATTTTAATTCCCGCATTAATTCTCGGCGTGGGTTATTGGTGTTTTTTTAGTTTTTGGAATAAGGGAAAAGTGGACGGTATCGGTATAAAGATATTGGCTGTTCTCATCAGTGCAATTTTACTCGTTATTATTTTTTCTATTATAATACGACAAAAGAAAAAAGACGGTTCTATCAATCAAAATCTACGTATTGGAAGAATGATACCCGGATTAGTTTTTTTAACAGGGTGTTGTTTGGCATATATTATGTGGAGCGAGGAAAACGCCGATATTAGTTTAAAACCACAAGCGATTATCGCTGTGATAATCTCATTTATTCTTTTTATTATTCTCGCTTTATGGCAAATAAAAAAAGACCCGACAAGAAACAATAACACACCCATATACAGCCCTGAAACTCACGGAGTTGTGTTTGGAAGAAAAGATAAGTTTACTATTTAGATTTATCATTTATCGAAACATTAAAAGAAATTCAGCTTAACAACCCTAAACAATTAATCGAAATCGTTTCAAAAAGCCCCAACGAAAAAGCGAAATTATGCGTAGGAAATTTCGTCGGCATGGAAGATAAAACTCTGTCGGGCATTTATGCAGAAATCAGCAAATCCATTGTAACCCTCGTAACAGATGATGATATTGTTTCTGTTTTATCACGTAAAAACGTGATAACTCCCACAGATTTGGAATATGGGCATGACATTTATATACAAATCCCCGAACACCTTTTGAGCCAATGGAAAAACCTGTTGACACTCATTGTCAATCAGTTTTTAACTCATTTTGAAAAACGAGCAGAAACGGGAGTAAACCCAATTTTATTTTTGCTTGACGAGTTTCCCCGACTTGGCAAAATCCCCTCCATAATGAACGGTTTGGCAACGTTACGGAGCAAAAAAATATCAATATGCTTATTTGTTCAGAGTTTGGCGCAACTTGATTTAATTTACGGCGAAAAAGAACGCAAGGTAATTTCAGACACTTGCGCGTATAAGGCAATTTTAAGCGCGACTGACGCGGACACACAAGAATATTTTAGCCGTCTTGTCGGCACTTTTGACAAGCCCATGACAGGACACGGCACACAAAGAGACGGTTATATTGGAATCAAGAAAGGCGAAAGCGCCAACACAGCAGAACAGGAACGGCGAATAATCAAACCCGAAGAATTTGCAACACTCAAAGATATAGTATTATTAACTCCGTTTGGTTTTCTTCGCGTTGATAAAAAGCCGTATTATGGGTACGATTAAAAACAGCCTTAAATAATTCAAAGTTTAATCTATATTAATAAATAAGCTATAAATTTTTTTAATTTATAGCTTATAATAATGCTTTAATATCATAGTGTTGTATTATTTATCTGCTAAACTGCTAAAAATAAGGAGCTGATAAAATTGCTAAGCGAAAATTCATTACAAATTTATAATCCCCCAAAAGAGCACTTTTTTAAACGCCATTGGAAAATCGTTTTAATTATTATCAGTGTTATCATTATTTTGTTGGCAGTGTTTATACTTAATTTTGATTATTTAAAAGTCCAAATGAAAATTATTACTGATAGTGGTATAGAATGGCTTTCTTTTTCTGCTGTGGAAGATGATAATGTTCAGCAGCAACTTCTTGAAGAAATAAAAATAAGGCATTACTCTGAAAATTTTATAACCGTGCCACGGATATTAATGTCGATTATTGATGGTGATGAAAATGGCAAAAATGAGGCAATCGTCTATGTTGATTTGCGCGATACAGACACCAATATTGATTTAGGTCGTTATAGCGGATATTTTCTTTTAGTTCATATATTTGACGATGGTAGTATCTATGTTGACGAAGTGTTGCACTCAGAAAACCTATACTTTATAGATTTCGATAAATTGATGACGCCGGACGGCGGAAAACAGTTTGGCATTATATACAACGATAATATTAAGAGTGTTCCTTATAATTTTTATTATATAATTGCCGGCAAAGTAATGAAAATTACAGTAGTGGGATAATTAAATATATATTGTCCCGCCTTTTGCCAATATCTTATTCTTTCCGATATTATATTTGAAAATTTGAACATTTGCTGTAACCGCTCAAAATCTATTCAAAAAGCAAGAAGGGTTTTGCCCTTTGCTCCCCGACCGAGTTTCTCGCCGTTGTGTTTTATATTGTTCAGCGAGAAACTCATTCGGAAAGCAAGGCAAAAGGCAACCGTCATGTTATCCCAGTAAAATTACTGTCTGCCGTGAAAATTACGTTTATTGTTTACTTTTTTCGTAACCGTGTAGCTTTTATTTTTACCACCAGTTCTTAAAAATTTTCTAACGCCAAACGCATTTTTATCTTTTTCTCTGTGTGTATTTTTCAATGAAAATTCGCTTGATAAATTGAATTCGATATTTTCAACTTTGACTTTGTTAAAATTGTGTCGTTCCTTTTCAACGTTTATGACGATTTTTTTCATAAACCTTTGCACAAACATCATTCGTTCCGTATTATTCAAATAGTCCCAATTTTCCTTGATGTTCGCTATTATATCTTCTTTTGATATTTTTGATGTTGATGTTATCGTTGGCGTTTCCGTTTTTATTAGCCGTAATTCATTTTCTAAATTCTCATAATCATCATTCAAAACCGCCAACATTTCTTTGTAATTATCAAAATCCAATTCCTCTCGTGCATATTGTTCTACAATCCTTTTCTTTTGGCTTAGCACCTTTGCTTGTTTGTTTTCACAAACAGTTATATATTTATGTAACTCACTTTCTTTTTTTGCACTTTCGTCCTCTATGTCTATGCCGTCAATTTCTGATTTTTCAAAATCATCATATTTCGTTATGTATTCATTAAAAGCGTGTTCAACTTTTTCATGGAGTATATCCGGGCATTCACAAGCGGTATCCGCACTTAAATATTTAATCTGTTTATTACGGCATCTATATGAAGCCCTGTATTTTTCACCATTTTCACTTGGATGTTTGAGGGCATTTCTTTGAGTGGAAAATTTGCCGTTACACCTTCCGCATGATAAAACCCCGCAAAAATAACCATCTTCTTTTGCTCTCTTTGTTCTTGAAATATTCGGCATATTCTTTATTCTCTCTTGTGCAAGGTAGAACATTTCATCAGATATAATTCGTTCGTGATGTCCGTCAGATTCAAAATATTTATCCTCATCGTCCATGCGATAGCGCACTTTTCCTATATGAGTTGGATTTTGCAATATTGCTTTTATAGTAGTTGCACACCATGCTACAACATTATTTTTTGTGCTTACTTTTCTTTCATTTAGTATTCTTGCTATTCTATTAAGAGATTTGTTTTTATCGACATACATCGAAAAAATTTCTTTTACTATTCTTGCTTCATCTGGGTGTATCTGCTGTATTTTTTGACCTTTTTCCAATGTGTAACCGTAACTTAAATTATTCGTTGCCAATGTATAGCCCTCTTTGGCTTTTCGCTCAAAGCCTAATTTTAACCTACTTGCTAAATTTTCGCGTTCAAATTCAGCAAATATGCCTATAATTTTCAAAAACATTCTACCGCTTGGCGTGTCCGTGTCTATGCTTTCAGTCAATGAATTAAATGCACAGTTATTTTCTTCAAACAAGTCCACCAATTCAATCAGATTTTTTGTACTTCTTGTAAGCCTGTCAACTTTGAACACAAGCACATTTTTGATTTTGTCGCTTTTTATATCGTCAATCAGTCTGTTTATTGCAGGGCGGTCAACAACATTTTTCCCGCTTATGCCCTCATCGGCATAGATGTCGTAAATATCCCAATCCTTTAAAAGAGCATATGATTTTAATTTTTCAATCTGCCCTCGAATTGAATATCCCTCTTGTGCTTGGTCTTCGGTACTAACCCGCACATAAATTCCTGTTGGTATAACCTTTGCCGTTTTTTGATTTCCTTTCATTTTTTATCGCTCCCATCTGATTTTTGCTCAGATAAAAGACGATTTTTCTCTTGTTTCTTTCTTGGTATAGAGGTTTTCAAAAAGAACTTTAACATTTCCTTTTGTAATTCCTTTGGCAAAATTATTTTGCCGTTGTTACCCTCTTTCATGCGCTCACTCCAAAACAAGTTTATTATTTAAACATATTGATTTTGGAGTTTCTTTATTCCAAAAAAGAAAATACACGTCGTAAAAACCCTCGAAATTTCAGGGTTTTTAGTGCTGACCAGTTTTTTATTAACGGAGCTTTTGTGCCGATGTATCAGGACGATACGGACGCAAAGCCCGCATCGCTTGTATGCGATATGGATTTGGTCATGAAAACGTATGAAATGGCATTGCAGAGAAAACAGATACAGCCGGTTTTATTCGGGTAAAATTTATTTAAGGGCGATTTTGCGGTCGCCCTTTTAATTTTTTATACAGGCATAAAACTTCACAAATTTTATATTGACACAGATAAAATAAAAAAGTATAATAAATATATTATAAATATAATTTAAAATTCGGAGGATTATCAAAATGCTTGCAAATGCTGTCGGAATGTTAAAAAAAGCAAAAGACGGACGTTACGCCGTCGCGCAGATCAATATCAATAATTTAGAATGGACAAAGGCTGTTTTACAGACTGTCGAAGAATTAAAGTCTCCCGTCATACTCGGCGTTTCGGCGGGAGCGGCAAAATATATGACTGGATTTGCTACTGTTACGGCTATGGTTAAAGCCATGGACGCCGCATTAAATATCTCTGTCCCTGTCGCGATTCATCTGGATCACGGAAAATACGGCGAGGCTTTAGAGTGCATCGAAGCGGGATTTACAAGCATAATGTTCGACGGGAGCCATTTTTCTATCGAAGAAAACGTAGAAAAAACAAAAGAACTCGTCCAGATTGCGCACAAAAACGGACTCTCGATCGAAGCCGAAGTCGGAAGCATCGGCGGCGAAGAGGACGGTGTGATAGGCATGGGTGAAATCGCCGACCCTGAACAGTGCAAGTTAATCGCGTCTCTGGGAATTGATTTTTTAGCTGCCGGAATAGGCAATATCCACGGGGTTTACCCGCCAAACTGGAAAGGGCTCGATTTTGACGCGCTTGAAAAAATACACAATGCAACAGGCGGAATCCCCCTGGTTCTACACGGAGGCACTGGAATCCCCGAAGATATGATAAAAAAAGCCATAAGCCTCGGCGTGTCAAAAATCAACGTAAACACAGAATGCCAGCTTACGTTCGCCGCCGCTACCCGCAAATATATAGAAGCAGGCAAAGACAGGGAAAGCAAAGGATTTGACCCAAGAAAACTTCTCACCCCCGGATTTGAAGCGATAAAACAAACCGTGAAAGAAAAAATTCTTCTCTTCGGATCTGATAATAAAGCATAAATATATTTAAAAACAGTGTAAAAGAGTAAAACAGAAAAGACTTTTTCAGGTCCTTTCTGTTTTACTCTTTTGTTTTAAATTCTATAATTTTATATAAAATTTTTATATTAAACAAAAAATTAATAGAAAATAGCTTGATAAATGCGTTTGTATTTGATATAATTAAAAATTAATATATAAAATACGATTATTTTATTAAATATCAAATAAATTAAATAAATAATTTTGAGAGGGAAATATATGAAATTATTTAAATTATCGAGATTATTAAAAATTGCGGCGTTATTTTTATGTATGCTTTTGATTATATTGCCGGTGTTTGCCTGCAACAGTTCTGAAAAACCGCCGAACAGCGAAAATAATAATAACATCAATAATAATAACGACGATTCAATAAAAAACGACGTTCAGCCAGATGGAGAGGATTCGCAGCCGCCCGATGAATCCCAGTCAAGGCTTGATGTTTCAGATGATTTGCCGGACGAAGATTTCGGCGGCTCAAAGTTTAATATATTATATCTTACATGGGGAACTTATACGGATTATTACTGGGCAGCCGAAGAAATAGGCGAAGTAATGAACGACGCATTATATCGCAGGCAAAGAGATGTCGGCGAGCGTTTTAACGTTGAAATTGAGCCAATACCCACAGATTACGGGACGCTTATGACAAAAATGGGCAAATCAGTCAAGGCCGGCTCGCATGATTACGATATGGCTCTCACCCATTACAGCAACGAGCTTGCGGCTCTGATTACGGGGAATATAATTCTTGACTGGAACAAGATACCGCATCTCAATTTTGATAAGCCGTGGTGGAGCAGTAAAAACGCGGAAAACGAAGGGCTTGCGCTCAACGGCAAAATGTATCTCGTGGTTTCGGATTTTGTCATACCTGACCCGAACGTTACGTTTTTTAACAAAGACTTACATAAAGATTTAAGCCTCGAAGACCCTTATCAGTTAGTGCGCGACGGAAAATGGACTTACGGTAAAATGCACGAACTGGCAAAAGCCGCGGGAAAAGATTTAAACGGCGACGGCCAGATGACTGATGCTGACCAGTACGGTCTTGTCACTCAGCTTGGCTGGTATTTTAACTCAACCGCAAATTCGGCGGGATTAAAAGCAGTCGCGCCCGATGAAACAGGTCGGCTTGTTTATACGGACGAAGTTGAAAGGATTCACAATGCAATAATCGCCGTAGATGATATTGTCAATGATAAAACCTGTACTTTTACTTATGCTTACGGGGCGATGGGCGACCAGTATATCTCCGCTCTGCCGCTCTCGACCGGGCAGGTTCTGTTTCACTGGGATCCGCTTTTCAGGGCGTTATATTACAGGTCATTGGATTTTGATTACGGTATTTTGCCGTGGCCGAAATTAGACGACGCACAAAGCAGATATTATCATTTTTCGCATAACGGATTTATGGTATTGCCGCAGACGACGCCTGATTTGGATAAAGCCGGAATAATTGTCGAGGCTTTGTCGGCTATGTCGTATAAATATGTCCTTCCGGCATATTATGATATACTTATGGGAATAAAACTGACAAGGGATCTGGATTCTGTCGAAATGCTTAATTTAGTATATGAAACATGCGTGTTTGACCCCGGCAGGAATTATCTCGAGGGCAGCGACCCCATGTGCGCGGGTTTTTATGATTTAATATCAAAAGGCAATACGGATTATATTTCATATCACGAAAAATTTGTCGGAAAAACCCAGGCATGGCTCGATAAATTCTACGATAAAGTTTTGGAACTGGATTAAAAATAAATTCACTCGTGGAGCTAATAGAAATAACACGATAAAATCGGCAGTCTCTAAAAAAGCCCCCTTCTCAGAAGGGGGTGGCAGCGACATCGTCGCTGACGGGGTTGTCGTTTCCCGGATAGCATCTAAAATTCGCAACCCCCGTCACTGCGTGACACCCCCTTCTGGGAAGGGGGCTTTGACTATCACCATGCGTTATGTTAAAATTAAATTAAATATAAAATAATATAAGGGGTGTATTATGAAAACGTCAAAATTTTTTAAATTAATTTCGTTAATTCTCGCATTTATTTTACTTGCGCTTATATTTTGCTCGTGCGGCGACAAAACTGATAATTCCGGTAATGACAATAATAAAGAAAATAATAACAATAACAACGCACAAAATCCCGAAGATAGCCCGTCTGACGGTATAGAATCAGAATCTACAACGGAGGAAGAGCGTCTATTTGCCGATTTGCCCGAAGCTGATTATGATGGGCATGAATATAATATATTAACTATCGGGATACCCGGCTCGGAGCAATGGGAAAATATTGATTTATCCGCCGAAGCGGGCAGCGGGGACGTTGTAAGCGACGCAGTTTACAGGAGAAATACTGCAATCGAGGAAAAATATAATATAATAATCAAAGAAGACCACAGAATGTACGACAATTTCTTTTCGACTATGCAAAAAGAAATCAAAGCCGGAACAGGGGCTTATGATTTATTCAGCCCGCGCGTCATAGACAGCTCTAAGTATATGCAGGAGGGATATTTTATAAATTTACTGACCGCGCCGAATATTGACCTGACAAAGCCGTGGTATAATCAACAGGGAATCGAAGAAATGACGATAGACGATAAGCTTTTTATCGTGATGAGCGATATATTGCTCTCAGATAACGACGCGACGGCTATAACTATTTTTAATAAAAAGCTTTTGCAGGATTACGGCTTAGATGACCCGTACACATTGGTAAAAGAAAATAAATGGACTGTTGATAAATTATATCAAATGGCAAAGGCCACGTCAAAAGACCTGAACGGCGACGGGAAAATGACCCCCGCAGACGACCAGTGGGGTTATCTGATATGGACCGACGCGATGATAAGTTATCTGCACTCCGGAGGTCAGAGATTAATCAGCAAAGATTCAAGCGGGTTGCCTGTCGTTACTTTTAATACTGCAAAAACATATCAGGTAATGGACAAAGCTTTTATTTTGTTATATGACGAAAATATAACCGGAAACGTGCAGAAACCTGAATTTGAAAACGCAGGCTCGGAATCGTGGTCTGAGCGCGAATCGGTTTTTGAATCGATATTTACTTCTGACAGGGCGGCGTTCAGCTGGGTAAGATTATACATGATACCCAGACTAAGAATGATGGAAACTGATTTTGGAATATTACCCGTGCCAAAATACGATGAGTCTATAAAAGGCTATCCGTCAACTGTAAACGTGCATCACGCGTGCACTCTCGGGATCCCCGTAACAACGGATAATCTCGACAGGACAACAATAATAATGGAAGCTCTCGCCGCTGAATCAAGATATACCGTCCAGCCCGCATATTATGAAGTTTCGCTTAAAACTAAACATTCGCGCGACGACGATTCAGCCGCAATACTTGATTTGATATTAAGCAACAGGGTTATAGACGTGGGCGACGTATATAATTTCGGCGGTCTGGGCGGAGATTTCTATGGGTTAGCATTGACAAACGACTCAAATCTGGCTTCGTTTTATGAAAAACACGAGAGCGCGGTTCTGGAAGCTATAAATAAAACTATCGAAAATTATCAGAAACTGGAGTAAAATTATGATAAGAAACGCATCGCAGAATGTTATAGGCATAAGTGAAAAGAACCCCCATTATTTTCAGTATAAGGGCAAAGAAATATTACTTATAACTTCGGCTGAACATTATGGGGCGGTCATAAGCAAAAATTTTGATTATGTAAAATATTTTGACGCGCTAATTAAATACGGGTTAAATTATACGAGGATTTATCCAGGCGCGATAATCGAGCCTGAGGGTATGTGGCTCTCGGAAGACACGATGGCCCCGCCAAGCGAGGGCCTGATAGTACCGTGGGCAAGATCTGACGTTGAGGGATATATCACCGGGGGGAATAAATTTGATTTGGACAAATGGGACATAGAATATTTTGAGCGCCTGCGCGATTTTCTCAAAGAGGCGCAGAAGCGCGATATTATCGTCGAGATATGCTTTTTTAACTGCATGAACGCCAGATACTGGGATTATTCGCCTTTGAATCATAACGCGAATATTCAGAAAATCGGCACATGCGATAATATCGGCTTCCAGACCCTCGAAGATGCGCCGTTAGTCCGGGAGCAGCTTAAATATATACAAAAAATAATTGTCGAGACAAATGAGTTTGACAATATAATCTATGAGTTTGTAGACGAACCCACGCTTGTTTTAACTCCGTCGCATAAAGTTTATCAATGGATAAGCAAAATGATTGACGCAGCAATAGAAACCGAAGATAAACTCCCGAAAAAACATATACTCGCCCAGCAGCTTGAAATCGGCGTGGATTTTGCCCCAGACGACAGGATCGCGCTTATCGTCACGCAGTATATATTAATTAGCTCGCGCCAGATAGGCGGAGTCCCGGCTCTTGTAAATTCTTACGGATATAATAAACCTATCGAGTTAAACGAGACTGCTTATGTCCCCTCATGGTACGACAGGGAGCATACTGCAATATCACGTCTTGAGTCGTGGGAGTTTATGGTCGGCGGCGGAGCGGGGTTTAATCAGTTAAACGGATATTTTGTAGTGTCTAATCCATCCGGTGAAAACGAAAACAATAAAAAAATTCTAAACGGGCTTAAAAATCTGAGAGAATTTTTAGAAAGCTTTGAATATATTAAAATGACCCGCGACAACGATACGTTCAGAAATATATCGATAGGCTCAAGCGTCAATATGATTTCTGAAAAAGGCAGGCAATACGCGATATATATACATCACAGTTTCCCGAACAGCGGCGGTATGGGGAGTTTTTACGAGCCGTCTTACGGCGAATACGAGCCTGAGATCACGCTGCGCCTCGAAAAAGGCGAATATAAAATTATATTTATAAACCCCGAAAATCTTGATATATTGCGTGAAGAAAAAATCACAAGCGGCGGCGGGGATATTAAGATTATATGCCCGTTCCATAAATTAGACCTTGCCGTAAAAATCATCGCGATATAGATTTAAAACATAAAAATTTCAAGGGCGGCATTAATGCCGCCCCAATATTATCTTTTATGTTTTTCTGAAAAAATATTTTTTATAATTTTCTATATGCCTTTTATAATACTTTTTTAAGAAAAAATAGCGTTTTAGATTCATGTCTTTTTTATATAAAAGTGTGTACGCGTATTTTTTTTCTTTTATTAATCTTTTTGTTTTAGCTAAAACCTCCTGATTTTCGACATAATCAAAAATAATTTTTTTAGGTATCGACAGCCACAGACTCTCAGTATTGGCATAAACTATATCCTGATTTTTTTCGTAAACGCAGTTGTCAACGAGAAACTCGGCTAAATTATATCCTGCCGCAGTCACGAAAAAACTGCTGCGCCCCTGCCGGGGATTTAAGTCATATAATTTATATTCCCCGCTTTTTTTATCAAATTTCATGTCGAAATTAACAAACCCAACATATTTTATATTTTCTAAAAAAGCCCTGATTTTATCGAATATCTCCTGATTATAATCAGTCAAAATCGCGGCGTAATTGCCGATTGCGTCGGGCTTGTATTCTTCGATTACGGGCTGGCCCAAACACATCAGTTTAACTTTGCCGTTATTATCGCAATAGCAATTAAGCGTGCGCTCAGTCGTGTCGTCGCCGGGGATAAATTCCTGAATTATAATATTGCCGTTATAATCCGAATCGTTCATGTTATTTATAATATCTATATATTCTTCTTTTGTTTTTACAAAAAAGAATTTTTTCTTCCCGTCAAATTTGCTGTGAAGATAGTCATAACTGTTGCTGTTGTCTGCTTTTACGGCGATGGGAAAATCAAACGTCAGGCTGTTTAAAATATCGAGCCTGTCTTTTTTTTCGCAGATTACAGTTTTGGGATACGCGAGATTATATTCTTCGCAGATTTGATAAAATTTTTCTTTTGTCACAAATTTTTCAAGCAAATCATAAGATATAAATTTATTGCAGAAATATTTTTCGAGAATATTTTTATTTTTCGCGATATATTCGAGATAATAGTCGGCGCACGGGACAAGTATCAGTTTTTCGTAGTTTTTTAGTTTTTCTTCGGCGATTTTCACAAGATTTTCTATGCAGGTCTTTTCTTCGTCGAATCTGTCGATCCTGATTATTTCCAGAATTTTAGAATATCTCGTCGCCGGGAACGGTTGCCTGCACAAAGCAACCGGTATAATATTATATTTTTCGTGAAATGCTCTGGCAATGCTGTATGCGTTTTCGTCGCTGCCTAAGATTATCGGCAGGAATTTTTGTTTGTTTTCCCTCTCCATAACTTTTCACCTCAATCTATTTTTAATATTTACATCTATATCATTGCAAACAGCGGCAAATTGTCTGTCAATGTCGTTATTTGTGTACCTGACTGTTTTAATCCCTAAATTTCGCATTACGTCTTCTCGTTCAGAATCATATTGTTTTCCGTCTTTTGTAAAATGCTGACTGCCGTCTATTTCTATTACAAGTTTAGCCCCGGCGCAATAAAAATCGGCAATAAAATATCCAATTGTTTTTTGCCGTAAAATTTTCACAGGATATAGCCGCAGAAAATCATACCATAAATGTTTTTCTTGTTTTGTCATATTTTTACGTAATTCACGGGCGTATAGTGTAAGCTTCGAATTGTGTTTTCCTTTTAGCTGCATAATTACTTACCCCCTCCGTCAACTTCGTTGACCCTTCTCTCGCTCCCTCCGGCACTTCGTGCCACTTCCTCGTACTCCCCCCTGCGACCTCGTCGCTTTCCCCCCTCGTAAACGAAGGGGGCTTTAGGAGGCTTTGGGGTTTTCTTCGCCCCCTTCGCATACTTGCGAGGGGGGATGTCGCCGCAGCGACAGGGGGGAGTTTAGAATCTCAACTCTTTAATTATTAAATCTTTCTGGTCCTGCGATAAATTTTCCGGCAAACTGTCAATATTAAAAAAACCGTAATCCGAAACTTCCTCGCAAGCCTTAAATTCCCCGCTTTTTAGATGTCCCCGAAAATATAAATTTATACGGCGCGGATTTTTCGCGTATTCCGTTTTGATAAGCTTATCGACTTCTACAATAAAATTTGTTTCTTCCAATATTTCTCTTTTTAAACCCTCTTCCGGTTCTTCGTTTTCTATCCAGCCGCTGTGGATTCCCCACGGGCTTTTTCTGTATGTGTGATACACCAGCAATATTTTACCGTCGCCGTTTGTAATCAACCCCAATACAGCGACAAGAAAGCGTTTGTTTGCGCGATAAACAATCATGTTTTTTACGCCCTTTGGCAGAGGCAATTTTTTATATAGAAAAACAATAAGTTTCTTTGGAATCAGTTTGACCAACAGTCTAATCATATTCTAAAATTATCCTCAAAATAGACTTTATACCAGATTAAAAACGCATATACAGTGTATAATTTTCTCCCGTTGTTCTTTTTGCCGTTGAAATGCTCGTCAAGCATAACAAATAATTTATCTTTTATAAAAAATTCAGAGACAAAATCCTCATTGAACGTATTTTTTAATATATTATAATACTTTTCTTCTTTCAGCCAGAATCTGAACGGCACAGTAAACCCTACTTTTTTTCGGTTCGCCCACTCAGGCGGCATTATTTTATTAGCGATTTCCCTGAATATATATTTAGTAATTTTATTTTTGATCAAATATTTTTTCGGGATTTTAGAAGCTACCGCGAACACTTCTTTGTCTAAAATCGGCGCGCGCACTTCAAGCGAATTGGCGGCAGTCAATTTATCGGCTTTTAGCAATATATCGTTCGGGAGCCACAAAAACAAATCGAGATATGATTTTTTAATCAAATCGCTTTTGTCCCTGACTTTATCAAAATAAATTTTTGTCACGTCTTTATAGCTCATATTGTTTTTATAATTATCATTTAAAATATTATTTGCTTCAGAATCGTCCATGATAAACGCCTGCCCTGTATAATAATCCTCGACTTTCTGCCCGTATTTATTCAATAAATTTTTGCCCTTGAAATCCGGCAATGATTTTGTTATTTTTCTCATGAATTTCCTGAACCAAAACGGCAGCTTTGAATAAAATCCCGAAAGGCGCGACTCGGCAAATTCCGTATATCCCGAAAAAAATTCGTCGGAACCCTCACCCGTCAGGCAAACTTTTACATGCTCCGCCGCCATCTTTGATAAAAAATACAACGGCACGCCCGATAAATTCGCGTAAGGCTCGTCGCAATAATATTGAACTGTAGGCAAAACATCAAAAAATTCGTCGCTCGAAATTATTTTTTTATAGTTTTCAAGTTTTAAAATATCAGAGAGTTCTTTAGCGTACACAGATTCGTCAAAGCCGTCCACGGCAAACCCGACCGAAAAAGTTTTTGCGGGTTTTGCGATTGACGCTATAAAACTCGAATCGACCCCGCCGGACAAAAACCCTCCGATTTCAACGTCTGATTTATCTCTTGTATGATATTCGATAGAGCTTTTCAGCGTCTTGTCTATAATATCTATATATTCTTCATAAGCTTTATTTTCGGTATTATATTCTATATTAAAATAACGCGTTATTTTTAAGTCATGTTCTTTAAAATTATAATTAAAATAACAGCCCTGCTGTAATTTAAAGACATTTTTAAAAAAAGTTTCTTCCAGAACCGGATACTGAAATATCAGATACATTTTCAATGCGTTTTTATTAATTTCTTTTTTAAATCCGGGATGAAGCAAAAAACTTTTTATCTCCGAGCCAAATATAAATATATTTTTGTTATTCTCAGCCCCCTTCTCAGAAGGGGGTGCCGTCCGCAGACGGCGGGGGTTGTCGTCCACATAATAATAAAACGGCTTAACCCCGAAATGATCTCTCGCGCCGAATAAATCATGCGTTTCTGTATTATATATAACAAAACTGAACGCGCCCCGAAGTTTCGACGCTATTTCATCGCCGTATTCTTCATATCCGCGCAAAACGATTTCAGAATCAGACGCTTCCGGAAATTCAAATACATGCCCCTTTTCTGTTAGTTCGGCTTTGATTTCTTTTGAATTATAAATCCTGCCGTCGAAAAAAATCACGAGATTTTTATTTTTGTTTAATATAGGCGAAGGCGGCACAGGCATCCCGTATCTTAACCCTATCGCGATATTATCGTCCATGAAAAAACTCTCGCCGCCTGTGCCCCTGTGTATTATTTTATCGTTCATTTGTTTTATAATATTATTCTTTTCGTCCTGACTTAAATTATTATTATCTAAAAATCCAACAAATCCGCCCATATTTTTTTTATTACCCCGCTTTATGTTCTTATATAATATTAATCCCGTATATTTCCGAAACTTCTTTTAATCCCTCGTCTATTTCTTCGCGTTCAAAACCGCAGTCGTCTAAAAATCTTGTGCTTAGTTCGTTTAATCTTGCGTAAAAATCTATCGCCACTTCGAGATATTCCCTGCCACCGGGATTTTCCTCAAGTTCAGCCTCGATTTTTTCAAACAGTAAATTTTCAGCCTTGTTTATATCACCGTCGTCTATTAATTCAAGCAATTGATTATGAATCACATCTGTCTCTTTAAACAACTGATAATCTATTATAACATATTCCGTAGATTCTTTGTTAAAAATCAGTTTAGCGAGTGTTCTGGCTATAATTTCTATCTGGCGCATTAAATAATCTTCTGTTATCATAATTAAATAATCGCCGCCTCTCTTGATTTTTTCGTCTTTTTATTATTTATATTATCTTCTTCAAATTCAGATAAAAGCCTCTGCGCGATATTCAAATCGCATTCGTACTTCTCCTGTTTGCCGTTGATTTTCTGATAATTTTCATGGCCTTTCCCGATAAGCGCGACAACGTCGCCGGATCTGGCTGATTTTACCGCTTTTGTTATGGCTTCTACCCTGTCCGGAATTATCTCGTGCAATTCTCCCCGCATATACCCCGCTATCTCCTCGCAGATTTTAACAGTATCCTCATACTGCGGGTCGTCTGACGTAAGATAAACATAATCCGAATTTTCCCCGACTATATCGGCGAAATCTTTCCTTCTCCCAAAAGCTTTGTTGCCGGGAGTTCCTCCGACAGATATTATTTTTCTTCCGGGATAATCTATTTTAATAGATTCAAATAATTTAATATAACTCAGACGATTATGCGCGTAATCAACTATAACCGTTATTCCGTTATTCTCGAATACCGTCATTTTTCCGGAGACTTTTGTTTTAATCAGGCCCTTTTTTATGCTAACGTCGTCTATCCCCATAGTCTTGCACATCGCGACTGCCGCAGTCGCATTTTCGACGTTAAATATCCCGTACATTTTTATTTCAAACTTTTCGCAATATTTAAGCTTATTATTCGTGATATAAAAAATTAATTTATCTCTGTCTTTTTTTATATCAGAATAATAATAATCGCATTCGTCTTTGACTTTTTCGCTGCCGTAAAGCGTGATTTGTTTTTTTGCAAGGCACGACGACCCCGGCGTGCCGCCGTCAATCCAACACGCCGCTTCGAGAACCCTGTCAAAACAGTCGGTCTCCCGGTTGATAACAATATTCGAGCAGTTTTTTAAAAATTCAAGTTTACAATTTAAATAATCTTCAAAATCTTTATGTTCAGCCGGGCTTATATGATCCTCGCCGATATTTAAAAATATGCCGTTTTGAAATTTTATCCCGTAGACCCTGTCTCTTTTATATGCCTGCGAAGAAATTTCCATCGTAAAATATTTTATATTGCTCTCTCTGGCTTCATGAAAATATAACTGCAGATCGCAGGGTTCCGGGGTATTCATACTGGCTTCTTCCGTTCTTTTTCCTGTATATTTTTCGATATTTGTGCTTAATCCTGTTTTGGATTTTGTGAATTCGTCCAAAATATTTTTGATAAAATACGCTACTGTAGTTTTGCCTTTTGTGCCGGTTATGCCGATAAGATTCAAGTCTTTATACGGGTAATTATAATATAACGGCGCAATAATCGCAATCGAACGCAAAATATTATTCACGATGATATAATTATAATTGCGTTCGTAATCTTTTAAATCATATTTTTCTTCGGAAACATAACAGGCCGCGCCTTTTTTTATAGCGTCAACAAGATATTCTTCTTTTGAATGCGCGGTTTTGCTGAAGAATAAAGTATTTTTCACGATATTTCTCGAATCATGCGAAATAAATTCGATTTCTTTGGTTAAATCCGAATCTTTTATGTTATGTTCGACTAAAAGATTGTTTTTTTCGAGAATATCAATAATTTTTTTGTATGCGAGCGTTAAATTACTCATAAAATTACCTCTATGGATATATTTTGTTAACAGATATATTATATAATTAAGTCAATAAAATATAATTTATTATATAATAACAAAAAAATATGTCAAATTTAATACAAATTAAAAAAAATCTTGAAAAATATAATAAAATACCCAAAAAATCTTTAGGGCAGAATTTTTTGATAAATCCCGAAATCACAAAAAAAATCGCCGGGCTGTGTTTGGGAGATGGTGTAATAGAAATAGGGCCGGGACTTGGGGCGTTGACTTTTGAATTATGCAAAATCTATAAAAAAGTCGTTGCGGTCGAGATAGATAAAACTTTTGAGCCGTTATTAAACGAACCTTTAAGCGATTGCAATAACATAAAAATAATATTCGGCGATATATTAAAAATCGATTTGCGGGATTTAATTCAAAAAGAATTTGCGGGATTTGAGAGAATAAATATATGCGCGAATCTGCCGTATTATATCACTACTCCGGTAATTTTAAAGTTAATCAAAAGCTGTGTAAAGTATAATGCCATTACAGTTATGATACAAAAAGAAGCCGCGGATAAATTTTGCTCGAAAGCCGGCGAAAAAAATTATAACGCGACATCTGCAATAATTAATTATTACGGCGAGGCCAAAAAAATATTCAGTGTGGCAAAATCAAATTTTTACCCTCAGCCGAATGTTTTGTCAACTGTGGTTAAGATAACCCCGCATGAAGTCCCGATAGCCAATCCTAAAAGCGAAGACTTGATGTATAAAATTATAAATTTCGCGTTTGAGCACAGGCGCAAAACTCTTGTTAATGCGCTTATAACTGGATTAAACATAAATATGACAGATAAAAACAAAATCGCGGATATTGTAAAAAAAATCGCGGGAGAAAAAAGCGAAAATATCCGGGGCGAAGAACTGGATATAAAAGCGTTTTCGGATATATCTGATTTGATTTATCATGAAATCAAATATAAAATAAACATAAAATAAAAAGGGGAGTATATTTTATATGCTGGAGATAATAAAATCCGCGTTTTATGGCTTGGTTCAGGGACTGACTGAATTTTTGCCCGTTTCGAGTTCGGGGCATATCGCAATATTAAAAAATACTTTCGGGCTGGATTTCGACGACAGTATATTATTTACGCTTATTTTGCATCTTGGGTCACTCGTCGCGGTTTTTATAATTTATTTTCAGGATATAAAAAAATTATTTATAGGTTTTTTCACGCTTATGGCAAAAATTTTTACGGGCAAGTTTAAATACAAAAATTTATCCGCCGGCGAACGGTTTGTTATATTGGTTTTTATCGCGACTGTGCCTCTTGTTGCCGGAGCTTTTATAGATAAACAGATAGAAATTCTGTCGGATTATACAAAAATCGTCGGATTTTTTCTGATAATAAACGCTGTGATTTTATTTTTCTCAGGCATGATAAAAACAGGCGACGTGACAGAAAAAACGGCTAAGCCGTCAAACGCTGTTTTTGTCGGTTTATGCCAGCTTATAGCAGTCGCTCCCGGAATATCGCGCTCAGGCTCGACAATAACTGGCGGATTGCTGAACGGGTTTAACAGGCAGTTTGCTGTTAAGTTTTCGTTTATTATGTCAATCCCGGCAATACTGGGCGCAAGCGTTTTCAAAGCTGCCGATTTTGCAACTTCAGATATTGAGATAACAGGCTCAATGATAGCGTCGTGCTTAACCGGGTTTATTTTTGCATTTGTATCCGGGATAATCGCGATTGTTTTGATGAACATGATAATCCGCAAAAAGAATTTTACCGTATTTTCGATATATTGCCTGATAGTCGGGATAATCGCGCTGATTTTCGGATAATAAAATACAAGTCAATATTTTTTAAGGGGAGAATAAAATAACATGGCGCAAAAACGCAGAAGCACGGGCAGGGGCAAAAAAAGCACGGCGGGCAATTCACGCAGTTCAAATAATTCATATAATTCAAATAAAACAACCCCGCGTAAACGAACCCCTGCCGCAAATAATAACTCAAACAGAAAAACAAAGCGCGAAGAAATAAATAATATTAACGCCTCCGAAAATTCTGTTGATAATCTTAATTCTAATTCGATTGCGCTTAATATAATGCCGTTTATCCTGATTATATTCTCTGTTTACATACTCGTGAGTTTTTTTATCGGCGGAATTAAAGACGTAGGCGTGGTCGGCAGGGTCACGAAAAATATATTTTACGGGATTTTAGGCCCGGTAGCTATGCTTGTCCCTTTTTTTATGACAAGCATCGCGATATTTTTAAAAAAAGATATAAAAAACGGATTTTTTAAGTACAGGCTTATATTTTCTGTAATCTGTATTATTTTATATGCCTCTATGTTTCATCTTGGCTGGAAAGACGGCGAAAATACAGGATATAATTTAAGCGAGATAATAGATAACGGCATAAATTCAGCCGGGGGCGGCATCTTCGGGGGGTTTCTCGCCGAGACTTTAAGACGCTGCGTCGGAAATATTGGCGCGTGGATATTCACGGTTTCGCTTGCGGTCGTTTTCAGCACGTTTTTATTCGGATATACGCCCGTCGGCATAATTAAACTTATCGCTAAATTTATAAGCGGCTATAAAACAGACACAGACGGATTTGAGCGCAATATAATAGTAAAAACGCAGGACCCCGAACGCAGGTTTAAATCCAAAACCCACAGATATAAAATCGCGTCTCATGCAAATATTCCAGTAAAAGACAATAAAAATAATAAAAACGCCGGAAATTCCCGGGCAAGCGACTTGTCTATTGACCCTTTTGATTCACTCAGGGAAAATATCAAGTCAAAGTCTTTTAAAAAATCAAAAAATTCAAAAACAGCAGAGATAAGCATGGGAGACAATCCGTTCGCCAACAGTTTTACCGAGGATATAGAAAACATAGAGCAGAATAATAATAATAACAACTCTGAAAATGCAAACTCAAATTCGTCGCTTCAGAGAAGTTACGGGACTCCGCTGATGATTCCAGACAGCGAATTGTTTGAATCAAATAATAATAATCTTGAAAATGATATAGATAAATTATTCTCGGTAATCGACAAAGACGTGATTATAGATATTGACGCAGACAAAGACTTTGAAGATTTTGAAAACTTTGACCCGGCTAATCTTGAAAATATAAAATCTATTCCGCAGGTCAGGGACGACGAACCCGATATTGCCGAAGATAATAAAAAATCCGGCAAATCTGATAATATAATAAAATTCGAGACTTCAAAAGTTTTTGAAGAAGGCGAAAATATACCCGTTAAAAAAGAATATAAATTCCCCCCGATAAATTATCTGACAAAAGACACAAGCGCGGCAAACGTCGATATAAGCGAAGAATTAAAAACCACTGCCCAAAAACTTATTGACACCCTCGCAAGCTTCGGGGTAAAGACAAGAATCTACGGATATTCGAGAGGGCCATCTATCACAAGATACGAAATCGCGCCGGACGCGGGGGTCAAAGTCAATTCTATCGTGACTCTGGCAAGCGATATTTCGCTTAATCTTGCCGCCGAAGTCAGGATAGAAGCTCCTATACCGGGAAAAGCCGCGATCGGGATAGAAGTACCAAATAAAATCGTCGAGTTTGTGTATCTGCGCAATCTTCTGGAAACCCCGAAATTTATAAACGCCGAAAGCAAAATCACGATTGCTTTGGGAATGGACGTCGCGGGAAACGCGATATATTCTGATATTGCGAAAATGCCGCATTTGTTAATCGCGGGGACGACCGGTTCGGGCAAGACTATATGCATGCATTCGATTATCACGAGTATTTTATATAAATCTAACCCCAATGAAGTAAAAATGATAATGATAGACCCGAAAAAAGTTGAGCTTAACATGTATAACGGTATCCCCCATTTGCTTGTGCCCGTCGTGAGCGACCCGAAAAAAGCGGCGGGGGCTTTGAGCTGGGCAGTAAATCAAATGGAAGAAAGATATATGCTTATAGAAGAAAAAGGCGCGAGGGATTTCAGGTCGTATAACGAGGCGATAGCCGACGATCCATTGTCGGAGCCGTTATGCCAGATAGTTATAATAATCGACGAGCTTGCGGACTTGATGCTTATCGCAAAAGAAAACGTGGAGCAGTCGGTAAACCGTCTCGCCGCAAAGGCGAGGGCGGCAGGGATTCATTTGATTGTCGCAACACAGAGGCCCTCGGTAGATGTTATCACGGGGCTTATCAAAGCAAATATCCCGACAAGAATAGCTTTTACCGTCGTCGCCCCTCAGGATTCAAAGACTATAATAAATATAGGCGGGGCGGAGAAATTAATCGGACGGGGAGATATGCTTTATGTGCCGACCGGAAGCAAGCCGATACGCGTTCAGGGCGCGTTCGTCAGCGAAAAAGACGTTATGAACGTCGCCGAGTTTTGGAAAAAGCAGTCCGACGGCGAATACGACGAAAATATATTGAGCGAAATCGAACAGGAAGCCGCAAGGTGCAACACAAAAGGCGGCAGGATTCAGGACAGAGACGAAGAGACAAACGCAGACGACGAATTTAAAAAAGATTCTATGTTAAAGTCCGCGATTGAAATCGCAATTGATACAGGCAGAATTTCTACTTCTCTGTTACAGACAAAATTATCGCTTGGATACGCGAGGGCCGCAAGAATAATAAACACAATGGAAAAAATGAATTTAATAGGGCCTTTTGAGGGATCAAAACCCAGAAAGGTTTTGATAACAAGGCAAGGATTTATCGAAATGACGATGAACAGCGATGATTTTGAGTGATTTTATGCGAATCATGAATTAAAAAATAACATGAGAATTTATATTCCCCACCCTCTTTTGTAAAGAGTTCGGAAGTCCACCGGACTTCCTGCACTGTCGCAACGGGCGGGTGTTTTATCTGAGCTAAATCAAACCACAAAAACACCCGTCACGCAGATTAGGTGCAATCTTAAAGTGATATATTTATGTTCTCGCGTGCCACCCTCTTTACAAAAGAGGGTTTTACTGTGAGAATGCTTTTTTTATTCGTAATTCGCATTGATACTAAATAACGCGAAGCAATTAATTTAGCGTTGGTATAAATTATATTATTTTACAGCAAAAATATTTTAAAAATAAATTAAAAATATTGCAATTAATTTATTTTTATTGTATAATAATTATAGATAAATAATTATAACGCGACGGATTATAATATAACAGGATAACGGAGGTATATCATCAAATGAAAAAGAAAATGACCACGGTAAATTTTAACGGCACGCAGGAGCAGGAAGCAATGCTCGCGCAGGTTATCGACGAATATAAAAACGTAAAGGGCGCACTTATGCCGGTTTTGCAGAAAGCCCAGCGTATTTACGGGTATCTGCCTATCGAAGTCCAGAAAATGATTGCCGACGGAATGGACGTGAGCCTTGAGGAAATTTATGGCGTTGTGACGTTTTATTCGCAGTTTATTCTTAATCCGAAAGGCGAAGTCGCGATAGCTGTTTGTATGGGTACGGCATGCTATGTAAAAGGCAGCGGAGATATATTAAATAAAATATCGGCTAATATCGGGGTAAAGTCCGGAGAAACTTCAAGCGACGGGAAATATTCGCTCGAAGCCACAAGATGCATAGGTGCCTGCGGGCTTGCGCCGGTCATGACAATCAACGACGACGTTTACGGCAGGATAAAACTTGAGGAAGTCGATGAGATTCTCGCAAGATACAAGAAATAATAAAAGTATATATAAAAAATAAAAAGGTACATAGATTATTATGAAAATTATAAAGATTAAAAATATAGCTGAACTTAACGCGTATAAAGAAAAAGCCAAAAATAAATTCGCGGTAAAAGAAAACGGCGGAATGAAAATTATCGTCGGGATGGCGACGTGCGGCATAGCCGCCGGAGCCGCGCCTGTTCTTGAAATATTAAACGAAGAGATAAAATCAAAAAAACTTGAAAATGTTTCTGTGGCTCAGGCAGGCTGTATTGGCTTGTGCCAGTACGAGCCGATAGTCGAAGTTTTTGAATCGGGAAAAGAAAAAATAACTTATGTTAAAATAGACGCGAAAAAAGCGAAAGAAATAGTAAACAGCCATATTATCGGGGGCAGGATAGTGAGCAACTACACGATTGGCGAAGCTATTAAAAATTTATAGGGCATAAATCATAAAGCGTAAAGCGCAATACATAAACGGAGGAAAAAATTAATGATACGTTATCATATATTGATTTGCGGGGGGACTAAATGCGAAAATTCTGACTGCAAGGGCGTTATCTCAGCACTTGAAGATTCAATAAAACATAACGGGCTGGAAAATGAAATAAAACTCGTCGAGACAGGATGTCACGGATTATGCCTGAGCGATCCAAATAGTATAATCGGCTCGCTCGGAACTGTTATAGTAGTATATCCAGATGCTGTGACTTACGCAAAAGTCGCGCCGGGCGATATAAAAGAAATAGTCGAGGAGCATTTTATAAATAACAGGCCCGTAAAACGGCTTGTATATGACGAAGCTATAAACGGGGAAAATTTATTTTCGCTGAACGAGACCCCGTTTTATAAAAACCAGAGCAGAATAGCGTTGAAAAGCTGCGGGATTATCGACCCGGAAAATATAGATGAATATATCGCAAACGACGGCTATCAGGCCCTTGCGAAAGTTTTGACTGAAATGGAACCCGGGGAAGTCATAAAAACAATAAAAGACTCGGGTTTGAGAGGCAGGGGCGGCGCGGGATTTCTGACGGGACGAAAATGGGAGTTCGCGGCCGATCAGGTCTCGGACAAAAAATATGTCTGCTGCAACGCCGACGAGGGCGACCCCGGAGCTTTTATGGACAGGTCGGTTCTTGAGGGCGACCCGCACTCTGTAGTCGAGGCTATGGCGATAGCGGGCTACGCTATAGGGGCCGACGAGGGGTATATTTATATAAGGGCCGAATACCCGATAGCCGTAAACCGTCTTGAAATCGCGATAAAGCAGGCGAAAGAACTGGGACTTCTGGGAAATGATATTTTGGGCACTGGATTTAATTTTGATTTGAATATAAGGCTCGGCGCGGGAGCGTTTGTATGCGGCGAAGAAACGGCTCTGCTCACTTCGCTTGAGGGCAACAGGGGCGAACCGAGGCCAAGGCCGCCGTATCCGGCGATAAAAGGCCTGTTTGGTCAGCCTACTGTTTTAAACAACGTCGAGACTTACGCGAATATCACGCAGATTATATTAAACGGCGCCGAATGGTTCGCATCTATGGGGACCGAAAAATCAAAAGGCACGAAAGTTTTCGCGCTCGGCGGAAAAATCACTAATACGGGGCTTGTCGAAATCCCGATGGGGACTACGCTGAGAAAAGTCGTTGAAGAAATAGGCGGCGGCGTGCCGAATAATAAAAAATTTAAAGCCGCGCAGACCGGAGGGCCTTCAGGAGGGTGCATACCGGCAAGTTTGATAGATACGCCGATAGACTATGAAAATTTATCGGCAGTGGGGTCTATGATGGGGTCGGGCGGCCTGATAATCATGGACGAAGACACTTGCATGGTCGATATAGCCAGGTATTTTCTTGATTTCACGGTTGACGAATCATGTGGGAAATGCGTCCCGTGCAGGATAGGCACAAAAAGAATATATGAATTATTGAAAAAAATCACGTCGGGCCTCGGCGAAATGGAAGACTTGGATAAGCTTGAGATTTTATGCAATCATGTGCAGACTGCTTCTCTATGCCAGCTTGGCCAAAGCGCGCCAAACCCGATTTTATCTACGCTGAAATATTTCAGGGAAGAATATATCGCCCATGTTAAAGACAAAAGATGCGTTGCCGGCATATGCAAGAATCTCCTGAAGTATATAATACTTGCAGAGAAGTGCAAAGGCTGTACGGCGTGCATACAGGTATGCCCGACCGGAGCGATTACCGGGGAGATAAGAAAAGCGCATATAATCGATCAGGAAAAGTGCATCAAGTGCGGCGCGTGCGAGCAGAAGTGCAGGTTTGCCGCTATAATCAGAAGATAAGAGAAAAACACCCGCCCGTTGCAACGGGCACCCCCTTTAAAATAAAGAGGGTAAGGAAAGAACGCTTCTGACCCCGACCCTCTTTAATCTTTTAATCTAAAGAGGGTGGCTCCGCAGAGCCGGGTGTTTTTGGGATTAAATTTTACAGAGAGGGAAAATTAAATCAAAATGGATAAAGATAATATAAAAATAAATATAAAAATAAACGGAAAAGACTACAGCGTCGACAAAAATTCGACTATACTTGAGGCGTGCAAAATCGCGTCGATCGATGTTCCAACTCTTTGTTATATGAAAGACATAAACGCGATAGGCTCGTGCAGGATTTGTCTGGTTGAAGTAAAGGGCGCGAAAACTCTTGTGGCGGCGTGCGTTCAGCCCATAGCCGAAAACATGGAAATATTCACGAATACTCTCGCAGTCCAGAAAGCGAGAAAGACAAATCTTGAGCTTATTTTATCAGATCATAAAAAAGACTGCCTGAGCTGTATAAGAAACCAGAACTGCGAATTGCAGAAAATGTGCAAAGATTTCGCCGTTGAAGACGAAAATTATTTTAAAGGCGAACGGATAGATTTTCCGGTTGAGCATTCGACTATATTTTTAGTGCGCGATAATAATAAATGCATAAAATGCAAAAGATGCGTCGCCGCCTGCAACAAGCTTCAGGATATATCTGTAATCGGGGCAAACGACAGGGGATTTGACACGCATATTGGCTGCGCCTTTGAATTAAATCTGGCAGACGTGCCATGTATATCCTGCGGGCAGTGTATTGTCGCCTGCCCGACAGGGGCTTTATATGAAAAAGACGATACGCATAAAATCTGGGACTCAATAGAAGATCCTAAAAAACATGTCGTAATATGCACCGCTCCGTCAATAAGGGCGACCCTGGGCGAATGCTTCGGAATGGAACCGGGCAGTTTCGTTCAGGGCAAAATGGTAGCCGCCCTGAAGCGCATGGGCTTTGACGGAGTGTACGACATGGATATGACTGCTGATTTAACTATAATGGAAGAAGCGACAGAATTAATCGAGAGAATTAAAAATAACGGCAGGCTGCCAATGATAACTTCGTGTTCTCCCGGCTGGGTAAAATACTGCGAGCATTATTTCCCTGAATTTATAGAAAATTTATCTACGTGCAAATCCCCCCAGCAGATGTTCGGCGCGATATATAAATCTTATTACGCGCAGAAAAAAAATATTAACCCGAAAGATATATGCGTGGTTTCGGTTATCCCGTGCACAGCGAAAAAATTCGAGATAACGAGAGAGGGCCAGTCGGTAAACGGCATAAACGATGTTGATATAGCGATTACTACCCGCGAACTCGGCAGGATGATAACCCGCGCCGGAATAGATTTTCACGCTCTGCCCGACGAAGAATTTGACGCGCCGATAGAACTCGGCTCAGGAGCCGGGCTGATATTCGGGACTATGGGCGGCGTAATGGAGGCTGCGTTAAGAACGGCGGCAGAAATGATACTCGGCGAGTCTATTAAAGAAATTGATTTCAAAGAAGTCCGGGGGGTCGAGAGAATCAAGACTGCGAAATATAAATTAGGCGATATTGAGATAAAAGTCGCCGTAGCGAGCGGCGCGGCTCATGCGAAAAAAGTTTTGACCGCCGTCAAAAAAGGCGAGCTTGACGTTGATTTTATCGAGATAATGGGATGCCCCGGCGGGTGCATAAACGGCGGCGGCCAGCCTGTTCAGCCCATGAACGTGAGGAATTTCACGCATTTAAAGACCGCGCGCTCAAGGGCGTTATATAGCGAGGACGCGAAATCAGAAATCAGGAAGAGTCATGAGAATCCGATAATAAAAGAGATATACCAGAATTATCTTGACAAGCCGGGCAGCAAAAAAGCGCATGAACTTCTTCACACGCATTATAAAAAGAGAAGCATGTACGCGAAGTAAAAATGTTTTGGTTAATCTGGTTTTTGTTATAAATAAAGGACACGTAATTGCGTGTCCTTATATATTATATATAATATTTGTAGGGGCCGCTGGCAATCCCCGTTCGTTCCGTTCCCGATGCTTTCCGGGCGGATTGCCATACGCCCCTATGGATAAATTCTATAATTTTTTATTTTATTTTTATTTCACCCATTTTTGCTGGTTATCTATCCATGAGATTATGCCGTCTGCTATCGCGTCGGCAGAACGCTGTACCCCTGCCGGGCTTAAAGCAAACTCGTATTCTTCGGGATTGCATATAAACGACATTTCGATTAAAGCCGAGGGGAATTTATGTCCCCAGCACATAAATAGTATCTGGTATCTCGCGGCGCGTTCGTATCTGTTGAGTTCAGTTGCGGCTGTGTGCCCTATTGATTTTGCGAGCAGTCTTCCCGCGTCGTTGCAGTAAAGCGGCAGAAGCCCCTTGACAAACGCAAGATCAGAGCCGTCGCCCAGAGAATTATGATGCACAGATAAAAGCAAATCCGGATATGCTTCGTTGTATGTCGCCATTCTTTCCGTAGAATCCATCGTTATGTCTGTCTCTCTCATCATTACGACTTCAGCCCCGAGAGATATAAGCTTTGTTTTTAACGCGAGTGCGATTTCAAGATTCAAATCTTTTTCGTTTTTGCCCTTGACTCCCAAGAATCCCAAAGCCCCGGTGTCAGTCCCGCCGTGACCCGCGTCAACCATGATTTTTAATCCTTCAAGAGGCTTATTGCCTTCGATTTTTTTAATCGGGTTTTTGACCCGGATTATTATAAACCCGCCCTCGTACACAACGTCAAACCCGTACCAGTTGTCAGAATCAATCAAATCAAACGTGTATGTCACTGTTTTATTTGATTTACTCGAAGAATTTTTAACTGAACTAAATACCGGGTTGTCTGTTAAATTCAAGAGCCTCGCGCCGTCGGGCGTATTATAAAGCGTTATGAAAAACACGCCGTCCGAGCATTTAGCGTTTACCGGGACGTTTTCAGTCACGGCAAATCTTATCTCAGTAGTTTTGCCCGTGTTTTCCATCGCGGCTGATAAAATCCTGTTTACAAGCAGGGTTTTTTCAGGTAATAAAACCACGTTTTCAGCCGCTATCCAGCCGCCGAAGCCCAGTTTATAATAGCCGTCTTTAAACCCTATAACATTGTCCCTCATGCCCACTGACGCGGGAAGGCAGGTATCCTCCCAATACTTCGATTCAGTCGAAATTTTTAAGTGAGAATAATCTTTTATGACTTCGCACGGCCTGTAGGCCGATTCGTTTACGAGCCGCACTCTCACCCCTGTGATTTCGGCTTTTTCGCCGCCCCTCGAAGCCGAGATAATTATATTGCCAAGATCTATCAGTTCGCCTTTGGGCTGTGTGTTCGGCAATGTTATCGTCCCGGAATAAACTTCGGTCATATAAACTCCCTCGTCGGGCGGCTCTGTGGTAGGCGTCAAGTTTATTACAGACCCGCCGAGTTTTGCCGTGACTGCGCTTTTTGACGGTGCCTGAACCCAAACTGTGATTTTATCTCCGGGTGTGGTGATTATCTCGTTGACAGGCTTGATAACTTCTATTTTATAAGAACTCATCTGGGGATATACATAAGCCGACGGCGGACTTGACGCGCTTGAGCCTCTGGTTAATACATGCGTGTATTCCCCGCCGTTCTGGGTAAAAACAATATTATTTTTGCCGTTCGCCAACGGGACAAAAACAGAGAAGAAACCACCCTTTGTCCTCGGTACTTTCGCGCCTTTATAATATACCGGATAAGCCGGGTTTGAGCCGCCGGTTATATTTATCGAGCCCTCTGTGACTGTCGAGCCGCTTGCGGGCCTGCCCGTTGCAATTCCGCCGCCGTTACTTACAGGCTTGATGATTTTATACGGCAACGAGAACATTCTCGCGAGATTATCTTTTATTTTATATTTGTTCGCCACCAGATCCGCATAGCCGTAAAACACGCTTCCCGCGACGCCCATATAGCTTCTCGCGTACTCGACCTGTCTGGGGATTTCATATTCGTCCTTAAACGCCGACGACCCGGTGTATATCGCGTGGCCGATATATAAATCAACACCCGTCCCGTCAACTGCCGCGCTCCACCATCTTGTAAGAACATCATATCTTGCCACGCTTGTGTCAAAAGCCCAGTAAATCTGCGGGCAGATATAATCTATATAGCCGCCGTTTATCCATGCTTTCGCGTCGCTGTAAATATCATAATAAGCCTGACCGCCGCTTGTCGCCGAACCTGCCGGATCGCTTGACTGGTTTTTCCATATACCTCGGGGGCTGATGCCGAACCTTACGTCTTTATTTTCTTTTTTTATCGCGTTATATACGTTTTCAACGAGTTTGTTTACGCTTGCCCGCCTGAAATCTTCGACTGTTTTATATGCCGAGCCGTATTTTTTAAACGTGGCAGAATCGTCAAATTTAGATCCGGGATAAAAATAATCGTCAAAATGAATCCCGTCTATATCATATTTTTTTACTATTTCTGTAACGCCATTTAAGATAAGCTCCTGAACTTCGGGAATCCCGGGGTCATAATAATATTTGCCGTCGTCGTATTTTACTACCCACGAGGGGTTTTTCTTGGCGGGGTTATTTGCAGCCAGAGTATCCAGAGACTGCCCTGATTCATTAGTTATTCTATACGGGTTTATCCATGCGTGCAGCTCGATATTATTAGAATGCGCGGCTTCGATTATGTATTTGAGCGGGTCGAACCCGTCTTTAAAAGCATCGCCCTGTTTTCCCGTAAGATATTTTGACGTCGGGAAAATCCCGGAGTCATATAAAGCGTCACTTGTGGGCCTCACCTGAAAAAATATCGCGTTCAGATTAGCCTCTTTGCAGTTTTTGATAATATTATCTATTTCAGATTTCATTTCGGCTCCTGAAAGCCCGGTTTTCGACGGGAAATTAATATTCAAAACCGAAGCTATCCAGACGCCCCTGAGTTCGTTGTCGCCGATTTTTTTATAATCTGCGGCAGATACAGTCATAATATCAAGATAACCGGATAAATTAGACAATATCCCGACAGAGACCGCGAACATAAAAAGCAAAATCTTTTTCAAAATATTATTATAATTATTATTTTTGCGGCTAAAATATTTTGACATCTAAAAAATTACCTCCCCAAAATTTTGTTTTTATATATTTTATATTATAACAGTGTTGCAAAATATATGATTTACATAGAGGGCGTGACGGCCCGGCCCGCCGCGAATTTGATTTTACGGAGGTTTTTGCCGGCGGCGCGTCGGGGTCGCCGCGCCCTACATATAGTTTCAGGACAATTTTAATAATAATTGTCAAAATTGACAAGCTGCCAGACGTTCATGTCGCAGTCGTACAAAGCCTGTTTCTGGTTTAATACCTGCTGTTCTCCGTAGCCGTTAAACGCCTGAAGATACGGTCTGAAATTATGAATTTTCGAAATGATTTCGAAATGGCCGCACAGTGCTTTGACTGTCTCATAAGGTGAGCTTTCGGGATTTGATATAACTTCGTCGTTTATTCTTGCCCCGTATGGAACGTCGGCGGGGGCAAAACTCGTTGCGAAGAAATTGCTCCAGTCGATTAAATCGTATGGGTTTAACCCCATTGTTTCATTTAGCATACCGAGAAAATTTCCAACCGGTATCTCAAGCCCAAGTTTTACTTTGGGCGCGATATTATCGAGCAAATGCCTCTGTTCAGTCACGAAATTCTTCACTACGGCGTATTTTGTCATGCCGCTCTCTTCGTCTTCGTAAATAATAGACCTCTCGTTTGCCACGTCCGGAAAAAAGAAATATTTTAGAATTATCTCGTCAAAGCCGAGCTTCGCACTGTCCTCGACAATGCTTTTTATATAAGCGCGCGCTCCTTCTGAATACGCGTTTAGCCAGAAGTTGCCGTCGGAATCTTCCCATCTCATCGACACAGACGAAGAATCGTGCAGGGCGTAATTTACAAAAGTCGTGCTCGCGAGACTGTCTTTAAAGCATGCGACAGTCCCTGAAACATATATCCCGTTATCATGTAAAAGATTTATTATATCTTCGATTGGAACTGTTATCTGGCTTTCGCCTATCATGACTGAATCCGTCTGGCCGTTTATATGATACGGCACAGTGCCGTCGTCTTTTTTTATGTCTATATTCACTGCGTTAATATCTTTTGATTTTATATTATCTATAAAATATTGCAGGCTGTCTATGCTCTCGATTTTTTGTATGTCTAAATAAACGCCCCTGTAATTTAAAAATATTTCAGATATTTCTGTCTCAGGGTCGCCGGAAGTCAACTGCGCATCCGGGTCAGGGTCTGTGGGGTCGGGATTAAGCGCGTTTCCGGAGCCGTTTGGCAGAGTAGTAAATATATCAACTCCCGGATCACCTGTATTATCAGTATCAGTTTCAGACTCGACAAAAGAGTTTAAAAACACGCCCAGAGTGATAAGCCCGGCAAAGACTATCATAAGCAGAAAGAGTACTATTACCGCCAGTTTATAATTATTCATCTGGCGTTTTTTTGCTTTATCCAAAAATACAGAAGTTTCTTTTTTGGGTTTTGAGCCGGAGCCCACTCTTGATTTATAATAAGACGTATTCCTGTATTTTGGATTATTTTTATTGTTTTGATTATTATTTTTGTTTTGATTCTGCTGCACTTTTTAAATCAATCTTTCTTAAATAAATATTTTTATTTTTTTATGTTATTTAATTAACGCACGTTGTTAGCCGAAGCCCCCTTCTCAGAAAGGGGCTTTTGCTTGACTTACGGGGATTATTTTTCTGCTTATAATAATAATTATTTTTAATTCGCTATTAGAATTATATAATTAATATCGTCATTTATAAATTAACTGTTGAAATCTTTTTTTATTTGATGTATATTTATAATATAGACATATTTATAGCATTATAATATAATAACTCATAAAAAAACATATTTCAACAGTAAATATAAAAAATTTACTTAAAATTTTTAATATTTTAAATAAAATTATAAAAATTAACGCCAGAAGGGATTTTATTATGTCGAAAAGTATAACTTTTATGTATAAAAATATACGCGAAGATTTGAATTTCGAGGGAAAAAAAACTGTTTTTGATTTGCTGTCTGAATTAAAAGCGCAATCCAAAACAAATTTTAATCTTGGCGACCTGAGTTTTGATTTTCCGTGCGGTGGCAAAAAAACATGCGGAAAATGCAGAATCAAAATAATCGACGGCTTTGATTTTATCTCCGTGCCTGACGAAACCGAAAAAAAATATTTATCTTATTTATCTGAAAAAGACATAAAAGAAAATATCAGATACGCCTGCATGTGCGAAGTCTCCGGCGATGTCACTGTTGAATTAAATCATGATTTTTCTGATTTTATCGCTGATAAATTTAACAAAGCAGAAATTCAGACAGAGGGGCTTAAATCAAAAAATATAAATCCTGACAGATTCAGAAAAATTAATATAGCTTTATCCCAGCCAACTCTTGAAAACCCAATATCAGCCGAAGAAAATCTTACCGGGGCTTTAAATAATATATTCCCGGATAAAAAAATAAAAAACCTGCCGTTTGATATAATAAAAAAATTATCTGAGAAAAATATAAACGGCGGGGAAACCCATGCTGTTTTGTATTTTTCAGACCCGGAAAGCATAAAAATAATCGACGTGAGAAATCCGGGCGAATGCGAGGATATTTACGGGGCGGCGGTCGATATAGGAACTACTACCGCCGCAGTTTATCTGTATTCCCTGACAAGCGGCGGTTTGATCGGCGTAGCCGCCGAAGAAAACCCGCAGAGAATTTACGGCGCGGACGTTATCACGAGGATAAATTACGCGATAGAAAATAAAAATAATAAAGATAATAATATAAGCGAAAACGGGCTGAATAAATTAAAAAGCCTGATATTGTCGCTGGTTTTCAGGCTTATATCAGATTTATGCCGGGAGAATAATATAAATCCAATAAATGTTTACAGTATAGTTTTAACTGGAAATACAGTCATGCAGCATATCGCTGCCGGGTTTTCTCCTGAAAATATAGCTTTTACGCCGTTTGTATCCGCGACGCTTTTTGGTTTTGACGTGATAATAAAAGAATTGCTGAACGGGACAGATATAAATATTAATATAAACGAAAACGCGGTTATATGTTTTCCCCCGGCTATTGCGTCTTATGTAGGCGGGGACATAACAACGGGAATAATAGCGTCTGATACTGATTTATGTGATAATTTAAGATTGTTTTTGGATATAGGCACAAACGGCGAGATAGGGCTTGGGTATAAAAATTCGCTCGTGTTCTGTGCGACTGCGGCGGGACCCGCGTTTGAGGGGGCGCATATAAAACTCGGCATGGCCGGGGTAAAAGGCGCGATAAATAATATATATCTCGACGAATCAGATAATATAATATGCGAAACGATCGGAAATATTGAACCGAAAGGCATTTGCGGCTCAGGGATTATCGACGCTGTCGCCGTCATGCTTGAGATTGGCGCATTAGACGAAACCGGCAGGGTTTTAGAGAACGGCGAAGAAGACGAAATGCCTGAAAAATACAGAAATCTTGGGTTCGGCGATAATTTATGTGAAATCGACGGCGAAAACGCATTTGTTTTGAATGCGAAACATAATATTTACATAACCCAGAAAGACGTGCGCGAGATACAGTTGGCGAAAGCCGCAGTTTCTGCGGGAATTATGACTTTGTTAAATTACGGCGAGAAAAATATCGGGGATATTTGTGAACTTATACTTGCGGGGGGGTTCGGCTCGCATATAAATAAAAAAAGCGCGTGCAGGATAGGCTTAATCCCGAAAGAACTCGAAGATAAAATTATAATAGCCGGAAATACCGCCGGAATGGGCGCGGCTTCTGTTTTGCTGGACTGCTCGGCGGCTGAGCGCATAAACAAAATTTCGGCTGTGTCAAAATATATAGAACTGTCGGGCGACGCGTTTTTCATGGACGAATATATAGACAGAATGATGTTTTGACATATTAGAGATAAAAAAACTCAAGGGCGGAATAAATTTCCGCCCTTACGCAATTATATTTTATATTTGCCTGCCCTCCCCTACTACCTCGGGTAAAAATCGTCCACGAGTTTCAGCGCGGCGGCTTCGTTGTCCCGTGAATACGGGAACCAATACGCGATTATCCCGCCAATATCAAGCCGCTGATTGCCGTATCCTATAAATATCTGCAACTGCACGCTCTGTGATTTTTCCTCTTCGTTCATGATATATCCGTAAAAATAAACTTTTTGCCATTCGGGTTCTACCCACTGTTCTCTTGATGGCTCGACCCCGCCCTCAGTCGCCCAGTTATCAGTGCTTGTTTTTATCGCGAGATAATATTCCGGTGCGTCTTCGATCGCGTAACTATCGGTTTCAGACAGCCTCTCGCCTTTTATCCAGATAACACCTACAACCAAATCGTCCTGCTGAACCGGCAAATCTTTTTCAAGCGCGCGGGTATAGCTCGCATCCCAGAAATTATCAGTATCTTTTGCGACTGTTACTGCATACCCCGCGCTAAACGGCACGTTTTCTCCGGTTAAGTCAAGTTCTTCTTTTTTAGAATTACCAGTTCCAAATCCTTTCATTACTGCGGCTTCGTCCTCTCCGGGGAGGCATTTAGTCCCGCCGGTGAGACCATATCTGGACATTTCTACTTCGATTTGTTCCCAGTACGGCAAATTTGGGTCGATTGGTTCCCATGTAGTCGGCGGATCTGTCGGAGGGGGATCTGTCGGGGGTTCAGTAGGCGGATCTGTCGGAGGGTCGGTGATTTGCGCTTCTGTTATTGACGGGGCATTAGTTGTCGAGCTTGCGGTGTCGGCTTTTTCGCCGCACGCGAAAATCATAGGCAATAATAATATAACGCAGACAAACAACGCCGTCAATTTAATTCTCTTGATTTTCATAAAAATTTCTCCTTTGTTTAAGTTTATAAAAACAACGCGTAATATTTAATCTATTAATCTATCGGGAGTTTCCAGATGGCTTTTTCATGTTCGGGAGTTGACTTGAACCAATAAGCGATCATGCCGCCGACTTCAAATTCCTGTAGCCCGTAGCCTACATATAAATTAAATCCGACTGTCGAAGATTGCTTTTCTTCGTTCATGATACGCCCGCAGAAAAATATTTTCTGCCATTCGTCTGATTCGGCTATCTGCACGCCCGACGGGTTCATATCGCCCTCGGTCGCCCATTCGTCAGTCGCTGTTTTAAGCGCGAGATAATACTGCGCGTCGTCGTCCGCGTCGAACTTTTCAGATTCGCCGGTTCTTCTACCCTTTATCCAGAAAACGCCTACGATAAGATCTTCTTCTTCAACGGGCATGTCTTTCATAAGAGCGACAGAATAGCTCGCTTCCCAGAAGTTATCAGCTTCTTTTTGAGTATATACTCTATAAGCAGCCGAAAACGGCACGCCGTCGCCGCTTACGTCAAGTTCTTCACGCTTGGTGCTGTTCACGCTGAATTTTTTCATGAGCGCGGCTTCGTCGTCGCCGGAGAAAATCCGCGTCCCGTCTTTTAGCCCGTACCATTCTAATTCTTTTTGTATCTGCTCCCAGTACGGCAGGCTTAAATCCGGCTCAAACGGCTCGGTCGGTTCTTCTGTAGTCGGAGGGTCTGTCGGAGGCGGGTCAGTGGGGGGATCAGTCGGAGGGTCGGTGACCTGAAGTTCTGTTTCGGCGGCGTTATTTTTGCCGTCGTTTGCCGCTGCTCCTGAGGTATCCTCAGGCTTTTCGCCGCACGCGAAAATCATTGGCAATAATAATATAACGCAAACAAACAATGCCGTTAACTTTAAATAAACTTTAATTTTCATAAATAATTCTCCTTTTTATATTAACTTTGTATTAACGTAATTAACGCAACTTACTGCGTAGAATCCACAAGTTTTATCGCGGCTGACTCTGTTTCGCCCGAATACGGAAACCAATACGCGACTGCGCCGCCTACGTCTATCTGCTGATTCCCGTAACCTAAAAACAATCGGAAATCAAGATTACTGGAGCTTTTTTCTTCGTTCAGGACATACCCGTAAAAGAAAACTTTCTGCCATTCTGATTCGGCAACCTGATGTCCGTTAGGAGTTACGTCGCCCTCAGTAGCTGAACTGTCGGTAGTAGATTTTATTGCGAAAAAATACTGCGGTTCGTCGTCTGCGTAAAACTTCTCGGTTTCAGAAATCCTCGCGCCTTTTACCCAAACTACGCCGACTATCAAATCGCCCTGCTGTACCGGCACGCCTTTAAGCAAAACGGCTTTATATTCAACGCCGCCGTAATTTTCCGTATCTCTCGCCACTGTAACCCTGTAAGCCGAACTGAACGGGACATTGTCGCCGCTTACGTCAAGCTCGGCTTTTTTGCAGTTGATAGTATTAAATCTTCTCATGACTTCGGCTTCGTCCGCACCATTCATGATAAATACGCCGTCGCCGAGGCCGTATCTTGACATTTCGACCCTGATTTGTTCCCAATAAGGCAGGCTTGGATCTATAGGCTCCCATGTAGTGGGCGGATCAGTCGGCGGAGGGTCGGTCGGCGGATCGGTTGGTGGATCAGTCGGGGGGTCTGTTATCTGCGGTTCGGTTATATCAACGCCGTCGGCAACGGTCTCGTTGTTGCTATTATTATCAGCGGGCGAACCCGTGTTACTTTCAGGTTTTTCCCCGCATGCGAAAACCATAGGCAATAATATAATAACGCAAATAAACAACGCCGTTATTTTATATTTCAGACATTTATCTGATTTCATAAAAATTTCTCCTTTATATACTTTATATACCATAACATTAATTTATCACAAAATTCAGAAATTGTCAAATATTATTTTGCTTAAAATATAAAATTTTTTTATATTTTGGCGAAATATTGTGTTATAATATATTAATACGAATCATGATACAAAATAACAATTTCATTTACGCCAATAAATAAAAATATAATAAATTCACAGGAGGATAAATAAAACTTATGCTTGAAAAAGGCGGTATATCAGTAGAAACAAAACATATTTTCCCGATAATCAAAAGATGGTTATACTCAGACAAAGAGATATTCCTGAGAGAGCTTGTCTCTAATTCATGCGACGCTATAACTAAAATAAAAAGATTGATCTCACTCGGGGAAGTCAGGCCGGAATCAATCGAAAATTTTAATTATGACGGCGGGTTTAAAATTTCTGTCGAGTTAAATCCCGAAGAAAAAACGCTTAAAATATCAGACAACGGCATAGGAATGAATTCGGAAGAAGTCAAAAAATATATTAATCAGATCGCGCTCTCCGGCGCGCTGGATTTTATAGAGAAATACGAGAGCGAAGAAAACGCTGAGGAGAAAGATAAAGACGCCCCGCGCAGCGGCGGCATTATCGGCCATTTCGGATTGGGATTTTATTCGTCGTTTATGATTTCAGACAGCGTTGACATACGAACAAAATCATATATGGGCGGCTCTGGGGTTTTCTGGACATGCACCGAAGAAGGCAATTTTGAACTCTACGAAGGCGACTGCGAATATTCCCCCGAAAAAACAGACATGGGGACAGAAGTTATTTTGCACATAAACGAAGAAAACAAAGAGTTTTTGAGCGAATATAAAATCAAAGAAATACTTGAAAAATATTGCGCGTTTATGCCCTATGAAATATATTTCACAGACGTAAGCAAGCCTCGCGAACACGAGCATGATCATGAACATGAAAAAGGCGAAGAATGTGAAGAATGTGAGAAAGAAAAGCCCATAAACGAAATAACTCCGTTGTGGGCGAAAAATCCGTCGTCATGCGAAAAAGAAGAATATTTAGAATTTTATAAAAAAGTTTTTCACGATTTCAAAGAGCCTTTGTTTTATATTCACATTAATGCCGATTATCCGTTGAATTTTAAAGGGATTTTATATTTTCCGAAAATAAACACCCAGTTCGACAGCCTTGACGGCGAAGTGAAATTATATTATAATCAGGTTTTTGTCGCTGATAATATAAAAGAAGTCATACCCGAATATTTATTAATGCTCAAAGGCGTGATTGACTGCCCGGAGCTGCCATTAAACGTTTCACGGAGCTATCTGCAAAACAGCGGCTATGTGTCAAAAATATCGGCGCATATAGTCAAAAAAGCCGGGGATAAATTAAGCTCTCTGTTTAATACAGAACGAAAAGAATACGAGGGATTCTGGGAAGACATAAAAACTTTTATATTATACGGCTGTTTGCGTGACCAGAAGTTTTACGACAGGTTAAAAGATATTATAATTTATAAGAACACAGACGGCGAATACAAAACGCTTGATGAATACGCAACCCCCGCCGCTGAAGCGGCACCCCCTTCTGAGAAGGGGGCTGTAGGAGACGGCGCCCCCGGCGTCACGCATAACGACACAGAACCAATTAAAATATATTACACTAATAATCCGTCGGCTCAGGCTGTTTATGTGAGTATGCACAAGAGAGCCGGGCGTGAGATTTTAATTCTCGAAAATATAATCGAGACGCAGTTTATCACTCTTGTCGAGATGAAAAGCGACAAGCCGAAAGTAAAATTTATAAGAGTAGATTCCGACATGGAAGAAAAAGAAGAAAAAAATAATAATAAAAATAAAAAAGACGATAAAGATAAGAAAAAAGAAACTCCTGAAAATCAGGAATTAATTGATTTATTCAGGGAATCTATAAAAGAATCCGGGGCGAAAGATAATCTTAAAATAGAAGTGGGCGAACTCTCAGACGAAAAAATCCCGGCTCTGATGACTTTGTCCGAGCAATCCAGAAGAATGGCTGACATGATGAAGCAATATAAAATGATGGACGCGAACATGGCGGGATTGCCTGATTCTGATTATGACGAGACGCTGATAATAAATTCAAAAAACGCGCTTATCCAAAAGCTCGCCAAGACAAAAAACAAAGAAACCGCGAGATATATTTATATGCTTTCTCTGATAAGCAGACGCGAGCTTACGGCTGAGGAACTTGAGAATTTTATTGATTACAGCATAGATTTATGCGATAAAACCGTGTAAAAGCATATAAATCGCATCAAAAAAGACCCTTTCGGGTCTTTTATTGTTGTGATAAATTATATCAAAGGGTTTTCCGGGCCGTCGATATATCCCCCGTCTATCATGGCGATAAGCGATAATAACGCGCCCCAGTGATAAAATCTGTCGCTGCTGTTCACGTCGCAGCCCATACCCGTATCGGCATTATAATTTTCATGCACATGACCGTTCATATTCCATTCGAGAAGAAGCAAATTTTTGGATTTTCCAGCTAAAATTCCGCACGCTTCAGTCAGTCCGTGCTTGCGCAGGGCGATATACGCCAGAAAATTCATAGGAGCCCAGATACGTCCCCGCCAGTAATTCTGGTCAGGATACGCCGGGTCGTTTCTGGCAATCGACGGCATCATATATTCGCCGTAAAATTCGTCTTTATTAAAAAAATGTTCTCTGATTATGCGCTCGGCTTTATCCGCGCTGACTTTGTCGCTGAATAACGCGTAAAAATTTGTCGGCGAAATTCTCCGGCTGAACTCGCCAGTGTCTGTGCGTTTATTAAGATACATGCCAAATTCATCGTCCCACATATTTTCAAGGCCGTTTTTTGATCGCTCAGCGCGTTCGCGCAGTTCGCCGCTTTCCGGCCGCCTGCCTATAACATCCGCAAGTTCGGCGAGAGCTTCGCAGTCCATTATATATAGCCCCGTCAGCCCAACGTCCGCAAGGCGCATTATATGCTTCTCCCCGTCAAACGGAATATCGTCGTACATAGGCGAATTATCTAATCCTGATTCTAATTTTGCGCCGAGCAGTTCGTTTATTCCACCCGTTTCCCAATGCCGCCCGTATTTTGCCTCATAAGGGTCAGACCCCCAGCACAAGCTGCCGTCGGGTAAACTCCGGTTATCCGCAAACCACCGGTTCCATTCGAGCAAATCGTCAAAAAGATATTCAATAATCCAGTTTTCACGATAACGCCTGTATATTTCTTTTAATGCAAGCGAACCAACCGGCGGCTGCGACCTGTCGCGGCTCTTGCCGTCGTTTACGCTGCCGAAGTTGGGGATAAAGCCTTTTTCGGTTTTTTCATGTGTGATTGCGATTAAATTAGCATAAGCTAAATTTTTATTGTCGGGCATTGCCATCATTGCGGCAAAATAAGTGTCCCAGCAAAATAATACATATCCGCTCCACCATTTGCTCCAAGGGCGGCTCACAGGAGAACAAATCTGATCGTTTTCGGGCTCGTATATAGTATCCCACGCAAGACATGTCTTCATGGCGTTATATGCCTCGGACAATTCACCGAAGCGCGTGATTTCGCTTTTAACGCTTTCTTTTTGCTTCCGCATCAATTCTTTCAGTTCGCCCGCCTGAATAGCTTTATCGGTCGAAACGGCGACTGCCTGAGATAATTCTACTGCAAGAAACGGGTTAAGAATCCCGGTATTTAATTCTTTTATATGCCTGCCGTCAGTAAAAACGCAAAATTTCTTTTCCGGGGTTACGCCTGTCAAACAAACGCCGTTTATCTCGACATGGCCGGGCCTGTTCCATAGAATAGATGCCGAAATAAGCAATGCGGGCGGGGTTTTGGCGATTTTTACCGGAGTTATCAAAAGATACTGGTCATCGTCTATTACTGCGCTCTGTATAAAAATCTCATGATCGTGCGAATACAAAGTAAGTTCTGTATATGTCCCGTCGTAACTGCGCATACCGGGGTGAATATTATCAAAGCCTATCATGGCTTCAGTTAATAACATGCCCTTGCCGTAAGTGCCATTATAAAATTTAAATCCGAGGCTTACCGCAAAACATTCCGGCATACATACGTGAGTAAGCACGCTGTTGTTATAATAAGTGTTAAATCCCTGAAACATTTCTTTTTTTAACTGCGCTATATTATTCATAATTACCTCAATTTTTTTATAGGGAGTTGTAAATATTATATTTTGTGTAGGGGCGGCCATTGGCCGTCCGTAAAAAATTAATGTTAATTTAACGTGAGTTCGACAGAAAAACAATGGATTAATGCGAAATATTGGCCGATATTCCGTAGGGCGTGACGCCCCGGCACGCCGCGAATGTGCTTTTGCGTGGGTTTTATACCGGCGGCGCGTCGGGGGCGCCGCGCCCAACAAATAAATTTTGAGGTTTTAGGACAAGTCTATTTATAATTTTCATAAAAAGCTTCGACTTTAGCCAGCATTTTCGCCTCGGCTTTTTCAAATTGCGATACATATCCGGTCTTTCTGCCGCTGACCATGCTCGCTAAAGTTTCGTCTATTGAAGTCAGGCTAAAAAGCACGCCTATATCATATATTTTATTGCCGAAGATAATATCGAGCATGTCTTCGGATTCGTCGTCGCGCGCGCTTTTTGTCCGCAGGCTTATCTCATAAAAAGCGGGCGTAAGAGTCTTAACTGATTCACGCGCCATAGCTTCTGTCAGCAAACCGGCGAATTCCGGGTCTACAGTTTTAGGGAATGACACGGCATATCCCCACTGGGTCTCCATAGAATAATAATTTTCCTGAAACTCGTCAAATTTCGGGAACGGGATAATTCCGAAATCCGTTTCCATTGCGCGCAGGGATTCCACTATCGGCAAAAATATACTCGAACGCATCAAAAATCTGTTCTCCTGAAAATACGCGTTAGCCGTGAGCCATACGTCAGACGCGCCTTTAATAGTATCCGCATGAAACATCGCCATCGGGTCTGCCGTTACTTCGAGTATCTTTTCTATAACGTCAAGCGAACGCTGGGTTCCCAGAGTAAGTTCGGGGATCCCGTCTTTGTTGACAGTCACCGATCTCTCGCCGGCTCCCTGATATATATGAATCCCCACCTGGTATTCCGACATAAAACCCCACTGGTCAAACTGCCCCATTGTTCCGTCGCCGTCTAAATCCCTGTTTACGCCTTTTGAAAGTTCGAGCATATTATCCAAAGTCCATTTCCCGTCGCGGACAAGTTTATACGGGTATTCAAGATTAAACTCTTTGAACATGTCTTTGTTGAAATACATACAGGTCAGCCGCAAGTCGTCTTTTATTATAAGCTGGCCGTCCTGCATATATAATTTGCCGTTTACCGTAAGATCTCTATTAAGATTCTGATCCCACCAGTCATATTGCAAATTCTCGCTTATATACGGCATTTCATACCAGTTTGCGAGCAGCCCGGCATTTGCGAGACTTCCCATGTCTTTGATTTCAAACTGGATTAAATCATACATGTCGTCACCAGCGTTCACGCTTGCGCGGGCCGCAGACATTGCGCTCCCGGATATTGACTCTATAATTTTTACGTTATATTTTTCTTCAACGGCGATTTTTCTCATATAAAGCGCGTCGTTTATCGGGTCGCCGTTATGCTCTTCTGCCAGAAAATAATCCCAGATATGCACGCCTTCGCGGTTAAGTATCGTGTAAGTTCTGCCGCCAAAATCAACGACGGGCAGTTCGGGATAAACAGGCGCGTTGTTATCTTCTTCTGTCATTAAACTTAAATCATCTTCAGGATCGGCCTGATTAATATTTTCGCCTTTGACGTCTGACCCAGTAGTTGCTGTATCTCCCGATATTTTTTGATCATTTCCGCCGCATGAAGCAAACGCAAATATAATCAAAAACGCCATAAATATAAATAAAAGCTTAATTATACGCATATATTTTCCCTCCGAAATTAAAATTTCATTAAACAAGTTTTTTTATTTTAATTCCCCCGAATTATTTCATTATTTCGAGACATTCTTCCAGAGCCTTGTCAGCCGTGATTTTTCCCGTAACAATATTTGATATATTTTTAAAAAGCGAATCCCTTGCGGCAGGGTTCAATAAATCCTGCGTTGCCGCTACCATGCCCGTAACGCCTTTTGTCATCGCGAGCGCAGATACAGCGAGCGAATCCAATTCGCCTGACGAAATTACCCCGTTTTTAAGCGCAGTAACCGTCAGTTCCCCAAACGAAGAAACTACTTCGTCCGTTGTCATCGCTTTAACAAATTCAACGCATGTATCGCGCTTTTTCGGGTCATCCCATGCTTTTTTAGTAATGCAATACCCCATTGAAAACCCTCCTATAGCGTCTGTTGACTTTCTCTCGCCTTTTGACGGGACATAAATAATCACAAAGTTATCTATATCGTCAGCATGTTCCTGAAACCACCCTACTTTCCATGAACCGTCCAACAAAAATGCCGCTTTATTTTCTATCATCATTAAAACAGTTTCGTCATCGTCGGCAGTATTTGTATTCTCAGGGAAAAAGCCTTCTTCATAAAGCGATTTAATATCATTCAGCCCCGCAATCCAGTTCTGCCCGATTTCATCGTCGGCAGAAGCAGGAGTTTTTGTGTGGCTTGAAATTTTCCCGTTATTATAAACACAGTACTCAAACCAATAATGCGGGACATTTTTTAGAGAACATGCTATAGGCGTATATCCTTTGTCTTTTATAATACGGCAATCCGCGAGAAACTGATTCCATGTGTAATCTGCTCCCGGAATATCAACGCCGCAGTCCGCAAGCACTTTTTTATTTACAAACAGGGCTTCCCAATATCCGTAAACCGAAACGGCGTATTGCCGTCCGTCATAAGTCGAAACAGGCATGAGCGATTCTTTCATATTTGAAGCGTAGTCCGGATATTCTTTGCGTATGTCGCTGATTGAAACAAGCATTTCGTTTTTAATCAATTCGTCTGCGTCTGCGCCGGTAAAATAAAAAATCACGTCGGGCTCGCTGCCGTTTTGAAAATCAGATATTACTTTTGCTTTCCATTCCTCGTTTACAGAGGCAGTCTCGACGTCGATTATTTTGTTTCCCGTTTTCTGCTCATAGCCTTTATAAGCGCTCACAAAATTCCGCCGATTTCCGTCGCTGTCACTAAACGGCGTGACAACCGTCAGTTCGACTTTGCCGCCTGATTCCTTTTCTGTATTACCGCACCCGGTAAAAATACTGAGCGTTATAATAACCGCCATTATTATCAAAAAAAATTTCCTCATAAAAAATTTACCTCCATTTATTTTTAAACAATGCTATTTAGCGCATAAATTTTTAATTGTCTGAATCGCGGACTGAAATTCTATGGGTTTCGCTATATGCCCGTCCATACCGGAATTTAACGCTTTTTCAACGTCAGATTTAAGCGCGTTTGCAGTCATTGCTATTATTTTTACTGATTTCGCGTCCGGGCGGTCCATTTCCCTTATTTCTTTTGCGGCTTCGTACCCGTCCATTACCGGCATTTGTATATCCATTAATATTATATCAAAATACCCCTCCGGCGAATTTTCAAATAATTCTACAGATTCACGCCCATCAAAAGCTTCTTCGATTTTAATACCTGTCACAGAGAGCATTTCTGTTACGATCACCCTGTTTATTTCTATATCGTCTACAAGCAGTGCGCGTATATTTGACAAATCCGCGAATTTTTCAGCATCGTCGTCCGCACTTGCGTCAAAAGCATTATTTGTGCCTGAAATTTCCGGATTTTCAATCGTTTTAAGCGTTTTAAGCCGAACGGTAAAAAAAACCATGGTACCCCTGCCGAGTTCGCTTTTCACCCAAATGCTGCCGCTCATCAATTCTATTATACTTTTTGAGATCGTCAGCCCAAGCCCCGTCCCGCCGAAACGTTTCGCGACGCTGCTGTCGGCCTGTTCAAACGAATTAAACAAACGCCCGATTTGTTCTTCGTTCATTCCGATACCCTGATCCGATATAGAAAATTCATATACCGACCAATCCCCGCTGTTATCATCATCAGTTTCAGATTCGATTTCATTGACAGAAATATTAATCCGCCCGCCGTCAGGTGAAAACTTCACGGCATTTGATAAAATATTTAATATAACTTGATTTAATCTCATACTGTCCGCCATAACAAAATCCCTTTTGACATTTATATCATGCGTTATTTCAATATTATTTTTTTCTGCTTTTGACTGCATAAGCGAAACGGCAAATAAAATTCTCTCTGAGAGCTTCGTTTCTTCTTCTGAAAGCGATAATTTCCCCGCTTCGATTTTTGACATATCGAGTATATCGTTTAATATACTGAGCAAATGACGGGACGAACTTTCTATTTTTTCGACGCATTCCTGAATTTTTTTCAGATTATCTGATTGCTCGGCAATCTGCGTCATGCCGAGTATGGCGTTCATCGGGGTTCTGATTTCATGGCTCATATTAGACAAAAACTCGGTTTTTGCCCTGTTAGCCTGTTCGGCGTCGCTCTTTGCCCGCATAATTTCGCTAATATCCATCATTGTCATCATTACGCATGAAAGCCTGTTTTCCTCAGAATCAGAAACACGGTTCAGCGACAAACCGTAAGAATAAAACTCATCACTGCCGCTATCAGATTTAATAGATTTATCAGATTTAATAGTAACTGTCGTCGAAAAGCTGCCGGAGCCATTAAGAGAAAAGACTTCGGCGGCTCCGTCAGGCAATATATCAGACTCCCCCGATGAAAGCACGCACGCAAGAAAATTTTTATCAGAACAGTCAAAATTAAAACGCGCATTAAAATCCCGCATTGTCTGGTTCCCGTAAACTAATACGCCCGACGGGTCGAAAAACGCCACCGCTCCCGGCATTGCGTCAAAGTGTCGGCATAAAATATTCAGCGTCATATTTACGCCGTTAAGTATTTTATAATAATCGCCTTTATATTGCTCAGTATTCGCCCTGCTGTTAAGCATCCCCGAACCTGCCTCTGTAAATACTTTATAATTTTCATCGAGCAGCCCCGCTATTATTTCCGCTACCTGTTTTAAAGCGCGTCCGATCTGCCCCATTTCGTCGTCAGGCAGATTTACATTTTTCATATCCGTATTGCCGGCCGCAAACGCTTCGGCGGCGGCAATAATAGTATTGACCGATTTGTTTATGCCTTTAATATTTCTTATTTCCATAAAAAGCAAAACTGCTGTAATCAAAGCGATAAGCCCCGTCATCAGCATGGCGGACATTATATAATCGTCTCTTGCGACTATACGGCTGTCTGCGGCCTGACGTTCATTGATTTCCATAAGTTTTTGATGCAGTTCGCCGATAAACTCGCCCTTTGGGATAGCCGTGTCGTGCAAACGCTCGACGGCGGCGGCTTTCTGTACGTTTTTTGCCAGACGCGCCACGCTGTCTATTTCCTGCGACCATTCAGATATTGTGACGCTTAATTCAACTACAATATCATATTGCTCGGCTTGTCCGGCATTTCCGTATCCCTCGTTATTAAGACTCTCCAAATATTCGTTGATTTTAATTCTGATATTATCCTGATAATCGCTTATGGCCTCAAATAAATTTGTTTGTTCATAACTTCCGTCTTCAATTATCGCGCCACGCAGTACAAGAGACTCTATCTGGCTTATATCAAACGTAATACTGTTTAAATAAACAAGCGGCTGCATAATCAAACTGTCATTTTTATTTATTATATTATTCATTTTGCCAATATTCAAATATCCGCATAATCCAATTAAAATCGCGGCTAAAATCGCAATAACAGCGGAGATAAGCATCTTTGTTCTTATTTTAATATTATTCATTATATTAAGATTTATCTCCTTTCAGTTAAGCCGGCCGATACTTATCATTTTTGTAATTTTATAATTTAGTATATACTAACAAAAAGATATGAACGTTTCAAAAACAACATTCATATCTTTTTTGTTTTAATAATAATATTTGGCTTATATTTTAAATTACGTTTATTTTTATTATATCTTTATCTGAAGATATTTTATTTACAAGATTATCCGGTATTTTCCCGTTTATTTCGCAAATACTGTAAGCATAATCGCCTTTTGACCGGTTCGTAAAATGTTCTATATTTATCCCAAAATCAGAAACGGCAGAAGAGATCTTTGAAATTATCCCTGAGACGTTCTTGTGAAATATGCATATTCTGACTTCGGCGATCCTGTCCATTACAAGATCGGGATAATTTACGCTGTTTCTAATATTTCCATTCTCTAAAAAATCCATCGTCTGGCTTACTGCCATAACCGCGCAGTTTTCTTCGGATTCCTCGGTTGATGCTCCAAGATGCGGTATTGCTATGGCGTTTTTCATCTTCAGGATTTTTTCATTGGGAAAATCCGTTACGTATTTCGCGACTTTGCCGCTCTCCAAAGCCGCAGCCATAGCGTCGTCGTCGACCAGATCCGCCCTCGCTGAATTAATTATACGCACGCCGTCTTTCATTTTTGCGATTGTTTCGGCGTTTATCATCTTTTTTGTTTCTGAATTAGCCGGCGCATGTAAAGTTATATAATCGCTTTTTTCGATTATTTCAGCCTGCTGTTTTGCGATTTTAACCGCACGCGTGAGAGACAGAGCAGACTCTATAGTCATGTACGGGTCCTGGCCTATGACGTTCATTTCGAGCGCGACCCCGACGTTTGCCACCATCGCGCCTATTTTACCCATGCCTATTATCCCCAGAGTTTTCCCTGAAAGCTCAAAACCGGCGAATTTGCTTTTCCCAGCCTCGACTTCTTTCGCGACATTTTCAGTCAAAGTTTTCGCCCAGTCAACTCCCGCGCATATATCTCTCGAAGCGAGCAAAAGCGCGGCGATAGCAAGCTCTTTTACACCGTTGGCGTTTGCCCCGGGGGTATTAAACACAACTATCCCGGCTTCGGCGCACCTGTCAACGGGTATATTATTTACTCCCGCGCCGGCTCTCGCGATTGCTTTAAGTTCAGGGTTAAACTCATAATCAAGCATATTTGCCGACCTGACTATTATCGCCTCCGGATTTGTTTCGCTGTCTGATATTATATAATTTTCTTTGTCAAAAATATCAAGACCCTGTTTTGATATTTTATTTTGTGTTTTTATTTTAAACATATATTATTTTTCTCCTTAATTCTATTTATTTTCAAGACTTACTTTGAACTTATTCTTTGCCCCCTTTCGCAAAAGGAGGTGGCGTCGCAACGCCGGGGGGATTCAGCCAGAGACGCGGGGGAACGGAATCTCCCTGTCACTGCGGTGACATCCCCCTTTTGCGAAAGGGGGCTTTTTTTGGAGATTTCGTCGTTCCCATTTTATTCTTGTTTCACAATCGCCTGTCTATTTATTTTCAATCTCGAATTTTTTCATAAATTCTATCAGATCTTTTATTCCCTCGGCGGGCATAGCGTTATAAATAGAAGCTCTCATGCCTCCGACTGATCTGTGGCCTTTTATATTAACAAAACCAGCTTTTTCGGCTTCTTTGGCGAATTTGCTGTCTAAATCGTTATCTCCGGTAATAAAAGTCACGTTCATGATTGACCTGAATTCTTTTTTGACCGGGTTTTTATATAATTTAGAATTATCTATAAAATCATATAATAAATTCGCTTTGTCAATATTTATTTTTTGTATAGCCTCAAGCCCGCCTATATCTTCTTTGAGCCATTTGAACACAAGCATTGCGACATAAATCGCATAGCATGGCGGCGTGTTTATCATAGAATCGTTTTCGGCCTGAATTTTATAATCTGTGATTTTCGGCGTTTCGGGTCTTGCCTTGCCGATTAGATCCTCACGAACTATAACAACAGTCAATCCGCTCGGGCCCATGTTTTTCTGCGCTCCGGCATAAGCCAAGCCGTATTTTGTAATATCAACCGGCCCGGATAAAATACAGGACGATATATCTGCCACCAATGGGATATTCCCGGTTTTAGGCAGGGTCTTGTATTTTGTGCCGAATATAGTATTATTTTCACATATATAAACATAATCCGCGTCGCCTGTTATCATATCGGGCGTAACATCGGGAATATACGTAAAGTTTTCGTCTTTTGATGAAGCTATGGCTTTAGCGTCGCCGTATTTTAATGCTTCGTCAAAAGCGTTTTTCGAGAACTGCCCTGTTATAATATAATCCGCTTTGCGCGAACCGTTCATAAGATTCATGGGGATTCCCGCAAATTGCAGGGTTGCCCCTCCCTGTAAAAACAGAACTTTATAATTCGAAGGGATTCCCATAATTTCACGCAACAGAGACTGTGCTTCAGCGATTATTCCCTCATAAACTGACGATCGGTGGCTCATCTCCATAACGGACATGCCGCTGTTATTATAATTTGTCATCTCGCGCGCGGCTGTTTCGAGAACTTTGAGTGGAAGACAAGACGGTCCGGCTGAAAAATTGTAAACTCTGTTCATACTTTTTTTGCTCCTTTGTTTATTTTAATTATTTTATATTGAATTATTTAGAAGATAAATTATAATGCGATATTATTATATAATATTTTTTTTGATTAAATCAATCGGGAAAACAAAAAATATTGTTAATTTTTTGTCAATTTAAAAAATATTATATAATCGGGGTAAAAAAATAACTCCCGTCCCTGAAAGGACGAGAGATAATTCTCGTGGTACCACCTAACTTTCCGCGCTGACACGCGGCTTTCTGGTGCTGTAACCGGCACGCCGGGCTGACTCGTCGCCAACTTCCTCCGGAGCGGAATTATGCTTCATGTTATTCCCGGTTCGCACCGTCCACCGGGTCTCTGAAAATACCAAAAAGCTTTTCTCCATCATCGAGAATATATTTATTGTTAATAATATAACACAAAACAAATAGTTTGTCAAGCGAAATATTTTATTTTAACAAAAAATATTGTTAATTTTTTGTCAATTAAAAAATAATATTTAATTTGCTTTATCGAGCTTCATCGTTGCTTTCATGTTTTCGCCTGTCGATGGATAACGCATCATGTAAATTCCGCCGATGTCGATAGAATGGGGCTCATATCCCAAGAATAATTCAAATAAAGCAGTTGACGCGGGGTCTTCGTCGCATGAAGATTCGCCGTAAAAATACACTTTCTGCCAGCCGCCGCCGGATTCAAGTTCCATTAACGCGATATTCATATCGCCCTCTGAACCCCAGTCGTTTGTGGGGGTTTTTATTGCGAAATAAAATTGCGCGGGATTTTCGCCGCCGCCGTCCCTGACATATACGCAGCCTGCGATTATATCGCTTTCGGCAAGAGTTTTATCTGCCCTGAAGTTCGCTTCGCACGCTTTCTGCCAGAATTCATCCTCAGGATTAGGCAGAGAAGTGATTTCATATCTGTAAGCGTACTCGAAAGGCACGCCGTCGCCTGAGATGTCCAATGCTGTTCTTGAGCAGTCTTTTGCGTGAAACGCGCTCGTGTTTACTTCTTCTTCGGTATCGCCCATGATCCTGTCGCCGCCGGTAAATCCGAAACGCGCAAACTCTTCGTCTAAGTATTCATAATACGGCAGATTCGGGTCAATAGGCTCAGTCGGAGGCTCTGTTTCAGGTTCGGGAGTAGGCTCCGGTGCGGGTGCAGGTGTGGGTTCGGGAGTTGCCGCATTGTTATCGCCATCGCCGGCAGCGTTGTTTGCCGCTTCGGTATTTTTGTCGGCTTCTTCGGCTTTGTCGCCGCACGCAATAATCACCGGCAAAATCATGGCAATGCACAAAATTAAAGCAACAAATTTAAAAAGCGTTTTTATCCTGAATTTCATGTTATAATACACTCTCCTTTTTTGATTAAAATTTTATATTTATAATTTACATTTAATTTTTAAATTGCTGATATATATTATACTAAATTTATCCTGATATGTCAATCATAAATTTTATAAAAGCCTATTGACAAAAATTAAATTATCTGTTATTATAATACTGCTATTGAAATTGAGACTTAGTTTCAATAATATTTTGATATTATTCGACATGAAAGAGAGCGTAAAATAAATTGAGCGAAAGAAATACAAAACAAAAATCTGTTATTTTAAAATGCCTGCAGGAAAAAAGCGGTGATCACATGACTGCCGACGATATAACAGATTATTTGAAAAAGAAAAAAATGCCCGTCGCAAAAGCGACGGTTTACAGGTATCTTGCCAGATTGGAAGAAAGCGGCCTTGTGAAAAAATATATAATATCAGAACAGCAGCCCGCCTGTTATCAGTATTTAGGCGGCAGCGAGCCATGCCTGTCGCATTTTCATCTGATGTGTCAGGTATGCGGACAGATAGAACATTTTGAAAACGATAACCTTCAAAAAATGTTCGGCGATATAAAAACCAACGAAGGATTTTTTATCGACGGGCGCAAAACTGTATTTTACGGAACGTGCAGGAATTGTACGGGAGATTAAATAAAAGCGTGCGGATAAATCGAACCTAAATCCCTGCCCTCTTTATGTTGTGAGGGGAAACTAAAACACCCGTCACGCGGGTCAAACGCAAATTCACAGTGATTTTCGCAAATCTCGCGTGCCACCCTCTTTAAAATTAAAGAGGGCTTTGGCAAAAAAATCTTATAATTAATTTATGAACTTAAAGTTAAAAGGTGATTGTTTTGAGATATATAAAAAATAAAATTTTTGCTGTTTTGATGATTATGATTTTCGCTTGTAATATTATATTTGCTTTGACGTCGTGCATGTCTACTGAAGCTGAATATAATAATAACGGTGACGACGGCGGCAAATTAAAAATAACCGCGACTCTTTTTCCGCAGTATGATTTCGCAAGGCAAATCGCGGGAGACAAAGCTAATATAAAACTTCTGCTCCCTCCCGGAGTGGAAAGCCACACTTACGACCCTAAACCGAGCGATATTCTCGATATATATAACGCCGATTTGTTTATATATACAGGGGAAAACATGGAGCCGTGGGCTGAAACTATAATAAAAGGCGTGACAAATAATAATCTTGTTATTGTGGACTGCTCAAAAAATATAGAGCTTATTCAAGACAATAATGAGGCAGAAAAAGATCATGAACATGAACACGGAGCTGATCCGCATATCTGGCTCGATCCCACACTCGCAATCAAAATGGTCGAAAACATAGCCGACGCTCTGTGTGAAAAAGACCCTGAAAATGCTGAGTTTTACTCGCAAAACGCCGAAAATTACATAAACCGGTTAAAAGAATTAGACGACGATATATTTGAAGTTATAGATAACGCCAAACGCAATATTATAGTTTTCGGCGGACGCTTTTCTTATATTTATTTTTTGCGGCGTTATAATCTCGATTATGTCACGGCTTATGATTCATGTTCGACAAATGCCGAGCCGAGCATGGCAAAGATTTTATATGTAGTTAATTTTATGACAGAAAATAATATCCCGTGCGTATATTACGAAGAATTGTCAGCGCATCAGGTCGCAAAGGCTATCGCTAAAGAAACGGGAAGAAAATCTTATCTTTTTTCTACCGCTCACAACGTGACTAAAAGCGAATTTGACGGCGGTATTACTTTTCTGGATATAATGTACAAGAATATAGAGAATCTCAAAAAAGGATTGAATTAATGTTGATGGATTTTGCGCTGAAAGTAAACGGGGTGACGATAAAATATTCTTCTAATTATAATTCTGATAATTCAGGAAATTCAAGAGTAAATATTGCGGTAAAGAACGTAAGTTTTATTGTAGAAAACGGGGATTATTGCTGTATCGTCGGAATGAACGGCTCAGGGAAAAGCTCTCTTATCAAAGGCATACTGGGGCTTGCGCCGATTTCGTCCGGGACAATAGATTATGGCGTAGAACGCGGTGAAATCTCGTATCTGCCGCAGATAAACAGCATACCTGTTGATTTTCCCGCAACTGTAAAGGAAATCGCCTTGACAGGCGCGCAGAAAAAATCAAAAGGCTTATTTTCGGCGTTTTATTCAAAAGACGACGTGAAATCCGCGAATTATGCAATGGAGCGTTTGAAAATAACCGGGCTTGCAAAAAAAAGGTTCGGCGAATTGTCAGGAGGGCAGCAGCAGAAAGTTTTGCTTGCGCGCGCTTTATGCAAAAATCCAAAGCTTTTGATATTAGACGAGCCGTGTGCGGGACTTGACAATAATACAGTAGACAGTTTTTACGAGCTTTTATACGATTTGAATAATAAACACAAAGTCACGGTTTTGATGATTACGCATGATTTGCACGACGTTCAGAAATACGCGAAGCATATAATCGAAATGGACGCCGGGATTTTATTTTACGGCACGGCAAAAGAATGGGAAGAACGGGGAAATTAAGAGAATATTTAAATATGCAGATTTATTTAAAAAATAAATAAACACAAATTTTTTAGTGAAAGTTTGAGAAAATTTATTATGGTGGTTCAAACTGTGGACGGCGTTTCTTTTCGCATGAAAGAAGAATATGATTTTTCGTTTATAGGCAAATACGGAAAAGTATTCAGAGTATTTGATAATTCATATTCAGGAGCTGTATGTTTTGGGGTGGAAAAATCGGGAAAACGATATTTTCTTAAATTTGCGGGCGCGAAGACTTTTGCCGCCACAAATCCAAACATAGAAGATACGATAACAGCGCTTAAAATTACCGTGCCAAAATATAAAGAATTAAAACATAGATTGCTAATCAATCAAATAGACGCTGAAGAAACCGGCGGCGGATTTATTGCGGTTTACGATTGGTTTGACGGGGAAGGCTGCGGTTATATGCACCCTGAGATGCAAAAAAAATTTCTGGCTCTGCCAGACAGGGAAAAACTGCGCGTTTATAACGGAATTCTTGAGTTTCACTGCCATGTTGCCGCTTGCGGATATGTGGCGATTGATTTTAATAACGGTTCTACTCTTTACAATTTCGATAACGGCAAATTCGCTTTTTGCGATATTGATTTTTATGCAAAACAATGCCAAATAAGCGGCTGGAGCGGAATATGGGGCGATCCTAATTTCAAATCGCCTGAGGAATGTAGGGGTTACTCGGTAATTAATGAAACCAGCAATGTTTATACAATGGGAGCGGTCGCGTTTTATTTTTTCGCTGAAAATGATAAAGATTCGCGCGAAAAATGGACTTTGAGCAGCGAATTATATGAAATCGCGAAAAAAGCTATAAACGAACAGAGAAGTCAACGGCATCAGACAATCAAAGAATTAATAAGCGAATGGAAAACGGCAAACACAAAATAAATATCTTTAAATCCTGAATAAATAAAAAATTATAAGAGGAATTGAATCGTCTGTTATGATTGATATACTATCTTCAAACTTTAATAAATTAATCGAAAGCTTTAAACTCTCGATTGTGGCCCGCGCTTTTGGCGCAGGGATTTTAATATCGCTGTGCGCCGCGCTTCTGGGCGTTATTCTTGTATTAAAGCATTATTCTCTTATCGGCCACGGGCTTGCCGACGTGGGCTTCGCGGCATCGTCGGCAGCCGTTGCCTTTGGATTACCGATTATGACGGTGTCTGTGCCGGCTGTAATTATCGCGTCGTTTATTATCATGGCTTACAGCCAGAAAAAAGGCGTCGAGGGCGATACTGCTCTGGGAATAGTCGCCGCTTCTTCGATAGCAGTCGGAAGTATTTTGATTTCGATAAAAAAAGGCTTCAACATAGACGTTTCAAATTATATGTTCGGCAGTATCCTCGCATTAAGTTCAGCCGATATAATCATAAGCCTTGTTTTAGCCGTTATAGTGATAAGCTTATTTGTTTTGTTTTATAACAGGATATTTTTTATAACCGTAGACGAGACTTTTGCGTCGGCTTCGGGAATAAACGTGACTTTATATCAGTTTTTGATTTCTTTTCTGACTGCGCTGACTGTTGTCGTGGGCATGAAAATGATGGGGACTCTTTTAATATCAAGCCTTGTGATAATCCCTGCGGCGACGGCGAAGAAAATATCGCGCAGTTTTAAAAATTTGATAATAAATTCATCAGTTATTTCAGTAATTTGTTTTACGCTGGGCATGATCTCGTCGATTTTATTTGATATACCGACGGGTGCTGGAATCGTTGCGGCGAGCGTGATTTTTATGCTTCTGACGGGATTTGCGGCAAGATTGGGGAAGAGATAGAGATTAATTTTAATTTATATTTTCAAATATATCCGCTATATTAATAATTAAATCGTTGCCGAATAAAAACGTTTTCATAGTTTTGATTTTTATGAGTTCTATTTCTGCTTTAACAGCAGGCACTTCAAGTTCACATTCTGCGTATTCTCCGGCTGTTTTGATTTCTTCGTCTGAATAATGATGATATATATTATCAAGTTCCAATCTGTTTTCTTTTAACAAATAGACCTCTATGTTTTTACTGTTGATGTCAATAATCCAATATTCTTTTACTCTGTATAGTTCATATACTTTTAATTTATAGCCCCTATCATATTTTGCGGTGGACTTGGATATGACTTCTACTATTAAATCGGGTGCGCCATGTATGCCGTCGTCTTTAATTTTATTAGGGTCGCATACGATTTTAACGTCGGGCAGAAACTGCCGGAAATTATTTTTAAAAGTAACGTTCACGCTTTCATTGAACACCCTGCATTTTTTACCTTTAAGAAAATTTTTGAAAATATTAAAAATATTTCCTGTTGCGTTGCCATGACCCGTTGAAGCTCCTGCCATGTAGTATATTTTCCCGTCGTGTATTTCGTATCTTTGGCTTTCATCAATTAAAATTTCCCTGTTATATTCCTGCATAAAAAAACCTCCGTTAATTATATATTGTTTTATCAATCAATACATCTCTAAATATTCGCTTATCCTGTGCTGTATCTCGTCAGTCCTGAGATTATCGCTGATATAAGCGTCGCGCAGTAAATGCTGGGGGATATATTCGTCGTATTTTGCGTGCGCGAAATCTTCGTTCATGCCGACCAGTGATTCCCTGTCTATGCCGTTTCTTTTAATATCGTCATACATATATTTTATAAAATCATAATCAGAGCCGTTTTCCATTTTAAACTCGAAAAAATAACAGCCGTCAAACTCGAGATTGCTTATTTTAAACTGCTTTGACATATTTGTTTTTATATATCTTCGCAAAGTCCTGAACGAGACAGTCCCGAGCCACGGGAAAAACGCGTAAGAATATCCACCTAAATGCGCGATAGGGTATTTAAACAAATTAGTTTTTTTCACAATATCGCGGGCTTCCTGCAATCTTTTCTGCGCGCTCTCCAAAAGATACGGGTAAACTTTGTCCTCTTCAAGAATTTTTTTTATTTTTTCGACTATTTTTGTGTGAATCACGCCGTATTCGCCGGGCCATTCTATCGTCATTTTACCCTCGACTTTCTTAACATATATTATTTTATGTTTCATATCAAGCTCGATAACTTCCCAAGTCCTGCCCGCAAGTGCGAATCTTTCTCCCTCTGGAGGGCTTTTTGTTATTGTGCCGATTTCCTGCGATTCGCATTTGACAGTAAAACTCTCGACGTCCTGAAAAACGGCGTAAAACTTAAAAGAGTTTATTATCCGTTCGCCTTTTAACCCGATTATAACGCTCTTTTCTTTTGAATCTTCGACAAACTGTAAATGATCGTGCTGTAACAGAGAAAATAATAACTGCTTGAACTGCTCTCTCGAAACTCCTTTAAACGGGCTGAAACTCAGCATTTTATCCGCTAAATCTTTCGGGGTTATCTCACCGAAAGACGCAACAAAACTCATTGTCTGATGATATAACAAACTAAACGGCATCTTTTTTAGATTAGGCGGCTCGATAAATTTTTCTTCGATATATAACTGGGTGACTGCGATAGCTTTTAGAAACTCCCAAGGCAAAGATTTTGGAGTCGTCGCAGTCGGCAGGGGTTCTTCTTCCCTGAAAACCATAATCATTTCAGACGGGTCGCCGCGTCTTCCCGAACGTCCGAGACGCTGCAAAAAGTTAGATATAGTATTTGGGGAAGAAACCTGTATGACCCGCTCTAATCTGCCTATATCCACGCCGAGTTCCATCGTTACTGTCGCAATTCCCACGGCCGGTCTTTCTTCGTCTTTTAAAACAAGCTCGGCTTCTTCGCGTATCGAGGCTGACAAATCGCCGTGATGAATATAAAATATATCGTCTTCATGACGGTTTTTCGCGAATTCTCGCATTGTCGCCGTGACAAACTCGGCTTCTTCGCGTGAATTTGTGAAAATCAGGCTTTTTTTCTCCGTCGCGCAATCATACATATATGCAAATCCTTCGTCCTCTTTGATAAACTCGGCGAATTTGTCATATTCGGGATATGCCGCATTTTCATCGTAGGGCGTGACACCCTCGGCACGCTGCAAATCCGATTCTGCATTGGTTTCTGTTGACGGCGCGCCGAGGGCGTCGCGCCCTACATAAGAACGCTGCTGTTCTAAAGTCAGGGTGCTTTCGGTCGTATCTGCCTGAGGCGCGATAAAAAAGTGATTTATCGCGAGCCTCCATTTTGTCTTGGCTGATTTTATCTGGATAATATCGCATTCGCGGTTGCTTCCAAGTCCCAGCCAATCCGCGATTTCTTCGGGTGCGCCGACAGTTGCCGAAAGCCCGAAACGGCGGGGCGATTTTTCTATTATTTGCTCAAGTCTTTGTAAAATACATATAATTTGATTACCCCTGTCAACTCCGGGCATAGTGTGTATCTCGTCGATTACGATAAAGCGCAGATCGCCGAAAATTCTGGGTAAATCGTTGCTGCGGTTTATCAGCATACTTTCGAGAGATTCGGGGGTTATCTGCAATATGCCTTTGGGGGATTTGAGAAGTTTGGATTTATGCGACAGAGAAACGTCGCCGTGCCAGTGAAACACGGGGATTTCGGCTTCTTCAAGCAAAACGTCAAGGCGCGAGAACTGGTCGTTTATAAGAGATTTTAACGGGGCGATATATATAACGCCGACGCTTTCCGGAGGGTCTTCGACCATCTGTGATATTATAGGGAAAAAAACTGCTTCGGTTTTTCCCGTAGCAGTCCCGGCGCATAAAAGCATATTATTTTCAGAACCGTAAATAACTTTTCCGGCTTCAATCTGAACCTCGCGCAGTTCATCCCAGCCGCTTTTGTAAATAAATTCGCGTATAAACGGAGCGTAATACTCAAAAACTTCTTCATCAAGCATATATCTTTATCCTTCAATATAAAATATATTTTTTTATATATTAATTATAGCACAGATTTATTTTTTATTCAATATAAAAATTTTTATTATTTATAATATACTTTTTGTCATTTCACAAAAAGTAACAAAAAAGAAATAAAAAAAGGGGGACGCACATCCGCATCTCTATCCTCTCCCCTCCTCCTCCCCTCCTC
>WRHM01000005.1 GCA_009783265.1 Oscillospiraceae bacterium
GTGAGATAGAGAGGCTCGGTATGCAGTTGCTGCTGGAAAACGAGGATTGCGTAACCTTTGACGGCAGGCCATTCAAAAGAAACACTTATATTTTGAGTAAGTCCTGTTCAAAATAAGCTTTTTCTTCATCAAAAGCAACTTCAAGGGCGGCCGCGAGGGTCGCCCTACAATTAAAAATTTTATTTATATTTTATATATTATAAAATAGCAGGGCGGTAAAACGTGAATTTATCTGTTGGAGATAAGATAGAAACGAAAAAAAATCATCCGTGCGGGAAAAAGTCTTTTGTGTTTACAGTTTTGAGAGTCGGCGCGGATATAAAAATAAAATGCGATAATTGCGGCAGGGAAGTAATGTTTCCCCGCCTTAAAATAGAGAAAATGATAAAAAAGATCGTGCAGTAAATGCTAAATTAAAATTAAATCTAAGGAGAAAAATAATTATAATATGCTTGAAAAATTAATAGAAGCCGAAAAAAAATATGAAGAGATAGATGAAAAAATCACGCAATTTGAAGTTGTGACTGATCAGGAACTCATGAAAAAACTCATGAAAGACCGCAAATTGTTAGAGCCGATAATAACAAAATTCAAAGAATATAAAGCTGCCGAAAAAGGCCTGAAAGATTCGGAAGAAATGCTTGGAGAATCGCTTGAGCCGGACATGAAAGAAATGGTTGAGGAAGAGTTTGAAAAATGCAAATCAGACAAAGAAAGGCTTCTTGAAGAACTCAAAATTTTGTTATTGCCCAGAGACCCGAATGACGACAAGAGCGTAATAATCGAGATACGCGGGGGAGCAGGCGGCGAAGAAGCCGCTTTGTTCGCGCATTCGCTTTATCGAATGTACACGATGTACGCCGAGAGCGTCGGGTATAAATACGAAATAATGTCGGAAAATCCGACGGGGCTTGGCGGATATAAAGAAGTAGTGTTTGAAATTGACGGCGACGGCGCGTATTCGCGCTATAAATTCGAGAGCGGGGTTCACAGGGTACAGAGGGTGCCTGATACAGAATCTTCGGGGAGAATACACACATCGACAGTTACAGTCGCCGTTTTGCCTGAAGCAGAAGACGTCGAAGTCGAGATAAACATGGCCGATATAGAAATAGAAACCCACAGGTCTGGCGGAGCCGGGGGACAGCACGTCAACAAAACAGACTCAGCCGTAAGATTAATACACAAGCCGTCGGGGATAGTCATAGAATGTCAGGACGAACGCAGCCAGATGAAAAATAAAGACAAAGCAATGAAACTGCTCAGGACGAAATTATATGAAAAAAAGATGGAGGAACAGACAAGCGCAATCGCGTCCGAAAGAAAAAGTCAGGTCGGGACAGGCGACAGAAGCGAGAGGATAAGGACGTATAATTATCCGCAGGGCAGAGTTACAGACCACAGGATAAACCTGACTTTATATAATCTGCCCAGCGTTCTCGACGGTACGCTGGACAATATAATAGACGCGCTGATAACGGCTGATACAGCGGAAAAGCTAAGGAGCGGAGAAATTTAATCGTGAACAAATGAATAAATAAAATATATAAATTAGGCAATTGAGAAACGGGAAAAAACAGGAAGTAGGGCGTGGCGACCCCGACACGCCGCGGATTTTCGCCAATATACCAATATAAATCTGTTTTTGCGGCGCGTCGAGTCGCCGCGCCCTACTCCAATGGTTCAAAAAAGGGGGTATATTTATATGAAAAAACACGAACTGCGCGAACAGGGTTTTTCTGTGGAAGAAAGATTCCCCAAAAGACGTATGATAAATATATTATGGCTGATTTTTACTGTTCTGATGATAATCGGCACCTATATCGCGCTGACTGCGGCGATAGGTTATTCTCCGGTTAGAGCAAAAACAGGCGGCTCGCCGATAGATATTGACGCGGACTCAAGCAAGATACCGTTGTATATTATAGAACTGATATTCGCTGTGTTTTTTTATTTTGGCTTGAAACTTGTCATGACGCTGTTATTTTGTAATGACAGGCAAAACAGCGCGCGGCTGAAGACTCTTGAGGAAAAATCGCTCCCGATATTTCCCGTTTGTTTTTGCAGGGAAGCGTTTAAAATATGGCAGACGGCTGTGATATATATTGTGCCGTTAATTATCGTATATAGCTTTATGTTTCTGTTGTGCATATTCGATCCTGTAGATATTTTTATTAATGGCGGGACGCCGTTTGAAGAAGTGGACGCGGGATATATGACTATGTTATTTTTCATGTCGTTTTTTATGGCGTTTGATTTGACGCTTATCGCATATACGCTGTATTTTAAAATCAAAGAAAAAATAGATTATATAGCAATAGATTATCATATATACGGCGTAACTTTATTCAGGAAAACTTATGTCAGGTTTAATAAAAAACCGGCGGACAGATATTTAAGAAAAAGCAATAATAAAAGCATAGAAAACGGTAAATTTAAACTATAAAAAGAATATCAAGAATATCAAAAAAATCTGTAAATCAAAATTAAGTTAAATATAAAAAATAAAAACGGTAAATTTATATAATGATAGCAACAGAAATAATAAAAATAGACGAAAAAAATATAAAAAATCCCGAAGAACTGAAAAAATTGCGGAAAGCCGCGGAAATTATAAAGAATGGCGGGCTTGTCGTTTTCCCGACGGAGACAGTTTACGGGCTTGGGGCAAATGCGCTTGACGCAAACGCCGTTAAAAAAATATATGAGGCAAAAGGCAGACCGCCTGACAATCCATTGATTGTCCACGTCGCAAATATAAAAGATATATATAAATACGCTGAAGTGACTAAAACTGCCGAAAAGATAATAAAAAAATTTATGCCCGCGCCGTTGACTCTCGTGTTAAAGAAAAAAGATAAAAGTTTGGATTGCGCCTCGCCGGGGCTTGACACAGTCGCGGTAAGAATGCCGGAAAATAATACGGCGAAAAAATTAATCGGACTTGCGGGGGTGCCAGTCGCCGCGCCGTCGGCTAATTTATCAGGCAAACCCAGCCCCACGAACGCGGAACATGCGATAAAAGATTTAAACGGCAAAGTTGATATTATAATCTGCGGCGAAAACTGCGAGATAGGCCTTGAATCGACTGTTATTTCGTTTAATTCTGACGAAAGCGTGAATATTTTAAGAAGCGGATATATAACGCGGGAGGATTTATATACTGCAGGGGCGCGCATTGCGCGTCAAAAAAACGCAGATAATCTTGAGCCGCCGCGCTCGCCCGGAATGAAATATACGCATTATTCACCCGACGCGCCGCTTTATGTACTGTCGGGAGACGAAAAAAATATAATTGATTTTATAAAAAAAGAAATTTATAATAAAAATAATAAAACAGGCTTTTTATGTTTCGACGAATTTCTTGAATATTTTGAGGATAATAAAAATATAGCGTTAATTTCTATAATATCTATCGGACCGAAAAATAATTTACGGGAACAGGCAAAAAATTTATTTGACGCGCTTAATAAATTTAATATGATTGGGGTAGATATTATATATTCTGTCGAGCCTGAAAAGACCGGCGTGGGCGAAGCGGTATATAACAGGCTTATAAAAGCCGCCGGCGGGAAGATTATAAAATTATGAAAATAATAGGATTAACCGGAGGAAGCGGAGCTGGCAAAGGCGAAGCTTGCAAAGCGTTCCTGAGTTTCGGGATAAAATCTATAGACACGGATAAAATCGCAAGGGAAGTGACAAAAAAATCAAGCGAATGCCTGAGGGAACTCGTTGAAAATTTTTCGGGTGATATATTAGATAATAACGGAGAGCTTGACAGGAAAAAACTTGCGGAAATTGCGTTTTCTTCAAAAGTAAATCATGATATGCTCAATAAAATAACGCATAAATATATATTAAGCGAGTGTGAAAGTATTATAATTGAGGCAGAAAGCGGGGGCATAAATGCAATTATAATTGACGCGCCGATGCTTTTTGAGAGCGGTTTTGACAAAAAATGCGATTTTATAATCTCTGTCATATCAGATTTGGAAAAGAGAACCGAAAGGATAATAAAACGCGACGGCATCACAAAAGAACAAGCCGAAACGAGAATAAAAAATCAGAAAAGCAACGAGTTTTTTGTTGAAAATTCAGATTATATAATATATAATAATTCGGATTATAACAATGTTTATGTACAGGTTTTAAAAATATATAATTTTATATTTAATTATATTTAAGGAAAATTAAAACATGAATAAAGCGGCAAAAAATACGATAGCGATTATATTTATAATAATTGCGTCGATAGGTTTGGGATATGCTTACGATAAAATTGTTACGGGTATTGAAAAAAGATCTTACCCGTTGATGTATGAAGATATTGTTGAAAAATATTCTGAAGAATATAATGTCCCAAAAGAAATAATTTACGGAGTGATAAAAGCCGAGAGCAGTTTTAAGAGCGACGCCGAATCGCACTCAGCAATAGGGCTAATGCAGATAACTCCGGATACTTTTGACTGGCTGATGAAAAGGCAGGGGGAAAATTTATCCGAAGGGCTTTTATATGATCCGAATACAAATATAAAATACGGGACATATTATTTGAATTATTTATATAAAGAATTTAATAGCTGGGATATAGCGTTTGCAGCGTATAACGCGGGACCTAACAGGGTAAGGAACAGTTGGCTGAATAATCCCGAATATATAATAAATAACGAAATCGTGTATATTCCTATTGAAGAAACAAGAAATTATATAAAAAAAGTAAATAAAAATATAGAAGCATATAAAAGACTGTATTTCAGTAAAAATTAAAATAATTGAAAGCGGGGGAAATATTGTATTATGGAAGAAAAAGAAAAACTGGAAAAATCAAATGGCGAAATCTTAAAAGAAAAATTGTTTTATAAGGCAAAACAGGGATATGAAGTTTTGGACGGCGAAAAAATAAAAAAAGCGTATGATTTCTGCGAGGGGTATAAAAAATATCTTGATAATGGCAAAACGGAGAGGGAAGCCGCGAATGAAGCGGTTAAGATTCTTGAGGAAAACGGGTTCAAGCCGTATGAATTCGGCAAAAAATATAACCCCGGCGACGGCGTTTATATAAATAATAGCGGGAAATATATTTTAGCCGCAAGAATCGGCGAAAAAACGGTTGACAACGGCGTAAATATAATCGCCGCGCATATTGATTCCCCGAGAATTGATTTAAAACAGCGGCCTTTATATGAAGACAACGGGTTCGCGTTCTTCAAGACGCACTATTACGGCGGCATAAAAAAATATCAATGGATGACTATTCCATTGGCGCTGCACGGCGTTATAATAAAATCAAACGGCGAGTCTGTTAATATTAAAATCGGCGAAGAAGAAACCGATCCGGTATTTTGCATAACTGATTTATTACCTCACTTGGCTAAAGACCAGTACGCTAAAAATCTCGCGGACGCTTTTAACGGCGAGGGGCTTAATATACTTGTCGGGAGCAGGCAGTTTACTGATAATTCAAGCGAAAAAAACAAAGAAAAAACAGAAAAAATATCTGAAAGAATCAAGTTAAATATATTAAATATCATAAACGAAAAATACGGTATAACCGAGAGCGATTTTATTTCGGCTGAGCTTTCGCTTGTACCTGCTGCAAAAGCAAAAGACGTAGGATTTGACAGGAGCATGATAGGCTCTTACGGTCAGGACGACAGGGTTTGCGCGTACCCGCCGGTCATGGCTCTTGTTGAGTGCAAAAATCTAAATAAAACTTCGGCTGTTATTTTAGCCGACAAAGAAGAGATAGGCAGCGAGGGGAATACTTCTATGCAGTCGCATATATTCAGGCATTTTATTGAAAGCATGGCGGATTCCCAGAATGTATGCAAATCTAAAACTTTCATGAACTCAAAATGCTTATCAGCAGACGTAAACGCCGCTTTTGATCCCAATTACGCCGAAGTGTACGAGACAAGAAACGCCGCGTTTATAAACAACGGCGTGGTTATTACAAAATATACTGGCTCAAGGGGTAAATCGGGTTCGTCCGACGCGAGCGCGGAATTTGTGAATTATGTGAGAAAGATATTTGACGATAATAATATTTTATGGCAGACTTCTGAACTTGGCAAAGTAGATCAGGGCGGCGGCGGGACTGTTGCGGCGTATATAGCAAATCTAAATATAAACGTAGTGGATTTGGGAGTCGGGATATTATCTATGCACGCGCCGTTTGAGATAGCGTCGAAGATTGACATATACATGATGTACGAAGCGTCGAAAGCGTTTATTAAATCGTAGAGAATTTATATAATATACAGGAGAAATAAAACATGAATGAATTAAAATATATAATTAAGCCTATTACAATCGAAAATCTTGATAGCGTTAATCAAGACTGTTGGGAAAATCGGGACGTTCAATTAAAAATACTCGAGTTGCAGAAAATTCTTGGATTCGGAGCGTGGATTGATTCTGTTTGCGTGGGGTCGCTCCATTGTTATAAAATTGATTTACCTGACTGGGACGATGCGTTATTTCCGGAGTACGGCAGGAAGCGGCTGGAGGATTGGCCGCTTGGATGGCCTTTATTGGCGGCAAAAGCAAAGGGTATAATATTTAATGGACCTGTTTGGGGACACGCTTGTTTTCATGTAGGCCGATTAGTAAATACGCATGATTCCAACCGGGAATATTTAGGCAAAGGAATAGGGAAAGCTCTGCTTGACGCTTCGGTAAAATGGGCGCGAGAACATCAATATGCCGGTATTATTGCTCATGGAGGTTCTAAATCTGTTTTAGAATATAATGTTGTAATGGGATGCTTACCATGGACTTCATATAAGCGCGTTGGGTTCAAGGTTTGTGCGCTTGAAGAGGACGGAGCGGCAATGCCGTGGTGGACAACTGCGTGGGATAACCCGATAATCAAAGAGCAGGTAAGCCAATCATTAGGCAACTCAGATAGAGTTAAAGATATTTGTGCGCGGTTAATGGTATTAAATCTCGCTGATAAATAATGGTTTTACGCCGATAAGCATATAAGCATATAAAAATATAAAAACACAAAGGGACACGGGGTGTGCCCCTTCTTGTTTTTATTATATTCCTCACATGATAATTTTGTTTTTCATATAATAAAAGTGTAACCGTATATATTGGTTATTTATATTTTACGCATTTCGCGGTATGACATATAATATTTTATTATAATATATACGGTTGCTTTTGAGATACTACAAAAGTATGAGTGTGAGGTATATATTATGAGCTGTTGTAATAATGATAGAGATTTTATAGGTGAAGATTATTTTATAGAAAACAGAAACGGCAGACATTGTTGCCAAAATGAATGCAGATGCGGATGCGACGGAAACGGCGAAATCGAATTTCTAAGATTCGACGGCTGCTGCCGCAGACGCAGGCGCAGATGCTGCGGGATATGCAGTTTATTTGGATTCGACAGGGGATTTGACGGTTATTACCGTAATCGGAGAAACCGCTGTTGTTTCTAAACTATTTATAGCGTATAATAAAAACCCCGGTTTTTGCATCGGGGTTTTTAACGTTATAGCATATAAAAAACAAAACAATTAAAAATTCAGATAATATTACTTTTTTCTGCCGATAAAATAAAAACAAAATATTATAATATTATTATAACAACAGAACATTTTAAATATATAAAGCGTCAAATATACAAATATATTTATATTATTTTAATTCAGGGAGAAAAGTTACAGTGAAAATTTTTAAATCTTCCGTGATTTTTTTATGTATAATATGCGCGGTCGGATTTGTCGCGGCGGCGACAATGATTATAAAACAAAATATGATTGATATTTCTATAAACGACAGCATAAATTCTTTAGTTAACAACGTAAAATATAAAAATCCGGTTAAAATAAAAAATATTCCGGCAATAAATATAATTTCGGTTTCGGCAAACAATAATTTTTACAGCGAAATAACGCAGCAGTTCCCTGATTATAAAATAACGCAGTATAAAAATATAAAAAACAGCGAATTAATAGATAAAATATACGAAGCTCTTTCAAGAAATATGCCGGTTATATGCCCGTATGCCGCAGTTGATTTAGAAAGTGGGAGCGAAATTGAAAATAAAAATAAAACAAAAGGAGACCCGGAAAACAATGAAAAATTTACTCCGGTATGGAAAATGAATTATTGCATAGTAAAAGAAATAAATATCCCCGGAGATAAAATTAAAGTAAACAATCCGTATGGCGATACAGAAACATATACGATAAAAGATTTTTTGAAGGCGACGAGATTTGAAAATTACGAAAACATGGAATTTTATCTCAAACTTGGATTTGCGGTTGAAGTATTCACAAAAAATACGGTTTATATATTTGAAAAACTTGAATAATAAATAATTGCGGGGGGACGGATTTATCCGCTCCCCCGTATTTTATAATTTTATAATTTATAAAATAATTAATTTTATTTAGGTTTTTTGCAGCACATAAAGCACGACGACGGCAATTACGAAAATAACCGAGACTATAGACGTAACCGTCGAAAGTATTTTATCTATTGTTTTGCCTTTTTCTTTGCCGAAAAAAGTTTCGGCTCCGCCTGCGATAGTACCGGACAAATGATGGGTCTTACCGTGCTGAAGAAGTACCGCGACAGTAAGAAATACGGCGAAAACTAAAATTACCGTGCCAAAAATTATTTCAATGGTAGTCATATTAGCCATAATATATTTAAACCTCCAAAAAACATCAAATTTTTTATAAAAATTTTACTTGATTTATTTACAGTAAATTATATTATATCACAGGTAAATAAAAATTGCAAGTAAAATTTTTATTAATTTTTATTTTAAAATTATTTGCTATGTGACTGGTTTGTGAGTATAAAAAGCCGATAAGATAATATTTTGTGACTGGTTTGTGATTAGTGTGCGATATAATGGTAAATATAGCAAAACAAATCAAAAAAACAGGAAAAAAAGATAAAAATATTATAAATTGCGATAATTTTTTCCAGAGATTAAAAGAAAGTTCGAAATTAATTCATAAAAAGTTTACTATATGATTTTTTTATTTTGAATAATCTCTTGACAAAACGCATAATATTTATTATATTGTGTATATAAAAAAGGCTTATACGCGTTATGTGTTTTTATGCGCATTGTATTTTTATATATTTAATTATAGTTACAGCCGCTAAAATTTATAAATAAACAAAATCGGAGAAATCAAAGATGATAAAAGAAAGAGACCCCGTAAAAACACCAGAAAAAAAGTCGCAAAAAATGCTTTTGAAAATCAAAAAGAAATATGAAAAATCTTTTTTAAAAACTGCGTTCGTGTTATGCCTGTATCAGATAAAATTTCGGATATCAAGCGGTTTGGCGGATTTTTTCTTTTCGGGCAAAAAGCAGAAAACAACAAGATTTTTGAGACTGGCAAACAAAGCCGTAAACAAAAATATATGTAAATGCCATATAATGGCAGAAAAATGCGAATATTATAAAAATAAAATAGAAAGTTTTAATATGATATAATGTTGAAAACGGGGGATTTTACCCCCGTTTTTGTATTCTTGCGATATTTATTATTTATTTTTTATTTTGTCAAAGAATTTTTTAAGATATTGGCCTGTGTAAGATTTCGGGTTTTCCGCGACTTCCTCGGGAGTCCCGGTCGCTATTATCTCGCCTCCGTGCGCCCCGCCCTCAGGTCCCAAATCTATTATATAATCCGCAGTTTTTATCATGTCAAGATTATGTTCTATAACTATAACTGTGTTTCCGGTGTTGACTAATTTTTGCAAAACTTCGATTAGTTTTTCGACGTCGGCTATGTGAAGCCCAGTCGTTGGTTCATCGAGAACATAAATAGTTTTTCCCGTAGCCCGTTTGGACAATTCTGTCGACAGCTTCACCCTCTGCGCCTCGCCGCCTGAGAGAGTTGTTGACGACTGCCCTATTTTTATGTATCCCAGACCCACGTCGTTCAAAGTTCTTAATTTTCTGCTTATCGCCGGAATATTCGCGAAAAATTCAACGCCTTCTTCGACAGTCATGTCTAAAATATCAAATATATTCTTGCTTTTATATTTGACTTCGAGCGTTTCCCTTGAATATCTCCTGCCCTTGCATACGTCGCAAGTCACGTAAACGTCAGGCAAAAAGTGCATTTCGATTTTAATCACGCCGTCGCCCTCGCAGGCTTCGCAGCGTCCGCCTTTCATGTTAAAAGAGAATCTGTCGGGTTTGAACCCGCGCATTTTAGCATCCTGAGTTTCGGCGAAAAGCATACGAATATCAGCGAAAAGCCCAGTGTAAGTCGCAGGATTGGACCGTGGCGTCCTGCCTATCGGCGACTGGTCGATAGCTATGATTTTATCTAATGCGTCCGTGCCTTCTATCCTGTCAAAATTTCGAGCCCTCGTATAAGCTCCGTTTAATTCGTTCGCGAGTTTTTTATATAATATCTCGTTGATGAGCGAAGATTTCCCCGAACCCGAAACTCCGGTCACGCACACAAATACGCCTAACGGGATTTCACAGTCTATATTTTTTAAATTGTTTTCGCGCGCGTTGATTATTTTTATAAAATTTCCGTTGCCTGCGCGCCTTTCTTCAAGTTTAGGGGTTTTTATATTTCTTCTGCCGCTCAAAAAATCGCCTGTGACTGTTTTTGATTTTTTTATCTGCGCGACTGTACCCTGAGCCACGATTTTACCGCCATGGACTCCGGCATACGGACCTAAATCTACTATATAATCAGCCTGTTCGATAGTTTCTTCGTCGTGTTCGACTACTATAACAGTATTTCCGACGTCTCTTAATCTTTTAAGAGCCGTTATAAGTTTTGAATTATCTCTCTGGTGCAGTCCGATCGACGGTTCGTCGAGTATATATAACACTCCCATAAGAGACGAGCCAATCTGAGTGGCGAGCCTTATCCTCTGGCTTTCGCCGCCTGATAAAGTCCCGGCGCGACGTTCAAGCGTGAGATAATCAAGCCCGACGCTCACGAGAAAGCCTAAACGCTCACGAATTTCTTTTATAATATCTCTGGCTATGACCGAATCTTTCTGGTTAAACGTGATATTATCAAAATATTTTTTTGATTCGAGTATAGACAGCAGGCAAATATCTATTATATTCATGTTTTTGATTTTAACAGAAAGCGATTCCCGTTTTAGTCTTTTGCCGCCGCACGACGGGCAGTTTACGTCTTCCATGAGATTTTCGATTTCAGCTTTGACCCCGGAACTTCCGGTCTGCCGGTAGCGGCGCGTTATAGTGTTCACGATTCCCTCGTGCCTGAACTTAAATTTATGCCTGCCTTTCTGCGCCCAGTATTCTTTAGAGCCTGTTCCGTGTAGCAAAGCGTTTAACGCGGCTTCAGAATATTCTGAGATTGGCATATCAAGAGTAAATCCGTTTTCTTTTCCCACGGATTCAAGCATTACTTCCCCGTAAGTGTCGTTGTCCATCGTTTTAAATCCGTTTGCCACGATTGCCCCTTCTCTCAGGGACCTTGATCTGTCAAATAAAAGTTTTTCTATCGATAACTGCTGCCTTACGCCAAGTCCCGAACATTCGGGACACGCGCCGAACGGCGAATTAAAAGAAAACATGCGCGGGGCAAGTTCGCCGATGCTTATCCCATGTTCTTCGCACGCGTAATTCTGCGAAAATACAAGTTCTTCGCTTTCGGGCTGGTCCAAAACCGAGACAATAACTATTCCGCCCGATAAATTGCAGGCTGTTTCTACTGAATCAGTGAGACGCGTTTTAATATCGTCGCGCATAACCAGACGGTCGATTAAAATTTCTATATTGTGCTTTTTATTTTTATCGAGGCTGATTTCTTCGGTTAAATCATATATGCTGCCGTTTACCCGGACTCTCGCGAACCCGCCTTTTTTTGCGTCCTCGAAAACTTTTTCGTGCGTGCCTTTTTTGCCTTTTATAACAGGCGATAAAATATAAAATCTGCTGCCGGATTCAAGCTCTAATATCTGGTCGATAATTTGATCGATAGTTTGCTGTTGTATAACCCTGTCGCAGATGGGGCAGTGGGGGACTCCCACCCTTGCGAATAAAAGTCTTAAATAATCGTAAATTTCGGTTATTGTCCCGATAGTCGAACGCGGATTTCTCGACGTTGTTTTCTGGTCGATTGAAACAGATGGGGAAAGCCCTTCGATGTAATCTACGTCGGGTTTGTCGAGCTGCCCCAGAAACTGTCTTGCGTAAGACGACAAAGACTCAACAAATCTTCTGTGACCCTCTGCGTATATTGTGTCAAATGCGAGCGAAGATTTACCCGAGCCTGAAAGTCCGGTAAAAACTATAAATTTATCTCTGGGAATCTGCAAATCTATATTTTTGAGATTATGTACCCTTGCGCCTTTAATTGTTATATGGTTTTTTGAGTGCGTAATAATTTTTTCGAGTGTATTTTTATTTTGTTTTTCCGGCATATTTTTTTATTCCTTTTTTAGATTTATATTAATAAACTTATATAAACAAAAATAATATTAACGAAGAAAATACTTATTTTGAACAGTCTATTCTATTTTTCAAGATAATCATATATAATGTGGTGCATAACTCAAACGCGAAAAATTTTCTTTCGCTTTTTTTGATTGTCTGCAAAACATTTTTATCAATAAACGCATCGCAAAACGTACTCGGATTACATGGACATGGACGCACGTTAGACATAAACTCAAAATGTTCGCATAAATATGTGCCGCGTTCGGTTCGGTATTGTTCGAGATTATCCATACATTTTTGAAACCATTCAGATTCGCGCATAACAGGCGAGAAAGACATTTTTTCTAAAAAGCATATATTCGCCGAGGGCGTATCGCTGCTATAATTTGGCAAAGCCCAGCCGCTACTGCTTGAATGGTATGTTTTTCGCAGACCGTCCCAGTGTATTCCGTAGTTGCCGCCCGTTTTTTGATACTGCGGGTTTAAAATATACCGCATTATACCGTCGATTTTTTCTTTTGTTTCGCTGTCTTTGACGTTTCTATATATGTTTAACATTCCTTCGATATGATAACTTGTCGGCAGAGGCATTTCACCGGCTTCACAAATATGTATGTCTTTTATGATAGGTCTATCCTGCCACCGTTTTGGTTTTGATCTGCCTTTCATTTTTGACGGGTCGGTTTCATAAAAGTCAAATATATTATTCTCCGCGACTTTACCCACCATGTTTACGATTCTTTTACTCATGTAATCAAGCATATCGTCATCATAATATCCGGCTCTCAGCAAATTGTAAATAATAATCAAGCCGTAAACGTGCGTCCAATGTATTTCGTCCGATTCGTCGGGGGCAATTAAATAGCGGTATGTATTACGCAAATATTCAGCTTTTTCGTCAAATACAGATATACCCGCCTGAAATCCAAGATTGATAAGAAACGGCATGAACATCTCAAAACTGTTTTCGTTCCAGCCATGTATTAAACCAAATAAATCGCGGTCACGCATAGAGTGAAAATCCTTGAATTGGTCGAAATATGTGAGTGCCGTCTTTACTTTTTCTACTTGCAGTAATTCTTCGGCTAATTCGTTTAAATCGTAATTATTTTTATCTGCCAAACCTTCACTTATCAAATTAAGTTTTATCGCGGGTCCTCCATTTTCGAGAAGCCATTGTTTATTATCCATGTTTTTCTCCTGTTTAATTTATAAAATTTATTTTTTAATTGCCGCCGTGCCGGACGATGTGGGAAATTGCTTATAAAATGTAAAGCAACGTACAGTTGCTGTTATTATACTGATTTATATAAATTTTTAAATTTTTTTATAATATTCTATTATATATTTCAGTCATTTTCATTGTACTGATCAACTCGCGTTTCATTTGTTCCCGTTCATCGCCTTTTAAAGACATATTCGTTTTGTTAAGAAACGCTTTATCAATGTATTTTTTATTCAAGTATTCTTTTGGGAATATATAAGTTCCGGTTTCCGTTTTGAATTGCTCCAAATAGTTCAGGCAACTGCCGAACCATTTGGATTTACGCGCCATTTCAAAATGCGACATAATATCAAGAATTTCAAACGCAGCAGACAAATTTGATGGCACGGTATGTTCATCGGTTTTGTATAAAGGCAACGTTACACCAAAACCGCCTGCGTGATACATTCGTCTTGCCTTGACATATAACAACGCTTCGCGTGGTAATCTTTGAAACTCTGGGTCGATTATATACTCAACAATATCGTTGATTTTTTTCGCGTTCTCCGGGTCGGCGCATTTATCCGCATAATAAGCGAGCGCCAATATATCGTACCACATAGGCAAAGGTTTTTCGGCGGTTCTGTTCCAGGGATTCATTGCATCTTTTAGAACTCCGTAGTCCGTCCATATTTCGGGTTTTTTAGGCAATTCGCTTTCATCTTGATAGACATCGAATACTTTTTCTTTAGCCGCTTTATGTAAGGCATTTATTCTGTTTTCCATAGATTCCACTACTTCCGGAAACAGATAACCAGACATAAAGAAATGTTGATGGAGCATAAGAGAATAGTTATGACAATTTCCATCTTCATCTGCATACGCATACAGAAACTTAAATATATCCGCGACAGACTCCATCTTTTCATCGAATATTTGAATACCTACGCGAAATCCCAAATCCATAACCAATGGGAAAAATCTCTCTATACAAGTATCTTTATAATAATGTATCAGGTGTTCTAATGTCTTTTTATCCCTGTCCGACGTTTGAAATCCGTCAAACTTATTCAGAATCAAATGAACTCCATCAATATCAAGCAATGCCAAAACAGCATTTTCGCTGTTATTCTCTACACTGTTCGTATTTTTCAAGGCAACCATACGCAGTTGTATTGCGGGTCCTCCATTTTCGAGAAGCCATTGCTTATTATCCATGTTTTTCTCCTGTTTAATTTATAAAATTTATTCTTTAATTGCCGCCGTGCCGGACGATGTGGGAAATTGCTTATTCGGTACAGTTAATCCGCAGATTTTCATAATCCAAGAAATCAAACTCCTTACAGAGCGCAATCCATCTGCCTTCTCTGCGTTCTCCTATAAGATCTTTATTTTCAGAGGTTACATCTCCAAGACCATGAGCAAGTATGTCAGCGTCTTTTAAAATTTCATCAAACGGCGTATCAATAACATCTTTATCACTATGCTTTTTTATTGCACTGCATATTATTTCATTTTCTTCCTGCGATGTCATATTAAGTTCTTTTAATAAATCCATCGATATGAGAGTCCCAAGATCCGCGTGAGTTCCGGCAGGAGAATCAATCGGGTCAAAATATGCAATATCATGCAACATACCTGCCATCGTAGCAAGTTCGACATTCAATCCGCGTTTTGCGGCTATCAACGATGCCATATATGATACGCCGTATAAATGATGATATGCACATTTTACTGCCCACAATTCTATTGTTTTTTCGTCATAATTTTTATGGATTTTATCGAATATATATTCTGCCAATTTTCCTATTCTGCTCATATTCTTCCTCTCTGTATATTATATAAATTCGCTTCGTTTATTCAAGCATAATTTCACAATAAAATAGACCTGTCCCGAAAATCATTCCAGAACAAAATCTATTATATCATATTTAATATGACAACAGTCCGTCATATTAAATCCGAACGCTCTATTAATTTTTTGTTTTTATATAAATCATTCGTCCATTGGTACGCCGTCAAAAACTGCGCTCATTTCATCAACTTTGTCATTTTTGTTTGTTTCTTTCGGTTCTTCAATATTTTCAATATCTTCTATACTTTCTATACTTTCTATATTTTCAGGCATATCTGGAATATTGATATTTTCAAAAATTCCCTGCAATTCACCAAATTCATCAAATTCACTCTCGGTTTCTTCATCATTGTCATTTAGTTCATTCACTTCATCCGTTTCGTTTTTTTCGCTGTTTTGTGTCAGCAATTCGTCTAATTCGTCACGCTCTGCATCTGATTCGACAGGATTTTCAAAATCAAAATCCTGATCCGGATTTGACGTAACACTTGAAATGTCCGGAGTTTCCGGAATATTTTTTTCCTTTTTGTCCTCCGATATTTTATCATTAACGCGGTTTGTAACCGACGGCGGGGGAATTCTTGCAACTTTCTTTGATTTCTTTAAATTTTGTTGAGGCTTTTTTATTTTTGAAAACGCGCCTTTCAACATTTCGCCGATTTGTGCGTTTTCGCTTTCAGACCCGGAAGTATCTTCTTTTGGCTCTTTTATGTCAACTTTTATATTCTCGTCCGAAGTCATCATGTAAAGCGCTTTTGTATATCTCCGGGTTTGTTTTGATTCGTTATAAAGTGCCTTGCTGTATTCAAGCATTTTGTTTTTGAAATCTTCTTCATGATAAAGATTTAAAGCTTCTTTTACCGTGTCTATCCTGTTGTTTATAAAATATCTGAGTATGGAGTCTGCCGCCCTTATATTTTTATAATCGTTTGGGATTACTGTAAATTCGTTTATCTGGTCGCCCAGATTCTGATATATCACGCTCAGGTCGCTGAGCTGTTTCTGATATTCCTCTCTTTTTTGATTTATTTTTATTTTCTGGTTCATGACTTTGCTCGCAAATAAAGTCAGCCTTGCCACGTCTATTGCAACCCTTACGAGAAGGACTATGAGAAATATATAAAACACGATTATTATAATTCCGATTATTGCGGCGGGTATATAACCAAAAATCAAGCCTTCTGATGGATCGGCGCCGTATTCGTTTAACGGCTTGACAGCCGCGTCCCAACCGAAACTTGATAAAAAATTGCCGCCCCGTTCTTTGAATATATTTATATTATAAAATAGCTCGTTGCCGTTTGCAGCTATATCCGGCGCCTGAAACGCGATGCCGAAAAAAAACATAAGCGCAGTGATAATAAACAAAAATATTTCTACGCCTATAACTGCCCCGAGAAGTATCAGGAAAACTTTTACGGCGAACAATAAATCTTTGCCGACTGACTGCAAAAACGACGGCGGCTCGAATTTTTTATTTAATTCAGAAGTTATTTCGCTTATTTTGCCTGAAACATTCTGCTGTTTATGAAGCAGATCAGATAAAGCGAAAAGTTCGTGTTTTATTCTGTGGCATGATTTTTTTGCCCTGCTTATGTATTCGTCGACTGAACCGCACCTGCATTTTATCGGCACATAAAGATGATATGAATACGCGTCCTCATCTGCTATATTATTTTTTTCGATATACATTTCGCCTTTGCATGTTTCGCATTCGCACAAAATATATTCTTTGTTTTCCCCGAAATATATCAAGATTTATCCCTCCTGATTTTTACATAAAATTTTTTGAAGAGTTATATTATATATTTTATCATACTTTTTTATAAATATCAATAATATCAAATTAAATAAACCAAATAAACTAAATAAATATTACTGATTTAAAATACTTTAACTGATATTTAATACAGAGTTAACAGAATAATGTTGCACATAATAAAATTATAATATAAAATAATATTGTAAATTTAATATTTTTAGTATATAATGTATATATTAATGTTTAAAATCAAAAAATTATGTAATTTATTGCGATAATTTTTATTTATATTTTTTATATTTTCTTGATATTTAAGATACAGGAAGAAAAGAGTTTTTGTTATGAATTATTACGAACTGCTGGAGATTTCGCCCTCGGCTTCGATCGAAGTTATAAGAAACGCGTATAAAACGCTGGCAAAAAAATATCATCCGGATACTTATCAGGGCGACACTTCTTTTGCCGAAGAAAAAATGAAACTGCTCAACGAGGCAATATCAGTTCTTGAGGACGAGGGCAAACGAAAAGAATATAATAAAATCAACGGGATAAATTCGCAGTACGGCAAAAATAATATGTTGAATTTTGACGAAAACGGCGAGAGCATATTTTTTTCTTATGATCTGGACGATTGGGATGATTCTGAGAATTCTGATATGTCTGACGACGATAATATGGCTTATATGGATATTATAGACAGTTTTATAAACGGCGGGGAACCTGAAAAAAAATCAAAGAAAAAAACCAAAAAAAACAAAGAAAAAGAAGCTGACGCTGAAAATGCCGGTATTGATGAAGATGCAGGAGATACAGATTATATAAATGATATTGTTGAAGATATTTCGGCAATAAACTCTGGTAAAAGCGTTATAGATGACAATTACGATAATATTGATAATATTGATAATATTGATAATATTGATAATATTGATAATATTGATAATATCGAAAATATCGACGATATTAATGAAATTGATGATTTGGACGGCGACACCGCTGAAGATTCTGATTTTAAAACTTTTAATGTCGCACGAAATAAATCAAAATCGAAAAATAAAACGGCAGTAGACGGAAATAAAATTTATTATGTAGTCGTGGCATTTTTTATTACGGCGATTATTTTTCTCGGGGCTCTGATACTGCGGGCAGTTGATATAAGCAATATAAAAGATTTATTTAACGGCAAACAACAAGAATCTGAAGATAACGCAGGGAATTTCGGGCTTGACGGCGAAGAAAGTAATACGCTTGAAACAAATGACGGCGCAGATCAGCCGACTACTTTGGATGTTGAGTTTATCACTGAGCATCTAATAGAAGAAGACACCGCAAATGACGAAGAATTTACAAATTCGAAAGATATAACCAATCCAGCAACTGAGCCGCCGACTCCCGCAAATAATAACAATAACGAACAAGTCGCCCCAAGACCGACCGACCCGCCGGCTCCGCCGACTACTGTTGCTCCAGAAACAGAACCCCCGGAAACTCAGCCCCCTGTTCCGGATACTACTGAAGAGCCAACGACTGAACCGCCGACCGAACTTGAAACGACCGAAGAAGAGCCTACGACAGAAGAACCGGAAGAAGAGACTACTGAATCCGAGACAGAAGCAGAGACCGAAACAGAAACGCCGACAGAAGAACCGACTCCTGAAGAGACTGATTCTCCAACTGAGCCTGTGACTGAACCGCCGACCGAAGCTGAGTCTGAACCGGAGGAAATCCCTGTTGAAATTGACCTTGACGATATTGGCTCTGCCGAAGGGGGTTAAAAATATTTTATTTCAATTCGCAAAGTAAAAATATTTCGCGGAAAGCCCCCCTTTTGAAACGTGTAACGAATGTGAACGTAAGTTCACATGCAGTTCACGCCAATCAGTCAGGGGTGGCAAGCGTTAGCTTGACGGGGGATTGCCGAAAATCTGTCAATCCTCAGTCAGCTACGCTGACAGCTCCTTTCAAAAGGAGCCTTTTATTCTCACTTTGCGAATCGAAAAATATTTTAAAATACTATTGTAATTATTTTGATAATGTGATATAATAAATTAAACTGAAATATAAATATGATGACGGAGACAGCGTAATATTAAAATATCTTTATACAGAGAGGCCGGAATTTGGTGAGATCCGGCGAAAGATTGTATTATTGCATTTCACTCCCGAGTACGCGAAATAAACAAATTATTTATTTGAACAAAAAATTTAAGTAGTTTCGCGCGGTTTGAACCCCGTTATAAAGTTTAAAAAAGTGTTTGCTTTTTTGTTTTTATTTATTTGTAGGGCGCGACGACCCCGGCGCGCCGCAAATCTAAAGTAAAAAAAGTGAAAATTTGGGTGGTACCGCGAAGTTTTGTGTTCCGCTTCGTCCCATAATTCAGGAGAATTATTGGGACGCAGGCGGTTTTTTTGTGTTAAAAATAAAAAAGAAAAGAGGTATTTGTAAAATCATGAAAAACGAATTATCGCAAATTTTAGGCGAAGCGTCGGCTGAAATTAAAAATCAAGATGCGGACTTAGAACAAATCAGGATAAAATATCTGGGCAAAAAAGGCAAACTCACGGATATTTTAAAAAAACTCGGGACTTTGCCCGCAGAAGAACGCCCCGTGATCGGCGCGTTCGCAAACGAAATTAAGACAAAAATCGAAGAGTTAATAGCAAAAAAACAAAAAGAACTGGCTGGTTTAAATATTGAAAAGAAACTTGCCGAAGAAAAAATCGACATAACTCTCCCGGCAAAACAAAAAGAAACCGGCAAACGCCATCCAATTTCGCAGATTATGCTGAGTCTTGAAGAAATATTTATAGGTATGGGATTTAATATCGTGAAAGGACCTGAAATAGAATACGCGTATTATAATTTCGATGCGCTCAATTCTCCTAAAAATCACCCTGCGAGAGATATTCAGGATACTTTTTATATCAGAAAAGACGAAAAAGAAATACGCGAGGACGATATTCTTTTGAGATGCCACACATCGAGCGTACAAATCAGGTTTATGGAAAAAAATAAACCTCCGATAAAAATAGTTGCGCCCGGCAGAACTTTCAGAGTTGATTTGGATTCTACGCATACGCCTGTATTTCACCAGTTTGAAGGGCTTGTCGTGGATAAGAATATCACTCTTGTTGATTTAAAAGATACTCTTGAAGCAGTTTTCAGGGGATTGTTCGGTGAAGACGCAGAAATAAGGCTGCGCCCGCATTACTTCCCGTTTACTGAACCGTCGGCGGAAGTGGACGCTAAATGCTTTGTATGCGGAGGTAATAACGAAAACTGTCCGACATGCAGGGGCGAGGGCTGGCTTGAGATGCTCGGGGCGGGAATGGTACACCCGAAAGTATTGGCGGGCTGCGGGATTGACCCGACTGTTTACACAGGGTTTGCGTTCGGAATGGGGCTTGAAAGGCTTGCAATGGTGAAATTCGGCATTGACGACATACGCAATCTGTTCGAGAACAATATGAGATTTTTGCGGCAGTTTTAGAAAATTTGTAGGGCAGGGGCGTTGCTCTTGCCGTTTTAAGGGGGGAGTTATTTATGGAAGCCAAAAAGCTTTATACCAAACTCAAAAACGATTTTATTAAAGAAGGCATAAAAGATATAGATTGGGCAAACCGAATGCCGGAATTAGATAGTTATTTATTCCCGGAATTCATGCAAAACGGCGGCATGGGCTTAATGTGTGATTTTACCGATGAAATAAAAAAAGTTTATACAACCGTTTTTCTTTCTGAAAAAGTATTGTGCAAACTTTTAAGCGATAATATATCTAACGCTATGCTGTTTTCACATCATCCCACAAATTGGAATTTGAAAAACAATAACGGCAATTACACTGCGAATGAAGAATATATCGCTGAACTTAAAGAAAGAAATATATCAATATATATCCTGCACCACCCACTTGACAATTTTGGCAGGTATTCAACGTGCGGGACATTGGCCGCCAGATTAAAAATAAATATTGAGAAGCCGGCGTTTTTATATTGCGGCGCATTGTGCGGCATAATTGGCACAACCGATTGTAAAACGACGGGAGAGCTGCGTGACAGATTTTCGCAAACCTTAGGGCATAAGACAAGCCTTTATCAATACGGCTGCGAAAATATACAAGGCGAAAAAATCGCGCTCTGTCCCGGCGGTGGAAACGACATGTTTGTACTAAATGAAATGCTGGAGAACAACATCAAAACATTGATTACAGGATTAACTATCGTAAACGATTATTCCCGGGAAACACATGAATATGAAAAGAAAAACAAAATAAATCTGCTTGGCGGCACGCATTATTCTTCGGAAAAATATGCCCCGATGGAAATGTGCAAATATTTCAATGATTTAGGGTTGCCGTCTGAATTTATAGACGATGAACCTGATCTATATGATTTGTAACCAATATAAAATTTAATAAAACAAAGAAAGGTTGAAATAATATTATGTTTGCAGATTTGCATATTCATTCATGGTATTCAGACGGAAAACTCAGCCCCGAAGAAATTGTTGAAAAAGCAAAATCCCAAAATATTACGTTAATATCTATTTGCGACCATGAGTTGATTGACGCGTATCCGGAGATGTATAAATTATGTGCTGACAATAATATTGATTTAATCGCAGGGGTTGAAATCATAGCGGTCATGGATAGCGCTGATTATCATATACTTGCTTATGGGTTTGATATACAGGATAAAGGCTTAAACGAATTGCTTAGTTATAATCGCGGCATATTAGCGGATATGGGAATCAAACTGATTGAAAAAATATCGGAAGATTACGCAAGCGTATCAATAGAAGAATTTTCAAAATATGAACGTAACCGCAAAAACGGCGGTTGGGAAAGTATAGATTATCTCAAAAGCAAAGGGCTTGTTAATAACGTGAGGGACTATTTTGGGTTTCTCGCCAAGTATGACTCGCCGCCGAATAAAGATTTTATATCTGCCGCAGAAGTGATAAAAATCATTCATGATGCAGGAGGATATGCGGTACTTGCCCACCCCGGCGAATATACCGGACAAAATCTTGAAACGTGTGAAAAAATAGCGGTCAAATTTATGGAGATTGGCATAAACGGTTTTGAATGTTATTATCCGAATCATACTGTTGAAATTACCGACTTTTTCGTAAAACTTTGCCGTGAATATGATTTTATAATAACAACGGGCGGCGACGAACATGGCGGATTTAACAACGAAAGATATCATATCGGCGCGGTAAAGATTAGAATTGAACAGCTTAATTTAAAAAATTTATTAAAAACAAAGAAAGGATTAATATAAAAACATGAATATTTCTATTAAATGGCTGTCGGAATATCTTGACGGCGAGCCGATAAGCATAAACAAAAAAGATATAAAGGATTACTGCGATAAAATGACGTACTCCGGCTCAAAAGTCGAAAATTATGAAATTTTATTTGATGAATTGAAAAATATAGCTGTCGGAAAATTATTGTCTGTAGAAAAACATCCCGACGCCGATAAATTATTTGTATGCTCTGTTGATATTGGTGAAAGCGAACCAGTGCAAATAGTCACGGGGGCGACAAACGTCAAAGCCGGCGGTATTATCCCGGTTGCGTTGAATAACTCTGTGATTCACGGCGGGAAGAAAATCACGAAAGGCAAACTCCGCGGAGTCGAATCCTGCGGAATGTTATGCTCTGTTGAAGAATTGGGCTTGAATTTGCATGATTTTCCGTATGCCGACGAGGACGGGATTTTAGTCTTGCAGGGAGATGATTTGCAGAATATAAAAATCGGGCAGGATATAAAAAGCGCGTTATTGCTTGATGATGCTGTTGTCGAGTTTGAAATCACGCCGAATCGCGCCGACTGTTTTTCTATGATAGGTCTTGCAAGAGAAAGCGCGGTGACTTTGGGCCGGAAGTTAAAACTTCACACGCCCGAAATTAAAAACGAAGATAAAGCCGACGACATAAAAAATTATCTGAGCGTCGAAGTAAAAAATTATGATTTATGCCCCAGATATACGGCAAAAGTTATAAAAGACGTAAAAATAGAGCCGTCGCCGTTATGGCTGAGGGCGAAACTCAGAGCGTCGGGAATACGCCCGATAAATAATATCGTCGATATAACAAATTATGTCATGCTTGAATACGGTCAGCCGATGCACGCTTTTGATTATGATTATTTGGACGCCCCGCGCAGCGGCGGCAAAAAGATTATCGTGAGAAACGCCGATAACGGCGAGAAAATCACGACGCTTGATGCAGTCGAACGCGAACTTGACGAAAAAATGCTTGTAATTGCAGATGAAAGCAAACCCGTCGCGCTTGCGGGGATTATGGGCGGCGAAAACAGCGGGATTTCAGACGCGACTAAAACTATAGTTTTCGAGTCTGCGAATTTTGAGAAGATGTCAGTCAGGCATACGTCGCGCAAACTTGGTCTGAGAACTGATTCGTCCGCGAATTTCGAGAAAGGACTTGACCCGTATCTTACTATTCAGGCGGTAAACAGGGCATGCGAACTTGTGGAAGAATTAAACTGTGGGATTGTGATTAGCGGAATAATTGACAAATATAATACACTCGTAGAAAGCAGCGCCACAAACCTTGACGTTGAAAAAATAAACGCATTGCTCGGTTCGTCCATAAGCGAAGAAGAAATGTTTGATATTCTTAAAAAGTTAGACTTTAAAGTATGCGATCCTCGTGAATACGGTCTCATTTACGACAAATGTGTTGTAATACCGTCATATCGTCTTAGCGATTTTGATAATGGTGATTTAACGGAAATTACGGCGAATTTAGCCGAAGAAATCAGCAGGATTTACGGTTATAACAATATTAAAAATCAAACCGGCGAAAAAATCACGGGTTATTCTGTCAGGCGCGGCGGACGCGATAAATTCCAGAAGTTTTTGCTTGATATTCACAACGCTTTAATATCAAATGGCTATTATGAAACTTATACTTTTTCGTTTGTCACACCTAAATATTTTGATATGATAAATCTGCCGGAAACAAGCCCTCTGAGAGATTATATAACTTTAATAAATCCGCTCGGCGAAGATACAAGCGTAATGCGCACGACTTTGCTTCCATCAACTCTCGCCACAATTTCAAAAAATCTTGCGAACAGAAACGATTATGGGTATTTTTATGATATTGCCAAAATATATTTTCCGCAAACCCCCGCCGGCGTTGCCGACACCCCATTTCAAAAGGGGGCTTATGCGGCAATTGAAAAAAATATGTTGTCGTTCGGATTTTATGATACGACAGATAAATTAAATGATTTTTACACAATCAAAGGCACAGTTGAAAATATCATGCAGGCGGCGGGAATAAAAAATTATAAATTATCGTCGGAAATTTCGGGGCATAATCTTTCAGGCGCGTATCACCCCGGAAGAAGCGCGGTTATACTGTCAGGCGACAATCAAAAAGTTTACGGGATATTCGGAGAGATTCATCCGAATGTTTCAGACAATTTTGAAATTGCGGTAAAATGTTACGCCGCCGAAATTGATTTGGATTTGCTTTATGAAAATTCAAGCAATAATAAAATATATACGCCTCTGCCGAAATATCCGGCAATGACAAGGGATTTGGCGCTTGTCTGCGACGATAATACAGAATCTGCCGCTATATATGATATAATAAAAGAAAAAAGCGGTAAAATATTCGAGTGGGCTAAGCCGTTTGATGTTTACAAAGGCGAAAAAATCGGCGAAGGCAAAAAATCTGTCGCGTTTGCCATATCGTTCAGGGACAGCGCGCGCACTTTAAGCGACGACGAAGTAAATATTGTGATAAATAAAATCTTGAAAAGTCTTGAAGAAATTAATATAACATTGAGGAGAATATAATATTATGATATTAATATTAAAACAGGGCACGCAGGAAAACGAAATTAATCCAATACGGCAAAAATTTGAGTCTATGGGTTTGATAATTCAGGAAATAAAAGGCGAATCTACCCGAATGATAGGGCTTGCCGGAGATACTTCGCAAGTAACGGAAGACGAAGTTATGGTTCATCCATGCGTTGAAAGAATAATGCGTGTTTCTGAGCCGTATAAATTAGCCGGGCGCAAGTTTCACCCTGAGACGAGTATATTTGATATAATGGGAAGAAAAATCGGAGGCGGGGAATTTGCCGTGATTGCGGGGCCGTGTTCTGTTGAGACTGAAGAGCAGATTTTAAGCGTTGCCGAATCAGTTAAAAAATCCGGAGCGGATTTTTTGCGCGGAGGGGCTTTCAAACCCAGAACGTCGCCGTACGCGTTCAAAGGCTTGGGGCTTGAAGGGCTTGAATTGCTTGAACTGGCAAGAAAAGAGACGGGATTGCCTATAGTGACTGAAATAATGTCGCCTGAATATCTCGGCGTATTTGCCGATAAAGTCGATATTATACAGATCGGCGCGAGAAATATGCAAAATTTTACGCTGTTGCGTCAAGTCGGGGAATTAAAAAAGCCCGTGCTGTTAAAGCGCGGACTGTCGTCAACTATCGAAGAATTATTGATGAGCGCCGAATATATAATATCCGGCGGGGCTTCGCAGGTGATATTATGCGAGAGGGGGATCAGGACTTTTGAGACTTCGACGAGAAATACGCTGGATTTGTCGGCTATTCCCGTTCTGCACAAAAAATCGCACCTGCCGGTTGTGATAGACCCCTCGCACGCTACGGGATATTCTGATTTAGTTGAATCTATGTCGCTTGCCGCAGCTGCGGCAGGGGCGGACGGTTTGATTATAGAAGTGCATAACAATCCCGAAAAAGCTTTGTGTGATGGTGCTCAGTCTGTGAAACCCGATATTTTTGACAGCCTGATTAAAAAAATTAAAAAAATAAGAGAAATCATAAAATAAAAATCAAAAGATTAATTTGTAAGGGCGGCAATTATTTGCCGCCCACGAATTTAATTTTATGTAAAATTTTAAACCCCTCGTAATCTTTTTATCTTATCCCTCAGATAAGCGGCTCTCTCAAAGTCAAGCTGTTTCGCGGCTTTTTGCATTTCTCCCGTTAAATCCTCGATTAACTTGTCTTTGTCTTTTTTGCTGAGCTGTGCGGCGTTTTCGAGTTTGCTCTCGAGTTTTTTTGCCTTGGACTCTGATCTGCTCAGTTCTTCTTTGCCGCGGTCTTTCAAATCTATCATGTCCCTGACTGATTTTATTATAGTCTGCGGGGTTATGCCGTGAGCTTCGTTATATTCCTGCTGGATTTTCCTGCGCCTGTTGGTTTCGGTTATAGCCCTCTCCATTGATCCCGTCACGTTGTCGGCGTACATTATTACTTTGCCGTTCACGTTTCTTGCGGCGCGCCCGATAATTTGAATAAGCGAAGTGTCAGAACGCAGAAAGCCTTCTTTGTCCGCGTCGAGTATTGCGATAAGAGAGACTTCGGGCAAATCAAGCCCTTCACGCAATAAATTTATGCCTATAATAACATCATATTCGCCGTTTCGTAAATCCCTGAGGAGTTCTATTCTCTCGATTGTGTCGACCTGATGGTGTATATATCTTGATTTTATGCCTAAATTTTCTATATATTCAGATAAATCCTCAGCCATTTTTTTTGTGAGAGTAGTCACAATTACCCTTTCTTTTTGCGCTACTCTTTTATTTATTTCCCCGATTAAATCGTCTATCTGCCCGTCAACTTTTCTTACTTCGACCTCAGGGTCAAGAAGCCCGGTCGGCCGGATTACCTGCTCGGCAATATCGGCCGAACGTTTTCTCTCGAATTCGGCGGGAGTCGCGCTGACATATATAACCTGATTTATTTTATTTAAAAACTCGTCGAAATTCATAGGGCGGTTATCATAAGCCGACGGCAGCCTGAAACCGTAATCGACGAGATTTCTTTTTCTCGCCCTGTCTCCCGCGCTCATGCCCTTGACCTGCGGGACAGAGACGTGCGACTCGTCTATAAACATAATATAATTATCCGGAAAATAATCCATAAGAGTATATGGCGTTGCTCCCGACGGCCTGCCTGTGAATATCCTCGAATAATTTTCTATCCCGCTGCAATAGCCGATTTCGCGTATCATTTCTATATCGTAGCGCGTGCGCTCTTCTATTCGCTGCGCTTCGATTAATTTATTATTATCCTGAAAAAACTGTATCTGATTTTCAAGTTCTTCCTCGATTTCTGATATAGCGGCTTCTATTTTTTCTTTTGAAACGACGAAATGCGAAGCGGGGAATATCGTCGTAAATTTCAAAAAATTAAACACTTCCCCCGTAACTATATTTATTTCTGAGATTCTGTCAACTTCGTCGCCGAAAAATTCGACCCTCGTGGCCCTGTCGTTTGAATCCGCCGAGATAATTTCGACAATATCTCCGCGTACCCTGAAATTTTTTCTGTCTAAATTAATATCGTTGCGGTTATAATTAATATCTACAAGCCTTGAAATAAATTCTTCCCTCGGCATTTTCATTCCGACGCGTACCCCGACAGAGAGATTTTCATATTCCGCAGGGTCGCCTAATCCGTATATGCACGAAACGCTCGAAACTATAATAACATCGTTTCTTGATAAAAGCGAAGATGCCGCCGAATGCCTGAGTTTATCTATCTCGTCGTTTATCGACGAATCTTTTTCTATATAAATATCTTTTCCGGGAAGATAAGCCTCGGGCTGGTAATAATCATAATAACTGACAAAATATTCGACTGCGTTATTTGGGAAAAATTCGCGGAATTCTGTACAGAGCTGCGCGGCTAAAGTTTTGTTGTGGGCGAGAATCAGGGTCGGGCGGTTGAGTTTTGCGATTATATTTGCCATAGTAAAAGTTTTACCCGAACCCGTAACCCCCAAAAGAACCTGTTCTCTTGCGCCTTTTTCTATATTTTCGGCAAGCCTGTCCACAGCCTGCGGCTGGTCGCCCGTGGGGGCAAATTCAGAAACAAGCTGAAATTTATTATTTTCTCTTAAATTCGTATTCATTATTTTTTTACAAAAACTCACTTTCTTTATGCGTTGTTTCTTTTTATTATTTAAATATAGCCGTATATATTTTTTTGTTTTATGCTTGATATTTTTTTGTCGGACACTACGTAATGATCAATAAAATTTATGCTGATTTCAGTAAAAAGCCTCTCCAAACGTCCGGTTGTATTTAAATCTTCCGGCGAGGGATAATCGGGCCCGTTTGGGTGGTTATGCGCAATAATTACCGCCGAAGCGTTGTTATCCAGAGCGATTCGCACCATTTTATTCATATCGACTTTTGTGGAATTAACAGAACCGACATATATAACATCGCTTGATATTCGTTCCATTCGATTGTTTAACGCGATTAAAACAACTTCTTCTTTCTGTTTTCCCGTAAAATGCGCGATAAGAAAATTTTCATGATATGCTTTATCTATGGTTTTTGTGGATTTATTCGCTATATCGAGATTATACTGTCTTGTTATATCTTTTAAAAGCTTTAAATACAAAACAGTCTGGTCTGATATGCCGTTTATTTCTTTAAGCATTTTATCGCTTGCCTCAAAAATATTCGCAAGAGAATATCTGCCATTCTGGTCTTTGAATTTTTCGGCCAGTTCGTGAGCGATTTTATTTGTATTTTTTCTCGGTATAGAATAAAACAAGATAAGTTCCAGTTTTTCATGAAAACTTAAAATATCAAGACCGTCTTTTTTATATTTTTCTTTTAGACGGCTGCGGTGATTTTTATGCGGATTATCCATAGTAGCTACACCTTTTTATGTATGACTTTATAACTCTGACGGTTTGAATTTATTATAACATAAATAATCAAAAAATAAATGAACGCAGGATTAAAAAATATGAATATTATAAATAAAAATAATATATATGACGTCGCGGTTATAGGCGGGGGACACGCTGGGATAGAAGCCGCTATTGCCGCTGCCAGAATGGGTGTAAAGTCAATTATCTTTACACTGTCTCTGGATGCAATCGGCAATATGCCCTGCAACCCGTCAATCGGCGGGACAGGCAAAGGTCATCTTGTATTTGAAATTGACGCCCTTGGCGGGGAAATGGCAAAGATCGCGGATAAAACCATGCTCCAGTGCAGAATGCTGAATTCGTCCAAAGGCCCTGCGGTTCATTCTCTCAGGTTTCAGTCGGACAGAAAAAAATATCATGCTCTCATGAAACAAACTCTGGAAAATCAAAAAAATCTTGATATTTATCAAGCCGAAATAACCGAAATAATCTTTGAATCCGTAGGGACGCCATATATGGCGTCCGACATCGGACACGATGTATCGTGTCCCTGCAAAAAACACGCAGTCGGCGTTAAAACAAGAACGGGAGAAATATTTGAGGCAAAAAATATAATTATAGCCTGCGGGACTTATCTTGACAGCAATATAATAATCGGGGACAGCTCAGTCGAGAGCGGCGCGGATAACATGGCGCGTTCGTCTTATCTGTCTGAAAATTTAAAACAAAACGGGATAGAAATGATGAGATTTAAAACAGGTACTCCGCCCAGAGTTCACTCAGACAGCATTAATTACGGCGTTCTTGAAATGCAATGCGGCGACAGAGAAATAATTAATTTTTCAGGTGAAACAAAAAAATTAAATAAAACAAACGAAAATCAACGCGCATGCTATATCACATACACAAACGAAGAAACGCACGAAATAATCCGTGAGAATCTCCACAGGTCGCCTATGTATTCAGGTCAGATAAAAGGCACGGGAGCGAGATACTGTCCCAGTATCGAAGATAAAGTAGTAAGGTTCGCGGATAAGACACGTCATCAGATTTTTATTGAGCCTATGGGGGAAGATACAAAAGAAATGTATTTGCAGGGGCTTTCGACTTCTATGCCGATAGATATACAGAAAAAAATAATAAACTCTATGCTCGGGCTTGAAAATGCGAAAATCATGCGTCCGGCATACGCTATCGAATATGACTGCTGCGACCCTTTGCAGCTTCGCCGCTCGCTTGAATTTAAAAATATCGAAAATCTTTTCGGGGCAGGGCAATTTAACGGCACGTCAGGATACGAAGAAGCCGCCGCGCAGGGTTTGATCGCGGGAATAAACGCCGCGCTTAAAGCGCAAAACAAACCGGAATTTACGCTTGACAGGGCTTCGTCTTATATAGGGATGCTAATCGACGATTTAGTCACAAAAGGCACAAAAGAGCCGTATAGAGTTATGACAAGCCGCACAGAATATAGGCTGTCCCTGCGTCAGGACAACGCCGACGAAAGACTGATGAAATACGGGCTTGAACTTGGATTAATTAATCCTGCGCGTTATACAAAACTGCAAGCCAAAATCGAACTTATAGAAAAAGAAATAGAGAGGGTAAAAAATAAAACTGTTTACCCAACTGACAAAACAAATAAAATTTTGAGGGAAAACAACGCTTCTGAAATAAACGTTGGAATTAAGCTTATAGATTTATTAAAACGTCCGGAACTTAATTACGAAAATTTAAAAGAAATAGACGCAGAGCGTCCTGACGATATTCCTGAAGAAATATTTAAACTCGCCATGATAAAAATACGTTACGGCGGATATATAAAACGCGAAGAAGCCGAAATTTTACGCCACAAAAAATTAGAGGGCCGAGAAATCCCAAAAGATTTGGATTATTCGTCCCTAAAAGGCTTGCGGATTGAGGCAGTTCAAAAACTTGAAAAAATGCGCCCGGAAAATATCGGCGAGGCTTCAAGAATTTCGGGAATTTCTCCCGCCGACATTACCGCGTTGCTTATAAATTTAGATAAATTTTAATTTTTATGATTCTCTTATAAATTGCCGTTGCCGTTTTCATATATATAATTTGCGAAATCCAGCACTTTTTTTCGCCTTTCTTCATCGAGGCGCGCGTATTTTTCTTTGATAATCTCGTCCAAAGATAAACTCTCTTCCGGATTATTTTCCTGAAAATCATTATTTAATTCAATTATTTCGTTGTGGCAGAAAAGCCTTTCGGCGTCGATATTTAAAACGGCGCATATTTTTATGCCGATGCCTATTTCATAAAAAATATCGTTTTTGTGAAGCACAATTTCTAAGTGATGCGGCGAAAACTTTTCTTTTTTTAAGAATTTAGAGAGGCTGCCGTATCTGGTTATAATATATTTTTTTAAAACATCGTTTTTGTTATTCATGATTTTATTTTATTTCTTTATATTAAATTAAAATTAATATTTTTACTGCTAATATTATTTGCCGTTATCTGTTAATTAATATTATAAGGCTCGGCAGTACAAGGCTGGCAAGCATAAGCAGTACCAGAACTCTTATCCAAAATTTTTTTCTGCGCTCGTTCAAAATAAAACGCTCCTCTCAAAATAATCAATTAAAATCTTTTAAATATATTCGTCAATTCCTGTGTTCCATTCGTCTATTAGTTCGCAAATTGACTGCTGACGCTGGCTTCTGTCGTCGCTCACGGCTTTTTTAACTATATTATAAAGCTTTTTATTTAACGTCCAATTTTCAATAGAACGGTTATAATCTATGCTTGGGAATATCGAAAACGCAGTCGCGCCCATAGTATAGACCATTGTTATCTCGTCGATTCTCAACCCGGGAGTGCATTCTTCGGGCGACACAAAATTTGTCGAACCCCATGAGCCTTTATCCCCGTAATACGGCGATTTCTGATAAAAGTCAATATCGCAGATTATAGTTTTATTATTTTCGAAATCATACATGATCTGGTCAGCGTAGAAATCAATAGCGACATAATTAGTTTCAGCCACATGAGCGTGAAAATTTAATATATCTTCAAACGCCCGCAGTTTTTTATCGACTGGCAGATTCAAAAATTTTTTGCGCGTTTCAGGCGACGGATAGCCGATACACTCAGCGTCGGTCCACTCGAAAATATTAATATATCCTCCGCCGGTTTCTTCGCCTTTGATAAACTTTATCAAATTTTCGTGAGCCAAATCCTGATAAATTTGCTTTGCGTCTTTCAAATATCCGATTGCTTCGTCTACCGTGATATAATCAAATTTTTCTTTCGGCGCGCCCGCGAATTTCAAAAAATATTTTTTGCCGTTATTTTTATCTTTAACTCCGAAACATAAATTCCCGGAACCGTTCCAGTTGCCGACTACTGTGAATACCTCGCCGTATTGATTTAAAAAGCCAAAATCAAACGGCTTTTTTAATCTGATAGGTATTCCTGCGATATACTCAGTATAATAAACATCTGTCATTTTAAATCATAACTCCTTTGCGTCCCAAATTATTGTGAAAGTGACGCGAAAGCGCGGTAAATAATCGCTATTGCCTGTTCTCTTGTAAGATTGCCGTCCGGGTCAAATATATTTTCACCCATCCCCCTGATGATTTCAGTTTGAGCGAGCCAGCCAAGCTCAGCATCGACCCAATGCCCGCTTACATCGACAAATATATGCGAATAACCGTCGGTATTAATCTCTAACAAGTGCGCAGTGCGGTTAATAATAGCGGCGGCCTGTGCGCGTGTTAGAAAATCGTCCGGGGCGAATTTTTTATTTCCAACGCCGTTGACGATACCGAGCGCGTTAGCCGCTAAAACGGCTTTGTCGCTTGTGTCAGTAAAAACGCTGGCGTTTATCGTAACTCCTTTTATTTTCATAAAACCGTCAACAGACTGCCCTGAAATTTTTTCAATTAAATTTATAAACATCTGCGCCGTTTCTATGCGGGTAATATATTTTTGATAATTTTTTTGCAGTTCTTCCGGCACAAGATCCGTTTTTATAGCCGCATAAACTTCTTCTTCCGCCCATGACGACGGGATAACCGACACAGAAATAATTTCCGGAAGTTCCGGTTCAACCGGCTCAACCGGTTCATTTGAGGGCATTTTATCTAATATTTCTATATCGCTGCCGGTTAATTTTACTATTATACTTCCGTGTTCGTCGGTCCTGTAAATTTTCGCTTTACTCGCTTCAAGCCTTTTAATCGTTGATTCACCCGGGTGACCTTCGACGTTTTCTGTTCCGGTGCTTATTACCGCATATCCGGGATTAACTTTTGCCAGCCACGCTTCTGATGTAGAAGTGTTATCTCCATGATGCGCTACTTTCAACACGTCGCATTTTAAATCTATATTATTTTTATCGGCATACTCTATTACTTCGTTTTCAGAAACTTCGGTCATGTCTCCTGTGAACATAACCGTATTGTTTTTATACGTCATTTTTATGACCAAACTGAAATCGTTCGGGTCTCTATATTCGCCGCTGTTTGGCCCTAATACTAAAAATTTCGCATCGCCAAACGTAAATTCATAGCCAACATCTGGATATATCACTTCGACATTTTTTTCAGCCGCCCGTTCTATCAGTTTAGTAGCGAAAGCGCTAAAATAATTGATAGATAAAACGCCATACGACATCATAAGCGTTTCAACTGGATAATCGCTGATTATCGGCGGAGCAATATCCACATGATCCGGATGATGGTGCGTCAGGATTAAATACTTGAATTTTGTTATATTCATATCGTCAAAATATTCATATAGTCTTTTATGAATCTTATAGTTGCCGGTATCTATCAGCGCGAACTCATTATCCGGGCTTTGTATTAATATCGCGTCGCCTTCGCCTATATCAATAATATGCACATAAAACGCATCATTATTATTCTTAACCTCGGCGTTGACAAATAATACGGGTATAAATATTAAAGCCATCGCAGCAATAACAAAAAGGCTGATAAATTTTTTCAGTATTTTTTTATTTTTCATGATTTTGCTCTCAACTAACTTTTTTAAAATTTTACAAACTGTCAACTTCAACCAACGCTTTTCTCTCACATGACAACTCGACTGCCTCTATAATCTGCGAACATTTTACGCCGTCTGAAAAATCCGGGCATATCGGGTTTAACAGCTTGTCGTTTGCGATAGCTTCTGTAAATTCATAGAGTTCATGCACAAAAGTATGCTCGTAGCCAATTACATGACCTACCGGCCACCACGCGTGCATATACGGGTGAATCGCTTCGCTTGCCTGAATTAACCGGAATCCTTGAAGTCCCGGCTCGTCGTTCGCGCTGTAATAATGCAGTTCGTTCATGCGTTCGAATATAAATTTAATACTGCCGAGTTCGCCGTTTATTTCAATCGACATATCGTTTTTATGCCCCTGCGCGAATCTTGTCGCCTCGAAGACTCCAAGCGCGCCATTTTTAAATTCAGAAATAAATACAGTCCCGTCGTCAACTTCTACGTCTGCTCTCGGAGCGTCTGCTGAAGCCGTAGCTGATAGCCCTATCATTCTTTCGCTTATAGGCCGGCTCTTGACAAAAGTCTTGCTCATGCCCATAACAGTCGCGAACTCGCCGATTAAAAATCTTGTCATATCTATAAAATGCGCGCCTAAATCGCCGAGGGAACCCGACCCGCAGACTTTTTTGTCAAGCCTCCAAACAAGCGGGAAATCCGGGTCTATGATCCAGTCCTGCAAAAAATTTGCCCGAACATGAAATATCTTGCCGATTTTGCCGTCGTCGATTATTTTTTTCGCGAGAAGAACAGCGGGGGCGAACCTGTAGTTAAATCCGATTTGATGCTTGATTTTATTTTTTTCGGCTGATTCGTACATTTTTCTGGCGTCCGCAAGAGTTAAAGCGAGCGGTTTTTCGCAGAATATATGCTTGCCCTCGTCTGCCGCGGCGAGCGCGATGTCTCTGTGCGCGTCTGACGGAGCGGTTATGTCTATCATGTCTATATCAGACCGTCTCACAAGATTTTCCCATGAAGTTTCATATTCTGCCCAGCCGAATTTTTCAGCGGATTCTTTGACCCATTCAGGGTCCCTGCCGCAAATCACTTTTTTGTTTATATTTGCCGAATTATCAAAAAACATGCCGACCTTTGTTAATCCGTTGCTGTGTGCCTTTCCCATGAATTTATATCCTATAAGCCCTACGTTTATATTTTTCTTTGCCATTAAAAACCCCTCCGAATTAAAAAATTATAAATTTATCATATTTTTATAAATTATACAATAAATCAAGAAAATTATCAACAATTTTTTATAAATTTTACGAATTAAATAAAATTGAGCTTTTTTATTTGTTGACTTTTACGAAAAAACGTTTATAATAAAATATATAAATATTTTTTATATGATTATATTAAACAAAAAAATACGTTTCCGACACATGGCAAATGCTATATTACTAAAGAAAAAATTATATAGCGTCGTTTCGATAAAATTATTGAAATGCGGAAAATTTATATAATGTACGGCGTATGAATTGTAGGGAACGCGCCCCTGCGCGTTCCGCCGATATAAAACCCGCGTAGAATCAGACATGCGGCACGCCGAGGGTGGTGTGACCTACGAAAACCCCCTACTAATAACCATTTTCTTCGTTAAACCAAATCACGTTCACGTTTATCGTGTTTATCAAACACAGCATTTCATAAAAAATTTACGGAGTTTAAAATTGATGAAGTTTATGAAAACAAAACATAAAAAAATAGCCGTCTCTTGTCTTATGACAATACTGCTTTCTTTGATTTTTGCATTTTTATTCCCGGCAGAGGCGAAAAACAATATCGCTTTTGAATGTAAAATCGACTCTTTCTGCGGAGAATCCGGCGAGGAAAAATCCGCGCCGATGCTTGTTGACGACGACCCGAATTATGAAACAAAATGGGAAACGTCAGACGGCGCGAGTCACCCGGGGGAACCTCATTGGATTATTCTCGACTTCGGGAGCGAGAAAATAATTGACTCTATAAGATTAATTAAGGCTTCGCAGGGCGCGGAAGATTTCGGTAAAACTGAACTCGACGCGAGCGGTTTAAGATTTGAAGTAAGTTCAGACAAAAAAAATTGGGTTATAATCGATGAAGTTACGAACGACGGCGGCAATGATATTTATGAAGGCTTTTTTATTCCCGTCATTGCGAGATATTTAAAACTTGTGATAACTCGCCCCGAACAAGACGAAAACAGCCATGAAAATCAAGCCGTAAGATTATACGACTTGAAAGTGTTTGAATATATCCCGCCGATTGAAGAAGAAAACGAAGAGCCTGAAGAAACATCTGATGATATTGAGCCTGATTTGGCGATTGACGATGATTTAAACGCTCCGAAAACTTACGATTCTTTAATGATTTTTTTAATATTTTCAGGATCGGCATTAATCATATCCCGGATTTTTTCAAATCAACGCAGCCGTTCGGTTTAAAAATAACGCCTTCGTCCTTGAGCATTTTTCGTTGAATATCCTGCCCCCCGAAAGCATATTCGGGGGACATTTCGCCTTTGCAGTTTAATACCCTGTGGCACGGAATATCGCCTGACGCGTGAAACATAGCCTGTCCGACCATTCTTGCCAGTCCCGGATTGCCGAGAGACCGCGCAATCTGCCCGTAAGTCATGACGCTGCCTCCGGGAATTTCAGCCACTATTTTATATATTTGCTGATATAGCTCAATATTTCTCATAATTTATCGCCTTACTTGATTAAAGAATAAAATGGTTATTAGTAGGGGACGGCGTCCTCGACGTCCCGCCGAAAAAACCGGCGTTAAATCATATTTGCGGGCTGTCGGGGACGCCAGCCCCTACAATTCATATCCGTACATTATATAAATTTCCCTCGCAATCACTCGTCAACTGGATAACCCATAGTCGTCATAAGAGCCATTTCAGCGGCGGAAGTGTCGAGCCTGCTGTACTGCACGACGACTTCGATATTACTTTCGAGTAAAATTGCGTAGGGTATGTCTTTGGGGATTGATTCGCCGCTTTTTGAGCGTATTCTGTCAAGTCTTATATGATGCGTTTTTCCCGCGCCGCAGAAAGATTTAAAGTCGTCGCGTTTTTCCCTGTCCTCAAAAAAAAGCGTGAGTTTAATATCTGCGTCAATATCAGACGTATTGACGACGCAGATCGATTCGTGGCTGGGATTTTGATTCTTGGATATAGAGTTTAAATAAGTGTCGGGGATAAGCCATGTTTTTTTGCCGTATGCTTTCATGATTATTATTCCTTTCGTTTAAATCTTGAAAATTAAAATAATACAAAAATTTTATAATTATATTGACATTTTTATATTTATAGTGTATAATAATATTCAGCGGACAGCAATCCGTCTCAGAAACGGTTTGACGGTCAGCTCAGATAAATAAATACTAATATTTTAAATTAGCCGTTATCCTTTCTTACTGGGGGCGGCTAATTTGCTTCTATTCTGAACAAATACATTAGTAATAAAACTAATGCTATGTATAGCAAAATTTTAAATAAATTTTTGTTCATTTTCTCACCCCCTTTCGGGAGATGAGCCGAACCGCCCTGCTATCCGCTGAATATATTATACACCTTATTTTATCATAAAATTACATTTATGTCAAAATCAAAGCTGTTGCTTTATAGAATAAACATTTAACACCAAATTTTTATCAGAGGATTTTTTGTCGGTATAGTTTGCGAAAGACGCAACAATTTTCATGCCGCGTTGTTGAAAAATTTGTTCTAATTCACTTAATGAATATAACCGCATAGTAGACTCATTTTCAATATCAATTTGCGGAGGTTTTGTTGCGATTTCACCATAACGGATATTATGGGGAGCGCCTATCATGCCCCGCTTTTCGGCAACCCAGTAATTTTGCCAGATTGTCACCATTTTACTGCCGATTTCGCAAGTAATTTCCGGGAAATGGCATTCAGCATAATCCGCATTGTTTACACCCATAAAATGCTTGCCGCCCGGTTTTAACGCCTTTGAAATCAAATCGAATATTTTTAGGTTTTCTTCATCATTTTCCAGATAACCAATAGCTCCGTCATCTAAGTTTAGAACAATATCAAACTCATTTTGATAAGTAACATCCCTTATGTCCGCGCAAATAAATGTCGCGTCCAGCGCCAATTCTTTCGCGGTTTGTATTGCATCGTCTATATATCTCCTATTGATGTCCACGCCCGTCACCGAAAACCCCTTGCGGGCAAATGAAATGCAATGCCTGCCGAAGCCGCAAGCCAAATCAAGAATACGTTCTTGCCCTGTCAACGCAAGCTTTTTAATTATAAACTCGACCTGATGTTCCGTATTTTCCGTCCACGGGTAGTCCTTGGTGCCTAATTTCGCCATGATATTTTTTCCTCCTGCTGCGAAATATTTGTTTTCATAAATAATTACATCAATATTTTCAGTTCACACTATACAAAAGCTCGCCATAAGTCGGGAAAGCCCAGTATTTTTTCGCAACAAGAGTTTCAAGCTCGTCAACGAAAACGCGCAGTTCTGACATTATTACTGATATTTCCCTGTAAAATTGCGCAAGTTTTAAAGCGTCGCCGTCAATTTCTTTTGCTTCGGGCAGCGTGTTTTCCAATTTTTCGGTTTCGGTGTAGATTTTTTCAGTTAATATAGCAAGTCTGTTCAGTAGTTTATCTTCCACAAAAGAATTTAGACATGTAGGGCGTGACGACCCGGCACGCCGTTCGCTATCTGGTAGGTCTGTAAAAGGCGCGTCAGGGTCGCCGTACCCTACAATTTTCTTTTTCATGATAACCAAATCAGCGAGTTCGTTCTGATAACTTATACTTGACGGGATTATACTGTTTTTTATCATATCTATAAAAGTCAACGCTTCTATATTAATAATTTTACAGTAATTTTCAAGTAATATTTCATATCTTGACCGCAGTTCGTTTTCTGTGAACACGTTGTGTTTCGCAAATAATTTTATATTTTTTTCGTTTAAAAATTCAGACAAAGCGTCAACTGTCGTTTTAAGATGCAAAAGCCCGCGCTTTGCTGCTTCTTTTTCCCACTCTCCGGAATAATTATTGCCGTTGAAAATTATTCTTTTATGGGATTTTATCGTGTCTTTTATAATTATGCTCAAATCTTTTTTAAAATCCGAAGATTTTTTTAATTTATCTGCAAATTCGCTTAAAATTTCCGCCACTGCGGTGTTTAATATAATATTAGCGTCCGCAATAGAAAAATTCGCGCCGACCATTCTGAACTCAAATTTATTGCCTGTGAAGGCAAACGGCGACGTTCTGTTTCTATCTGTCGTATCTTTTGGAAATTTGGGTAAAACAGTTGCCCCGATTTCCATTAAAGCTTTTTCTTTGCCTTCGTATGGCTTGTCGTTTTCGATAGCGTCTAATATCGCGGACAGTTCGCTTCCCAGAAATATCGAAACTATTGCCGGGGGGGCTTCGTTTGCGCCGAGCCTGTGGTCGTTTCCCGCACTTGCCGCAGATATTCTCAGCAAATCCTGATATTTATCCACGGCTTTTATAATTGCGGCAAGAAATAACAAAAACTGCGCGTTGTCAAACGGGGTGTCGCCGGGTTCAAGCAAGTTTATCCCGGTATCTGTAGAAATCGACCAGTTGTTGTGTTTTGCGCTGCCGTTTACCCCGGCAAACGGTTTTTCATGCAATAAACAAGCCAAGCCGTGTTTGTTCGCTATGATTTTCATTAGTTCCATAGTTAATTGATTGTGGTCGGTCGCGATATTTGTCGTTGAAAATACCGGGGCAAGTTCATGCTGAGCCGGGGCTGTTTCGTTGTGTTTTGTCTTAGCGGGCACGCCGAGTTTCCAGAGTTCTTCGTCGAGTTCTTTCATAAATGCCGAAACTCTGGGCTTGATCGCGCCGAAGTAGTGATCCTCAAGCTCCTGACCTTTTGGAGGTCTTGCGCCGAATAGAGTTCTGCCGGTATATACTAAATCCGGACGTTTCAAATATATTTTTTTATCTATCAAAAAATATTCCTGTTCGGCCCCGACTGTCGTTATAATGCGCTTGACATCGGTTTTACCGAAGAGTTTTAAAATCCTGAGAGCCTGTATGCCGATTGCCTGCATAGAACGCAGCAACGGGGTTTTTTTGTCAAGAGATTCCCCGCTGTATGAGCAAAACGCCGTAGGAATACATAAAGTCCCGTCTTTTATAAACGCGTAAGACGTCGGATCCCATGCTGTATATCCTCTTGCCTCAAAAGTCGCCCTGAGGCCTCCTGAAGGCAGGCTTGACGCGTCGGACTCGCCTTTAATTAACTCTTTCCCCGAAAATTCCAGTATAATTTTACCGTTGCCTGTAGAAGACGAAGATATAAAACTCTCGTGTTTTTCCGCTGTGATTCCGGTGAGCGGCTGAAACCAATGCGTAAAATGGGTCGCGCCGTTTTCGACAGCCCAGTTTTTCATGGCAGTAGCGACGATATTTGCAATATCGGCTTCAAGATGGCTTCCCTGAGCGACGGTTTTTTTCAAAGCCTTATATGTTTCTTTAGGCAGTTTTGCCTGCATGACGGAATCGTTGAAAACCAAAGAACCGAACAGGGCGGGTATATCTTTCATAAAAAGATTCTCCTTAATAAAAATTATAATAATATCTTGACTTTTTTATTTTTATATGATATAATATATTCGTAGAAAAACACAGGTTAAGGGATTCGCAAAGCGACTGGCTCTCAAAAAATTGCCAGACTCAAAATGTCACGCAATCCGCCGTGCGAGGGCGGAGAGAATTAACAGACTGCCATTCTCAAAAAGTATGTAAGCAATATTACCATTGCTATAAACACGAAAGTCCGCAGTAAGCTACGTTTATTCAACATAAGCATCACCTCACTTTATACATGAGATGAGCCAACCGCTCCACGATTTCCCTTACCTGTATTTTAAATTATATTACAAGTACAAAAAAATGTCAAGAGAACACGAAAAAATTTCATGTTCTCTTGTTTTACGGTTCTCTTTTATTTCCCGGCGATTATCTCCACAGGCTTATGCCGATCATGCTCCTGCTGAAATCTTCCGGGATTGTGATATACCCGGCTTTTAACGCCGTGCTGAACACATACGGGCGTATAAACATATTTGCCCTTAATTTGTCAAGTTTATCGCAAAGCGGCAGGATTTTATTTTTATAAATGTCTTCGTTCACGCTCTGGCTCAACAAAGTTTCAAATCTTTCAACTATCGCCATTTTGCAGATATATTTGCCGTCTTTTATTTCAAACACGCCGAAATCAAGCAGTTGATTTATGATTTTTTTATCTTTATTTTCGTCAACCGTTCCGTCTAAAATTTGACTTGTTACCCGAGTCATTTCATCATTTAAACCGGAATTTGTAGGACGTTCCCCCCAATCGTGCTGGTCAAAATTATAAGAGCGGACAGAATTATTTTCGTAACTGCCACAGCCGTCGTATCCAATAAAAGTAGCATATTCGCATTTCGTGAATTCTTCATAGCCGCATATATCCCACTGCCCGCCATACGGGCGTTGCGTATATCCGGTAAACGGCGTAAAAGATTCTACGGGTTTTACTTTTTCGACAGGGATTTTTCTTTCGACATGACAGTATATCCCGTCAGTCAAATCCAGAAGATACAGCCATTTCAATTCCTCGAAAGTCTGTGTCCCGCCGAGCAAATCTTTATTGCCTTCTTTTTCGACAACGCTTATAATTTCTTTTACAAGTTCAAAATATTCGTCTTTTATTTTCAAGTGCCTGTTTTCTTCTTCTCTCTGCTCCTCCGCGTTAAAAATCCTGAAATCAGTTTGATATTTATTCTTGCCGCTTTCTAATTTTTTGAGCAGCGTGGCATCTAAAAGTTCTTCGACCGCTTCTTCCATATAAGGTGCGGCAACGCCGAGTTCGAGCGAAAGTTCCTCAATCGTTGACGGATTATGATACGCTTCGAGTAGAATATTTTTCGCGAGTTTTGTTTTAAGTTTACTCCACGGCGAACCGTCCGTGCCGTCCATTCCCGATTTTATAAAGCTTACATCTTCCGGTTTATAGCTTTTTATTCCAAATTCTCTTGCCATTTTCATGCCCTCCTGTAATATTTTTCGTGATTTGAATAATTTTGTTTTAATTGTTCCCTCCGGAAGATTAAATTCTTTTGAGATTTGTGAGATTTTTTTGTCGTCTATATAAAAAGACACGAGAATTTCCCGGTAATCTTTTGAAATCAGCGAAATTTCACGCCGCAAAACGTTTATGTCTTCTTTTTTTATATAGTTTTCTTCAATCTTACTGTTTTCGTCCGGCAGATTAAACTCGCTTAAATCATCGAAACTATTCGCGTCCAAATATTTTCTTGATTTCGACTTTTTCTCAGCCCATTTGAAGAACCGGCTGCGCGCAATTTTCCAGACGTAAGCCGAAAAATATTCGGGAATTATCCCTTTTCGTAACGCCGTTATAATATCTAAAATAATATCCGACGTTAAATCTTCGGCTTCGGTCCGGTTTCCGGTCTTTTTGAGTGAAAAATAAAATAATTTTTCGTAATACTGCTCAGAAAAAAGTTTTATTGTTTTCTCTGTGTCAAACATTTTATTTTAACCCCGCAAATTTTATAAATTTTATCTTCCTGACAATATAGAGAGCCGTTTTTGATTTTGGTTTTAATATTTTTATTATAACATAATATAACATAAAATCAAAACTATATTTAACCCAAATTAAAATTTATGGCAGAATAAAAATTCATAAGTAAATCTTATGGCAAATATAATAAATGCGTATTTGACAGTTATCATAAATTATTATATAATTATTATGGCGTTTGAAAAAGGTATAAAGAGTATGTCTGTGCATTATTATCCCGTCGATGTGGAACATCACGGCAAAAAACCCGGGCCCGAAAAAAGAAAGAAAATGTCGCAGTCTCAGATAAAATTGATTGCGATAATAAGCTTTGCCGTGATTGCGTTAATTTCCGGTATGTTTTATATCACAGACAAAATTTTAAACCCGGAATTGATAAAAATTCTCGTCGAGCCGACTCTGGATTATGACGGGATTATTCCGTGCGGAGAAGAAAGGCTGAGAGCGCATAAAGGTGAAAAAGTCGGGCTTATTGATAAACGCGGAAAAACAGTCGCGCCGTTGATTTATGATTTTATAATTGATTTTTCAGACGGCTTGGCGATAGCGTATAAAGACGGGAAAGTCGGACTTATAGAAAAAAATGGCAATGTTGTTATTGATTTTATTTACAACGATATTTCTTGTTTTTATGATGGCTTGGCAAAAGTTTGTATAGATGGAAAATACGGGTATATAAATCAAAACGGGGAAATAGTCATACCGTTGATTTATGACTATGTGTTTGATTTTTCAAACGGGTTTGCAAGGTTCTGGAAAGATGACACGCACGGGGTTATAGACACTGCCGGAAATATTGTTTTTCCGTTTGAATATGATTCGCATATAGAAGACATCGGTGACGGTTTTTTCGTGAAGTGGCGCGACGACGGAAAATGCGGTTTAATAAATAAAAGCGGCGAAATTGTTCTCCCGGAAGAATATGAAATGATAAGAAGATTTCAAGAAGGGCTGGCAGTCGTACAAAAAGACGGCAAATTCGGGTATATAGATATGACGGGAGATATTATTATTCCTATAGAATATAAATCCGCACGGGATTTTAATGACGGAATGGCTATAGTTGAATTATTCGACGGAAGAAATATAACCGGTTACAGCAGGGCATGGAGTACATGGGCATATATAAACAAAAGCGGCGAAATTGCTTTTACGGTCAAATATAATTTTTTTTATGAATTTTCGGACGATGGGCTGGCAATGGTCAGCAATTATGACAACAGCGGCGCCTACGGCGTGTATCGCAAATACGGGTTTATAGACAAAAGCGGCGAGATTGTTATCCCGATGATTTACGAGGGCGCAACGCCATTTGAATACGGACTGGCGGCAGTTTATGGAGGCAATAAATCCGGAGTAATAGATACAACGGGGGATTTTGTTGTTGAGTTGATTTATGACAGTGTTCGCAGCATTATCGGCGAAGGGAAAATAATAATCGCGGAGAAAAATACTAAGTACGGGCTTTTGAATAATAAAGGCGAAGTTATTCTTGCTTTTGAATATGATAATATTATCTCCGGCGGCAACCGGGGTCAGGATAATCTGCTGAGCGTCAGAAAAGACGGCAAATGGGGAATAATTGAGATAAAAAAATAAAAATATATAAATAATAAATATAAAGTCAAAGAGGGGAAATTATTATGACGCACGTTTACGAGGGCAAAACAAAATCGGTGTATAAATTAGACGACGGGAATTATCTGTTGAAATTCAAAGATGATGTGACTGGGGCGGACGGCAAATTTGACCCGGGGTCAAACACTGTCGAGCTTTCAATCGAGGGCATGGGCAGGGGAGGACTGCGCATAACTGAATATTTTTTCAAAAAAATCGAAGCCGCAGGGATTCCCACGCATTTTATAAACGCGGATATAGACAGGGCTGAACTTACTGTCAAGCCTGCGACGGTATTTGGAAAAGGGCTTGAAGTTATATGTCGTTTCAGGGCTGTCGGCAGCTTTATGAGAAGATACGGCGAATATGCCAAAGAAGGGCAGAAACTTGACGCTTTTGTCGAAGTCACGCTTAAAGACGACGACCGGGGCGACCCTCCGATAACAAACGACGCGCTTGATATGCTCGGGCTTCTGACTTATGAAGAATATGATATATTAAAATCGCTTACGCAAAAAATTTCGCGTCTGATAAAACAGGAATTGGAGAAAAAAGGCGCGGAATTATATGATATAAAATTAGAATTCGGGAGAGTAAACGGCGAAATAACGCTTATTGATGAAATTTCAGCCGGGAATATGCGCGTCTACAAAAACGGCAAAATCGTTGAGCCGCTTGATTTGGTCGGGCTGATTTTAGGATAGAAATTTATTTGTGTAAAATTTTTATATTGTAGGGGCGATTATCAATCGCCCATGCGAAAAACAGTCAAAAAGGAGTAATGGTCAATTATGGAAAAAACAAGAACTGTCGGCACGGTAATCAGAGGAATACGCACGCCTATAATAAAACAGGGCGACAAGCTTGACGATATTATAACCCAAAGTGTTCTTGATTGTGCTGAAAAAGAAAATATTAATTTTGAAGATAAAGATATTGTCGGGGTCACGGAAGCGGTCGTCGCGAGAGCTCAGGGAAATTATGTCTCGCTTGACGCCGTCGGGAAAGATATAAATAATAAATTCGGAGATGAAGTCGGGGTAGTATTCCCTATGCTGAGCCGGAACAGGTTTTCCCTGATTTTAGCCGGAATCGCGAGAGGGGTAAAAAAATGTTATGTGCAATTAAATTATCCAAATGACGAAGTAGGAAATCCTATCGCTGATCTTGATAAAATGTATGAAAAAAGAATAAACCCGTATTCAGATGAATTCACTGAAGACGAATTCAGGCAAATCTTCACATGCGAAGAAAGAAAAAATCCTTTTACGGGCGTTGATATTTTAGATTATTATAAAAATTTATCGGATAATATAAAAATCATTTTTTCAAATAATCCCGTATCTATATTAAAATATACTAAAAATGTTTTGGTTTGCGATATTCATTCCAGATTCAGAACAAAAGAAATCATAAAAAAAGCAGGCGCGGAAAAGATTTACTCTTTAGACGAAATAATGAATGAAAGTATCGGCGGCAGCGGATACAACGAAAAATACGGGGTTCTCGGTTCAAATATATCGGACTCAAATACGCTTAAACTTTTCCCCAGAGACTGCGAAAATTTTGTCAAATCTCTCGCTAAAAAATTAAGAGCGGCGACAAACAGGCAAATAGAAGTTTTGATTTACGGAGACGGCGCGTTCAAAGACCCGCAGGGCAAAATCTGGGAGCTTGCCGACCCGGTGGTTTCTCCGGCATATACTCCCGGACTTGAGGGAGTGCCAAACGAAGTCAAATTAAAATATCTTGCTGATAATCAATTCAAAGAGCTGAAAGGCGAGGAGCTTGAAAAAGCGATTAAAGAATACGTAAAAAATAAAGATACGGATTTAAAAGCGTCAATGGACAGTCAGGGGACTACTCCGAGAAAAATCACGGATTTACTCGGTTCTCTCTGCGATTTAACGTCGGGAAGCGGCGACAAAGGCACGCCGGTTGTTTTGATACAGGGATATTTTGATAATATTTCGTCGTAAAAATTATTAAAGATTTGTAGAGGCAACCGCAAGGGTTGCCCCTACGAACAAATGTTGTAACAAAAAAAGGAGGAATGCGGTATCTTCGGGATAAGCATAAAAAATAATTGCGGCGGGGACGCGGCGGCGTTTACATACGCGGGGCTTTTGTCAATGCAGCACAGAGGGCAGGAGGGCGCGGGGATTGCGGCAATATCGGGCAATACTATAATTTGCCATAAAGATCATGGGCTCGTCAGCGAGGCTTTGGGCAGCGCGTTAAATAAACTTAAAAGCCATGTCGCCGTCGGGCATTGCCTGTATTCAAACAACGGAAATAATACCGGGGAAAATATCCAGCCGGTTTTTACTGAATATCTGACCGGAAGGCTTGCGACGGTTCATGACGGCAATTTAATCAACGCAAAAGAGCTTAAAGACGAACTTATGAAATACGGCATAGCCTTTACCGGAACTTCAGACAGCGAGGTTATCTCAAAACTTATCGCGTATCACTGCACAAAAAAGAAAAATGTTTTAGACGGGGTGAAAATCTCGGCGGAATTATTAAAAGGCGCATTCTCGCTTATTGTTTTGAGCACTGATAATAATAGGCTTATCGCAGCGCGAGATTCGAGCGGGTTCAGGCCGTTGTGTATTGGCAAAAATAAAAACGGCATTGCCGTAGCGTCTGAAAGCTGCGCTCTGGATACATGCGGGTTTGATTTTGTGAGAAATATAAAACCGGGGGAAATTATTGTTATAGAAAACGGCGAAATAATTTACGAAGAAGTAGTCCTGACGCCGAAAATAAAAAATACGGGAAGCTGTATATTTGAATATGTGTATTTCGCGCGTCCGGATTCGTTTATAGATAATCTCAGTGTATATGAAGCGAGGGTAAATTCGGGTCGAATATTGGCAAAAGAAAATCCGGTCGAAGCGGACGTTGTATGCGGAATCCCCGACAGCGCGCTTGAAGCGGCGATAGGTTACAGCGAGGAGAGCGGCATAAAGCTGCTTCCCGGACTTATCAGGAATCGCTATCTGGGCAGGAGTTTTATATATCCCACGCAGGAACAAAGAGAGAATATAGTTAAGTTAAAATTTAACGCTATTAAATCAAATATAGAGGGCAAAAGGATTATTCTCGTTGACGATTCGATAGTTCGAGGCACGTCTACAAAAATAATCGTGAATATGATGAAAAACGCCGGAGCGAAAGAAGTACATTTAAGAATATCGTCGCCTCCTGTTAAATATGTTTGCAACTACGGCATAGATACAAGAAGCGAGGAAGATTTAATAGCAAGCAGAATGAGCGTATCGGAGATACGCGACATAATCGGCTCGGACAGCTTAGGATATATCAGCATAGACGGGCTAAAAGAAGCGTGCGCGAGATGCTCCCTGCCTTTGTGTGCGAATTGTTTTAACAGGTAGTAAGATAATAGGAATTATGCAGAAAATTTATATAATGTACGGATATGAATAGTAGGGGCTGGCGTCCCCGACAGCCCGCAAATATGATTTAACGCCGGTTTTTTCGGCGGGACGTCGAGGACGCCGTCCCCTACTAATAACCATTTTCTGCGCCAAAAAGTCACAAAACATTAAAAGGCGACTTGTATATAGCCGCCTTTTATAAATAAAAATCAAAAAATTAATTATATGTTGATGAAAAATTAAAAATCACGGCGTATAATAATATGTTTAGATACATGTTTAAATATAAGAACGGAGGAATTATAAAGTGTCGAAACCGGCATATTTGATACTTGAAACCGGCAGGATTTTCGAGGGGAAATTCTTCGGGGCGGAACGGGATACAATCGGCGAAATCGTATTTACTACAGGAATGACGGGATATTTGGAAACGCTTACTGACAGCAGTTATTTCGGGCAGATTATTTTACAGACGTTTCCGTTGATCGGAAACTACGGGATTATTTCATCGGATTTTGAAAATTTTGAAAATTCGTCAGGACAAACCGGAGCCAGCGCGTATATAGTTAAATCATGGTGTGAAGAACCCTCCAATTTCAGGAGCGAGGGCAATCTTGACACTTTTTTAAAATCAAAAAATATCACAGGGCTTTACGGGATAGATACAAGAGAAGTAGCGAAGATAATCAGGGAAACCGGCGTTATGAACGCTAAAATCACTGATAACATAAACAATATAGATTTTGAGGAAATAAAAAATTATAAAATAACAAACGCGATAAAAAATGTTTCATGTGAAAATATTTCGCAATTCGTAGGGGCGCGCATTGCGCGTCCGCAAGCGGACGGACGGACGGCCAATGGCCGCCCCTACAAAGTCGTTTTAATTGATTACGGAATGAAAGAGAGCATAAAACAAAAGATTTTGAATAAAAACTGCGATGTATGGGTTGTGCCGTATAATACAACAGCCGAAAAAATAAAAAATATAAATCCCGACGGGATAATTCTGTCGGACGGCCCCGGAGACCCCGCGGATGAAAGCAATCTTGAAATTATAAATAATCTTAAAGAAATAATAAAATTAAATATCCCCGTATTTGGTATATGCTTAGGACATCAGTTATTGGCTCTCGCGAATAATTTCAAGACGCAAAAATTAAAATACGGCCACAGGGGGGCAAACCAGCCGGTCAGGGATTTACATACGGGGAGAATATATATAACAAGCCAGAATCACGGTTATGAAGTAGCTGCTGAAAGCATAGATAAAAATATAGCGGAATTATGGTTTGAAAATGTAAACGACAAGACCTGCGAGGGAATTGAATATATAAATGCCGCGGTGTTTTCTTCGCAATTTCACCCTGATGATTGCGACGGCTCTCACGGCACGGGGTTTTTGTTCGGCAGGTTTATCGATAGTATGGAGAAACGGAGGAATATATAATGCCCCTCGATAAAAATATAAAAAAAGTTTTAGTTATAGGCTCAGGGCCCATAGTAATCGGGCAGGCTGCGGAATTTGATTATGCGGGAACTCAGGCGTGCAGGGTTTTGAAACAGGATAACATAGAAATCGTTCTCGTAAATTCAAACCCCGCTACTATAATGACTGATTCGGCAATCGCCGACAGGATATATATCGAGCCTTTGACTTTGACGACGGTCAAGAGAATAATACAAAAAGAACGCCCCGACAGTATATTGTCAAGCCTTGGGGGACAGACTGGTTTGACTTTATGTATGCAGCTTGCTAAAGACGGATTTCTTGAAAAAAATAACGTCAGGCTGCTCGGCTCTCTGCCTGAGACAATAGATAAAGCCGAGGACAGGCAGATATTCAAACAGACGATGCAGGAAATAAATCAGCCTGTTATACCGTCGGCGATCGCCAATGATATAGAAACAGCTTTTAAATTCGCCGACGAAAACGGCTATCCCGTGATAATCAGACCAGCGTTTACTCTCGGAGGTACCGGAGGCGGAGTCGCGCGTGATCACGGCGAACTTGCCGAAATCGGCGGCGGCGGCCTCGCGGTTTCGCCTATAAATCAAATATTAGTGGAAAAATCCGTATCTGGCTGGAAAGAGATAGAATTTGAGGTCATGCGCGACAGGTCGGGCAACGCAATAACTATCTGTTCAATGGAAAATATCGACCCTGTCGGGGTTCATACCGGGGACAGTATTGTTATTGCTCCGGCTGTTACTTTATCAGGCAAAGAATACCAGATGTTAAGAATTGCGGCTCTTGATATTGTTCAGGCGCTCGGAGTCGAGGGCGGGTGCAACGTGCAGTTCGCGTTACATCCGGATTCGTTTGAGTATGCCGTAATCGAAGTAAATCCCAGAGTTTCGCGCTCGTCTGCCCTTGCGTCAAAAGCGACGGGTTACCCGATTGCCAAAGTTGCGACGAAAGTTGCGATAGGTTATAATTTAGACGAGATTATCAATGCAGTCACAGGGACGACTTACGCGGCGTTTGAACCCGCGATTGATTATGTTGCGGTAAAATTCCCGAAATGGCCTTTTGATAAATTTGTCTACGCGAAAAAAGAATTGGGGACACAGATGAAAGCGACAGGCGAAGTCATGAGCATATCAGATAATTTCGAGGACGCGTTATTAAAAGCCGTTCGTGGAGCCGAGCTTGGCTTATCGTCGCTTGATATGCCGAAATTAAAGAATCTTTCTGACGAAGAGATAAAAAAATTATTATATTCTGTCACGGACGAGAGGATATTTGTCGTATATGAGGCAATAAAACGCGGAGTTAATATTGACGAGATATATAATATCACAAAAATTGACGAATGGTTTTTACATAAAATCAAAAATATCGCAAATGATCCTGAAAAATATAACTGGTTTAAAAGTCTCGGCAGTTTTGTCTATAAAATGGTCGATACATGCGCGGGTGAATATGCCGCGAGAACCCCGTATTTTTATTCTGTGAAAGCAGGAGAAACCGGCGGAGAAAACGAAGCCCTTGAATTTATAAACAAAAGCGATAAAGAAAAAATAGTGGTTCTGGGATCAGGCCCAATCAGGATAGGTCAGGGGATAGAATTTGATTACGCATGCGTTCACTGCGTCTGGTCATTGAAAAAAATGGGTTATGAAGTTATAGTCGTGAATAATAATCCCGAAACAGTCTCGACTGATTTTGACACGGCCGACAGGCTGTATTTCGAGCCTTTGACTATTGAAGACGTGATGAGTGTTATAGATATAGAAAAGCCTATAGGCGTGATTGTGGCATTTGGCGGCGGCACGGCGATTAAATTAACTCAAAAATTAGCGAAGCGCGGAGTAAAGATACTCGGAACTTCGGCTGACGCTATAGATATTTGCGAAGACCGTGAGAGATTTGACAAATTACTGGAGAATTTAAATATAAAAAGACCCAAAGGTTTCGCGGTTATGACAGAATCCGAAGCGTTGAAAGCCGCTGAAGATTTAGGCTATCCGGTATTAATGCGCCCGTCGTATGTTTTGGGCGGCCAGAATATGATTATAGCGTATTCGCCTGAAGATATTGTAGAATACATGGAGATAATACTAAGACAGAAACAGGATAATCCCGTGCTTATCGATAAATATCTGAGCGGGCGCGAGATTGAAGTTGACGCGATATGCGACGGTAAAGATTTATTGATACCGGGGATTATGGAGCATATCGAGCGGACCGGGGTGCATTCGGGCGACAGCATAGCGATGTACCCTCCGGCTCATATAAACGATAAATTATCTGAGAAAATATTTGACGTCACAAAAAGAATATGCGCCGCTCTTGAAGTTCGGGGGCTTGTGAATTTGCAGTATGTTTTGGTAAATGAAGAAATCTATGTAATCGAAGTAAATCCGAGGGCTTCGAGGACTGTGCCGTACATAAGCAAAGTCACGGGGATTGCCATGTGCGAACTTGCGACAAGGACAAGCCTCGGCGAATCTCTTGAAAGTTTAGGGTATAAATCAGGCATCGGCAGGGTGCCGCCGTATATCGCTGTAAAAGTGCCTGTGTTCTCGTTTGAGAAACTCACGGACGTAGATACTCAGTTGGGGCCGGAAATGAAATCCACGGGCGAAGTTCTGGGAATCGGCAAGAATTTACAAGAGGCGTTATATAAAGGCTTGCTTGCGGCGGGATACGCGCTGAAAAGAAAAGGCGGGGTATTTATAAGCGTGCGAAACAGCGACAAAGATGAGATAAGCGATATAGCGAGAAAATTCGACGGGCTCGGATTTGAGCTTTACGCAACGCAGGGTACAGGAGAAATCTTAAAAAAAGCCGGATTTTCGGTAATTACCGTTCAGAAAATACATGAGAGCGACAAAAATAATACTATGACTTTACTTGAAAGCGGAAAGATAAGCTATATTATATCGACTTCGGCAAAAGGCAGGAATCCAGCCAGAGACAGCGTAAAAATCAGGCGCAAGGCGTGTATGCTGAGAATCCCGTGCCTCACGAGTTTAGACACGGCTCATGCAATCGCCGACAGCCTGCTCAGCAATTACAGCGAAATAAACACAGAGCTTATAGATATAAATAATTTAAGAAGCGAACGTATGAGACTGCGTTTCACAAAAATGGAAGGAACCGGAAACGACTGTATTTTTATAAATTGCTTTGATAAAGAAAACGAAATAAATTCGCCCGAATCGCTTTCTGTATATTTGTCCGACAGAAACTTCGGGATCGGCGGCACGGGAATAGTTTTGATAATGCCGTCGGAAATCGCAGACGCTAAAATAAGAATATTTAATCTTGACGGAAGCGAATCTGGAGCTACCGGCGGGCCGCTGAGATGCGCGGGAAAATATTTATATGACAACGGGATCGCGGTTAAACCGGAGATTAAAATAGAAATGCAGAGCGGCATAAAAAAATTATACCCCGAAACGCAGAACGGATTAGTTTCATCGGTTAAAATAGACATGGGCAAAGCGGAATTTGCGCCTGAGAAGATACCGGTTAATTTAAAGGGCGAGAATATTATAAGCCGAGAAGTAGATATTGAGGGGCAGAAATATAATATAACATGCGTATCAATGGGCAATCCGCATTGTGTTGTTTTTTTAGACGACGACGAAAATCTTGATATATTTGATATTGAAAAAATCGGGCCGAAATTTGAAAATAATAAAATATTCCCGGAAAGAACAAACGTTGAATTTGTTAAAGTAATAAATAATAACACTTTGAAAATGCGCGTATGGGAACGCGGAAACTGTGAGACGTTGTCAAGCGGCACGGGGGCAAGCGCGGCGGCTGTTGCGGCCGTATTAAATGGGTATATGAATAAAGGCGAAGATATACGGGTTATTTTAAAAGGCGGCGAGCTTGCCATAAATTACACGGACGATTGCGTTTATATGACGGGCGGCTGCGAAAAAGTTTTCGAAGGCGTTGTGCTGATATAAATAATTCATATAGCCGGAGAAAATATGAATGAACTGTTAAAAAACCGCGAATCTGATATTTTGTTATATTTACCGCTTGACAAGCCAAAATATTTGTGCTATTATATTAAAAATTTTTAAAAAATTAACCGGGAGACGCAAGGCGATGTTTATAAATATCAGAGTTACAGTGAACAGTATAGTCAGCATTATTGTGGTGAATAACAATAGTGCCGCTTTGCGTTGTGCCGAATAAGAGAGCGTATATATTTTACCCTCTTGCGGCAAACGCCGCGAGAGGGTTTTTATATTTTAATATAATATAAACAAACAAAATTAAGAGAGGATTTTGGAAAGCAATGAACGAACAAATCAAGCAAGTCGCATCGCGTATAAAAGAACTGCGCGAAATATTCGGGTTTGACACAAAAGCAATAGCCGAAAAATTAAACGTGCCGGAAATATTATATCTGGATTACGAAACTTCGGGAGTGGATATTCCGATAAGCGTCATATATAATTTGGCAAATATATATAACGTGGATACAATAGAAATTTTATCGGGAAAGTCTCCGAGGCTTAATACTATAAGCGTTGTGAGAAACGGAGAAGGACTCAGGGTCGAACGGTTTGAGGGGTATGTTTATGAAAATATAGCCTATAAATTCATGCACAGAAAAATGGAGCCGATGATTGTCATACTTGAACCGGATTTATCAGGAGAAAAGCCTAAGCTTGTCACGCACACAGGTCAGGAGATAAATTATTGCCTTGAGGGTGAAATGATTGTATATTACGACGAGGACGAAATATATTTAAAAGCGGGCGACTGCGTTTATTTCGACCCGGTTCACCCTCACGGGCAGAAAGCCGCGTCAAAAGATAAACCCGCGAAATTCCTGACTGTTATAAACGACGATTAAATAATATAAAATACAAAAATTAATAAAGGAAATATATAAAATGCTTGCCGATAAATATTTAAATAAAACAAAATTTGATTCTTATGATGATTTTATAAAAAATTATAAAATAAATATACCCGAAGATTTTAATTTCGGGTTTGATATAGTCGATGTTTACGCAAACGAAAATCCGGACAAAAAAGCGTTGGTCTGGTGCAACGATTACGGTGAAGAGAAGATATTCTCGTTTGCCGAAATAAAAAAATACAGCAATAAAATCGCGAATTTATTAGTCAAAACCGGGATAAAAAAAGGCGATAAAATTTTGCTTATATTAAAACAGCGTTATGAATACTGGCTTACTGCGGTTGCTCTGCATAAAATCGGCGCGGTTTTGATTCCGGGTTCTGTTCAGCTCACAAAAAAAGATATTATATACAGGACTAACGCCGCAAATATAAAAATGATAATAGCGACGGGGGAAAAATATGTTGTCGAACAGGTCGAATCGGCAATGGCTGAGTCGCCGACGGTTATCGCTAAGGCAATAGTTAAGGCAAACGGCGTTCCCGATACTGATAATACTGATATTAAAAAAACCGGCTGGATTGATTTCGCCGAAGAATACGGGAAAGAACCGGATATTTTCGAGAGAACTGATGTTAAGGCGGCAGATGTAATGCTTATGTACTTTACATCGGGGACTACTGGCATGCCAAAAATGGTCGTTCATGACAATTCTTATCCGATCGGGCATATAACGACGGCGAAATACTGGCAGCAGGTTTGCGATAATACGCTGCATTTTTCGTATTCTGATTCCGGCTGGGCAAAATTCGGCTGGGGGAAAATATACGGCCAATGGATTTCCGGAGCGGCGATTCTGGCATACGATTGGGATAAATTCGCGCCGGATAAATTGCTGAAAGTCATAGAAAAATACAAAGTTACGACTTTTTGCGTACCCCCGACAATGTACAGGTTTATTATTAAAGAAGATTTGAGCAAATATGATTTTTCAGGATTAAAACATGCCTCGACTGCCGGAGAGCCGTTAAATCCCGAAGTGTTTAACCAGTTTCTGAAAGCGACGGGATTAAAAATCTACGAGGGATTCGGCATGAGCGAAACATCGGTGTTTTTAGGAAATTTCGAATGGTTCGAACCGAAGCCGGGTTCAACAGGCAAGCCGTCCCCGCTGTATGATATAGATTTAATAAACGACGAGGGAAAATCGTGCACAGACGGCGAAGAGGGCGAGATAGTTATAAAAAATTTAGATAAATATCACCCGGTAGGCTTGATGACAGGATATTATCAGGACGGGGAGATAATAAAAGATTGTTTCGAGGGCGGTTTATATCGTCCGGGAGACGTGGCGTGGAGGGATACGAGCGGCTATTATTGGTTTGTGGGGAGAAAAGACGATATGATAAAATGTTCGGGGTACAGGATAGGCCCGTTTGAAGTCGAGAGCGCAGTCGTCGAACACCCCGCGGTTCTGGAATGCGCTATAACTGCCGCTCCTGACCCGATAAGGGGGCAGGTCGTCAAGGCGACGGTTGTCTTGATAAAAGACGCTAAAGAAAAAGGCTATGAGCCGTCAGAAGAACTTATAAAAGACATTCAGAATCACGTCAAAACTACGACTGCGCCGTATAAATATCCCAGAGTTATAGAATTTGTGGACGAATTGCCTAAAACTCTCGGAGGAAAAATAAAGCGCGCCGAAATAAGAAAGGAAAGCGAGGGAAAATTTAATCAATAGAATTTTGGTAAAATTTAGTAAAAATGGTTGAAAAAATAATAGAATTTTTGACTGAAGGCGAAGATGATTATTTTGTCGTGGTCGGAGCGGCCCACATGGTCGGCAGAGACGGAATCGTAAAGCTTTTGATTAAAGCAGGCTATAAAGTCGAGAGAATAAAATAATAAAAAAAGTTCGTTAATTTAATTTTCAGGCTCACGCATATTTAATTATTGTGCGTGGGCCTGAATTTTTTATACAATTTTTATAATACGTAGAAATTTGTGTAGAAATCAAGGTAATCTAAAAAAAAATTTCCAAAAAAGTAAAATTTTTTCGAAATTTTTGTTGACAAACAGAATAATTAGTGATAAAATGAAAATGCACTTAAATAAATTTATATTTATGCATCTGCGACTGAATAATATGCATATAAGACTCATTTGTGATTAAGCTGACACAAGTGACGTCTGTGGGGAGAAAAGTTAAAAATCTAAGTAGTTGTAGTTTAATAAATTGGAGTCTGCCCAATTAGGGGCCGATATTTCATGGGGAGGAAAATTGAATATGAAAAGCGCGAAGAGACTCAATCTGCCAAAGCGGATATTGAGTTTAGTTCTGTCTGTCATATTGCTTGCTGTAATCGCGTACATACCGAGGACGACAAAAGTAAATGCGGAACTGGACTATAAAGACATAAGCGTTGTAAAAAAATGGGACGACAAAGGCAACGAATACATGAGGCCGGAAGATCTGTACAGTATATTTATTTTGAAAGCGGACGGCGGGGAAGTGAAAGATATTACTCCGGAGGTTACGCCGCCCCCTGAAGCCGGAATTTATGAGTATACTTATACATGGCGCGATCTGCCGAGATACAGAGAAGAAATTGACCCAATAACGGGAGATCCGGTAAAAATAGAGATAGAATATTCTGTGGAAGAAGTGGATCTGGCTGAGCTGGGATATGCCCAGCTGAGCTGTTCGGCTCAGCCTAAAGTCAAGAAAACCGTAGATGGAATGGCGGAAGGCGATGTTAAGACATTTGTATTTGAATTATATGAAGTGTCGATAAGCGGCGAAGAAAGCCTGATAGATACGAAAACTTTGAATACGGGGAATATAGATAGAGCCGAAATAATAACTTTTGACCCGATATATTATTATTTGAACGCCGTGCCGGTTGAAGTACAAAATCACGGCTATATAATAATCGCTCAGTATATTTATATAATAAAAGAAGTTGATCCCGGCAAAAACTGGAATATAGATAAACCTGTTCCGGATATTACTGTTATTGTGCTTGTGGCGTATAACAGCGACTTGGGTACTCTTGAAGCGTTTGTGACGTATGACGACGGCGGGGATATTAAATATGACGTGCTGGAAAACGGGGAGCCTTGTTTATTAAAAAATATTTATACAGCGCCTCCTGAAGCAACTGTGCGCGTGATAAAACTATTGCAGGACTGCGACGGGGACGAAATCGATTTGACAGGCTCATACGAAGTAAAGCTTGAAAACGACGACGGGGATATATATTTATTTGAGCTTAACTCTGAAAATAACTGGGGAAGGTCAGGCGCAGGGCAAAATATACCGGAAGGTATATATTATATTTATGAAACAAGCGGCGGTGAAGATTACGATGTGAGTTTCTCGCCGGTAACATCGGATGCAGACAATATAAATATAATCGAAATATTTGACGACGGCGAAAACGAATTTGTAATTACTGTGATAAATAAAGAAAAACCGAAAGAAGAAGAGACAACAGAAGCGACCACCCCGGAATCTACGCCCGAAGAAACTACCACAGAGGAACCTACGCCCGAAGAAACTACTCCGGAAAATACTACTACTACAACAGGGGAAAATATTACTACTACGACACGCTCGACAACTCAGTCAACGACTACGACTACTACTAACACAACTCAGCACACGACAGAATCACCGACAGAACCTATTATAGATAGGCCCGAACCGACTACTCAGCCGGTCACTGAACCTACGATTGAATCGCCGACGCAACCTGTCGGAGACTCAACAGAATCTTCGATTCCAATAGAAACAGAAACGACAACGGAAGAACTTGAAGATGTTGACGAAAGCATACCGTTAGGCAGTTTGGAACTGACGGAAGAAGAGACTACTGATGAAGAAGAAATGCCGGAAAATACCGTGCCTCTTGTAAATATTCCGCCAACGGTCCCGATAACTGAAGAATTAAAGCCCAATCCTCAGACGGAGGACAGCATTGCTTTCGTGGTTGTATTGTTCGGGGTGATGATTATAAGCGGGGCCACTATGGTCGTTGCGAAAAAGAAATTTGACAGGTTGATAAAATGATAAAATTAAGCATAAATAAAAAAACCGGATTTTACCCCGGTTTTTTATTTTTAATCTCATATTATTTTTTTATTATAAAGCCTTTATTATACAAAAACTCTGCTGATAAAACCCCTCCGCCTGCCGCGCCCCTTAAAGTATTGTGCGACAGACCGATAAATTTATAATCAAATAAAGTATCTTCGCGGAGCCTTCCGGCTGAAACTGCCATTCCGTTTTCCAGATCTCTGTCAAGTTTTGTCTGCGGGCGGTCGTTTTCAGCAAAATAATATATAAACTGTTTAGGAGCCGAAGGCAGGTTTAATATCTGCGGCTCGCTTTTAAATTCTTTCCAGAGTTTGATTATTTCTTCTTTTGACGGCTTATTGTTTTTATCTTCAAAATCAAGAAATACAGCCGCAAGATGCCCGTCTGTCACTGGGATTCTTATGCACTGTGATGTGATTACCGGGCTTTGCGCGTTTTCGATTATCCCGTTTTTTATACAACCCCATATTTTCATGGGTTCTTTTTCGCTTTTTTCTTCTTCCCCGCCGATATACGGAATCACGTTGTCAATCATTTCAGGCATTTGGTCAAATGATTTTCCCGCTCCCGATATAGCCTGATATGTCGAAACTGCGACAGATTTTATGCCGTATTTTAAAAGCGGCGTAAGCATTGGAACATAGCTTTGAATCGAGCAGTTGGGTTTTACAACTATAAAGCCTGTTTTTGTCCCCAATCTTTTTCTTTGAGATTCTATAACTTCGATGTGAAACCCGTTTATTTCGGGAATAAGCATGGGCACGTCGGCGTAATTTCTGAAAGCTGAATTGTTTGAAACGACCGGGGTTTCGGTTTTGGCATATGCTTCCTCAAGTTTTCTGATTTCTTCTTTTCCGCCGGGCATTTCAACCGCGCAGAAAACAAAATCGCACATACCGCTCACTTTTTCAACGTCCGAAGCGTCAAAAACAGTCATATCTTTTACCTGTTCAGGCATTGGCACAGGTATTTTCCAGCGTCCTTCAACTGCTTCCGAGAATTTTTTGCCCGCCGATTTCGGGCTTGCGGCAAGAACGCTTATGTTAAAATAAGGGTGTTTATCAAGGAGAGTTATAAATCTCTGCCCTACCATTCCTGTCGCGCCGATAATCCCCGCGTTAATTTTAATTTTTTGTTCCATTTTAATTTATACCTCTCTTTCTTTAAGAATATTAATAAATATAAAATATAATTTTTTTATATTTGATTTATTATATCACAAAACGAAAAGAGTGTCAATATGGCGATTTCTATAAACATATAGAGTTATAAAAAATTTTTTTAGTTAAGCTTGATAAAACAATGCTTATAAAAATAAAATAAATTATTAAAAATTATATGTAAGATTTTAAGAACCTGAATTGTATGTATATATAGACGCGTCAGATATAAAAATAAAACCTGAAAGGAGCGGGTCTGTATAGATTTCATAAATGTGAAAGATATGGTAAATATGGATAACGATAATATATTTGAAGTAAACAATATTTTTTATGACAGATATAATCCTCTGATAAATAAAATAGTTGCAAGGATTTTGAATAACTTTGGTCAGTCCAGCGATATTGACGATTGCGTGAACACAGTTTTTCTGGTAATTATGGAAAAATTGCAGCAATACAACGAAACTCGCGGAAGCATGGCGGCATTTGTCGCGATAGTCGCGCGTTCAACAGCGTTAAATTATTGTAAAAGTAATATGCGTAAAACCGACGAATTAATCGGCGATGATAATATTGACGTTTTGAGCGGGCCTCTGGGATTTGAAAACGAAGTCGAATTTGATATGATTATCAGCGGCATATTTGAAAAACTAAATAACAGTGAAAATATTTTGTTTACTATGAAATACATACTTTTTTATCCGTCTGATGAAATCGCGAAAATTTTCAAGATTAAACGGAATGCGGTTGACGTCAGGGTGAACAGGCTTAAAAGCAAAATAAAAAAGATTCTTACGAGGGGAGGAATAACAATATGAATAAAAAATATTTAATCGAGAGCATAAACGATGAAACTCTTGCTAAATTAATAGATAAAACGTTAAATTTTGAAAAAAGGCAGGCGGCTGCTTCTAAGAAAATAAATACAAATTTGCTGAAAATAATTTCTGCAGCCGCCGCTGTTTTGATTGTGATAGGGCTTATAAATATATTGCCTGTTATGCTGGACGGCAGTATTGTGCCTGATAATATAGGTATGCAAAATAATGATTTTATAAAACGGGAAATTAATATAGACGGCTATATAATCAATCTTGAATTGCCGGAGAATTATGATGTTTTTGATATACGGGATATAAAAAACTTGGATGAATCTTCACATTTAGAAAATATATTTATAAATTGGTTAGAGCCTTATTCTGAAGCGTTTTACAACGAATATAAATATATTTTATTGATTGTAAAAGACGGCGAGATAGTCGGGGACATTGAACTTTGTACTATAACAGAGAACGGGGACGGGAATATTTCCGAAGAAGCGTTTGAAGCTTACAAAAATAATCCGGAACAGAATTTCGGGATTATATACGGTTCGCGCCTGATAACTCCAAGATTAGATATTCTCGGCCGCAGGGGTTATTATGACGCTGATTATAAACTTATTTATAAAAGCTCAGACTTTCATGAGGGCGCGGCGACACATTCCCCGTATTACAAAAAAGAACATCTGGAGTATTTCGGCATGACTGATTTTTCGCATTTTTCTGATTTTAAAGAAAAACAAATCATTGCGGGGGAATCATGGCTGATTGGATATAACAAAGGCGTGCTGGGTTATAATCTTGACTTAAATAAATTTATAAAAATAGAATTATACTATGATTCAATCACAGACGAAGAACTGACGTTTATAGCCGAAAGTTTAAGAATAAACATGCCGCAAAAGTTTCAAAATAATAGTGATTTTATAAGACAAAATATTGATATTATTTATAATCCCGAATCTCCTGTTTACACGCTCAGTTTCGAATTGCCAAAAGATATGTCGCTTGAACTGACGTATGAACCCGGGCCGGATCAGGGACGCGTATTTGATAAATACTACGCCAGTTACGGGCTCTGGAAAATTATAAAAAACGGCGAATATATAGGGATAATAAACATTGATTTATCTGATATTGGATATAACATAAATTATAGCCGGTTAGAACGGCTCCAGACATATAAAGAAAACCCGGAGCAAAATTTCAGGGCGGTATATGATTCAATGCCTATGGGAAGCATGGTTAATTGGGGAACTGATTATAAAATCACTTACAAAACCGATGATCACTGGGAAGGCTCTGCGACAAGCTTAATGTATTACAGAAGCGACTGGGCAGAAAATAATAACATAACCGATGTTTCCCGTTTCAAAGAAGAAATAATCGAGGGTAATTCTCGCATAGACTATTATAACAAAAGTATCGCAGCGTATAATCTTAATTTAAAAGAACCCGTTATAGCGTCAATAGAAATTTACTACGACGCAGTCACAGACGAAGAATTAACACATATCGCCGAAACTTTGAGGATAGACGGGGAAGATAAGTGGGATAGTCAGGAGCAGGCTGACGATACAAATGCCGACCCGGGTCCTGCGCCGACTATATATATTGATTTTAATATCTCTATCCGACCGGAACAATATAACGAAAACCCGTTTTATGAAAACGATATAAGAAAAGTAATAAAATCAGTTGAGGAATTAAAATCGCTCTGCAAAGACGAAAGCTACGGCTATTGGGAAACAGACGGAACCGGGCAGCAATCAATGTATATCAGGGAATTATCGCAAACTTACGACGAAGAATATTTTAAAGACAACGCGCTTGTAGCAGTCGCGTTTGAATATAATTCAAGCTCGATCCCTAAAAATATATACAGAGCAGAAGTAAGAGACAATATGTTGACTGCTTGGGCGTATGAATTTGAAGATATTACTCTGCCGGAAAATGAAAAATTCACATCAGGATTATATCCTGCAAGAGTATTTTTGATTGAAGTGAAAAAGTTGGACGTCGCGAGCGTTACCGAAGTTTACCCCGGCATAGACGGCGCTCCCGTAGTAATAATACCTGAAGAAATGCCCACTGTGCCCGTGCCTGCCCCTGCCGCCGAACTTCGCGAGAGTCTTGCAGATGAAGTTTACAGTTTTATATCGTTCCATCACGGTTATAATGCTTTCATGAATAACGACGAACTAAAACCTAACGTGAACACACTTTATGCAATCTGGAAAACGTATCTTCTTGAAACTGAAATCGGTGTAAATTTCGACACAGTAGATTCCGGAGGATTTTTTATACCAGTTGAAACGGTTAAAAACGCTGCTTCATATATTTATGACCTCGACGGCGAAAACGCGGCATACGACGAATTTTATATCTATGGCGAAAACTCCGAAAACTTCTGGCTTCCCGACGGTTTCAGCCCGAATACTGTCTGGGCGTTTATACAATGGGACACTTTGACTTATACTCAGGGTATTTGTAAATTCGACGTTATATTTTATGACAGCCCGACAGACGACGAAAGCGACAGAGGTATAGAATTGCGCACGTTTAATTATGAGTTTGAGCAGGTTTTATATAAAGATAAAATAATATGTTATAAATTTATCGGCGCGGAAAGAATTAAATAAAAAGTAAAATAAAGCAAGTTTAAAACCACCCCGTCAAGCTGACGCTTGCCACCCCTCCACGGAGGGGAATTGCGCGAAAATTCGGCGTTTTGACTAATTCCCCTCCGTGGAGGGGTGCCCGTAGGGCGGGGTGGTTTTCAAGTAGAATTACTATAAATATAGTGAAAGAACATAACCCCCTCCGTCGTATTGATTGGCGTGAACTGCATGTGAACTACGTTCACATTCGTTACACGTTCGTGACACCTCCTATTTCAAGAGAGGTTTTGGGCGCAATTTACCTTGTCTCCCCTAATAGGGGAGGGGAACCGCCGCGGCGGTGGTGGGGTTTTCTATACTTGTTTTACTATAAAATCAAAGGGCGGGAAATTTTCCCGCCCTTAAAATTATTTTTATTTTTTTATATTATTCGCTCAGCGCGTCGTTTGTTTTTTCGATAGCAGTCTCGACCCTGCCGCGGTTTTTCTCGATCCAGCCCACTATGTCGGCGTTTGCCTGTTTGCTCAGAGATTTGCTGTTCATAGGGCCGTGTATTTCGCCCTGATAATAAACGTCGGCTATGCTGTAAATACGGTTCTTGAACATAATATCCAGCATTCCCTCGCTCTCGTCGTCGCGCGATATTTTTGTCTTTAACAACACGTCGTAATATGCCTTGATTACAGTGTCGGTGCTTTCATAGCATAATGCTTCGAGAACCATTCCCGTCCGGTCAAAATCTATGGTAGTCGTAGGGACGCACATAGCAATAGGAGAACCTGCAAAAGTATGATAGCCGTTTTGTTCTTCGTCAAATTTGGGGTGAACTATAATCCCGAAATCAGAGTCCATGTTTCTCAGGATAGTCGCCCAATGGACGCATTCGCTCCAGAACAAAGCCTGATCTCCCGGAAACATTACGTCCTGCAAACGGTGGTTTCCCGCGTCGTCCGCGTCAAACATCATATTGTCTTTATGCATCATCGCCGTCATTTTCTGATATACGTTAATAAATTTTTCGTTGTCCATGGCAAAATAATGCAAATCGTTTTCGTCTTTTAAAACAGTCTGCTGTCCCGCCGCTCCTAAAAAAGCCGGAGACCATATATGGGTTATAGCCAGATACCCGTAACGGTCCTCTTTGTCATATTTGCCGTCGCCGTTTAAATCAGCCGAAGCGACCGAAGCCATCTCAAAAAATTTATCATAAGTCCATTTGCCTTCGTTTATTATATTATACGGCATTTCAAGGCCTAACTGGTTAATCAGCTTTTTATTGAAAAACATAGCCACAGTCAAACCGTAGTGCATCATAGAAAAATCGCCCGCCATTAAATAAACGCGTCCGCCTACGGATAAATCGCGCCTTACGTCTTTGTCCCAGTAAGGCTTGTTTAAGTCAACATACGGGATTTCGTTGTAATCAGTTAAGAGATGTTTTTTTGCCAGAGCCGTGGCTTCCGCTCCGGGAAGCATAAACAAATCATAGTCGTCTGAACCTGCCGTAATGCTTTTGGTGGCTTTTGACTGCACTGTTGAGACGGAATTTTCAACGATTTCTTTTATGTTAATGTCAAATCTCCCCTCTACTGTGCGGTTGCGTATATATACCGCGTCGTTGACTTCAACTCCGGTATCTTCTTCTGCTGTTATAGTAGTATATACCCACGTCATCGCAGACTGCTGGACGTTCATAATCCTGAAATCATAGCCGTTATATGTATTGTCAGGCAAATCAAGCGGGGCTTTCGTCGCGGGCTGGGGTTCTTCGGTGCCGTCGGGATTATTCTCGTCGGGATTTGCCGCCGTATTGCCGGGATTATCCGACGGGGTATTACCGGGAGAATCAGGCGACGGACTGCATGCCGTCATAACCGGCAGAATCATAGAAATTATCAATAAGAATAATAAAATACTTTTTGTTATTTTCATAAATATTAGCTTCCTTTCTTAAAATTTCTAATATAAAATTCATGTAAAATTAATTTATTATAGATTAATATTCACCGTATTTATTTTAATTCCGTCAATTTCGCTTATATCAAATTCTTTTTCGACTCCGGGGAATAAATCAAAGAAATTATCAGATACCTGTTTGCCGTCCAAATCAATGCTTGCGCCGAGTATAAACACGTCGCTCTTTAAATAAACTTTCCCGGATTTTTCATCGGTTCTTTTTGATATTACCGGATTTTTAACAAGTTCCAGATCATAATATATTGTGTTTATAAATCTTCTTGACGAAACTATTTTGCCGTCAACATATAATATCGCATAAGGCAGGCATTTTGTACTGCCTGTTTTTTGCCATAAATCAAAATCTATTTCGGCAATAATATCAGAAGCGTTTGTTTTTATTATAATTTCTTTGGATTTTTTCTCTAAATACTTTCCGTCCGGCGTGAATATGCCATATTCGATATTGACTTTAGCATCGCTTTTTAAATCAGATATTCCGTAAACCGAGAGTTTATTATTTTCGCAGACTATATCCACAGCGAGTGGATTAAAAGCGCGTTTTACCGGATAAAAAGCCGGGGTTCTGTTCCTGTAATAATCTATTATCGTCCAGCTTCTCGTCGTAGGCCAGCAGTCGTTATACATCCAGAATATAGCCGAAGCTGTGTCAAATTTCCTGCGCCTGAAATTTAATATATATTCGCTAAGTCCGTCCCCCTGAACAAAACCTCCCAGATATACGTATTTTTCGACTGATATACTCATAGGGTCGATATTAAGCCAGTCTTTGAACATAATATCAGCCGAAGTGTTTCCCCAGTCGTCAATAGAATTTTCGTGAACCTGCCACGAGAACGAGTGCATATAATCTTCGCCGTTTTCAAAACACGCTTTCATAGCCGGCAGGCTGTTAGGACCTCTAAGTCCGCCTTCGTTCGGGAAACGGCATTCGCAGTCCCTGTATTCAAAAAAATTAAAATTGTTAAAACCTATATGCCACGGGTGCTGGTCTCCGGTATGATCGGCGTTCGGATATTCAAAATCAGGCGACCACGGGCTTGACGGCTGATAATATTTATACGGGTCTTCTTCTTTTAACGTTCTGGGCAAAATCCAGTGATATAAATTGGCGTCCGGGAACCTGTCGCCCGACATAGGATTCCAGACCTGCCATTCGATTTCGTTGTTGCCGCTGTATATGACAGGCGAAGCATAACGCGACATTCTGCGTATCTGATAAATTATTTCCTGCCTGTAATTCTCGAAAAATTCATTGTTGTTTGACGGGTAGCTCGAACATGCGCCGATAAAATCCTGCCATACGATCAAGCCTTTTTCGTCGCATAAATCATAAAAATCATCGCTTTCGTACATTCCGCCGCCCCATACTCTCATGGCGTTGCAGTTTGCCTCGATTGCCCTGTCAATCAATATTTCGTAGTCTTTACGCGTTATTCTGGAATAAACTATATCGGCGGGGACAAAATTGCCGCCTTTTGCGAATATTTTATTGCCGTTGACTGTCAAGATAAAATATGTGCCTTTGGTCGGATGTTTTGACTGGTCGATTATGGCTTTTCTGACCCCATGTTTTATAATCTCTTCGTAAATCAAATTATTGTTTTCGTCTAATAATTCTACTTTTATATTGTATCTGAACTGCTCGCCGAAACCTATGGGATTCCAGAGTTTTGGGTTGTTTATGTTAAATTTGCATGATAAATGCGATTTGCCGGGCGTAACAACCCCCGTCACTTCGTGACACCCCCTTCTGAGAAGGGGGCTTTCGAGGCTTTCCGATGTTTCTTCATTGCCCCCTTCTGTGAAGGGGGTGCCGTCCGCAGACGGCGGGGGTTGTGTAACTCTGCATGTATAATTTTTCGCCTCACCGCAGAGATTTTCCGTAAATACCCTGACTTCAATTTCAGCGTTTGAATAATCGTCGGAAACATTCGACAAAACCGCAGTTTCGTCAACAAAAACATCGCCGAATTCAAGATAAACGTCGCCGGGTATTCCTACGTTTATCAATCTTGGCGACCAGTCCCACTCAAACGAGCATTGCGGTTTTCTCAGCCACATTCTTTTGCTGAGTTTCGCCGCGTCGTTTGAAATTGCGCCGTAATACGGCAGTGCGGGCTTGTCGGCAGCCCATATCAGGCCGCTTTCGATCCGGACAAAAATATTATTTTCGCCGGGGCTGACTAAATTTGTTATATCAAGCCTGCACGGATAATAATAATTATTATGCCGTCCGGCTTCTTTGCCGTTGATATAGATAACCGAAGTTAAATCAAGACATTCAAAAACGATTCTTACTTTTTTGTCTTTTATATCGCTTTTGTTTAAATCAAAAGTCCTTCTGTATCCCCAGACCCATTCCTCGATCCAGCGGGATTCGAGGACATTTTTGCCGAGAGTGGGTTCTTTTATGATTTTTTCTTTGATTAAAGTTTCGTGAACTGAACCGGGAACGCCGGCTTTCATGAATCTTTCGGGATTTTCAAAATGCGGGAAGCGTCCGATTCCGCCCCTGTCTCCCGAACCTCCGCGAAGTTCCCACACGCCGTTTAACGATTGTTTGAGCATAAAAAATCCTCCAAAAAATATAATTTTTGCTTTATTATAACATTTATATATGTTAAAATCTATATATTATTTAAAAATTTTTAATAAATTTTAAAGGGAGAACAATATTTGTTCTCCCTTTAAATCAATTTTTTAATATTTAATTTTATGTTTTTTTGTTATTTTTGTTATTTTTGTACCGTGCTTTTGCGGAAACCAATTAAAGAACTTCCGAAAATTGCAAACAAAAGAACAAAGAGTATAATTCCGGCGTCTCCGGTTGTAGGAGAAATTGGGGTGACAGGAACAGAAACGTCAGGTACATCCTGCGCTACGGGTTCGTCGTCTGCTGCTTCGGCTTCAGCCTGAGGAGCGACTATAGCCGCGACCAGTTCCATGCCGCCGTAACCTGCCGGATTGTCAGCCGCGCTGGTATCAACATAAAAATCGAGCTGATTCCATGTTTCGTCGTATGCCGACGCCGTGACTTTTTGGAGATACGCCGAAACGATTGGCGTGAAGCGCAATTTTAAGCCTTCGGCCGGCGCGGGGAATTCTGATGTTTTTTGCATGGTTGCCCACGGTATTGCGGCTTCAAACGTGTATGTGTCGCCGTTTACGCTTTGAGCCGTAACCCAACCGTCCATTTCGGGGTCGCCTGCTTCAAACTGGGATTTGCCCGCCCCGCGTCCTGTGAGTTTAGGGCTGCCGCCGTCCGGATTCATGACCCAGAATATTTCATAGCAGTAGTCCCATGTCACCGAATCTTCAGTCAAGGCTTCGCCGTCTTTATCATAGTAAAGAAAGAACAGGGTACCCGAAGCTTCCCACGGCCAGTCGCCGTCGTCGGGATTGAACGAGAAGTTTTTGTCGTAACGCACCTCAAGAATGTATAAATAATCATCGTCCCATTTTACTTTGTAAGTTACGGATAAATCAGAAGAGGGAATCGGATGGTCGTCTCCACCCTGCCAATATCCGTATTTCTTGAATATTTCACTGTCGTTGTTTACGATAAGCTCGATTGCGTCGTCCCATTCGTTTCCGTCAATTTTACCGTTGATATTCACATCATAAACTGATTTGGCGCATTGATAAGTCCATTCAGGCGCGACAGCGGAGATATTGAACATAGACAAACTTGAAATAATTAATGCGAAAATAATTAGCAAACTGATTTTTTTCATGAATTTTTACCCCCTGAAAAACAAAAAATAAATTATTGTAATTTATTATATATTAAATTATAAAAATTGTCAACAATTTTTTAATTTTTTATGATATTATATATATTATATAATAAAATAAATTTACGGAGATTATTTTATGAATAATATTGTCTGGCACAATAATAAAGTAGACGAGATAACAAGAATAAATAAATTAAATCAGCGCGGACTTGTTTTATGGTTTACGGGATTATCCGGGGCAGGCAAGTCAACTATTGCCGTTGAAGTCGAGGCTGAACTGACAAGACTTGGCTTTGTCGCGTATATTCTCGACGGCGATAATTTGCGTCACGGAATAAATTCAAATCTCGGATTCTCAAAAGACGACCGGGACGAAAATATCAGGAGAATTTACGAAATTGCGAATCTTTTTTGCAACGCTCAGATTATAACTCTTGTCAGCGCGATTTCGCCGTATGAAAAAATGAGATGTGAAGCGAGGGAAAAAATCGTGGGGCGCGACGACCTCGGCGCGCCGGCGGACGTTTCGCTCTTTTGCGAAATATATATAAAAGCAAGCGTTGAGACATGCAAATCACGCGACCCGAAAGAGTTATATAAAAAAGAAATAATCGGAGCAGACACGATTTATGAAGCGCCTGAAAATCCCGATATTATTATAGATACGGAAAAACTTTCGGTCGAAGAATCCGTAAAAATTATAGTGCAGTATATTTTAGAAAAGCAAATCGATTATTTATTGCCGAAAATTCTCGAAATTGCAATTTACGCGGCATACGACGCAGGGAAAATAATACTCGACGTGTATAAAAAAGATTTTGATGTCAAATACAAAGACGATAAATCGCCGCTGACCGAGGCCGATAAAAAATCAAACGGTTTGATTTGCGGGCAGTTAAAAAAATATTCGCCGTATATTGATATTTTAGCCGAAGAATCCGTTGACGATAAAAAAAGATTAAGCAATAAATTTTGTTTTATCGTTGACCCGTTGGACGGCACAAAAGAATTTATCAAAAAAAACGGTGAATTTACAGTAAATATCGGATTATCTTACAATAATAAATCAGTTATGGGAATTATATACGCGCCGTGCCTGAATAAATTCTGGTACGCGGTAAGAAATCGCGGAGCTTATGCTTTGGATTTAAACAAAAATATATTAAAATTATTTGACGGGAACACAAAAATAAAAGTCAGTGAAAGAACGCAGGATTTAATCGTGATGAAAAGCCGTTCCCACAGCGATGAAAGAACCGAAGCTTTATTAGAAAAAAATAAGAATAAGATAAAAATTATTACGGACAGGGGGAGTTCTCTCAAGGGTTGCATGATTGCCGAAGGACTCGCTGATATTTACTACAGATTCGGCTATACGATGGAATGGGACACGTGCGCTATGCAATGCATAATCGAAGAAGCGGGCGGGATATTTGTTCAGGGCGACTGGACTGAGATGACGTATAATCGTGAAAACAGCCTGAACGAAAAAGGATTTATTATTTTAAACAGAATAGAAAATAAATTGGATTAATCGTATATATATGTAGGGGACGACGCCCTCGGCGTCCCGTCGAAAAGGAGAATATAAAACACATGAATCATTTGGATAAACTTGAAAGCAAAAGTATTCACATAATACGCGAAAGCTATAATCAATTTAAAAATTTATGTATGCTGTGGTCAATCGGCAAAGACAGCACGGTTTTGCTGTGTCTTGCTCGAAAAGCGTTCTTTGGACACGTTCCGTTTCCGTTAGTGCATATCGACACGCACTATAAAATCCCCGAAATGATAACTTATCGCGATAATCTTGCGAGGGAATATAAACTTGATTTGATTTACGGCGAAAACGCGGAAGCGTTAAAGAATAAACAGACTTTCCCTGATAAAAACGTCAATAGAATAGAATGCTGCCGTTTACTTAAAACAGAAGCTTTAAGAAATACTCTGAGCGGCGAATGGACGCGTTACAGAATGAATCACGATACTGGAAAATACGAAGTTTCAAAGGATAAAGAAGCATACACTGGAGTTATAGTCGGCGTAAGGGCAGACGAGGAGGGGAGCAGGTCAAAAGAGCGTTATTTTTCCCCGCGAGATAAAAACAACGACTGGGACGTTGGCGACCAGCCGCCGGAATTCTGGGGGCAGTACAAAACTGATTTCGCGCCCGGCACGCATTTGCGAATACACCCGTTACTTGACTGGACCGAGCTTGATATATGGGAATATATACGCCGTGAGGATGTACCCGTTGTCCCATTATATTTCGATGATGGCACAGGCAGCCGTTACAGGTCATTAGGATGCTATCCATGCACGTCGCCTGTTGAATCCACGGCGAAAAATTTTGACGATATAATCGAAGAATTAAAGAGCGGCAAGTTCGCGAATATAGCGGAGCGGTCGGGACGTGAACAGGACAAAGAAGACGGCGGAGGTTTGGAAGAATTAAGAAAAGACGGGTATATGTGATATGGGCAAAATTATGGTTTGGGTAGAGAATTGGGAAATGCAATGCTGTGGAACCCCTTTCAAAAATGGCGATTGCGTAAAGTGGGAGATTGCTAAATGCAAAGATAATTTTAGTAAAATCAACGAAATAAAGAGTGATTATTATTATGACCGTCACAGAACAAGCGCAAAATTGTACGAAATAAGCGGGATTGTCTCGAATATTCAAATTGTTTATACTTCTTTTAGACTTGAATATGATGGCAAGAAAAAAATATATACACCAATTTCTGATAAACTTGTGAACCTTGATGGCAAAGCCGATGGTTGGCATAAAAACCTTGATGAATATAAATTTTGCGGTTATCTTGTTCAATTAGATTATGAAAAGGATTTGGAAATATTATATGACTTGGGGTAAAATACTTATTAAGATTATTGAAAAGGATTTAAAAATAACATGAACAACTCAGAACAAAACGATTTAAATATAGTTATAGTCGGGCACGTTGATCACGGTAAAAGCACGGTGATCGGCAGGCTGCTTGCAGATACGGATTCGCTGCCGCTGGGTAAACTCGAACAAATCAAAGAGATGTGCAGGAGAAACTCAAAGCCGTTTGAGTACGCGTTTTTACTCGATGCGTTAAAAGACGAACGCTCGCAGGGGATAACGATTGATACTGCCCGGTCTTTTTTTAAAACAGAGAAACGCAGATATATTATAATCGACGCGCCGGGGCATATAGAGTTTCTGAAAAATATGATTACGGGAGCTTCGAGAGCCGAAGCCGCTTTATTAGTAATTGACGCAAACGAGGGAATACAGGAAAATTCACGCCGGCACGGATATATGCTTTCTATGCTTGGTATATCGCAGATTGCCGTGCTTGTGAATAAAATGGATTTGATAAATTATAATAAAAAAATCTATAATAATATAGTAAATGAATATTCTCAATTTTTGCGTAAAATAAATATAAATCCCATGGCGTTTATTCCCGTAAGCGCAATGCGGGGAGATAATATCGCGTCTAAATCAAAAAATATGACGTGGTTTGACGGAATGACTGTTTTAGAAACCCTTGATAATTTCAACGACGCAAAACAGCCTGACGATTTGCCGTTTAGAATGTCTGTGCAGGATGTGTATAAATTCACGGCGGCAAACGATGACAGGAGAATTATTGCCGGAACTGTGGATTCCGGGATTTTACGCGTGAATGACGAGATTATATTTTATCCGTCCGGGAAAAAAACAACGGTAAAATCAATCGAAGAATTTAACGCCGCTCCGAAAAATTATATAAGTTCAGGCTATGCGTCGGGATTTACAGTAACTGAGCAGATATATATAAAACGCGGGGAATTATGCGTAAAATCAGTTGAAACAGAAAAAATAAAGCCGTTTGTTTCAACGACTTTTAAAGCGAGCCTGTTCTGGCTCGGAAAAGAGCCTATGGATTTGAATAAAATATATTCTTTAAAAATAGGCTCGTCAAAAGTTGACGTAAAATTAAAAAAGATAATAAAAGTGATAAACGCGTCGTCGCTTGATGAAATACAAACCAATGGTAGGAATTTATTTGTAGGGCGCGACGCCCCCGGCGCGCCGCAAATCCCCGTCGGCGTTGCCGACACCCCATTTCAAAAGGGGGCAATAAACCGCCACGAAGTCGCGGAGTGCATACTTGAAACAGAACGCCCCATAGCGTTTGACACGGCTGATATTATGCCGCTCACAAGCCGTTTTGTTATAGTTGACAGATATGAAATATCGGGCGGCGGGATTATAACGGAAAATATCGGCGACGAATACTCTGAGATAAGAGAAAAAGTTTTATTGCGCAATTTTAAATGGGAGAGGGGAAATATAACCCCGGCAATGCGGGCGGAAAGATTCTGCCAGAAGGCGTGTATGCTGATAATCACTGGAAATCAGGACGCTGACAAAAAAATTATAGCGAAAACGCTTGAACAGGATTTATTTAACGAAGGCAGGATTGCTTATTATTTAGGCATCGGGAATGTATTATACGGCGTGGACTCTGACATAAAAAATATATATTCAAACGCCCAGCGTGAAAACAGGGAAGAGCATATAAGACGCTTATCCGAAGTCGCTAATATTTTACTTGAAACAGGCGCGATATTAATCGTTACGGCGACAATGCTGACGCAGGACGACATGGATTTGATCAAAACAGTTTTAACAAGGGAATCCGAAGGAGACATAATAACATACTGGATAGGAAAAAATATTGATACAGATATAAAAGCCGATATTATAATCTCCGATTTTGAGGATTCTGACAGAGCCTCGCTCATGATAAAAAAAGATTTGCAGGACAGGAATATTATTTATAATTAATTTGAATTATAGTAATTCTACTTAAAAACCACCCCGCCCTGCGGGTACCCCTCCACGGAGGGGAATTGCGCGCAAATCCGGCGTTTTGTCTGATTCCCCTCCGTGGAGGGGTGGCAAGCGTCAGCTTGACGGGGTGGTTTTTAACTTGCTTAACAACTATAATATAAAAATACCTCTTTTTATTAAACAAAACAAAATCAGCACCAAAATCTGGCCGGGCTATAATAAAAATTATAGCTGGTTAGATTTTTTTTAATTTTTTCTGAAAAAACACTTGACAAATCAACTACTATGTGTTACTATATAGCTGTACTTAGCAATATAGAGTAGAGGGGGCAGATTAATATTGGAAAACCTGAGTGAAATGCTCAAAGGAATATTAGAGGGGATTGTTCTTGAGATAATCAGCAAAGGAGAAATTTACGGCTATGAAATAGTAAAATATCTTACAAGTATGAATTTCAACGATACGGCGGAGGGTACGGTTTATGCTTTGCTTATGAGATTAGAAAAAAATAAGCTTGTGAATATCGTCAGAAAACCGTCAGAAATCGGCCCGCCGAGAAAATTTTATACGCTGAATGAACGCGGAAAAGAAGAACTTGCGGCATTTTGGAAACGATGGGATTTTTTGAGCAGCCGTATAAATTATTTGCGATACGCAAAATAAATAACAGGTTTAACGCATAATTATTAATATTAATTTAATTAACGGGGTTTTGTAACATGAGTTTAAGTAATGAAACAAAAAATAAAATAAATAAGTTCGCAGAGGAACAAAAACAGAATTATTTAAAAGGCGACGAAGTCAGGGATGATATGATAATATACATGAGCGACTACATAAATGATTTGATTTCTCAGGGCATGTCTGAAAAAGAAGCGTTTGAAAAAGCGAAAATTGAAACAGCCGCTTTCAGCGAATCTAAAGACAACAACGATTTGAAAGCGAAAATCGAAGAATATTATAAAAATAAAAGCCCTGCGGCTTATGAATCCGAAGGCTTGATTTACGGGGGATTTACAACGGTTGGTTTAGTAACCGGAGGATTGATTGGATATGCCGCGGGCGGGGGAAGGATTGAATTTTTAAACGGCGGCTGGATTGACATGCTTATCGGGATAGGCTGCGGCATAGTTTTGGGCGCAGGCATTGCGATGATTGCAAATGCTATTATTATATCTATCAAAAGAGCGATGGATAAATTTAATTAAAATTCATAAAACCCCTCCGTCGTATTGATTGGCGTGAACTGCATGTGAACTACGTTCACATTCGTTACACGTTCGTGACATCTCCCTTCACTCGTAGGGGAGGCTTGGAGCAAATAAATTCTTTGCCTCCCCTGAAAGGGGAGGGGGACCGCCGAAGGCGGTGGTGGGGTTTCGTTCTATTAATTTAACCAAGAGGAGAAAAAATCATGTTAATACTAAAAATTTTATTGATTTTTATAATAGGCTATTTACTCGGCAGCTTGAATTTTGGCGTGATTATATCAAAAGTATTTTATCATGACGATATAAGAAAATACGGCAGCAAAGGTTCAGGCGCGACAAACATGCTGCGAATTTACGGCAAAATTCCGGCGATAATAACTTTTTTCGGCGACGGATTAAAAGCGGCGGCGGCTGTTTTAATTGGCGTATTTTTAATCGGACATAACGGGGCTTATATTGGTGGAATGGCGAGTGTAATCGGACATGCTTTCCCGGTTTATTATAAATTCAAGGGCGGCAAAAGCGTTGCGGCATTATTTTTTATGGTTTTATGCACATCGCCGCTTGTGGGACTGATATGCTTTGCGGTTTTTCTAATTATTGTCGCGGGAACTAAATATATATCGCTTGGTTCTGTTATTGCAGTCTTGATTTACCCGTTGATTTTATATAAAATGACGGGGCTTGGATTACATAATTTTATCGCAATATTTATCGCGCTGTTGATTGTGTGTCTTCACAGGGAGAATATAACGCGGCTGTTTAATGGCAACGAAAACAAACTTGTGTATTAAATTTAACTTATCCGAAATTAGCAAGAGATGTAAAGAAAAATATAATTCGTTGACTTATAATTATAGCCGAGAGGAGGGATTGCATGGATTGGCTCAAAGGTATGAACAATGTTATCGAATATATCGAGGAAAATCTGACGCAGCCGATAAAATATGAAGCGTTGTCAAAAATCGTAAGCTGTTCTGTCTATGAGTTTTCGCGTATATTTTCGTTCATGGCAGGAATGTCTGTTTCAGAGTATATCCGCCGGAGAAGATTATCGCAAGCCGTTTTCGACATTCAGAACAGCAGGGAAAAAATCATAGAAATTGCTTTGAAATACTGTTATGAATCGCCGACCGCGTTTACGAGAGCGTTCAAAGATTTGCACGGCGTAACGCCAATATCCGCGAAAAAAACAAGCGTGCTTTTGAAGACTTATCCGGCAATCAACTTCGTACTCACTATAAAAGGAGTGAAGGAAATGAATTTTAGAATCGAAAAAAAAGAAAGTTTTCAAATCATGGGCTTGTCGGGGTATATTACAGACGAAGAAATGGCGTCAGAATATATTCTGCCCGCGTTAGTTAACGAATTTTACAAAATCGAATCGTATTTTTCAAAAGATTACGGTTCGCCTTTCTGGAACAGCCAGACGCCTAACTATTACACCGCCCCTTTTTGGCAAGTTGTGGCGATTGATTTTCAATCAGTTGACGGTAAAACAAAAACGATAATAGGCGCGGAGTATAAAGGAAAGAAACCCGGCGGTATAGAAATTGCTATTAAAACTGTGCCAGTCGCGACATGGGCGGTGTTTTCCATTCATTCGTCGGTAGGGAAACATCAGCATGACGAAGCGTATACAAGAATACTGACCGAATGGTTTCCCGCAAGCCAGTATAAACGCAACGAATCAGTGCCGAATCTTGACGTATACCCCGGTGGCGATGCAAGCTCAAAAGATTATATCTGGGAAATATGGATACCCGTCATAAGCAAATAATAAAAAACCACACTGCCGGCTTTGTCGGCATCCATCCAAAGAGGGGAATAAAAAAAGCACTCGAAAGTTATATAAAATTCCCCTCCGTGGAGGGGTGGCAATGCGCAGCATTGACGGGGTGGTCTGTTATCAACTTGTGTATTAAATATATTCTCGCTCAATAATCTGAATCAAATCCGCGACCGCGCCGTCGCTGCAACTGGCGGTGCGGATTTTCGCGGCTTGTTTCACATATTCAAGCGCGTTTTCCGGAGCCGCGCCGTAATCGGCAAGTTTTATCATAGTTAAATCATTGTCGTAATCGCCAATCGCAAAAAGTTTATATCCCTGATTGTTTTTATTAGCCAGATATTCTTTTAATCTTAGAGCCGCCGCGCCTTTTGACGCATTTATATTGACGGTTTCAAGTCCGCGGGCGTAAGTTTTCGTAAAACAAAACTCGCAGTTATTGGCTCTATTAAAATCTTCGGCAAGTTTACGCACGCAGTCAAGTATTTCGGGCTCGTGTATCATCACGCATTTATAAACGTTCTCTCCGGAATTAATTAATTTGTCAACCGGCATTTCACGCAGAAACACGTTATCCATAGACCATATATCCAAATCGTTTTTTAATATATCGTTTAAAATGGGGACGACCATTCCGGCATCGACGCTGAATCTCACGCCTATTTCCGGATATTTTTCACATATTATCTCTAATAATTCAGAAAATAAACGCATATTCAAAGTGATTTTGAAAATATACTCTAAATTATTCATGTCGCATAATATAGCCCCGTTTGCAAGTATAGCCGGCGCGTTGATTATGCTTGCGGCGTTTGGCTCGATTGACAAAAGAGTATGGCAATCCCTGCCTGTGGCAAACGTAAATATCCCGCCATGATTCTTAAATCTTTCGATTTGATTGATATTTTTATCGTAACTCTCTTTGACCGGGCTGTAGAAAGTCCCGTCGAAATCCGAAACTATTAAAATACCTGTGAATTTCCCCATGATTATAAATCCTTATGTTCTTTTTATTTCATCTCATTTTATTTTGTTTTTAATAAATTCGCATATAATTTTCAATGCCGTTTCAGACGGGGCTGAGCCGTTTAATATAAAATCCGCTTTCCATTTTGATGTTTCAACGTATTCGTCGTGCCTGTATCTGACCATATCCAAATAAACATCGGCAATCTCGTCAAACGTAAGACCCCATTCCATATTTCTTTTGAGCCTTCTTACAATCCGTTCGTCTGCACGGCATTCCACGAACAGTTTCAAATCCATCATATCGCATATATTATAGTCAAAGAGAGTAAGCAAACCTTCGGCAATAATAACGTCATAAATGTTTTTATTTATTTCGGCAATCAAATCTTTTTTTAATTGCAGTAAATCAAAACTGTCTGGGTGATTGTCATCAATATATATTTTTTTTGTTATCGGGGCTTTTGAATGCGGACGGGATTTGTCAGACTTAAAATAACTGTCCATGTGTATAATTTTGACTTTAAGCGTGTCAAGATTTTTTTCAAGCAAATCTGTAAACGTAGATTTTCCGCTCGCGCTGCCGCCGGCAATGCCTATTAAATATGCTTTTTTCATAATTATTTTACTCTTTCTGTATTCATTCTATCATTAACATGATTAATTAATTCTGGATTAACGCCAACGCTTTCTCAAAATATTCAGGCAAATCAGACTCTATAAAAATGTTTTCTCCCGTAACCGGATGAACAAATTCTATTGATTTCGAATGCAGGCACTGGCCGTTTAAAAACGCGAAATTTTTATTTATATTTTTGTTGCCGTAAACTTCATCGCCGATTACAGGGTGTCCCAAATGCGACATGTGCACTCTTATCTGATGCGTTCTCCCTGTTTCAAGTTTAAGCTTTATATGCGTATAATTATTATTTTTATAATTATATCTGCCGATAACTTCGTAGTGCGTGACAGCTTCTCTTATTTTATTTTCGGGCGAGGCAGATTTATAAACCGCGACTTTCCTGAAATCTTTTTTGCTTCTCCCCAGAGGCAGATTTATAGTTCCTGCGTCGTCTTTGATATTGCCGAAAATTATGGCGTTATATATACGCGTGAAATTATGCGATTTTATCTGCGCGGCAAGACTTAAGTGCGCTTTGTCGCTTTTCGCCGCAATCATAACTCCCGACGTGTCTTTGTCTAATCTGTGCACGATTCCCGGCCTGATTTCCCCGTTTATCCCTGAAAGCGAGCCTTTGCAGTGATATAACAGAGCGTTTACGAGCGTATCTTCGTAATTATTCTGCGACGGGTGAACGGTCATGCCCTGACGCTTGTTTATCACGATTAAATATTCGTCTTCATATAAAACTTCTAAATTCAAGTCCTGCGCGGCAATATCTATTTCTTTTGGGCCGTCAATAAAAATTTCTATAACATCGCCGTTTTTTATTTTATAATTTTTCTCTTTTTTTATGCCGTTTACAGTAATTCCGCCGTTTTCAATTATTTTCTGAACGGCGGAACGGGTTAAATCAAATTTTTCGGAAAGATATAAATCTATGCGTTTATCAATATCTTCTTGATTTGCGACAATATTGCGTATCATAAATTTTATTCTTTGCCCCCTTCCGTGAAGGGGGTGCCGTCCTCAGGCGGCGGGGGTTGTAAATCACTATTTTCAATCGTATCTTTTAATTTATATTTCCCCGCAAACATGCAAATACAAAATAAAACCGAGCCTATGCAAATAAAAGAATCCGCTATATTAAAAGTGGCAAAATCAATAAACGCAAATTCAAGAAAATCCACTACGACTTTTGACCCTGTTTTAACTACGCTTTCGTTTGTGAATCTGTCAATCATATTCCCGACGCCGCCGCCGAACATAAAAGCAAGCGCGATATTAATCCACAGATTATATTTTTTCAGGTTTTTTTTCCCAAGATAAAAAATCGCAACGCCCATTAAAATAAGCGCAATGCTTGATAAACTCATAAAAACCCATCTGTGATTTTTTAACATACCCAGAGACGCGCCTTCGTTTTCTATGTAGTGAATATCTATAATATGTTTTATAAAATTAAAAGACTGGTATAAATCCATATTTGTTTTTACGATATATTTGGAAATCTGGTCTAAAATTATGACCAACGCAGCTATTATAAACGGTATAATCAATTTTTTATCTCCACCAATTCAATATATTTGTGTAGTGGCGACCGGGGACGGCCGCCCCTACATTTTTTTTAGTTATCTCACAAACTCTTCAATATCTCCGCGCACCTCGGGCATATTGCCGACTCTTCATCGTGCCCGCAATCTTTAGAATACGTCCAGCACCTCTCGCATTTTTCGCCGTCCGCCTGACTTACTGATATATCCAGTCCGTCCTGCGGGCCTGAGATTAATTCAACCTGCGAAACTATAAATACTGCGTTTAATTCATTTTGCATAGATTTTAAAAACTCAAAATCTTCGCCCGAGCCGTTTATTATAACTTTCGCGTCGAGAGATTTGCCTATTAACTTCTCGTTTCTCGCGGATTCAAGGGCTTTCATTATATCGTCCCTGATTTCAAATAACTTATCCCATTTGTCCGCGATTTCTTTGTTTTCAAGCGACTTGTCATATTTCGGCATATCGTTGAAATTCACGTTTGTCCTGTCGTCAGATTCAAGCAAAGCCATGTGCTGCCATATCTCGTCGCTTGTGAAATTTAATACCGGCGCGATTAATCTTGTCAGAACATGCAAAACTTTATACATGACCGTCTGCGCGCTTCTTCTGGTTTTAGAGTCTTTTTTCTCCACATATAATCTGTCTTTGGTTATGTCTATATATAACTTTGACATATCATTCGTGCAGAAATTGTGCAGGTCGTGATAAACAAAATGATACTGATATTTTTCATACGCTTCTGTTACGCGGCCGACAAGCGCGTTTAATCTTCCCAACGCCCATTTATCTATTTCTTCAAGCCCGGCATATTCTATCATATCAGTTTGAGGGTCAAAATCTTCCCCGGATTTACCGAGATTGGCAAGCAATATCCTCGCCGTGTTTCTTATCTTCCTGTATATTTCGGATAACTGCTTCATCATGTCTTTCGATACCCTTACGTCAGCCGTGTAATCGACAGACGAAACCCACAATCTTAAAACGTCCGAGCCATATTCGTTTATAACATCAATCGGGTCAATTCCGTTGCCGAGAGATTTTGACATCGTTTTGCCCTCGCCGTCAACGACCCAGCCGTTGGTTATGACCATTTTATAAGGAGCGACACCTCTTGCCGCAATCGAGGTGAGCAGCGACGACTGGAACCAGCCTCTGAACTGGTCGTTGCCCTCAAAGTATATTTCGGACGGGAATCCCTGATTGGGATTGTCTTTCAAAACATACGCGTAAGACGTGCCGGAATCAAACCAGCCGTCCATTGTTGCGGTCTCTTTTTCCCAATCCTCACAGCCGCACTTCGGGCATATCATCTTTTCCCCGGTTATTTCTTCGGGCGTATAAATATACCATGCGTTGCTTCCCTCTCTGCCAAAAAGCTCAGCGACTTTATTTATATATTTTTCGTTTGCTTCATAATGATTGCATTCTTTGCAGTAGAATACGGGTATCGGCAAGCCCCATATTCTTTGACGCGATATACACCAGTCCGCGCGGTCTTTTATCATATTTTCCATTCTCAGCTCGCCCCACGGAGGATACCATTTTATTGATTTCACGGCTTCGAGCGCTTCTTTTTTCAAATCGTCAACAGAGCAGAACCACTGCTCTGTTGCCCTGAAAAGTATCGGGGTTTTGCACCGCCAGCAGTGCGGATACTGATGCGTTATTTTTTCCGTAGCCAATAGCATATTATTTGCTTTTAAATCTTCGAGTATCGCTACGTTTGCCTGCGATGTTTTAAGTCCCTCGTATTTGCCCGCTTCGCTTGTCATATAACCCCTGAAATCAACCGGAACATATATCGGCAATTCTTTATAATTTTTGCATACGGCAAAGTCTTCGATTCCGTGACCGGGGGCAGTGTGGACGCAGCCCGTACCGGATTCAAGAGTCACATGATCGCCGACTATAACAAGAGAATCCCTGTCATAAAACGGGTGTCTTGTCACCATTCTTTCAAGTTCCGAGCCTTTTATTTTCGCCAGCACTTCATAATTTTCTTTGTCTATACCGGCTTTATTCATAACAGTTTCAACCAATTCAGACGCTATTATATAAAACTCCTCAGCCCCCTTCTCAGAAGGGAGTGCCGCTTCAGCGGCGGGGGTTGTCGTGACCTTAACCAAGCTATAACTAAACTCCGGACCGACACATATAGCGACGTTGCCGGGCAAAGTCCACGGTGTGGTCGTCCAGATTACAAAATAAACATTGTTGTAGGGCGCGACGCCATCGGCGTTCCGCGTGTAAGGCGTTATAAGCCCTTTATCGTCAACCAACGGGAATTTTACGAATATCGAATCGCACTCGTCGTCGGCGTATTCAATTTCGGCTTCCGCGAGAGCCGTCTCGTCGTGAGCGCACCAGTAAACGGGTTTTAATCCTTTGTATATACAGCCTCTTTTAAGCATTTGCCCGAATATTTTTATCTGTTCTTCTTCAAATCGTGGCTGCATAGTAAGATAAGAATTGTCCCAGTCACCGTAAACGCCGAATCTCTGAGCCTGTTTTTTCTGCGATTCCACGAATCCTTTCGCAAATTCAGCGCATCTTTTCCGGTATTCCAAATCTCCGACGTCGCGCCGGTTTATCTTTTGTTTTTTCATGATTGCCGTTTCAATCGGCAGGCCGTGATTGTCCCAGCCGTGAATATAATGCGTCAGAAATCCGCTCATGTTTTTATATCTGACGATAAAATCTTTTAAGATTTTATTTAACGCGTGACCCATGTGCAAATCGCCGTTAGAAAACGGGGGACCGTCGTGAAACACAAACAGAGGCTTGTTTTTATTTTTTTCTATTAATTTAAGATATTGATTGTCCGCGAGCCATTTTGCGAAAGTTTCTTCTTCTCTTTTGGGAAGATTCGCCCTCATTTCAAAATCCGTCGCAGGCAAATTAAGCGTTTTTGAAAAGTCTTTTGACATATATTTTTTCACTCCAATTTATTTTAAATTATATTTTATCGATTATTCCTGTAATTATTTATTTTATATAATTTATATAATCGCCACAGGCTCGATTGATATAATTTTATGTCCTTTCAACATTTTATAAAAAGCCTGATGCATATACACCCCCCTGACAAAATTTTATTTTATATTTTATTTTTATAAGGGCGAATGACGAACATTATTTTTTAGTTCGTACTCCGCCCTCACACAAATCACTCGTCATCCAAATCTTCAAATATATCCATAGCGTCATCGTCACTATCGTCATTGTCGTCTGAGTCGTATTTCCGTGCTGACCGTTTCTTCTTTTTCTTTTTATTAAACAACCCGAAAAATCCTTTGGACTGAACCTCATCATCCGCGTCTTCGTTTATATCGTCATATTCATCGTCGCCGTCATAAACTGCTTCATCTGTATCGTCAGATTCATACGGCTCTTCTGATTCATCAGATTCATCAGATTCATCGAAAGGTCCGGCATTATTATAATTATCATCAGAATAATTTTGATTATTTTCATCAATGTTTTCATCATCGGCGTTTTCGTCTTCGTCATCATATCCGTAATCATCGCTGTCGTATGTTGCCAAAGGTTCTTCTTCGGTATCGTCGTTTTCTACATAATTTCCGGAACTGTAAGCATCACGGCTTTGATTTCCCGAATCTGAATTAAAATCTGACCCGGATGCTCCCGTTCTGGAAAATACTCTAATATCTTCGTCATCATTATCATAAGCAGTTTCTTCGTATTCGCTTTCAGTCTCAATATTTCCCAAATTATTATTGCTTTCTTCCTGCCCGTCAGTTTCTTCGGTTTCGTCAAATTCCGTTTTTAAATTATAAATAGACTCTTTGCTTTCATTTAACGTTTGCAGTTCTTTTTCAAAATCGTATTCTACGCCTGTGTTTTTTTTCGCGATTTCAACGGCGTCGTTTTTGATTTCCTGCATAACGCTGTCAAAAAGCTTAGACTCTGTAAATTTCTCTAAATCTATGTTTGGCGTATAAGTATTTTCGCTTAAAAGATTCAGATGATTTTTATACATAGACAGGAGTTTGGAATTAAATTCCTCCGATATATTTTTTATATTCAGGATATTTTCCCTCTGAAGGGCTATTTCTTTTTTGAAATCGCCTAAAAGCTTAGTGCATCTCGCCCTCGCGGATAAAAGAAGGGCGTCGGATTTTTTTTGCGTAGATTCAATCTGCATCGTTGCCTTTTGCTCTATCAAGGCCAGAGCAGTCTGGGCTTTTTCCCTTGCCTCGCCAAGAATATGCTCGGCGGTTTCCCTCGCTTTAAGTATTATATTTTTTGCTTCGGCTTCGGCTTCGGCGGCGAGACGGTCGCAATTTTTCTGGGTTGATATTGAAAGCCTGCGGATAACTTCTTCTTCCTGCTGGATTTCGCTTATCCGCGAAGATACAATCCTGAGCTTTTTGTCGTACTTGTCGCACTGGGCAAAAATCTCGGAGTATTTTTCTATTATAAAATCCAGATATTCGTCTACTTCCGCAATATCATAACCTTTTCCCGAACGGGTAAAATATTTGTTTCTCAGTTCCTGTGGAGGAATCATTTTTTCACCTCTAAAAATCTTTTAAATTTTTTATTTGCGCACCGGCTTTTAAATAATATTTTATTGCGTTGCTTTATTTTTTTATTTTAAATAGTACCGCTTAATACAGTAGTGAGTATAATTAAAATTATCATAACAAACATAAACGACATATCTATAGGCATATTGCTGAAAAATTCAAATTTATTCAGTAACTGCCGGACAGGATATACAAACGGTTCTGTCACCACATATAAAAATTGCGCGAGTTTATTATCTTCATCGGGCGAAAACCACGACATAATAGCCCTGCCGAACATAAGAAACTCCAGGGCAGTCAGTAAAACGACAACCGATTCCGCTATGATTTTCACGATATTATTCAAGTAACAAATCACCTCTGTATCAATTCCGGAAAATAGAATTTTATCCGCAGGGCGGCAGAATGCCGGTTCTGCAACAATAAAATTTTAATGCCGGACAGATCCTGTTATTAATATATAGAATTGTCAGTATTATTATCCCTGTGCTGTTCCGCTTTTATCTGCTCGGGAGATATTACGATGTTGTTGGGGGCTATAACAAAAGTCCTCTCTGAAACCCTTTCGAGCTGTCCCTGAATTGCATAGGCTACCCCGCGCAAAAAGTCTATTAAACGCCTTGCCGTCTCTTTGTTTGTTTCTTCGAGATTTAAAATAACCGTTCTTCTGTTAATCAAATGATCTGCTATCTCTTTTTCGGATTTGCAGTCTTCGGGTTTTACGACTTTGAGCTCGGCGGAAAACTGCATATTGCTGCCTGCTGTAACAGTCAGGCTGCCGCCGCCGGACGCGGGAGCCGGAGTCCCGTATGATTGCTGCTGAGACTGCTGACCCTGAGAATAGCCGCCCTGATTTTGATTATTTGTGTTCCCGTAAGGCGAATATCCCCCGTTGGACATAAAATCGCTGATATCCCCTGTATTATTTCCGAAGCCTCCGTCTGAGCCGTAAATTTCATCGTCGTCAAAAACATCGTTGAAAGGTTCTTCTTCGTCAGGGTTTACCCCCTTGACTATTTTATCCCATAGTTTCATTAACAAAACTCCTCCATAATAATTTATAATTTATACATCTATACACCGTAATTCCCAAATTTTATGTTTTATTTTTAATATAATCAAAGCCTTTCCCCGAAAACCGCCCTGCCGATTCTGACGATATTTGCCCCGCATGATATTGCCTCTTCAAAATCCTCGGACATTCCCATAGATAAAACTGAAAAATTCAAGATATTAATATTATCTATTATATTATCTAATTTTTTTGACGATATGTCAATAAAAATTTGATACATTTTATCAAAAAATTTTTTTATTTCGCTTTTTTCGTCTGTTTTTATTGAATTTTCTATATTTTTAAGCTTTTCGAGAGGGGGAGGTATAGTCATAAGCCCTTTTACGCTCAAATTTTTAAAATCTTTAAGCGCGTTTAAAAATTCCAGAGTATCTTCAGATTTAATCCCCGTCTTGGATTCTTCTTCTCCGATGTTCAATTCGATTAAAATATCCATTTTTATATTTTTCTGCGCGGCCCTTTTATTTATTTCTTCGGCGAGGCGCACTGAATTTACTGACTGGATTAAACTGACTTTGTCGATTATATATTTGACTTTGTTTGTCTGGAGATTGCCTATAAAATGAATCTCAAGCCCGTTTTTGTTTAATTTGTCGTATTTTTCAAGCAGTTCGTTTACTTTGTTTTCGCCGATTAAATTCACGCCTTTTGAAATCGCGAAATTTATTTTTTCAGCTTCGACTGTTTTTGTGACTGCGAGAAGCCGTACCTTTTCAACAGTGCCGTTATATTTGTTTTTATATTTATTATCCCTGTTTAATACGGCTTTATTTATTTTTTCCCGGATTAAATCAAGATTTTTTCCTATATAATTATAATTTTCAAAATTTTCGCTCACTTTACTCTCCCCTTAATCAATCGCTTTCCCGTCGTATAAATTTTTACCCGCGGTGATTATATCTTCGTAAAGCTGGAGTTTCCCTCCGCCGGTTTCCGGCCTTTTCGACGGCTCAAGATACAGATAATATCCGTCGAATTTTGCCAGACACTCATTTTTCGGCAATTCTCTGAATACGACAAGATTCCCTTTTTGGATATACACCCCTTCGGCTGCCGTCCCGTCCTCGCGCTCGATTATATGAATCGCTTCTTCCGGCACTTTTATCCCGCTGATTTCGTTAAATACGATCTGGATCGTCTGCTTTCGTGAAAAATCAAAATCAAACGGTATCGCCGCAGTTTCAAATATAAGTATAATTTCGTCTGAATCCGCTCCGCCGATTTGCCTGATTAAAACAGATTCTATTGTTCTGTTTGAAGAATACGGATATATTATATCGTATTTTTTGCCGTCTGTAAAGTCAAAAGTTTTGTTTTTCTGCGTTTTACATATAAGATACCAGTTGAAATCATACGCCACTTTCCCCAAAGCGTTGTTCAAAATATTGCTGTCCGGGTCTTTTTTGATAAGTTCGTCGAATTTATCAAAATCAAGCGTTTTTACTATATCAGCCGTAAAAGAATTTTCATAGCCGTCAACCCTCGCATAAAAAATCCCCGATTTGTTTGAATAAACTTCAGACGCGCCAATCCCCGAAACTGACATCTGCGATTCGAGCAGCGATTTTTTTTCTTCTGCGGAATTTATGATGTTTTCAAATCTGCTGCCGCTTATTTCCCCGGTAATAAGCTGTTTTTTGTTGAGCAGTATAAGAAACTCGGTTCTGCTTTTTCCCGCGTCTTTAAATCTGCCGTTCTCTATGCTTTGCAGCATATTCAAATACATAGAATGAGAATCCCTGTTTATTTTTTCTATATTAGTCGTGACAAATTCAAGATTTATATTGCTTTTATTGAGTATATCGAGTTTTTCCGTCAAAGCAGTTATCTGGTCTTTCATAGAAAAATCCGCCGAGTTCTGCTGCGAAAGCGCGACAAGCTGATTTTTTCCCACTTTTACGCCGTTATCTACAAGATAATTTACGGAATTGCCCCCGATCGAATATATGATTTCTTCATTTCTGAATATATATCCGTAAATTTCGACAATATCCTGTCTTATTTCCATGTCGGCACGCTCGGTTTCAATCGAGTTTCCCGCCGTTTTTGTGTACTGCAAAAGAAAATAGACCGTAATAGTTATAAGAAAGGCGTTTAAGGCAATAATCGAAACGACAGATTTTAATTTACTTTTCATCACATATTATACCACAAATATTTTTATAAGTTAATATATTTTAAACAATTTTCAATGATTTTATATTGATTTTTATTATAATCTTTATTTATATCGCTTAAATCAATCCAAATAGTTTTGGCATCTTTTCTAAACCATGTCAACTGACGCTTCGCGTAATTTCTCGTATTCTGTTTGATTTTTTCAACAGTTTCCTCAAAATTATATAATCCGTTAAAATAATCCGAAATTTCGACGTATCCTATCGCGCCGGTTTTTCTTATATTATTTTTATCGCCGTTTTCATATAATTCCCGCACTTCTTCTATAAGTCCGTTTGCTATCATAAAATCTACGCGACTGTTAATTTTATTATAAAGCATGTTCCTGTCAGAATAATAAAGACCGAGTTTTATAAAATCATATTTTGATTTATAAGAATTCGCCAGTTCGTCAAGCTCTGATTTCGGTTTGCCTGTTATTTTAAAAATCTCAAGGGCGCGTATAACTCTTTTTTTATTGTTGGGGTGGATAATCTCAGAGCTTTTTTTATCGATTTCAACAAGCATAGAATATAATTTATCGTTCGGGAGTTTTTCAAGCTCGGTTCTGTACTCAATATCATTTTCATATTCTGTAAATTTTGTGTTGTTTATAAAATGATCTATATAAAGCCCTGTTCCCCCGCATATAATAACATTTTTGTTTCTGTTTAATATATCGCAAACACAATCCCCGGCTAATTTCACATATTCGGCTACGTTAAATTTTTCTGATTTTATCGAGATAATATCAATCAGGTGATGTTTAATCCCTGACATTTCTTTTGTTGACGGTTTAGCCGTGCCGATATTTAACTCTTTGTATATCTGCATAGAATCCGCCGAAATTATTTCAGCGTTTAATATTTTCGCGAGTTCTATAGAAACATAAGTTTTGCCGCTTGCAGTCGGCCCGCATATTACTATTATTTTAGATTTGGTGTTCATAAATTTATATTATAATTGCCTCTTGATAGGCAAAACTGTTTTTGTATAATGTTTCGGGAGCTATATCTATATCTCCATCAAGCCATACTATAGTACCGTATTCAACTTTGGCGGCGTTAAATACTTCTTCGTTTTCAAGCGGTTTGAACGCCGGATATTCCAATAATGCCGTTGCGTCATATAAGCGCTTTTCGCCCGTATTAAAAGTAAGCAATAAAATCATATCGCCTAACGCGTCAACTTTTTCAATTTCAATTCCATTTACAGATTCTCCGGCATACGCAATACCATTTATGATATACATAAAAATCCCCCTCTCTTAAATTTTTTATAACGGCTTAATTTTATTGAAATGTTCACCCCGAACTGCTTTATTCCATGCCAAATACGCTTCTTCTTCATGAAGGGCTAACCATCCAATTAACATTTTTAATTGTTTATATGGCAAAGACCCTGCCAACAATTCTCCGTCTATTCCCACAGAAGCTCGATATTCGCCGTAATAAACGTGAACATGCGGTTTATTGTGCTGAACATCGTCGTTAAACAGCATTTTAATTATTATTCCTTGAAATCTGCTTAATTCCGGCATTATTATCCCCTTGCCTTTTCTGTTATATCATAAAATCATCATCGCGTCCCCGAACGAAAAAAATCTGTATTTATTCTCCACCGCGGTTTTATACGCCTCGAGAATATTTTCTCTCGTATAAAACGCCGAGACGAGCATTAAAAGCGTGCTTTCCGGTAAATGAAAGTTTGTTATAAGCGCGTCTGTGATATTAAATTTATAATCCCCATAAATAAATATATCGGTTCTGTCTTCGCAAGCCGTGATTTTCCCGTACTTCGCGAAGTTTCCCTCCAGTGTCCTGCACGAAGTCGTGCCGACGGCGATAACCCTGCGGTTTTCGAGTTTTGCCTTTGTTATCTCATCCGCGCCCGATTCTGATATATTATAATATTCTTCGTGCATTTTGTGTTCGCTTATATTCTCAGTTTTGACCGGCCTGAACGTTCCAAGCCCTACATGAAGAGTTATCGGGCATATAATCACGCCTTTGGCTTTTAGTAAATTCAGGAGCTCGCTTGTGAAATGCAGTCCGGCAGTCGGGGCGGCGGAAGAGCCTTTCTTATCTTCTTTTGCGTAAACTGTCTGGTATCTCTCTTTCGCGTTTACTTTAACTTCGCTTTCTCTGATATACGGCGGCAGTGGGATTTTACCGATTTCGTCAAGTATATCAAAAAATCCTGTGTAGGGAACGCCGACCCCGGCGTTCCGCGAATTTACGCCTCCGTTATATTTATCATACTCGAATTCCACAAGTTTATTTCCGTTGTCGAGAGACTGCAAAACTTTTGCTTTTATCTTGCCGTTACCGAAAGAGAAAACAGCGTCTTTTTTGCCTTTTCTCCCCGGTTTCATGATAATTTCCCAAATATCGCCGCCTTTGTTTTCAAGCAAAAGAAATTCTATCCGTTGTAGGGGCGGGTTTCCATGCCCGCCCGCGGCAGGTAACGGGTTTATGCGTTCGCCAATCAAACGCGCCGGGAAAACTTTTGATTCGTTTATGACAAGCACATCGCCTTTATTCAAATAGTCTATAATATTATAAAAATTTTTATGCACGGTTTTATTGTTTTTTCTGTCGATTAGCATTAATCTTGATTCGTCGCGTTTATCCGCGGGATTCTGGGCTATTAAATTTTCGGGCAGGTCAAAATAATAGTCTTTAAGATTTGACATTTATTAAGCTTTCCTGATTTAATTTAGTAAATTAATAAATTTATATAAAAAAATATTTGACATATATAAAAATAAGTGATAAAATTTTAATATGGCATTTAAAAACTGCAAATTATATTGCGTAAATTTAACTTCGCGGCATATAATTAAAGTAAGATATTTCTTTATATCTGCATATTATAACACAGATATGTGAAAAATACAATATTTTTTTAGTAATTTTAAAAATAAATTTAAGGAGTTTTGCACATGGGCAACAAAAAAAGAATTTTTAAAGGCGCGGGGACTGCAATAATAACCCCGTTTATAAACGGTGAAATAGATTATGATAATTATTATAAACTTATAGAATTCCAGATAAAAAATAATATAGACGCGATAGTTGTCTGCGGCACTACGGGTGAAGCCTCGACTTTGACTGACGACGAACATAAAAAAATGATAGACGTAACAGTAGAAAAAGTAAACGGCAGAGTAAAAGTAATCGCCGGGGCCGGGTCAAACGACACGGCTTACGCAATAGAACTGTCAAAGCATTGTGAAGACGCCGGGGTTGACGCAATACTTCATGTCACGCCGTATTATAACAAAACGACGCAGAAAGGGTTAATCAGGCATTTTTGCGACATAGCCGATTCTGTAAACACGCCGGTTATTTTATATAACGTCCCGGTAAGAACGAATTTGAATATTTTGCCGGCTACATACAAAGAACTGTCAAAACATGAAAATATCATCGCGACAAAAGAGGCGAGCGGCAACATGAAGCAAATTATACAGACGCGTCAGTTATGCGGCGGCGATTTGGATATATATTCCGGCAACGACGAAGATATTGTGCCGATTTTATCAATCGGCGGGCTTGGAGTAATTTCTGTTTTATCTAATATTCTACCTCAGGAAACACATGATATATGCCGGCTTTTCTTTGACGGCAAAATAAAAGAGAGCGCAGATCTGCATATAAAATATATAGATATAATCGACGCGCTGTTTGTCGAGACAAGCCCGATACCGATAAAAACTGCGATGGCTATGATGAATTTAGACAGCGGCGAACTCAGGATGCCGCTTGTCGAAATGGAAGAGAAAAATAAAAATATATTGGTCGAAGCTTTGAAAAAACATGGGCTGGTGTAATATATCTGGAGCTGTATAAAATTTATATTAGGTACGGCGTATGAATAGTAGGGGCTGGCGTCCCCGACAGCCCGCAAATATGATTTAACGCCGGTTTTTTCGGCGGGACGTCGAGGACGCCGTCCCCTACTAATAAGCATTTTCTGCGTTATAATAAATTTATAAACAAGCTTACGTTAAAGTTAAAATATATTATAAAAATTAAAATTAGAAGGAGAGAAAAAAATGAAAAAATTAGTAACTGTATTATTGATTATCTCACTCATGGTATTTATGACACTGCCAGCTTTGGCCGCCGGAACTATTGGCAAATACACCCCTGTATTTGACGGGGACAAAGACGAAGCGTATGACAAATCATTAAAATTTAATCTTTACGCAAATCAGGACTTGGACGCAGGAGAGGCAATGTACTGCGACGGAGGCGACGATATAAACGCCGCTGACGCGAACACATGGATTTTATACGACGATGAATATCTGTATGTTTTTGCTGAAATTAAAGACAATGACTTAGTAGACATAGGCATGGACGCCTTTAAAGAAGAAACTAACCCATGGCAGTCTGACGCGTGCGAATTGTGGTTTTCATTTGATGAAGACAACGAAACATGGATAAAATTTTCGACTATAGCATACGGACTCGGCACATGGGGACAGGAGGGCTTTGATTTTGTTATGTCCGGCGACGAGCCCGCGCAAAACGGGTATGACGCAATCGTAAAAATGAACCCTGACGGCTATACGGCTGAATATAAAATCCCGATAAAAAAATACGGGATAAAAGAAGGCAGCCAGATATATTATGCTTTGCAGATCAATAATCTGAGAAGCGACGGAAGTTTGATTATAAGCGGACGGCAGCTGCAAAATTCCGGCGATATTGACAATGCGGCTATTTTGACGCTGGGCGGCGAAATAATAATCGAAGTCCCTGCTGAGCCTGAGCCCGAAGAACCTGCTCCGGCAAATGAAACTCCTCAGGATGTTGTTGTTTCTGTTCCTGCGCCTGCGCAATCGCCGCAAACCGGCGATATGTCAGTTTTATTAATCTTTGCAATGCTGGGATTGGTCGCTATTGGAATAAAAACCGGAAAGAAAAAAATATAATTTTTTGACGATTTTTACCCAATTTAAAAAAATTAAAAATCCAAAAATCCGCCGGATTATTGATTGCTTTTTTCGGTTTTTCGGCGGATTTTCTGCCATGTTAATTAAATTTTAAATTTCGAAAGGAAAATAAAAAATCTGATGAAAATAATGCTCACGGGTTACAACGGCAGAATGGGGCGCGCTGTAATCGAGGCCGCCGCCGAAAAACCCGAAGAATTTAATATAGTCGTGGGTATTGAAATAAACCCGGCCGCTATAAACGTGACTTTCCCGGTGTTTCTCACCCCATTTGATTATAAAGAAAAAATTGATATTATAATAGATTTCTCACATCACAGCGCGGTTGATTCTCTGCTTGAATACGCCGGAAATCAAAAAACTCCTATAGTTATCGCTACGACGGGGCATACTCCCGAAGAAACAGAACTTATAAAATCTTATTCTGATAAGATCGCGATATTTAAGTCGGCGAATATGTCGATCGGCGTAAATTTAGTCGCGGAATTCGCGAAAAAAGCCGCCATGCTTTTAAAAAACGATTTTGATATAGAAATAATAGAAAAGCACCACAATCAAAAATTAGACGCTCCGAGCGGCACCGCTCTGATGATCGCTGAAGAGATTTCATCTGTTTTTGAGGATAAAAATAAACCGGAATATATTTACGACAGGCATAACGCAAGAAAAGTCAGGAGCAAAAAAGAGATCGGGATTCACGCAGTAAGGGGCGGGACGATTATCGGCGAGCATGAAGTGATTTTCGCGGGGACAAACGAGCTTATCTCGCTTTCGCACAGCGCGCAGTCAAGGGAGATGTTCGCCAACGGAGCGTTGGCCGCCGTGAGATTTTTATATAATAAAACTCCCGGATTATATTCTATGAAAGATTTGATAAACGAGATTACGAAGAAGATGTAGGAAATTTATATTTTGGACGATGGGGATGGTTATTATGGAAATGATTATTAGGAAAGCTGATATTTGCGACATACCAGATTTGATAAAATTAAATGATGAATTTAACGGACCCGGTGTAACACTTGATTGGATGAAAGATTCGTTGATGAATAGTAAAAATGAAGTTGTTTTTATTGCTGCAGTAAATGATATGGTGGTTGGATTTATATGCGGTATATTTTGGCAGTCAATATGTTATGCAGAAGGATTTCAAGGTATTATAATGGAATTGTTCGTAAATGAAAAATATCGAAGAAAGGGTTTAGCCACTAAATTAGTGCAAGCCTTAGAGAAAGAATTTGTAAATCTTAATGTTAGTGAAGTAACATTAGTAACGCCAATAACAAATACAATCGGCAGATATTTTTACGAAAACTGCGGGTATAGTGACGAAAAAGAAATGAAATATAGAAAATTATTATAACCGTGCCAAAATTCCCCTCCGTGGAGGGGCGGCGCGAAGCGACGGGGTGGTTATATGCGTAAAATAGAAAATTCCATATCACTTCCATTTAACCCTATGTTGCGCGAACGCGCCAAAGAATTACGGAAAGCCGGCAATTTATGCGAAGTATTGTTATGGAAACAGCTACACATGAAAAAATTTAAACAATATGATTTTGACAGGCAAAAAATTATAGGAGATTATATCGTTGATTTTTACTGTATAAATTGTGGTGTTATTATCGAAATCGACGGAAGCTCACACGATGATAAAATCGAATATGACGGCGAACGAAACCATTATCTTGAAGGATTGGGATTGATTGTTATCCATATTCCTGCGAAGCATATTTTGAACAATTTAAGCGGCGTAATGGTTATGTTGAATAACCACCCCGCCCTGCGGGCACCCCTCCACGGAGGGGAATAGTCACACACCGAATAACCATTTTCTTCGTTACACAAGTTTTATTTAAAAATAAATATAAATAGGCGATTGCATAACGGGGAGAAACAGGAAGTAGGGCGTGGCGACCCCGGCACGCCGCCAATTTACACACACTATGAATCTGTTTTGCGGCGTGCCCTACAAAATAACACCTAAATATAATCAAAAAAATTTTAACTTTGCCATATAAAATATATAATATATAAACCAAAGAGGATAATTATATGCTCAAAAATATAATAGATATAATAGAAAACGTCAAAATATCGCCGGATATTACGCTTATCACCCTGTATAACACAGACGTGTCAAACAGGGAGAAAATTTTCAGGAAACTCGCTGAAAATAATATTAATTTAGATATAATTTCCCAGAGCCCGTGGTTTGGGGGAGATATAACCCTGTCTTTTTCTCTCTCTGACAAAGATTTGCCTAAAACTCTTGAAGTCATGGCGGATTTAAGTTTTAAGCCGGAAATAAATATATCGTCAAATAATCTTACAATATCTTTTTTTGGATCAGAGATAATAAATACTCCGGGGATCGCGGCGGATATTTTCGAGGGGTTTTCACAAAACGGTATAAATATTGTTTTGATTGCGACGTCGGATATAAGCGTTTCGTGTTTGATAGCCAAATCCGACGAAGTTAAAGCTATGAAAATGCTGCACGAATATAATTTTATTAATTAACTCGTAGTGGTAATTAAAGCCCTGTTTGAAAAAATAAACGGGGCTTGCGCGATTTTTTTTGTGTTGACACTATGGTTTAATTAATAAATTTATTTTAATATAAAATATAAAAATGAAGGAGAATTAATTATGAAAATGCGAAAGATTATAGCTGTTTTATTATTAGCTTCTTTTTTGATAACTGCTGTTTTAACAGTCGCTTCGTGCGCAAAAGCTGGAGATGACGCTGACAGTAATAATAAAAATCAAAATCAGGCGGACGATTCAGCCAATTTAATTGATAATGACGAACCGGATGAAGAAAATCAGCCGGAAACTCCGGACATAAAACTTCCGCCTCCAGAACTGCCGGAAATTGATTTAAAAGACGCGAATTTCGTCATTACGACTTATGATTACTCTATTCCGGTATGGGTTCAGAGAGACATCGGGGCCGATGAAGAAAACGGCGATACTATCAACGACGCTGTTTATAAGCGAAATTCTTTAGTCGAAGAAAAATTCAACTGCAAAATAGTCGAGAACAAATCCCTCGACCCGACGTCGCTTGTAAAAAAAGCGGTCAAAGCGGGGGATAATTCTATTGATGCCTCCTGCGTGCGGTTCAGGAATCTGGGCGATCTTGCCTCGTCAAATCATTTGGTCGAATTTTCACACCTGACTTATATTGACACGGAAAAGCCGTGGTGGGACTCAAACAGCGCAAAAGATTTGTCGATTGCCTATAAAGTATTCGGCGTGGCTTCGGATATGACTTTAATGGACAAGGATTCGACTTCAGCTATGGTTTTTAATAAAAAATTGCAGGCTGATTACGGCATCGAAAATCTGTACGCGCTTGTCAATAGCGGGAAATGGACTCTCGATAAGCTGCTTGAACTCTGCAAGATTGTTTCTATTGACGTTGACGGCAACGGAATAAGGGACGACAAGGATGCTTACGGAATACTGTACCAGAGAGACACAATGACCAGCTTTTTATCAGGCTGCGGCGAATTTGTCGGTGGAAAAGACGAAAATGATCTGCCTGTGCTGACTTTGAATACGCCAAAAGCGCTCGAAGTTTTGGATAAGCTTTATGATATATTATACGACGACCAGTACTGTTTTCACGTGATGAAATTTTTTGACCCTAAAGGAATAGACTTCACAGAGGGAATGAATGGGATATTTCATGACGACAGGGCATTATTTATGTGGATAAGAATGGCGGACGTTGAAAACCTCAGGAGCATGGACACAGACTTCGGCATACTCCCAATACCGAAATATGACGAGCAGCAAACAAATTATCTTCAAACCGTCAATCCTTATGTAGGATTAGTCATGTCTGTTCCCCAAAGCGCGGAGAGCATTGAAAATTCAAGTGCGGTGCTTGAATATATGTCCTACGAATCAAAATATATTTTACAGCCCGCGTATTACGACGTTGTTTTAAACACTAAAATAGCCAGAGACGAAGAAAGCAGTAAAATGCTCGATATAATTTTCGGGAACAGGGCGTATGACATAGGCGACGTGTTTGATTTTAACGGCTTGGGAAGCGATGTTATAAATATGAGCATGACTTTTGACAGGAATATTGTTTCAAAATATGAGAAAAAAGAAAGCGGCGCGATAAAGGCGATAGATAAACTGCTGGAAAAAATTCAGGCGATAGAATAAGATAAATATAATCAATCAAGAAGTGAAGGAGATATTTTTTATATGAAAGAAAAACTAAACAAAAAAACAAAAATTTGCGCGTTGATATTAGTTGCGGTTATTTTTCTTCCCGCGATATTTTCATGCGCAAAAGATAAAGAGGACGTGCCGTCGGATATAAATGTAACCGGGGAAAATAATCAGGCGGCAGCGGTTGATAACGGCGAAGAAGAAAGTAAACCCGCAGACCCCAGACAAATAAATCTTGATCTGTATGATTATCCCGATGTAAATTATGATCAGCACGAGTTTAAAATTTTAATACGCGGACAGCAGGACGAATGGGATTCTCAGGATATTGTAGCCGAAGAGGACAGCGCGGATGTAGTTGAATCGGCTGTGTATAAAAGAAATCTGGAAATTGAAGAAAAATTAAATATAAAAATAACAGGCGTATGGGTCTTGATAGGGGAACAGATTTCAAAACTCAAAAAAGCCGTGACCGCTGGAGATAATTCTTATGATGCGGTAATGCTTAATTTAGAGGACGCGTCAAACGCGACAAAACAGGGGCTTCTGATAAACTTAGCCGACACTTCGGGGGTAAATTTATCAAATCCATGGTGGGACCAAAGCATAATGCAGGAAACTTCTGTTATGAACAAGACTTATTTTGCCACGGGAGATATTTCTATAATGGACAACGACGGGACATGGACGATGATGTTTAATAAAAAAATACTTAAAGATTTGGAATTGCCCGATATATATGATATAGTAAAAAAAGGCGAATGGACTGTAGATAAATTTATGGAACTGGGCAAGGGAGCGACTTTTGATTTGGACGGCGACGGGGTTATAACTTATCTCGATCAGGTCGCTTTCGCGACTACTGCCGATTCTGTTCAGGGGCTGTTTTACTCTCAGGGACTCAGGATAGTTAAAAAAGACGAAAATGATTTGCCGTATTACGCGCTTACCGGTGACGCGGTTATGACAAGCCTCGAAAAACTTTATGAGGTTTTCAGGGGTAACGGAGATTTTACTATGCTTTCGGGGGATTATCCTAATACGCCTCACGGAGGCTCTACTCATCTGGTTGTTCAGGACGCTTTTGAGCAAAACAGGGCTTTATTTTACGGCGAAGTAATGCAGTGCGTAAAAAGGCTGCGCCAGATGGAAACAGAATTCGGGATTATACCCTTTCCGAAAGCAAACGCAGAACAGAAGCAATATAACACTTATGTTCATTCGTGGGCTTCGGCGACTGCAGCTATTCCAAGGGGCGGCGATAACGACGACAGGACAAGCGCGATAATCGAGGCGCTCGCTTACGGCGGGTATAAATATATAACCCCGGCGTATTACGACGTAGCTTTAAAGTCAAAATATGCGCGCGACGACGAATCTTCTGAAATGCTCGATATAATTTTAGACGGGCGTCTGGCTGATTTGGGATATGTGGATAAATACGGCGGTCTTATGGGTAATTTTCAATCGAATATAACGGGCAAGAAAAATATTTTTGCTTCAACTATCGAGAAAGCCGAAGCGAAAATTCAGAAAGATATAGATAAAGCAATAGAAAAATACGACGAATTACCGTGATATGATTTATCTTGATTAAAAAAGGCAGGCATGGAAACCTGCCTTTTTGCATAAATGTTTTCGTTAAAACATCCAAAAATAGAATTGATTATTTGTGTAATAAGTAGAAAATAAAAAAGTTTAAATAAAAAGTGTCCCCTGAGAGTGTAAAAAAGTATTAATAAATGAGGAGGTATTGGTGAATGAGGAAAAAGAATAATGAAAACGACGAAAATGATGAAGATTTTGAGGATTTTGAAGCAGAAGAATTGCTGAAAAGTTTGTTTGAAACGGAGAGATTGCGCCAAATTTCAGTAACCACCTTAAGAAAAGAATTGGAGGAATTAGAAGAAAGGGGGGGAGAAGAAAATCAAAAAAGAATAGAAGATATAAAAGCAGAACTCAGCATGATAGACCCTGAGCCGGAAACTGAAGAAGAAAAAGAAATGGAGAAACGTATAAGTGTAATTTTAAGAAACAGGCGTATAAAAATAGCGCGGGAAAGACGGTATAATAATTTCCTGAAAGTGATGATAGCCTGTTTACTGCTTATAATAATTGTATATGTTATATCCATAGCGACAACCGGCAGAAGTTTATTTGAGGGCATTTACACTTTGACGAGAGAAATATTTAAAGATACAAAAGAAAAAACTTTAAAAGACGATATCGATGAACCCTACGCTTCTGACATAAGAGAATATGATAATCTTGAAGAATTTAAACAAACCGAAAAGATTGATATTTTAGCCCCCGAATATATTTCCGGAAATAAAAAAATTTACAAAATAGAATATAGAGTGTATGTAAATAATATATGTATTAGTTACAGCGGGGAAACATTTTTGACAGTTTATTTGAATACACCATTGATTGATATAAATAGCTATAATAATGAAGCGGAAGAATATAGTTTTAATGGCATGAATTATTATATATTTAAAAAAAACTCAACTATATCGTGGGAATATGACGAAAATGCGTATATTCTTAAATGTTCCGAAGATATTGATGATTATAAAAAAATAATTGAAAGTATAAAATAAGAGAATAATGAGATGAAAGGAGAAAAAATTTTATGAAAAAAATAAATAAAAAAATATTGTTTGTTTTGATTATATCGGCGATATGCATGGTATCGTTAATGATGATGCAGACATACGCCGCTGACGGCGATATTCATAATTGTGATGAACACGGCGATATTGAAATTGTTTATGGGAATATTCCTGCTGACAAAGTTGAAAGATTATTAAATGAAATTTTTGGATGCGATGACGGTGAATCGGGTCCGACCCGCGTGAATCTGCTATGCGTTTTTACAAATCATATAAAAGAATCAGGGGTGCTTGAAACAACTGAACATAACGCTTATCCGGATGCTCCGCATTGCAAAAAAATATTTACATACGTTGAATATTGTATAAGGGGCGGCTGCGATTATTTCGCGATTACAGACCGGATAACCACCCGAATCGGGTGTCATTAATATAATTTAATTGGATATTAGCAACGAGGGCGGCTGAGGACGTCTTTAATTGGTAAAAGAAAAGATAACGTCAACTGTTGGTGCTGTAGGCGCTATCTTCTGGAGAAAAGAAAATTGTGTTATACGCGATTAAACATAATTTAAAAGAAGAGGTATTTATTCTTAATATAATCCTGTTGATAGAAAAGATTGTATTTAGGTGCATAAAAATATAATTATATCCGAAACGTCCTCATTGTTAATATAAAAAATATAAAAAGCAAACCGGGAAATGATTTTATTCGTTTTCCGGTTTGTTTTTTATTGAATTTACAGTTCAATTGATTTTCATGCGGGTTAATGTGATATAGTAAAACGTAAAAAATTGAAATATATGCATATTTATGCGCTTTTGCGCGCAAAAGAATAAATATGCATATATTTGCATATACTACGATTTATGCGGGGAAAGCGCGAAAATGCACAACATAAAGTAAATATAATTTACTGCCGGCTGATAATTTATATTTTATGTTTATTGACTATTTAAGATAAATATGGTAAAATATAATTGATATGCAGGATAAATTAAGAGAGGAACGTTAATTTTATAATGGAAAGAATATATATGGATAATGCCGCAACTACTCAAATGAGCGAAGCGGCAAAAAAAACCATGATTGATACAATGGAAAACTGCTACGGCAACGCGTCGAGTCTGCACAGTTTTGGAAATCATGCGGCGATTATATTGCAACAGTCAAGGGAAATTATGGCGAAATATCTTAACGCCGAACCGAGAGAAATATATTTCACATCATGCGGGAGCGAATCTGACAATCAGGCGATTTTAACCGGAATAAAACTCGGCGCGAAAAAAAATAAAAAGCATATTATATCGACAAAAATCGAACATCACGCAATTTTGCACATGCTTGAAAGACTAAAAAAAGAAGGCTATGAAGTGACTTTTCTGGACGTTGGCAAAAACGGCATAGTAAAGCCCAATGATGTCGCGTCTGCAATCAAAGAAAATACGGCTCTTGTCACAATCATGTACGCAAACAACGAGATAGGCACAATACAGCCAATAAAAGAAATCGGGCAGATCTGTAAAGACAAAAAAATATTGTTTCACACAGACGCAGTTCAGGCGGGCGGGCATATTGATATAGACGTGGCTGAAAATAATATAGATATGCTCTCTCTTTCAGCGCATAAATTCAACGGGCCGAAAGGCGTCGGGATTTTATACTGCAAAAAAAATATTATCCCCGAAAGATTGATCGAGGGCGGCGGTCATGAGAGAGGTAGGAGAGCCGGGACTGAAAATATTCCGGGGATTGCGTCAATGGCTGCGGCATTTGAGGATAGCTGCCTTAATATACAAAAACACGGGGAGTACACGTCAAAACTGCGCGATAAGTTAATCGCCGGACTTTCAAAAATCCCGAATTGTATCGTCAACGGCGACTTAACAAACAGACTTCCGGGCAATGTGAATATGTGTTTTGAAGGAGTAGAGGGTGAATCGCTGTTATTAATGCTTGATATGCGCGGAATTGCCGCGTCGTCGGGGTCTGCGTGTACGTCAGGCTCGCTTGACCCAAGCCATGTGCTGCTCGCTCTCGGGCTGCCTCACGAAATCGCGCACGGTTCGCTCAGATTATCGCTTTCGCATTATAACACCGAAGAAGAAATAGATTATATTATAAAAACCGTCCCGGAAATTGTAGGATATTTGAGAAATATGTCTCCGGTGTGGGAGAAAATCCAAAAAGGGGAAATGAAAAGCAGGCTATGAAAAAACATATCGCAATAATTGTTATTAGCGTTTTTATCTTACTATTATTATCTTCGTGCAGTGATAATGAAAATAAAAACGACGAATATCCAAATTACTTTACTACCGGAAACTATTATTTGGACGGGGATACAGGCAACGCTTGTATTCAGATTATAAATTATAACACAATGAGATTTATAAACTTTGATATAGATTATTTAGCATACTATCTTGTCGCAGAGGGCACAGATTATACAGGAAAAGAAATTGAAGATTTCATGGAACGGCATAATTTACCGGACGTGTTCAACGAAGTAATAGAGTTTGAATTTAATGAGGAAGATAACAATATTTATGTAAAAGCCCTTTCAAACTCAAATGAGACAAATGATGCTTTTACAGTTAATTACCGTATGAAATATGAAAATAAAGATACTATTTCGTTTATGGAAAAAGTATATATTCGTTGCGATATAACCCAAAGCGTGTAAAAAATTTAGGATATAAAATTATGAAAAATTTAAACGCCAACCGCCATATAATCGCCATGAGCGGCGGGATAGACAGCTCCGTCGCGGCTTTTTTGATAAAAGAACAGGGATATGACTGCGCGGGAATAACGATGAATTTGTTCGATGATTTTGATGTTGACAAAGATACTCAAAACGTCGCGGATTCTCTTGAAATGCCGCTTTATATAGCTGATTTCAGGGACTTTTTCGAAAAAGAAGTCATAAAGCGTTTTACAGAAGATTATATAAAAAGCTGTACGCCGAATCCGTGTATTAATTGCAACAGGTTTATGAAGTTCGGGAGATTGCTTGATAAGGCAAAAGAACTTGATTATGATTATATAGCGACAGGGCATTACGCCCGAATTGATGGATCAAACGGCAGGTATTTATTAAAAAAAGCCGCTGACGAAAAAAAAGACCAGAGTTATGTGTTATATTCGCTAACTCAGGAGCAGTTAAAATATATAAAATTCCCGTTAGGAAATCTTACAAAGCCCGAAGTACGCAAAATCGCGGAAGAGCAGGGATTTATTAACGCGAAAAAAAAAGAAAGTCAGGATATTTGTTTTGTGCAGAAGAATCAGACAGGGGATTATGCTGATTTTATAGAGAAATATACGGGCAGAGCTTTTCCGGACGGCGATTTTGTTGATTTAAACGGGAATATTTTAGGGCGGCACAAAGGGATAATAAGATACACAATAGGGCAGAGGAGGGGACTCGGGCTTGCGTTAAAAGAGTCTATGTATGTGTATGACAAAAACGCCGGAAACAATACTGTGATTTTATGCAGGGATGAAGAACTCTATACAAAAGAATTAATCGCGCGCGATATAAATTTAATCCCGTTTGACATGATAAACAATAAAATAAAAATCAAAGCAAAAGTGCGGTATAACCAGACAGAACAGCCCGCGATTGTTGAGCAAACCGGTGAAGATACTCTGCATATAGAATTTGATAATCCGCAGAGGGCGATAACAAAAGGTCAGGCGGTTGTGTTGTATGACGGCGATATTGTTATAGGCGGGGGAACGATTGTGTGAGAAAATTTTTTATTGACAGAGGGGGAAAAATGAATATAATTTATAAAGAAAATGTTTTAACGGCAGATGATTTTATTATGTTTCAGAGAAAAATGAATTGGAATGAAGATTCAAGAGAATTAATTGCAAAGTCATTGTCAAATACTGTGTATTCAATAGTTGCTCTCAAAAATGATGAAGTTATTGGTATGGGCAGATTGGTTGGAGACGCCGCGATGTATTGGTATATACAAGATGTTTTTATTTTAACGCAGTATCAGGGTAAGGGTATAGGCACGGAAATTGTCAAAAGATTAATTGATTATGTAAAAATAAATGCAGTTCCGGACAGCGGATATTCTATATATCTGTTTGCCGCAAAAGGAAAAGAAAGTTTTTATGAAAGGCTGGGATTTAAGAACAGGCCGCACGAATATGAAGGGGCGGGCATGGAAATAGAAGGCCCGGTTAAATAAAAATAAGTCTGTGTATTATTATTTATAAAAAACAAAGCGGGAGAAAATGAAAATATATGGTTGATTTGGAGCAGTTACAAAAAAGAGTTTATCAGAACAAAGTTAAACAAGGATTTAATGTCACTGATATTTTCAAGGAATTTTGTTATACATACGGCGAATTGTCGGAAGCCTGTGAAGCATATCTGAATAAAAAAGACGATTTAGGCGAAGAACTGGCAGATGTTGTAGTGTATTTATTGGGACTTGCGGAAATTCTGGGCATTAATTTAGAAAAAGAAATATTAAATAAAATAGAAAAAAACGAAAAAAGGCAGTATATACAAAAAGACGGAATAAATATAAGAGTAAGCGGTGAATAATTTTGTAGGGCGCGACGACCTCGACGCGCCGTGAAAAGATAAAAATAAAAGCGTGCCGTGAAAAGATAAAAACATAGGGTAATAAATAATCTATGAATATTTATGAAAAATACGAAAAATTAAAAGATATAATAAAATCCTACGACCACCTCGCAGTCGCGTTCTCAGGAGGCGTTGACTCGACTTTTTTGTTAAAAGTCGCGCATGATATTCTCGGAGATAAAACAGTCGCCGCGACTGCGCGTCTGCGTTTTTTTCCCGAAAGGGAACTTGCCGAAGCTATAAAATTTTGCCAAAAAGAAAAAATCAGGCATATAATCTGCGATGTTGACGAACTAAATATTGACGGAGTGGCAAAAAATCCGCCGGACAGGTGCTATTTATGCAAAAACGAAATCATGAAAAAAATCAAACAGGCCGCCGGATTATATGATATAAAATATATCGCGGATGGAACGAATTTTGACGACGACGAAAATGACAGGCCAGGGTTTAAAGCCGTAAAAGAACACGGGATAAAAAGCCCGCTTAAAGAGGCTGAATTATCAAAAACCGAAATCCGCGAATTGTCAAAAAATCTTGGGCTTGATACATGGGATAAACCGGCGTTTGCGTGTCTGGCTTCAAGATTTGTTTATGGAGAGGAAATAACGGAAAAAAAACTCGGCATGGTCGAAAAAGCCGAGCAATTATTATTTGGTTTGGGATTTTCGCAATTCAGGGTGCGGATACACGAAAAAATAGCGAGAATAGAGATAAATCCGGGAGAATTCGCTAAAATAACCGAACCTGAAATTTCCCGGAAAATATGTGACGGGTTAAAACAATATGGATTTGCATATATAACGCTTGATTTGAACGGGTATAAAATGGGCAGCATGAACGCGACTTTAAATAAATAATTTTATTTATATTATAGTAATTCTAATTGAAAACCATCCCACCCCTCCACGTAGGGGAATTGCGCGCAAATTCGGCGTTTTGTCTAATTCCCCTCCGCGGAGGGGTGGCAAGCGTTAGCTTGACGGGGTGGTTTTCAACTTGCTTTATATTATTTTATTTACACGGATTCGCCGAAAACTATCCCGAAAATTTGATTTATCGTGTTTCTGCCGTAATCCGTAAGAGTATATAATTCGTTGCTTTTGCAGATGATTTTTGAGTTTTCGAGTATAGAAAGATGATGATATAACTGTCCGCCAATGCAGCCTGTTTTCATAGTAAGCTCGTTTGACGAGAGAAATTTTTTAGATATTAGTACTTTAAGTATAGCGATTCTTTTCTGGCTTGAGAACGCCTCGACTGCGCCGGCGAGTTTGGCTTCGTCGATTGCGTTGATTTTATCCTGACTGTCAACTGAATAAAAAAACGCTTCGCTCAAATTTCCGTGTTCGCTGCCGCTTACGGAAAAAACCGCGGACATGCAAATCCCTGATTCGTCTGTATTTATTATATCTTTCATGATTTGCATGAGCTCGTTTGATTTTTCTTTGAGTTTATCGCGCAAACCGTCGCTTTGAGGCTTTGGGATTTCGATTTCAGGCTCAGGGGCTGATTTCATGTTGTCGATTTGTTTTTGCAAAGCGTCAAGATTTTGCTGGATCTGCAATAAAATATTATTTTCTATATCCATGATATAAAATTTTATCCTTTCGGGGATTATTTTGATTTTATTATATACAATTTACAGTAATTTGTCAATATATTTTTGTAAAAAAGAAAAAATGCAGAAACGTTTTTTTATCGTTACCGCATTTTTATTTTATTTTATTTTTATTTTTTAATGTATGGGGCTACTTAAAGCCCTCTTTAGCGGCAAAGCCGCGTAAAGGGGGTGGCACACGAAGTGCCGGGGGATTCCAAAGTTTGATGTCTTTTGGGGAATCCCTCGCCGTCTGCGGACGGCACCCCCTTTTGAGAGAGGGAGCTTTTGGGAAAACACCAATTTTTTGCAGTTCTTTAATTAGCGCCACGAATTAATTTATTTTATTTAATACTATTTTATTTAACTCGGTTTTTCGGGATTCAAATTTTTCTTTTGTTATCGAATAAGTATGGATTGTTCTGTATTCGCCTTTTATATGCATGGCGTTGCGGTCAATTTTTTCGCAAATCATGCCTGCTTTCTCCATGACTTTTTTTGAATTCGCGTTGCCTTCCAGAAACCGCGCCTCTATTTTGTCAAATCCGAAATAATTAAACGCAAAATCCATTATGCATTCCAATGCTTCCGGCATCAAACCCATGCCCCAATAGTTTTTAGATAAAACATATCCGACTTCGCATGTATTTTTATTTATATTTATTGACGTAAATCCGCATGTTCCGATAAATTTGCCGTCTTGTTTATACTCAAGGCCCCAGTCGAAAAATTTCCCGGTTTCGTATTTTTTCTGAACGTCGGCTATATAAATTTTTGTCTCGTTTATATCTGAGTGGGGCTGCCATGTCAAATATCTCGTCACGTCCGAATCGATTGAATATTCAAACATATCCTCGCAATCGTTTTCGTCTATCCGGCGCATTATGAGCCTTTTTGTTTCAAAACGCGGAAGATTTGAGAAAATTTCTTTTAATTTTTTGCTCTTTTTCTCTTTTGTCATATATTTAAAATCAATTTCGGAGCCGTTATTTTTATTTATGCGCGGGATTTTCAGAAATGAAAAAACTTTATGAAACATAGATTTTTTATCAGCGGCGCGGCGAGGGCGCCGCGCCCTACAAAATATAATTATTTGGTATTTTATAATATAAATTTAAAATAATATTTAAAATATTTTTCGCATTTGGTCGCAGTAATATCTGACGTTGTCCCATTTTGCGTGAGGAGGGAGCCTGTGGTCCGGACACGGGATAAACCCGCCCAACTCAATAAGGGGCTTTAATCTTTCTATTTCTTTGTCAACGGCTTTAAAATCAAGCGCGAAAATGTTTTTGTTCATTCCCCCGACGCCTCGCAGTTCTTTGCCGTATTCTTCCCTCCAAGGTTTAATAGTCGCTTCCCATGTGCCGACTTCTATCGGGAACATAGTATTTACGCCGTTCTCGACCCATGCCGGCACGAGTTTATCTATACAGCCATCGCAATCGAGCGACGCGAGATTTGTCCCGTATTTGCGGCCTAAATCCGTAATTTTTTTATAATGCGGGCCGATATACTCTTTAAATACCGCGGGATTTACAAGAGGCCCGTTTTTAAAGCATATATCCTCCCAGAAATGCAGAAAATCAGGCTTTATTCCGGATTCTAATATTGATTTCGCCGTTTCATAGCATAAATTGCCCATTGTGTCGATTATCTCAAAATACAAGTCCTCGTCGTCGGCGTATAAATAACTTATCCCCTCAACACCGAGCATATCGCGTATCGAACCGTACAGGCTCCCGACAAATAATCCTGAAGGCCGGTCTGTTAAGTTATCCATATTATTTTTTATATCCGCGAGCTGATCAGGATTGCCGTATCTTTGGTCGCTTGGCTGAAGTTTAGGCTTATATAATTCTTCCCACGCTTCCCTGCCTGTCATCAAAGTTCCCACAGTTGCCGGAATAGAAGTCAGACCGGGTTTTATTTCTTCTATCAGGCCGTTACTGTTTTGATGAATCACCGACCCGTCGGGACGGTTTTCTAAAACTTTATATTCAAATCCCGGCATAAGCCTGCTGTTTCCGCCGTATTGGGAACTCCAGCAGAAATCCCAGCCGAGTTTTTGGTCTACCTGCTTGTCTATTTCACTGCCGTCCCAGCAGCCGTCGGCCTGTTCTTTGGTCAAATGTCCTTCGCGGTGCCATTTTTGCAAGAGTTCGCCCCAGTATCCGAAATGCACAAGAGGCATCCTGTCGTATTTCCCGTAATTTAAAATCGCCATTGTTCGTTCTCTGTTATTCATAAAAAATATCTCCTGAAATAATATAATTTATTATTTATTTACGGCCCGATCAAAATTTGAGCAAGCAAAGAATCTTTATCCAGAATCACAGTATTTTTTTCTCCTTTAAGTGACGTCCTGAGGGCTTCGAGGCCGCGCATAAACCTGTAAAAATTTTCTTTTTCAGGCGTATTATACGCTTCGGCCAGTATTTTCATGTACTCAGATTCGCCCTCTGCGATTATAGTCTCGGCTTCTCTCTGAGCGTCTGAAATAGTTATATTTACTGTTTTGTCAACTTCGTTTTTGATTATATTAGCTTCTTTTTCGCCCTCGGCCCTCTCAAATTCGGCGACGCGCTCCCTGTCTGAGATCATACGCCTGAAAACAGACTGCTCGTTGTCTGTAGGCAATTCAAAACTCTTGATTTTTACGTCTATTACTTCAATCCCGAATTCTTGTGCGTTCGCCTTTGACTGTTCTGTAACGGCGACGTTTAGATAATCGCGGCTTTTTTCGTCGGCTGAGCTTATTATCGCGTTTTGCTCAAATGTCCCTATGATATTTTTTAACGCGTTATAAGTTACGGCGTCAAGTCTGGATTCGGCGTAGGCCGTAGAGCCGAGCCTCTGATAAAATACAAACGGGTCTGAAATTCTCCAGACGACAAAACTGTCTACGCTCATTGCCTTAGAATCAGAAGTTAAAACGTCTGAGGGATTAATATCATAAAACAGTTTGGTTTTCGGGTAATATTTTATCTCGTCGATAAACGGGACTTTATAGTGAAGCCCGGGAGTATCAACCACGCTTTCTATTTTGGAAAAGCGGATTATTAACGCGTATTCGTTTTCCTGCACTGTATAAAATACCGAACTTGCTACTGTTATAACTATTATTATCAACAAAATGGGAATCGCCCATTTTAAAACACTTTTTGAATTCATTGAATTTTACTCCTCTCTTTATTGATTTATAATTTTACGGATTATTATGAGTATTTGCGAAATCTTCCAGCGGCAGGATCATAGATATATTCTCGTCTGAGCCTGCGTTTATATAAACTTTTACTCCCGGAAGTACCTGCTCGATCATTTCGTAATACATACGCTGCCTGTTTATATTTGGATTTAATATATATTGATTATACATCGCTTCAAACATTGCGACTTGTTTTTTCGCGTCGTTGATCCTGTTTTGCTTTAGATATTCCGCGTTTCTCAATAATTGGTCGGCTTCGGCCTGCGCTTTCGGGATATTTGCGTTCCTGTATGCCTCGGCCTGATTTTTCGCGGTTTGCCTGTCCTGTTTGGCTGTCTCGACTGATTTAAACGCCGCTATAACTTCCGGCGTTGGAGGTTCGGCGTCCTGAATTTTTATGCCGGTCAGATCCAGCCCTATGTCATAAGCAATAAGTTCAATGTCTATTAAATCTTTTATTTTTGTCTGGATTTCGGCTTTTTTTGTCGTTAATATATCATCGACTTCATATGAGCTTATAATATCTCTGATTCTGCTCTGGGTTATATTCTTTAAAATTTCCCTCGGGCTTTCAGAATGATATAAATATTTATACGGTTCAGAAATTCTGTATTCTACAAAGAAATCGACGTTTACTATATTTAAGTCCCCGGTTATCATTTTGCTTTCGTTGGCAACTCTCGGGGTTGACCCGTCGGGATATGTCCTGTACCCGATTTCTTCTTTGAGTGAGACGTTGACGTCAACGAGGTATGCCTGCTGGATAAACGGTATTTTAAAATGTATCCCGGCTTCGACGGGTATTCCCGTATATTTGCCGAAAGTAGTAACAACTGCCTGCTGCGTTTCATCTACTGTGTAAACGCTCGAAGAAACTAAAATAATAAGAAATATTATTATTACTGCGGCAATAATTGTGTTTTTTATTGTGTTTTTAGTTTTCTGGTCAAGAGGCTTGAAATCTTTCGTGTCCCAGCCATTGCGATTAAAATTCATTTATACTCCTCCTGTTTTTAATAATAAATATTTTCTGCAAAAATAATTATATATAGATATTATAAATCAAATATTAACTTTTTACAATAGTTTTTTTAGTTTTTTTGATATATCTAAAAAAATAATAATTTTGTTCTTGAATTATTATTATAAAGAGTATATAATTTTTATATAGAAAAATACTATAGAAAAAAATACGGAGTAATTTTTTATGAAAACAAAAAAACAAATTTTGCGTATAACCCAAACGGCTATGCTTCTGGGATTAACTGTGGCGGCACAGTATTATCTTACCGGAATTTTGAGCTTTAACCCGTTTATAAGCCAAATTGTCGTAGGCTCTCTGGTGAATATGTTTTTGATACTCGCTGCTTTGATATGCGGATTCTGGAGCGGGATTTCAATATCGGCTCTTGTGCCGTTTATCTCTTTTGCGATAGGGCGCATGCCCCATGTCTGGATGATTCCGTTTGTCATACTGGGAAACTCTGCTATAGTTTTAATATTTTGGGCGGTATGCAGAAAAAAAATATTCGGCTCGGTTTTTACTGTGAACTGGGCTGTCGCGTCTATTATGGGAGCTTTATTGAAATTCGGCGTTTTATGGGTTGGGGTAACTAAAATATTTATAAATTTTATTTTAATAAACGATACGGCTTTAAAAGCCCCGCAAATCGCTAAAATGACTTCGGTCATATCTTTTAATTATTCGTTCCCTCAGCTTGCAACGGCTCTTATAGGCAGTATTTTAGTTTATCTGACATATCCGGTATTGAAAAAAGCCATAAATAATGACGATAATAATAACGAAAAAAAGATTGACGCTAAAAATTAATATAAATTTATAAAAAATCAATTTTTATATTAATAATTAAGTGATATATTAGTAAGTATGGATAAAAACAAAAATAAATTTACAGCCGCAGTTTATACTCTGGGCTGCCGCGTCAATCAATACGAGAGCGACTGTATAATATCTGAATTTATAAACCTCGGGTTTGAAATAAAAGATTTTAATTCAAGTGATATTTGCGATGTTTACGTGATAAATACATGCACAGTCACAGCCGGGAGCGATAAAAAATCAAAACAGATGATACGCCGCGCAAAAAGATTGAATAAAGACGCGATTATAGCCGTCTGCGGCTGTTTTTCCCAAAGAAACCCTAAAATTTTTAAATCAGATATAAAAGCCGATATTATTTTCGGCGTAAGCGAAAAAGTAAAAATACCCGGGCTTGCGTTTGATATATTAAATAATAACGCCCCCGAAAATAATATTCATGTAAAAGACATAAGCGAATACAAAACTTATGAAAATATTAATGCTTATCAGTCCGAAAAAACCCGGGCGTATATAAAAATACAGGACGGGTGCGACTGCAAATGCTCTTATTGTATAATCCCGCAGGTTCGCGGAATAGCGAAATCGCGAAAATATATTAATATTTACGACGAAATAAAATGGTTCAGCGATATGGATTATCACGAGATTGTTTTAACAGGCATAGAAATTTCGTCCTACGGGAAAGATTTTATAGATAAAAATATAAATTTAATAAATCTTCTCGAAAAGTTAAACGCCGAGCCTGAATTAAATAATATAAAATCAATAAGATTAAGTTCGGTTGACCCGTCGCTTATAAAAAAAGATTTTATAGATAGACTCGCAAATTTAGATAAATTCGCAAATCATTTTCATTTGTCTTTGCAGAGCGGCTCAACGAAAATATTAAATTTAATGCGCCGTAAATATAATATAGAATCTGTGATAAAAAATATAAATTACGCGAAAGAAAAAATAAAAGATTTGAATTTGACTGCAGATATAATAGTGGGATTCCCCGGCGAGACCGGCGAAGATTTTGAAAAATCAATCGGGATTGCGAAACTTTTGAATATATATCACACGCATATATTCGCGTATTCAAAACGCCCCGGCACAGACGCTGCGGATTATAATAATCAAATCGCTGAAAATATAAAAAATCTGAGAAGTAAAAAACTCTCTGAAGTCTGCGCAAAAATCAAAGAAGAAATTCACAGAAATAGCTTAAATAAAGAATTTGACGTTATTATAGAAGATATAAGCAAAGACGGATTTTATACTGCGAAAACGAGGAATTTTATGGATATAAAAATAAAAATCAATAAGAATACCGGAACGACGTGGAAACCGCCTCCTGTAGAAGCCATAAATCTTCGCGGGACTGCGCAAAAAATAAAAATTATAAGTTGTGATAAAAATTATTTGTATGGCGAGATATTATGAAAAAATAAAGATAAAAGATATATAAGAAAGCTGGAGGATAAAAATTAAATGGTTTTCAGAATTTTAGTTGAAAAAAAAGAGCAGCAGAATCACAATGTCGAGGCAAAAAAAATATTCGGAGAGATAAAACATCACTTTGATTTTAGCTGGCTCAAAAATCTAAGGATTATAAGCAGATACGATGTCGAGGGTATAACCGAAGAAATATTAGAAAAAGCAAAAAACACTGTTTTTTCAGAGCCTATGTCTGATATTATACTGGATAGTTTGCCAATCAGCGATAAAAATAAAAACAAAATAATTTTCGCAGTCGAATCTCTTCCCGGCCAGTATGACCAGAGAGCGGATTCCTGCTCGCAGTGCCTGCAATTATTGACCGAGGGCGTAAGACCGATTGTCAGGTGCGCGAAAATATATATTCTTGTAGGGGACGGCGTCCTCGACGTCCCGCAAAATGATATTGAAAAAATAAAAAAATATATCATAAATCCGGTAGAGTCTCAGGAAGCTTCGCTTGATGAATATCAGACTTTAAACCGTGAGTATGATATTACTTATACAGTTGAAACAGTCGATGGCTTTATAGATTTAGACATAGACGGACTTATAGCGTTCCTGCATAATTACGGACTCGCGATGGACTTTGACGATATTTTATTCTGTCAGGATTATTTTAAAAATACGGAAAAACGCGACCCGACAATCACGGAAATACGCATGATTGACACATACTGGTCGGATCACTGCCGCCATACTACTTTTTTGACTGAGATAACAGATGTTGAAATTGCTGACCCTTCAGTGGAAAAAGCGTTTGAAAATTATCTGGATTTGCGGCATGAAGTCTACGGGGAGAATAAAATAAAAAAAGGCGTGACTTTAATGGATATGGCTACGATCGGGGCGAAATATCTGAAAAAACAGGGCAAACTCGAAGGGCTTGACGAATCCGAAGAAGTAAACGCATGCTCGGTAAAAATAAAAGTAAATGTCAATGGCATAGACGAAGATTATCTCTTGATGTTTAAAAACGAGACGCATAATCATCCCACGCAGATAGAGCCTTTCGGCGGTGCGGCGACTGCTCTTGGCGGCGATATACGCGACGTTATGGCAGGCAGGGCGTATGCCTATCAGGGAATGCGCGTGACCGGAGCGGGTGACCCGCGCCAGAAAATCGAAGATACTATAAAAGACAGGCTGCCGCAGTTTAAAATCGTGAGGACGGCGGCTGACGGATTTAGTTCTTATGGCAATCAGATAGGGGCTGCAACGGGCTTGGTTTGCGAAATATATCACCCGAATTACGCCGCGAAACGAATGGAACTCGGAGCGGTTATCGGAGCTGTGCCGAAAGCGAACGTGCATAGAATGAACCCGGTTGCCGGAGATTCTATATTTCTTCTCGGAGGCAAAACCGGCAGGGACGGCTGCGGCGGCGCGACAAGTTCGTCAAAATCGCAGACCAAAGAATCCCTCAGGACAAGCGGCGCGGAAGTCCAGAAAGGCGACCCGGTTGAAGAACGCAAAATTTTAAGATTATTCAGAAACCCAAAAGTGGCGAAAATGATAAAACGCTGCAACGATTTCGGGGCGGGAGGAGTATCAGTCGCAATCGGCGAACTTGCGGACAGCATATTTGTGGATTTGTCGCTTGTACCGGTAAAATATCCGGGGCTTGATGGGACAGAACTCGCAATCTCTGAATCTCAGGAGAGAATGGCCGTTGTTGTATCAAAAGAAAACGCCGAGGAATTTATGCGCGAAGCTAATCTTGAAAATCTTGAGGCGACGAAAGTCGCGGTCGTGACAGACGATAATAAATTAAGAATGATGTGGAACGGCAACGAGCTTTTATCGTTAGACAGGAGTTTTTTAAATTCAAACGGCGCGAAAAAGCATACAAAAGTTAAAGTCGCAGATAAAAATCCCGAAGAAACGCAAAATATTTTAAGTATATTATATCAAAAAATAAAAAATAACAGCAATGATATAAAACAGGCGTATATAAATTTATTGTCGGACTTGAATATATGTTCTCAGAAAGGGCTTGCGGAACAGTTTGATTCATCGGTAGGGTCAGGGACTGTTATTTCGCCGTTTGGCGGTCAGCACAGGCTGACCCCGGCGCAATCAATGATCGGAAAGATTCCTGTATTAAACGGCAACACAGATACTTCGTCTGTTATGGCTCACGGGTTTTCTCCGTATGTCAGCGAGATAAGCCCGTACAGGGGCGCGCTGTACGCCGTTGTTGAATCTGTATCTAAATTAATAGCTTCCGGGGTAAATTTATCAGATATGTATTTGTCTTTTCAGGAGTATTTCCCCAGAGCAGATGATGCCGAGCGTTTCGGGCTGCCGTTTGAGGCTCTTTTAGGAGCATTGGACGCGCAGATAAATCTTGAAATCGCGTCGATCGGCGGCAAAGACAGCATGTCGGGGTCTTATTCTTATGAAGACGATAAAACGGGCGAACAAAAAAATATAGACGTGCCCCCGACTTTGGTTTCGTTTGCCGTAGGAACGGCAGACTCTGATAAAATTATATCAAACGAGTTTAAAAAGACTTCTTCTTATGTTTATTTGCTCAAGCCTTATTATAACGGCGACAACACGGTAGATTTTGACGATCTTAAAAATTTATACGGCTATATGAGTAAATTAATCAAAGAAAAAATGATTATATCGTCTTATGCGATAGGTTTCGGCGGAATCGGCGAAGCGGTTTTCAAAATGTGCGTAGGCAACGGCATAGGGTTTAAGTTTAACGATAATATTATAACACAGCAGGAATTATTTTCTTCGTTATATGGGGCGTTTATAGTAGAATCAAGTTCAATCCTGCCTAACGGCGAATTATTGGGCAGGACAGACCCGTCGCCTAATATATTTATAAATAATACTGTTATTGACTTAAATGATTTGATATACAAATGGATGCTGCCGCTTGAAGATGTTTTCACAACAGGCCTGCATAAAATAAACGATGATATATCAGAAAAAATCCACAAGGCAGAATATTATAACAGACCGGTTATTTCAAATCAGCCAACCCAGCCTGTTATAACTACAGGTCATCCGCAATTAATTAATAATAATTATAATAATTTCGCAAAGCCGAGAATTTTAATCCCAGTATTCCCCGGGACAAACTGCGAATATGACACAGCGCGGCAGTTTGACGAAGCGGGCGGTTTAAGCGATATGTTTGTATTCAGGAATTTAACCCCGCAGGCTATAACAGAATCTATAGATATATTGGCGCAAAAGATTTCAGAAAGCCAGATACTGGCGATTCCGGGCGGAATTTCAAGCGGCGACCAGCCCGACGGCTCCGCTAAATTTATAACGGCGATATTGAGAAATCCTAAGATAACAAATGCCGTGCGTTATTTATTGTTTCAAAAAGGCGGATTGATACTGGGAATAAGCAACGGGTTTCAGGCTTTGATAAAATCAGGGTTATTGCCATACGGCGATATAAAAGAAGCCATGGACGAAAACGACGCGACCCTGAGTTTCAACAGGATAGGCAGATATCAGTCGTATATCGCGTATACCCGGGTAGCGTCGGTAAAAAGCCCGTGGTTCAACGGCGTAAAAGTGGGGGATATTCACGCAATCCCGGTATCTCACGGAGAGGGCAGGCTGTGCGTAAACGAAGTTAAATTAAACGCGCTGATCCAAAACGGTCAGGTCGCGACGCAATACTGCGATTTAAGCGGCGCGCCGACTATGCACCCGTATTATAACCCAAATTCGTCAGTATGCGCAATCGAGGGATTATTTAGCCCGGACGGCAGGATATTCGGTAAAATGGGGCATAGCGAGAGAAACGGAAAAGATGTATTAAAAAATGTGCCGGGCAATAAGAGCCAGTATATATTTACGTCGGGCGTGAGATATTTTACGTAAAAATCAAAAATTAAATTGTAAGGAGACGTGAAATACGCAGGAGGGTAATTTTATAATGAAAAAAATATTTTATATATTTTTAATAATTATTATATTAATATTATCTTCCTGCGAGGACGCGTCTGTTCCTGTAATACATGAATTGGATATGACTGAAGATATAACAGATATAACGCTCGAATCAATCGAACAAGAGATTCTCACAGAACCTGAAGAAACCGAAATAATAACAAAAACAACAGAATTTTCTGAAATTATTGAACCGGTTGATGAAAAAAAAATTATTTATGACGCCTTATATACAGTAGATGAAATCAAAAATATTTTTGAAGCTGACAGAGAATTATTTGAAAAAATCAAAGATATAAAAATGCCCGGCGGCTATAATTATTTTTTGGCAGGAAATTATCCCTGTCAAATAGAATTTTATGACTGTAATAATACAAATAATCATATATTTTATGATATAAACGAAAACAGCGAATATAAAATTATATTTGAATTTTTTGAAAAATATGAATATATATTTTTTATACACTCGATAGATCCTGATATTAATGATTATGCGGACGAAAATCTGATTGCGCTGTTTAAAATACAAGTGAACCTTCCGGGTTTTGAATTTGAGTCTGATGGCAATTCTGAATATATCCCGTGGGCTGAAATAAGATATAACAGAAACAGCGGGGAAATCGAAGAAAAAATAACGGGCGAATATATGACAATACCGTTAGACGAGTATTGGTATTATATTTACAGCAATATTTTGGTTGATTAATATTTAAAAGAAATTTTTTATAATATAAAAAATAAATTTTATGGAGGTATTTAAAAATGGGCGAAAAACTAAAAGCTATGGTAGTCTGGGGCGGCTGGGACGGCCACGAACCCGAACTTGTCGGAAAACGCGTTGAGAAAATTTTATTAAACGAAAATTTCGACGTTGAAGTGCATGATAATTTAGACGCATTTTTAGACGAAGAATATCTAAAAACTCTTGATTTGATATTCCCGTTATGGACAATGGGGGAAATCAAGGGAGAACAGTGCGGGCCTGTCATGCGCGCCGTCGCTTCAGGCGTAGGGCTTGCGGGAAATCACGGCGGTATCTGCGACTCTTTCAGGAACAATACAGAATGGCAGTTTATGTGCGGCGGAAACTGGGTTGCTCACCCCGGAAACGACGGCACGCCGTATAAAGTTAATATCAAAAACACATCAAGCCCGTTGACTTTCGGCATAAAAGATTTCGACGTTGCGAGCGAGCAGTATTATCTTCATGTTGACCCTGCCGTCGAAGTTCTGGCAACGACAAGATTCCCCGTCGCAAACGGGCCGCATATTTTAAACAAAAGCGTTGATATGCCGGTAGTCTGGACAAAAATGTGGGGATACGGGAGAGTATTCTATACGTCGCTCGGCCATCACGACGACGTGTTTGATATTCCGGAAGCAGGAGAATTATTGCGGAGAGGTTTACTGTGGGCGGCAGAGGGCAAAAAAATCGCGGTCGCGAACGGCACGACTGACCCGGGTGAATTTTTCGTTGCGAAATTTGTGTAAAAATAATATCATTTTAATAATTTTATTGTTACGAAGATAATTTATATTAGGTACGGCGTATGAATAGTAGGGGCTGGCGTCCCCGACAGCCCGCAAATATGATTTAACGCCGGTTTTTTCGGCGGGACGTCGAGGACGCCGTCCCCTACTAATAAGCATTTTCTGCGTTATATATTTTACAAAAACATATAATATTTTTAATTTTTGGAGGAAAATTTAATCATGTCAGGAAAAATAAAAATAGGCATAGTCGGCTGTGGCGTTATTTCTGAGATTTATATGCAAAATCTGACGCACAGATTCAAAAACGTCGAGATCGTCGCAACTATGGATTTGATACGTGAACGCGCCGAAAACAGGGCTAAGCAATTTAACGTGCCGAAAGTTCACGACCTCGAGGATTTTTATAAAGACCCCGAAATCGAATTAGTCGTGAATTTAACTACTCCGCAGTCTCATACCGACGTAGATTTGCGCGCGCTTAACGGCGGCAAGCATGTATATTCAGAAAAGCCTTTCGGATTAAACAAAGCCGACGGCCAAAAAGTCATCGAGCTTGCCAAATCAAAAAATTTATTGGTCGGCTGCGCTCCCGAAACTTTCTTGGGCGGAGGCTTGCAGATGTGCAGAAAAATAATCGACGAGGGCTGGATTGGCTTACCGGTTGCGGCTACGGCGTTCATGATGGGACACGGCCACGAGAGCTGGCACCCCGATCCGGGTTTTTATTACGATTTCGGCGGAGGACCGATGTTTGACATGGGGCCGTATTATCTGACTGCGCTTGTCTCTATGCTCGGTCCTGTAAAAAAAGTCGCGGGCGCGACAAAAATATCTTTCCCCACGAGACTAATCACAAGCCAGCCTCTAAACGGCACTGTAATCGACGTAAAAGTGCCTACTTATGTCACCGGGACACTCACGTTTGAATCCGGCGTTATAGGCACGATAATACAGACGTTTGATGTATGGGACTCAACTTTGCCGTGCATAGAGATATACGGCTCTGAAGGGTCTTTAAGAGTGCCTGACCCCAATACTTTCGGCGGACCCGTATTATATAAAAAACCGGGCATGGAAAAATGGCAGGAAGTACCCATAGAATTTATATATCAGGAAAACAGCAGGGGCATAGGCGTATCGGATATGGCTCAGAGCATAATAAATAACAGAACTCACAGGGCTCACGGAAACATGGCGTATCATGTTCTTGATATTATGTGTTCGGTTCACGATTCAAACGATTCGGATAAAATATTGACGCTCGATTCGACTTTTGAACGTCCCGCGTTATTCCCGTTAGGATTGACAGACGGCATTCTGGATTAAATTTTAATAAAATATATTTAAGAATTATTAAAAATTGCGCAGTGGATTTTGTCCCCTGCGCAATTAAAATTTTTATTTATAATAAATTTATTTAATCTGCGTTTGCGAACGCGTCAATAGTTTTTTCTATAGCCGCCTGGGCTTTGCCTTCTATAGATTCAAATTTTGATACAAAACTGTCGCCTTTTGCGACCGTGCTGCAAAATGAACTGTATATTGTTCCCCAGTCGTAAATATGCGCAAAATCATAACATGAGCCGTCGCAGATTATATCGAGCATTTTTTCGCTCTCTTCATCGCGGGCATATTTTGTCTTTAGCGTTATTTCATACGCAGCCGGGGTCGAAGTATATCTTCCCCCTGCCGCCATAGCTTCTATAATCATTCCCGTGCGGTCTGTATTCTGAGTGGTTACCGGCACGCATACCGCCGCGCTTCCCCATGGCTGGCAATGAGAATAATATTCTGTCTGGTTTGCGTCATACTTGGGTAGCGGAACGATTCCGAAATCTGATTCCATATCTTTGTATAAAGACGTATTTGTGCCTGTCTGAGTGACAAACAAAGCGCGGTCTTCTTTAAATATCGGCACTTCGTCGTATGTCTGGTAGCCGTTTGGATAATATACATAATACGGGTCTGCCCAGACTGAAGCTAATTTTTCCATTATTTCTATAGTCCTGTCATTTGTTATATTAAAAACCGGATTTCCGTCAACGATTTTTGTCAGCCCCTCGCCGCACGACCTCAAAAAACATAAAGGGGTCATAGTTTCGACCACAAGACCAAAAAAGTCGTCGGTTTTTTTAAGAATTCCGTCGCCGTTCAAATCTCTTGTCGCGCCTTTGGTCAGCTCAAATAAAGCGTCGAGCGTCCAGTTTCCGTCAAGCACCGCCTGATACGGATAATCGAGCCCCATGTCTAAAAATAAATTTTTATTAAACAGCATTAAATATTGCGACCCCGGGTATCTTGCGGTTATGTCGCCGGTAGGAAAGAAAAATTTGCCGTCGATAGTGAGATCTCGCACAGCGTATTTGCTCCACCATTCGTTTGATAAATCTATATTGGGTATTTTATTAAAATCAATTAGCAGTCCTCCCTGCGCGAGCGGTTTCGCCAGTTCCATCATCATATCCATCGCGTAATCAAAAGAATCGTCTCCCGCTTTTATTGATTTGTTGCAATTCTGATAAACCGGGCCCGCTTCGTTATATATAGTATATTTTATAATTATATTATATTTTTCTTCGATAAGCCTGTCGCGCTTATACAGCGCGTCATTTACAGGGTCGCCTATTTCGTATATTTCACCAACGTCGTTTAACTCGGGAGCCTGCCGCGCTTCAAGCGTCGCGTTAAACCTGTTTGAGAGCCATATCCTGAATTCGTATCCTTCGTAATCAACCGAGGGCAAAGTATCAAGAACGGCGCGAACGTCAATCTTAGCGTCTTCCGTATTTTCTGTGTTGTCTTCCTGTCCGTCCGAGTTTCCGGTACCGGTGCCGTTTGCGGAAGGATTGTCGTTATTGATTTTATCGTCGCCGCCGCTGTCTTTATTCCCGCACGAGGCAGCCATAAGCAGCAGCATCGCTATTATTATAATAATGCTTATAAACTTCATAAACTTTTTCATAAATCATCTTACCCTTTCTTAATCGTATTACATATTATCAGAAATATTACCCTCGCCATAAAATTTTACGGGTTTTTCAACAAAAAAACCCGTAAAATTTTTATTTGAGTTATTTTTGCATAAAATAACAAAACGTCTATATAATTATATTGTCAGATATGAAGATATAAAAACGTCAAAAATAATTTTTATATTTCGCTTTTTAAATCTTTCGCGCATTTCGAACAGATATTTTTGTCTTTGAATGTTTTCATGTCATTCGATGATCCGCAGAAAATACAGACGGCGTCCCATTTTTTCAGAACTATCATGTCGTCTTTTGTGAATATTTCAACTGCGTCCTTTTCGTTGATATTAAACACTCTGCGCATTTCCGCAGGCAGGACTATCCTGCCCAATTCGTCGATTCTTCTTACAATTCCTGTTGATTTCATGATTTTTTTCCTCCCGAATTTATGTTTAAATAATAAATATATAAAATAGGTGTTAGTGCATATAAATAATTTAGCACATATTGAAACTTTTGTCAACACATATATTCATAAATATCACAGGAAATTCAAAAAAACGCAAAAAAATAATTTGACAGGGGGAAAAAATATATATGCTGAGTAAAATCTTCGGGATAATTTTAATTTTATCTGTAATAATAGCGATATTTACCGGAAAAATCGAACAGGTTGGGATTTCGGTAGCGGAAGGGGCGGACAACGCGGTTAAACTGGTCATCTCGCTTGCGGGAATGATGTGTCTATGGAGCGGCATCGTAAGGGTTATGAAATACATAGGCATTACTGAAATACTCGCTAAAATAATATCCCCGGTTTTAAAAATTATGCTGCCGCACACATATAATTTAAAAAAACAGGGCGACAAAGATTCTATTTCGGCATTAGAATCAGTATCGGCAAACATAAGCGCGAATATGCTGGGCATAGGCAATGCCGCGACGCCTCTTGGGATAGACGCGATAAAAAAACTCAACGATGTAAAAAACAAATCAAAAAACTCAAATTATTTTACTGCAAACCCCGATATGATAATGTTTGTCGTTTTTAACTGCGCTTCGGTTCAATTAATACCGACGACGCTTATCGCCCTGCGTTCAGCCGCCGGAAGCCAGAACGTTTTTGAGATAATACCGGCTGTTTGGATATGTTCTTTTTCAACTGCAATATTTGCCGTAGCGGCTGTAAAAATATTTGGGTTGTTTTTCGGCAGGAAATAAAAATAAATTATAATTTGTATTAAGGGTGATTTTTTGACAAATATAGCTTCTTATACAGTTCCGTTAATTTTAGCTTCTGTTGGATTTCTCTTTCTTACGTCAAAAAAAGATTTATTTAACGAATTTATTCAGGGAGCAAAAGACGGACTCGAAACTCTTATAAATCTTCTCCCTACGCTTATAATGCTCGTAGTCGGCGTTTCAATGTTCAGGGCAAGCGGCGGGCTTGATATAATCTCTGATTTTCTTGCGCCTTTTTTTGCTTTGTTAAATATTCCCAAAGAAATAATTGGGTTTGTAATAATGCGGCCGTTTTCCGGTAGCAGTTCTACGGTTATGCTCAATGATATTTTCACTCAGTACGGCGCGGATTCTTTTGCGGGACGCGCAGCGTCTCTGATAATGAGCTCGTCTGATACTGTTTTTTATGTTTTCGCAGTATATTTCGGCGCGGTGAAAATCAAAAAAACAGGTTATGCGCTGAGTGCAGCTCTTTTGACGCAGCTATTCTGCGCGGTTTCAGCATGTTTTATCGCGGGATTCTTCTGGGGCATTTGAAAAATGGAAAAATTTTTACTAAAAGCCCACTTTTTCAAAGGAGGTGGCAACACGTAGTGTTGACGGGGGATTATTAAATCCGTAATCCTCAGTCAGCTTCGCTGACAGCTCCTTTGAAAAATGAGCCTTTTCAGTTCCTAAGCCTTCCATCTTTTGATATCAAGAACGCAAGTAAAAATTTTTACAAAGCGTTCTTTTTTAATATGACATAATGCTGTCAGATTTATTATGATATAATTTATATATAAAAACAAATTAACTATTATATGCGAAATATGTATTTATAACTCAATCCCTGAGAATAATATATTTAAAAGGGCTGGGAATTATTAAAAATATATTTAATAAAAATAATATAATATTATCTGTTTCGTCTGTGACTTCTGGTATATTAAACGGATTTGCGGGAACAGGAGGAGGGATAATTTTATATTTTGTTTTGAAATACTTAAACAAACCCGAAAATAATAAAAATCCTGATAATTCTAATAATATGAAAGACATAATGGCTACTACGATTTCTGCTGTGATACCTATGTCGATAGTCAGCTCTGTAATTTACATGACAAAAGGCAAAATAATCTATAAAGAACTTTTGACTTATCTTCCGGCAGCTTTAATCGGCGGGATAATCGGCGCGATTTTACTTGACAAATTAAAATTTAAAATAGTAAAAAAACTTTTTGCCGCTATGATAATATATGCGGGAATAAAAATGATATTGAAATAGAAGAAAATTATGTTTATTATTGATTTTATCGCGGGGATCTGTATATCTTTGCTTGCGGGGCTTGGAGTCGGCGGCGGCGGGCTTTTGGTGATATATCTGGTTATGCTAAAAGATATTTCTCAAATTGAAGCGCAGGGGATAAATCTTTTATTTTTTGTGGTTGCGGGAGCCTCGTCGTTGATTATTCACATAAAAAAAAGAAAATTAGAATTAAAAAATATAATCGTAATGATAATTTTCGGTTCTTTGGGAGCGGTTGCGGGAAGTTTTATCGCGAATATAACTGATGTAACTATTGTAAAAAAGATTTTCGGGGGATTTTTATTAATTTCGGGACTGATAGAATTATTTTCAAAATCGAAAAAGCAGGAAAATTCAGAAAAAACTTGACAATCGCTATATATTTTTATATAATTTTAATATATATAAATTATAACGAGGTTTAAATTTTATGTTAATCAAATTTATCTGCTGCGATGTTTTTACCCGAATAGCCTGCGAACTTGTTTCAAAATCGCCGCATATCGTCGATTTGGAATTTGTGCAGATGCTAATACATGACGAGCCTAAAAAATTAAACGCGCTTATCAAAGAAAAAATAAATAGAAGCATAAACGAATCAGAACGCAAATACGAAGCTGTTATTCTTGGATTCGGATTATGCGGCAATTCTGTTACGGGGCTCTCATGCCCTGTGCCCATGATTATCCCGAGGGCGCACGACTGCTGTACTGTTCAAATGGGAAGCAAACAAAATTTTATCGCGGCTTTCGGCGATATATTAAGCGCGCGCTGGAGTTCTACGGGGTATTTTGAACGCTGCAATTATTTGCATAACGGTTATTTCGGAACAGAACAGCTCGCCGCATATAAAACGTCGGCTGAATATATGAATTATGTCGAGCAGTACGGCGAAGACAACGCCGATTATATCTGGGAGACGATGCATCCCAAAATAGAAACCGACGAAGCAGTTTACATAAAAATCGACGGATTTGAATACTCTAATGCTTTTGAAAATTATAGATCTGAAATTGAGAAATCAGGTAAAAAATTAAAAATAGTTAATGGCAGCATATCAATGCTGAAATCGCTGATTGACGGCGAATGGGACGATGAAAGATTTTTAGTCGTGCCTCCCGGAAAGAAAATTATCGGGGTTTATGATATGCAATATGTGATGAAAGCTGAAGAATAAATTAGGAGGAATTATTATATGCGGTTTGAATTTGACAGCGAAATAAAAGTCCTTGAGGGCAAAATTAAATGGAATGTGTTTTATTTTCCCTATTCAGCATCGGAACATTTCGGCTCAAAAGGAAATATCCCGGTGTGTGTCACAGTAGACGGGCATAAATTCGACCATACTCTATTGCCGTCAAAAAACGGGCATTATTTAGTATATAACGAATTTATCAAAAGAGCCGTAAATAAAGAGATAGGCGATATTGTGCATGTAACTCTGGAAAAAGATATAAGAAAACGCGAGGTTATAATTCCCGTTTATATTGAAAACGCATTAAAAAACGCCGATATATTGGAATTGTTTCTTGAACAGCCCGATTATTCAAAACGCGAGCAGATAAATTATATAGAGATCGCAAAAAAAGAAGAAACAAAGATAAACAGAATAGATGCTTTGATAAAAAAATTTAAATAAAAAAAGCCCTCTTTAGCGGCGAAGCCGCGTAAAGGGGGTGTCACGAAGTGACGGGGGATTCTGAATTTGATGTCTTTTTATATAATGCGCGAAAAAAAACAAAAAAGATGATCATAAATGTAATAGTATGTTTGTTGGGAATGTGATATAATAAAGAAACTGAGAGGACTGCGGACAGTCTCGTGAGTCCGTGAAAGTAGTGCACAACGTAGCGCCGGAAGGCGTAAAGCGAACAGCTGTGACGAGGACAGTCGTATTTGAAATGTTGGCAGACGGTTTCTCCCGTTGCATGGAAACCGGCGGCATGGCGCGAACCGCATAATTCGCGCCGCAAAGTAGCTCTTTGATAATTCAATATTATTAGCATTTTATTCGTAAAATAAATTTTTATCAAAAACATAACATAAAATAAAAGCGAGGTTAATATAAAAGTGGCAAAACTTACGGAAAAAAGCAAAACATATAACGACGAGATAATATCTTCCCTCAAAGGCGCGGACAGAGTGAGAAAACGCCCGGCTGTTATATTCGGCTCAGACGGGCTTGAGGGGTGCGAGCATTCTTTTTTTGAGATTCTCTCAAATTCAGTTGACGAAGCGAGAGAGGGTTACGGGAATACTATAATAGTCACGGCGTATTCTGATTTGTCGATAAAAATCGAGGATTTCGCCAGAGGAATCCCGTTGGACTGGAACGAAAAAGAACAGAGATATAACTGGGATCTTGTATATTGCGAGCTTTACGCCGGAGGAAAATATAACAACACAGAGGGCGGGATTTATGAGTATTCACTCGGATTGAACGGGCTTGGATCATGCGCGACGCAATATTCTTCAGAGTTTTTTGAAGTCACGTCTTTTTATAATAAAACCAGACATCAGATTTCGTTTAAAAAAGGCGAAGCCGTTACGGATTTAATAAAAGAGCCTATCAGTACAAACAAAACCGGCACTATTCAATTCTGGAAACCCGATTTGGAAGTTTTTACTGATATAAAAATCTCGTATGAATATTATCAGAACGTGATAAAAAAGCAGTCTATAGTAAACGCCGGGATTAAATTTATATTAAATTTTCAGGATCGTGAAACCGGGGAATTTATCAAAACAGAATATTTATATAAAAACGGCATACAGGATTACGTCGAAGAACTTGTCGGCGAAAACTTTATAACCCAGCCTGTTATATGGAACGGGGAGAGAACCGGGCGCGACCGTGAGGACAAGCCTGAATATAAAGTCAAAATGCAAATTTCGGTATGTTTTTCTAATACTGTGGCAAATATAGAATATTATCATAATTCGTCGTTTCTCGAACACGGCGGTTCGCCTGAGAAAGCGTTAAAAAGCGCGGCGGTTTCGGCTGTTGACAAATATCTAAAAAATAATAATAAATATAATAAAAACGAATCAAAAATCGTTTTTCAGGATATAGAAGACTGTCTTGTATGCGTCACAAATTGTTTTTCTGCGAATCCGTCGTATGCGAACCAGACGAAAAAAGCCATAACCAATGTATTTGTCACTGAGGCTATGACAGATTTTTTAAAACATAATTTTGAAGTTTATTTTGCCGAAAATCCGATGGACGCGGAGAAAATCGCGGGGCAGATTTTAATAAACAAGCGTTCGAGGGAAAGTGCGGAGAGCGCAAGATTAAACCTGAAGAAAAAACTCACGTCGGGAATGGAAATCGGCAACAGGGTCGAAAAATTCGTGAACTGCCGCACAAAAGATTCAAGCGTGCGAGAATTATACATAGTCGAGGGAGACTCAGCCCTGACTTCGTGCAAACTTGCGAGGAACGCCGAATTTCAGGCGATAATTCCGGTAAGGGGCAAAACTTTCAACTGCCTTAAATCGACATACGACAGGATTTTCAAAAACGAAATAATAATAGATTTACTTAAAGTTATAGGTTGCGGCGTAGAAATTAAAACAAAGTCTCACAAAGATATAACTGATTTTGACATAAGCCTGCTGAAATGGAGCAAAATAATAATCTGCACAGACGCCGACGAGGACGGTTATCATATAAGAACATTGATTTTAACTATGTTTTACAGGCTTTTGCCGTCTTTGATAAAATTAAAAAAAGTATATATAGCCGAATCGCCGCTTTTTGAGATAACGAGCAAAGATAAAATACAGTTTGCTTATAACGAAAAAGAAAAAAATGATATTATATCAAAACTCAAAGATAAAAAATATATTATACAGCGTTCAAAAGGATTAGGCGAAAACGAGCCGGATATGATGAGTTATACTACAATGGCTCCCGAAACGCGGCGGTTGATTTGCGTAAATCAGGACGACGAGCATTTGACTGAGATAATGTTCGATACGCTTTTAGGCGACGATTTGCCGGGACGTAAAAGATTTATCGCCGAAAACGGGTACAGATATGTCGAAGCTGCGGATATATAAAAAAATAACGTAGGAAATTTATATTTGTAGGGGTGATTGCATGAATGTTGAAATCCATAAATTAACGCCGGAGCTTGCGGAGGACTACGCCCGTTTTTTTGACGAAACGCCGCACAACGATGAGTATAAACGAAAGTGTTATTGCGTGAGTTGCCGCGCTGATGCCGCTAAGGGCGAAGGTTGGCCTGATAAAACCGCCGACAGACGGGCTGTGGCGGTTGAGCGTGTCAAAAACGGGCATATTCGAGGCTATTTGGCTTACCATGACAATAAAATCGTGGGGTGGTGCAACGCCAACACAAAATCAGACTGTCAAAAGGTTATTAAACGTATAATTTCTAAGCATATAAACGCGCCTGGTGAAGATTGTAAGGATGATGAAAAGATAAAATTTATCTTTTGTTTTGCAATCGCGCCTGATTACCGCAGAAAAGGCGTTGCGTCGCGGTTACTTGAGTATGTTTGCAATGATGCCAAGTCCGACGGCTATCATTTTATCGAAGTATTTACGAGAAAAGAATATGCACACGACGGCTTTAGAGGCGTTTTTGAAATGTATGAAAAGCATGGCTTTTATATTCACACCGAACAGGACGGAAAAGTAATTATGCGTAAAGCATTAACGTAGGGACGCGATATATCGCAGTATAAGCATAACCTACATAACACAAATGTATATCAATCCAAAAAATATTCCTGCAAATGTGATATTTTTTTTAACGCCGCAAGTTCGCTGACTGTTACAAATTCATATCCCTCGTCTGACAAAACTTCTATGATGTCAGGCAAAGCCCTGAGCGTTGACTCATAAAAATCATGCATTAAAATAATCGAGCCGTCTTTGACGTTTTTAACGACGTTTCTTATGACTTTATCTTTATTTTTTATGTTCCAGTCCAAACTGTCAACCGTCCAGAGAATTTTTTTGAGAGGAACGCGTTTTTCGTTAGCTTTGCTTATTTTGCCGAACGGAGGCCTATATACTACGGGATATTCGCCCGTTGCCGCAAATATCGCCTCGCTGCATTTTTCTATCTCGTAAGTAACCCCGTTTTTGACGTTATTGCCTGACAAATCGGCGTGGCTGTATGTGTGGTTGCCGATTTCGCAGTCTAATTTTTTCATGCGTTTTAAAGCATCGGGATGAAGTTCTGCCCTGAAGCCCACTATAAAAAACGTCGCGGCAATTTTCTTTTCTTCCAGTATATCGAGTATTTTTGCAGTATATACCGGGTGAGGTCCGTCGTCGAAAGTAAGCGCAATATATTTTTTATTTTCTTTTTCTTTTGCGTCAGACGTAATCCCAAACAAAGCCGATACAAAAATTACGCATATAACAAAAGAAATAATCTTTTTTGTTTTTAGTATATTCATTAAAAATTATTCTCCCGTACAGTTTTAATCAATTAATTCAGTTAATATATTGTTCTCCGTTGAGATAATTTTTATCCGTTAAATATTATATATAAAAAATTATAAAATTTAAACTATAAAAAGTATTGACAAAGAATAAAAAAAATGATATTATATTAAGGCAACTAAAATAATGCGGGTGTAGTTCAGTGGTAGAACTTCAGCCTTCCAAGCTGACCGCGTGGGTCCGATTCCCATCACCCGCTCCATAAAATTAACGCCCTGTATATGGGCGTTTTTTGTTGGTGTTATGCGATTGATCGGCTTTTGCGCTCGCGTGGTGATTTTGTGTTTGATGTCACTCGCACACACTCAAATGCACTCGCTTTCAAAAACATGTGCCAAAAATGTGCCAATTTATTTTGATGATATTTCAATTAATTTTACTGCATAAAAAAAGGGCAGGGGATTGCTAATTTTAAGCATATCCCCTGCTTATCAAATATCACACAAACTTAACAAACGCGTTAAACCCAGCCTTTTTGACTTCGGCATACATAGCGTCCGCGTTTGGCTTCTGCGAGAACGCGCCAATTTCAATGTCAAAAGACACATCTATATCAAACGGCAATGGCGCAACAGCGGCGAAATGTGCCCCGATATTTGCCGCTCCGTCGCCGCAGCCGTCGCCTACCGGGATTGTTTGATTGTTTACTTCAACGGTCAGGCCAAGCGTCATAGGGTCGATATATTCCTGTACACGTTCTAATAGAGTCGATGCAGCGGGTAAACCGTCCGCCCCGATTATTACGCCCATAACTGTGTTTTCTCCGGCGAATAACGGGATAATTCTTGCGCGGCCCACGCCGTCGATTGATTCGCACCATGTTTTATAGTGCTGCCTGTTGCCGTTTTCGGCAGGCCCGGCGATTTTTTCGCGTATGCGTTCCCTGTAGCTTTCTTCGCCCTCAATGTCCGTTCCCGGCTCTATAAGAGAACCAAACTGCGAGACGTCAAGATTTAAGTTTTCCATAAGGACGGCGGGAGTGCCGGATAATATATTGTTGCATAATATGCCTGGGATTTCAGCTTCGAGATATAATTCCCGGTTTTCGTTTTGTTTTAATATAAAATATAATTCTTCTGCGAAAAATCGTTTGCCGGCAGCCGGAATATTTGTACCCTCCCAGTGATATTCATATCTTGCGGGAGTTGCGGAATTCCTGAAGACTTTGTATTCCCAGCCTTTACGGTCAAGATATTCTCCCACGCATTCAGGTGACATCACTATGCATAAATTAAAAGCATGGCGTAAATCGACATAATATTTCTCTAATCCTAAACAAGCCGAGGCAACCGCGTCAAAAAAGATTCCGCCCTGCCGTAAATCTATTTTCGGCGGGGCATTTGCCAAACATTCCGCCATTATATTTTCATAAGTCCTGTCTTCAAACAATTTTCAACGCCTCCTCTATGTTTAATTTCCCGAATATAGTGTCCGCTTCAAATTTTATATAAGCTTCATCATTTTTAAACCCAAAAGAAAAGCCGTACACATCAAGTATACGACTGTCGCATAAAATCGCGTCCCTGACTATTCGCGGCATTTCAGCCTCTGTATATTCGTTTGAAACGTCGTCTGCTATAATAGTCTGCTTGATTTCGCTGCCATATTGATTATCGTAAACCAAACACCGGAAACGCGGAGTAAGCAGGGCTTTTTTTATGTATTGCTCAACAGCTTCTTTTCCGTCGCAGCTGCCTATTGAATAAATACGTCCCCGCTCAAAAACAATTTTATATGTCCGTGACGGCTGTTCTTTAGCCTGTTCTAATTCGGTTATAGGAATCGGAATATATACGCTCATATTAAATTTAATCCTCTTTATCTAAAATATAATATTTTTTACCGCCGTTGAAACTTAAAATATATACTGTGTCGCCGGTTTTCAGCGCATTATAAAATTTCATAGTCGCCTTGTATATATTAAAACCCGAAAGGTCGTGAACATGCGCCCCCTCGTTGTCAGGGTGGCTATGTTTACCCTGCGTATCCGGGTGTTCGTGCGCTCCCTCTGTGTTTGGGTGGCCATGTGAACCGCCGATAAGCTCGTGTTCATGATTTCCGCCGCCGATAGTTTCTTCCGGCGTTATATGCTCATGGCCGCCGCCGCTCAATATATGTTCATGCCCTCCGCTGTCTCCGTGAGGGTGCGTACCCTCGCTGTGAGGGTGTTCGCCGCTTGAACCGTGCGGGTGAGTGCCTTGGCCGGTTTTTGTAGAGCTTTCAAGCGTACCGGCAGATTCGCCCTCGCCGAGGGTTATATCGACTGTCACGGTATAATTCGTCAAATGCTTCGGCAGACAGATATTATTTTTTCTGAGTATAAGTTTTTCATCGTTTAATATTTGAATTTCAAGCGGATTATCTGATATGACTTTTCCTTTGATAATACCCATGCTTTCGGGTATCATTCCCTGAAAAAGTTCTTTTATGCTCGTTTCGTCGCTCATAAAAACCTCATTTATTTTATATATTTTATCTTGCAAATAGGAATTTTTTGGTGTATAATAGATATAGATACTAAAATTTAAAAAGGACATAAAACATGAAAAATAAAAAGATATATATTTCACTAACAATTCTGATTTTATTTTCATTTATCCTGCTAATCTTCTCATGTGAAAATAATTCAGACCCGGTTTCAACTGCCGATGCCACAATGTCGAAAGACGAAATCGTTGCTTTGATTGATAAAAATTTAGATGTCATGATAGAGCATGCTGAATATTTCTCCTATGAAAGCGACTTGATAGACGCACACCCGGACGAATTTGCGGAGATTGTTGCGTTGGGTGAAAACGCATTACCATATCTTGATGAAATTATTAAAAATTCAGAGAATTTTTCACCCCGCAAATCAATAGCCATGTATGCTCAATATGCCACAAAACCCGAACTATACGATCTTGTATTCCCCTCGCCTGATGGAAAATATCTCGTAAAAGCAACTGTTTATTCATTCATGGGAGTAGGTTCTGTTGGAAATTTATACAATGTTTATCTGCTTGACCGCTTAACAGACTCGGTTATTTTTGATTTGAATGATATAGTGATTGGCGTTAAAATAGAATGGTCGCCAGACAGCCGGTATTTCGCTATATCACATCATGTTTCTTGGGTAAGTGCTACCAATGTATTTGATACACAAACCGGAAATTATATTAATCTTCCTCAATTAAATGAGCTAAAAGAAGTCATAAAAGAAACTTTATCAAATTTTTATTGCGATCGCGAATATTTCGATTTTGAAAAATGGATTTCGGATGACACGATAAAAATTAAAGTCTTTTTGAGGATTTACGATGTTGATCAACCCAGAATATTCGACTTTGATGGTTGGTATATATATGATTTAACCGAAGAGAAAATAGCAGATATGGATTATAGTATTGAACAACTGGGCGAGGAGTGATTAAACACTCCCGCCATTCATTATTTTGTATATATCTTTAGCAACATTGCCGCGAGCGACAGCTTTATTAACTCTATCCGAGGGGCTTTCATAATTTACACATAATTCATAACCCGCGGTATACGCAGCATTCTCGGAATTTGTATTTGCATTATTATCTGTCAACCAATTTTGATATATATTTTTATATGCCGCATTATAATATCCTGTTAATTCACGGTCAATTAACATTCCTTCTGCTTTCACCGCTTGGTCGTAAGTTATTGAATCCTTGTTGTTTGTTACTTCTAAGTAGATATCTAATAATGTTAAAGTACGGTCTTCGGTCCATTGGACAGTGCCAAGGCCAAATTTCCCTTGCTGCCATGTACTACTCTTATTCTTTAAATCTAATAAAAGATTTTTGACTGCGGTAAGATTTTTATCAGTTATGTTTTTGTTTGAATATTCATTTAAATAATTAGGTATAAGTCTCAAATATGATTGGACGCTTCCTCCCCAATCCCTTTCAAATTGACCTATATTCCCCTCGTGATGAATGTTAGACATTAATCCTGCAATAAATGCCGGTTCATAACCATATTTCGCCAACTCATGTCCTATCATAACCATAGTTGCTTTTTTAGTTTTATCGACTAAATCAGAATGTTTTATAAGATATGTAGCGTCATTTTCAAATTTATCCAACATATTATCTATCCCATTCGTAACCCCGACCAATGTTTCGTGCAAAGACCATAACGAATAATCGGCAACATAACCTAAACTCTTTAATGTCGATAAATAAGGCGTGTTGTTGTCGTTGATTGCCAAATAATATGAATTGGCAGCTGGAGATCTGTCATAATATTTACGGTTAGCAAGCCAGTAGTAATCCGCGGTAGGTTTTGCTATGAACCAATGCTGACTGCTGTCGTTGGCGGCAGTCGCAGTCCACTTGAGTTCTTTGCCATCGCTTACAGCCAATATTCTGCCTTTATCCTCGCCGTCGGTCATATTTATTATCCTGTAATATGGTTGGTACAGATTTTTATTACGGTCTATTATTTCATAATATGCCGTTTCAATCTTCCATACATGGTTATTATTACTATCGCTTTTATTCTGCTGAGTAATAATTTTGTTGGAATTATCAGCAATCAAATATCTGTTTTCGTATTTCATGCTTTGAATGCTGTAATATTTGCCGCTGGTAATCCCCGGCGGGGCATCGATTTTGACCGTATGTGTTTTTTCCCATACAGCATAAAAATTCACGTCTCTGTTTATATGATAAATACCGCCCGGCATATAAACCGAAGGCCCTTCGGGGCTTATCGCCCAGCCCATGAATCTGTAGCCCTCTCGAACGGGTATCTCGCTGTGCAGCGTCAGCGGAATCCCGTTTATTTTCTTCTGATTAGGGAATATTGTCCTCGCCTCCCTTGATAATATTATATCTCACGGTAACTTCGCTTGCTTCTGTAATCGTATTCTCCTCGTCAGACTGCACTTTATCGCTTATGTCAATTCCCGCTTTCGGCAGCGAAATATCTGTCGCTTTCTCAAGTTTTAAACTCATGCTGTGATAATTTCTGTCAAATGTATGCGTGTCTTCCTCAACGTAATAAGCCTTGGATATATCAAGAGGATCTATTTTAATAAATACGCCGACGCCTGTTATAACGTCCGGCTGCCCTAACGCCGTAACAGGCAAACTCAGCATGGATTTGTTGTTTTCGGCGAGCGTAGTTTTAACGAGTTCGGTTAATTGCCCTGAATTCATATCGTCGTTGATTTGAATAATATCCTGAAATGTGCCTATCTTTTTTTCAAGAGCCGTGTCAGCCGCTTCAGCCAACACAGTACCCTCTTTTGACAATAATTTTATCCGGGTGTTGATTTTCTCGATACTTTTCGCCTGCGAATAATCTATAAGATTAACGCCCGTTTCGATTACCCACTGCAAAATATTTTCGCGCCGTTCTGTTAAATTTATGGTTTCGCCCGTACACATGGGATAATATCGGATTCCTGTCGCTTTGTATGTTATACTCAAAGCATCTGCGATAACGTCCCAAGCCGTAGTCTTGGGCTTAGGCAGTTCCGGTATAATATATCCCGTGTCGGCAATTTTATCGTATGGAATCCCGAAGCGTTTGCAGCAGTCGATAAATATCTCAGACGCTTTTTTGTTTGAGTAATTAAACGTGTCCCTGTTACGCGCAAGCCGTATCCCATTGTCATAAGCCGTAACACTCATAGTTTTCTTTTTGGACTGTTCCTGTTTCATAAACATACCGCGGAACAGCTCTTTGTCTTTCCAGTAAAAAACACACTGGTGTCCTTCCTCAACGTCAATATCGGTTCTGTCGTGTTTATACCCGTCGTCGTCGATAAAACTGACTTGTAAATTCCGGCATGACGAGCCTTTGCGCCCCGACCATTTTATATTAGAAACTAAATTGCTCATGTCGTAAGCCGCCCCGTTTTTTACGACAAGTAATTTTATGTTGTTGGTCATGTTGGCAGCTTGAGAACCTGACCGGGATAAATCAAATTCGGATTTTTGATTATATCCGTGTTCAGATTGTATATATCAATATAGCGGCTGCCGGAACCGAGGTATTTTTTCGCAATATTCCACAGGCAGTCGCCCGAAACAACAGTATAAGTTTTAGGCGGCACGCGGTTATCTGTTCTCTCCGGGGCGGAATTGGACGGGATAACCGCTTTTGAGTTTTCTATTTTTATTTGCCTCGCCGCAACTTCTCTGTATTCTTTTAAGGTTATGCTGTAATATATAGTCCCAACATCGCCTTTTTTCTCTGAAACGGGGAAATCCTCGATTGTGCAAAATAGATTAACAGAAGTACCCGTGATTATAAAATGCACGGGCTTGTCGCTGTTTTTCCATTTTGTGATTTTATCAACAAGAGTTTGCGGCGGGGTGATAGATTTAACCTGAATACCGGGAAACTCAGCCGCGGGGAAAAAGCAACTAAAAGAGATAATAACTGCCGTAGGGTCTTGTTTTACGACAATTTCGCCAAGCCCGGCAACGCTTACGCTTTTATTGCCGCTGCCGTTTTTTATATTTATAACCTCAGGCAAAACTGGGAACTGGATTTTCTCAGTTTCCCCGTTGTATGTAAGCCATAGCTGATATTTAGAAGGCATATAGTATTCCTCATTCTGACAATTTTTAATATTAAATGTTGTTTTATGTAGAAATATATGGTATAATATATTTTACCTGCGGGGCTGAAAGGGGTGAGGATTGTTATAATACAGGAGAATACTCATGTCCATATTCGAAAAAATCAGCGTAATAATACTCGGCACACAAGTCTCAGTGCAAATCATACAATTAATAATTACTTTTATTTCAAAAAGAAATAAAAAATAATAATTAAAGGTACTTAACAATTTAAGCGGCATACTTTGGATAATTTGGGACGGTTATCAGGAGAACAGCCAATCTCCGAAGCCCATAAAATTTTTCCCTAATCCCCTTCAGTATAACCGTTGGGTGAATTATTTCAAAGTATGCTTGACTTTTTTATTTAATTATGTTATAGTATATATGCTGATTGACTTTTGAGAGGGTAAATCCTATATTAATAGTCCATTGTTTGCAGCTTGGCTGGTGCAAACATTCCAGATTAATTGCTCTGGGAGGAAAAAATGAAAAGAAGAAAGGCGTTTTCGTCCAAAGAAGCGTCTTTTTTCTTTCTTTTTATACCGCATATAATCTAAAAATTATACGCTCTGTCCCCCTCTTCAAATACTTCCTGCCGCACTATCTTGATAAACTCCGGCTTGATACGCGGCGCGACAATTTCCCAAACTTCTTCGTCGTTTAAATCCCCGGAAACTTTTATTTCGCCCGTGCCGTTGATGTCTATCGATATTTTCTTCTCGGCATAATCTCTGTTTTCACGAATCTCCCTGCTCGAATATTCAGGATTTTCAGGAACCGGGATATTTAATGGGATTCTGTCGCCCGCATAAAGAATTTTCGCCGTTTCGTCAGCGGGATAAACCGTTTCACCGCCGCTAAAATCAACTAATTCCGGCCCTTTTTCTCCAACGAGCGCAAGCCCCGAATCCGCCCATAATGTACCTGCGGCGTAGCCTTTTACGCTATACAGGATATTTTGTGAAAAGTCATCAAAATTTCCAATTCCTGCGTTTCCGCTTTTTATCGCGTCTCTAAATGCGTCAATATATGCAGTCGCAGTATCTTTTGCCGCTTTTGCCGCTTCGTCTGACATATTCATTTCATCGACAAACGCAGTCAAACGATTTTTCATTTCGTCTATACCGTCATCAAATCCACTCGTCATTTCAGCGACCGTCGCGGCAAAGCTGTCTTTCGCAGATTGCACACCCTCGAATTGTTTGTTAAAATTCTCAACAAATTCAGCGGCTTTTTCCGGGCCTTGTTTGTATAAATTCTGGTATTGCGTCACAATAGCGTCAATATACCCTGCGCTTTCCGCTCCGCCGCCAGATAGCGATTCAACAAGATTTTCGTTTATACCATACCGCGAAGCTTCGCGAATATTATATTCGTATTTCTCAATAAACGCAAGCTGACTTTTCATATTGTCGAGCATTTGCTGTGTAGTCAGATTGCTTTTGGTTGACATTTCGTTAAAAAGCCCTATCGTACCGTCAATGCTTTTGTGCGCCGCTTCGTAGGTTTTGTCGTAATCTTCGATTAATTTCTGCAAATCGTCAGAAACGCCTGAGACAGCCTCATGGACTGCCGTTTCATAGTCAATGACTGCATTCGCCTGTTCAGCCCATGAAGTTTCTATACCGCTCATTACATCGCGGGATTCGTTTAACTGCCCTCTAAGCCTTTTTGTCTCAGAATTTATCGTGTCTATATCCGCCAATAACGAACTGTAATCTAAATCAGGGTTTTCGTTGCGTTGCCTGTAATATTCTTCGCGCATTTTTTGAGATTCTGCGGCGTTTTGATTAATTTGTTCCTGTAATTCAAATTCTTTTAAAAGCGATTCGGCGTATATCTGCTGTTGAACAATTTGCTTTTGTTTATCAGATTCAATTTTCGCCGCCGTTTTCATCGCCTCGGCAGAACGGTTCAACGCTCCTGTCGTTTTATCATACGATAATGCAAGTCCGGGCATTTGAGCGTTAAGTTTATCGGTTATCGCCGACATCTGTAACTGCTCGCCCGAAGTCAGATTTGTTTTATCGGATAAAACCGAAAGTTTAGTTATAAGAAACGAAATGCCGCTTTCTTCAGCATCAATTTTATATAATTGCCCTGTGCGTCCTCGACAAGCGGCTCGTAGACTATACCCGTGACATAATGCGTAACATCGTCAACTTTAAGGATTTTGCCGAGGCTTGAAAAATTCGCCTGACCGTCGTCTGCTTTTGTAATTAAAAATTGCCACTTGTTAGCGGCTTTATCGACCAGCGACACAAAATTTATTTTCGCGTCGCTTATTTCGATTGCTTTATTTATACTGTTGCTCACTTATTTTTTCACCTCCCTTCGCGTTTTTTTTGCATATAAAAAGCCCAACGTATTTTTATTTTACGTTAGGCCTGTTATTCGGTTGTTGGGTGGGCCGTGTGTTGATTTAATTATTTATTCCTCTTAATACGCGTCCTTTTAAAGATTTTGGGTCGTCGATGTTTTTTAATTCAAGCGTAATATAATCCAATTCAGGCGGGACGACATATTTAATAAATGGAATAGCCGCAACATACTCTGTTCCGTCGTCGTCAATAAGATTTGGTGAAAATTCATTTCTGTTTACACACTTCCCGCTAACTGCAACATTATTACGAACTACCAGCACATCGTCAATAGTTATTTGAAACATATTATCCGCTTCCTTTCATAAGATTTTCTAATAATATTTTATAATCGCCAAGAACATTTGTCAAAACTTCAATTTCGTAATCTGTTATTTTGTACGCGTTTTGATATTTTATTAATTGTTCTTTTGCCTCTATTTCCATCAAAAGATTATTCTTATCATTTCCTGCAATCGCCCGTCCGCTTTTTACTTGTCCATAATGGATAAGTTCTTCAAAAAGCCCGGATGCCGAAGCATTCGTGTGTAAAACAATCGTTCCGTCTGAAAAAGTGACTGCTTCCGCGCCTTTTGAAATCAACCATTTGTCCATTTCGTCAGATTGCTCTAACGAAACACCTTTATTTTCCAAAGAATTTTTTACGCGTTCTATCGTCGCCGGATCTATGGGTTTTTGTTTTTCAATAATTTCCTGCGCTTTTTCCGAAATTAACATAATATCTTTACCGCCTGTATCTATTATACTGTTATTCTCAGGATTTGTCAAGAATTTTTCGGGATTTATTTGCTGTTCGCGGCTTACTGCCGGATAAATTTCCCCGTCAACTTCAATTCCGGCTTTGGCGCGGTTTTGCGCGTCAAGTTCACGCTCCCATTCGCCGTTGTCAGCCGCGATAATTTCTTCCTGCATACGCTTGCGTTCGTCCAAAGATAAACCCAAAACGTTTTCATTGACAACGCCTCTGTGTATGCAGTGACAATTAATAGCTTCGCCCGGCGGCAGACAAGTATCTCGAGGATACATAGGATAATATATGCCGCCGTCCGCTCCGGCAAGCGTAAACGGTTCGTCTTTTTCCACGATTACGCCGTCCATCGCCACATGATTTTCACGCGGCTTGTTTTTATGCGACCCCGTATGCCGCCACTCTTTGCCCTCGACTGCGGGGTTTTGTATGATTGCCTCCTGTTGCGCGACCGAGTGAGCGCGTAAAACTTCAGTTACGGCGACAGTTCGGGCTTTGTAGTATTCGTCGCGTATGCCGCTGTCTAATATAGCCTGAGTGAATTCGGCTATGCTCTGACCCGCTGTAAGCCCGCCAATTAATATATTTTCGAGTTCTTTATAGCAGGTATTACGCATTAAAATACCTAAATCAAAACTCCAATCCTCAATCCAAGAAGCGGTCCGCGTCATAATATTTGTAACAGTAAGCTCAGGGTCTATTTGCCATATAGTTAAAATAATTCCTCCTGTGTTATCAAATGACGATGAATACGAATGATTTTCTGGAATTTTGATAGTTTCGTCTATGCCGGATAAATAATAAACGGTATATTCAATCGCATTTATGGTGATTGATATTTTTTTATTTTCTTTCAAATAATCTATGTATTCTTCAAAGCACAAATTGTTTTCATAACACAAATAAGAGTGCGGCTGTCCGATGTAACGGTAATGCCACGGTTCGTAAGGGATTTTCGTTATGTTTTCTTTGTTTTGCGGATAGCGTAATATAAATCCGTATTTATACGAATTATCAGCAAACCATGTACCCTGTCTGGAATTACCGATATTAACGCCATTATAAGAAATATCGACGGCAAGCCCGGTTTGATGTTCGCTGTAATCCGGCAATGCCACAATAGATTTATCTTCCGCGGAATCATATAGCGATTGCTGGTATTCGCGCGTTCTGTACCCTTCGGTTACGCGAAACTCGTCATACCCCATTTTGGCGGCAGAATCAAACATCCCTTTCAGCATAATAAGCGCTTCTTTATCCAATAGATTATCAGTATTTAATGTTTTTACGTAATCTGAAACTTTAACTAAATCGACTGATATATTATTTGGTACTTTATAATTGCTGTTAATGAGCAGTAAATTGTCTTTACTTATATTGGCAAGTTGTTGATATGTGAATATCTGTGGATTATCATTAGTGATATTACTCTGTATAGGTGGTCGCGGCGGTATTTTATACCTGTTATCATTTGCCAGTATATTAAGCAGAACCCACACAGAACCGAAAATCAATATAACGATAATAGCTGCTTTAATCGCAGGGGAATTATGCTTTGTTTTCCATTGCCTTTGTGCCATATATTTTGTTTTTCCCCCTATTTCTTAAAAAATAAAAAAGCTCGTTACTTATGATATTAATTCTACCAAAAGTAAACGAGCCGTTTTATAATATTTTATTTTTAATTTCCTAATAAAAAGTGAAGATAATATTTATGTTTTATGTAGGGCGCGACGCCCTCGGCGCGCCGTTTTACGCGACAGGAAGTTCTACTGTGAACATAGTATAATTAACGTCGCTTTCGGCGTAGATATTCCCGCCGTGCGCCGCGATTATTTCTTTCGCGATCGCAAGCCCAAGACCCGCGCCGCCCGTATCGGAAGAACGCGCGTTGTCCAACCGGAAAAACCGCTCAAATATAGACGTGAGTTTTTCCTGCGGGATACTACCGTCATTCTTAAATACAATAGTTAGTTTATCCTCCGAAACATCTGCCGTTATTTCAATGATACTGTTATCCCCGCTATACGCGATAGCATTTTTCATAATATTATTAAATACTCTTGCCAGTTTATCCGGATCGGCGTAAACAGATAAATCTTCCGGCGCATGAATGACCGCTTGTTTGCCATTGGCGGCAAGCTGCGGATAAAACTCGTCTGTTAATTGCGCGAGCATATAATATAAATCTATGTTTTGTTTTGCGAGCGTAATTGCTTGGAAGTTATATCGCGTAATCTCGAAAAATTCATTGATAAGCCGTTCAAGACGATAAGCCTTGTCTAATGTGATATGAACATATTTTGCTTTTTGCTCAGCCGGCATATCCGGCGCTTCATCAAGCAAGTTAAGATAACCTATAACAGAAGTCAGCGGCGTTTTGATGTCGTGGGCGAGATACACAATCAAATCGTTTTTACGCTGCTCGGCCTCTCTTGCTAATCTTGAATTTCGCAGGACTTCCTGTTTTGCCTGATTCATGCGGATTTCAACCTGTTTGAGTTCGACGGGCAGTTGAATTATATCATCGCCCTGTTCGACCAGAACTTCACTCGCCTCGACGATGGTGTCTATAAATCCGAGCGTTTTTCTCCAGTAAAAGACAAAAATAACAACAAAACCGACAAGTCCGCCAATAAAAACAATTCCAACAGCGTTATTATCAAACTGTTTGAAAAATTTATAAACCGGGTCGTAAGGCTGCCAGATAAACAAGCTCAGAAGTATTTTGGATAAAATCAAAATAAATATAATAATCGCAACATATATAATCAATGTTATAAAAAATTTAGTTAATATTGATTTCGTTATTCCGTTCCCAAACTTACTTTTTGTTTTATTTTTCAATTTTATAGCCGACCCCCCATACTGTTTTTATATATTTAGGATTATCAACGGCATCGTTCATTTTTTCGCGCAGATGACGGATATGAACGGTAATAGTATTGTTGTTTTTAGTGTAATATTCATCGCCCCATATCTCGTGAAACAGTTTCTCGGAACTCACTACATTTCCTTTTCGTTCACAGAGTATCCGCAGAATCGAAAATTCCGTAGGCGTGAGTGCCAAAGGCTTTTCGTTCAGATAACACTCATGCGTATTTTGGTCAATGACAAGTCCCGAATGTACGATAACATTCTCATTTTGTATTTGCGCCGATGATCCGCTGTATTTCTTATACCGCCGCAGCTGCGCTTTGACCCGCGCCACTAATTCAAGCGGACGGAAAGGTTTTGTGATATAATCGTCCGCGCCGAGCGTCAGCCCTGTGATTTTATCTGTTTCCGTGTCTTTCGCCGTCAGCATGATAATGGGATAAGTATGATTTTCCCGGATTTTTTGACATATAGAAAGACCGTCTGTGTCCGGCAGCATTATATCGAGTATAGCGAAGTCAAGTTCGATTGTGCGAATACACTCCAGCGCGGTATTCGCGGTATAATACTTGAAAACCGTGTAGTTTTCGTTTTTCAGGTATAATTCAATCAAGTCGGCAATCTCACGTTCGTCGTCAACAACAAGTATCTTTTCAGCCATTAATATAGCCTTTCTGAAATATTATATATATCGATATTTTATCAGGATATATATAACTTGTTGTGATTTTTTTATTAATTAAAAATTAAGATTTTCATAAGATGCTTATTAAATAATGACGGCGAAAATTCTGAATATAATATTATACAAAATAAAAAATATAATTGAAATTGAAATAAATATGTGATATAATATATCCGGAATTTATATTTTAAACAGTTATGAATTATGAATAACGTAATTGAAAGATACAGGGATATGGAAGACGAATACGGTATGGAGCGAACCTTGACTGATAGCGAGATTACCTCCGTATTGCATCTTATTCCTGTCATATATTATGGATGTCTTGTTACAAGTGTAGTAATGTGTGGAGAAAACGAAAAAATAGACCCACAGCAAATGGATAGAGAGCATGACTGGCTTATGCGATGGCGTGAAGCCTGTAATAAATTAATATAACAAAAATAAGCATAAGTCAATTATGAAAGGAGACGATAAATATTATGGTAGAAACCAAAGATATGAAAGAAAAAAGCATAAATTATTTTGATAATATAATAATGCCGATGATTCGCGAAAAACATTCTGATATTTTAGACGAAATGAGTTTTATGATCGGCGGCTCGGTCGGCTTGGGCATTGACGATGAATTATCAGATTTGGATTCGGCTATATGGCTTCCCGATGATATTTGGAAGCAGAACGGTTTGTTACAGATAAATCTTGACAAATGTTTGCGTGAAACTAATTTATGGAATCCATGCGGTTCAGGGATTCAGGTATATCCGTTGTCATGGATTCTTGACGGCAAGGGAGAAAAAATGCTTAACAGTGGTAATGTCCCGTGGAAAAAACTATCGTTTGACGCTTTATACGGGCTGTTTGTTTTACATAACCAGCCGATATGGCATGACCCTCAGGACAGGTTAGGCAGACTTCGCAAAATGACTATGCCGGAGAAGATGCCTGAGATTCTATGGAAGAAGAAACTGCTTGAAAAAATACAAGCTTTCGTGGACGACGGTATGGACGAAATAAGAAGATGTGTAAACCGCGGGCATTATTTAGACGCGTTTATTCCGTTAGGCGACGCTGTGAAAGCGATGCTTGAATTAGGTTTTATGGTTTGTCGTCAGTATTACCCGTATCGTAAGCATTTAAGCTGGGCATTTAACAGACTGCCATCGCCGATTTCGGACTTAAAGTCAAATTTTGATTTATTGTATGCCGCGGCAGACTGGGAAGCGCGGCTGAACATAATGGAAACGATATATAATTTTTACAGAGATTATATTATTTCTAATAATCTTTTGCCGGAGCTTGATTTTAACCGCGTTGATTTAATAGAAATGCCCCTGCACGAAAACGAATTTCATAATGCCAGCGCTCTTTTGGATAACCCGAATTATCTGAATGAAATGGCAACCAAAAAAGAAAAGGCAATTAGTTTAGGTCACGACGCAAAAGCATGGTGGGTTATAAACTGGTGGGGGATAGAATAAAAAATAAAGGGATAAAAATATATGTTTGCATATAAAGTCTGGATAATATAGTCCATACAGAACCGATTTATGCTATTATAATATAGTACTTAATAAACAAGATAAGGAGTTAAAATAATATGTTTGGAAAAGAATTTTTTAATTTTGTATTTATAGGGGCGGGAAGCACCTCGTTTACGTTAAGATTAGTCAGCGATATATTGCATGAAGACGATTTTATTTTATCGGGTGAACTCAGGCTTGTTGACATAGACCCCATCGCTCTTGATGATTCTTATGAAGCGGTAAAAAAGATGGTTGAGACAAGCGGGCGGGATTTTAAAGTCACGAAGCATATTGATTTTATGGAAACATTGGCCGGATGCGATTTTTTATTTTTTACTTTTGTCACAGGTTCATACCCGTCATGGAAAAAAGATATAGATATATGCACAAAACACGGCATATTGCAGTCTGTCGGAGATACGATAGGCCCGGGCGGGATAATACGCACTCTGCGCAATGTGCCGGTAGTGTATAATATAGCAAAAGCAATGGAAAAAATATCGCCTGACGCGTGGATTATAAATTATTCAAATCCCGAGGGCGCGTTATGTCTCGCCATTTCAAAATATACAAATATAAAAACGTTCGGGTTATGTCACGGGACTCCAGATACTGTTAGGTCTCTCGCCGAAAATGTGTATAAAGTCTCACCTGATAAACTTTTATACAGCGCAGCCGGGATAAATCACCTCACATGGATTACAAAACTCGAAATCGACGGCGAAAACGTATATCCCAAACTCAGAAAACTTCTTGATGAAACCGGATATGGCAAACAGGAGCCAATATCTGCGCAGCTTTATGATATTTTCGGGCTTTACCCCGCGCCCGGCGACAGGCATGTAGGCGAATTTTTCCCCTATTATTTAAAAAAAGATGTGCTTGCGGAGCAGAATTATAAATGGGGAAACGCGGATTTTAATATGCTTGATGAATGGCGCAACAGTTCTCTGGGAAATATCAAAAAGCTCAAAGAAGGAATGATCGGATTTAAAGAATTCGGAACGTCAGGCGAAACCGCCACGCATTTTATGCGCGCATTATCAACCGGGAAAGTGACGCTTGAAATGGCTAATGTAATTAACAAAGGATATATAGATAATTTATCTCAGGATATTATTGTGGAAGTCCCGGTTTTTGTAGACTCTTTTGGATTACACCCGCAAAAAATCGGCGCGCTTCCCGACGCGATAGCGGCAAAATGCGATATTTTAGGCAGGGAATATAATTTAGCCGTCAGGGCGGCGGTAGAATGTGACAGAACTCTCGCGCTTCAGGCAATTATGCTCGATCCTCTTTGCGCAAACTGCAAATATCCTGATAAATTGCTTGATGAACTTATCATGGCGTATATTGACCTGCTTCCTGCCGAATGGAAAAAGAAAATATAACATAATGAAAGCAGGGTATAACAAAATAAATGAAATCGAAATTTATTGAGCTTGAATCGGAGCGGTTGATTTACCGTAAATTCAAATATGACGATTTTCCGGAAGTTTTTGACTGGCTTGGAAACGCCGAAAACATGAAATACTGGATGGGTGAACCCAAAAGCGAATCAGAAACGCGTGATTATATAAACTGGGCAATCTCAAGTTCAGAGGCAGAAGATATTAAAAATTATGAATTTGCCGTTGTATTAAAATCCGAAAATATTTTAATAGGTTCTGCAACATTGATTAATTTGCCCGGCGACCCTGAAATCGGCTGGGTTTTACACAAAAATTACTGGAGGCAGGGCTACGGAACAGAAATTGGCAGAGCGTTATTAAAATTTAGCTTTGATACTCTTGGGCTTCGCCGGATTATTGCGGCGTGCAACGCAAAAAATCGCGGCTCATACAGAATCATGGAAAAAATCGGTATGCGCCGCGAAGGGCATTTTATCAAAGCGCAGCAGGGAAACAGCGCGCTTGATTATGAATGGTGCGACAGGTTTCAATACGCGATATTAAAAGAAGAATGGAAACAGTGGGATATAAATAAATAAAAAATAAATAGTTTTTTATTATTTCATACGAATCAATTTTGCCGGATTACCGCCCATAACAGCGTTGTCCGGCACAGATTTTATAACAACTGCACCCATGCCGATTAACGCTCCTTGACCAACAGATAAATACTGCCTCACAGTTGCGTCCTGACCAATATAAGCCGTATCTTCTACCCGTACGCAGCCGGCCAGATGCGCACCTGTTGCCATGACAACCCGTTTGCCGACAATGCAATTATGGTTTACAACCGCGCCGGAGAGCATAAAGCAGCTCTCGCCGAGTGTTGCTTCAGCCCCTATAAAACAATTCGGATAAATCACGCAGCCTCGTCCGATGACAGCCGACGGGTGGACAAAAGTCGTTGGGTCAATCAAAGTTATCAGCCGTTTTGAAATATCCGGATTATCCAAATGCGCCCGTGGCCATTCGTTATCGTGAATCAACGCGTTATCACAAAAACGTGATAATGCCGAAAGGTCGCCAAGAACCGGCACTCCATCGGGCGACGTCTGTTCCTGCGTTTCTTCGGCGCGAATAATTCCAAGCAGGTTATAATTGCCTGCCCGGCGAATAATTTCGATTATTTCCCTGCCGTGAATACCGGACGACAACAATATAACATCAGTTGGCATTATATATTCTCCTAATTTTTCTATTGACTTTATTTTTAATACCCTTCTAAAAGCTCAATCATTATTTTTAAAGTATCTCTCGTATCTACGTATGAATACCAGCCGCTGTCTTCTTTGCCGCCCCTTTGGAGCGTGGGCATATTATTTTCTCCCATAAGAGACAAAGTCTTTTCCATGCCGTTGATATTAAACCCGATATGATGAAATCCCTCGCCATATTTGTCTAAAAATTCGCGCCATACGCTCGGGCCGTTATCCGGCTCAATAAGCTCGACAGTCAGATTATCAATATTAAAAAACGCAAGTTTTGCCTTAGCGTCGGTGGATTCCCCGCGATAGATTGTGCCTTCTTTGTTCTGGCCGCCAGCCCAGAACCATGACGGTTTTTCAATTCCGAAAAAATCGGCGTAATCCTGCGAGGTTTTTTCTATATCATTGACAACAAGACATATATGCGCTACTGCTTTTTTATTTCCCAATAAATCTTTCATAATAATTTTTAATTTACTCCTTTTATTTTTAATTATTTTTAATATTATTATTTATGATTATATCACGGGCTTTAATTATAATCAAGTATTTTAACAAATAAATCACAGCTTTATCATAATATTTTGATATAATTCAGATAAAGTTATAATTAAATAAATTATATTATATTTGGAGGTATTTATTTATGTCAAAAGTATGGAGAATAGGAGTTTTAGGATTTGCGCACATGCACGTCAACGGCCTAATCGGGAATTTCAATGATATTCCCGGAATAGAATGGGTCGCCTGCGCGGACACAAAACCGTCTGTTAAATCAATATCCGGTCAGAGCGAAACAAGAACAGCCAATATCAAAAAAGCTCTTGAAATTACTAAAATACCAAAATATTATGAATGCTATGAAGAAATGCTCGAAAAAGAAAAGTTTGATATTATCGTGGCATGTCCCGAAAACGTAAAACATGGTGAAGTTGCTGAGAAAATCGCTGAAAAAGGCATACACATGCTTTTTGAAAAGCCTATGTCAGCTTCATATAGCGATGCGCTCAGAATGAAAAAAGCCGCTGATTATCATAACGTAAAACTTGCGATTAACTGGCCCTCGACATGGTGGGCGGCAGTAAGAAAAGCTCAGGCCCTTGTAGAAAATGGCGAAGTCGGCAGGCCTCTTAAATTTTATTACAGGAACAGCGCGTCATTAGGACCGCTTGAATACGGCCAGACCCTCACGCCTTATGAAAAATCAATGGAATGGTGGCACAGGGAATCAGACGGCGGTGGAGCTATGCTGGATTACTGCTGTTACGGTTCGTGCCTTGCACGTTGGTTCATGGGTAAACCCGCAGTAGCGGCAAACGGCATGAGAGCAAATTTAAACAGCGTGTACGGAGACGCGGACGACAACGGTATAATCACAGCGCAGTTCCCGGACGGGATTGCAACGATAGAAGGCTCGTGGACTATAGTTCATACGGGGATAAACAGCGGCCCTGTTATTTATGGGGAAAAAGGCACGGTTATATGCGATGGTAATAAAGTTTTGATTTTCAAAGAAAGATACGGCGCAGCCACGGAAATATATGAAGCCGAGCCTATCCCGGCCCACAGGGATAACCCCGCGAAAGAATTTATAAATCATCTTGAGACAAAAGAGCCTATGCATATAACTATGCAGCCCGATTTTAACCTTGAAGCTATGGCAATACTTGACGCAGGGATAAGATCGTCAAAAAGCGGCAGGCTCGAATTGATAAAATCGCCGCATTTTAATTAAAAATATCACAGCAAAAAAGGAGTGAGTATATGCCGTTTTATGATTTATATTGCCCCGAATGCGACGAAGAATTTAATATTTTGGCTTCGATTTCTGAAAAATCGGGAAAGCGCATATTTTGCCCGGAATGCGGTTCAGTTGAATTAAAAACAGTATATAAAGGTGCGCCGGCTTATTTAAAAAACACAAAAATGCCGGAATGCCCGAACCGTCATATCTGCGGCGCGGAATGCCGGCATTAAGATATATAGTGAAACAAGTTGAGAAAGATATCTATAGCCAACCCCTCCGGCACTGCGGGGCTACCTCCCCTTTCAAGGGAGGCAGGGGATATTGCGCCCAAAGCCTCCCCTAACAGGGGAGGTGCCGCGAACGTGTAACGAATGTGAACGTAGTTCACATGCAGTTCACGCCAATCAATGCGGCGGAGGGGTTTTCTCTTGTTTCACTATAATTACTCAAGATTCAAAACATCTTCGATAAATTTATCGAAGATTGCAGTTCTCTGCTCAAATGTCGAATCATACATAGACATAAAATTCGGGCTTTTCTTTTCGATCAGCTCACGCATATAATTGCCGACGTTGCCTGTACTCATGTTATATGAATACCCGAAATTCACCCAGAGATTATCGCGTATAATATCAAGCATTTCGCCTGATTCATCGTCGCGGGTTTGTTTTACTTTCAATGCTACGTCGTAATAAGCCGGTATAACTATTTTATAGCTTTCGGCGGCAAGAGCCTCGAGTATAAGCCCGCATTCGTCAGGATTTGATGCAGTCACGGGTACGCCTATCAGCGACATCGCGTTTCTGACGACTGAATAGTAATTATCCTGAGTGTTATCGTAAATCGGGAACGGCAGGATGCCGAAATCAGTTTCCATTGCCCTGAAATCACGCGAGAAGCTTAACGTCTGGGGATAAAATAAAACCCGGTTTTCTTCGAACATCTGCACTATTGTATGATCTGATCCGTCGGGCAGCGTCAGCGTTGACTGGGTATCATAGTGCAATTCGACTAACTTAGCCGCAACATCGGTCCATTTTCCCGTATCGAGCTGAGGGTACGGGATATTATTTTTGTCTTTCTGCGTTATTTTTAAATCAAACGCGCCCGGAAAAGCATTCACGACAGTGCCTGTGGTGGTCACAAAGCCGAACATATCTTCTTTATTAAATTTCCCGTCGCCATTTAAGTCTTTCGATACAGTTTTCGACAGATCCACAAATTTATCATAAGTCCATTGCCTGTTTTTTACAAGCTCGTATAGATCCGGCAGGCTGTTGTCCTGTACTAACTGCTTGTTGAAATAAAACACAAATATGCAGTCCCACATAGACAAAGCCACGTCACCGGTGACAAGATATAATCTGTCGCCTATAGAAAATTCGTGTATCAGATCCTCGCCCCACCACGGTTTATTGAAATCAAGATTGCCGATTTTACTGATATTCATAAATATATTATCAGGTATCAAATTGGGTATGTACGAAGTGACGCCCGCTACTAAATCATACGTTGATTCGCCCGACTGCACCGATTTTCTCACTGTGCCCATAAACGAATCCCTGTCGTTCCATGTCCCGGGAATATTTATCATGTTTATATTTGCGTTGAATCTCTCAGACACTTTAAGATTTCTTTTATATAAAGCGTCGTTTACTATATCGCCGTTTTCTTCTTCTGCGACAAACTCGACTGTGAGCATTTCATGGCACAATATATTAAAATCGCGTCCCCCCAAATCAGCTTCGGGAAGATTATCCGGTATATCTCTGGGGTCTGTCATTTCGGGTTCGCCTGATTGCGCGTCATTCTGCATTTCGGCCTCGCCGTTATTTTCGTTATTTTTAATATCTTTAGTATTATTTCCACTGTCATTGCCGCATGATATTATGCTGATTATAATAACCAAAGCAATAATTAATGCTGATAATCTTTTTATCATTTTATTTTATCTCCTCCGGGTCAATGCCAAATTCTTTTTTTAATCTGCTTCTTTGCGTTTTGCAGATTTATCAGGCTATACTTGATTTATTCTTCGGTTTGTGCTATAATGTCTCATGTAATTTATCAAATTATAAATACTTACAGGAGAAATTATATTTTTCATAAAGTTTCTCCGGCTTTTCTGCCTTCAGCCATAGCCCGAGCCGCAGAATAAGCCGCCTGTTTCTTGTAATCGCTGTTCCAGCGGTTCACTCCTATGTAATCAAATATAACCGCTCCGGTATGGCGGCAGAATCTGTCCATTTGCTCAAGACACGTCAGCATACCGTTGCCGCTGCCGCCGGGCGAAGCGACGAGCAGGACCTGTTTGCCTGACAGCGCAACACCCTGTCTGAATTCGCAGCGGCGCAGCCTGTCCATAAAACTCTTTAGCCCCTCTGATGTCTCTCCCCAATATACCGGGGTAATAAAGCAAAGCATATCGGCGTTTCTCACTGCTTCCTGTGCTTTATCAAATCCGTCGCCGCCGTATGCGCAATTATGCTGTTCGAGGCATGTTCCCCAGCCGTTGCCGCAGCACCTGCACCGTTCTATGCCGCTTGCGGTCAATATTTGCGTTTCTGCTCCTCCATCTGCCGCACCGCGTAAAACTTCGCTTATTATTAAATGGCATAAGCCGTCTTTTTTCGGGTTTCCTGATATGATAAGATATTTCATGACCATAATTTTATCTCGCTTTCTGTATTTTTTTATATTTTATTATTATATATTTTATCATATTTTAATTAATAAATCAACTTTTTTATTTATGTTTTGCTATAATATTGCCACAGAATAAATCAAATAACCGGAGATAAAGAAATGAAATTGATTGTAGCGGAAAAGCCCTCGGTCGGACGTGAGATTGCGGGAATAGTAGGGGCAAGAGAACGAAAAGACGGGTATATAACCGGAAACGGATATATAGTTTCGTGGGCAATAGGCCATTTGACCGAGCTTGCCACGCCTGAAATGTACGACGAGAAATTTAAGTCATGGAAATTAGAGACATTGCCGGTTATACCCGATAAATTCAAAACAACAGTGGCTAAAAATACGTCGCAGCAGTATAAAATAGTAAAAGAACTGATGAACGGCGGCGATGTCTCGGAAGTGATATGCGCAACAGACGCGGGGCGCGAGGGCGAATTGATTTTTCGACGCTTATACGAAAAAGCCGGGTGCCGCAAGCCTGTAAAACGTTTATGGGTGAGTTCTATGGAAACGGCGGCAGTCAAACGCGCCTTGTCCGAAATGAAAGACTGGAGCGAATACGATAATTTATATTACGCGGCGGACTGCCGTCAAAAAGCCGATTGGTTAGTGGGAATGAATCTGACCCGTATGTATAGTATATTACACGGACGGACTTTAAATACAGGAAGGGTGCAGACGCCGACGCTTGCGCTGATAGTTAAAAGACAGGAAGATATAGAAAATTTCAAGCCTGAGATATATTTTAGTCTGATTGCCAATCTGGGTAGTTTTTTTGCATACTCGAAAGTAAATAGCAGGGGAGAAGCGGAGGATATAGTTGAGCGGAGCAAAGGCAAAAATGCCGTAGTTAAAAGCGTTGAGAAACAGCGCAAACGCGAAAACCCGCCGCCCTTGTATGATTTAACTGCGTTGCAGCGCGACGCGAACCGTTATTTCGGCGTATCGGCGCAGCAGACGCTTGATAATATGCAGAGCATGTATGAACGCCAGTTAGTGACATATCCGAGGACGGATTCGCGCTATATAACGTCGGATATGGAATCGCCGACGAAAGGATTGATTGAAAATCTTCTCGGCGCGGGAGTTTATGACAATATAACGTCTGAGCGTTATAACAGGGAAAAGATTGCTGTTAAACAAATAGTCAATAATAAAAAAGTCACGGACCATCACGCAATTTTGCCAACGGCAAAAGTGACGGCAGAAATTTATAACAGTTTACCCGCGGTTGAGCGTAAAATACTGACGCTGATAATTTACAGGCTAATTGTAGCGGTATATACTACGCATGTGTATATGGCGACGAAAGCGGCGTTTGATATAGAGGGGACGGAATTTACGGCGACGGGCAAAGAAATACTCGATTACGGTTACAGGACTGTCGAGGAACGCATGAAAGCAGTTTTAAGAGCCGGATCAGACAAGTCAAAACGCGTAGAATCTTTGGTTGACGTAATACTGCCCGAAATGAAAGAGGGGGACATATTTCCGGTAATTGATATGAACTTTGAGGAAAAGCAGACGCAGCCTCCGAGACTGTACACCGAAGATACGCTGTTATCTGCGATGGAGACGGCTGGCAAAGCGATAGACGACGCTGAATTGCGCGAAGCGATGAAAGATAATGGCTTGGGAACCCCCGCGACAAGAGCGTCGATAATTGAGCATATAATCAAGTGCGGCTATATGATTCGCGAAGCTAAGAATCTATTGCCGACACAGGCTGGCAGAATATATATTTCACTGGTACTCGATAAAGTAAAAGAGCCTGAGATGACGGCGGAATGGGAAAAGCAGTTATCTGAAATACAAAAAGGCAAAATGTCGGGCGATGTTTTCATGGACGGAATAACCGGATTTATTAAAGAAGTTATATCTGAAACGAAAAACACCCCGCAGGATAAAAACGCGGCGGTGATATTTACCACCGCACGCGAGATTTTGGGCGTATGCCCGAGGTGCGGTAAAAATGTGCTGGAACAGTCGAAAAGCTATTCATGCGAGAGCGGCAAAGACGGCTGCGGTTTTGTAGTTTGGAAAAAAATATCGGGAAAATCTATCAGCGCAAATCAGGTAAAGAAACTGCTTTCCAAAGGGCGGACTGACGTGTTAAAGGGGTTCAAGAGCAAAGCCGGGAAATTATTTGACGCGCGTTTGGCAATAATCGAAAAAGAGGGGCTTAAACAGGCGTCGTTTGAATTTTCAAATGATATAAAAGACAAAAAAGAAACAACATAAACAAAAATTATAAAACAGAAAATCTGTTGCAAACTTCTATAAAATTTGATATAATAAAAATACTGGTTTAACGAAAGGAAGTGATTTATATGGTTCTGTATTATAAAATAAGAGCCGGCGTTATTGCGCTCCGTACAAGGTCTGTCAGATAACAGGCTGGGGCGAAAGAAAATTTTAAAACAAATAAAATTCTCTTTTTGTGCGGAGGCATTAAATAATCGCCTCATTCTTCTTATTCGTAGCAGGCCTTGTTTTCAAATTTGAATATATTTGATTATTATTTTATCGCTGTAAATGTAAAAACAAAAATTTGAAAATACGGAGGATATTAAGATTACGATGATAGAAATAGGAATGAATCATATTGTTAAAAACTACGGCTTTAACAACGTACTTACAAATGCGAATTTAGAAATCCTGACCGGAAACCGAACCGCGATAGTCGGGCGCAACGGTACGGGAAAAACTACTTTATTTAAAATTATCACAGGAGAGGAAACCGCGGATAAAGGCGCGGTTACGATCCGCAAGGGCGCATCGGTCGGATATTTGGAACAGATACCCGCTTTGCTTGAAAGCGATATGACAGTAGAAAAAGTATTAAGCGATTCTTTTGCCGAAATAAAAGAATACGAGGATAAGCTTAACGGGCTTGAAAAATTGATGGCGGAAGAAACGGACTCAAATAAACTCGATAAAATCATGAACGAATATTCGCGCACGCAAAATTTGTTTATCGCGATGGACGGCTATGAAATGACTGAGCAGTTTAATAAAATAGTGAGCGGATTTTATTTAAGAGAACTTCTGGAACGGCCGTTTAACGTTCTCAGCGGAGGGCAGAAAACTATTGTAAAATTAGCGGCTACGATATTAAAAAGACCCGATATTTTGCTTTTGGACGAGCCGACAAATCATCTCGATATTAAAACGCTTGAATGGTTTGAAAATTATCTCTCTAAATATAAAGGGACAGCCGTGATTATATCGCATGACCGGTATTTTTTGGACCGTGTCGCAAATAAAACAATAATTCTGGACGGCGGCGAATGCGAATCGTTCAACGGGAATTATTCGTTTTCACTTAAAGAACAGGAAGAGCAGTTATTAATTGAGTTTGAAAACTATAAAAACCAGCAGAAAAAAATCGAGGCAATGAAAGCGGCGATAAAGCGTTATCGCGATTGGGGAGACAGGGGAAACAATCCAAAATTTTTCCGGAAGGCGAAAGAACTCGAAAAACGGCTTGAAAAAATGGAAATAATCGAGAAGCCGCAACTGGAAAAACAAAAAATCCCGATACAGTTTATCGGCAGCCGCACAGGGCATGATGTGCTTATGCTCGAAAATTTCAGCCTGACTTTAGGCGAAAATCAATTATTTGACTGCGCGGATATGCAGGTATATGAAAAAGAAAAAGTATGTCTTATGGGCGATAACGGCACAGGTAAAACATCGCTTATACTTGCCGCTATGGGAATAAATGATTTTTCTGGTTTTCAAGGGAAAATAACAGTTAATCCGAGCGCGAAGATAGGATATATACCGCAGGAGATACGCTTTGAAAATGAAAAAAATACAGTTATCGACGAATTTAAGAAAGAACATATTTGTTCTGAAAACGAAGCGCGGAATATTCTGGCGAGATATTTTTTCTTCGGCGAAAGCGTATATAAACGCGTGGGCGCGTTATCCGGCGGCGAAAAAGTGCTGCTGAAACTGGCGTCGCTCATACAAAACGAAATAAATTTTTTAATACTGGACGAACCGACAAACCATATTGATATAGAAACCCGCGAAATGCTGGAAGAAGCGTTGTCAAATTACAAAGGCACTCTTTTGTTTATATCGCACGACCGTTATTTTATCAATAAAATCGCGGGCAGGATTATTAATATACAGGATAAAAAACTGATAAGTTTCAACGGCAATTACGATGAATACAAAAATTATACTCGGAAAATATAATAAATTAAATAAAAACGGAGTATAAAAGTATAAATATGATATTTGATAAAAATCAAAGCGTATTTTCTTCGGATTTACAAAGAGAAGTCTGGTGGTGGGCAGTAGGGCTTGTGCCGCCTGATGATTCGCTGGCTGAACAAATAAAAAGCCGGTGCGGCAAAGATATACTTGACGGCTGTTATCAATGGTATGATTATTTTAACGCGCTATGCGAGGATATGTATAATAATATTGATATATATTCTCCTGTTTCTGCCAGACAATACAGGGATATACTCGAAAATATTTCCGCAAACGGCGAAATTCAGGGCGATTTAATAATTTGGGATATTAATAATTGGCAGAAATACAGGGAAAAGATTAATAAAAATAAATCGTATGCCGTTTTAAATATTACTCTGGAAAAATGCCTTGACGCATTGGAGCGCACAGGATTAAAACGCGAATATAAAAACGACGCAGTGATATTTTATAATATAAAATACCCTAAAATATTTCATGCTATGAATACGTTTGAGCATTCCCCGAATATTAAAAAAACTCCTGCGCGGCATCACTTTGCCCATTGCGAATTTCGCCAGCTTTTTAAAAGCTATTCGGCTAATTATGACGAACTGCTCAGGCGAGTAAGCGGCGAAAGCCGGGATATAGCACGCATTATACATGATTTCGCAAAATCTTTAAAAATACAGCGTTATGTTCATTTTGATACTATAAAATATAAATACAAAAATACGCGCGTTTTGCATTTTACCGTAACCGGCAACGAATATCCTACGCTGCGCGTCAATATCGGGGATTACAGGATAAACCCGTTCAAAAAAGATATTGACGAGATTTTATCTCTTATCGCCGCAAAAAAAGAATCTATCGATCAATCTTGATCTGATAATTAATAATACGGGAGGTGTATAAAAAAAATGACTTCAAGGGAACGTTTATTAACCGCTATTGCGGGTCAAAAGGCTGACAGAGTGCCAATATCGACTTATGAGCTTGTGGGATATAATTCCCGGTCTTTCGAAAATAACGAGCCGTCATATAAAAATCTGATGGATTACATACGTGAAAAAACTGACTGCGTGTGCATGTGGGATCAATGGTCAAATCAGAAAATAGCGTGGTCTTCATATCCCGCGCAAATCGATTGTTTTGAGACAAGAGGCGAAAACTGGACTGAACGGCGTTTTGTATTGCATACGCCCAAAGGCGATCTTACTTCAACCCACCGGGTTTATGATAATTTATACACGACATGGCATACCGAACGCTGGTGCAAAACGATTGACGACGTAGATAAAATGCTCTCGATTCCGTTTGAACCCGCGGTATATAATAATACGGATTACGCCCGCATAACTGATGAAGTAGGGGAGAGGGGAATAATTATGTCAGGCGCGGCAGACCCTGCTTATCTTGCAATGGAACTTATGGAATTCGGCGAATCTACGGTATGGGCAATGACCGAAACGGAACATTTTGCTAAAATTGTTGAAGAAATACACAGGCGCAATATGATTAACCTTGAAAATATGCTCAAATCGCAGGTAGTTGATTTATATCGCATTTGCGGACCGGAATATCTGACCCCGCCGTATCTGCATCCGGATTATTTCAAACGTTTTGTCGCGCCTTATTTAAAAGAAATCACTGAATTGATTCATAAATACGGGGGGCTTGTGCGAATCCACAGCCACGGCAAAATCGCGAAAGTGCTTGATGAAATAATTTCATGCGGAGCAGAAGCTTTGGATCCGTGCGAAGCACCGCCCGACGGCGATATATCTTTGGGCGAAGTAAAAAAACGCGCAGGCAGTCAAATGTGCCTGTTTGGAAATATACAGTTAAAATCGCTCGAACACGCCGGTATTCATGAAATCCGCGAGATTGTGAAATTCTGTATGGATGAAGCAAAAATAGGCGGGGGATATGTGATAATGCCGACAGCCGCGCCTATTAATGTCCCATTGTCGCCGAAAACAGAAGAAAATTATCGCGTTTTTATTGACGCCGCTCTGGAATATGGAAAATATTAATTAAAATAATTTTTATTTAATAAAATTTCCTGTTGACAATTTAAAAAATATATGTTATACTACAATCGGCGATTTGGGAAATCGCCAGGCGGATATGGCGAAGCGCGGAAAAATACAGGGCGGGAGCGGAACGAAATTGCTTCCGCCCTGTTGTTTTTTGTTTTTATATTATATAATAATTCTACTTAAAAACCACCCCGCCCTGCGGGCACCCCTCCACAGAGGGGAATTAGACAAAACGCCGGATTTGCGCGCAATTCCCCTCCGTGGAGGGGTGGCAAGCGTCAGCTTGACGGGGTGGTTTTGAACTTGCTTTATTATATTTGATTTATTTTTTTGGGAGGTGCAGATAAAAATAATGGATAACGTAAAAATAATAAAAATAAGACAGGCGACTGCTTCGGAATCAGACTTAAACGGCATAGTTAATGTTTATCGGGGACAATCAATACCGTGGGGGAATATAACAGATTGCACGTCATGGGTCACAAAACGTCTCGAACGCGGTTTTTATATTCAGGTTGCTGAAATAGACGGGAAAATCGTCGGTCACGGCGAGTGGATTATATCAGACGAACCGGACAGGAAATTTTTATATCTCGGTATGCTTGAGATAGACAAGGATTATCAAAGAAAAGGTATCGGGCGCGCTATGATTGCCGACGGAATAGAACACGCGAAAAAGAATAATTGTGTGGAAGCAGTGACGTCGCCCGATATGGAAACAGGCGCGGATATATTTTATCGCAAATGCGGATTTAAAGATGGGAGAAAGCAATATATTTTACATATAAAAACAGAAGAATATAGAGATTATAAATTTGAGGGAACAAAAATTGAAAAAGTGCCGTTTTCTGTTATAAAAGAAAAAAGATTTGTTTTCGGGAAAGGCGGGCAGTTTTCGTCAAGGCACATGTGGGAAGTCATGAACGAAAAGCCGTCTGTTGACGTAAACAGGAGAACTCCCGCGATTTTGCTGAGCGAAGGCACGTATATTCAAATACATACATGGGAAAACGCAAATGTCGGTAGCTTGTATGTCTGGACAAATAATATAAACTACAGCGAGATTATAAAATCTGCTTTGTCGTTCGGGTATTCTCTCGGAATGAAACATATAGATTTCGAATATCTCGAAGACGAAGAAAGTTTTCTTGATGGTTTTGAAGTGCATGACAGGCACGCTCCCGGCGATTTTGAGCAAATATATTATATAAATTAAAGTTAATCAGGAGGCGGATCAAAATGAATAAATTACAGGGCGAAAAAATTTATCTTGCGACATTGGAAAAAAAAGATTGCATGAAAGTCTGGGAGGAGTATGAATACGATTTCGGGCAGTTGACGGAGCCTTTTATTTTAGGGCGTTCTTCGGCAAAAGCAGACGAATGGTTCGATGAAATCCAGAAACTTCAGGGCAATGTACACATCAGGCTTGGGATTTTTCTGCCTGACGGAACTGCGATAGGCGATATTGCGTTGCAGGATATAGACTGGCAAAACCGTTGCTGTTCGCTGGGTTATGGACTGACAAAACTTGAGTATCGGCGCAAAGGATACGCGACGGACGCGGCAAAAATTATATTGCGGTACGGCTTTGGTCATCTTGGATTTGAGCGGATTTCGTCAAGCACGCAGGAAAATAACATCGGTTCTCAGCGCGTGCTTGAAAAATGCGGGTTTGTACTTGAAGGACGCGAACGCAAGGCGCGGTATTTTGCCGGAAAACGGCATGACAGGCTTATTTACGGCTTGCTTGCCGAAGAATATTTTATAAATAATTTATTGATAAATCAGTAATTTTTTATGGGTTATATAAAATAACATGAAAAATTACTGATTTTTATGATATTTTATGATATAATAATATAAATTTGATATGAAAGGGCAAAAGCTAAAAAATGATATTTGTAACATACGGGAAAGATATTGTCAAAAATACTTATGATATATTGAAAGAATCGGATATTGATTTATATTTGAATTCAAATTTTTCGGTATCGATAAAGCCGAATCTTGTTGTGTCCCGCCCGGCTTATGACGGCGCGACGACGCATCCCGAAGTTATTGAGGGGATAATAATTTTCCTGAAAGATTTCGGGGTGAAGAAAATAAAAATAATTGAGAGTTCATGGGTCGGGGACAGCACAAAACGCGCTTTTAAAAACTGCGGCTATGAAGAAATTTCCCGGAAATATAACGTTCCGGTTATTGATTTAAAATCTGACAGTTGCACTGTTCTAAAATACGGAGAATATAAAATAGAGATATGCGACGAAGCGTTGAAAACAGATTTTTTAATAAATGTCCCGGTATTAAAAGCGCATTGCCAGACACGGCTGACTTGCTGCATGAAAAATCTGAAAGGCTGCATATCAGACAACGAAAAAAGAAAGTTTCACTCGTTAGGTTTGCACAAGCCGATAGCCGAGCTTAATATGCTCATAAAAACCGGGTATTGCGTAGTTGACGGAATCTGCGGGGATTTAACTTTTGAAGAGGGCGGCACTCCTGTGGAATCCAACAGGATAATAGCAGGGCAGAACCCTTTGCTTGTAGATAGCTATTGCGCTGAACTTATCGGTTATCGACCCGATGAAATAGGATATTTAGCTCACGGGAAAAAATTAGGCGTCGGGGAATATTATTCGCAGGACACGAAAATTTTTGAATTAAATCCTGAAAATAAACCGGTTCATAAAGTCAAAAGCGGGAGGACTGCTGATAGCTATAAAAATAATATTCATGAAGATTCTGCCTGCTCTGCGTGTTATTCTTCTCTGATATACGCGCTGCACAGGCTTGGAAGCAAAATCAAAGGGACAGAAAAAATATATATCGGGCAGGGATTCAAAAATAAAAGCGGGGACGGCATAGGGATTGGAAATTGTACTCTGGGATTTAAAAAATGCGTGACCGGCTGCCCTCCCAAACCGACGGATATTATAGACGCGTTAAAATAAAAATTATAATTTTCGAAAGTTATGGGTTAATTATGTATATTGCCGCTGTTAAATTAACTTTTTATATTTCGCAATCAAATTCGCTCAAAAATAAAAGACAGGTTTGCCGCAGTCTTGTTGACAGAGCGAGGCAAAAATTCAATGCGTCGGTTGCCGAAGTCGGTACGCAGGAGTTACATAAAATATTAACTATTGGCGTTGCTGTTATATCCGGCGAAAAAAGCCACGCTCAGCAGTCAATAGATGAAATTATACGGTTTATGGACGAAAATACAGACGCCGAACTAACGGAGGTAGCGGAAATATGACTGTATTAAATAAAATGAAAAGTAACTCGGGAATTTTTACCAAAACCCTCTTTATTTTAAAGAGGGTAGGAGAGTTTTGGCGTGGGTGATTTACGATATTCTGTTTATTTTAAAACACATAAAAAATTATATAAAAAAGGAGCGGTTATATTTATTATGATAAAAACAAAAAGAGATTATAACGGCATATACGAAAATGAAAATCTTTCGTATATCAATTTTCCCCTCGGCGGGATTGGCGCGGGAAATTACTGTATTTCCGGGACGGGCATGTTAAACAGTTTTTCACTGAGAAATTCGCCGAATATATTTTATAACCCGGATATATTTGCGGCGGTTGCAGTAAAATCAAATAAATCTAATGATTATACTGCGAGAATTTTAGAGGGGCAAATACCAAAATACGAGATTTATAAGCCGGGCAAGGCCTTCGAGGGGTCAGGAGCCGGGTTGAGCGGCAAAAACTACGGACTGCCAAGATTTAAATCAAATGATTTTATGTCAAAATTTCCGTGCGCACAGATAAATCTTTCAGGCGGCGATATTCCGTTGGATGTTTCTATACACGCATGGAGTCCGTTTATTCCGGGGGATTCGTATAATTCTTCTCTCCCAGTTGCTACCGTTGAATATAATTTTAGTAATAATTCAAAAGAGACAGTCGAAGCTGTATATTATTTCTGTTCGTTTAATTTTATGAGAACTGATAATAAATTTGAGAATTATGTCAAAGCCGAGAAAGACGGGTTTATTCTCGGGCAGAAAGAATTTGAGAATGAGCCGTGGCAGAAAGGCGAATTTTATGCGTTTGCCAAAGACGAAGAGAATATATGCGTCAACGCAAAATGGTTCAGGGGCGGCTGGTTTGACCCTCTCACAATGCTCTGGAACGATATATTAAAAGGCGAATATTCTTCAGGTTCTCACGAAGAAAACAACAGTTCCGGAGGATATATAGCGATCCCGTTTACTCTCAAAAGCGGCGAAAGCAAAACAATAAAAATAAATACATGCTGGTATGCAGGCGAGACAAATCTGAGATTAGGCCCAACGCTTGAAAAAGAAGATATACCCGGAAATCATAAGCCGTGGTACAGCAGGCAATTTAAAGATGTTCTTGAAATCGGCGAATACTATAAAAATAATTTCTGCATGTTAAAAACAGAGACAAAAAGATTCTCGGATTGTTTTTATGATTCAAGTTTGCCTGCTGAAGTTCTCGAAGCTGTAAGCGCGAATCTTTCTATAATAAAATCGCCGACGGTTATGCGTCAGCCTGACGGAAAATTATGGTGCTGGGAAGGCTGTATGGACGAGGAGGGAAGCTGCATGGGTTCATGCACTCACGTCTGGAACTATACTCAGGCAATCGCGCATTTATTCCCTGAACTTGAACGCAGCCTTAGAGAAACAGAATTTTTCTTCTCGCAGGATGATAAAGGGCATCAGACTTTCAGGTCGTCTTTGCCCATAAGAAAAACAGAACATAATTTTCACGCCGCGTCCGACGGTCAGCTTGGCGGAATCATGAAAGTTTTCAGGGAATGGAAAATAAGCGGCGATAATAATTGGCTCAAAAGTATATGGGGAAAAGTCAAAGAAAGCCTTGATTATTGTATAAACACATGGGATAAAAAGCGCGAAGGGGTTTTGAAAGAACCGCATCACAATACTTATGATATAGAATTCTGGGGAGCGGACGGAATGTGTTCGTCGTTTTATCTGGGAGCGTTGAAAGCCGCTTCGATTATGGGTGAATATTTAGGCGAAGCTTGCGGGGGATATAAAAATTTATACGAAAAAGGCAGGAAATATTTAGAGGCTGAATTATATAACGGTGAATATTTTATACAAAAAGTAGAGTGGAAAACTCTCGAGGCAAAACTTGATTTAAGCCGTGAGACTTCTGAGGCAAGGGAGCTCTGTGAAAAAGAAGGGCCAAAATATCAGTACGGAAACGGTTGCATATCAGATGGTGTTTTAGGAGCATGGATTGCAGAAGTTTGCGGAGTAGGGGAGATATTAGATCCCGAAAAAGTAAAAAGCCATTTATTGAGCGTTTATAAATATAATCTCAAAAAAGATTTGTCAGGCCATTCAAATCCGCAGAGACCCGGTTACGCTTTAGGCAAAGAGGGCGGGCTGTTGTTATGCAGCTGGCCTCACGGCGGAAAGCCGTCGCTGCCGTTTGTGTACAGTGACGAAGTCTGGACGGGGATAGAATATCAGGTCGCAAGCCATTTGATAATGCACGGCTGCATAAACGAGGGGCTTGATATAGTGAAAACATGCCGCGACAGATACGACGGAACTGTGAGAAATCCGTACTGCGAATACGAATGCGGGCATTATTACGCGAGGGCTTTGTCGTCATACGGATTATTACAGGCAATATCGGGCGCAGTTTACGATAATTTGACAAAAACGCTTGTGATAAATCCGGCCATAAAATGCGATTTCAAGTCGTTTATATCGACTGAGACTGGCTATGGAAACGCAGGAGTAAAAAACGGCAAACCGTTTATAGACTGCGTAAAAGGCGTAATTGACGTAGAAAAGATTGTTTATTGATATATTTTTATAAAAATATTAAGAATACGAAAGGGCGGGATTTTAATTTTCCCGCCCTTGTGATAGTTAATTTATTTTATTAACTTATATCACTCCCACTCCATTGTTGACGGAGGCTTGTCTGTTACATCATATACAACGCGGTTCACGCCGCTTATTTCGCTTGTTATCCGTTTTGTCACAATTTCAAGCAATTCATACGGCAGCCGGACGAAACTTGCAGTCACAAAATCTTTGGTAGTCATTGCCCTTAACGCAATCATCTCTTCATAGCACCGCGCGCCGTCGCGGACGCCGACGCTTTGGATTCCGGGTAAAACGGCAAAATACTGCTGTATCTCCTTTTGCAGGCCCGCTTTTTCTATTTCATCGCGGAAAATAGCGTCTGCTTCGCGTAATAAATCAAGTCTATATTTTGTCAGTTCGCCCAGACAGCGCACTGCAAGTCCCGGGCCCGGAAAAGGCTGACGGTTTGTGAAATTCTCCGGCAAACCCAGTTTTCTGCCGCATTCGCGGACTTCTTCTTTATACAGTAGCTTAATTGGCTCGATTATCGCTTCAAATTCGATATTCAACGGCATACCGCCCACGTTATGGTGCGCCTTGACTTGCTTATGCCCGTCCTCTCCGCTCTCCATAATATCAGGATAAATCGTCCCTTGTACAAGACAGCCAATTTTACCGAGCTTTTTTGCTTCTTCTTCAAAAATCCTGATAAATTCTTCGCCGATGATTTTTCTTTTGCTTTCAGGTTCGGTCACGTCTTTTAATTTATTTAAAAAACGTTCTTCTGCGTCAATTTTGATTAAATTAATCGAATATGTATCGCGGAATAACGCCGTAACCTGTGCTCCTTCGTTTTTACGCATGAATCCTGTGTCAACAAACAAGCATGTAAGATTATCGCCTATGGCGCGGTGCGCGAGCACGGCGCATACGGCAGAATCAACACCCCCGGAGAGCGCGCACAACACAGGTCGTCCGGCGGTTTCTTTTTTGATATTTTCGCAGGTTTCCTGAATAAATGTTTCAATGGTTCCTTTAAGATTTGACATGCTTATCCTCCCAATATTTTTATAATCTATATATTTATATTTACTTAATTCAAATAGGGGAAAAATTCTTTTAAAATTTCTCCCCTGATATATTTCATGCCTGAAAATTCAGTTTGCTATTTCATACTGATACGGGTCGGGAACATTAATCTTTTTTATGTCCGCCCCTACTTTTTTAAGTTTGTTTACAATATCTTCATAGCCCCGTTCTATATGATATATATCTTCTATTTCTGTCTTGCCTTTTGCCGCAAGCCCCGCTATGACCATCGCGACGCCAGCCCTTAAATCCACAGCCTTTACAACAGCCGGGGTTAAAATCCCTTTGCCTTCGACTGCGGCCACTCTTCCGTCCACTTTTATAACCGCGCCCATTCGTCTCAGCTCTTCGCAATATCGGTACTTGTTTTCATGTACGCCTTCGGTCAGATAGCTCGTCCCGCCTTTTACAAGACAAAGCAAAACGCACATCTGGGCATTCATGTCTGTAGGCAATCCGGGATAAACCTGGGTTTTCATGTTTGCTTTATTTAGAGTCCCTGTTCCGCTTACTATAATAGTATCGTCAAGTTCTTCGACTTCCACTCCCATTTCCATAAGTTTAGCCGTTATTGACTCAAGATGCTTGGGAATTACGTTCTTTATTTTTAAACTTCCGCCCGTAGCCGCCGCTATAGTCATATAAGTTCCGGCTTCGATCATATCGGGCAGTATGTTATATGTGCAGCCGTGAAGTTTCTGCACGCCTTTTATTTTTATTATATTTGTTCCCATTCCTGATATATTAGCTCCGCATTTGTTCAGAAAAATCGACAAGTCTACGACATGCGGTTCTCTCGCTGCGTTTTCTATTATTGTCGTCCCCTCGGCTTTCACCGCCGCGAGAATAGTGTTTATAGTAGCCCCCACGCTTACTAAATCCATAAATATGTGCGTGCCTTTGAGCCCGTCGGGAGCGTCTATATTATAATATCCCGTGGTTTCGCTGATTTCGAATTTTCCGCCTAATGCCTCAAAACCTTTTATGTGCTGGTCTATGGGGCGTTCACCAAACCAGCAGCCCCCCTGCTGGTCTACGTTTGCGTACCGGAATCTGCCGAGTTCAGCTCCAAGCAGATAATATGACGCCCTCATTTTTCTGACGAGTTCCGACGGGGATATACCCCCTTTTGTTCTCGTGTTGTCAACTTCATAAGTAGTCTTGTTAATTTTTCTTACTGACGCGCCCATGTGCTCAAGTATCTGAAAAGACGTGGAAACGTCGCTTATGTCAGGTAAATTTTCTATTACGCATTTATCCTCTATTAAAAGACTCCCCATTATTACGGCGAGGGCCGTATTTTTCATGCCACTTATTTCAATCTCCCCATAAAGTGGCTTCCCGCCGTTAATTACGATTTTTTCCATCTTTAAATCTGCACCTCTTTATTATTATTTTTACAGCAATATTATTTAATCATTATAAAGTTTATATAAATCGTATATATTTTTATATTCAATTTTATTTATGTATATCTCGATTATAATTTTAGTTTATCCGTATTTTACAAATTTAATCCCTAATTTATGGCATATAATAAAAATATTCTATTAAATTTTGTTAATATTATATCATTATACCATATATAATTTATTTTTCAAGTCCTTTTTTCAAAATTCTTGATTTTTTCTTGTTTTAATTAATTTTTATTGCCGGTTATCATATTATACGAAAATTTTCTGCCGCCGTCAAATTTAATCTGCCACGACGGCAAAAGATAAAATTTATCCGTGTCGTGACGCATGACTGTATATTCCGGAGACATTTCAGCCAATTTTCCGCTCTCTTGAATAATATTTCCGTCTATCTCTATGCTTTTGAATAATATATTCACAGAATCAAGCAAAGGCATAGGGTATTTGCCTATAAACTCACCGAAATACCACTTCCCCGAAAAGTATTTTACTCTCCCGTCCTGTATTTCTATATATACTGTATGAGAATCAATCGGCGCGCCGTCGATTGACTGGTTTATCAAAACAGTATCGCAGTTTTTTTGCTTGTTTTCTGAAAATCCCGTAATTACAAAACCCAGCTTAATATCCTGAGTATTATATTTTTTTATAAAATTTTTAATTATTTTTTCCGCTTTTTTTATGTCGCTGTTCTGGATTCCGGTTATCCCGCTCTCTGAGAGTATCTCTTTTTTTGTTTCTGTATCTCTGTCAAGTTCGTCAAAATCCATTTCCGGGACTATATAAGATTTTTCTATTATGCTTATATTAAAATAATTAGCGTTTGAAACAGTGAACCGGTAATCCCCCGCAGTACAGGACCTGCCCACAGGCACTTGCATATAATCTATGTCTTTTAGTTCTTCATCGGAAATACCCGAAAAATATTTGACTATATCCGCAAATGTATTCTGCGAATATACTCCCTCGTATACCCCTTCGTATATGACGCTTGACGGCTTTTTTGCGGGGATCTTACTTCTGTCTGCGATAAATCCGTTCTTTTCTAAAATATTTACGGCGTCGTCTATCATTTCCGAGGGGATGTTCTCCGATTGTATTTTTAGATTTATAATATTATAAATAAAAAATATATTCGCGATTATAAGCAGAATTATAACCGCCGTTTTTGTATTTTTCGTGTTCATTGTATTTTAAATATCCCTGAATTTGTTTTGTTCTTTTCTGGTTTTCGCTTTAATTATTTTTATTATCTTATTTCCCAAACCGCTTTCACGGAATCTCCGTTATTTTTACCGTCGGTATATTTTATATTATATATCAATTCAAACTCGTTTACAATAAATTTATCTTGGATTTTGTCATACTTCAATTTATATTTTTGCGCAATTTCTTCTTTCGTTTTTTTTACTTCTTCGCCATTGCCGTTGTCCGTATATTCAACGCTTTCTATATCACGTGTAATCAAATCGTCGGTTCCGGTTAAAATTAAAATAGGATTCATGTTTTTTATCATCACGTTCAGCGAACTTAAATAAAGAGAGTTTATTTTTACTTCAGTAATGCTGTTTTTATTTATAGTTATAACGATTCCTTCGTCCGAACCGTTGATTTTTATTTTTATCCCATCGTAATAATAACAAAAAATCACTTTTAAATTTTCGTCAGAATCCGAAATTATATTTTTCAGATAAATGCTGCAACCGTTTCCCGTAAGTTCACTGTCAAGGCTGCTCACAAAAACGCTCGCCGCTTTTATTTTTTCGTAAGACGTATAATAACCCGCGTCATATCCCAGAAATTTAATTAAGTGTATTCCGCCGGGTTCATTTATATCTGATAAATTTGCTAAACTTAAATCAGACGGCTTATAATTATATATTATCCGCCCGTCGTTATAAAAACTGACTGTGTTTTTCCCGTCTTTTCCGTCTGTAAACGTTATCCCGTTATTAATGGGATAAGAACTGGAATTTTCGATGTTAAAATTAAAAATTTTAAATAAATTTCTGATAAAATCCTGGTCTGTATTTATTTTGCCGTTTTCATCTGAAACCGGATTTGAAAATTTCAAAACAGACGAATATGTGTTGTGATTATAAAACAAATGAAAATCTACCGGGAATTTCAAGTTTCTTATGTTATTGCTGTTGATTCCCGTCTTACTGCTTATATCGTCGCCTTTTAAAAATTCGCACGGATACGGAATAACCCCCGCAGTATTATTATATGTCAATAAATTTTCGGTGTTAATATAGCTTTTTATTATATTACCAGTCTCAGTTTCGGGAATAAATACGGAAACATTGCCGTCAGTGTCTTTTGCGATTCCGTAAACCGGGGCTTCGTCAACTATAAAAAGCTCGTGGACCATTGCAAGTTCCCTGTTTTTATCAGAAAACGCGTCCGCCGCGTTTCTTATATCCCAGGTTTCGTCCAAAAAAGTATATATAACAGGATATATATAATTCCCCGCGTATTTTACATAAACCGAATTTTCTTTTTCAGTACATGATTTCCAGAGATTTTCGCCTTCTTCTTTTTCAAGCCTTCGGCATTCTGAATTTTTGCTGAAAATGCCCCGGATACTGTACTTGATAAAATTTTCGTTAATATCAGAATCAGAAATTAATTTATAATTATATATCGCCGTAAAAGAATCGCCGTTTGCCGTAATAGTTATCTGTATGGGATTTATCTGGCTTTCATTTATATTTATTTCGGCAGGAACTCCGCCGCTCTCTATTATGCGCCTTTTCTCCCATGGCATTTCGGCGGGCTGGCTTGCGTTCTGACGGTTGCTTATATATACTCCAGCCGCTGTCAGCATAGAAGCCGTGAGTAAATATATAGCGACTGTCTTAAAAAAATCAATCGCGGCGGTTCTTCTGCTTTTTCTTTCCTGAAAGTTTTCAGTTTCAGTTTCAGTTTTTGTTTTCATTTTAAAATTTTATAACTCCCCGGTTTCGCCCGAATTTTGCAGCAGTATAACAGTTACAACCGTTCCGCCGCCCCCAGTCGCATTCTCTACGGTTATTTCGCCTTTGTGCGCATTCACTATTTCTTTTGTTATCGAAAGACCCAGACCGGTGCCTCCCGCTTCGCTCGAACGCGCTTTCTCGACTCTGTAAAATCTGTCGAAAATATGCGGCAGGTCTTCTTCCGGGATACCTATGCCATTGTCTTTGATTATAATCCTGACTTTTTCTTTTTCAGCGTCAGAACTGAGTGAAATTTCTATTTTACCGCCGTCAGGCGTGTATTTCATCGCGTTTGAAACTATATTTACAAGAACTTGCTCTATTCTTTCTTTGTCGGCGTATATTACGGGAATATTTCTGCCGGATTTTAAACTTAATCTTTGATCTTTTTTCTCGGCTTCGACGCGCATTGTTTCATATATATTTTTGACAAGATTTTCGATATTTACTTCGGTAAACTGCCACATCATTTTTTTATTGTCAAGCTTTGATATATCCAGTAAATCTTTTACTATTCTCGTCATTCTTTCGCTTTCGCTCAAAATCATATCCAAAATTTTTATTTTCTCTTTTTCGTCTATCCTGTCGTCCGAAATTGTCTCCGCCGCCCCGTATATAGTAGCAAGGGGCGTTCTGAGTTCGTGGGAAACATTCGCGATAAATTCCCGCCTCGATTTTTCAAGTTCTTCGCTCTGGTCGAGCATCGCCTTTAATTTTTCCGCCATATCGTTAAAAGTAAACGTCAGAGTCCCGATTTCGTCGTTTGACGAAACGTCTATTTTTCTTTTAAAATCGCCGTCGGCTAATTTTAATGCGCCTTTTGTTATATTCTGTATCGGCAAAGTTATCGCTTTTGCCAGAAAAAACGACAAAAGCACAGCCACCGCAAGTCCTATCAACAAAACCTGTATTATTATCGTGAATATCTTCCACGAAAAATCACGCATTTCTTCCTGCGTGTCTTTTATATATATTATACATTCTTTTATTTCTTTGCCGTCAGTTTGCGCCTCGTACATATTACTTGACAGATAAACGGCGTAATCCATATAATCTGACTCAAACGCCTGCCTGTCGCCGGGTTTTCTGTCCATGGCGGCGAGCATGTTCGGCGTTTTTATCAAAGATTGCCCGAGTTCGTCGTTTGTCCCCGCGAGATATTTTCCGGTCATATCAAGAATATATAAATTCCTGCGTCCGGTTATCCCTAAATTCCCGGATTCCGCCATAAGCCTTTGCTTCTGGTCAACATAAAAATAGTCGTTTTTCATACATTCGCATAAATCTTTTAACATATCGTCGTTTAAAGTCTGGCTTATCATATTATTAAAATTAGTCGTATAAAAGTCAAAAACGCCGTTGACCATTACCGCCGCGATAATGGTTATGATAACTATTATAAAAAGCACGAGAATCAACACAAGTTTGAAATGCAGGCTTTTATACAGCATTTTTAGAACTCTTTTCTTTTTTTATCTTTGAATTTTTTTGAATTTTGTCGAATTTTTTTATTCGCCCATTGCCAGATAATATCCCATACCCCTCTTGTTCTGGATAATTTTCGGGTTTGAGCTGTCTTCTTCTATTTTATCCCTCAATCGTTTGACCGTCACGTCAACCGTTCGGGGGTCGCCGTAAAAATCATCGCTTATATCATATTTCCATACATATTTTAAAAGTTCTTCACGCGGGAAAATCTTATCGGGATTTTTTGCGAGAAAAACCAATAAATCATATTCGAGTTTTGACAATTCGACCGGGATATTATTTTTCTCGATTTTATGTTTTTCGCAGTCTATGACAACAGATTGAATTTTTATTATATTTTCGTTTGGATTTGATAATACCGGGTCGGGCGACGAACGTCTTATATTAGCTTTTATTCTCGCGAATAATTCGTTTTTACTGAAAGGCTTTGTTATATAATCGTCCGCGCCAAGTTCCAGCCCTAAGATTTTATCGACTTCTTCTTCGCGCGCAGTCAGTATTATCACAGGCGTTGATATTTTATTTTGCCTTATTTGTTTGCATATCTCAAACCCCTCGATTTTAGGCAGCATTAAATCAAGTATAATCAAATCATAAGCGTTTGTCAAAGCCTTTTGAAGGCCCTCTTCGCCGTCATAAGCGACGTCGCATTCATATCCCTCTATTTTAGCGTTTACCGAAATTATATAAGAAATATTTTTCTCGTCCTCAACAATCAAAAGTTTTTTCGCCATTTTAATCACCCTCCGTTATTTTATACTTCAATAAAAATTAAAAAATTAAAAAATAAAAATTATCAATTAATCAGTCTTTTTACAGTTTCTATGTTCGCGTTGTTCAAATAAAAAAATTTTATATAAAACTTTTCTTCGGCGGCTCTGGAGGATAATTCCAGATAATTTCTGTAGCTGCCGCTTATGTCAAACATAAAAACGTTCACTCTTTTTTTCTTCATAAAATCTATCATTTCATGTGAATCTGCTATATCGCTCAAATCAGAAGCATCAACCGTGTTTTTGCATAAATAATAACCGTATTCAGCTAATTTATCTCCGTAAAGTTCATAAAACTCATCGCCGCTGTCACTTTCGTCAAGCATACAAAATCTTATTTTATGTTTTATTGCCGCATAAATCAAATCATTTGCTTCTTCCAGTTCAGATATTAAATCTTCGGCGGTATTATTTAATTTACTGTTTTCGGCTTTTATACCCAATTCATGCCCTGACGCGTATATTTTCCTCAAAATATCAGGGTTTTTGGTGATTTCGCCGCCGCTGAAAAAAAACACTGCGCGTATATTGCTTTTATCGAGAGCTTTCAAAACCTCGGTTATTTTTGTTTTATTGTCTGTTGTCGCGCCGGGCTTATTTATAATAATAGATTCTTCGCTTTCTTTACTTTCTTTGTGATTTTCTTCCGTTGTATAATAATTATAAGCATAACTGTCATAAAATATCAAATAATTTTGAATTTCCCTTGTATTCTCAACAGTTGTAGGTTCGGCGGTAGTAGTGGGTTCGGTAGTTTGCGTAATTGTGATATTGTTATTATTATATCTCGTCGTTTCCGGCTCAGTTGCAGGCTCGAAAATAATCACCGGGTCGGGCGTAGTAATTTCTATAACAGGCTCGATTATAACAGGCGGCGGCTTCGTTGGAGACTCTGTCGGCGGGGGAGTAGTCGGCTGGGGTTTTGGAATATATCTTTCGAGAAGCTCATCAAAAGTTTTACTGGCGTATTTTTCTTTTATCCTCCCCGTTTTATATTCAGGCTTATATTCCCAATTTAGCCCAAGATTGTCGGCAATAATCTGAGCCGGAACATAAATAACGCCGTGTCGGGTATAAACTTTACAGGATATATAATCTCTGGTCCCGCTCTGCGCCCTTTCGCTTGAGATTTTAAATGATATCCAGTTAGTTTTATTATATAATATAATAAAACTTTCGGTATAATGGTCGTTTGACTGCATCTCCAAATCGTTTAATAAATTTAGCATACCGAGTGGGATATAATAAACCCCGTCAATTTCTTCGAGTGGCAGGTATATATTATTTCCCGGGACAGAATATACAAAATGGGTGTCGTTATAAAACAGCGACGGAATAGCCGACAAAATGTCTTCTGCCGACACTACAGTTATAGTTATAAGTTTAATCAATACGATAAGAAGCAGGGTCAAAAAAATTATTGTCAGCTCTAATTTTCTTTTTTTAATTTTAATTTTCATGTTTTTCATAAAACAAATCCTGTTTAAATTTTAAAATTTAATTTGTATTTATTTTTTTTCATATAAATCAAGCAGATACACAGTGGCTAAATCCACGACAAATCCGTAACTTTTCGCTCCCTGTTCCTGCCCCTGTATTTTAAGATAGCTATTGTTCACGGCGTTTGCGACTTTTGATATTTTCGTATTCCTGTACTTTTCGAAAAATCTTGAATACGCCGCCATTTCCTGCGTAACTATCTCAGGCGTATCTTTTATAATTTCATCATATTTATCTTTATCCGCTCCGTATAGCGCGTTGCCGATATATTCCATCATATTCACAAGCCCGCTGTATCTTATATAATCGTCGTCGCTGTGAATACACACGAGAAAAGCGACAAAATTCGATTCGTCCTCCCTCCCTACGCCCATTAAATGCGCCATTTCGTGAGCGGCAGTGAACGGCAGGATATAATCCGGGAAATCTATGTTTAAATTAGCTTCGCCCGTAAAAAACGCGTAAATCCCGGTTATGTGCATTTTTGACATTTGCTCCGACAAAATCACAGGCTTGACTTTTGTATATATTCTTATAAACAAATCATGCCGGCTGAGCATATTTTTATACGCTTCGTTTAATTTTTTGTTCATTTCGTTTAAATTATACGGCATTACGGTGCTTCCCGTATCTGAATATATATATTTTATATTGCCCGAAATTTCATTTGTTTCCGCAATCAAAATTTCCAATGCCGAGGCTAAATCCTCAGCTTCTAAAAGCCGTCTTTCGAATCCTATCTTTTGATTTACAGTAGTCGTTCCGTAGCATACACCCAAAGTAAACGTAAAAAGAAACATAAATATTCCCCATACAGCCAACGCTCCGGAAAAAAGTTTAAATAAAGATTTTTTGGGTTTTTTTGAAGTAACAAGCTTAATAAAAATAAATATAAATAACGGAACTAAAGAATACAGCATAAATTCAGCGAATGAAAACGGGATAAAATAAGTCGCTTTAGTTAAAATAAAACGCATAGCAAAAGATATTGTCTCCGTACAAAAATCAGCGATTCCGACATAAATTATACTCAGTCTCCATACAATAACAGAAATAATACCGATAATAAACGATACCGTAACTATTTTATTTTTAGATATATATATTTTTAATCTGGTTAAATTCATACTCTGTTTATTATACCTGACATATCCTCCGGAAGTTCGCAGGATATATTAATTTTTTTATTATTTTCAGGGTGGTTAAACTCTAAACAATACGCGTGCAGCGCGTGACGTTTTATTATATAATCTTGATTTATATTATTCTCGCAGTATAAATCTTCGCCCAGCAGAGGCAATCCTATCGCGCAAAAATGCAGTCTTATCTGATGTGTACGCCCGGTTTTCGGATAAACCTCCAAAACGCTCGCTTTATTATTATATTTCAAAACTTTAAATTCAGTTTCGGCATAATCCCCGTCTACAGCGCACACTCTTTTTATTATGCTGGCATGTTCTCGTCTTATCGGCGCAATTATTCTACCAGTTTTATTTTCGGGATTATATTCATAAACCCCGCCTATTTCCCGTAGGGACGAACTGTGTTCGTCTGCGGGCAGATTTTCTATATTCCCGTTCAATACGGCGATATACGTTTTTTTTATTTCGCCGCGTTTCATCATATCGTTCAATCTTGCCGACATTATTTTATCTTTCGCGACAAGAACAATCCCCGACGTATTTTTGTCTAATCTATTTACTGCTCGATAAAAAGATTTTATATTATTATTTCGAAAATATGTCACGACTAAATTTGCCAGTGTGTCGTCAAAATGATTTATCGACGGGTGGGACGGCATATTCGGGGGTTTATTTACTGCTATTATAAAATCGTCTTCGTAAACTATATTAAGCAGATTTAATAAGCTTTGATTCTCCGCGACAAAACTTTTATCTTGATTTAATTCGTCGATATTTTCGTGATTTAAACTCAAAACGTCGCCCTCGGATAAAACAAACCTGACGGTAACCCTGTTGCCGTTGACTGTTATACCGTCTGATTTATTTTTGAGGACTATAAGCATATTTCTTGAAATATTAATATTAGATTTCAAAAAATCCTTGACTGTTTTTTTGTCATAATCAGATTTTATCACAAAATCCATTTTATTTCAACCTTATTTCAACCCAAAATGTTCTTCTAATAAACTTAAAGTGTTTTCGACCGTACTTTTTTCGGTTCTTACGATGCTGAAAAGATTATATTTTTCAGCTTCGTCAAACATTTCTTTCGCGCCTATCCTGAATAATTCGTTCTGCGTTTCAAATTTTTTCTCAGGGCTTTTCAAAGATTTAATACACTCTGTAAATTCCCTGTGGTCGTCCCTGTCGTAATAATCGCGGATTATCAATTCTCCCGGAGCCAACAAACAAGCGATTCTGCCGTAATCCGAAATTTCCATTAAAAAATCTATATCGTCTATCCAGATATCCGATATTATTTTTTTGTTTTGTGATAACTTGATAAGCTCAATAATACAAAATTCCAGATATTCATCAGAACCGTGATTATCGTTTTTATCAGCTAAAAACTCCTCAACTGACCTGCTGAAATATTCTTCCCAATTAATTTCTTTTCTTTTAGTATAATTAGGCTGATATTTTTCATCAGCAATAGATTGCCATGCCTTGTAATTATCCTCATGCCAGTTATCATTGAAGTGTATAAATCCGTATTTTTTCGATAATTCTTTTGCCATAGTAGTCTTTCCGCCGCAAGCCGTTCCCGTTAAAAAATACACGTTTTGCAGACTATGCTTCAAAATATTGTTCGCTATATTCATAAATTATTTTCCCTCTTTTAAATCTTTCAAATCTTTCGCGATATCAATAATTCTCTCCATACGGTGCGTTATTCCCGATTTTGACAGCGGCGGATTAGAAATCTCCCCGATTTCACGTATTGACATCTCAATATATTTCAGCCTCAGTTTAGCCGTTTGCTTCAATTCGTCCGGGAGAGAGTTAAACCCTCCTTTTTTTATTATTGATTTTACGGCTTCTATCTGTTCTGCAGACGCTTTCGATATTTTTTCAAGATTGGCATTCTCAAAATTCGTTATCCTGTTCGCGTTATTTCTGAAATCTTTTAATATTTTTGTTTCCATTAAGTCAAACGAAATTTTTTCCGCATGAATATAATATAAAAAATCCTCGATTTGCTCGCTTGATTTTAGATATAAAACATGCCTGTTCCTGCGTTTGATATATTTCAAAAATATACTTTCAGAATTTGCAATATCTTTTATATCAAGCGCAAGATTTTTATGAAATATAACAAACTCAAGATGATATGTTTTTTTAGGGTCCGCTATATTTCCTGCGAATAAAAACAAACCCCTGAAAAAATATCTTTTGCAGTTCTGACAGACAAAAATATCACGGTTTATTATAAAATCCGACGCGTTTTTAGAATCTGCCGTAAATCCGTATGTAAACGCATATTTACAGCATTTCCTGCGTATTTTTATCTTTGCAAGTAAATCCCTGAATTCTTTTGAATACGACATAATATTAATATCACCTTCTGGCGTTTTGCGAAATTCCCCTCTGGGGAGGGGTGACAGGCGTTAGCCTGACGGGGTGGTCTGTCACTTAATTTTTCCCAATATCCCTGTGAACCGATGTTGCGCTGCGGTTTTTTTCTGTCAAATATTTTTTCAAAACTTCGGTTATACAGACAGACCTGTGTTTTCCCCCGGTACAGCCTACGGCGATTATCAGATTTGACCTGCCTTCGTTTATATATAACGGCAAAAGAAAAGACGTAATATCTTTAAGTTTTTCGATAAAATCCAGCGTATCTTTATGTGATAAAACATATTCTGAAACTTCCGGGTCAAGACCGGTTTTATATCTCATGCTCTCTATATAAAACGGATTGGGGAAACATCTCACGTCAAATACCAAATCAGCCTCGGACGGCACGCCGTATTTATAACCGAACGACATGCAATTTATAGATATGCCGCTTTCAGCCGAGCTTTTGACTATCACAGTCAGGCGTTCTTTTAATTGATGTACGGTTGTTTTTGTCGTGTCTATAACAAAATCAGATTTTTGCTTGGCTTCTTCCAAAAGCTCGCGTTCTTTTATTATCGCTTCTCTTATCGGGAGGTTTTGTAAAGCAGTCAACGGGTGGCTTCGCCGGGTTTCTTTGTATCTTGTGATAATCACTTCGTCCGAGCAGTCCAGAAAAACAAGCCTGCAAGTATGTTCTGTTTTTATCATATCAAGCTGAGCGATAAGCGTGTCAAACTCGCTCTCGCCGCGAACGTCAATAACAAATGCCACAGACTGGATTTTATCCGGCACGCGTTTATATATATTCACAAACTCCGAAATCATAACCGCAGGCATATTATCCACACAATAATACCCCAAGTCTTCGAGAGTGTTAGCCGCGTGCGTTTTCCCCGCGCCCGACATGCCTGTCAAGATTAATATTTCCATAGATTTATATATAATCCCTTTCAATGTTTTTTTATCAAGATATTATAACCGAAGAAAATGCTTATTAGTAGGGGACGGCGTCCTCGACGTCCCGCCGAAAAAACCGGCGTTAAATCATATTTGCGGGCTATCGGAGACGCCAGCCCCTACAACTCATATCCGTACAAAATATAAATTACCTACATTATATAAACATATTTAAAATTCAATTATCCTTACTTCACACTCAATATTTATCCCCGTCTTGTCAAAAATCACGGATTTTATATGTTCTATTAAATTCATAACGTCTGCAAATGTCGCGCCGCTTTTGTTCACTATAAATCCCGCGTGTTTCTCTGATACTTGCGCCCCGCCGACTGCAAAACCTTTAAGTCCGCAGTCCTCGATTAGTTTTGACGCGTAATATCCGTCTCCGCGCTTGAATACGCTCCCCGCGCTTGGATATTCCAAAGGCTGTTTTGTCTTTCTCTTTGACATATTTGCATTCATGAGATTTTCTATTTCGTATATATCGCCATGTTTTAATTTCAAAACAGACGAAAGAATTATATAATCTTTGTTTTTACTAAAAAAACTTTCCCTGTACGCAAATTCATGCTGCTCTGCGCTTATCGTTCTAATTTCAAGCGTTTGCGTGTCTATATATTCGCTTGAGTATATAACATCGCCGATTTGACCGCCGTAAGCTCCCGCGTTCATATAAACCGCTCCGCCCAAAGTCCCCGGAATACCGTAAGCGAACTCTAATCCCGACAGAGAATTTTCTTTCGCAGTACTTGCGGTTTTATTGAGTGAAATCCCGCATTCGGCATAAATATTTTCGCTTTCAATATCAATTTTGATATTGTTCATTTGTGAAGTGATTATAACAATCCCGGCAAAATTATTTTCGCATATCAGAACATTGCTGCCGTTACCTAAAATAACATAATTTATATTATTTTCTTTTATGAATTTAAGCAATCCTGTCATGTTTTCTCTATTGTCCGGAAAAACGACAAGATCTGCCGTCCCGCCGATTTTAAACGAAGTATAATCTTTTAAACTTTCGTTTTTTTTAACAATACATCCTTTTTGTTTGCAGTATTCAGATATTTCGGATATAATGTTAATATGATTCATTTGTATATTCTCCCGTAAAAATAAATATAATATATAACAATATTATACTACATATTTTGAATTTTTCAAATAAATTTTGAATCAGCCGTATAAAAATTTACATATCATATCAATATCTTTATATAATATTAATATAAAATATATAAATACTAATATAATCTTAATTCCATTATATAAGTATATTGTGATATACTATATAAGTTATGAAAAGAAAGGAAATAATTTATCGTATGGATAAAAGCAATAAAAGTGTTATAAATAACTTAAACAAAGAATATAAGCAGTTTTCGTTTGATTTCGTCGGCAAAAGAAAAATATTTTTTATAATAATCGGCGTGATATTCATAGTGGGAATAGTTTCGTTTTTTATGAGAGGGTTCAACTGGGATATAGATTTTCTCGGCGGGGCAATTATGGAATATAATATAAACAAAGACGTGACCGACGGTGATTTAAGCAAAGTAAAAGAATTAGTCACTGAGACAATAGGTTTCGAGCCGTCGTCCGTGGTAAAATCCGGAAGCCCGGCCCGGCAGGTCGTCATAAAAACCAAAACTATAAACACCGACCAGAGAAAAGAAATCTTTGACGTACTGAGTCAGGAGTATACTATGACAGAAGACGATATTTATATATCAAACAACGTTGACCCCACAGTAGGCGCGGAATTGGCGAAAAATACGGTAATCGCGGTTTCACTTGCGGTAGTGTTAATGCTTGCGTATATAACGGTCAGATTTGATTTTTTCTCAGGAGTTGCCGCTATATTATGTCTGATTCTTAATATGTTTGTAATGCTGACGTTTTACTCTCTTTTACAGATCCCGATGAATGTAACGGTTATAGCGGCGTTTTTGACTATACTGGGATATTCTATAAACGCTATGATTGTAATTTTTGACAGGGTCCGCGAAAATGTAAAATTAAAAAAAGGCACGGGAACAGCATTCGCAAAGATAATCAACGAAAGCGCATGCCAGACTTTGGCTCGCTCTATAAATACGACGATTACCACGCTACTGACTATAACGTGCGTATATATTTTAGGAGTTTCGGCTATCAGGGCGTTTGCGCTCCCGCTTATCGTAGGGATCGCTGCCGGATTGTTTACGTCTGTTTGCGTATCAGGACCGTTGTGGGATTTGATTAAACCCGATAAGGCAAAAATAAAGTAAAAGTTAAAATAATATATAAAAATCTCGGTATATTCTAATATATCGGGATTTTTTGATTTTTAAATTCATTAAAAGTTATTATTATTTTAATATTGATATTATTGACATTTGCGCATAATTTTTGTATAATTAAACTAAAGGCTGTATTATTATTTTTTGACTGAATATATTGCAAAAAATATAAAAATAGGAGAAAAGCGGCGTATGAGCAGAAGAAAGGCGAGAGAAATTGTCTTGTGTCTCGTTTTTGAAAAAGATTATTACAGAGATTGCAGCTGTGAAAAACTGTATAAAGATTTATTTGAAGACAGCGGGATCAGCATTGGAGAAATATCCGGTTCGTTCGGGGAAAGCGAAAATAATAATAAAACTGATAATATAAATAAGGCCGACGAAAATTATATAAAAAATACGTTTTTCGGAATATTTGAAAATATAGAACAAATAGACAATATAGTTTCATGCTCGACTATCGGGTGGGAATACAACCGGATTTCAAAAATATCTATGGCTCTTTTGCGTATATCAGTCTATGAAATTTTATATACCGAAGATATTCCCGATTCAGTCGCGATAAACGAAGCAGTGGAATTATCTAAAAGATATGACGATCCCGATGCTTATACTTTTATAAACGGGGTTCTCGGGGCAGTTGTGAAAAATAACAAGTAGGGACGGTTATCAATCGCCCGCATAATATTAAGGATATAAATATGGCTGATAAAAATATATTTACAGTCGCCGGACTCAACGAATATATAAAAAATCTGATTGAAGATAACCGGATTTTGGGCAATATATATGTGAAAGGCGAAATATCAAATTTTACTAATCACAAGACCGGGCATTTTTATTTTACGGTCAAGGACGATAAAAGCGTTTTGAAAGCCGTCATGTTCGGCGGGAGCGCGAAATTAAAATTTATGCCCGAAAACGGCATGAAAGTTATAATTCACGGCAGAATATCGCTTTTTGTGAGGGACGGCCAGTATCAGATTTACTGCGACGATATAGAACCTGACGGCGTAGGGTCTTTATATATAGCTTTTGAACAGTTAAAAGCAAAACTTGAATCTGAGGGATTGTTTGATATAAAAAATAAAAAACCTATCCCGAAAGTGCCGCTGACGATCGGGATTATAACTTCACCCACAGGAGCCGCGATCCGGGATATGATAAACGTCATAACGCGCAGGTTTGCTATGGCGAAAATAATATTATTTCCAACGCTCGTTCAGGGAGCGAACGCGCCTCAGCAGCTTGCCGCAGGAATAAAATATTTTAACGCGACAAAAGAAGTGGATGTTATTATAATCGGCAGGGGAGGCGGTTCTATTGAAGAACTATGGGGATTTAACGACGAAAATCTCGCGAGGGTTGTATTTGCGAGTAAAATTCCGGTGATTTCAGCCGTCGGGCATGAGACTGATTTTACTATATGCGATTTCGCGGCGGATTTAAGAGCCCCGACGCCTTCGGCTGCGGCAGAGCTTGCGGTTCCTGATATTTTTGAATTAAAAAAGCAGCTTATGAATGTCGAGAAAAAAATGGAGATTTTATTTTCGGGAAAGATAAATTATTATCGCGAACGAATCAAAAATTACGAAAGTTCAAATATATTAAAAAATCCGATGAATATAATCGACGACAAAAGAATGAATATTCTGCATATAGAAAAAAATCTTACGTCGCAGATCCAACTGATATTGAGCGAAAAAAAATCGCAGTTTGTGATGCGCTCGTCAAAACTTGAGGTGTTGAATCCGTTATCTGTATTGACAAGAGGATATTCGGTTGTATATAAAGACAGCGATAAAAAGATAATAAAAAAATTGGACGATATTGACATAGATTCGGAAATATCAGTAAAACTCTCTGATGGATTTGTTGACGCGCAGGTGAAAAATAAGAGAAAAATCAAAAGTAAAGCATAGGAGTTAAATTATGAAGAATAAAACATTATATTGGTTAGAATTATGCGATGATGATTTGATAACGGCGAAAGCGTTATTAGATTCTTCACGATTTTTACATATGGGATTTTTCTGTCATATGATAATTGAAAAATCATTGAAAGCTGTTATAACGGAAAATACGGGCGAAATACCACCTAAAATACATGACTTACAAAAACTGGCGAAGATGGGAAACGTTTCAAATGAACTTTCTGATGAACAGTCAGAATTATTAGATAAGGTGATGCCCTTGCAAATCGAGGCGCGTTATCCCGAATATAAAGAGAAAATCTCGCAAAAATTAAATAAAGAGTATTGCGATAGATTAATCAAAGAAACGGAGGATTTTTTATGCTGGATAAAACAATGGTTAGAAAAATAGCCGAAAAATATTCGGAAGAAGTCAGAAAAGTTTTAAATCCTGACGCTATTTTGCTTTTTGGTTCATATGTTAATGGCAATCCAAACGAATGGAGCGATATTGATATTGCCGTCGTGATGAATGACTTTCAAGGGGACTGGCTTGAAACATATGCGATGCTTTTTGGTTTGAAACGTAATGTTAATTTGGATATAGAGCCTCACCTGTTAGATGAAACTTGTGATAGAAGCGGGTTTTTGGCGGAAGTTTATAAAACAGGTCAAATAATTTATAAAGCATAAAGAGAAAGAGTAAAAGTAAAAATGTATGAATATAAAGCGGCTTCAATAGAGGAACTTGAACGCAGATGGGATATAAACATTGCGAATAATCCCGGTGATAACCGCTGGGTTGATTGGAAAACTCAATATATTGAAAATAATAAAACCGGAAAATGCAAAACTTTTGTTGTTTTATTTGACGGAGAACCAATCGGAGAGGGAACGTTATTATTTTCGCCTGAATGTGTACGCGGAAATATTGAACATGCCGACGGAATAAATAGGGCGAACATAAACGCTTTAAGAATAGAAAAAGCTCACGAGGGCAAAGGGCATATATCCAAACTGGTTAAACTAATGGAACAATATGCGATAGACAACGGGTATAAAACGCTTACTATCGGAGTTGAGGCAACAGAAACGCGAAATATGGCGATATATTTGCACTGGGGCTATACTACGTTTGTTACATCTGAAATTTCTGAAATCGAAGAAGAAGGTTTGGTTTTGGTTTATTCAAAATTATTAAAGAATTAAGGAGTCGGCGATATGGATAAAAACACACAAGACATAGAAAAAATAAATTTTGAGCAGGCTTTAAAAGAACTTGAGACAATCGTGAAAAATCTTGAAAACGGGACGATTCCCTTGGACGATTCGCTTGAAAATTTTGAGAACGGGATAAAATTAATAAGACGGTGCAATTTTTTATTAGATAACGCCGAAAAAAAAGTGAAAAAACTCACAAGAGCCGAAACCGGCGAAGTAATCGAGGAAGATTTTACAGCGGATTAAATGCGTAGGAGCTGGCGTCCCCGACAGCCCGCATATTTGATTTTATAATGATTTTATCGGCGGGACGTCGAGGACGCCGTCCCCTACAAAAAATACCGAACGGAGAATAAAAAAATAAATGAACCCGGAATTTGAGAAAAAATTAAAATATAACGCTGAAATTGTAAACGCCGTTCTTGAAAAATATCTGGATCTGAAAGACATAGATTATAATATTTTGTATGAATCTATGCGATACAGCTCTTTATCAGGAGGGAAACGCATAAGGGCTTTTTTAGCCATTGAATTTTTCTCGGTTTTTGCCGGCTTAAATAAAATTAATAATCCGGAAATTATTCTCCCCGTTGCGGCGGCAATCGAGATGATACATACTTATTCGCTTATTCACGACGATTTGCCATGTATGGACGACGATGATTTTAGGCGGGGATTGCCGTCGAATCATAAAAAATTCGGCGAAGCTACGGCTTTACTGGCAGGCGACGCTTTATTGACTTACGCTTTTAATATAATTTCAAACGCCGAATTGCTTACGGATAATAAAAAAGTTAAAATTATATCTGAAATATCAAAAGCGGCGGGGCATTCCGGGATGATTGGCGGACAGATGATGGATATGCTGAATGAAAACAAAAATATTGATGTAATAAGACTTATAAAAACGCATACTCTTAAAACAGGCAATATGATAATCGTATCTGCGAGATCAGGCTGTATTGCTGGCGGGGCAAATGAAGAAGAAATAATTAAAGCTACGGAATACGCCAAAAATATCGGGCTTGCGTTTCAGGTCATAGACGATATATTTGATAATCAGAATTCGTTTGCCGAGGCTTTTGAATACGCGGAAAAACTGACTGCCGAAGCTGTTTTGAAACTTGACGAATTAAAAAAGATTAATAAAAATATTAATATAGATACAGGAAATCTTGAATTTTTCGCGAAATATTTGCTGGAGAGAAAAAATTAAAAATTATGGTTTTTATTTATGATATACTGAATAATTACGCGCTGGTCTGTTCTATGTCAGGCTGGCTGATTGCGTCTCTGGCGAAAGTCGTTATTTTACTTATACGGGAAAAACGGCTTGATTTCAGAAAAATATTTGCTTCGGGCGGAATGCCGAGTTCGCATTCGGCTACTGTGTCGTCTCTTGCGACTGCCGTCGCCAAGACAGACAGCATAAGAAGCACGAGTTTTGCGATAGCGTTTATGTTTGCATTTATTGTAATGTACGACGCGGCGGGAGTGCGTCGTGCGTCAGGCGAGCAGGCGAGGATATTAAATCAATTAGTGAATAATTTATCGGAAAATAAACCTGTGTATGTAAAAAAGAATTTAAAAGAGTTGATCGGGCATACGCCTCTTGAAGTGGTAGTCGGGGCTCTGCTCGGGATTTTGATTGCGCTTGTGATGCCGTACGGGAAGTAAATATTATATTAACCATAGAAACAAACGCAATTCTCCCATAGAGTAAATAGCATAAGTTAAAAAAAAATTCACAAATATGATATATAATAAATTAAAGATGGCGCAGTATCCGAGTTGAGTATTATATATCTGAGGACGGGCTTAAAAATCCGTTAAAGGGCATATCGATGAAGCTCCTTGTGTTTGCTTTATACGCCCAGTGTAGGGCGGATGCTGGGAGAATGGTTTTCGGGCGGTCTGTAATGGCATACGGAACTTATGCCCCGGGAATCTTTGAGGCTTTTTACTGTTGCAAAGGCAAATACACGCATTGCGCGGTGAGTTGATGCTACGGTTTAAAGATTAAACCTATTTTGCGGTGCGTATATCTGATTAATAAATTAATAAATTGTTTTAAGCGCTGTGGATAGAGTAGCCTGCCTTGAAGTGAATACGGCGGATGCCTGATTGGACAATCGCGTATAGCGTACGGATAAGCGTTGTTATTGCGGGCTGAAATCGTATTTGCAAAAGAGGCTATGATATATTTATATTCATTAAGGAAAACTTCTCGGCTGTTTATCTTCACGGGATAAAACCTGCGAAGATATGCAAAAAAGGGATTGCAGTGCGGACTTTTAAGGCAATCAAGTCGCGGCCGTAGGGGCGCGCATTGCGCGTCCGTGTGAATTAATAAAAATCAACGTAAAAATGTTATTTTTTACATGCGGACGGGCAATGCCCGCCCCTACAAATAAATAAAAACGGGCAACCGGCCGACGTTTTTTTCAAAGGGAAACCGCCCTGTCCGGCGACGGAGGGTAAGAAACGGGGAAATCCAACTTGAAGTGCGACACGTTTCCATATAAGTGCGAAAGCACGAAATTGGATATAAAATTAAACGAAAGGATAATTTTAAAAACTAATAATTTCTATGGTGGAATGAGGGGGTAACGCCCTGAAACGCCAACTCTGATACTCCCCCATGCGATGAAACAAATAGAAGTTATTCGTATGAAGCGGGGTGAAGTCGGCTGAAACTCTCCCTAAACATAATGCCATTTATGACAGGAAAAGTAAGATAGAGGTATCTACGAGAGCATAGGTCGGGAGCAATGATATTTTATGGTTAGAATGTTGGTTGAAATACCAACTGACGAAATTCCGAATGTAAAATCCGTCACCTTTACTCAGTAGAAATACTGTGACAAGAAGAAATTTAAAAGAAGTCCTGTGGTATAGTAAAATTAAATCCTATGAGATACCACATTAAGATTATAGGTCTTTAAGCCTGAAAGGGTAGGACACGGATTAAAGGAATGACCTAACGAATATCAAAATTACAATATGGTTAGAATTATCATAACAAAATGATAGGACGAAAGCCCGATTTAAAAACTCTAAATTGGACGGTATCAGAAATGATATTGGATTAGCAATAATCGTCTGTGGGGAAAGAGTATTGTCAAGTATCGAAATCCTTATGTTCTTACAGGGAACATCAAGCAGACAGGGTTAGAGGGTTGACCTAAAATGTAATAGTGGGAAATTGTTGGAACGTGGTAAACTTGCAACGAGCGAGGATTCTATTATCCGATGATACGTTGAATAGGAAAACAGACATGTATAACTATTCTTAATGCAAGTGAAGGAGATGCCATAGTACCGTTGATAGCCGTAATAATAAGACGGCAGGAGGGATAGGCATTAGTCTGATTATAGCAAAACAACTCACACACAACGTCAATAGGTTTTGGGTATGATTAAAAGAAGTGACCTTCAAGAAAGGAGGTGACTGACTATTGACAGAAAAAGCGAAGTCCAAAGGCACACTCCGACATGCTGAATATTACGATATTCAAGAAACATACGATAATCTGTATGCGAAAAGCAAAAACGGAGAAGTATTTACTAATCTTTATGATATTATTGTTGATGAACATAATATCAAGTTAGCGTATAGGAACATTAAAGCCAACAAAGGAAGTGAAACCGCAGGTGTAAACTACAAAACTATCAAGGATTGGAAGAACACAAGCGTTGAGAATTATGTGCAATATGTAAGAAAAAGATTGCAAAACTATTTTCCACACAAAGTGAGACGGGTAGAAATACCCAAAGCAAACGGAAAATTGAGACCGTTGGGCATACCAACAATGGAAGATAGATTAATACAGCAATGTATTAAACAGGTTCTTGAACCTATCTTTGAGGCAAAATTTTACCCCGATTCTTATGGATTCCGACCGAACCGCAGTACAATGCACGCAATCAACAGATTTGTATGTATGACTAACATTAGTCATTTGTACTATGTGATTGATATTGACATTAAAGGATTTTTCGATAATGTCAACCATGCGAAATTGTTAAAGCAGTTATGGGCGTTAGGTATAAGAGATAAAAGAATTATATCAATTATTTCAAAAATGCTTAAAGCGGAAATACAAGGAGTAGGGAAACCGACAAAGGGAACTCCGCAAGGTGGGATATTGTCACCACTCTTATCGAATGTAGTGTTAAATGAACTCGATTGGTGGATTGATTCACAATGGAAAGCATTTAATATCAAGGAAAGAAAAGTGACAGT
>WRHM01000006.1 GCA_009783265.1 Oscillospiraceae bacterium
CTTGTTTCCTCTATCGTGTGTCTTTCCTTTCTGTACAACACTGCGCGTTCTCTATATTTTTTATCATAACTCATGTCTCTATTTTATCATGCTTTTAGACTTTTTTCAACTTATATTACTATAATATTATACAAATCAAGCCGCCGCTGCCCTCGTTGATTATGCGCTCAAGCGTCTCCGATAATTTTTCGCGTGCGTCGAGCGGCATGTGCGCGAGTTTTGTATGAAGCCCTTCATTGACAAGTTCGTGCAGGCTTTTCCCGAACATATTAGATTCCCAGATTTTCTTCGGGTCTTCCTCGAATTCATGCAGTAAAAACTTCACAAGTTCTTCTGATTGCTTTTCTGTCCCGACAATCGGCGATACTTCCGTTTCGATATTTGCTTTTATCATGTGTATCGACGGCGCTGAAGCCCTTAATTTAACGCCGTAACCGCCGGATTGTTTGACTATTTCAGGTTCTTCAAGGGTTAAATCGTCTATGTCCGGAGTAACTATGCCGTAACCGAATTCGTTTACTTCTTTTAATGCCGTTTCTATTTTGCCGTATTCTTTTTTTATAATTGATAGTTCACCCATTAATTTTATCAGAGCCTGTTCGTCGGAAATTTCAAATCCCGTCTGGTCGCCGAGTATCCTGTAAAATAATCCGTCTATGAGTTTAATTTCAAGATGGGCAGTACCCTCGCCAAGATTTATGGAATCTATTTTAGCGTTTAAAATATTTTCGTTTTCGTTCAGTTCTTTAAACGAATCTTTTATTTCTCCAACTTTTTCAATTCTTTCGGCGCAGTCAAGAATCGACTGGTTTATTGATTTATAAAGCCAGTGGGTTTCGTCGAGTGCGTTTAGCCATGAGGGCATTGTCACTTCGATTTCTTTTATCGGGAATTCAAATAAAACAAGCTCGATAATATTTTTTATGTCCTCATCGGTTAAATCAAGGCAGTTCACAAGTGCGACGGGAACCCTGTATTTAGCTTCAAGCTCGTATGCAAGAGCTATAGCTTCGTCGGATTCAGGCACTGATGAGTTTAAAATCATAACAAAAGGTTTATTTATCTGTTTTAATTCTTTAACTACTCTTTCTTCTGCATTTACATAATTTTCCCTCGGTATTTCGCCGATTGTTCCGTCAGTTGTAACGAGAAAGCCAATAGTAGAATGGTCGTTTATGACTTTTTTCGTGCCGATTTCCGCGGCTACGTCAAAAGGCATTTCTTTATCTGACCATGGGGTCATGACCATTCTTGGTTTGTCGTCCTCAAAATGCCCGATCGCTCCGGGGACTATATATCCCACGCAGTCAATCATTTTTACTTTAAAAGTTGTGCTTTCGCCTAAATCTATCTCGACGGCATTATCGGGGATAAATTTCGGCTCGGTGGTCATAACTGTTTTACCGTTTGCGCTCTGGGGCATTTCGTCTCTTGCTCTTTCTTTCCCGTATTCGTTTACCATGTTAGGCAAAACCAAGGTTTCCATGAATTTTTTTATTAAAGTTGATTTACCCGTCCTGACGGGTCCAACAACACCGATATATATATCGCCCTGAGTTCTTTCAGCTATATCCCTGTAGATTGCGTAATCTGTCATAATATATATTCCTCCCGCAAATTATAAATAAATTTATTAAATTATACGCGCCGGGATTTTTTTTAGAACAGTATTAACGGAAAATTTATTATATTGACTTTTTTATAACGTTTATGATATACTGTAATTTGCGATGAATTAACAGAAAAAACAAAAAATATATAAGGGCGGAAAATTTATATTAGGTACGGCGTATGAATTGTAGGGAACGCGCCCCTGCGCGTTCCGCCGATATAAAACCCGCGTAGAATCAGACATGCGGCACGCCCAGTGGTCGCGCCCTACAATAAACACCCGTGTAAAATAAGCATTTTCTACAATACCGTTACGCTTAAAAATAAGTCAGGGGGCGATTCGCCTCTGACTTATTTTATCTATTCGTCAAGGCCCAGCGGATCGGGGTCTATTTTTTCGGTCATTTTACTGTATCCGATAAATACCGCGCCTTCGTCCATCAAAACAGCCTCGCATTCTATGTCCCCGGTAATTTTCCCGGTTGACGTAATATGCAGCAAATCGGCGCATTTGACATTCCCCTCTATACTGCCGGAAATATATGCGATTTTTACGTTTATATTGCCGTTTATATAACCGGATTTTTCTAAAATTAATTCTCCGTCTACATAAACTTCCCCGTAATATTCCCCTTCTATGCGTACAATCCCGGTTCCGCTCAGTAAATTAGCCTCTATTCTCATTCTTTTGCTTATTAATGTAACCGGTTCAGATGTTTCATAATTATCTTTTTTTATTGATTTAAAAATATCAAACATGATTATGCCACCTTGTAAATTATATTTAATTATATGTGTTATATTTATTTTTAATAATAAAATTTACAAAAAGATTTTTATTGGTTTCAAGTTAAAGGTAAAGTTTGATTAATAATTAAATTTTACCTTTGATTTATGATTTTTTTGTGATATTATTGAATTATATAAAATTTATATAATATAACAGGAGTAAAAATCATGGAAATAAAATATATCCCTGAGGGAACGATAACGGAAAAACAACAAAAAGACGTGGATATAATAGATTCAATATGTTTTGCAGGCGACCCAAATGAACCGGCAGAAGAATTTGATATAAACACGTATGAGTGGAGCGCGCCGGCAGATGGTATGTTCATGCTTTTTGACTGCGATAGAATTGTCGCACATGTGTCGGTGCATAAAACGCTGACTGAATATAACGGACAGCAATATTATCTGGGAGGCTTCGGCGGTTTAGCGGTCCTGCCGGAATATCGGGGAAAAGGCTACGCGAGAAAACTGGCGGAAGCGGCTTTGGAAAAGGCTTATGAAATCGGTATTGACGTTGCTTGCATGTGCGTTAATATGGAAAGCGGCATAACTGATTTTTATCAAAAATTAGGATTTAAGTTTTTAAACCGCCCGGCTTATTTTATTAATCACGGCAATAATGAAGTAACAGATGACACTGTGATGATTATGGGGTTGAAAAATAAAATCCTCGCTGATGAAATCTTGAGCACAAATTATAAATTTCATTATGGTAAAAGTAAAGGGCACTGGTAATATAAAAAATCCTGAAATATACTGTTTACAAAAGTGAAAAAATGTGCTATAATATAAAAACGCCAGATTTATAAATTTTCACAGAAAGGACTTGACGATTATCGCTGATAATAAAAATAATAAAAGCGGCAGAAAAATAATCGCGCAAAATAAAAAAGCCCGCCACGATTTTTTCGTCGAGGATTCTTTTGAAGCGGGCATAGAATTGTTTGGCACGGAAGTCAAATCAATAAGGGCGGGCAGGATAAATTTCAGGGATTCTTATTGTTATGTCGATAAAGGCGAATTGTTTGTAACGGGATTTCACATATCGCCGTATGAAAAAGGCAATATTTTTAATAAAGACCCGTTAAGATTAAAGCGTTTATTAATGCATAAAAAAGAAATAATAAAAATGTATTATTATGTATCAAAAGACGGATATACTCTTGTGCCGCTGAGCGTATATTTTTCAAGAAGCAGGGTGAAAATCGAGATAGGATTGTGTAAAGGCAAAAAATTATATGACAAACGCGATGATATGGCTGAAAGATCGTTAAAACGCGAGAGCGAACGGTACGCGAAAGAAATGAGCAGGGGGTAAAATTATATTATATGCTTAATTATCTTAACCATAAAGGAACGGTAATTTTGACGACGCCGAGGTTAATTTTACGCCGTTTTACTGTAGACGATGCGCAGGCTATGTATAATAATTGGGCTACAGATGAAAAAGTGACGAGGTTTTTGGCTTGGGAGATTCACGAATCAATAGAAAAAACAAGGGAAATATTAACGCAGTGGGTTGACGAATATGACAGTTTGGAGTATTATCATTGGGGGATAGAATATATGCATGACGGGAATATAATGATTATAGGCGGAATAAACTTGCATGGTGTATCAAATAAATCATGGCGTGCAGAACTGGGATATAATATAGGCTCAAAATGGTGGAACAAAGGTATTATGACCGAAGCGGCAAAAGCCGTTTTGGAGTTTGGTTTTAACGAAGTCGGGTTTAATAAAATATGCGCGCTGCACGATACAGAAAACGTGGGGTCGGGCAGGGTAATGCAAAAAATAGGCATGATACGCGAGGGGCATTTTCATAAGCATTCACGCAGAAAAGACGGCAGCTGGGGCGATATAGGATTTTATAGTATATTAAAAGAGAATTGGGATAATAAATAAAATATATGGGGGCGTAAAGGTTTCGACGGGGATCTGATTCTAAAATAAGCGGGTAGTGAGGCGGAATCACTTAAAATTCGAGCAAATTAAAAATTAAACGCTAACAATAATAAATTAGCAGTAGCGGCGTAGCCGCTGCCATTCCGGCGGCAGAGTACTGCGGCTCCGTTAGGGGTGTCACATCAGCAGTGAACGGATTAAACTTAAGCTTTGCGGTTTAATTTGTAACGATGAAGCTACTCCGGCATAAGCCTGACTTGTGGGCGTATGTTATGGAGGAAATCAAATCACAGTCTACACTCGTAGAAAATTTTAGATGAAAATCTTCGGACAGGGGTTCGATTCCCCTCGCCTCCAGTAACGGGAAAAACGCGGTATATCGGAGATTTTATTTTTCTCGATATATCGTGTTTTCTTGTAAAATATTATTTTATTAATATGACATATTATTTTATTGATATAGGATATTAAATATTTTATATCGTTTTGGCGGTCAAAATGGCGGTCAGAATTTGTTGAAATATTTTTCAAGATATTCGGCAAAAAATTCTTTTATCGCTTGCTTTTCCGCGTCAGTATTTGAGGACTGCCATAATATTTTAAACATGCTCTTAAAAACTTCAAGCAAATAGTGTAAATGCTCAATCATTATTTTACCGTAATCGGCTGTCTGGTGTTTCATATAATTTTCTTTGCTTATACCGTAACTGTCTAACGCCTCTTTTAATTCGCGCTGTAATAACGTTATCTTGCTCTCTGGCGGCGTTTCTTCTTCCGGCAACATATTTTCCCGTTCAACATCAATAACGCTGTTTTGCGCGTCCTCGTTGCCTATATCGGCTTGTAAGATTCCGTAGGCAGAACCAATCAACAAAAATTGGTCTTTCGTCAGCTTATCTACGTTGATATTTTCCATATCGTCAAGCGTTTCAAATGCTGTATTTTTCAGTTTTCTTATATCTTTTTCAGTCATAATTTAAACTCCGTTCTGTATTAATGGCATTATTGACGACATAACAGCTATGAAACGAATCCGCATAGAATACAAACAGGTTTTCGTTGTTTCTGTACGTTGCATAACGTATTTAAAAACGTTCGCAAGCTCCGTATTATCGTTTGGATATTCCCTGTATATTTTCATCATTCGGCGGTAATACGAAGCGTTGAACTGTTTTGTTTTCATATAATCGTTATATAGTTGTTTGAGTTGTTCTTCCATAATTTCCTCACGGATTGATCGCCAAATTATCTATTATCAAATCGCCTTTAATAATATTATAATAAACCTCGTCAAATTCAAGCCCGTATTCTCTGATATATTTTACCCGTTTAATCGTTTCGGAACGGTTTGCCGACGTCCAAAGGCACACGAACACGCCGCGTTTCTGCGCAATTATCAACGCTTCAATAAGCGGCGTGTTCGGCTCGTCTTTTTCGTGGAAATATAGCGTTGCGTCGAAATCACAAAATATAACTTGTCTCGGCTGCAAATCGTTAATGCGTTCATAAACGGTTTTCATTTATGACAAAGTAAAATCGAGATTATCTGATTTTTCAAAGTGGTTATGAAGCAGCGTGCTGACGACATAAAGGTCATGCCCTGTGAATCCCCCATTGGCAAGCCTGTGATACGCCATTGAAGCCCGCATAATTTCTCCCTGAACTTCATCGGCAAGTCCCATTAGTTCTTTATACATTTGTATATCGACGGCGCGTGCGTATTCTATGGCATGATTCAAGCATTCAACGAGTTCTTCCTCGTTTTTTATCCATATATTGAAACTGTTTTTAAAATCATTCGCGTTATTAAGCATAAAACTGTTTGCGCGTTCGATTCCGTCAACCTTAATCTGCGGGTCATAATCAAGTTTGTCTCTCGCTATTTTTTCTATGCAGATTATAGAACAATAATCGCATTTGCTTTCGCATTCGTGCCAACGTGAAAATCCGCGAAGCGACAAAGCGGGTTTTCTTAATTCCCCCGCCATTTGTCTGTGCCAGTGCGAACCGTTCTCTAAATATGTCACGATATGGTCAAGGCATTCTTCAAGCATTTGCTTATTATTCATATTCGAGTTTCTCATTTCATTCATCTATCATACCCTCCTTACGCTAATGTGCCGGAATAATCAACAGGCGTTGATGTTCCTGCGGCGTTCGTAGCCGTCACGGTGAAGTTGTAAGCCGTACCTGATGTGCCTGTCGGCGTACCGGATAATAAGCCTGTCGGCGATAATGTCAATCCGGCGGGTAAAGTCCCGGCGGTAACGGCGTAAGTTATCGGAGCTGCTCCTGTCGCGCCTAACTGCTCAGAGAAAGCCGTCCCTGCCGTTATTGCCGAAAGCGTTGTCGTGGTTATCGTTGGAGCGATTGGCGGGTCTGTTGACGGCGGGATTGTATTATTCGCGGGATTATATCTGCGGGCACAGCACGGTGTATTGAGATTTAAGAAGTGCTGTACTCCCCCGCCGCCGCCTGTTGCCGCCGCGCCGTTGTTTCCCCACCTCAGAATATAACAGAATCCAAGCCGTAACAAGTCAGAGTAGAATACATCGGCATTATTATCTTCAAGAATATACGATGTTCCGCCTACTCCGTTTTGTATGAATACCTGTTCTGTCCCCTCGATTAAATCCCTGAATTTAACGCGGTCGGGTTCGCTCAGCCTGAAATCAAGATTGAAATGTTTTCCGTTTACCAAAAATTGCGGCGGGATTACGATTGTTACCGAAGTGCCCGACGTGATAATAAGGTCAATAGGTCTGATTATTCTTTTATCCATGTTTTATAATTTCTCCTTTGTTAATTTTTCGTTTATTTGAATTAATTGTTTTAATATATTTTCGCTGTTTTCGCGGTTCTGCTCATTGTTTTCTACGTTTCGCATATTAACCGCAAGCGTTTTTTTATTAATATCAAGATTCTGTTGACTTAAAGTCATTATCTTTATAGTCAGTACAAAAATGCCTATATTTATAATAAGATTTTTCCATGTCAGCAAATCGCCGTTGTTATTCAAATCTCTGTTCTGCGGGTACGTCGTTTGATACGGTTTCAATCGGTTCGTCATTTACCGTCCCGCCTTTCATAAACTGCTGTGCTTTCGGCATTATATCACCGACTATTTTTTCGGCTTGTACGCTTATATCGTTTAAAAATTTAAGCGTTATTTCGCGGTCTTTTTTGTTTCTTATCATGCAGCCAATCCAGCCGATAGCAACGTATTTTATAAATTCATTCATATATACACCTCATAAAAAATCGGGAACCGTCAAGCTCCCGATTTGGCTATCACGGAGCCTGCCGAACATTATAAATTATTTTGCTGTTGATTAAAAAAATCTTTCGCCGTCGCAGCCGTCGCGTCTGCCGCCGCAACCTGTTTCTACTTTGGTATTGCACGGTACGCAAGCCGCTGCCCACATGGGCGGAGTATGCGGTATATGCGAAATTTCACAGCCGATTTTGCCAAGCTCAGCATATACATTGCCGAATTTCGCGTCTGAATATTTTTCAGCTTCGAGTTTTTGAATTACCATGTCCTTTTCGTTTAATTTGTAATACAAATCTTCGTCATGATATTTCGCCGCCTGTGACATAATCTTTTCGGTGTCCATGCAGAGTTTGTTGTTAAGATTGCGCTCTTCCTCAAAATTAGATTCGTCATAGAAACCGGGTCTGCAAGCTCTTATGCCGCAGCCGTCGCCGTCATGTCCGCCGTCGCGTCTACCGTCGCGTCCAAATAAACCGCCATTAGCGAAAACGGCGAAAAAGAGGAATATAAGAATCAACAAGCCTACGTTTCCGCCGCCGAATCCCATAAGATTGCCGCCGCCTACTATCTGGTCGTCCGAACCCATTCCTGCAAAACTATTTCCCATAATTTTTTGCTCCTTTCATTAATAATAAATATATTTATATTAATAGGCTTTTTGCCTTTAATATCATTTTAGTTTTTTCAGTCTGTCCTTGTATGAAGAAGTATTATTATTAGCGTTATTTCTGTTTACCGGATTGGCATTTTTATTGCTATTGTTGTATTGAGCAGTTATTTTATCAATATCGGCTCCCATGCCCTTAAGTAAAATTTTAGCCATAGGATTTTTATTAAGCGTCGCCTGTGCTTTTGCAAGCATAGACGCGCCGCCGAAATCGTTAATGGCGTTCATCAAACCGTCGTTGTTATGCTGATATTTTTTTGCTGCGTCCATTACTTTTTGAGTTAACTGCGGATTTTGGTTCAATTTGTCTGCCGTCTTCGGACTGAGTTTCTTCAGTGCCGACATTATTGTTGAAAAGAATCCGTTCTCTGCCATTTAATTCAACCTCCAATCCGTCAATTTTATTGCTTAATTTATTTATCGTTTCAAGAAGTTTCGCATTTATTTCCGCTTGCTGTTCTGCTTGTTGTTTTAAAGCCTCTGTTTGTTCTGTCGCTAATTCTTCCGGAGTTTTAGGCTTTTCTATAATTCCATTATCTACGAGCATTGTATAATATTCTTCGGCTTTTGCTAATGCCTGATTGCACGTTTCCTCTAAATCCTGACAATATGCGAGCGTCCTACCTATCAAGACGAATTCTTCGCCTCTCTGTTCGAGTATGTCTGTTTTATTCGCCGAATCAATCACGCGAATCGGATATTGCGTTGTATTGTATGGACGCGGGAAATTTGAGTTGTACGGAAAATTATAATTGTTTTCTCCTGCCATAAAATTCACCCCTTTTATGTTTTATGTTTATTTAAAATTTCCATTTCAGCGAAATAATTTCTTATATAAAAATCAATTTCGCGAATTGGTTTCTTTTTACGCTGTTTCTTTTTATTTATATTCCCTACGTCAAAATTACGCAGTATTTTTATTGTGTTGTTATCCAATATTTTATCCTTTATTTCACCCAATAAAGCCGGAAAAGGCGGCGAGCGGGTGAACTCGCCACCCCGACATATACAAAAGGATTGTAAGTCCCCGTTTTCTATATTATAAAATAATTTTTTCATTATATGGGACGGAATACAGACGATATTAAGACAAATAAAAAAAGCCCCCAAAATGGGGGCAGGGGGATATGTAATATTTATATATCAATCGACTTATTTATATTTATCAATCGTTCATACGCATTATGGCGAATGTTTTTTACTGTGGTTGAACTACAATCCATTTTATAAAACGCAACATACTCTATATCTTTATTTTCAAAATCGAGCCAATACAAACAGAGGCTTTCATTTTCTGGCAACCGTTCGTCAAGATATGTTTTGGCTTGTTGTTTTGACATTTTGCTTAACAAGTCGCGTAATTTGCGTTTTTCGGAAATATTAAATTTTTCTATGTTTAAATTAATATAAAATATTTTACTTATACTTATCGTAGATACCGCCATTATAACGATACCGAGAATAATAATTTGATATGTCGGTAATATATTGTCGCTTAATTTCATGGTTAAAACGCATATAAGCAATAAAAAATTCGATGTAAACCAACAGCAAAATAAATCAGGAAGTTTTTTAAATGCCGGAGCATGATTTTTGAGATTTTTTATTTCGAGAATTGCATTTATTAAAGCGAAAACCCCAAATAATATCAAAGTATATATTATTGCATTAAGCAATATCCCAATAATAAATACAGTTCCGTTAAAGAATATGCCTAACAACGACAACACTATTTTTTGTTTAAGCGTTAAATTATCATTCATTTTTCACCCAAAATAATTTTTATAGATAATAATGCAAGCAGGGCGGCTTTGCCGCCCTATTACAATTCCGGCGTTGTTATTTAACGTATTTTTTTACAAATGCAATAAAATCGCCGAAAACGATGAATTTCCACCAAGGCATTTTTAAATCCTCCACATTCTATTAATATAAATTAATATTATATTTAAATATAATATAATTGCACTGATCATAGTGATACAGAGCATATATCTTATATAAAAATTTTCTCTACATTTCCATAATTTATCAATCAATAAATAACATTTTCTAATTGATTTGAATAAAACGATCGGAAATATTAAAAATATTATATTGCATATAATTGAATTAACTAATGTATATTGCTCAAGTTCCTTAATGAATAATAACATTGTCAAAGTTTCTATGGTTATTTTAAATGCTAAAATACCGAATAGACAAAAAATATCATAGAAATTCGCATTTTTATTATACAATGATTTTATCATAATAAAATACAAAGCAACGATTAATAAATAACGGAATACACTCCCTGTCAATATACCGCTCCCGATATTTGCGGCAATTATTCCAATAAAAAGCAATATATTTTTTACAATACTCAATTTTTCGGATTTCATGGCTTTAATACTTATAAAAATAAAAGCCGCTTCAAGCAATATAGATAAAACTATTAAAACAACATTCATAACTTATCACTTTCGCCCAAAATTTTCTTTGAAAAAAGAGTTTGTATTTTTATAGTATACAAGGTCATCATTGTGTCCACATATTTCGCAATTTTTGAACATTGCACCACCAGATATATTTTTATATTCACCGTTTCTATTATGAATATATCCAAATAAATCAAAGTCACGTTTCAATCGGTCAAGCTCATCATCTTCAATATTTACTTTATAGTCATTTTCTGTATGGGCGGATAAACTATCTGTTATCTGGTCTTTTTCAAGCGGAATAAATGCGCTTATAATATTTTCATAGTTCGCATAATCATTTAAATTTATTATCTCCCCGCCTTTATTTGTGCCATAAAAATATCTTGAACCGTCACGACAACTTTTATCAGCTTGGTCGAATAATGACATTAAACTTTGAAGTATTGCGGTTCTTTTTTGATATTCTGTTATTACTTCATCAAGAATAAAACACAATCTGTATTTTGGATGTTCGGGTATATGACTAAAACTATAATAATAAAAGGTAAGCGGTATATTATTTTTTTCGCAAATTTTTATAGCTTCGTCAATATTTAATAACGGTATATCTATGTTGTTATTGTCAATATCAATCAAAAATACTTGTTGCTCCGTCCAATTTTCGGACTTTGCGCCGCCGCTCATAACTCCCGGGCTTATTGTATAACCGTCGTTGATTTTATCAAATAAATCAACGATTTTTATTTCGATAGGTGCGGTTTCTTTTTGTAAGCGATTTTTAATAATTGCGGCGGATTCATTCGGTTTGCTGTTATATCTTACAGTGTCGATATGCAATTTAATTGTTTCCATTTAATTTATCCTCTTCTTGTTTGTTTCCTTTCTGTGAAATTTTTTCATTAATACTTTCCGCCTTTAGAAATTGTAAGAATTCTTCCTGATGGTTGTCGCAATATTCAGAAATATCGCTCATTATTGATTTTGCGATATTTTTGGCTTGCTTGGTATTGATTAAAATATTAATAGGCGATACCTCCTGACTTGATTTAATAAAATTATTTTTGGCTTAATTTTTCGATGATTTTTAAAATTTTATTTCGTTCTTCCTCTGGCAACGGAAATCTTAATTTATAACTAAATTCAGTATCCCGTATATTTAATTCCGCCGCTATCATGTAATGTTTTACTTTGGCTTGCTTTGCTGCTTGTTTTATATCTATATTCAGCATATGGACTCCTCTCTAAAAATAATTTTAATAATTATAATAATTATCTTGACAATAATAATTATAATATGTTATAATGTATATTACAATACACATTATTTAACATAAATATGATTTTGCGAGAGGAAGTGTTAATTTTGATTAACAATTTGCAAGTGGGAGAAAAAATAAAAACATTAAGAAAAGAAAAAAAATGGTCACAAGATGAATTAGCAGAAAAATTGGAATGGAAAAGTCGTCAAACAGTTTCCGAGTGGGAAAAAGGACACTTTACGCTTCCAGTTGACGAACTGATAAAAATGTGTAATTTGTTTGATTGTGATATTGGTTATTTAATGGGCGAATATGAAACAAAAAAGCATATAGCAGCAGATGTTCAGGAAGTTACTGGATTAAGTGAAGAAACGATAAAAAATTTGATTAAATTCAAAGAATTAACTACTGGCAATAAAGAAGATATATGGGTTTACGGGCAAATACTTGATGTAATCAATCTTTTAATATCGCATGAATTTGAAGATAAGTTATTTGAATGTATTGCCGCTTATCTTTGGCATAAATATGAAAATACGCGCATTATTGATAAAGAAGATATCGGTAAATTATATACCGAATACTTGGACGTAAATCAACTTGAACATCGCAAAAATGTAATAAGGGTACGTGAAAAAAATACAGAACTTTGTTATACTCATCCGATAGATATTTTGCCTAATTTATTTCTCTCACGTATTCAAGAAATTTTAATTAAACATAAACTAAATGAAGAAAAAAATACAAATAATAATCATAAAATAAAGGACGGTGAAAATAAATGAACGTGGTAATATATGCTCGTTTCAGTTCGCATGGACAGAATGAACAAAGCATTGAGGGACAGCGTAAAATTTGTCTTGACTTTTGCCAACAAAAAGGATATAATATCATAGGCGAATATATTGACAGAGCGATAAGTGGTACAACGGATAATCGCCCCGAATTTCAAAGAATGATTGCTGATAGTGCAAAAAAACATTTTGAATACATTATTGTTTATCAGTTAGATCGGTTCGCCAGAAACCGTTATGACAGCGCAACATATAAAGCAAAGTTAAAAAAGAATGGCGTGCGCGTACTGTCTGCCCGTGAAAATATTAATGAAGACGCAAGCGGTATATTAATGGAAGCGGTTTTGGAAGGTATGGCGGAATATTACAGCGTCGAATTGGGACAGAAAATTAAACGTGGTATGGATTTGAATGCTGAAAAATGTCTTTGCACAGGTGGCAATGTTGCTTTGGGATATAAAGTTGCTGATAAACAATTTATTATTGACGAAAATACTGCTCCTCTTGTCCGATATATATTCGAGATGTATGCAAACGGCAAGATAATAACCGAAATAATAACGCATCTAAATGCACAAGGTCATAAAACATCAAGAGGTGTACCTTTTAATAAAAATTCGCTTCGTGCCATGCTTCAAAATAAACGATATATTGGTGTTTATACATACCGTGACAAAGAAATTCCTGACGGTATACCTCGAATAATTGATGATGATTTATTTTATAAAGTGGCTGAAATTATGGAGAAAAACAGAAAAGCCCCTGCAAGAGCAAAGGCAAAAAGTGAATATATACTCACGACAAAATTATTTTGTGGTTATTGCAAAGAGATGATGACTGGTTTTTCTGGTATTGGTAAAGCCGGTATGGTGTATAATTACTATATATGTAACGGAAGAAAAAAGAAGATATGTAAAAAGAAAATGGTTCAAAAAGATTATATTGAAAATCTTGTTGTATCAGAATGTCGTAAACTTTTGACTGATGAAAATATAAAAAAGATCGCAAATGAAGTTGTTGCTTTATGTGAAGCTGAAAAAGATACCACCAACCTGAAACGGTTAAATAAATTATTATCTGAAAATAAACGAAAACATACGAATTTAATGAATGCTATAATGGAATGTGATATAGAGAGTACCCGAAAAACTTTTTATGCAGAAATTCCCAAAATTGAAACGGAACGAATAGAAATCGAAAACGAAATTTCAAAAGAACAATCAAATCAAGTAAATTTAACCGTACCGCAAATTAAATTTTTCTTGTCCGCATTGAAAAAAGGTAATGTTGATGATATAAAATATCGCAAAACTTTGATAAGTGTATTTATCAATGCGATATATTTGTATGATGATAAAATTACATTGGTATTTAATTCAGGCGATATGACGGTCACTATTGATGATAAATTATTATCTGATATTGATGAAAGCAATGAAACGGCAAAATGTTTGTTTTTAAACAATGTTGGGCCACCAATCGGAGTGTTCTTACAGTATTTCAGATACTAGGAACACTTCGATATTTATGTCGTTATATCGCTGAATAACTGACCGATACGCCCTTTCGCGCCTGAAATAATATCTCCGGCAACTTTATACTGTCAGGAATATCTATCGCGCTAACACTGGCTACATCGAATTTATTTCTAATACTTTTATACCAAAAAGCGTTTTTTTGATACTTAATACATCAGATGTACCAACAGAAATAGTTATACCATCGCCTCCGCTCAGACTCTTTTTGTCGCATTCCAGTATTGGAATCGCACTTTCGTCCATTGTATAACTTTGCGAATTTTCGCCGGCGCCGGATACTCTTACAGTTTGTTTGCTGTAACCTTTTGCGGTTACTTTTATCTTTTCGTCAATCTCAACTTCAAAAGTGACTTCTCTCCGCCTGTAAGTTTCTTTTTTCATTTCGCATTCTCCTTTGTAATTTTAACTATTATTTTATTATTTTAGTTAGAGCGCGCATAAACGGCTACTCCCATATGGGATAAAAGAAAAAGAAGAAAATGTTTCATGATTTTATAATATCATACATATCCGACTAAGTAAATAGTTTTTAATAAATTTCATAATATTTTTTGTTCAGTATCGAAAAATTATATTTACTTCTCCTCTCCAATATGGCTCGTATTGTTACGTAAAAGATGTAACTATTCAACGCTCAAACGCTGTATGGGTATGCCGCCGAACGCTATTTTACTGACAAATAGCCCCGTTTTTCCGAAACGTATTTTTTCCATATAACAATCTCTTTTTTAAATTCAGCGATGATACACATTTTATCATAGTTTTTATATTTATACAAGAGGGCTAACGGAATAATCGCCGAATTAAAAAAATTCATAAAGAATACTTTATTGTCAGCTATGAATTATATATAATAAAAGTAAAATTAATATATACGGAGATCAAAAAAATGAAAAAAGTCATAACAATAATATTTGCGATTATAATAACGGTGCTGTGTTCGCATTACAGTGATGAAATAAAGAGCAATCCGTTATCTGCGCTTACGGCGGAAGCTGCTGTTCTGCCAAATTCTTCCCGCAATGTCGGGCCTCGCGTCAATTCCGCCGATGACCCCCCAAACGGTATTTATGTCTCTCCAACCGGCAACGATTCTACGGCAACCGGTTTTATTGACAAACCGTATAAAAGTATCAACACAGCTCTGGCAGCCGCACAACCCGGAGACACTATAATTCTGCGCGGAGGCACTTACCGTGAAGGAATCAATGTCCGCGTCCGAATACCGAATATCACGATAAAATCTAAAAAAGGCGAATGGGCGGTCATTGACCTGACTACGTATAATTCCGGTCATGACGAAGACTCCGGGGTTTATTTCGATGTCGATTCGTCAGGCGGGAGATTACAAAACGTCGAAGTAATGGGTGGATTCTACGCCGTCTGCATGGAAACCAAATGGAATTGGGGAGGCGAGGATGATTGGGTTGCTGCGTCCAATATTATCATAGAGGATTGCATACTTCACGATTCCAGATACGATGTGGTGAAAGTAAAACCGAATTGCGATAATATTACAATTCGTTATAACGAGATATATAATTCGGGACGGGCAGAAATCAAAAATCCCAACTGGCTCTACGGAGAGGCGAACGCAGAGGGTATTGATAATGTCAATGGAGATAATATGAAAGCGCAAAACAACTATATCCATGATATTGGCGGCAACGGGATTTATGCCAAGGGCGGAGCGGCCGATGTATTGATAGAAAACAATCGTATTGAACGCATATACGGAGCCGGAATTATGGTCGGGTTTGACACAAGCCCGGAGTATTTCGATATTGCCGTAAATTCACAGTATTACGAAAATATCAGGGGGATTGTACGCAATAATTTGATAATTGACACAGGCTGGGAAGGTATTGGCTTATATGGTTCCAAAGACGCTCAAATTTACAATAACACGTTAGTTAATGTAGATAACGGTCCCGGTAAATATCACAGCGCGGTTTACTTTGGGCTCACATATCAGGACTGGGAAAATTATGCCGGTCGTCCCGCTAACGTGAATCCGAACATCCACCATAATATCGTATGCCAGCCGGCTTCTTTCGATCGCCCGATGATAGAAATTCGTTTTGACGACAACGATCAGCTTGGGAAATTATCTGCGCTCGACGGCAATCCGGTGATGAATAATAACTGTTATTATATTGCCGGGAAAAGCGCGATGTTTAACGATTTCAGACCGGGTAAAGAATTGGAAAATGCGGGGCTTTCAGCTTGGCAAAAACATATTGGCGGCGACAGCGGATCGATTGAAATCGATCCGATACTTGATATTTATTATATGCCTGCAAATTTACAATGCGCCGAAATGGGGTATTCAAATTTTTCGACTCTGCCGTTCATGTCTAATTTCCTAAAAGTCAAAACGTATAAACCCGGACAATTTGCAGACGTAAAAACAAGCGACTGGTTCAGCGGTTCAATAGCCGCAGTCTATGAATACGGGCTCATGCAGGGCAACAGCGCGAATACTTTCAACCCTGCGGGATATATATCTGTCGCCGAAGCTGTCACAGTCGCGGCGAGGGTACACAGTATCTACAACACGGGTAAGGACAATTTTACTCAAACCCCCGTTTGGTATCAGGCGTATGTCGATTACGCCATAGAAAACGGGATAATCAACGCCGTGATGTTTTCAGATTACAACAAAACGACAACCCGCGCTGAAATGGCGTATATATTTTCGCGCACCCTGCCCGAAGCCGAATTTACACAGCAAAACACTGTCAATTCGTTGCCGGACGTAAATAATAGTACGCCGTACAGCGCGGCTATATTTATGCTTTACAGAGCAGGTGTTTTGACGGGTAGCGGCAATCAAAGTACATTCAATCCGGGCAGCAATATTACACGCGGCGAAGCGGCGGCAATCATAAGCCGCGTGATACTTCCGTCTACGAGAATGAGCGGCAAAACATTTGGATAATAGCGGTCAATTCCGCTTATAATCTCGATGTAAATGAAAATAATCCCTTGATCCAGAGTTTTTTCATTGTTAATTTACCGCACGGGGGTAATACAATACTTGATGATGCGATAATAATAAATTTTATTTTTATATTTTATTTTCTGTACTGCAAAGGCGAAATTCCAGTGATTTTTTTGAATAACCGCGAAAAATAATTCGGGTCCGAATATCCGCATGAATTTGCAATTATGCTTATAGGCATATCAGTGCTTATTAACAGCATTTTAGCCGCCGACATTCTCTTCAGGCATAAATCTTTCATTGGACTGATATTAAATATTTTTTTATACAGAACAAAAAAATATTCGCCGCTCAAATGGAGTTCTTTTGCCAAATCGTTTACGTTATATTGATTAATATAATTTTCAAGCATACTGTTTCTGAGCCTAACCATACCGTCTACTTGTTTATCGGTGACATTATATTTTATATCATACATTTCATTTTGTCTTGATAAATTAATTATCATTTTTTTTAAAAGAAGCTCCAGCATATCATCCGAATAATATCTTTTGTTATATATTTCTTTTTCAATATCTATTAAATCACACATAAATGTATTGTCATCTACCGTATGATATAATATATCCGGAAATAAATCGTATTTTTCAAAAAAATCACGCACGCCGTCGCCTATAAAATGACACCAGCAGTTTACAAAGCCCGTTTTTGCATCCTCTGTGTTGGTGTGCCAAAAATGATTATACGGTCTGTTTATAATAAAATCTCCCTGTTCGCCTATTAAAAGACCATTAGGGGAATCAATAATGAACGGCGTGGAAAAACACATAATTACCCATACCTCGGTTAATAACCTTTGAGGAGATACATAACCCAAATCATGCTTTGTATTTATTCCGCAGATAAAATTCCTGATATTTTCCATAATCGCGTTTATCCTGTCCTACTGTACTATATAAATATATAAAAGAATTATATATTATTTCTGTATTCATAATATATCTATATTATGAATTTTTATATGCATATAAAAAAGGATTGTGCTATAATAAAAAAGTTATGACTATTGAAAGTCGGATATTTTTACGTTATAATTATAATTAATAAACAAATTATGTAGTAATATGCTAATTTTGGGAGGTGCTTTAGTCATAAATATGAAAGCATGGTATATGCGCGCCGTCAATGAACTTGAAATAACTGACTTGAATATGCCGGATAGACCGACGGGTACTCAGGTATTTGTAAAAAACATATCGTTCTGTATATGCAATGGTTCCGACCCCGGTATATTTAACGGCAATGCGGGCTATTCTTTTCCCATGATATACGGGCACGAAGCATGCGGCATTATTGAAGCTGTCGGCGAAAACGTAACGGGTTTTAAAATCGGCGACCGTATAAGTTGGTGGTGTACCATAGGAACATTCGCAGAATATATGCTTGTTGACGTAAATGAAGTGGCTATGTTTGTTGTTCCCGAAAATTTAAACGATATTTATTCGTCAGTAATAGAACTGGCAATAGCGTCGTCGCGTGCCCTTATGCCGTTTATTACGGGCGATAACAAATTAAAAGACGAGTATATAAATAAAACTTTGACAATATTAGGGTTAGGGCCCAGTGGATTAATTGCGTTGCAATTCGCGAAATATCTTGGCTTCAAAACGGTTTATGGTTGGGATTTATATGATATGCGCAGGAATCTTGCTTTAAAACTTGGAATTGATTCTGCGGCGGATCCTTCGGCGAAAGATTTTAAAGAAGCAATCTCAGCACAAACAGAATCAGATATTGCGTTAGATATGATGGACGACGATATACTTCCGGGCTGTAATACTTTTAATAATTTGATCGGCACAATTAAAAATTATGGGATTATTGTGGCGTATGGTCATCCGGAACACGGCAGGATATTCAAGTCCGATATGTTTCAGGGAAAAAACTTAACGATGATTTCCCCTGAAAACAATTTAGATAATATAAGGCGTTGCGGTAAACTCGTTATGCAGGGAATTAAAGACGGCATTATAAAAATTGAGCCGTTAGTTACGCATAAATGCAAATTCAGTCAGGTAAAAGAAATGTTCTTCGCAATGTTAAAAAATCCGGAAAATTATATAAAAATAGTGTTTGATATTTAAAATAAAAAATATACTAAGAGGTGAAGATTATATGAAAATTGGATTTTCAGGACAGGCTCTGGGAAACTCAATGCCTTTTGCCGGTATATGCAATATGGCAAAAAAGTATAATATGACAACATGCGAAATATGGGAATGCAACGCGGAAGGAAACGGCGCAGGTTATATTGACAGGGATATAAAAAAAATAAAAAAAATCGCTTCGGACAAAGGCGTGACTGTCGAGTGCGTCACATTGGGCGCGGCATTTGACGGGGGATTGACGGCAGATTCGTTAAATTACGTTAAATTATTGACAAACGCTATTGAAACAGCGTCTGAACTTGGCGCGTTGAGGGTGAATCATTATTGCGCTAATATCAGTCATGGCGAGAAAGCGGATTTCGACAGAATGGAAAAATTCTGGGGCGAGTCTATTAAATCGGCGGAAAAACACGGTATAATTTTAGCCCTCGAAAATGAAGCGCATGATTCCACCCGCACTCCTGACAGAATGCTGAAAATAATGCAATATTTCAACAGTAAATATTTCAAAACAAATATGGATGTAACAAATTATTATCAGGCAGGGTGCGACGGTTTCCCTGACGCTTACGAAATATTGAAAGATTATATAGGATATGTGCATCTCAAAAATGCCCGCAGACAGCCGAACGGGTTCTGTTATGTCCCGATACCGGACGGCGCGGTAAATATCTCAGGGTTGGTTTCAAGAATAATCGAGGACCGTTCTTATGACGGATTATGCTCTCTTGAGCCTCATGTGCCGCCTGAACTTGTCGAGGCATATTATTCGCGCGAAAGCGAATATTTATATAATTTATTAAAATAAAAATCAAAAATTCTGAAATAGGAGGGGATAGTTATGCTGGCGGCAGTAGTGGAAAAACCGGGCAGATTAGTAGTCAAAGACGTTCCAAAACCGAAAATCGACGATAATTCGTATTTGATTAAAGTCGAGGCGGCATCAATATGCAATGCTACTGATAATCATATAGTCGAAGGGATTTTTGACGGCTATCATGATTTTTATCCGCAGATACTCGGGCATGAAGTTTGCGGGACAGTTGTGGAAATGGGCAAAAACATCTCAAAACGTTATATAGGCGAAAGAGTTGCGTTGTACACGCCAAACGGGGCATTTGCGGAATATGTAAGAGTAGACGGTTCGCGCGGCGCGCATATTCAGGATAATATGTCATCAGAAGTAGCGTGTTCATGCGAGCCATTTGACGGCGCATATACATGCATGGTCGCTCCTGCGGAATTGACGGAACATGATTCTGTGCTGATAATCGGGGCGGGGCCGTTGGGTCTTGCGGCAATGGGAACTGCATCCCTGCACACAAAAAAGATATATGTAGTTGATTTTTATAAAAACCGACTTGATTTGGCTTTGGAAATGGGAGCTTCTCATGTATATGACAGGAGCGTTATGTCGGTGGACGATATTTTGGAAGCGTTGAAAAAAGACGCGGAAAAAATAGACGTTACGTTTATGTGTATCGCGTTAGACAGAAGCAAAGAACTTGACGCGTTTCACTTGGCAATAGAAGCGACGAGATATAACGGAAGAATATCGGGGCTTAACGTAGAAGTGAAATTGGATCATCATAATCATAGGCTGAATCCGTTTCACATGAACCGTAAAAATATAAAATACCGGCATATGCTTGAACGCGATGCGCGGGAAGAAGATTTTCAATACGCATTTGATCAGGTTGCGGCAGGCAAAATCCCAATGGAAAAAACAATCACGCATAAATTCTGCCTTGACGAGCTTGAAAAAGCTCTTGATATAACGCACAATCATTTGGATCAATGCGTTAAAATTGTTATTTATCCAAGATTAAGCAAAAAATAAATAATAAAATTAAATTTTAATTAAAAATGTAAGAAAGCGAGTTGTGAGTTTATGAAAAAAATTCGGATTATCAGTTTCGGGCTAATAGTATTATTAATATTTTTAAGCTTATCAATAACAGGATGTCAAACCAAAAACGAATCGAAAGACGATTCAGGCGATTCCGCAGTCAATGAAGATATAAATCATGATCAGGAAGAAGCCGCGGAAGAAATAGATTATATCACACAACTTGGAGAAACTTATAATTTTGACGGTTATGAATTCAGAATTATGGTGCCTGCGGCTGAAAATCACATGCCAGATTCGGGTCCGGCTCTTTATATGTCTGAAGCAATGAACGGTGAAATCGTAAATGACGCATTATATACCAGAAATAAGGCGGTTGAGGCGGCGTTAAATATAAAAATAACAGTTTTCGAGCATAGCCCGGGTGGAATTCTGGAAACTTACAAAGCGATCGTAAACAGTGTTTCGGCTAACGACAAAACATTTGACGTTGCAATCCCGCATGTGCTGGCAAATGTCGATGCTATGACGACGGGCGGTTATCTTTGCGACTGGAATAAAATCACAAGCGTGGATTTTGATAATCCATGGTGGAATATAGACGCAATGAACGCATATTCAATGGCTCACAAAAAGTTTTTGGGAATGGGCGAAGTAAATTTCGGCAATTACAGCAATACATACGCAATGTTTTTCAATAAAGATTTTATTCAAAAATATGACCTTGAAAATCCGTATGAGCTTGTCAAAGCAAAAAAATGGACTATAGATAAAGTGCTCGAAATAACTAAAGATATGTATCAGGATTTAAACAGCAACGGAAAATCCGATGCGGATGATTTATACGGCTACAGCGGTTCGGCCACAGGCGTTCTTTTGGGATTTATGTACGGCTCGAATATTACATATTTTAAAACGGACGAAAATGGCGCGCCGTATATTTCGTTTATAAACGAAAAGACAGACAGGCTTGTCGATAAAATGGTAAGCCTGTATTATCAAGACAACCGCTCATATATTTACGATAACAATGAAATTGATATTTTTAATGCTATGCAGGAAGGACGAATGTTTTTACAGGGCGATAAAATCGGGCAAATAATTAAACTCCGGGGAGCAGACATAGAGTTTGGCATACTTCCGTATCCTCTTTATGATGAAAATCAGGATAAATATTATACTTATGTCGATGCGTGGGGCGGAGTTTTATGCATACCGAATAATGTTTTGGACGATGAATTAAACAGAACTGCCGTTATACTTGACGCTTTGTCATACGAGACTTTAAAAAATGTAAAGCCGAAATATTATGACATAGCGTTAAAAACAAAATACGCACGCGACGACGAATCGGCAGAAATGCTCGATTTACTTTACGGAGGTCTTGTGTTTGATTTAGGGTATGTTTACGACAAAACTTTTGAATATTTCAGCATGTTCATGAACAGCGTGACCCGCGGCGGTAATAAGTTTATGACAAGCATGGACCGAATAGAGGGCACTGTTCAGAAATATCTTGACAACGCATACGAGAAAATCTCAGGCCTTGATTGATATTGCACAATATAAATATAGATGCAGTAGTAAAAGCACGGGAACTTGGAATTATTGATTGATATAGATTTGAAATTAAAATTAAAAATAAAATTGCTGGTGTGAATGTGGATACATTCACACCAGCAAGCCAGTCCCGGGCATGTTTTTGACGATATTGCAGAAATATGAATCTACTTTCGAAATCAGAATTAATATTTTGATAAATTTGGGGTCGGTTTAAATTATATATCGCAGGAATGCTCATAAAATCTGTTTGCAAAAAATAATGCTCCGTGTTATAATATATAATACAAGAAAAATAAAAAATAAATATCAAAAGAAAGAGGCGCGGCTGAAAATGACAAACAGGGAAATGTACTTAAAAACATTGATTTTCGAAAATTCGGGAAAAGTACCGTTTGAACCCGGGGGACCGAGAAAATCAACGATAGAACGATGGCAGAACGAAGGATTGCCGAAAGACGTAAGTTGGTGGGATTATATTGTCCGCGACAAATTGAACATAAATCTGCCGCATTCGAAACCCGTACCCGGCATCCACATTGATTTTCGTATGATTCCGTGGTTCAAGGAAAAAATACTCGAACATAAAAACGATAGTTATATCATACAGGACTGGATGGGTTCGGTTTTGGAAATATCGGATAAATATGATTATACATATATCAGAAACGCCGTAGATTTTGTCACGCGCAGATGGATCAAGTGCCCCGTTGAAACCCGCGAGGACTGGGTGAAAATGAAAAAACGCTATGACCCCGATACTCCGCAGAGAGTGCGGACATTTACCCCTGATGAAATCAGGCAGATATACGAACGCGACAGCTTTTTGTGCGTGCATGTCAACGGACCGTTCTGGCAGTTACGGGAATGGTTGGGATTTGAGGGCTTATGTACGGCTTTTCTTGAACAGCCCGATTTTGTCGCTGAAATGGTAGGGTTCTGGCAGGACTATGTTTTACGGATATTTGAAAGAATATTTTCGCAGGGGATTGTTTTGGACGGCATAAATATTTCAGAAGACATGGCGTATAAGGCGCATTGCATGATTTCGCCCGCTATGACGCGGGAATTTCTTTTGCCGGTTTACAAAAAATGGATTGCGTATTTCAAGTCAAACGGCGTGAAGATAATCGACATGGATTCAGACGGGTATATCGCGGAGTTGATACCGATATGGATTGAAGCCGGAATTAACGTTTGTGACCCTATAGAAGTCGCGGCGCACAACGACGTCAATTTATACAGAAATGCTTACGGCGAAAAAATGGCGTACAGAGGCGGCGTTGACAAGCGTGCGATTGCCGCGGGAGGCAGAGTGATAGAGGACGAACTCAGGAAAATAACTCCCGTGATAGAGAGCGGCGGCTTTATTCCGTCATGCGACCACGGAGTTCCAAGCGACATATCGCTTGAGAATTTTATTTATTACTGCCGCCTGCTTGCTCAATATACCGGCTGGTTATGATTTTTATAATTAAATTTAGATTTAAAGAGGAGAAAATCAATGAAAACAAAAAATTTAATATCTGTCATATTATTTATATTTTTTACAGCTTTGATTTTAGTATCTTTTGTTTCATGCAACGCCAATGAAAACAGCGATTCAATTCCCACAAATCAAGAAAATCCCAAACAAAATCAAACGCCGGCCGATAATGACGGCGAACAGCCCGCACAGCCTGAAGAACAATCTGAATTTATCCCTGTGGAAGGGATAGATTACGGCGGATATACATTCAGGATACTCGGCTATGACGGCGAAGCGTCAGGAACATGGCAGGTTGCGGCAATCTCCGAAATAATCGCGGACGAAGAAACCGGCGACCCGATAAATGACGCGATATACAAAAGAAACAGAGAAGTCGAGGCTTTATATAATATCGAATTTGACATAGTTCCGGTTACATATCCCAATAGAGGGGATTTCGCTGCGAAGTTCAACAAAGCCGTCCTCGCCGGCGACGATCAGTTTGACGCTGCTTTTATGTTAGGGGATTCGCTTCCGGCGGCACTGAGCAAAAAAGACACGTCTTTCGATTTGCTGACGATACAGTCGCTTGATTTGTCAAAAAGCTGGTGGGATCAAAATTCAAAAAAAGCAATGTCGATCGGCGGCAAACTCAGCGCGGTTATTGGCGATGTGAATCTATATTCGGCTTTCGCGCCGCTGGCGATATTTACAAATAAACAGCTTCTGCAAGATTACAATATCGACAATTTATATCAATTAGTCAGGGACGGCAAATGGACATGGGACGCTATGCATGAAATTATGAAAACAGTCACCAAAGATTTAAATGGCGACGGCGTTATTACAAAAGACGATCAGGTCGGGCTTTTCGCACAGTATCTGCATTTATATCCGGCGATAAACAGCGCGGGGGAATATATGGCGGTCAAAGACAATAACGATATGCCGGCGCTTTCGCCGGACAAAGAAAAAGTTTCAGGCATATCGGAAAAAGTCGGCGCAATATTTAAAGACAAAAGCACCACCGTAATGGCGGATGATATATCCGGATACGGCAATGTGTTTTTTGAGTTTATAATGCCGAAATTCCGGGACGGGCAAATCTTGTTTCATATAAATCAGCTTCTTTTAAGTTTTGAGCTGCGCAATATGGACGCCGATTTTGCGATACTGCCGTTTCCGAAATATGATGAGAGCCAAGATAACTATGGGGCGATAGTTCATCCAGCGTGGGGGACATACACGGTTATCCCTATAACCTGCACTGATACGGAAAGAACCGGAAACATACTTCAGGCAATGGGATATTATTCGCAGCAGTACGTAATGCCGGCATATTACGACGTTACGGTCACGAATAAATTAACCCGGGATGATGATTCGTTAGAAATGATGAATATAATATTCGGCAACCGGCAGTTTGACCTCGCGTATTTATACAACTGGGGAGATATAAACGGAATGTTTACAAGCATGTCAAGTTCGGGAAGAGCGGGTGAATTTGTTTCGCAGTTCGAGAAAAAAGAACCTTTGATTAATTCAGCTATCCAAAAAACCCTCGATGTGCTTGAAGGGATTGAGTGAAATGATAAATAAAATCGAAGAAATTACAAAACGCCGGCGGTTCCTCGCGGCAATGCGCAGGCAGCCTACGGACGGTGAATTAGTCTGGGCCCCTAATTTTGACTACTGGCTCGGACTCAACCGTGCTCAGGGAACTCTGCCGGGAAAATATAAAAATATGAGCCGCAACGAAATAGTACGCGCAATAGACGGTACTGTTTGGAACCGCGCGCACGCGCTTGACTGGCAATATGACGCGTCAATCAAGCATATATACGGCAAACGTGAGAACGGCATTCAATATCACGAGATAAAAACGCCCGTAGGAAGTATTTACGAAGAAAGTACGCGCACCGAATCGGAACACAGCTCTTATGCGCACACCAAGCATTTTATCACCGACCTCAGCGACCTCCGCGTGATGACATATATAGCCGAAGGGTCTCAACCCGCCGTGAATTTCGCTGAAACATGCAAAGCCATGGAAGAAACGGGCAACGACGGCATAGTATTACATCAGGAATGCTGTGTGCCGTTTATTCAGTTCGCAAAAACAGACGCGGGTTATATGAACGCATTTTTTATGCTTGAAGATTATCCTGACGATGTTGGCCGTCTGATTTCTGTATATCATAAAAAAACTGTAGAAGCGTTTAAGTTGTTATCAGATACGCCCGCCGACGTTATCGAATTTAGCGATAACATGGATGAAGTGATGATAAGCCCCAAATTATTTGAGCGTTACGCGGTTGAATTTTATCAGGAATGTAAAGATGCGGTTAAAAATTCAAACAAAATCATGGCTGCCCACTGGTGCGGGCGTACGCGGCATTTATTGCCAATGCTTGAAAAAACCGGTATTGACGTAGTGGAAGCTGTCGTCACTGAGCCTATGGACGATATAACATTGCAGGAAGCCCTTGATATACTTGACGGCAAAGTGGCGTTACAAGGCGGTATTCCGGCGGTCATGGTTTGTCCTGCCGTTGTATCGCGGCGTGATTTCGAAAATTATATTGAAACAATAGCGTTAAACCAGAAAGGACGTCCGGGTTTTATATTAGGTATGTCGGACAATGTGCCGCCTGACGCAGACTTTTCAAGGATCGAAATGATTTCGAAGCTTATTAAATAACAAATTTTCCCCTGCCAGTTCCATGCCATTTCAGGGCAATCAAGACCACCGGCTTTGCCGGTGGTCTTGATTGCGTATATTGCTTTTGATTTTTATGAAAGCAACTGAAGTAAATATTTATTATACGAAAATAATTATTTATAATTATTTTTTTGAATATAAATTTAACAGTTGTTCACAATTTTAAAGTAGTTTGACTATAGTTTACTTGTTCGCTGTCAACCTCTTCGAAGTCTTCCATAAAATGAACGCGTATAATATCCATCATTTTCTTTTTGTCTCTCGTTGACATGTGGAAAATAAGGCGTTGTAATATATTTATATATTCATCTGATAAAATTTGATCGACAGGCGTCGGGTTTTTCGTAAGACCTAACAAATAATCGGAAGAAACATTGAAATATTGTGCAATCGCCACTATTTTATCGGCTTTAGGATAAGATTCGCTCCATTTGGATATCAACGCATTTGAAAAGTTTAATTTTTTTTCAAGTTCGCTTTTTGAAATGTCACGGTTATTGCATAGTTTTTCTATTATATTTACTGTATTAAGCTTATTTTTCATAAAATAATTACCTCCTAAAAATAAATGCGAAAATTTTCTAAAAAAGCTTGACAAATAAAATAAAATTTGATACAATGTAGAATAAAATACGGCATAATGTAGAATACTTTCTAATTATGCTGAAATTAAAAGAATATATTCTACACGCAGACGAAAACCATCGTAAAATTTCAACAGATAATTTTTGATTTGATATTGTTTCCCAAATTTATTATTTATTATATATATTAAATATTTTCAGTCTCAAATCAATCTCATATTTTATATTAAAATTCTCCTAAAACTGTAAAAGAGTAAATAAATTTTTTATAAAGCATTTTTCGTTTTTTTATGTTTTTTCTTTTATCTGTGGTTTTTCCTGTGTTTTCATATCGCGTTTTTTTGCGCTGTGATTAATTTTTTTTTTACTGTCTGTATTATAGCATTTAATAGTCTCAAGCCAGTCACAAAATTATCGGAATTTTTATGTTTCAAAAAAATATTTCAAATAAATTTTAACACTTAAGAGACTACAAAAAGTAAAATAAAAAATTTTATCAATATTAAATTATTAAATATATATCTAAAAACCGGAGAGTGATTGAATAGATGGAGCATATACAAGAAGAGCATGAGCGCATAAAACTGCTTATAAATGAGGCTCCTTTTGCCTGCCGCTTATGGAACAGGGATTATAAAATTTTCGAATGCAACGACGCGACTTTACAACTTTTCATGATAGCCGATAAGCAGGAATATATGGACCGGCATTTTGAGCTTTCACCGGAATTTCAGCCCGACGGTAAACCCTCGCGCGAAAAGACTATAGAAATTCTCGAAAGAGTTTTTAAAGGGGGCAGGAGGGAAGTTTTTGAGTGGATACATCGAACGTTTGACGGTACTATAATTCCATGCGAAATTACGCTCGTCCGCCTGAAATACGGAAACGATTATGTGGTTGCAGGGTACACGAAAGATCTGCGGGAAGAAAAACAACGGATAAAAGAAATCGAAAAGCGCGACACTCTGCTAAACGCGGTAAACCGTGCCGCGATAATTATGCTTGCGGCAGAAAACGAAAATAACGAAGAAAATTATGAATCGTCGATTTCTAAAGGCATGGAACTCATGGGGAAATGCATGGATACCGACCATGTCTGTATATTGGAAAATAAAGAAGTCAACGGCGAAATTTATTTTATATGCCGGTATAAATGGACCAACGGGAAACATCAAAACAAAAAATGTTTTAATATAGGGGACAGTTTTCCATACGGCGTTTTTGGAGACTGGCAGCAAAAATTAATGCAGGGCGAATGCCTGAACGGGCCGGTTTGCGAATTTCCAGCGAAAGTACAGGAATTTTACAGCCAGGTAACAGTCCGGTCATTGTTGCTGATACCGATATTTATAAATAAATATTTTTGGGGTATTGTCGGATTTGGCGATTTCGAGAATCAGCGCACTTTTGAAAAAGATGAAATAAGCATACTTCGTTCAGGTTCATTGATGATGGTCAGCGCAATAACCAAATATATGCAGAACTCTCAGATCAAACAACAGAACAATTTGTTGAAACAGGGCAACTGTTTGGCAACTGTTTTGCTTAATGCAACGTTTGACGACGACAATTACGACGTATCAATTTTAGAAGGCATGGAACTGGTCGGTCAAAGCCTTGACGTTGACCGCGTACAGATATGGCAAAACGAAATTATAAACGGCGAGTTGTGTTTTGTACATAAATATCAGTGGCTCAGCGAAACCGGCAAATCGAAAGCGGAAGTCCCAATAAATCTGAATTTCTCCTACAGCACAAAACCCGAATGGCTGGAAATGTTTTTACGCAATAAGCATATAAATGGTCCGCTTTCCGAACTTTCTGATGACGACCGGGATTTCATGAATCCGTATGACGTTAAGTCGCTTGTGATAATCCCGATGTTTTTACATGGGGAATTATGGGGGTTTTTTAGTATAGACGACTGCAAAACCGAACGCGCTTTCACGACAGACGAGATAAGCATTCTCCGTTCATGCGGACTTATGCTTGCCAATTCGTTTTTACTTCACGAAATGATGCGGAGCATCCGCGAAGCTAACGAGGCAAAGAGTACATTTCTCGCCAATATGAGTCATGAAATGCGCACCCCGCTTAACGCCGTGATAGGTTTTTCGGAATTAATGCTTGAAGAAGGCGGATTATATGAAGACGCTCAAATAAATATAAAAAAAATCTTAAACGCCGGGGAGATTCTTTTGGGTTTGGTCAACAATATACTTGACATATCTAAAATCGAAGCGGATAAATTCGAGCTTATCCCCAATGAATACGATATAATGAGCCTGATAAATGACACAATTACTAATAATATACTCAGGATAGGCGAAAAGCCTATCGAGTTTATTCTCAGCATCGACAAAAGCCTGCCGGCAATGCTTTACGGGGACGACCAGAGAATCAGGCAGATTTTAAGCAATCTTCTGTCCAACGCTTTCAAATATACAAAACGAGGGACGGTGGAATTGGGAATAAATTGTATCCGGGACGATAAAGATATTTGGATGACGGCGTATGTCCGCGATTCCGGAGTCGGTATAAAACCGGAGGATATAGGCAAGGCGTTTTCGGATTACACTCAAGTCGATACAAAATCGAACCGAAAAATAGAGGGTACGGGACTGGGGCTTTCTATCACGAAAAAAATGGTTGAAATGATGGACGGATTAATCTCGGTGGAAAGCGAGTACGGCAAAGGCAGCGTATTTACAATAAAAATCAAACAGGGATACGTCAGCGACGCCGAAATAGGTCCGGAGGCGGCGGAAAATTTGAAAACTTTCCGTTATGCCGATCAAAAACACAGATTAAGTTCGACGCTGGCCCGAATTAATTTGGCGTATGCCCGGGTATTGCTTGTTGACGACGTACAGATTAATCTCGAAGTTGCCAAGGGAATGATGAAACCTTACGGAATGCAGGTGGATACTGCTGCGAACGGGCAGCAGGCAATCGATGCGATCCGTTTGGAAGAAGTTAAATATAATGCCGTTTTCATGGATCATATGATGCCGGGAATGGACGGTATAGAAGCTACCGAAAAAATACGCGGGATAGGCACCGAATACGCAAAAAACATACCCATCATCGCGCTTACGGCAAACGCTATTTCTGGAAACGAAGAAATGTTTCTTGATAAAGGTTTCCAGGCATTTCTGTCAAAGCCTATTGATGTTATATGCCTTGATAAGGTAATTAATAAATGGGTACGGGACAAAAAACAGGAAAAACAAATACCCGGACTGAATATAGAAAAGGGTATTGAAAGTTTTGGCGGCAAAGAAAATACATATTTCGGCATATTGCGTTCTTATGTAGAAAGCGCCGCTCAGTTGCTTGATAAGATTAAAACAGTAAACAGAGATAATTTAAAAGATTATAGTATTATCGTTCACGGAATAAAAGGGGCGAGCCGAGGCATATACGCCGATGAATTAGGCGATATGGCGGAAAGCTTGGAAAAAGCTTCGAAAAACGAGGATTACGATTTCATAGCCGGTTATAATGAAAAATTTCTGGAATCAGCGTGGAAATTGATATCGAAAATTAACGATATGCTTTTACAGATAAATATAGACAGCCCAAAACCGAAAAAAGACAGGCCGGACAAATTGTTGCTGGAAAAATTATCAGTCGCCTGCGGTAAGTATAATATGGACGAAGTTGACAATATCCTCACAGAGCTTGAGCGTTACGAATATGAACGCTCCGGGAACGAGTTTATATTCTGGCTGCATGAAAATGTTGAAGATATGAATTTTGTACAGATCATCGAAAAAATCGAAAAACTTTTGAATCTGAAACCATAAAATATATAAAAATAAGGGAATTCGCAAAAGTGGAAAACATACGTAAAAAAATTATAATAGTTGACGACAATAAAGCCAGTTTGACAATAGAAAGAAATGTACTCAAGACATTTTATGAATCTTATCCGGCCTCGTCTGCCGTGAAACTTTTTGAGATACTTGAAAACGTAGTCCCCGATTTGATACTTCTGGATATAGAAATGCCCGAAATCAACGGTTTTGAAACAATGAAAAAGCTTAACGCAGATCCGCGCTTCAGTGAAATACCGGTTATATTTCTTACTTCTAAAAACGACGAGGACAGCGAAATAGAAGGTTTCGACCTGGGAGCTGTGGATTATATATATAAGCCGTTTTCGGGGCCTCTGTTGCTTAAGCGCATAGCAAATCATCTGTTGATTGTAAAACAGAAAAAAGCCCTGAAAGATTACGCGGATAATCTGGAAATGAAAGTGCGGGAAAAAACTATGGAGGTATTTAATCTTCAGACCGCAGTGCTTGCCACTGTGTCTAATCTTGTTGAATTCCGCGACAAACTGACCGGGGGGCATATAGCTCGTACCCAGTTTTATTTGCAGGCGCTGATAACTAAAATGACTGAAAAAGGGATATACGCAAGCGAAATGTCGAAATGGGATATGGATTTTATCCTGCCGTCAGCGCAGCTTCACGACGTAGGTAAAATTGCTATATCAGATACTATCCTGAATAAACCGGCCAAACTCGAAGTAGACGAATTCGAAATCATGAAGACCCATGTTGAAGTCGGGGTCGATGCCATAGAACATATCATGAACGAGACGACCGAACACGCTTTTTTGCATCATGCTTTGCTTATCGCAGGGACGCACCATGAAAAATGGGACGGGAGCGGTTACCCCGTAGGGTTGAAAGGACAGGACATACCCATCGAGGGCCGTTTGATGGCGATTGCGGACGTGTTCGATGCTTTGATTTCCGAGCGGCCGTATAAAAAGGCGTTTACCCATGAGGATGCGTGCAAAATCATAGAAGACGGTTCGGGAAGCCATTTTGATCCGGTTCTGGTTGGCGTGTTCTGCGATGTAAAAGACGAAATTTGTGGTATAGCCCGGAAAATCCGCGATGTGAATTGATATTTTTATATTAATAAATTTTAATTTTAATCACCAATACATGGGAGGCAGAAGTTCTCTCTGACGCTCGAACATCTCGTTTATCAGCGCAACAGAATTGTTATAGCTCGAAACCGTCGGGTCAAGTAATATCGCCTGCAATAATTTATTGCGGGATTTTTCTGCGCATGCCTCGATTAATAACTGGTGAATCGTACCCTGAGTGCATATCATCGTCAGTTAAACTATAATTTTCTTCGTCGATTTGATTGATTCTGTTACTGCAGGCGCATTTATATTTGAGTAACTTTTACATGCAATTATTAATGGCACGATAAAAAGCAAAACTAATATAAACGGGAAAAATTATATAAAATTTTTGTTATATATTGATTTGCATATAAAAATATGATATAATATTATGGATAAAAATACTTAAGTCGTGGAGTGATAAAAATTAAAAGGGAGCGGATAATATTGAAATTTTCAGAAATGGCATATAAAAGAATAGATTTGGACGATTTTAAAATCAAAGCGGAAAAAATAATCGAATCGTTCAAGTCTGCGGAAAATATCGGGCAAGCGGCAGAAGCGTTCTATGATATACAAAATTTAGAAGAAGAAGCGACAACAATGCTTTCGCTCGCGTATACAAGAAATTCTATAAATATAGAAGATGAATTTTATAATGGCGAAAAAGATTATTACGACGAAGTTTCTCCGTATATGAGCGAATACAAAGACAGGTTCAACAGAGAATTTATATCGTCGGAATATCGTGAAGAATTGGAAAAGCGTTTCGGAAGCCTGCTGTTTGAAAACATCGAATTAGGACTAAAAACATTCAGTCCCGAAATAATTCCCGATCTTCAGGAAGAAAATAAACTTGTCAGCAGATACGGTGAACTCATGGCGTCAGCTCAGATAGAATTTGACGGCAAAACGCTCAACCGTTCACAGTTGAACGCATATAAAATGGACAATAACAGAGACGTCCGGCGCGGCGCATATATAGCAGACGCGGGATTTTTGAACGGAAATAAAAAAGAATTTGACGATATACTTGACAAATTGGTTAAAGTGCGCACAAAAATGGCGAAAACGCTCGGATTCGAGAATTTTGTGGAGCTTGGTTATTGCCGTATGACCCGCAACGATTATAATAAAAACGACGTTGAAAAATTCAGGGAGCAAGTGAAAGATGTTCTTGTTCCGGTTGTTTCGATATTGAAAGAACAGCAAAAAAAGAGGCTCGGAATAAGCGATTTTATGTTGTATGACGATGAAGTTCTGTTCAAAGACGGGAACGCGGTCCCATACGGCGCTCCCGATGAAATAATGCGTAACGGGCGTGAAATGTATGAAGAACTGTCAATAGAAACAGGCGAATTTATTAATTTTATGTTTGACAACGAATTATTTGATGTATTGGCGAAGAAAGGGAAAAAAGGCGGAGGATACTGCACAGCTTTTGAATCATACAAATCCCCGTTTATTTTCGCAAATTTTAATGGCACATCCGATGATGTGGACGTATTGACTCATGAAGCCGGCCACGCTTTCGCTTGCTATAATGCTTTTGATATTTATCCTGCAAGTTACCGTCAGCCGACAATGGAATCATGTGAAATACATTCTATGGCCATGGAATTTTTCACATGGAACTGGATGGACAAATTTTTCAAAGACAAAACGTCAAAATATAAATATTCCCATCTGGCAAAAGGTATCGGATTTATCCCTTACGGCACGATAGTTGATTTGTTTCAGCATATAATCTATGAAAATCCCGAGTTGACGCCGGAGCAGCGGTGCGATGAGTGGGGAAAACTTGAGAAAACGTTCCGTCCGTGGATAAACGCGAAAGATATGCCGTATTACGAAGAAAACAGAAGATGGCAGGTACAGTCGCATATCTATCAAGTACCGTTTTATTATATAGATTACTGTCTCGCCCAGACTGTCGCGCTGTCTTTTTGGGCATTGACGCAATCCGGCGCAGATACTTCGCATCAAAGCTCAGAATTTAAAAACGCGTGGGAGCGTTATATGAAAATCATAAAATTAGCAGGGACGAAAAAATTCACGGAATTGGTAAAAAGCGCGGAATTACCTGTTCCTTTTGAAAAGAATGCCCTTAATAAAATTGCGGATACGGTTATACGCTGGCTTGATTCAAATTGGGCTTGATTTCGTATTGTTTAAGAAAAGAGGAATTTTATTATGAAAAAATTTTTATTATTTTTGTGCTGCGCGTTATTTATTTTATTTCATGTCGCTTTGAATTCCTGCGGTAAAGATAGCGGCGGAGGAGAAGAAAATCTTTCGTTTTCGCAAAATACTGAAGAAAAAACCGATGAAATTCAGGAAATTGCTGCTGAAGTTAAAATATTGCCCGATATTCCCGATAATCTGGATTTCGACGGATATAAATTCAGAATCTTTTACAGAAGCGCAGCAGACGGCGATGAGTATTGGGCGGTTCATGATATTTATTCTGAAGCTGAAAACGGGGACGCGATTAACGACGCGGTTTATAACAGAAACAGATATATCGAAGATAAATATAATTGTGAGATAACGGCTATCCCGTCTACAAGCACAAGCGCACAGGCATCGGGAGTAAAAAAAGTAGTCGCCGCCGGTTCTGACGAATATGATGTTATATTTACGAAAGCGAGCTATGTCCCGGGAATTATTACGGCAAACTGTGTATTAGATTTAAACAAAATCCCGTATCTTGATTTTGAAAAACCGTGGTGGGACAAATCTATAATGAACCAGCTGTCAATAATGAACAAAAGTTACGCGGCTTACGGGGATATTTTAGCCACGAATTATAATACTTTTCGTGTAATCATGTTCAATAAAGTTTTAATAGCTGAATATGAACTTGAAAATCCGTATGATATGGTCAGAAATAACACATGGACTATTGATAATTTTTATAATATGTTCAGGAACGCTTCGAAAGATATAAACGGCGACGGAGTAATGAACGAAAAAGATTTATACGGATTTCTCATTCAAAAAGGCGCGTCGATGGCTTTTTATTATTCGGCGGACGAGCCTATTATAAAAAAAGATGAAAATGATTTGCCGCTGCTTTACGCGGGCGGCGAACGGTCTTTGCAGGTTATGGAAAAAATAAGCGAAATATGGTCTGCGAAAGGCTCGGTAATGTTTGATTCGGACTATAGCCATTTAAGCGTAGGGTTTACGGCGCAAATTTTACAGCAGACATTCGAAGACAACAGAGGCTTGTTTTACGGCGAAGTATTGGATCTTGTCGCATATATGCGCAGCGCGGAAGTGGCATTGGGAATAATTCCTATGCCTAAACTCGACGGAAACCAGAAAGATTATATCAGCTATGGCGACGGCTGGTGCACAAATCTCATACTTATTCCGGTTACAAATTCAAACCCTGAACGTACCGGCGCGATACTCGAAGCTATGGCGGCGGAATCGAAATACACGCTGCTTCCGGCTTATTATGACAAAACGCTTAAAAGCAAATACGCCAGAGACGACGAATCTGAAGAAATGCTCGATATAATATTCAAAACCAAAATTATATCAATAGACGAGTTATACGGCTGGGGAATGCATAGCACTATTCAAGGTTCATTAGAAAACGGGAAAAAAGATTTTGTCTCGGCAATCGAAAAAGGAACTGCGCGCGTTGAAAAAAACATAGATAAAACAATTTCAATAATGGAAAGTCTGAATTAAAAAATGGAGTATGCTATATTCGGGAATACCGGAAGAAAAGTGAGCCGCCTTGGATATGGCGGCACTATAGCGGGGCTTAAAAATTATATACAGTCTTTTGACCCTGAACAGGAAAACACCAAATGTCAAATAATAGAAGGACTGCAGACAGCATATAAATTGGGCATAAATTATTTTGACACGGCGGCAGGTTACGGAAACGGCGTAAGCGAAAAAATTTACGGTGAAGCGCTTGAGCATATTTCTGCCGAAGATATATTTTTAGCCACAAAAGTATCTCCGTCAAATGCCGGTGATACAAGGCGTTCGCTTGAACAGAGTCTGAGAAATCTGCGCCGCGGTTATATTGACCTGATACAAATACACGGGTCGTTTTATTCAAACGAAACGTGCGATTTTATTTTGGAAAAAGGCGGCATGACAGACGCTCTTGAACAGGCACGAGGCGAAAAGCTGGTAAAATATATAGGATTTACGATAGAGTGCCAGAATCCGGCGTTATATAAATTTATTGAAAGCGGGCGGTTTGATTCTATGCAGGTCGAATATAATTTTATATTTCAGCACCCGTATGATCCGAGCTTTAAATGCGGCAGTATTTATGAAGCCGAAAAACAAAAGATGGGAATAATATCTATGCGTACTGTGACGTCCGGTACTTTTCAAAAATGGATACAAACAGTAAATCCTGAAAATTCTTTTGATTATACTCCGGCTCTGTTGCAGTTTGTACTGTCAAATCCGCTCGTTGACGTCGCTCTGGTAGGTATGAGAAACGCCGCTGAAGTTTTCGCAAACGTAAATATATGCAACGATTTAAAATCGCGTATAAATCTTGGCGAACTTCACACGCGTTATGTATAAAACAGGAGTTATATTATATTTGAAATATCGGAAAATAATCACTATTTTTTAATTCACGATTATTCTTCCTGCTTCATAATATAATGTTCCTGCTGTTCGGCTGACAGCATGGTGAAATAAGCCGACCAGCCTCCCATTCTTACGCTTAAATCCCGGTAGCTTCCGGGATTTTTTTGCGCTTAGCGTAAAATCGAAGTATCTTTAATTTGTTTTTTATATTATATCATTAATTTTATATATTTTTTAACTATTTTTAACAATTAAAAAATTAGTATAAAAAGCGCGACAGAATTGCGGAAAATCAAATCGGAATTTTTATAAAAAATTCGTTGTAATAATAAACTGTATATGATATAATTATAACCACAGAATTTTTCGGATATATAATGCGAACAGAATGAATAAAAGGAGAAAATATTTTATGAATATCAACAGAAATTTAATGAAATTTATTTTTATTTTAATTTTACTGTCTTTTGTATTGACTTCATGCAATTCGGGGACGGAAACTCCGGATACAAACGTTTCAACAAGTAATTTAAATTTTGATTCTCTTGAAAATGTGGAAGATTCTGATGAAATAATAAAAGATTCTCTCCCGGCGGATCTTGATTTCAAAGGAGTTACGGTGAATATACATACTCGCGGGGACTGCGACGTGGATACAGATGTGCCTGAATTCGGCATAGAAAAAGAAAACGGCGATATCATAAACGATGTTTTATACAGGCGCGATAAAAACGTCGAAGAAAGGCTTAATATAAAATTAAATGTTATAAAAGGCGGCGGCTGGCAGGATTATAATACAGAAATGACCAAACTCAGGGCAAGTATAGCCGCAGGCGACAATTCTTATGATTTAATCGCGGGGTGGTCCGCAAGAATCCCGGCGCTTTCGCTTGAGGGATCATTAATGAATCTTCATGACCTGCCTTATTTGAATTTAACTGAACCATGGTGGAATAAAATTATTGTCGATGAAACGACTATAAATCAAAAATTGCATTTCGCGGTCGGAGACAGCAATTTATCGCTTCTTGTCACTTGTATGGTTATGTTTATAAACAACGAAGTACAGCGTCAGTATAATCTGCCGGATATATACGAATCGGTATTTGATGGCAAATGGACTATAGATTATATGTATGATTTAGTAAAAGACATACACAATGATTTAAACGGCGACGGTAAAATGGACGAAAATGATTTATATGGCATAGATTTATACGAAGGGAACAGGGTAGACGGATTTTTACAGGCTTCAAATATAAAAATGACAAAAATGGGCAGCGACGGAATACCGTATCTTGATATAGAATATGAAAAACTGGCAAATATTGTTGAAAAAGTATATGACGTTATATACAATAACGAAGGGTCATATACAAACGATAATTTCTGGGATTATACTTATGATATGTTTAGAAATAATCAGATATTGATTTCTTCGGGTTCTATTACTATAGCGACCAAAGACTTAAGGAGCATGGAATCGGATTACAGCATGGTTCCGTATCCCAAATATGACGAAATTCAGGATAAATATTATTCGCGCATACAGGACGGCGTTTCACTTTTATGCGTCCCGGTAGACTGCCAGAAAAAAGAAATAATCGGCGCCGTAATGGAAGCTTTCGGCTCTGAAAGCTATAAAAGCGTGTCGCCTGCGTATTTCGACGTAGCCATGAAGATAAAATACGCGAGAGACGAAACGTCGGCGAAAATGCTCGATATAATCAGAGAAGGGGCATATTTGAATTTCGCGAGTATATATAACGAGAGCATAGGCAATCCGTGGTTTGTAATGCGTGAACTAATGAGTTCTAAAAGTAAAAATTTCGCTTCATGGTATGAAAAAAACGAGCCGAAAATAACAAAAGCGATAGATAAGCTTATAGATAAAATGGAAAAAACGGAGTAAAAAGGCATTTTGATAAAATATAGTTGACAAATTTTTTTAAGACATGATATAATGTATTTAAAATAAAATATAAAATCAAAAAAATTTATAAATAAAATAAATTAATGCAAAAAAATCTGATATTATTATATTTAATACAGAAAGGAAGATTTTATCTATGATTCAAATGTTTACGGCGCGTACTTCGGAAATTGATGAAATTGACGAAGCAATCAGTGAAATTAAAAGCCAGATTGATTTTAATGCTCTAAAGAAAAATTCAGGGGGGGTGATTTTTTGCCATATTGAATTTGTTGAAAGCGGGGTTGTTGCGGCTTTATGCAAAGAACTGCCGTTTAATATCATCGGAATGACTTCTATGGCAAGCGCAGACGAACACGGTTATAGTCTTTTTGATTTGAATCTTACTGTGCTTACAAGCGACGAAGTCAGTTTTGAGGTTGGAATGACTGACAGCATAAATTATGAAAATTATATAACTGAAATTGATCAGCTATATAATCGCGTCCGTTCCAAAACTGAAAATGATCCGTCGATGATTTTTACTTTTATGCCTTATATGAGAGACGTAGCCGGCTATGAAGTGGTTGCGGCAATGGATAATTCCTGTCACGGTATACCCATGTGGGGATCGATTACAAATAATATTGATTTTAATTATGAAACGGTACAGACGATATGCAACGGTAAAAATCTGCCGGCAGGCGTCGCTATGATGTTTCTGAACGGGCCCGTTGACCCTAAATTTATCGTTTCGTCTATTCCTGAACGTAATATTTCTAATAGCCGGGCTGTTATCACAAAAAGCGAGGGAGCCGTCCTGCGCGAAGTAAATGATATGCCTATACTGGAATATCTGGCTAACGCCGGACTGACTATTACCAAAGAAAATATTACGACAACGCCGCTTATGTTGTATTACGGCAATGCGAAAGAGCCTGTGGCTCTGGGATTTTATACTTTGTTTGAAGACGGTTCTGTCCTGACCGGGGGTGAAATGCCGGCGGGCACTTCGTTTGCTGTGGGAAGCATTGACGCGCCGGGTATTTTTGAATCTGCCGAGGCAGGATTAAAACAAATACTTGATTTTAAAGAGCGTCAGGCAACCCTGCTTTTGCCTTGCGTGACGCGTTATATAATGCTTGCGCCCGATCAGGAAAGCGAGCTCCGGCTGATAAAAGAAAATCTCACAAATAGCGGGAAGCCGTTTATGATGGGATATTCAGGCGGGGAAATTTGCCCGATGCCCGGTAATGACGGAAAATTGCATAACCGGTTTCATAATTATACTTTTTGCGCTTGTGTTCTGTAAATTAAATCTGTTTTTTGAATGAAAGAGGGTGGTTAAGTGGGAGAAACGGATATTAATAAAATAAACAACGAAGAGAGCGATATGATGTCCAGGCTCACTCAGCTTGAACGTGAAAACCGGAAGCTCAACCGTGAAATCGTTCACCTGAAAAACGCCATTTCTCAGGAAAAAACTGCGCATATAACGGTTTTGAACCAGCAAAAGGCAAGTACTTTTATTCAACGGGAACGTGAAAGGTATCTGGCGCTTCTGCTTGCCAATTCTCCCAGTATTATTTTGTTTCTAAGCCAGACTGAGCGAATCGAATTCTGTACGGAATATTTTATCGCCAAAACGGGATTTAAAAATGCGGCGGATGTTATGGGCCGTACCCTGACAGAAATACTTTCGCCTTTTCTGGACGATATATCACATGAAAAATTATTGAAGCAAAGCCATAACGCAATCGAGATAAATACCCCGATTTCTTTTGATATAACTTTTTATTTCAAAAGGGAAAGCGGAGTCGAAGCAGAAGACTTCGCGGGATTATTGGTCCCTATGATAGACGAACAGCAAAAAAACAACGGGATCATGCTGATGTTTCATGATATAACGGCTTTGAAACGGTCACGAGAGGAAGCTTTGGCCGCAAGTCACGCAAAAAGTTCTTTTCTTGCCAATATGAGCCATGAAATCCGCACGCCGATGAACGCTATAATCGGCATGGCTTCGATTGGTTTGACAGCGGTGGACAATAACCGTATGAAAGATTGTTTTAATAAAATAGACGGCGCATCAAAGCACCTGCTGGGTATCATCAACGATATTTTGGATATGTCAAAAATCGAGGCCGGTAAATTTGATCTTTCTGAATCTGATTTTGATTTCTGTAAGATGATCGCACAAGTGGTAAATGTCAATAAATTTAGAATAGACGAAAAAAACCAGAATTTTACGGTGAATATTGACGAAAATATACCTGCATATTTATTCGGGGACGACCAGCGTTTATCACAGGTCATTACAAATCTTATAAGCAACGCGGTTAAATTTACGCCTGAAAATGGTTCTATAAAACTTGAAGCGAAATTTATGGGCAATGAAGACGATTTGTACACAATTAAAATTTCTGTAATTGATTCCGGAATCGGCATAAGCGAAGAACAGCAGTCTAAACTGTTTACGTCGTTCCAGCAGGCAGAAAGCAGCACATCCCGTAAATTTGGCGGAACGGGTTTAGGACTCGCTATATCCAGAAGTATCGTGGAAATGATGGACGGCAGGATATGGATTGAATCTGAACTGGGAAAAGGGTCGGCGTTTTCTTTTATAGTAAAACTTAAACTGGGGGAGGGGAATCAAATGACAGAAACGGTTCAGGAAGCCATTGACCAGTTTGAAGGGCATCGAATACTTCTTGTAGAAGACATGGAAATAAACCGCGAAATAGTTATTGCGCTGCTTGAGCCCACACTGCTTGAAATAGACTGCGCGGAAAACGGCAGGGAAGCCCTTGAAATGTTCGCGGCGGATCCAAATAAATATGAATTGATTTTTATGGATATGCAGATGCCTGAAATGGACGGGCTTGAAGCTACGCGTCAGATTCGCGCGCTTAATATACCAAATGCTAAAACAGTTCCGATTATCGCTATGACTGCCAATGCTTTCAGGGAAGACATAGTAAAATGTCTTGACGCGGGCATGAACGGCCATTTGGGCAAGCCGATAGATTTTGACGATGTTTTAAATAAACTGCGGACATATTTGCTGAGCGGTGTAAAAAACGGTTTGGTTTGGGATAAAAAATATGAATTGGGGAACACCCATGTGGACCGGCAGCATAAAAGCCTGTGCGATATGGTTAATAATTTAGTTACTCAATGCGAACAGGGAAAAGCCGCAGAAATGTTACAGGAAACTTTGACGTTTTTGGTTGAATATACAATTCATCACTTTAAGAGCGAAGAAACCCTGCAAATAGAAAACGGTTACCCTGGATATGAAGAACATAAACTGATACATGATAAATTCAAAACGACGGTTGACGAATTGGTGGAAAATTTTATCGAAAACGGCTCGTCAGATGAATTAATCAAAGACATCCGCGAAACCGTGATAAAATGGCTGATCTATCACATGCAGAACGAAGATGTGAAAATTGGCGATTATATACGTAAACGCATAAAATCATAAAAGTTCAAAAATTCTGATATATTTATACAAAGCCGCACCGTGCGTAATCTACGCATGGTGCGGCTTGAGTTCAATAAAAAACATACAATATTATTTAACAAACAAATTTACAAGCCTGTCCCAAAAATTCAGTTGTTTTTCTTCTGTTAATATTCTTTTTTCTGTTTTAGGTTTTTCAATACCGTCGGCTTTAAATACAAATTGCACGAAGCTGACGTTTTCATTTTTTTCGGACATGAAAGATACAGCTTCAAAGTTTGAGCTTGTGTATTCGCTTGTCAAATTGTCAATTTCGTTTTTAATTCGTTCAGGCATGCCAGACGTTTCGTCAGCCAGTTGTTCCGTGCCGCTGTTTAATTCTGAAATTCCCGCAGATATTTCTGAGATTCCGTCGTTTAATCCCGCCATACCGTCGTCAACTTCAGAATATGCGGCAGACAGTTCAGCCACGCCGTTTATATATAATACTAATCCGTCATGAAAACCGTCATAATTTCCGGACAGTTCAGCCATGCCGTCCGCAAGTTGATTTATCTGCGCCGATATATCAATTCCGGACAGCGCATCATTGATTTGCCCTGATATATCTTTTAATGTTCCGGTTATAAAATCAACAGAACCGGAAAGTGTCTCTAAAGTCGGGATTACGGCAGCAAATGCTGTTTGGATTTGTTCGTATGTGCCTTTGACCGTCATAGCGGCAATATAAATTTCCCCCATTTTAAGAATCAGTTCGCGTTCGGTATCGTCGGCTTTCAGATATAATCCGAACAACTGGTTTTCGGTGAGCTGATAATCGGGTATATTTATTATTGCTTCGTCCAATGCGGCGTACGCAAGCGCGTAACCCTCTTTTAATTGAATCATTCCTTCCGAAACTTGACTTAAACCGTCCGATAACTGAGTGAGCGCGCCGGGCAATTTTATAAGTTCAGACATATCAACTATATTGTCTGCGTCTTTTAATAAATAAACAATTTGATATAACGCGTCTTTTATCTGGGATGACGCATCCGTTATTTGCGTAGAATTTGCGCTTAGCTGAGTCAATCCGCCATTAAAATCAGACGACCCGTTTTTTAACTTTTCAGAACCCGAATTTAATTCAGACGCTCCGTCTTTCAATTTGCCGACCCCGTCGTTAAGTTCCGTTATAGCTTCTGCCAACAGGGTGAATTCTTCGATCATATTGTCAGTATCTGGCAGTTCTATATTCATTGAAAACGGCATCGCAGTTATTTCGATACCCGCCATTTCGAAATCCATAACTTCGGCGGTAATAGTTATATCCGCGTCGTGTTTTGGCATGACAGTAAATACAAGCATTCGGTTTTTTCCCGCGTTTGCGACAGTTGCGCCGTCAGATTTTATATTATTGCATTTGTCTATTTTCAGCATGACTGTTATTTGCTGCATGTAATTATTATAAAATATTTCATTTATTTTTTCGTCTTTAACAGATTTAATTTTTATTTCAAGTCCGCCGGATTTCCCCGCAAGTTCGTCAGGCTCGATTTTTTCCCCGCCGAGATAATATTCGATAATATAAATCCACGGTAAATCATTATTTTCTAAATACCCCTGATAATAAAAATTTTCGCCTGCCGTTTTTATTTCTGTAGTACCATTTGAAAAAGCGATAGGCTGAATGTCTGTCAGATTGACAACAGAACTATAATTTCCGTAGTCGCAAAAGCTGCCGCTTTCGGCAAGAACAAAATGATTTACTGTGTAAACATTCTGCGCTTTTCCGTCGCTTGACAAACGGGCGTAGATTACTTCGTCTTTTTCTGTGACTGACGCAGAAGCTTCCGATTCCGAAACAGATAATCCGGTATTCTCCGTATCGCTTCCTTCTCCTTCTAATGATATTGCGGGCATATTTATAACCGGTAAAAATATAAGCAGCAATATAATAATTATTTTTAGTTTTTTCATAATTTATCCGCCTCCCCGCGAGATTTATTTTTAGTAATATTAATAAAATTTGATTTGTAAGTGCTTTTTCCAATCAATCCGTCAAAAATAGTCAGCATGGCGGGCAGAAATATCAAAACCATAGCCATTGACAGCAGCGTCCCCCTCCCAAGCAACACCCCTATGTCCGCGATTAACGGGTTAGACGAAGTTCCCGCAAGCGTAAACCCTGCCGTTGACAGTGTAACCGCTGATACAAGTATAGACCGGAAAGAACTGCCGAGAGCTTCATGCATAGCTTCTTTTTTAGGCATAATCTTACGGTTTCGCATATATGTCACCGCTAATAAAATTGCATAATCCACAGTCGCTCCGAGTTGTACCGTGTTTAAAACCAGATAGCCTATATAATTTATAGAAGTGCCTGTAAAATACGGTATAGACAGATTAATCCATATAGCCGATTCTATTGTGAGCAGCAAAAAAAACGGAAGTGTTCCTGATTTGAAAGTAATTAACAATACTATAAATATAGCGATTATTGCGATCAGATTCGTTCGGTTGTTATCTTTTTGCACAACTGTTTTTATATCATACAGATTCGCGCTTTGTCCTACTGAATAGATTCCGCCGGGATAATATTTTTCCGCCGCCGCCGTAATTTCTTCTACTGTTTTAAATGCGGCTTCGCCCTCCTGCGGCGTATCTATATACACGACCAGCCGTGCAAAATTTTTCGAATAAAATTGGTCTGTTATTGATTTTTCGAGAAATTCCGGAGGGATTCCCGACCCGACTGTTTTTGCGTAAGACATAACCGATGTAACATGCGCGAGGTCCAGCAAATCATTTCCAAGCATTTCTTCTTTGATTATATCGCCTTTAGGCACAAGCAGAACCATGGCTGTAGTTCTCGGCTCTTCGGCAGAAGCGTATTTTTGCCCTGTCATTTCATCAAAAGCCGCCTGATAGCCGTATAAAAAATCAGTTTGAGTTTGCCCGAGAAAACACGGGATTATAATTATCACTACAAGTAATACCGCCGGTATTCCCAAATGTTTCAAAAATTTATTTATATTGGCGAAAGTGGGCATAAATTCCCTGTGATGCGTTTTGTCTATGGCTTTATACACGCACATAGTAAGAGCGGGTAAAAATACCATAACTGAAATAAAACTGAATAAAATCCCTTTAGCTAAGCTTACACCCAAATCAGAGCCTATCCGGAAATCCATAAACAGCAGAGCCATAAATCCAAACAAAGTCGTTGACGCGCTTGCGGCGACCGTAGAAAAACTTTCTTTGATAGCCTCGCGCATAGCTTCCTCAACGTTTATTCCGGTTTTGCGGTATTTGCCGAAACTGTGAAGCAGAAAAATTGCGTAATCGAGCGATACGGCAAGCTGCAATATAGGCGTTACAGCGTTTGTCAAAAAACTTACGCCGTCAAAAAAAACGTTTGTCCCCATATTTATGACGACAGACAGGCCTATCGCCGCCAAAAACAATAACGGCTCGATCCATGAAGTCGTCGAAAGAATCAGAATCAAAATTATTACCGGCAATAAAATAACCATCGCGTTTCTGACTTCTGTACCCGTGGCCGACTGCACAAATTCGATTTCTGAAGCCTCTCCGGTCACATTTCCCCTGTCCCCGAGAAGCGCGCGGATTTCTCTTATGCCTTCTTTTTCTTTGCCTTTGATAACTACGACAGAATAATATGCGGTTGTTTCTTTATAAAAGCTTTCAATAGTATCGCTGTCGCCCATTTCAAGAGGCTGAAGCAAATCAAATATATCATCGAGCCATATAACTTCTGATATATGCTCAAGCTTTTCGAGCTCGTTTTTGAATAACAGAGATTCCATCAGTGAAACATTCTGCACAGTCACATCGGCATTTGGCAAAGCGTTAGTAAATTCATCGGTTATCAGGTTCAATGCCTTTGTTGACTGCGCTTCCGGAGGTAAATATTCCGCCATGTTATATTTTATAATCACCGTTGGAAAAAGTATAACGCATATAACAGCGGCAACGGCAAATATAATTATTACCGCCTTTTTGCGTTGAATTATAATATTGGCAAATATATCCGTACCTGCCACCTCCCTAATACATATAAACATATATGTATTATATCATACATTGTGTTGTTTTTCAACCGTCAATGTTGTATAAAATGAAAGTAAACCAACATAAATAAAAAACTTGTCGGATTATCATAAAAATAAAAAATGGGTTGTGCCTTTTTACGACACAGCCAATATATTTTTAAAATTAATTAATATTTTTAATTAACTTTGAAACCTGAAAGCCCCTTGAAAAGAAGCGTTGAGCAAAGTTCTGCCATTTCTGGAACTGATTCTTTCGCGCCGTCTGAAAGCCATTTTTGGATTAAGCTCAATGCCCCGTTTACGACAAAATATTGCAAATATTCCGAAACATTGGGAGAAAGCTGTTTCATATCCTGAAGCGTCTGAATGGTTTTTTGCTGGGCGAGGAGCATGATTTCACGCTGGAACGCGAAATCTCCGTTATCGCTTAATAATACCTCGAACAATTCGGCGTTTGATTTAGCATAATTCAGTATTTGCTCCAGAGCCTCAACAGTAAGTTTGTTTTGCTCGGAAAATGCGCTGCCTGAAATATGTTCTGAAAGTTCGGTGATAATTTCCTGCTGAATTTGCGTAAGCAAATCATAAATGTCCGCGTAATGGGAGTAAAATGTACTCCGGTTAATTCCGGCGCGCTCACACAGCATTTTTATTGATATTCTTGAAATATGATATTTTTTCATAAGGGGCACAAGGTTTTGCCGGATTATTTGTTTAGTAAGACGTATTCTGTAGTCGGTCTTTTCGTTATTCGCCGTTTTCATTATTATCACCTTTATCTATTTGAAAAAAATTAATTACCTGCTTTTGATCACATTCGGTTTTTATTTGTTTTTACGGAAAAACGGTAATTTCCCCTGACTTGAGTTCTTTTCCCATATATTTGCACGTTATTTCGTACACTCCGGGAGCAGTGAAACGTTCTTTTAAAATTAAATTATAACTTGTTTCAAAACTATTTGGTACAACATCTAAATATCTGACCGCATAATCTTCAAATTCAAAATCTATTTCTTCCCCGTTTAAAGTTATTTTTAAATCCGTTAAATCAGATTGATAGAATGAATTCTGCATTCCGGAAAAGGAAAATACAAATTCATTTATAGAAATCGCCTGTTCATTTTTATTTGTATAATACACATAGCTAATTGTATTATTTATATCATCAGGATTCGCAGGTTCGTCAGTAATAGAAGATTCAATTATTATATCAGAAGCAATTTTAAACGGAACTCCCATGTATTTACCGGAAAAACTATAAACGCCAGGTTCGGTTATTTCATTTTCAAACTCGAAATAAAAATTCGTTCCGTCCCCTAACCACTCAAATTGGCTGAACCTATTTTTATATACTGGTTTAACATTTACAACGGTTCCGTCTTTGGTCAGCTTCATATCAGTAAAGTCGTCGGGATTTATATAATCGTGCGTTCCGTTAAAACGTATAAAAACATCTATTAAAGCATATTTTACACTATCTTTGTAAAGAAATTCTAACATTGCGAAATAAAAATCTTCTGCGTCGGGTTTCGGCGGCTCCGATATGTTAAATTCTTCTGTCATAAACAGTTCGCCTCTATAACTTCCCGAAAACTGGTATATACCGAATAAATCTATTTCTTTTTCAAACGTAAAAGTAAAATATGTCTTTACTCGGTCATCTTTTGTATTTTGCTCAAAATCATCATATATTAATTTATTGACAATTATTTTATTGTTTCTTGATAATAATATTTCTGTAAAATATTCAGGTATAATTTCTTCAAATCTGCCGTTAAAAATTATTGTAACGCCTTTTATGATAGACTGTCCGTTTGCATCTGGAATTGTTTTAAATAATATAGACTCAAACTCGTCGGTTTCCGGATAATAACTTTTGTTTGAATCAATAATAATCGTATTTTTGTCGCCGTCCCAATCCACACGAAAATCGAATGTTTTGCCTATTTCACGTAATTTAAAATAATTGTTGCCGCTGATATTGTATGCGTTTAAGTTTATTTCTTCGCCGTCAAGATAAATTTTCGATGTTGTTTCGGCCGCGGATTTTCTCGCTGTTCCTTTGGTGGTCATTTCGCCGCCGACTTCCGTGTAAGGCTCGCCGCTTATTAAATTTATCGCATTAAGTCCGCCGTCCCAGATAACTTCAAACTGACATCCTGTGCCATTTAAAATATATGCTAAATCGCGGAGTTTGAAATAGTTATTGCCGTTGATATTATAAGAATCAAAAGAAACTTCTTTATCGTTCACCAAAACGACAGACGCTGTGGGAGCTGCGGTAAAATAAATTTTTTCCGCAGATAAAACTCTTATAGGCATTAGCGAAAATAATATTAAAATTGCAATTATAAAACTCAAACTTTTCTTTTTCATAATTGTATTTCCTTTGTTAGGTAAAAATCACATTAATGATATTATAGAATTTAATCGCATATATGTCAATATTTTTTATAAAAATAATAATAAAAAATTACGATAATAAATTATACAGAAAAAATAAAAAATTTAAACTGAGTTTAAACAGGCAAAGTAATATTATTGTAAAACATGAATTGTTATTACTGATTAGTCATATATTATACATATAAATATAGTATAATAGTGCAGCTATATGATGAAAACGAGCCTGTAATTTTGGGAGGATACATATAATAAAAATGATTTACAAAATGGGAATCGATATAGGTTCGACTACTGTTAAAATAGTTATACTGGACGAAAACGACGAAATAATTTATAAATGCTACAGCCGCCATTTATCGCAGGTCAGGGCAAAAACTGCGGAACTCATAGAGCTTGCAAAAGATATTATAGGCGAAAACGAGATAAAAATAACTGTGACAGGTTCTGCGGGGCAGGGGGTTGCGCAAACCTGCGGGTTTGAGTTTGTTCAGGAAGTATTTGTTACCGGCGAAATGGTTAAAAAATATTATCCGGATACTGACTGCGTTATAGAGCTTGGCGGAGAAGATGCGAAGATTATTTTTTTCAAAGGCGGGCTTGAGGAGAGAATGAACGGCTCGTGTGCCGGCGGAACCGGGGCGTTTATAGACCAGATGTCGCTTTTATTAGACGTTTCAAACGAAGAACTTGATAAATTAAGTTTACAGGCTGAAAAAATATATATGATAGCTTCGCGCTGCGGGGTATTCGCAAAAAGCGATATACAGCCTCTATTAAATCAAGGAGCGAAAAAAGAAAATATAGCCGCGAGTATTTTTCAGGCCGTAGTTGACCAGACGATAACCGGACTCGCGCAGGGCAGAGATATTACCGGAAATATATTATTTTTGGGCGGGCCTTTATATTTTTTCGAGGGATTGAGAAACAGATTCAAAGAAACTTTAAAATTATCTGAGAGCAATGCCGTTTTCCCTGAGATTGCTCCGTATGCCGTCGCTTTGGGGGCGGCGATTTCGGCTGATAACAGCAATTTTGTATATAAATACGAAGATGTTGTTTCGCTTTTGAATAAATCCGCAAATATGCCGGATAACATACAGCACAGCGAGCCTTTATTTAAAAACGAAGAAGAATATAGCGAGTTTATAAAAAGACATTCAGAAAATAAATTAAACGAAACTGATATAAATACATACTCAGGAAATGCGTATCTCGGCGTAGACTGCGGAAGCACTACGACAAAAATAGTTCTCGTAAGCGAAGATTACGGGATTTTATACAGTTATTATACGGCAAACGGCGGAAATCCCGTAGATATTATTCTTGAGCAATTTAAATATATCAGGAAGTTATGCGTAGGGCGCGGCGACCCCGGCGCACCGCAAAACCCAACCCCAAAAATAATTATTAAATCAGCCGCCGTCACAGGGTACGGCGAAGAACTGATAAAAAACGCTTTCTCTATAGATTTCGGCATTGTTGAGACAATCGCGCACTTTAAGGCCGCGAAATATTTTAACCCGAAAGTAAATTTTATTCTTGATATTGGCGGTCAGGACATAAAATGCTTTAAAATAAAAAACGACGCGATAGATAATATAATGCTCAACGAGGCTTGCTCTTCGGGGTGCGGTTCTTTTATCGAGAGTTTCGCCAAAAGCATGGGATATACTGTCGAAGAATTTTGCAAAACGGGGATATATGCCGAAAATCCGGTTGACTTAGGCTCAAGATGTACGGTTTTCATGAATTCTTCTGTAAAACAGGCGCAGAAAGAAGGGGCTTCGATCGGGGATATATCTGCGGGATTATCGACCAGCGTTGTGAAAAACGCCCTGTATAAAGTCATAAGAATACACGACGCTTCTGAACTCGGCGAAAATATTGTCGTTCAGGGAGGAACTTTTTTAAACGACGCGATACTCAGGGCTTTTGAAAAAAAGATAGAAAGAAACGTCATACGTCCGAATATAAGCGGACTGATGGGAGCTTTCGGGTGCGCGGTTTACGCTAAAGAAAAAACAACCCCCGCCGCAGAACCGGGGGTTGACGTGACCAGTGTTTTATCTTTAGAAGAATTAAATAAATTCACGCATTCGTCAAATACTACAAACTGCGGATTATGCACAAATAAATGCGGCATAACCGTAAATAAATTTTCAAACGGTAAGAGATATATTTCAGGAAATAAATGCGAGAAGCCGCTTGGAATAAGAGAAAACGAAAAATTGCCGAATATGTATCATTTTAAACTGGATTATATAAAAAGCATAATAAATTCAAGCCAGAAATATCCGGACATGCAAACTATCGGCATGCCTCTTGGATTAAATCTTTATGAAATGCTCCCGTTCTGGCATACTTTATGGACAAATCTTGGATTTAACATAGAAGTTTCGGATATATCTTCAAGGGATTTATATCAGACCGGACAGCATTCTATTCCGTCGGATACAATGTGTTATCCCGCAAAACTTATTCACGGACACATAGAAAATTTGATAAGCAAAAACATAAATAATATATTTTATCCGTGCATGACATATAATTTTGATGAAAAAATAAGCGATAATCACTATAATTGTCCGGTAGTAGCGTATTATCCGGAACTTTTAAAAGCAAACATGAGCGGCTTGCATAATATAAATTTCATGATGCCCTATTTTGACGTTTCAAATAAAAAAATATTCGTTAAAAAATTCATGCAATATTTTAACTCTTTGGAAAATTTCGATAAAACAAAAACAAACAAAAAAATTATAAAAAACGCGATAGACAAAGCGTATAAAAGTCAGGATTTATATTACGAAGTGATTCTATCAGAGGGTGAAAATGCGATAAAATTCGCAGGTGAAAATAATCATAAGCTTATAGTTTTATGCGGCAGGCCGTATCACATAGACCCAGAAATAAATCACGGCATAGATAAAATGCTTAATTCTTTCGGGTGCGTTATAATAACCGAGGAAGTCGCTTCTGCTATAATTAAAACAAAACCCAAAACTAAAGTTTTAAACCAGTGGACATATCATGCCAGATTATATAATTCGGCTGAGTTTGTATCAAAACGCAAAAACGCCGAGCTTATTCAGTTAGTATCGTTCGGCTGCGGGATAGACGCGATCACCACTGACGAAGTGCGTGAGATTCTCGAAAAAAATTCGAAATTATATACGCAGATAAAAATTGACGAAATAAACAATCTCGGCGCGGCGAAAATCAGGATAAGAAGCATGCTTGCCGTCAGCGGGGAAAAATAAAGGAGAAGCTAAAATGATATTTTTACAGCATTTTAAAGAATTATTGATAAATAATCCTAAAATCGCCCTTGCTTTTGACGAGTTTAAACCGTGGATTAAAGAATTTTGCGAAAAACGGGCGAAAACTGATTCGGATGCGGGTGAATTTTACAGAAATGCCATATCTAATTTTATGCACGGCGCGTTTCGCTGTATCGAAAAAACTGAAGTTATGACTTCATATGATAACTTGCGACTGCGTACTGCTAATATAGACGATTATGATTTTATCGATATAGCAGAGCGCGATAAAGACAGTACAGATTGGGTTGGCAACTGGCCTTTAGGTTTACGCATAGAAAAATTCGGGGACAACAATTTTTTTCAGGCTATCGTCGAAACTGATGAAAAGTATTCTGTCGGATTTATTGATTTCCGCGATATGCTGCATGACACGCAAGTTGAATTGAAACGTATTGTAATTACCGAAAAAGGCAAAGGATACGGCAAAAAAGCAATGTATCTCTCGCAAAAATTCGCGTTTGAGGTTCTTAATAAAGAAAAATTATATCTCGGCACAAAAGATGAGAATCTCCGCGCGCAGCATGTTTATCATTCTACCGGATTTACGCTTGTAAATCCAGAACACATAAGCTCTTTTCATATTCTAAAAAAAGATTATTTTAAAATGATCGAAAATATTAAACAATAAATAACGAGGTAAAAAATTTGAAAAACGCAAAAAATCATGAATTTACATATCCGGTATTCAAAAAATCAATGAAAAAAGATTATACTATTTTAATTCCGAATATGCTCCCTGTGCATTTTAAATTGATAGGCAAAATCATGCAGAATTACGGGTATAACGTCGAACTTCTCGAAACGACAGGCAATCAGATAGCCGACGCGGGATTAAAAAGCGTGCATAACGATACGTGTTATCCGGCTTTACTGGTTATCGGGCAGTTTATAGACGCGCTTGAATCCGGGAGATACGATAAAAATAAAACCGCCCTGATGATAACCCAGACAGGCGGCGGGTGCAGGGCTTCAAATTATATACACCTGTTAAGAAAAGCATTGGAAAAAAGAGGCTACGGATATATTCCCGTTATATCTCTGAATTTTTCCGGGCTTGACAAAAAAGCTTCTTTTAAAATAAATATCCCGATGGCTTTTCAATTATTTTATTCTATTTTGTTCGGCGATTTGATAATGTTATTATATAATCAATGCAAGCCTTATGAAATAATTAAAAACGATTCTGAAAAAGCGGAAAACGAAGCTTTTGAAATCTGCAATAATTTATTTAAAAAAGGCAAAATGATCTCGTATAAAACTGTAAAAAATACATATAAAAAAATAATAGATATTTTTAATAAAGTCGAAAGAAGAACTGAAGTTAAGATAAAAGTCGGCATAGTAGGGGAGATATATGTAAAATATTCGCCTCTGGGAAACAATGATTTAGAAGAGTTTTTAAGATCGGTAGGAGCGGAAGTAGTTGTTCCCGGACTTCTGGATTTCTGCATGTACTGCGTGACAAATTCGGTGATTGACAGAAAATTATACGGCAAGCGTTTTATAAAAGCAAACACATATAATTTTGTTTACAAATGGCTTTTGAAAAAGCAGTCCGGCGTTATATCTGCGATAAAAGAAAACAGCGGATTTACGCCGCCTGTAAGATTTGACGTAACTATGGACGGGGTAAAAGATTATATCTCGCACGGGGTAAAAATGGGCGAGGGCTGGCTTCTGACAGCCGAAATGGTTGAGCTTATACATGCCGGCGCGGGAAATATCGTATGCACACAGCCGTTTGGCTGCCTGCCAAATCATATAATAGGCAAAGGCATGATAAGAAAAATAAAAGAAAGAAATCCAGAAGCGAATATAGTCGCCATAGATTACGACCCCGGGGCAACAAAAATAAATCAGGAAAACAGGATAAAACTAATGATGTCGGTTGCGAAGCGCAATCTTAAGGATTACCGCGATATTGAAATTGATATTGGCGCTGAGACAAAATCTCCTGAAATTTCAAAAGAATCAAAAGAAAAAGATTTGGTCAATATAATATCGTCTTCTGCCGCGTCTGTGATAAATTCAATAGAAGCGTCTGCTGCATCTGTAAAAAATTCGATTGAAACGTCAGCCGTCTCCGTAAAAACTTCGATTGAAGATATTATTAATAAAAACAAATCACAAAAATCTAAAACAGAAAATATAAGCTAAAAGTTATTTGTAAAAAAGCGATAAAAGAAAATTTATAAAAATTTAATAAAAACTATTTATATTTAAATAAAAATTTTGTATAATAGATATAAAGTAAAATTCAAGTAAAATAAAATCGAATAAAGGAGTAGTGTGATTTATTATGAAAAAATTAAAGAGAATAAGTAGAATTGCCGCGATATTGCTGATATTGACTTTATGCCTGCCGTTTATTTTTGCGTGCGGCGAAAAAGCAGATGACGCAAAAGCCACTGAAAATAATAATGCCGGAACAGAAGCGCAGACCGAAGAAGAAACGCCGACAGATCCCCCTGCGCCGACAGAGCCTCCGACTGAAAAAGAGACCGAGCCTCCGACAGAACCGCCGACTGACCCCGCAGATCTCCCCGCGCCGGATATATATATGTCAGGCGAAACCGGATATGAAATAATACCCGGGGCAAGATATTATCTGTGGTCGCCAAACAGCAGTTTATATCTTGAAGCCGATAAATGGGGCGGAGTTTGTCAGGAAGCGTACTCGGGAAAAGCGGAGCAGATGTTTGTATTTGAAAAACTCAGGGAAGAAGAAAACGCCGATACCGGAACTGTTACTATTATATATAAAATCAGAGCGTTAGGCTCGCCGGACGGCTATCTTGATATTGACGGCGGAGTCGATGATATAGGAGACGGTCAGGACGTTACTGTTACAGCGGCTCCGGAATCTGAGGGCAGCCATGAATGGATACTGAAACCCCAGAAGAAAACAGCTCTGAAAGACGACGACAGCGTTCTTCTTGACGATTTTGCCGATGTTGACCTGCCTATTTTCTCTGTTTGTAATTTGGTGGCAAAGAAAAGGATTCTTGACGTTGACGGAGTTTCAAAAGACGAAGGGCATAAAATTCACTTGTGGTCGGGCGGATCGGCGAATAACCAGAAATGGGTTTTTGAGCTTGTGTCGGACGTTGAACAAGGGAAAATATCGCCCCGCGGCGAAAAAGAACTTGATTATTAAAATTAAAAATCAAATTAATTAGCAGTAGCTTTAGAAGAACGCATGATTTATAAGTCGGCGTTCTTCTCTTTAAGCAAATTAAAATAAAACGCGTTCCACAATAAATTTTATTTATAATTTACAAAAGATATTTACAAATCAAAGAAAAAAGAGTAAAATATTATTAATATATAAATTGATTTTTTATATATAATCTCTTGTATAATAGATATAGTTTTAGTATAATAATTAATAATAGGTAAGAAAGCGGGGAGATTTTATTTTAGATGAACAAATAAATACTATAAAATACAAAAGAGTTTTGCTTAAACTTTCGGGCGAAGCTCTGAGCAAGGGCGGAAGCGGGATTTTAAACTACGATGTTCTTAAAAATATAAGCCAGAAAATAAAAATCTGTATGGATATGGGAATATCTTTCGGAATAGTCGTCGGAGGGGGAAATATCTGGCGCGGTTCGTTCGGCAAATCAATGGACAGGGTGAGAGCGGACCACATGGGCATGATGGCGATTATGATTAATTCGCTGGCTTTACAGGATGTTCTCGAATCTGACGGTATAGAAACAAGAGTTATGAGCGCAATAGAAATGAATCAGGTTGCCGAGCCATATATCAGGAACAAGGCGTTGTCACACCTGAAAAAGGGCAGGGTTTGTATTTTCGGTTGCGGAACAGGAAGTCCGTATTTTACTACTGATACGGCGGCTGTTTTAAGAGCGGCTGAAATAAATGCCGATATAGTTTTACTTGCCAAGAACAATGTTGACGGGGTTTATTCGGCGGATCCGCTTAAATTCCCCGACGCGAGAATGTTTGCCAATTTAAATTACCAAAAAATAATAAACGACGAAAATTTAGGGGTTATGGACAACACTGCCGCGTCTTTTTCGATGGACAATAATATACCTATATGGGTTATAGGCATAGACGACCCGGAGAACATAATAAAAGCGTTAAAAGGCGAAAAAATCGGTACAATGATAGAAAAGTGATAGAAAAATAAACAAAATAAAAACGAAATATATATAAAATTTTATATATTAATCAGGAGGATAAAATTTATGAAAGCAGATTTAAAAGAATTTGAAGAGAGAATGAAAAAACAAATAAGCGGATACGAGCACATGCTCTCTACAGTCCGCGCAGGCAGGGCTAACCCCGCTATACTCGATAAGATTCATGTGGATTATTACGGAACTCCCACTCTGATAAACCAGATGGCCGAAATTAAAATCCCCGACGCTAGAACGATTGTTATAAGCCCGTGGGACGCGACTTCTATTAAATCAATAGAAAAAGCGATAAACGCGTCGGATCTTGGAATAAACCCGATGAACGACGGCAAGTTTATAAGATTAAATCTTCCGGCTCTTACTGAGGAAAAAAGAAAAGATTTAACTAAACAAGTCGCAAAGATGAGCGAAGAGGCAAAAGTTCACTTGAGAAACATACGCCGCGACGCAAACGAAAAATTCAAAGACATGAAGAAAAAAAGCGAAATGTCAGAGGACGAACAGAAAAAATCCGAAAAAGAAGTTCAGGATTTGCTTGATAAATATATAAAAGAAATTGATGCGATAACTGTAAAAAAAGATAAAGAAATCATGGAGATTTAGGCTTATTATTATATTACGGGGGCATATTTCATGGCTGTTCTAAAAGAAACTGATAATAAAAAAAATAATTCGAATATCTTAAAATTACAGGAATCCGGAAATATGCCCGAACATATCGCGTTTATCATGGACGGCAACGGACGCTGGGGAACAAAACGTGGGCTGCCGCGTACTGCCGGTCATGCGCAGGGAGCTAAAGTATTCAGAAAAATTGTAGAGTACTGCATAAAAATAAAACTCAAAGCGTTTACTTTTTACGCTTTTTCAAGTGAGAACTGGACGCGTCCCAGCGAAGAAATTGATATTTTAATGAAAATGATCAATAAATATTTAGATGAAATTCTCGTTAAATTTTCAAGATATGACGCTGAAATTAGATTTATCGGCGATATTTCTAAATTTGAAGAAATCAATTTTAAAATGTTCTCTAAAATGAAAGATATTCAGGTAAAAACCCTCGGTAAAACTATGAAATTAAATATAGCCATGAATTACGGCGGGCGCGACGAGATAGTTAGCGCGGCCAACAGGGCTTTTAAACGAAACGGCGGTAATATAATCACGGCTGAAATGCTTGAGAAAGAACTGCATACGCAGGGGCAGAAAGACCCGGATTTGATTATAAGAACCGCAGGGGAAAAAAGACTGTCTAATTTTTTGTTATGGCAGTGCGCGTATTCTGAGTTCTGGTTTACCGATGTTCTCTGGCCGGATTTTAATGAAAAAATATTAAACGAGGCTATTTTTGATTATTCAAACAGAAAAAGACGTTACGGAGGAGTATAAATAAAAAATGCTGACTCGTATTTTAACCGGAATTGTTGCGCTTTTGATATTTGTTCCCATTTTGTTTTTTTCGCATACTGTAATTTTTGATATAGCGATAGCGACGGCTTCTTTTATAGGGACGATAGAATTATTAAAATGCGTGGGGATAATGTCGAAATACGCAATATCCGCCCCGTCTATGCTTGTTTCTTTTTTAGTGCCGTTGCTGATAAGATACGTAAGCAACGAAGCGATCATGCTTATAGTCATATTTTATTTGTTTTATTTGCTTTACGCGGCGGTTTTCGCGAGAAAAGAAAATTCTACAAACGATATAGCCTTATGTTTTTTTGCTACTGTATTTGTGACTATATCGTTTACAAGTATAATTATAACAAGAGAATTGCCATACGGCGATATTTTATATCTGATGATATTTATCGGAGCGTGGTCGACAGATACTTTTGCGTATTTTACAGGGAAAATTTTCGGGCGGCACAAACTGCCGCTCAGTATAAGAGACGTTTCTCCGAATAAAACGATAGAGGGAATAATCGGCGGGATAATATTTTGCGCCGCCGCTTTTGTATTATACGGATTTATAGTCGCAAGGGTAAACATAGAAAGATTTGCCAACGCCGAGCCTAATTATATATTGCTTGCGTGCGCGGGGATTGCGACTTCGGTAATCGCGATACTTGGGGATTTATCTACTTCTGCGATTAAGAGAAATTATAACGTAAAAGATTTCGGGTCGATATTTCCGGGACACGGCGGAATATTAGACAGATTCGACAGCGTTATGGCCGTTGCGCCCGTGATTATGATAATCGGCGCGATATTTTTGAAGTTTAGCGGATACGGGTTGTTTACGTAGGGGATTTATATTTTGGACAGGAGAAAAAAAGAATGATAATTGAGAAAAACATAAGAAAATTTTTTGATGACTGGGGCGAAAATTATCACTTTAATATTTGTATGCGTATGTTAATGGAGAGTTTGAATGAAGACGAGCGGTTCGATTATCCGTTCTTTTCGGGACTTACAAATGACGTTTTTACTCAAATTTACACCGGAGATTCGTTTGTAGGACCGTTATCTCATACCAAATTCGATTCGAGGCTTGCAGACAGAGTATTTTCCGCAATCGGCTATAATCATATTTTCGTGAGCGAAAAGGATTTTCAGGCAAATAAATCACGCTGGTATGAAAAAGTGGTCGAGTCGCTTAATAATGGAAAAATGGTGATTTTGAGGGGGATTGTGGATTTCGGATTAATCTGCGGTTACGAGCAAAATAATATTCTGCATATTTATGGCAGACGCGACGACAAATACCTAACATCAATAGAAGGGCTTGACAGCGCGACATTATTGATATTTATTGGCGATAAAGTTAAAACGCCTGATATTAAGAAAATCTATGCAAACATGGTTATGCAGATACCTTCCTGTTTTAACAGACTGCCGGAAAACAGATATTATTTCGGAATAAATGCTTTAGAAAAATGGCATGATACTCTGCTTGATGATTCGCTGTATGATAATAACAATTTTGATTTTTGGAATGTACATGCTTCTCCGCTGACAATAGAATCTGAAAATAATGGCTGTAATTGGAGTAAAGGTTTTGCAAGAGAGTTATTAAAAAGATTTTCGGAATCTTTGAACGGTACAGAATATCAGGATTTAATAAAAAACTTAATTATGATATACGATAAATTAGGAACGGAAAGTTCGTCTATTTTTCATGAAAAATTAGATCACGGTATAAATACGGAGGATTTCCGTCAACGCGAAGTCAGAAAAATAATCGCTGAAAAGATACGTAGCATATCAGAATATCACAAAGAAATATTATTGCTGTACGGAGGAAGTAGATGAATAGTATAAGCATTTTCTTCATAAGGAGATGATAAAATAAACATAACAATACTCGGGTCAACCGGGTCAATCGGGACGCAGTCGCTTGAAGTAATCGGCGAATTGCAACAAAATAATAATAACAGAGATTATAATGTTTTTGCAATCTGCGCGAATAATAATATAGACTTGCTTGAATATCAAATCAGGAAATTCAAGCCTGAATTTTGTGCCGTTTATGATAAAAATAACGCAAATGATTTAAAGATAAAAATAAAAGATTTAAATACAACAGTTTTATCGGGTATGGACGGCATAAATTTTATTTCGTCACATGAAAAAACGGATTATATTATAAACGCGTTGATGGGGCAGATCGGGCTTGAGCCGACTCTGATTGCGATAAAATCAAAAAAAAATATCGGGCTCGCAAATAAAGAAACTCTTGTCGCCGCCGGCGATATAGTCATGAACGAGGCAAAAAAACACGGTGTGAATATATTACCAATAGACAGCGAACATTGCGCTATATATCAATGCTTAAGGGGCGAAGAAATCAACGAAATCGACAAACTTATATTAACAGCTTCAGGCGGTCCGTTTTACGGCAAAAATAAAGAGAATTTAAAAAAAGTCACGGTCGATGACGCTTTGTGTCACCCGACATGGAAAATGGGAAAGAAAATAACAATAGATTCGGCTACGATGATGAACAAAGGCTTGGAATTAATCGAGGCTTGCCATTTATTTAATATATCGCCCGATGATATTGGAATAATAATACACAGGGAAAGCATAATTCATTCGCTTGCGCAGTTTAAAGACAAATCAATAAAGGCGCAAATGGGTTTGCCCGATATGAAAATGTGCATACAGTATGCGCTGACTTGCAATAATAACGGCAAAAGGGAAAAAAGTATGTGTAAAGAACTTGACTTGACAGAAATAAAAAATCTGAGTTTCGCAAAACCGGATAACGAAAATTTTATATTTCCGGAGCTTGCGCGTTTTGCGATAAAACAAGGAGGGACATTGCCCGCTGTTATGAACTCGGCTAATGAAATTGCGGTCGATTTATTTATTAGAGAAAAAATAAGTTTTACGCATATTTTTGATTTGGTTGAAAATGCAGTCCAAAAACATAAAAACATAAAAAATCCCGGTATAACCGATATAATAGAAGCGTCGGAGGAGATAAAGAGACATTTTATTGCCAAATTCGCATAAATATTATATTATTATATATTTTTTTGGAGGTATATTAAAAATTATGGGAAGCGTGTTGTCAGTAATATTATTTAATATATTAATACCGTTATTGATTTTAAGCCTGCTGATATTTATACATGAACTCGGGCATTATCTTGGCGCGCGTATATTTAAAGTCGCGATAAAAGAGTTTGCGGTGGGAATGGGCCCGAGAATTTTATCGCATAAAAGCAAAAAAACTAAAATTATATATTCTATACGCGCAATCCCGATGGGCGGCGCGTTGACTATGCACGGCGAGGACGAAGAATCTGATATAGAAAACGCCGTGAGTAAAAAACCCGTCTGGCAGAGATTTATAATAATTTCAGCCGGTTCTGTTATGAATATACTGCTTGGATTTATAATCATGTCAGTGATAGTATCGGGGGCAAAAGGCTTTTATTCAAATAAAATCAATCGGTTTGATGTAGACGCTACTTCAAATATAAACGAGCACGCAGACGAACGCCTTATGGAAAGCGACGAGATACTTAAAGTAAACAATAAAAAAATAAATGTTTATAACGATTTATTATTTGCTATAATACATGACGGAAAAGACCCGGTAAATATTACGGTTTTAAGAAACGGTGAAAAAATCGAGCTTAAAAATATAAAATTCCCGACCGGGACAGAAGATGGAATGATATTCGGAATTGTGGATTTTGAAACTCAGCCTTATCCGAAAACTTTTTCTTCGGTCGTTCATCAGGCTTTTTTTCAGTCGCTTTCGACTATAGATATGGTCTGGACTACGTTTTTTGATATGATTACGGGCAGATACGGTATGGAAGCCGTATCGGGGCCTGTCGGCGTAACGCAGACAATCGGCAATTCAGCGAAAGAAGCTGTGGAGACTAAAGAAGGGGGCAGGGGGCTTTTGTTTTTGCTTGCGTTGATAACAATGAATCTGGGGGTTGTGAATTTATTGCCCTTACCCGCGCTTGACGGAGGCAGAATAATATTTTTAATTATAGAATTTATAAGGGGAAAACCTATAAAACCTGAATACGAGGGATATGTGCATCTTGCCGGATTTGCGTTATTGATGCTGTTTATGATTTTTATAACTTATAAAGATATTATGAAATTAATAGTGGGGTAGAAAAAAATAAAATGATACAACGGCGAAAAACAAAAGAAATAAAAGTCGGCAATATAAAAATCGGCGGGGATAATAAAATATCTGTGCAGTCTATGATAAAAGCAAATCCCGATGATTTTGACAAATTAAAAAATCAAATTGCGGCTTTGAAATATGCGGGCTGCGATATTGTAAGAATGGCGATAGTTAATTTGGAAAACGTAAAAATAATTTCTAAATTAAAAGAACTTGCCGCAACAGATAAAAATTATGATATTCCGTTAGTCGCAGATATTCATTTTAATTATAAATTAGCTATAGAATCGGCTTATGCCGGAATCGACAAAATCAGAATAAATCCCGGAAATATCGGCGGAGACGACAGGGTAAAATCAGTCGCCGATATATGCAGGACAAAAAAAATCCCGATAAGAATCGGGGTAAACGGCGGTTCTCTTGAATCTCAGATATTGGCAAAATACGGAGGCCCAACAGCCGCGGCTATCGCGGAAAGCGCGGTATATAATATAAAACTTCTTGAAAAATATGACTTTAACGATATAATTATTTCTGTAAAATCATCGGACGTCGATAAAATGATAGAGTCTAATTTAATTTTAGCAGAAATGTGCTGTTATCCGTTACATATCGGAGTCACGGAAGCAGGGACAAGCCATATAGGGCTTATAAAAAACTCTATCGGAATCGGAAGTCTGTTACAGAGAGGATTAGGGGATACGATAAGAGTATCTCTGACAGGCGATCCGGTCATGGAAGTTTACGAGGGGATTTCTATTTTAAAATCCCTCGGTTTATATTATAAATCAATAGAGATTATATCGTGTCCCACATGCAGAAGATGCATGACTGATAATATATCAATCGCAAACGAAGTCGAGAAGCGGCTTATCCCGGTTGAGAAAAAAATCAAAGATAATATAAAAATAAAAATCGCGATTATGGGCTGCGCGGTAAACGGCCCGGGAGAGGCAAAAGAAGCGGATATAGGCATTTCGGGAGGAAACGGCGAATTTTTATTTTTCAAATACGGAGAGCCGGTAAAAAAAATACCAGAAGAAAAAGCCGTTGATATATTAATTGAAGAAGTTGAAAAAATGATAATATAAATAATAAAACGGAGGATTGCAAATTGTCTGGAATTGCGAAAAACAATATTGAAATAAAAGAAAAGAAAATCTTTTTTGATATATTTAACAAATATTCTCCGTCGGAAATGGAAAAAAATATATTAAATAACGCGTCTGACATAAAAATTTTGGCAAACAGGGACGAAAGGGAAATAGACGTTTATTTAAGTTTTGAAAATCTTGTCGAAAAAGATTTTTTACATAACATAGAAAAAAAATTATGCGAAGTATATAATTTAAACCAGATGTCTTTTAAGCCGAAATATAAAAAAGAATTGTTTTGCGAAGAATATTTTAATCAGATAATAATCGAAGCAAAAAGAATAACGGCAAACGCTTGGTTTCTGAAAGACAGCGAAATAAAAACAAATATTGACGATATAAATATAAATAAAATTAAAATATATTTGGCCCACGGAGGCAAAAATTATTTAGAAGAAACGTCTAAATTTATTAATTTATTAAAAAAAATAATCGCTGATGAATTTGATTTTACCGCCGAAATAGAACTCGGCGGAATTGTCGCGCTGTATAAAAACGACAGTCAGGACAAAAAAAATATAAAAGAAGTTTTGGGAAAAATAGAAGAAGATTTAACAGATGAGTTAAAAGAAAAAAAGGCGACAAAAAAAATAATCAGAGAAATAAAAAAGCGCGAGATTCAAAATGAAAAAAATATTAAAATATATAACAAGACAAATAAACTGATAGATCTTGATCTGAAAACCGAAAACGAAAATGAAACCGGCGCTGTTGTTTACGACGAAGAAAATAAAATTTTAAAAACAGGATATTTAACAACAAATTTTGAAATAAAATCTCCTGTTTTTTCAAAAATTGCGGAAAACGCGGAATCAGAAGAAGTTATTACGCCGGATGATATTATTCCCATCAGTAAAATCGACGGGGATTTTATTTATAATTCTGAAAAAGGGAGCGTCAGCAATTTTGTTATAATATGCGGAAAAATATTTTCTATTGACAGCAAAGAAATCCGCAGGTTTAATAAAACAAGTTTAAATATAAAAATTACGGATTACTGTTCGTCTATATCTGTTAAATTTATAGATAAAGACGAGATTGTATCTGAGCTGTTAAAAAAAATAGACAAAGACGACTGCGTTATAATTTCAGGCGAAACTGCGTTCAGCGACTTTGACGACGAAATAGTAATAAATCTTGAATCTATGATAAAAACAAAAGAAATCATAAATATTGACACAGCCGAAAAAAAGAGGGTAGAGCTTCATTTGCATACTACTATGTCAAATATGGACGCGACTATAAAACCGGACGAGATTATAAAACACGCGTATAAAACAGGCCATACCGCAGTCGTTATAACAGACCACGGAAATGTTCAGGGATTCCCCGAAGCGATGATCGAAAAAGAAAAGCTAAAACTCAAAGAAGGCGAAAAATTTAAAGTTATATACGGAATCGAAGGATATTTATTAGACGATACAGATAATTCTGTATTCGGAAAAATAAACGCCAGATTCGGGAAAGATACGTTTGTTATATTTGATATAGAAACAACCGGGCTTTCGCCGTCTAACTGCGGTATAACAGAAATTGGGGCAGTTAAAATAAAAGAAGGGGAGATTACAGAAGAATTTAATACTTTTGTCAATCCCGGAATGCCGATCCCGGCAAGAATTACGGAACTCACAGGAATATCTGACGAAACGGTAAAAGACGCTCCAAAAATAAAAGAGGCGTTAAAGAAATTTTTTGATTTTATCGGAAATGATATGCTTGTCGCGCATAACGCGACTTTTGACATAGGGTTTATAAAAAAATATGCGGCTGTATGCAGATATAAATTTACGAACCCGTATATTGATACTCTCGCAATGTCGAGAAATATAAACAGAAATTTAAAAAACCACAGGCTTGAAACTCTGGTGGATTTTTATAAAATCGAGGATTTCGTGCATCACAGGGCATGCGACGACGCGCGCGCGCTTGCGATAATTTTCATGAACATGACAGAGCAGTTAAAATCTTTCGGCGTTTTAACAGTATTTGAAATGAACGAAATGGCGAATCCATTGACAAAACAAACTTATCATATAATTATTCTCGTAAAAAATAAAACAGGACTTAAAAATTTATATAAAATTGTTTCTGAAAGCTATCTGGATTATTTTTATAAAAGGGCGAGAATCCCAAAATCTGTTCTTGAGCATTACAGGGAAGGTTTAATAATAGGGTCAGCTTGTGAAGCCGGCGAATTATTCACGGCAGCCGTAGAAGGCAAAAATGACGAAGAATTAAAGAAAATCGCGGATTTTTACGATTATCTTGAAGTACAGCCCATAGGCAATAATATGTTTCTCGTAAACGACGGCACTGTTCCAAACGAAGAAACTCTAAAAAAATATAATATAAAAATTATAGAACTCGGAGAAAAATTAAATAAACCCGTAGCCGCTACGGGAGACGTTCACTTCTTGCGCAAATACGATGAAATATCGCGCAAGATTTTACTCACGGGCATGAAGTTTTCAGACGCTGACAGGCATATTCCGTTGTATTACAGAACTACTAATGAAATGCTCGATGAATTTGATTATATTTCAAAAGAAAAAGCTTATGAGATCGTAGTCGAAAATACAAATAAAATCGCGGATATGATAGAAGAGACGCGGCCTATACCGTTAGGTTATTATACGCCTAAAATGGACGGCGCAGAAGAACGCCTGCGGGAAATCTGTTATAAAAAAGTTTATGAAATATATAAAAACCCTGTTCCGGAAATAGTTGCGACAAGGCTCGACAGAGAGTTATCGGCAATTATAAAAAACGGGTTCGCGGTTTTATATGTCATGGCGGTCGATTTGGTTTTAAAAAGCGAAGAACAGGGGTATCTTGTAGGCTCCAGAGGATCGGTCGGCTCTTCGTTTGTGGCGACTTTGACGGGAATAACCGAAGTTAATCCGTTGCCTCCGCATTATTATTGCAAAAATAAAAACTGCGCATATTCTGAGTTTATAATTGACGGGTCATACGGCTCAGGTTATGATTTACCTGAAAAAAACTGTCCGGATTGCGGCGAAAAATTAGCGCAGGAAGGACAGGATATACCGTTTGAGACTTTTTTGGGGTTTAACGGCGAAAAAGCGCCTGATATAGATTTGAATTTTTCAGGAGATATTCAGTCGCTTATTCATAAATATACAGAAATTTTATACGGTCAGGAAAATGTTTTCAGAGCGGGAACAATCGGGACGCTCGGCGACAAAACAGCTTTCGGTTTTGTGAAAAATTATCTCGACGAGAAAAATATAAATTTAAACAAAGCCCATACGGACTGGCTCGTTTCGCAATGCGTCGGAATAAAAAGAACGACGGGTCAGCATCCCGGCGGAATCGTCGTAATGCCGAGGGAGTATGATATATATGATTTTACTCCAGTTCAGCATCCTGCCGACGATATAAAATCCGGGGTCGTCACTACGCATTTCGCTTTTGAGTTTATGCATGATACTATCTCAAAGCTTGATTTGCTTGGGCATGACGTTCCCACAAAATATAAAATTTTAAAAGACATGACCGGAATCGATGTAAGAGATTTGCCGATGAATGATAAAAACGTTATGGAACTGTTTCTCTCGACAAAATCAATCGGGGTAAACCCCAAAGATATATATAACGACTTGGGAACTTTCGGGATACCCGAAGTGGGGACAAAATTCGTAAGGCAAATGATAATTGAAACAAAACCCAAAACTTTTGCGGATTTACTGCAAATTTCGGGAATTTCCCACGGGAGGGGCATTTGGCTCGGCAACGCACAGGAACTTATAAAAAATAATATTTGCACGCTCTCGGAAGTTATAGGCATACGCGATAATATTATGCTTTATCTGATGCACAAAGGCTTAGATTCAAGCACTGCGTTTGCCATAACAGAAAGCGTGCGCAAAGGCAAAGGATTAAAACCGGACTGGGAAAAAATAATGCTTGAGCATAGTGTCCCCGATTGGTATATAAGCTCATGCAAAAAAATCGAATATATGTTTCCCAAAGCTCACGCTTCGGCGTATATGATAGCGGCAATGCGCCTCGGCTGGTTTAAAATTTACAGGCCGCTGGAATTTTACGCTTCTTATTTTTCAGTACAGCCCGAAGGTCTTGACGCAGAGCTTGTTTTATCGGGAATAGATTCAATCAGGCGTTATATCGAAGAAATAGACAAAAAAGGCATAGAAGCCACACAAAAAGAAAACGATGTGATGACTGCTATGCTTTTAGTTCTTGAAATGTACGCCCGAAATTTAAGATTTTTACCGGTCGATATATATAAATCCGCAGCTTTTGAATATAAAATAGAAGACGGAAAAATCCGTCTGCCGTTTTCGTCGTTAAACGGATTAGGCGCGATTGCGGCTGAAAATATAGCCGCAGTCAGGGATAATCTAAACGGTAAAATATTTACTGTAGAAGATATACAGAAAAAAGCTAAATTAACAAAAACAGTTATTAGCGTTCTCAAACGCAATAAAGTCTTTAGCGATATACTCGAAACCGATCAGATTTCGTTATTTTAATATATTTAACGCATTTCATGCAATCCGTAAGCTTCGTTTACGTCCATTACAAATAATATGCCGTTTCCGGGCTCGTCGATTTTCAAATCGGTTTTTATCGATTCAACGATATTGTCCTTTAATTCAGTTTTTGTTATTATAAAAACTTCTTCTTTTTCAGGCTCGATTTCTATTGAAAATACTTTCTGGACTTCATGTATACCTGCGCCTCTCCCGTTGATAATCGTGCCGCCTCTCGCTCCGGCTTTATTTGCGGCGTCGATTACATATTCCGCTTGACCTTTATCAACTACTACGTAAATAATTTTATACATTCTATCTTTCACCTCATTGATTCCAAGTTTTTTTTCGGATTTTTCAATTATATCAGTTATAAAATTAATATCATTCATATTAATTTTATTGATTTCATCAATTATATTCTTTTTTCCGGTAAATTCGGACACGGAAAGTGAAAACGCGATACCATGCTGAGGTTTGTGAAATTCCATTTCTTCACTTATGCCTTTTATCGCTTCGGCGGCTAATTCTTTTTCAATTATCATGATAACGATTTCTTTTCGGATTTCGTAAATACCCAAAAAGTCTAATAATTTATTATTTACAGTTCCTCTGCCTATAAACATGACTGCGCCTTTTATCCCGTGCTTTTTTGCAACTTTTGAAACTTTGGACGCAACGCCGAAGTTTACAACGCAACATATTAATTCAAATCCGGCCATATCGTGTTTTTCATACCTCGCTCTTTCTTGATTTTATTTTATAAATTAAACCTAAAACCTGTAACGCTATGAGGGGAGTCATTGCGACCATAGCAATAACGCCGAAAGAATCAGTTAGTATATTAGAATGTTCTATAGCATCGGACGCGCCCTGCGCGAAAGCCAATATAAACGTAGCCGTCATTGGCCCGGACGCCACGCCTCCTGAATCAAACGCAATGCCGATAAAAATTTTCGGAACAAAAAATGTCAGCAACAGTGAAATAAAAAATCCGGGAAGGATATAATGCCATAACTTGATTCCGGGAACTACTATTCTGAGCATTGATAATCCTACAGCAAATGCCACTCCTATAGATAAAGTGGCTAAAACGGTTTTTCTTTTGATATATCCGCTCGTTACGCTCTCGATTTGCTGTGTTAAAACATATACGGCGGGTTCTGTAAGTATAACTAACATTCCAAGTAAAAACCCTGTTCCTACAAGAATCGCTTTGTTTTCATACATCGCGAGGCTATTCCCGATAAGATTGCCTACATTCATAAATCCCGCGTTTACGCCTACCAAAAAAATAATCAGCCCGATATATGTGTATATAAACCCTAAAACCATTTTGAAAAAAGCCCGCGGGTGAACTTTAAAGATTATTTTTTGAAATAATACGAGTATTAACACCATAGGCAGCAAGGCTACAAACGAATCTACTGCTATTTTGGGTATTTCTGTAATAAAAGATTCTAATAACGAACCTGTTCCGGCACCAGGAAGCGGTAATTCGCCTGCTATATTATCAGTTTTTATAAAAAAATTTAAAATCAATACGCCGAGGATAGCTCCCGTTGACATTATTCCAACCAATCCGAAACTATCTTCTTCCGAAGACTTGCTGTTTTTTTTCATGGCTGATACACCGACGGACAAAGCTAATACAAGAGGAACCGTGAGAGCTCCGGTCGTTGCCCCTGAAGCGTCAAATCCTATTGCCATCATATCCGAAGATGAAAAAACCGCAAGCACGGCTATTATACCATAAATTATAATAAATATTATATTTAAAGAAAAATTTTTAACAATTCTCGTTATTCCCAAAGCCAGCATAACTCCCGTTCCGATTGAAACGGCAATAAGTATGACTATAGTAGAAATATAACCTCCCATGACCGAAGATACCTGAGCTGCAAGAACCTGTAAATCAGGTTCGGCAATATTTACGAAAAATCCAAGGAGAAACCCGATTATAATAACAAACCACAATGTGTTTGACTTGAGAAATGCCGTTCCCATGTGATTGCCGAACGGCAAGATGCCGATTTCGATACCAAACAATAATATAGACAACCCTAAAATTATGGCTATTGCCCCGATAATAAATTGAATTAAAAATGCTCCCGGTAAATGCACTAAAGTAAAATTAAGAATAAGAACAATAATTACTATCGGTGAAACGGCAGACAAAACTTCTTTTAATTTGCTCAATAAAACATTCAAATATCTAAATCCCCTTTCTTGATCTTAATTATTTTGCTATTTTGTTATTTTATTATCAAAGCATTACAGTTCCGCCGCATACAGGAATACATACGCCCGAAACAAAAGACGAAAGCTCTGACGCTAAAAATAAAACGGCATTTGCGATTTCCTGATCGGTTCCTCTGCGGTTAAGCGGCACGTTTTTTGAATATTTCGGCGCGATTTCTGTTTGATTTATCCTGTCTCTGTCACTGATTGTCCAGCCCGGCGCGACTTGATTTACGGTTATATTATATTTTCCGACTTCTTTTGCGAGAGTTTTATATAACCCGTCCATACCTCTTTTTGCCGAAGCATAAGCTGAAGAATTTGCGTTGCACAAATACGAACACTCTGTATTTATGCCAATAAAACGCCCGCCGTTTTTTTCTTTCGCCATCATTGCCGGGATAAACGCTTTCGCCATAAGCACGTTATGCTTTACGCAGGAATCAAACTGCGACTGGAAATCTTTTAAATCCTGTTCCAAAACCGATACCCAGTTATACTGTATAACCGCATTGTTTACGACAATATCGGGATCGCCGAGGTCTTTTTTTATTTTATCCCGCATTAAATATACAGAATTTTCGTCGGTTATGTCGGCTTGGACTGCAATCGCCCTAACAGAATATAAATCTATAATTTGTTTAACTAATTCTTCAGCTTTTTCTTTGCTTTTAAAATAATGCACGGCGATGTCGGCGCCGCATGAAGCGAGAGTTTTTATTATTACTCTGCCGAGTTGCCCCGTTGCTCCCGTAACGATTGCAATTTTCTTTTTTAAACTTATTTCCATAAAAATTTATTTCCTTTAATGTTATTTAATTTTATATTATATATTTCTGATTATATTAAAACGTAAATTTGTGAGGATGCCGTTTGAAAATTAAAATAACGTATATTAGTTAGCAAGTTTATTACGCCGGAATTATATCGTTTGAATAAAAAATCCAACAAAACTTTCGCACAGAACTCTCTCTATATAAGAAGAGGTATGTTTTTAGAGAGGGGAAAGCGTTCCCCTCTTTAAATTTCTTTTTTGGTACTTTTTGCGAAATTACAAAAAGTACATAATATTTATATATTTATTATTATATATTATAAACTATAAATTTTATTGTTTTATGAATTATAAAAAAATTAATATAAAATATCTTGCTATAATTTTTTGTATATGCTATAATTTTAATAATTTATAATATGGAAACGAGGTTGAGTTTATTATATGTCGAAATATTCAATAGGCGTAGATTTCGGAACACTTTCAGCGCGCGCACTTATTGTAGATATTGCAACCGGAAAAGAAATCGCAACAGCGGCAAATAATTATAAACACGCAGTCATAGATGAAACAATGGTATATTCAAGTAAAAAACTTCCGCCTGATTTTGCTTTGCAACATCCGCAGGATTATATTGATTCGCTTGAATCAGTCGTGAAAAAAGTTTTGGATGAATCAAAAATTGAGCCGTCTGATATAATCGGCCTTGGCATAGATTTTACGGCATGTACTGTTTTACCCGTTTATAAAGACGGCTCGCCGTTATGCTTTTCTGAAAAACACAAAGAAAATCCGCATGCTTATATTAAACTCTGGAAACATCACGCCGCGCAGAAATATGCCACTCTTATAAACGAAACCGCCGAAAAAATGGGTGAAACATGGCTTAAAAGATACGGCGGGAAAATATCGAGCGAATGGCTTTTCGCGAAAATATTGCAGGTTCTTGAGGAAGCGCCGGAAATATATAACGAAGCAGATTATTTTATCGAAGCGGCAGACTGGGTGATTTGGCAGCTTACCGGAGTTCAGACGCGCAATTCATGTACTGCCGGATATAAAGCGATGTGGCATAAACGCGACGGTTACCCGACAAAAGAATTTTTTAAATCGCTTAATCCTAAATTTGAAAACGTTGTCGAAGATAAATTAAACTGCCCGGTAATATCTCTCGGAACAAAAGCCGGGGAGATAACAAAAAAGGCGGCGGATTTATTAGGATTAAAAGAAAAAACGGCAGTTGCGGTCGGCAATGTTGACGCTCATGTAACATTCCCGGCTGTAGGATTATCTCAGGAAGGCGACATGCTCGCAATTATGGGTACTTCAAGCTGTCACATGCTTTTAGGTAAAACAGAAATGATTGTGCCGGGCATGTGCGGAGTTGTCGAGGACGGCATACTGCCGGGCTTTTTCGGATACGAAGCCGGCCAGTCATGCGTTGGCGATCATTTTGCTTGGTTCGTAGATAATTTTGTCGGAGATATTGGCGAAAATAAAAATAAATTTGAGTATATTGCAGAGAAATCAAGCAAATTAAAACCGGGAGAATCAGGGCTTATCGCGCTTGATTGGTGGAACGGCAACAGGTCTGTTTTAGTCGATATAGATTTAACGGGATTGTTTATCGGCATGACGCTTTTAACTAAACCTGAAGAAATGTTCAGGGCGTTGGTTGAAGCGACGGCTTATGGCACAAGAATGATAGTCGAGACATTTAAAGAAAATAATATAGACGTAAAAAGATTTTTTGCCGCCGGAGGAATCGCGGAAAAAGACCCGTTTACGATGCAGATTTATTCTGATGTTATAAATATGCCTATAAAAATAGCGGGTTCGGCGCAGGCTCCGGCATTAGGTTCGGCGATATTCGGAGCGGTCGCTGCAGGCAGTAAAAACGGCGGATATGACACGATAGACGAAGCGTCGCAAGTAATGAGTTCGTTGTCTGACAGGATTTATACGCCAAATCCCGAAAACGTAAAAATTTACGATAAGCTCTACGCCGAATATAAGATTTTACACGATTATTTCGGCAGAGCTTGCAATGATGTTATGAAAAGATTGAAAGAGATCAAGGCAAATGTGTGATATAAAATTAGAAACAAAGCGTTTGATTCTTCGGTTGTATGAAGAAAAAGATTTGCCTGAATATCACAGACTGATGTCAGATAAAGAAAATATGTATTATATGAACGGTTTAGTTACAAATACTCTCGAAGAATCAAGGGAAAGTTTAAGAGAAACCATCGAGCTAAATAAAACGAAATTAAAACGTTTTTGTGTTGCATTAAAAGAAACCGATAAATTAATCGGAGGATTAGGCTATAATATAAAAACCGAAACTCCTGTCGGGAAAATCAATCACATAGGTTGGTTTATCATGCCTGAATATCAAAACAAAGGCTATATCACAGAGGCGGCGAAAAAACTTCTGGAATTTGCGTTTTTGCGTGATAACTGTATAAGAATCGAAACAGGCTGTTATAAAGATAATATCCCGTCGCAGAAAGTCATGATAAAAGTCGGATTCAGAAAAGAAACTGAAAAAATAAAATCGCAATGGCACGACGGACAAATGAAAGACCAATTAGGATTTGCGATAAATAAAGACGAATATATGCTGATATTCGACGATGACAATTATCAGGATTTCTGGATCAGAGAACTTTTACCGGAATATAAATTTTCGGGGAAATCTGAATTTTTACTTGAAAACGAATGTCCCGAAGCTTCGGCTGTCTCTATTTCATGCAAAGGGCAAAGCCGCGGATTTACAGGAGAAAACGAGCAATGGTTTAAAGAATGGCTGAAAGGCAACGAAAGCGGACAAAAAGACGTGAATGCGACAGATTGCGCCGTGATTGTGCATAAAATCAATGATAAAACAGTCGGTATATCCTGCACTTGTATTTACGGTCATACTTATGAAAAAGGCTCGGCAGTTTGGGTGAGAATGCTTGCGGTAATGCCGGAATACCAAAATCAGGGAATAGGCCGTAATTTATTATCGCAGACGTTGCAATACGGAGTTGAACATGGGGCAAAACGGGCTTTTTTACACGTTGATTTAGAAAATAAAAACGCAGTAAAATTATACGAAAGCGTAGGATTTATCAGGGATTAAAATAAAAATATAACATAAAAATTTTTTGCAAAAGCCCTCTTTTTCAAAGAGTATAGCACGCGAGAATCTGACTTGTCTCTGTAAGAATATCTTTAGTCCGCGTGACGTGTGATTACGTAAGTCTCCCCGAACCAACATCAGATTTATTATTTTAATAATCCCCCGTCGTCGCTACGCGACGCCACCCCCTTTGAAAAAGAGGACTTTTCGGGAATGTGTGTTAATTCGTTATTAATATAAACAAATAAACAAAAAATCAAAAATAATATTTAAAGGAGAAAAAATCATGTCATTAAAAATTACAAATAATATCCCCGTTGTAAAACTCGGAATCGTTGCCGTCAGCCGAGATTGTTTCCCTGCGACTTTAAGCGAAAAAAGACGCGAAGCGGTTGTAAAATGCCTGACTGAAAAAGAAGCGAATATCTATAACTGCAAAACTATAGTTGAAAATGAAAATGACGTTTTAAACGCGCTTGTTGATATAAGAGCAAACGGAGTAAGCGCGCTTGTTATATTTCTTGGGAATTTCGGACCTGAAGGGCCTGAAACTATGCTCGCCCAAAAGTTTAAGAATCCTGTTATGTTCGTCGCGGCGGCTGAAGAATCAAAAAACGATTTGATTAACGGCAGGGGAGACGCTTATTGCGGCATGTTAAGCATGTCATATAATCTCGCGCTGCGCAATCTTAATGTTTATATCCCGGAATATCCAGTCGGAACGTCTTGCGAAGTTGCGGATATGATAAAAGATTTTGAAATTGTTTCAAGAGCTTATCTCGGAATAAAAAGCTTGAAAATCATGACGTTCGGACCCAGACCGCAGGATTTTCTCGCGTGCAACGCGCCTATCGCGCCGTTATTTAATCTTGGCGTTGAAGTTCAGGAAAACAGCGAACTTGATTTATTTGAATCATTTACTAAACACAAAGACGACAAGAGAATTCCGGAAATTACAAAAGAAATCGAAGAAGACTTAAAAGACAGCGCGTGCAATTTCCCGAAAGTCGTCCCCAGCCTTGCTCAGTATGAATTGACTTTAAAAGATTGGTTCGAGAAAAATCTCGGAGCGTCAAGTTACGGGGCGTTCGCGAATAAATGCTGGCCCGCTTTCCAGACTATGTTTAATTTCGTGCCGTGTTATGTAAACTCAAGATTTGCGTCAAAAGGCATACCCATATCATGTGAAACAGATATTTACGGCGCATTGACAGAATATATACTTACATGTGTGACAGAAGAACCTGTGACTTTGCTTGATATAAACAATACCGTTCCGAAAGATTTATTTGACTCAAATAAAAATCTTGTCAAAGATTATACATATAACGATTTATTCATGGGATTTCATTGCGGAAATACTCCGGTGTGCCGTTTGAAAAAAAGCACTCTCGCGCATCAGTTAATTATGAAACGCCTGCTTGAGCCGGACGGCGAGCCTTATATGTCAAGAGGCACGCTTGAGGGCGATATTGCGGCTTCTGATATAACATTCTTTAGGTTGCAGAGCTCAAAAGACGGCGAGTTGCGTTCATATATCGCAGAAGGCGAAACTCTCGACATACCGTCGATGTCATTTGGCGGGATTGGCGTAGTTGCGATAAAAGAAATGTCAAGGTTTTATAGGCATGTATTAATCCAGAAACAATTCCCGCACCATGGCGGCGTAGGATTCAAAAAATGCGGCAAATATTTATTTGAACTCTTAAAACTTCTCGGCATAAGCGATATAAGTTATAATCAGCCTAAAGGCGTGCTATATAAAACAGAAAATCCGTTTTAATTTTGATATAACAAATAATAATTACAGGGGCGACCCTTCAGGTCGCCCTCTGCATAAATTCAAATAATTTTTCAGGAGTTAAAACGTCATGAACAAAAAAACAAAAATCATAATTATTATAATTGCCGCTTTGATAGTTTTGGGGGTAGCAGGTTTTTTTATTTATAAAAATATAAAAGACAAAAACAGGGAGCCTGACATGCCTAATGTAACTTTGTTTAAATGTCATATAGGTAAAACTATAACTGATTCAGATTTAACCGAAATAAAAGAAGTTATAAATAACGCGGTCGGAAATAAAGTTTTAGAAATAGAAAAAGGTTCTATTCCGTATAAAGAATATCTGACGGACGAAAACGAAGAAGTTCTTGATGTTGAAATCGGGGACAGTATAACTATAACTTTTTCTGTTTTGACCGACGACGAAAAAGTAATTGTTTTTAACGCGCTTGCGGAAAAATACGGGATAACCCCTGATTATCTGGTAGAAGGCTTGGGAAAAGATATATACAGGCCCGATTATAAATAATAATATAAACAGGAAAATATATGGATAAAATTAAAAATAAAGTTTTATGTTCTACGGGAACTATAATTGGCAGGCTTAATAATTTTGATTATAATCTGATTCCGGAATATAAAAATAAAATAAAATGCAATGGCTTTGAATTTATAATAGAGCCGTTCTGGAACAGCGAAGAAGAAATAAATAAAATTATATCAAGCCTGCTGCCGTTTAATATAAATTTTATAACCCTGCATCTTGATAAACATATCGGCGATATGATAAGCAAAAATGAATCCGGAGATGTTGACGGAGCTTTGCGTATTTTTGAATTAAATTGCAGAGCCGCATCTGAGCTTGGCGCGAAAATGCTCGTATTGCATCTATGGGGAGGACATGATTCCGACAAAAATATCGGCGTAAATATAAAAGTTTACGCGGATTTACTGGATATTGCGGGAAAATATAATTTGATTTTAACAGTTGAAAACGTAGTATGCAATACATATAACGCATTGACGCACATGAAAAAATTATATGAAACTTACGGTAATAATATGAAATTTACGGTTGATATACGGCATGCCGAATTTCATAAAATGTTAAAAGAAACCTGCGAGGCTGATTTTCTCTGGGAAAATAATCTTGTGCCGCATTTTCACATAGCTGATTACAAAGGCGAATACATGGACTGGTCAAAACTTCGTCCTGTTTTACCTCCCGGAGACGGCGACGTTGATTTTGATTATCTTTCGGGTTTCTTGAAAAAAATAAATTATGCCGGCTCATTTACTCTTGAAGCGGCGGGAGCCATGACTGAAACCGGAATAAATTTCGAGAAGTTAAATAAAAATCTTGATTTTATTTATAATAGATTGTGTTAGATATAATAAAAAATAGAAAAATATGGAAAAAATAAATTTAAAACATTCAAACGGCTCGTATGATATATATGTCGGCGAAAATATAATAGAAAACGCCGGAGAATATATTGAAAACCTCGGCCTCGCGAATAAAAAAATAAAATTCTGCATAGTCAGCGACGATATTGTTTTCCCGTTATACGGCGGTATTGTCAAAGAAAATATAGAACAAAAAGGTTTTATCGTAAAATCTTTTATATTCAAACACGGTGAAAATCAAAAAAAATTAGCTACTATCAGCGATATATATGATTTTTTATACGAAAATAAATTTGACAGAAATGATTGTTTAATCGCGCTCGGCGGCGGAATTGTCGGGGATATAACCGGATTTGCCGCCGCGACTTATCTTCGGGGGATAAAATTTATTCAAATTCCCACGACTTTATTAGCTCAGATCGATTCGTCGGTCGGAGGAAAAACCGGGGTTAATTTATCTCACGGGAAAAATCTTGCCGGGGCATTTTATCAGCCGCAAATGGTTTTATGCGACGTGAATATATTACGCACTCTGCCGGATAATATATACGCCGACGGAATGGCTGAAGTGATAAAGCATGGCTGCATAAAAAGCTGCGAACTTTTTGATTCGCTCATCAACAAAAATATAAGCGTGATTGATATGGTTTATCAGAACATAAAAATAAAATCCGAAGTAGTAATGTCTGATGAATTTGAAACGGGAGAACGCGCAGTTTTGAATTTCGGGCATACTATTGGTCACGCGATAGAAAAATATTATGATTTTTCAAAATTTTCGCACGGGCAAAGCGTCGCTCTCGGCATGGTTTACGCCGTGAAAATTTCACAGGTTTTAAATATATGCAAATATGATGTAGTTGAGAAAATAATAAAAATCTTGAATATATATAATTTACCTGTAGATACAGGTGAAAAACCCGACAATAAAATTTTAACTGATATTTGCTGCGGCGATAAAAAATCCGAGAATGATTTTATTAAATTTGTTTTACTTGAAGATATAGGAAAATATAAATTTGTTAAAATAAATAAAAACGAACTGGGGGATTTATTATGCAGGATTTAAAAAATATTAAAATAAATCCCGGATATAAAACAGGAACTGTTTCGGTTCCGTCGTCAAAAAGCATAGCGCACAGAGCGTTGATCTGCGCGGCTCTTGCGAAAGAACAAAGCAATATTTATGGAATAGATTACTCTGATGATATAAACGCTACGATTGAAGCGTTAAAAATAATCAAAAAAAATAAACAGCCAATAATTAACTGCAAAGAATCAGGCTCAACGCTTAGATTTTTAATTCCCGTTGCCGCAGCTCTGGAAATAACCGCAACTTTTACAGGAGAGGGCAAACTCCCCGAACGCCCGGTTGATTTATATCAGGATTTATTCAAAGACAAAGGCGTTTTTATGGAATTTACTAATAATAAATTACCTGTGAAAATAAGCGGCAAACTCTCAGCGGGAAAATTTTATATTCTGGGAAATATATCGTCGCAGTTTATAACGGGATTAATATTAGCGTTGCCAATTCTTGACGAGGATTCGGAGATAATTTTAATATCGCCGCTTGAATCAAAACCGTATGTTGATATGACTGTTGATGTTTTAAAAAGATTTGATATAAAAATTGATAAAACGCCGGACGGATATTATATCAAAGGCAATCAAAATTATCAAAGCGCGGATTATACTGTCGAGGGAGATTTTTCTCAGGCGGCGTTTTTTGCGTGTGCCGGCGCAATAAACGGCGATATAACGATAAAAAATCTGAATCCAAATTCTTTGCAGGGGGACTATAAAATCATAGATATTTTAAACGAGTTCGGAGCAAAAGTTTTTTTTGACGGCGAAGATTTAAAGGCAGTCAAATGCGAAAATTTAAGAGGCATAAAAATCGACGCGTCACAAATACCGGATTTAGTTCCGGTTTTATCAGTGGTGGGAGCATACGCGAAAGGCGAAACGGTCATATATAACGCCGGACGGTTGCGCTTAAAAGAGAGCGACAGGATAAGAGCGACATGCGAAATGCTTAAATCAATCGGCGCAAATATCAAAGAAACAGACGACGGCATGATAATAAACGGCACAGGCGGAAAAAAACTTCCGGGAGGATTAGTAAAATCTTTTAACGACCACAGGATAGCAATGTCTGCGGCGGTCGCGGGAATTTGGACGGAGAACGGCGTTGTAATCGACGATATGGGGTGTATAAACAAATCATATCCGATGTTTTTGCGGGATTTTAAAGGGTTAAAATAAAAAAATTATATAAAATTAACAGGGGTGAAATTTATGAAAAATGTAACAACTATTAAATGTGCTAATTGCGGAGCGGATTTAAACGCGGAAATAAACAGGGAATATATTTTTTGTACATACTGCGGTGGTAAAAACAGAATTGAATCAGAAGAAATGAAAACTAATATTAAAATTGGAAATATAAGTATATCAGCTAAAACCGAAGTTGATAATCTTATATCTTCTGCCGAATACGCAATAAATATTAAGCAATTTGATAAAGCTAACGAAATGCTTATAGCTTCTATAATGAGCGGCTGCGAGGATTACCGTGTATATATTTGTAAAGCTATGATTGATTTGCATACGGACGACGGTAAATCTCTTTTCACATCATTAGAAAAATTAAAATCAATCGAAATGAAGCAAAATAATAATGAAGTAACTCAGGCAATATGTACACTTATGTCATACAGAGGGATAAATGGCGTTACAGCACTTCACAATTCCACTTTTCATGAAAGATTTGACATGGTGGTATTTTGTGTGGAGCATGGCGGAGACGTAAATTTAATTGCAGGAATGAACCGTGTTTCTCCGATTAGTATAATGTTCGTTCCGATAGCAAAAACTTTATCTAAAATTGACGGTACGCCGTTTATAAGAAATAAAGAAATCGTAAAACAAATTCGCCAATATTTAATGCAACATGGCGCAAAAGATAAATGGCGTATGGGATATTAATTATAAAATAAAAAGAGAGTAAAAAATAATGGGTTCAATTTGGGGAAACAAGCTAAAAATTTCTATCTTCGGAGAATCCCACGGGGATGGCGTCGGCGTTGTAATCGACGGATTTTCTGCCGGATTTGAAGTTGACTTCGATTATATAAATAAATTCTTAAAACGCCGCGCTCCGGGAAATAATCTCTCAACTTCACGGATCGAAAGCGATACGCCTGAGATTTTATCCGGCATAAAAAATAATTTCACGACAGGCGCGCCAATCTGCGCATTTATAAAAAATAATAATGCGCATTCGTCAGATTATCAGGATAAATCAATAAATCCACGGCCAAGCCATGCCGATTATAACGCTTATGTAAAATATCACGGATACTCAGACCAACGGGGAGGCGGGCATTTTTCGGGACGTTTGACCGCGCCGCTTGTATTTGCCGGAGCGTTATGCTCAGACTGGCTCAATAAAAATTATAATATAAAAATCAACGCCCGGCTCAAACAAGTCGGGGATATAAAAATCACAAATGTAGGGGACGGCGTCCTCGACGTCCCGCCGATACCAACGCAAATCGAAGAATTTATTTTAAAATTAAAAGAAACCGGAGACTCTGTCGGAGCGATAATCGAATGTATCGCGGATAACGTTCCGCAGGGGCTTGGAGAGCATATATTTTCATCGGTCGAAGCAAATATTTCGTCGTGTATTTTCGGCATACCCGGAATAAAAGGCATCGAGTTCGGCAAAGGTTTTGAGTTTGCGTCAATGCGCGGCTCAGAGGCAAACGACGAATATTATTATGATAATAACGGCGAAGTCAAAACAAAAACAAACAATAACGGAGGTATAATCGGCGGAATTACTACAGGAATGCCGGTTATATTTTCGGTTGTATTTAAACCAACGCCGTCGATTTTTTTAGAACAAGACACAATAAATCTTGAGACAAAAACAAATGATAAAATAAAAATAAAAGGCAGGCATGACCCCTGTATCGGCATACGCGCCGTACCAATAGTCGAAGCGGCTGCGGCGGTTGCGCTGACGGATTTGATTTTATAAAAATTTACAGTATTTTAGTCAAATTTGATTTCTCCGTTTTCTTTCTCGTATTCTTCTATACATTTTTGAACAGCGTATTCTATTTGAGCGTTTAGAGAACGTTTTTTAGTTTTAGCTATAAACGTAATCTTTTTTAACGCTTTTTCTTCAAGTCGAAGGCCTGTTTGAATTTTATCTGTAGCCATAATAAATATCCCTTTCAAAAAATACTAACATTATACTAACATTTTATCAAAAAACATCTTGACAATCTACTCACAAAATGATATGATAGTGTTAGCAACAGATTATTGAAAATGAAAGAGGATTTATTTATGAATAAAAATAAAATTAAAACAAATATGAAAATTGATGAAAATGTATTAAAAAAGATAGCTGTTATAGCTAAATTTAACAATCGTTCTTTAAATGCTCAACTTGAGCATTTAATAAAAAAACGCATAAATGAATATGAAAAGCAAAACGGAGCGATTAATATTTAACAAAAAGTTACAATACCCGCCGTATCTTCCCCACAGCCAGCAGCAAAAACGGAAATACATACCCCAATATAACCGACGAATAAGACAAAATATTCGTGTAAAAATACTCAGCCTCAAAATTATTTTCGCCGATTAAATACGTAAGTATCAATATAATAAACGCAACCGGAAACATAAAAAATTTAGTGTTATTTTCGCTGATCACAAATAAATTTTTAAAAATTTTCGACAGGATAAAAAAATAATATGCAATCATAATAAAATCCGTGAACGCCCATAATATTATAAAAAAAGTCTCAAAACTCTGGATAAGCCCCGAAGATTTTATGCTTTTGAATATCATAAAATAAGGCATAGATAAATTTTTTGCGGTTTCAGCATTGAAAATCCCGATAACAGCAAATAAACTCAAAAAATTAAACAACGCGATAATCAACATAAATTTTGTCGCCGTGCGTTTGAATATGCCGGCTGTATTATCTGTTTCAAGCTTACCGGAATATCTGATATTATCGCCTAAAAAAAGCGAAAAAGTCAGCAGGGACCATAAGCTTATTAACGGAATTGAAGATTTTAAAATATCGGTTGTGTCGTAATAAGTCACGGGATATATATTTTTCGGATTTATATTAAATAATGCCATGAAAAACGCCAGTATAAAAATAAAACAAATAATCAAAAACGAAAATTCAGAGAATCTTGCGAAAGATTCTATATTTCTGCGGACTGCGAATAACGCAGATAGCAATAATATAATTATAAAAAATAAAGGCGAGACATTGGGAAAAATCGACGAAACAAATTTTTCCCCGAAATTCCTGAGAAAAAAAGATATAAAAAATAAAACATGAACTAAAAACAAAAACAAAATTATTTTCCCGGTTATTTTCCCGAAAACTGTTTCTGTTATCTGCGCCAAAGATTTATCTCTGTGTTTTTCTGTAAGTTTATCTAAAATAAATATAAGAACTAATATAGGCAGTACAGCAAAAAAAGGTGAAATCCAGCTTGATTTCGATAAAAATTTATTTGATTCAGGGGTTGTTATTCTCATAATTCCCGAAACCGCCGAGAAAAAAAACAATATCATAACTTGGCGTATGCTTATTTTTCTTTCCATAAAATACATATAACTAATCTAACCTCTTAAATACCAAATTCCCAAAATTAAAGCGCAGAAAAAAATAACCCAGAACAATATTTTTTCGTGAATTTTCGATTTCCCAAGCATTTCAAAAAAATCAAATATGCTGTAAACGCATAATCCCGTAATATAAAAAATCATTTTATTTTCTTCTCCCTTTGACCGAAACGTTTATTTCATAATCAATATCTTTGAATATTTCCTGCCATTCGTCTTTGATATCATGCCATTTATACGGATGCGAAACGCTTAAATTTTCGCCGATATTTAAAAAATCAATATCTGTGCTTTTAGAGATTTCTATTATTTGTTCTATCTCGGATTTTATTTTTTCACTCTGAAGTTTATTTAGCTTATCCATATTTTTTTCGATAATTTTTTTATCTCTTATTGTCGTTTCATCGAGATTGGTGTCGATATTTACATTAAATATAACTTTTTCAGGGATATTATATTCATCAAATTTAAAAGAAATTTTGTTTTTTGAATTTGACACGGAAAAAACAAATAAATCATTATTTTCGTCAATTATTTCAATGTCCGTCATTTTTAGATTTTTCGTTAAAATAACATAAGACCGTACAAGAGAATACGGGAGATATTCGGCTAATTCCCCGTTTTTTAAAATTCCAAGCCCATAAAATTCAAAAGTATATTTCTTCTCTTCTTTTTTATTATCATCAGAACTTATATTTTTTACCGGGCTTTCTTTAATTGCAAGAACAGGCATAACTCCTGTTTTATCAGTTGAATAAAATACCTGCATAATATCTTTTAAATTCTTCTTTGTCATTGAACTTATCTGATTTTTATTATTCACGAGCCCGTCAAGTCTTGCGTCTGCGTCTATTTCCGAAGTTAAAATCTTTTTTATAAAATCTTCGCTTGACATATCTTTTATTATAAATAAATTTACGTCGAGTCTGATTTTTGAACTTTTCGAAAAATAATCAATAAAATAATTTAGATTTTTTTTCGCGGTATTCTCACCTATCAAAATATATTCGAGATGTGAGACGCTTAAACTTTTATTTGTCAAACTCTGTATTTTATCAACGGTTTTGTTCATTGTGCTTGATTTCACATTAAATAGATTTTTATTTGAATTTGATTTATCGTTTTCAGCTTCGGATTCTTCGCTGCTTATATAACTTATACTGAACTCGCCGGCGTCTAAATCTATATCTATCCCGCTGGAAACTATAAAATCAAATGTTTTAAGTTCTTCAGGTGCCGGGATTTTATTTTTGTTTATATATGCCAGGGAAAATAAAAAAGCCCCGATTAATATATATTTTATTATTTTTATTTTCATAAAATTAATCCAATCCCGCTATTTTTTTGGCTTTCTGAAAAAAGTATCGGTCAATAATTTTTTCCCGTCGTTTGAGACAAACGGCGCAAAATACGGCACTTCGAAAGATTCTATCGAGCACAGATAATATATAAATCCGACCGCGGCGAACGCAATCCCAAGAAATCCGCCGAAAATCGCGAATGCGATAAATATATACCTGCATATTCTCACAGCGTTGAAAAATTCCTGATTTGGAATCATAAACCCGGTAATTCCGGTTATAGCCGCCGTAATAACGACGAGAGGCGATAAAATTTTCGCCGATACGGCCGCATCACCGATTATCAACCCGCCGATTATAGGCACTGCCTGCCCGATTGTTTTAGGCATTCTTATCCCCGCTTCCATTAAAACTTCAAAAGACAGAGTTAAAAATAATATCTCCTGAATCGACGACAAGGCCACCTGCTGTTTGCTTTTTATTATTGCCAGCGCAAGCGAATTATTTAACAATTCCTGATGATAACATACTACTGAAATATATATTGCGGGAAGGGTGAGCGCGATAATTGCGCATATATATCTGATAATTCTGAGAAAAGTCGCGACGGCGTAATTATTCGAATAATCGTCTGGGGCTTGAAAATACATGTTTAATACGGCAGGCAGTATAATTGCCGTCGGAAACCCGTCGATTATTATGCCGATTTTACCCTCCATTATATTAGAGCAAAATTTATCCGGCCGTTCTGTGATCGATACGAGTGGAAAAATAGATTTTGAATATTTTTTATCTATTAACCGTTCTTCAAAATCGCCAATGCTTATTATATTTTCACATTCTATTTTTTTTATTTTATCTTTTACAGCGTTTAAAATATTTTTATCGGCTATGCTGCCCATGTAAATAACCGACGCTGGGATTGAGCTTGTATTCCCGACTGATATACTTTCGATTTTTAGGTCTATACTCCGGATACATCTTCTTACAAGCGCAGTATTCGCCCTTAAAACTTCGATGAACGAACTTTTGGGCCCTTTTATCACCGCTTCGTTTGACGGCTCTGACATTGACCGGACCTGAAATCCTTTTAAATCAAACAAAGCCGCTTTCTTTTCCTGATTTGATATAATAGCGACAGAACCGGTCAATATATCGTTTATAACATCTTCGATATTAGTTTTAACGGCAGAATTTATATGATAAACTTCGCTGTTGGCGATAATCTGCATAAATTCAGTTTCATTCTGCGAATTTTTTATTCTATCGCTTAACATCAGCGGCTTTAATACAGTATTGTCGAATAAATCTATATTTACAAGCCCGTCTATAAAAACAACAGGCATGACTATCCCGTTATTTATCAGTATTTCTTTATATACAAAATCGGAATTTTCTCCAATATATTTTTTTATATTTTCAAAATTTATTTCGTCGGATCCGTCTATTTTATTGTTGAGATTATTTATGATTTTCCCGTAACGCCATAAATCAAACATAAATTAATTAGCCGCCTTAATTTAACTAAATTTAACTTTATTTGATATTATCCGCAATTATTATAAAATTATACAAAAATAAGCCTATGCTGTTTGCATAGGCTTATTTATAAATATTTTATTTGTTTTATTCAACAAGTCCGCTTTCTTTCAACGTAAGATACGACAATAAAACAGTATCGTCCGCGTTTAAATTGCGCAATACATCCTGTTCTACTGTGATATATTCTATATCTAATTTAGCCGCTTCGGCGAGTATTTCCTGTATTTTAACTTTTCCGGTACCAAGAGAAGTGAAAGAATTTCTGTCGTTAAAATCATAAAAATCTTTAAAATGCATTAATTTTATCCTGTCTTTGACACGTTTTATAAGCTCAACGGCATTTTCGCCGCCGAAACTCACCCAGCCAATATCAAGATTTAAACAAACGTTTTCAGGCGATGTATTTGCCATCAATATATCAAAATATTTTACCCCGTTGAAACTTTTCTCGAATTCGTGATTATGGTTATGATAACAGAAAGTCAAATCTTCTCCGCGAAGTTTTTCTCCGGCTTTCTCAAATATTCCGGCAATTTCAATCGCTTCTTCATAATTTTGCGGATCGCTCCAGAAACAAATAACATTTTTTACTTTAATAGCTGTTGCTTTTGCTATAATATCGTCAAGATTGTTTTTTAGCCCGTCAATATCAGTCGAAACAGACAAAACCGAAAAATCATATTCAGAAAGTTTTTTGAGATTTTCCTGCACGTCGCCTTTTAATAAAAACCCGCCGTGCTCCAATGCTTTATATCCCCATTTGGATAATTTTTCGATTGTTGCCCATGGATCGTTTTCAGATTTCATGTTATAAAACCCGATAAGTGCCGCTTTTAACATAATTTTTACCTCCGAGATATATTAAATTTATTTTTATAAATAATCTGTGACTGTAGAAAATGGTTATTATATTCAGGACTGCATTTGTTCCCAAAGAGTTTTGAACGCCGTAAATTTTTCAGGATAACTCAGCATTTCTATAATTGTATCAGCACATTCCTCTAACGTGTTTTCATAAGTATTTACCGTAATATCATACGTACCATGCCCATGTATACTTTCAAGTTGCCATTTCGCAAAACCTTGCCATCTATCTCCGCGTAATTTTTCACGTCGTTCAAGTTCATTCAAAGGGCAATCTACCCGAACGAAAATTACAGGATAATTATAAAGCAAATTTATACATTCTGATAATCTTTCAGAACCTTTGTTATTATCAAGTATAACATGGTCAACTATAGTATTAATGCCTAAATCACTGTAAAGTTTAATTGTATGGTGCATCGCCGAAACACTTGTTTCAAGATAACTGCTGAATAATATTTCATCTTCTTTATGCGGCGCCATACTATCAAACATATCGCAACTGATATGATAAAATGGTTTCACGAGCTTATTCTGCAATGCTTTTGATAATGAAGTTTTGCCTGAGCTTGTTGTGCCGTTTAAAAAAATAATTTTCCCTTTTTCCATAAATTTGCCTCACAAAATCTTCACGTACTCTTTGGCGAAACACTATATTTTTTCTCACAGCATTCTTCATAAAACTGCCTGTCTTCAGGGGAGAGCTTTTTTAATTTATTTTCTAAAATATCCAATTCTTCTTTTGTCGCAGTTTTTTTGTTTATCAAAGCAGGTTTAGCTCTATTGCCTAAACGCGCTGCAATCCTGTTAGGAACTTTTTTCATATTGTCGAAATCATAATTATCTTTCATCTATAACCCTCCTTTATAAGAGTTTTGCTCATGTTTTGTGGCTTTCCTCGCGGAAAAAATTCTCACTATATCGCCGTCTTTTCTTTCACAATAACAGACAATTAACATTCTGCTTTCTTCGCTGAAACCCAATGCTACAAATCGTTCCTCTTCGACGGAATTTTCATCATCTTCGACAATATCTGTGTCGGTTCTTATAAGCACAGTAGCCGCCTCTTCAAATGTTATGCCGTGCTTTTCAACATTTATCTCGTATTTTAAAATATTCCACTCGAATACTTGCCCTTCAAGCTCGTATATAACAGTATTGCTCATTTATGAATCACCGCCTCATCTTTCTTTACGTATCTGATATAAATTCTCTACAGTTACATTATATCATATTTTATAATTAAACTGCAATACATAAATAAAAAATATATTGACATTTCTTTAACAATGCTATATAATTATTAAAAATATTAAATATAAAAAACGGAGGAAATATCATGTCTGAGAAATTTACTGCAAAAGATATAAAAATAGAAAAAACCGCGCAGCCTAAAATTAAACCGCCGCCAAGCGATATGATTTTCGGCAAAAACTTTTCTGACCACATGTTTGTTATGGAATATAATCAGGATAAAGGCTGGAACAATCCTAAAATTGTCCCGTATGGCAATATATCGCTTTCTCCTGCCGCCATGGTATTTCATTACGGTCAGGAGCTTTTCGAGGGGTTAAAAGCGTACAGGACAGATTCGGGGAAAGTTCAGTTATTCAGGCCTGAAAAAAACGTCGCCCGTATGAACTGGACTTGCGACCGGTTATGTATTCCCGAAGTTGACCCTGAATTCGCGCTTGAGGCAATCAAAGAAATCGTCAGGTTTGATTCTGACTGGGTTCCGTCAGAACCGGAATATTCGCTTTATATAAGACCGGTTATATTCGCGACCGATCCTTTTATCGGGGTTAAACCTTCGTCTACTTATTTGTTTATAATAATATTATCGCCTGTCGGGGCGTATTATCCGGAGGGAATAAATCCGGTTAAAATATATGTCGAAAACGAATATGTCAGAGCAGTTAAAGGCGGCTTGGGATTTGCCAAAGCCGGAGCAAATTACGCCGCGTCGCTCAAAGCTCAGGGCAAAGCAAAAAATATCGGCTATGCTCAGGTCATGTGGCTTGACGGAATAGAGAGAAAATATATAGACGAAGTCGGGACTATGAACGTATTTTTCATGATAGACAATAAAATCATAACTCCAAGCCTTGACGGGAGCATACTTCCGGGAGTTACAAGGGATTCTTGCATACACTTGCTCAAAGACTGGGGATACACTGTCGAAGAACGCAAGCTCGCTCTCTCAGAGATAATCGAAGCCAACAAAAACGGCAAGCTCAACGAAGCGTTCGGCACAGGGACTGCGGCTGTTATCTCGCCGATAGGGATTTTAAACAACAACGGCGATATAATCGCGATAAACAATCAAAAAATCGGGCCTGTCGCGCAAAAACTCTATGATACTTTGACCGGTATTCAATGGGGGAAAATCGAGGATAAATACGGCTGGACTGTTGAACTGTAATAATTTGCTTTTTTTGTTTTAAAATTTATATAAATAACATCAGGTAATAGTTTTAAATATTGCCTGATGTTATTATTTAAAAATAAAATAAATATTTTATAAATATTATGTAAGATTTTAATTGTCTGATGTGTATATATATTAGACGCGTCAAAAAAGGCAAAATAATAAAACAGATTTTTTATTATTTTATAGAAAGGAGCGGATTTATATAGATTATATAAATGTGAAAGAGATGGAAAATATGGATAATGATATTTCCGGAATCAACACTGATAATAATTTTTTCGAAAAATATACTCCACAGATACGCTCTATTGTCGCAAGAATTTTAAATAACGCAGGACAAACCCGCGATATTGACGACTGTGTGAGTACCGTATTTTTAGAGCTTATGGGAAAATTACAGCAATATAACGAAACTCGCGGAAGTCTGGCAGCGTTCATAACTGTAATTTCGCGCTCGGTAGCTTTGAATTATTGCAGAGATAACAGGCGACAAATCTATGAGCTGATAGGCGACGATAAAATTGATTTTTTGAGTAATCCTTTGAGATTTGAAAGCGAAGTTGAATTTGATATGCTTGTAGAGAGTTTATTTGAAAAATTAAATAAACAGGAACGCGCTTTATTTACTATGCGGTTTATATTATTTTACCCGCCTGAAGAAATCGCGAAAAAATTAAAAATCACAAGAAACGCCGCTGACGTGCGTTTAAACAGAATGAAAAGTAAAATAAAGAAAATTTTGACAAAAGGAGGAATAACTTTATGAACGAAAAATATCTTTTGGATACGATAAAACAAGAAACTCTTGTAAAATTAATTGACGAAACATTGACTATCGAAAAAACCGCAAAAAACAAAACTGTAAAAACAAATTTATTTAAAATAATCTCAGTGGCGGCTGCGCTTGTGCTCTTTATCGGATTTTTAAATATAGTGCCGTTTTTGATGAAATTCGAGGCTGATAATATCGAGCTTGCCGATCATGCTAATGAAATCACAAACAGTGAAAATGTATATACGCCTGCCGTAGACCAAAGAAATTTGTTTTTGCCGGACGCCATAGAAAAATCTTTTTTTGAAAATAAAATCATAGCGGCTGTTACGGATAAATCAGATTTAGATAAAATACTCGCTTATTACAGGCTCACGGATTCGGATTCGATTTACAGGCTTGCCCCTACCACAACTAAAAGAGAAAAAGATAAAATATTAAATTATTTATACGAATATACTGACTTAACCCGCAGCGATATGATGCAGATGTGCATAGATAATAACCTGCCGTTGCCGAAAAATGTTGACCCCGCTTACTCTCATGTCAGATTTGGAGACGATTATAATACTTTACTCCTCGAAATCGAATGGCATACTTACGACACATATATGAAAGAAGTAGCAGAACCATTCAAACAGCGTTTTATCGAGTTTAGAGAATCAGAAGATTATATAAATTTATCCGAAGAAGATAAAAATGAACGTGAAAATAACTGGGAACATATCATAAATTTTTACGAAGAAAATGCAGAACTTATAAAAGATAATATAAGTTATTCTACAAGAAAAATAAACGGTAAAATTTGCGAAGAAATCAATTATAGCTTTGGCTTTGGAAATGAAGATTACCCGGTAAATAATATATCTCAATATCTTGATTCTGACGGATATTATATTTATGAAATCTTTCCTCTTTGGGTTGGTGGTATAGAATATTTAGACGAAAACGGCGAATTGCAGACAAAACAGTTTTATTCCGGCAGAGACGCGTGTGGCAATGGGTTGCCGTGCTATACGCAGGAAGAATATGATTCTTTATTGATAGATAAAAAAATCCCGTTTTGCGACGATTTGTTGGCAAGAGGTTTGATAAATCAGGAAGCATACGATTATTACACAATAAAAACAAACTGGTTAGATTATTATATTGAATTGTTTTTTAAATAAACATTAATCTACACAAAAAAAACGCCGGATTAAATTCCGGCGTTTTTGCTGTATAAACATAAAATCTTATTCTGCTTCTTCGATTTCATAATCAGTCGTACCGAGGTTATATTTAACTAAGCAATCAATTTGATCGTATGGGTTTTTTCCGTGCAGTCTCTGGAACAAATGCCCTTCTGTTCCCATTCTGTGACCTTTTGGAATCCCTGCCTCTATAAGATTATCAAATTTTATCGCGTCAATCGAAGCTTTATCAACAGCGACTATATCGTCGCTTGCCATTATGCCTATATCCGGAACAAGCGACGGCGTGGTCAGTCCCCAGCAGTCGCATAAAGCCGTTATCGAAGTTAAAACGTTTATGTGATAATAATTATTTTTATCAAAAGTATCGAGCACTTCTTTAGTGCAAATTGCCATTCCTTCTTCAAAATCAGCCTGATTTTCTCCGTTCAGGCTTATAGCTCCTGTGGGGCAGACCTGCACGCAATGCTGGCAGAAAGTGCAGTGATGATAAAATACTTTATATTCTTCTCCCTCGAATTTATTTGCGTGGTGATTGCATGATTGCAGGCATTGTTCGCAATATGTGCATTTTTCTTTATTCCATTCGATTCCGCCCTCAAGAGAGTGCAGTTCGCCTCTGGTCCTGTCAGTCACGCAGCCCATAGCGATATTTTTTACAGCTCCGCCGAACGCGCACGCGCCGTGGCCTTTTACGTGAGAAAAATTAATTAAAAAATCCGCGTCGTTTATAAGCCCCGAAACGTCTATATGCTTTAATTTTTTAAAATCTACTTCGCGGGTATAAAAATATTTCCCGAAAAATCCCGCGCCCTCTAAAATTTCACAGCCGAGAGTCGATGAAGTATAGCCGCGTTCTTCCGGGTGACGGCCGTTGATATAGTGGTCTGTAATAAAACATTTCGCCCCGGATTTTTTGACGTAATCTACTAATATCCTGACGAAAACCGGGGGGATTGTGGAAAAAGTCATATTTGAACCCACATGCATTTTTATCGCGACGCTTTTGCCATTGATTCTATCGGCGAGGTCTGAACTCTCAAGCAGGCGTTTGAATTTAGCCGGGAGCGTTTCGTTCACGTCCCAGTGCGAAAAAGCCATAGACGAAAATTTCACTTTTGATTTTGGCATTATAATAATCCTCCTGAATTAAAAACATAAAAATAATTTTTTTATATTATAAATCAAATAAATAATAATAACAAGTAAATTATAGTAAATTTTTTATTTACTTTTTGATTTTTTATGATATAATATAAGAAAAATCAAATTAAAAATAAAAAAAGAAATGGGTAAAAAAATATGAGCGATATAAATATAAATAATAAGAAAAAAATATATATGATTGGCAATGCGCATCTTGATCCTGTTTGGCTCTGGAGATACATGGAAGGGTTCGCGGAAATCAAGGCGACTTTCAGGAGCGCGCTGGATAGGATAAATCAATTTGATGATTTTATTTTCACAAGCGCGTGCGCCGCTTATTACGAATGGGTTGAAGAAAACGAGCCGGAAATGTTTGAGGAAATACAGGAAGCGGTAAAAAACAACAAATGGAATATTGCGGGCGGAATGTGGATTCAGCCGGACTGTAATATCCCGAACGGCGAAAGTTTCGCCCGGCATTTACTCATAAGCCAGCGTTATTTTAAAGAAAAGTTCGGCAAAATCGCAAAAACCGGATATAACGTGGATTCTTTCGGGCATAATGCCTCTCTGCCGCAGATATTAAATAAAAGCGGCATAGATTCTTATGTTTACATGAGGCCCGACGATTCTGAAAAGAAATATCGGGGCTATGCGAATTTATTCAGGTGGCAGTCGCCTGACGGGAGCGAAGTTTTGACTTACAGGATACTCGGCGCGTATTGCATGGGGCTGGGCGGCGGCGATTTTGAATTATATGAAAATAAAGCGAAAAACGACAACGAAGACAAAATGTTATTTTACGGCGTGGGGAATCACGGCGGCGGGCCGACTGTCAGAATGATTGAAGAAATTGAGAAACGCAAAAAAGAAAATAAAGATTTTGAATATATTTACGCGGGCCCGGAAGAATATTTTGAAAATATCAAAAAACAAAATTATAATATACCCGTTCTCAAAGGCGATTTGCAGCATCACGCAAGCGGCTGTTACAGCGCGAACTCTATGATTAAAGCGTTGAACAGAGAAGCTGAAAACAGGCTTTTGACCGCTGAAAAATATAATATTCTCGCAAAAGAATTGTTAGGGTATAAATACGATAACAATAAATTAAATTACGCGTGGAAAAATATTTTATTTAATCAGTTTCATGATATAATGGGCGGCTGTTCGATTAAAGAAGCGTATGACGACGCAAGGGAAACGTTCGGCGAGTCTCTCGCAATCGGCTCAAAAACAATAAACGCCGCGATTCAAAAAATTTCTTGGAACATAGACACGGCTAAAACAGTAAAATATTTATCCAAAGATATGGACTGGGGATTATGGGAACAGGCTAATCTCGGTACGCCGATTGTTATTTTTAATCCGTTGTCATGGAATATAAAAGTCCCCGTGACTATAAATAACAACAGAATATCAAGAGTAGAAGGCGCAGACGGTAATCCGACGCCGGTTCAGGTCGTCAGGGCTTCGCAGACAAACGGTTGGGACGGTTCGTTTAATTCGCTGTTCTGCGCCGAAGTTCCGGCTATGGGTTACGCTGTTTATTGGGCGTATTTCAACGGGGAAAAAATACAAAAAGATAATAATATGTCTATCGGATATTATCATCTGGCAAATAATTATGTCGATGTATGGTTTGATGAAAATACAGGGAATATAAAAAGCTTTTTCGGCGTGCATGAAGACGATATTGATATTATAAAAGATTACGCGGCTAAAACTGTCGTTGTAAACGACGAAAAACAGGACACATGGAGCCACGGCGTTTTTACGTTCGATAAAGAAGTCGGCGAGTTCGGCAGCCCGACGTTTGAAATAATAGAACGTGGTGACGTTAAAATCACCCTGAGAGTTACGCAAAAATATAATACGAGCGAAATCCGGCAGGATTACACTCTTTATTCGCATTCTAAAAATCTTGAAGTAGACGTCAGGGTTATAAACAACGAGAAATTGAAAATATTTAAGTTATGCTTTAAATTAAACACAGATAAAAAGACAAAAGCAATTTATGAAATCCCGTATGGATATATTGAAAAAGAATCAAACGGAGAAGAAGAACCGGCCCAGAATTTCGCATGCGTCGAGGACGGCGATATAGGGCTTGCTGTCATAAATAAAGGCAAATACTCTTATTCTGTCAAGGATAACGAGATAAGATTTATCGCGGCGCGTTCGTGCGTTTACGCAGATCATTACGGAGTTCACAGCGGAATGCGGGACGGACGATACGAATATCAGGATCAGGGAGTTATGTATTTTAAATACGTTTTAAAAGGCTATTCCGGAAGTTTCAAAGAAAACGCGGCTGATATAGTCAAAGCCGGATTAGAGTTAAACACGCCGTCTTATTCTATCGCCGAGACTTATCATCAGGGCAATCTGCCGCAGAAATTTACAGGGGTTGAAATTAAAAATGAAAATATAATTTTAACAGCCGCGAAAAACGCGGAGGATAACGACGGAGTTGTTTTGAGATTTTTAGAAACATCTGGAAAAGACACGCAGTCTGAAATAGACGTGAAATTTTTGAATATAAATATAAAACTTGATTTTAAAGCGTTTGAAATAAAAACCGTAAAAATAAAAGATGGGATTTGTAAAGAAGTCGATTTGTTGGAATTATAAAATCGCAGGGGCGACCCTTGCGGTCACTTTGATTAATTTATAAAAGGAGATAAATTTTAAAATGAAACGTCCGAATATTATATTTTATTTTTCAGACCAGCAACGGCATGACACAATCGGAGCATATAATAAATACGCTAAAGAATTTAATATAACCCCAAATCTTGATAAAATGGCTGAAACAGGCGTGAAATTCGAATATGCTTTTACTCCCCAGCCTGTGTGCGGCCCTGCGAGGGCGTGTATTCAAACGGGAAGATTCGCCACTCAAAACGGCTGTTTCACGAATGGCAGAGCGTTAAGAGAAAACGATATGACAATCGCGAAATATCTTAATAATTCAGGATATGACACGGCTTATGCAGGCAAATGGCATTTAGCTTCGAATAACGCGCTAAAAAAAGACGACGAAAATTATTTTGATTACGGCACTGTAGCCATACCGGAAAATCTTCGCGGCGGATATAAATACTGGCGTACGGCAGACGTTTTAGAGTTTACTTCTCACGGATACGGCGGTTATATTTACGACGAAAACATGAATAAAATCGAATTTAAAGATTACAGGTGCGACTGTATCACAGATTTTGCGCTGGAATATATAGCAAATAAAAATAATAATACCCGTGATGAAAATAAGCCGTTTTTTATGTTTGTATCGCATATAGAACCACATCAGCAAAACGACAGGGATAAATTCGAGGGGCCAAACGGCTCAGTCGAAAAGTTTAAAAATTTTAATATCCCTGAAGATTTAAAAGAAGCTAAAAATACAGAGCCGGATTTCAACGAACATTTTGCGAATTATCTCGGCTGCTGCAACAGCCTTGATTATAATCTCGGCAGGATTATCGCAGAACTTAAAAAACATAATATTTTTGAAAATACTGTTATAATATATACAAGCGATCACTCATGCCATTTCAGAACGAGAAATTCAGAATATAAACGCTCATGTCACGAAAACAGCATAAGAATACCGATGATAATATCCGGCGGGGAGTTTAACGGCGGCGTTGAAATTCAAAATCTTGTAAGCCTTATGGATTTGCCGTCGACTATATTGGATATTGCGGGAATTGCTGTTCCTGATGATTTTATGGGAAAATCGCTTGTCAGTTTATTAAACCAAAACCAAGATTGCGAATGGGAAGAAGAAATATTCACGCAGATAAGCGAGGATAAACTTGCGCGCTGCATAAGAACGCAAAACTGGAAATATTCGATTGCGTCAGACGAAAATCCGTGGACAACTGCGGCGGCTGATAAATATTACGAAGATTTTTTATATGATTTACAAAACGACCCGTTTGAACAAAATAATTTGATAAATGAAAGTGAATTTAAAGAAAAGAAAAAAGAAATGTCGCGGATTTTAATCAAGTACATGAACAGGGCAGGGGAGAAAACCCCTGTGATTGTGAGTAAGGATAAAATTATTTAGATTGTAGAAAATTTATATTTTTAGGAGGTGAACCCAATGCCAAATACAAAATAACTTATATTGGGTTGGAATAATAAATATCCTTCGCCAATATGTAACGAAAATTATTATATATTAATGAAGGAAAATAAATAATGAAACTTGTTATAATTATAGGACCTCCTGCGGTAGGAAAAATGACCGTCGGGCAGAAACTTGCCGAAATCACCGGCTTAAAATTGTTTCATAATCACATGACGTTTGAACTTGTCAGCAATTTTTTCAACGTGTTTGAATCGGAAGAGGGAGAAAGGCTTAACCATCTTTTCAGGCAGGAAATATTCGAAGCAGTTGCGAAAAGCGATTTGCCGGGATTGATTTTCACTTGCGTGCTTCATTTCGGCGAGGATAATAATTATGATTACGTAACTTCGATCGTTGAATCATTTGAATCGCATAACGCGAAAACTTGCATTGTTGAGTTATACGCGGATTTTGACGTTCGCATTGAGCGAAACAAAACCGAAAATCGTTTATTACACAAACCCTCATGGAGAGATATACAAACATCAGAGGAAATTATACGGCGGCTTGATGCGGAAAATCGTTTCAATTCGATTGCGGACGACATTCTTCCGTTTAAGAATTATTTGAAAATCGACAATACAAATTTGCAGCCGGAAGATGTGGCTCTCCAAATCAAAGAAGTATTCGCATTATAAGCATACTATACGTAATTTAAGTTTATTTAAAATATTTTAAAAATAATAGGAGCCAAATAAAATGCTGAATATACTTGAAAAATTAACACACATCGTCTCTGTTTCAGGAGACGAAGAAGAAATATCAAAAGTCATAAGCGAATTAATAAAAGATTACGCCGACGAAATAAAAACCGACGCTCTGGGTAATTTAATTGTTTTAAAAAAGAGCAAAAAAGATAACGCGAAAAAAGTCATGATTGCCGCGCACATGGATGAGATAGGTTTTATCGTTACGTTTATTGAAGATTCGGGATTTATAAAATTAAGTCCAGTTGGTGGGATTGATTGGGCGGCGGCAGCTTTCGGCGAGGTTTTATTCAAAAACGGGATAAAAGGCGTTATCGTGCCCGAAGAAAAAATAAAGCCCAATGATTATAAAAAAGATAAATTTTATATAGATATAGGCGCAAAAGACAAAACCGACGCCGAAACTAAAATTAAAATCGGCGACACATGCACAGTCGCGCCGAAAATCGTGAAATTGCTAAATAACAGGATCGCCGCGGCAAAACTCGACAATAAAATAGCGTGTGTTGTTTTAATTCGGGTTATTTATGAATTAAAAGATTATACGCCGGAAAATGATTTGTATTTTGTGTTTACGGCGCAGGAAGAAGTGGGATTGAGAGGCGCGAAAACTGCGGCGCAGTTTATAATGCCTGATTATTCTGTCGCCGTTGACGTGACTGATACCGGAGATACTCCGGATTGTACGCCTATGGCTTCTAAACTTGGCGGCGGGGCGGCAATAAAACTTATGGACAGGTCTGTGATATGCCATAAAGATATTATAAATTTGCTTATGAAAACAGCGAAAGAAAATAATATAAAATATCAGTCTGAAATTATGGTTATGGGCGGCACTGACACAGCGGTAATGCAGTCTGCCGGCGCGGGGAGTATAGCCGGTGCAATCTCGATTCCCACGAGATATATTCACACCGGGGTCGAGATGTGCGATATGGGCGATGTGAAAGATTGCGTTGACTTGCTTGCCGCAGTTTTGAAAAAAATTTAACAGTATATTTAAAATATAAAAAATATTATTAATGAATTATGGTTGATTTTGCAGACAAAAAAAGATAAAATAGAGTTTATGAAATAAATTTAATTTTCAGGTGTATAAAATATATTATGAAATGGTCAGAAGAATATAGAGTCCACTATTATTACACAGATTATAATAATATCTTAAAGCCGGGATATATCGCGAGATATATGCAGGAAACTGCGTGGAACGCGTTGAAAAACTGGGGGCCTGCCCCGGAATATTTTTATAAAAATAATCTCGCGTTTATACTCTCGAAAATAAGTTTTAAATATTACGAAGAAATTTACGAAGACGATATAATCAAAGTCGAAACATGGCCGCTTACGCCTAAAATATTGATATTTCCGAGAAATTACAGGATATATAAAAATAATAAAATAGCGGTTGAAGCTGTTTCGGCTTGGGTTCTGATGGATACAAAAACAAAAACCGTACTTCGCCCGGATTCTTTTGTTAATATTTTTACAAATTACGACGACGAAGAATTTAATTTTAATGTTCAGAGACGGTTTAAAATGCCTGATGATATGAGCGATTTATCAAGATATAAAGTCGCGTATTCAGATATAGACACAAATTTTCACATGAACAATGCGGTATATATTGATGCGGTATGCAATAATTTATACGCGGATTCGGATATAATTTCGGCTGAATTTAAATTAAAAAAGAAAATGATTTCACTTGATTTGAATTATAACGGCGAAGCGCGTTTTGCCCAGATTATCGAAATAAATAAAGGCATGGTTTTATGCAAAGACGATGAAACCGGTATAAATACGGAAGAATATTATATGCGCGCAAAAATAAAAGAAACAGAACAGAATTGTTTTGAGGCAAAAGTGGTTTTGGAAAAATAAGTATAATAAATTATTTATGATTTTAATTTACAGAGGATAATAAAATGTTATCAAGTTTAAGGAATTTTTTTATCGCATTGTTTATTTCTTTACTGGGTTTCGGAATAAGCGCGTATTTTCTTACGGGATTTATTGATAATACGATGAATGGATTTTTTAATCCCACGCCCACAGCCGATGAAAGAAATAAAGAAGAGGAAGATCCGGAAAATACAAATGAAAACGGCGAAGAGGAAGACGACACTGATGAGGATTTAAGCGAATTTACTGTGCTTATTATAGGCATCGACGACGGAAAATCACAGTTTGAGGATAAAGACGAAGATGAAAAAAAAGAAGCCGATACGATTTTTCTTGTGAATATAAACGCAAAAGTTAAAACTATTATGATTTCATGGCTGCCGGCTAATATGAAAACTGAAGTAGCGGGATATGCTCTTCGTCTGGGGGCGGTATATACATACGGCGAATACAGCGGCCGGGGCGGGCAGGGTATGGAACTGATGAAAAAAGCCGTATGGTCATATACCGGGTTAAAACCCGATTATTGCATAGTCTTGGATTATGACAGTTTAGAGGTATTGTTTGATACGCTCGGGGAAGTCGAATATAGCATACCTGAAAATATGTATTATAAACCTACGCCTTATGACATAACAACAACTGACCCGCCAACAGAAGAAAATGATGAGGCAGAAAATGCAAATGTTTATATCCCTGAAAATATCGAAGATACGACAAACCGAGATATAATAGATTTAAAAAAGGGAAAACAAATGATAGACGGGGCGGCGGCGGTTCAGTTATTAAGATATAACAGTTATATATCTAACGAAGATAACATGAACAGAACGTCAATTCAGATAGATTTTATAAAAGAAGTTATAAGGCAGCAAATGACTTTTGAAAATTTAGAGAGAGCGGAAGAAATATATACTGAGATAAAAGAGATTTTATTCCCCGCCGCAGAAGATATTAAAACAGGGGAAGATAAAAAAGATATAAAAACAGATTTTAAAACAGATTTTACAGAAGAAGATTTTAAAAAATACACAAAAACTTTATTTTCTTTATCGGAATTTAATATTAAAGAATTAAAATATCCCAGCAATACCGCCGAAAAAACTGAAAACGGAATATTGTTTTTTTACCCGGATATTAAAGCTGCGGTGAATAGATATAAAGATTACAGAAAAGTCGAAATAACGCAAATAACAGAAACAGATGAGACAGCCGGAATAACAGAAAATACTACGGAATAATAATATAAAATAAATAACTGGGAGCGGCAGAATTTGCCGCTCTTGATTATTGACAAAATTATAAAATTATGATAAAATAAATATACGCAGGCATGGCGGAATTGGCAGACGCGCTGGATTTAGGATCCAGTAGGGAAACTTGTGCAGGTTCAAGTCCTGTTGCCTGCACCATAAATATAATATGGCGAAACAAAAAGCAGATAAATCATAACGCGGGGAAACGCATAATGGATGATAATAACGACGGCAAAAACAAAAAAAATAAAGAAGAATGGAATAAAAAATATACTCTGATAGCGATATATTCTTTTATTGTTATTCTTGCAAGCTTCGCCGCTATTTTAATTATACTGGGCGTGCGGGATTTTTTTGTCGAGCAGCAATATCTGAAATTTTTTAAGATTTTGACGCCGATTATATACGGATTTGTGTTTGCTTATTTACTTAATCCGCTGCTGATGTTTTTTCAGAATAAAGTTTATTATAAGCTAAAGAAAAAAATAAAAAACACACTGGCTATTATATCGGCGTATTTTACTATGACGGTAATTATAACATTGATTTTGCTTATGATTATCCCTCAGGTTATTCTGAGCGTACAACAGTTGACAGGCAGGGCAACAGACTGGTTAAGCCCGTATGGAAACAGCGAAACCAGTAAAAATGATCAAACTGATGAAAATAATGAAAATGATCAAAATATAGAAGAAGCTGATGATTATAATAAAACCGAAATTCCCGAAGCTGATAATCAAACTGACGAAAATGATAGTGAATATGCTGAAACAGATAACGCAAATTCAAAAATAGCTGTTTATTTAACTGATTTAGGCGCGTCCATTCAGGATTATATAGACGGTATGGGGCTTAAAATAGACGTGGAAGAAACTTTTAACAACATGACGGACGATATATTAAATTTATTTTCTTCATATATAATATCCGTTATAAACGGGATATTCTCTGTCCTTTACGGAATATTTTCCGGCGTTTTGAATTTTATTCTCGGAATTTTGCTTTCGGTTTATCTTCTTATCGGCAAAGACAAATTTATCGCTCAGGTAAAAAAAATATTTTTTGCGTTCTTGCCTGCGAGATTTTCATATAAAGTCGTCGGTGTTATGAGAAAAACGCACGAGATTTTCGGCGGCTTTATAATCGGAAAAATACTGGAATCTGCGATAGTCGGGGTTATATGTTTTATAGTCATGGTAATTTTCCGGATAAATTACGCTGTGCTTATTTCAGTTATTGTTGCGGTGACTAACGTGATACCGTTTTTCGGGGCAATCATAGGAGGCGTGATAGGCGCGATTTTCCTGTCAATAAACGATATAAGGCAGGCTCTTTTATTTGCCGTGATTATATTAATACTGCAGCAAATTGACGCGAATTTTATCGGGCCGAAAATTTTGGGGTCAAAAGTAGGGCTCCCCGCATTTTGGGTAATTGTTTCGATAATTATAACAGGCGGAATTTTCGGAGTCCCCGGAGTTTTTTTTGGAGTCCCGATATTTGCCGTAGCGTATGTCTTGATAAAAGAATATATAGAAAATAAACTTGAGCATAAAGGATTTCCGGCAGAAACAGAAAATTATATAAGAAGCCCGGGAAGCATTTCTATGGAATCAATTAATTATAAAAAAAATAATGCTAAAAAACCGGAAAACGAAGGAAAATCTGATTTTTTCGGCAAAGCGTTGCATAAAACGGCAAAAAATATAATGGGTATATTTCATTCAAGTAAAAATACGAAAAATCCCGAAAATAAAAAAAACGATAGTGATCCGGAAAATAAATAAAACTATGGGCGAATTATATTATATTCGCCCATAGTTTTATTTGTTTTTATAATCTAATAAAATCTATTCATGCGTGTATTGCTTTTCCCTGAAAAATTTTTCGAAAAAACACTTGAGAAAAATTCTTTTGCCGCGCAGTATTTATCTACGAGAGTTACGATATAGCCTTCTTTATATTTGGGAGGCCTGATTGTTATAAGCCACATGTGGCGTTTTATTATATCACGTTCTTTTTCGTTTAAATCGCATATTTCCAGAGCGTTTTTCAGAGCTTCTTTCGGATGCTGGCGGAGCATTTTCACGTTTTCTTTAAATCCGCTCGCTTTTTCATAAAAATATAAATCGTGCAAAAGACCGGCTTTTGCGACTGAAATATAATCGAGCCTTAATAATTTCGCGATATAAAAACTATAATACGAGACATTTATAGAATGTTGTAATCTCGTGCATTTATAATGCTGTTTGAAATTATCTAAATTTTTTAATTTTTCGTGAGTCAGAAGCCCCGACATCGTATTTTTATATTCGGTGCGGGATTTTTGATTATATAATTTGATTTTTTTGACTATATTTTTTTTCTGTTTTGATTTTTTTAATTTTTCGGGTTTATTCAATTTTATAAATGCTCCTTAATTTGCTGAAAATACGCCGCAAAATAATTATATAATAAAAACGTCATGAATATCGCAACAATAAATAAATATTTTGTAAAGAATAATTGATTTGTTTAGTAAAATACGGTATAATAAAATATATAAAATTATAGAAAGAGTATAAATCTGAATGGACGGAAGCGTATTTCTGGTAAGCGAAAAAGTAATAACTCTGTTTATTGTATTATTTATTGGCGTTATCGCGAGAAAATTTAATATTATCGACTGGGATGCAACAAAAAAATTATCGGCTTTTTTATTAAATGTTACTCAGCCTTTGATGATTATAACGTCTTTTCAAATGGATTTTGATTCGGAAAAGCTAAAAAACGGATTGATGATAATAGCTTTGTCTGTATCAATTCATATATTTTCAGCCGCCGCCGCTTTTTTATTATACAAGCCTGTGAAAGACGGCGGAAAAAGAAAAGTCTATGAAATGGGGACGATATTTTGCAACTGCGCTTTTTTGGGTTATCCTGTGCTTAAAGTTATATTCGGCGATGAAACCGGCGTTTTTTACGGCGCGTTCTACACAATGTTTTTTAATATATTTATATGGACTTACGGTGTAGTTTTGATAACAAGACAAGAAAATAAAGACAATAAAAACATCGAAGATAAAAATAAAACAAAAAATAAACTGCCGGTATCAAAAATATTTTTAAATTCCGGAATGATCGCGTCCGTTATCGGGATAATAATTTTTATATCCGGGATAAAACTGCCCGGCGTATTATATGACTCTTCAAAATTAGTCGGGGATATGACTTTCCCGTTGTCTATGATAATTATCGGCTCGCTTATATCAAATATAAACTTAAAAGATATGTTTTTGTCTGTCAGAAATTATTATTATATATTTATAAAACTTATATTTATTCCCGGATTAACCGGATTTATATGCTATATATTAAAACTGCCGGCTGTTATTATATATATGGGGACAATTATGACGGCATTGCCGAGCGCGGCAAATGTAGCGATATTTGCCGAAACATACGAAGCCGACTCAAAAGCCGGGGCGATAAACGTAGGGCTCTCGACTTTGATTTCTATCGGGACGATACCGCTTGCGATTTATTTTTTGGATAATATTTTAAAAGTTAAAATATAGATTAATAGATTAAGTTATATAATCCCCGGCAATACGGCCTTCTCTTATTTTGGCTATATATGCCGCGATTTTTTTATGATCCGGGTGGTTTTTATATATTTCCAGATTTTCAGGCGAATCAAATTCGCTGTATAATACAGCGTCGTAAATTTCGTTCGGGATTATATTTTCTCCGACTTCCAGATATTTTATTTGAGGGATTATATTAACAAGATTCTCAAGTTCTGATTTGATAAATCTTATATTTTCTGCTTTTGATTTTCCCTCTGCGAAATCTTTAAGTTTCCACATTACTATATGTTTTACCATAATTATTATTTTTATTATTTTCCTCCAAAATATTATTTTAATATAATTTTATAATCAAACATATTTTTATACGCCGCGCATATTATTAAATAAAGATTAAAACTAACAGAATTTAAATTTGCGAGGTGTATAAAAATATATGTCCAATACTATATTTTCAAAAAATTTGAGAAAACTCAGAGAAGAAATGAAAATATCACAAAAATCGGCGGCGGCAAGCTTAGGAATATCGCAGGCGTTATTGTCGCATTACGAAAAAGGCATAAGGGAATGCGGCCTTAATTTTTTAACCCGCGCCGCAAAATTCTATAAAGTTTCAACGGATTATATGCTTGGAATTTCAGATAATATCGACGATAATATATATAATAATAATCCGGTTTGTTTTAAAAATAAAATCAAAGATTGCGAACTGAAAAAAGACGGGAAAGAATACAATATATCTTCGGCATTATATAAAAATCTTTTAGTAAACGCAATATCTCATATATTTGACAATATGAGAGAAACTGATTATAAAGAAATTTCGGTTTTATCCGGAAAATACATATCTCTTTCGGTGTATTGCTTATATATTATGCTCCGTGATGTTTTAAAAGAAAAAAATCCGTTTGAAGATTATAATTTTGAAAACCCGTATCTGAATATTATAATCAACGGCGTCGATATAAAGATATAGGCAATTCCAATCCGCATTCTTCTAATATTTTTTCGTCATGTAAAATTTTACTTGATGGCATATCGGAATAAATACAACCTTCTTTTAATAAAATCGTCCTGCTGCATAAATCAAGAGCCATATCCAAATCGTGCGTCGCGATTATCATAGTCTGTGAAAGCCCCGATAAAATTTCGATTAATCTGCGGCGCGCTTTAGGATCGAGAAAAGACGACGGCTCGTCCATAAGAATAATTTTCGGATTCATGACAAGAATCCCAGCAAGCGCAACCAAACGTTTTTCGCCTCCCGAAAGTTTATGCGTCAACCGGTTTTTCAAATGCGAAACGCTTAAATTTTTCAGGATTTCATCGATTGATTTTTCGATTAATTCTTCTTTTTCACTATAATTTCGCGGACCGAACGCTATGTCTTCATAAACCGTAGGCATAAAAAGCTGGTCGTCGGGATTTTGAAAAACCATGCCGGTTTTTTTACGTAAACTATTCAGGGTTTTTTTATTTAATTCTATGCCGTCGATAATTATTTCCCCGGATATAGGCGTAATTATTCCTGTAAGAGCAAGCAGAAAGGTTGATTTTCCCGCTCCGTTTGCTCCTATAACAGCGACTTTTTCCCCGCTGTTTACAATAAAACTAATATTATCCAAAGCGCAGGTTTTATCAGACGCTTCGTATTTTACCGTGAGGTTTTTAACTTCTATTTCTATCATGAAAGATCCTTTTAAATTTATATATTTCAAAAATAATGAAAAATTATATTGACAAAATAAAATATATGCGGTATAATATAATTGTAGAAAAAACAAAAGGCACGCCGCAAAACGGCTACGCCCAAAAGATTAATGCAGTAATCGCATCACTTGGTCGTGGGGGCGATTACTGCACTTTTATGGATAAAAGGTGTATCAAAAAGAAAAAAATGACTGTCCACCGAAAAATTATGTAAATAATTTTTCTCCATTTACGCATTGTTACCTACCCCCTTTCCGCCCTCAAACTGAGGGAGTCAGGAAATGCTCGGGATAGGCGTAACCGCTCCACTTTATGCCTCTTATTTACCACTTGCGTGGCACGTATAATAATATAATAAAAATATGTCGGAATTTTATGTAAATTATTACATTTTGGCATATTTTATTTTTATGTGTTATATAATTCCCCCAATAAACAAACTTAAATTAAAAACTCTCAAAAATATTGCCAACCCTGCGACTACAACAATATAAACAATATCAGAAATACGCATGCCCGAATATTTTCCGTAATATGTCCCGTCAAAACCCCTGCATTTCATCGAGTTATACACCCGTTCGGCTCTGTCAAAACTCTTTAAAACAAGCTGTCCCAAAAAAAATCCAATATCTTTTAATTTTATTCCATTTTGTTTATGGGAACGTAAAATATAAGCCGTATGCATAATAAACGCTTCGGTCATCAAAACCGACAAATACCTGTATGTCATGACAATCAACAGACATAATATTTTTGGAATACGCAATATATTTAACTGGTGTGTTATTTCGGTAAACGGAGTCGTCGCGATTAAAATCAACGCGGCAAATACCGTCAAAAAAGTTTTTAGCATAACCGCGACAAAAGAAATCATGCCGTCTGTAAATGGCATAAATATAATATTGCTTATCCCTGCCATGAGAGAAAACGGCAGAGCTATAACTGTTCTTTTTAATAAAAATTTATACGGGATATTCGCCAGAGAAATTAAAATAACGGGATAAAATATAAACGGCACAAGCCCGGTTATATTTTTATATGAAAAAGATATGACGACAACAATATAAACAATAGCTGAAATAAGTTTTGCCATAGGGTGAATTTTATGTATAATCGATTTTTGCATGGCTAACTGTTCAAGATTGCTGATATTAACAGACGCGTGATATAGACTTGCCATTTTTTACGATTCTCCCGTTTGCTTTCTTTGCTTTTTGGCTATGTGTATAATAAATCCGATACTTCCGGCAAGCGCGACCGTTATTATACTGCCGATGATTCCGCCAATCGGCGAATATTCCAATACAATATTTTCGGCGGTATCGTCGTTAGATATTTCGATACCTGAAATTTCTTCGGTTTTTTCAATAGACCATTCTAATCCGTCGGGTAATTGAGAAGCGAAAATAGAAATTACGCCGCCTATAATCAAAGTCAATATAATAAAAATTATCAATAATTTGTAGGGACGAACTGTGTTCGTCCGCGATATATTATTATCCAAAATCTCAGGGCGGACGCTGTGTATAAAACATAAAACGGCAGCAGTGACAATCCCCTCAATAATTCCGATTATTAAATGAATCGGTTGCATTAACGCCGCAAAAGTAGCGAACGGAAGATTTGCCACGCCTGATATGGCTGTTTGCAGAACAACCATAAAAGCGCCTGCCTGAAGCCCGGTTATTGCTGAAAATACAGCGGCGACAAATATAGTTTTTTTATTTAATCCCCATTTTTTTATTATCGGCTTGTATATAATTTGATACGCGAATAAACATGCGCAAACTCCCATGTTAAACAAATTACAGCCGTACGCGAGAAGCCCTCCGTCCGCGAAAAACAGGCATTGTATCAACAGAACCGAGGCAAGAGTTAATAAAGCCGGGAAAGGGCCTAAAATTGCGGCAAGCAATATACCCCCGCCTATATGTCCGCTTGAACCTGTGCCGGGGATAGTGAAATTAATCATTTGAGCGGCAAAAATAAACGCTCCCAGAACAGCCATGACCGGGATTTTTTTTTCATCGAACTTATCGGGATTTTCAGAGGTGTTTTTAATTTTCGCAACAGATAACCCGATTGCTCCCACGCTCACGGCAGTCATGGCTCCGCCGACGGCAGGAGAGAGTAAAGCGTCAACCATGTGCATAAAATTTATTCCTCCAAAAAAAGATAAAAGCATATAAAAATCCGGCTTGCTTCACGCAAACAAAAATAACGGCTTTCATAGCTTTTATATAATTTTTTTATATTTGTGCAGGGACGACCTGTGTTCGTCCGTGGACATTATGCGATTTTAACGGACGAACACAGGTCGTCCCTACTTCACCTTCATGATGAAACCTTACATAAATATTATAACTTAATTAAATTAAATTGTCAATGCTTTTCACGAAAATAAATCTTCAAGATTAATAACAGTTGTCGCCCATGAAACATCGGCGTTGATATCATGAGTTGTCATCAGTACAGTTCCGTCAAATTCATCAAGGGCATGCATCAAAACTTCTTTTGAATATACATCAAGATGATTTGTAGGCTCATCAAGAATAATTAAATTCACGGGATTCATCATAGCGAGGCACAATCTTAATTTCGTCATTTCGCCGCCGGATAAAGTTTTTACCTGATTAAAAAAGTGCATTTCGTTCAATCCGCACGACAACATCATAGCCTGCAATTCTTTCTGCGGTTTTTCGGGATAATATTCTTTCGCGAACTCTATAACCGTAATTTCGCGCTTTTTTCCTTTTTTTATATTTAAAGCTTTTCTTTCGGCTTTGTCAAAATGCGAAAAATTATTTTCATAATCTTCTTCCTGTTTCAAAAACACAGTTTCGATATTATCTCCAAATTCGATATTCCCTGATATTACCGGCAAATCCCCGTAGATTGATTTTAAAAGCGTAGTCTTGCCTATACCATTGAATCCCTTGAATACGATTTTTTCGCCTTTCTGAATATTAAGAGAAACAGGAGGCAATACCGGTGAATTATTATACCCGACTTCGATATTGTCAAGCGTGACGATTTGTTTTGACGAACCACGCATAAACTTAAAAGCAAACTGCGGCTTTATTATTTCATCGGGTTTTTCGATTCTTTTCAGATTTTCAAGCATCTTTTTCAGCCATGTCGCTTTTGTCTTCCCCGCTCCGGTTGTATTATAATATAAATGCGCCTCGACATATTCTTCCGAGCGTTGGATATATTTACTCTGAGCGATATGCTGCTGCAACTGAACGGCTTCAAGCCGTTCTTTTTCTTTTAAATAAAAATCATAATTCCCGTTATAGACTTTAAACACGCGGTTTGCGATTTCTATTATTTTATTGCTGATTTTATTCAAAAATATTTTATCGTGCGATATAACGATAAACGCGCATTTTAATCGTTTTAAATAATCCCCAAGCCACGCGATATATTTTATATCCAAAAAATTCGTCGGTTCGTCCAAGACTAATATATCATTGTCGGTCAAAAGCATTTTAGCAAGAATCAATTTTGTTTTCATGCCGCCGGATAACTGCGTGACAATTTTATTCCTGTCGTTTTCTGTAAAACCCAAGCCGGTTAAAACGCCGTCGATTTTCTTTTCTATCTGATAAAATTCTTTAACTTCGAGAAAATCCAGTATTTTCTGCGCTTTATTCACAGATTTTATTTGTTCTTCTTCCGGCAATTCTGAAATATTCGCGTATATCTCTGTCACTTGTTTGTCTAATTTATAAAGTTCGTCGAATACAGAATCAAGATATTCGTAAACTGTGCAATTTTTATTAATATCGGCGTACTGGTCAAGATAGCCGATTTTTAAATTGTTTGGTTTTTCAATTTTGCATGAATCCGGCACAAATTCCCCTGTCAATATTTTCAAAAATGTAGTTTTACCGCAGCCGTTAGGTCCGACAAGCCCAATATGCTCGCCTGACTGCACAGTAAGTTCTGCTTCGTTGAATATACTTTTGTTAATCCCTTTTACGTCCTCATAACCTGTCTCAAAAATTTTTCTGCTGCCAAAAGAATGTGAAAGTTCTTTTATATTAAATAATCTCATAATATTATTGTTAATCCTCCTAAAAATAAAAAATAACGGACAAGCCAAATTATAGCTCTATCCGTATCGATTATTTGTATGGGCGCGCATTGCGCGTCCGCGGAATGCCCATTGGTTATTCCCTACAAATCATCGCATATTACCGGAGACGCAGCTATAACGGCATAAATTGATAGACTTCACCCTTGTTATAACTGCTGATTTAAACGCCGGGACTCTTACGAAATTTAAAACATATTTAATTTTCATATCGAGCGTATCTGTAATTTTTGCCATTATATTCACCTCCGGTTTCTTTTTATTTCTCTGAGACAAAATTATCATAACATAAAAATTACTTTTTGTCAATATATAAATTTCGTGCTTTGGCGATTCTTATATTATTTTAAATAAAATTTTGATTTTTTGTTGACTTTTGCTTTTTTATATTATATAATTAAATAAAATCATATAATTTATGGTTTATAAAATAAATAAATTTTTTGGAGGTATTTTTTGTTATGAAAAAATTCATCGCAATATTACTCGCATTTATATTAACCGCAATACCGGTTACTGCGTTTGCGCATTCTGACAACACAAATGCAGGAAGTATACCTAAAACCGCAACCGCTCCGGTTATCGACGGCGTAAAAGACGATATATATGATCAGGGCCTGTTTGTGCCGGTAAGAAATCCGCACAACGCAACTCCGGACGGCGGACTTGGCGGAGGCGCGGATGCATGGTTTCTCTGGGACGATGACGATTTGTATATATTTATGAAAATCGATTTAGTAAGTTTCTATAGCCCCGATGATTATGAAGACTTACAGACAGACGAGCCGTGGGCGTTAACTACCTGCGAAATTCTCATGGATTGGTCTAACGGCAGCGACGATGCCGAACAGGTATGTCAGGTAAGAATGAACGACAGGGGATTCCCGAATGTAACATTGGCAAGGTCTGATCCCCATAAAAACGGGGAAGAATGCAGACCGTATATCGACTGGGGTTTCACAAAAACCGATAATTCTTATTGCGCCGAATTCAAAATAAAAATGGGCGAATTCAGAAAAGCTGTTGAAGCTTTAGACGTTAATTTCGGCAGTGATTTTACGGCTGGCAAACAAATAGGATTATATATTTTCTCTCAGGAAAATAACGAAAGCGGCGACGCGGCTCTCTTTGTATCCGTACCGACCGATATGTCCGGAAACTGGGTGCCGGGAAATTATGATTACGTAGTTCTCGGCGACAACGTAGTAGGCGCAGTCGCTGAACCGGAACCGGAAGTTCCGGCAGACGAACCTGCTCCGGTAAATGAACCGGTTGCAGCTCCTCCTCCCGTTACCGCTGCTCCGACAGGCGACGCAGGTATAATAATTCTTTTGGCAGTTATGATTACAGCCGCCGCAGGCATTGTTATATTCAAAAGAAAAAAAGCGGTCAGATAATAATAAAAAGCGATAAATAAAATATTAAAATGAAAAACGAAACTGTGATTTTTTATCCGGTTTCGTTTTTCAGAGAGGAAAATTATGTTTAACGATCTAATAGATTTTAACGATTTAACTCTTTTGGAATGGGAAAATCTTTTTGAGCTTGGACTTGATATTTACGACAATCCGTCAAAATACAAAAATTACTGTAAAAATAAAATTTTAGCGGCGTTATTTTATGAACCCAGCACCAGAACGAATTTTTCTTTTCAGGCCGCTATGATAAGGCTCGGAGGAAACACGATAGGCTTTTCCGGAACATCGGCTACTTCTGTATCAAAAGGCGAAAATTTAAAAGATACTATAAAAATTGTCTCGAATTACGCCGATATAATTGTCATACGCCACCCAAACGAAGGAGCGGCTTACGCGGCGTCGCTTTATTCAAAACTCCCCGTAATAAACGCTGGAGACGGGGGGCATCTTCACCCAACCCAAACGATGACTGATTTATTTACTATTGGCAAACTTAAAGATAAAAAAATGACCGGGCTTGACATAGGGATCTGCGGTGATTTGCTCTACGGGCGCACCGTTCATTCGCTTCTCAAGGCTTTTTCTTTATATTCAGATAATACTTTTTATTTTATATCTACCCCGGAATTAAGAGTCCCTGAATATTTTATATATGAACTAAGAAAAAACAATAAAATAATTATATATAAAACAATAGAAGAATGCATAGACAAGCTTGATATAATATACATGACAAGAATCCAGCGCGAAAGATTTAAAACAGAAGAAGAATATAAAAAACAAACCGGTATATATATTCTCGATAAAGAAAAATTAAAAAAATCTAAAAAAGATTTGATAATACTTCACCCCCTGCCAAAAAACAACGAAATCGGTTCAGACATCGAAGACGATCCAAGAGCGCAGTATTTCGCGCAGGCCGGATTTGGGATGTATATAAGAATGGCGCTTTTAATCAAACTTCTGGAAAAACCCAAAACGCAGATAAATATACAGGAGATTAAAACAACCGGGAAAAAATGCGCAAATGAAAAATGCGTTACAAATACAGAAAAAAACCTGCCGGATATTATAAAAAAAATCGACGGAAAATCATGCTGCGCCTATTGCGAAACAGAAATATAAATTTAATTTATAAATCCGACAAAATAATAAAAAATTTTTGTATTTATTACACAAATTTTATATTATGCTATTGATATTTGTTTTTACTTTATGTATAATATAACTAATATAATAATAGATAAATTTTATAAAGGGAGTTAATTTATGGATATAAAAAGCAAAATCCGGCATATAAAAAATTTCCCGAAACCCGGGATAGATTTTCTCGATATAACGCCGTTATTGCTTGATAAAGATACTTTTAAATATATAATAAATAAATTATCTGAAGTTTTAAAGGAAATTGATTTTGATATAATTGCCTGTTCTGAAGCGAGGGGGTTTATATTCGGCGCGCCCGTTGCGTACGCGTTAAATAAAGGATTTGTGCCTATCAGAAAAAAAGATAAGCTTCCGGGTGATAAAATAAGCGTGAAATATGATCTTGAGTACGGATTTGATATTCTGGAGATGCACTCGGACGCTATAAAGCCGGGACAAAAAGTTGTTATTGTAGATGATATTCTCGCAACGGGGGGAACTATTGCGGCTAATGTGAAATTAATCGAAAAATTAGGCGGGGAAGTCGTTAAAATTTTATTTTTAATTGAACTGGGATTTTTGAACGGGCGGGAAAAATTGCAGGGTTATGATATTTGCTCGCTGATAAAAGAATAGATTCGCCCGCTTGTCATTATGAGCGAAGCGAAAAATTTTTGTTTTGTATTTAAAATATTTTTAAAATATATTAAATAAAAAAATTATTTTAGGAGGGAAAAAATCTTGGATAAGTTTTTTAAACTTAAAGAAAAAGGCACTAACGTCAAAACTGAAATCATCGCCGGAATAACGACATTTGCGACCATGGCGTATATACTGGCAGTCAACGCGAATATCCTCGGAGCCGCAGGACTTGACGAGGGCGCGGTATTTGTAGCGACGGCTCTCGCGTCTGTTATCGGGACTGTGGCTATGGCGTTACTGGCAAATCTGCCGTTTGCGATGGCTCCCGGAATGGGTCTGAACGCTTTCTTTGCTTTCAGCGTTGTCATAGGCATGGGATTCAGCCCGCAGTTTGCGCTTGCCGCAGTTTTAACCGAAGGATTAATTTTTATTATTTTAAGCGTGACAGGAATAAGAAAAGCTATATTTAACGCTATCCCATTGACTTTAAAATATGCGGTCGGCGCGGGCATAGGGCTTTTTATTATTTTTATCGGCTTACAGAATGCCGGTATAGTTATCGGAAGCCCGGCGACTTTAGTGGAAATGGGCAGCATAAAATCAGCCGCTCCAGCTCTTGCGCTTATAGGCGTAGTGATAACGCTTGTATTAATGCTCAGAAAAGTAAAAGGAGCGTTGCTTATAGGCATTTTCGCGACATGGCTTCTCGGCATAATCGCTCAGCTTGCGGGATGGTATGTCATAGATCCGGCTATAGGCGCTTATGACTTGATTCCGGCTAAAATAGTGGATTTGCCTCCGTCTTTGATGCCTACGCTCGGCAAATGCTTTGAAGGATTCAAAGAAATTTTTACTTCGGCTGACGGAATATTCTCGTTTTTAGCTGTTATGCTAACTTTTTTGTTCGTCGATATTTTTGACACGGTCGGAACTCTTGCCGGGGTTGCGAGCAAAGCGAAAATGCTTAACGAACAAGGTGAACTTGATAAATCCAGTCAGGCGCTTTTGGCTGACGCGATCGGCACTACTGTCGGAGCGGTTCTGGGTACTTCGACTACTACTACATATATCGAATCTGCGGCAGGCGTTCAGGAAGGCGGAAGGACTGGGCTTACAGCTATTGTAACGGCGTTTTTCTTCTTAATAAGTTTGTTATTTGCTCCTATATTTTTAACTATTCCCGGATTTGCAACGGCAACGGCTTTAGTTGTTGTCGGAATACTGATGATAGAACCTATCGGCAAATTGAAGTTTGAAGACCTTGAAGATCTTATCCCTCTTGGTATCACGATTATCTCAATGCCGGTGTTCTATTCAATATCAACAGGACTTTCGCTCGGTTTTATTTCTTATGTAGTAGTAAAAATTGCCGTTGGAAAATTCAAAGAAATAAATTGGCTCATGTGGATATTGACCGCGATTTTCCTTGCTCAGTTAATTTTAAATAGCTGATTTATATAAAATAATTTTTGCAGGGGTAAACTTTAATGTTTACCCTTTAACTTTTTTATGATATAATGTCTCTTTAATATTATGTAGGCCTACATAAATCAATAAAGCAATAAATCAAAAATAAAAGCGAGGGTGAACCGTAATTTTTGAACAGGATAATTTTAAATTGGAATATGAAAGAATTGTCTTGACATATAATAAAAAATTATTTTTATACATAATAAAAATGCTGTGCAACAATAAAGACCACGCCGAAGAAATAACTCAGGAGACTTTATTGACGGGATATAAATATTTCGGAAGCCTCAACGACAGGCAAAAAGTTTTTCCATGGTTAAAAACAATAGCGAAAAGAATTTATCTGCGCAGGTTTTACAGAAATAAAAATTATGATTCTGTTATTTCTCTTGATTCTCCCGTTTTTAGTAATTTTAACGAATTTGATTTAAGTATCGCAGACACGATTATCGACGATAGCGCAGATATTGCCGGAGATTACGAACAAAGCGAATTATGCGGTTATATCCTGAGCGAAATTGAAAATCTCTCGCAAAAGCAAAGAAATTCTGTTATACTTCGTCATTTTTACGGCTATTCTGTAAAAGAAACTGCTGATTTGCTAAAAATGACAGATAACAGCGTTAAAGTTTCTTCGCATATCGGACTTGAAAAAGTAAAAGAACGGTTAAAAAATTATTTTATTAAAGGAGATTATATCATGAATTGCAAAGAAGTATACGCGTATTTGTTTCAATACGCAAAAAATAAGATTTCAGGACATGAAAAAGAAGAAGTCGAAAAGCATATAAATATATGCAAAGATTGCCGGGATATAACTCAGTCTCTGGCAGAACTGACAAAATATATTTCCCCGGCTCAGGAAAAAGAACACAGGAATTATGTCGTGCATTTTCAGTTGCCTGAATTTTCGCTCGAATATGTCACTGTAAACATGGAAGTTGAAAATTATCAGGAAATAAACGCAAAAATCGAAGAATGGGAAGGAGAGATACCGTTTGACAGTATATATCTCAGGTATCCGGGATTTAATTTTGCTTTTACACAGGCAGATTTCACAAGGGAAATGTTAGCCGAATTCGGAGATAACGGGTTCAGGCTGCCTTTTGAAGAAATTGAACGCGACGATAATTTTGTAAAATACCGTTATACAAAAATGAACAAGATAAACAATCCCCATGAACTGGCGATTGTTTATAAATCAAACGAAAAAAAATTAAAGCCGTCGGTTGAACATCCGGATTTAATATACGGATACGGCCAAAATTGGGCGAGAAGAGAATGCGGCGGGAAAATCGGGGTATATCTTGCAATCCCGTCAAACGCAAAAAATCTGAGAATCAAACAGGGCGATAGTGTTGCCGATTGCGGAGCGTATAAATTTATATGCGCTGACAGGCATGTGCTATATAACGAGCATGTAACTGTAAATTGTTCATATATTAAATAAATAATAATACGAGACAAGGATTTAGTGAATTTGTAGGGGCGGGTTATCCCGCCCTTGAACCCGTTTAATAATTATCTTAATTATTAGATAAAATATTATATATTTTCTAAAAATTAATAAAGCGTTCGGGTTAAATATGACGTACTGTTGTCAGATTAAAAATGGTATAATTTATATATGTAAAAATTATATTTTGGGAGGTATATAGAAATGTACAGATCGATGATGCAGGTTTACGTCAAAGAAAGCAATAAAGCGCTGGAATTTTATCAGAAAGCATTTGACGCTAAACTATTGTGTAAGTATATCAGCGAAAAAGACGGAACGGTTGAACACTCCGAACTTGATATTTACGGACAGATTTTTGCGGTGAGCGAGCAAAACGATAATGAAATAATTACGGGAAATACTATGCAGTTCTGTTTGCATTTTGGGGAAGGGAAAGAATCTGAGGTTCAAAAGGCGTTTGACGTTCTGAAAGAGGGAGCTAAAATTATTTGCAGTCATTGCGATTATAGTCCTTTAATGTGGGATTTGATAGATAAATATGGAGTGAGATGGTGTATTTTTGTATAGAGATAAAGAGAGGTGAATAAATTATATGAATCCGTATGAACTTATGATAAATACTAATAATTATCTTATTAAAGGCGGCGAATTGACAGAATCGCAGAAAAATAATATCGTGAATCAATTTCTTAACGCGAGAAGCGACGAACGCACAAAACAAAATTTTCATAAATCTATGGGCGGAGCGATGTACCCTCAATATTTTATTCCTCCGTATAATAACGGCAAAAAATTCCAGACAGTTATACCGATGTCGCCCAAAACACATATTTTATCCGCGAACGCTTACGAGCTCGAAATACTTAGACTTCTCGCATTGTTCGCGCCAGATAATTCCGAAGTAAAAGATATGATAGAGAAAACTCTTGCGCGTCTTAAAAAGACATGCTTTGGTTATCAGAGCTGTCATATCGGCGAATGTTTTCATTCGGGATTGATCGTTTTAAGATTTCTTGCCGCAGTCAGACCGGACGATACTGCATGGATTAAAAAATTAATCGCGTTATATAAAAATCATGCCGGCGATACGAAGAGACATTCGGGAGTTCAAAAATATTATATGTTATGTTTATCGGAATTGCCCGAAGAATTCGCCGACCCCGAAGAAAATAGGCAAATAAGATTTGCCGTGTAAAAAAATTATATATAAATAAGGAGATATAAAAAATGGAAAACGTTCGTGTTTATGAAATGCCGCCATGTAAAATGGTCGCGTCGCAAAGCGGTATGTTCGGCGACGGGAAACTTGAAGTGTTTTCAGAATGGTTCGGCTCTTTGCCGATAACGATGTTCCCGAAAGATTATTTATGGTATGATAAAGATAAGGGAGGCTTTGCATGGTATTATATGTATGACGAGAGCATGACCGTGCCGAATGATTTTAATATAATAGATTTCCCCGGAGGATTATATTTGGTCGCGACAGATATAGACGGACAGGATAATACGGAAGCGATGAATGCAATTAAAAATTTTATCAAAGAAAAAGGCTGTTTTGAAATAGATAAATCCAGAAAAGAATTAGGAAATATAATAACCTCGCCGTCAGCGTATAAAGTTATGGGATATAATCAAATGGATTATTATGTACCGGTAAAAATAAAATAAATAAGGAGATAGATAAATTAATTTATGGAAGTAAGAACCGAAATAGAAATCATCGGAGCAAAACAGAATAACTTGAAAAATATCTCAGTAAATATTCCAAGGGATAAATTAACAGTAATAACCGGAGTTTCAGGCTCCGGTAAGTCATCTCTTGCCTTTGATATTGTCTACGGCGAAGCGCAGAGGAGATTTCTCGAATCTATATCAAATTTTGCGAAGAGCAGGATAAATCAGGTCAAGAAAGCGAAAGTCGATTATGTCAGGGGATTATCCCCGGTTATCGCGATCGAGCAAAAAAAAGGCAATTCAAATCCCAGATCGACTGTCGGCACAGTCACGGACATCAATGATTATTTAAGGTTGTTATACGCGACGGCCGGGATAGGAAAATGCCCGGTTTGCTCGCACCCGTTAAGGCAAATATCAGCCGCGCAGATAGCTGAGCGCACGTCTACATGTCTTGAACCCGGCACGGTAATCGAGCTTCGCGCGCCGATTTTTAAAATTTACGGCGAGGACTGGACTTTTCTTCTCGATAAAATCAGGGGAAAAGGGTATAAATATCTTGTCGTCGACGGCGAGCCTTTTAATCTGGCGGATAAAAAAACGCTTGATGAAGACAAAAATTATAATATCGAAGTTATACTCGACACTTTTACTATAAGCCCGAATATATATAATCAAATCGCGAAATCTATCGAGGCCGCGATGATTTCTCTGGACGAGGATATATCTATAAAAGTCGAAGTGACAAAAGGGAAAATCCCGAAAGATTTTTATAAAAATTTTGAGTGCTGCCCGGAACATCATTTTATTTTATGCGAGCTTCAGGCGTTTCATTTTTCGTTTAATGTTATGTCAAACGCTTGTCATACATGCTTGGGAATCGGCAAATCTCATGTTGTCGAGCCGAGATTTTTGATTGTTGCGCCGGAAAGAAGCATCATGAGGGGCGGGTTAAAAAACATGATTTTTAATCCCAACGGCAAAGACAGTTACAGGTCGGCTATTATATACAGCGTAGCGAAACATTACGGGTTCAGTCTTGATACCCCGATAAACGAATTGCCAAAAGAAGCGATGGACGCTATATTTTACGGCAGCAAAGGCGAGGAAATAGAATGGCTCCAGCCTCCGTTTTCAAAAAGGCGCAACTGGATAGTCGGCAGAAAATGGGCTTATGGCGGCATAGTCAATGATATAATGCACTGGTACAGAAATTTTGTGAGAAACTCTGCAAAAGAACAAAGCTATGAACCCGGTTTTATAAACGAAGTAATGATAGAAAAAATATGCCCCGAATGCAACGGATCAAGACTTAGAAAACAAAGGCTGAATATTACGATAGACGGGAAAAACATAGACGATCTTTCGAGAATGCAGCTGCCTGATTTGCTTGAATTTTTAAGCGGTTTGACGTTTGACATAACTGTCGAGGAAGTCGCCAAAAGCATTATCAACGAATTATGTTCGAGATTATCTCTTTTAATCGAGATAGGGCTGCATTATTTGTCTCTTGGTAGACGCAGCGATACTATATCGGGCGGCGAAATGCAGAGGATAAAAATGTCAACACAGATTTCAAGCGAATTGATGGGAATGTTATATATAATGGACGAGCCGAGTATAGGGCTTCACGCGAGAGATTCTATCAGGGTTATCCAGACAATGAAAAAACTGCGCGACCTGGGCAACACGGTTATAGTGGTCGAACATGATATAGAGACTATGAAAAACGCGGATTATATGATCGAGATAGGCCCCGGCCCGGGGATTCACGGCGGCAATATAATCGCATACGGGACATGCGACGATATAACAAAATGCGAAGAATCCGAAACAGGGCAGTATTTGTCGGGCAAAAAGTCGATAATGGCTCCCAAAAAGAGAAGACCGGGAAACGATAATTATCTGTCTGTGTACGGGGCAAAAGAAAATAATTTAAAAAATGTTGACGTGGAGATCCCATTGGGGACGTTTATATGCGTGACAGGCGTTTCAGGCTCAGGAAAAAGCACGCTGATAAACGAAGTATTATTCAAACAGCTTGAAATAATAAAAAAAGGCGCGAGGATAGTCGCGGGGGAACATGATCATATACTGGGGATAGAGAATGTAACGAATGTAATAAATATCGACCAGTCGCCGATAGGGCGGGGGAGTAAATCAAACCCCGCGACATATATCGGGATTTACGACAGGATAAGGGAAATTTACGCGTCAACCGAAGAGGCGATAAAAAGAGGCTATAGGGCTTTGGATTTTTCTCTAAAACACGCAGGGGGAATAAGGTGCGAGCATTGTGCGGGCGACGGGATACTTATAACTAACCTGCAATTCATGGCTGATATAGAGACCGCGTGTCCCGTATGCAAAGGCGAGAGATTTTCAAAAGAAGGGCTTGAGATTACATATAAAGGCAAAAGCATAGCCGACGTTTTGAACATGACAACTGAAGAAGCGCTTGAATTTTTCAGCGATGTAAATTATTTAAGGCATAAACTCGGCATAATGAACGAATTAGGTCTGGGATATATAACTCTGGGGCAAAGTTCAAATACTTTATCGGGCGGCGAAGCGCAGAGGGTGAAACTGGCTTATGAACTCGCCAAAATCAAAAGGGGAATGCATAATTTATATATTTTGGACGAACCAACGACGGGATTGCATTTGTATGATATTCAAAAATTATTATATTGCTTAAATAAATTAGTAGATAACGGGCATACGGTTATAGTTATAGAACATCATTTAGACGTGATAAAATCAGCGGATTATGTCATAGATTTAGGGCCTGAGGGGGGAAACTACGGCGGATATGTCGTAGCCGCCGGAACTCCTGAAGATATAACAAAATGCGAAAAATCTTACACGGGGAAATATTTGAAAGAGGTATTGTAGGAAAATAGAAGGAGGCTGATTAACTTGAATAATTTTATAAAAGTGGATGGCGGCATATTTTTTCGCAAGGGCGATTATCAGGTAAAAAAAGGGATTAGTTTTGAAAAAATTAAAGTAAAAGTAAATGATTTTTATATTGACGATTTTGTTATTACGCAAGGCGACTGGAATCAGGTTATGGATTATAATCCATCGCGTTTTAAAAATGACGAGTTGCCGGTTGAAACTGTCGGGTGGAATGAATCAGTTTTGTTTTGTAACAGGAAAAGTGAAAAAGATGGGTTGAAGCCTTGCTATACTATTTCGGGAGAGCATGTGGAATGTGATTTTACCGCGAACGGCTACCGTTTACCGACAGAAGCAGAATGGGAATTTGCAGCAATAGGCGGGATAAAAAGCAAAGGATACCGTTATGCTGGCAGCGATATTCTTGACGAAGTGGCATGGTACAGTAAAAACGCCGAAAAAACAACGCACCCAAGAGGGCAAAAGTTAGCGAATGAGTTAGGATTATATGATATGTGCGGCAATGTTTTTGAGTGGTGCTGGGACTGGTTCGATAAATTTGACTGTGATTATATGGATAATCCAACCGGTCCGGTTAAAGGAAAAATGAAAGTTTCCAGAGGAAATAATTGGGTAAACGGAGAAAGCGTCAGCGAATTAAACAGACGCGCCCATCGCGACCCGTATGGTACTTCAGACCATCAGGGATTCAGGATAGCGCGAACAAAATAAATAAGGAGAAAAAATATATGTCAGATATAAAACAACAAATCGAATCGAACAAATACGGCATAAAAATAGCTGTTATCCCTGTAGAATTACTCAAAGATATAAAATCAGATATTGTAAAATTACGGGAAAGCGAAGAACTGAACGGGTTTCAGCAATGGATTATGAACGACGCGTATGTTCTCGAATTGCCCGACCCTGAACCGGATTTTACGGCAAAATCTATTGTAATCGCAATTTCTCCTCGCAATATGGTTCGGGGTATTTTTAATTATAAAAACAAAAAAGCAGAGCATATATTTGATATGTCTCAGGACGGCGTAAATGATTTTATCCACGGCGTATTTAATTCAAACGGATATAAATTGCAATCTATTGACTGGTTTCCGCAAAAAAGGCTTGCGGTCAGGAGCGGGCTTGCGGAATACGGCAGAAATAATATAGTATATGCCGACGGAATGGGAAGTTTTTTAGCGTTGGATACATATAAATCCGATATGCCATGCGATGAAAAATACACATGGCGCGAAGTAAAAAATATGGACTTATGTGACGGCTGTAATTTATGTATAGAAAACTGCCCGACAAAAGCGATTTTACCCGATAGATTTTTAATCGACAACGTAAAATGCCTGACTGCTGTAAATGAAAACGGAACTGAGCCGTTTCCCGATTGGATTCCCAAAACCGCCCATCACAGAATAGTCGGCTGTTTCAGATGTCAGGATATATGCCCGAAAAATCAGGAAATCTTAAATAATATAACCGAAACGTTAGAATTTTCAGAAGAAGAAACAAATTTATTATTGTCCGGGACGCCAATAGAAAACCTGCCGCAAATGCTTAAAGATAAAGCGTATAAATATAATATAAGCGGGCATTACGAAAGCACGCCGAGAAATTTGTCTGCAATGCTTGAAAATATTTGAATAATTTTGTGTAGGACACGGATTTATCCGTGTCCTATGCTTGATATATAATAATGCCACAAAAATTAAACTTGACAATTATAAAAATCCGGTGTATAATACATAATAATATTTAGAATTTTATTGGGATGTCGCCAAGTCGGTAAGGCACAGGACTTTGACTCCTGCATGCGCTGGTTCGAGTCCAGCCATCCCAGCCATGAAAACTCCCATTCTATCATAGATTCGGGAGTTTTGCATTTCTTGACAATACCCCAAAAACACCGCTTGCTAATAAATTTGCTAATAAACTTATTTTTTGCTTGAATAAATCTTATGCTTTTCTGACGGCGTTTTGTATGCCGTCGAGCATATTTATTTTACGCGATGCTTCTATGCGCGCGTATATATTCATCGTCGTGTCTATATCGCCGTGACTCAGGAATCATTGTGTTCATATTCGCTTGAATAGACGACGCTTCCATAGTTTCACGACTCATATAAATCGGCTTAACAGTAAGCCGTACAGTTTCATTCTGCGGCAATCGTTTACGAAGCAATGCCCGTAGTGTCACCAGAAACGAGCTGTCGGGTGCACCTAAAGAGTTTATGTTTGAAAATAATCTGTCAGCCGCTTCCGATGTTAATGTTGTTGAAAATGACAGGATACTTTTATTGAACATGGCTCAATCCCTCCTTCCCGATAATATTACAGGGCAGCGTATATATTTACGCCGCCCCGTTAAGCCGCCGTTCATTTCGCGTTATCCGCCTTAATTACGTTTAAAAGATAGCATTTTTCGGTAATTCCAAAATCCGCGAAAGTCCTCTCTAAATCGCCGGGTTCAAGGGTTGAACCGTCGAGGTTCATCATCCCGATGGTATAATCTATTCCCGCATTTTCCAACGCTTCGCGCAGCGTCGTGTTTTCGTCCAAAATCTCGCTGGACCGCTTGACATTATTTCCGATTGTTACTTTTATCATTGACTTTTTCCTCCCGTTATGGTAAAATTATTTTGTTAAAACAGTTGAGGAGACCGCACGCACGCGGTTCCCTCAGTTGGTTGATTATCAGCCTATATGCTGACGATGATTTTTTCGGCGATTGCGTCGCGGTCGGCTTTGATTTCGTCCAACGCAGCGGCGATGCCTTTTTCGATTTTTCCGAGATTAACCAATCGGGGATATTTGTCGCAATAGGCGTTGCAGGGAGCAGCGAACTGGCACGAAAAATGGGAGTTGAAATCAACGGAAATACGATCGTCGTTGACAGTCGAATGGCAACCAACATACCCGGACTTTATGCCGTCGGGGACTGTACGGGCGGTATGCTCCAGATTGCGAAATCGGTTTATCAGGGAGCTGTCGCAGGCACGGAAGTAATTAAGTATATCAAAAAAATTTCAAAGTAAAAACTCGAAAACTTGGAGGATTAGCCATGAGTAAAATTTTAATAATCGGCGGAGTAGCGGGAGGAGCGACGGCTGCCGCCCGTCTGCGCAGACTGGACGAACACGCGGAAATCATCATGTTTGAACGGGGAGAATATATCTCTTTCGCAAACTGCGGCTTGCCGTATTATATCGGCGGTGAAATCAAAGATAAAGAAGATTTGACGTTACAAACGCCGGGAAGTTTTCATAAGCGTTTTAATGTTGACGTAAGAATACAAAGCGAAGTGTTCTCTATTGACCGCGAGGCAAAAAAAGTTTCGGTGAAAAATTTGCAAACAGGAGAATCTTATGAAGAAAGCTATGATAAATTAATCTTGTCGCCGGGCGCGGCTCCTTTTGTTCCGAATATTGACGGAGCGGATAACGCCAAAGTTTTTACATTACGTAACATTCCTGATACCTATAAAATAAAAGACTTTATAGATAACAACTCCCCCGAAAGTGCCGTTATAGTCGGCGGAGGATTTATTGGGATTGAAATGGCGGAGAACCTGAAAAACGCAGGACTTGACGTTACTCTCGTTGAAATGGCGGATCAGGTTATCGCGCCCATTGATTACGATATGGCTTGCGATGTACATAGACACATTGAACAAAAAGGCGTAAAATTGATACTCAAAGACGCGGTTAAAAGCATCTCAGATATAAACAACGGAAGTCTTAGCGTCAAGCTGAGCAGCAGCGAAATCATTGCGGATATGCTGATTATGGCTGTAGGAGTTAAACCTGAAAGTCAACTCGCAAAAAACGCGGGATTAGATGTGAACGAACGCGGCGGAATTATCGTAAACGAATCTATGCAAACTTCCGACCCGAATATATACGCCGTGGGAGACGCTGTGGAAACGACCGATTTTGTCACGGGGCAAGCCGCTATGATTCCGTTAGCCGGACCAGCCAATAAGCAGGGACGGATTGCGGCTGATAATATCTGCGGTTTGAACTCAAAATATACGGGTACTCAAGGCTCGTCTATCCTGAAAGTGTTTGACATGACCGTCGCGTCAACCGGTATAAATGAAAAAACGGCAAAGAAACTGGGGCTTATGTATGATAAATCGTTTACTTATTCGGCAAGCCACGCGAATTATTACCCCGGCGCCGTCAATATGTCGGTCAAGACTATATTTGAAAAGGAAACAGGTAAAATTCTCGGGGTGCAAATCACAGGCTTCGACGGCGTGGACAAGCGTTGCGACGTACTTGCAACGGCAATCCGGGCGGGTATGACGGCTTATGATTTGACAAAACTTGAATTATGCTACGCGCCGCCGTATTCGTCGGCGAAAGACCCGGTGAACATGGCTGGATATGTGATAGAAAATCTCATAACGGGCAAAGTTAAAAACTTTCATTGGCATGACGTTGACGGTTTACCCCGCGACGGCAACGTTACTTTGCTTGATACCCGTTCCGTAATCGAATACGAGAACGGACATATAGACGGATTTATAAATATTCCGCTTGACGAACTGCGAGGGAGGCTTGCGGAACTTGACAAAAATAAAAAAATATATGTTACCTGTCAGGTGGGTTTACGCGGTTATATTGCCGCCCGCATTTTGACACAGAACGGGTTTGATGCATATAATCTAAGCGGCGGGTACAGGCTTTACAATTCTATCTTTTCCATCTTTGGAAAGAAAACGCCGCCGGATACAATCGGGGTTAAGCCTGTCAAAATAAATCCTGAAACGCAGTTAATAAAATCAGAAGAGGAAAACGCCGCGGCAAATATAAATATTGACGCTTGCGGACTGCAATGTCCCGGACCTATCGTGAAACTGTCGTCCGCGCTAAATCAGGCGCGGGACGGCGATATTATTGAAATATCAACCACCGACCCCGCTTTTGCCAGCGATATAGAAGGTTTTTGCCGCAGAACGGGAAATGAGTTTTTAGGAATGACAGGCGATAAAGGTATTTCAACGGCAAAAATAAAAAAAGCAAAACACACAGAAAGCGTAGGCAATGTTTCCGGCGGAAACGGCAAAAACTTTATTGTCTTTTCAGGCGATCTTGACAAAGCGATTGCTTCTTTTATTATGGCGAACGCGGCGGCTGCAATGGGAAGAAAAGTCAGCATGTTCTTCACTTTCTGGGGGCTAAATATTTTACGCAAACCAAAAAAAGTGAAAGTGAAAAAAGACTTTATCTCAAAGATGTTCGGTATGATGATGCCGAAAGGCTCAAAAAAATTAAAACTGTCAAAAATGAACATGGGCGGAATGGGAGCCAAAATGATACGCTCCGTCATGAAAAAAAAGAATATTGACAGCCTCGAAGATTTAATCGGAATGGCACGGGAAAACGGCGTAGAACTTGTCGCCTGTTCTATGAGCATGGACGTAATGGGAATCAAAGCCGAAGAGCTTATTGACGGCGTAACGCTTGGAGGGGCCGCCGCCATGATTGCCCATGCCGAGGAATCGGATATGTCGCTGTTTATATAAATTTAATATGAAACGATATGAAACGAAAGGAGAAAAAATGCGAAAATTCAAATGTTCAATCTGCGGATATGTGTACGACGAATCCGTAGGAATTCCCGAAAAAGGCATTGCGCCCGGTACAAAGTGGGAAGATATACCCGACGATTTCACATGTCCTATGTGCGGCGCGCCTAAAAATTTATTTGAGCTTATTGATGAAGCCGCTCCGTCAGCGACGGTATCAATTAATGACGACGCTGTTCATGCCGATAATACAGAGGACCTCAAAGAATTATCCCCCGGCGAAATCTCGGCAATATGTTCAAATCTTGCCAGAGGATGCGAAAAACAACGGCTTACAGCCGAAATGGAAGCGTTCAGGAAAATCGCGGATTATTTCAAATCTAAGGCAGTCGCCGAAAGCGGCGGGACGCTTGACGATATTGCGAAAATGCTTGACGACGACTTAACCAACAGACTACCGGCTGCCAATGTTGCCGCGAAAGCAGACGCGGACAGAGGAGCGTTACGGTCACTTATATGGAGTGAAAAAGTCAGTATGATGATGAAAACACTGCTTGACCGTTTCGCCAAAGAAGGCGACAAAATGCTTGAAAATACCAATATTTACGTCTGCGATATATGCGGGTTTATTTACATAGGCGAAACACCGCCGGAAATATGTCCGGTATGTAAAGTGCCTAAATTCCAAATAATTCAGGTGGAAAGGAGATAACGATATGCCAGCATACAGAAATATTAGACTATGCAGCAAAGACTGCTTGTGTCTTTATGTTTGCCCGACAGGGGCGACAGATACGGAGAACAGTATAATCGACGTAACCAAGTGCATACCCGGCTGCATGGCGTGCGTGAACGCCTGTCCGTCCGGAGCAATTTCAATGGTTCCCGGCAAGTATCCGCCACAGCAGCCGAAAACAGAAGCAGTAGTCGCGGCACAGCGTGCATTAGAGCTCAGTAAAGTACAGCAGGAGCAAATGGCAAATGCCATCGTTGTATCATCAGACAGCGCAGTGACAAGACAGTTTGCAGCAGCAATCGCAAAATCCAATTTGCGTATGGCGGAAGATATACTGCGCGAATCCGGCTATATGCTACCCCAAAGCGATAAAGTTCGCGAATTGCTTGAAGCAATGCTCGACAATACTGCGCCGGATTTCCCAAAAGACGCTGTGGAATTATTGCTTAATCAATTATAAAAAATCAATATAAAAATAAAAAAGAGTTAATATTATGTCAAATTTACAAGGAACGAAAACAAAAAAAATTTAATGGAGGCATTCGCCGGAGAAAGTCAGGCAAGAAATAAATACGCATATTTTGCGGGTAAGGCGAAAAAAGACGGCTACGAGCAAATCGCGGCAATATTTGAAGAAACCGCAGGCAAAAAGTTCAATTCGATGAATCGCATATAACGCAAGGGATATATACATAGCGTGAATATTATTACATCGGAAACACACCGTTGAACCGGATATCGGTCATTTTAAAAAGCCAGCTGAAAATTCACAAATACAGCTTGATATTATTCCGTTAAAAGACTATAATATATATGTGGAAATATATCAAGCACAAAGGAGGACGCTTCGCAGTGATCCCTTATATAACCCCCGCGAAAAAACAGGGTGATGGTACGAACCGCGACCGGCGCTTGACGGTCATTGTCTTTTCGCTGTTTTTTTCATGGCTGCTGGCGGTTCCATTTGAGGGGCAGGTACTGTACGCCGTTGCAGACTACCATGGCGTTTCGCCGCAGTTTTTTGTATTCGGATCAATGGCTGTTCATATCGCCGGACTGATCATGTGCAGTATATTTGTGCGGAATATGCGGACAGCAAAAAAGCTCATACTGTTTTCCATCGCTTTTTGCGCCGCCGCTACCGGCGTGTTGTTCCTTGCGCCCTCTCATTTATGGACGGCGGCTTTGCTCATAGCGTCTTTTTTAGTCGGCGTTTGCGTGGCGGCGTGGGGCTTCTATTTTAAAGAATATACACCCAAAGACGAACGCATCAAAACAATGGCCGACGGCCTTATTTTTTCTAATCTCATCATGATACTCCTGAACATGGCGGCGATCCATATTTCGCCGCAAACCGGGCTTGGTTTTTCCCTACTGGTGCTTGCCGCGGCGTTCGTGTTCGCGCTCAGGCTTCCGCAAACGGAAATTCCGCAAGAACCCAAAAAGCAGCAATCCGACGAAAAATCGGACGCGCTCAAAAAAAACAAAATCGCCGCGCTCGCGTTCCTCTGTATGTTTATCATGGTTATCACCATCACATCCGGGCTGATGTATCAGGTCGTGAACCCCGCTTTTGCCCACTTGAAACTGCTGACAAGCTGGTACTGGGCCGTGCCGTATATCGTCGCTCTGTTTATTATGCGGAGCTTGCCAAAACACATGAACCGCGCGTATATCCTCTATATAGCCATCGCCATGATCGGTTTTTCGTTTATCATCTTTCTCTTTATGGGACGCCTGTGGTCTGACTATCTCATCGTGAACACGTTGATGCTGGGAGCTTGCGGCATTTATGATTTATTTTGGTGGAGCATACTCGGCGAAATGCTGGAATACGACAATAACCCCGCAAAAATCTTCGGGGTCGGGCTTGCCGCCAATGTTTCCGGCGTTCTTGCGGGCGGGCTTATCGGAAACGCTATTTTCACAGAACAAAACTACACCCTGCTGGCGTTTGGCGTGGTGTTTGTCACGCTGGTCATGCTCCCGCCGTTAAATAACCGGTTGACCAAACTTTTAAACCGCCATGTCTTTTTGACCGCGTTCCCGAAAACACCCGATACGGAAGAACCCACAAAAGGACAGCCGCAGATATTGAACGAGCTTAAACTGGTCGAGCGGCTTACCGAACGGGAGCACGAGGTTATGCGTCTGATGATTGCGGGCAAGACCAACAAGGAAATAGCCGACGACTTATGTATAGCTGTGACGACCGTCAAATATCATGCGGGGAACATATACGGCAAGACGGGAACCGAGAACCGGGTAGAACTGACGAACCTCGTCCTGAAAAAGCCGGACCCGCCCGCCGAAATGTAAACATTTTTTGAACGCCCCCGAAAACTTCGTAAAATCAAGAGTACCTGTACCAAAGTACAGGTGCTTTTTTTATATTTTTTTCAAAAACCTATGCTAAAGTATAGGGTAATTTTTGTTTGAAAGATATAAAATATTATCAAAGTCACTCGAACGAGGAGGTTTCCGAATGAAAAAATTGGTTGTATATGCATGGGGGCTTTTGGCGGCGACTATTATTATCGCTGCCGCGCTCATAGCGCTGCTCATTTTTCAGCCACCGATTTTTGCTTTCTTTTCCCTGCTGCTTTTTGCGGCGGGAACAACGATGCTTCTTCTCCTGATCACCACGCTCAAAAATATATCGGCGGCACAGGCAATCATAGACAGCGCCGTTATACATCTTCCAACCGCCGTCATGTACAGTCACGCAAATGAGGGAAATGGGGACGGCGAAAAGCCGCGTGAAGATTTCGGGGTATATGTTTCCAGCTTCGGCATTCTGATGGACGCAAAAGTCGTCAGATTTAATCAGGGCGGGATTTGGCTGAGAGAAGTTGAGATCGGACGAGACTATATCTTTTTCTTCTACGGCGCGAATGATGCTGCGCCTGAAAAAATCCGGCTGTTCTATTCCAAACCCGGCGAGGACGAATTAGCGGCTATCATCGAGAATTTCCGCAAAGACACCGGCGTTGTCCCGGTTGTTATGCGATAGCCGAACTTTAACCATAAAATAAAATTGGAGGTCATATCAATGGCTAAAAACAGGCAACTTACAAAGAAACATTTCATCGCGGTTATTTCAATAGTGCTTGCCATAGCGATTATAATCACGAGCGTTTTCATGATACCGAAGATTATAGGCGGCAAACCTAAAAATGGCAAACCCGAATTTGAAGGCGGCGGCGATTTTGATGGACTTCAATACGCCGATGAAACGCTCTTTGAATTTTTAGTTAATAAGCCGGAGTTTATGCCCGGAAATTCCAAGGCGTTCAGGACTGCGCCGGTTGAGGGACTTACTATATCCGCGGAGGAAAATGCGTTAGATTATGACCGCGAGTTCAAAATCAGCGAACCCGACGACAAAATGTGGGGCAGCACATCTGAGATTCTTGAAAGCGCCGGAGTGCTTCCGCTGATGATGTGGCGGGTTGACGCGGGGCTTTCCGAAGGGGAGATTTTGCCGGGAACATATAAAATAGAATTTGACCTCGCGGAGCTTGATATTGACGAGTCGGGGTGGGACGAACTTGCCATTTTTCATGTCAGCGAAAGCGGAATCGTCACTCAGCTGACTTCAAAAATCATAGGCGGCAAACTGACTGCCGAATGCGGAGCAAATTTCGCTATCACCGTCGGCGTAGTCGTATGGACCGCAACTGCCGCAGCCGTAGCGGCAGTCGAATATATGATGTACTCGAAAAAATGGGAAGGTATGCTCGACGGCGCGGACGTTGGCGATGAACATATCGACACGCTTTGCAGCGTCAGCATACTTAACGGCAGGTACAGAATCTGGTGGTGTGCCGACCAAGTCGGGACGCCGACGGAACGCGCCTTTTTCGACGAAAGGAAAAAGATGCAGGACAGATATAACGCGCTTAAATTGCTTGCCGAAGCAGACGCGAAAAACAGCTTTTTCTCGGCAAACAGAATATTGTACTGGTCATATCTTCGCACAGATAAAGTCTATAACCAACATAAAGATAATCTGGAAAGCATGGACTGGCTGGTTAAAAACTGCGCCACGACGGAAGTTAATAACGTGATAGAAGCGGTGCATTATTCCGACAGGCTGCTCAAAACAGAAATGGGATTGCTTGAACCGTGGGGTCACACCGATATTTTAATCAAGACAAATACGGGAGGTTCGGCACTCGCCACCGTTGAAAATCCCCTTGATGGTTACCGGTATATCGATGTAAATTGGAAGGATTTGGTTGGTCAGCATGACAAGATATTCATGACTATGGCTCACGAACTGTTTCACGTTTTCCATGGGAGCCGCTACCTCAACCCTAAAGAAACAGACTACGACACGATGTTTATGGAATCCTGCGCGATTTTGCTTGAAGACAAAGCGGCGAAATATTTCACAACGCATTATTATGACGACTCGGCGCGCAGTACGCAATTTCTCATAACAACGCCGGATTTTACCGAAATCAATCAGTACGAGGGGTTCGCCACGCCTTTGAACTGTACGCCGAAAGAAAATTCGGACGCAGTCAACAAAGGCTACGCCGCCGGGGGCTTTTTCAGGTATCTGCGCGACACGGCGGGCTATGACATGGATTTGAAAAAGCTTATAGTCGCGTATGAAAGCGTATCAAGGCGCACAACGAAAAGCGCGGTATTGGCAGTAAATCCGTCAAAAACCGAAATTGACTTTTATCAACAGTTGAATAACTATTACGATTTACGCGCAAATGATTTTCTGGCGCGGTATAAACATGGCGAAAAAGATATGAAGAACGCGTATAAGCGTCTCGGTATTTTAGTAGTGGATAATTTAAAAAAATTCACGAACATTATAACCGAACCGGTGGCGTTCGTTCAGGAAGCGAACAAATTCAACCTTGCTTATGCGGCTTACGCCCGCGCCGTCAACCCAACCGCAGGTCCAAACCGGCTCGGCACGGATATTTTCGATGTTACTGTGCTATCCACTCCCGACGGGCAAACCGGGTATGACAAAGCCCTGAATTATTGCTTTGCGGGCGGCGACGGCAGATTTTTGAACAGTTCCAATATAAATACAGGGACTGATCCTGTGTATCTGCTGCTGACTTTCAGAACGGCAGGGACGGCGGATTATGAAATAGGGCTGGCTGCGCGCCCCGACCCACCCACGGTCACTGTAGAAGGAGGGGCGGTAAAAATCAATCTGCCGCAAACAGAAACCCTGCTTCAGAATAAATTCGGAAGCGACGTTTCATATCATATCGAATTTCTTGACAAAACGTTCGATATATTGGTCCCGCAGAATCCCTATCCGGCAAGCGGCTGGAGAATACCGTATGCCGACCGCAATAAAACAAAAGAAATACCGTTTAACGAAATACCGTTTGAGGGGGATATTTACTGCGCATTGAGCGAATGCCTTGAAACCGACGACGGCTTTAAATACGGTCCGAGAATTATAGTCGAGTTTAATTTGGACAAAACAGAAAAAGCGACCGCTCCAACGCCGACTGAATCTGAGGTTCAAGCCCAAACCCAAACCCCGGTTAAACCAAGCGGCTACTGGCAGTATGTAGGGAATGAAATAGATGACAGCGGCGCAACAGACAGCAAATATTCTCTTTCGGAAGGCTCGCTGACATACTCACAGCGGGTTTATGATAAGTATGCGAACACTTCGTATTACGAATACGAAGGCAATGTAACCGTAAATATGACATGGGACAGCCACGTTGACAGGATATATCCCGGTCAGGGCGTTACGTTTAATTACGCGGTAAACATGGATGTTGATATAAATATACCGGACAAAGCTACAAGGCGTGAGCCGAAATTCAATGCTTCGATAAAAGCCGACGCATACACGTACAAAGTGGGCGCGGGCGGCGGCAATACTATGCCCGATGTAGAATACATGAAGACCGGCGAAACCGTGGATTACGGTATGCTTGGCGGGATTCAGGAAGTGACTAAACATCTCGCAAGTACTAATTACCACTGGGTGTGGCACAGCGGAGAAACGTTTGAGCCAAACGACAAATCCTACGCTACGTTTACATTCAGGGAGTTGGATGAGAGGCATGGCGGACCGGAAGAAAGACAGCAAAAACAAATACGCATTACATTTGAAATGGGCGTCGGACCCGACTCTTTCGTTCCTACTAAAAATGATCCGGCTACGCATAATGAGCGGGGGTGCGGGACTTTGAAATATACCTATGTTTATCAGTGGATAGAAGACGGCTCGCCTCCGCCCGAAACGCAGCCGCCCGTTCAGACAGAAATTCCCGATTCGCCGGACGTCCCCGCAACCGACCCGCCCGAAACGACGAATACCCCGGATACTGTCATACCTACAGAGCCGGACAAACCAACAGACCCTCCTGCCGTTAAACCGGGCGGCAACAAAGATAATTTCCCGACGGGTATGGGCGGCGGCAAAATCTGGTATCTGTACTACGAACTCAACACCGACAAAGACGCGAACGAACCCCTTTACTGGTATTATTATTCAGCCGTATTCGATTACATCATTGATGGTTTATATAGCGTATCTCTCACCCCGCTTGACGGCGGCGATTACCCTGACAATCCGTATTATCCCGGATTAGGCCACATGCCTGCGTTTAGTATCGAAGCGACTGCGATATTGGACTCGACGAAAGGAGAGCTTATGTTTATGTTTAACGGCGAGCCTGAGAGTTCGATGTTATTTGACCAGTGGGAAAACGAGGGCGGTTTCTGGAGAGGCATGTCTGTTCAATCCGGCGATGAGATTCGTGGGGAATATTCAAAGGTTGCTTTACTAACCGATATGCCATAAATTTATATATTAATTATAGGATAGGATTTAAACTAATGAAAACACTAACTAAAATTTTATTAGATGTTTTACTTGCCGCGATTTTGTTTTGCGGCTTAACAGGCTGCGGGATTTTTTCCCCGCAAAGCACAGAAAAACCTCCGGTTTCAAAAACGACCGAACCGTTAGTCGGCGAATTTGTCACAAAAGGCGGCAGCAAACTGACTTTTATCGACGACGGCGGTAACGATTGGTCTTCCGGCGATGTGCTGGTGGAATTTGCCGCCGACTCGGAATACCTGCTCGAAGGCAGGGAAAACAACAAAATTTACCGTTATTCGTTCAGCTATAATAATATAAGCGTGGAATATGATGTCGCTGAAAGATTTGAATTGTATGACGGTGAAAAAATGTTCGCTGGGTGCAATGTCAAATGTATGAATGATAGCAGTATATCCCTTTACACAACCGCTCCCGACGGCGAAAAAATAGAATTTGAACGTGCCGAATTTACAAAAGAGGATTGATGATGTGAAAAAAATAAAAATAATAAAAATTATAATAATATGCGTTATAATTCTCAGCGGCTGTTCGGATACGCGTCCGTCGATGATTGCGGCGGAAACGGTTGATTTAGCCGAAGAAAGATTGAACGGGCAATGGGACGTGTGGCTTGAAGTCCGGCAGCCCGGGGACGGCGGCGATATTTATGAAACGCACCTGCGGTTCAATGTGTCCAGAAATTCTCCCGACGGAGATTACAGTTTTAGCATTTACAGGAAAGAAGAAGACAAATCTCTGATTGAGAAATTTTCGGGTTTATCTGGATTCCTGCCTGAATATACGTATAATTACGGATTTATTTCCGTAGAGGGAAGCGATGTTATCCATATTTGGTTTGAAGACTACCCGGAATATCCGTTTATAATTTATTTATCGAAAAACGAAGACGGGAAAATAATCGGGACGGGCGCGGTAATGCAAAATGAGGAAGACGAAACAATCACCGCATTAGAAATGGTTCTGATCAGAAAGTGGTAGTTTGTTAATGTTAAAATTAAAAAATAAATCAGAGGTGAATTTTATGTTATGCGAAAAATGCGGCACAGAGATTGCCGACGACGCAAAATTCTGCGATGCCTGCGGAACGCAGACAAGCACGGAACAGGCGAATATACAGGCACAGCAGGAGAAAAACCGTCAGGAAAACCCTCCAGCCTATCTTGACTTAAAAGCTGCAATTCTCATCACAATCGCGCTTTTTATCGTCCTGCCGACAACCTGTTTGTTTGCGGATATTCCTCTTCCGGTTGCCCTCGCGATAGGTTTCGGCACGGCGGGGGTTTTGGGCGCACTATGTATCATACAAGGCATACGCAATCAGTTTTTTAAGAAATAAGGGAAGGATAAAATAATATGTTCTGTGAAAAATGCGGAGCAACGCTCCGTGAAAACGCGAAATTCTGTCCGGAGTGCGGCATAACGGTCAACAATGCCGGATTTATTCGATCCGAAGAATACAGTTATGAAACAACGACAAATTTATTTCCGTGGAACGCGGTTATTCCAATTATATTTGCTGCTTGGCTCCCCTTTACGGGAATCGGCGTGATGGTCGCTTTGGCTGAGGGCTTTTGGTTTGTGCCTTTGATTATGAGCGGCGTTGTCCTGCTCGCCATTTTCCTCATAGCGTGGGCGTATAAAGGCAAACAAAAAAAATGGGGCAAAGATCGCACTTTATGGATCATTACGCCGGAAGGCTGGGCTGGAGGCTATCCGCCCGATGTGGCGAAACGGCTTGCCGCTCTCGGAGCGTTTTCAACCGCAGCGACGATTGGCAGGCAAAATTGGGGCGTGACTTCGCAGGGGATCAATATGGCGAAAAATATCGCTACGGTCATACATGGCTTGCCTGTCAATCCATGGGAAAACTACATAAAAGCCGAGTATCGACCCCAAAAGCGCGAAATCGCCCTGCATAAGCCAACAGGTAATATTGCGTTGATTTCTACCAACTCTGACAACTATTCTTATGTTGAGCAGTTGGTCAGGTTGTATATGGGAAAAAGATAGCGGGGGTTTTCTTTAGTTTCCATAGGCTGGAAAGTCTTTAAATAAAATAAATAAAAAATAAAAAAATGGAGGAATCTTATAATGAAAAAAGCAATATCTTTAATTCTGGGATTAGTAATTATATTGACTATGTTCACGGGATTTAGTTCGACTGTATCGGCGGCGGGCGTAAGCGACTTGAAAATCGGCGACTATGTGCAAATTGGTAAATATCAGGACGCGGCTATTTTATGGCGCGTCATAGAAATAGACAATAACGGTCCGCTTTTATTGTCCGACAAAATTCTGGCAATGAAAGACTTCAACGCGCAAGACCCGAACGCGCCCGATACGGGCAACTGGATGAAAAGAACTGACGGCTCGAACTTCTGGGAAACGTCGAATCTACGCGCATGGCTTAACTCAACCGCAGACGTCGTTACATGGCCTCGCGGATTATATCCGTCGCGGGCGGAAACTCCGGGCGACGTGTATTACGACCCCGAACCGGGATTTTTGCATGACAGCAATTTCACCGCTTCTGAACGCAGTTTGATAAAATCCGTGAAGCAAAGACAAGTCCTGACCGACTTTGAAAAGAATCTGGACACCTACGGCGGTTCTTCCGCTGAGATATGGATTAACAGCATTTCACAGCTTGGCAGAAACGAGGTTCATAATGATAAATCGGTATGGGTTTACGGCGGTCCGTTGTATGAAGAGCAATACGCATACGACCTTACGGAAAAAATATTTCTGCTCGACGTTTGGCAAATCGACCGTTTATTTGATAACGACAATCTTAAAACTACAAAAGGCGACCCGTATATATTTGCGGAATACGCGAAAGCCAGCGGGTTAAAGGGCAAAGAAGCCGACGATAATTTTAACGGTTACGGGCGTTGGTACAGCCGTACACCTTGCGTGCGAAGCCAGGGCGGCGATAATATTAACGGCGTTTATTTACTCGGTGTCGGCGACGGACCTCAGTGGCTCTATGATATGGCAAAACGTGATTGGCATAAAGCTTTTTGGAGCGGCGAATCGCCCGCCGGAAATAACAAACGCTGTGGCATACGTCCGGCATTCTATCTTGAAACGGCGTTAGCGAATATCAAGTCAGGCTCAGGCTCGAAAGGCAACCCCTATGTCATAAGCGGCATTACGCTCAGCGCGGCTCCGAGCCAGAACTCGTTCGAAATGAACGGCAAACCCGTTTCAATCCCCCAAGCATATAATATCAGCGGAAATAATTATTTACAGCTTCGCGCCATAGCAGTCCTGCTCAACGGAACAGCGTCGCAGTTCAACGTAGGCTGGGACGGTCAGTACGCAGTCATCGAAACAGGCAAAGCATACGACGGGGCGGCGAACACAGCTAATATGAAACAGACCACGAACGTCAAGCCGAGCAACACGAGTTTCAAGATAGACGGCGTAGTGGTCACTTTCGAGAAAGTCTATCTGATAGACGGGGACACGAACTATTTACAGTTACGCGAGGTGGCTGAGAAACTGTCGGGCACGAAGTCACAGTTCAACGTCTACTGGGACGATGCGACGGCTAAGGCAGTTATCGTCCCCGGTGCGAAATATACCGGAACAAAATAAACGCGGGTAATGTAAACGAAAATTAAAAACAAATCAGAGAGGGTACCATGAGCAAAAAGAAGAAAAAGAGTAAAGTTGCGGACAGAATCGCCCCCATCGTTATCGGCATTATTCTGGTGATTTGCTGTATGATTCCCGTATCGGCGAACCTGTTCGGGCAGACGGGTTATATCACGGAGATCACCAGTACCGAGCGCATAGGCGGCAGAGAAGACATCAACGGTCAGCCGAACGCCTACAAGTGGATTGTAGCCTACAAATTCAAAATGGAAAACGGCGAAATTGAAACCGGTTCTGTGACTGTTCACGGTGACGCGATAAGCTCAAAATCCGAGCTTCGCGTTGGCAGCCCGATTCGTTATCTCGCGTTCTATCCGGGGTACAACACCCCCGGTGAAGGCAAATTAGACGGTTCCACCGTTATGTTCCTACTGACGACCGGATTTGGTGTGTTTATGATTACGCTTGGGGTACGGAAACCGAAACCAAAGAAAACCCCGGCTCAGCGCAGCCGCGAATATCAGGCGGCGAAACCGAAAACAATAAACCAACCACAAACCGCGGCTATCGAGCCGGATTGGGATTCATTCGTGTACGACGACGAAACACCCATAACCAAAGCGGAAATGGACGAGATTGCCGCTATTGCCACGGATGAAGAATATGAAAATGAGTTTGACTTGATAAACGCGGACACCGAAGGAGCGGAGCATTTCCGTAAGATTCTCGCCATCCTCCGCTGGCGACGGGCAAACGGCCGGTAATATCCCGCCGCGCTGCGGCGGCAGTTAAATAATAAATACCAAATGGAAGCCCATGGCATGGCAAAGAAAATTTATGATTAATGGGAGAAGTTCGTGGCTTATTATTAACGTAGAATCAATGCGAAGTTTACCGAAAAACTGCATTTTATTTTGAATTAAAGCTCCTAAAAATGCTGCTGGTATTGCTACCATAACAGGTGAAAAAATATTATTAAAAATATTATCCATAAAATTAATTCCTTTCAATATCTTTCCATAAATGCCGCTTCATATTTATTAAACTTGTTATTTTCATTATAACTTAATTAACATTAATAATTAAATCTTTATATTTTAAATAAGACAAATACTGTTTTTATGTAAATAATGCTGTTGACTGTTTATAAAACATTAATTTGTATTGATTCTATGCGGGGTTTGAGTAAATCCTACAATATTACTCCAGCCAAGTTTTCCTGTATAGAATCGGGGTTTATATAAATGTCTAATATTTTTTCTAACGTTTGACAAGGAATATTTAAAAATTTAATATTTATTACTTGACTTTTAAAAATATTGATATATAATGATATTAATTAACGAAATATACAGGGAAACTTATAAATAAAATAAAAAATAAAGGAGATATAATTTTATGCCAAACCTGAAAGGAACGAAAACTGAAAAAAATCTGATGGAAGCATTCGCCGGGGAAAGCCAGGCACGCAACAAATACACATATTTTGCTTCCAAAGCGAAAAAAGAAGGCTATGAGCAAATCGCTGCTATTTTTGAAGAAACTGCCGGAAACGAAAGAGAACACGCAAAAATTTGGTTCAAACTGCTCTGCGGCGGCGAAATTCCCGTAACTGCTGATAACCTCAAGGCTGCCGCGGCGGGAGAAAACGGTGAATGGACCGATATGTATAAGCGTATGGCGGCTGAAGCGAAAGAAGAAGGCTTTAATGATATTGCATTCTTATTTGAATTAGTCGGTAAAATCGAAAAAGAACATGAAGAACGTTATCTCAAACTGCTTAAAAACATTGAGGACGGCGCTGTGTTCGGCAAAAAAGAAAAATCTGTCTGGATATGCCGGAACTGCGGGCAGATAATAGATAACGCAAACGCTCCGCAGATGTGTCCTGTATGCAAACATCCGCAGGCGTATTTTGAATTAAAAGCAATAAATTATTAAGGGGGAATATATAATAATATGTGCGGCAATCAAAAATTTTATATTTGTAAACTTTGCGGCAATTTAATCGGGCTTATAGTTGATAATTGCCCGTCGCTTTCATGTTGCGGTCAAAAAATGGTTGAGCTTGTTCCAAATACTGTCGATGCAAGCGCGGAAAAACACCTGCCGGTCGTAAATGTTGCAGGCGACAGCCATGGTACTGTTCACATTAAAATCGGCAGCACGCTGCACCCGATGACAGACGAGCATAATATTGCGTTTGTGTATGTTGAAACAGAACGCGGCGGACAGCGTAAATGCTTAAAAACAGGGGAAGAACCAACGTTATTTTTTGGTTTTGTAGATGATAAGCCAATAGCAGTTTACGCTTACTGCAATCTTCACGGACTCTGGAAAACAGAAATAAAATAAAAATTAATTTATATATTAAACAGGGGCGAAAATATATTTCGTCCCTTATGATTTTTATATAAAATTATGAAATTGCAGGAAAATAAAAATTATAAAAAATTTAAAATAATTGTTATATTAAATATATCTTAAATATGTTATTATAATATAAAGATTCAAATAAAAAAGGATTTAATAGCATAATGAAAAAGTGCAAAATAATTAAATATATATATCCGGTATTATTTTTAGCTATTAGTTTATTAATATTATCTGCAAATATTGTAAATGTCGCTGCCGAACCTGTTTTAAATATGGATATGGCGGTAAAAACGCAGATACAATCCGGGGCATTTGTATTAATGGACGGCGATACGGGACAGGTTTTGCTCGAAAAAAACATGAATGAAATAATATATCCGGCAAGTATAACAAAAATTATGACTGCCATGATAGCGCTGGAAAAAGGCAAACTGACAGATACTGTAACTATGTCGTACGACGCTGTGTTTTCAGTTGGACGGGACACTTCGCATATTGCGCTTGATGAAGAAGAAGAGCTGACGCTTGAAAACGCGTTGTACGGATTGGCGATTTGCTCGGCGAATGACGCCGCCAACGGCATAGCGGAATTAATTGGCGGCAGTATGCCGGAATTTGCCCGGCAAATGACGGCGAGAGCAAAAGAACTGGGAGCGGTAAACACAAATTTCACAAACGCACACGGGTTGCCTGACGCAAATCATTACACTACTTCGTATGATATGGCGCGTATAATGGCGGCGGCGGTAAAAATACCTGAGTTTACAAAAATATTCAGTTCTGTATCATACGATATGCCGCCTACAAACAAGCAGCCGGAAGCCCGTCAGTTCAACCGCAAAAATTCATTGATAGAGGGATTTTATAAATACGACGGGATTATAGCCGAAAAGACAGGCTGGACAAGCGACGCAGGTTATACATACGTCGCTGCGGCAAAACGTAACGGGAAAACTCTTATAGTTGCCGTAATTAATTCCCCCAGCGAAGTTGCAAGATGGGAAGACGCTACGGTTTTATTTGACTACGGATTTAATGAATTTACGCCTGTTAGTTACAATGCGGAAGAGTTAAAACAGGAGCAGTATATTATCGAAGGCGCAAATGGGAGCAAATTAAATACAAGATTGATTCCCGGCGGTGATTTTAGTTGTTTTATTTTAAAGTCTCTGAATAAAGAAGACATAAAAATTAAATATATATTTTCAACTGATGATATAACCGGAAAAATTGAAAGCAAAGCTTTGTTTTTATTAAATTCAGAATTATCCGGTTTTATTTATACGGAATTAGGCGAAATAGATTTACAGATGTATTTTAATTCTGAAACGTATATAAGCCCGGTAAATGGCAATATAACAAATAATAACGATCAGCAAATAGAACACAAGGAGAACGGACCAATTTTATCCGCGATATTAAGTATATTAAAGATCTTATCTATAATTCTGCAAATTATAGGGGGGCTTACTGTTATTTGGCTGATTTTATATATCAGGCGTAATATTATTGTGCAAAAAAGAAAAAAACGCAGGTTTGATTATAATAATGCTATTTATAAATAATATTATAAAAAAATAAAAAATTCGGTAGAAGTAAATGTTTACCGGATTTAAATATAATTTATTTTTTATAAAAGCGTTTTAGTTCGTCTATTTCAGAAGATATTAAACGCATAAAAGAAAATATTTTTTTATTTTGCGCCAATAGCTCAAAAGCTTTTTTAACGGCCCTGATAAAATTTTTATCTGCATATTTTAAATCCCATAAAGGACACATGCGCCTCGCTCTTATATCCGGCACAGCCGTAATATTGCCGGCTTTATCTATAAACGGCGCAACCGGGAACATACGGCAGGCAAACGGACGCAGCGCGCGCGTGCATTCGCCGTCGCATAAAAGCAATTTTATCCCGGGAGTTTCCATATATTCTATTTCTTCTATATGAAATCCCAAAATCCCGTCGAAAATATCTTCTTCTCCCGGAAAGAGGAGCATTCCCGCGTTATCCCCTTTGCAACATATTTTATCGCATAATTTCCCGCAGTCAGCGTTTTTAATGGGGGTAAGATTGCCTATTATATCATAAGCGTTATATATAATTTCTGTAAGATTATTATCTGATGATTCTATTTCATCCATATTTTGCAACCTTTGAATTAATTATTTAATATATTTATTATTTTAATATTATTAATTATATCATAATATTTTATATATTTCGTCTTTTTTTTCACTATTTATAAAAAATATTATGTTAATTTGAAAAATTTTATTGATATATTAATATATTCGTGATATAATGCTAAATATTAATCTAAAACTTACTTATTTTGTAGGTGTAACATGACGAAATTTTTAATAAAACGAATATTATCTGCTCTATTGACGCTGTTTATCGTCGCGACTGTTACGTTTTTTCTGATGAACATGATTCCGGGCGGCCCGTTTCAAAACGAAAAAATCACTGAAAAAATGCTTAAAATCATTAACGAAAAATACGGGCTAAACAAGCCTTTGTTTCAGCAGTATTTGTCATATATGGGCAGGCTTGCGCGGGGAGACTTAGGTATCTCGTACAAGAGGCAGGGATTTACGGTAAACGAAATTATCGCGATGAAATTCCCCGTTTCAGCCAAACTTGGGGCAGTCACAATGCTATGGGGCTTATTTTCGGGGATTTTATTGGGTGTGGCGGCCGCTGTCAATCATAATAAATTTATAGACAGGGTAGCTATGTTTTTGTGTACTTTGGGGATTGCGGTTCCAAGCTTTGTCGTCGGCACGTCGCTTATTTATCTGTTTGCGATTAATCTGGGGATTTTGCCATATTCGTCGCTCAGCACGCCGCTGCATTATATACTGCCTGTTATTGCCCTGTCGTTTCAGCCTATGAGTTATATCGCAAGGCTCATGCGGTCAAATATGCTTGACGCGATAGACCAGGATTACATAAAAACCGCCCGGGCCAAAGGTCTCTCAAGATTTAAAACGATTTTTAAACACGCCCTGCGCAATACGATTATACCTATAATTACATATCTTGGGCCAATGACCGCGGCAGTTTTGACCGGCGGATTCGTTACCGAAAGAATTTTTGACATAAAAGGCTTAGGGTCATATTTCGTCGAATCTATAGGCAACAGGGATTACCCGATGATTATGGGTACGACAATATTTTTTGCCGCCCTGATAATTGTGGCGAATCTTATCGTCGATATTTTATATCATATTATTGATCCCCGAATAAAAGTCGAATAGATAAAACAGGAGCAAGCCATGAAAGATATAAAAGATATAAAAAAAGAACAAAAAAATCAAAAAAATCAAAAAGAAAATATAACTGTTTCTGATTTCCGGAAATTTGCTAAACCCGGAAGCATTCATTTGAATGCTGAAGATATTATAACGGCCACTGACGAAGAAAAACAGCAGCTTTTTACAATGCGCGAATCAGTCACGTACTGGAAAGACGCTTTTAAAAGATTCAAACACAATAAAATAGCGATGGTTTCTCTTATAATTATTTTATTGATTATTGCGTTTGCTTTTATAGGGCCTTTGTTTTCGCCGTATTCTTACGATCAGCAGATACGAGGCAGCGAAAGTTTAAAGCCCTGTCTTGAACACCCTTTCGGGACTGACAGGATTGGGCGCGATATGCTTGTGCGCAACATGATAGGCGCGAGAATTTCGCTTACTATAGGTTTTTTCTGCGCGCTTATAGTAGTTGTCATCGGAACCGCCTACGGAGCTATTTCAGGTTATATCGGCGGAATAGCGGATAATATCATGATGCGTCTTTTGGAAATATTATATTCTATACCTGATATTTTAGTCATAATTATTTTGCAGATAGCTTTAAAAGCCCCGCTTAGTGCCATGTTCCCTAATTCAAGGCTTGGGTCTTCGGTATTTTCGATTTTTATCGCTTTTGCTTTGTTATACTGGACAAATATGGGCAGAATGGTCCGTGGGCAGGTATTGTTTCTTAAAGAAATGGAGTATGTGACCGCCGCTAAAGCAATGGGAGCTAAAAGCGGGCATATAATACGCAAGCATTTGATTCCCAACTGCGTCGGGGTAATCATGGTTACAGCTGTTTTTCAAATTGCTATGGCAATATTTGTTGAATCGTTTTTAAGTTATATAGGTCTTGGGGTTTCCCCTCCTATGGCTTCGCTGGGTTCGCTGTGTTCTGACGCGCTTCCGGGGATAAAATCATACCCGTATTTGCTTTTTATCCCGGCGATTTTAATAAGCCTGATAATATTATCGTTTAATATGGTCGGGGACGGATTGCGTGACGCGCTTGATCCGCGGCTCCGCTCGAAATAATAAATAATAAATCGTTGAATTTTTGTGTTTTTTGTTGAGGTTAGATCAAAATGCTAAGTATATCGGATTTATGCGTATCGTTTTATACGCCAGTGGGAGAAGTAAAAGCTCTTAACGGCGTTTGTTTGGCGGTAGATAAAGGGGAAGTTCTCGGCGTTGTCGGCGAATCCGGAAGCGGCAAAAGCGTTACTTTTTCTGTTGTTTCAGGATTGCTTCAGAAACCCGGCGAAGTTAAATCGGGAAGCGTAATTTTTGACGGCCGCGACATGATAGCTGCTCCGGAAAAAGTAATGCGCGATATTCGCGGCAAAGATATTTCCGTGATATTTCAGGATTCTATGACTTCGCTTAATCCTGTGTTCACAATCGGCGATCAGCTTATGGAAATGATATTGCTCCACATGGACATGGACAAAAAAGAAGCGCGTACTCATGCAATTAAAATGCTTGCGCTAGTCGGGATTTCGAATCCTGAAACCAGAATGCGCCAATATCCGCATGAGCTTTCCGGGGGAATGCGCCAGCGCGTAATGATTGCTATGGCGTTAAGCTGCAAACCCAAGCTTTTGATTGCGGACGAGCCGACTACTGCGCTGGACGTAACTATTCAGGCGCAAATATTGGATTTAATAAATAAAATGAGGACTGAATCCGGTACGGCTATTGTATTGATAACCCATGATTTAGGGGTTGTTTCAGAGATTTGCGACAGGGTTGCGGTTATGTACGCGGGAATGGTTATGGAATACGGCACAGTCGACGAAATTTTTTATCAAAGCGCGCACCCTTATACTAAAGGATTATTATCCTGCCTGCCAAGACTTGATGAAAAAAAATCTGAAACATTGGAAGCTATCGATGGAGTTCCCGTAGATCTTTTATTATTGCCGGAAGGCTGTCCTTTTGTTTCGCGCTGCAAATACGCAATGAAAATATGCCTGCGAGAATTGCCGCCGGTATTTGAAGTTTCGGAAAACCATACTTCAATATGCTGGCTTTGCGCGAATACACGAACAGAACCGGAGGTGGCTGAATGAGCCTGCTTTCAGTAAATAATTTAAAAAAATATTTCCCGGTAAAAACGTCTTTGTTTCGCACTTCTTATGTAAAAGCCGTGGACGGAATATCGTTTTCAATCGAAAAAGGCCGGACTTTAGGGCTTGTGGGTGAATCCGGCTGCGGCAAAAGCACTATCGGGCGCACAATTTTATTTTTGTATGAGCCGACCGGAGGGGAAATAATTTTTGACGGCAATAAATTATCTTCAAGTAATATTTCTTCTTACCGGAGCAGAATGCAAATAGTTTTTCAGGACCCTTATTCTTCGCTTAACCCGCGCATGACTATCGGCGATATAGTCGGCGAACCCGTAAGCATACAGAGTTCTAAAATAAGCCGCAAAGAACGCGCTGAAATAGTGCTTAATCAATTAAAATTGGTCGGCTTGAACACAGATCACTTAAATCGTTACCCACATGAATTTTCAGGCGGTCAGCGTCAGCGCATTTCAATCGCGAGGGCTTTGACTACGCATCCTGATTTTATTGTCTGCGATGAGCCCGTATCAGCTTTGGACGTGTCGATTCAGGCTCAGGTAATAAACGTTTTCACGGAACTTAAGCAAAAACTGGAACTCGCATATTTATTTATAGCGCATGATCTTTCGGTCGTCAGGCATATATCAGATGAGATCGGGGTAATGTATCTGGGAAAAATGGTGGAACGCTGCCCTGCCGATGAATTATATAAAAATCCCGCGCACCCGTATACTATTGCGCTTTTGTCGGCTATACCGGTACCTGATCCCGAAGTTTCACGTAATCGCTCAAGGATTTTATTGACCGGCGATGTGCCGAACCCAATGAACCCGCCGTCAGGCTGCCGGTTCAGAACCCGGTGTTCTTACGCTAAAAATATTTGCGCTGAACAAGAACCGGAAATAAAAGAAATTTCAGCAGGGCATACTTGCGCGTGCCATTTCTGCGGCAATTTATAAATTATGTATTTGACATACTATTATTATTTTTATTATAAATATGTATGTTGATATAAATTAAATTAATTTAATTATACAGGAGGTAGCAAATAACAATGAAAAAAAGAATAAGAGCTATTTTGGCGGCAACGCTTGTATTTGTAATGGTTCTGGGGATTATGACAGGTTGTACAGGCGGAAGCAAAGGCGAAATTGTAGCTTGGGTCGGCTCGCCGCCGGAAACCCTCGACCCATGCATGAATTCTTCTGCTGACGGCGCGACATATCTCGTGCATCTTTTTCAGGGACTTTTTCGTTATAAATGGGATGGCTCCGGCGTTGAATTAGGAGATGCCAAGAGCTATGAAATTTCTGACGACGGACTTGTATGGACGTTTAAACTGCGCGACGATATAAAATGGTCGGACGGTGAAAAAGTGACGGCTCAGGATTACGAATATTCTTGGAAACGCGTATGCAATCCCAACGTCGCTGGGCCTTACGCCGAGGACATGGCTGATTTTATCCATAACGGGATAGCCGCCCTTGAAGGCGAATGTTCTATCGAAGAAGTCGGCGTAAAAGCTATTGACGAACTTACATTTGAAGTTACTTTAGATGGGCCGTGTCCGTTCTTTGATCAAGTCGCAGTGTTCCCGGTATTATACCCGGTACGCAAGGATATTGTTGAAGAAAAAGGCGACAACTGGTGGAATAACGCTGATAATTATATCAGCAACGGACCGTATCAAATGAAATCTTTTTCGTTGGACGAAAACATGACGTTTGAAATAAATTCTAATTATTATGACAAAGGCAAAATCAAAGCCGGTTCTATTACGTGGCAGTTTTACGCCGACGACAGCGATGCACTCACTGCTTTCCGTTCAGGCGAGCTTGATATAGGAAACGCAGTTCCTCCGGTTGAAATCCCATCGCTGACAGAAGAAGGCGTACTCGATACCCGTCCGCTTCTGGGAACGTATTATGTATGCTTTAACTGCGAGCGCGCGCCTTATGACAACCCGTTGGTACGTAAAGCCCTCTCGCTTGCAATAGACAGGGATTATATCGCAACCACAGTCATGCAGGGCACGTTCATGCCGGCTACGGCTATAGTCGGCGGCGGATTCGGCGATGTTGATCAATCCAAAGATTTCCGTAAAGCCGGCGGCGATTATATCAGCCTTGATTATGAAGCCAATAAAGCTCTCGCAAAACAGGCTCTTGCCGACGCTGGTTATCCCGACGGGGCAGGGTTCCCCGTTATAGAATATATGTATAATCCAAGTTCGACACATCAGACAATCGCTGAGGTTATCGCGAATATGTGGGAAGAAGTTCTTGGAATCAGGACAGAATTAGTCGTTCAGGAATGGGGCGTATTTTTAGAAACCCGCCGTTCCGGTAATTATCAGGTTGCGCGTAACGGCTGGCTTTCAGACTGGAACGACGCGTCGTCAATGCTCGGGCTATTTACTTCAAACAGCGGCAACAACGACAGCCAGTACAGAAATTCGCAGTTTGATTCTTATATGGCTGAAGCCGCTTCGACAAACGACCGCGCAAAACGTATAGAAGCAATGCACAAAGCCGAAGATGTTCTTATGGGAGACTGGGGCTGCGGGCCTGTAATGCTTTACGCTCAAAATTATATCGTATCAAAAAGTCTCAAAGACTGGCATGAAAATGCGCTGGGATATACTTTTCTGCACCTTGCGCGTAAATAATAAAATAATTTATCAAAATAAAAGATAAAAATAAAATTCCCGGTTTGTTAATCAACCGGGAATTTTTTTGTTTAATTTATTCTAAACTTTATCAGCCCTGAGATTATTGATATATTTACACGCTTCGGTCAATATATCCGCGTAATGCCCGTAAATTCCCGTTACATGATGTATATACGGCCCGTCGACAATTTTCTTTTCCCATTTTATCCAGTCCTCGACTTCCATCCAGACATAAGTCCCTTCGGTTTTAGGCCCTGCGCAAGTCTTACCCTCGCCTAAAAACATAGAGTATTCGCCGTTGATGCTGTCAAAACGCCCTATAGTCAAATCGCCCTGTTTGAGTTCCCACTGTCCTCTGCCGCCGCCGTCAATCGCGGGATTTTTAGTATTATTGCCTATTAACGCATTCGGGAAAGGCCCGCAGTGCCATAAAAGCTCGGCGTTTTCGTTTGAGGGATGACGTATTGTCAAATCTGCGAATAACGACGGCGTCCTGTTATAATCGGCGGCGTGAAGCATTGCCGAAGTCACCGCCCCGCATACGTCTCCCTCGCACGCAACAGGATAACCCAGCGCAGTCAGTTCGCCTATTAACTGGCACGGGAGAACTCCCATTATGTCGTTGAGACCCGTCCAGCATTCAGTCGAAGCCGCTGCAAAACCTCCGTTATCCATTTCTTTTTTAATATAAATTATCATAGCGGCGAGAGTTTTTAATTTTTCTTCGCCGAGCAAAGATATATCTATCCTGTTTTTGATAGACGCGATTTGCGCTTCAAGTTCTTTACTGCCTTTTTCAATAAGTTTTTTTACTCCGCTGTATAAACGCCCTACAGAAAGAGGGGAAACTTCGATGCCGAATTTAGACAGCATATCGTCTTCGTTATACATAACGCTGAAAAAAGCGTTCGGGCGGTCGCCGATTTTTAATATACGCATAGATTTAAATGTTTTAACTACGGCGGCGGCTCTGCAAAAATTATTTACTCCGTCCAGAAATACTTTATCAGTTGGGTAGCAGTTTTCGATATAAGTAAATTTTACGCCGAATCTCGATAAAACTTTGCTGCTTGCTAAAATTCCGCATTGCGTGTCTCTGATTCTCACTCCGTTTTCATCGGGACTGTCGTCTCTCGGACCCCATAATAATACCGGCAAACCCATTTCTTTCCCGATTTTCGCGACTGTTTCTTCAGGCCCGAAATCTGTATGCAGTAAAAATACGGCGTCAACCTTTTTTGATTTGAGATAATCAGTTATAGCAGGGACTTGAGCCAGGTCTGTCGCGATTCCGTCGGGGACTACGCTGTCTATTGTGACAATTTCTACGTTTTTGTCAAGATTTTTCAAAACTTCAAGCGTGTTGTTTTTAAAGATAAGCGCGTTTTTGATTGTCGTAAATCCGGTGCCTCTTTTTACCGGCGCAATGCCGAGTTTAAGTTTTATTTCTCTGCTCATATAAAAAATCCTCCGTTTTGTTTATTTTTATATATTTTAATTATTAGTTTTTTAATTTTCATAAACTTCATCGTAATCATTTGAAAAATAATCTTCTGTGATTATCATTTCACCGTCAATCAATTCTTCTATAATAACATGATAAATATATTCGCTATCGTCGTGCAGCCATTCGACCGACTTGGATTTTACGTGTATATATTCGCCTTTTGTATATTCCCAGTATCCTATACCGTCTCCCTCGTAACCGACATGCACAAAATTTGTGATTTGATTTTTACCGTCAGTATCAATAATAGAAATCGTGGAATAATCGCTTATTTCTTCCAGTTGCTTGTTTTCAATAAATAATCCGGCGTTATTATCCCAGAGCCAGTAATAATGGGGTGAATTTCCCATTGTGCCTCCCACAGACTGCCATAAACTTATATCTAAATATCCGTCAAAATTCCAGTCGTCAAAAGATAATCCGTATATATCTTTTTTCGAAGTATATATTTCTGTTGAAAGGTCTGTAAATTCCTGTTTAAAACTCCCGTCTTTACCGGAAATTGTCATTTTTGATATATAAACAGCTTCGACAATTTCAGAATAAGAATATCTTTCTTTTATTCCTTCAAGCCTAAATTCAAATTCCGGCATTTCACCGTTTATTTTCATTGTTGTTGTATAGTCAATATCCGTAACAATTTTATATTCCCAGTCAACTATGCCGCCGAAATCAAATACTTTCGTATATCCCATGTCAATCAGTTTTTTTGAAGCATTCGCGCTTCTTACCCCGGTACGGCAGTAAACTAATATAATCTGATTTTTGCCGGGAATTAAACTTTCGGCCTTTTCTTCGATTTCATAATCCGGCAATAAAACGGCGTTTAATATATGCCCGTCGTCAAATTCTTCCTGTGTTCGAACGTCCAATATTATAACTTCGCCAGTCATCATATTATAAGCTTCCTGCTGCGTGATTTTTATATATTCGATTTTTTTTGATTTTTCCGAATCAGATATATCCGGTGTTTCCGTTTTTATTTCAGATATATCCGGGTTTGATTCAGATTTATTACAGCAAGTAATCAAAAATAATACAAGAAAAACTGTAAAGATAATTATTATCCGACGTTTTATCATTTAAAAAATCCATTTATTAATTCAAAACATTTATTTTTTCGACCAGAAAATCATTTGTGTTTTTCTGGGCAGCTTTCATGCACGAAAATATATCTTCACGATTTCCGCCGTTGTTTATGTATTCTCCCACAGATTTATAAAAAGCGTGAAAATATTCAGTCGCGACGTTGATTTTCGCGATCCCGCATTTGACTGCTTCACGTAACTGATCATCGGGGATTCCTGAACCGCCGTGAAGAACCAGAGGCGTTTTTAATTTATCGCTGATAGTTTTTATGCGTTCAAAATCAAGATTGGGGAGAACGGCGTAATTTCCGTGCGCGTTGCCGACTGCGACAGCCAGAGAAAAAATCCCTGTTTCGTTATATAGTTTTAAAGCGTCGTCCGGGTTTGTAAATTTAGATTTGTCTGTATATTCATCGACATTTGCCGCGCTGCCGATATTGCCGAGCTCAGCTTCAACGTCTGCTCCGAATTCTTTTGCGATTTTTGCGACTTCTCTTGTGTTTTTTATATTTTCATCAAACGGCAGTCTTGACCCGTCATACATAACAGACAAAAATCCCGCGCGCATAGCGTGTCTGAGCATGTCGGTATCATGGCAATGGTCCAAATGAAGACCTACGGGGACTTTTATCTTACTTGCGAATAATTTTGTTATTTCGGCCGTTATCTCAAAAGATATATAACTCTGAAATCCCGGATATAACTGGACAAGCACAGGTTTTTCTGCCTGTTCGGCGGCGTCGATTGCGAATTTTATCGTCTCGTAATTAAAAATATTAAACGAAGCCACTCCGTATTTATTTTTGTACGCGTCGCGGATAATATCTCCCGCTTTTTCAAAGCTCATAAAAATCCTCTCCTTAATTTTATTATATATTTATATTTATTTTATATATTTTCAATAAATTCGTTTTGCCTCATCCAGACCGTTTCTGTATCAACAACAAAATTAGATGACCAACTGTAATTTTCTCCGTTCGCCCAGTCTTTATAATTTTTAACGAGATCATAAAACCTGGCAATATTATCCGGCGATTTATCTTCTAATAATTTTTGTGTTTCCCGGATAAATTCCGGCGGTTTATTCCCGGCGTTTTCTAAAACTTTCATAAACCATTTATGATACGGGAAAAACAATTTATTTTCAAGCAATATAAGCCGTCCTGCAAATAAAATCAATTTTGACACAGATAAATCCAGTAAATATTGATTGCTTTTTTTCAAAGCCTCGTCGCAATACCATTTCCACGCTTCTAATTGCGACAGAAAACGTATAGTTTTTTCTTTTATATCTTCTGATTTATATTCGCCGATTTTCTTGATATAACCGGCGACTCGATTTGTTTTGTCAAATGCGATTTTTGAATCGTGCAAGGCAAATCTTGTAGGCTCATTGCCGCGCTCCGCGACTAATTCAAGATAATTCAGAGTAATAAATTTCCCGTCAAAATATCCGCCGGGATAAAAATTCTCCGCATTCTCCCAGTATGTAAGATTATACTCTTTATTTTTTTGAGCGTATATTTCATCAGATACGACAATATTTATGTCAATATCTGAATTTTCATCGTTAAACCCGTGCGAAACAGAGCCGGATATTAATAAAGCGTCAACTTGATTATCCGAATAAAATTTATCTGTTATATAATCTATCGCTTTTTGCTGGTGCTGATATATCATTTAAAGCCTCTTTGGGTAATAATTTAATTAATCGCCGTACAGCCATTTGTTTCTGTAATGCTCAACCCTCTGCTTTATTTCTGTATCGTCGATTTCACCTGTTTTCATAAATTTATCAACTACTTCAAACGTCGGTATCCCGGCCCTGCCGCCGATATAACATATTTTTATCGCGGATACGGCGTTGGCAAATTTCGCGGATTGCTTCGCGTTAAATCCTTTTGACAAACCCGCCAGAAAAGCTCCGTGATATACGTCTCCCGCGCCCAATGTGTCAAATACTTTTACTTTCAGTCCTTCTTCAACAAAAAATCCTTCGTCTTTTGTATAGCCAACGCAGCCTTTCGCGCCAAGCGTAAAAACCACGATTTCAGGACCGAATTCCGCGATAAACTTGCAGTTCTTTTCATAATCGCTTATACTTACAGATTCACCGAAAGCGGCTTTATAATAAAATTCCGAAGCTACAAAAATATCAATATAGGGTGTAAAATTTACTATCTGCTTTGAATAATGCGCAACGTCGTAAGCGACTTTTTTCCCCGCGTCTTTCATCCACAAAGCTGCGTTTTTTTCAGGTTCGCCGCATCCCTCAAGATGTAAAATATCCGCGCTCGTTATATAATCTTTATCCAAATCGCCCGTTTCGATTCTGCGGATATTGCCGCCTTTGTACATTATGCTCCTGCCTTTGGTTTCCAGATCCGATAATATTATGGCGAAATCATTTGGCTGCTTCTCAATCGTTATAATTTTTGAAATATCTACGTTGTTATATTTAAAATCCTCGCGCAGCGCATTGCCATGCACGCAGTCCCCTGATAATCCTATATATCCGACTTCGGCTCCAAGACGTGCCGCCGCGACCATAGCCGTCGCGACATTTCCGCCGCCCTGCCTGCTGAAATCAATAATCCCGGATCCTGAATCAGGCTTCGGAAGTTTCTCCACGATCGTTAATATATCTATGCAAGGCCTGCCAATGCCAACAATATCCATTTTAATTAATAACCCCCGTAAATAATTAATAATTTGCAATCACTATATCATAAAAATATGAACACTTCAACTATATATATTTTTCAGCATAAAATATATGTTGGAGGGTGATTTTTTGAATTTCTTTAATTTTAATATTAGTTTTATAATCATGCTGGCGGAAGCATTTATTCTTGCTTCTTCTTTATCATTAGACGCTTTTACCGTGGGATTCGCTTACGGCAGCAATAAAATAAAAATCCCGTTTTTATCTGTTCAGATTATAAATATTTTATGCAGTTCTATAGTCGGGATTTCTTTTCTTGTCGGCAACATAATTAAAAATTATATACCGCACTGGTTCACGGTATTTATTTGTTTTACAGTTTTTATATTATTAGGCATTATCAAAATACTTGACAGTTTTACAAAATCTTTTATCAGAAAACATAAAAACATAAACAAAAAAATTAAATTTACTTTTTTAAATTTTAATTTTATATTAAATTTATATGCCGACCCTGAAGAAGCCGACGTCGATTTATCAAAAATATTATCGCCGGTTGAAGCAGTCGCGCTTGCAGTCTCTCTTTCGTTTGACGGTTTAACCGTCGGGTTCGGGGCGGCTTTGGGAAATGTAAACGGAATTGCCGTATTTTTTTCTTCGCTTATAACTGACGCTTTTTTTCTTATGTTTGGCTGTTATATCGGAAACAAAATAGCAAAAAAAGTTTCGTTTAATTTATCGTGGCTGAGCGGGGTGATATTAATTGCACTGGCGTTTTCTAAATTATTTTAAATAAAAATAAAAAATAATTTACTCTGCTGTTTTATGGCGGGGTGATTTATTTTTGGTTTGTATTAATATATCATGATTATCATAATAATTCAAATATTGCATAAAAATAATATATAAATATATTCGGAGGCAATATTTAATTATGGACTTGATGCAAAATACAAAAAAACCGGATAAAAAAATTAACTCGATAAAAAATTTTGATAATATCTCAGAAAAAAATAATTATATAAATATAAACGAATATTTTTATACAGCAGATAAAAACAATGCTTTGAAAATCTTAAAAAGCAATGAAAAATCCGGTCTTTCTTCGGTTGAAGCAAAACAAAGGCAAGAAATTTTCGGATTTAACCAGCTTAACGAAGCCAAAAGAAAAAGCCTGCTTTTCCGATTTTTAGAGCAATTCTCGGATTTTATGGTCATTATACTTCTGATAGCGGCGGGAATATCTTTTTTTACTGCTATTATAGAGGGAAACAAAACAGATTTTTTAGACCCTGTGATTATATTGATTATTATAATTATAAATTCAATCGTCGGGGTCATACAGGAATTCAAAGCGGAAAAATCGATCGAAGCGTTAAAAAACATGACTGTTTCTGAAACTGTTGTTTTGCGGGACGGGAAAAAATCAAAAATATCGGCTGAATATCTGGTTCCCGGCGATATAATAATTTTAGAAGCGGGGAATTCGGTTCCCGCCGACGCAAGAATTTTGGAAAATATATCTGTTGAAGCGGACGAATCGGCATTAACGGGCGAATCGATACCTGTTATAAAAGAAGATAATATGATTTTTTCGCGTTCAACTGCTCTCGGCGACAGAAAAAATATGCTTTATATGACAAGCGCTGTAACTTCGGGGAAATGCACGGCTGTCGTCACAAATACAGGAATGTCTACGGAAGTCGGTAAAATTGCGGAAATATTGACGCAGGAAGACGATGCTGTTACTCCGTTGCAGGAAAAATTATCTCATACGGGAAAAATCTTAGGGATAACGGCTTTGGTTGTATGCGCATTTATATTTATACTCGGCATAATTCAAAAGATTCCCGTTCTTGAAATGTTTATGCTGTCTATAAGCCTCGCAGTCGCGGCAATGCCCGAAGGCCTGCCTGCAATCGTGACTATTGTGCTTGCGATCGGCGTCCAGAGAATGGCTAAGAATAACGCTATAATCAGAAAATTGTCAGCCGTTGAAACTCTTGGAAGCGCGACGGTTATATGCTCTGACAAAACCGGGACGTTGACCCAAAATAAAATGACCGTGACAGAAATTTATATGCCCGGGCAAAACGACGAAAAAAAGTTATTAATGCTGGCGGTTTTGTGCAATAATTCAAGTAAAAATCAGAAATTATATATCGGCGACCCGACAGAAAACGCAATTTGTTACGCAGCTGATAAAATAAATATAAGAAAATCCGAAGAAGATTTAAAATATCCCAGATTATCTGAGATACCGTTTGATTCAAGCCGTAAAATTATGACCACGGTAAATAAATTATCAAATGAAAAAAGCAGGGTAATAACCAAAGGCGCGCCTGATGTATTATTAAATAATTGCGTTTATTATTTGAAAAACGGTTTGCCTGAGATTTTGACCGCGGCAAAAAGATCTGAAATAATAAACGCGAACGAAAACATGGCGAAAAACGCCCTGCGCGTTATCGCTGTCGCGTATAAAGACGTTAATAACGCAGAAATAATAATGCAGAATACAGAAATTAAAAACAAAAATCTTGAGATAAATCTTATATTCTGCGGGCTTATAGGCATGATCGACCCTCCGCGCCCGGAAGTATTTAAAGCGATCCAAACTTGTAAAACAGCCGGGATAAAACCGGTTATGATAACTGGCGACCATAAAATAACGGCTATGGCAATAGCTGAAAAAATAGGCATATATAATAAAGGCGATAAAATAGCGACCGGAGCTGAATTAGACGAAATGAGCGATGAATATCTGCTTGAAAATATATATGTTTATTCTGTTTTCGCAAGAGTTTCGCCTGAGCATAAAATGCGTATAGTCAAAGCGTTTAAAAACAGGGGCAACGTCGTAGCCATGACAGGCGACGGGGTAAACGACGCGCCATCGCTTAAAATCGCTGACATGGGCTGCGCAATGGGTCAAAACGGAACAGACGTTGCGCGAAATTCCGCTGATATGATTCTTGTGGACGATAATTTTTCAACTATTGTGGAAGCCGTGCGGCAGGGCAGGGGAATATACGAAAATATAAAAAAATCGATACACTTTTTATTATCAAGCAATTTCGGCGAAATCATGGCTATATTTGCTTCGTTTTTATTGAGACTCCCGTCGCCGCTTATCGCGATACACTTGCTCTGGGTTAATTTCGTGACGGATTCTCTGCCTGCGCTTGCTCTGAGCGCGGAAAACCCGGGCGACGCAATAATGCGAAGGCCGCCGTTAAACTCAAAGAAAAGTTTATTTGCCGACGGTCTTGGGTTAAAAATAATATTTGAGGGATTGATGATAGGCTCTCTTACTCTGCTCGCGTTTATTATCGGTTATAAATATTTCGACAACGGTTCGCCTAATCCTGTTTATGCGAGGACAATGGCGTTTACTGTTTTAAGCATTTCAGAACTTGTTCACGCTTATAATATGCGAAGCGCAAAATCTGTTTTTAAAGTCGGATTTTTTTCAAATAAACGAATGAATTTTGCGTTTGTGACTTGTTTATTATTGCAAATTTCGGTTGTTGTAATAAAACCTTTGTCAGAGATATTCAAAACAGTAAATCTGCCGTTGAGCGGCTGGATTACCGTCGGGATTTTATCGATTGCTCCGCTCGTTATAATAGAACTGCAAAAATTAATTTTAAAAGAATAATTTTACGCGTTTGCCTGCGGGGATTCGGAAGATACGCACATAAACTCGATTTTATTTCCGTCAGGGTCGGCGCACCAGCACTGCGAATTTTTGTCTTTCCCCACAGACGGACCTGAAGTAATAGCTATATCTTTTGATTTCAAATAATCGGCGACTGCGTTTATATCGTTTACTCTTATGCATAAATGATGATAGCGTGAGTCGCCGTTTTTAATTTTTTCAGGGGTCGAATAAAACAATTCAATAAAAGTATTGTCTGCGAGTTTTATATACTGTATCCAGTCATTTCCTTTATCGTCTTTTAACGTGAATGCGTGTTTAAATCCAAGTTTAGTGCAATAAAAATCAAGCATTTTATCCATTTGCGGAGTGTTATAAGCCGTATGCGCTATTCCTAAAGCTATATCTTTCATAATTAACAAAACCTTTCTTTAAAATTATAATATATATTATATTATTTATATATTTTTTATAATATACTCAACCGCGCGTTCAAATTCTCCTATGACGTTTTCGCGTTCGTTTAGATTACAGCCGTATTCAGGTATAATATAAAAACAGCCGGTTTCTCTGTCATACGACGGCTCAAGAATACGCGTAAAATAATCAAATAAATTTTCGCCGTCTTTTTTATTTATTGTCCCGTAATATACTTTTTTGTTTTTGCGGCATATTTCGAGAATTTTTATCATGTCATGTTTTTCGGGATTGCCGAAATTTATGCCATAAACCAGAGATTCATCAAGCACAACATCGAGAAGATGATCGTTTTTGCCGCAGTAATGCACGTATCCGCCGTTAAAATATTCTAATATTTCATGGAGATACGGCTTTGCAAATTCGTCTATAAGCGGCGGGGACAATAAAGTCGTGGTGTCTTCGCTTATTTTTATGCCGCCTGTGTTTTTCGGCATGATTACAGAATTATAATGCGCGATATATTCACCGCTTTTTTCAATTCTTTTAAAACATTCGTCCAGCGCGAAATAAATCGATTTATTGCTTAATTTAAGAAGATGATGCGTAAAATCAGGGTCGTCGTAAAAATCATAAAAAATTGTGTCGCCGTAAATCAAATGCGCCGTGTCGATTGCCCCCTGTAAATCGAGAGGATATACAAAAACTTTTCCGGTCAGATTATTTTTACGCAATTTTTCAGTCATATATTCTATATGCTCCATAGCGGCGGCAAATTCAACGCTGTCGTTAATACTAAAATTATAATTTTCGCTTATATTTTCTATATCTTGTTTTTTTGCATGATCAACAAGCCACGGCATAATATCTTCAAACAATCTTTGTTGATTCCCGAATAATGACGGCACGATTCCGCAGCCCATATTTGCGCGCATAGACGGCACCCTGCCGTAATTGCCGTTTATCGTGCTTAAAACTTCACGCAAGCCGTTTATAAACATTTTTTCATTGTCAAAGTGAATTTCTTTGAAATTATACCATGGGAGCCACGACTGCTGTTCTTCCGTAAGCCAGCACGAAAGCGCAAGCGGCGGCATATCTGTTTTTTCGCCTCGCCAGACAGAGCATTGCAAATCTATAGCTTTTTGTATGTATGCGTCGTTTGATTTAATATAATCAACCGCTTTTTTTATTCCGTCAGTCATAAATAAATCCTCTTAAATATTTTAAATATTATAAACATAAAACGCAATATGATAATCTTTTTCGCCGATTTTTTTTATTTCACGTTTTTCGCAAATAAAACCGAAATCCTGATAAATTTTATTTAATTTTTCTTTGCGCGCGTCAGTATCGAGACGTAAAAATTTAATATTTTTCTCGCGGCATTTATTTACGGCGTATTCAAGCAGATATTTCGAAAAATTCTGCCCCGACGCAAACCGTTTGACAGCCAATCTCCGGAGAAACAAAGCCTCGCCTTTTTTTATTAAATCTGTCCAGAAAAACGGCGCGAAATCCTGCAAAGCCATACACCCTGCGGGATTATTGTTTATATATGCTATATAAAAATCTTCTATTGCAAATTCTTTTGACAGCCCTTCCCATGAAACACGCTCTTTTGACCATATCGGCATGTTTATACTCTCAAACCAGTTCACAACGTCGATATATATATTTTCGAGTACGGGAATGTCTTTTTCCTGGGCTTGTTTTATTTCTATTATTTCTTTCATATAACAACTGCCATTGACTTTATTTTTTGGGCAACAACCGGGAAATCCCTTGAATCGCGCTGCGTATTTACTATTTCGTCAACGACTTCCATGCCGTTTGTCACTTTGCCGAACGCCGCGTACTGGCCGTCTAAATGCGGCGCGGATTTCACCATTATAAAAAACTGCGAGCCTGCCGAATTCGGGTCTCCGGTTCGCGCCATGCTTAAAACTCCGCGCTCATGTTTGAGATTATTCTCAAATCCGTTAGCCGTAAACTCGCCCTTTATTGAATATCCCGGACCTCCCGTTCCAAATCCGTCAGGATCTCCGCCCTGTATCATAAATCCGGGAATAATCCTGTGAAATATTAACCCGTCGTAAAAGTTTTTATTTATAAGATTTATAAAATTTTCGACTGTGATCGGCGCAATATCCGGGTAAAGTTCGGCTAATATAACTCCGCCGTTTTCCATTGTGATTTTTATATTTATCGCTTTTTCTGTTTTATCCATTTTTATACACCCTTTCTTAAATTTATTTATATATTATTTTATTTTTCTGCACTCTATATAAAATCTTTTATCGTCGGCTTCTCCCATAGAGAAAGTTTTACGAGGCAAAACGCCGTCTTTTGCGATTGCTGAGAACAAATCGGATTTTTTGATTGTGTCGAAAACAAAACCGATCGCGTTATCTTTTTTCGTAAATTCGATTGTTTCGGACTTTCCGTGAATATAATCTATTTTCCCGCTATGATTTCTCAAATAATCGTCCAAAAAGATTTGCAGGGTTTTTACGGGAAGATAATATTCCGGATTATTAACATATATTTTTTTAGAGTTTTCGCCGTAATATATATCAAATTCCTGATAATTTTTACCTGATGGCGTATCTTCCGAAATATCAAAAACTTTTCGCATTTCTTTTATTACGTTTAACGGGTCGATTTCGAATAAGATCCTGTAAATAGGCTCAAACTCAAGAGATTTATCGTATATATTCACTATTTCGGCGAGAGCGTATCTTGCAGGATGATTTATATATTCTTCCGGCGAGATTGCTTCTTTGATATTTTCCCAGCATTCTTTTGCCGTGGCAAGAGAATGATTCCCGTCGCCGACCGCAAACAAGATCCCGCCGTTATTAAAATTATTAAACGTTTGTTTTATATAATCTATATTTTTTCTGTCAAGATTATAACACTTGATTTTACCGTTGTTTTGCGTTAATTCAAAATCATAAATTTTTTCTAAATTTTCGGTGTTTTTTTCCAACTCACGCATTAAAATATTTTTTTCGTCGTTATATAAAATCATAACATGAGGCAATTCAAGCAACGCGTTTTCACGGATTTTTAATCTCGGCGGTATTCTTGACGGAACAGTTTCTTCGGTTGACCTGATTTTAGCTTTTGCGTTTTTATTATAATCGTATTCTTCCAAATCGACCGCGCCGATAATTCCCTGCCTGACTGCGCCGTTTTTAAGCGTCCGCTCTATATAAAACATAGAATTTTTATAGCATGCCATATCTTTTTCGTAATTTTTCATAGTTTCGGCTATATTTTTAATTCTTTGTTCCTGTTCAAATTCAGATTCTGTTTCAAGATATATTTCCGGAAAAATTAAATTTAACGCAGACATATTATTTCCTGTAAATTCTTTTATTTTATTCCAGTAAGAAATATCTGAAGTGTACTGGTCGCATGCGATAACGCCCCATTTTTGCATTAATTCAGGAGTTTTAGCAAACTTCGGCAGAAGTATATCGGTTTCTCTAAAACACATAAAAATTTTTTATCCTTTCTTTGTTCTTTTGACGCTATATCATAGACTTCTTCGTCGGAACGGGCGGCTGTTACAATTTCAAGTTCAACATCCTCCATCGCATCAAGTTCTTCTTGCGTTATTCCGTGTATTCGCATAATATCTTCATGTGAATATCTTACGCCGGTGTCATTTTTTATGCGCTCTTCAGCAATAGCAAGTAAATATTCGTCTTCGAGTTCTTCGTAATTGATATTAGCTTTGGCTATTTTATTTTTAGGATATAACTTTTTGAGTTGAATATAAGCCGAATTCATATCGGCATTATCATCGAAATTTATTATGAGTGAATTCATATACATTTTCTCCTTTTATATTTTTTAATTAATTTATTATATTATTATTTTAACAAATTTACAATTCCCAAACTATCTTCGTCAACTTCTATTTCAACGTCTTTATTATAATCCACGCCGTCCAAATCAAATCCGAACAAGTTCATAAAATCTTTTTTGTACCCGTTTAAATCAGCTAAATCTTCTAAATTATCATCGTTTATTTTTACCCAGTTCTCAGCTACTTCTCTCTGAACATCATCGCGCATTTCTAAATCGTCGATTCTGATATATCCGTTTTCGTCGGTTAAATTTTCACCGTCCTGAATCTTTTTGAAAAGCCTGTAAATCTGTTGTATGCAATTCTCATGCAGATTTTTTTCTTTCATCGTTTTAAACAAAATAGAGATATATAACGGCATAACGGGAATTGCCGCGCTTGCCTGAGTTACGAGAGCTTTATTTACAGATACATACGATTTAATTTTATATGATTTATTTAATTTATCCGAAGTTTGCTTAAGATGATTTTTAGCCGCTCCGACAGAGCCGTTTAAATATATATCGTGAGTTACTGGAGGACCGGTATAAGAATATGAAATAATTATTGCGTTTTCTCTTAAAAGATTTTGTTTTGTTAGAACGTCAACCCAAAGACTTAAATCTTCGCCGCCCATTACTTTAACTGTATTTTGGATTTCCTCGTCGGTTGCGGGCGGTATTGTCACTTCATTTAATTTATAGCTTGTCAAATCAATGCCTTTGGATTTATATTCTTTGCCGATTGGTTTAAGTACAGAATTATATCTTTCTCCGGTTTCGGGATCGATTCTCACAGGAGCGGCTATGCTGTATATTATCATGTCAATAACGCCGTTTTGTGTAGGGGCTGGCGTCCCCGACAGCCCGCAAATTTGATGTTGCGTCGGCGGGACATCGAGGACGCCGTCCCCTACAATAATTTCACAAACTTTTTCTTTTGTTTCGTTTGAGAAAGCGTCGCCGATTATATTTTTCAGATAAAGATTTTTTTTGTTTGCCTCTCTTTGATAAGCGGCAAGATTATACATTCCCGCAGTCGCGGTTCTATTGCGATCATTCTGGGCGTTTTTCTCGAATGAAACGCCTATGACGTTTGCGTCAAGAGCAAAAGAAGCGGTTATTGCCGAAGCGAGACCGTAACCTGTTGACGCTCCTATCACAAGAACGTTTTTTATTTCCGGTATTGTTATTTTATCGTTTTCAGATAGATATTTTATATTATTCAAAATATTTTTTTCACAGCCTTTAGGGTGCGATGTAATACAAATAAATCCTTTGACTTTGGGTTCTATTATCATATTGGGCGTTTCCTTTTTTTAACTCCCCCGCCGTCTGCGGGCGGCTCCCCCCTCGCAAGTATGCGAAGGGGGCAAAGAATAACTCCAAAGCCCCATTCGTTTACGAGGGGGGTGTCACGAAGTGACTGGGGGAGTTGTTTTTGATTATATTATAATTAAATTATACTATAATTAAACATGATTGTCAAATTAAATAAATTAACTAAAAAATAATAAAAAATGCTTGATATTATAATATATTTAATGGTATTATATAAATATTAAATCTAAAAAACAGGAGAGTGATTTTATTGTTAAATCAGGAATTGGTAAAAGATGTTATTAACGAAGCCCTGACTACGGGCGGTGATTTTGCTGAATTATTTGTCGAAAACAACCGCAAAGAATCTATAATCATGCGAAACGGCGTGATCGAAGAATCTGTTTCGGGTATAGATTACGGGTGCGGCCTCAGGATTTTTGACGGGTTTAACTGCGTTTACGCCTATACAAACGACACGTCGAGAGATAATTTAATAAAACTTGCGCGCGAAGCCTCTAAAGCTTTAAAAAAAGAAAATTGCGATAAAATTCTGAATTTCGAAAAAATTATAAAAAAAGACATAAATAATATTCATAAAATAGAAATCCCCCCGTTTGATATTGACAAAAAAGAAAAAGCCGAAATGTTAAGAATAGCGCATAATTCGTCAAAAGAATATGATTCGTCTATAACTCAGACAGTCGGCAGTTTTATGAGCGGCACGCAAAATATTCTCGTGGCGAATTCTGACGGGTTATGGGCTGAAGACACAAGAACGCGCGGCAGAATGATGGCTCAGGCCATTGCTTCGTCTGAAACGGAAAAACAAGTCGGGTATTTAGGTCCGGGGTCGCTTTCGGGATTTGAATATTTCAGGAATTTTGACATAAAAGAACTCGGCAGGGAAGCTGCGCGGATTGCCGTGACTATGTTAAACGCCGAGCTTTGCCCGTCAGGACTTATGCCGGTTATTATCGACAACGGGTTCGGCGGGGTTATATTTCACGAAGCTTGCGGTCACAGCCTTGAAGCGACAAGCGTAGCAAAAGGCGGCTCTGTGTTCTGCGATAAATTAAACCGTCAAATCGCCGCTTCATGCGTTACGGCAATCGACGACGGGACTATCCCCAACGCCTGGGGCTCGTGCAATATCGACGACGAGGGAAATAATACGCAAAAAAATATATTGATAGAAAACGGGATTTTAAAATCTTATCTGATAGATAAATTAAACGGCAGGAAAATGGGAATGCCTGAGACAGGTTCAAGCCGGCGCGAGTCTTATAAATACGCTCCGACGTCGAGAATGACAAATACGTTTATAGCAAACGGAAAAACCCCCGCAAAAGATATTATCGCCAATACAGAATACGGTTTATACGCGGCTAAAATGGGCGGCGGCTCTGTTGAGCCTGCGACCGGGGAATTTAATTTCGCCGTATTGGAAGGATATATAATCAAAAACGGCAAAATCGCAGAGCCTGTGAGGGGCGCGACGCTTATTGGCAAAGGCAGCGAGATTTTGTTAAATATAGATATGGTCGGCGATAATTTATCAAGGGCGCAGGGAATGTGCGGCTCTATAAGCGGCTCTGTCCCTACAGACGTCGGCCAGCCTATGATAAGAGTAAAAGAAATAACAGTCGGAGGGAGGAAATAATATAACATGAATAATATTAAAGATTTTACGAAAAAGTTGCTTGAAAGAGCTATTAAAAAAGGTTTTTCGGACGCAGAAATATATATATCAGGCAATTCGTCGCTTGGAATTTCTACTCTTGATGGGGAAATCAACAAATTCGAGAGCAGTTCGAGCAGGGGGTTATGCTTCAGGGGGACTTATAATAACAAAATGGGATATTCTTATTCTGAGTTAATAAGCGACGAAGCTATAGATATAATTATAACCGAGGCTATGCAAAATTCCGAAATTCTTGAAGAGGAAGAACAGGATAAATTATTTACGGGCAGCGAAAGCTATCCCGAAATTAAAGGATTTAACGGAAGTTTAAAAAATATTTCTGTCGATGAAAAAATAAACGCGGCTCTATCTATGGAAAAATCGGCGAAAAAATTTAATGATTTAATAAAAGGCGTGGACTACAACGAAGTCGAATATTTTGAATCGGATATTATGATAGCTAATACTTATGGCATGAATATAGAATATAAATCCAACGGATCGGTCGGATATGCTTATGCGAGGGCAGTAAAAGACGATGAAACAAAAACCGGAATGGAATTTTGGGTCGGTACTGACTGGAATAAATTTAATCCCGAAAAAATCGGCAAAACCGCGTCTGAGATTGCAATATCAAAACTCGGCGCGAAATCAGTTAAGAGCGGGCAGTATAAAATAATCGTGCAGAATACGGCTTTCGCTGATTTTATCAGCACGTTTTCCCCGGTTTTTTTAGCTGATAGAGCGCAGAAAGGCTTATCTTTGCTTGCCGGGAAATTAAACGAAAAAATAGCGTCTGAAATTTTTAATCTAAAAGACGACCCGTTATATCTGGATTCAATACGCGCCGTTCCGTTTGACGCTGAGGGCGTGGCGACGTATAATAAATCAATAATCGAAAACGGAGAGTTCAGGACTTTTTTGCATAATTTAAAAACCGCCGCGAAAGACGGCGTTAAATCAACAGGCAACGCAAGCAAAGCGGGATATAAATCCCCTGTAAAAGTCGCGCCGAAAAATTTATATGTCGTTCCGGGTAAAATTACAAAAGAAGAACTTGCAGAAAAAGTTTTTGACGGGATATATATAATCGAGCTTGCGGGGCTTCATTCGGGAGCAGATGAAATATCGGGTGATTTTTCGATTATGGCCGAAGGATTTTTGATAGAAAACGGCAAACTCGCAAGTCCGGTCGAACAGATAACAATCGCGGGTAATTTTTTTGATGTTTTGAAAAATATTGAAGAAGTTGCGGATAATTTAAGATTTAGTTCAGGCGGCGTAGGATCGCCCGATGTGTATATAAAAAGTCTGGCTGTTTCAGGTTCTGGGGAATAATATATCTTAATTCGTGGCGCTAATAAAAATAACATGATTTCTAAAAAAGCCCCCTTCATAGAAGGGGGTGCCGTCCGCAGGCGGCGGGGGTTGTTGTTTACCAAATTATTTTTAAGATTTATAAAATTCTATTAATCTTTTAGAAAGGTTTAAATATAAATTATGGATTACGCGAGCGAATCTCTTAAAAAACATCACGGATGGAAAGGCAAAATCGAAGTTATTGTAAATCCGGAAATTTCTCTCGAAACAAAAGACGAACTATCGCTGGCTTATACTCCGGGAGTCGCTGAGCCGTGCCTGCAAATACAAAAAAATATAGACTTGAGCTATGATTTGACGCGGCGCGGCAATTTAGTTGCGGTAATAACTGACGGCACGGCTGTATTGGGACTCGGGGATATTGGGCCTGAAGCGGCTATGCCAGTAATGGAAGGCAAATGCGTTTTATTTAAATCATTCGGCGGTGTTGACGCCGTGCCGATGTGCATACGCTCAAAAAACGTCGATGAAATCGTCAGAACGGTGAGTCTAATTGCAGGCAGTTTCGGCGGTATAAACTTAGAAGATATATCCGCTCCGCGCTGTTTTGAAATCGAACGCAGATTAAAAGAATCCTGTGATATACCTATATTTCACGACGACCAGCACGGAACTGCCGTCGTGACTTTTGCGGCTATGATCAACGCGCTTAAATTAATAAATAAAAAACTTGAAAATATTTCAGTTGTGACAAACGGGGCAGGGGCGGCGGGAATAGCCGTGATTAAACTGCTTATGTCTGTGGGGCTTAAAAACGTTATTTTATGCGACAGCAAAGGCGCGATTTACGAAGGACGAGACGGGTTAAATCAGGAAAAAACCGAAATGGCTAAAATTTCTAATCTTGAAAGAAAAAAAGGCGGATTAGCCGATGTTTTAAAAGGCGCAGACGTATTTATCGGCGTATCCGCCCCGGATTGCGTCACTTTTGATATGGTTAAATCAATGGCTGAAAATGCTATATTATTCCCGATGGCTAATCCTGTCCCTGAGATTATGCCCGAAATAGCAAAAGCCGCGGGCGCGGCTGTGGTCGGCACAGGGCGCAGCGACTTTAAAAATCAGATAAATAACGTTCTGGCATTTCCGGGGATATTCAGGGGCGCGCTGGACGTTCGGGCAAGCGATATAAACGATTATATGAAAATAGCGGCAGCTTACGCGATTGCCGGTATGGTTTCAGACAGCGAGTTAAATCCCGAATATATTATCCCGAGCGCGTTAAATAGAAACGTGGGAATATCTGTAGCGGAAGCCGTAAAAAAAGCGGCGGTAGATTCGGGTATTGCCAGAATCTAAAAAATAAAATAAATAAACGGGTTATATGAATCAACGGCGAGTGAAAAAATACAGCATATCAGAGCAACTGCCGATGAAACATCAATAAATACCCTGCCGACCGGAGAATCGCCAAAGAATTTTTTCAAGTATTTCGATACCGGCATAGCGCATATAATCCCGGCGATAATTGCAATTAACTGCGGAAGCTGAACAAAGTTTTTTTCAGCGAGTTCAATCAAATTCCCGGGACCGTTTCTGCCGGCGAGAGCGGAGAGAATAGAGCCGATATGAGGAATAGATTCGGCCCTGAAGATAACCCAGCCGAACATGAACGCACATATGGTGTAGATATGGCATATCACCGGGATTTTCTCCAGCCTCCCACGCAGAAATAACCTCTCCATGATCAGTATCACCCCGAAGTACATCCCCCATACGATGAACGTCCACGCCGCTCCGTGCCACAGCCCCGTCAAGCCCCAT
>WRHM01000007.1 GCA_009783265.1 Oscillospiraceae bacterium
AAATTGTGTGATTGAGCAGAAATGCGATGATTAGATGGAGAGCCGTGTGAGGTGAAAGTCTCATGCACGGTTCGGAACGGGGGAAAAGATAGCGATAATTTCAAAGTCTTACCTATCGTTACCATTTATTGTCTGGATAGTCGGAACGTTGGCTTGGATAAATATTTACATTTTGCCCGTTGTATAAACGGCTTGATAATGATATAATCATTATCAAAATATCATGTGCAGTTTATGATAACAAACATATATAATGTTTACATTCAAAATAAGGTACAAAGGATTTAAAGAAAGACAAAACTCTTTTAAATAAAATTCTAAAACAACTTAAAAAGTGAGGCGAACGTATTGAAAATAGATTATAATTTGCACGACTGGATTATATATTTTGAAGAAAATGATAAATTTGCTGACAAAATACTTTTTCTTGAAGGCGAAGCGGGTGCTTTTAAAGAATTGCATTTTGGGCAACAATCATTAGGTTGGCTTACACCCGATGAAACAAACACGGAAAATTTTATAATGAAACCAGTTGAAGATGAACTAAAAGATGAATTGATTTCTTACATAATATGTGAAGCCCAAAAGCAAGATTTTCATTTACTATGAAAAATTTTAGGAAGATGCGTCATGATAAATATTTACATTTCGCTCTTGATTTATCGGCTTGATTGTGATAACATTTAAATCGATATGTATATTTATAAATTTATATTTTTTCAGGAGGAACATAATATGTCAAATATTAAATATACAAACGGTAACATAATACTAAAAACAGTAGGCGACCGACTTTTAGATAATTCCGGCGAATGGAAATATACAGTCGTAGGCGATCGTATAATGGATACAAAAGGGAATTGGGTAGCGACGAAAGTTGGCGACCGCTTTGTTGACACAAAAGGCGACTGGTTAGGTACAAAAGTTGGCAATCGTTTTTTAGATACAAAAGGCGATTGGAAAAATTCAAAAGATTAAATTAAAATTAGAGATAATCGCAGGAATATTATAAGCATAGTGAAGTGGCGATAAAAATGGCAAGTTTAGACTTTATAAAAAAGAATTACGAAATAAGAGGCAAAATGATTTATGATACCTCAGGAAATTGGCTGGAAAGCGATTATTAAAAATTATTATATTAGGCTATTTCTAATTTAAAAAATGAATTTAACGTAAAATCAAGGTTTTCACGCACACATTCGTCAATTTCCGATTATTTTAACGAAAAAGCGGAGTGAAAGCAAAAATTTAATGAGCTAAAACTATTGATTTTATGGAACTTTTATGAATTGGAAATCAGCTAAAATTATTATATAGTTAGGAGAAATTCTATATGTTTGAGAAACGCCATATACTTGAATATGCTCGTATTGTTCAAAATAAATATGATAGTAATTCTAATCGTATTAGAGCTATTGCAATGATGTTGCAGGAAATAAATATCTTTGCACGTGATAAATATAAGGATAAGTTCTTGTCTTTTTGTATGAGTGCTACTAAAGAAATAATTGGGCAAGATATCCTTGCTTATATTGCAAAAGATAAATCTGATAAAGAAGATGTTCGGATTGAGGCTATCGAAAACTTGGATTTTTTTAGTCAAGATAGTCAGAGTACCCTTTTTCATATTGCAATTAATAAATCTGATAATACATCTGTTCGTATGAAAGTTATTAAAGAATTGGATAATCAAGATGTCCTTTTTCGTATTGCGTCCGATAAATCGGATAATGAATCTATTCGTATTGAAACTCTTCAGATATTGGGATTTCATCTTACCCATAAACATATTGCCAAAGATAAATACCACGCTCTCCTTTCTAATATCGCAAAAGATGAATCTGAAAATGAGGCAATTCGTATTAAATCTACAATATATTTACGGTTATACAGCGAAAACTATCAAAACACATTTTGCCATATTGCAAAAAATAAATTTGATAAAAAATCTATTCGTATTGAAGTTATTGGCTGTTTAAACGACGGAAATGTTCTTATTAATATTGCAGAAGATAAATCTGACAAAGAAGATGTTCGGATTGAGGCTATTAACCGTTTAATATACAATAAATGGGTTTTCCCCGTTTCTAATAGCGAGGCTAATACAGGAGAAACTCTTTTGACTGCAAGCAAAAGGATTCAGGAAGCATTTGGCTTTGGAAGAAATCGTGAAATCGAAATTGTTTATCTTTTAAAAGACGAAAGTAAACTTGCCCGTATTGCGGAAGATGAATCTGATAAAGAATCTGTTCGTGAAACCGCACGTAATAAACTCGACCAATTATTGGAATATAAACGTATAGATAGGGAAAAGGAGAACTCCAAAAAAACTGTATCTACAACAAACTATTCTTCATCATCTTCTTTGGATAGATGGAATAGTAAAAGTGATTTTGATATTCGATGTGATCTTGCTAATTGGCGTGACGGTCGTCAGGAAGCACAGGATCTTTTGAATAAGTATGTTTACAATCGTGATGAAGACGGTAATTACTAAAATGAAAATAAGTATGCCTCCTGTCGATGAATAAATAAATTATATAGTTACGGTGGGTAATTATGTTCACCATAACTATATAATCATATATCTCTGTCGTGCTTCCGTGTGCGCTGGGGCGTTCCCGTTTCCTCGTGGAGAATATCGTCAACGCTCCGCTTGATTTTTTCAACGGCGGCGGTTTCGGTTCGCAGTTTTGAATAGTCCACGTCAAGCTGTTTCCTATCGGCGGTCAACTTCTCGCGCTCCGTTTGCCACTTCGTTATCGGCGGTAGTTTTTTCGGGTCGAAATGCTCCTGTAACACGCCGCGCAAATATTTCTCGGCGGCTTCGTAAAGCGTGATTTCCATACGGTTATAGGTTGCCTTCGCTGATATAGGTTTTTTCTACAACTTGTTCGGTTTTTGTGCCATGTTGATTTACAGTAAAGGAGACCCCCTCGCGTTTCACGACCCCCTCTTTTCTGCAATGCGTTGAAATTGCGTCATGCGGATTTTTATAACCAAGCATTTTTGTACTGTCGGTTGCCGGAAAATATGGTGCATTATCAATAAGCAGTATTTCAAGTTCGCCAAAATCTTCATTTTTAAATATTTTAATTTGATTATCCATTCTAAAACTCCTTTAAATCATAAAATTTGCTTTGTGCTTTTTGTATATTTAATTTTCTAATTGCCTTTAATGTGTCGTTGAAGTCTTTGCCTAACGGCGGCGGAGCGACGGTTATTTTTATATGCGAAAACCGTTTATCCGCAAGTAATTCATTTATGATACGGTCTGTGGCTTCTTTTCCTGCTTTGTCATTATCAAGGCATAAATAAATGTTATTAATTTCTGTATGCCGTTCTAAAAAATTTGTTAGAGCAAGAGAGCTAATACCACCGAGCGACAATCTGTGTCCGTTCCATTTTTGCCCGTTCATTTCATAAATCGAAGCGTGGGACAAAACATCAACGGCACTTTCCAATATAATAAGATTACAACTTTCAGCGTTTTTCGGCGGTAATACGAAACCATAGCGTTTATCCGAATTTTTTATATCCTGTTTTATATTTCCGTTCGTTGAACGTACACAAGCATATTTCGCTTTATTACCGTCGAAACCTACGAACACGCAATGATGTGTTTTAGCGGCTTCATATAACGAGCCATTTTCTATACAACACTTGATAACGCTTTTGTCTATGCCCCTGCCTTGAAGATATGCGTAAACAGCGTCGTTATTTTTGTTTGCGACTGGTAATATTAATGGTTCTTTCGGAAACTTTGGCGGGGAACGGTCATTTTGAGCAAAAATATATTTGTGCTGCCCGTCAATCAGCGTTTGTACTGCGTCTTTAAAATCCATTCCCCGCACTTTTACAAGAAAGCTGTACGCTGAATAACCACCAAAGCCGTGAGAGTGCCAAAACCATTTACCATGGTGAACCCGTATGCGGCAAAGGCGTATCCGGTTCGTCCGTATTTGGGCTGTTACCCTGTGGATTCTGTGGATAACTCTGTGGAAACTCGTATATAACGTATTCGGTGTCAGTTATTCTGCCGCGTTCGTCACGTAGTTGGTTACGTTCAATATACCCTGCGTTTTCCAATTCGCGGAGTGTAGCTCCGATACAGTCAACGCCCTCTTTGCAGATAGAAGCAAGTCCTCGCGTCGTATAGTTCCATTCTTCGGGCAGGCTTAAAATCATTGACAATAAGCCTTTGCTTTTCAGCGTAAGGTTTTTATCTTTTAAATGATAATTGCTCATGACTGTATAATTTTTATTTTTTTCTACTCTGAATACTGCCATTATGTAGCACCTTCTTTATTTTTTAATTTTTTTGTTTTTATGGCTGATAGCGGTAAGCTATAATAATATTTTAAATTTTGTATATAGTCGTTGGATTTTTAATGGCTTTTTGTTATATTGAAATTTTTCTGCATATAAAAATAAACTTTATATGCACTAACCTCTTGACTTTCTGCATATTTTTTGATATAATATATGCAGAAAAATAATAAATGGAGGTTATTTGTAATGTTTTTTGATTATTCGTTTTTGGAAAATGGTATGCTCCCCGCAGGGCTTGTCAATACCGTCGCGGCGATTGCCGAACTCCGGGAACGCGAAAACGAACGTAAAGAGAATTTTGTAGAGATTTTCAGCAAACTCGAAAGTATTGCCAAAGTCCAGTCTATCAAAGGGTCTAATGAAATCGAGGGTATCGTTACAAGCGAGCAACGTATCAATGAAATCGTAAATCAAAACAGCGCGCCGCTTAATCATAACGAAGCTGAAATTGCCGGGTATCGTGACGCTCTCGCCTTGATTCATGATAACTATACAATACTCGATATACACGAAAGCGATATTTTACGGCTGCATGAAATCATGTTGTCTTATTCGCCCGTGAACGGCGGGAATTACAAAGAATCTGACAATGTTATCATGGAAATCGTAGGAGGCGTTCGCCGTGTACGTTTTGAGCCTACGCCCGCTTCCGAAACTGCGGAAACAATGAAACAACTCATACTTGCGTATATGAACGCCAGAAGCAGTTACTATATCAATCAGCTTTTACTGATACCGTGCTTTATTCTTGATTTTCTGTGTATTCACCCTTTCACGGACGGAAACGGCAGAATGTCGCGCCTGTTGTCGTTATTGCTGTTATACAAGAATGGGTTTGATGCGGGACGGTATATATCATTTGAAGAACAGATAAATTATTCAAAAGACAGATATTATCAAGCGCTCAAAGACAGCTCAACGGGTTGGCATGAAAGACAAAACAGTTATTTTCCGTTCATAGAGAATTTCATAACGACGTTATTGTATTGCTATAAAGAACTTGACAAGCGTTTTGCCGTCGTAAACAGCAAAAAAGTCACAAAACGCCAGCGTATTGAAGCAACCGTGACGAACAGCCTGCTCCCCATATCAAAATCCGAAATCTGTTATATTCTGCCTGATGTCAGCCCTACGACGATAGAAGCCGTGCTTGCCGAAATGATTAAAAGCGGACAAATACAAAAAGTCGGAACGTCGAGAAACACTAAATATATAAAGAAATAAGCCATAAATTTAAGTGTAAAATTATATAATCGTCTAAATGCAACAACCGCCGCCGTCAAGTGACGGCTGTTGCATTTATGTAATTGAATCATTCCTGTTGCCCAAAGTACATTTCTAACGCCTTTTCAACGGCTGCCTGTATTTCTTTTGCTGGTTGATTCGGCTTGAAATATCTTGAATATACTGACTTGTCAATTTTGACGGTTGGAGTACGGTTCGGCTTTGGTGTTGTTTCCCCTGATAAGACTTTATATACATTTTCGCCATCTAACTTACCCTTTTCGGAAAATTGCCGTAATATCTCGGCTTTTTTCATGTCAACGGATAAATCGTTTCGTTCCAAGCAGTCAACTAATAACGTCTGTTCTTCTATTTTTAGATATGACAGCGTTACAGCAGAAATGAAAGCAATACTACCGTCGTCGAGCAAGATTTTTATTGACACGATAAGCTGATGAATACGCAAATATCGAGCGATTGTGTTCCGTGATAATCCATATTCATTTGCAACTATATCCCTTGATTTTAACTTGTGCCCAACTTGGGCACAAGTGTCGTTTTCCCCGTACTCATGCGGATTTTCAAGCATTTTTATTTGCTCTATAATATCGTTCCGTTTGCCTTGCGAAAACATTTTATTGTGATGCAAAGCAATTACCGCCGCTTTTTCAGAATGAGCCATATCCGAAAATGAGCGTTGCATAAGATTCGTTTCTATAACATAAGCCTGTGCGTCCTCGTCAGATATGTTTTCTAAAATAAGCGCGGGTATCACATTAAGTCCTGCCAGTTTTGCGGCGTTTACACGATTATGTCCGGCGAGTATCTCAAACATAGTATCAGTCTTGCGGATGATAATAGGTACAAGAACGCCGTTTGCTTTTATACTTGCCACCATATCGTCAAGGCGTTCGCCCGCGTACAGCCTGAAAGGGTGTCCTTTATACGGGGTCAACTTGTCAATCAAGAGGTTGATTACCATACGCTTTGAAATTGGCTGAGTTTCAATGATAGGCACGGATTGTTCTAACGGATTTACATTATCATTAAGTAGAAGCAAATCGTCAAGATTTTTAAGACGCGGTTTCGTTTTATCTTTAACTATTCCCGACATTATCCGACACCTCCCTCGCAAATTCTGTGTACGCATGAGCCGCCTTGCTGTTTGCGTCGTAGTCTATGATACTGCGGCTTGAATAATTGGCTTCGCCCACTTTTACCGTGTTTGGTATATGCGTATCGAATATCTTGATTTTACCGCCGTAATGTTCATCTAACAGGTTTTTCGCTTCACGGTATAACCGGGTGCGTTCGTCGCATATAGTGAGCAGAATACCCGCAACGGTAATTCGGGGATTGATTTTGCGCTTGACCTTGAAAATCGTCTGCAATAAATCCGTCAATCCTGTCGCCGACCATAACTGCGGGCTGACGGGGATTATAACCTCGTCGCAAGCCGCAAGCGCGTTTATTGTAAGCAATCCCAAGTACGGATTTGTGTCAATTATGATATAATCGTAATCCGAGCGCAGGGGTTCAAGCAGTTCCGACAACGTATGTTCGCCGCCCATTTCGTCGCGGAGATTTATTTCCGTGACGGAAAGGTTTATGTTGCATGGTATTATGTCTAACTTTTCTCCGTGTATGATGTATTCGGTTTTATCGGGCATGATTTCGCCGTCCAAAACGAGTGATAATATATTGTTCATTGGTAAAGCAAGCTCATCGGGGCGTTCAATACCAAAACACATAGATAAATTGCTTTGCGGGTCGAAGTCAATGAGTAATACTTTTTTACCCATATCAGCGAGGGAATAACCTAAATTACAGGCGGTTGTTGTCTTGCCTGTCCCGCCTTTTTGATTTGCTATTGCGACGATTTTGCATTTTTCCATATCTCAAAACCTCCTAATATTTTTTTGAATACTTCTGAATCAGTTTTTGCTTCAATGAAACGCCGGGTAACCACAAACTCTAATAGATACTATTTGGGAATAAGATATTTCGGTTTGTTTGTTATTGATTTGATTTTTTTTGCTTTTAACAGTTTCAAAACCGTGCTTTTGTATAGTCCCGTCATTTCTGCCACATCAACCATTGTTAAAATATCATCATAATCGGCATAAATAAATTTGAAATACTCGGCTATTTTCCATTCTTGTCCCGGTTTTATTATTTTTGAAAATGAGTTGCGATTGCTACCCGTTTTCGTAGGTCGTGATTTTACCGCCCTACGTGGTATCATACTGCCAAACCGTTCACGGTTTTTTAGATATGTAATAACATCATCAAGAGCGATTTTATGCCGCCATGTTTTACCTGTGTCTGTCACGGGTATAATCCCATGTTGTATAAGGTATAATGCGCTTCGTTTAGCGATTTTGCATATCCTGTATAACTGGTCAAGGTTGATGTATTCGGGATATTTCTTTTTTAATTCTTCGTAATTTTCCATTTTTAACATTCTCCGTTTTTATATATTTGTCAATAATAGGCGAATGTTTTTCTGCTAAAAATACAAAAATCATATAAATTCGTTGCCATTTTTCTTTCGTGCATCACGATATACGGCATAGATTCTGAGGTCTTGCGTTGCCTCCGCGTTGCCATTTTTCCAAAAAAAATCGAAAAATAAGCACTTTTTCAAACCCCGCATGGAATGGGCGTTATCGCGTCAAAACAAAAAAAAGAGGGCGAAAAGCCAGATTTCTCTTGACTTTTCGCTCTCTTTATGTTATTCTATTTACCAACAAATGTTACTATAATCCAAATGGCGAGGAATACTCGAAATCGAGTGTGCATGAGAGTGCACCGAGGGTTCGAATCCCTCTTCCTCCGCCAAAAAGCCCGTAAATTCAAAGATTTACAGGCTTTTATTTTGCTTTGTTTGTTGCCCTGTTTTATGTTTTTGTTATATGTATGCGATTTATGTATTCAGTCAGAGTCATAAATCATGTGCATTTCAAAGATATTAACGCAAACGGAAAATGGTGTATAATGGGCGAAGGCATAACAGATTTTACAAGTATAATTAAAATATTAAAATCAAACGATTATAACGGTTATAAATGTTCTTTTATTATCGTTATTTATATAATAAAAGCAGGAATTATTTTATTCCTGTAAACCGAGTGCTTTTACCACTTTGTCAATTTCAGCGTTTATCACAGGTTCAACTTTTTCAAGCTGTGAAGCGAGATTGCGGTCGTTTTTCTCAAACATTGTCAGGAACATACCGTCTCTAAAAAAGTTACACCATAATGTATTGCCCAGATCATATATCCTGTTCTCAAAAATCAGATCGAGCATTTCAACCGATTCCTCGTCTCTTGCCTGTTTCGTTTTAAGCGAAATATCATAATATGCCGGAATAACCGTTTTCGCAGATTCCGCGTTGAGAGATTCGAGTATTGTCCCTGTCATTTGCAGATTTGAAGCCGTTATCGGAACAATCCCCGGATTTCCGCCCTCCACGAAAGTATAATATTTATCCTGCGTTGCAGTATATTTCGGATATGGTATTATACCGAAATCTGTCTCCATACTGCGCAGATCGCCGATTTTTTTAAATGTACAGTTAGAGAACAAAGTCTGATTGTTTATAACAAGTTTGTCGCCTATTTCGCTGATATTGGCGTCGTTTTTGGCGTCTCCCCTGAACCATGAGCCGTTGTCATAAGTCATAGCAAAAGCCTTATCTATAATAGAAGCGAATTTTTCGTCGCCTATTAATGTAAACTGCGGTATGTCATCGCTCGATTTTGAGATTGATTCAACACCCGCCGCGACCCAGAAAGAAGGCAGGATATATTTGGCAAGCGACACGAATCCGTATATGTCATTTTCGTCCATAATACCGTCTCCGTCCAAATCCCGGGTGGCGGCCGTTGCCATTTCGCTGAACTTGTCAAACGTCCAGTTTCCGCTCTTGACAAGCTCATAAGGTGACTCAAGCTGTAAATCTGAAATCATCTGCTTGTTGAAGAGCATCACGTGCGTATAGTCGTAAACGGTCAGATTAAACGCCCCGTAGGCGAACATCAGCTCTCCGCCTATCGTCAGGGATTTATTCATCGACTGGCTCCAGTACGGCTTGGAAATATCTATGTTCGGTATTTCCGCAATCTTGTATACCATACCCTCGGCCCCGAAAGTCAAAGCGTCGCGGTCAACGAGCAGATATATTTCGTGAGCCTCTATCCCCGCTCCGACATTTTTCCTGAATGTTGCATTAAGTGTCCCATATTCTATTAATTCCTGAGAGATTTCAATATTGAAACGTTCTTCGATTCTCCGGTTCCTCCTGTAAACCTCGTCGTTCATCGGCTCTCCGATTTCTTCTTCCGCATCATACAAAAGTGTCAGCCAAAACGCATCCTGCATCGCTATTTTGAACGGGGCTCCGCCGAAATCCTGTTCCTGTAAATCGTCCGCGTAAATATCGTCTGTAGTTTCTTCAGCGATATTACTATCGTCGTTTTCTGCTGAAGTTATTTGATCTTTTGAGACGTCTTTTTCAGAATTATTTTCAGAGCAGGATACAAATACCATAGATAAAATAAAAAGTATTATTATAAATAACAAAGCCGTTATGATTTTTTTTAATTCATTTTTCATAGTTTAAACTCCTTTTTTTGATTTATTTAGATAATTATAGATCATTAGCTGTAAATTCCGAAAGAGTCATTTTTATAAATTATTATTACATGATTTTTTCAATAGCATATAAAATAGACTTGTAGCCAAAAAGATTACAAGTCTGTTTTATTTTCAAAAGGAATTTTCAATTTATGTTTTAAAAATCAAAAATTACGCTTTATTTTTACTTACGCGTTTTGTTACAATAACTGCTCCTGCGAGTGCTATTACGAGAACAATGAGCATTATTGCGCTGTCGCCTGTCGGAGCAGCGGGAGCGGGAGCCGCCGGAGCTGCCGGTGCGGGAGTATCATCAACAACGTCTGGCGCCGGTTCGGGTTCGTCGACTACTGCCGGTGCTTTAGCCGCGCCTAACGGCAATATGCCGCGGCAAGCGTTCGGATACTGCCACTGATTATCAACGTCGTCGTCGTCTCCTGCAAGGAATACCTGAGAAGAACGTCCTTCGTCGTACTGATTGTCGCCTATCTGGAAGTCAACGAGTACAGAACCGCCTTCTACCAGAGCCTTCGCTGCGCCGCCGGTCAAAGCGATAGGCAGGAATACTTCTATTATATACCCTTTGCTCAAATCACTGCCCTCGAGCGGTTTCACTACATAAATTATTCCCTCGCCCTCAGAGTCATCCGTAAAATCCTGATAGTTTCCCGTGGGTTCTAACTGGAATCCGTCGTCGTTCGGAGCAGAAGCGATACATGTCTGCCAATATGGGTTATCTGACCCTGAATGCGAATCTTCTTTCGCGCTGTTCCAGTCGATGAAAAATTCGACGCGGTCGCGCTGATAGGTGTTGTCGTGATTGTGATTTGGTGTTGTGTCATAAACTTCCACATAATAATATAGACCTTTTTCATTCCAAGCGGAAGCGTATCTTCCGGTTGCGCCATCCATGCTATCGTCTCTGTAACTATTGAGATTGTAGAATTCACCGTAGCCGTCGTCAAGTACTCCGTCAATTACGATTTCTGCTTTCGGCGCCGTTGGCAGCGTGATCATATCTGCCGCCATTACCGGTATTGCCAATGCAAACATCATAGCTAAAACTATTACAAGCGCTAAAATCTTTTTCATAATTTCCTCCTGAATATTATATTTTTTATAAAACGTAATTTTACTTAATGTATATTTATTATAACACTTATTTTCAAAAATGCAATAGTTTTTTCAAAAATTTTTGTACATTTGCAAAATTATTTAGGAAATCAACAAAAACAGTCCGGGATTGCTCCCGGATTGTTTTTTTATCGCTGCTGCGAACAAAATTTTACTTGTTAAGATTACGCTTTATTTTTGCTTATGCGTCTTGTTATAATAACTGCGTCTGCCAGCGTTATTACGAGAACAACCGGCAAGGGAAAATAAAAAAGCCAGATAACCCGCAAGTTTGCCGGCTTTTGGCGGAGGAAACCGCCTAATCACGCATATCACAATATATTTTTATCATTTTAGATTACCAATATATAGCATAATTTACTCAAAGTCATAATCAACGGGGTGAAGGCAGGTTAATTTATTCACTTTTGAGCCTGACGGAGCGGGTACGCGGTGATTTACGGTGATAAGCGGGTCATTTGTCCGTTCCATGCAGACAGACAGCCTTTCGGATAAATCGTTATAAACAGAAATATATGCGCTGTCATTTACGAGATTTTCCCTTTCAAGCGGGTCAAGATATAAATCAAACAGCATTTCCCTTGCCACAGGACGGGACATAATCCCTGCGGCCAACAGAAACTGTTTGCTGTTTCCGTCGTCTGTATTTGCGGGAACTATACTGTTGTGATAATCATAGCGTTTTATCAACTTATACCTTTGAGTGCGGATACACCGCATAGGCTCGTATGAAGCGTGATATGTAACTTCCGCGAATATTTCTTCGTTTATTTCGGTCATATCGCCGTTAAGTATACTGTAAAACGATTTGCCCATCAGCCATTCCGGTTTTTCTATGCCGCATAAATCGCATAGGGTAGGAAATACGTCGATGTGAGATATTAAACAATCGTTTGATGTTCCGTTTGCGGGGCTGACGGGATATTTTATCATCAGCGCAACGCCGATTCCCGTATCATACAGATTGCATTTCATGTGCGGGAACGATATTCCGTGGTCGGTTGTGAAAACAACGACAGTATTATATTCAACGCCCGAATTAGCTAACGCCTCCATTACTATGCCGACGCATTCGTCCGCTATTTTCGCAGATATGTGATACCCTGCCATATCCTCGCGGTTTGTCTTTATGTCATACATAACATGCGGCGGCATTATGTAATCCTGTTTTATATCTTTTATATCTGATATATTTTCTATATTCCCTGCGTCGTTGACGTCCGGGAATACGCGGTGCGTATTGAACATTCCGAACGAGAGAAAAAAGTTTTTAGTTTTGCCGGCAGAATTTCTTATATATTCCGCGACGGCGCGGGCATTTACAATATCCCGCTCGAAATGGGATTTTACAGGGGTATTTGTTGTCAGTATTTTTTCATAGCCGAGTATTCCGGCATCAGGGGCTTCATGCTGTACCCCGCACAAAACCGTTTCATATCCTGCTTTTTTTAAATAATGCGAGAGGTGCATATTGTAATCTTTCATCTGAAAACCTCTGTGGGCAAGTCCAAGCATACCGTTTACATGCGGCAGCGTTCCCGTCAATAGTGCCGCCCTGCTCGGCGAACATGTCGGACCGGCACAGTAGCAGTGACGAAATAACGCGGATTGTTTTGCGAGGCTCATAAGGTTAGGAGTTGGTATATTGTATCCGTAAGGCTCAATATAACGCCCGCTGTCATGCGTATGAATGTATAGTATGTTCATATAATCTAAATCTTTCTTTTTATTTTGTTATTTGTGTATATTATTTAATATTATTAATCGGTTTAATACCTTAACATAATGTAAATAATTTTTATAATCATATATTAAATTGATTTTAGGATTGCACGTTACGAATGTTCTTATATATAACAGTCGGTACGGAACGGCAGTTAGTAATTTTTGAATGAATAAAAGAATTAGACTATTTTTTTATATCCACATTTAGGACACACGCCATTTTCGTTTAACGCAATACCGCATAACGGGCAACGCGTTATACTATTTTTCGGCTCATATTCTTCTACCGCGCCGTTTACTCCGCTTGTAAAAGTAATTTTAACTATATTAAGTTTGTTTTTCAGCAAATCGTAAACAATTTTAATCATACCCTCAACGGTCATTGTTTCTTTCGTGACAACCAAACGGGAATCCGGGTATGCTGTGGCAAGCTCCGTTTTGAAAGCCTCGCCTTTCATTGTATTTTGCGGTGTGCCGTTTTTAATGCCTTGCGCGTCGTATACTCCGAGAATTGCGGGGAGCAACGGGTCATCTTCCCGTAAGATAAGAGCATGGTCAAAGTTTTTCAATACTTCCCAAGCGGTTTTCTTGATTTCATTGCATGGGAATACCATATTGACTCCTGCATTAACGGTATCTTCAACTTCAAGCGTCAGTATTCCCGTATGCCCGTGAAGATACTGAGCTTCGCCTTTGAACCCATAGAACCTATGGGCATATTGTAAATCTAATGTTGTGAAACTTTTCATGATTCCTCTCCTTTAAATATATTTCCGCCGTTCCGTTCCGACTGTATATTATATAAATTCGCTTCGTCAAAAACAATATTTTTTCTACTACAAAAAATAATTATATCAACGCAAATAAAAGTAAATATATTATATCATATAAAAATAAACAAAATAAAAACACATTCAAATTATGATATATTGTTGAAAATCACTTATATAAATCGTATATAATAAATAAACGAAATGGAGTAAACGCTATGGTTTCATTAAAACCATATTTTAATATAAAAACAAAAATTTAACTTTTTATCATTGTGTTAAACCTCTAAAAATGGTATAATATTTTAAATAAAAAGTAGTTTGTATTTTAGGTAACGTATAATTATTTTATATTCGAGGGATATACTTTGGGATAATATATAAAATAAACATTGCATTTAAATGCACCAAAAGCAAAGAATAATCTAAAACTCCATGATATAATTGTTACAGGAGGTGAGATAAGTGGATTGGCAAAAGTGTATGAACCAGGCGATTGATTATATCGAGAATAATCTGTCTGACGAGATTGATTATTCAACAGCGGCACAGTACATGAACTGTTCTGTTTGGGAGTTTCAGCGTATATTTTCATTCATGGCGCAGACGCCGTTGTCAGAATATATACGGCGGCGGCGATTGACGCTCGCGGCGCATGACATTCAAGTGAATAACGATAAAGTTATTGATGTCGCTTTGCGTTACGGCTATGATTCCCCCGCTTCTTTTTCACGGGCATTTAATCAACTGCATGGGACAACGCCGAAATCAGCGCGCGACGACGGCGTAACGCTTAAAGTCTTTCCCCGTCTTATCTTCAAATTTATACTTAAAGGAGTAGAATCAATGGATTACAGAATTGAAGAAAAAGAAACGTTTCAAGTGATTGGCAGAACAAAACGAATGACAACAGTAAATGACGCGCACTACAACGGAATCGGCGCGCTTTGGAATGAATGGAACAGCACAAAAATGTTCGATAAATTCCACGGCAGATATGCAAAAGGCGAAGCACATGATATGTGCGTTACAACGCCCGCAGAAAAAACAGAGGAGTTCGACTATACGATAGGTTTTTTATATAATGGCGCGGAAAACGTAGATGGGTTTGACATTGTAACTGTTCCCGGCGGCACTTACGTTGTTTTTACTATACCGGACGAACACAAAAAAAATGTCGGCAGTTTTATGGGGCGTTGCGTAACTGAATATTTACCCGCCGCAGGTTATGAACTCGCAGGGATTGACATAGAATACTTCCCCGAATCTAAATGGGAAGCGTGGTTTCTTATTAAATAAAATCTTGCAACACCGTATTATAAACATACTCCCTGCTGTTCTATGCGGCAGGGAGTAATACAAAAACAGAACGAAACGAATTTATATTATATGCAGGTAAAAAATGATTATAAATAAACTTTATCTTGTATTTTTGTATGCTTATGATATAATTTTATTAATACTAAACAAAGGAGTGATGATTATGAAACATACAGTTATAGTTACCAGAAAATCAACAAAAACAAACAGGAGGGTGACTATTCCCTCCTAAAAACAGGATTATATTTTGAACGAGGTGGAATATGAATATTGAAATCATCAAAATCGATGAAGAAATTAAAGTAATTGGATTAAGTTATCGTAAATTAGGACTTCCTGCGACCGTAGAAAGCCTTGAGGGATTGTGGAACACTTACGGTGAAAAATACCGGAATAAGATTGAAAACGCAGTCGTTCCGCTTGTAGATTATGGCGTTAATGCCTATCTCCTTACAGATAAGCATGAATATATCGCAGGGTGCGCGGTAACAAAAATAGGTGTCTTGGAAGAAAATTGGGTTTCTTTCGTCGTGCCGCCGGGGAAATATATTAAATATACATGCCGCAAAATGGACGACTTGTTTAAAAACCATGATGAAATAAGAGCATGGGCGAAAACAAACGGAATAACGATTTACGATGATTTTGAGATTGAAGTATATCCTACCGGGGCATTTGAGGGAAAAGACGTTGAAATGTGCATCTTGTTTCCCGTACAAGCATAATATTATAATCAGTGCAGGAGAAAAAATGATGTACCTATATCATTATTTTGAAAAGGAAAGAGGACCTTTTTTGAATTTATCAGACTTAACTGATGATGAAGCAATACAAGTTCAAATTGATTTAGCCGCCCAAAGCGAAGTATATGCTAAGCGTTATTCTACTAAGCGCTATGCTAATGTAAAATATATATTTGACCGCCGGATTGTAGAGAAACGCGCTTACTCCATGTTTATCAGAAAGGGCGGTAAACCACAACGGCAAGTTCCTTATTATGGGATATTATCAGAAAATGAGTTGGAAGAAGGCTATGAATGGTATCTTGATTGCGGCGTGATAAAAATTCCTATTGACGAATTTGATAAAGGCACGCTTTCATTCACATACGGCGATTCATTCCCCACGTTTAAGCCATGGATGGAGGAAGAACCGAAGTACAATTTATACACTTATGATGAAATTATAGATATTTTAAAAAAACAGGGTATGCCGCCGATACGCACCGAAAATATGTCTTTTTGGACAGACCATACTTATATAGAAACGCAAATATGGAGTGATGAAACGATAGATAAATACCGATAACAAGCATTTGTAAGTATGTAAATTATTTCAAATCAAACGAATATTATTCATTTATATTTTTGGGGGCAATTAAAATATGAAAAGATTATTGAGCATATTTTTTACATTAACATTTATTTTTTCGCTTTTATCAGGCTGCACGAATACAAACAATGATAAAAACAAAATGCCCGATAAAACAATAGAAACGGTTGAAACCATGACGGAAATGATAGAAGAAATGGTATATCCCGAATTAAAAATCGAAATTGTACCTTATGAAAACGACGAAAACAGATTTTATGAGAGAATTACCAATTATGTATTTATTCCCGATAATAAAGTATTGGGGAACTGGGAATCTTTTGCATGGTTCAGAAGTTATGATGAATTAGTTGTGGATTTAGAAAGCGATATAGTAATTTGCCGGGAAGAAAATAATTATAACGAATCGACTTTGGAAGAATTTATAAATAATTTTCTTAATAATCCTGATATAGGAATGTATTGGAATAACATTAGTTTTTATGAGGACGGAACGATTATTTCTGATTTTTCGGCGCCCCTCGTAAACATCGGAAACAGTATGTGGAATCAAACAATATGGACAAAAGGATATATCATAAATCCATATTATCCTGATACATTGAGCAGTTATACAATTAAAAATATCGGCGGAGAAGATTATCTGTTTGTAAAATGGAGCGATGGAGTTACTTTATACGGTGAAGTGTATTTCGTATTTAAAAAAGACCCAAATATTAAATATTTAGATTTGTACGCCGATATAAAGTGGAAAAATTTACGTAATTATGATTTATCCGGTTTAAAAAATATTATTCTTTCCATTGATTTCGATGAAAAAACAATATTTCCTCCGAAAGATAAAATGCCGAATGACAGCAGATTTCAACCGGAATATATGTTAGAAGCCGGGAAAAATCCCGGACTCGGCGTTCGTTCCATACATGAACAGGGAATAACAGGCAAAGGTGTAAATGTAGCGATAATCGACAAAGCAATAATAATTGACCACCCTGAATATAACGGTAAAATAATCGAATATACAAATTTAAGTACAAATATATCTTCTATACACGGACCCGGCGTTGCCAGCTTGTTGGTAGGAGAAAATATAGGAACTGCGCCCGGTGCGAAAGTTTATTATTACGGCAGAGCAGAAAAATATATCGACGGAAAAAGTGACGCGGAATCATACGCAGATGTTCTTGATATGATTGTCGAAAAAAATAAAACTTTACCTGATGGTGAAAAAATAAGAGTTGTGAGTATTTCATCCGCTCCCACACCGTCGAATACAGCTATCTTATGGGTAAACGGTGAAAAATATCTTGATAGCGTAAAGCAGGCGCAGGAAACAGGTATTTTAGTCCTTGATTGTTCAGATGAAAATGGAATTATTGATGTTTGCGGATATAATTTTGATAAGCCGGACGATATTACTTTGTGTACACCGGGTTATTTAAACGGTATGTGGAGAGATGACATATCGGAAAATCTTCGCGCACCCGTATGGTACAGAACGATAGCAGAAGTATTGAACGAAGGAGATTTTTTATACGCTTATGATGGTCAGGGCGGTTTAAGCTGGGCAATACCCTATGCCACAGGCGTTTTGGCAATGGGGTGGCAAGTCAAACCCGAACTCACGGCTGACGAAATTGTGCAAATACTTTTTGATACGGCGTATGTCGGCAAAGATGGCAATAAATATATTTATCCAACTGCGTTCATCGAATATCTTAAAAATAATTGATTTGACGTATGTTATAAGCATCGTTTCATAACCCTTTTGGGGGTATCTACGCGCCATAACTGCGGCGGCGGCGGTGTGCCCTGCATCGTCATTGTCGAGGCAAAACAAATAAATCAGGGAGGGTGACTATATTTTAGCCCTCCGGTAAAACAGGAGAAATTATATGTCTTGGATTAAAGGCGAAGAATTTGATTTTAATGATTTTTTACTCACAGAACGGTTTGAGATAAGACAAGCATTTGGAGATATTGGAAATAATTGCGCCGCAGATACAGTATATCTGCGAAATATGGGGATTGCGTTAAAATATAATCCCATAGTAAAATGGTATTTCATGAAAAAATGCCCGGAACGCGCAGAATTTATAGCAAAAGTCGCGGCGGATATCACAGGAGAAGTAACCTCCGATGAAGTGCGTAAAGCCGAGATTTTTGTGATAGAATATTGCTGTGATTATATTTCGTATGCGAATCCTGAAATTGTCATGGATGGTCCCAACGGCTGGTGTAGCTGTATTATGAACGCATCGGGTAAAGCGAGATTGTTTGAACTTACGGATTTTACAAATAAAATCGTGCTTGACGTTGGCTCAGGAGCAGGACGGTTTTCATTCGCCGCCGCCGAAAAAGCCGCATGGGTGTATGCGAGCGAACCTGTCGATACGCTCCGTGAATTTATGCGTGACAAAATCAAGCGCGAGAAAATTAAAAATATGCGCGTAGTTGACGGAATTGCCAAAGAATTGGCGTACCCTGACAATACGTTCGACATAGTGATGTCGGCTTGCGTTATCGGCGATGAATGTGATTTAGAAATCGCAGAAGTGACCCGCGTATGCAAATCCGGCGGGTGGTTGTTGGATTTGGAAAGTGATAGCAATGCAAATGAACTCGTCAAGCGAAGTTGGGAATCAATGGGCGACAGCAGATACAGAAAACAAATATTTAAATAACCGATAATAAGTATAATCCAATCATTTACATGGCCGCGATTAGCAGAATGATATAATTTGAATAAAAAAGAATGGTTGTTATGTCCTGTATGTAAAAGCAAAACCCGTAATAAACTTAGGCAAGATACGACACTTACGAATTTCCCGTTGTACTGCCCGAAATGCAAACAGGAAACATTGATAAATGTAGCACAAATAAATATTACCGTTGGAAATGCCCCATATCCGATTTCACGACCTGCGCCATACGGCGGCGACGAATATGCGCCAACTGACGGGCGACTTCTACACCGTGAGTCAAATATTAGGGCATACATTGAAAGGAATAGGAATATCACTCGGCATATCGACGAATCTTGTATAACCTAAAACTTGAATTTTGTACCGGGCGGCACAGCAGGTAAAAATAGGTAAAAACAGTAAAATAGGGCGGCATAAAAAGCCAAATGAAAGCCCACAAATCCTTGAATTTACGGGCTTTTGGCGGAGAGATGGCGGTGACATAGGTATTCACGAACGGCAAGGGGTTTTTTCAATAGTATTACGTACTTTCAATTATTTTTATTAAGTTTGTTTAAAGACTGAACTGCTTTATAAATAATTTCAGGAAAACTTTTTTTATTTTCTTTTTCTGTAATTTGCTTAGGTACTTTTTTTGAAACTATTTTAGGATCGTAATTTTTTTTAAGCATTTCAAATTTACTGATAGCTGATATTTTAATATCATCATATAATTCATTAATGACACATAACTTGTTTCCGGTCAAACCGCAATTTTCCAATGCTATTTTTATAGCATTGTTTCGGACTATTCGACGATTTGATTTTGGCTCAAAGTGATATTGTTCAATTAAACGGCAAGCAAATTGGATGAAAATAATTTCTGTGTGATTTTGAGCAAATAAATAAACCTGTCCGACGGATTCTTCTGATAGGGTAAGAATCTGTTCCGCGCAATCATAAATACTAATGGTTTTAGAAAAGTTAAATCTGTTTTTTTCCATTGTTTCTTTGATTCGAATAAGATATTCTTCATTGGAAAATGTTCGTTTATCGAAGCGGGAAAGAATTTTGAGTAAATTCGCAAAGATTTTTCTGGAGTCATATTTTCTATTTTGAATATCGGTTATCAGATTATGATAATTATCAACGCTTTCAATCTTCTCATTTAGTTTGTTCATAATATCACACATCATTTCTTGTAATTTCAAATGAGATGAATAAATTTCATTCAAACGAATAGTTAGATTTGATATTATGGCATCAGAAATACGCGTTTCTTCCATAAGTCTATGAAGAACCTGAACGCTATATGTAGCTAATTTGTCTCGATTCTGTTCCATTTCTTTTACAGTCGCTTTATTTTTACCAGAAGCTGTGTACCACATTCGTTGAAACCATTGTTGATTCTGTAGTGCTGAGAGAGTTTCTTCATTCGCATCAATGATAGATGTCATTCCCGACACGATTCGTTCTGTCTCGTCACGATTTTGTGATAAAAAATATTCTAAATCATCGGGAGCAGGAGTTATTTCATATTTCATAATATCACTTATATCCTTTCCGACAAATCTTTTAACTTGTTTTGGTTCATAATATCCTGTTGTTGAAACTGCTGAAATTGCTGAGTTTGCGAAACATAAGTTTGTATCATCGTTTCAAATGTTTGCTGACTGCGCTCCATAGAATTAGTTAAAAGATTATAAGTAGCAGATAATTCATTTTGATATTTCGCCCTATTTACCAAATTATAATAACTTCCGCCAAAGAAATTTTCCCGTATTGTACCTAATACTTTATTGGCGATAATTGACCCGATAACTGCTCCGACAACCGGAATAGGAATCATCACTTGACCAACTGCCGCGCCTATACCGCTAACGGCAGTATCAGTCGCTAACTGCTGTACATTATAAATAAAATCATCGGTATTTATCTTTCCTTTGCCAAGGTGTATCGCCTGTTTGATTAATCCAAACGTAGCGGTTATTATTCCCGCTGCAAGCGGGGCAGCCATACCTGCGGCATTCGTCAAAGCGTAAATACCTCCGCCTGTTATGCCCCCTCTTGCAACGCCTATACCTGTTTCTTTGAAAATATCCAACCAATCATCATTGTTAAATTCGCTTAACTTTTTACCTTGCTTAAATTTTGACATAACAGTCATTCCAAATGACAATACTCCGTCAATAGTAGCGGCGATTCCAGCAACTTTTAGACCTTCTTTGAGTGTAGCCCTTGCTTTAAGCTCATATTTATCCCTTTCAGCTTTGTCGGTTTCGTTTACTTGTTGTTCTTTATTGTCAATGGTATTTTCTATTTTTTCGAGTTGAACTTCGTCGTATGCAGTTTGAGACGGTTTAACAACATCATCAAATTTTACATTGTTGACTTTTTCCAATTCTTCGATTTTTTTAACAACATTACGGGCGACATCGCCGCCCTCAGAAGCTGGCAGGTTATTTAATTCTCGTGGTGAAAGATTACGCCATTCTTGGATTTTTTCATAATAATCACGAGGAATATTATATGAACCACCTTGACTTGATAAAAAGTCAGGATATTTGGCAAGATGCTCATTTATTGAGTCGATAGAAAGGCTTTTTTGCACGAATTTTGATTGAATTGGCTGCTCGTTTTGATAATAATCAATAGGAGAGGCAAGGTTGGATTCTTTTACATAAGTGGCTTCCTTTCCCACAACCAAATTGTCAGCATTGTTAAAACCAATTTCTGCATGTTCAGCAATGATTCCGTGTTTCGTTTTAATACTCCCTTGGAGGTTTTTGGGTTGCGCAACAACATCCCTAACATTTTGTAATTCTTGCAGTGCGTTTTCGAGATTTATATCCTGCTTAATGAGATTATGTAATAATTCATCTGCGCGAAGTTGATTTACTTCACGAGCTATATCTCCTACTCCTTGATTTATTGATTGATTAAGTTTTCCCATGATTTTTAACACCTTTTATTTTGATATATTGTCCAATAAAATTAATTTTATTTATTTTAGCACAAATTAACATTGTTTTCAAGATATTTATTGTAAATTCAACAAAATTTTCATCTAATCCGTGAATACTGTTCGTTTCGACATCCTCCACCATAATCACGGCACAAAACCCCGCATAAATCCATTGTTTTCTGCTTATACAAATAGCCCTGCAAACTTATTTCTCGTTGCAGGACTATTTCAACCGTATTAAAAAGCCCAGCAAAAATGCGGCTTTTCTCCTCTGTCCGAGGAAGCTCATGGCGGAGAGAGAGGGATTCGAACCCTCGGAACGCTATTAACGCTCACACGATTTCCAGTCGTGCGCCTTAGACCAGCTCAGCCATCTCTCCGTATATTATATATAATAGTTTGTTGTATATAAGGGCGGCAGATTGCCGCCCTTATTTTTTTGGGTTATGCTTTTTATTTTGGTGCCGGTGACCGGAATCGAACCGGTACGAGGGATGAACCTCACGGGATTTTAAGTCCCGGGCGTCTGCCAGTTCCGCCACACCGGCTTAAAATAACATCTCAATTAAAAACCGTTTATTATTATATAATAAAAAATCTGTTTTGTCAAGAGATTATTAAAGTTATTAAAAATATTTTAAGAACTATTGACATATCCAAAAAATAATGCTAAGATTTATTTATACGGGTAACTTAACACATATTTTTAATCCGAGAGGTGATAGCTGTCCGGCATATCTGATAGTATATAGCATTATATTATAGATATACGTGGAAATTATTGAAATTATAAATTAAATAACATGATAAAACTTGTCAGATAACAAGTTTGTTTATTGTGCGTTTGTTTATATATATTCAATAAATTCCATATTAATATTTTATAGAAATATTCAAAGCTGTGGAATTTCCACAGCTTTTTTGCGTTAAGTTGCCGTATGAAATATTTATTTAAAATTAAAAAGGAGAAAAAAATATGCAAAACAGAATGAAGATTGAAAATGTTCTCAAGGCAGTAAAAAATAATTATGATATAAATATTCAAAATGTAGAATTTTTTCGTGACGGCGGAAGTTGTTCTTATACAGTTTATGGCACGAATAATAAATATTTTTTGAAGACTATTGGGTGTCAGCCGTATCTTGAAACAGCTATAGATTCAGCATATATTCAAATGCATCTGTTACAAAATAAGTTTCCGGTAATACCGGTTATATTAACTAAAGAAGGAATTCCGTATATCCTTGTAGAAGAGCAGGGCAGGGAATATATTTTTATCATGTATGATTTTATAGAATTAGATGAATTTTCTCTTGAAGATAACGAGGCGGCAGGCGAATTGATAGGTCAGCTTCATCAGGTAATGAAAAGTTATACGGGACATTTATTAGTACGCGGCAAAAATTATTTCATTGACAGATATGTGGAAATAATGAAAAAAAAGAATTATCCCGGAGTGGAATTGTTTAATGCTTACGGGGATAAATTGTGGGAAAAGATAAATAATCTCCCCCGCGGATATTGTCACTGCGAATTGCACCGGGGCAATATTCACAAAACTAAAACCGGCGGAAAACAAATATATATCGTAGATTTTGACGAGTCTAATTTATCTTTTCCCATGTATGACGTTACTTTATTTTGCAATGATACAGACTGGTCGAGTTTCGATTATAAAACTTTTGAAAAATCAAAATTTATATTAGATAATTTTTTGAAAGGTTATTTGCGCCACAGCTTATTGACTAATGAGGAAATATCTGCTTTTTTCGATTTTATAGCCGTTTTTCATTTTCAGATGCAGCCTAAAATAATGGAAATATACGGTTATGATACAGCCGATAACGACTTTTTTGACAGGCAATATGATTTACTGATAAATTTAAAAGAAAAATATAAATTATAAAATTAAATTAAAACGGAGAAATATTATGCTAAGTAAAACAGAGATAAATAATATTCTAAAAATATTGAATATCGTTGCGGAAACGATAAAAATATTTAAAGAAAAAGACAAATTTACCGAATATTTATTAGATGAAAAATATATTTTAAGAATATCGGAATCTGAATTGACGGAACAAAAAAAGAATTATAGAGTAAATTCACTTTCGTTTGTGTCTAAAATTCATTCATCGGGATCAGTTACTGTTTCAGACCGTAAATATTATCATTTGCTTTTTGATTATATCCAGGGCAATGATTTGTTTAATGCTATACAAAATCTTACAGATGAACAAAAATATAATATCGGAAAAGAAATCGCCCAATTTCTGAGTGAATTGCATTCGATAACTGACACGTCTTATGACATGGGTCATTATATTCCTGTTGTTCCGAGATATAAGGGGATATGGAAAAACGGCCATCTGGAGTATGCAAAACTGTTAAGAACCGGGCTGTCTGAAACTGATTTGAAATTAAACAGCAAAAAAGTGATTTCAAAGGCATTTGATTATATCTATGCAAATATCAGATCTCTGGAATATCAAACAGGAGCAAGGTTATTGCATAACGATTTTCACCCTAAAAATATTATTGTACACAAGGGCAGACTGGCTGGAATAACAGATTGGGAGTGCTCGCAATTTGGCGAGGCGGATTTTGAATTAACTCATCTTTTTCACTGGCATTTTTATTTAATTCCGGACAATAATCTCGAAATATTATTAAAATCCGTTGTTGAAAATCTGCATGCAGTTTTATATATACCCAATATAGAAAAACGCCTGACAATCTATCAGTTAGAACATGATTTGAACCAGTTAATTTGGCGTGGCAGGATTCAGGAAGAAGAGAGGATTTATAAAATAAACGGATGGCTGAACGGTCAGATTAGAGCGTTATTTGAAAAATGGCAAACAAAATAACGGGAAAACAATATAAACAGCAAAAAAACGGAGATTTATTAAATCTCCGTTTTTGTTTTATTATATTATATTTTTAATCCAGATCTTCGAATACGGCGATAACTTTATTTATATCTTTTTCCATTGAGTTTGACCTTTTGTCATAATAAGATACAATATCCCTGTTTGATTTATTGCATAGAGTAATAAAATCCAGAAATACATTGCCGAAAGCGTAAACCCCGCCGATGTCATAAGTCCTTGAGCCGAATATTATATCAAGCATTTCGCTCGATTCTTCGTCACGCGCAAATTTTCTCTGCAAAACTACGTCGTAATACGCAGGCTGCAACGTGTAACGGCTTTCAGCGGACATAGCCTCTAAAATTATACTCGTCCTTTCAGGGTCAGACGCAGTTTTCGGCACTCCGAGCAAAACTCCTGTGTACGGATTTACAACGCTGTAATAATTTTCCTGATTCTCGTCGAACTTAGGCATTGGGAGTATTCCGAAATTTGAATCCATTCCCCTGAATTTTTCTACGACTCTCATTCTGACCCACATAAACAACGCCCTGTTTTCCTCAAACGAAGAATGATACGCCCTGAGCCAGTTTACGCTGTTTGCGCCCCCATCGGATATATCTGACTGTATATTCAAAACGTCCGGCTTGTTATACATAATATCCATTGCTTTTTCTATTACCTGCAAATTGCGGGGTGATGTGAAATCCATATACGGCAGATCGTTTTCGTCTTTACTCGCCAAAGTCCCGCCTCCCGATACAAGAAGAGCGTGCAATGTATCGTTATAGCCGACAAATCCCCATCTGTCGTCGTCGGGTTTCATCACTCCGTCGCCGTTTAAATCGGCGGACCCCTGTTTTATATATTCGTCGAGTTTATCCATAGTCCACTTGCCTTCTTTTGCCAGATTATACGGCAATTCCAAGCTTAAATCGCTCATTAAATCTTTGTTGAACAGCAGCGCGTTTGTCGCTTCGTTGTCGAGTATCAGCATATCGCCGGCCAAGAGATAATTTTTATTGTCTATCGACATAGAGTTTACGCCCGCGTCCCACCACGGTTTGTCTAAGTCTATATACGGCAGATTCGCGACGTTAAGCAAATTCCCGCTGGTTATAACTCCGGGGACGTTATTGTTAAATATCAAAACCGCGTCAAAAGCGTCGTCGCCGGATTTAACGGTCTTATTAAGCTGGCCTTTCTCGTCCGGGTTTGAGACAATAGCAAAATCAATATTATATTTGTCTTTCAGAATTTCGTTTCTTCTGTAAACAGCGTCGTTGATCGGCTCATCGGTCTCTTCGATTTCAGCGGCGATCTCTCTTGGTTCTGGCGTGAGCCAGTCGTCGCTCTCTTCCCTGTGGGTCAGAACTGTAAACACATGCCCGTCAAAATTTACGTCGTCCGGCAAATCCGGCAGTATTCTCGCTTCAGATTCAGTATCTGAGCCCTCGTTCTGTGCGTCGTCGGCGTTTGTCAAATTATTATCCGGCGTTTCGTCTACTCCCGCGTCTTTTGATTTTTTGTCGCCGCATGCAGTCAATACGCCGAAAATCAATAAAACGGCTAACATAAGAGACAGCATTCTTTTTATTTTTTGCATAAACTTCGCTCCTTGAATTTATTTATTTTGGCTTGCCAATAAATTTATATATTAATCAGTCCATTGACTGGAAAATATTTACTATTTTATCTATCGCTTTTTCCATTGCGCCGATTTTTTTGTCATAATAAGAAATTATATTTCTGTCGTTTTTTGCGGCTAAATTTATAAAATCTATAAACACGTTGCCGAAACTATATACGCTGCCTATATCATAAACCCTTGAGTTAAATATAATATCAAGCATTTCTTCGGATTCTTCGTCCCTTACGTATTTTCTCGTCAATACAACGTCATAATATGCTGGCTGGAGAGTGTATCTGCTCTCGGCTGAAAGGGCTTCGAGAATTATGCTGACCCTGTCTAAATCCGACGCGCTCTTGGGAACCCCGAGAAGCACTCCCGTGTAGGGATTTACCACGCTATAATATTTTTCCTGCGCTTCGTCGAATTTCGGCAACGGAATTATTCCGAAATTAGCTTCCATGCCCCTGAAAAATTCGACAAACCTCATTCTTGTCCACATGAACAAAATCCTGTTTTCTTCAAACCCTTTTACATGAATTTCATCGCCTTTGGTCAAATCACCGCCGCTGCCGCCTTTCGGAGGAGCCTGAGCATTTAATACATATTCCGGATTATATAATAAATTCATGACTTTTTCAAGCACGGCTAAATTTTTTTCGCTTGCAAAATCCATATACGGTATATCATCTTTGTCTTTAACTGCGAGAGCCCCGCCGCCACTCACGAGAAGGGCATGAAACGTATCGTTATATGTAGCAAATCCCCATCTGTCCTCATAAGCGGTCATCTGACCGTCGCCGTTTAAATCAGACGCGGTGTCTTTTATCATATCGTTCATAACGTCAAATGTCCATTTGCCTTCTTTTACTAAATTATACGGCAGGTCAATGCCTAAATCGCCCATTAAATCTTTGTTAAACAGCAAAACATTTGTCGCTTCGTTGTCGAGTATCAATAAATCGCCGGCTAAAAGATAATTTTTGTGGTCTATCGACATAGCGTTTACAGCCGGGTCCCACCACGGCTTATCTAAATCTATATACGGCAGATTCTCGATATTAGTCAGTAACTCAGCCGTCACAATCCCCGGGACGTTATTATTAAACATAATAGCCGCATCATATACATCATCACCGGATTTTACTGCTTTGTTCATAGCGTTTCTTTCATCTGCAATCCCTATCATGTCAATATTTATATTATACTTTTCCATTATTTTAAGATTTCTTTTGAAAACCGCGTCGTTTATCGGCTCGCTGTTTTCTTCTTCTGATATAATCTCAATCGGAAGCGGCCCAACCCAGTCGGCTCCTTCGTACAGGTGCGTCAGGAAAGTAAACGTGTAACCTCCGAAATCCGCGTCACTGGGAAGATCCGGCTCTATTCGTGCGTCCGCAGGGGTATTATCGTCGCCGGGCTGGTCGCTTTCCTGATTATTCTCGGCGTTTTCATTATTCTCATTGCCATTTTTATTATCGTTATTATTGTCGGGACTGTTTTGCGCATTTCCCCCGCATGAAATTAATATACCCGCAATTATTGCCGCAATAAGCATAAGCAATATAATTTTTTTCATATATATTATCCCTCTCAAAAAATTATTGCAACTGCAATTTATTATAATAATAAAACAAGAAGAAAAGCATATCTACAGCCAACCCCTCCGGCACCGCGGTGCCACCTCCCCTTTCAAGGGAGGCAGGGGATATTGCGCCCAAAGCCTCCCCTGACAGGGGAGGTGCCGCGAACGTGTAACGAATGTGAACGTAGTTCACATGCAGTTCACGCCAATCAATGCGGCGGTGGGGTTTTCTATAACTTGTTTCACTATAATTTATAAAAAATCATATAAACCTATTCGTAGGAGCGAACATAAACATAATTCGCCCCCTACGATATTATTATTTATTTTAATCGTCCAACGCTTCAAACTGAGTGACGACTTTATCTATCGCTTTTTCCATCGAACCGATTTTTTTGTCATAATAAGATATGACGTTTCTGTCCTGTTTACCCGCAAGATTGCAGAAATCAGAGAATACGCTGCCAAAACTGTAAACCCCGCCTATATCATATACCTGCGTATTAAATATAATATCGAGCATTTCGCTTGATTCTTCGTCTCTCGCGAATTTTCTGTTGAGCACTATATCATAATACGCGGGCTGGAGCGTATATTTGCTCTCGGCCGACAAAGCTTCGAGAATTATACTTGTCCTTTCAGGGTCGCCCGTAGTTTTCGGCACCCCGAGCATAACCCCGGTGTACGGATTGACTAAGCTACAGTAATTATCCTGCGCTTCATCGTATTTGGGCATAGGCAATATGCCGAAGTTTGAATCCATTCCCCTGAAAGCTTCGACCACCCTCATTCTTATCCACATGAACAATACCCTGTCTTCCATGAATGTGTCATAATACACTTTCATCCATGTCACGTTTCCCGTACCTGCCCCTACCGACTGGACGTTAAAAACTCCCGGATTTGAATTTGTATACATCAAATCCATAGCTTTTTCGAGAACTTGAAGATTCCTCGGCTCGGCAAAACACATATAAGGCACGTCGTCGGGGTCTTTGTCAGCCAGCAGTCCGCCGCCCGCAATCAACATAGCCTGAAGCGTATCATTAAATACCATCATAGAAAACCTGTCGTCGGGATAATCCAGTTTGCCGTCGCCGTTCAAGTCAAGTTCAACGTCCTTTGTCATTTCTATCATTTTATCAAACGTCCATTTCCCGTCTTTGACTGACTGATAGGGCAGATCCATGCCTAAATCCGCCATTAAATCTTTGTTAAATATCATGGCGTTAGTCGCTTCGTTATCTAATATAAGCAAATCGCCGGCTAAAAGATACTGCTTATTAACGACCGACATAGCGTTTACGCCGTCGTCCCACCAGGGTTTATCCAAATCTATGTACGGCAGCTGTGAAACTTCCATGAGAAGATTGCCCGTAACGACCCCGGGGACATTGTTGTTAAAAATCAAAACTGCGTCGTAAGTGTCGTCTCCGGCGTTTACTATTTTTTTAAGGGTGCTGTTTTCCCCGGTATCAGAGACCATTTTGATTTCGATTCCGTATCTTGATTTTATGACAGAATTTCTCTGGTAAACCGCGTCGTTGATAGGCTCGCTGTTCTGGACTTCCTGTCCGTCCTGCATTTCAGCTACGAGTTCCCTCGCTTCGTCGCCTACCCAGTCCCAGCCTGACGCGCCCTCTTTGTGAGCCAAAAAAGTAAAAGTATAGCCGTCGTAATTAACATCGGGCAAATCCGGCAGAAGCTTGACTTCTTCAGCGTTTTCCTCGTCGTTTTGATCCGAATTTGGGTTTTCGGCTTTGTCGTCGTTATCATTCTCGCGGGAAGTATCCGTGTTTTTTTCTCCGCACGAAATAAAAACGCATGCAATCAATGCCATGACCAAAAAGAGGGCAATGATTTTAATAATATTATTTTGATTGCTTTTCATAAATATACACTCCTGATTTTCTCTTTTATGTTTATTATTTTATAAAATCCTAAAGCCTGAAAAATCTGTGCGTCATTTATATTTTATTACGATTTTCAAATTATGTCAAGCCATATATTATAAAATTACTTGAATGGACTATAAAATTTCTGTGTATTTTGATTAAAAGTTTGATTAAAATTTAGTGTTTTCAAATATATAATTATATATTTCGCCGGAATTAATCCTGATTTGCGACATAGTGTCCCTATCCCTGACTGTGACTGTATTATCTTCGAGAGTGTCAAAATCTATTGTTATACAAAACGGCGTGCCGATTTCGTCCTGCCGCCTGTATCTCTTGCCGATAGAGCCCGCGTCGTCGTAATCGACCGTGAAATATTTCGAGAGTTCGTCGTATATTTTCTGCGCGGGTTCGGCGAGTTTTTTTGAGAGCGGCAGAATAGCGGCTTTTATCGGCGCGACAAAAGGGTGCAGCCTTAAAACAACTCTTATGTCATTCGGCGCGCCGAGGTCGTCGCGCCCTACGACTTCTTCGTCGTATGCGTCGCACAGTAAAACAAGACATAATCTCTCAACACCGATTGCCGGTTCTATGACATAAGGCACGAATTTTTCGCCTGCGTCGGGATTATTATATTCAAGATTTTCACCGGATTCTTTTATATGCTGCGTCAAATCAAAATCTGTCCTGTCGGCGACTCCCCATAATTCTCCCCAGCCAAACGGGAATAAATACTCAAAATCCGTCGTAGCTTTAGAATAATGCGACAGTTCTTCTTTTTCATGATCTCTTAATCTAAGATTATTTTCTTTTATGCCGAGATTTAATAAAAAGTTTTTGCAGTATTCTCTCCAATAATCGAACCATTCCAAATCAGTGCCGGGCTTGCAGAAAAATTCCATTTCCATCTGTTCAAATTCTCTTGTCCTGAATATAAAATTACCCGGAGTGATTTCGTTTCTGAACGATTTGCCGATCTGAGCAACGCCGAACGGGATTTTTTTTCTTGTGGTTCTCTGTATATTCTTAAAATTTATAAATATACCCTGCGCAGTTTCGGGGCGCATATATAACTGCGTCTGAGAATCTTCTGTCACGCCCTGAAAAGTCTTGAACATCATGTTAAATTTGCGTATATCCGTAAAATCAGATTTGCCGCAATAAGAGCATTTGACGTTATTTTCTTTGATATATTCAGTCATTTCTTCATTTTTCATGCCCTCGACTTTGACTGCGATATTATTTTCTTTCGCCCAGTCCTCGATTAATTTGTCTGCCCTGTGGCGCATTTTACAGCCTTTGCAATCAATCAGCGGGTCATTAAAATTCACGACGTGGCCGGAAGCAACCCAGACCTGCGGATTAAGTAAAATCGACGAGTCGAGCCCGACGTTATATTTTGATTCCTGCACGAATTTTTTCCACCATGCTTTTTTGACGTTGTTTTTAAATTCAACGCCGAGGGGACCGTAGTCCCATGTATTCGCGAGGCCGCCGTATATCTCAGAACCCGCGTAGATATAGCCCCTGTTTTTACACAGAGCGACGAGTTTGTCCATAGTTAATTTAATATTATTAATATTATCGTTAGTTTCTGATTGCATTTTATTTGTATCTCCTTATATTTTATTTGTTAATTTATCGCGTTTAAATGTTCGTCAAGTCCAAGCCCGAAATCTTCTTCTTCGTCATCGTCGTCTAATCCATTATATGCCGATTCGTAGTCATAATCATAAAAAGCGTCCATTTCACGGAGCTTTTTGCATTTTAGTTCTTCTTGCCTGTAAGAAATCAGCAGCAACGCGGACGTAACGCTTACAGCCGTAAATACCGCGATAATTGCTCTCGGTATGCTTTTTTTCTGTATTGACAAAACAATCATCACAGTCAGCAGCATAAACGCTTTCGCAAACAAAACAATTCCCGCGAACAATTTAAAATTTTTGATTTTTTTCATTGAATTAAGCCTCCTTAAATTTATATATATTTAATATTTTTCCTATATTTTGTTTTTTATTTCATTATACAGAGAATCTAAAATAACGTTTCTGTCTTCACCTACGCCCGTATTGATAAATCTATAATTATATTTTTTGCATTGTTCTATTAATTTTATATTAAAATCATATATTCTTTTGGCAACTTCTCCGATATAATCGTCGGCGCAATAATATATCCAGTCCGGAGGTTTGGCGTAATGTTTAATATTATATTTTATTTCTTCAACCGGAATATCAGGGAATCCGAGAAAATACATATCTATTTTATTTTTAAACGGCAGTTTATAAATATCGTCCAAAGTAAAACTGTCAGGGTAATAATCAAAAACTGAATTTATCCCGTATGCTCCGGCATCTTCTAATAAACTTCCTAAAAGTGTTTTTACCTGCTCGGAATTGCTTAACAAATCGTCGCCGAGAGAGTCGCCGGATATTTTAGAAAATCCCAAGCCGCTTTTGACTAATTTTACAGACAGCGTTGTTTTCCCCGCTCTCGGGCAACCGCCGATTATTATTACTTTTCCCTGTTTTTCATTCATTAAAAATCCTCTTTTTATTTCTTGCTCAAATACGCCTTTATAAACCCGTCCAAATCCCCGTCCATGACAGCCGCGACATTGCCGTTTTCATATCCTGTGCGTTTGTCTGTGACAAGAGTGTAGGGCATAAATACATACGATCTGATCTGCGAACCCCACTCGATATTCGCTTTCTCGCCTTTTATATCGTCGATTTTTTCTAAATGCTCGCGCTCTTTTATCTCCAAAAGCCGGCTTTTCAGCATTTTCATGGCGGTTTCCCTGTTTTGGGTCTGGCTTCTCTCGCTCTGACAGCCGACAGTTATTCCTGTCGGTATGTGAACTATCCGGACAGCCGAATCAGTCTTGTTTACATGCTGTCCCCCCGCTCCGCTCGCCCTGTGCGCCTCGATTCTTATATCTTCGGGCTTTATTTCTATTTTAGTGTATTCTTCGTCGTCAACTTCGGGAATGACTTCAACTGAGGCAAACGACGTCATGCGTTTTCCCGCGGCGTTAAACGGCGAAATTCTCACGAGCCTGTGTACCCCGTTTTCGCTTTTGAGATACCCGTAAGCGTTTTTGCCGGATACCGAAAAAGTCACGGATTTTATTCCCGCGCCGTCCCCCTCAAGATAATCGAGCAGCTTTAATTTATATCTGTGCTTTTCTGAATAACGCATATACATTCGATAAAGCATTTCAGCCCAGTCCTGAGCTTCAGTTCCTCCCGCTCCGGGATGAATTGCGATAATCGCGTTATTCCCGTCATATTCACCGTCTAAGAGAGTTTTTAATTCCAAATTTAAAAATTCTGATTTAATTTCAGCTATTTCCCTTAAAATATCAGACGTTAAACTCTCGTCGTTTTCCGAAATTGCCATAATAACAAGTTCATACGCCGATTCCGCGACATTTTCAAGATTTCTGAAATCCTTGATTTTTTCTGACAGAATCTTTGATTTTTTTAATATATCATTAGCTTCTGAGATTTCGTCCCAGAATCCGTCGGAATTTATCTTGTCCGAATATTCTTGCTGCTGTTTTTCCGAATCTTTTATTTTTATATTTTCGCCGAGTTCTTTTATTTGAGCGATTAAATCGGCGAGTTCTTTTTTTGCTTCTTCTAATTGTATTATCAAAATTTTATTCTCCAAGATTTTTATTATATTTTATATTATATATTTTCTCACATAATCATCAATTTTATCCTGTTCGCCGCACTTGAAATCAACGTCAGTATCAACAGACGCGTCAATCAACTCCCATATCTCCGTATGTTCGATAAATTCGCCGTGTCTGAGCGTTTTAAGTTCAGATAAAGTCTCGGCTTCGGCAAACAAATGATTTGTGAATATTTCCGTTGACATTCCCCAGTCGGGATAAATTCCGTCAGGGTGATTTGGGTTATATGATTTTTTTAAAATCTGCCCGTGATTTTGATAAGCTAACCAGCCTTTTGTGTTGTTTATCCCGAATTTAAACTTTTCGTTTATATTTTTATTTTGTTTGACCGTGATATATTTGTCAAAAAAATTCGCCCTGCTGTCAGTCAGTCTCGTATAGGGCCATAAAGCTATACATCTGTTGCCTAAAACGCCAGTGTCTTCGTCGGGCTGAGGGCATATCACAGTCCCGCCCGGAGCCATGACTGACAACGCCCAGATTGCGCCTGTCACTTCTTTTTTACCGATATTCACGATTTTATGCGTGATTTTTGCACATGCCTTATCTTCGTATATCTCTATTTCGATACTGTGCTGCAAATCGCTGACTTTCTGAGGCGGCGGCGTAAATAAAATTTTATTTGCATTGATTTTAAAACCGACAGGTTCGTTATCGGGATAATAAGTTTTCGGCATATCCTCAGGGCTTACCCATAATCTGTGTCCGCCGTAGATATACCAGTTTTTGCCCTCGCCGAATACAGACGAAACATCTTCGCACATCGCCCTGTCAATATCATTAAACATAAGATTTTCTTTGCCGGTCAGATTCACTTTTATAATTCTCGGACCAATATCAACCGTGACGTACATCTCAAAAAGTCCGTTTGATATAACTTTGCACTTGCCATAATTTTTATATTCAATATCGGTTATTGTTATTTTTGACATGATTCTCCTCCTGTATTTTTCAAAAGCTTTTTAACCTGCCGTCTGCTTTTGATATGCAAAAACTCTTTTTCGGGATATTTTTCGTGCAGAGACATGATAGTTTTCCCGCTTTTTTTACGAAATTGCCATATCCATTTACATATATCTAAAAAAACTTTGCTTGTCACTTTGGGTTCTTCTAAATAATCAGGCAAATCCGAACGCTTCTTGCCTGTGCGTTTTGCCGCACTCCACATGCAGACCAAACGGTTAATGTCAAGATAAATAATCAAATCAGCCGCCGCAAACCGCAATTCCATTGTACTGCCGTAGTTGCCGTCGATAATCCATTTTTCACCGCTTATTATCTCTTGCTGACGCGCGATTTTTTCTTCTTTTGAATCCGCTACCCAACCCGGTTTCCAATGCTCAACGTCTAAGTGAAATAACGGATAGCCTGTTATTTCAGCGATTCGTTTAGACAGCCAGCTTTTTCCGCTTCCCATACTGCCGACGAGAATAATACGGTTATATTTTGAAAAATCAAAACCTTTCACGCTATCACCTTATCGGAGTAATTTACAACAGCGATTTCCGTTATAGCTTTTCGCATATCATTTACAATCTTTTCAAGCCGCCTCGCAACATCATTAGTGTAAGAAGTTTCGCCGCATTGAACGCATACTTGTGATGGCACATTCTTCACAATTACAATACAATTTCCCAAGTCAACCATAAATGTAGTCGGCTTATCTTCAATGATACCTTTACATACAAAACAATTCATTATTTTTTCTCCTTTCGCATCTTAAAATCTTCTGTCCATTCGTCAGGATCAGGATAATAAGCAGTTATTAAATATAATTCCCTCGGCGTTATCCCACATACAACATGTAAATATTGTTTATTCCCCGATTTTCCCAGTATCAAACAAGACGGATATGGATAATCATCAGGATATGATTCTATTATTTCACCGTTGATTATTGCATATTCAATATCGTTCATACTTATATTGCGCTGTAAAAGCCGAGCGAATATGTGATTAGTCCAACGCAATGCACCATTTTTGCATAATTGTTTTATATTATCATATTTCGAAAAATCAAACCCCATATTATATCACACTCCGCTGTACGCATTAAATCCCCCGTCAACCGGCACTACTACGCCGTTCACAAATCCCGACGCTTCGGGACAGCACAACCACAACAACGTCCCGATCAACTCTTTCGGCTCGCCGAAACGACCCATAGGAGTCGCCGCTAAAATCTTATGTGCTCTCGGAGTGGGATTGCCGTCTTTGTCAAACAATAAATTTCTGTTTTGTTCGCTTACGAAAAATCCCGGAGCTATCGCGTTTACCCTTATCCCCACTTTCGAGAAATGCACCGCAAGCCACTGCGTGAAATTCGACACAGCCGCTTTTGCCGCTGAATACGCCGGGATTTTTGTGAGCGGCGTAAAAGCGTTCATGCTCGATATATTTATAACCGCGCAATCTTTCTTGTTTTTCATATCTTTTGCGAAAACCTGAGTAGTCAGGACTGCGCTTGTAAAGTTTAAATCAAACACAAATCTCAAATTTTCCGGCAATAAATCAAAGAAAGTTGTTATTTCTCCTGGATTTTCCAAATCTTCATCGAATAAATACTCTTTCGTCGTCGTGCATTTGGGGGAGTTTCCGCCCGCGCCGTTGATTAAAATATCGCACAAGCCGAACTTTTCATCGACAATATTTTTTGCGTTTATCAAACTTTCTTTGCTCAGGCAGTCAGCTTGAACCGCAATCGAATTTGCACCGATTTTATCCGCGACGGCTTGCGCGTTCTCAAGTTTTATATCAATAATCGCAATATTTGCGCCGCACTCTGCGAGACTGTACGCGAATTCCGAGCATAAAACCCCGCCTCCGCCTGTTATCACAACAGTTTTTCCCTCAAGATTTATTTTAAATGGCAGCATATTTTTTATTCCTCCATAAAATAATTGTTGTAGGGAACGCCGCCCTCGGCGTTCCGCGAATATAAATTTGCGTTGGTTTTGTCAACGGAACGCCGAGGGCGGCGTTCCCTACAAATAATTATTCCAAAACAAAATCTAAAATCTCACCCGGACTATGCACGATTTTCTTCGCTCCGGCTTCAACAATAAAACTCTCAGGTCTATATCCCCACGTTACGCCGAGAGGAAACATTCCGGCGTTTATAGCAGTTTTCATATCAACGTCAGAATCGCCGATATATAATATTTCATCAGGCGCAATTCCCATTTTTTCAGCCATATATAAAGCCGAATCGGGCTTTGGCTTGTGCGGAAATCTTTCGCTTCCGCCGAGAATATCTATAAAATAACTTTTGTTTAAAAGCCCTTTAACTATTTTTTTAGTCATAATATCCGGCTTGTTTGACAGCACGCACATTTTTATATTATTCACATGAAGAGATTCAATGAGTTCGGCAATCCCGTCGTATAATCTTGTTTGCTCAAAACAATGCTCAGAGTAAAACTTCATGTAGCGTTTTAACGCTTCGTCCAATAATTTTTCGTCGGGCAGACAGCCTTTGACAAACGCTCTTGCCCCGAAATTTATATGCTTTAATATCTCTTGCTGACTTTTTTTCTCAAAGCCTAAACTTTCGAGCATTAAATTTATAGCGTTTGACAAATCTGCGCCCGTGTCCGCAACTGTCCCGTCCAAATCAAATATAATCCCTTTGAATTTCATTATACTATCCGTTCAATCCAAGTTTAACCAGCTTTTCAGTCAAGAAATCTTTTGCTAATTTTATATCAGCCTCAGGATTGTCGCCGACTTCGCGCTCGATAGTCAAAAATCCTGTATAGCCTATTTTATTCAGAGCGAGAAGATAATTGTCAAAATCAACTCCGCCTTTGCCGAGCGGCAATTCTTCCCAGCCCTCTCTGTCGCCTATCATAATCCCGTCTTTGGCGTGAGTATGCACTATATATTTGCTGAGAGTTTCAACGCCTTTTACAGGGTCGTCCGCAACGCACATGACAAGATTCGCAGGGTCAAAATTAACTCTCACGCCCATAGCTCCGAGAGAATCAAGAAATGCGCCGAGTGTTACACATGGTTCAGGACCTGTCTCGACTGCGAACGCCGAGCCGATAGAATCCGCGTAAACCGCGAGTTCCCTGCACGCTTTTCGCATTATATCTTTCTTTTCGCATTCTTCGCCGGGGACTGTGCCGATATGAGTCGTGACTATATCGCATTCAAGTTCTTTGGCTAAATCGAGCACTCTTTTTGAGTTTTCGACTTTGCTTTCGTTTTCTGCTTTGTCCTCAAAGCCGTGACCGCCGAAATCCCCGCATATCGCCGAAAAAATCAGCCCGTTTGATTTTACTATATCCAATACTTCTTTTATTTTTGTTTTGTTCATCTCGTCGAATCTCAACGCGCCGAAAGTCGCGTATGCCTGTATTCCCGCCGCTCCGAGCTCAGACGCTTTTTTTACTCCCGTAGTAAATGCCTGCATGGGATTATTTGATTCAACTATCGAATCAATAGAACTGCTTTTAAAAGATTCTACCATTACGCCTATTTTCATAAATTTTTTCTCCTTTTTTGATTAAATAATTTTTATTTTTATGTTGTATCAAATGATTGTATTAAAAAATAAAATTTGCTTAGGGAAGAAAATGGTTATTTTCCGTTGCGGTTGTTTTGTAGGGCACGCCGCCCTCGACGTGCCGCGTGTCTGATTCTACGCGGGTTTTATCGGCGGAACGCGCAGGGGCGCGTTCCCTACAATTCACACACTGTACATTATATAAATTATCTGCATTTAGTTAATATCTAACATAATTTAAAAATCATATCTCGTCTATCGTATTGCTGAAATACGGCAGAAAATTATCTATAAAATATTTTAACTCATCAAGCCCCGTCGTGTCAAGGGTTTTATATATATCTTCTTCGGCTTTTAGAAATTCACGGTTGCCGGAATTTACTTCTTCAAGGCATTTTATATAAGCGCAGAGTTTATCTGCTGCTTTTATTATCTTATATTCTATAGAATCAATGTTTTCACCGTGCAGTATTATATTCTCATAAGATTTTTTTAATTCTTCAGGTAATTTAGATAAAAGATTTATTTCGGCTTCGCTTTCTATTGACTTATAACTTTTTTTCATTTCGTCCGTGTAATATTTTATCGGCGACGGCAAATCTCCGGTGAAGATTTCAGACACGTCGTGATATATGGCTTTTAATGCAATCTCTGCGGGATCATAAGTTTTATTAAAATACGCGACGCCGATTTCGGCGAGGGCGTGCGCGATTATAGCGACTTCAAGAGAATGTTCAGAAACGTTTTCCGTCCTGAAATTTCTCATAAGCCCCCAACGGTTTATATATTTCAATCTGAATAATAACGCAAAAAACGAATTGTTTCCCATTTTAAATACCTCAATTTTTTCTCAATAAAACGTGATGTAAAAACGCAATATTTTTATACGGCTCCAAATCGCACAATTTCATTTCAAGGTCAAACATCTTGTCAACCCAGTCGGGCTCGTATTTTATATCGTTATTCTGCTGCAATCCGTATATAGTCTGCACGCCTAATATTTTTTCTGTTTTTATATTACCGCCCCACTTGGCTAAATCTTCTGAATCATAATAATTTATTTTACCAAAAGTATTTGAACTCTCCCCGCCTTCAAGCAATAATAACGCCTCGTCAATATTATTCTCAAAAACGGCTGTGCGAATAACTCTCCCGGTTTTATTATGTTTTATTACAGATAAAATACCACCGCTCCTGAGAACACGCGAAAATTCTTTCACTATTTCCGACGGTTCCGTACCGTATGTCATCGAAAATTCCAATACGTTATGGCAAGTTATAACGTCAAAATAATTATTTCCGAATTCTTTTAACTTTTCTATTGTGCCGTTTATCTGCGTGTAATTATTTTCCCGCTCGCGTTCTTTTATCATATCCGCGTTTGGCTCAATCGCAATAACTTCGTTATTTTTCGCCAAATAATTCGACGTAGTCCCGAAACCGCTGCCGAAATCGAGAATTTTCAGATTATCAAGATTTATCATATCAGCCAACTGCGTCCAGTACATTTTATAGGCTACTTTAAACCATGGCTGTTTTGCATTCCACAAAAAGTTTTGTAATGCTTCACTTAACATTTTTCTGTCTCCTGAAATTTAATAAATAAAACTTGTGTATAAAATATAAATTCCCCGCGCTATTATTCTATGTCCGACATGCCCTCATATAAAAATATTCTCGACGATTAATCCCTCTCCCGCGCCCTGTCTGCCTTTTATCAATACAAGACTGGCTTTATTGCTTTTGTTCGCGTAAACAAAAACGATTTTTTTCGGCGTTATATTATTAAAAACCATCGCCGAAAATAAACTCTGGAACCTGTCCGGACGATATATAATATAAAAATCCCCGCCGTTTTTCAATAATCTTGCCGCTGATTTCAATATATCGCTAATATTACATGCAATCTCGCGCCGGGATATATTTTTATAATCCAAACCGCTTAATATTCCCCCGTTTCCCGACGTTTTTCCGTCGTATTTTATATACGGCGGATTCGTGAATATCATATCAGCAGAATGCGGCAATATTCTTGTATCGCAATCATAAAATAAATTATCGCAGTCTTTCAAATCGCCGTGAATTATTTTAATTTTATCCGAAAGATAATTATATTCTATGTTATATCTTGCGAGTTCGGCGTATATCTCCTGAATTTCAACTGCGTAAATATTATTTATTTTGCCGCGTTTTGCGAGAATCAGAGAAATCACTCCCGAACCTGTCCCGAATTCAACGGCGTTTTTATATATACCCATGTGTTCAAGACAGATAAAATCGGCGAGTTTTAAAGCGTCGGTCCCGAATAAAAGCCCGTTTTTTATCTGATATATAATCAAATCTTCGTTTATTTTATCGCTCCGCAAATTTTTTTCATTCAATAACAGCATAATTACTATTCCCTAATATCACAGGGGCGGGGAAAACCCCGCCCCTATCTACAGAAATTTTTATTATTTTCCCGGCTGTGCCGCGTCTACGGGGCATACTCCCGCGCATGCGCCGCACTCGGTGCATACTTCTTTGTCTATAACATATTTGCCGTCGCCTTCTTTGATACATTCAACCGGGCATTCCGATTCGCAAGCTCCGCAAGATATGCAATCGTCTGTGATAAAATATGCCATACTTTTATAATCCTCCTGAAATAAATTTTTATAAAAAATTATATTAGTTTAAATTATATCATACAATTCAACAAAAATCAATAAGATTTTGTTAAATTTGGCGTAAAAATCTTTCCTGTTCACTGAATATACAGCCGCAGTATTTCTGCATATAAATATTTTTGTCCCTCGCGGATTTTTGTCCCTCTCTGAAATTCACTCTGAAATCTTCGCACAAAAACCCGATTTCATAATCTTTCGCGTATTTTTCGCAGATTTCTTTTATTTTTTCGTGATTCTGATACGGACTGACAAGCAAAGTCGTCGAAAACATATCAAATCCGTTTTCTTTCGCATATTTCGCAGTCTCTTTAATTCTTATATTATAACAATATCCGCAGCGTTCTTTTAAATTACTTATAACATTTTGCGTAAATTCGACAAGCCCGTAGTAATCTTTTATTATAAGATTTATATTATTTTCAGACGTGTAACCAATCAAAGCGTCAAGCCTTGATTTATACTCAATATACGGGTGAATATTGGGATTATACCAAAAGCAGGATATATCAAAATTTCCGGTTTTATCAATAACCGGGAGCGACCCGATCAGACACGGGGCGCAGCATGTGTGCAATAATAATTTCTTGTTCATGATTTTATAATTCCCTTGACAATTTATTTGATTTTTTGTTATAATATACCAAATGTATGGCAAAAAAGATGAAATCGTAGGGGCGATTATCAATCGCCCGTGAAATTTACTTTTCAATTTGCTTTATTATATTATACACATCACGCAAGAAATGTCAACACCGCACAAACAAAATACACAAATTCGTAGGGGACGGCGTCCTCGACGTCCCGCCGACAAAAAAGGCGTAAAATCAGATTTGCGGGCTGTCGGGGACGCCAGCCCCTACAAGATATAATAAAGTAAGTTCAAAACCACCCCGTCAAGCTAACGCTTGCCACCCCTCCAGGGAGGGGAATTGCGCACAATTCCGGAGTTTTGTATAATTCCCCTCTGTGGAGGGGTGCCCGCAGGGCGGGGTGGTTTTCAAGTAGAATTACTATAACAACCAAACATCATTAAATATTTTTTTAGCGATTGCCACACACAACAAAGAAGAACCGCCGTTACGGCGGTTCTTCTTTTATATCTACAATGTTCTTTCAAACATCATAATACTTTTTTTAGATTTGCTTTGGATTAGTCTCTGAAGAACCATAAGTCTTTTGCAGCAGTTTTGTCATCGTCAGTACCATCAGCGAGAGATTTAACTATAATACCGCCAGTGAGGATTCTGTCAAAATTATCTGTATAAACAACTGCATAAACTTTAGCTTCTGCGTCTTTGATTCTGTTCCACTCATCATTGCTCAGGCTTCTGAAATCAGCGCCGGCTGCATTTGCAGCAGCACCTGAACCTCTTACATAGAACCTGAATGTGTCTGTAGTGAGCGGCAGGAATTTTTCAGTAGTAGTAAATACATCTACCATTACAGGAGTGACTCCATCAGCTTCAAACACAGGATTGTCAGATGCATCGAGTTTCTGTGTTGTGCCGGTTTTTACTACGCTGTTAAGAACCATGTGAGAGTTTCTGTTGTAAGATGTGACTTCGCCAACATACATTCTGACGTATTGATTTACTATCCAGTTAGAAGTGGCAGCGTCGATCGCTGTTGTTCCCGGTTTGCCTGAGAGTGTACCATGATCGGTACCGGCTGCTATTACTTTGTCAGCTATTGCGCCCCAGTTATCACCGGCTTCGTTAGCCTGGAGAGTAGTATCTTTAACATTTACAACATTGTAGTCTGTAGTATTATAAGCGTTTGTTTTCTTTTCGGTTGTGATTTCTATAAACGCGCCGCCGAACTGAATTGAGCTGAGTCCGTTACATACGTTTGTTCCGTCGCCCGGGCCTGCATTGCCTATATAGAACCAATCGTCTCCGATTCTGAAACCTTCGCCCCTGTTAGGATTATTTTTCATGAGAGCATAACCGGTATTCGGCTGTGCGGGAGCGTTAATGGGCTTGTTGGTCCGCAGGAATACATAGTTAGCAAAACCTACTACGTTGCTGTTGCCCGTCGTCTGAGGATCTCTTGCTACCAGCATTATGTGGTTTACTCCGCCAAGTCCCAATACCCTGTTCAATTCAGCGTCATTACCTGTGTAAACATAAACCTTGGCGCCTACAACAGTTCTATCAACAACCTGATAAATAACTATCTTTGTGCCGCTGTTTATTGTCGCTCTTCTGGTGTCAACGGTTACCAGTTTAGTATTTGTGTTATAGTTGTCATCGTCTGCGCTATACTTGATATCTTTGTATTCTTCTTTGCTTGCTACCTGTACGAAATTGTCTTCATAATAGGTGCAAACTTTATTGTCGCCCAAGAGACGTATTACAGTTCCGTTACCCAACCATGTTGAATCATCATTTTGTTTAGGTTTAATACCGTCTACTTCAGATGCATATATGGTAGCAGCAGCGCCCGTATCAGCGTATACTACATTGAATACTTTAACTCCGCCGACACCGGGAACATAAGTGTATTCAGCGGGCGTATCAATAATTACAGCATATTTTGAAGCAACATAGCCCGGATCTTCATACAGTTTTGTCGCATAAGCGGCAAGGAATGCACCGTTGTCGTCTGCAAATAAAGTATATTCAGAATCATTGTTGTTTGCTATTTTTCCGACTGCGGTACTGAGCGAGCCGAGAGCTTTGCTCAATGATGTGCCGAAACCGAAAGTTGCGTTCGTTGCTGTGGTTGCAGTGCCGACCAGGAATGATGCGTTTCCGCCCTGAACATATCTCGGTACTGCTTTTTCTGTTGCTGTGAGCTGTCCGTAAATGTCAAGTTTTTCGCCGTAAGCGGTGAAGAAATAAGCTGATTTTTCGTCAAGTTTTGTTATTTCTTTATCCATGAATCTTGCGGCAGCTGCTTTCATTTTGGCTCCAACTGTTTCTCCGTCGCCAGTAGTAGCATTCAGAAGGAATCTTATCTGGCCGTCGTCATTGTCTTTTACGCGAACGCCTACTACAAACGGTCTGAATACATAGTAGAAATCATCTTTTCCGTTTGTGGTTCCGTTGTTAACGTATTCGAGTCTGTAATTAGCTTTATTTGCAGCTTTGGTGAATTTAGCCAATTCAAACAGCGGCTCTGATTCTTTAAGTCTGAATTCAGCCGGGTCTACGCCTGCGTCTTTCATTATAGAATCAGCTTCAGTAAACATATAGAGATTGTTATAATTGAATTCCGCAGTAGTTACGTCTCCGATATAATATTTTGCTGCATCTTCTTCGTTAATGCCCAGTTGCAGCCAGTTTACTTCTTTTACTGCGTTTTTGTCGTCGTTCAGACCGAAATCAGAATCGTTAAGAGCGGCGTCTACTTCGATTTTATCGCCCAATACTCTTGCGGGTATCTGGATCTTCTTGACACGGTTAGCTTTAACGTCGATAAATATTTGAACTTTCAAGCCAAGCAGATATTCAAAATCTTTATCTGCAAGTCCAACATTGGCTTTGATGAAGTCGGCTTTGCCTTCTGCCCAGTTATATTTGATGGTAGTGCCAGTAGTAGTAGTGGTTTCCGTATAGTTGATATAGTTTGCCCAGCCGATTCTTATATCATTTGCGTTAGCCGCTACAAAAGTTCCTGTTGCGGGAGCCATTTTTTTGCCTGTCAGCGCATATCCGGGTATCGATCCGGGTCCGGGTACTACTACGTCAGCGGCCCAGCCGGGTATACCTGTGACATAACCTTCATATTTGGTGAAACCAAATTTTGTGAGAACTAATTCGTCGCTTTGTCTGGGTTCAAGAGCGCCGGTTTCGGCGTTTATGACCATAATGAGTTCGTTTTTAACTGTGAACAGATAGTTCCAGAGGAGCATTGCCATCTGGTATCTGTTGATCGGGGTATTGCCTACGATGCCGTTCATCGGGAATATCGCGTTGTCGCCGATAAGCCCTATGTCATTTGCTTTTACAAGGAAACCTGCCGGATAAACAAGACCTGTGTAGTTCAGAGAACGTACAAGCATTGTTACGGCGTCCTGGAACGTAACGTTTGCTTTCGGATTGAATTTTCCGTCGCCTACGCCCAAAACTATTCCTTCTTTTGCGCAGTAGTCAATAGCCGGGAAGTAAGTTTTGTCTGTCAAATCTGTGAACGGTTTAGAAACAGACGCGCCCGTGTCTACTAAAAACAATTCCGGGAGAGCCGTGCTGATTCTTGCCGTAAAGAGTGCGAATTGCTGACGGGTAACATCTGCCGTACCGTCGAACACGATTGTGCCGTCGTCATTTGTTGATTTACCTGCAACAACTCCGAGTTGGTTGAGAATGTCTATAGCATACGCAAGAGTCGGATTGTCTTTAATATCTTCAATGTCATTTGCGGGTGCTGCGGAGACATTCATCGCCATACCGCCTATTGCCATTACGACAACAAGGACAAGTGCGAGAAATCTTTTGAGATTACTCATGGTGGATTTTCCTCCTTTGAATTAAATAAATTTATTTATTTCAAGATGAGATTATTTCATCTTTGGAATGATTATAAAACATTGCGAAAAATTTTTCAACATATTTGTTATTTTTGTAACAGAACTGTAACATAAAAAAATTTTTGAATAAAAAAATGTATGAAAAACCAAAAAAGCCCCCTTTCGCAAAAGGGGGTGCCGTCCGCAGACGGCGGGGGATTATCCAGTGACATCAAATTCCGGAATCCCCCGGCACTTCGTGCCACCCCCTTTACGCGGCGTTGCCGCTAAAGGGGGCTTAAATTAGCTCCACGCGTTATATTATAAATTTTACGCGTTATCTACGCCGTACATATACTTGATAGTACGAACCATTTGGGACGTATATGAATTTTCATTATCATACCATGAAACTACCTGTACCTGGAATAATCCGTCGCTGATTTTCTGAACCATTGTCTGAGTTGCGTCAAAAAGCGAACCATAAGTGATTCCCACTACGTCAGAAGATACGATTTCATCTTCAGTATAGCCGTAACTTTCGGAAGCGGCGGCTTTCATTGCGCTGTTTATGCTGTCTTTTGTTATGTTATCACCTTTGACTACGGCAATTAATATAGTGGTAGAACCTGTGCAAACGGGCACTCTCTGTGCTGAACCGATTAATTTTCCGTTTAATTCGGGAATAACAAGCCCTATGGCTTTCGCCGCTCCCGTAGAGTTGGGAACTATATTAGCGGCGGCGGCTCGCGCTCTTCTTAAATCGCCTTTCGGATGAGGGCCGTCCAAAGTCATTTGGTCGCCTGTATAAGCATGAATTGTTGACATGATACCGTTTTGAATAGGCGCGTAATCATTAAGAGCCTTAGCCATCGGAGCAAGACAGTTTGTTGTGCAGGAAGCAGCGGAGATGATATTGTCGCTCTTTTTAAGAGTTTTTTCGTTAACGCCGAATACTATGGTCGGGAGGTCATTACCTGCCGGAGCGGAGATAACCACCTTTTTGGCTCCTGCGTTTATATGAGCCTGCGACTTGTCTTTAGTTACATAAAACCCTGTACACTCAAGTACTACGTCAATATTAAGCTGACCCCACGGTAAATTCGCCGCATCGCGTTCCGCATAGATTTTAATGGTTTTGCCATCGACTGTGATAGAATCGTCGCCAGCCGACACAGTATGACCGTCGTATCTCCCCTGAGCCGTGTCATACTTCAGTAAATGAGCAAGCATTTTAGGGTTGGTAAGGTCGTTGATAGCTACAATTTCATAATCGCTCATCTCGAACATCTGCCTGAAAGCCAGTCTTCCAATACGTCCAAATCCGTTAATCGCTACTTTAATAGCCATGTTAAATCCTCCTAATTAATTTATACAAATCGTTTGTTAAATTTTTGTCAATCTCTGGTTATATTTTATCATAAAGTCTTTATCCCTGTCAATATCTTTTTTATTTTCCGCAAAATGTTTACATATTATACATATTTAATATTTATCAAGTACATCCGCAAATTCGATTTCCGCCTGTTCACCTATCTGCTCAGACGTAATGTGATATTCTTCAAACCGCATAGATATTTCATCAGAAATTTTATCGGGGAAAATCAAATCGAGGAAGAGTAAATTTGAGCCGTCCTGGTCATAATAAACACGCAGCTTTAAATCGTTGTTTTTCGCGATCAAAGCTGCGAGATTCAAATCCAAATATTCTATGTCGTTTATATCGCTCACGTAATCTTTAACGAAAATGCCCCTGTGAGCTTCATAAAAATCGTTTCCCGTAGTGAATCCGTATCTCAGTATCCTGTCGTCGCTGCTGAAACTGATATTTACTTTATTGAACATCGAATGCCTGAACGCAAATGCCGACATTATGAAATTGATTAGCAGCAGATCGTTTTCGCTCAGCCTGTAGTAGAACATTTTATCTTCGATGTGAAAATTCATTTTGTACCCGAATGTGCTTATGTACTGCGAAATACTTGCGGCGAAATTGTTGAAAAACGCCCCGATGTCGCAGTAAATCTTATGTTTGTCGTCGTTCTGCATGTTCAGGCCGATCATGTGCTTTCTGAAATGCTCATTGATTCGTATTATCTTCTTATTTTCCGTAAAATAATCGCCGTCGCCGCGTTTTACTCCCGCTGTTTTCCTCCGCTCGTTGTATTTGCTTATTATATCCTCTATCTTTCTGATTGTCTCCACTTCGTCCGCGTCGTCTTTCAGGAAGTTAAGCGCGTCATAGAAATGCAGCGCCGTTATTTTTTTGCCAACGTGTATAACGCACCGTGTTATCGTTGACGCCACTTCTAATTTCAAAACCCGGTACTCACTTTTTTCCACAGCGTCGCACAGCTTCTCTAAGTTTACGAAATCTATATATTTTTTGATGTTTGTCCCCACTCTGGGCTTTATGTTCAGCATTTTTGCCGCGTTATTTTTATATACTATATTATTCTCTCTGTCCATTACTATCACTGGATATCCATACCGTTCGTATTCTTTATATATCTTTTCTATCTTTTCTTTTGCAATACCGTCAGTTTTAAAATTACCCGTATCCATACCCGTTTAAACCTCCTTACCAATCTTTGTTTAATTTTATTATACCTAACGAACGTTAGATTGTCAAGAGAGATTTTTACAGATTATAAGATTATGTTGACAAGTTAATTAAATATATGTATAATATCATTAAATTTAAAATAAAATTTAATTTATATATTGATTTTCTGAATATTTGTTCTGAATTTTAGTATGAAAGGATGTGAAACAAATGGCGGATAGAGAAATTCCCGGTTCCGGTTATGATAACGAAACTAAAAATAAAATTTTAGACGTAGCTACAGAACTTTTCGCCCTGAAAGGATTCGGGTCTGTATCTATGAGGGACATAGCCAAAGAAGTAGGGATCAAAATGAGCTCTATTTATTATTATTACGAGGGCAAAGAGGCCCTTCTGGAAGATGTTCTGGCCCGATTCGAAAAAGGATACAGGCATTATTTTGACTGGCTGACAGCCATGAACAAAAAAGCCGATTCTCTGGAAACGCTGATGGACAATATGTTCAATAAAGAATTTATAGAAATGCGCGACCCTATGGGATGCCTTGGAATGTCTTTGGCGATTAAAGAACAGCATAATAATAAATCCGCGCGCAGGTGCGTTTTTAAACTCTTTTATGAGTTCAGCGTAAAACGCATGCAGGCGGATTTTGACCGTCTGATTAAAAAAGGAATTATTCCACCGTCTGATACAAAAACTATAGCCAGACTTTTTATGTTTTGCGTGATAGCCAGCAATGATATTCGCCTTCATGAATACGCAGGGACAGAATCGCCTATGGATACTGCTGAAATATATAAAGGACTGAAAAATATGATAACTAATTCGCTTGCTTCGCCAAATTAAAGCGTTTTAAAAATAATTTATTATTAATATCCGGTAAAGCCGTTTATAATAGTATCAACGCGTTTTTGCGCTGAGCCTAATCCCGCTTCGTAATACGACGTGAAGTCGTGCGTGGGCTTGTCCCCGAACAAATGCGAAAACATGTGTCCGAACCCTTCCCAGTTGTCGTACACATACGCGAAGCTTACCGTCCGGCTGTCATTGATTAATTCCAGTATCCTGACCGATTCGTCGTCCTGAAGATATTTTATTTTAAGCGCGATTTCATAATACGCGGGCAAAATCTGTTTATATCCCTCCGCGCTCATCGCCTCGATTATCACCCCTGCGCGCTCAAGGGCGTCGCCCTCCAGAGTAGTAGGGACCATAAAAAATTCATCTGTCGAAAACGCCCTGTAGTTAGCCTGACTTTCGTCGTATTTTGGCTGGGGCAGTATTCCGTACTCGACATTGCTCGCCCGGTAATCAGTCACAGTGTCCTGAATTCTCCCGAAAGCGAATAAAGCCTGATTATTCGAAAACATTTTCGGAAGCCAGCTGTTGTCGTCCTGTTTATAATACATATATACTCCGGGCGAATTATAATACCAGTCGTAAATTGTATCGACAAAATTTGTCGTTTTTTCGCCGTTTACGGCGATTTTTAATATATCGTCTTTGTTTTTTTCAAGCACGGGTATATCGCATGAAATCAAAAACCCGTTTTGATTCGCGACTGTTATATAACCGTAAAAATCATCTTCGTCTTTTTCGCCGTTGCCGTTTAAATCTTCGTATGTGTTTCTTGAAATTTCTATAAGTTTGTCTATTGTCCATTTGCCGTCAAAAACAAGCTGATAAGGCATATCTATGCCGTAATCCATGATTTTGTTTTTATTAAAATACACGACTTTAGTCGAACCCAGACCCAGATAAAACATCGAGTTTGACCCCAAAAACATTTTGCCGGCGAGGGTAAGCTCTTCGTTTGTCTGTTTTTGCCACCACGGCTTATTAAAATTAAAATGCGGGACTTCCAGTAAATTTACCATAAGATTTTCAAGAGTTAAATTAGCCGCGCGTATAACATGAGCGAAAGCGACGTCAAAAACATCGTCGCCCGCCTGAATTACTTTTTTGATTTTTGCCGCGTGATTGTTATAATCTCTCGCTTCGGAATCGATGGCTTTTATATTTACGTTAAATCTTTCTTCGATTGTTCTGTTGCGCTTATGCACAGAATCGTTAATAACTTCGCCTATTTCTTCCGGGGGCGCAAAATCATGGGCAAGATTAATTTCGCCCGGCAGGTTTGAATATGTGTAAAATCTGAAATCATAGCCGTTATAATCAATTTCCGGCAAATCATCAGATATAGCCTCGCGTGATTCTGTAGTTTCGGCTTGGGGATTTTCGCCGTTATTATCTTCGCCGTCTGAATTATCGCCGTTGATATTATCATCCGGGGATTGCGTATCTCCGGCGTTATTATCATTTGCTTTGCTGCTATTCTGACATGAAACAAAAACAAAACAGAAAATCATCATTGCCGCAAAAAATAAAATTAATATTACTTTTTTATTTTCCATAATAAATATTTTACTCCCTAATATTCTATTTATAAAATAAATATCAAAATTAATATAGAATATTATAGCACGATTTTCGAAATAATTTCTATTTAGGCGTAAAAATTAAAAAATTTACAAATATTATTTTCTTATTTTTCTATATTTCCCATATACATATTTGGCACATCGCCCACTATTATCGTCTCGGCGATTGCCATAGACGTTGAAATATCTGTCGATTCGACTGAAAACGGCATTATAACAGATACTGTGATATTTACTTCGAGCATTATCTGGTGCCGCGTCTGATTTATTCCGGCAGACGTGAAAACATTTGTTATATTTGTCGTGACAGAGCCTACGGGAAGCACAATAATCTCGATTTTAGGGCCTCTCCCGGAAAAAAATTCGCCGTTTATGAGATTTCCCGCAGGAATATATAAATTTATGTCTTTTATATTTGAGAGCTTATCTAAAATAACGACAGACAATCTTGATTTAAGCCTGTTTATCATGATTATATCTGTTTTAAGTGCGGCGATTTTGCCGTTTTCGTCTTTTTCAAACGAAATCAAATCGTCATAAGATATATTGTTTGCCTCAATTTCATCGGTTATCGCCTCGCTGACGACTTTTGCGCCGATTCTTTTTGCGTGAGCCTCGGCCATAGGCGCAATAATCGTTCTTATCCGTGATTCTGAATATTTCAGGACAACAGCGGAGAATAAAATTATGACGGCAAAAAAGATCAGAAGTTTATATCTTGTTTTGAATTTTTTCCGGTTATTGTTTGGTCTTCGGCCTCTGCCGCCGCTCTCGAATTCGGAAATTCCGCCGCCGGATATAATAATAGATTTAGGCATAAATTTTTCTCTCCTTACCCTCTTTAATTTAAAGAGGGTGCCGTCCGCGGGCGGCGGGTGTTTTTAAGCGAAATCAGATTCTGCAAAACACCCGTCACTCGCTTCGCTTCGTGCCATCCTCTTTAACTAAAGAGGGTTTTGGCGAAAACTTTTTGCGTATCTACTACATTTTATGAAAAAAACGCGGGAAATGTGCCTGTTTTTTCGAAAAAAATATAAATTATGATAAATAGGGCTTAGTTCTGTTGTTGGTGCAAAACCGCCAGCTTGTTGGGCGGTCAATCATTTCACGCGCGAAAATTAAAAGCGCGACAAATGACGGAGTGGGACGATAAGTATATATTTCCTGCGTTGTATCGTCCATTTCTAATTGTGTCGTATTAATAAGATTATATTTTTTTAAAATGTTTATTACTTCTGTTGCTTTTTCGGTTTCAATTTTGAGATTTTTAATCAGCCAGTTCGGCGTAAATCCTTTATCCTGCTCTCTTTTATTCAATAATATCATTGTATCGAAAACAGCCTTGTCAGAAAAGTCTTTGAAAAACACGACGTAATCAATGCCTTCAAAAAACGCGAGATTTTTATCTTTGCATTCGGGCGCAATCAGAAAGTACGGCAAACGGCGCGACAATCCCATCAAAGTAAAACCGCTGTCGTCATCAACAGTTGAATATATCTGGCATGTATCGCCTAATTCTCCTTGTATTTTTTTTATGCTGTCCCCGTTATGTGCCGTTTGTATTATCCAGCATAATTCAAACGCAGTATTAAACCGTTCTTCCCATGTTGTTGCCCATACTTTCTTCGCAAGCGCATTCTCAATATCGCTGTAATCCGTGATATTCCTGCCGAACAATGTGTCTATAGAAACGCCGAAATAATCCGCGATTTTCGGCAATAATTCTGTATCTGGAATGCCGCCGTTCTCCCATTTTGAGACTGCCTGCGTCGAGACTTGCGTATATTTTGCCAGTTCTTCCTGCGTTGAGCCTTTTTCTTTGCGTAATTTTGCGATTATATTTCCTATTGATTTAATATCCATAAATTGACCTCCAAAATTTAATTTTTAAACTATGATTTGTGAAAGCTTTCATGTTTTTATTTTAGCACAAGCTTCGGTTGAATTCAATGGAGACAAAATTGGCAAAATCAAACGCGGGTTGATTTTTGCAAAATTATTATGATTGCATAAAAAAAGAGAAAGTCCGTTGACTTTCTTTTTTTGATTTGATATAATTATATACGGATAGCAGGGCGCGGTCGGCTCATTCCCGAAAGGGGGTGATACGATGACTAAATATAAGTGGTTTAGAATTGCCTTATTTATAGGCACAGTCTTGACGCTTATCGTGATTTTATCAGATAAAGTAAGTTAGTCGCCCCAGTCCCAAAAATTGCAGCGACTAATTTTAAAGAAATTACATAAATTATTTGGGCTGACCGCGCACCGCCGCTTGCCGGCGGCGGTTGCTATCCGCTGTTTATATTTATTATTATACACCCAAAACAAATAAATGTCAAGAGGTACAAAATATTTTTCAAGGAGTTAAAAATAAACATGGCAATAAAACTGATAAACGACGGGATTTTTTATACAGAAAACAAAATCATAGACAAATCAAACAGCGAATATTCTGAGCTTCTGAAAAACAAAGAATTTTACAAGACGCAGAATATCGCGTATAAAATTTTAGAAAATCACAACACCGAAAAATCCGACAAATCAAGAATGCGAATAAAATTTGATTGTCTGGCTTCACATGATATAACTTACGTCGGGATAATCCAGACAGCCAGAGCAAGCGGATTAGAGAAATTCCCCGTGCCGTATGTCCTCACAAACTGCCACAACAGCTTGGGCGCGGTCGGCGGGACAATCAACGAAGACGACCACGTTTTCGGGTTCTCAGCCGCGCAAAAATACGGCGGGATATTCGTCCCCGCGCATCTTGCCGTCATACATACGTATATGCGCGAAATGATGTCAGGCTGCGGCAAAATGATTCTCGGCTCTGACAGCCACACAAGATACGGCGCATTGGGAACAATGGCGATAGGCGAGGGAGGACCCGAAATAGTCAAACAATTATTAGACAAGACTTATGATATAAATTCCCCAGAAGTCATCGCGGTTTATCTTACCGGAAACGTGAAAAATGGCGTAGGGCCTCAGGATGTCGCGCTTAAAATAATCGGCGAGGTTTGTGGGAACGGGTTTGTGAAAAATAAAATTCTGGAATTTATCGGCGACGGGATAAAAAATCTGCCGATAGAATTCAGAAACGGCATTGATGTTATGACTACCGAAACGACCTGTCTTTCGTCTATATGGATTACGGACGAAGAAACAAAAAATTATTATGAAACTCACGGCAGAAAAGAAGATTATAAAGAGTTAAAACCTGAAAATATTGCCTATTACGACGGCGCAATAATTATTGATTTATCTAAAATCGAGTGCATGATTGCAATGCCGTTCCACCCAAGCAATGTTTATACGATAAAAGATGTCAACGCTAATATTCAAGATATGATAAATATTGGAGAGCATCAGGCTCCCGGCGGTAAACACCCTCTCAAAGATAAAATAATAAACGGCAGACTAAAAGTCGATCAGGGGATAATCGCGGGTTGTGCGGGCGGGACTTTTGATAATATATGCGCTGCGGCTGATATACTCAAGAACAAAAACACCGGGAACGGCGAATTTGCGTTAAGCGTATATCCGGGCAGCCAGCCGATAAATTTAGAGATAACCAAAAACGGAGTTGCGGCTGAACTTTTAAAATCCGGCGTTATTATGCGTTCGGCATTCTGCGGGCCGTGTTTCGGGGCGGACAATGTTCCGGCAAACGGCGCGTTGTCGATACGCCATTCCACGAGAAATTTTCCGAACAGGGAAGGCTCAAAGCCGGCTGAGAATCAGCTCGCTTCAGTCGCTTTGATGGACGCTCGGTCAATCGCGGCGACTGCGGCAAACGGCGGTTATCTGACTGCGGCGACTGAGATTGACGTTGATTATAACGAGTATAACTTTAATTTTGACGGGACTATTTATAAAAACCGCGTGTATTTTGGCTATGATAACGCAAAGACAAATCTTGATTTGAAGTTCGGGCCGAATATTGCCGACTGGCCTTCGTTTGAGCCTTTAAGCGAAAATATAATATTAAAAGTATGCTCCGTCATAACCGACGAAGTGACGACGACAGACGAGTTAATCCCGTCGGGCGAAACTTCGTCTTACAGGTCAAACCCGTATAAACTCGCGGAATTTACTTTGTCAAGAAAAGACCCGGAATATGTTAAAAGGGCGAAAGCCGTACAGATTGACCCCGTTCCTTTTCCGTTTGATCCGAACAACACCAGTATCGGCAGCGTAATTTTTGCGAACAAACCCGGTGACGGTTCAGCTCGCGAACAGGCGGCGTCATGCCAGAAAGTTCTGGGAGGTTTTGCGAATATTGCCCGTGAATACGCGACAAAGCGATATAGGAGCAATCTTATAAACTGGGGAATGATACCGTTTATATATAAAGGCAAAGATCTGCCGTTTGAAATCGGCGATTATATTTGCGTACCGGAAATCAGAAAAGCGATAAAAAATAAAGAAAAATCTGTACAAGCGTGTATTTTCAGGGGCGGCGGGCTATTTAATATATCAATAGATGATATCACTCTGCAAATTCCCGAACTCACGGACGATGAAAGAGATATAATCCTTGCGGGGTGCCTGATAAATTATTACAGGGATAAAAAATAAAAACGGGTAAAAATTTTATGAATGAATTAGATAATCTAAGAAACAAAATAGACGAAACAGACGATAAAATCGTAGACCTGTTATTGGAAAGATTCAGGATTGTAAAAAACGTCGGGGAATATAAAAAAACAAACAAACTTGAAATTTTTCAAAAAGACCGTGAAACAGAAGTTTTACAAAAAATCGCAGAAAAAATAAATAATCAAGAATATAAAAAATATATCTTGAAAATTTACGCGGAAATTCTGGAGATGAGCAAATTATCGCAGCATAAAAAATAACGCAGGGCGGATATTATCCGCCCTCTTCCGTTTCTATTTCTATTGCTGATTCCGTTTCGATTTTTTCGCTTGTGGTTTCCGCTGTTATTTCAATTTCTTCAATTAATATTGTTGTTTCTATAGTTTCTTGAATTTCCGTCGTTTTTTCTGTTATTTTTTCTGGTTCTGTTGAATTTTCCGTGGTTTTTTCAACTGTTGTTGGTTTTGGCGGTTCAGTTGTTATCTCGATTTTTGCTGTAATTTCTTCCGGTGTTTCTATTTCTTCAGGTTCTTCTGTTTCTTCCGGTATATCCGGCTTATTTTCGTTATATTGCTGAACTGCGAGGGAAATTTCCCTGAACATACCGAAAGCTCCGCTTCTGTTGGATAAAATCACTATTAAATACGGGCGATTTTCGTTATATACAATGCCCATATCGTGAAATGCGTCCTCAGTCCAGCCATATTTGCGAACAATGGGATAATCGGCGTAAATCATTTTGTTTCTTGTGCTAAGCATAAGCTCTTTCAGCACTTCAGAATATATATTTCCCTCCTCGATAAAATTATATATAGCTTCAATATAAGCTGCCGCGCATCTTGCGCATATCCGTCCGTTTACGGCAGAACGTATATCCTGAATATGGGGAAGCCCTATCTCCTCGGCGAAATCTATAAATCCTGAAACGGGAAATATTTTTCTTATTTTGTCCATAGCCACGTTGTCGCTTTCACAGATTGCGTAATATATCAATTCATCAAGCGTAAACTCTGTCCCAAATTCCATGTTTTTGATTACGCCTGTACCTTCTCTGTAGTCAGGCTTTATATATTTATAAGTCTGTTCCGGGTCGTAATTGTTTTCTTCGTCTTCTGCCATATTCAATAAACATCTATATACATAAACTACATACGGAGCTTTAATAAGACTGGCTATAAAATAATTTTCATTCAGATTATAAAAATATTCTTCGCCGTCAGTAAGGTCTTTATAATATACCGAAACTCTTTTGCCATATTTCACAATTAATTTGTGAAGCTCCGCGAATTCTTCCGGTCCTTTGAATTCATCAAGTGCGGTACCCTCATAGCCTATCCCGGCAATATTATATGGGATAACCGGAGGTTCGGTAGGTGCTTCCGTTGTTATTTCTACTGTTGTTATTTCGGTTATTTTTTCTGTGGTTATTATTTCGGTTTGCGCATGTTCTCTGACTGTAGGTTCTGAAATAGTTTCTTCGGTTTGCGTCTCAAAGATTTCAACAATCTCAGAAGTTTCAAAAGTTTCAGAAATTAGGGGGATATTATCGTTGGGCAGAAATGCGTATATTTCATCGCCGGTATGCGACATTTTTTGAGGTATGAAAAATAATATATATGCAATTATCAGAAATTCAGCCGCAAGCAAAATTTTTTTCGGCATTTATCCTCCCCCTCATCGTTTGGCGTAATTATGACGCGTGAATATAAAATAAATAAGCGCGCAGATAAAAATTTTTGCAGGTTTAATCTATATCGCCTGTGTCGCTGTTATAAACATAACCTTTGGCTATGTCTATTTTTATTTTTGTACCCGTCATGAGTATCGACGTAGCGCCTTTCGCGTTTGATATAACCGGAATATCAAGCGCATAAGCCGCCGAAACTACTCCCGAATCGCTTTCGCTTTCTTCTGTTATAATTCCGGAGCATTGGCGCATCAGGTGCAATATATCCGTAGTTGTCCTTGAAATTGCGAGTATATCCCCGGAGATAAAACCGCTTAAATCTTTTTCTTCGGTTTTTATCACGCATACGCGCCCGCTCACGTTTTCTGTCCCGGTTCCCTTTCCTTTTAATAATATATCCCCGACCAAATGCACCTGAAGCGTATTAGTCACCCCGGAAGAACGCTGAGTGCTGCCGGTTATGACAATTATATCCCCGTCTTTGACTAATCCTTTCCCGACTACTTTTGCCGCGACGTCGCTGAATAATTCCTGCGCGTTTTCCAGATACGCGTTCATCATCGGAGTAATCCCCCATGAAAGCGCAAGTTTCATGTAAGTTTTTTCAGACGGCGTTACGGCGATAATAGGCGTGTCCGGTCTGAAGCGCGAAATCATTCTTGCGCTGTTGCCGCTTAACGTGACTGCTACGATAGCCGCCGCGCCTAAATCCTGAGCGGCGCGGCATGTGGCGTGGCTTATCGCGTTTGTTATATTAGCTTCAAGACGTTTAAGCGGCGCGATTTTTTCGCCGTAAGATTTATAATCTATATAAGATTCTGTTTTTTCAGCGATTTTGCTCATAGTTTCAAGGCTTTTTAACGGGTATGCGCCGATAGCCGTTTCCCCGGAGAGCATTATCGCGCTTGTCCCGTCGTAAATCGCGTTTGCGACGTCCGTAATCTCAGCCCTTGTCGGGCGGGGGTTGCGTATCATAGAATCAAGCAGGTCTGTCGCCGTTATAACTTTTTTTCCGGCCGAGTAACATTCAGTTATTATAATTTTCTGAAGGTGCGGGAGTTCTTCAAACGGAATCTCAACAGCCATATCTCCCCTTGCGACCATTATGCCGTCTGAGATATTTATAATATCGGCTATATTTTTTACCCCCTCGGTATTTTCTATTTTAGCGATAAGCTCGATATTATAACTTCCGTGGGAGTTCAAAAACCTGCGGGCGTCTTTTATATCCTGCGGGGTTCTGACAAAAGACAGCGCGATAAAATCAAAGTCGTTTTCAATGCCGAATAATATATCTTTTTTGTCCCTTTCGCTCATATACGGCATATCGATGGCAATTCCGGGGATATTTATGCTTTTGCTGTTTCCGAGTTTGCCGCCGTATATTATATCGCATATAATTTCAGTATCTTCTTGGATTTCCCTGACTTTCAGTTCTATAAGCCCGTCGTCAATCATCAGGGTACTGCCTCTCTCAAGATTTCTCGGCAGGTTTTCATAAGTCACCGAAACTTTTTTATCATTTCCGGTAATTTTTTCAGTAGTCAGGATTATTTCGTTTCCCGATATTAATTCAGCCGAACCGTTTTCGAGAATCCCCGTCCTGATTTCGGGCCCTTTGGTATCTAATAAAATAGCGACCGGCAAATCAAGTTTTTTTCTGAGCTTTTTTATCCTGTCTACCCTGACTTTATGTTCTTCGTGAGTCCCGTGCGAAAAATTCAGCCTTGCGACGTTCATTCCCGCAAGCATCATTTTGGCGAGCATATCTTCGCTGTCGCACGCCGGGCCTATTGTGCATACAATCTTTGTTTTTCTCAAATTAACCGCGCCTCCCTTATTTATATATGTTTATATATTACACAATTTATTATAATTTGCTTTTGTGAAATTTTTTACACATTAATATTATTTTGCATAAATTTTAAATAAATTTTTATATACTCTTGACTTTATCTGATAAATATAGTATAATATACTGCGAAATATAAAAAAACGAAAAAATAATTAAGATGTATATGATTTATATATTATATTTACATGTTAATTCTCTCTGCAGGGGCGAGAGGAGGGATAGATAACGATATATGGCAGAAGTTAGAGTAAAAGAAAACGAAACATTAGACAGCGCTTTGCGTAGATTTAAACGGTCTTGCGCCAAGAGCGGCGTTTTAACGGAACTTAAAAAAAGACAGCATTACGAAAAACCGAGCGTAAAGCGCAAGAAAAAGTCAGAAGCGGCAAGAAAGCGCAAATATTAATAAAATTTAATCAAATCAATAAAAAAATCAGAGGCTTATATGCCCCTGATTTTTTTATTGCATGAGTTATATTTATTTTTTCTTTCTTGTGAGAATAATTAATATAATAACTATAATCACTACAGCAGCAGCGCCTATTACGATCCACAGTATCATTCCGGGCCCTTCGCTGTCGTCGTCAGTTGCCGCGTTGTTATCATCATTTGCCGCCGCCGGAGTTTCGTCGCCGTCGTCAGCGTTGCCATCGTCGTCGCCGGGTTCGTCTGCCGGGGATTCTTCCGGTTCTGCTGCCGCGGCTGCTTCAAGTAACGTAACGTCGAGAGCTGCGAAATTTACCCCGCCGCCGTCCGTTACAAACTCTACTTTGATAACTCCCTTGCCTGCCGGCAGGTCAAAATCGCCTACGTTGTACCAGTCATATACCTGCCACGGCGAGTCGCCGCCTAAATTTATGCTTTGGGCTTCACCTATCACAGTCCCGTCGTATGATACGCTGACAGCGCCTGCGTTGTCTGACCCCGACGCGAGATATGCTTTGAAGTTATATTTGCCAGCCGTGTTTACGTTTACTGTGTACTGTACCCATTCGTCCTGCATAGTCCAGCCGATATTGCCGCCGTAGCCGCTTGCGCCGATTTCCGTCTGAACGTCTTCGTCGGGTCTGATTGTGTGGTCGCCGTCTGACGCGTTTCTCTCGTTGTACTCCCCACTGTCGAAGTCTACAGCGTTGATTACCGTCGAACCCTCACCCAGTTTGTAGCTCGTAGCTTTCCACGGAGCAACATATGCCGGTGCGTCAGCTGATGTCAAGATAAGCATCGAGTACTGGATTAACTGGCCTTGATTCTCTCCGCCGTCGTCCTGTGATACCCCTGCTGTATCTGCGTTCAGCCTGAAATACTGGTAAGCCGCCGTCGGGGCTATGTCTATGTAGTAGTACATGAAGTTTTCTGCTTCCGTGTCCATTTCCTTTCCGGTGTAGATCACTTCCCATGAACTGCCGTCGTTTGAGCCCGATATCGTGTAGCCGTCACCCATTCTTCTGGGGTATTCCTCGCTGTCGTTTCCCGTCCGGAATATTGCTCCGTTGATAGAATACGCTTTGTCGTATTTCCATTCCGCCCAGTATTTTCCTCCATGTTCTTCCTGCTCGTCTATATTCATGTTCATACAGTATTTCGGGTTATCTTCGTCGTCTTCGTCATATACGAACAAGCTTGGCGACGATTCTTTCGTCGGGTTATCATCGTTGTCCCACCCGAATCCTTTTCCGCCGTCGATAAATTCCGGGTTCATGATGGGATTTTTGCCGCCCCCGATAACATCTCCCAGGTTCTCTGACCCTTTGCCGCCGCCTGCGCCGGGGTTAAATCCTTCCATAGGAGTATAAGCAACGTCTAAGAAATTAAATTCCAGAGCCGCGCAGCACGCCCAGCCGCCTATGCCGTCCAATACCTTTAATTTTACCGCTTTTGCTTTTACAGGGTCAACTTTAACATTCCTGAATTCCTGATCGTCCCATTCGTCGTCGAATTCGTCCCATGTTCCGTTAGCTATTTTTTTCCAGCCGTCGTCGGTCTGCAAATCTGCTTTCGAGCCGGTTTCCGTTGCCCAGAATTCATATTCAAGAACTAAACCGTTGCGGCTTCCGGAAGTGCTTCTTCCAAGATAGCCTATGCAGTCAAATTCATGAACGCCGTCAAATTCTACTATTAGTATTTGCGGATAATCGCCTTCCGCGTTTACGTCAAGGTCCAAACCTGCTTCTGCCGCAGCGTCCATATTCCACAGGCTGTGCCAGAACGTGCCCGGATCGCCGTCGATTGCATTCATTGGGTCGCCTTCGCTTCTGTCCCATGATTCAGCGTCCGCTCCGACAATCGGCGCGCCGACTGCGGATACATGCATAGGCATAACGATCAACGACAATAAAAGTATAACACATATAGTCATTGATATTGCTTTTGCTTTCATAAATATTCCTCCTGAAATTAATTTATTTTGCATTTTCTTTGCGTATGTTTTACGCATTTTTTACATTATAACACTTCATTTTATAATTTTCAAGTATAAATTTTAAATTTTTATTATTAAAACAAAATATGAAATTGCCCCAGAAATTTTTCGGCATAAAAAATAAAACTCCTCACAAGTTAAGTTCTATATCAATCCCGCCGATTTCTTTGTCATAAATCTCGAACAGCCGGGTTTTCATGATCTCTATTTCGGCGCGTGTCGCGTACCCCCCGGGTCCGAGTTTTGTATCGCTGAGCCCCCTGATTAGTCCGACCGCTACCGACCACTGCATCGCGTCAAGAGCCCAGACAGAAATTTCGCCTGAGTCGTCAAATCCGGATAAATCGGCCCTTTCGCTTACGTTAATCCCTAACGATTCAATATATCCGAAAAATGCCGACGCTATCTGTTCGCGCGTCAATAAATCGCCGTTTTTCTGGACGCTGAGCGTATCAAGTTTATTTTTCATAAAATCGTCGATAAATGCCCACCGCTCAAACGTCCATTCTTTTATATATTTTCGCTCGGCTTCAAGATCTAATTTGCTCTCGCGCCATCTTGCGCTCTCGCGATCCCACGCTCCGGATTTGCTGAATAAATCAAATACGGCGTCAAAACGGCTGACAATGCTTTCCGGAGATAAAATATTATCTTTGAGTTCTTCCCATCTCGATTTAAGTTTGTCCGCGAATCCGCCCGCGTTTGTTTTTATAAGCCGCCTGAACAAATAAGTGTCGTGTTCGTATTCTATGTCCATCCAGTCAGAGACTGCCGGGATTTTGCTTGATTCCCAGCTTCTTCCCCATGTGGCGTCCATATCCCACGGGGTCAGAAAAATTTTTGACATATCAGGGTCTGTAATATCATAAATTGACCAGTGGCAGTTTTTCCCCGTGTTGTCATACGCATAAGATATGCACAATAATATAACATAATCTACAAAATTATCTATGTCTATATATTTTTCTATATTTGCCGCAAAATCTTTGTCCGTCGAATTTACAGCGAAATCCACAAAATCAGCAAGGGGTTTCCAGTTGATTTCCCCATTTTTACTTGGATTGGGGTACTTTTGTTTAAATCCTCCCCAGTAACTGCTATTATTATTGTAATTCCTGCTTTTTCTGAATAAAACAGGGTCTTCCCACGAAGTTCCTTTATATATAAAACTCTTGCCCTCGTCTTTTAATAATTTTAATTGTTTTCTGTCGATTTTTTCTGTAAAACAATACAGCCCGATATACTCATCCCTCAGAAAAACCTCGACGAAAATCCCGCGGGTTCCGTTTAATTGAGATTTTTCGCTGGATTTCATATAATACAGCCGGGAATTATAATCGTTCCATAAATCCGTAGAAATCCGGTTTCGCGCTCTTGCTTTGTCTATATACATAGCGTCAAGAATCCAGTCCGAATCGTTTCTCATCCCAAACAAAGCGAAATCTTTATTTTCCCCCTTTTCGTCCGTGAATTTAACAGCGTAAGATTTTTTAGGGAATCCTCTGGCTATTCCGCCTCTTATATGTATTTTCGCCATCGTATCGAAGAACAAACGCGTCGCAGAATCAGAAAACGGATTGCTATACGAAAAATCCGGGTCTGTCACAGAAATTGTGCAGTTTTTATATTCATCGACGATATTTCCGATATTGTCTATCTGAATTATAGGCAAAACCGTGAATATTATTTTATATTCAAATATAACTTTGTCTGAATAAGATTTTAAAATATATTCTTTGTTTAATTCAGGGATAAATCTATAATTTAATTTATCGCCGCCGGAATTATAAATTTCGGCGAACACAAATGTTTTCATGCCGCTTTCTATGTAAAAATTAAACTTAAACTCCCTGTCTTGGATTTGTCCCATCGTATAGAAAAAAGTTCTGGATTTTTCGTCATAGGCGCATTTCACGCCGTCTATATATAATTTATTTATAAGTTCAGCGTCTTTGATTTTATTGCCGTTTTCCGAATCAAAATAATAAATCCTGAAATCTTCCGCTGCTTTATTAAACTGATCTGTTATTTCATTTATATCATTTATATCTATATCGCCGTTTGAGCCTGATCTGATATTTTCTATAGCGGTTTTTAACTTATCTGAAACTTCAGATTTTTCAGATTCTTCAAAGCTTTCAAGATACGGCCTGTATATTTCGGCCTGTTCTGATATATCGTCGAGCAGGCTTCTATCAAAATCCGAAATTTTAATAGGCGATTCTAATTCGTCCGTCTCAGTAAAACATGACGGGATAACCGCAATAAAAACCAGCAGGATTGCGGCAAATAAAATTAAAGCAAACGCTTTTATATTTTTTGTGTTTTTAAAATTTATCATTTTAATATTATTTCCCTATGCAAAAATTTTTGAATATTCTGTTTACTATATCTTCTGATACGGATTTTGAGTCGCACCTGTCAAGATTTTTTGCCGCAAGTTCTAAATCAAGCCCGGCAATATCCTGCGTAAATCCGTTTTTTAATGCAGTTATTGCCGAAGTTATATTCTCACACGCTGAGTAAATTTCAAAATACTGCCGTTCTTCCGTCAGAATCTCACCGGAATCTAAATCATACCCGCCAAGTTTATATATATCCTCAAGATATTTTATAAACGCGTCGCGAGCTGAAATATCCGAGTTTAGCGCAATATTATTTTTCGCCGAGATAATCAACGGGGTTATGGCGAAATCCTGCGGGATTGAATTTGAATTTATATCGCATTTGTTTAAAACAACAATTATTTTTTTGCCGTTTTCTTTTTCTCTGTTTAAAATCTCAAGTATATTATAATCGTCCTGATTAAAATTTACGCTCATGTCAAAAACGCCGATGATAAGCCCGCATTCTTCAATTTTAGACAGAGCTTTTTCTATGCCGATATTCTCTATCTCGTCATGCGATGTTCTTATTCCGGCAGTGTCAAATAAATTTAACACAAACCCGCCCGTATTTATTCTCGAATATACTATATCTCTGGTAGTTCCGGGTGTGTCATGCACGATTGCAATATTATTTTGCGAAAGCATATTTAATAAAGTCGATTTACCTGAATTTGGTTTGCCGATAATCGCGCAGTTCAACCCGTCTGATATAATCCTGCCGATACTATAAGTCTGCTTTAAATACTCTAACTGATTTTTTATCAAAATTAATTTTTCAAGCATAATATCAGGAGTCATATCAGTTAAATCCTCGCCGGGGTAATCTATAAAAACATAAATTTCGCTGATAATATTTTTTATATTATCAGAAATTTCACTGATTTTTCTTGACAATCCGCCTTTTGACTGCGCCGAGGCAACTCTTGCCCCGGTTTCGTTGACTGCGCATATAAGCCTTCCGACCGCTTCAGCTCCCGTAAGAGAAATTTTGCCGTTGAGATAAGCCGTTTTTGTAAACTCCCCCGGTTCGGCCAATCGTGCGCCCGCGTTTACAGCGGCAGTCAGAACAGAGTTTGCGATATATATTCCGCCGTGACATGAAATTTCAACCGTATCTTCGCCTGTGTACGAATTCGGGGCTTTAAATTTTACTGCGATTCCCTCGTCGATAACCCTGCCGTCTTTTGATATATCGATTATATCGCCGAAAACTGCGGCATTTGGGGATATATCAGCAAAAGATTTATATTTTTTAGTTTTATGCCTGAATATTTTTTCCCCGATTTCAAAAGCCAGAGGGCCTGATATTCTTATTATTGCAATGCCGCCGGTTCCTCTTGGGGTCGCGATTGCGGTGATCGTATCTGAATTAATCATAGATATATAATCATCTTCCTTGATATTAAAACGCATAAAAATAAATTCTCTGCTAAAATTATATCATAAATAAATCAAAATGTAAATTGTTTATTTTTTTATGATATAATTTTATAAATCCGCGACAGATTTTTTTTATTTGAATTGTATATATAATTAGACACGTCAAAAAGCAAAAATAAGAGAGGGGCAGATTCTTTTGGATTTTATAAATGTGGAAACTATGGATAACGATATAAATGATATGCCTGAAGTAGTAAACAATAATTTTTACGCAAAATATAATCCGCAGATACGCTCGGTTGTCGCAAGGATTTTAAACAGCGCAAATCAATCCCAGGATATTGACGACTGCGTGAACACAGTATTTATGGAATTAATGGAAAAATTACAAAAATATAATGAAACACGCGGGAGCATGGCGGCATTCGTGGCAGTTATAGCGCGCTCAGTTGCGTTAAATTATTGCAAGAGCAATATGCGCAAAATCGGCGAACTGACCGGAAGCGATAAAGATAAATTTGATTTTTTGAGCGAGCCTGTGGCGTTTGAAAACAAAGTCGAGTTTCAAATGCTTGTCGACGGAATAATCGGGAAATTAAACGACGGCGAGAGTATTTTATTTGCGATGAAATATATATATTTTTATTCGTCTGAAGAAATCGCAAAATCTTTCAAAATATCACAAAACGCGGTAGATTTACGCGTAAACAGATTAAAGAGAAAAATAAAAAAGTTTTTGACAAAAGGAGGAGTTATATTATGAACAAAGAATATTTCGCAGATAACATAAGCGACGAAGTTCTTGCGAAAATAACTGATAAAATGTTAAATTTTGAGAAAACTCAAAAAAATAAAAATATTAAGGCGAGTATAATAAAATTAGTTTCGGCAGCCGCGGTGATTGCGCTTGTTATAGGGCTTATAAATATATTGCCTGTTTTTATTAATATGAATAATATCGGGAGCGGTGTTGGCTCTGAGGGAGTGGGGGAACCCGATGTAAATATATATTTGCCTGCCGAACCCACCGAAGAAACCGAAGAATCCACAGATGAAGTCGACTTATACGCTCATGTAAGATTCGGGGAAACAAGGGATATTTTATTGCTTGATGTTGAATGGTACACTTATGACACATTTTTGAAATACATGGAAGAATATAATATGATGTCTGATGACACATTAAACGAAATGCTAAACAAAATAGAAGAAAAAAGCCTGTATGTATCAAAAAGCGTTAATGGAAAATCAATACTTCCTTTAATCGACGCGGCAATTTACGTTAATGATACCCCAAAAAATGAAAACCCGGAAGGATATTATGAAATAAAAATATATCCATGGCCTGTTAAGATAACATATATTGATAAATATTATGACGCTCAAACCAAAGATTTCGGCTATGCAAATTCAAAGCAAGAATATGACAGTATTTTAGAAAATGAAATAATCCCATATTGCGATGAACTTTTAGAAGAAGGGCTATTAACGCAGGAACTGTATGATTATTATACGATGTTTGACCCTTTGGATTATTGTGTCGATTTATATTTTTGATTAAAATGAAAACATCAAAGGGCGGGAATTTTTCCCGCCCTTTTTGCGTTGAAGTGCCTTGCGGACAAACCCCTCCGGCACTAAAGTGCCACCTCCCCTTTCATGGGAGGCAAAGAGTATTGCGCCCAAAGCCTCCCCTAACAGGGGAGGGGAACCGCCGAAGGCGGTGGAGGGGTTCTCTCATATTTATTATACTACCCTCTCCCGAAAAACATATTTTTCCTGAAAAATCCCGCAATTACCGCCGGACATAATCCGAGAATTACGGCAACGGCAATAATAACAGCGTTGTCGCCATTAAAAGCGATTTGCTCTCTGACGGGGAATATAAAAATCACGCTCAGAACCGCCAATAAATTTATTACTGAAGCGATTATAAAAACTTTGTTTTTAAATACCCTGAAATCAAAAAACCGCGGGCCTTTTATATAATTTAGAGCTATCGAAAAGCATGATATAATATATGTGACAAAAGCCGCGTTCTGCGCTGATTTTATATTAGTTATAATAGTATTTGCATCTTTGTAATTTATATATTCTTTAATCGCTTCGACGACAGAAACAGAATTTTTTAAAGTCAGTCCTGCAAAAAACGATATAATCACAGACAAAAAAATCAAGAGTCCGTAAATTAACCCGTATTTTAATATAGCCCCGTTAAATTTTTTCTGTTCTTTATAGTCTTTTATTTTGTTTCGTAAAATATGCCATTTTCTGTTTTCTTCGTTGAAACACAGAGCAACCGTGAATATGTATCCCAATCCTATCCCGGACCATATTATTTGCAACGGATTTAAAATATACGCCCCGTTAAATAAAACGGCAAATAATATCAGAAGATATTGTGATATAAACAGCATTGACCAGTAATGCGCGATCTGGCATATATTCCGGTAAATCAAAACGGCGTTTTTTACTGTTTTTAATATAGTAGACACAGTGAGATTTTTGGTTATGACAGAGGCTTTGTTTTTTAAAATCCCGGTCTCGGTGTTTACAGATGTGAAAACGACGCAGGGTTCGTTCAATAACGATATTTCTTCGATATCGTTTACAGTCATCGCGGGGGATTTTTTCCTGAATTTCAACGCTTTTAATAATTTTATCCTGTTTTCAAGGGCAACCGGCGTAAACAACCTGAATTTATCGGAGTTTATATAAAACATGCTGTCGCCCATTTTATTTATTTTACCGTCGTCTATAATATAAGCCGAAGCCTGATTTTTAACTATCCCGAATTTGACGGCTGCGCTCTTGGCCTGTATATTATCTGAATCCGCAATCATAACGGGGGTTATCCCGCTCTTTTTAAGATAATCTATGCTCTCAAATACCGCCGAAGTTTTAGGCTCTGAAAAACTCGCAAATCCTAAAAAATTCAGGTTATTTTCGATTTCGTCGCCGATCCTGTCTATATTTCTGTAATTGAAATTTTTTACCGCGACGGCCATAATCAAATCGTGTTCTTTATATAAATCTTCTATTTTATGTTTATATAAATTAAAACTCCTGCGGTCGAAACTGCCGTCTTTTTTTCTTATGCAGCGTTCCAGAACGTTAAACGCCTCGCCGAAACAGACTAAATTAAATTTGCCGCCTTTTAAGACAACCGCGCTTTTTATACCGTTTTTTGGATTATACACAGTCTTGCCGATTTTCTGATATACCTGACTAACAGCGTCATAAGTCAGCCCGCATTTTTTTAAAGCGTCAAAAACCGCGACGTCGATTGCCGACCCCGAATATATTTTTTTATTCCCGCCGCCAATCTCAGTGACATTTGAGCACATTAGCATACAACTCAAAATATAGCCTATCTCAGACGAATTTTCGACTGAAACTTCGTAATCTAAATTGGGTGATATTTTTTTTAATTGCATTTTATCCTGCGTGAACGACTCGTTTTTTTTCGCTATGACAGTATCTATATTATTTATTTCGTCTATTATCTTTGTCTTTTTTACGAGAATCCCGAATTTTGACAGCCTGTGCAGCCCGTACACAACGGCAAAATCAGCGACGATAGCAATCTGCTCCGGAAAACAGGCGGCCGAAGCAGTTATACAGGTCATGATAACAGCGATAAAATCCCTGTTTTGTATTATCCCCGCGAAAATTATAATAACAGATAATAAAACCGACGCAAGAAACAAATCCCTCGAAAGTTTGCTCACGCACTTCTGCATAAACGAATATCCGTCCCCCGGCTCGTATTTATTTATATCCGGCGGGTTAAAATCTCTGTTATCCCAGTTGTCTTTAAGCATATTTGTCGTATTTGATATATTTGTATTTTCCCCCGTCGCGATTACTATCGCCGACGCGCTGCCGTAATCCACAACGTCTGCGGCATATACTATATTTACCGGCACTTCTGTCGGGTTATATTTGAGAATTTCAGCAGTTTTTCCCTCTTTAATTATGTCGCCGTTTTTATTTATATGAATACACGAGAGATAATCGGCTGAAACAATTCTTGCGTCAGCCGGGATTATATCTCCGGCAGAAATGAGAATCAAGTCGCCGGGGACTATATTTTCTATAAAAACTTTTTTTCTTTTGTTCTGTCTGATAACAAGGGCTTTGGGCCGCGCGATTTTATATAAGCGCTCGTATTTTTTTTCGGAATTGCCGCTTAATATAAGCGCAAAAACCGCGAGAAATATATAAAACGGCAGAAAAACATAAATTTTTACGTCAAAATCCATAACTCTGAGAATTATCACCGTCAGAAAATATAATATGCCGATAATCCCGACAGAGCCTGAGAGCATGGCTTTTATATTTCTTTTTTTCTTTTTTAACCCGTAAAAATTCTGCTGCTCCAAAACTTCCGAATCTATTATATTTTCCCCGTACTGCGCTTTTGACTGCAAATACTGTTCTCTTGTAAGCCCTTTTTTTGTATCGGTCGAAAAGAAGAGTTCCAATTCAGCGATATTTTTTTCCGACCAGTTTATAGCCATTATTTTACTTCCCCTTTTTTGGATTATGATTATATTATAATTCAAATAATATAAATCGTCAAGTATAAAAAAAGAAAGTCCGTTGACTTTCCGGAAAATTTATATAGAATTTTGGAGTACATAGCAATAGTGATATTGTTGATATACATACTCAGAATGACAGTAAATCAGTCGCCCCAGTTCCCAAACTTAGCGACTAATATGCAAAACCCCGGAGAACTGAACCGCATACCGCCGTTTACGGCGGCGGTTGCTATCCCCCGCTTATGCGGGAGTTTTTATATATGTATTATACAACAAAAAAATATAAAAGTCAAGGATTTTCAAAAATTATTTTTCCCAGTCAAAACCCGCTTATTATTTTTCTAAGCTGCGCGGGATTTCTGATCACCCTGTAATGATTCCAATGCCCGGGGAAAAGCTGCCTGTAATAATTATAGTTAAACCTCTCGTCCAATAGCAAAACTATGCCCCTGTCGTTCTCTGTCCTGATAACGCGCCCCGCCGCCTGTAAAACTTTGTTCATTCCGGGATACATATAGCTGTATTCATAGCCTAAATTATTTTTCGTCTCGAAATATCTTTTGATAATATCGCGTTCAGACGATAATTTCGGCAACCCGACCCCAACGATTATCGCGCCGTTTAACCTGTCGCCTGTTAAATCTATCCCCTCTGAAAATATCCCGCCCATAACGCAGAACCCGACCAAACATTTATTTTTTTCATCGGACGCGCAATGCGCGCCCCTACCTTGAAAATTTTCGAGAAATATATCCCTTTCTTCTTCTTTCATGCCGATTGTCTGGATAATCGACGGAGTTTCGGGATATTTCTCGCAGAATATCTCATAGACGTTTTTCATGTATTCATACGACGGGAAAAAAGCGATATAATTGCCGCCTTTCTGCACTGTTATATTTATATATTCCGCGACCTGATCATAGCTTTTTTCGCGTTCTTTATATTTTGTATTTATATTTGCCCCTATTATAAGACATAAATTATTTTTATCAAAAGGCGAGGGCAGGCTCTGCTCTTTATCTTCTTCGTCGCCGCTTAATACCTCTTTATAATACGATAAAGGCGATAAAGTCGCGGAAAATATAATCGAAGATTTCGCGCGCTTCAACGCTTCGCCGATTAAAAACGACGGGTCAAGGCAAAATAATTTTACTGTCAAGTCAGAGTTTTCAGCTGATATATAAGTCACATATCTTTCGTCATAAAAATTTAATATAACCTGATACATGATAACATTAAAATAAGTCTGCAGCAATTCAAGATACTGCTCCTGAATTTCAGGAGGCGCGGCTGCGGCAATATCTTTGTTTTCGCTGAAATATCTCTCGACTTCGATTCGAAACGTCCATAAAAGATCGCCGAAATCCTTGTCGTGCTCTTTTAAAACAATATATTTTTTGTGATTTGTCTCGCCGGGCTCTTCGCCGTTTTCTCCGAGGCAGCGTTTTTTATATTCTATCATATATTTGTTTATATCTGCGATTGCCTTTTTCAGAAACTTATGCTGCCTGCCGATAATCTTTGATTTTTTGAGAGAAGAAAACTTTGATTTTACTATTTCAGCCGAGTAAATTTCCCTCGCCCTGTCAATTAAATTATGCGCTTCGTCTATCAAAAAAACATAGTTTTTGTCAAAATTATTCTGAAAAAATCTCCGGAGATATACGACCGGGTCAAAAACATAATTATAGTCGCATATTACCGCGTCTGAATATACAGACAAATCAAGCGACAGCTCATACGGGCATACTGTATGCTTTACGGCGTATTGCTCTATGACTTCTCTTGTTATAGCGTTTGCATTTTTAAACGTCTCGGATATTGCGCCGTTTACCCTGTCATAATGCCCTTTGGCGTATTCGCAGCGTTCTGGGTTGCATATTCTCGCTTCACCCCTGTTGCATAAAAAGCATATTTTATCTTTTGCAGTGACTGTGACTGTCTTGAATTGCAGCCCCTGTACCTGCATTTTATATATAGCGTCGTAGGCGACCGTTCTCGTTACTGTTTTAGCTGTAAGATAAAAAATCTTGTCTGAATTGCTGTGCGCCATTGATTTTATCGCGGGGAATATAGTCGAGATAGTTTTGCCTATACCTGTCGGGGCATTGACAAATAATTTTTTTTCGGCGATTATCGTCCTGTATGCGCCTGCGGCGAGTTCTCTCTGACCGGGCCTGTATTTTTCAAACGGGAAAGTCAGTTTATCAATCGAAGCGTTTCTTATAATACGCCAGTCTCTCTCCATTTTTATCCACAGAGAATATTTGCTCACTAAATCTTTTACGAAAATTTCAAGTCCGTCAAAATCAAAAGATTTTTTATAGACTTTCATTTCTTCGGTTTCAAGCTGATAATAAGTTATCTGGGCGTTTATTTTATATATCTTTTCCGGGGGTTCTGTTTTCTCAGGAAGCTTTTTTGCTTTTCTCTTTTTTTTCTTTTTTCCGGTTTCCTCTTCACTATTTTCACTATCTTCGTTATCTTTATTATCTTCGGAATTTTCCCCGGTTTCGCTGTTCTCGTTATTTTCAATCTCAACGGGTTCAGTATTATTTTTAATTATATACATATAGGCATAGCACATAGCCTGACCCCAGTGAATTATATTTTCGCCGTCAATAAATTCAAAAGGCGTGAGAGAACTTTTTATTTCATCGATACAGACAGTCCCGGATTCGTCCGTGAAAACCCCGTCAGCCCTGCCTCCGAGACTTATATTAAAGCCATAATCCTCGAATTCAAACTCTTGGTTAAGATAAACTTCGCTTTTATAGCCCTCGAATTTAGATTTCTGGATTTTTCTGTGGGCTTTTGAACCGAGAATGGCAGCGGTATTCGGCGCGGCTATATCAAATATATTCGATTCGGCGTTTCCTGAATTTATATCGCCGTTTCTGAGTATCAGTTCAACAACAGTCCGCACCGGGACTTTTATTATATCCAAATCCATAAAAATTTTTATCCTATCAAATTTAATTTCAAAATAAATAATTAAATAATAATCATGCGAATATTATAATACAAGCGCGAAAAAAAGTCAAATACAGTAACAGTAATAAATAGAACGCGTTCATGAAATAATGGTTGATATATCTGGATTTTTATGCTATAATACAAATATTTATAATAACGAGGTGTAAACTCATATATGCTTAAAGAAAAATTATATGATATTTTAAGTTCAAAAACAGAAGAAATTATTGAAATCCGCCGGTATTTACATAAATATCCCGAAATATCTTTTCAGGAATTTAAAACAGCCGAATATATACGGGATTTTTATACGGGGAAAGATATTGAATGGATACGTTATCCTGTCGGTCTTAACGGGATTGCGGTAAAAATCAAAGGCGGCGCAAATAAAAATACAAAAAAAAGAAAAACATTGGCGATACGCGGAGATTTTGACGCGCTTGCTATACAGGAAGAAACAGAAGTTGCGTATAAGTCCGTAAATCCCGGAGCGATGCATGCCTGCGGCCATGACGCGCACACGGCGATTTTGCTAATAGTTGCGGACGCGCTTATTCAGGTCAGAGAAGACCTTCCCGGCGACGTCGTGATTATTCATCAATACGCCGAAGAAGTTTCGCCCGGCGGCGCGAAATTTATGATTGACGACGGCATCCTCGATAATGTTGACGCTGTTATCGGCGGTCATGTATGGGTTTCTTATGAACCCGGTATAATAGCGGTACGTGCGGGCATGGCTATGGCGGGGCGGAGTTATTTTAAAGTTATAATCACAGGAAGCGGAGGACACGGCTCCCAGCCGCACAAATGCGTTGACCCTATTTTGGCGGCAAGCCATTTTGTCGTAGCGGCGCAATCAATAATCAGCAGAAATTTAGACCCCGCCGAATCTGCAGTTATAACTTTCGGGCGTTTTGAGGGATTGGGTAAATTTAATATAATCCCGAACAACGTCACTCTGGACGGCGACGTCCGCATTTGTTCTGAATCTGTCAGTGATTTGATAGAAAAACGGTTCACAGAAATTCTTGCGGGAATTTCCGCCGCTTACGGCTGTTCTTATGAGCTTGTTTACGAACACGATTATTCGCCTGTAATAAACGATGAAAAATTATGCGGATTCGCCGAAAAGTTTATAAACGCAAATTCAATCCCGGAATTAAAGTTGATTCGGGGGGAAATAACGATGGGTTCGGAAGATTTTTCGTATTATCAGCAGAAAATACCGGGTTTATATGTTTTTTTCGGGGCAAAGCCCGGCGGCGAAGTTTTCCCTCATCATCATGCGAAATTTAATATCAATGAAAATTGCCTTGTAAACTGCGCTAAATTTTACGCCGGTTTTACCATTGATTTTCTGGAAAGTTTAGATAATTAGAAAATATATAATTTTAAGTTCACAAATTTTTTGCAGAATATTCAGTTAAAACGTGCTATAATAAAACTCAGGGACGCAATGCGCGCCCCCTTAAATCCAGAAATTTTTTATACTTTATGTTATATACTTTAAAAAATTATTTGATATTTACTATAACGCCGCCTTTGTCCGCAGAGTCTATTTCTGCGGCGACTATTCTGATCGTATTCATCGAATCCTCAGGCGGGTTGATAATTACAGGGCTATCGTTTATAATACAGTCAGCAAAGTATTTCAACTCTTTATAATACGCATTTTCGGTGTCATATTCAGGAGTAAAAGGCTTTTCGTTGGGAGCCTGCGCATTTTCACCTCTGCCTGCCATAATAAAGCCTTTATCGCCCATGATTATAGAGCCGCGCTCAAAATTTACCCTGAACGTCATTGAAAATCCGCCGTAGGCGAGAGCCCAGTCGTCCTGAGCGTTTATCGCCATAGGCTCGTCGTAAATATACTGTGCCGTGACAGAATCATAACCGCTTCCCGGGTATAATATACTTCCAAGCGCGCTGACGGCTTTCGGCATTCCGAAGAAATAATTAACTGTGTCTACGTCATGGACATGCTGGTCAAGCAACGCCCCGCCGCCGCATTCTCTTTTGAGCAGCCAGTTCTGATAGCTCCATGCCGGAGTATCGCCGCCCCTGAAAAAATATGCGGCTATAGGTTTGCCGTATTTACCGGAATCTATAATTTTCTTAGTCTCTTCATATTGTCCCCAGAATCTTAAACAATGTCCTATCATCAGTTTTTTGTTATTGCGTTTTGACGCGTCAATCATTTCCTGACACTGCGCCGGATTTAAAGCCATGGGTTTTTCGCAGAAAACATTTATGCCTTTATTCAGGCATTTGACCGTGTATTCACAATGCAGATAAGTCGGGAGGGCAACCGTGACTAAATCAAGCTGTTCTTTGGCAAGCATTTCGTCTGCGTCAGTATAACAGTTAAGAGACGAAAAATCCACGTCTCCGCCGCCGCCAACTCCATCGACATTGCCCTCGATTTTTTTGTTGTTTTTAAACTTGTTTTCATCAATATCGCACACCGCCACCAAGTTAATATCCGGGTTATTTTCTTTTTTTAATCTGAAATAATTATCAAGATGGCCGCTTCCCATCGCGCCGATTCCTATAAGACCCGCTTTTAACATAAATATTACTCCTTTTTAATTTTTTTATTGCGTATTTATTATAGCACATGATAGCACATACAGGTAAAAAAGTCAAGATTTTTTATAAACTAAAATAGGGAGATTTTATATGTGGAACGAAAAAAAACTTAATGATTTGCTGACTTCTCCGTCGGAACGTCTTATATCTGACATGAAGAAAATCGAGGGCGATATAATTTTTCTCGGAGCGGGCGGAAAAATGGGGCCGACTCTTTGTTTGCTTGCAAAAAAAGCTATAGAAAAAGCCGGCTCAAATTCAAGAGTGATTGCGGTTTCACGGTTTACAGATAAGTTTTCCGTAAATCTTCTGAAAGAAAACGGCGTTGATATAATAAGCGCGGAATTACTCGAAAGCGGCGCGTTGGAAAAATTGCCGGACGCGCCTAATATTATTTATATGGCGGGACGCAAATTCGGCACAAACGGTCAGGAATATCTGACGTGGGCGATGAACGCTTGGCTGCCTTCGCGCGTGGCTGAACGCTATAAAAATTCGCGTATCGTCGTTTTTTCATCGGGGAATTTATATCCCCAGATGTCGGCTGTATCCGGAGGCGCAATCGAAGAAACGACGCCGGAGCCTATGGGTGAATACGCGATGAGTTGTCTGGCAAGGGAGCGTGTGTTTGAATATGCCGCGCGTACTTTCGGGACAAAAATAACTATGTATCGCTTGAATTATGCAGTTGATCTCAGATACGGCGTATTGTTTGACATTGCTGAAAAAGTTTATGCCGGAATCCCGATTTCACTAAGAATGCCTGTATTTAACTGTATCTGGCAGGGAGACGCAAATGAAGTAGCAATAAGAAGTTTATTATACGCCGAGCCTGAAATATTTTATGTTAACGTAACGGGGCCCGAAACTGTTTCGGTTTCTTTGACCGCACGAAAATTCGGGAAGTTATTAAACAAAGAGGCGTTATTCTGCGACGGGGAGGAATTATCGCAAACGGCCCTTTTCAGCAATTCAGGGAAAATGACAAAATTATTCGGTTATCCGTCCGTTTCGCTCGAAACAATGATTGACTGGCAGGCGGAATGGATTATGTCGGGCGGGCGTTCACTCGGAAAACCCACCCATTTTGAAGAAAAAAAGGGGGATTATTAAATTTATGAAATCAATGAGAAGCGAGGCATGTGCTATTTTAAATAAAGGCACGGTGATTCCGGCAATTCCGTTGGCTCTCGATGAAAACAGAAAATTTGACGAAAAAAGACAAAGAACTCTTGTGAGATATTATCTGCATGCCGGGGCGGGCGGGATAGCTGTGGCAGTGCATACGACGCAGTTTGAAATCAGATCGCCCGAAGTGAATTTATTTTATGCGGTCGTTAAAACTGTTTTAGACGAAATCGCACGGTTTGAAAAGAAAAATAATAAAGCGATTATTAAAATAGTAGGCATATGCGGCAAGACTGAACAGGCTGTTTCGGAAGCGCGTTTTGCCTTAGAATCCGGAGCGGACGCGGCGCTTCTGAGCCCGGGAGGGCTTAAAGATTTATCCGAAGATGAAATGATTGAGCGGACAAAAATTATTGCGGAAATTATGCCTGTCATCGGATTTTATTTGCAGCCTGCGGCGGGCGGCCGGATTTTTTCGGCGGATTACTGGAAACGCCTTGCTGATATTGACGGCGTTGCCGCGATAAAATGCGCCCCGTTTAACCGCTATCAGACAATCGAGCTTGTACGCGGGGTTGCATTATCTGAAAGACGCGATGAAATCGCGCTTTATACGGGTAATGACGATAATATATTAATTGATTTGCTCACAAAATATGAATTTAATATTAGTGGAAAAAAAATTGAGAAACGGTTTGTCGGAGGACTTCTGGGGCATTGGGCGGTATGGACGAAAACCGTTGCGGATTTATTTGAAAAAATAAGAGAATATAGAAACGAAAAAGATATTCCGGCTGAACTGCTCGCGCTGTCTGTGAAAATAACGGACGCGAACGCCGCTTTTTTTGACGCGGCCAATAAATACGCGGGATGTATTCCGGGAATACACGAAGTGCTGAGGCGGCAGGGTATTTTTGAGGGTATATGGTGCATAAATCCCGGTGAAACGCTTTCTCCGGGTCAGGCGGCGGAAATCGACAGGGTTTATATTGATTACCCGGAATTAAACGACGATAGTTTTATTAAACAGCATTTGCATGAATGGCAGGAAGAATTATAAAATTATAATTATATTAGTGAAAAAGAGAGGGTAATTTTAATGAAAAAACAAAAAGTAAAAACTGTTATGGTCGGGGTCGGAGGATACGGCGCGTCATACTTAAATTATTTTGAAGAAGGCGTTTTGGACTGGGATATGATTTCTCTGGAAGGCATTGTTGACCCTTACGCTGAAAAAAGCCATTATTATGATATGCTGAAAAGCAGAAAAATCCCGGTTTTCACGGAATTGTCAGATTTTTACCGCGAAAAAGACGCGCAGCTTGCAATTATCTCCACGCCGATTTATCTGCACCGCAGCCAATGCGAGACCGCGCTATCAAACGGCTCTGATGTTTTATGCGAAAAGCCTTTGGTTTGCCGCCTATCGGACTGGGAAGCTATAAGGCAAGTTGAAATCTCAAGCGGAAAACGCGTCGGGGTCGGCTTTCAATGGTCTTTTTCCCAAACTATGCTTTCTTTGAAAAAAGATATTTTATCAGGGATATTCGGCAAGCCTGTCCGGTTGAAAACATTGGTCTGCACTACACGCGAAGATAATTATTACCGGGATTCGTCGTGGAAAGGCCGCTTATATGATAAAAACGGCAATTATGTCAACGATTCTATTATGGCAAACGCGACGGCGCATTATCTTCACAATATTTTCTTTTTAATGGGGCAATCAATAGAAACATCGCTTTTGCCTGAACAAATAACGCCTGAATTATATCGGGCAAAAGAAATCGAAACTTATGACACTTGTTTTTTAAAAGGCGTATTTTCAAATCAGGCAGAAACAGAATTTTATTATGCGGTCAGCCATGCGTGCACAATTTTGAAACCGCCCGTATTCACGTATGAATTTGAAAACGCGGTAATCGGGCTTAACGATATTACAAATGACAGTCTGGTTCATGCGCGGTTTCCGGACGGAACGGAAAAAATCTACGGCAGTCCGTTTACTATGGAAGAAGAATCGCGGAAACTTAAAGCAATGCTTGATTATATTACGGACGGCTCTGTTATATCATGCGGCGCGGAAACTGTTTACCCGCATGTTTATATGTGCGACGCGTTATCTCAAATTCCCGTCGTAAATTTCCCGGAAGATATAAAAATAAAAAACAGCAAAGGCGTTTTTTGCCCGACGCTTGACAGCGCGCTTTATTCATGTTATGAAAAAACTCTGCTTCCGTCTGAGTTTGACAAGTTTGATCCGGCATTTTCATGGGCGGCAAAGCCGAAAAGTCTGAAGATTGCGGCAAAATAGATTTAAATTTAAAAGAGAGGAGCATAAAAAAATGGCGGATAAATTAATTGCGCCGCCTGTCGGCGCAGCATTATACGGCACTAACGGCCATCAGATATTTGATGAATTAAAACACAATCCAAAAACTAAATTAATTGCCGTTTCTCAAATTGATAAAAATATTATTATTAATTCCGGTTTTGATATTTCGGCAATAAAATTTTATGACGAGCTGGACGGAATTATACATGACGGAAACGTCGATTTTGTTTCGCTGTGTTCGCCTATACGCCGGAAACAAGCGACGGACGCAATAAAATGTTTGGAATATCATAAACATGTTTACGCGGAAAAACCGTGCGCGCTGACAGAAAAAGAATTAGATGAAATTTTAAACGCCGCTGTTAAATCAGGCGCGCTTTTTCATGAAATGGCGGGGACTACTTTTGCGCAGCCGTATTTAGCAATGCGCGATATTGCAAAATCAGGCATTCTGGGCGATATTATGCAGGTTTACGCGCAAAAATCGTATCCGTATCATAACAGAAGGCCACAGGACGAAGAAGAATACATAGACGGCGGGCTTTTACGTCAGGCAGGGGTACACGCCATGCGTTTTATCGAGCATACGGCCGGAGTGAGAATCAAAGATATATATTCTATAGAAACAAAGTTGGGCAATCCCGTGCATACCGGGGGAATGCGCACTGCGTGTTCGTGTATGATAAAACTCGAAAACGGAGGGGTTGCGAACGCGGTTATAAATTACGCGAACCCTGCCGGATTTGGCTCATGGGGAAATGAATGCCTGCGTATATTTGGAGCGAAGGGATTTCTGGAATCGACTGACGGCGGCGCGAATACGCGTCTTGTTATAGGCGAAAAAGACATGGGGAGCATTGATATTTCAAATAAAAGCCTGTCTTATTTTGATTTGTTTATAGACGAACTGACAGAAAAATCGCAAATGCCGCTGAGTCTGGATGAAGAATTGCACCCGACCCGGATTGTCATACGCGCAAAAAATAAATTAATCTAAAACATCAGTAAAACAAAAAGCCCGGATTTTTAATCCGGGCTTTTTCGACGAGTTTTTCAATATTATGACGCTTTTCGACAAATTTTTTAAACTTTTTACATTTGACTCTTGCGATTGTTAATATTTTATGATATAATTCGCATTGTATAATATAACAGTGATATTGTTTTCATAAATTATTTGCTATTATAATTTAAGATATTTATCTTATGAAAGGCGATAACAAAAAAATGGAAGTCAAATTAATTGTTTTTATTTTCTCACTTTTATTGTTTTGTGGGTTTATTTATATAATCACCAGCTTATGGTTTCGGGGAAAACACAATATTAAACTCAAAATTTTTTCCGTATTAGGGTTGCTGTATTCTTTTTGGGTACTTTTTAACGGGATAAATTGTTTAATAAACGACGAAATTCACGCAATAATTTACCCGTTGACGCAATCTCTGGTTTGTATTGTTCCGGCTGTTTTATTAGTTTATATACTGCATTTTGCCGAATCTAAATATGCGACGAATATATGGGTCTTGCGGATATTGATTATATTCACCGTTTTTGATTTATTGCTGCTTTGGACAAATCCGCTTCACAATGAGTTTATTTCCGGATATGAAGAACTCACTCCGATTGCCGGGAAGCTATTCCCGATCCATGCAGTGATTTCTTATATACCTGTGGTTCTGGCTTTTGTTGTCCTGTATATATATATTATTAAAAATATTAAACAAAAGCCTTTCTTGGGGCTTGTCGGGGTTGGAATAGCGATACCGGCCGTTTTGAATATTTTATATTCTTTTCATATTTTTGACGTCGGATTTGATTTAACCCCTTTCGCTTTTATCATCATGTACGGAACATTTGCCATTTATTCTATGCAAATGAGGCTGTTTGATATAAAAGAAACTACGGCTTCGGAAATTTTCGATACTTTATCGGAGGCCACAATAGTAGTGGACCGGGCGGGATTTATCACTAATATCAATCCTGCGTTCCAAAAGGCGTTTCCGGAAATAAAAATTATCACGGATAAAACGCCTGTCCGGGAAGCGGCAGATTATCTCCGGTCAATCTCGGTTGAATTTAATCCGGAGGATATATACGAAAAATTATTTTCAGACGAACAGGAAAAAATCAGCGGCGCGGAAATAACCGTTTCAACCAAAACCAAAGAAGAATTACGCAATTATTCGCTTTCAAAAGATATAATATCAGAAAGCGGGTATTATATGGGCTATATAGTTACCATGAACGATATAAGCAATTACCGCCGTATGATTGACGTAGTTACCGAGCTTAAAATTCAGGCGGACTCGGCTTCAAGCGCAAAGGGGCTTTTTCTGTCCCAAATGAGCCATGAAATACGCACGCCCTTGAATGCGATTATCGGCATGATAAACATAGGAGCGAATACAAATGATATTGAAAAAAAGAATTATTGCTTTGAAAGAGCGGGCAATGCGTCCAGGCAGCTGCTTGATATTATCAACGATGTTCTCGATATGTCAAAAATTGAAGCTGATAAATTTGAATTGTCATACGGTGAATTGAATTTTGAAAAAATGCTTAGAAACATAACAAACGTAGCAAATGTACGGGTTGAGGAAAAACGGCAGAATTTTATAGTTAATCTCAGCGAGGATATTCCTGAATATATTAAAGGCGACGAGTTGCATTTATCGCAGGTCATAACAAATTTATTGACAAATGCGGTAAAATTTACGCCGGAAAAAGGCACTATTGTACTAAGCGTTAAAAAAACCGAAGAGTCCGGGAATGATATTATACTCAGGTTCGAAGTTGCCGATACCGGAATCGGGATTTCACATGAACAGCAAACCCGGCTGTTTGCGCCTTTTAATCAGGCCGACGCAGGCATCAGTATAAAATTTGGCGGCACAGGCTTGGGTCTTGCCATATCCAAACGTATTGTTGAATTAATGGGCGGCGAAATATGGATCGAATCTGAGCTTGGAAAAGGCGCGACGTTTATATTTACGATAAGGGCGGTAAAACTTGCGGGATCCCCAAATACTAAGCCAAATCTGTCCGCGAACATAAAACCTGAAGATTTACATATTCTTGCAATAGATGATTCGGCCGAGACACGGGGTTATTTTATTAATGTCATGAAAACGCTGAAACTTTCATGTGACGTTGCGGGCAATGGCGAACAAGCCATTGAAATGCTTAGAAACACGAAAGATAAGCCTTATAACATATTTTTTATTAATTGGCAAATGCCTGATATGGACGGAATCGAACTGACCGGAAAAATTAAAGATATTAACGGCGAAAATTCGATAATTATTATGATTTCGGAAGTTGACTGGAATACTATTGAAAAAGACGCTCTTTCTGCCGGAGTCAGGCATTTTGTCTCAAAGCCTCTGTTCTCGTCGACTCTTATCAACGCTATAAATATTTGTATAGGCGAACAGATTAATGAGCCGTCAAACAGCATACGGCATGGCATATCCAAACAATTTTACGATTTTCATCCGTATACTTTGCTTATAGCTGAAGACGTCGAGATAAACAGGGAGATTATAGGCGCAGTTTTGGAAGAAACCAATGTTTCTATTGATTATGCCGAAAACGGAAAGATTGCGGTTGATATGTTCAGGGATAAGCCCGAAAAATACAGTTTGGTCTTAATGGACGTAAATATGCCGGAGATGGACGGTTATGAGGCAACGAAAGCGATACGGGATATAGATATTAAACACGCTAAAGATATTCCCATTATCGCGATGACAGCAAATGTATTCAAAGAAGATATTGAAAAATGTCTGGAATCGGGAATGAACGACCATATCGGAAAACCGGTTGACGCTGATGTACTGTTTGAACTGCTCCAAAGTTATTTAACAAATTCCGGTTAAACTATAATATTAAAAATAAATTTAAAATCAGGCGGCGTATAATATAAATGAATATTAAAATCAGGCGGTTCACATATAACGACGCGGATATTGTATCTGAAATAATCCGCAGAAACTTTTTAGAAGTTAATATAAAAGACTATTCAGTAGACGAAATGGAAAAAATGGCGCAGATGTACAGCAATAAAAAAGTATTGGAATTGAGTGCAAAATCACACTTTTATGTCGCCTGTACAGACGATAATGTAGTCGGCTGTGGCTCTATTGCATGTTTTCAGGGAAAGAAAGACGAAAGTATTCTTTTAACTATATTTGTTTTGCCTGAATTACAGGGTAAAGGGATTGGAACGCTGATCGTGAAAACTCTGGAAAACGACGAATATTTTTTAAAATCGAAAAGAACGGAATTATGGGCGTCGATTACGGCATGTGATTTTTACAGAAATTTAGGTTATGATTATATAAACGGCATTAGAGAGTTAAACGAGGAAGGCTGCTATAAATTAGAAAAATTTAACTCTGAAATTTAAATAATGCATATAAAAAAAGCAATCCCCGTTTTTTACGGGGATTGCTTTTTTCGCCGGGTTCACGTTATTTTAATTTTTTATGCTGCTTATGGAGTATGATTAAAACAAAAGCGGCGCATATAATCAACAGTCCGAATAATAAAACGTGGGAATTGTTGCCCGTCGACGGATTGGATTTTAGCAGTTCCGGCTTTGACTCTGTTTCTGAATATATATTTACAAAAGGTATTAAATGCGATTTTATATACTCTATATCGAAATCTTCAATGGTTTTGCCTTCCGGCAATATTATCGTGCCAAGTAAAATCCCGTTTTCGTCATATATATACCAGACGTCGTTATCTTTGTCATACTCAGCGAACCAACCGTTGACCAGCGTTATTCGTTTATTTTTATTTTCATCATAAAATTTTTCATTTGATTCTATAGGTAATTCTATTATTGGCTCTGTTGATATTTCGTTAGGCGGTTTTATCGCCGCCTGAGTTTCTGAAATATCCGGTTCAACATCTGTTTCCGGTTTTTCCTCCGTTTCATTTGGTGTTTCTGTTGCCGTGGATTCTGTGGGCGTTTCTGTCTCAGGTTGCTCTGTTTCCGTTTGTGGCTGAGTAATAACAGCAGGCTGTGTAGCGGGTTCAGTTATTACTTCCGGTCTGGGTTCCGGATTTGTAACAGGTTCAGAAGGAGAATAAGACGCTTTTATTGTATATTCTACCGTTTCTTTGCCTTGTATATGCCACCACGCGCCGCTTGGCATTGCCGATATTATAATATTAATCGTTAATGTTAATATCAGCAAAACCAAAACTTGTTTTTTTCTAAAATCTTTTATTCCCAAAAACAATACAACTCCGCCAATAATTATTATAAAACCGCCGATAAATACAGGGCTTTTCAATAAATTTGGCAAAAATCCCAGTAAAGGCAGTGAAAAAACCACCCGCCCGATTACATTTTTATATAATACCGGCGGGTCGTCGATATTATTTGCGTCGCCCCTTGTGATATAAACATAGCCGGAATCTTTTATATCTATACCGACAACCCGGTGAGTAGTGATAGTATTAGTATCTTCTGATTCGTAAAAAGTCAAAACGTCGTTAAGCTTGATTTTTTCGGCGCGAACTTCACGCACAAAAATCAGGCTCCCGGCAGAAATAGCGGGGGACATACTGCCTGTCGATACCGTAAAAAACCCGGTCCCCCATGGAGACAACTGCTTTTCATTTTTGAAAATGCTGCCCGCCAACAGAAATAATGCCAGCAGGACTGACAGCCACAATATAATATTTATTGTTATTTTATATGTATTTTTTAAAACATTTTTCATTTTATTAAAATATCAAATCAACGTGTTTTTATGTATAATTATTAATCTTACTCAAAAGCAATAATATCTAAATCAAACATATCTATGCCGAATTTAGCCAGAACAGCCTCCCTGATTGCCTGCGTAGCTTCCCACTCTAATGTAATTTCAACAGTAGAGTTCATAGTATCGTTCTTCATTCCTATATCCTCATCGCTGTAATTATCAGTCTCGTCGTCGCTGCCGCCAATTAAATTTACTGTGACGCAATCTTTTAAAGTCACTGTAGTTTCTCCATACAGAGCCAGATAGATATTATTGCCACTATCCATATATAGACAAAAACTATCGCCTTCAAAATCGATATACTCATTCGAAGGTTTTGTTAATTCTTCAATCACATCAGATTTTATATGCACTTTTACATTTCCTGATTCACTGTCATCATCTCCGATAAAATCCAATTTCACAAAAGCATCGGCGCTTCCTTTGTTTTCAACGGCAACGCTAAAACTTTGTTCATCTCCGGGGTGATAAACTTTATCTGGCGCAGGTCCGATTAGTTCAACTAAAACTTCCAGATTTCCCATATCTAAAGACGCGGCCAGACTAGCATCGTCATCTGAAGTAATATACCACCATGCGCCCGTAATACCCGACAAAATTATCGTTACGCCCAGCGCAATAACTATCAAACCGATAAGAAATTTTTTGTTCGTCAGTAATTCTTTTGCAATTTTAAACATTTTTTTCACCCATTACCTTTCTCATTTCCGTTTTATTTTTATTCTTTTATGATTTTATAATATTTTTTCGAATTTCGATACATAAGTTCGGAATTTGAAATATATTTTATTATAATCATAATTAAAATGGATTTATTTGTCAAGGCAAAAAATGTTAATAATATAAAAATTTTAACAGTAATTAAATCCTGCGATTTTTAGTTTTTACACTCACCATTTTATATTCGCCGCATAAAATAATAATAAAGGAGGTGAAAAGCATGGGATTTGGATTTGGCAGAAGAGACGGCTGCGGCTGCGATGACGGCTTTTTCGGCGGTGGCTGCGAATGGATAATTTGGATAATCATAATAATCATAGTTTTGTGTTGCTGCTGCAACTAATAATAAGTTAATAATAAAATAGAAAACAAGTATAAAACAACCCAACGTTAAAATATGTGGTACCTACCTTCTACATATATATGGAGCCGGATTCCGGCTCCTTTCGTTTTTATATTATTTTGCTATAAAAATTTTTGAAAAATATATAAAATATTTTGTTTTGTGACTGGGTTGTGACCGGTGTGTGCTAAAATATATTAAATCAAACTGACGATTTTTATTATAATCATAAATAAAATAATATATAAAATATCTGAAATTCACGCAAAAGCCCTATTTTGAAAAGGGTGGCAACATAACATAAAATGTTGACGAAGGGTTGCGAACTCCCCATACAGCAGCACAGCGCAATCCCCGTTGGCGGCGCAACCGCCGACACCCCTTTCAAAAAAGGGGCTTTTTTTATTTTAATTAATTTCAATCCATTTTAGCCCATTTCAGCCCATTTCAGCGAATGTTCAACTGCTTTATGCCAGCCGTTTATCAATTCGCCGCGGCGTGATATATTAATTTGCGGATTGAAAATTCTCGAAATCATATATTTTGAGATAATTTCGTTTTTACCGGACCAGTAATTTACCGCAAGGCCGGCAAGATAAGCCGCGCCTAACGCCGTAGTTTCTATACATAAGGGACGCTGCACAGACGTATTAATTATATCCGCCTGAAACTGCATAAGAAAATTATTGGCGCATGCCCCTCCGTCTACTTTTAACGTTTTGAGGGAAATACCGGAATCTGCCTGCATCGCCTCTAAAATATCAAAAGTCTGGTAAGCGAGCGATTCCAGTACGGCGCGTATAATATGACTTTTATTTGTCCCCCGAGTCAGCCCGGTAATTGTCCCTCTCGCATACGCGTCCCAGTAAGGCGCGCCAAGCCCGGTAAACGCCGGAACAATATATACTCCTGCCGTATCTTCGACTTTAACCGCCCAAGATTCAGATTCGGACGCATTATCTATCATGCGCATTTCATCGCGTAGCCACTGCACAGCCGCTCCCGCAGTAAAAACAGAACCCTCAAGGGCGTATTCTATTTTGTTATTTTCAATTCCCCATGCAATAGTCGTGAGCAGCCCGTTTTGGGATAGCACGGGGTTTTCGCCTGTATTCATAAGCATAAAACAACCCGTTCCGTAAGTATTTTTAACCATGCCGGGTTCATAACACGCCTGACCGAACAATGCCGCCTGCTGATCTCCCGCAATCCCTGAGATAATCACGGGGCCGCCAAATACAGCCGGGTCGCTCTCGCCGTAAATGCAGCTTGATAGTTTCACTTCAGGCAGCATAGACTTAGGTATATCAAGACGTTCAAGAATTTCATCATCCCATTTGAGTTCAAATATATTATACAGCATTGTGCGCGATGCATTGGAATAATCAGTTATATGTAATCTGCCTCCGGTCAGATTCCAGATAAGCCATGTATCGACTGTTCCAAATAAAAGCTCGCCGTTTTCAGCTTTTTCACGCGTTCCGGGAATATTATCGAGAATCCATTTTATTTTAGTCGCTGAAAAATACGCGTCGATAATAAGCCCGCACTTATTCTGGATTTTACCTTTCCAGCCTTCGTTTGTCAGATTATCGCAAATATCTGCCGTTCGGCGGCATTGCCAGACTATGGCGTTATATACAGGACGGCCTGTGTTTTTGTCCCAGACAACAGTAGTCTCGCGCTGATTTGTGATTCCAATAGCGGCGATACTTGTATAATCCGTATTTATTTTTTGCATAGCTTCACGCGCCACGCTGATCTGCGTTGTTAAAATCTCGTCCGCGTCGTGTTCGACCCAACCGTTTTTTGGATAATATTGCTTGAATTCTTTTTGAGCCATGCTGACTATTTCGCTGTTTTTATTAAATATTATACAGCGGGAACTCGTCGTCCCCTGATCGAGCGACATGATATATTTTTCTTTTGCGTTCATAATAATTATCTAAATTAATTCGTGGTGCTAATAGAAAAAACTGCGAAAAACTGGGATTTTCTCGAAAAGCCCTCTTTCGCAAAAGAGGGTGGCAGCGGTGCAGCCGCTGACGGGTGATTTTCCCGAACGAAATCGAAATCAAATTTATGAATCCCCCGGCACTGCGTGCCACCCCCTTTACGCGGCTATGCCGCTAAAGAGGGCGTTTATTAGCACAATGCGTTAATTTATCTCCTGATTATATTTTATTTAATTTTAATTATAGCATAAATATTATAAAAACAAAAGAAAAATTAAAATATCTCTTGACAAATAAAAAAATATACGGCATAATATAATTACGCCCGGCAGCGTAACAACGCAATCAGGCATGGAGGTAAAAGATATATGCATGAAAAACGTATGAGATTCGGGGATTTTATTAAAAGAAAACGTATGGGCGACCCGCGTGAGCTGACTCTGTCTGACATGGCAAAAGAACTGGGTATATCAGTCAGCTTTCTGAGCGATATAGAAAATCGCCGCCGCCGTCCGTTCGACCCTGAAAAAATGGAAATATTCGCCCGGTTTCTCGGTTTGACTGAAGAAGAAACCGCGAGAATGTACGATTTGGCAAGCTATGAAAACGGAGAGGTGCCGTATGACATCGAAGATACGCTGATGTATGACGAAGTGGGGACGCTGGCGCGTTTTGCGCTCCGGCAGACAAAAGCAGGCAACGCAACCGAAGAAGACTGGAAACGGTTCATACGCGAAATAGAGGCAAAAAAGGAGCGGCGGGAAAGTGGTGAACAATAACAATGATTACTATGAAAATAAACCGGGTCGATTATAATAATAACAACACGCCGGTTTTATACGACCGTGAAATCGGCGGGTTTGCGCATGATGTGATAGAAGATTACAAGCCGAATCTGTTGCGTGAACCCGGAATGATCCGTTTTGAGCATTTTTTAGAATCGTATCTTGGCGTGACGCTAATGTTTAAAGATATATATAACCCAGACCCGGACAAAAAAATATTAGGCGCGGTCGCTTTTCGCGGCGGAACTCTAAAAGTATTTGACAGAGAGAATATGCGCGTATCAAATATGCTTGTCAAAGAAAATACTGTTATTATCGACAATTTTGTGATGGAACCGGGCAGGGAAGGCCTCGCGATGTTTACGGGACTGCACGAAGGCGGGCATCTTATGATACATCCGAAAGTATATAAAATATATGAAGAAGAAAATAATAATATAAATAAAAAAAGACTGCCGCCGATTGTTTACTGCCGCCGCGACACAGTAGAAAATTTCGGGGGAAGCCGCTCTCTGAAGACCGCGAAATCGTGGATGGAACATCATGCTGACTGTTTTGCGGCGTCTCTCGCTATGCCCAACGCGACTTTTATTCCGTTTGTCAATCAGCTTATGCGCGAATATGACGTGTGGAAAGGGCATATAGTTTTAAATCAGGACGACGATCTGGATATACTCGCAAAAGATTTGCTTCCGGAACGCATAACCGAAGTTTACGGCGTATCCAAACGCGCCGCATTAATTAAACTCAAAAAAAGCGGTTTTGTTGTCGATAGTTGATAAATAAAAAAAGTTCATAAAAAATTTTATAATTCGTGTTATAATTAATATAATTAAATTTTATAAAATCAGGAGGGTGTAAAATGTCAAAAATCAAAGTAATAGGCGAATCTATAAAAAACATTCCATGGGAGGATAAACCCGCGGGCTGTACGGACGTAACATGGAGGCACAGCGGAAATCCTATAATAAAACGCAATCCAACTAAAAGATCGTCAAGAATCTTCAACAGCGCGTTGGTCCCGTATGGCGACGGATTTGCAGGGGTTTTTCGGTCGGACCATAGAGACGGGGGAATGTATATTCATGTAGGATCAAGTAAAGACGGTTTTAAATGGGATATTGACGACGAAGAAATAAAATGGGTTGACGAAAGCGGCGCGCTGTATCAGCCAAATTATGCCTATGACCCAAGAGTCGTAAAAATCGAAGATACATATTATATTATGTGGTGCACGGATTTTGGCGGGCCGACGATAGGCCTCGGCAAAACAAAAGATTTCAAAAAATTTATACGCCTTGAAAACGCGTTTATACCGTTTAACAGAAACGGCGTTTTATTCCCGAGAAAAATAAACGGCAATTATGTTCTCCTCAGCCGCCCGAGCGATACAGGGCATACCCCGTTCGGAGATATATTTTTAAGCGAAAGCCCCGATATGACTTACTGGGGCAAACACCGCAGGGTAATGACCAGAGGCGGCGGTTCGTGGCAGGGGACTAAAATAGGCGCGGGGCCTATCCCGATAGAAACGTCAGAGGGCTGGCTGCTTATATATCACGGGGTTTGTTTTACCTGCAACGGATTTGTTTACAGCACGGGGGCGGCTTTGCTTGATATTGACAGGCCGTCGAAAGTGCTTTACAGATGCAGGGATTTTATTTTAACACCTGAGGCTCCGTATGAGACGACGGGCTTTGTTGACAACGTAGTATTCCCGTGCGCGGCTTTATGCGACGCCGATACGGGAAGAATCGCGATGTACTGCGGGGCGGCTGACACGTATGTTTCTATTGCATACGCGCAGATTGATGAATTAATTGATTATATCAAAAGCAATTCGCAGTTATTATACGGAGACGATGTTGAATTCAGATAAAATTTTACGCAGGGAACGCGTTGACGCGTTCCCTGCGCGATTATTTTTTATTTTTTACGTTAAATCTTTATAAATCTTTTATTTTAACGGCGGATAAAAGTCCCGGTATATTATTTACAGGGATATTTTATTTCACAGCCGTTTACTTTTTGTGTTTTTATGTTTTTACAAAATTACTCGCAGATAATACAATAGTATAATAATATAATAAAAGGAAGTTGTAATATATTATAATTTTTAAGATTATTAATTACCCGATAGTTACAGTTTATCTATAAATATATAGCTTGATTTTTTATAATTTAGAAGACGTTGCAGCAACACAAAATAATAACCGCAATTATGATGATTATCCACCACCAGCTATTCCCATTATTGCCGTCGCCGCAACCGTTATTAAAACAACCCATGAATTAATACCTCCCTTCTGTTAATATATTATGTCATAACAAAAGGGAGTGTTACTTACTTTTGGTTTTCTGAAAAAAGTATAAAAATTCAGGCTTTATTTGTCATCGTAATCCAGATATAACGCGTCTATGTCGTTTAAATATTCTGTGTCTGAAACATTAGACGCTTTTATATTTCTGTAAGACCCGCAGTTTTTGCATTCTATATGAACGGCGTTGTTTAAAATAACTATTTTGCCGTCAAGATTTCCGCATTTACAAAAAATTTTATCTTTGTCGTAAAGCTGCGATAAAATATCCAGAATCTGCGAAACAATCTGATATGAGCCGATTTTTATGTTTTCTATCTCTTCTATATTTTTTGTATTTTTTATAGCTTTCAGCTCTGTATCGCCGGAGTTTTCATAATTATCATAATTATCAGGATTATCAGAACCAGGAACGAATTTTTTATTTTTATATAATACAAATCCCGGCTTTTTTCTCTCATGACTAAAATCGCCATCGAAATCGTCATCAAATTCTTCTGCATCTTCTATATCGTCAAAATCATCATCAAAATCGTCGTATTCGTTAAAATAATCGTCGTCAAATAATAAATCTTCAGCGGATAAATCGTCTAAAACCTCCCCGTATTCTTCTTCGTAGGCGGCAAAAGTCTGCATCAGTTCTTCCTCGTTTTTTTTCAACGCGTCATATACTTTATTGCCTTTGCCGATAAAGCATATATTTATAGCCGTGAATTTACACGAAAGGGCAAAAAGGTCTTTTTGAAAAAACGTTCCCGAAGATAACGTAAACGAGTGTGAATTCGGGCATAATATGCACGGGACAGTAACTTTAAATTTATTGTCTTTCAGCATTTGCACGACAAGCTCGCTGCTTCCGCACACGCATTTCATTTTAATTAGATTGCCGCTCATCGAGAATATATTTATCCTGTTTAATATAGACATTCCGCAAAAGGGGCAGTGATAACCTACTGTTGTGTCCCTGTCTTTGACCATAATTTTATCCCTCAAAAATATATAAAAAATTCATGAATTAAAAACTTTAAAATTTTATTGCTTTCTTTCATAATAATATAAATATTCCTGCGCTATTCCGGCATATTCGCCGAAGTATTCCCAAGGTGAAAAATAATCTGTGCGATAATATTTCTCCAGCACTTTTTTTATCCATACATCTATCGGAAACGATTCAAGTTTATTATACGCGAACAATAAAACGCACGCCGCGATTTTCGCCCCCACGCCTTTTATCCATTGCAAATATTCAGAACCTTCGTCCAATGTCATATCATATATCAAATCAAGATTTATTTCGCCGCCGACGACTTTTTTTGCCGCCCCGAGAATATATTTCGCTCGAAACCCGGAGTGTATGACTTCCAGATCGTCAAGAGCCAGACCCGCTATTTTTTCGGCGAACGGAAAAGCGTAATAAATTTTATCGCTATATATTATTTTATCGCCGAAATTTTCGCATAATCTCTCTATTGTTTTTTTTATCCTCGGGATATTATTGTTCGCGCTGATTATAAAAGAAATCAGGCACTCAAAAGGCTCCTGCTTTAGAATTCTTATCCCCGGACAAAAATCCGACGCTTTTTTTAAAACTTCGTCTTTTTGCCTCAATGTCTCAAATATTTTTTTGTAGTCGCGGTCAATATCGAAAAAATTTCGCCAGATATTACTAAAATCTTCGGGGGTCGTTTCAAAATAAATTTTATTGTTTTTTTGATACGCACGCAGATATTTCCCGAACGCGATCCCCTCAAAATAATTTCCGGTTTTATTTTTATTAAACCTGAAACACTGGCCGCAGTCAAAAATATCTGACAAATCAAAATTCTCTAAATTTTCTATTATTACTTGATTTTCAGATTCCGAAATATTTAAAATATTCATATAATTTAATTTCACCCTTGACTATTTTTGATTTTTATTTTAAAATTATAATATAAATTTATTAAATCTATTATTTATAATTATATAAGTTATGTAAGGAAATTATTTGCTTATGATCGAAAAAATATACACGATACCCGTAAACGAAGCTTTTGATTTATATTCGGGCTGCCCGATTTGCTCGCTTTATAAAAAACTTGAGGATATTGAACTCGATACTATACTCGGCGCGGCAATGATGGAACCTGACATAAGAATCGAAACGAATAAAAAAGGTTTCTGCGGCAAGCATTTTGATATTATGTTTAATATGAAAAACCGCCTCGCTCTGGCTCTTATGATTGAAAGCCACTTGTCGCTTAATATTAACAAAGCGTTAAAAGGCGGGTTGTTTAATCCGGCAAAAAACAGCAAAAAACTCGACAGGCAGTCGCAAAGCTGTTATGTCTGCGACAAAATAGAATTTTTCCTGATAAAAATGCTTGAAAATACGGTTTTATTATGGGAACGCGAAAGAGAATTCAAACAAAAACTGTTAAACCAGCCGTATTTTTGTATAAATCATTATTCGTCCCTGCTTTATACCGGGGAATATTCGCTGTCAAAAAAATTATATTCGGATTTCTCCGACGACTGCAAATCAGTCATGATAAAATACGGCGAAAAATTATTGGCAGATGTTTCATGGTTCGTGAAAAAATTTGATTATAACTACGAAAACGAGCCGTGGGGAGATTCAAAAGACGCGGTTGAAAGGGCAATAAAATTTTTATCCGAATATAAAAATCTGGATATGCTCAGAAGATAAATAAAAAATTTAATTGTTTAAGTCAAAGCAAAGCGTCATCAGAGAATCGCCCATGTGCATATTCTGCACTTTAACGCCCGGTTTATCTATTTTAAGCTCCATGTTCGAGAAATTCCAGAAGCCTTTAACCCCCGCGTCCGCGAGCATATTCGCCACAGGCTCAGTCTCGTCTTTCGGGAGGGTCAAAACAGCTATGTCAGTTTTATTTTCAATGCAATAATCCGCCGCTTTTTTTATATCCGTGACTTTAAATCCCGCAATTTCACTGCCTATTATATCAGGGTTTATATCAAACAGGCCTTTTAAAATCACGCCGCGCTTAATAAACAGGCCGCTTTTTGAGATTGTCGTCCCCAAGTTTCCCGCGCCGACAATAACAGCCGTGAAACCCCGCTCAACCCCGAGTATTTTACCTATTTCGATGTGGAGCTGTTTTATATTATATCCATAGCCCTGCTGCCCGAATCCCCCGAAGCAGTTTAAATCCTGACGTATCTGCGAGGCGGTCACGTTCATAATTTTGGAAAGTTCTTTTGATGATATTTTAAATCTTTCGGCTAATATAAGCTCAGTAAGATACCTGTAATATCTGGGCAGACGGTTCACAACCGCAGGGGATATTTGTTTTGATTTGCCGGTTCCTGTTTCAGACATAGTTCTAATAATCCTTATTTATTATAAATTAATATATATTTTAACATTTAACATTTAACATAGAAAATCTTTGCCGGAAAGCCCCCTTTTGAAAGGGGGGGACACGAAGTGACGGGGGTTGTTGTAAATTTACAATCCCAGAATCGTCTCTTTCACATATTCGCCGAACTGCTCGCACGTCGCCCCTGTGTCGCGGCTCGTCATCACGAGTTTCTTCTCCTCGAACATGCAAATATCAAGTGCGCGTTCGAGTTTTGCGGCCTGCTCTTTATAACCGATATGATCCAAAAGCATTTTTGACGCCCTGAGCATCGAGCACGGGTCTGCGTATTGCCCCCTGCCGCTTGCGACCATTCGGGGCGCAGTACCGTGAATCGCCTCAAACATCGCGTATTTTTTGCCGATATTCGCAGAACCCGCAGTCCCTACGCCGCCTTGCATCTGGGCCGCTTCGTCCGTGAGTATATCCCCGTAAAGATTCGGCAATATAAATACTTTAAAATCAGCGCGGCGTTTTTCGTTTATCAAATCCGCCGTCATAATATCTATAATCCAGTCAGTCGTTTTGATATCCGGGTATTCTTTCGCTATATTTTGGCATATATTTAAAAATTTGCCGTCAGTTGTTTTTATGACGTTCGCTTTTGTCACGATTGTCACATGGTCTTTATTGTTGTTTTTCGCGAATTCAAACGCCAATCTCGCGATCCTGTTCGTCCCCTCGGTTGTCGTGACCGCGAAATCTATTGCCAGATCGTCGCTGACGTTTATCCCCTGACTGCCGACTGCGTACGCTCCCTCTGTGTTTTCCCTGAAAAACGTCCAGTCTATCCCCTGCGCCGGGACTTTTACAGGACGAACATTCGCGAACAAATCCAACGCTTTGCGCATTGCGACGTTCGCGCTCTCGATATTCGGCCTGCCGTCGCCGGCCTGCGGGGTCTCCATCGGGCCTTTCAGTATGACGTGGCAGGATTTTAATTCTTCGAGAACGTCGTCGGGTATCGGCTTGTTTTTTTCGATCCTGTTCTCGATTGTCAGACCGTCTATGATTTTGAACTCAACCCTGCCTTTTTTAACTTCGTCCGCGAGAAGGTATTCTAAAACTGATTGGCTGACCGAGCTTATCATCGGGCCGATCCCGTCTCCGCCGCAAATGCCTATAATAATTTTATCAAGTTTTGCGTAATCAATAAAATCCCCTGCGGCGTTTATTTTGTCAACCCGGTCAAGCTGGGAATTTAAAAGTCTCGCGAATTTGTCCGTTGCATTTTTAATTAAATTTTCTCTTTCATCTTTGTTTACCGACATATTTTTACTCCTTGTATTATACATATATTTTTTACATGAATTTTACTTAACTAAAGCATAAACGCCCGTTTTACGGGACTTCTCCACAATATCAACAGAATTTCCCATGAAAAGCTGTTGATAACTTGCAATTTAATATTTGTTCAAGTCCAGTCAACAGACGCAAACGCGTTTTGGTTTAATCCCGCGATATTTCCGGCTTGATATTCATAAAATCCCTGAGCGGCTATCATCGCCGCGTTATCCCCGCAATATTTTTTATCCGGAATATATAATTTTATTTTTAAATCATCGCAGAGATTTTTCAGAGCGTCTTTAATATGCCCGTTAGCCATAACTCCGCCCGCGCATACAAGATTTTTATGCCCTGTAAACTTTATTGCGCGTTTTATTCTCGATGTGACAGATAATATAATATTTTCAGTAAACGAAGCGGCTATATTATATTTATCAGATTCAGTCAATTCGCCGTTTTTTTGTTTAATCGTATTGATATAATTTATTATATGCGTTTTTACCCCCGAAAAAGAAAAATCAAGCTCGCTGCCTTCGACTTTGGCAAACGGGATTTTTACGCTGTTTTTATCTCCAAGACAGGCGTATTTTTCTATTTCCGCGCCGCCGGGATAATCAAATCCCATGGCTCTCGCGGTCTTGTCAAAAGCTTCGCCGATCGCGTCGTCTCTTGTCATTCCCAGTAATTTAAAGTTGGTGTAGCAAAACGGCGCGCCGGGGTCGTCGCGCCCTACTTCCATAATCGATGTATGCCCACCTGACGCGACAAACGCCAAAAACGGCGGCGCAAGCCGTTGACGGGGGTTTGCTTCTTCAACAAGATAAGCGGCAGCGATGTGACCTTTTATATGATTTACTGGAATAAACGGCACATTTAATTTATACGCCAACGCTTTGCCGAAATTCACCCCGACTAATAACGCCCCTATCAATCCGGGAGCGTAAGTCGCCGCGACTGCGTCTATATCTGCAATACCCACGCATTTTACGGCCTCTTCGCACAGGGAATATATCGCTTCCGTGTGCGCCCTCGACGCTATTTCAGGCACGACCCCGCCGTATTTCGCGTGAATATCAGCCTGCGATAAAATTATATTTGATAAAACTTCCCTGCCGTCCCTGACTATTGCGACAGACGTTTCGTCGCATGAAGTTTCTATACCGAGTATTAACATTTATTTTTAAGTTCTCCCAACTTCAGACTCATTAAAATCGCGTCCTCTTTCGGATTTTTATAATAATTCTTTCTCATGCCGTCGATTTTAAACCCCAATTTTTTATATAACGCAATCGCGCCAATATTAGACTGCCGGACTTCAAGAGTAAATTCTTTGACGCTTTCAATTTTAGCATATTCAAAAATAACATTAAATAATTCAGTCGCGATTTTCCCGTTCCGCTTTGATTCTTTAACGGCAATATTCAATATCTGGATTTCATCAATTATTTGATACGCGATCAAATATCCCGCAACTTCAGCGTCTTCAACAGCAACAAAACATACCGCCAAAGGATTGTCAATTAAATCGACAAATAATTTTTTGCTCCACGGGTCGCCGAAACTTTCACGTTCGATTTTCACGATTTTGTCTATATATTCTTCAGCCAGAGGGATTATCCTTATCATCTTTTAGTTTCCTCTGTCAGTGATTTTATTATAACATCAACAGATTTTTTTATTTTTTCAAAACATTTCTCATAAACTTCGAGATTCCCGCCGTAAGGGTCGCCGATATTTTCAGGCATACTTAAAATCTTATCTTTAAATTCCGGGAATTCTTCTTTTAATCTCAATTCGTGATGAACCGTTATCCCGTAAATAAATTCGGCTTCTTTTATAATTTCTTCGTCAATCTGTTTAGCCCTGTAAATAATATTCTCATCGTTATCTATGATATTATTTGATATCAAAACTTTTTTGGCGTTGCCGGCCATAAAACTTCCCGTCTCAGCGTGAAGCCCGCGGGATTCCGCCGTTATTTCTAAAATTTTGCCGGATTTTTTCGCTTCTTCTTTTATTGAATAATTAAAATAATATTCAGCCATAGGCGACCTGCATGTATTTCCCGTACATACAAATAATATCATGCGCTTGTTATTGCCGCCGGTATTTTTATTATAGTTTTGAGCAATCATAATAAATATATCCTGAATAAAAAAACACAAATCTTTTACAAATATTATACACAATATAAAAAGCTATTACAACAATAAAAATATATATTGTCAAAAAATTAACAATTTATATAATTTATACGGAGATTTATATAACCATGAATATTTCTTTTATAAGAAAGCACAAAAAATTAAAATTTTTGTTTGAATTTATAAGTTTTTTCGCCGGAGTGATTATCTTTTCAGCCGGAATCGGGCTTTTTATAACTCCCGGAAAAATAGCAGTCGGAGGCTTTACCGGAATATCTATCATAATAAACAATCTGACTTCGTTTCCGGTGGGTATTTTAATAATTATTTTAAATATACCGATGTTTATTATATGCGCGAAAATTTTCGGCCTGAAATTTATATTCAAGACAATAATCGGGGTTATCGCCTCTTCGGTTTTTATTGATATTTTTGGAGCATTAGATCCGTTCAAAGAAATCCTGAGCTTTGAACTGTGCGCGCTTTTCGGCGGGGTTTTACAGGGAATCGGGCTTGGGATAATATATCTCAACGGTTATACTACAGGCGGGACGGATTTGGTGATATGGCTCTTAAAATTAAAATTCCCGCATATAACATCGGGATTTCTTTTGTTTATTCTTGATTCGATAGTAGTTACTGTTGCCGCATTAATAGCGCGGGACGCGCAGGTGGTTTTGTATTCGGCAATCGCGATTTTTTCTTATACAAAAGTTTTAGACACAATTCTCGGTTCGAGCGACAGGACTAACCTTGCGCTTATCATAAGCGAAAAATACACGGAATTAGCCGATAATATCATGGAAATATTAAGCCGAGGCGTAACAATTATCGAAAGCAGGGGCTGGTTTACCAAAGAATCTAAACCTATGATAATGTGCGTTATTGACCGTTCGCAGATATATTCCCTCAGAAATATAATAAACGAATATGACCCGAACGCTTTTTTTATTCTCGCCGACGCAAGGGAAGTTATAGGTCTTGGATTTAAAGATATTAATCCGGATAAGAAAAAGCAATAAATTTTATAAACAAAAAACAGCCTAATGAAAATAAAATTTTCAACAGGCTGCTTTAATCTCTTGAGATTAACCATTCAGGAGTAACTTTTAAAGCTTCGGCAAATGCGTAAATTTGTATATCTGTTATCGAACTTGAACCATTTTCTATTTTTCCAATAGCGCTGTCCGATAATATAACTCCCTGTATTTCTAAACGCGCGCTGATATCTTTCTGCGTTGCTTTAGGCTTTTCGGCCAATCTTGCAAATTTAATTTTGATTCCGACAAAATTTTTTCTTTTTTTCAATAAAAATCACCTCTGCCACTTGATTATAATATATAAATTATGGTATAATCGGAATATTATTCCGATTAAGAGGCATTTAATTTATAAAAAGAGAAAGATTATCTGATGATGATTTAAACAGGGCTAATTGGATATTGAAAGAATTGGAAATACTTGATCCGGTTGACTGTGTATACGAAAATTAAATATAATGACATTGACAAAAGCAATTTCCCGATATATAATTTATAATATAAAATAAATTCGGGAGATAATTTTTATGGCATTAAAATTGACGGACGGGATTAAAGATAAATTTTATTTTGTCTGTGGGATGAGCCTGCCGGTCAAAACGGCGAAACGCCTTGAAGCCCTCGGCATGATTTCGGGGACAAAAATATATATGTTAAACAAGAAAAAATCGGCTTTGGTAGTTGTGTTCAGGGGAACGCGGTTCGCGTTGGGAAAAGCGATTGCGCAAAATATAGAAGTAGATGATATAAAATCAAATAATACAGCCGAAAATAAAAGCGGGGGATATATATAATGACAATAGGATTTATAGGAAATCCGAACTGCGGGAAAACTACTCTGTTTAACGCTTACACGGGGGCGCATCTAAAAGTCGCCAACTGGCCCGGCGTGACGGTAGAAAAAAAAGAAGGCGCGATGAAATATCACAATGAGACATATAAACTTGTGGATTTGCCCGGAACATACAGCCTTACTTCATATACAATGGAAGAAATAGTGACGAGAAATTATATTCTGAGCGGCGAAGTTGACGTTTTGATAAATGTCGTTGACGCTTCGTCTCTGGAGAGAAATTTATATCTGACATTGCAGCTTATTGAACTTGGCAAACCTGTGGTTGTGGCTTTAAACATGATGGATATAGTCGAAAAAAGGGGCATGGAAATAGATTTGCACAGGCTGCCTGAAATGCTCGGCATACCCGTTATACCCGTTTCGGCAATAAAAAGAACGGGGATTGATATTTTGATTCACGCCGCCTCGCATCACGCGAAAACTTCGCAAAGCCATCACTTCGAGATGGCGCATGTCAGTGCGGATATATCTAAACACAGGGAATTTCCGTTTGTTTATTCGCGTGAAATAGAGAATAAAATAGCAGTTATATCAAAAGAACTCGGGCAGAAATATCCGGATATTAAAAATTACCGGTGGTACGCGATAAAATTATTGGAAAAAGACGAGGAGCTGACAAAATATCACTCTGTTTCTGAAGAATTAATCAACAGAAGCTACGAGACTGATATAATAAATCAAAAATATGAATTTATAGAAACCGTAATAGAAGAAATTCTGGTGAACAAAGAAAAATCAAAGGCGTTTACGGATAAAATCGACACGGCTTTGACAAATAAATTCACAGGTCTGCCGATATTTTTGTTAATTATGGGATTTATATTTTTTTTAACTTTTTTAATCGGCGGCTGGCTTAAAGGATATTTTGAAATTATTATAGAAAATTTTTCGGGATTTATAGATTCAGGTTTGACCGCGTTAAAAATAAACGAAATGGTGCATTCTTTGATTATTGACGGTATTATTGCGGGAGTCGGCGGGATTTTGACTTTTTTGCCTAATATTTTTATATTGTTTCTCGCGCTCGCGTTTCTGGAAGACAGCGGGTATATGTCAAGAGTCGCGTATGTAATGGACGGCATAATGGGAAAAGCGGGGCTTTCGGGGAAAGCGTTTATCCCTATGCTTTTAGGGTTTGGGTGTTCGGTCCCGGCGGTTATGGCGGCAAGGTCGCTTGAAAGCATGAAGGACAGATTAAGGGTCATGCTTGTCATACCGTTTATGTCGTGCAGCGCGAAACTGCCGATATATGTTTTGTTTGCCGGAATGTTTTTCCCGGACAATCCTGCGCTTGTCGCGTTTTCAATGTATATAATAGGGCTTGCGGCCGGGCTTTTATCAGCGCTGATAATTCACAGATTTGATAAAACCAAAGAAGAAAACATGCTTCTTATAGAATTGCCAGAATATAAATCCCCGAGTGCGCGTACTATATTTATTTACGTCTGGGACAAAATAAAAGATTATTTATCAAGGGCGGGAACTGTGATATTTGCGGCTTCTGTGATAGTCTGGATTGTCATGAACTTCGGTTTTTCGGGATATACTAAAGACATAAGCGAGAGTTTCGGGGCGGTTCTGGGTAAATATCTTATGCCTGTTTTGGCTCCTGCGGGGCTTGGATTCTGGCAGGCAGGGGTCGCGCTTATTGCCGGATTTGCGGCAAAAGAGATTGTCGTTGCGAGTTTTGCGATATTATTCGGGATTGCAGGCGTGATGTCTGAAAGCGGCATGAATTTGCTTGCGGCTGAATTAGGCAACATAGGATTCGGGCCGTTAAACGCGTATTGCCTGATGTTGTTTGCGCTTTTATATCCTCCGTGCGTTGCGGCGTTGGGAGCTATTAAACGTGAATCGGGGAGTTGGAAAAGGCTTGGCTTGATTATGGTTTTTCAGATAGGCGTCGCCTGGACGGTATCTTTCGCGGTTTATCAGATAGGGAGGCTGTTTTGATTATGCCTGTAATTTTAACAGTAGTTATCGCGGGGTTAATAATATTTTACGTGGGATGGGTGATATATAAGTCAGCCAGACGCACAAAAAACGGCAAAAATTGCTGCGAATGTGAAAATTGCGTATATAAAAATAAATTCAAAAAAACTCTTGACAAAACAAAATTTATATGATATAATTTGTTCTTAGATTATATAATATAAAAAGAAGCAGAACGTCTCCGTTCTCACCATAAACTGTTATTTTGGGTCTTATGGTTAATATATTTACCGTGCGGCTGGTATGCCTGCGCGCGTATTTGAGCGGGGAATTTTGGTTTCTTCGCTTTTTTATTTATATTATTTATATTATTTAATTGTTTTTTATTATTTTGGAGGTGCTTATCTATCGGTAGTAATACAAGGGATCTTTCTGTCAATAACGAAATCAAAGCGGTTCAGGTGAGAGTTATAGACGACTCAGGCAATCAAATCGGAGTTTTGAAAACAGGCGACGCGTTAAATATGGCGCAGGATAAAGGGCTGGATTTGGTCGAGATTGCTCCAACGGCTCAGATTCCCGTGTGCAGAATCATGGATTACGGCAAGTATAAATTCGAAAAGTCAAAAAAAGAAAAAGAATCTAAAAAAAGACAAAAGCAGGTAATCATAGAGATAAAAGAAATAGAACTCTCTTGGAATATAGGCGTTCATGATTTTAACACAAGGCTCGGCCAGACCAAAAAGTTTATCGAGAACGGCAACAAAGTAAAAATCACGCTTGAGCTGAGCAGGGGCAGGGAAATGGCGCACATGGAACTTGGGTATCAGATGCTTGAAAAATTTGAACAGGCTTGTCTGGAGTTTTGTATTGTGGAAAAAAGACCCGTGCGCGAGGGGCGCCGCATATCTATGTTTATCGGGCCAAAAAAAGTAAAACCCGACGAAAAGCCGAAAATTGCCGAAAAACCGGTCGGCCAGCCGCCGCCGGCATCAATAGCAGTAAAAGAAGAAAACACAGAAAATGCAGAAAATGCAGTAAAAGAAGAAAGAGAAGAAGTTAAAGTATAAGATATTAACACTACTTTTAAAGTTTAATATATAGTTTAATATAAAATTTATTTAAAGAAAGGATTGAGCTGAGAAATGGGCAATAAAATGAAAACCCATAAAGCCACGGCAAAACGTTTTAGCATGACTAAAACGGGAAAAGTCAAGTACACCCGCCAGAACAGACGCCATCAAGTTAATCTTAAAGACAATAAAAGAATGAGGCATCTTAAAAAGGGCGCGTATCTGCATGAATCGAATTTAGAAGCTATAAAAAAATTACTGCCCTACTCGTAGAGTTTTATTTTTAAGAATGTTAAGATTAATAATTTAGGAGGATAAATTACATGGCAAGAGTTAAAGGCGCTGTTATGACGCGCAAAAGAAGAAATAAAGTGTTAAAAGCCGCCAAAGGCTATTGGGGGGCTAAATCAAAGCATTTCAAGATGGCTAAACAGGCTGTCATGAAAAGCGGGAATTATGCTTATATAGGCAGAAAACAAAAGAAAAGGGATTTCAGAGCTTTGTGGATAACGAGAATATCGGCTCAGGCAAGGGTAAACGGGATAAATTACTCAAGATTTATGAACGGCCTGAAGAAAGCCGGAATAATGCTGAACAGAAAAATGCTTTCGGAGATTGCGGTTGCGGATAAACCCGCGTTTGCTTCATTGGTCGAAAAAGCAAAAGCGGCTCTTTAATTTATATATTTAATATTTAATGTAGAGGGCGGCATTAATGCCGCCCGTTAATTCTTAGAATCAGAATTGGATTATCTATCAGATTACGTAGTACAGAAAGGAACAACAGGTAATTAAATGGGCGAAAAGAATGAGCAGAAAGAATCAAAAGAATCAAAAGAATCAACAGAGTCAACAGAAGTGAAAGATTTGAAAGAACTGAAAGAAAATAAAAACGCGGCGTTGACTTATAAGGGCAAGCCGCTTGTGCGGAAAGATAATATTATTTGTTACGGCGACGCGGACGCGGACGATTATATCCTGACGCTTACGATAAAAAGCACAAGAGACGAAAAAGGGCTTGAAATCGCTACGAGCGTTTTGATATTAATTCAAAGCTCAGACGTAAATTCAAAGGAAATCGTCAAATTCGGTGAAAAAGATTCGCTTTATGAAGCTTTTGAAATAGGTGAAATCTGGCTTGACAGTCTGAAACAGGGAAAGTAAAATTTATTTAAGAGGATTTTATATAAATGTATAAAAATAAAAAAATAAAAAAATTTCTGTTGCGGTTATTAAATGTGCTTATATTATGCTCGGTTATATTTTCATGCGTTAATATTATGAGTTCCTGCGGGACAAAAGAAGGCAACCCGGCAATGACGCTGGCTTACGGGAAAAATACTACGGTATTTTCGTCTAATATATACAGTTATTATCTGAGTTACACAAAAACGATGATGCTCGCCAATATATATATGTCGATAGGGTACGGCGCGGAAGATATTCCGGGTATGGGCGACTGGCCGGATTATTGGGCAAATGAATATATGGAAGGCGTGACTTACGGTGATATAGCAAAAATGCAGGCAGAAGACACGGCTAAACAATTACTCGCAATCGCCGCGTATTGCAAAGAGCATGATCTCGCGCTCTCAAAAGAACAGATTAGCGATATAGACAACGCTATAAAAGACGTAATAAAAAGCGACAAGTATAAAAATTCAAAATCGGCGTTTAATTCAGTTTTGATCAGGTTTAATATAGACGACGGCATATATAAAGAAATAAAAAAATACGAGTCGCTCAGCGGTGTATTCGGGAAAGATTTGTTTGATCAGGCTAACGGCAAAAGAAAAATAACCGAAGATATGATAGACAGCGTGTATCAGCAGATGTGCGCGAGGGTCAAGCATATATTGATATTATACTCTCCCGGCACAAGGGACGCGGAAAATAATCCCGAAGAGTATTCAGAAGAAGAGCTTGCCGAAAGAAAAGCAAGAGTCGAGGATTTGTACGACAGGATAATTGCCGGTGAAAATTTTGACGATCTTCTCTCGGAATCCGAAGACCCCGGTTCGCTCGCGTATCCCGACGGTTATACTATAAGCGAGGAAACAAGTTTTGTTCCGGAATTTATAGACGCTGCGTTTGATATGAAAATAGGGGACGTAAGAAAAGTAGAGAGTTCTTACGGTATGCATATAATGAAAAAATACGCGCTGCTCCCGTCAGATCAGGTCGTGGATTTTATAGATGCGGGAGATACGTGGAGAAACGTCGTAAACAAGCAGTTGCAGACATATATAATGAATGAAGAATTAAAGCCGTATATCGAAAAAATAGAAATGCATAAAGACGAGACAGATTTATTTGATATAGCGACAAGTTCTGTTATGTTTGACTGTCTGGAATTATGGTAATATAAAATAAAATTTTGATTTACAGGGCAAAACTATTGACAAAAATGTTAAATTAAATTATAATAGATTATTAGGTTTTGAAGATTATGCGTATAAATATAGAATCCGTAAGAAAAAAAGAAGCGGCAAACTCGATAAAATTTGATTATAGAGTTGAAGAATCAGAGAAAAATAATTATAAAATTTTATTAGGGGCAAAAGAAGTCGGTTTTATAAATATCATCGGGGAAATATCACAGAAAAACGGGCTTGTCGCGATAGATTACGAAATAGAGGCAAATTTTTTGGCTGAATGCGCCCGCTGCGGTAAAGAGACATGGCAGACGGTTGAGACCGGGGGAGAAAAATATATCGCGGACAAATCCGAAGAAGATGAAAAAGCCGGCGGCGATTTTTATTTCACAGAGACTGACGGAATACTCGAACTTTCTGATTTTATCGTGGAATTTTTAGGTGTTGAGATTCCGTACAGGTATCTTTGTTTTGATGACTGCCAAGGATTGTGCCAAAAATGCGGCAAAGATTTAAACGAGGGCGGCTGCTCATGCCAGAAAAAAGAAAAAAATCCGGCGTTTAAGATTTTGGACGATTTTTTTGAGAAAAAAGAATAAATTAATTAATATAATCTAAATAGCAGATAGAGGAGTGATAAAAAATGGCTGTTCCAAAGAGAAAAACTTCTAAGGCAAGACGTGACAAAAGACGCAACAACGTGTGGAAAATATCCGCTCCGGGTATAGTAAAATGCTCATGCGGAGAGTTTGTATTGTCCCATAGGGTATGCAAAGCCTGTGGCAAATACAACGGAAAAGAAATAATAAAAGTAGAATCCTAAAATCCGTAGGGGCGAACTGTGTTCGCCCGCAAAATTCTATGTTGTTACACGGGCGAACACAGTTCGCTCCTACGATAGGGAAAGGTGCGCAAAGCCCCTCTCCCTTGTTGCGTTTATGATATATTACCGGAGAATCCGAAAATGATAAAAAAATATAAACTTAAAGCAAAAAAAACAAAGTATGACGATATATTGCGTGAATTTGAAACTTATATGGCGGGTGAAAAAAAGAGATGCAATAATAAATGCATTTTTTGTTTTATTGACCAGCTGCCCAAAGATTGCCTGCGTGAGACTTTATATTTCAAAGACGACGACGAACGGCTTTCTTTTCTTCACGGGAATTATATCACTCTCACAAATTTAGACGATTCGCATATCGACAGGATAATAAAAATTCGCATATCGCCTGTGAATATATCTGTTCATACGACAAATAAAAATTTGCGCGTAAAAATGATGAATAATAAACGCGCAGGCGAAGTTTTGGGTTATATAAAAAAACTGGCGGGAAATAATATTAAAATCAACGCGCAGATTGTTTTATGCAAAAATATAAACGACGGCAAAGAATTAGATAAAACCCTGAGCGACTTATGCGAATTATATCCGTCAATGCAAAGCATAGCCGTAGTGCCGAATGGATTGACTAAATACCGTGAAGAAAATAATTTATATAAACTTGAGCCGTTTGATAAATCAGATTGCGAAAAGATTATAGAAACAGTAAATAAAACCGGCGAAGAAAATCTGAAAAAATATAATTCAAGGCTTGTTTACTGCGCCGACGAATTTTTTCTCAAAGCCGGGATTGAAATACCGGACTGCGAATATTATGAAGGTTACCCGCAGTATGAAAACGGCGTTGGAATGATAAGAAGCTTTTGCGATGATTTCTACGGGAATCTTGAAGATTTTAATAAATTTGTAGGGGACGCCAGCCCGGGCGTCCAGTGCAAAAAAAATAATATATGTTCAGATTTGCGGGACGTCGAGGACGCCGTCCCCTACAGGCAAACCCGCAAAGTTGCTCTTGTCACCGGAGAAGCGGCGTATTGTTTAATAAAGACGCTGACTGATGATTTAGTTAAAAAGGGCGGGAATTTGATTTGTGAAGTCTATAAAATAAAAAATGATTTTTTTGGAGAAGAGATAACAGTAGCGGGGCTTGTGACAGGCAGAGATATTATAAATCAGCTTATGCCGTATAAAAATAATTTAGGCGATGAGTTGCTGATCCCCTCTGTCATGTTAAGATACGAGAGAGATTTGTTTTTGGATAATACAAGCATAGAAGATATAGAAAAATCGCTTGAGATTAAAGTTAAAATAGTTGAAAATGAAGCCGAAGATTTTATAAAAAAGGTATTAAATTATGAGCAATAACAACAATAAAAAACCCATAGCCGCTATTGTCGGACGGCCGAATGTCGGCAAGAGCGCGTTGTTTAACAAAATAGCGGGCAGGAGAATATCTATTGTAGAAGATACGCCCGGGGTTACGAGAGACAGGATATACTGCGACACAGACTGGAACGGTAAAGTTTTTACTATGATTGACACCGGAGGAATCGAGCCTAACACTGATGATTTAATATTAAAGAGCATGAGGGAACAGGCTAAAACTGCAATCGAACTTGCCGATGTTATTATACTTGTCGTGGATTTGAAAAGCGGCCTGACTGCGAATGATTCAGATGTTGCCGCAATGCTTTTAAAAAGCGGCAAACCGGTTGTGCTATGCGTGAATAAAGTCGATTCAATCGGGAATGTCCCGGCTGAGTTTTATGAATTTTACGAGCTTGGGCTTGGCGAGCCGTTTGCGGTTTCGTCGATTCACGGCACGGGCACGGGAGATTTGCTTGACAGGATCGTCGAACTTATGCCTGAACAGCATGAAGATTATGTTGAAGAAAGCGATATTATAAAAGTTGCGGTTATCGGTAAACCAAACGTAGGAAAAAGCTCGATCGTAAATAAATTTTTAGGCGAAGAAAGAGTTATCGTAACGAATATCCCCGGAACGACGAGGGATTCGATCGACCAGTATTTTGAGAATAGTTACGGCAAGTATATTTTTATCGACACAGCCGGGATACGCAGACAAAACAGGATAAACGACAATATAGAAAAATACAGTGTTTTACGGGCAAAGGCGGCAGTTGAACGGGCGGACGTGTGCCTGATTATGATTGACGCAGAGGAAGGACCTACGGCTCACGATGAAAGAATAGCGGGAATCGCGCACGAAGCCGGAAAAGCTTCGATTATTGTTATAAACAAATGGGATTTGATAGAGAAAGACAATTCGACTACAAAAAAATTCACGGACGACATAAAGACGGCTTTTGCGTATATGAAATACGCGCCCGAAATATTTGTTTCGGCGAAAACCGGACAAAGGGTCGCAAAGATTTTCGAGATGATAAATGCAGTTTATACAGAATCTTCAAAGAGAATAACAACAGGGGCTTTAAACGACGTTTTGAGCGACGCGATAGCGAGAAGCCAGCCGCCGAGCGATAAAGGCAGGCGGCTGAAAATATATTACATGACGCAGACAGGCACAAAGCCGCCGGTGTTCGTGATGTTTGTGAACGACGCAGAGTTGTTTCACTTTTCGTATCAAAGATATATAGAGAATAGAATCAGGGAGACATTCGGATTTTCAGGCACTCCGGTCAGATTTGTGATAAAAAACCGAAGTAAGGGAGATATATAATTAAATTTGGAAAATTGAAAGTTATGTAAATTATTTTATCAATCTTTTTAATTCATCGTAAAAATTTTCACGAGTACCTGCTAATATTACAACAACGATCTGTTCGTTTTCTTCGTAAATTCTATATGCGATTTCATAATTTGTTTTGGCATATCTTACGTCATATCCATATATACCCTGTAAATCCCCGACTTTTTGAGTTCCGATATAAGGGTTGACTTTTAATTTATCAATCGCCTCTTTAAACGCCGCCAGTAACTGTTTATCCTTGATTTTTTTGAAATACCGTTCCGCAGATTTGGAATAATTGATTTCATACATACCAATTATTCCTCCCCGAAAATGTCTTTTGTGGACACGCTTTTGCGTTTGCCTGCGGCTATTTCGTCAGTTTCTTCAATCATAATTTTTATTGCTTTTTTAATATTTGCACGTTGCTCTTCAAATTTTACGAGTAATTCATCGCCGCTGTATCCTTGTGAAATTAAATCTTTGAGTATTTCCATTGTAAAATTATCGTCAGTATGTGAAAACGGGCGTAATACTACCGAGTTATCTGTAAGCGAACACTCTATTTCTTTGCCGAAACCAAGTTTTTCATAAAACTTTAACGGTATTGTTATCTGACGTTTGCCGGTTACGTTTATAATTTTTTTATCCATAATTTATATACCTTCCAAATAAATAATATTTCCTAATAATTATTATATCAAGGAAAATAGGATTTGTCAAGAGGATAAGTAAAGCCAAAAGGCGGCAATCAGCCGCCCTTGCGTTTCTTTCATTTATCCGCTAAAACTTTTTTCACCACAATATTGACTATCGGTAAAATAATACCTAATATAGCAATTATTAAATTTAAAATAAGCCCTATACCAGTCGATATGTTTTTGCTCATGCCGTCATTTAAATAATATATGTATATCCAAAGAGCAATTCCGCTGAAAATAGTTGCAAATATACATTTAGGTATGCTGACCCGTAACGCCATCATTAAAGCAGCAAGCAATGTAAACACTACCGGCACAATAAAATCCAATATACCTTCCATTATATATTCAATATCACCTAATTGGAAAACCATTTTTAGAGCATCAAACGGAGTTCTGCTTGCACGATACGGCAAAAAGAAAAACGCTGCGCTAAGAGCCAGAATCCCGGTTGTAGCCCATTTTAATAAAATTTGCTTTTTCATAACTATAACCTCCAACTAATTTACTTGACCTAACTTTTGGATTATCCTTGCCATAGCGGCAAGGTACTCTATTAAATCATCACCCGATAAATCGGATTGTATTTTATCCGCTTTTTCTGACCATTCAGCCATTTTTTGTATGGATTCTATATAGTCGAATAAAATCGACATATCTAATGGATTATCGTTGTATTTATTCAACAACTTAACATAATCATCGACCCACTCTTCATATAGTTTCAAAAATTCTTTCCATTCTGAATTGGAAGTTTTTGGGGCTTCTGTATTCCCTCCGGGGGCGTTAGTGGGTGTAACTGGTGAAGCCTGCACTATTCCGTTAAATAAAGCATTGAGTGAAGCGCTGTATGCGTCACTATATGCCTTATAAATTTCGGTATATGAATCTGAATATAGTTTATATGTTTCGGTGTAGAAATCAAAGTAACTTTTGTAATCTATTTTATCGTCTTCATATAATTGCTCGTTGAAAGCGTCAACATACTTAAATAAGCTCTCAGCTTCATCATCATATTTAGCCAAAGAATCGTCTAAGGCTCGGGAAAATATATCAAAGGAATCATCATTCACTGCCTGATAAAATAAAACTTCTGCTTCTTTTGTTGCGTTATAATAGACAGTCTTTGCCGCTTCTATTGCCTCGGAAAGTTCTTCAAAAGTTTTTGGCTCTGTCGAAGATGTCAATTTTGGCGTTTCATCGGAAAATTCTTTTTCATCCATTTCGCTTTCAAAATCGTTTTTGTCATCAGTCGGTTTTTCGTATATATAATCCGACAGTGCATAAGTGACAACTACTCTATTATCTGTTGATATACGGGAATATTTGTTATTATCTTTATAGTTAGGGTCTGTTTCATCATTAACCCGAAAGACTTGACCTTGCAGCACCGTTCGATTATGTCTTGAATAACCTGTATATGGCAGTATTGTACTTGCATCGGCTTCTACCGCCGTTACATCAAAGCCGGCATTTTCTAATACTGTTACTGCGTCGCTGTAATTCATTCCCATTACATTCGGAACAGGCGTAAACGTTTCTTCTGATCTATTATTTCTATTCCTCAAACAACCAGAAATGCCAATCACAAAAATTACCGCCACAAATAATAGCCATAAAATTTTTACTTTTTTCAATACCTTTACCATAAAACCTCCCAAAATTTTTATATATTATCTTCCAACGGACTGTCTCAGGGCGGCCTTTTTTACCGCCCAAAGAATATTTCCGCCGAAAAACAACAAAAAGCCATGCGTGACCAAGCCCACACACGGCGCGAAAACACTCTTTATAATTCAACAACGACAAAACATACTTGACTATATAAGCCAAATGATGTATAATATAGTTGTCGAGTACGGGAGAAATTTCGATGTGTATGGTGGCGTTATCACCTTGTACATGCCGTAGAGTGTTGATGTCACTTTACGGCTGCTCGCATTTTGTTATTTCTCTATGTAGGATATTTTAACATTTATTTACGAAAAAGTCAATAGGTAAATAAAAAATTTCATAAAGACGGGAAAATCCCGCTTTTTTATTATTATGTCAAAATTTCGTCTTGTAATATATAAAAAATTAGTGTATAATATACTGTTATAGTTAAGACGGTTGAAAAACGCCTTTGTAGGGGTCGACGCCCTCGTCGACCCGCGGGACGCGCAGGGGCGCGTCCCCTACAAGAACAGGTTATTTTCAATCGCAACGACTATACTTATATTTATTAATCAAAGGTGTAAAATATTATGTTTGAAATATTAGAGATCGGGTTGTGCAATAAATATTTTCAGGGCAGCACTATTCATATAGTCATAAGCGTTTTCTCGGTTATAATAACAGGCTATCTTCTTGGTAGTTTGAATTTCGGCGTGATTATATCGAAAGTGTTTTATCATGATGACGTGAGAAAACACGGCAGCAAGGGCGCGGGAGCGACTAATATGCTCAGGACTTACGGCAAATTTCCTGCCGCAATGACTTTTCTCGGCGACGGGTTAAAAGCGGCTGTTGCTGTTTTGATCGGCGCGGTTTTTCTGGGTATGCGCACTTCGGCTTTTGAATATAATAATATTATTTATTTTGGCTTTGCCGGGACTTACATAGGCGGAATGGCGAGCGTGATAGGCCACGCTTTTCCGGTTTATTATAAATTCAAGGGTGGGAAAGGCGTTGCGTCAACATTTTTTATGGTTTTATTTACGTCGCCGCTTGTTGGATTGATATGCCTTGTAATTTTTATAATTATCGTGGCGGGGACTAAATTTATTTCTTTAGGGTCGATTATGGCTGTTTTGATTTACCCGTTGATATTAAACAGAATGACGGGTTTGGGCCTGCATAATTTAATTGCGATATTTATTTCGCTGCTGATTGTGTATCTGCACAGGGAAAATATAATACGTTTGCTAAACGGCAAAGAAAATAAATTTAGCTTAAAGAGCAGGAAAAAGACAACAGAAGAAGAAAAAGATAATAATTTATAGGGCGCGCCGCCAATAAAAATCCGGGAATGGGGAAGAAAGCAAATAAATGCAGATAGAATGCAGGAATTTATCTTATATATACGGGCAAAACACGCCGTTTGAAAAAGTTGCGCTGGATAATATAAATATATCTATAGAATCCGGGATAATAACCGGGCTTATCGGGCATACAGGCTCAGGCAAATCAACTCTTGCCCTGCTTATATGCGGACTTTTGAGGCCAACGTCCGGCAGTATTTTTATGGGCGGCGAGGAAGTTTACAAAGCCGAAAAGATTAATAATAAAAAACAGCGCGGGGTAAAAAAATCCAATCGTAAAAGCTCGGAAAAAATGAAATTTAAGGCCGGGATAATATTTCAGTATCCGGAATATCAGCTTTTTGAAGAGACTGTTTATAAAGACATAGCGTACGGGCCGACAAATATGGGATTGTCAAAGCAAGAGATAGACGCTAAAGTGCGTGAAGCGGCGGAATTTGCGGGGATACCCGAAAATTTGTTTGAAGCGAGCCCGTTTGAGTTGTCGGGAGGACAGAGGAGAAGGGCGGCTATTGCGGGAATTATAGCGATGGACCCGCCGATATTGATACTTGACGAGCCTGCTGCGGGGCTTGACCCGAGAGGCAGAGGGGAAATACTTGGCGGCTTGTGCGAATATCAAAAGATAACAAAAAAAACTATGATAATGATTTCGCACTCAATGGAAGACATGGCGAAATACGCCGATAAAGTGCATGTATTAAAAAACGCTGAATCTTATCTTTACGGTACGGTAGATGAAATATTTTCGAAGGCTGATGAATTAAAAGAAGCGGGGCTTGACGTGCCGCAGATAACAAATTTATTTCTGGAACTTGACAGGCGAGGGCTGAAAGTAAATCGTAATGTGTATAATCTTGAAAAGGCGAAAGACGAGATAGTGAGATTGTTGGGAGGAAACGGCTGAAATGTTAAACGATATAACGCTCGGGCAATACTTCCCGGGCAATTCGGCAATTCATAAGCTTGATCCCCGAATGAAAATTATAATTGCCATAATCTATATTGCGGCAATTTTTTTCGCCGCGGATATATATACTATATCTATAATTTTTATAATTAATATAATCATAATACTTTTGTCAGAGATTCCGTTTATAATAATGTTAAAAGCGTTAAAGCCTTTGATTTTTATTATTGCGTTTTCTTTTATAATAAATATTTCGTCGGGCGAAAATTTGTTAATTAAATTCGGATTTGTAAAAATTTATCTTGACGGATTGTTAAATGCGGTATTTTTTGTCATACGCATAGTTAGTCTTGTTTCGGCCACTTCGATTTTTATAACTTTCACAATTTCGCCGACTATGCTTACAGACGCGATAGAGCAGCTTTTGTCGCCGTTAAAAGTGATAAAGATTCCCGTTCATGAATTTGCCCTGATGATGATGATAACTTTAAGAATGATTCCCACGCTTATAGAAGAAACTGAAAAAATCATAAACGCGCAGAAAGCGCGGGGAGCGGATTTTTATTCGGGGAATATATTAAAAAGGGCGAAAGCGTTAATTCCCGTGCTTATTCCGTTGATTGTTTCGGCATTCAGGAGAGCTGACGAACTTGCGACCGCAATGGAATGCAGGTGTTACAGAGGCGGCAAAGGCCGGACTAAAATGAAAAAATTGAAATATTCTTTGAGAGATTTATGCGCGTTTGTTTTGTCGGTGGTTTTTATAACGGGAGTAATTATTTTGCCGAAGATTATTGAGGTTAAATATAGATGAACACAGAAAACACAAAAAGAATATTGCTGACCCTAATGTTTGACGGTTCGGGATTTTACGGCTGGCAGGCGCAAAGCGGAGGAAATACTATTCAACAGACATTACAGGACGCGGTGCAGTCGGTCTTTAACGAAAGACTTGGAATTTCAGGCTGCGGACGCACTGACGCGGGAGTTCACGCTTACGGTTATTGCTGCCATATAGATATAAAAAAAGATTTCCCGATCGAAAGACTGCCAAACGCGATAAATACTTATTTTATATCGCGAAACATAAAAATTTCTGTTATTGAAGTTAGAGAAGTCAATAATGAGTTTCACTCGAGATATTATATAAAATCAAAAGAATATATTTATAAAATCCAGAATAACAAATACAGAGACCCTTTTTATACGGGCAAGGCGTTTTATTATTTTAAACCGCTTGATTTAGATAAAATGCGCGAATCTGCGAAATATCTTACAGGCGAGCATAATTTTTCTTCGTTTATGGCTGACAAATCGGATATTCCCATAGACGAAGCAGTCAGAACTATACATAAAATCGAAATAAAAACTAATATTTTTGACAACGGGACGAATATAACAGATATATATATTGCGGCGAGCGGATTTTTATATAAAATGGCGAGGATAATCGCGGGGACTTTGATCGAAGTCAGCGAGGGCAAAATAATCCCGGAAAATATACCTGATATAATAAACGCGAAAGACAGGGGCAGGGCAGGGAGAACTCTGCCGCCGCACGGTTTATATTTGAATAAAATAGAATATTATGATACAATATCATAAAAGCGATTATTATTAATCTCTTGCGGTTAAGCCCGGATATATAAAATACAGGAGACAGCGTATGATTAAAAATAACAAACCTGAAAAAACAAATCAGATTAAAGTTAAAAACGACGGCTATAAAAGAAAAAGAGATATTAGTTCTGTACAGAAAAACCGCAATATTGCATACATAAAAAGACCTGAAAATACAGAGCTTATTGATTCTGACATGCCCGAAAACAAGTATTACAGTAATATAGCCTATAAAATCAAACTGGCTAAATGGTTTCTGATAGCTTTTCTCGTGCTGTTTATTTTCGGCGGCATGGCCCTCAATTCAAAAGAACTCAACGCTGATAATTTAAGCTATCTTTTAAGATACCTGAATATACAGGGCTCAAATAAATCAATAAAGTCAGATTTTTATATTGAACTTGACGAAGCGTCGTCTGTATGCTATTATAAAAATAATATTGCCGTACTGAGAAAAAACAGGCTTGATATTTATGACATGAACGGCAAGAGAAATTTCACGTCAAAACTTGTTTATTCAAATCCCGTCCTGAAAACCTCGGACAAATATATAATCGCTTATGATTTGGGCATGAATAAACTTGAGATATTTAACTCTTTTTCGAGGGTTTATGAATACAAAGGCGACAGCCCGGTTTATTACGCGCAGATAACAGACAGGGGAAATATTGTGTATGTAACCGACGAAAAAGGATATAACTCGGCCGTATATGTCATGAACAACGGGTTTGACGTTACGTTCAGGTGCATGTTTGAGAAAGATTATATAATATGCGCCGATATAGACGATAAAGCCGAAAGGCTTGCCGTTGCCGGATTTTTTGCTCAGGACGGGGATTATTTAAGCCGGGTGATTTTATACGAGACGCATTCGGAGCAGCCTGTGCGAAAGATAGAAATCCCCGGCGAACAGCCGTATAGTATAAAATTAAACGAAACCGGTATTTTCGCGGTTTTTGAAAATTCGTTAAGATTCTATAATCAAAACGGTGACGAGATTTTAAATTATAATTTCACGTACAGAAAAATCGAGGCAATATCGCTGACTTCAAAACTTGCGGCGGTAGTATTAAACGAAAAAACTTTGGGGACAGACAATAAAATACTGATTTTTGACGGAAATTCCAATGTTTTATATGATAATATAATAAACGCCGAAATTATAGACATGAAATTTTCAGAAGATTATAAATTTTTATATTTTTTGACGCGTACAGGGCTTTATAAAATAAACATAGAGCAAAAAACGTTTGAGTTTGTGACAAGCGAATACGACGAGACGACAAATTCGATAGTTTACGCAAACGACACAAATATATTTTTATCCGGGCTTTTAAAAATAAACGCTGTGGATGCGGAATGAATCTGTATAATTTAAATTAATTAAAACAAACCGAAGGGAAGAATATAAATAATATGAACGCTATTTTGGATATTATAATAATAGGCATAATTATTTTTTGCGTTGCGATGGGATACAAAAACGGATTTGTAAAGACCGTAATGAATTTTCTCTCTTTTATTATAGCGTTTTTTATGGCTAAGACATTCAGCCCGCCGTTGTCTGAGTTTATGTACTCAAGCTGGATAAAGCCGAATTTCGCGGATAAAGCCGCCGCTCAATTAGAAAAATTTCTGACTCCGAGCGTAAATTTGGATTCGCTTGTCCAGAATCAGCAGAATGATTTTGTGAATATGCTGAAAGGCTACGGGTTTGAACTGCCCGATATAAAAAGCTGGATAAACGACGCGGCTTCAAAAGGCGTGTCTGACGTAAACGGATATATCACTACTAATTTAGTTGAGCCGGTGGCGAAAGGCATATCTGATTTTTTAGCTTTTGTGGCTATTCTTGCAGTCGCTTTAATTTTGCTTAAAATAGCGACTATGCTTATAAACAAAGCGGTAAAACTTCCGGGGCTTAATTTAATAAACAGGACCGGGGGAATACTTCTCGGATTATTATACGGGATAGTCCTGAGTTATATTTTTGTGCTCCTCGCTTATTATGTATTGCCGTATTTAGCCGCCAATACAGCGATAAGCTCGGTTCCGTCGGTGGTGGACGACACAATTTTCTTTAAATGGTTCTACGGGCATTCGCCGATAAATTATATAATGAACCTGAATTAATTTTAGATTTATATAATTAGACCCATGCGTTAATATATTTGTAAAATTAATTAAAATATAATGAGAATATTTTAACGGCTGCGAAAAAAATATATATTTTTGTGATATAATAATCTTTTGGGTAGTGCAGAAATATAAATAAGGATTTTTTCAGTTTATGAGAATTAACATGAAATTAAAATATATCCCGAATATATTGTCGGCGATCAGATTAATGCTTGTCCCGGTTTTTATATATCTGTTTTTCGCTTATTATAAAGAAAAGATATATATTCCGTTGTGCGTATTTGTGATTGCGGGCCTGACGGATATTATAGACGGGTATCTGGCGCGCAGGAATAACTGGATCACGAATCTGGGGAAATTTCTCGACCCTTTGGCAGACAAGCTTTTGCAGTGTTCGGTTCTGGTGTGTTTTGTGATAATAAACGTCGTGCCGTGGTGGCTCGCTGGAATGTTTATATTAAAAGAATTATTTATGATATGCGGGGCGCTTATTGTTCTGAAGAAAATAAAAGTTACTGTAAGGTCGCATTGGTACGGCAAATTCACCACGGCCGTTTTCTACGCGATAGCACTTCTTGTTTTTATATTTAAGATATTTGAGTTTGAAATGGGGGGCCCGGTAGCCGTTTCGCTTTTTATTTCGGCATTGATACTGGCCCTTTTCTCAATGGTTATGTATATACTCGACACTTTGCGCATAAACGCGGAACTTCAGAAGGGAAAAGAAAAAGAAGAAAAAGTAAAATAAGAGAAATAAACGACAAATCATTTGTTATTAAATTCAGAGGGGATATAAAAATTATTTATGAAATTATTTCAGTTATGCGATAGATGCAAAAAAAACATGGCCGTTGTTTTTTTTACGCGGATAGAAGGCAACACGAAAAAAAGCGAAGGGATATGCATATCATGCGCGCGCGCTTTGAAAATTCCCATACCAACGACGGAAATACTTGAAAAATTGGGTATAAGCGAAGAAGAATTCGAGTATATGACAGAGGGAATGAGCGATATGCTGAAAAACGGGGAGATGTTTCCGCCGGATATGGATATGGGAAACATCGATAATTTTGAGGGCTTGAATATTTCGACGGCGGATATGGATATTATGAATATTATAAAAGATACCGGGGATTTGCTGCCCCCTCTGTTTCCGGAAGAAAAGGCTGAAAATAAAGACAATTCTAAAAATAGCCTTAACAATCCGGTTAATCCAAATAATCCCAATAGTTCAAATAACCCAAATAATCCGAATAATCCAAAGGGAAATGAAAACGAAAAAAGCAGGGACAGGTTTACCAGATCTGACAGGTTTGATAAAGACGAAAAAAACAGAAAACCCAATCCCAGACGCAAAAATCTTGAGGCTTACTGCATAGATTTGACCCAAAGGGCAAGAGAAGGCAAACTTGATAAAATAATAGGCAGGGAAAAAGAGCTTGAGAGAATTATCCAGATTTTGTGCCGCAGACAGAAAAATAACCCGTGTTTAATAGGCGAGCCGGGCGTGGGAAAAACCGCGATAGCCGAAGCTTTGGCAAATAAAATCGCCGCGAATAAAGCCCCTGTCAAACTCGAAAAAAAAGAAATTCATTTGCTTGATTTGACGGGATTAGTCGCGGGAACGCAGTTTCGCGGTCAGTTCGAAAGCAGAATGAAAGGGCTTATCGAAGAAATAAAACGGCTGGGGAATATAATTTTAGTTATAGACGAAGTGCATACTATTGTCGGCGCGGGAGACGCGGAAGGCTCGATGAACGCCGCGAATATATTAAAGCCCGCTTTGTCGAGAGGGGATATTCAGGTAATAGGCGCGACTACTCTTGGGGAATACAGAAGATTTATAGAAAAAGATTCGGCGTTGGAGAGAAGATTCCAGCCTATTATAGTAAAAGAGCCTTCTATAGATGAGAGCGTGGAAATGCTGCTTGAAACAAAAGAATATTACGCGAAGTTTCACGGGATAAAAATATCCAAAGAAGCAGTTCGGCAGGCTGTTATATTATCAGAAAGATATATAACCGACAGGTTTTTGCCGGACAAGGCGATTGATTTGATCGACGAAGCAGCTGCTTATGTCGCTATAAATTCAAAAGTGATTGAACAAATGCAGAGGCTTATGGATTTGCTGGACGAAACAGATTTCGAGATAGAACTGATAGAGTCGGGAAATAATATGCCCGCAGACGAGACAGAAAAAGCCGAATTATATCACAGATTAGCGGATTTGAAATCCAAAAAATTAAATCTTCTCAAAGAACATGAGGAATTGTCGGCGGAAAGAGAGAAAATAGAGATTAAGACAGAAGACTTGGCGCATGTGATAGAAAAATGGACGGGGATTCCGGCAAGCAGCATAACCGAAAACGAGTTCGCGAGGTTAAACGGGCTTGAATCACGGCTCAGGGCGAGGCTTGTCGGGCAAAACGAAGCGATTGACTCAGTCGTCCGTGCAGTCAAGCGTTCAAGAGTTGGTATATCTTATAAGAGAAAGCCTGTGTCGTTTATATTCGCGGGACCTACGGGCGTTGGTAAAACTGAATTAGTAAGAACTCTGGCAATGGATTTGTTTAACACGCCGGAATCTTTGATAAGATTAGATATGTCTGAATTTATGGAGAAATTCGCGGTATCAAGAATTATCGGCGCGCCTCCGGGATATGTGGGTTATGACGAAGCCGGACAGTTGACAGAAAAAATCAGGCGCAAGCCGTATTCTGTGATTTTATTCGACGAAATAGAAAAAGCCCACCCAGACGTAATGAATATATTATTGCAGATACTTGACGACGGAAAGATAACAGACGCCCACGGCAGGGAAGTAAATTTCGAGAATACGATAATAGTCATGACGACAAACGCGGGGTCTAATTTAAACATGTCGGCATTGGGATTTTCAGAGAGCGAGAGCAAATCCGCCGAAAATAAAACGCAGAAAGCGTTGTCTGATTTTTTGAGGCCTGAATTTTTAAACAGGGTTGACGAGATTATCACGTTTAATTCTTTAAGCGAAGAGAATTTTACAGAGATTTCAAAAATAATGCTGAATGATTTGAAAAACGCGCTGAACGAAAAGAATATAAGTTTTGATTTCACGGATGAAGCGGCTAAAATAATCGCGAAAAAAGCTTACAGCAAAAAATACGGCGCGAGAAACCTGCGCAGGCTGATCCAAACCGAAGTCGAGGATAAAATGGCTAATTTAATAATCGAGAGCAGGGAAAGGACAAATCTGATATTTTCACTTGATGCTGGCGAAACCGGGGATTTGGCGATTTTGCTTGTGTAGGGAATTTATATTATGTACGGATATGAATTGTAGGGGCTGGCGTCCCCGACAGCCCGCAAATATGATTTAACGCCGGTTTTTTCGGCGGGACGTCGAGGACGCCGTCCCCTACTAATAAGCATAACATACGTTAGTAAAATTTATTTGGCAAAAATTCATGAGGGTATAATTCTATGGCAAAAATTATTGTGATTGATACAGAAACGGTGACAGGCATGTATGGTCTTTTGTCCGTCGGCGCGGTAATTGCGGAATTGTACGGCGATAAAATAACCCCGGTTGATACATATTTCGGATTCAGCGACGAGTTCGAACACGGGTTTTACTTCGCGCAGCAGTATGCCTATGCGCTGCGAAACGGCGTAAAACGCAAGTCGCGCCGTGAAATTGAATATGAACTTGCAAATTTGGTTCGCCGTTATAATATAAATACGGCATTTGCGTATAACGCGAGTTTCGATAAAGCCGTTACAGGAGAATATTTGCCGGCTTTGAAGTTTAATTGGTTTGATTTGATGAAACCCGCCCGTCAGATTCTTGCCGGCGCGGAGCATTACACCGCATACAAAAAATTTCATCCGCACATCGAACTGACTCGCGGCGGAATTTTAAAACGCGGTTACAGCGTGGATTGCGTGGGGCGTTATCTCGGACTGCCGCGCGAAACTCATGTGGCTATTGAAGACGCGCAAATGGAAACTGAAATAGCCGTCCGGCTCGGACTGTTTAATTGCGCTTCGGTTTGCTGAAAATATTATGAAAAAATAATTATAAATAGTGGGGGATATAAATTATGAAGTTATTAAAAATTACAGTGTTAATTTTATGTATGGCATTTATTGTTATGCAATTATTTGCGTGTGATAATCCCGGCAAATCGCAAAATGATTCAGATAACTCTAAAACGACAACTGATGATCAGTTAGACGGCGAAAATCCTGAAGATTCTCAAAATAATGAGATTGATTCAAGACTTGACGTTTCAGACGGCTTGCCGGAAGCCGACTTCGGAAATTCTGCATTTACTGTGCTATATCCGGACTGGGCGGCTTATCAGACTTATCTGGTTGCGGAAGAAGATAACGGCGATCTTATGAACGATGTTGTCTATTATCGTCAAAAACACGTCGAGGACAGGTTTAACATACAAATGAAATGGGTTAAAATCGAAGATCAGAGCTTGCCCAATTTAAAAAACAGCGTCAAATCCGGAATACATGAATATGATCTGGCCCTGACTATGTACAGCAATTCAATCGACACTTTTGCCGCGGATAATTATGTCCTTGACTGGAATACCGTGCCTAATGTTGATTTTTCAAAGCCGTGGTGGAATACAAATTCAAACGATACGCTTTCGCTTAACGGAAAAGTATTTTTTGCCGTTTCTGATTTTATTATACCCGAGCCGAACGTCACTTTTTTCAACAAAGATATGATTCAGAGTTACGGGCTTGAAGATCCGTATAAGATAGTGCGCGACGGAAAATGGACATACGACAAAATGTATGAAATGGGCAAAGTAGTAGCTAAAGACCTGGACGGAGACGGTTTATGGACTGACAAAGACCAATACGGGCTTGTAACTCAGCTTAACTGGTATTTTTATTCAGTTCCGCAATCCGCAGGGATAAACTTAGTTGAAAAAGACGGCGAAGGCCGATTGGTTCTGACTACTGCCGTCGAAAGGCTGCATGAGGCGCTCATAAGCGTTGACAGGCTTGTCAACGATAAATCAGTGACGTTCACGTATCCTTACGGGGCAATGGGAGATCAATATATATCCGCTCTGCCTTTGTCGTCGGGGCAAGTTCTGTTTCATTGGGACCCGCTTGCCCAGGCTTTCAGATACAGGGCGATAGACGCTTTTGACTATGGCATTCTTCCGTGGCCCAAACTGGATGACGAACAGGAAAGCTACCGGCACTTTTCACACAACGGGTTTATAGTTGTTCCGACTACAAATCCGGATTTGGCAAAAACCGGGATTATAGTTGAAGCTTTGTCGGCGGAATCATATAAATATTGCGTTCCCGCATATAACGAAGTTCTTCTGGGCATAAAACTTACCCGCGATCAAGATTCGGTCGAAATGCTTAATTTGATATACAGCACCTGTGTTTTTGATATAGGCAGAAATTATCTGGGCGGCGACCCTATGCAAACCGGATTCCGCGATTTATTGGAAAAGGGCAGTACGGATTATATTTCGTTCTATGAAAAAAACGCGGCAAAAACACAGGCAAGGCTTGATAAATTATATGACGCTATAATGGCGCAGTAAGAAATTATAAACTAAAATAAAACAAATTCAAAATAAAATAGTGATGATACGTAAATTTGTAGGGACGCGATATATCGCGTCCCTACAAACCATTATCATCCTCAGGTTGTTTTACTATATAATTCAACTGCCCTGTTTCCTCGCCGTTTTTGTAAAATATTCGTGGCACTCTTTTGCCTATAAGACATACGACTTCATAGTTTATCGTCTCCATCATGTCGGCGACATAGTCTACAGAGATATACTCGCCGCTTTTTTCGTCGTAGCCGAACACTGTCACGGTATCGCCGGCTTTGACATTTTCGCATTGCGTCACGTCAATCATGCTCTGGTCCATGCAAATCCTGCCGATTACAGGCACTTGTCTCCCGTTGACTATCACGCTCGCGGAATTTGACAGCAGCCGTGAAAATCCGTCGGCGTATCCTATCGGGAGAGTTGCGCAGAATATATCTTTTCCGGATTTATAAGTCCTGCCGTAACTTACAGTTTCGCCCTGTTTTACTTCATGAATCTGCGATATTATAGTTTTAAGCTCCATTGCGGGAACAAGCCCGGTATTTTCAGTTTCAGCCTCAGCCGCCGTTGATTTTGACGGATAAAGCCCGTATAAAATCAGCCCGCACCGGACATAATCCAGATGCGTATCTTTAAAATTTAACGTCGCGCCGCTGTTTGCCGCGTGTTTAATATCAAAAAATATATTTTCTTTTTCAAGAGAGTTTATAAGTTCCTGAAATAAATTAAACTGCTCTAACGTAAAATTTGATTTTTTGTCGTCCGAAACGGCAAAATGAGTGAATATCCCCTCGCATATAATATTATTTAAGTTTTTTATCGCTTTTATTTTATCTATAATATCTTTGTCTTTGTTTTTAGCTGTATATCTGAAGCCGATACGGTTCATACCCGTATCTATTTTTATGTGGATTTTTATGTTTTTGTTTTGCGACGCGCCGAGGGCGGCGTGCCCTACAATTTCTGATATTTCTTTGACATAATCAAAATCAAGCGCAGTCTGTATTATATTATATTTTATAAGTTTTTTTATATTTTCGTCAGACGGGTTTGTATATCCGAGTATCAATATATTTTGAGTTATGCCGTTTTCACGTAATTGCATAGCTTCGTCTATCGACGACACGCCGAAAAAGTCAACGCCGCACTCTGCGAGTTCGCGTGCGACAAACGTCGCGCCGTGACCGTATGCGTCGGCCTTGACTATCGCCATAATTTTTGATTTGCCGTCCAGTATTTTATTGATAATACGTACATTTTCTCTAATCGCGTCAAGATTGATTTTAACCCATGTGCGTCTTTCCGCTTTTTGATTCATATATTTTTTTATTCCCTTTTGTTATAGTAATAGTTAGTTATAATCATATCTAAAAAATTATGTATAAATAAAATCGTCCACCACGTTATAATCATATACTTCGTCCGAATCATTATCTTTTGTGAGCGGCTCTATCATATTTTCAAATTTTTTAACGTCTAAAACTATATCAGTCCCGTTTAGATTTTCAGTTAATCTTATAATCGAGCCGTCAAGTTTATTTACATACGCTTTTATGTCGCCGCTTTCGCCTTGCACGCCAATTTCCACTATATCTATGCCGTCTACGGGGGCAGTATCCGTGACATATTTTTCTATGTATGGCGCGGACAGAGTTTCAAAAGCTGTTTTGAGGGCTTCAAGATTCGTAAAAATCTCGCTGTTTGTCTTAAATCTCAAATCGTCGAAAAACAAAAACACGCCGTTGTCGAAAAATTCGACCGTGAGTCCTTCAGTAACGTCGCCGGACGTGAATTTTATCCTGAATTCCCCTCTTTCGATTTTGTCGCCGGTTACAGTATTCGCGCCGCACTCGATTGTAACGTCGTATTTTTCGCCGTTTTGCGTCAGGATACCTTCGATATTATACGGCATAGCCAATTTTTTCTCTAAAAATTCCCCGTTATATAAAGACGACTTGTTTAACGGCCCCGAGCATGCAAAATTATTAGCGCATAAAAAAAGCAATATTAAAATAATAAATATATTTTTTATTTTTTTTATTATAGCAAAAGATTTCATAAAAATTTTACCTCTCTATTATATTTTTTAATTAATATATTTATATTCTCAAGCGGCGCGTTTATGCTATCGGCGTTTATAATTATATCAGTTATAATATTATAATAAAGAACAGATAAAATTTCTGTAGAATAATATTACCACATAAAATATTATTTTGCAACTGATTTTTGAAGAATATATGTTGATTATTGCGTTCAAATCTGATATAATATAAAAAACTTGAAAAATCTGAAAAATTTATGAAAGGAAATTGGATTATGAAAAAAATATTAGCTCTAATTTTAGCCTTGATAATAATATCGCTGTCAGTTTTTGCGTTAATATTCTCAAAAAATCCCGCTGGGATAAATTATTCCCCGAACACAGGCGACACGCCATGGGAGATGATTATTTTTATTGGTTTGGGAGTCATAGCAGCGATTTTGCTCGTTTTTGTCGGTATGAAAAGAAGAAAATAAATGAATTAGACGGCGAAAACTCTAATTATTTTAAATTTTTGCTAAATTTCTCTTGACATATTATATAATTATGTGGTAAAATATAAAACACGTTGTTTATATTTAATATTTATGATATTAATAAAATGATTTTAGGAAAAGCGCGTCTATTGGGCGCGTGGATTAAAAAATGGATATAACTGAACTTTCAGCCGCTAAAAAAGTAGTCGGGCTGAATCAAACAAAAAAAGCCGTGAATAACGGCAAAGCTAAAAAAATCTTCGCCGCAAAAGACGCAGACGAACAGTTCTTGCTGCAGATAAAAAGATTATGCGAGGGCAAATCCGTTGAAGTTGACGAAAGCATGACTATGGAAGAACTCGGCTCAGCATGTAAAATCGACGTGGGCTGCGCGGTATGCGCGGAGATTGAATAAACTTTTTTTTATTTTATTTTGAAACATTCAGAAATTTAAGTTTCTGTTTGTATAAATTAATTTATTAATCAGGAAAGAGAGGTGAAAAAATAAGTGCCGACTTTTAACCAGTTAGTAAGACACGGTAGGGAAAAATCTTTTTACAAGTCCAAGTCGCCGGTCCTCCAGAAGAGCGTTAATCTAAAAAAGAATATTTCGATTGATTTGCCGTCCCCGCAAAAAAGGGGGGTTTGTACAAAAGTGCAGACGAAAACTCCGAGGAAGCCGAATTCGGCCCTGCGTAAAGTAGCGAGGGTCAGAAGCGTGAATGGAATGGAAGTATGGGGATATATTCCGGGAATAGGGCATAACTTGCAGGAACACTCAGTCGTTTTGATAAGAGGCGGAAGAGTCCGCGATCTGCCCGGCGTTCGTTATCATATAATAAGAGGAACGCTCGACACTCAGGGAGTCGCAAACCGCAAACAGGGACGCTCGAAATATGGCGCGAAACGCGGTAAAGTTGCGGGTAAGTAAAAGTTTTAAAATTAAATAATTGGTTCTTTGTTTGCGCTGGATAATTAGATAAGATAATTAATTGATTTATATGTACAGAAATAGAAATCAGCAGAAATAATTATGCAGGCGCCAAACGGGAGAAATCGAAAACAAAAATCTTTCGAGTACCAATGATGTCATGAAATCAGTTTGATTTTACCCGTAGGGACACGATATATCGTGTCCGTACAAAACGTATGTAATAAAAATATGAAGGAGGGAAGAAGTGTGCCAAGAAGAGGTAATGTTCCGAAAAGAGACGTTTTGCCTGATCCGTTGTATAATTCAAAGCTGGTGACAAAGCTGATAAATAATATAATGCTCGACGGCAAAAAGGGAATAGCCCAGACTATTGTTTACGACGCTTTTAAAACAGTTGAATCAAAATCCGGGAAAAATCCCCTTGAAGTTTTCCAGAACGCTTTGGATAATATAATGCCCGCGCTCGAAGTTAAAGCGCGCAGAATGGGCGGCTCGACTTATCAGGTGCCTATGGAAGTCAGACCCGACAGGAGACTGACTCTGGGACTGCGCTGGATAACGTCATTTTCAAGGGCCAGAGGCGAAAAGAAAATGAGCGATCGTCTTGCAGGGGAAATATTAGACGCCGTAAACAACACCGGAGCGTCAGTCAAGAGAAGGGACGACATGCACAGAATGGCAGAAGCCAACAGGGCTTTTGCGCACTACAGATGGTAATGTAAAAAGGCTCCTTTTGATTTTAAATTTTAAAGGAGCTGTCAGCGAAGTTGACTGAGGAATGCAATCCCCGTCAACATTTCGCGTTGCCACCCCCCTTCAAAAGGGGGCTTAAAAAATGATTAAGATAGATAAAAGAAGGAGTAAGTGTTATTTAATGCCACGAGAATACAGCCTGGAAAATACTCGCAATATCGGTATAATGGCTCATATTGACGCCGGGAAAACAACCACAAGCGAGCGTATTTTATATTATACCGGTAAAACGCACAAACTCGGTGAAGTTCACGAAGGTGCGGCGACTATGGACTGGATGGAGCAGGAGCAGGAAAGAGGAATAACGATTACGTCCGCGGCAACGACTTGCTTTTGGAAAGGGCACAGGATAAATCTGATCGATACGCCCGGACATGTCGATTTTACGGTCGAAGTCGAACGGTCATTAAGAGTTTTGGACGGCTCGGTCACAGTATTTTGCGCAAAAGGCGGAGTTGAGCCGCAATCTGAAACTGTCTGGAGACAGGCGGACAGATACGGGGTCCCCAGAATTGCGTATGTAAATAAAATGGATATTATGGGCGCGAATTTTTTCAGGGTCGTCTCTATGATGAAAGACAGGCTGAAAGCAAACGCGGTCCCGATACAGATCCCGATAGGAGCCGAAGATAATTTCAAGGGTCTGGTCGATCTGGTCGAAATGAAGTCTTATATATATATGGACGATTTGGGAATTGATATTCAGGTCGGTGAAATACCGGACGAATATATAGACAAAGCTATAGAATACAGGGCGGCGATGATAGAAGCCGTGGCTGACGCAACTGAAGAATTGCTTGAAAAATATCTTGAAGGCCATGAATTAACTGAAGAAGAAATAAAGAGCGCGATCAGAATAAATACTGTGGGCAACAGAATAGTGCCTGTTGCGTGCGGGACGTCTTATAAAAACAAAGGCGTGCAAAAATTACTGGACGCTGTTATTGATTATATGCCCTCGCCTGTTGACGTTCCGGATATTACGGGGATAAGCCCTAAAACAGAACGGGAAGATTCAAGAAAAACTTCGGACGACGCGCCGTTTGCGGCCCTCGCGTTTAAAATCGCAACGGATGAATTCGTGGGCAGGCTTTGTTTTATCAGGGTATATTCAGGGACTATTACCAGAGGCGCGACGGTTTATAATTCAGTCAAAGGCGAAAGAGAGCGTTTGGGAAAAATTGTCCTGATGCACTCAAATCACCGGCAGGACGTGGATCAGATATACGCCGGGGATATAGCGGCTATCGTAGGAGTAAAAAATACGACGACGGGGGATACTTTATGCGTGGAGAACGCGCAGATAATACTCGAATCAATGGAATTTCCCGAACCTGTCATAAGAGTTGCTATCGAGCCAAAGACTAAAGCAGGTCAGGATAAAATGGGGATCGCGTTGTCAAAACTCGCAGAAGAAGACCCGACTTTTAAGCATTATACAGACGAAGAAACAGGACAGACGATTATCGCCGGAATGGGCGAGCTGCATCTGGAAATTATAGTGGACAGGCTGCTCAGGGAATTTAAAGTCGAGGCAAACGTCGGCAAACCGCAGGTATCGTATAAAGAGACGATAAGAAAGAGCGCGGAAGCAAATGTTAAATACGCGAGACAGACCGGGGGACACGGACAGTACGGGCATGTAAAGATTATGATCGAGCCAAACGAGCACGGCAAAGGCTACGAGTTTATAAACAAGATAGTCGGCGGGGTGATCCCGAAAGAGTATATTCCGGCAGTTGACGCCGGGATTCAGGGAGCTATGCAGACAGGAATTCTTGCCGGATATAACGTAATAGACGTGAAAGTCACGCTGTTTGACGGTTCGTATCACGAAGTGGACTCAAGCGAGCTTGCGTTTAAGATAGCGGGTTCTATGGCATGTAAAGAAGCTATGGAAAAAGCCGACCCTGTTTTGACTGAGCCTATAATGAAAGTCGCGGTGATGGCGCCGGATGAATATATGGGATTGATTCTTGGGGATTTGACTTCGCGGAGAGGATCTGTGCAGAGTACTGAGCATATATCGGGAGCCCAGCAGATAAACGCCAATGTGCCTCTTGCGGAGATGTTCGGATACGCTACGGATTTGAGGTCAAGGACACAGGGCAGGGGAACTTATACTATGGAGCCCAGCCATTATGCCGAAGTGCCGAAAAGTATTCAGGAAAAGATTATAACAGGCAAATCAAGTTATTATTAAATTATAAATTAAACAGTATAAACAATTAAATTTAAAATAAAAATAAATTATATTAATCAAAAGAGTAAAAGAGTAAAAATTTAAAGGAGGAAAACTTTAAAATGGCAAAAGCTAAATTTGAAAGGAACAAACCCCACGTAAATATAGGAACAATCGGTCACGTGGACCACGGTAAAACCACGCTTACAGCGGCAATCACAAAAACTCTGGCAATGGGAGACGCAACGGTTGAATTTATGAGATACGACCAGATAGACAACGCTCCCGAAGAAAAACTGAGAGGTATCACGATTAATACAAGGCACGTTGAGTATCAGACCGCAAACAGGCACTATGCCCATGTTGACTGTCCCGGACACGCCGACTATATCAAGAACATGATTACCGGCGCGGCGCAGATGGACGGCGCGATATTAGTCGTAGGCGGCGACGACGGTCCTATGCAGCAGACAAGGGAGCATATACTTCTTGCCCGTCAGGTCGGAGTTCCCGCAATAGTTGTTTTCATAAACAAAGTTGATTTGGTCGAAGACGAAGAATTATTGGATCTTGTCGATATGGAAATAAGAGACTTGCTTAACCAGTACGAATTTCCCGGCGACGACACCCCGATTATAAGAGGCTCTGCAAGACAGGCTCTTGAAAGCACGTCTACAGATCCGAACGCTCCTGAGTATAAATGCATATTTGAGCTTATGGAAGCAGTTGACAGCTTTATTCCTGAGCCTGACCGCGCAAGCGAGCTGCCTTTCTTAATGCCGGTTGAGGACGTGTTCTCGATTACGGGACGCGGAACGGTTGCAACGGGCAGAGTTGAGAGGGGAACGCTTAAATTAAACGAAGAAGTTGAAATCGTCGGACTTATGGACGCTCCGAGAAAAACTGTTGCTACGGGTATAGAAATGTTCCGTAAGCTGCTTGATTCTACGACAGCGGGCGACAACACGGGTATTCTTTTGAGAGGCGTCAATAAAAACGAAATCGAAAGAGGACAGGTTCTTGCTAAACCGGGAACGATTAAGCCTCACAAAAAATTCAGCGGACAGGTTTATGTCTTAACTGAAAAAGAGGGCGGACGTAAGAAACCGTTCTTCAACAATTACAGGCCGCAGTTCTATTTCAGGACTACTGACGTTACGGGAATTATTACGCTTCCGACTGATGTCGAAATGTGCAACCCGGGCGACAATGTTATAATGCATGTTGAGCTTATCACGCCTATAGCTATAGAAAAAGGCTTGAGATTCGCTATACGCGAAGGCGGCAGAACCGTTGGCTCGGGCGTTGTTGTAGAAATAGACGAATAATTTATATAAAAAATAAAAAATTACCCGGTTGAAAAAAATCGGGTAATTTTTATATGGGAGATATAATAGCATGATAAAAAATATATTTTTGGACGCTGGATATACTTTAATTTGTCCAAAAGCGCATTCGTGGTTTTTTCCTGTGAATTTTTTTGATTATTGCGATAAAAATTTGTTTTTGAAAATAAAAGAGAGCGACGAATATAAAAAAAATTTCGCGAAAGGCTATAAATATCTGGACGACAATCATTTGTTAAAAGACGAAAAAAACGAATACGACGTTTTTTTGGATTTTTATAAAATTCTCTTGCTTCCCTTTCCGGAACTTGAAATTACCGAGGAAAAGATAAAAAATATAACAAAAAGCATAGTTTTTGATTACGCCAAGTTTAATCTTTACGGCGACGTTAAATTTATGCTTGAAAAATGGAAAAGCGAGGGATATAAGCTCGGAATTATTTCCGATACTTTTCCGTCGCTTGTAAATTGCTTTAAATATCTTGGAATCTACGATTATTTTGACGTATTTGTGATGTCGTGCGATTACGGAATCTGGAAGCCTCACGAAAAAATGTATCTGTCTGCTCTAAATCCGTTAAACGCAAAAGGTGAAGAATCGATTTTTTCAGATGATATTACAGATAATTTAACAGGCGCGGAAAAATTCGGGATAAATCCTGTACAAATAGAGAGAAATGACAATAATTTTTCCAAGCGTTTTAATAAACCGGAACAGGAAATATATCCGAAGTTTGGGAATTTGGCAGAGATTGACGAATATATTGCGAATGTTTTAAATAAATGACGGAATTTAATTGTGTAGGGCGCGGCGCCCTCGACGCGCCGCCGATAAAAACCAACGCTTAATCAGATTTGCGGCGTGCCGAGGGCGTCAGCCCTACAAATATAATTTGCGTTTGATTTATAATTTCATGATATACGCGAATTTTTCGGTATCTGTAAATCCTGAGTTTCGGTAAAATCTTATATTTGACTCGTTTTTTGAGCCGCTTATGAACATTATTCTGTAACAGTTGTTTTCTTTTGCCATTTCGATGGATTTTTCCAACAAAAGTCTGGCGTAGCCTTTGTTTCTGTAATCGGGCAAAGTCACCATGTTTTCTATAAGGGCGTGGGGCCTCATTTCCCTTGTCAGGTTTTTTATTATAACGAGAGTTACGGAAGATACTACTTTTCCCATTTCCTCGCCGATTAGTATATGATAATTCGGGTCGGCTAATATATTATCCCATAATTGCATAGTTTCTGAAGTTATAGGCATAATTTCGGCGTCGTGTAAATTTAAGTATAATTCCTGAAGCGCGGGGAGATCGTTTTTGTTTACCATTCTTATGTTAAATCCAAGAAACATATATAAGTTTATACCTCCGGGTTAAAAGTTTTAAAAGCTATAATATATTTATTATAACAGATTTTATTGCGGCAAATCTGTAAAAACTTAAACTAAAATTTTTATAAAATATAAATAAAATGTTAATTTTGTTATATTTTTAACGAATTTTGTAATGAAAATATTGATAAAATTTTTAATATATGGTAATATTATATATAAAATTAAAATTTAATAAACACGAGGTGGCAAAATGCAGGCGTTAAATAAAAAAACAATAGAAGATATTAATCCGGAAAATAAAAAAGTTCTGGTCAGGTGCGATTTTAACGTTCCGATAACCGACGGCAAAATCGATGACAGCAAGAGAATTGTGGAGTCGCTGCCCACAATAAAATATCTTGCTGAAAAAGGGGCAAAAATTATATTATGCTCTCATCTGGGACGGCCAAAGGGAGAGTTTAACAAAAAATACTCTCTTAAAATAGTTGCGGAAAAACTCACGGAATTGCTGGGTAAAGAAATAATTATGGCAAATGACGTAATAGGCGACGACGCAAAAGCCAAATCTGCGGCTTTGAAGCCGGGAGAGATAATGCTTATAGAAAACGTGCGTTTTCATAACGAAGAAGAAAAAAATGACCCTGAATTTTCAAAAGCTCTTGCGTCTCTGGCTGAAATTTATGTAAACGACGCTTTCGGGACAGCGCACAGGGCGCACAGTTCTACCGCAGGGGTTTCGGATTATCTGCCTGCTGTCGCAGGGTATCTTATAAACAAAGAAATTTCTGTAATGGGCGGGGCTTTGTCAAATCCCAAAAGGCCGTTTGTCGCTATTTTGGGCGGAGCGAAAGTATCTGATAAAATAGGGGTTATCACAAATTTATTAGATAAAGTCGATACTTTGTTAATCGGCGGGGCTATGGCGTACACGTTTATAAAAGCAAACGGCGGAAAAGTGGGCGATTCTCTTTGCGAGGACGAAAAGCTTGATATTGCGCGCGATATAGTCGAAAAAGCCAAATCTAAAAATATCAGGCTGCTGATTCCTATAGATCATGTTATAGCTGACGAATTTAAAAACGATGCTAATAAAAAAATCTGTTTCGGGGCATGCATTTCCGATGGATGGGAAGGCTTGGATATTGGTCCGGAAACTATAAATTTATTCTCCGGAGTCATAAAAGACGCGGGAACTATAGTATGGAACGGTCCTATGGGAGTTTTTGAGTTTGATAATTTCGCGACGGGAACAAAAGAAATAGCGAGAGCGGTAGCAGAGAGCGGCGCGGTTTCTATAATAGGCGGCGGAGATTCTGCCGCTGCTGTGGAAAAACTCGGATTTGCGGAAAAAGTCACGCATATATCAACCGGAGGCGGCGCGGCACTTGAATTTTTAGAGGGTATCGAACTGCCGGGTATAACATGCCTTCAGGATAAATAATAATAAATATATTTTTATAAATTTAAAGCGGGGTAATAAAAATTTTTATGAATAATTTTAAAAATAAATATATGCGCGGCATTAACCTCGGAGGCTGGATTTCACAATACCGTCGCGGTTTAAAGATCGGCGATTCACATTTTGATGATTTTATTACCGAAAAAGATATAGAGCAGATTTCAGGCTGGGGACTTGACCATATCAGGCTGCCTGTGGATTATATGATTTTTGAAGCCGATGAAAATCCCGGAATATATGACGTGGCAGGGCTTGATTATATAGACAAATGCATAGAATGGTGCAAAAAATACGGTTTGAATCTTATAATAGATCTGCACCACGCCCCCGGTTTCAGCTTTCATACCCTTGCGACAAATACCCTGTTTACAGACGAAAAAATGCAGAAAAGAATGACTGATATATGGGTGAATTTCGCAAGGCGTTACATAAACGAGGGCGATAATCTCTGCTTTGAACTCATGAACGAAATCGTCGAGCCGGACTCGTCGCGCTGGAACGCGCTTGCGGGAAAAATAGTCGAAAAAATAAGGGAAGTCGATAAAACGCGTATAATATTAATCGGCGGAAATAGTTATAATTCTGTTTCGGAATTGAAAAATATAGCGATAATTGAAAACGACGATTATATTGTCTATAATTTTCACTTTTATGAGCCTATGCTGTTGACTCACCAGATGGCAGGCTGGAATAAATTTAACATGGATTATGGTTTAAAGCCATTATATCCGTCGGTATTCCCCGGTATTGCCGAATTTATCGAGAAATTCCCGCAATATTCGGGATTTGAAAAATACGACGGGCTTTATGTAGATATAGAAATTTTAAAAGAATATCTGAAACCCGCTCTTGAATTTATGGCAAATAACCCTGATAAATTGTTATACTGCGGTGAGTACGGAGTTATAGACGTTTGCGATTTGCAGAGCCGTATAAACTGGCACAGGGATTTTAATAATCTCATGGACGAATATAATATATGCAGGGCAGTCTGGTCATATAAAAATATGGGGTTCAAATTTGTTGGTAATAACAGTGAAGTATATAATCAGGAACTTGTGGATATAATAAGCGGAAAATAAAAATTAAATTTAACTCATAAAAAATCGGGGATAATTTCCCCGATTTTTTTATGTTATATTTTAAAACTATGCAATTATATTTTAATCAAACAATTCCATGGTTTTTTGTATATTTGAAGTTATTTTATCGCTGTTTTTTTCTATCTCTGATGTAATATCCATAGATATTCCCTCGCCGAGTTTTGTGCGTATTATATCATAGAACGAATTTGTCCAGCCGTATGCCATGCCTATTTCGAACGAGCCGGAATTTTTAATAATCTGAAGCATGTCTATTGATTCTTCGTTGCGTAATTGCTTCTGCGAGACTGATACGTCAAATAAAACCGGCGTGACGTCTTTATTGCTCAAATATGCCATAGCGTCCAAAACGGCTCCGGTAAATTCTGTGCGGGGATTTGTGACGGGTATTACGAGAACGGGGGCCTGATTGATAAGATGCGAATAATAACCGGTTTGACTCTCGTTGAATTTGGGGATTGGCAATATGCCGAAAGTAGCGTCCATATCTCTGAAACGGTTGGCGGCTTTGAGTTCGCCTATAGTCATAAGCGCCCTGCCGTTCATGAATATCGGCTCATAATGAAATCCGGTGGATTCGTCGTTGGCATATAAATAATTGCCGTTATTCAGATTAAGCATATCACCTATTTTGACAAGGACTTCAATAAACCGTTCGCTGGGATCGAAAACGGGATAACCGTCAACAGAATTTATAAACTGCTCTCCGGATCCCGCGAGAAGCGCGGTTGAGCTGTCCTCGTATCCAACCAGTCCGTATGAAGTAATTCCGCTGGGCTCCCATTTAAAATCAGTCGCTCCGTTTAAATTTGCGCCGCTTTTGATATATTCCTGTAATACATCATAAGTCCATTTGCCCTCTTTGACAATACTATAAGGAAGCTCAAGCTGGAGTGTAGCCATCATATCCTGATTAAAATATACGCACGAAGCGGCCTGAAGGGCCATGAGATGTATTCCGCTCCCGGCATAAAAAATTTTCTCTTTTGTGCCTATTGCGGCTTCTTTTAGCATTGTCTGGTTCCACCATTCATCGTCAAGATTTATAGTAGAAATATTGCGCATATCGTAAAACAATCCGTCCGCAAGCATAGCCCCGACTGTTCCGTTGAAAGACGCGGGCATGAATATAGCGTCGTATTCGTCCATATCTGACCGGATTATTTTACGAACGTCCTGATTATAAGTCCACATATCGCTGCCGGGCATGTTTATTTCTTTTAAGTTTATATTAAATTTTTCTTCTATTAGTTTATTGCGTTTATGCACTGCGTCATCAAGAACGTCGGCCGGGGATTCTTCAAAAACCAGACTGGTATAATAAAACCATATATCGACCGGGACGTTATAAAATTTAAAATCTGCCCCGCTTCCGTCCATTTCGGGATATTCATAAGTTTCAACGGGAATTTCGGATTCTGCAGCGTCGAAATCGTTTCCGTTGTCTGCGTTTTGGTTTTGCTGGGCCTGCCCGGTATTATTATTGCCTGAATCACTTTCGCCGACTGATTTTTCCCCGCATGAAGAAATAATCATAACCGATAGCATAAATAAAACCGTAAATAATAAAATCACTAAATTTCTTTTAGTAAATCGCATAAATTTTACCGCCTTCCTTCTTCCTTAAATTAAAAATTTAAAATTAAACTAAATTTTTGATTTTTAATAAATTGAATCCAACGCGTCAATAGTTTTCTGTATTGCAGCCTGCGCTTTGTCTTTGTTTTTTTCGACATAAGACGCCACTTCGCTTTTTCCTGCCTTTGCCATTGTAGTATATGGGGACAATACGTTTGATTCCCAATACAGATAACCCATATCGTATATACGGTTGGCAAATATTATATCGAGCATTTCGCCGGATTCTTCATCGCGCGAGATTTTGGTTTTGAGCATAGTTTCATAATATACGGGTTTGACAGTTTTGTAAGACTCTGCGCACAATGCCTCGAGTATTACCCCTTCGCGTTCAGTATCAAGAACTGTTACGGGAATTGCCATCATTGTCGCGTTAAATACTCTTGAATAATATATTTCCTGATTTTCGTCATATTTAGGCGTGGGCAGAATACCGAAATCGCTTTCCATATCGCGGAGAATTTTTGACCAGTTCATCAATTCATGCCAGAAAAGAACCTGATTACCGGGAAACATCGTATCCTGATAGCGGTGGTTACCCGCCGCGTCCGCGTCAAAAAATCTGTGGTCGCCGGAATTTAAAATAGATATGATTTTTTCATAAACATCTACAAATCTGGGGCTCCCGGCAGCAAAATAAGGCACGTCGTCCGCGTCTTTATCTATAAATTTTTCGCCCGCCGAAAGCATGAACGAGGGATATACCAAAAAATTCAGAGACATAAAACCGTACTGGTCGTCCTGATCCCATTTTCCGTCGCCGTTGAGGTCAACCGACGCGTCTTTTGACATATCGGCGAATTTATCCAGCGTCCATTTTCCGTCGCGCACAAGCTGGTACGGGCTTTCAAGCCCGAAATCGAAAAGAAGCTGTTTATTGAAAAACATGGGCATTACCGCAGAATAATGCGCAAAACAAAAATCACCTGCAACGCCGTAAAGCCTGTTTGAAAAAGACAGATCGTTTATTACGTCTTTATCCCACCACGGTTTTGTAAAATCCAGATACGGTATTGAGTGCACTTCATATAATAAACCGGCCTGAGCCATATTTAAAGAATCGCCTATGTACGCAAAAATAAGATCATAATCGTCGCTGCCGGATTTTGCGCTTTTCTGCCCTTTGTTTTTCGCGTCGCCGGGGTCGTTTGCCTCTATTTCCACAATTTCAATGTCATATCTGTCTTCTATAACCCTGTTTCTTTTATAAACGGCGTCATTAAAAATATCGGCCGTTTCTTCATCCGCCGTTATCTGCGTGAGAAGCCATGTCACAGCGTCGGGTTTGGTATTTATGACCCTAAAATTATATCCGTTGAATTTTATTTCAGGCAAGTCAGGCTCAAGAGCCACAGCTTCCGTACTTTCAACTGACCCGTCGTTTGGGAGAATATCTTCGCCGGACGGATTATCTTTGTTTGCGTTAATTTCACTATCTGATGACGGTTTGTCGCCGCATGAAGCAAATAAAATAATCGCCGAGCATGCAAACAACACTGTGAACAGTATTATTAATATTTTTTTCTTTTTGATTTTTGTTTTCATAAATTATCACCTTTAAAAATAAATTATTTTGAATTTATGTATTGTTATTATATAATTTATTTATGAATAAATTATATATATTTGTGCAAGTTAAACAAAAATAAACGGCAATAAAATTTTTGTTTAAATTCAGTTTATATATATCGGGAATAATAAAATATAAAAACAGAAACGGGTTGATTGATTTTATGGTTAATATAATGGTTGTCGAAGACGACCCCAACACAAGAAAATTAATGCAGACTATTCTTTCGCAGAACGGCTATGAAATTATACTCGCTGAAAACGGCGAACATGCCCTTGAACTTTTGGATAAAAAACATGTGGATTTAATAATTCTCGATATAATGATGCCCAAAATCGACGGCTATCAGTTTACTGAGATTTTAAGGGACAGCAATTTTGATTTGCCCATATTAATGGTAACAGCCAAAGAAACCCCTCAGGACAAAAAAAAAGGGTTTATAATAGGCACCGACGATTATATGGTCAAACCGTTTGACGAAGAAGAATTGATTTTGAGAATAGCCGCTCTTTTAAGACGCTCGAAAATCGTCAACGAACACAAGCTTATAATAGGCGAAACAACGCTTGATTATGATTCGCTGACTGTGTCTAAAAATTCAAGCTCTCAGGAACTCCCAAACAAAGAATTTATGCTTTTGTATAAACTTTTATCGTATCAGAATAAAATTTTTACCCGCCGTCAGCTTATGGACGAGATATGGGATATGGAAAGTGAAACGGACGAGCGCACGGTAGACGTGCATATAAATCGCCTCAGGGACCGTTTTAAAGACAATCACGATTTCGAGATTCAAACTATACGCGGGTTAGGCTATAAAGCCGTGAAAACAATTAATAATTAAATAATTAAAAACTAAAAAATTATGAAGAAATTCGAAAAAAATAAAAAAAATAAAAAGTCTGATTTATATGATAATAATAAAGAATTTCAGGAAATACATGATTACGCTTCGCTGAATGTAATCGCTGTGATTTTCGTGTTTTCTATTATGACTTCGGCAAGCGTTATCGCATGGTTCTGCATATTTTTTCTGGATAAATTAAATATGCTTGTAAAAATCAGGCATTCACTGATGTTTGTTCAGTTTGTCATGATTATGGCAAGCGTAATTCTGGGAACTGTGATTGCGTATTTCGCGAGCAAAAAATTTTTGAAGCCGATTAATAATCTGATAAAAGCGACAAAAATAATAGCAAAGGGAAATTTTAAAGTAAAAGTTCCGATAACAATAACAGTCGAGGTTTTACGGGAACTTCTCGAAAGTTTTAACAAAATGGCTGAAGAACTCGGCGGGATCGAAATATTCAGGAATGATTTTATAAATAATTTCTCACATGAGTTTAAAACGCCTATTGTGTCAATAAAAGGATTCGCGAAGCAATTAAGGCAAAATAATTTACCCCCCGAGCGCCGGCAGGAATATATTGATATTATAATAAAAGAATGCGAGAGGCTGACTGATATGTCGTCAAAAGTGCTTTTGTTGACAAAACTTGAAAACCAGCAGATTATAACAGATAAAAAAGATTATTCTCTCGACGAGCAGATAAGAAACTGTATATTGCTGCTTGAAAAGCAATGGAGCAAAAAAAACATTGATTTTAATTTAGAATTAGTCCCGGCAATATTTTACGGAAACGAAGAAATGATGTCACATATCTGGCTTAATTTATTAGAAAACGCCATAAAATACAGCCGTGAAAACAGTGAAATTAGCGTGAGCTGCCGGGAATCAAAAAAAATAAATCCGTCAGGCAGTATAGAAAACGCAACAGAGGTTAAAATAACCGACAGCGGCGTGGGAATGGACGAAGAAACTTTAAAGCATATATTTGAAAAATTTTATCAGGGAGACGCCGCCCACAGCGATCAAGGCAACGGGTTAGGGCTTCCTTTGGTCAAAAGAATCGCCGAATTATGCGGCGTGCGTATATCAGTTCAGAGCGAAAAAGACAAAGGCACGTCGTTTTATATTTATCTGCCCGGAAAAATTAATTAATAAAATTATATATTAAAGAAAGAACTATAATTATTATGACTAAAGCAAAATACAAAAATTTATTTATCGTAAATCCAAATGCGGGAACAAAACAGGCTAAAAATTATTTGCCAAAAGTGCTGGATTTGTTTCACGAAAACGGGGACACAAATTCTGTTTATCTGACACGCAAAAACGGCGACGGGATTAATCTCGCCGCCGACCACAGCAAATCCGCCGACCGGATTATATGCATGGGAGGGGACGGAACTTTCAGCGAAGTAATAACCGGAATGAAACTCTCCGGATATGATATTCCGATCGGATATATTCCCGCAGGCACGGCAAACGATTTCGCAACCAGTTTAAATTTGTCAAAAAATATGATACAGGCTGCGAGAGATATTATCGAAGGCGATATAAAATCTGTGGATATAGGCAAATTCAGCGAAAAATATTTTTCTTATATAGCTTCGTTCGGGGCTTTTACGAAAGCTTCTTACAGCACGCCCCAATCTGCAAAAAATATACTTGGGCAGTTAGCGTATATAATAGAAGCCTTAAAAGAAATTCCGGCTATCCGTCCGGAATATATTAAAATCGAGACGGATACGCATAAAGTAGAGGGCGATTATATATTCGGCTCTGTCAGCAACTCAAAATCAGTCGGGGGGATTCTGACGCTCAATCCCAGTTTAGTGGATATGAGCGACGGCGTGTTTGAAGTGCTTCTGATAAAGCCATTAAATAATATACAAGCCGTCTGTGATTGCGTTTATTCCCTGCTTACCCAAAATTACGCGTCGGAACATATCACTTTTTTCAATGCCGACAAAGCCGTGATTTATTCAGACTCGCGGATGAATTGGGCTTTAGACGGCGAATACGCGGCGGGACATGATAAAATCAATATAAAAAATTTAAAACACGCCGTGAGGATTATATCGAAATAAATATTTTAATTTTATATAAATTTTCAAAAAAACTTTTATTATAGCACTCTCCCGGTAATGGGGAGGGGGATTTCTTAAAGGGGGAACGGATGGTTCCCTCCTTTAAGTCAATTTTTTTGCTACTTTTTTGTTTGATTACAAAAAAGTAGATTAAAGGCATAAATCTTTTTTTTTGAATATAAATATATAATGAGGAAGAAAAAAATATATTTAATATGGGAGAGATGAATATGCCATTTTCGTTTGAAATTTCTAAGCCTCAGAATATAAAAAGCACGCTAATTACTACCAGACAAAAAATTATCAACAGCGGCGGAACGTTTTCCGGAGATGATCAATCCGGGAAGTTTACCGGTAAGGGAGTAGAGGGGATTTACAGGGTCGGCAATTCGGCGATTATTATAACTATAACACAAAAGCCAGCGTTATATCCTGCGGCGGCTGTAAAGTCCGCAATAGAGAATTATTTTAAATAATTAAATAATATTTATGAAAGGTACGGGCGGGATTTTCCTGCCTGTAAATTTGTGTAGCGTTCATAAAAAATTTATATATATTTTAAACAAAAAAACTCTTGACATATATAATTTAATATGCTATAATATTAAACGTTGTCGGTAAAATAATGTGTGGGAGCTTAGCTCAGCTGGGAGAGCATATGCCTTACAAGCATAGGGTCACAGGTTCGATCCCTGTAGCTCCCACCAATTTTATTTCATGACTAATATATTATACACTAATGCGGCCCGGTAGTTCAGTTTGGTTAGAACGCTAGCCTGTCACGCTAGAGGTCGAGGGTTCGAGTCCCTTCCGGGTCGCCAATTTTTAATATATAGATCATGTATGTTTTATCTGCCTCTGTAGCTCAGTTGGTAGAGCAGAGGACTGAAAATCCTCGTGTCGTTGGTTCAATTCCGACCGGAGGCACCACTAATTTTAATTGCAAATATAATAAATAATAATGCTATTGGATAAATATATTATTTGTAACGATAGCAAAATCACGCGGATTTAGCTCATTCGGTAGAGCGCGACCTTGCCAAGGTCGAGGTGGCGGGTTCGAGCCCCGTAATCCGCTTCGTTTTTTCTGTTTTTTTTATATATTAATTTACGGCGACATAGCCAAGTGGTAAGGCAGAGGTCTGCAAAACCTTTATTCCCCGGTTCAAGTCCGGGTGTCGCCTCCATAAGGAACCTCCCATTCTATGCGGGTAATCGCTGAATGGGAGGTTTTGGCTTTTGACAGGATTTGGGTTGAAAATATGGAATTGGGAGCAATTTGGGAGCAGAAGCTATAAAAAGATACGATAAGTTGCGGTAAGTTTAATGAAAAAGACTACGGGAAATTTATATGGTCAATACTCAGCTTTTAATTGCCATACATCGGGTCCCCATTCTTGGGGGAAATAAAGGGGTTCCTCATTAATTATTATTTCGTTTTCATTATTATCATCGAATCCTTCATATGCTACCCATAAAGAATAGTCGCAAACAGGACCTTCCATTAAATACCTTGGATATAAAAATTCATAAGCTAAGCGTTTAATATCGTATTTACATGCAAAGTTCATATCATGTTCGTCAATTAAATTACCTTTTTCATTTTTAATAGTAGAACGATAAAATCTGATATACATTTTATGGTCTGAACGAGGTGTATTATCGAAAGTATCATCATAGTATGAATCATTTAAAAGAGTACCGTCAAAAAATATCACAGGTTCATTAGTATATCTCAATTCAACAACTCCGTTTTCTGATGAATATATTTCCAAAGGTTTATATATTGGCAAAACACCGGTTCCGCCACGATAAAATGGATCAATAATTTCATGCCAGTAATTGCCTTGAATACCTTCGGAGCCTATTGTTATCCATACTGGAAGCGCAACAGATTCATCAATATATGAACTCGAATAATAAACTACATCTACCCATTGACCGCTAACTCGTTTAAGAAGATCATGGAGCTCTGATTGTTGAAAATTTTTATCTTTTGTACTTGTTATATATCCATTTAAATCTTGACCATTTATGTTTGTACGAAAAATCCACTGAAATAATCCACCGATAAAAAATATACCAATTATAATTATCGAACACAAAAAAACAAAATTTTTTGGTTTTCTTTTTATTGCATAAATAAATCCAAATACTAATATTCCCATTGAAATATAGAATGATAATGGAACTTGAAAAAAACGATATTCATTTGGAAAAATCCTTGAAATAAAAACAATATTAAATGCAAACGCAACAAGCATAAGTGGTTATGAATTGGAATGTGGTTTTAACGCCGAAGACGAATGGTCTTCTGAACGTTTCAATAACCCAAATGACATTAGCGCCGGAATTTTTCTTTATAAGCTCCACGGTTCTATTGATTGGGTGCGTGATTCAACTACTGGCATTTTAAAACGCTATGATTTGCCGCAAGAAAATGCAGAACTTATTTTTGGCACGGATGCCAAAATGCAATCTATTGACCCATTTTTGTTTAATGTATACGAATTGAGAAATTATTCATTATTGTGTAAATTGATTGTTATAATCGGTTATAGTTTTAATGATGCACAAATTAAGTCGGCTTGCGTCCAGATATACCGTATGCTTGCCAAGCGCGACCTGACCGAAAAAACGCTTGACTTCGCAAAACAGATGTCCGTCATGCCGACTGCCGTCAAAATAAACAACGCAAAAACCCGCTGGGGAAGTTGCTCGTCGAAGAAAAGCCTGAACTTTTCGTGGCGGCTGATTATGGCTGACGACGATGTGATAGACTATGTAGTTGTTCACGAACTGGCGCATATCACCGAAATGAACCATTCGGCACGGTTCTGGTCGATTGTAGAAGGTGTTCTGCCTGATTATCGGAAACGAAAGACAAAACTCAAAGAGTTGCAACGTCGTCTTAACGGAGAGGATTGGGAGTGAAATATAGATGAAAGTACAGTTTACCAAAAGCGAAATAAAAATAATGCAGACCGCCCTTGCCCGCTGGGGACTGAACGCACAAGTCGGGCAAACAGTGGAGGAATGCGCGGAATTGATTGTCGCTCTCCAAAAATACGTCAACCGACCGCCGCATCCCGAAGCCGTTGGTAATATACTTGATGAAATCGCTGATGTGGAGATGATGTTGGCGCAAATGCGACTCGTTCTTGGCATTGACGATACCGCGCTTCGGAAACGGATTGAATATAAATTTGAAAAATTGAGCCAATATTTATCGGAGGATGAAGAACAGTGAGTAATTTGAATAAAGCCATAGAAATAGCGGCAAAGGCACATACCGGACAAGTGGACAAAGGCGGCAATCCATATATTCTGCATCCGCTCCGCGTTATGCAAAACTTCTGTGAAAGTGAGAGCGAAGCCGTAAAAATATGCGCCGTGTTACATGATGTTGTAGAAGATACCGATATTACGCTTGACGACTTGCGAGTGGAAGGATTTTCGAAGGAAATCATAACCGCTCTTGACTGCCTTACAAAACGAGACAGCGAAAGTTACGATGATTTCATCAACCGCGTATTGACTAACGAAATAGCCTGCAAAGTTAAAAACGGCGACCTTGCCGATAACATGGACTTGACACGGATACCAAATCCGACTGAGAAAGATAAGGAGCGCATAAAAAAATACCGCAAAGCTGCGGATCGTATAATGGACGTATTACCCTACGCCGATGCAATTCCTGACTGTCGCCTGATTGAAATAAACGGTGTTGCGGAAATCCATCCAAGCGTTTCAATAGACCAGTTCTGTGATATGTTTATCAGGTTTATCGAGTCGCATGGCTGGTTTTTCGGCGGTGGATATAAAGACATTACAGACGAAAAAAATAACGGCGAATAATCCGTGGAGGTAAAATATGGGCAAGCCTGTTACGGTTAAATTGATTAACGGAGCCCGCGCACGCGAAACTAACGTTATAGGGTATTGTCATTTAGAGCGTCACCCCGGTTACCTGACTAAAAACTTAATAAAAGTTCATGGATGTTTAGAGAAGAAATGCAGCTTTCTAAGGAAGTTACGCCCCGAATACTGGAAAGGTCGTGAAGATTCTGAAAAAGCGCGAAAAGATAAATTGATAAGACCAAAACGAAAAGTAGAAACGAACGCTGAACGCGATGCTTTTATTCGCAAGATATTGGAGAAAGACGGAAATGTATATGTGACGGTGATTCGTGAAGAGAACAAAGGCTTCTTGACAGTAAGTTATATTTCTGACAGACGGGTGGACATTAGACTGCAGGCGCGAGTTTTGCAAAACAGATACAGCAGCATGAGGATTAAATTCAAACCGGCAGCGGCTTCGGAGGCGGCGATAGAAAAATTAATAAGGGAACCTCGACGGAAAGCAGGGAAAAGTACAGATTTATTAAAGATTCCGGGAGTTGGTCCCGTTGCAAAGAGCAGGTTAATTTCTATTGGCGTACATTGCGTAGAGGACTTACTGGGATGTGACGGCGATGACTTGTATGAACTTGACTGCGAGTTGTCTGATGAAAAAGTAAATCTGCGATTTCTGCGGGTGTACCATAATGCGGTCAAATTTGCGAACGGAAAGTGAGATTATAAAGTTATGAAGTTTGGCGGAGTATGTATAACAACCGATGACGCGCCGCGTCTTGTGGAATTTTACAAAATTATTTTTCAGGAAGAACCAAATGTCGAAGGCAGCCATTACGGATTTGGCAACCTTGCCATTTGGAATCCGGGTGATGTAAAAGTAGTGGAAGATAAAAATATTTGGCTGCAATTCTTTGATGCGGATATTGATTCGTTATATGAACGTCTGTTGCGGGAAATTCCATACATTGAAATAATCTCATCGCCCGAACGGAAACCGTGGGGGGCGTATTCTTTCTGGTTTCTTGACCCTGACGGCAATAAAATCGCGGTTGCTCAGAAAAGAGAGGAAAAATAATTATGCCGGATACTAAAAAATTCGATAAATTCAAACAATCGCTCATAGATAAAAATGAACGTCAATACGGAACCGAAGTCCGTAAAAAATACGGTAATAAAACTGTGGACGAGTCTAACGCACACTTGAAAGGCTTGACGCAAGAACAATATGACGAAGGTGAACGACTTCGCCTCGCGCTTGAGGAAACATTAAAAGCTGCTTTTGTTATCGGTGACCCTACCGGAGAATTGGCGCAAAAAGCCTGTGACTTGCACAGGCAGTGGCTGTTTGTTTTTTATCCCAAATATAGTAAAGAATATCACATGGATCTTGGAGATATGTATGTTGCTGATGAGCGTTTCCGGGCGCATTATGACAAGATTGCTCCCGGCTGCGCTGAGTTTCTGTGCGATGCAATCAATATTTATTGTGAAAAATAATTATTATATCAGAAATAACAACAAAACGGAGGATAAAAATAATGCGAAAATTAGAAGTGTTTTTTGATTACGCCTGTCCCTTTTGCTTGAAAGGGCATGAATACCTGATGGAACTTCTGCCCGAATATAATGACATCGAAGTGGTATGGCATTCATGTGAAGCGCACCCTCGCCCGGAAGTTTATGGTCGGTACAGCGATTTGTGTGTACAAGGTATGTTCTATGCTATGGAGCAAAGCGCGGATTTGCGTGATTTCCATGACCGTATGTACCGAGCTGCGCTGAAAGACAGTATTGATATTGAAGACCCTGCGGCATTGGCAGAATATTTTAAAGATTTATTTGACTCCGAAGCGTTCCGTGCCGCGCTTCAAAGCGGCAAATACGATAAAGCCGTGTTTGACGCAAACGATTACGCATACGAACAATCCGGCGTTTGGTTTGTGCCGGCATACCGTATGGACGGACGGAAGTTAGATGCAGCCGGAGGCGTGGGCGTTACAAAATCACAGCTTGAAGATTTTTTGAAAGAAGGTTTATGATTATGAATGAAATCATACGCAAACGGAAATCCGTAAGAAAATATGACTTTTCGGCGTTAGATGCCGCTACTCTCGATAAAATATGGGAACAAATAAAAAATGTTACGCCGCTCTATCTTGATATAAGATATTCCGTTGAAATCGTAAATAAAACCAAAGGTATGTTTGGCATAAAAGCACCGCACTATTTAATTTTCGGAAGTGAAGAAAAAGACGGGGCTTACGAGAATATCGGGTTCATAGGACAGCAGTTGGATTTGTTTTTATCTGGGTCGGGGATTGGTTCATGTTGGCTGGGAGCGTCAAAACCGGAAGAAAAAGAAGAATCTGCCCTACCTTTTGTGATTTGCATGGCATTTGGAAAACCCGCTGAACCATTGCACCGCGATATTTCCGAATTCAAACGTAAACCGCTGACGGAGATTAGCGAAGGCTTTGACGAGCGGTTAGAAGCGGCAAGACTTGCGCCCAGTGCGGTGAATGCACAGAACTGGTATTTTATTGCCGAAAACGGTAAAATTCATTGTTACCGCAAAAAAGCAAACCCTCTACTCGGGTTCATATATAACAAGCTGCATTGTATAGACATGGGCATTGCACTCTGTCATATTGCAGAAGAAAGCGAAAGTTTTTATTTTTCAAAAGAATTAGGTACGGCAACGAAGAAAGGGTATGTTTATATGGGAACTGTCAGGAGCGAGAAAATATGAACTTAATACCGCTTGGAATTTACCGCCATTACAAAGGCAATCAATACGAAGTATTCGGTTTTGCCAAACACAGCGAAACACTTGAAGATATGGTAATTTATAGAGCACTCTACGGCGAACGCAGAACTTGGGTGCGTCCGCTGTCTATGTGGGATAATCCGATAGAGATTGACGGCAAAACCGTAAAACGGTTCGAGTATGTCGGCGAAAGCGACAGCCAGCGCGAACTTACCGAAGCGCATCGCGCTTTGTTATCCACGCTCCAAAAATGCGAAAAGATAGACGGCGATAAAATGGGTAAATCACAACAGACATTGCTCGAACGGAGAATTGCCGCGTTAAAAATAGCGTTGAACCTCATTGAAAAGGAACAGAATTTATGAAATACATAAACTATATTTTCTGAGTTTTACTTGCATGGAACTTAATAGTATTCATAATATACGGAGCGGACAAACGGAAAGCCAGAAGAGGCAAGCGGCGTATCAGCGAAAAAGCTCTCCTTGTAACAACATTTTTTATGGGTGGCATCGGCGCGTTTTTCGGCATTATAATTTACAGGCATAAAACAAAACACCTGAAGTTCAAGATACTTGTTCCGTTGTTCGCGATACTTAATATCGCAGTTATCGTCAGCGTATATATTTTGTGGCTTGCTTGAAAAAATAAAAACGAGGGGAATTGAATCATGGGAATACGCAACTTAACAAACTGGACCAATCCGATTTTCCGAAAGACAAGCCGTGCTGTTGAGAAGTTTGACGAACGCTTATGGGATCTGCTTGACGATATGCGTAACACGCTCGAAAAAGTAGACGGGTATGGTTGCGCGGCGGTTCATGTCGGTGTTTTACGGCGAATGGTTATTGTAAACGACGACAGCGGTGTTATTGAACTCATAAATCCTGTAATCGTAGAAACAAGCGAAGAAACGCAAGAAATCCTTGAGGGTTCAATCGCTCTCGGAGCACCGCGAGGATATGTTACCCGTCCGAAAAGCGTTGCCGTATCTGCGTTTGACCGTAATGGAAACCCGATAACCGTTAGCGGTACTGATTTTCTTGCGGCTACATTCTGCCATGAAATAGATCATCTTGACGGAATTATGTTTACGGACAAGGCGAGGGATATAAATGAAAAATGAATTACTGGATAATTTGGATAAAATACATACGACCGAATTGGGCGTAGTACGAATCAAGAAAAACTTGGGTTTAGATAATCCCAATGTAGTGGAATGGTGCAGGCAAAAAGTTTCGACTGCCGACGATATATCTCGAAAGGGTAAAAACTGGTATGTGTATAATGAAAATTTCGTAATTACGATAAATGCATACAGTTATACGATTATTACAGCACACATGGTGAAGGAGTGAATTGTAATTGTACAGCAATGTCAAACGCAACAGTGAATATATAAACCGATTGTGTGACTATATACACAGAGAATATCAAATAACGCCTACTGCTATTACGCCTGCCAAACGCGGATTTTACGGGGAAACATGGCGGCTGGACTCAGCAGAAGGTACAAACTATTTTTTGAAACTGGTTTACCCTGACTTACATAAACCCGTTTATGAGCGTAGCTTTCCGATAATCCAGCACCTTTGCGACCATGGCATTGACTTCATCAGCCGAATCGTAAAAACCAAAGACGGCAAATTATCCACGCAGTTTGACGGAGCGGTGCTTGGTGTTTTCGATTGGATTGACGGCGAAAACATAGAAACTGACGCTACAAAAATTCCGGAATATCAAATGCTCGCGAAAGTATATACCGTTTCGGCTCATGGTATTTCGGCTCCCTGTGAGGATTTTTCGGGAAAGATAGCCGACAAATTCTTCGAGCAGTGGAACGCATCGAATGACGGACAAACTCTATTATTATTTGAGAAAAACCGTGGTAAAATTGAACACAGAGCCGAGAGGCTGAAAAAATTCGCCGAAGTGTGCCGGAATGATACAGCAGGGTTCGTCATCACTCACGGCGATGCCGGGGGAAATTTTATTGCGAACGGTGGTAAATACTTCATTGTCGATTGGGACAACCCCATACTTGCGCCGCCCGAACGTGACGCATGGGTTATGTGCTGCCGTGATTGGGCAAGGGACGCTTTTCAAAATGCTATGCGTCAGAACGGAATTATATACACTTTGCGTCCTGAACGGTTGGCATATTACTGCTATGAATTTTTCATTTTTTATCTTACTGCGTTTCTCGACGTTTCAACGCAAGCCGAAACTATTGAAGAATATTTTAATCATTGGATAGAAGAAAGTTTCAGATATGCAGATGAAATAGAATAATAACACTACGTGAAAAAGGTAGCAAGATGAACATATATGAAATGCCGCCGCTTCCTCTGACTGAGGAAGTGATGACAATATTAACCGAAAATGAAAATATCCGCATTGAACGTATTATCAGCGCAGGGCAAGTTTCCGACTGGTACGACCAGGACGAAACAGAGTTCGTTATTCTTTTAGAAGGTAACGCTGTTATTGAATATGAAAATAGCAAAACTGTTTCCATGTCAAAAGGCGATACTCTGTTGATTAATCCGCACGAGCGGCACAAGGTGAGTTATACATCAAGCGAGCCGCTCTGTGTTTGGTTATGCGTATTTTATTGATTTATTTTAAATACTCAAACGGAGATTATTAATAAAAATGAAACCCGAATTTACAGATAAAATCGCCGTGATAACAGGAGGCGCAAGAGGAATAGGACGGCATGTAGCCGAAGATTTCGTCAGAGTGGGTACACGAGTTGCAGTTGTGGATAAAGACGAAATAACCGTACCGTGCGAAATTCGTTTTCGCGGCGATATTGTCGATAAGACCACGCTCACAGGATTTGTTGACGAAATAGCCCAAAAATTTGGCAGCGTTGATTATTTGATAAACAACGCTTGTCTGAATAGAGGAGGTATATTGTCCGATTGCGGTTATGATGATTTTATGTATGTGCAGAAAGTCGGCGTTGTCGCGCCATATATGCTGACAAAATTGTTGCTGCCATATTTCAACGAAAACGCAAGCATCGTGAACATATCGTCAACGCGAGCGTATATGTCGCAGCCTGATACAGAAAAAATGATATGCAGATAACATACATAGAACTTGAGAAGATAAGCAACCTGCTTGAAAAACCAACAGAGGAGCTGACGAATGCGGAATGCTGGGCATTGTTCCTGAGATATGCTTCGTATAACGATAAACGTCAGGTATTAGAAAAAATCACAGAGAAGAATGGAGGGGTCAGAATGGCGGTAGATGTATTAAAATATATGAGCAAGAGCGATATAGAACGTATGTGGTATGAAGATGAGATTCTTGCAGAGATAGACCAGGAGGCTGAAATCGACCATAAAGTGAAAAAAGAGAGAATTGAAATGGCTAAGAAAATGAAAAAACGCGGCATTTCTATCGAATATATTTTAGAAGATACTGGACTTACTATAGAAGAAATCGAAGAATAAACCTATTGATGATAAATAAGAAAGAAGCGTTGGGTATGGCAAATACGATATTGATGTCAATAAGCAAAAATGACCATTATATATTCATTATATCTTTTTTTGCCAATACTTTTCTGATGTACGGATTGACCGCGCCGTACATACCGGAATCATATAACCATTGCCAGCCGTTACTATGGCTGCTCCGATTGTGGTATTTATCAAAGATATTCAATAAAAGAGTAGCCCGATTCAAAGAAAATGGCGGTAAAATTGATGATGGGGCGTTGAAAAATATTGCAGATGAACTTATTTCTGATACATTTGAAATCCCTCTTGATGAATTGAAATCTATGGATTAAATAGGTCTAAAATCATAAAAATAAAATATAATCACTGCTTTATTTACTGCTTTTTAATCTGAAAGACTAAATAATTTAAAATATCATTAAAAAGATAAAGTCTCAAACATGGCTTAAAACCTAATGTTTGAGACTTTTTATATCTGGTGGGCGATAAGGAACTCGAATCCCTGACCCTTTGCACGTCAAGCAAATGCTCTACCAACTGAGCTAATCGCCCTTATGATTGATTGTCTGGTTATTATTATATCAAATCTCTTTATATTTGTCAATATTTTTTTAGTTTTGACGAAAAATTTTTTATAATTTAAAATTTTAAGATAGTTTTTTTACAAAATATATGTTATACTTAACTGTTATTATTATTTGGGGCTATATATAAAAACGGTAAAATGGAGAAAAAAATGAACGGCGATAATTTCGACAGGGAAAAAAACCTCGAAAAACTTCAACGGTACATGATTTATTACCGTGAAAAAAAAAGATTATTAAACAAAAAATTAAAACCCGATGTTATATTTATATTGCTATTTTCTGCTTACATAATCGTAAATACAATAAATATTGTACGCTTCAAAAGCAATATATATAATATTGAAATAAATGTTAATATAAATATATTATATTTCGGTATTGCTGTTGCTGTTATATTTGCCGCTGTATTTATTCTTAATATAATTTTATGGCGGATAAAAGAATTTCACAAGTATATTTTATTTCTGTCGTCTGTTTTTTATGCCGTAGGCTTAATCGCGCATAAAAATCTTGATATGGCTTATAATATCACAGTTATCGCCGTATTGTTTTATATCATATATTATTGTTTTCAACGCAAAAACGGGGACGAATTTTATGAATTTGAAAATACCGCGGAAACCGAAGATAATATACAAAACGATATAATAAGTTTCAGGACTTTGTTAATTCTGGTTTCGATATTGGTTCTGGCATACACGGCTGTGTTAAGCGAGGCGTGCATAATGAGATACAGGACGTTTTTGTCTTCAACGTTTGATTTTGGCATATTCGCGCAGATGTTCGAGAATATGGCGAAAACCGGGCTTCAGATAACAAGCGTCGAAAGAAACATGCAGCTCAGCCATTTCGCCGTGCATTTCTCGCCGTTTTATTATCTTCTCCTGCCGTTTTATATGATTTTCAGGAGCCCCGAAAGCCTGCTTGTCATGCAGTCTGCCGCTGTTGCTCTGGGAGCTTTCCCGCTTGCGCTTATCGCTAAAAAATTTAAATTAAATAATATAAATATATTGCTTATAATTATCGCATATCTTTTTTATCCGGCTTTAAACGGAGGGCTGTTTTTTGATTTTCACGAAAATAAATTTCTTACGGTTTTGATTTTATGGCTCATGTATTTTATAATCTCTGACAAACATGAGAATTATAAAAAATATATATTAATTTATATTTTCGCCGCGCTTATTTTAACCGTAAAAGAAGATTCGTTTTTATATGTTTTTTGCATAGCTTTATATATGATCAGCCTTAAAAAAGACGGCAGATTTGTCAAAAGAAATATAATAACCGGCGTAATACTCGCCGGGTCGTCAATAATATATTTTATGTTTTCCACGTTTTATCTCAGGGCTTTCGGGCTTGGGGTCATGACTTACAGGTATTATTTATTTTTGAGAATGAGCGAGGACGGATTTCTGGCAATGATTTTAAATGTTGTGAAAAATCCCGCGCTGCTTTTGGCGAGCTTATTGTCTGTCCCGGAAAAACTCGATTTTATATTTTATATGTTTATACCGTTGTGCTTTTTGCCGTTTGTCAGCAAAAAACTTAATTTTGTCTTTTTAATAATTCCAATGATCATAATGAATCTGGCTACGGACTATATTTATCAGTACGACGTGAATTTTCAATACACTTATGGCGTGACTGCGCTCTTGTTTTTTTTGGCTTTAAAAAACCTCTCAAAAATAAATATTGATTTTAAGCATATCACAAAAATATGCGTGGCTATGGCGTGTTTTTCCGTAATTTTATTTACGTCCAAAAATTTCAACAGGATATATTATTATAATAATATATATTTTACACGTCAGGAAGAATTCATCGAAGCCGACGATCTTTTAAAACAGATACCAATGGACGCTTCTGTTTCGGCAAATACTTTTTTAGTGCCGCATTTGATAAAACGCGAGAACGTATATATGGCGGATTTGTTCACGGATAAATATTTTGACTGCGGGACCGATTATTTAATAAACGATTTGCGGGGGATAGACGTCGCGGAATATAAAAAATTTCTGGATAAAATAAAAGAGAACGGGTATAAAAAAATCGACGAGGGAGTATTTATTGAAATCTTTAAAAAAGTAGTGGAGCCGCTTGATGCGCCCAAAGAATAGAATAGAACAGTGAATATAAATTTATGAAAAAAATAAAAAATATTATTAAATATATAGACAAAAAAATCGACCTGAAAAAATTCTTCAAATTTGGAATAACGGGATTATTAAATACGGCGATAGACTGGCTCGTTTCTTCGTTTTTATATTATTGTTTTACCGTACCTTCTCCGACTGCCAAAGTTATCGGACAAATAAGCGCAATTATAAATAGTTATTTTATAAATAAACATTGGACGTTTAAAAACAACAATAAACATAAAAAATCAGAAATATTAAAATTTTTAGTCGTTCAGGGAATTTCTTTGGGCATCGGGTATGCGGGAATGAAATATTTCAATGAATATCTCGACGTCAATTTTATTTTATGTCAAATATTAATAGCCGGTATAACGATTATAATAAATTATTTCGGTAATAAACTGTTTGTTTTTAAGTGAATTAAATAGCTTTTAGGAAAATAAAATATTTATGAAAGAAAAAATATCTGCGATCTCACTAATCGGAATGACCGGAGTTGGAAAGACAACTGTCGGACAAATTGTCGCCGAAAGGTTAAATTTTAAATTTTTTGATCTTGATCTGACAGTCACCGAAAAAACTAAAAAAACCCCGTCCGAGATCTTTTCTCTTTATGGTGAGGAATTTTTCAGAAAAACCGAAACAGCAGAACTTGAAAATATATTTAAAAATTACAATAAAAATTTTATACTGTCGTGCGGCGGCGGAATTGTCTTAAAAGAAAAAAACAGGGCAATCCTGAAAAAAAACTCTTTTGTGATATGGCTTGACAGGCCGGTCGGCGAAATTATAAAAAACAAAGAAATACTTAACCGTCCCCCAATTAATAATAACATAAATAATTACATAGAACTTTTTAGACAGCGTGAGAAATTATATGCCGAGACATGCGATTTAAAAATCGAATACATTAATATTCTAAATTGCGTTGAAGATATTATAAAAATTATTAAATAAATATATAATAATATATAATAAAAAAACGAGGTGTTTTTATGAAAAAAATAATTGCTGTTATAATTTTAGTTTGTATTGCTTTCTCTGTTTTCGCGTCGTGCGCAAAAAGCGACGACGGCAAATCCGGCAATAATATTCCGGATAATAATGACTTAAATAATAACGTAAATGACGACGACAATTCTTCTCCGGATAATGCCGGAAATAACCCGGAAACCCCGGCTGAAAATCTGTTTGACCCGGAACTTCCCGACGCTGATTACGACGGCTATGAATTCAGGATACTGAATATAGATCAGGAATCAATGTGGTGGGCGATAGTAAACGTGGATGTTGAAGCAGAAGACACTGCGGAAGTAGTAAACGACGCTATGTACAAGAGAAACAGAAATATCGAAGCCAAATATAATTTTAATATCAATGAGATACAGATGAACAGGAGTTCTCTTTCAAACGCCGTGAAAAAAAGCGTTGGCGCAGGTACTGACGATTATGATATAGCTCTGCCGTACACTCAGGATATTCCGGGGATAGTTCAGAATAATCTGCTCGTGGATTTACATAAAGTCCCCAATTTGGATTTCAGCAAGCCGTGGTGGACCAACGACGTAAGCCATTATTTTTCTATTGGCAATAAAATGGTTTTTGCTATGTCTGATTTAATACTTACGGACAACGACGATGTAGTTATAACTATGTATAACAAAAATCTTGCGCAAGATCTTGGACTTGACAGCGCGGACGCGTTATATAATTTAGTCGAAGAAGGCAAGTGGACGTTTGATAAATTTACAGAGCTTACAAGGGCGGCTTCGGCGGATTTGACGGGCAGCGGAAAAGTTGAGCCGAAAGAAGACAGGTTCGGGCTTGTCTGCGTAAACTGGCTTTATGCGGCTATGCTTGGAGGATTCAACGAATTTTTAGTTTCTAAAAACGAAGAAGATCTGCCGTATCTGTCATGCAAGTCCGAAAGATTTTTAACTGTTTATCAGGCAATGGCTGAATTTATGGGCCACCGCGACTGGGTCGTAAGGGAAGGCGACGACGCTATCGGCGACAACGGACGCACGGAAATAGTATTTATAAACGACAGGGCATTGATGTGCGTGCAGGTTTTGTCATGCTGCCGACTTTATAAAGACATGGGAAGCGATTTCGGTATTCTGCCTATGCCTAAGCTCGACGAATTTCAGGAAAAATACTGCTCGTATATGTGCGGCTCAACATGCATAACTATCCCAAAGACAAATACTGATCTCGACAGGACAGGTCTGATACTCGAGGCTCTGTCGGCCGAGAGCAGGCGGCTTGTAATACCCGCGTATTACGACGTCGCTCTGGGCGCGAAATATCTGAGGGACGAAGGCTCGTATAAAATGCTTGATATTATACTTGCAAACAGGGTATATGAACTTTGCGACATATACGGATGGGGAGGACTTTCAAGCGCGGTATCGGCTTTGGCTAAAAAAGCTGACATGAATTTAGCTTCTGTTATAGACAAAAACGAAGACAAAACAATGGCGGCGATACAGAAAACAGTTGACGCATACGACGAAGTTGAATAATATAATTATCTGTGTTGGATCAGAATCAGGGCGGGACTTCCCGCCCTTGAATTATAATTGTTTTGATATATGCGAACAAAAATATTATCTCGAACAAATTGCCTGCGAGCCGTCTATTTTAATAATTGTGACGACAAGCCCGCTCTCGTATATAATATCGTCGTCGTCGGCTTTCGCGCCGTATTCAAGCGCGCCTACCCTGACTGCGCCCGTATTTTTATAATTATTTATTTCCCGCGTGACTATCGCGCTTTTGCCTATAAGCGATTTTGAATTTTTATTAATATCGTTTATGGCGGCTCTGGATTTTATCGATTTCCTGAAAATCGTTCTTGACAAAACAAGCAGTATTAATGTTATAATAAAAAACACAAGAACCTGTACCCAGACATGAAATCCCGTCAGGGATAAAATAAATGCCGCAGTTGCGGACGGAATAAACCAAATCGAAATAAAAACATAAGTATAAATCTCGGCTACAGCGGCAAATAAAATAATACCTATCCATATATACGGAATAATTTCGCTCAAATCAAGCACCCCCGGTACAATATAATAATTGGCGTTTATTTAACGCATAATTAATATATATTAATTATATAATATTGCGTATTAAAAAGTTTGTAAAAATTTGCAAAGGAGATAATCTGTATAAAAACAATAATAATCAACAGAAACGACTCTAATCAGCGGCTCGATAAATTCCTGACAAAAGCTTTTGAGAATCTGCCGGTTTCTATGCTTTATAAATTTATACGCACGAAAAAAATCAAAGTCAATAATAAACGCTGCGAAATAAATTATAAATTAAACGAAGGCGATACTGTGGACTTATATATAAATGAAGAGTTTCTTATAACTTCCGGCGATAATCAGAATTTTAAGAATATAATCCCAAAACTAAAAATTTTATATGAAGACGAAAATATTTTGCTGTGCGACAAAAAACCCGGAATAATAGTACATCCGGACGAAAACGAAGAAATAAACACTCTGATAAATCATGTCACGGCATATTTATATAAAAACGGCGAATATAATCCGGACTGTGAAAATTCTTTTGCCCCCGCCCTGTGCAACAGAATCGACAGGAACACGGGCGGGATAGTAATCTGCGCGAAAAACGCCGAAACTTTGAGAATTATAAACGAGAAGATAAAAAACAACGAGATAGAAAAATCATATATTTGTCTCGTTCACGGAATTTTAAGCAAAAAAGAAGATATTATGACTGCCTATCACAGAAAAGACACGGAAAAAAATACAGCGGTAATAAACAAAAACAAGTTCGCAGGGGCAAAAATTATTAAAACAAAATATAAAGTGTTAAAAGAAAAAAATAATATATCTCTTGTAAAAGTCGGCTTGATCACGGGAAGAACCCATCAGATAAGGGCGCATTTCGCGTATGTCGGCCACTCTCTTGTCGGCGACGGGAAATACGGCAGGGAAGAGACGGTCAAGTCAGACAGGAAAAAAGGCTTTTTTTATCAGGCGTTATATTCATATATGATAAGATTTAATTTTTCCGGGGACTCCGGGATATTAAATTATCTGAACGGCAGAAGTTTTAACATTGAGATTGAGAATGTGGATTTCGCGAGGAATTTTGACTGATTTTTTTTGGTCAAAATTGTGAATAAAATGTAAAAAATGAAAAATATGTAGAAATCAGATTATTTTTTATTTGATTAAAAGCATAAATTAGGCTAAAAAGTATAAAAAAACATATTGACTTTAGAAAAAATATGTGATATACTACTATAACATTGTTGAAATTTGCATGTTTATTTGCATAAAACGTAGAAAAATAAAAAAATAAAAAAATATTTAAAACAATATATTCTGTGACTGAGATGTGACTGTAGTATGGTATAATTAAGATAATAACGGCTAACTTGTGACTGAGATGTGACTGGAAATTATTGTAGAAACAAAAGAAGATGTTTTACATAGAATAAAAAAGAGAAATAATAAAATAAAAAAATAACACAAAGATAATATATAAAAATAGTATGGTGGGAATTGTATGAAAAAAAATATTGATTCGAACATAAACAGTATATTCAGGAACCGCAGACGCAGAAAGATAATATCGAGCCTGTTATTTGCGGTTATGATGTTTAACAGTGTGTTTTTGGTGTTTATCGCGACGCCCCATCTTGCTGTGACGGCGGATACGGAGATATTAGACAGTCCCGGGTGCGGGTATGATGAACATACGCATGAGCCGGGGTGCTACGGGCGCGTGCTTTCTTGCGACTTAGATGAAACAGAAGGACATATACATAACGAAGCATGTATCGGATTAGTTCCGGCCCTTACCTGTGAACTCGAAGAATCCGAAGGACACGAACACGGCGAAGAGTGCGTTGGTATGATACCGCGACTTGTCTGCGAATCCGATGACGAAGAACACGAGCATGACGAAGACTGTTGGGAGTACGGCGAGGAGTATATCTGTGAACTCGAAGAATCCGAAGGCCATATACATAATGAAGAATGTTACACAGAACAGGAAGGATATATCTGCGGACTCGAGGAATCCGAAGGTCATATACATACAGACGATTGCTGGGAGACTGACTGGGATAATCTGATTTGCGATCTCCATATACATAACAGCGACTGTTACGCTAAAAAAACGACAGAACCTCAGGGCGGCGGAAAAGAAGAAGATACATCAACCACGGAAGAAACAACGCCTATTACAACTACAGAAGAAATCACGACAACCGAAGCTACGACAGAGCCGAAAGGCTTTGAGGGAATCTCACCCATGGGGTTCGGGGACGAGTTCGATCCGCCGATGTTACGCGGGGCGAGAGGTGAATCAGATAAATTCTCAGTCACTATTAACGTAACAAAAATCGTCGAAGGAGAGTATGATTGGACGACGCACGTTAGGGAGGAGTTCACATTCAAGGCTACACAGGTCGACGAGACCGGCGAAACTGCAATCGAAGGTGGTGCATACGGGGAGACAGGTGGTTGTTCTGCAGTCGAAAATGGAACCTATAATTATCCGATTACAATCGAAGATTTAGAAGAGGGCGAGTATTATTTCAAAATTGAAGAAATTATGCCGGACGGGTGGACAAGCACCACACCGCCACAGGTTGTTAAGGTTATCGTCGGCCCAGACGGAGCAACAACAACATCGAGCAGCGTAATAGAGTGGGAAAACGAGATAGATTACGACAATCTCGAGGGCTATAGAGTAGTAAGTACTCTACCTGGTGAGGTCTACGAAACTATTGGAAACGGTTTCGTTTTAGACAGTGACAACAGTATTGTGATTGGCGCGCTGTATTGCGCCGACAAGGTCGTGTCATTTTATGATGAGAGTGATAATCCATATAGTCCTTATGTATTATATGATGGCGATAAGTATTTTGCGAGAGATACTTATCCTTCTGAGGGTATCACAGATAAAGACGTAAGGAAAGAAATCAGCTGGGTTTTAAGCAACGGCTTTTGGTCGAACGGAGTGCTTAAAGGTGAAAGCTACGATTACACGATGGGAAGCAACTATAAATGGCTGCTGCAAAAATACGGATTCGATGTGCCAGAAGCTGGTGACCCTACTGTATTGGCACAGTGGGAGTGTTTTGCCGCTACGCAGCTTGCGATTTGGTATTTTGCCAACGGTATGAACTTGATGTCCTATAGCCCTGCCGACCTTTTAGAAGTGGCTAAAGGGGAAATATATTATAGTGTTTCCAATGAAAACATAATTTATGCTATCTACCACGGACTGGTAGAGGAAGCGGAAAATGAAATAACGATTCCTTCAATCGAAATCACTTTCGATACCTCCAAAGCGGCGTACACAGGTATGGATACATACGGACCTATTAAGGTCAACGTTGAGGTAGAGCCGCTGCATATCAGCTCCATGCTTTCTAAAATCATGCTGACCGGAATGAACGGTTACAAAATAAGTGATACCTATTGGGGTTCGGGTACCCCGACTTTGGAGTTAGATAACGAAGATGAGTTCTATGTGTATGTTGGTTCGGAGATGCCGGCCGCTGGGGTTGGGGTAGAAGTCGTGACAGCCGTAGCGTCGGTCAGCGAACTGGCAATCGGCGGAAGCCGTGATTCTGCGGGTATATTTTATTATATAGAGACCGATGAAGAATTCAGAACTCCGGGGCAGGCGCTGTGCGGAATCGGAAATACCGGAACTGCTACGGTAACAGGCACTGCTGAGTTGAACTTGTACGGCGTAAGTTTCACCAACACATACGAAGAACCGGGCCCGGAAACCAGAAGTCTTACGTTGACGAAAACTGTTGTAAATCCAACGGGCAATAATCCGAATAAAGAATTTACTTTTAATATATGGTTTGATGGTGTAGAGACCGGGATTATTAGGTCTACATCGGAAAAATTTGTAGAAAAGGCCGTCGGTTCTGGTTCTGGCTCTGGCGTTAAATGGACAGGTGTATTGAAAAACGGAGAAACCGTGACATTTACGAATATACCGTTAGGGACCAAATATCAAATAATAGAAAATGATTACAGCTCGAACGATTATTCTACGGCTTATAAAATAAATACTGGCGACCCAATAAGCGAACGAGATACAAGACTGAGAACAATAAGTCCATCAGAAAATGTAGAGTTCACGAACACATATAACGAACCGGTACCTAAATTTGCCAACTTCATCATAAACGGCAAAAAAATCGTCACAGGCACAGATGCGCCGAACGCGACATTCACATTCATGCTGAAGCAGGTTAATGAAAGCGGTGCCCTAATTACTCCACCAACCGTGCAACAGTTAATAGACGCTACGGATAATATTTTAAAAACTACTGTAACATTAATTAACGGTGTGTTAAGTCCTGCGAAAGGCGAATTCAATTTTGCAATCAACGATTTACCGGAAGGCGAATATTATTTCAAGGTAAGCGAACAAGACGATGGCGGGGCTAATTGGACATACGATACGATTGAATATATAGTTAGAGTAGAAGTAACAAACGGTCACGCGATTGTGTATTACCCGGACGGGACAATCGCAATCGACGATAAAGTCATGACGACAAGCGATCCGCAGACGATTGATATTGATCCACCGGAGGTTACAGATGATCCGGACTTAAAACATGGCGGAGATATAAACAGCCTTAATTATTTTAATGGTTCAGAAAGCGGCACATATAGGTATAAAACTTTGACTCAACGTGGTTTACCAGCAGCTGTAGATCCTCCCATGGCTTTTAGATATATATATACGGGGACATCCGGTAATCCAAACATAATCATTGGCGCGGCTTATTGTATTGATATGCATAACGATAATGTAGTTGAACCGATATATAAACCATATAATAGTTTCGAGGAATTTTGCGAAGTATATCCTAATTATGAAGAAATTCTTTGGTTAACGCGCAATGGGTTTATGTCTAAAGGAGGAAGAACGGAGTACGGAAATTGGGATTACAAAGGTGATTCTCATAATCTGGAAGATATAAAAACATTAACAGATATTGATACCCTTACAGAGGACGAAGCATATTGTGCAACACAGTTTGCAATTTGGCATTTTTCTGATGGTATTGATTGGCAATTAAATGATGGCGATTATCAAATCCTAAACCAAAATATTTATAAAGCTTACTTCGCATTAATCGAAGCGGCGAAAGACGCAACGAATAAAGGTATCGCTGAAGTTACTCTTGGCGTACATTTTGATATAGATGACGCAAAAATTGAAGATGGTTGGTACGGCCCGGTTAAAATTAAAGTTGATTTACTGCCGTTAGAATTTATTGATAAAAGTACTGTTCCTGTTTATCTTACACCTGCAGCTGGCATGACAATTTCGCAAACAGCCGGCGGACCGGTTTATAACGGACCTTATTATGATGATGGAACAAATGATACATTCTATGTAAACATCGGCTCATCATCGACAGAAGCAATCCTGGAATTAGTAACGGCGACGGCCACTATAAATGAAGAGATACTTGTAAATGATGTATTTATTCTGAACAATCAAGATACTTCCGGAAATCCAAACTGGGAAGCTGCACAAGCCGTCACCGGTATAGGCGCAATAAAACGGGAAGTTAGTCTCGAAGCCACGGCAACTTTATATTACGGCGCAAGCGATTACATGCTCACGTTCAAGAACAAATATACCCCGACAGAAATAATCATCAAAGGCAAAAAAGTCGTCGAGGGAACCGCGCCGGGTGAAACGTTCATATTCACGCTTACGGAGTGGAGTTCGGGTGACCTTATAACCGGAGAGGCTATTGTAGACGGTATTACCGATTCAGTTGAAGTAGAAACCAATGGCGAGGGAGAATATACATTTGAATTTAAGCCTATTCGCGGACTCACAAATGATACTACATACTACTTCAAGATAAGCGAGGTAAAAGGCAGTAAACTCGGCTGGGATTACGACGAAAACAGTTATATCGTCGTTGTGGTGGTAGATAAAGATGGCAAATTCGAGATTTATTACCCGCAGTCGGGTGATCCGTTGCCGACAGGAATTATTAATCCTTCTGATAAACCTTTTGCCGGACAAATTACTTACCAATTAACAGAGCCGGAAGAGAAACCCACTTATTACGATTTTAAAGATACGAAAGGGGAAAAATTCTTATTATTCTGCGCCGATAAATTTGTTGGTCCTCCGACATCGCCAGATGATTTATATTATGATTTTTTCCACATAGAGGATAATACTTCTTCTGCACTCGTTTATGCTTTATACAATCAACTCACAACAAATAGTTCCTCCGACGACTTTTTAAACCTGTTTGGTTTTAAAAGCGAAACTGACGGAGAATATAAAACGCCTTTCGATACTGAGAACAAAGTAACTCAGCGGGAGAGATGTAAACAATTAGCAGCACTTTTGATTTGGTATTATGAATTCAAAACTTTATGGCCGGAGTATGAATGGGATCCATCGAATGCGCTTAGTTGGCCGGAAACATTACCGGCAAAAGATTATCCATTAGAAGCTGGCAAGAAATTACCGCAAAGAACAGAGGTTGCTTCAAGATTTTATAATCAGGAGTTATTGCATGCAGGCCTCGATTATACCGAAGTGTTCGCCATTGCCGTCGGAATAATAGATAAAATGATGGACGCTTACAGTACGGTTACCGATAGCAAATGTATCACATCAATCAATATGATATATGAACCCGATAGTGATAATTCCGGCTGGCTCTCTTTCTCGTATGACGGTTTCATTCCCCCTGAACATGAGTTAAAACTTTCATGGGTGATAAACGGGGCTATGGATGTTAGCATGGATGAGAATGAGCTAACCTCAGGCGAATACATTAAAATAAATATCACTGATAAATTTTATATAGAACATAGCGGTACAGGAAGCGTAGAATTTGCTCTTGAAGATAACTTGTATTATTTAATGAATGGCAGTATCGAAGGTGAATATTATATTTCACATGAATATAATAGGGGTGAGATATTATGGCGGCAAAGAATGATTATAGGCTTCGCGCAATTCGCTAAAATGAATTGCGTACTGGAAATAGGCAAAGGCGATAACGTGACTTTCAAAAACAAATACGTAACCACAGATATGACGATAACGAAATTTGTCGACGGAAATCCGTGGGAAGACGGCGAAACATTTGAGTTCACAGTTGAATTTAGCAATAATGAAGGAATTATATGTAGTGATGCAACTCTGGAAGGTGGAAAATGGAAAATAACACTGACATATTCTAAACGAAGTGTGACATTCAAAAATATACCGTTAGGAACGACATATACGATAACTGAGGTTGATGCTGACGATGAATATCATTTAGTTGGCATAAAAGTGGACGGCAACGATGCCGGCGACGTCGCTACAGGCATAGTTTCGGGAATAGCAGAAAGCCCGTTAAAAATCCATGTCAAGTACACAAACCGCAAATACGGGCCAAAACTCCCTGAAACCGGCGGAATCGGCGTATTCCCGTTCATGGCGATAGGCGGACTGCTCATGATGGCGGTCACGGCGGGCGCGTTATTATACTACAAAAAATTACAGGTCAAACGTCCGCGCAAAATAAAAAAATCTTCGTAAAATAATACGCTAAACTTAGTAATGGGTAAAAAACACCCGCCGCCTGCGGGCGGCACCCTCTTTAATCAAAGAGGGCAAAGATAGAACGACTGTAACCCCGGCCCTCTTTTGTAAAGAGGGTGGCTCCGCAGAGCCGGGTGTTTTTTCATTACACTAAATATAATATTAATATATTAAGGGAAATAATATGGCAGAAAAACCGTTGAAATCTATGGATAAGACGCAATTATTGAATATAATGCGCGAGCAGGAGATTCAAATCGCGAACCTCACCGCAGAACTTCAAAAAGCGGCTGATGAAAATACAGGACAAAACGAGCAGATTAAGCGGCTGACCGATGAAAATTACGCTCAAAAAAATCATATTGAAAACCTGACGGCTCAAATGGAAGAACTGGCTTTGGAGAAAAACGAACGCAAATTTTCATTTGAAAACGCAGGCTCGCTGGCTGAAGCTTCGGTGTCTGTGAGCGGTATCATGAAAGCAGCGCAGGAAACGGCTGATGTATATCTGCAAAATATAAAACTGCTTGAAGAGGAAAAAACGGCCGCCGCCCAAAAAATCGAGGACGAGGCGCATGAAAAAGCCGAGGCTCTGATAAAAGAGGCCGAAGAAAAACGCGATGAACTTGAGGCAGATGAAATAAAATCTCTGGAAAACCTCCGGAAAATGTCAAAGCAATATATGGAGCTTATCGAGAAAGCCCACACCGCCCTGCACGACATGGCGCAGCAATATAAACTGACAAAATTCCCGCAGATAAATGAATTTGATGAATTTAATGAAGCCGATCAGGAACCGTCGCAGACGGAAGAATAATATAAATTATAGATAGAATATAGTTATAGTTATGAATGATAATGATAATCCGGAAAACAATCCTAACCGCCCCTCGGTAGAACAGATTAATACAGAACTTGACCGCCGGGTAACCTGGCAGGAAGTGAAAAAAGCAATAATTGACACAGTAAAAAACTTGATTGTTATAGCCGCCGCCGCCGTACTTGTGGCAAATCTCGTAATATCAGTGGTGATAGTGAGCAGGAGCAGCATGAACCCGACCCTGTATGACGGCGAAGTAATTGTCTCGCTGAGGTGGACAAGCGCAAAACCGGGCGATATAATAGTATTTTACTATAATAATAATATCCTGATGAAGCGCGTTATCGCGAAAGAGGGCGACTGGGTGAATATAAGCGATGACGGCACGGTGTACGTCAACGAGAAAGCTCTCGATGAGCCGTATATCACAGAAAAGAGCTTGGGCGAATGTGACATAGAGATGCCGTATCAGGTACCAGACGGGTCGGTGTTTGTGATGGGTGACAACAGGAAAACGTCGGCGGACAGCCGGCTGAGGGACATAGGCCCGGTAAAGACGGAAAATATCGTGGGGAAAGCATTTTTACGGATATGGCCCCTGACAAAGATAAGTTATATAGGTTAAGGGAAAACAATAAAATTTGGGTGTGTTGAAATGAACAGTGATTTGAACGTGAGATTGTTGTTCATGAGACGCTTTCAGATAATGATATATATAAGCAAAGCACCAACAAAACAGAAACAAAA
>WRHM01000008.1 GCA_009783265.1 Oscillospiraceae bacterium
TTTCTCCGTTCTGCCGCGAATTAATCACACGATTATATTTGTATATGAATTGCTTTTTTGTAATATTGTGATTATATCACACAACATTATTTTTTGCAATATTTTTCATGCGAATCATGAAAGAAATCACAAATTATATATGTTTTTATTATGTAGGAGTAAGTCATAATCTGTCCTTTATTTGTCCTTTAAGATTACAAAAAACTATGTAAAATAACTCTAAATCCCAAAACGTCAATGCCTCGAATCTCACATAAAACCTGATAAAATTCGACATTGCCATAAATCGCAAAAAGTAAAAAATCCAATTCGATTCTCGTACGGGTCACCAAAGTCATATAATCCGAACACCTTGTTTGTAGGCAAGTGCTTTGGGATTATAATAAAGTTATAATAAAAAAAGAACAGGATTGATGAAAAATTTCAATCCTGTTCTTTTTTGTGCTAAAACCCTTAATTGAATATTTTATGAATCGTTAATCGGCATAATTACTGCTTTTTACGTAAATTCATTTTTGATAATTATTCAAGTCTTAAATAACGACTTGATGCCCCGCCTATGGCTTTTAAGAATAAAAACAACATCTAAATCTGAAATAAATATAAATTACTACAAATACGCTTATGATAACGCGCCAGCTTCTGTGTAATCTTGCTCAACGCCATCGCTTTCAGAATACATCCAGCCGATGTTAGTAGCTCTTATTACTATATTACATGTTCATGACAACAGCGTCAATCTTTCTGAACATATTTACTTCCCTCTCATGACACGTAAAAATAAATATCTGCGTTTTTCTCGATATCGCGGTTAAAACTTTCAAAAGGTTGTCAAGCCTGCGTGAGTCAAGCCTCAAAAACGATTCGTCGCATATAAACGGAGGCATCTCGTCTTCAAAAATTAAATCTAACAAAGCCATTCTCAGACACAGATAAGCCGCGTCTCTCGTACCCGCAGAAAAATATTCTATTCTTCTTTTTATTGAATCTTCAGTTATTTCAAGCCCTAAATTCTTGTCTGAAATCAAATCTTCGTATTTGCCGCCCGTTATCATTTTAAACATATTTCCAGCCGATTCGCTCAGTCTGGGCGCTATACTGTTCTTTAATTCGTTGCATGAATAAACAAGCGTGTCTATCGCTAATTTTAAAGCATTATGTTTTGTCGTCAATTCCCCGATTTTTTCTTCCAAAAAATTAATTTGACTCTCCAAAATAACCGGATCAGGAAGTTTTGCTGAAACTGCCGCTATATTCTGGCCTATCTCGTTTTCTTTTTCGCGCATGCTCTCAGTGGTCTTTGATAAAAATTCCAGTTCCCTCGCTATCTGCTTTTCGTCATAATTAGGCTTTCTTGCGGCGGCCGCAAGTTTTATTAATGCTTTTTCATCGTTTCCCTCGAGCATTGCGTCGAGTTGCATTTTATGCTTCTCGTAAAGCGAATGCGCCCTTTGTATCTCTTCCGCAGCTTCGGAAGCCAAATTCGCGTATTTAATAAAATCCTCGGCTTTTTTATCGTCGGATTCCGGAGTTCTGTTCCATTTTAACAGCAATTCCCTCGCGTTCGAATATACTGAGTCAAATTCTTTTTCGGATTCCAGAACTATTTTTTCGTACTCGTCCAAATCAGTCTTTAAAATCTCAAGCTGGGCCTCTGTATCCGGATAATCATCAAGAACATACGCGAGATCCGCTTCGCTTTTAAAATCAAACGAAGTATATAATTCCTCTATTTCTTTCTTTTTCTTTTTTTCTGAAGACGCAAACAAAGGCGTTAAAATTGCGAATATTGCCGCTGAAGCAAACATAAACGGATTTTTAAATATATCAAAAAAATACAGAAACGCAGATAATGCCGCAGAAAAAAATATAAGCGCCGCGCATATTATTTTAAAATATCCGAACATATTCGCGTTTTTTTTGATTCTCATATAATCTTCGCCGATTTCTTCTATTCCCCCAGCATTTTCTATGATCTTAAAATTTTTATTTTTTTCAAGCGCGTCGTTATATTTTGCCAAAGATATATTTCGCTGTTCTGAGTGCGACTGCATTTTTTCTTTTTTTTCGCTGACTTCTGTCGCCATTTCTAAAAGTTGCCGCGAAAATTCCATTGTCGGGATAAATTCTTTATGGGAATATCTTGCGGCGATTTTATCGGCATTATCTTTTAATCTCTCAACTTGTTTTCTTACGTTTTCTATTTTTTGAAGCTCCTGATTTGCGTTATATGCCTTATAATTTTCAAGTTCGTCGTTAAGCTCGTTCTTTTTGGCGTTATTTGTCAGCATCTTCTCTTCCAGATCTTTTATCATGCCTTCCATTCGCAAAAGTTCCCGCTGGTCATTAACCGAAGTTTCAAAAGAGCTGACGAGTCCGTCTCTTTTATTCACAAGATTCCTGACTGCTCCGTCGCTGCCGTTTTCGTTTAACAGAATATCTTTGGCGTCTTTTAGCCTCTGCAAAGTCTTTTGTGTATTTACGTCCTCGTCTGCCGTAAATAAAATATTTTGTATCATATTTGAAAGATTTTCCCCGCCTATTTCGCTTGTGTCAAACTGTTTTAAAAACGCAGTTTTTGCGAAAACTTCCTCGTTCATTTTAAGAAAAAACTCACCTGGTTCCTCCTCGCCCGGAACAACTATATTCGTACTCAGATCGATTATTCTCATTTTATCTTTTGTCGCCTCAGAATACTCCCGCTCGATTTTATATTTCCTGTCTTTATAATGCACTATAATACTTCCGGCGACTTTATTTGTATTCCACGGAGTATATAATTTTCTTTCGTTTTTCCCGAATTCGGGCTGGCTTGCCCCGATATATCCAAAAAACATGAATTTTATAAAAGCGGCAAGCATCGATTTTCCGGATTCGTTTGAGCCGTAAAACACGTTTATTCTGTTGTTTATGGGAAAATGCATATTTTTCAGCATACCAAAACTTTCAATATCTATTCTTTCAATAAACATAAAATTTTTTCTTTCTTTTTTAAAAATAATATAAATTGTAGGGCGCGACGACTCTGGCGCGCCACAAATTTGAGGTTAATTTTTATGTAATCAGCGGCGCGCCCTACACATAAAATTCCGTACATATCGTCAAAAATCAATAATATTCAATCCTATAAACGCATTGAATCCATACTGCAAAGCAAGCCGGGCTTCTTCCCGTTCTTTTATATCCTGAGAATTTAGCCTGCTCTCTAATTTCCTGAAGAAAATCCCTTTTACTGTTTTATCGTAACGCAAAGTATTTGCGTCGATATACGGGGTGGTTTTGTTTTTAACTTCGATAAAATTAAATCCCTTGAATTTTTCCTCGATTGAATGGGGATTAAATATAAACCCCGGACGCAATATCCCAGTAAGTTCTATCCTAAGCGCAGTATCGTCCCCTAAATTCGCCGTTGCCAGCCGAACAGCCTCGATTATCTGGTTTTCAGTCACAAGCTGTGATATATCGACTTCTATTGTTTCGTATCTTCTTTTCGAAAACCTTCTGGCTTTTAATTCGCATACGCCTTTGTCTATTTCGCCGTACATTGCGCCTCTATACCCGGGTTCGTGAAATCCCCGTCCTTCCAGACAACCCGGATACGCAAAATTTGTGCCGCCTACTTTTAAAACGCCTTTCCCGTCGTGAAGATGCCCCAAAGCAATATAATCAAATCCGCTCCTGCCTATATCGGCTGCCGTAATCGGGCAGAACTGCGAATCCGACGCGCTCATGTCCCCGTGGCCGACAAGAATATTTATCCTGTCCTGATTCTGGGGCTTTTTATTTGAAAACGGGTTGACCTGAAGATTATCCGCTGTAAAAGCATAGCCGTAAACATCTGTGTTTAATTCCGGGATTTCTATTTTCATTAAATCATTAGACTTGAAAATATGCACGTTTTCAGGCCATTTCATTTGCTTATACGGGCTTTTGATATGATATGGGTCGCTGTCTCCGGGAGAGACAAAAAAACGGCAATCCGGATAAGACGCGATCTCGCGCGAGATTAAATTTGCCGTATCTTTAGATATATATTCGTCGTCAAACAAATCGCCCGCAATCAAAAATATTTTAGCCCCGTAATTTTTCGCGTACATAACAAGCGAAGTAAACGCGCTCCTGAATTCCGTTCGCCTAAGCTCGGCGTTACGCGGGTCATTTAACGCGAACGGCGAATCAAAATGAACGTCGGCGCAATGAATTATTTTTACCATATTTTTTATTTCTCCCCTCTTACAATAATTACAGTATCCCGATAAAAGCGGCGTGCGTTCCCCTGTATTCTCCCTGCCGCCTGTGCGAAAAAAATAATTCTTCTTCGCAATATGTGCAATTCTGCGAGATTTCTATATTTTTTTCGCCAAGTAAATCAAGTAAAAGCATTTTATTTACGCCCTTTAAATCGCACATATATTTATTATTTTTATTATTGCTATTATCTTTTTCTTTAAAATATATCTTTACCCGGTCGCCGAGAATATCCGTGAAGTTTTTATAAAATTCTCCGGATACTTCGTAACAGCATTTGGATATGCCCGGCCCTATCGCAGTTTTAAGCTTTGATAAATCCGTGTTATATAATTCGCGCATTTTCAGCGCAGTTTTTATCTGCAATTTATTCAAAGTCCCGCGCCACCCGCAGTGAGCCGCTCCGACTGCTTTATGTTCTTCATCCCAAAATAAAACCGGCACGCAATCCGCAGTCCGCGCAGTCAGCAAAACTCCGGGTGTATCCGTGACCATTGCATCGAATATATAATCATCGGGCAGGGCAAGCATATTATTTTTGTTATCCCGTGAAAATTTTTTATCGCAAATTAATACATTATCCGTATGTTTCTGGTGCGCGTATATTATATTATTGACAGAAAATCCGAGAATTTCGGCGATTATCTTATAATTTTTTTCGACATTTTTATTATCGTCATATTTATCTTTAAATCCTAAATTTAAGCTATACAGCGGCGAACTTTTATCTTCTCCTGAACTCCCCGAAACTCCGCCCAATCTTGTAGTAAAGATTGCCGGAGTTTTTATATTTTCGGGGACAAAATATTCTAAACTGTCATGCTTTTCAAGAATTAAAGACATCAAATCTCCTGTGCGTTTAATATTTTAATTAAATTCTTCGGCGTAATCTATTGCGGCCTGTTCGCCTTTTTCTATATAAACTTCTGCGCACTCAAGCTGAACGTCGCGCTCTTCATAACGGCTCACAGAATAAAAAGCCACATAATAATTCAGGTATTCCAGAAACATATAATCTATTTTTGATATTCCCACAGGCAAGTCGTTATATTTCTGGAATATCTCGACTGCGGTTATAGTTTTTTGAGTGCATTCGCTTGTAACGTCCTCAGGCGAAATATAGCCCATAGCCGCAAGACGTTGGTTTAATGCCAGAATTGCGTTATTATCCGCGTCTTTTTTGATATTAATACAGTTCACGAAATTAAGCTGCCCTAAAGTTTTTCTCTCTATATCTATGTATTCAGGTGAAATTTTTATATCGGGTTTAACCCCGGTTTTATGATAACTTGTTCCGTTTGCCGATAAAAGCTCAAATGCCGTAATTGCCGCCGTGTCCCCGTTTGATAGAGGAACATACCATTGGCCTACGCCCTTGCCGTAAGTCTTTTCGCCTATTATAACAGCCCCGGTCAATTCTTGCAGCGACAGAGCAAATATTTCCGACGCGCTTGCGCTGCGGCCGTTTGTCAGCACGCAGATTTTTTCAAACGCAAGCCCGTCTCCCGAAGATAAGACGCTCTCGCTTTCCCCGTCCCTGTCTATAACCGAACACAAGACCGCCCCTTCTTCAGGGACAAATATATTAAGAGTCTCAAGCATATTCCACATTTCGCCGCCGGGATTGTCGCGCAGATCAATTATAATATTTTTATAATCATTTTCGCAAAGAAAGTCATAAATATCAAATATATCATAAAGCATATATTCATCTGTAAAATTATCTATTTTAATCATTGCCGTTTTAGTCGTTTCGTCAGTGAAAAAAGACACTGCCTGAATAATCACGGTCCCCCTGTTCATAGATACAGTTATCTCTTTGCCGTTTCTCCTCACTGTCATACTGACTTTATCAGAATATGTGGATAAAATATGCGAGACTGCGTTCATTCCTAAATTTTCTACGTTTATATTCTCTATTTTGATTATTTCGTCCCCTGCTTTAAGCCCGGCGAAAAAAGCCGGGGAGTCAACAAAAACCTGCTGTATTATAACATCGTAATAATTTCCGTCCAGCGTCTTTTTGCCTCCAAGCATAATCCCGTATCCGCGATACGCGCTCGAAAAAAGCTCGCGGGTCGAAATATTAGCGTAATATCCCCCGAAGTTATCAAACGCGGTCAAAAGAGAATCCCCCAAATACGGCATTAAATCAGGATAATCTATAAGAAATTTTTTAAGCATTGAAATTATCGCCTGTTCACGCGTCAAACCATACAGGCTGAGCTCTTCGTATAATTCAAGAAGCTCGTCTATCAAGGGGTTTATTGACCCGTCGTCTAATTCCGCCAGTTCGTCGTCTATATTCGCTATTAAATAATAATCTTTATATTTTTCGTCATATACAGGAGCATGATTATAAGATTTAGATGCGTAGCCTTCGGCGGCGAAAACCAAAGATTGCAAGCCAAGCAAAACGCAAAGCAAAACGCATATAACCGCCTTTGATAAAATTTTAAACTTTTTATTTTTTATTAATCCCATTTTTATTAATCTCCTGTAATTTAAATTTTAATTTTAGCTGCTTACCGGCTCAGCGTGTATAGAATACAAAACCGATTCTGTCGGCACGCCGTCTGTTTCCGTTGTGTAAGCTATTTTCATGTCACCGCCGTCAAGAGTAATATTATTCACAAGTTCCTGCGTGCTTGTAGTCGCGACTGCGCCGGAATAACGGTCTCGTATTTCGACTGATACGCGTTTTCCCTTTTCGAGGGTAAACCATGTGTCAAAAATATATTTTCTCCTGACTGTCACAATCTCTCTGTTATCGGCGCGAAACAGAAACTGGATATACGAATCTTTATATCCTGTCATTTCGCTCTCGTCGTATTTTATATCCAGCGACCCGTCGCTTGTCACGCTTATATTTCCTAAAACGCTGAAATCATACTCGACTTTGCTCATTTTATACATTTCACTGTTGAAAATATTGTTTAAAAGCAATATATCCTTGATTTCTTCATCGTCCCTGTAATCTTCGCCAATACTCTCTCCGCATTCTTCGTTTTCATCATTACCGCCGTCGCCGTATATGCCTGCAATATCTCCGCCGTCAAAATTCCCGAAGTCTTCAAAAACATTAAATCCATCAAAACTCTCAAGATTCTCAAAAATCTCCGTATGTTCAGTATATTCACCAGTTGGCTGATTTATCTGGCTTAATTTATTTGACGGAATTACAGGCTCTGAATAGACAGACGGATTTGAAAGGCTGCTGTAAAAAACATTTTGACCGATTTCTTCACGGTCTGCGAGCATAGCCATTTCTTCCCTGAAATTTTTAATCATTTCAGCGTCGGTCGGATTATTTAAGTTTATAAACCTGCGGTATCTTTCGGGCATGTCTTCTATTTTGTCTTTTGCCAGAATCCCGCCCGAGTAATTATTTATAAAATAAAGCTTTGATATGTAACTCGAATTTTGATATACTGACAGATCTCCGCCAAACCCGAAACCCTCGCTGAACCCCGTCCCGAAAAGATATTCGCGGCTGGCTAAATCCGTCTGCACTATTTTCACTTTAAAATTAAAATTATATTTTCCTTCTTCCGGATTTGATAACCCGCCCAATTTCAAACACCCTCTCGATTTTTATTTTTTCTTTAAATTTTAACGTCCGTTTTTAATTTTATTGCCTCAACTAATAATAATATCAGATTTTTTATAAATAATCAATTCTTTTTTACAAAATTTATTTTACAAAACTTTTAATAATTTTCTATATCTATCTTATTAACTCCTGAATTTATGTCAAATCCCAAAAACCCCGACGCAATATTTTTGAAATTCAATCCTTCGTCGCTGATATAAATATCAAGCCCGCCTTTTTCTCCTGAATTATTCAACAGATTTTTTTTGGTCAGTTCTTGTTTTAATTTATACGCGGCTTCAAGTCCGACGTCTATTAATTCAGTTTTGCCGTTTTTATCATTTATAACTTTATCTATTATATTTTTTATCATCGGATAATGCGTGCAGCCTAAAATCAGCGAAGATAAATTCAAATTTTTAAATTCGCTCAGATATAATTCAGCCGCTGATTTTGTTATAATATCATCTTTATTTATATGCCCGTTTTCGACAAGAGGCACAAATAACGGACATGCTTTGCTGTAAACTTCGCAATTTAAATCAAGTTCCGAAATATATTTTTTATACATGCCTTTAGATATTGTCGCATCTGTCCCGATAACCCCTATATTTTTGTTTTGCGTCTCTTTTGCAATCCCGACAGCTTTTTCACACGCCGTTTCGACTACCCCGATAATCGGCATACCGGGAAATATTTCTTTTAAGTAATCTATCGCCACCGACGCGACAGTGCCGCACGCTATAAGAATTATCTTTATATTTTTGCTTATCAAAAAATTCATGTCCTGACGCGCGTATTTTTTTATCGTCTCATACGACCTGCCGCCATACGGCACCCTGCCCGTGTCGCCGAAATATACTATATCTTCATCGGGCAGTATTTTCAAAGCTTCGCGTACCGCGCATAATCCTCCAAGCCCCGAATCAAAAATCCCTATTGCTTTTTTATTCATAATCAGACCCCGCCATTTTTACAATTTTATCGCATAACCCGTTATAAGATATACCCGCCGCGTTAGCTTCCTGAGGCAATAAACTTGTAGGAGTCATTCCGGGCAGAGTATTTGCTTCAAGGCAATAAATATTATTGTTTTTATCAACCATAAAATCAATTCTTGAATAACTTCCGAGCCGTAATATTTTATGTACTTTCAAAGCTATATCCTGCATTTTACATGCGATTTTATCACACAATTCCGCCGGACAGACTTCTTTTGTAATGCCGGGCTGATATTTGTGCTTATAATCATAAAAATCCTCGTTCGGAATAATTTCGATAGCGGGCAATGCTTTATTGTCGAGAATACCGACAGAAAACTCACGCCCCTCTATCATTTTTTCAATTAATATTTTTTCCTCGTATTTTTTCGCGTATTCCAGAGCCGCAATATATTCTTCTTTATTTTTTACAATCGATACCCCAACGCTCGACCCGCAGCTGCACGGTTTTATGACGCACGGAAAATCAACAGCCCCCTTTTGAAAGGGGGTGCCGGCAACGCCGGCGGGGGTTTGCGTAATGTTTATAATCTCCCATTCGGGCGTAAGAATATTATTTTGAATCATAAGCTTTTTTGCCAAATCTTTATCCATCGCGATTAAAGAGCCTATATATCCGGTACCTGTATATAAAATCCCATAAACGTCAAAAACCGCCTGCAATTTGCCGTTTTCGCCAATATCGCCATGCAGCGCAAGAAATGCCAGATCTGCGTTTTTGCACAGTTCAATCACATTTTTCCCGATCAGCGATCCCTTGTTATCGACTTCTTTTTTTAATTGCTCTAAATCAGGCTCATGCTGCGGGACGGCATAACTATATCTTTTACCCGATTTTAAATCAAAAAATATTTCGTCAAAATTTTTTGTTTCGACCCCCGCGTATAAATCTATCAGGCATACTTTATAACCGACGTCAATAAGCGCGTTCGCGATTAAACTTCCCGACGACAGAGAGACGTCTCTTTCCGGGCTTAATCCCCCGGCAATAACAACAATTTTCATAGATTTATAAATCACCTCAGTTTATTTATTATTTATTTCGCTTTTATCCTCAATCAAAGATAATACCGGATAAAATTCGTTATATTGCTTGTGTATAAACAATTCGTTTCTCGCCTTATACAATTTTTCGGCGATTGAATCTGCGATAGGCAGCAGAATTTGCTCGTGTATGCATTGAACAGGCGATATTTCGCCGATGCTTCCCGTTGCCTGACGGTTAAGACACCCGCATGTATGATTGCAGCGTTTATTTATCGCGCAGTTTTCGCATTCCGGAGGATTTACCGAGCCTTTTTGTTCAATAACTTTTCTTTTATTTATATCAATTCCCGAAAAAACATCGCCCATTTCAAATTCGGGGTCGTCTATAAACTGGACGCACGGATATAATTTGCCGTCAGGCGCGACTGAAACCTGTTTTTTCCCCAACTGGCACCTGTCCTCGCAGTATTTTTCGCCGCGTAAATGCGACAGTATTTTCATCTCAAAACATGATAAATAAAACTTCATGTTCGCTTTTGTCCATTTTATATAAAGCTCCGCGAGTTTTTTATACTCAGATTCAAGAACGGCAAGCGTTTTTTTGTCCCATTTGGCAGACTTGTCATAATTGGGCGATACTGTGATATACCTGAAACCTTTGTTAAACAAAAATTCCACAGACGAAGATAATTTCTGTACTGTTTCAGGATTTACAGTGCACATAGCGACTGCATACGGCTGATATTTTAACAACATAGGGATTTTTCCCTCAAGAATATCCGCAGTACCCGAACCGTCATGAAAAACCCGGCAGTCATTTTGGGCGTGACCGTCGTGAGAAAATCCTATCATCATGTTTATATTTTTAGAAAATTTCAAAAATTCTTCGTCCAGTAAAGTCCCGTTTGTCGTTATTTTGTAATAAAAAATCTGTCCGGTTTCTTTTTTTATTTTCTGCGAATACGCGACAATATCATATATAAGCTCGCGCTCAACCAAAGGCTCGCCGCCGAAAAAGATAAGTCCGCAGGGTTTCTTTTCGCTCGCGGCTAAATCAACAGCGGCAAACGCCGTCTCGCGCGTCATTGTTTTTGCGCCCTGCTCGACATAGCAGTATTTGCACCGCAGATTGCATTTGTTTGTGATATGTAGGGTCAAGTGCATAAATTTTTATACCTCGTTTATTTTAATTCCAAAAACACCCGTCACTGCGGTGACACCCTCTTTAGACTAAAGAGGGTCGGGGTTAAAATCGTTCCTTCCTTACCCTCTTTGTTTTAAAGAGGGTGCCCGTCGCAACGGGCGGGTGTTTTTTGTTTATATAATCCCCTGCCCTTGCAGCCATTCGATAAAATCACGGACTTGTTCGCGGAGGTCTTGTTCTAAAAAAGCATGCATATCTGTTTCATTCTCTACGTTGGCTTCATCCCAATATCCATAAATACGAAAAGAACCGACCGCTATCCCCTCAGAAGATATATAAGTTTCCCATGTTGAGTTACGTCTACTATACTCAACCCCGACCTGTTTTTCAACATCATATAATTTTGTTGTCACATCACTATAATAAGGGGGCGCATCTTCAAGATTCGGCGGAAGTTCTTCAAATTTTAATCCGTTTTGTTGAGCCATAACTTGAATAATTGTAAGTGCATCTGTTTCTGACAAATATTGGAGCGGTCCCATTCCACCAGCAACAGGACCTATATATGATGTATCAAGAAAATTTCGCTCAATAGTAGTTTCTTCCGGCTCAATATAATCCTGTTCCGATGAAAAATCATGAATAGGAGGTGCGCCCGCTAATGGGAACATTTCTTCTTCTGTATTATCCGTCGTGCATAATTCGTCTGTGACTTCCTGTTCTGTTGTGAAAACAGGCAGGGCAGGCTCGCCCTCCAACATAAATTCCTGTTCAGTCGGTATCTCCATTATTACGTCGCCGTCCAAATATCCTGTTTCGTTAATATTATCTGTAACTTTCTGCTCCTGAAGCGCAGGATCAGAATTAGGCACGCCGCACGAAGTCAAAGTCATTGCGCCGAGCATACCCACAGCCGCGACAACTGCGGCGTTTTTCTGCCACCTTGACGGCAATTTGCGCAAAAGTTCAGGAGTGTGCGTCGCGTCTGTCCGCGTCGGATATTTTGGCGGCGCGTATTTTTTCACGGGCGTGATAAATATATCATTTACTTTCGCTTTCATTTTTACAATCCCTCCGATTATTATGTAGGGAACGCCGCCCTCGGCGTTCCGGGAATTTAAATTTACGTTGGTTTTTATCGCCGGAACGCCGAGGGCGGCGTTCCCTACAATTATCTATCCGGCGTTATATAATTCCCTGACTTTGCAGCCACTCGATAAAATCGCGGATCTGCGCGCGTAAATCTTCTTCTATGATAGCTTTTGTATTTTCTTCATATTCTTTTATAGCTTCGTCGTATTTTCTTCTATATTCATAAAGATCCATTTTGTCCGTATCAACAAATCCCTCGTCGTCATATATTATATGCGGTTCATAATACGTTTTATATACTTCACTTGTTTTTGTGTTATATTCCTCAAGTATCCGCTTTTGTCCATCACTCTGCCAATCCGTCCCGGGGTCATATAAAACTCCCACAGAAATATCGCCGTTCTGCTGTGAAAAATCATCGGCTGTCAATTCGGCGAGTTCTTTAGAGTGATAACTGCTCACAGACGACCACATCGTCACTTCACCGTTTTTATCCACATATCTTTCTTCCGCTTCTAGCATAGAAATATACGTGACCGCAACGCCTTTTTTATCGTCGTATAAATCCAGACCGACGTTGCCGCCGCCCAAAACATATTTTTGATTTTCCCAACTGTATTGCGATGTTTCTTTGGCTTTGTTGTTTGTCGCGGTATATTCAGGCGGGACCGCTGAAAAATTCAGTCCCGAAGTTTCAGTTTCGCTTTTGATAATGGCGAGTGCTTCCTGTTCCGATAAAAACACAGGCGGCGCAATCATCACGCAGCCCATTGACCCCGTGCCTTCTCCGTGAACAAATATCGGCGCGACATTCAAAAAATTTTCGCTTTCGGCACTGTACCCTGTCCCTGTATTGTTTTTCGGCTCAAGAATCCCGCATGAAGTCAACGTCATTGCGCCGAGAAGCCCGACCGCCGCAACGACTTTTGCGTTTTTCTCCCATCTCGACGGCAGTTTGCGTAACAGCAGTGGCGCGCATTGCGCGTCCTCAAGCGTCGGATATTTCGGAAACGCGTATTTTTTTACAGGCATGACTTTAACATCAACTATTTTCATTTTTATAACCCTCTTTTTTTATATAATATAATATTATATATTTGACGTAAAATCCGCAAAAAAGTTCCATCATTTAAAATAATTATAATCCAAGATTATTAATACAATATTACAATATATACTATTTACTATTTAAACGTGAAAAGTTCTGTATATATGCTTAAAAGCGTATAGGGATTATTTTCTTTCCAGAATACCCATCTCAGATAATCTTCCATCCATATTGCAAACGGCATGAGAAAAAACCACAAAATTCCGTATTGAACACAAATTTGCCCCATAATATTGCCGAATTTACCTGTGTAATCCCAAATCCCAAGCCCAAGCCATAAATTAACTATACATCCCGAAGTAAATTCAACTGTTAAGACTATTATTGCCCCAATCAAGCTCTGCCAGACCATTTTGCATTTATAAAAATACGGCGACTGGTTGACTGCGCCGATTGCAATCCCGCAAAATCCGCCGATTGGCAGCATGACTATATTTGTCCAGCCGCGCCAAAGCCCCTCAAGCGTAAGATATATCATGCCCAAGCACAGCCATAAAATTAATATCCTCCGGATTTTCGCGCCTTCCGTCAGTTTTTTAGCACTCATAAAAAATATCTCCCCTTAAATATAATATATATAGGGACATCCGTCCCCGGTCGTCCGCCAATCCACGCCGACATTGGCTTTTATCGGCGGGTGACCGAGGGCGGTCGCCCCTACAATACATGATATTCTGTAATTCGGGGAGATATGATATTTCACGGTTATTTATTATATTTCGCTTTCTGCTCATCCACCATTTTCATAATTGACGGGATTTCTTCCTCCATCATCTCTTTGAAATCCTCTTCGTAATTATATGTTAAATTCTCGACCGCACGCTCGTTTATGCCTTTTATATATCCGGCGATCAAATCAAAATCTTTTTCATAGCAGTGCATAGAATTTGACCTGTGCGTATATGTCCCGACTTCAACGCCCAATTCAGCCGCGATTTTTTCCTGCAATCTTATCAATGCGAAAGCGTTATAGAAAAACGCTTCGGGCAAATCGTTACTCCTGAATAAAATCTTGCAATGCAGTTTACTGTCGCGTATAAAATACTGTATCGACTGCATACAGGCGGGATCGTTATTTGCGCTGTCAATTTCAAAATCGCGTATATTCATGATTGCCCTGCGCGAATACGGGTTGCGTTTTAATTCCGATATAATAAACGGCACCTGATAGGCGTATCTGTCATGATAAGTATATTCCCATGTGTTTTCTCCGGCGTTTATCATAAAATCAAGAATGCCGTCAAGTATTTCAAACTCGTATTGCATAATCTCGTGCGCTCCGCCGATAATTAAACGACTGACCCTTGGTTCGGCGATTGGCTCTTCAATAAATATAGTCATACTGCATTCTTTCTGCAACTGATTATAATCCGGGCAATCGACGATTTCGCCGTTTTCATAGAGTTCTTTTAATGCTTTGTGATACGCTTCGGGCAGGGTTTTCCCTGTGACAAAAATTTCTTTCATAATATTTTATATAATCCTTTCGTGTTTTTTATTTTTCTTTGATTCAGTCGTTAAAATTGTTGTGTGAATTGGTCTTTTATAGTTGCAATGGTTTCATGCGATATGCCAATCGACAACAAATATTGTTCCGCACTTTGATATTTCTGTTTAAAATAAATTAAAAATTCTTCCATAAATTTGGGATTTGACGATTGAGCATCATTAATTAAGCCAAGTTTTTCAACAAGCGATTTAAGATAAACGGAGGAAACCATATAATCTGCCAAAACATCAATCTCGGATACACCGCACAGCAATAATAATAACGCCGATAACACCCCCGTTCTATCCTTTCCCGCAAAGCAATTATACATTATCCCGCCATCCGCAAGCCGCCCGGCAATATACTCGAATATCTGCTTAATATTTTTTTTGCCCTTGTCAACCATGTGCATATAATAATGTCCGGTAATATCGTCATAATTGTCAACAAATGGCATATTGATAAGTGTAATTTTATTTGCAGAAAAAACATTAAATAAATATTCTGTGTTGTTTTTTTCAAACTCTGTGCAAAAACGCAAATCAATAACAGTTCTGATTCCATATTCATATAAAAAAGCGGCGTCATGTTCAGTTACACATTCCAATCCCTCGCAACGCAAAAAAGTTTTCCATTTCGTAATGCCGTTGCCCGCCGGGTAACCGCCAATATCCCTTACATTTCTTGGTTTAAAATTATTGAACATATCTAATGGAAGCCGTTTATAATATAAATCCACTTTTCCACCCCCAATATAAATTTTCTTTCCAATCAAAACAAGCTCTTAATATAATCCCCGGCCTCGATATATTCTTCTTTTGAGGCTAAATGCTCTAACATCAACGGAATATCTTTATTTAATTTACGCACTTCTTCAATTAAACATCTGTGATTGAAATTGCCTTTTCCCGCAATAATTTCGCTTATATGCGTAGTCATATCCTGAGACATAAATATATCTTTTACGTGAATGCTCCTGATATATCTGCCGAGCTTTTTAAAACAGCTTTTTATTATATCCGGAGTGCTGTAATATCTTACCGGGCTGTTTATTGTATTGGCTATATCTATATGCGCGGCGAAATGTTCCCGGTCGACAGCTTTTATCAAATCAAGATAACTGTCCTCGTCAGTCGGGTACATCCACGGCATCATTTCAAGGGTATAAAAAGTTCTTTTTGGCTTGATTGAATCTATAATCTCTCTTGTTGTTTCGACTATTAAATCAAATGCTTCTTTTGTCAGGTTTTTATTAGAGTGGCCGTCCCATCTTTCCCCTAAGTTCCCGGCTATATTTACACAGCATTCAGCCCCGATTTCATCGGCGACAAACAATTGATTTTTGCAATGCTCTATATTCTTTTTTCTTTCTTCGGCGTCAAGAGACATGGGATTGCTCCACGCTCCGACTTCCGCGATTATAATATCATATTTTTCAGCCGCTTTTATAAAATCGTCTTTTTTATCCAAATCGTTTTTGCTGTTTATTGGTGAATAAGCCGCTCTGTAGCCGTATTTTTGGTGAAGCAGAGCCCATTCTTCACCGGTTTCGTATTTGTCAAACACAGGCGCGCCGAGTCTCATAAAATCAAACCTCCCGGATTTTTTATTTTTTAATATATTATAATATAAAATGTTGAACAATTTAAAAATTTATGTTATACTATAATTAAATTTTAAAATAAATATTTTGGGAGATTTGATTTTATGGATATGGATGATAAAAAAATGACGTTTACGGTAATAAATGACGAAGACGAGGAAGTAGAGTGCGAGGTTTTATTTACTTTTGAATCGCCTAAAACAAAAAAGAACTATATTATTTATACAGACAATACATTGGATGATGACGGCAATACTAAAGTATTTGCGTCAGGTTATAATCCGGATGCAGACGAAACAGAACTGCTGCCTATTGAAACAGACGAAGAATGGGAGACTATCGAAAATATATTGGAAGAATTGCAGAACGAAATCCAAAAAAAAGATAACGAACCGGATTAATATTATTTAATTATTTAATTGGTGAAACGTCTGTCCGATACGCAGACGTTTTTTATATTTTGTTAAATTTACAGTAACATCGAAAAAGGCAGAGCCACTGAACATACGACATAAGCCCGGATTTTTCAATATGCGGCAGTTTTGCCAGTTTCAGGGCTGTTGAAACCTGTGTTTTTGTCAAAAAACTGTTTATACCATAATGCAGGCATTTTTCAATAAAATACGCAAAACTTTTCTGTTGGGATACGGGTATATCCGGCTGTATCTTGCGTGTAAAATGCAATAGCACAATATCAACAGAAGGCATTGGGTGAAAATCCTGCCTCTGGAAATAATATTCGATTTTTGTCTCAAAAAAAGGCTTTATAATTATAGAAGCTGGCGTGTCGCGGGGACTACCCGTGAAGCGTTTCGCTGCGCCTTTTTCCATAATCAGCCAGATTTCCTGCGGCGGATTTTTAGCGGTAGTAAGTTTGCGGATTATATCCGAAGTTATAGAAAACGGGATGTTTGAAAATATTTTGTACGGCTCGTGTTTTGGCAAATCAGCCTTTAAGAAATCCATGTGCTTTAAATTCAAATTTTCTGTATTCCCGAATTTATTTTTTAATTTTTCATATAATATAAAATCAATCTCAAAAGCGTTTACGTCATTGCATATTTTAATAAGCTCTCTTGTGATATGGCCTTTGCCGCACCCTATTTCAATAACAAAATCATTTTTATTTATAGACGTGAGCCTTAATAATCTCTGAATTGTTTTAGAACTTGTAAGAAAGTTCTGCGATATTGAAAACGGTAAATTAATATTGCGTTTTGTCTGCATGTGAATTGAATTTTTAGACATAAAAAATACACCCCCTATGGATTTTATAATCAAGAAACCATAAAAAGGCACACTGAAAAAAGCTGTTTTTACTTAGCTTATTTATTCAGTATGCCAGTTTAACGAATCCTGATTATAGTTCCCATGAGATGTATATTTCTCCCTGCCTGATTTAAAATATCTGCCGTTTTTATTTTTATTATATCATAATTTATACTGTATTGTCAAGTATTTCTCTAAAATTTGTAAAAATAATTTTTGTAATATTGAGCAAAATAAAACAAAACTTACTTTTCTTTTTGCGAAAAAAGCAAAGTAAGCAAAAGAAAAACGATCCATGAAAATTCTGGATTTATGTTTTATTTATTTTATTTTTACTGGAGAAAAATTTATGAAAAAATACAGATTAGAATCTTTGCTTTTGACAATAATATTTATCCTGTCTTTAATTTCAAATTCAAGTTGCACTCAAACCGAAATAATTAAATATTCCGAAAATATTACAAATCCCGCGCAGCGCTCAAAATCTACTGATAAAAATAAATCAAGCAACGCAGATATTTCACAAGTTCCCTTATCAATCCAACCCAACGATTATATCTCTATGGCAAATATACCGGCTCAAGAAAAAAAAGCATATACTGTTTTGATTTACATGAACGGCTCTGATTTGGAAAGCGATTATATGGCGGCGACGATTGATATAAACGAAATGATAGAATCAAAATTCGATGAAAAAAATATAAATCTTGTGATTTTTACGGGCGGGGCAAGAAAATGGCATACGGAGGGAATACCAAATAAAGACAACGCTATTTTTAAACTTGAAAACGGAAAGCTGCATAAACTCGCGCAGATCGGCAGGGACCCTATGGGTTATCCTGAAACTCTGTGCGGTTTTATAAACTTCGGGTATAATATTTTTCCGGCTGATAAATATAGCTTGATTTTCTGGAATCACGGAGGCGGGGCAATAGTCGGCTACGGCTCAGACGAAAGATACGAGCAAAATCCGAATAAAGCAATGATGAAACTTGCAGAAATTGACAGCGCGCTTGCCAATAACGATTTATGCAGGAACGGTAAAAATTTTGAGTTTATAGGATTTGACACATGCCTGATGGCGACCCTTGAAATGGCGTGTATCGCGTCAAATTACGCGAATTATATGATAGCGTCAGAAGAACTTGAGCCGGACGGTGGCTGGGATTATAATTTTTTGCGCGATATAAAACCCGGAACATCGGGTAAAGACGCTGGCATATCAATAGTAGATTATTACGCGAATTTTTATCTGGATTCAGATATTGAAGATATTCTGACTATATCTGTGACGGATTTATCAAAAATTGAAGAAGTCGCGCATAATTTCGAAAATTTGGCGATCGCGGGAAGAAATGAGATAGCGAAGGGCAATTATCACGGTATATCGAGGGCAAGAAATAATCACAGGTCTTTCGGGAGCCGCGGGGAATTTTCAGATGAGACTGATATGATAGACGCGGCAAATCTTGCGAAAAGTTTGGGAAATTTACTTCCCGGCGAGTCAAACGCGTTAATTCAGGCAATAAACAACGCGGTTATATACAAGTACGAAACAAATATCGAAGAACTCGGGGGGCTATCGGTTTATTTCCCGTTTGCGAACAAAACGGATTTAGCTTATTATATGGAAGTTTACAGGTCGATAAACCAGCTTCCGGAATATGTCGGTTTTATCGACAGTTTCTGCGTTGTTTTGGATTCGGAGCCTTTTGTCAGTTACAGAGGGATAGCAAGTTCAGGATTAAGCCGTGAGAATATAATAAATTCCGTAGGGCGCGGCGCCCCCGGCGCACCGGCGAAACGCGGCGCAAATTCAACTGATTTAGACGAAGATTATAAAATAGTCCTCACGCCTGAACAATTAAATAATCTTGCCGAAATTCACCAGACAACATGGAAAAAAAGCAAAAAATATAACAACAGATATATTCAAATAGAAGAAACCCGGAAAGTCAGCGTAAAAGGCGACGGGACAGTCGAGATGAATTTCAGCGACGACTGCACGACGTTAAACGGGCATATTGTATGCCTGTACGAAACCGCTCCGGTTGGCAAAGACGGCGCAAGATACTCTATTCCTGTTAAGTTAAACGGCGAAGATGCTGATTTAATCGCGGTTTACTGCGAAAAATATCCAAACGGAAAAATAATAGGCGCAATCCCGGAGGGAGAAGATATATATAATATACTCGACAAAAAAATAGTACGCCTGCGAAAAGGCGATAAAATCCAGATATTATATTATTCTGAGCCTTTTGGCGAATATACTGAATCAATGAACGACGGGAAAGAAGAAATCTGGCAAAAAGGCGAAGAATTCACAATTATGACCGATAACGGCGCAGATTTGATTTTGAGCAAAGAACCGTTGAGCGACGGAGAATATATTTATGGATTAAACTTCGTTGATTTGCAGCAGAACAAATATTACTCAAATTTTTTGTCTGTCGGGATAAAATAAAAATTTGAACTAACTTATAAACTTATAAAGCTCCCTTTCAAAAGGGAGCTTTATAAGTTTTTTTAAATTGTCTTTTAATCCGTGATTATTGTTAATATATATAAAAAATTAAATTGTTAATTTTTTTAATTTTTTTATATTTTTCTATTGACATTTAATATTATATGGTGTATAATATTATTGCTTGTAACATAATATAAAAATAATTATAAAATAATATAGAATAGGGGATATGCAGTTATGAACAATAATATAAACAATAATCCGGAAAAAGAGAATGAAAAAAATGAAAAAACCGAAAGGAAAATGGCCGAAGTCGAAAAAAAATCTGCTCTTCCCATTCTTTCGGTAGGGATAACATGGATTGTGCTGGCAGTTTTTTGCGGGCGTATAATAAAACCTACGACATTTGTAGTTGCGGCATGTATATTGTCTTACATAGTTTATCATATAATCAAAAAGAATTTCCCGCCGAAAAAAATCGAAATAATAATGGAGCCTGAAAAACCAAAAGCTCCGCCGAAACCCGAAAAAAAAGAGGCAGTAGCAAAAGCTGTGCCGCAGCTGAGCCCGGAAGAACTCGCGCTCAAAGATTTGAACGAGAGAATAAATTTATATTTTATCGAAATAAAACTGCTGAATGATTCTATCGGGGACGAGTTTATATCAAATGAATTAAATGAAATCGAAAATTCCCTGAAAAAAATTCAGGTTCAGTTAAACGACGCCGAAACAAAAAAATCGCAGACAAAAAAAGTCGAGCAGCTCACACAGTTTTTTGATTATTATATGCCTACGACGATAAAAATTTTAAACAGTTACAGAAGAATCGAAAACCGGAATTTAACCGGGGAAAACGCTATGGAAACAAAAAAACGCGTCGAGGAGTCTCTGCCTTTTGTCAGGAAAGCATTTGAAAAAGAACTCGACAATATGTTCTCGGACGAAATGCTTGATATAACAACGGATATAGACGTGCTTGAATCTGTGCTTTCAAAAGAAGGGCTGATAGACAAAAATACTATCGGCGGGATCAGAAATATACAGGGCGATATAAAAAACGATTTTTTTAACGGACAAGATTGACAAGTTCTCAATAATGCAGTATAATTGTAATTAACAATGCAGAATGCAATACGCAGAAAAAAATAAAGTGATATTTCCGGATTCTGTATTAAAATTATTAATTATATTAAATTAAGGAGATTAAAACATGTCTGATGAAATAAAAATCCCACAGCTTACTCTTACGACAAGCCTCGACGAATTAGACGAAACGGGAACCGAGGGGAAATCTGCCGAAATAATTATTCTGGAGAAAAAAGACCCTGTAATAAAAGCCGACGAACTTGAAAAACTAACCGAAGAGGAAAAGAAGCTTGTCGATGAATTTGCCAAACAGATAGATCTGACAAACAACAATCAGGTTCTTTTATACGGAGCCTCGGCTCAAAAGAAAATAGCGACTTTTTCGGATTCTGCCTTGGAAAAAGTACGTACAAAAGATACCGGCGAAGTCGGCAAAATACTCTCGGATTTAGTCGTTGAAATCAAAAATTTCAATAATGATACCACCGATGATAAAAAAGGCGGGTTTAAAGGTCTTTTCAGCAAAGGCAAGCAGTCTATAGATAAAATGCGGGCGACTTATACTTCTGTCGAGAAAAACGTGGATTCAATCGCCAAGTCGCTTAACGAACATCAGGGCAAATTATTAAAAGACGTTGCGGTGCTTGACAAAATGTATGAAATGAATAAAGATTATTTTAAAGAACTTACGCTTTATATTGCGGCAGGGGACAAGAAACTCTCCGCAACAAGAGAAAACGAATTAAAAGAATTACAGGAAAAGGCAAAAGCATCAGGCGAGGCTCTTGACGCGCAGTCAGTTAATGACATGATGAACATGTGCGACAGGTTTGAGAAAAAACTGTATGACTTAAAACTGACCCGCAACGTTTCTTTGCAGATGGCTCCGCAGATAAGAATGCTTCAGAACAATGATATAATACTCGTTGAAAAAATACAGTCGTCTATCGTAAATTCGATTCCGTTATGGAAAAACCAGATAGTTCTCGCTCTCGGCATTTCAAATTCGCAGAACGCGATGAAAGCCCAGAAAGAAGTCACGGACCTGACAAACCAGATGCTGAAGAAAAACGCCGAGATGCTGAAAATGGGCACAGTCGATATAGCCAAAGAGTCAGAGAGAGGCATAATCGACATGGAAACTCTGAAATACACGAACCAGACGCTTATCTCGACTTTCGACGAAGTGCTGAGAATACAGGAGGACGGAAGAAACAAACGTCAGCAGGCCGAGGGCGAACTCAAATTAATCGAGGGCGAACTCAAAAATAAACTTTTAAATATGGGAAATTAGCGATATGTTTTAATGATTCAAGAATAATAAAAAAATAATTATGCAGAGGACGGCTCTTATGTCGTCCCGCATAATAAAAAATAAAAACAGAAAGGCGGTAAAGTAATGAACAACACAACTAAAATTAATAACGACAATAACTCTAACGCATATAACATAATGAAAGAAGACGCTATAAAAGAAAAGTATCTCAGATGGCACAACATGAAAATAAACGCGGCAAAAGCCGTGACAGTTTTATTAATAATTGCCGCCTTGTTTATTTCCCGGTCTGATTTTAACGGGACGATAAAGCCGGATAAATTAAAGACAGTTTACGATAATGACCAGATATTGAGCCTTTATGATACTATTGACGTTATAGAAGCCAGAAACTCAGCGATGTCTGAGCTGACAAGAGACAGGGAAGCGAAGATTTTCGTTGTCATTGAAAAAGACAGGAGCAATTATAACGATTTAAAAAATAAAGCCGATAAATTATTCAAGAGTTATGACGCAGGCGATAACGGCATGCTGTTTATAGTCACTGCCGCGAATAATCCTTCCTCGAATTTTTTGCAGAAATGGGGAGAATCTATCTGGGAATTTTTCGCCGATTTGTTCGGGGGCGGAACTCAGCCTTACGCATATCATAAAGGCAGAAATTTAAACAAACTTGACGACGGCAAAATAGACGAAATTATCAAGATCAATTTTGAAAACAGCCAGAATTATAAAACGGGCAATTACAGCGATGCAGTTTTAGACACATATAACGCACTCGCGGATTATTTTGACGAATATTATAATATAAACAGCAAAAATTATAAATCTGAGATTCTCGAAATTTATCCGGTTTCAGTAAAGACCGGTTCTAACGCGACAATAGTGGGAGTAATTGCCGTATTCGGGATATTCTTCGTTATTTTAGGAGTTTTGACCAGAAAAAAAAGCTCCGAAGCTTCACGGGTTTACAAAAAGCCGTTCTGGTTCAGCATGTTTTAATAATAAAATATAAAAATCTGGCGGGAATTTATGTTCCCGCCTTTTTAAGGAGAAAAATAAAATGGAATTAGTAACGATGAAATCAATATTATTGGAAGCGCAAAAAAAACGTTACGCCGCAGGGGCGTTCACGTTTTGTTCTCTTGATACGGCTTATGCGATAATTAATGCGGCGAATAAAGCGAATATGCCGGTGATACTTCAGGCAGGGCCGCTTGAATGCGACTATGCGGGTCTTTTCGAGCTTGCGGAAATCGCGAAATTTGCATGTAAACGCGCAAATGTTCCCGTTGCGTTGAATTTAGACCACGGCGATACGATAGACAGGGCGGAACAGGCGATAAAAGCAGGTTTTACTTCGGTTATGATAGACGCGTCCAAATGCGAATATGAGGAAAACATAAGAATTACGAAAGAAGTCGTAAAAATAGCTTCGCCGGCAAGTGTAAGCGTCGAGGCTGAATTGGGCAAAATCGGCGGAGCTGAGGGGCTTATCGACGTGAAAGATATTGAGGCGACCCAAACTGACCCTGATGAAGCGTTGGATTTTGTGAATAAGACAGGTATTGACGCGTTAGCAGTTGCGATAGGCACAGCGCACGGATTTTACAAGCAGGCTCCTGTATTAAACATAGAGCGACTTAAAAAGATAACGGCAAAGACAAATATTCCGATAGTTTTGCACGGCGGATCAGGCACTCCGGACGCACAAGTGCTTGAAGCTATAGGTAATGGCATCACGAAAGTGAATATATGCACGGAATTTTTAGCGGCGATGGGCAAAGCGTTTATTGATTGTCAAAACGCCGAGGGGTTCAAATTCAGTTATCCTGCATTATTTGAACCGGCGAAAATTGCGGGAAGCAAACTTGTGTATGATAAAATAAAATTTTTCGCGAATGGGTTGGTTTAGAATAAGTGAAGAAAATTTATAATATTATCGGAGGGTAACATCATAGAAAAATATATATCTTTTGCTAAAAAATTTTTAGATATTGCGACAAAAATTATATATGCCATAGCGATGATAGCCACCGTTATGGCGGCAATAACGACATTTGGTTCTTTAATCAGAATCGAGATTGAATCTCGCGACGCAATTCAATTTTGGGGTTTGGGTATATGGAGTTGGGTTTGTTTCGGTATATTCAAAATTAAAGAAAAAAGCGGCAAAACTCCGTTAAAAACTTTCATTTATAATATTTTGCCAGATTTTATAATTACTTTGGCAGGATTTATATTTATGTTCTTAAGCGGAAATTTGTATATGATAATAATGTTTTATATTATTTTAGTATGTTTTTGGGTGAAGTTAGCTGCGTTTATTATTAAAGTAAATACTACAAAGGCGGGTGAATAAAAAATGACAGGGTTTGATAGAACAATGGCGGCTCTCAATAGGGAAAAAACAGACAGGCCTCCGTTTGATTTTTGGGCGGAAGAACCTACGCTCAACAGGTTATTTGCGTATCTGGGGCACAGTGATCTGGAGCGCTTTCTCGATGAAATGCAGATTGATATAAGAGCTTTTAACGCGGGTCAGCCTGAAAATAAAAGTCTCGGAAACGGCGTGTTTGAAAATATGTGGGGCGAGAGGTTTGTCTTTCGCGAAACCGGGTGGGGCCCGATCCGTGAAGATACTTACGGAGCGTTATATTTCGCCGAAAGCTTAGACGAAATCATGGCTTTTGACTGGCCTGATAACGACGTGATGGATTATAGTAAACTCAAAGAACAATGCCGTGAGGCACGGGATAAAAAGCTTGCGATTCGCTACGGCTTCGGCGATATATGGCAGCGTCCGTCTCTGGTTCGCGGCCTTGAAAATCATCTTATAGACATGGCAGTAAATCCTGACTGGGTGCATTATTTAAGCAAATTATTCACTGATTTTTATGTGGAAGATTATAAGCGCGCATGGGAATATTCGGACGGAAATATAGATATATTTTTGATTGTCACAGACTTGGGCACTCAGAGAGGACCACTTATATCTGTGGATATGTTTAGAGAATTTGTCGGCCCGTATCTTTCGGAAATAGCGCAGACAGTTCATAAATTCGGGGCAAAACTCATGTTTCATTCGTGCGGCAATATCTCAGAATATATCCCGTCGATGATAAACTGCGGGATTGATATACTCAACCCGATCCAGCCTGTCGGCGCATACGAAATGTCCCCGGAATCGCTCAGGCAGTATTTAGATAAAATTTGTTTTCACGGCGGTATGGATGTGCAGCGGCTGCTGCCGTTCGGGAATGCTGACGAGATAAAACGCGAGGCAAAGCATTATGCCGAAACTTTCGGTACAGGATATATTTTATGCCCGGCGCATCTTTTTCAGCCCGATACACCCGCAGAAAATATAATCGCGTTATATCAGTCGTTTAATTAAATTTAATTAATAAAATCGCTCCAGACATTCTCGAACCAGCGCGGAGCGTCCGGTATCGGGCGGCGTTTACGCCATGTTATTTTGATTTCATCGCCTGTAAGCAATATCTCCTGAATCATATCGCTGAAATTATTTGTTTCGTCGCACGGGATATATCTGAACGGCAGCTTTTCGTGGATTTTTTTGCCGCTTTCTGTTTCGGTTTCTATTATATATGAACCCCTGCTTACGCCGCCGTGGCTGATATAATCAAGCATTGCGTTTAAATAAACATACTGCGCAATCAGCAAATCCCGATTTGATAACGCTACCGGCAGTTCGCTGATATTGCTTAGATTTAAATTCTCCCAATAGTTCAGGTATTTTTCTTTTGTTATTTTTATGCTTTCGCGAATATTTTTAATATTTCTTATATGCGCCGCGTTTCCGCTCATTATTTCGCCGATTTGCTTTTTTGTATCTTCAATGTTTGATATATCTGATATATTTGAAATAGATTTGTCTATTTTTTGAATTATATCGATAACTCCCGTCAGCGGCGCGTCGGGGTCGTCGCGCCCTACATAACGTGAACGGTTTTTCGCGATAAACATCGCCGCTCTCATTCCGCCGCATTGCCCTGAATTTAACGCGCTTCCGCCGGGCCTGTATATCCCGTGTGTCCCGTTGACTTCTCCAACGGGGAAAAATCCTTTGATATTACTTTCCCACCACATATCACCGCATAAACCGCCGTTGTTATGCTGTGCGCACACGGCTATTTCAAGCGGTTCGTTATATAAATCAATATTATTATTTTTATATAAATCTATCGCGGCGGGATTCATGTGATTTAAACGCTCAACCGGGGTTTTCAGCGATAACGCGCCCGAATTATTAAGATATTCAAAGCATTCTTTGCCGACATTTGAAAAATCTGATTTAAGCCCAGACGGGTTTTTTCTGAAATCAAGAAAAACGCGTCTTTTTTTATTTGCTGTCTCGTTATAAACTAACGCGTCAATCATAGACGAGCCGTAATTATCAAGTTTGCGCGGGTCAAAGGGCCACTGATAGCCTTTTAGAAAAACGCAGTTTAAAAGCTGTTCGCCTGTTTCAAAATATTCATTGAGAAATTCCACCGGGTTTTCGCCGTTTAAATCAGTCGAAATATAAGCCGGGAGAACCTGCTGATATGTTCCGGAAAGATTCCATCTGAATTTTACAGAGGCTATGCCGTACTGCCATTCAGTCAGATTTTTGCCCGCAACTCCCGCTTCAAACGCTATCCCCGACGCCCCATTCTGGCTTTCAGGATAAACGGAATTTGCGTAAAGTCCCGCAGGCCCGCCGACTGCGTATATCACGTTTGTCGAATAAAATAAAATATAACGCTTATCTTTATCGTTTAATTCGTTTAAATTTAAACAGAAAACGCCGTGACAAACGCCGTTATCAACCAAAATTTTTATTGCCATATAGCCGTCATATACCGGGATATTTTTTAATTTAATTTGTTCGAGCAGTTTTTCGGTCATATATTTAGACGTGAGCGGCCCTGCCGAAGTAGCGCGGCTTCTTGGGTCATGGTCGGTTTTATATCCTACATATTCGCCGTAATTATTATGCGGGAACGGCACGCCGATTTCGGCGAGTTTATAAAAGCATTGCGCGGACAGAGCCGCTTCGCATAGGGCAATATCGCCGTCCATCGCCCCGCCGTTATATAAAGTCTCGGCCATTGCGACAACGCTGTCGGGTTCGCCGCCTGACAGCGTGAGTTTATAATATGTCTGTTTATCCGAGCCGGTGTTGCGGCTTGTGCCTTTTGTCAAGCCCTCGGTTATTACTGCAATATCATGCTGACCGTAAGAATAAAGCCTGTCGGCGGCGTTCAATCCCGCCGCTCCGCTGCCGATTATGACGGTATTTTTGCGTATGATTTGTATTTCGTTCCCGGATATTTTTATGTGTTCCATAAATATTAAATTTACCTTTTAATTAATTTTAAAACTATTATATCATATTTTTTTTATTCTTTCAAATTTTTTGTTAATTATTGACTTTGTATCGGAGTTATGGTATTATAAATTATATAAAAATTTTATGCGGAGGATTTTTATGCCATTATTTAAAATACCTAAGATCAACAGAAGTACCTCAAATGCCATCGAATTGCGTGAAATGTGGTCAAACGAAGTTTATTTTTCAAAATGGCTTTCCGAAAAGGAAAATCTTCGGATTCTTAGTAACGCTATTGGAATAAATATCGTTTTTGAGGAACTTGAATCTGCTGTTGGAAGCCTTAGTGTTGATTTATACGCAATTGAAAAAGAAACTGGCAAAAAAATTATTATTGAAAATCAGCTTGAGAATGCCGATCCTGATCATTTTGGTAGAATTATCATATATGCTGCCGGAAAAGAAGCTGAGATTGTCATATGGATTGTTAAAGATGCCAGAGATGAATATATACAAGCTATCAAATGGTTGAACAAACAAATGAACAAAGATATTGGCTTCTTTCTTATAGAAGTTATAGTATGGAAATCTGATAATTTGCCCCCTATACCAGAATTTCGTATAATTGAAAAACCTTGGAAGTTTTATACATGAAAAGTCAAAAAGTATATTAGAAGAAAGGTGATAAAAATCATGTCCAACCCATATAAATATGATTTTAAAAGCGTTGACGACATAAAATCCAAAGCCACTGAACTGAACGTAAATATCGGTTTTTCTGATAATTACGAGGTTTTTTCGCGCAAAATAGAAGTAGAGCCGGGTTTTACTCTCAAAAATTCCCTCGCCGTCCACCCGATGGAAGGTTTTGACGGTAAAGCAGACGGCTCGCCCGATGAACTCACAATCAGGCGTTATAAAAGATTCGCCGAAAGCGGCGCGGGACTGCTCTGGATTGAGGCGGTCGCCGTTCAGCCGGACGCGCGAACTTCCGCGCGCCAGCTTATGATTACCGATAAAAATCTTGACGAATATAAAAAACTTGTCGAGACAATAAAAAATATAGCGGGCAGCGATACGAAAATAATTATTCAGCTAACACATTCAGGCAGATTTTCCAAGCCTCCGGTTATTACCCGGCACAATAATACGCTCAACGAGCGCATGAATCTTGACCCGTCTTATCAATGCGTATCGGACGATTATCTCAAAAAAGTCGAGGAAACATTCGAGAACGCGGCGTATCTATCGTATCAGGCAGGGGTTGACGGAATAGATGTGAAAGCGTGCCACGCTTATTTGTTTGACGAATTATTATGCGCCTATGACCGCGAGGGCGAGTACGGCGGCTCTTACGAAAACAGGTCGCGTATATTTAAAAACACTATCAAGCGAATAAAAAACCGTCTCGGAAATTCAAAAAACTCCCCGATCGTCGCTTCAAGGTTCGGGCTTTCTTATGTTATCCCGTATCCCGACGGGTTCGCCACTACTTCAGACGGCGAGGTTGAGTTAGAAGAATCAATCAGGCTTATCGGCGAAATTAACCGGCTCGGGGTTAATTTAATAAACGTGACGATGGGAACGCCGTATTATAACCCGCACATAAACCGGCCGTATGATTATAACGTCGGACGGACTAATCCGCCGTCCCACCCGCTTATAAATCTCAGCAGTTTTATAAATCATATCGGCACAGTTCAAAAAATTTACCCCAATATGACTTTTATAGGCACGGGATATAGCTATCTGCGTCAGTTTGCGATTGGCGCGGCGGCTTATTCTCTCGAAAATAACTTAGCGAAAGTGATAGGGTTCGGCAGGGGCGCGTTCGCGTATAAAGGTTTTGCACACGATATGCTTAACGGCTTTATGGATTCAAAAAAATGCTGTTTGGCGTGTTCGAAATGCACTGAGCTAATGCGCGCGGGAGCAACAACAGGATGTCCGGTCCGCGACAGCGAAGTTTATATGCCTATATATAAGCAATATTGCGTAAAAAATTGAGATATATTCAGATATTTTTATTGGCAAATATTATTATTAACGCAAAAAACTCTTTACTTTTCCGGAGATTTATGCGATAATAATAAATATTAAGCGATTGCGAAACGGGGAAGCCCCGAAAGTAGGGCGCGTCGAGTCGCGCGCCCTACAAAAATGGTTCAAAAGTGGAGGAAAATCAATTTTTATAATTAAAAATAATAAAGAGAAATAAAAAATATAATATAACGGAGGAATATAATTATGAATTTAGTAACTCGTTCAGATTTTGACGGACTTGCATGCGCGACTGTTTTAAAAGAAATAGGCTTGATTGACACATGGACTTTCGTACACCCGAAAGATTTGCAGGACGGACTCGTGAAAGTCACGGAAAACGATGTGCTGACGAATGTCCCGTATGTTCCCGGCTGCGGAATGTGGTTTGACCATCATTCAAGCGAAAAAGAAAGAATAAAAGATGTCGAATACAAAGGCGAGAGCCGCCATGAAAAAAGCGCGGCGCGCATAGTTTACGAATATTATGGCGGCAAAGAAAAACTTCCGCATTTTGCCGAAATGATAGACGCGGCGGATATTGTGGATTCGGGCGAACTTGAAATTGACGATATATTAAACCCGGACGGCTGGGTTCTTTTGGGATTTCTGATGGATCCGCGCACGGGATTGGGAAGATTCAGGGATTTCAGAATAAGCAATTACGCTCTTATGGAGAAGCTGATAGAAGAGTGCAGAATTAAAAAAATAGCTGAAATTCTGGAGGATTTTGACGTAAAAGAACGGGTGGAAAAATATAGAGAACAGGATATTTTATTTAAAGAAATGGTTTCTGCCCATACTAAAATTTATTCAAACGCCATTGTGACAGATTTGCGCGATGTTTCGCCGATATATACCGGAAACAGGTTTTTGATATACGCGATGTATCCCGAACAGAATATATCCCTGTGGGTAGTTGACGGGAGAAACAAACAAAACGCCCCTATCGCGGTAGGTCACAGCATATTAAACAGGACGTCTAAAACAGACGTCGGATCGTTATTGTTAAAATACGGAGGCGGCGGCCATAAACAGGTCGGGACCTGTCAGGTTCTGTATGACGACTGCGACAAGACGCTTAAAGAACTTTTGGAAAAAATAAACGCAGACGGATAAATTTACGCAATATATAATCGTTAAACTTGAAAAGCGTCCCGCTCATGTCACCCTGAGCGTAGCGAAGGGTCTTTAAGATTCTTCACTTCGTTCAGAATGACATTGGTTTCTTTTATATTAGAATTACTATAATACAAAAAAGGTCAAAAAGTAAAAATTAATTTCTAAAAATATAAAAAACGAAAGGTCAATAATTTATGTCTTATCTAAAAGAATATGAAAATTCCACTATCTCAGAGCTTGAAACATTGGCTGCAAACAATAATACAGACGCTATGATAGAATTAGCGTATGCGTATGATTCAAAAGGCAATGAATTGATTGCAATACAGGAAGGCGACGATGCGTTTGAATTATATGAATTGGCGGAATCATGGTTTGAAAAGGCTTTTTCCAATGGCGAAAACCGTCAAAAACACTCTCAGGCATTAAGTAAATTATATAGTATTTTGAGTCAATGCAACATGGCTTATGAACTTTATGATAAAGCCATAAAATATGCAGACAAATCTAATGAGCCATACGCAAAAATAATAAAATTTGCATGTTTATGCAGTTCGGTAGGCGACCTCGGCAGTCTTTCTGCCGAAGAAAAAAACAGGATATTCAACGAATTATCAGAAGCAGTTACAAGCTCAGAACTTGCAGATCATGAACTCTCGCAGGGATATGACGGGTTAAGTATGTTATACAGATATGGAATAGGCACAAAAATTGACGATAATGTTTCGTATGAATGTCTTGTACGAGCTGCCCAGTTAGGCTCTGAACGAGCAAAAAAATTGATGGGAAAATATAAAAAGAAATTGTTTGGCGGATACCAGTATATCGGGAACCGGTAAAAAAATAATACGCAATTATAGCAGCAATTTACTTTTTATAAGAATTTTTTTGACGCTTATCCCGAAAATTCCGGATAAAATTATTTTAACAACAGCCGTGGGAATATACGGGAGAACGAACAAAAGAAACGCGTCCCGCATACTGCATGTCAGAAAAAATTTTCCCCATAGCATGCCGGATATATAATTAATTACCGCGCCCAGAATAAGCCCGCCTGCGAGAATTGCGTTTTTAATCCAGATATTTTTGATTTTAACGTTTTCGTACAAATCAGAACTTATTCCCGCGCATAAAGCCATTACCGGGAAAGAGATTATATATCCCCCGGTTTTGCCGAATAGAACGGCGATTCCGCCGGAAAATCCCGTGAATACCGGAACGCCGGATATACCGAGAAATATATAAACGCTTGCAGACAATGTGCCGCTTTTCGCTCCGAGTATAATTCCGGCAAGCGGGATTGCGAAAGTTTGCAGGGTAAAAGGTACCCCTGTTGGATTTGGTATGCTTATTTGGGCGCAGACTGCGGTAATTGCCGTAAAAATTGATATAAAGCAAATATTGCGTATATTTATTGCCAGCTTCATGGAGTCTCCTTATTTTGCGTACTTTTAAATATTATATATCTTTCAAAAACTATTTGTCAACAATAAAAAACAGACGGGGATTTATTTCCCCGTTTGTTTTTATATAATCTACAAATTTACTTATTTGTTTTTCATAGCGTTTTCAGCGTCTCTGATCATTTTTTTAACCATTTGACCGCCGACTGAACCAGCCTGACGTGCTGTTAAATCGCCATTATAACCCTGAGATAAATTTACGCCTACTTCGCTTGCAGCTTCCATTTTGAATTTATTGAGAGCAGCCTTAGCTTCAGGTACAAGAGTTTTCGATGCCATTTTAAAATCTCCTTATTAATTTTATTTCGTCATGTATTACCGAAATCAGTGTTTATTAACTGCTGAAATCACGTAATAAATCTTCTTTGAGCTTAAAAAAATTTTGTTTTAATAAACTCTAACGTTAGTTTTAGCTTGTTATGCAATTTTTATTACTGAAAATTTTTGCCATTCAATATAATTCATTATTTTTTTCAAATATAAGTTTTGCCATTTTTATCAGCTCCGTTTATTTTTATTTGTAACTAATTTTCAAAATAACCGGGTGGTCAGTCAGATTAAGGCTGAGCGTCTTTTTTAATTCAAGCGATTTAACAGGCGCTAATCCCTTTACTACATCATATATTTTTATGTTTTTCGGGATTTCCGCAAATTCGATTTCAACTTCGTCTTTTCCTCCTGTAAAACGTTCGTCCCACAGAATCATATAAAACTCGCTTTTATTTTTTTGCAGCAGCAGTTCATGCACAGTTTCGGATACATTACGGATTGTATATCTTAATTCTTCGGTTATAATTATATTTACCTCATTGTTCATATTCAGAATATCAGCCATATTATGCAGGTAATGCGCGGCTTTTCTTGGGGTGTTCTGCGGAGTGAAAAGCCCGAATGTCTGATTGCCCTCCTCGTCAACCCTGTCGCGCAGGATATACAACGCAGTATATTTATAATTATTCTTAAATTGCGATAGATACATACTTACAATAAGTTTGCCGTGCAAATCTTCTGTGACCTCGCCGTTATATGATCCAATCGTCACGCCGGTTTCGGTCGTAACCCTCGGCAGGTCTATAAGTTCGCTTTTGGAATATCCGTCGAAACGCCCGCCGCCCCACATTTTGCCGTAGTTTCCGTATAAATTGTCAAATTTGCCGCCGTTGCCGGGGACTGTTTCGAGTACAGGATCTGCCGCGTGCCATGTTATATTGTCGATAAGCCTGCCGACTGACGGGTGACAAAAATAATTGTGAACGTTCGCGAAATCTGCATATACTGTTCCGGCAGGCATGACAGTGTCCGCATTTTCAGGGATTTTCAGATATTGCAGCCCGCAGTTGTCAGTCTGTGCTCCGCTCTCGCCGCCTATGTGAAAAACAGGATAGTTTTTTAATTTGGGATTGTTTTTTACGGTTTTATATAAATCGCTCTGCAATTCCGCGACTGCCCGCCATGAATGATTCCGGCCGCCCCCGACTCCGTTATATTTGACGCTCCAGTTATTCGGCTCGTTCGGTCCCTCAAGGGCTATCAAAGCTCCAGCGTCCGCGAGTTTTTCCGCGCCTTTTATAAGCCGCGGAATATCACTTCCGCCGCTCGCAAGTCCATAAGAAAACATTACCCCGGTCAGTTTGTGCAGTTCTATAAGTTTTTCTGTCTCAATATCGCTTTCATATCCCAGCCTGAACCAGCTTATACCCGCGTATTTTGTAAACTCAACCGTATTTTCAAGCGATTCGCCTCTCCTGTGAACGGCTGAATTTGCGCCTATACTCAAAAGAAAATCAGATAATTTCAATGCTTTTGTGCTATTCATATATATTACCTCCAAACAAATAAAAAATATAAGTATTATTATACTATAATATAAATTCGCTGTTAATAAAGCGTGGGATTTTGATTTTTATTATACGGTATTGACACAAATATGTCAATACCATACGTGTGTGGAGTTTTCATTTTATCCACACTTGATTATACTCGCGTTAATATTTGTGAATTATATTGTATTTGCTTACGCTCAGTTTCAGTTTTTGGCGAAGCGAATTTATATTATAGTATAATAATACTTATATTTTTTATTTGTTTTTATGCGTTATGCTGTTTCTCAATAAAAATAATATATAATAAAAGGTGATTTATGAAAATAGGAATCGGAATAGATACCGGAGGAACATACACAGACGCTGTGGTTTATGATTTTCAAAACGGAAGCGTCTTGGGCAGCGCGAAATCTCTCACAACAAAAGAAGATTTGACAATCGGCATATTAGGCGCGCTTGACGGATTACCCGGCGATTTGTTAAGTAAAGCCGAGTTTGTATCGCTTTCAACGACGCTCGCGACAAACGCCTGCGTCGAGGACAAAGGCGGAAAAGCGAAACTCATATTTTTCGGCGGCGACAGGAAAGTCATCGCCGAAAACGGCGGAAAGTATGGATTGCCTGATGTTGACGAGATATATATTCAGGAGAGTTACACAGATTTTTGGGGCGGCAAAGAAAGAGAACCTGACTGGGAACTTTTTTCTGAAAATATAAAAAAAGAATTTAATGATTTGGACGGCGCGGGCATAATCGAGATGAATGCGATGAAAAACGGGGCTATAGTCGAAAAAAAAGCGAAAAAAATATTCACGCAAAAACATGATATACCGGTTGTGTGCAGCCATGAATTATTTTCGGAATTGAATTGCTTACAGCGCGGTTCGAGCACTTTGCTCAACGCCGGATTGTTTCCTGTCATAAAAGAATTTCTGGACGCGATAAAGATCGCTATTAAAAAGCGCGGCATAAACGCTTCGGTAGTGATCGTTCGCAGCGACGGCAGCCTGATGTCGGAAGAATTCGCGTCTGTGCGTCCTGTTGAAACGTTACTGTGCGGCCCGGCAGCAAGCGTGATAGGCAGTACGAGGTTGTCCAGCGAATCTAACTGTGTAGTCATAGACATGGGCGGCACGACAACAGATATTGCACTTGTGAGAAATAACATACCCGTCACAGCGATTGACGGGATAAGCATAGGCAAGTGGAAAACTTTTGTAAACGGGTTATATGTGAAAACATTCGGGCTTGGCGGCGACAGCGCAATTCATCACGGTGAAACCGGATTGATTTTAGAGGATTACAGGGTAGTGCCTCTGTGCATCGCCGCAGAAAAATATCCGGTTATCGCAGACAATTTGCGTAAGCTTCTGGCGGGTATAGAGAACCGGCACATGAAATATCTGCACGAGCATTATATTTTAATCAAAGACATAACCGGAAGTTCGCGTTACACAGATGAAGAAAAAAGATTTTGCGACGCGTTAAAAGATAATCCCTTAATTTTGAAAGCCGCCGCCGCCGCTGTGGGCAAAGATATATATACGCTCAATATTTCGCGGCTGCTCAAAGAGGGAATTGTGCAGATGTGCGGGCTTACCCCGACGGATATAATGCACATAAAAAAAGATTTCAGCCGGTATTGTGATTCTATAGAGGCGTCTATTCTCGGAGCAAAATTTGTCGCGTTTAATTTAGATGTATCGGTTGATGAATTGTGCGATATGGCATATGATGAAATCAAACGCAAAATATATCTCAATGTCGTAAAAGTCATGCTTGAAAATAATGATTTGTATTATATGAAAAACGGTGTAAGCAAAGAAATTGAACGTTTTATCAATGAAAGTTATCAAACGGCAAAATCCGGGAAAAAAGATAATATTGTTTCTTCTATATTTAAAACAGACTTTTCGCTTGTAGGTATCGGCGCGCCAATTCACATATTTTTAGACGACGTCGCGAAAATGCTTGGGACAAAAGCCGTAGTGCCGAAATATGCAGGAGTGGCGAACGCTCTGGGCGCGGTCGCGGGAAATATATGCGCGAATTATACTGTCGAGATAAAGCCCAATTACAGTTCGGGCGGAATCACGGGATATACTGTGTTCGGCGGTAACGTGAAAACTTTTGAAAAGCTGGAGGAAGCCGAAGAATTTGCCATTTCCGAAGCAAAAGAGATAGCGTATGAAGAGGCTGTTAAACGCGGGGCACAGGGAGAAATAACGGTTACATGCGAACTTAACACGAATAAAGCTCTCGGAAAAAATGTCGCGGTACACTTGAATACTTTCGCGGTGGCTCAGGCTGTCGGCTCCGGTGGGTTTGGTAATGCGTTATCTTAAGTTATATCTTTTGCGCTATATTAAAACTGAAAAGATTATTAATATAATATAAATAAAAATTAGGAGAAATATAAAATGGATATAAAAATTATGCTGTGGTATGACGTTGAGGATTATATAACGCCGGAATCGGACGACGCGCTTGATAAACTTATAGATATGATGGACAAACGGGGAATAGTATCGTCGCTGAAAGTCGTGGCGGATAAGGCGAGAGTATTAAGAGACAGGGGCAGATTTGATATAATCAATAAATTTTCGGGGCATGAAATCTGTTATCATACTGATAACCACAGCCGTCACCCTACAATGACCGAATATCTTGAAAGCTATGGTTTCGCGGACGGAGCGGAAGAGTTTATGCGGCGTGAAGAAAAAGGGCTGCGCGACGTTACGGATATAACGGGTCAGTTTTCTTCGAGTTATGGTCAGCCGGGAGCATCGTGGGCTTCGCAGACTTTTCCCGTATTGCGCAAATGGGGCATACCGACATATCTTGACTCTCACGATATAATTGATTTAAACGGTAAGCCTTTTTGGTACGGAGGTATATTAAATCTCACATGTTTAAGCGCGACAATGCGAATGAATCTTAACGGCGGAGAAAACGATTTGGATACGGCGAAAAAAGAATTTGATATTTTATGTGCTGAAACTGAAACCGAACGCACTCTTTTAATCAGCATTTTCTATCACCCGTGCGAATTTTCCTGCACTGAGTTCTGGGACGGCGTAAATTTTGCCTACGGAAAAAACAGGCCTAAATCTGAATGGAAGCCTTCTGAATTGCGAAAACCGGGCGAAATGGAAATTTTGATAGACAGGCTCGGCAGATTTATTGATTATACTTTATCAAAAGAAAATGCCGAATATATAACGGCTTCACAGTCGCTTGATTATGAAATAAAAAGTAAATCTAAAATAACCTGCAAGCAAATAAAAGAATTTGCCGCCGGCGTAAAAAATAAAATAAATTTCGCCGAGATTGCCGGAAACTGGCACGCGCCGTCTGAATTATTGCCGCTTATGGCAAAATACATAAACAAAAAGCACTTGATTCCCAATTTGTCATACGGTCCGGAAAAATGCTGTAAATCCTGTGTTGACGGTCCGGTAAAAATAAAAGATATTGCAATGGCATTCGAGCAGCAATACAATAAAGTTTTCGGGTATAAGCAGCTTCCTGATTTATATAAATTAAATAACGGAGTTATTAATCCCGCCGATATGTTCTGTACTCTTGCGGCGGCAATATCAAAAGGACTTTCAGAAAACGAAAATATTGATTTGATTAACGGCGAACTTACGACAGAAAAATATGTCAAAAACAATACAGACTGGAGCGGCAGGCATAGCTGGATTATATTCCCCGATGAATTTAAAGTCCTCAATACTGTAAGAATGGCTAAACTCCAGACATGGACGCTCAAGCCCGCGCATTATTAAAATATATTTGGCGCGTTGATCAATAATCAAAAATCATAAATTTTTTATTTTATGAAATAAAGTTAAAAAAAAACACTTGAAAAAAATAAAAAAAGATATATACTATAAGTATAATATCTTTTTTTGTTGCATATTGCATTAAAAAGATAAATTTTAGGAGGTATATTAAAATTATGAAAAAAGTATTTGTTTTATTGGTATCTGTTGTTTTATTGGCAGCTTTATTGACAGGCTGTGCAGGTTTATCCAAAGAAAAATTGAAAGTCGGCATGGAATGCGACTACGCCCCGTTCAACTGGACACAGACCGACACAAAAAACGGAGCTATTGCCATAAGCAACGATTCCACGGGGTTCGCCGGTGGTTATGACGTTCAGATAGCGAAAAAAATTGCCGACGCTCTCGGCATGGAGCTTGAAATTGTCAAAACAGACTGGGACGGGTTGATTCCCGGACTGACTTCCGACAAATTAGATTTAATTATAGCGGGAATGTCCCCGACAGACGAGCGCAAAGAAGTCATAGATTTTTCAGATTATTATTACGAATCTGATTTGGTGATCGTAGTAAAGTCAGACGGACCGTATGCCGGCGCGACTTCTATCGCGGATTTTTCCGGAGCGAAAATTACGGCTCAGCTCAATACCACGCATTATGATGTTATCGACCAGATAGCCGGGGTAGATAAACAGGAAGCCCTCCCGGATTTTTCGTCAATGACAAACTCTCTGAAATCAGGCTTTATCGACGGATATGTTTCAGAAAGTCCGCATGCAGTTGCAGTCTCCGGAGTGCATGCTGATTTGACTTATATCGCATTTGACAAAGACAAAGGCTTTAATTATGACGTGAATGAGTCTAATATATCAATAGGCATGAAAAAAGGCAGCGATTTAAAAAATAAAATAAACGATGCGCTTGCTAAAATCAGCAAAGAAGAACGCGAGCAACTTATGATAAAAGCCATGGAAGATTCGGCTGAGGATTAAAGTTTTTGTATTTGGCAGGCAGAACGTGAAAAAATAATGATGTAGGGGCGACCCTTGGTCGTCCGCGTAAAAACGTCAATTTTATGTTGGCTTGCGGACGCGCAATGCGCGCCCCTACTGTAAGGATTCTTAAATTATGAACATAATCATAAATATAATAAAATTAAACGCGGCGGGATTTCTCGCGGGGGCCTTGACTACTATGCAGGTCGCTCTTATGGGGACAATATTCGGGTCGGTTATCGGGCTGCTTATCGGCGTTGTCAAGACAATCCCGGTCAAAAAAACGGATCTGTTCGCCAAACGCGTTTTCTTTAAAATAATAAACGCCCTGCTGACAATATATATCGAAGTGTTTCGCGGAACGCCGATGATAATTCAGGCGGTGGTTATTTATTACGGCTCGGCGGAGTGGTTCAATTTACACATGAGTCCGTTTTTTGCGGGAATTTTTGTTGTTTCGATTAATACCGGCGCATATATGTCCGAGATTGTGCGCGGGGGGATAAACTCTATCGACAACGGGCAGTTCGAAGCGGCGCACGCCATAGGAATGTCGCACGGGCAGACTATGTTTAATATTATCCTGCCTCAGACTATACGCAATATACTCCCGGCGACCAGCAACGAATTTGTGATTAATATAAAAGACACGGCGGTGCTGAACGTAATAAGCTTGTCTGAATTATTTTTTAAGACAAAAGGCATATACGGCAAAAACTTTTATTATTACCAGACTGCTTTGATTGCCTGCGCCATATATTTTGTCCTGACTTTCGCCACTACGAGATTACTGCGCTTTATCGAGAAAAAGTTGCGCGGCTCGGAATCTTATACTGTGCTTGGGTCAAAGGCAAAACGGCTTGAAGACATGAAAAGTCCGGAGGTGAAATAATATGGCGGTTGTTCAAATCAAAGAACTCATAAAAAATTTCGGCGACAATGAAATATTAAAAGGCATTGATTTTTCTATCGAAAAAGGCGAGGTAGTTTGTATTATAGGCGCGTCGGGTTCGGGCAAATCGACTTTACTGCGCTGTATTAACTTACTTGAAACACCGACCGGCGGGCATATATTATTTCATGGCGAGGATATAGCCGAAGCAAAAACACCGCCAACACTTCTGCGAACTAAAATGGGAATGGTGTTCCAGCAGTTTAATTTATTCAGCAACTTATCGGTTTTAGGCAACTGCGTGGTAGGGCAAATCAAAGTGCTGGGGCGAAAAAAAACAGACTCAAAAAAAATAGCGCTGCAATATCTCGAAAAGGTCGGAATGGACCAGTATATCAACGCCAAGCCTCACCAAATATCCGGCGGGCAGAAACAACGGGTCGCAATCGCGCGCGCTTTATCGATGGAACCGGAAGCTTTATTATTCGATGAGCCGACTTCTGCCCTTGACCCTGAAATGGTCGGAGAAGTTTTAAAAGTCATTCGCGATCTTGCCGACAGCGGCCTTACAATGATTATTGTGACCCATGAGATGGATTTTGCCCGCGAAGTTGCCGACAGGGTTATATTTATGGCAGACGGCGTAATAGTTGAAGAAGACACGCCCGATAATATCTTCGGCAATCCCAAACAGGAAAAAACCCGGGCTTTTCTTACCCGGATACTTAACAGGGATAATTGATTTTATATATTATATATATTGCGCAAATATAATCGTAAGGGCGGGGTTTTCCCGCCTTTATATATTTTATGCTACGCGTATTATAATTCTATAATATCGCCTTTAACCGGCATTAATATTTGCCCGTCAAATTTGTTTTTGGCGGCATTGAAACACTCAGTCCTGATTTTTGCGGGATAGTGAACAAGCGCAAGAGCTTTTACCCCTGCCCCTGCGGCAACAGCAGCGGCTTCTTCGGCGTCTGAGTGAAGATACATATTTTCACCTGTGTGCCTGCCTCCCAGCGAGCATTCATGAATCAACAAATCGCAGTTTTTGAAAAATTCTGTTTCATCGGGATTATACGCAGTATCGCCGGAAAATCCTGTTTTTTTATGCGTGAGCATATCTGTGACGTTATAATACCTGCCATCGACAGGGTGTATTGATTTATGAGATTCTATATATAAATTTAAACTATCAAGCGTAATATTTTCGCCGGGTTTTATCTCTATGCATTTTGGACAACCCGCATTTCCATAAAATCTTGATATTTGCAAAAAATTCATCGCAAGATTTAATATAATATTTAATTCACCCGGACCGATAAAAGTCAGTTCGTTTAAAGATCTGCCCTCGTTAAGATAATAAAACAAAAACTGAGGCAGCGCAAGATAATGGTCATGATGTAAATGCGTAAATAAAATTGTTTTGAAATCTGCCGGATTTAAGTTTAAATCCAATATATTCTCAACTAAATTCCAGCCGGTATCGACAATAATTTTATTGTTTATCAGATAGCTTGCCGTATCGTTGCCGTAATCATATCTGCATCCTGACGAGCCTAAAACAGTAATAAAAGTGCTATCCGGCATAAAATTTATTCTCCTTAAATTTTAAATATACGGATAATCTATAACAAGACCGTCATACGCAAGTTTTAATCCGTTATTTTCCGCAACAGGCTTGTATTCGTCATAAGGCGGGCAATTAAACGGTGCAACGTGCGTTATATAATAATCCGGCGTATTTTTCCATAATTTATTTTTATTGAAAAAATCAAGCAAACGCAGATTATCGTCAAGCCCCATGTGACCGCCTGAACCCGCTCCGGGGCCGTGCGTATTTTCTGTAATTATAAAATCATATTTATAGTTTGCAATCGCTTCAAGGGTTTTCTCAAAAGGCCAGCCCGTATCGCTCAAATAGAGAAAAGTGCGGTTTTTACGTGTGATTATATAATTTATCGCGTGAATTTCGCCGTCGGGGTGATTTCCGTCCAGCGTATAAATTTCAATGTCGCCTGCGCGATATTTTTTGTAAAATTCTATAATATTAAAATTAATGCGCCAATTCTCACTGTTATACCTGTCATTGTTTAAAAGAGTTTCATGTACTTGCCTGCTGCCGAAAATATCTAAATAAGGCAGCGGCACAGATACAGCCCATCGTGTCCAGAGAGTGTGCGTATTAAAATGGTCTTTGTGCGAATGGGTCACAAGCAGGGTTTTTATTTCGCGTATATTAATCCCGAAGCGTTCAGCCTGAATATGCGCCGTTTTGCCTATATCTATCATTACGTCGCCGTCCAGTATAACCGAGCTGTTGCGCCGGATATTTTTACCGCCCCATTTTCGCGCTTTTGCGCAATTCTCGCATTCGCACCATATACAGGGATATTCTTCCCCGGCGGAAGTGCCTAAAAACGTTATTTTCATAATTTATATAATATCCCCTGACGCTTTTGATTTTACAAAAAGATTGCATCTGCAGATTTGCTGCTCCATAAATTCGTCGCACGGACAAAGCGTGCTGTCGTCAGAATTTACCCTGCACGGACAATGCCCGTTTTTCTTGTAAATGCCCGCTATTATTTTACTGACGTAATTTTCGTCTTCGTTTAATTTATATCCCTTCATATCATAAAATCCCTTCATCACGCAAAACTACGCGTTTTTTTCTATAAACTCAGATAATTTGGCTTCGTCCATAAATCCGACTGCTTTGTCCGCGACTTCACCGTTTTTTAAAATAATGAGCGTCGGAACATGCGTGACTCCGTATTTTTGCGCTAAATTAATACTTTCGTCAATGTCTATCTTATAAAAATTCATTTTGTCTTTGTGCGTCTCGGCAACTGTTTCAAGTACCGGGGCAAGCATTTGGCACGGCGGACACCATTCCGCAGAGAAATCTATCAGGCATGTCTCAAATTCTTTTTCTTCAAATTCTTTTTCGGTTAAATGCAGTATCATTTTAATATAACCTCCTGTAATTTTAATATTTCCGTTGTTTTTTCAACCGGTTAATTTTTTATATTATACTACAATAATATTATAAAAGCAAGAGGAGATATAAATAAATCAAAATAAAATAAAAACGGGCATAAAACCCGTCTCTGTTGCGTTTACTGCCAAAATATATATGGGCCGGCGTTAGAATTTATTTTTATCCGCGCAAGTGTTTTAATATTATTTTTTACATATAAAACTGCATATACGCAATCATCTTTTACGCTCCATTCGCCGAAAAAATCTCCCGGTTCAAGCCTGTAAACTACCGTTGGATTAGCAAAATCCACGTATGTCACCTGATTTTCATAATCTGTGTACTCACCGTCAAGTTTCACCCTGTATATCTCTCTGCCTCCAAACACAGTATAATACATCATATCGCCGTCTATATAAAATTCCGATAAATTATTACACAATCCTTCTTCTTTTTTCTGCATTTTCGTATTATACCTGCAAAGCCCGTTGCCCATATTGTCAATATAATATATATATTCGTTATATATATCAAGTTCCAGTGCGTTGATTGAAACATATTCGACAGTAAGTCCTGTAACTGCGTCTATTCTTGTAATATACCCCAGATCCAATACAGCATTGAAACTTTTCATATCCGCGTCGCATTTGTATATAACCCCGCCCACAGGCACCATCGTAGGTGTGACGACTATAGTTTCAGCCGGGATAGAACCGTAAAAATAACCTTCATAAAAGCGCGTCAGGTTTAATATCTGTTCTTTATTGCGGGATTCTTCCGAATATATAATACGGCCGTTTCCACCCCTCAAATCTATTTTTACGACTGACAAGTCCATCATGTCTGAGGCTGACTCTGCTTCTTTTTGCAGATATTCGTCGTATCCGGCAGAAACCCACGCATATAAATTTTCGCCGTAAACCATCATATTGCGTATAAATACGTCATCGTCGCCCATTTCAAACTCGATTAACTTATCGAGTTCATTCGAGACTATGTCATACCGGATAATATAGCTTTTTAATATTTTCATTGTGTTTTTATAAGTTGACCAATACTGCCGGACTCCGTATAAAACTCCGTCCGAATAACAGCCGTCAGCGACAAAATTCGGCATGTGCCCGCAGTATTCATCAGGATTATTACGGCAGTATTCATATATACACAATCTTTCGGTTTTGCCGCCGTCTGTCAAACGTATAACCGAGTCTTTTATTTTGTCATAATATATCACAGAATCGTCGTCGTTGCAGTAAATTATATTGCGTCCCGCAAGAATTTCACAGCCTGTGTAATCCGGGATAAAATTATCATTATCATAATTTGAATATGTATCTCCGCCGTATTTTTTTATTGCGGGATTCATCGCGTCGCAATATTCAAGATAATTTTCAAAATCTTCGGGATCGGGATTATAAAATATTTCTTTATTTAATATAAAATTATTTAATAAAACAAACAACAGCCCCGCTATAATTATAACAGCGCAAATTATTTTTGTAAAATGCTTGGGAATTTTTATTGATTTTTTGAATTTATGTAATTTTTCTTTTATTATATCAGAATATACTTTACGCTTAATAGACTCTTTAGAATATAAAGACAAGCTATATACATGTTTGTTCATGGCAATATATTCGGCGTTATATCTTATTTTAAGAAATAAAACATAAATTACAAGCGTCAAATCAAACGACATAAAAAACGACATGACAACAGCCAGAATCAATAAATTTATGTTCCCGCCCGATATGATGCTCACTATACAAATCAGAGGGTACATGAAAATCATCGGTATTAAATAAATAATAATTATCTGCCATGTTTTAAACGCATCCCTGTAAGCGTTTATGGGCATTTCAACATTTGTATACAGCTTCATTTCTGTAGCTCCGCTTTTATCAGAACCCAATATATAAGTCAGAATTTCTTTGAGTAAAAAATATATGACAGGGGCGGCTATAAAAATAAAATTTAATATCATTATGTTAAATTCAATATAAGGCAGCGGCAGATTCAGGCTTTCAATAGCTTCGGTAAATATAGCAAAATAAAGCAATAAAGCCGGCACTATAAAGAGTGCCGCAAAAACAAACCATATTAAATTTATTATTATTTTTTTTGGCTCAACTATTTCAAAATGATAATTTTCGTCTAACAAATCGTTTCGGAGCATTTAAATTTACCTTCTCTTTTCGCTGTTTTTTGCTGTCTACAACAGTAGACTGCATATATATTCTACCACAGTACGCCGGTTTTGTCAAGCGCTTTAAATATTCAAATGTAAATTTTTCTGAAGATTTCGTTTATGCTTGATAATTTTAGTAATCAAGTATATAATAGCTATATAATTTAATAGCCTGTAAAGCATTTTTATTATATATTAAATTTTAATCTTGTAATATTTTAAATCTTGTAAAGAGGTGTAATATTTATGAAAAATTTTTTTCTTTCAAAAATTTCAATAATATCAACGGTTCTTTTAGCGGCTTTAATATCAACTTCGTTATTTATTTCCGGCTGTAATTTTGGAAATCAAAATAAAATTATCGGCGTTTCAATGCCGTCAAAAGAACAGCAGCGGTGGACTCAGGACGGGGATAACATAAAAAAGCAACTCCAGGCAAAAGGCTATAAAGTCGAACTGAGAAACGCCGAGGGCGATATTGATAAACAAATTGCGCAGGTTCAGGAATTAATAGATAAAGACTGCGCGGTGATAGTTATTACGGCAATTGACGGGGAAAGCTTCACGGAAGTATTAAAAAACGCCGAAAAAAAGAAAATAACTGTTATATCTTATGACAGGCTGATTTCAAACACGCCTACGATGGATTATTATTTGACTTTCGACAATGTCGAAGTTGGGGTAATGCAGGCTGAATATATAGAAAATGCGTTTAATCTCAAAGACGGGAATAATACGATCGCTATCGAAATATTCTCCGGCGCTATGGACGACAGCACCACGCCTGATTATTACGAAGGGCAAATGAGCATTTTAAGAAAATATATTGACAACGGTCAGGTAATTATAAGAAGCGGGCAAACCACGCTTGAGCAAACGGCAACTTTTGACTGGAGCGGCGAAGCGGCTGCGGAACGCCTTGAAAAAATAATCGCTGATTATTATAATAACGGCGCAAAAATAGACGCGGTCCTTTCGACTTATGACGGTATGTCGATAGATATGATAGATACGCTAAAAGCGGCGGGTTACGGCATATCATCTGATAAGCCATTGCCTGTTATGACCGGTCAGGATTGCGATAAAGCGAGCGTTATTTCAATAATGAACAACGAACAGTCTATGTCAGTATTTGTCGATACAAGAACCCTTGCGTCAAGAACAGTTGAAATGATAGATGATATTATGGTCGGTAAAAAGCCCGCCATAAACGACAGCAACAGATATAATAACGGTGTAAAAAATGTGCCTGCGGCTATATGCAGCCCTGTTCTTGTGGATAAAGAAAATTACAGGCATGTGCTTATAGACAGCGGTTATTATAAAGAATCCGATTTAAAATAAACTGACGGCAAGTCAAATCAAACGGAAATAATCGTCCCTGCTTGGTTATTGCCGCGGGGACTGGATTTATATACGGTTATTAAAATAATATGGTGGTGAAACGGTTGGGGCTTTTTGATAAATTCGGAAAAACAATAAGCATAAAATTAATTTCGGTTATTCTCATAGGCATTATTTTGCTTGCCGTAATTTTGACTGCGGCAAGTACGATACTGATACGGTCAATTTTTGAACAGTTATATACAGAAAAGCTGATGACTGCGGCTCATGTTTTACTGGCTCAGTACACGCCTGATGATTTTTTGCCTTTTATTGAAAGTCTAAAATCAAGCGAAAGTTTTGTTGAATCCGCGGAAAAATATCTGGAAGATAAATTATATGTTGCTGAAATAGAAAAAGCAGAAAAATATGACGACTTGAATTTAACAGAAGATTATTATGACGCCAAAACCCGTATGGCTGAATATCGAAAAACGCTTGCCGCATTAAAAGACGAAGATTATTATTCTGTATATAAACGTCTTTTGGAAGTGCGCGTAGGCACCGGTGTTAAATATCTGTATGTTATCGCGGATTTGGGTTTTGACGAAATGTATGTATATCTTTTCGACGCGGTTTTTCAGGGTGATACTGTCAATGCCGACAACAACGATTTCGGGACTGTCGGATTTAAATCTAATTATCCCCAAATCGAAAAAGTCTTTGAAACGGGCGAAGCCGTTTTAGAGTACGGCAGCTACCGCGGCGATCATTCAGGATCTTTATGCTATTCTTACACCCCTCTTCTCGACGACTACGGCAATGTTATCGCTGTAATAGGAGCGGATATAAATCTTCAGTCTTTAAACAGCCAGCTTAATAATTTTTTAATATCCAGTATAACACTGGTGATATTAATCACGGTTATTATTACTGTGGTAATTATTATAATGCTCAGGGAAATAATTATTAAACCGGTCCGAAAACTGACGGATATATCAAGCGAAGTCGCAGTCGGGAATATTTATAATTCGATTCCTGACTGGATTATCAAAAGAAACGATGAAATGGGGATACTGGGCAGGTCGTATGAATCTATGAATACTGTTCTTCAGGATGTATATTCAAATAACAGCATGCTGTTTGAGGCGGCAATATCAGGGAAATTAGACACGCGTATTAATCCTGCGCCGTTTAAGGGGCTTTTTGCCCAGCTCGTTGAACAAACAAATAATACGCTTGATATAATCGGCGTTTATCTCGACAGTATCCCGGGCTCGCTTGTTGTGCTTAACAGCGATTATGACGTTGTTTATACCAATCAGCATTATAAACAGATATTTTCCGGATTTACGACGAAATTTATCTGGCAGAAGATACTTGACGATATGGAAAACGACGATATTGATTTATTAAAGAAAAAATTTGCGGATATTATTAGAAACGGAAAATATACAGCCATTGCGTCTTTTGAAATCGAAGAAGAGACACGCTGGTTTTCGTTTATGTGCAATCAAATTGAAAACAATAACGGTTCTGTGGTTATTATTTCGGACAACACAGAGTTAGTGCTGAGCAAAGATAAAGCCCTTTTGGCAAACAAATCAAAAAGCGAGTTTTTATCAAGGGTCAGTCACGAGCTGCGTACGCCGATGAACGTTATAACGAGCATGGCTAAATTCGGCATGAATGATATTGATATAGAAAATAACAGGAGCAGGTTTATTAAAATTGTTTCAGCGTCGAATCATTTGGCCCAGATAATTAATAATGTATTGGATATGTCGAGAATGGAATCGGGCAAAACCGAAATCAGATACGCGCCAATGAACCTGAATAATACGGTTAAGACATGCATAGATTTGCTTATGCTTAAAGCGGTCGAAAAAAACCTTGAATTTACGTTTTATATAAATTCTGCGATACCGGATGAACTTATAGGCGACGAATTTCGTATCCGGCAGATACTGATTAATTTAATATCCAACGCAATCAAGTTTACAGATTACGGTCAGGTATCTGTAGATGTCGCGTTAGTGAGCGAGAAAGACGATAAAACCGAAATTTCTTTCACGGTTACTGATACCGGAGTCGGTATGTCTGAAGAATTTCTTGAAAAGATATTCACACCGTTTGAACAGGAGGATTTATTTCTTAACAGGAGATATGAGGGTACGGGGCTGGGGCTTTCTATCAGCCATGATTTAGTTTTGTTGATGGGAGGCACTATGGAAGTCGAAAGCAATCTTGGCAAAGGCAGTAAATTTAATTTTAGTATCCCGTTTACAAAATCATTTGTACAGACCGAAGAATATAAAACAAAAAAGAACGACAAAACATCGCTTGCGGGAAAGAGGATTTTATTGGTTGACGATATTGACATAAACAGGATAATCGTCCGTGAAATTTTGGCGGATTTTAAAATAAAAATAGAAGAAGCGGTAGACGGACAGGATGCTTTTGAAAAATTCAAAAAATCGCCTCCGGGTTATTATGACTGCATACTTATGGATATTCAAATGCCGGTAATGGACGGGTATGAGGCGACAAGAGTTATCCGAAACAGCGACCGCGAGGATAATAATATTCCAGTTATCGCAATGACAGCCAACGCACTGAAAGAGGATGTAGAAGACGCGCTTAACTGCGGCATGAACGATCATATTGCGAAACCATTGGATTTCGATGAAGTTTTGACTAAACTTTGCGCATATCTGGCTTAAAAAAAATTTATATATTTTATATATATGGAGAATATTATAATGATACGAAAATTGGATAATATACCCGTTACAATTACTTTTGATAAAGTTTTGAAAAGACTTAAAATAGAAGATGATGAAGATATAGCGTTAATTTCCGGACTTTTTGAAACGGCAAAAGAAACAGCGAAGCCAAAAGTTTTATACAGCGAGGCTTATGTTGAAGAAATATCAGAAAATAATGTCAAAATAAACGGCGTTTGTTTTGAAAGCGGCGTATTGGTGGCAACTTTAAAAAATGTGCACAGGGTATTTGCGTATGTATGTACCTGCGGCACAGAAGTGGACGACTGGTCGCATAACGAAAAAGATTATGTAGTGTCTTTATGGCTCGATATGATAAAAGAAATGTTTTTGCATGAAGCAAATATTTTTTTCAGGGAACATATAAAAAATTCTTATAAACTCGAAAAATTTTCGTCAGTCAATCCCGGATCGGGCAACGAAGATAATTGGCATATTTCACAGCAGGCGCAATTATTTGCTATGATAGGCGGCGTAAAAAATGAAATCGGGGTTACGCTTACCGAATCGTTTTTGATGATACCGACTAAATCTACGTCGGGACTGCTTTTTCCGTCGGAAACAGAGTTTGTGAACTGCGCGTTGTGCGGACGTGAGAAGTGCCCCGGGCGCAGGGTGGAATTTGACAGCAAGCTTTATTCTCAAATATTTAGCGGCTGAGCGAAATCCAAAAGTGCCGCCTTATGGTTTTAAACAACGGCGGCAGTTGGCAAAAAATGACTATGAAATTTCATAAAAGTATGATATAATATAAACGATAAAATAATTATATAAACCAAATATATCAGAAAGGCGTGAAAGATATGAAAAACAAAGCTATACTAAGAATTATTTTGATGATATTGATTTCATGTGTTGTATTTTTGGCGGTTTCATGCTCGCAGAACAGCAATGCTGACAGTAATACCAGAGAGAACGCGGCGGAAAACGCCGGAGATTCTGAGGGTGATGTACAGGACGAAGATACGGAAATTGAAGGCGAAACAGAGCAGCCGAGAGTATATACCGAAGCACCCGTGAATGATTACGGCGGATATAAACTGAGGATTCTGTCGAAGCCGTCAAGCACGGTAGACCATCACTGGGACGCGAGAGATATAGACGCGGAGGAGGAGAACGGTGATATAATCAACGACGCGGTATACAAGAGAAACACGGCGGTAAGCGAGAGATATAACATAGAGATAGCGCGGACTGAGAGCGAGAACCCGGGGAGTATGGCGTCAAAAGCGGTGAGGTCAGGGAGCGACGAGTACGATGTGATGTTTTCGAATCTTGACGATATTATCTCACCGGCGCAGAGCGGCTGTTTCGTGAACTTGAAAACTGTGCCGTATCTTGACTTGCCCAAGCCGTGGTATGACCAAAAATCGAACGAGCAGTTGTCGATAGGGGGCAAGTTATATATGACGTTCTGCGACTTCACGATACTGGACAAGGACGCGACATGGGTGTATCTGTTCAACAAAAAGCTAATTCAGGAGATGCAGCTTGACGACCCGTACCAGATAGTGAAAGAGGGAAAATGGACGATAGATAAGCTCTACGATATGTGCAAAGACGCGGCGAAAGACCTTGACGGCGACGGAATCATGACATGGCACGACCAGTTCGGGTGGCAGGGAGAGTCGGGAAATATGTACATGGGAATTGTAGCCTCAGGGGTACAAATGACAGCAAAAAATAGTGATGATCTGCCGGAATATCTGGGATTGGGAGAGAAGGGAATGACTGCGTTCACGAAACTGCTGAGGGTGTTCGGCGACAAGTCAATATCTCTGAGGGTCGACGATGTAACGGGCTTTTCGGGCGATGTATGGACAGACGTCATGGACGCGAGTTTCATCGAGGGCAGAATATTATTTTTGTACGCTGGAATGAACAGGGTCACCCTGTTCAGGAGCATGGATACTGATTTCGGCATAATCCCATCGCCGAAAGTGGACGAAATCCAGCCTGAGTACTGCAGCACGGTTTCGGGCTGGGCCGCGACTCCGCTGACTATACTGACGACCGTGACTGATCTGGAGAAGATAGGGATACTGATGGACGCGCTCTGCGCGGAGTCGTCATATACGCTTATTCCTGCGTATTACGATGTTCAGTTGAAAACGAAGTTGGCAAGGGACGACGAATCTGCGGAAATGCTCGATTTGATCTTCGGCAGGCGGATATATGATCTGGGCAGGATATACGGTTGGGGCGGCTTGAACACGATATTCGCGAATGCGATGACGAAAAACGACTCTAACATAATGTCAGCGATTGAAAAAGCTGAGCCGAAGTTCATCAGCGCGATGGAGAAAACTGTTGCCGCTTTTGACTCTCTTGATCATTAATTGGTTTTTAGGTTGAAAAGTTTATATTTTAATAATTATAAATAAACGGGGCTGAATTTATGAAAAGCAGGGAGAGAATACTTGCGACTTTGCTGGGCAAAAAAACCGACCGCGCACCATATACTTCAGGAATGGGAATGTGGCATTCGACATTTGAAAGATGGCGTGAAGAATCCGGCGATAAAAACTTAGATATACAGGAATATTTCGGGTTTGACGAAGGGATAAGCTATACGGCAGACTGGGTTATGAGACTCGGAGTAAATCCGTGGTTTACCGAAGAGATATTAGAAACGAGGGAAAATTCTGTTGTAAGGCGCGCCGCCAACGGCGTTGTCAGGGAAGAATTAAAAAGCAATCTGGGAGAAACCCTGCCGAATTATCTTGATTATCCGGTCAAAGACTGGGACAGCTGGAAAAAACTCAAAGAAGAAAGGCTAAATCCCGAAAACCCGACGCGCATTCCGGAAAATATAACAGAACTCGCCGGGAATTTAAACAACGGCAGTTATTTTCTCGCTTTAGGAGGCTATCCCTACGGGCTTTTCGGAACGTGCAGGGAATTTATGGGGGTCGAAGGGCTTCTTATCGCATTTATCGAAGAACCGGAACTTGTTTTTGACATGATGAATCATCTTACTGATTTATGGCTTTATGTTTACGCAGAAGCTGTAAAATATATAAAATTCGATATGATTCACATCTGGGAGGATATGTCCGGAAAGCAGGGCTCGCTTATTTCCCCTGAGATGATAAAAAAATTCATGCTGCCGAATTACAGGCGTATCTCACAGTTCTGCAAAGACAACGGAATAGAAATATTATCTGTAGATACCGACGGAAATGTCGATGAATTAGTGCCGTTGTTTATGTCAGCCGGAGTAAATTTTATATATCCGTTTGAAGTTGCGGCAGGCAGCGATATTTTAGAATTCAGGAAAAAATATCCTGAGCTTGCTATTATGGGCGGCATAGACAAGCGCGAAATAGCGAAAACAAAAAAAGAGATAGACAAACAAATGGAGATAATCTGCGAAATGCTGGGTTACGGCAGATATATCCCCTCGGTCGATCATCTTGTTCACCCGGAAGTATCATGGGAAAACTTTTGTTATTTTAACAAATGCCTGAAAGAAATCACGCATAATGGATGACGAAAAAATAATATATAATTTTAACGTAAATTCTTTTAATATAAAAGCCGAATATTATAATCGCGATATAAACGATATTTTTATCCCGTTGGTTCGGCGGCTTGATAAGATCAGACAAAACTCCGGACGAAGAATAATCGTTTATTTGGCCGGACCGTGCGGCTCAGGCAAAACAACGATTTCGCTTCTGCTTGAATCATTGGCTCTCGCCAATACGGGCAGTTCCGCACAGGCTGTAGGCATAGACGGGTTTCATTTCTGCACAGAATATCTGAACAGTCATTATTTATACAAAAACGGCAATAAAATATTGATGCGCGATATAAAAGGCAGCGCGGAAACGTATGATTTTGAAAAATTGCATAATAAAATAATCGGGTTAAAACACGGCGATATATACTGGCCGTTTTATGACAGGAATATTCATGATGTTGTTGAAGGTGCTACTTTTGTAAACGGACAAATTATAATTATCGAAGGGAACTGGCTTTTGTTAAACGAACCACCTTGGCGGGAACTTGTAAAGTTATGCGATTACAGTATATTTATTGAGGCGGCTTGGAAAACGCTTATCAGCCGTCTGACTGATAGAAAAATAATGGGCGGATTGAACGCAGAAACAGCAAAAAAATTTGTGATGCGGAGCGACGTCGATAATATAAAGCGAATATTAAACCGCAGGCTTGAATGCGATTTTAAATTGCAAATGCAGGAAAACGGCAGTTTTGCCATAAACAACAGTTAATCTATTTGTTTATTTTTGAAAGCATAAAATTTTCTTTTTTTACATCACACGATATACTCTCAGCCCCACGTTTTGTAACTGAGGTATAATATTTTCAGCAATATCGCGGTCTTTTTTCTTTTCTTCTTCAGGCAGTTCTTCCCAGGATAATAGGCACGGGTGCGTCGGATTTGGTTTGGCGTCAGGGTCTTTCACGAGACCGTATACCCAGCCGTCGATTATTTTTCCGTTCATCCAAACTTCATGCGCGCGGATTGCCAGCCGTTCAATTTCGTTTGAATTAAAATTGTCCACAGTCTCAAAAATAGTCTTAGCCTTAGGGTCGGCGGCGTCATAATCACAGACAATCACATCTAAAAACTGCGGGATTTCCTGTGCCTGACGGCGGTTATCTTCCTGTATATTTCCCGGCAGCTTTTCCCATGCCATATTATTGCTGCTATCCGGATTTTCTTCACAGAATGCCGAATGGATCTTCTTTGCGAGATCCTCCAGTTTGCTTTGCAGAGTGACGTCTTTTTGTACCAGCGCGAGAAAAGCCCTGCCGTCAACATGCAAATTTAATTGGGCTTCGCTGGGCAGGCAAGCGGCATTGATCATACCGTCAACTGAATGGCTCATATCTAAAATCTGTTTCATGCTCCTTGCCCCATGACGGTATTCCGGAATAAGCAGCATAGCTTCACGAACGTTTTTAGAAAGCCTTAGTTTAGCCTGTGCAAGTTGCCCATTTAGCAAAACAGCGCGGCGCAGCAAAAAGTTAGAATCTTTTACATCGCGCTTATTAGGTCCGAGAATATCCAGCGTTCCACGCAGGCGGCTGACAAAATCCGGTCCTTTCGCGTTTTTGAATTTTATATACTCCGGATTATCTTCTTTCAGGTTCATGGGTCTTTCAAAATCGGCAAAGCAGGATTTTGTTCCTCCGGCAAATACCAGTATGCACTTACCGATAGGGTGGGTGCCGGTTCCGTCATTCATCAGGCCGTCCTGCATAGGCATGAGAAAACTTTTCAGCCAGCCCAATTCCACATCGCCCCGGCGAGAATCGAATTCATCAAAAAACACCAGCGGCAGCTTGCCCTGCAAAACAAGACTGCGCACATCCTGAAATGCCCTTGCGACATCGTCCTCGCTGCGGAACTGTGAAACGTTATATTCTTTTTTGACTATATTTTTAGATAAAGCCCCTGCAATTTGTTTAACGCCAAAAGATTTCCCCGCTCCGGGAGGACCAAATACCGCAAGCGATAACGGGCATATATCGTCGTTTTCGCCGAAGTTTTTTTCCGCGTATTCTTTTATTGCGCTATAAATATCCTGATAAGACTCTATTTCCCGGCGATCGACAGTAGTCAGATAATTGAATGTCAAACGAGGTAAAGCAGTGGGCGGGCCATCTTCAAAAAAGTTGTATTCACGAATCATATCCCACATTGAGCGGAATCCTGAAATAGAATCACGCGCGATACACCAGTCGGCATCCACTTCGCCGCTTGTTTTATCAACAGGGATTTCGATGGCTTTATTTCCGGCCGGCGAACCTTCGCCAGCAAAAATCAGCCCTTCAGTACCGGATTTTTCAAATAATTGAATTTCGTCGTTATTCAGTACATATCCGCACCCCAGCAGCTTGCCGCCAACCCGCAGGATTCGATGCACATCATCAATCTCATTCATAGCATTAAACTGCCGTGCGGCTTCCGCCGCCATCACCGTAAAGGCGTCGGGCATTATTCCGGGCGATTTCTCATGGTCATAACGCTGTGCGCCCTCGCTTAACCCGTTGTGCAGATACAACTCAGCAACTGTACCGCTATTTTTATTTTTTAGTAATATTGCTCCGTCTTCCGAGAAGAGAATTAATATCTCCGGTACTTGCAATAATGTCATCAAATCTGCATTGTTGCGTAACTGGCGCAGCAAATCAATAACTGTGCGCTCCCACGAAATCCCTCTGCTGATCATCGCGCCGTTGCGCCATTGCCGCAGTAAATCCGCGTCTAATACAAGAGTATCGATATTTCTGATTTGCTTTTCATCGGGTAATGCGTTTTGGGATACCCACAATACCGGGCCGGTATCCGGCAAAGACAGCTTGCTCCAATCGCAGGGATCTTCAGCCCAAGCAATGATTTTCTGTCCATCTGTCCCGAACAAAACAGGCACACGGCTGCCTTCTATGAAGCCTTCCTGACAGTGCACGGCATAATAGTCGCGGTCACCGCCTTTTTTTTGTTTGATTTTATATCTATAAAGTCGCAGACGCTCACGGGTCGCATTGTTATCAAGCTTAGCCTCAATCCCCAATAATTGCGCCAACAAAGCCGCACCGCCGGGCATGTGAAATTCCCGGCATTTATAATTTGAATTATATTGTTTGAGTTCAGTATATGAAAATATTTTATCCCATGCGTGCCCAATAATTATATAATCCGTATTTATCATTTTTACTCCTCTATACAGTTTTCAGTTTTGATAATTTTATAATAGATATTTTATCATATTTTTTATATTTATGCAAGAGGCATATTTTTAATAAATTATTTAATTTAAAGAAATTTCACAAAAAATGCTTTACTTGTGTTTTAAATATCATATATAATTTATAATCGATATATGGATTAAAATAAACAAATTTACAGGAATTTAACGAGGTTATTCAGCTATGAAAATAACAGAATGCGACGAAAATCAATTTGTTGCCGATTTTTTCCCGATGATAGTGGATTTATGGTATGCTGACAAATATAATCCCAAAAACGAACAGCATGTCGCATGGGTAAAACGAAAAATCCACGTCACATTCGAGGATTTCAGCGTGGCTTTGTGTGCATACACAGATGAAAATGAGCCGATAGGATTTTTCTGGTATAAACATGACACAGGGTTAGAAAACGTAAGATTTTGCGGGAAAGACGCGCATATAATTTCCTGCGGACTGTTTGATAAATTCCAGAGGCGGGGCATCGGAACAATATTACTTGACGAAGTATGCAAAAGAATAAAAGAAAACGGCGGCGAATGCTTATATACAGACACATATACGGCAAACGACGATTCTATGATGTTTTATATAAAACGCAAGTTTATACCCGTGGCGTTGCTTCCGGGACTGAACGGAATCGACGACGACGGTCAGGTATTTATGTATAAAAAGTTAAAATAAGAAAATTTAAAAAAATCAAGAAAATAGGAGTGTTCGCATGTATAAGTCACTAAACACCGGCAATGTAAATATAAACGCAAACGGTTTTGCGCAGACGCTTGCGTTAGCGCGCAATCATGGTTTCGGCGCAGTAAGCTACAGCCCGGCTTCATTAGAAGCAGAAAAGATCGACACTTTTGAAGCTTTAGACTTAATGGGGCAATACGGCATGATTATTTCTGATTTCGGACTGCCTGTGCAGATAAAAAGCAAAGATGAATTTGACAAGAGTTTTTCATCGCTGGAGCCCGTAGCCCGCGCGGCTTCCAGACTGGGAATACGCCGTTGCTGCACATGGATGTTAAGTTTCTCCAATGATTTTGAATACGCCGAAAATTTTACGCGTCATACCGATATGTTCAGGCTTATATCAGAAGTGCTTAACGAATATGGTATTTTATTCGGCGTTGAATTTTTAGGTCCAAAAACTATAATTAAATCCGGCAAATATCCGTTTATACATACTCTTGAGCAATTAATGGAATTATGCGACGCAGTCGGAACCGGTAATATGGGCGTATTGCTTGATGCGCACCATTGTTACTGCTCAGGATTAAAAGGCGGGGATTTTACTAAATATATCCGTAACGAGCGTGAAATAGTTCTGGTGCATTTGAATGACGACGCGCAGAATATGCCAATAGAAGAAATAAAAGATTCGCCGCGTTATTACCCCGGCGAGCCGGGAAGCGGCGGCAATGATCTGCGCGGATTTATGAATGCTTTAAAACAGATAAAATATACCGGCCCAATAATAGTCGAACCTTTCAGCGAGGCTTTAAAAGAAATGCAAGACAATGATAAAATTGCACAAATAATATCCGAAAGCATTGATTCTGTATGGCCTCTATAAAACCAAGCCTTTGAAATAAAAAAATTCCGGTACACTTTTTGGGCAGTGCGCCGGAATTTTTTCGGATAATTATTACTTTAATTCTGTTCGTCATAAAAACTTCTTTCCCATTTCGCGAGGTCAGATACGGCGGCGGTTAAAGTTTCGTTCTCCCATTCGGAATGAGATCTACTCGATAATAAATCGCGCTCAATAATATCATTTACAGCACACGCCGCGATATTGCCGCGCAAACCCCTGTCGCCCATATTTAATATATCTGTCAGAGCCGGTAATGCGTTTATTCCCATATCTAAAATCGCATCATATTCTGTTTGGTGTTCTCTGATATAATTTCCGGTAGCGGACGACATCATTGGCGAGGACATAATAATTTCAAGATTGCGTTCGATTATTTCGGCAATACTTTCAGCAGCAAACAGTAACGTTGCATCGTCGGAAGCACCGGAAACATACCGCGCGCCTTTGTCAGCGTATAACGGCACGGTCGCCGAACGGAATATTAACGCGCCGTCGTCGGCAATATCGAATCGGGCGATTTCTTCGCCGCTCCCATACTTGACTAATAATTCATTGCCAGTAAACGAGTAAAAACATGGGAATACCAACGCAAAACTGCTGATAGGCGGCGTAGAGAGCCTTGCCGTTCCGTCGTTATACAGCGTAACCGACAACATTTTAGTAAAACTGTCATGTTCGGTCGCGTTTTCAAGAATATATTGTCTAAACGGCTTTTCGGGCGGATTACTGCTCATCACCCGCCATACATCATCGCTTTCAACTGCCAGCAGATAATCGCGTCCGTGCCCTTTGAGTTCATAAATACGCCATGTGCTGATTTCATCAGTCGCATAACCAATTTCCCTGCCGCGTATTTTATTGGCATTATAATTTTCAATATGCGCGACGAAATAATCGGTATCATCCCAAACCAGCTTCATATCTTTAAACCAAAAGGCCGGATTATCCTCATATACCATTTTCATTTCAATAAGCGGTTTTGCAGTAGCTTTGTTTACCGCAAATCCAACGCTCAAAGCTGCTACGAGCACGACAGCCGCAATGATAATTATTATTCGCGACGGCTTTTTGAAATTCAACCAAGAGTGAAATAATTTTTTCATTACTTCTGCCCCCTTTTTCATGTTCTTCTATGTGATATATTATATCATTCTGCTATGCCTGCCTGATGTTTTAATAAATACCCATGTTCTTCTTTGATAAGTTTCTTGATTTCGCTTATATCATTTGCTTTAATATCCGGTATTTCGAGCGCGACTGCGCCGCAATGCGACTTGGTTTCGCCGTTGGAAAATGTGTATTTATATACGTGAGTATCAGGCTCTCCCGCGCAATAATCGCACTTGCCGCTCAGACAATTCGCATCGGAAAAACCCTCTTCCGATATAGCCGCGCATATAATATCGGCGAATCTTTGTGAATACTCCCGGCAAGCTGAAAATCTCAGGGCGAAAAACGGCGATTTGTCTTTGTTGATTCTTATGCCCGTTTTCGCCATTTGCTTATTGTGCAGGTCATGCTTGAATACTATGTATGACCTTTGTTTGTGCGGATTATATCCCAGTTCCGACAAATAAATTATGATTTCATGATATACCGGTCCGATTTCGTCTCCGAACACTGACAGACTCGATAAAAACGAATTTATGAGTTCTTCCTGTTTTTTTGTTTTCATGCAGATTCGCGTCCTTTCATATTTCATAATAGAAATTATATTTTTATTATAATATATTTATCATAATTTATCAAGCACAACTTGCCTATTAAAAAAAATTCTCAATTTAAGTGTTTTTTCATTCCGAAAAAATAATTATAATTATTTTTTATCTTTTATTTTTGATTTTATTCTGATATAATAAAAATAAACAAAAGCGAGGGGATTGCTATTTATGGATATTAATAAAATAACGCTTCTAAAAGCATTGGATAACATGTTCGGTGCTACCGTAACTGATACAATATTCCAAGCCGAAAAATTACACGGGGGAACTGTCGGAGCCGTTTGCAAAATAAACGGAGAAGCCGTAATTGGCGATAATTCCAAGCGATTATATACTCTTGTGTTAAAAGAACAAAAAAAGTGGGAACGCAACGACGACCCTAATTCATGGCGCAGGGAATACGATATTTATCAAAAAATCGGAGATTTATATTCTGTTCTGCCTGATAATATCCGGTTGCCGAAATGCTGGCACGCAGAAGAATTTATGATCGGCGAAACGCCGGCATGGCAAATGTATATGGAATATCTTGACGGTGTGTCGGGTAAGAACTTAACTATTGAAATGCTTGAATATGTTATGACGGAATTGGGAAAATTTCAAGGGAATGTGTGTAAATATAAACCAGCCGCACTGCAAAATATCAGTTGTTTCAGTTCGGACGAATCTTATTATAAAAAAGAAAGATTTATATTTCAGATTAACGAAGTGGCTGAAAATATAAATTCCGATGACTGTGATATGATTCCAAAACATATACGCGATATGCTCACAAATACAAATAATATAGAAACTACAATGTCATGCATAAAAAATTTCCCGGTGACGTTATGCCACAGGGATATGTGGCATACAAACGTTTTTGTTTCAGGCGATATAATCACCCTGATTGACTGGGACTGCACAGGGTGGGGATTTTTAGGCGAGGACGTAATTCAAATGCTCGGCGAATTGTTTGACGATAAAGTTTTTGATATTGCTTATTTTGAAGATTACAAAAAACGGCTGTTTTCGGCGTATAAACGCGGGGCTTCGGATTATATCAACATGGATTTTCTCACGGATAAAATTGTCCGGGATATATATTTTTTATGGGGGAGCGGAATATTCTGGCGGTATAAATATGCCGAAAAAACAGAAGAAAAAAAGCGTTATATAGATATACTGCAAAAATTTTATGAAATATATTAAAAATAATCGCGTTATACAGAGACGGACGGTGTTCGTCTCTGTTATGTTTATACAAATCTGACAAAAGATATTTTGTAAATTTTATATATGCTATTGACATCAGCACAAGAGAATGTTATAATTTTAACAAAGGAGCGTGATTAATTATCATGGAACGTAATTTCACTTGCACTTGTCCGGCAGAGCAAACAGATCAAATGCAAATATATAAATTTTCAGATCCTGCAATAGATATAACATTGCTGGAACCTTATCTTATAAAATACGCGGGAACAGAGGGCAGCTTGATTACTGTCCTGCAAAAAGCGCAGGATATATACGGCTATCTTCCCGTGGATTTATTGGCGTACATATCACGTAGAACCGGTATAAAACCCGCAAAAGTTATGGGCGTGGTTACGTTTTATACGCAGTTCAGAACAAAACCGGTGGGCAAAAACTTGATTTTGCTTTGTCAGGGTACTGCGTGCCATGTAAACGGCTCGTCAGATATTGAAGCAGCCATCAGGGATTATTTAAAAATTGAAGAAGGCGAAATCTCAGAAAACGGCTTATTTACTTATAATAACGTAGCGTGTCTGGGCTGCTGCAGCCTGTCGCCGGTTATGATGATCGGTGATAAAACCTACGGTAAATTGACAAAAGACAGCGCGGTAAAAATTCTTAAAGAAATTGCGCAACAAGAACAAAAGGAGGCGGTCGAATGAAAATAACGGTTGGAAAAGGCAGTTGTGGCATTGCCGCCGGAGCCGGCGAAATATTTAGTTTGCTTGAACAAAAAGCTCCTGCCGGATGCCCTGTAGTTGTGACAGGCTGTATTGGGATGTGCTATCTGGAGCCTATAGTAAATATCGAAACAGACGATAAAAATATTACGTTTGTTAAAGTAAATGCCGAAGCGGCCGATGAAATCCTGAAATATATAAACGGCGAAGAAAATAAAGCCTCGCAATATATCATAGAACGTGAAGATTTGGATAATTTAAATTCACAGCAGCGTATCGCGTTGCAAAACTGCGGCATTATCGACCCTGAAAATATCGGCGAATATATTGCGCGGGAAGGCTATAAAGCGGCGGAAAAATGCATTAAAGAATTAACGCCGGAGCAGGTTATAGACGAAATAAAAATTTCTGGGTTAAGCGGCAGGGGCGGCGCGGGATTTTCGACTGCGTTCAAATGGAACGCGGCGCGCAGTTCAAAAGGCGATAAAAAATATGTTATTTGCAACGCCGACGAGGGCGACCCCGGCGCATTTATGGACCGCGCCGTTATCGAGGGCGACCCACACGCTGTAATCGAGGGTATGCTGATTGCGGCATACGCAATAGGCGCGGACGAAGGAATTGTTTATGTCCGGGCAGAATATCCTCTGGCAATTATACGGCTGGAGCTGGCGTTAAAACAGGCGCGTGAAAAAAATTTGCTCGGTGAAAATATTTTCGGGTGCGATTTTTGCTTTGATATAAGAATAAAAGCGGGCGCGGGCGCGTTTGTATGCGGAGAAGAAACTGCTCTGATCGCTTCTTTGGAGGGCGAACGCGGAATGCCCCGACTTAAACCGCCGTTCCCCGCTGAAAAAGGTTTCTGGAAAAAGCCCAGTAATATAAACAACGTCGAAACTTACTCGAATGTACCGTGGATTATCCGCAACGGAGGCGCGGCTTTTGCTTCGATGGGAACAGAAAATTCCAAAGGCACGAAAGTATTTGCGTTGACCGGTAAAATCGCCAAAGGAGGGCTTGTCGAAATTCCCATGGGAAAAACAATCTATGACGTCGTTTACGGCGTAGGCGGCGGAATAAAAGACGGCAAAAAATTCAAAGCCGTGCAAATGGGCGGACCTTCGGGAGGCTGTATCCCGGCAGAGCTTATTGATACGATGATTGATTATAAAACGCTTGTCGCCGCAGGGGCGATGATGGGTTCAGGCGGCATGGTCGTCATGGACGAAACTACTTGCATGGTCGATATGGCAAGATTCTTTCTTGATTTCACGGTCAAAGAGAGTTGCGGTAAATGTATCCACTGCAGGATAGGCAATCAAAGAATGCTGGAAATACTCGATAGAATTTGCGACGGAAACGGTCGTGAGGACGATATTGAGCTGTTAAGCGATTTAGCTTTACAGATAAAAGACGGCTCTCTGTGCGCATTGGGCCAGACTGCGCCTAATCCTGTATTGACTACTCTGCGTTATTTCCTCAACGAATATGAAGACCATATAAAAAATAAAAAATGCACGGCGCATCAATGCAAGGCTTTATTGACTTATTTTATTGACAATGACAAATGCACAGGTTGTACGTTATGCGCGAAAAAATGTCCGAACAAAGCTATTTCGGGCGAAGTCAAAAAAGCGCACAGTATCGACATGGAAAAATGTATCAAGTGCGGGAAGTGCGCCGATGCGTGCAGGTTTAAAGCAGTAGTCGTGGATTAGAAATTTATCAGGAGGATTATATAAATGAGTGAAATCAGATTAAATATAGACGGAATTGAAGTCACAGGCTTTAAAGGGCAGACTATTTTGGATATTGCGAAAGAAAATGGCATTGATATTCCCACGCTCTGCCATGATGAACGGGTTGAAATATACGGTTCGTGCGGGCTGTGCGTAGTCGAAGCCGAGGGAACCTCGAAATTGCTGCGCTCATGTTCGACTTTTGCCGCAAACGGCATGATTATTAAAACAAATACTGACAGAACCCGTAAAAACCGCCAAACGGCATTAGAATTGCTTCTTAGCGATCATACAGGCGACTGCCGCGCCCCGTGCGTTCTCGCGTGCCCGGCGCAAACTGAGTGTCAGGGTTATGTTAAATTTATCGCCGAAGGCAAATATGACGAAGCGGTAAAATTAATAAAAGAAAAAATCCCCTTTCCTTCGTCTATCGGGCGCGTTTGCCCTCACCCGTGCGAAGAGGCGTGCCGCCGTGAACTGGTCGAAGAACCTATATCTATTTGTTCGCTGAAGCAATTTGCCGGAGATATTGATCTTGATAAAGATGAATTATATACGGCAGAAGCCGGAAACCCCACAGGCAAAAATGTCGCAATTATAGGAGGAGGGCCCGGAGGTTTAACAGCGGCGTATTTTCTCAGGTTGCAGGGGCACGGAGTTATTATATATGACGCAATGCCGCAAATGGGAGGCATGCTGCAATACGGTATACCGGAATACAGGCTGCCTAAAAAAATTCTTCAGGAAGAAATCAAATCTATCGAAAAAATGGGCGTGATTTTCAAGAATAATATAAAAATCGGGCGCGATATTACGTTAGATTATCTGCGCAATAATTACGACGCGGTTATTGTAGCCGTTGGAGCTTGGACAAGCACAGGGTTAAGGTGTAAAGGCGAAGAGCTTGACGGCGTAGTCGGCGGCATTGATTTTCTCAGAGGCGTTGCAACTACTACTGATAATAATTATGATTTTACCGGATGTAAAATCGCTATCGTAGGCGGAGGAAATACTGCTATGGACGCGTGCCGCACGGCTGTACGTTTAGGGGCGGCTGAAGTATATAATATCTACCGCCGGACTAAAAACGAAATGCCCGCCGAACAAATCGAAATCGAGGAAGCCGAAGAAGAAGGCGTAATATTTAAGAATCTCACGAATCCTATCGAGATTACAGGCGATAACGGCAAAGTAAAAGCAATGCGCCTGCAAATCATGGAACTCGGCGAGCCTGACGCTTCGGGGCGCAGAAGTCCTGTGCCTGTCCCGGGAAAAGAAGAAATAATCGAAGTTGACACTGTTATCGTCGCAATCGGGCAAAAGCTCGATAAAGCCGGATTTGAAGAAATTGAGCAGACGAAATGGGGAACGATTATTGCAGACGAGAATACATGCCGCACAAATTTGAACGGGGTTTTCGCAGTCGGCGACGCTACAAATAACGGCGCGGATATCGCGATTGCTGCTATCGGCGAAGCAAAACAAGCCGCCGAAACGGTCGGTAAATATTTAAACGGTGAAAATATAAAATACGAAAAGCCGTATCTTGTAAAAACTGAAAAAACTCGTGAAGATTTCGCGGACAGAGAAATATTATCGCGCGTTAAAATGCCTCAGCGTCCCGCCGGCGAACGCCGCAAAGATTTCTTGGAAATAAATTTGGGGCTGAGCGAAGACGCGGCAAAAAAAGAGGCCCTCAGATGTCTGGAATGCGGCTGCCATGACTTTTATGAATGCAAATTAATCAATTATGCAAATCAATATAAAGTTCAACCGGAAAAATACAGCGGCAAAACGCACCGTTATATTCAGGACGATATTCAATCCTGTATTGAACTTAACCATGAAAAATGTATTTTATGCGGAATGTGCGTGCGTATTTGCGACGAAGTAGTCGGGGCGACTCTGCTGGGTTTCGTAAACAGAGGATTTGATACTGTAGTAAAACCTGCTTTTGATATTGGTTCGTGCGAGGCTGACTGTGTTTCATGCGGCAAATGCGTTGAAGGCTGTCCAACAGGGGCGTTATACAAAAAAGCAAGTAAATAATTAAAAAATATAAAAAGTTGCGGAACATTTTATTTTATGTTCCGCGGCTTTTTTATTTGATTATTAGTTTTTTATTAATTTGTTTTATTGAATACGCCCTTGAGGATTTCTATGGTTTCGTTTGCGTCCGCAAGTTCGCCTTTTAACCGGGCGTTTTCAGCCGTGAGTTCCAGAAGCTGCGGAGACGCCTGCTCTTCACGCGTCGATTTTGCCGGCATTGCCGAAGCTCCGTGACTATGTTCGCGAGGCTGTACTTTGCGCTTGTGTTCGGGGTCGGGGTCGATACTGTATGATAAGCCTGACAGTTCGTTAAATCCGCCGCGTTTTACATAATGCGTGTGCAGAAGTTCATGCGACAAATGCCCTCCGGCTTCGCCGAGATATTTTGCATATAATTCTTCTACAAACGGATTCTCATGTGATTTGCGCAATGTTTTGCTCTCGTCTTCGGTATATAATCCGGCAAGCCGTTTTGCCCTGACGTTTTCGTCCCTGCTGCGCGGCTGGCCGCCGCCCATGATACAGCCGCTCGGGCAGCCCATAACTTCGATGAAATGATACGGGGATTCCCCTTTTTCTATTTGTTCCATAAGTTTGCGCGCACCCGCGAGTCCGCTTGTGACCGCAACGCGCACGGTCACCCCGTTAAGAAATTCGTATTTCGGTACGGGGTCAGTAATAGTCACCGCCGCTTCTTTGACCTGATCAAGTCCTACGATCGGCGTGACATGTAAATTTTCAAACGGCAGTTCGCGCCCGGTTATTAATTCATAAACCGTTCTCAGAGCCGCTTCCATAACGCCGCCTGTAAGCCCGAAAATATCAGCCGCACCAGTAGACATACCGAGAGGATTGTCAAATTCTTCATCGGGAAGCGTTTTAAAATCTATGCCCGCGGATTTTATCATTTCGGCGAGTTCTCTTGTCGTCAGCACAGCGTCAACATTCTGGCAGTTTCTGTTGCGCATTTCCTCGCGCGCTATCTCGAATTTTTTGGCTGTGCATGGCATAACTGAAACAACATACATATCTTCCGGGTTTACATCAATACTTTCCGCATAATAACTTTTAGCCAGAGCTCCAAGCATAGTGTGCGGGGATTTACAAGTCGATAAATGTCCAAGCTGTTCAGGGAACTGATGCTCCACAAATTTAATCCAGCCGGGGCTGCAGCTTGTGATCATAGGCAGAACCGCCGGTTTTCCGGTCAGCGCATTCTCTACGCGGTGTAATAATTCAGTACCTTCTTCGATTATAGTCAAATCCGCGGTGAAGTTAGTATCAAATATATCGTTAAAACCGAGCCTGTGCAGTGCGGCGGCGAGTTTTCCGGTGACACGCGCGCCGGGTTCAAAACCGAATTCTTCGCCTATTGCAACTCTGACAGCCGGGGCAATCTGAACTACTGTGCGAAGCTTGCTATTGCCCAGCGCGTCCCAGACTTTATCTGTGGCAGTCGTTCCTCTGAGAGCACCAACTGGGCACACTACCGTACACTGCCCGCAGAAAGCGCAGTCAACCGTGCCTATAGGCAATCCCATAGCCGGGGATATTTCAGTATCGAAACCCCTGTTTTGCGGAGCCAGCACGCATGTTTCCTGAATTTCACCGCATGCCGTAACGCAGCGGCGGCACAAAATACATTTTGACATATCGCGCGTTATCGCGACAGACGCGTCGATGTGATATTGCGAACGTTTCCCCTCAAATCGCGACGACTCCACTCCCAAAAGTTTGCCAAGCGCCTGAAACTCGCATGTCTGGTTTCTTAGACAGCTCAGGCAGTCCTGCGAATGATCTGAGAGCATGAGTTCATAAAGCACTTTTCTGTAACGGCGGATTTTTTCGGTATTTGTATTTACTACCATCCCGTCGCGCACATGCGTTGTGCAGGCCGCCTGCAAATTTTTCGCGCCTTCGACTTCGACTACGCAGATACGGCATACTCCCGCCTGATGAATATCTTTCAGATAACATAAATTAGGGATATTTATATGGTTGCGCAGCGCGGCTTCCATGATAGTTAAGCCGTCATCGGCCTGAACCGGCTGATTATTGATCGTCATGTTAATCATTATGATTTACCTCCTCTCGCAGTGGAGGCAGCGCATAGCCTCCGCCATTGCGGTTATTTTATGATAGCCCAGCACGACTTCGTCGAAACTGTTCTTGCGTCTCTCTATATCCAGCATATCCAGCGGATAACGCTGCAATTCGACAATATCGTCTTCGTCGTACTTTGCGTTGATTGTTATTTCTTCGCCTTTATTAAGAGTCCCCTGCCCGCCGAGATATTTGTCTATCGCAACTGCGGCTTTTTTCCCGTCTGCAATCGCCTGAATCACAGTGTCCGGGCCGCGTACAATATCGCCGCCCGCGAATACGCCTTTTATCGTCGTCATCATAGTATCTTCGTCAACTTTAAAAGTCCCCCATCTTGTGCGCCCGATATCTTCAGCGGGAATAAACGGCAGGTCGGCATACTGGCTTATAGCGGGTATGACCATGTCGGCGTCGATTGTGATTGTCGCCTCGCCTGACGGAATTGATTTACGGCGGCCGCTCGAATCAAATTCGCCGAGAGTCATTATCTGGCATTCGATTGATTTGAGATTGCCTTTAATATCGCCGATGAAACGCACGGGCTGTACAAGTTCCATGATTTCCACGCCCTCTTCGACAGCCTCGTTTATTTCTGTCTCATAGGCGGGCATCATGTTTTGTGTGCGCCTGTAAAGAATCGTGACTTTTCCCGCGCCCATACGAAGGGCAGTGCGCGACGAGTCTATTGCGGTGTTTCCGCCGCCGATGACAACAACATGTTTGCCGATTTCCAGAGGGCGTTTTAAATTAATTAGTTTCAAAAAGTCTATCCCATGAATCACGCCTCTCAGATTTTCTCCCGGAATGCCGGCTTTCTGCGGCATTTGCGTACCTGTGGCAACAAATATCGCATCACTGTTCTTCTGAAGTTCTTCAAACGAAATATCGTTTCCGACGGCTTTATTTAAATGAATATTCACGCCTTCTTTTTCGATAAGTTCAACTTCGTGCTGAAGCACGTTCTTGGGCAATCTGTATTCGGGAATCCCGTAAGCCAAAACTCCGCCCGCGACGTTTTCAGATTCATAAACGTCAACATCATATCCTATGCGCGTGAGATAATATCCGCAGGTAAGACCCGCGGCTCCCGCGCCTACAACAGACACGCGCTTGCCGTTTTTGGGGAATACAATATCTTTTGAGTACGGCGTTTCGTTTTTGTGCGCGTAATCCGCGACAAAACGTTTAAGGTCGCATATTGCGACTGCTTCGTCGGTAGTTCCCCGGCGGCATTTGTTCTCGCACGGACGCGTGCAGATACGCCCGCATACCGACGGGAACGGATTTTCCTGCCGGATAAGTTTATATGCGTCTATAAACCGGCCCTCGGCGACAAGAGACGTGTAACCCGGCACGTTTACGCCGGCGGGACAGGTATTTTCACACGGGGATATAAACAACTCGCTGCATACTCCGGCGCGGCATTTTTTATATCTGATATGCTCTTCGAACTCTTCCCTGAAATTCTTGATTGCGCTCAATACCGGATTAGCCGCAGTCTGTCCGAGTCCGCAGATAGCCGTTTCGCGTATGCTCTCGCCGAGCGTCTCCAAAAGTTCTATGTCGCCTTCTTCGCCTTTACCCTGCGTAATACGTTCGAGTATCTCAAGCATACGGCGTGTGCCAACCCTGCACGGCACGCACTGGCCGCACGATTCGTCCTGAATAAATTCCATGAAAAACCGGGCGGTGTCAACCATACAGGTATCTTCGTTCATAACTATAAAACCGCCTGAACCCATGATTGCCCCAAGGTCTTTTAGCGTATTATAATCTATCGGCGTGTTTAAATTTTCCTGAGTTATACAGCCTCCGGACGGGCCGCCCATCTGAGTGGCTTTAAACTGTTTCTTTCCGGCGATTCCGCCGCCAATATCAAAAAGTATATTACCAAGCGGAATCCCGATCGCCACTTCAACAATTCCCGCGTTTACTATATCGCCCGCAAGCGCGAACACTTTTGTGCCCTTGCTATTTTTCGAGCCGATAGACGCGTGCCATGCCGCGCCTTTTTGTATTATGGCGGGTATGTTAGCTAAAGTTTCGACGTTATTTATAATAGTAGGATGTTCAAACAGCCCTTTCTGGAACGGGAAAGGCGGTTTTTGACGCGGCTCTCCGCGATGTCCCTCTATAGAACTCATAAGAGCCGTCTCTTCGCCGCAGACAAACGCGCCCGCGCCGATACGTATTTCCAAATCAAAATCAAATCCGGTCCCGAACAGCCCTTTGCCCAAAAGCCCGAATTCACGCGCCTGATTTATTGCGCGTTCAAGACGCTCTATAGCCAGAGGATACTCTGCGCGGACATATACATAACCTGTGTTCGCGCCGATAGCAAAGCCGCCGAGCAGCATGCCCTCTATAACAGAATGCGGGTCGCCCTCGATAATGCTCCTGTCCATAAACGCGCCGGGGTCGCCCTCGTCGGCGTTGCATACTATGTATTTTATATCTCCCGGTGCATTGAGCCCGGCTTCCCATTTTACGCCTGTCGGGAACCCGCCGCCGCCGCGTCCCATTAACCCGGATTTTTTTACTTCGCCGACTATATCCGCGCCTGTGCGCTCCGTGAGCGATTTTGCGGCAGCCGAATAACCGTCTCGCGCTATATAAGCTTCTATCGAGGCATGTTCCATAATTCCACAGTTGCGCAGCGCGATTTTTGTCTGCTGCTTGAAAAACGCAATATCGTCAATTTTTGGGACATAAGCATTGAGCGTCTTATCAAAAAACGTATATTCTTCTATGATTCTGTTTTCGCATAAATGCGCCGCGACGATCTCACGGGCTTTTTCGGGAGTGAGATCCGTATAAAATACGCCTTCGGGCTGTATCAGCATAACCGGACCGACCGCGCATGTGCCCATACACCCAGTTTCCATGACCAGCGCTTTATCAGCGATTGCGTATTCATCAAGCGCTTTTTTTATCGCTTCCTCGACTTCTCCGCAGCCGGAAGATACGCAGCCCGCGCCCCCGCAGACAAGTATATGATGTTTCCGTGCGGCAAGCGTTTTCTCGTATTTCTGTTTTATCTGCTCTAAATCGGCAATCGAATTGACTTTCATAAATTAATCACCTCGTTTTCTTCGTTATCGTTATAGTCAGACAGGATTGAGTCTAATTTATTGACGTTTACTTGTTTATAGACTTTTTCGTCTATCATCATTGCGGGAGCAAGGCCGCATGAGCCGATACAGCGCGCCACTTCAAGAGTGAAAATTCCGTCTTTTGTTGTTTCGCCAAGATCTATGCCCAGTTTCTGCTGCAAATTTTCCACTACGCGCTTGCCTCCGCGCACATAGCACGCCGTGCCGAGGCATACCCTGATAGTGTGTTTTCCGCGTGGAACCGTAGAGAAAAACGAATAGAAAGAAACGACCCCGGCGACTTCTGATAGAGGTATATCCATGTTTTTTGCGATAAACTCCTGAAGTTCCAACGGGAGATACCCGTAGATTTCCTGTGAAAGGTGCAGAACTTGTATAAGACTGCCCTGTTTATTCTTATACAGGTCGATAATATTGGCGATCTGAGCGTATGCACGCTCCTGATCTGTTTCGCCGCACGCGCAGCTCTGATTTTGAACACTCATTATTATTGTGTTCCTCCTCTCGTTATGTGTTTTATGCGAATACATGATTTGCGAGATTGATAAATTTTTAACAATCTTTGACAAAAAATCAGCCCCGATTATATATAGGGTGAAAAAAGAGTATAAAAGAATATTACTAAATTCAATTTTATTATACTATAAAACGACTGTTTATGTCAAGCCGACTTATATATACTTTTCCGTAAAATTTTTATGAACGCTCTGACTGCAAAAATTTCCGGTATTTTTTGATTTATAATCTTTTATAAAAAATAATTGCAAAAAAATAAAATTTGCTATTGACAAACTAAAAAAAGTAGTGTATAATGCAATACCAGCAATACAAATCAATATATAAAAGCGATGATTGAGAAAAAGTAGCCCTCTGGTATATTCTCTGCAGAGAGTCGGCGGCTGGTGAAAGCCGATGAGTGAGCGGGAGGCGAATACATCTCAGGAGCCGCGCCCTGAACAATAACTGCATATAATTTTATCTTGCAGGCAAGTAGGCGGCGACGGGAATGCCCGTAACAGCATTAGGAGTATGTTTGTACTCTGTGAGCATGCAGCCGCAAGACTGCGTGAAATTGAGGTGGTACCGCGATTAAGCCGTTATACCGGCAGTGATAATAATCGCCCTCGGGTTTTTTGATCCGGGGGCGTTTTTATATTTATTTTTATTAAATTTATAAAATTCAGAGAGGTGTATTTTAAATGATTATCAAGATTTCTATGCTTTTGATTTTTTTCACTATGACTGTTTTCGTCGGGTTTTATTTTAAGAAAAGAGCGTCAAGCGTAAACGATTTTGTTCTGGGCGGACGCGAAGTCGGCCCGTGGCTCACGGCTTTCGCCTACGGGACAAGTTATTTCTCGGCGGTTATTTTTGTCGGATACGCCGGACAGTTCGGCTGGAGGTTCGGTTCTGCCGCGACATGGATAGGCTTAGGCAACGCTTTTATCGGGTCGCTGCTCCCGTGGATTATACTCGGCAGACGCACCAGAATTATGACGCATCATCTGAAAAGTTCGACAATGCCGGAATTTTTCGGCAAAAGATTTAGTTCAGACGCTTTGAAAATAGGCGCGGCAATAATTGTCTTTATATTTTTAATCCCATACACTGCGTCGTTATATAACGGGCTTTCCCGTCTTTTCGAAATGGCTTTTGACGTGCCGTTTACATACTGTATTATCGGCATGGCGGTTCTTACCGCGATATACGTCGTAGCCGGAGGATATTTCGCGACTGCCGTAAATGATTTTATTCAGGGCATAGTCATGCTTGTCGGGATTATTGCAGTTATCGCGGCTGTCTTAAACGACAACGGAGGATTGTCCGCGGCTCTGAGTTCTCTTTCAAAAATCGAAGACGCGGGCGCAAATATTACTGCCGGAGGATTCACAAAAATCTTCGGGCCTGACCCGATAAATTTACTGGGCGTTGTGCTCCTGACTTCTTTAGGGACATGGGGACTGCCGCAAATGGTCTCGAAATTCTACGCGATAAAATCAGAAAAAATGATAAAAAAAGGCGCGGTAATCTCTACGGTTTTTGCTATCGTTATAGCCGGCGGCTGTTATTTCCTCGGAGGATTCGGACGTTTATATGCTGACAGCGTAGCAAGAAATCCGGATACGGGAGCCGTTATTTACGATTCTATTATACCCAAGATACTTGAAAAATTCCCCGTCGTGCTTATCGGACTTGTTTTGATTTTAGTTTTATCAGCTTCTATATCGACGCTTTCGTCCCTTGTCATAGCTTCCTCGTCAACTCTGACGCTTGATTTTCTGAAAGGACATATAGTCAAAAAAATGAGCGAAAAGAAACAGCTTTTGATTATTCGCTCGCTTATCGTCGTATTTATTGCAATTTCGGCTTCTATCGCAGTTTTCCAGTACATGAGCAAAGGCAGCGTTATCTGGATTGCGCAGCTTATGGGAATATCATGGGGGGCGTTAGCCGGGTCTTTTCTTGCGCCGTTCTTGTTCGGGCTATTCTGGAAACGCGTAACCAAAATATCTGTCTGGTGCAATTTTATATTCAGCACGGCTTTCATGGCGGCGAATGTTATTATGAACGTATTTTTCAACGACGCTTTCAAAAAATATTTCCCGTCGATTTTGCAGTCGCCGATAAATGCCGGAGCGTTTGCTATGCTTGCGGGATTTATAATAGTTCCGGTCGTGAGTTTATTGACAAAAGCTCCGAAAAAAGAACACATCGAAGATTGCTTTTCATGCTATGAAAAAACAGCGACCGGTGAAGCAGTCGAAGTAAAAGAAGAAATAACAAAATAATTTGCATATTTGCATAAAGGAGAAAATATAAAATGCCCATCACAGAAATTCTTGCGAAAAACGCATCGCTCTACGGGAATGAAATATGCCTTACTGAAATAAATCCCGAATTTGAGCCTACGCCTGAAACAAAAGAATACGCGCTTGTTGAAACGGCCCATAAAAATCAATACAGAAAAGAAATTACATGGCGCGAATTTGACGAAAAAGCAAATCAGCTTGCAAACCTTTTGATTGAGCGCGGCGTAAAACGCGAAGATAAAGTCGGGATTTTGCTCATGAACTGCATAGAATGGCTGCCCGTATATTTCGGCGTGCTTAAATCGGGGGCTCTTGCGGTGCCGCTAAATTTCAGATATACATCGGATGAAATAAAATATTGCCTTGAACTCGCAGACGTTTCGGTTTTATTGTTCGGCCCGGAATTTATTGACAGAATGCAGGCGATCAAAAATAATATCCCTGAAGTTAAATCGTTGTTTTATATAAGCGGCAACGGCGGGAACTGCCCGGATTTCACGGAAAGCTATGAAAAACTCACGCATGACAAATCAAAAACCGCGCCGGATATTAAATTATGCGACGAAGACAACGCCGCGATTTATTTCTCGTCGGGAACCACGGGCTTTCCCAAAGCTATCCTGCATTCCCACCGGAGCCTTGTATTTTCGTGCGAAGTCGAGCAAAAACACCACGGCCAGACCCGCGGTGATATATTTTTATGCATACCGCCGCTTTATCATACCGGGGCGAAAATGCACTGGTTCGGCAGTTTTCTCGCAGGAAGCAAAGGAGTGTTGCTCAGAGGGACAAAACCCAAATGGATTATTGAAACGGCCGCAAACGAAAGAGCGACTATCGTTTGGCTGTTAGTCCCGTGGGCGCAGGATATTCTCGATGCAATAGAGCGGGGCGAAATAAATTTAAAAGAATTTGATTTGTCTAATTGGCGGCTTATGCATATCGGCGCGCAGCCTGTTCCCCCGAGTTTAGTTAAACGCTGGAAAAATTACTTTCACAATCATGAATACGACACAAATTACGGTTTATCTGAATCAATCGGGCCGGGCGCGGTGCATTTAGGCATAGAGAACACGCACAAAGTCGGAGCTATCGGAAAAGCGGGCCACGGCTGGCAGACTAAAATAGTCGATGAAAAAGGCGAGCCTGTCAAATCCGGCGAAGTCGGTGAGCTTATAGTATCGGGCGACGGGGTTATGAAATGCTATTATAAAGACCCAAAAGCGACAGCTGACACGTTAAAATCCGGCTGGCTGTACACCGGCGATATGGCAAAAGAAGACGAGGACGGCTTTATATATCTTGTCGACAGGAAAAAAGACGTTATAATAACCGGAGGGGAGAATATATATCCCGTTCAGATAGAGGATTTTTTGCGCGGTTTTAATAAAATAAAAGACGTTGCGGTTATTGGCCTGACGCATGAGAGGCTTGGGGAAATATCGGCGGCAATTATCGAGATAAAGCCCGGAATGAATTGCTCCGAAGAAGAAATCACGCAATTTTGCGCCCAGTTGCCGAGATATAAACGCCCGTATAAAATAATATTTGACGCAGTGCCGAGAAATGCCACAGGAAAAATCGAAAAGCCGAAATTGCGCGAGAAATACTGCGGCGGCAGCATCGTTGCCAGACAAACAGGGCAAATTTAAAATTCAAAATAATTATACGCAAAAACTAAATCCCCTGCCCTCTTTATATTTTTATATAAGAATATAAAGAGGGCTTTTTGTATTTATCAAAAATTTGTATAAAAATATCAAAATCAATCAAAATAATTAGAAAACAAAAGAAAATATATTAATTTTATGCTAAAATCAGATATAATCCGGTATAATTAACTAAAATTGCGAAAAATCAACTTTGACTTTCTTTGACCTTTGATATATAATATAAATTAAATAAAAGTCAACAATAGTCAAAGTCAAAATCAAGCGAAATAAAACAAACAGAAAAGAGGGATAAATAAAAGTGCTGTTATCTGATATGATCGAAAGCATTATTAATCAGATGCTTAAAGAAAACGAGGGGATTATTGAATTCAGGCGAAGCGAAATAACAAATATGCTCGGCTGCGTCCCAAGCCAGATAAACTATGTCATAACTTCGCGCTTCACCCCGGAAAAAGGCTATATAGTCGAAAGCAGGCGCGGAGGAGGCGGCTTTATTAAAATAAAACAGATTCAATTTGATAAAACTTCTTATTTGATGCATTTTGTAAACGCCGTAGGGGATTCTATAGACTATAATACGACAAAAGTTTTTTTATCCAATCTATATAATCATGATATAATAAGCCAGCGTGAAACGCGTATGATTTTAAATATTACGTCGGATAATATATTAAAACATATCATGCCGCCAAGCGCGAGAGACGCCCTGCGTTCGGCGATTCTGAAAAACGCCGTGCTTGCTCTGATTGAATAATAGAAATAGAAATACCTGAAATTTAAATTATTAAAGGAGGCAATAATTATGCTTTGTGAAAAATGCAATAAAAATATAGCGAATGTTTATTTGAAAAACAATATAAACGGAAACATAACCGAAAATTATTTATGTTCTTCATGCGCGGGAGAACTATACGGACAAAATTACATGAATTTATTTGATAATGTTGATAGTGATTTTAATTTCAAATCTGATATTTTTAACATGCTTAATTTTAATAAGACTTCTTTGCCGTCGGCTTCTTCTTCGTCTCCGGCTAAAACAGCTAAAAATAATATATGCCCTATGTGCGGCTCGACATTTAATGATATTATTCAGTCTGCAAAAGCAGGCTGTGCGAAATGTTATGAAACGTTCAAAAACGAATTTGAGCCAAATGTAATCAGGATTCACGGAACAGCGAGGCATACGGGCAAAATTCCGCAGAATTTAAATACGCAGATCACCGCAAAAAGAAAAATCGAGGAACTTAATATAAAATTAAAAAAAATGATTGCCGACCAGAATTTTGAGGAAGCCGCAGTAATCAGGGACGAGATAAAAAAAATTAACAGCGAAAGGCAGAAGGGATAGAATTTTTATGAATACAAATACAGATAATATTAATAATACAGAAACAGAAGTCGAAAAAATATTAGACGGCGGCAATTTAACTTTAGGGCCGGACTGTGATATTGCGATAAGTTCGCGTGTAAGAATTGCACGAAATCTGAGCGACTTTCCGTTTCCTGCAAAATTAAATTCATCAGGCAGAAAAAAAGTTATAGAAGCTGTCAACAGCGCAATTAAGAATATTGATAATATTAATAATAAAGGGAAAAATTCTTATGAATTTATAGATTTTTCTAAACTCTCTTCGGCTGAAACCGGCGCGCTTATGGAAAAGCGGGTAATAAGTCTTGATTTTATAAAAAGCCCTGAGGAAAAAGAATTAATCGCGGATATTAACGACGGGCTTTACGTCATGGTAAACGAAGAGGATCATTTGAGAATACAAAGCATAAAACCGGGGTTTGCGATATACGAAGCATACGGCGAAGCCAATAAATTTGATAGCCTAACAGACGAAAATCTCTCTTACGCATACGATGAGAATTTCGGGTATCTGACCCAGTGCCCGACAAATCTCGGCACTGGAATGAGAGTATCTGTCATGCTGCATCTGCCCGCGCTTACGTTAAACCGCAAGGTACAGAATATTACTGCGGATTTATCTAAAATAGGGCTGACGATACGGGGATTTTACGGAGAAGGAACCGAAGTCGGCGGAGATTTATATCAAATATCCAATAATATTACGCTGGGCATATCGGAAGAACAGACGCTCGATAAAATCAGGACTGTCGCCGAAAAGATAATAGAACTCGAAAGAACCGGCAGAAACGAAATTTTCAGGACTTCAAAGGATTTGATCACGGATAAAATAAAAAGGGCTTACGGGATAATAAAAAACGCTTATATGATTTCAAGCTCTGAGTTTTTATCGCTTTATTCTATGATACGGCTTGGCATAACTTACGGGGTCATAAAAGATATTGATTATAAAACTCTCGATATGCTTCTTGTAAAAGTCATGCCCGCCAATTTAATCCTGCAATTTAAAGATTCTGAAACAAACCGCGATATTTTGAGAGCGCAATATATAAAAGAAGTTTTGGGATAAAATTTTTGTAAAATTTAGAAATTAAAATATAATAAAACACAAATCGAGGTGATAATATATGCAAAATAAATTTACGCAATACGCGCAGAACGCGCTCAACAACGCTTCGGGCGCAGCCCGCAATTTCGGGCATACTTATGTTGGAAGCGAGCATCTGCTGCTTGGAATATTAATGGAAAAAAACTGCGGGGCGGCTAAAATTCTTGAAAACCGCGGTATCATGTTTGAAAACGTCAGGGCACAAGTTTTGAATATGTCCGGTATGGGCGATAAAGTAGACGACGAGCAAATCCCGCTTACTCCAAGAACAAAAAGTATAATAACATCTTCGCTTTACGAGGCGCAGTCTTTATTTCACAATTATATCGGCACAGAGCATATTTTAATGGCTCTGCTTCAGGAAAACGAATGCGTAGCAATAAAAATATTAAATGCCGAGGGAGCAAATATAGAATTAATCTATAACGATATATTAAATTATTTTTCAAGTCAGGAATACGCATCGTCCGCAAAATCTATGACCGGAAATGATTTTATCCCCGGAATTGGTATGCCGCAATTTGGAATGACCGGCCAGTTTAATACGGCTAATCCTGTAAATCCAAACAAGAAAAATATAAATAACACGCCTGTGTTAAATCAATACGGCAAAGATTTGACAATGCTGGCAGAACAGGGAAAACTCGACCCCATAATCGGCAGGGACGGCGAAATGGAGAGGGTCGTGCAGATATTATCGAGACGCACTAAAAATAATCCATGTCTTATAGGCGAACCGGGAGTTGGTAAAACCGCCGTAGTTGAAGGATTAGCTCAGAGGATATGCGAAAAAAACGTCCCTGATACTCTTATAAACAAGAGAGTCGTTACGCTCGATTTATCCGGCATGATTGCCGGCGCGAAATACAGGGGTGAATTTGAGGAGCGGCTCAAAAACGTCATGGAAGAAATAAAGAAAAGCACAAACGTGATAATTTTTATCGACGAGATTCATACGATTATCGGGGCTGGAGCGGCTGAGGGAGCGGTAGACGCGGCGAATATTTTAAAGCCCGCGCTGGCAAGAGGCGAGATTCAGGTCGTCGGGGCGACCACCACCGACGAATACAGGCGGCACGTCGAAAAAGATGCCGCGCTGGAGAGAAGATTCCAGAGCGTCATGGTCGGCGAGCCTTCTGAAGAAGAAACTGTCGAGATATTAAAAGGCCTGAGGGATAGATACGAAGCGCATCACAAAGTCAAGATTTCCGATGAAGCAATAGTATCAGCCGTAAAACTTTCGAAAAGATATATAAACGACAGGTATCTGCCGGACAAAGCGATTGATTTAATCGATGAAGCCGCCTCAAAGGCGAGAATATCGGTTCTTGTGCTCCCCGTTGATTTAAAAGAACTTGAAAACCAGATAAAACAGTTAAACAGCGAAAAAGAAGAAGCAATAAGATCACAGGATTTTGAGAGGGCGGCGAAAGTCAGGGACGAAGCTAAAAATCTTCAGGATTTATTTATTACCCGGCAAAAAGAATGGGTAAATAAAAGAGATACATCAAAGATTTCGATAACAGAAGATAATATCGCGGATATAGTTACTGCATGGACGCATATTCCGGTTAAGCAATTATTGAAAGAAGAAGCCGATAAATTAGTCAATCTTGAGGAAGCGCTGCATAAGAGAATAGTCGGGCAGAACGAAGCCGTAAACGCTATAGCACGGGCAATCAGGAGAAGCAGGGTCGGGTTAAAAGATCCGAAACGCCCGGCAGGCTCGTTTATATTCTTAGGGCCTACGGGAGTTGGGAAAACCGAAGTCTGCAAGGCTTTGTCTGAGACTTTGTTCGGCGACGAAAATTCTATGATACGAGTAGATATGTCTGAATTTATGGAAAAGCACAGCGTGTCAAAACTTATAGGGTCTCCGCCGGGATACGTGGGTTACGACGACGCGGGACAGCTTACTGAGAAAATCAGGAAAAAGCCGTATTCTGTTATATTATTCGACGAGATAGAAAAAGCTCACCCTGATGTGTTTAATATATTGCTGCAAATATTAGAGGACGGCATTTTAACAGATGCTCACGGCAGAAAAGTTGATTTCAAGAATACTGTGCTAATCATGACTTCAAACGTCGGCGCGGATAATTTTATCGGCGGTGGCAAGCTGTTAGGATTTACATCTAAAGAGAGCGGCGAACAATCTGACGAGATTCACAAATCAAAATCGCTTGAGGCGTTAAAATCAACGTTCAGGCCGGAATTTTTGAACAGAATCGACGAAATAATCACATTCGCGAAACTCACAAACGACGAAATAAAACAAATTACGGTCAAAATGCTCGATGAAATAAAAATACGTATCAGACCTATGGGAGTAGATATAGAATTTGACGAAAAATGCGTTGATTTGTTAAGCAAAGAGGGTTATGATCCTATATACGGAGCAAGACCGTTACGGCGCGCTATACAGCGAAAAATCGAGGACACGTTCGCTCTTGAAATGCTTGAAAACAGAATAAAAAAAGACGATAAAGTTTTAGTTACTGTTGAGGACGATAATATAAAATATAATATAAAACCTGCGGAATAACATAAATTCTGCGAAAATAAAATCTGTTCAGAGAATATTAAAAATCGGGAGATATAATAATATTCCGGACAGATTTATTTTTTTTGTTTTCTGGAGTATTAATATTTATGGATATTATGAATACAAACGATTTTCGGTTTCTTCCAATAACAAAAGAAGACATGAAAAGTCGGGGCATTGATTCCCTCGACTTTGTTTATGTTTGCGGCGACGCTTATGTCGATCACCCTTCGTTCGGCGCGGCTATTATAACAAGATATTTGGAAAGCCTCGGTTATACAATCGGGATTATCGCTCAGCCGAACTGGAGAAATACTGACGATATAAAAAAATTGGGCAAGCCTAAACTCGGCTTTTTAGTTTCGAGCGGTAATATTGACTCAATGGTCGCGCATTATACGGCAAGCAAAAAAAGAAGAAATTATGATTATTATTCACCCGGCGGGAAAACCGGATTAAGACCCGACAGGGCCGTTATTGTCTATTGCAATTTAATAAGACAAAGCTACGGCGATATACCCATAATCATCGGCGGGCTTGAAGCGTCGCTGAGAAGATTCGCGCATTACGATTACTGGGACAACAAAGTCAGGCGAAGCATACTTGTAGATTCCGGCGCGGATATTTTATCTTACGGAATGGGCGAAAAATCAATCGCGAAAATCGCGGAGCTTTTAAAAATCGGCATACTCGTCAAAAAAATCAAGGGCGTAAAAGGCACGGTTGTTTTGTGCGGAAAAGAATATCTTGATAATTTCAAGAAAGATTATATAACATGCGGCGATTATAATATATTAAAGGAAGATAAAATTGCTTATGCGCAGGCGTTTAAAATACAGTACGAAGAAAACGATTATATAAACGGCAGGGCTGTGATTGAATATTACGATAATAAAATATTGGTTCAGAACCCGCCGTTTGCCCCTCTTGAACAAAAAGAACTCGATAAGATTTATGCCCTGCCCTATTCGAGAAATTATCACCCGGTTTATGATATTATGCCGAACGGCAGACCCCCGTCACTTCGTGACGCCCCCTTTCAAAAGGGGGCTAGCGGAGTAAAACCCGATGCAATTCCGGCGATAAGCGAAGTAAAATTTTCGATAACGCATACAAGGGGCTGTTTCGGCGGGTGTAATTTTTGCGCCTTATCTTTTCATCAGGGACGCAGCGTGAGGTCGCGAAGCGTAAAATCAGTTGTGAAAGAAGCCGAAATAATTTCAAATATGCCGGATTTCAAAGGTTATATTCACGATATTGGCGGCCCGACCGCGAATTTCAGGAAGCCGTCGTGCCAAAAGCAATTAACTTCGGGAATGTGTAAAAATAAAAGATGTCTGTCTCCAAATCCGTGCGAAAATTTGGAATTTGATCACGGAGAATATATTAAACTGATAGAAGCAGTCGAAGCGTTGCCGAAAATAAAAAAAGTTTTTATAAGATCGGGAATAAGATTTGATTATCTGATGCTTGATAAATCAAATACGGGAAAAAGTTTTTTTGAAAAATTAGTCAGGGATAATATAAGCGGGCAATTAAAAGTCGCGCCGGAGCATATAAGCGATAATGTTTTAAATATTATGGGCAAATGCAAAAATAAAATTTATGAAAATTTTTATGATGAATATTATAAATTATGCGCAAAACATAAAAAAGAGCAGTATCTTGTGCCGTATCTTATGTCGTCGCACCCCGGAAGCGCTCTTAATAACGCGATAGAACTTGCGATTTACCTGAAAAAAAAGAATTATTCTCCCGAACAGGTTCAGGATTTTTATCCCACTCCGGGGACGGCTTCCACTTGTATGTTTTACACCGGGATTAATCCGTTCAACGGCAAAAAAATATATGTCCCGGAAACATACGAAGAAAAGAGAATGCAGAGAGCTTTGCTCCAGAGCGGAAACCCTGAAAATCATGATTGGGTTTTGAAAGCTCTTAAAAAAGCCGGGCGCGAAGATTTGATAAGTTATTTTTTGCGTAAATAAACAATAAATATAAATTTAATATAAATTTTCGGGTTATTAAAAAGACAGAATTTAATATAAATTGTAAAAATTTTTTGAATAAATTTGTGCAACATATACAAAAACAGGTTTCAAATGCATTTTTTTATCCGAAAATATGAGAAACATAAATTATGTTTTTTTTGAAATATGGTGAATATACATGCTGCGAAAATTAATTTTGCAAGTTTAAATTTTTGCGAATTTACGGCGAAATTTGATGAAAATTGGATTAAAATTACGGAAAACAAAAGCAAAAATAAATATTGTGTTTTTTGTTTTTATATATTGATTTTTATGAAAATTGTTATATAAATCGACAATAACAATGTAATAATTTGGCTTTTATAAACGCTTTGATTTATAAATTTTGCGAATTTAATATTTTATTGTCATACTTGACAAAATATTAGGCTTGTGCTAATATATTATTGTAACAGTTGTTTAATTTAACATAATTTAATAACTATAAATTAAACAACTTGCACAATTAAACATTAATTATATAAACGCCGCATATATTCAATTAATAATTACCAGCCGACAATTAACTATTTATTAATTTATTGGTATTATCACAGTATTCTAAATGGCAGAATAAAATGCGGACGTTTTTAAATTATCTTATTTTAAGAACATGAAAGTTCGGTTGAGTAAATTAATCTAAACTAAAATCAATAAATCAATAAAAACTGAAATTCGTGTCATTAAATATAAAAAATCAAAGCGAATCTATACAGGGAGGAAAGCATTTCATGAAAAGTGAAATTATCAAACAGCATAAAGCGACGTCAAATAAAAAAAGACATTTCTGTATTTTACTTGCTTTATTGATGATATTCGGAACGATTATCCCAATCTTGCCCGCTATGACTGTTTCGGCTGCCGAGGCCGACGCAGAAAAGCAGTCGAGAATAGCTGAAGTCAGGGAAGTATTAAGTGCCGTTCCATATACAGAATATCTCAAAGACAAAAGCGATCTTTATTTTAAAGAAACCGGGAAACTGCCTTACGGTTCGGATACGCCGATAGTAATACCGTTAAATTCCATTCCCGAACATTCAATCGAAGATTGTAAAACCATTAATAAAATTGACGATTTGATGGACATTCTGAAAAAGAAATATACCGATGAGGAAATGCAAAAAGACGAGGTAAAGAAAACAATAGAAGAATTTAACGGATTATTTGATAAAGGCAAAACAGCCATATATCTTCCGGATAAAGGCTCGGTAGCGTTTAATTTTACCGTAGAAAAAGAAGGACTGTATAATTTAGAATTTACTTATCTTCAGGTAGTTGGGAAAACCTCGGCAATTGAGAGAATGATAAAAATCGACGACAAAGTGCCTTTCAAAGAAGCCCGCTACATAACGATGACAAAAATATACACGGACGATTATAAAATTGACCCGGAAACCGGAGAATCGGTATTTGACAGAGACATAAAAGAAAACGAAATAAGGCCGTCAAAATCCGAAGCTCCCGAATGGAGAACAATTCTCACGGATGACTCGTCTGGATTTGTCTCCGAACCGTTTTTATACTATCTTACACCCGGGGAACATGTCTTAACTCTTGACGCAGTAAGGGAATCGGTTTATATAGGCGAAATCAGATTTGTCGTCGCTCCAAGCGTCCCGATATACGAAGAATATCTGGAGCAAAAAAAGGCGCAGTACGGCGACAAAAAAGGAACGGCCGACATAAAGCTTATACAGGCTCAGATGCCCGCAGCCACATCGGAAGTAACTATATATCCGCTTAATGACAGAACTTCCGCTATAACCCAGCCTCAGGATTCGTCGAGAATAAGATTAAATTCAATAGGCGGCGGAAAATGGCAGATGTGCGGTCAATGGATAAGATATGAATTTGATATACCGGCAGGAGACTCGGGATGGTATTATATCGTGCCGAGATTCAAACAGGCTATTTATCAGGGCGTTTATTCTTCGAGAAAAATAAGGCTTGACGGAGAGATCCCGTTTCAGGAATCAGCTAAGCTAAGATTTAATTTTTCGGATGACTGGCAGGTTGAGCCGCTCAACGACGGCACTGTAACCGGCGAGGGCAAAAATAAAACAAAAAAGTTTTTTGAATTTTATCTGTCAGAAGGACATCATGTTATTGAATTTGAAGTTGCCCTCGGAGATATGGCCGAATTGCTCGGACAGGTTGAGGACAGCGTTATGCACCTCAACGAAATGTACAGAAAAATCAGAATGATAACCGGTGCTACGCCCGACGCTTACAGGGACTACGGATTTGAAAGACAGATCCCGGCAGTTCTTGAAGGTATGTGGGATGAAGCCCAGAACCTTAGGAATATCTCTGCTCAGTTAGAAGAGATTATAGGGTCAAAGGGAGAGCATACGGTCATGCTTGAAAAAATGGCGCTCCAGCTTGACAAAATGGCTCACAACACCGACAGGATCGCCCCCGGAATGGATAATTTCAAGACAAATATCGGCGGTATGGCTGAATGGCTTCTTGAAAGAAGAAACCAGCCGCTTGAAGTAGATTATATAAAAATACAGCCGATCGACCAGAAGCTGCCCAAGCCGGAAGCCAATTTCTTCGAGGCAATAGCCTTTGAGTTTTCGTCGTTTATAATGTCGTTCTTTGCAGATTACAATTCGCAGGGCGCAATGGAAGAAATAACAGACAAATCAAAAGTCGTCGAAGTGTGGCTCGGTTCTTCCGCTCCGGTCATGGGCGGGCTTGCTCTTGCGGGGCGCGACCAGGCTCAGGTGCTCAGGCAAATGATTGTCTCTTTTACCCAAAATACAAATATACAGGTTAATTTAAAATTAGTCGCCGGAGGTTCTCTGCTGCCGTCGGTTCTCGCGGGAGTCGGTCCTGACGTATCCGTTGGCAACTGGGGAGGCGACGCTATAAACTTCGCTATCAGAAGCGCGGTATTGCCGTTGAACTACGATAAAGAAGGAAACCCAGTAGACTATTCAAAAGGCAGCGGCGACGGAAAAATAAAGAGTTTTGACGAAGTAAGAACTTTCTTCACTCCGTCGGCTTTGACCCCGCTTACGCTTCATGACGACACTATAGAAGATCAATCAAAGCTTCAGGTTTTTGCGCTGCCCGAATGTCAGACATTCCCGATGCTGTTCTACAGAAAAGACATTCTCGTTGACCTTGATCTGGAAGTGCCGACGACATGGGACGAATTGTTTGATATAGTGCCCGTTTTGCAGAAGAAAAATTATGACGTCGGGATTCTTCCCGGAATCCTGCCGCTATATACTTTTATGTTCCAGCAGAACGTGCCAATTTATAAAGGCGACGGCATAGAAATAAACTTAGACGACAATATAGCGCTTGACTCATTTAAGAGAATGACAAAACTTTATACAGAATATAAATTCCCGGTAGAGTTTAACTTTGCAAACCGTTTCAGGTCTGGAGATATGCCCATTTCAGTTCAGTATTACGACGCGTATAACCAACTCACGGTTTTCGCGCCCGAAATACGCGGGCTTTGGGAGTTTGTGCCGCTGCCCGGAACGATCAGAGAAAAAACGCCCGAAGACGAAAAATGGGAAGCTGAGACAGGCTATCTGTACGATGTAGTCGGGGAATCAGAAACGGGAACGAAGATTATATCTGACAACACATCGCCCGGAAGCATAATCTGCACATTCATGCTGAGGTCCTCCGCCGCCAAAGAAAACACATCAAATGCGTGGGCGTTTATGCAGTGGTGGGTAGGCTCAGAAGCGCAGGGACGTTTCGGGAGCGAATTAGTCGCAATGATGGGAGCCGCCGCAAAATATCCTACGGCCAACCTCGAAGCTCTCGGAAATATGCCGTGGCCTACGGCAGATTACGAAAACCTTCAGGAACAGTTCAAGCATCTTGAAGCAGTCCCAGAAGTCCCCGGAGGATATATAGTCCAGAGATACGTAGATTTCGCATGGAAAGCAGTTTATAACGACGGTGCTTCGGCAGTCGAGCAAATACAGGACTATCTTGTCGATATAGACAAAGAACTTTCGAGAAAGAGATCTGAGTTTAACATGTCGGTAATACCACGCGATAAACTCGGAAAGAAATTAGTTATAGACGATATTTCAGAATAAAAATTATAAGCGATTGCGAAATAATAAATATTAAAATTAAAAATCAATTTGGAAATTATTAATTATAAATTTAATTTAAGGAGGAAAGGTTTCATGTCAGACAAACCGATAAGCCCGGGAGACGGCGAAGCCACTGTAAAAAAGCAAGCCGTCAACAGGGGCGACATGACAAAATGGCAATGGACGCTAAGAGAAATGAGGGTCAATAAAGTCGGATATTTCATGGTTGCCCCGTTTTTTATTCTGTTTTTGATTTTTACGGTTTTGCCTATTGTTTTATCTCTCTTTTTCAGTTTTACGATTTTCAATATGCTGGAGTGGCCGAAATTTGTTTTCTTGGATAATTATATAAGGCTTCTTCTTGACGACGACACATTCCTGAAAGCTATAACAAATACTTTTGTATTTGCGGCTGTAACGGGGCCTATAAGCTATGTGCTCTCGTTTATGATGGCGTGGTTCATAAATGAGCTTTCACCCAAAATGAGGGCGTTTGTAACGTTAATATTCTACGCTCCGTCTATATCGGGCCAGGTGTACATGATCTGGCAGGTAATTTTCAGTTCAGACCAGTACGGGTACGCAAACAGCCTGCTTATCAGATTTAATTTTATCAGTTCTCCCATACTCTGGTTTCAGAACAAAGATTACACGATGGGGTTGTGTATAGTAGTTGCGCTGTGGCTGTCGCTGGGAACTTCGTTTCTTGCTTTTATCGCAGGACTCCAGACCGTCGACCGGTCGTATTACGAAGCGGGCGCGGTCGACGGTATCAGAAACAGGTGGCAGGAACTCTGGTATGTTACCCTGCCATTAATGAAAAATCAGCTTATGTTCGGCGCGGTTATGACTATAACTGGTTCTTTCGGTTTCGGGGCGATAGTTACGGCTCTGTGCGGGTTCCCTTCGGTCGAGTATTCAGCGCACACGATAATGCACCATCTCGACGACTACGGGAGCATAAGATTTGAAATGGGTTACGCGTCGGCAATCGCAACTCTGCTCTTCTTCTTAATGGTAGGAGCAAACTTGCTTGTCAACAGATTATTGTCAAAGGTAGGTACATAAATATGGCTAAGTTGAGAATAAAAAAGCATAATCATGCGCTAAACCGCTCTTTGGGCGGAGATATTGCAATAAACGCGATTTTGATAATATTCGGGGCTTTCATGTTTATACCGATGTTTTACGCTATAATGCAATCGCTGAAGCCCCTCGACGAACTTTGGGTTTTCCCTCCGAGATTTTATGTTGTGAACCCGACTATGAAAAACTACGGGGACTTATTCAGGCTGATGAGTACTTCGTGGGTTCCGTTTTCGAGATATATATTTAATACTATATTAATATCGACCGTCGGAACTTTCGGGAACTTGGTTTTATCTTCGCTTTCGGCGTATGCCCTGAAAAAAGTAAAATTTCCCGGAGCGAACGGGATGTTTAGGATAATCACCCTATCGCTTATGTTTAACGCTACGGTTACGTCTATCACAAACTTTTTGACTATGAGCATACTGGGCTGGGTTGACACTTATCTGGCTATATTAATTCCCGCTTTCTGCACTACTCTGGGACTTTATCTGATGGGGCAGTTTATAGAAACGGCAATCCCGGACAGTACTATAGAATCTGCGCGTCTGGACGGCGCGGGAGAACTTAAGACTTACTGGTATATAGCGATGCCGATGATAAAACCGGCATGGCTCACGCTTATTATATTCTCTTTCCAGGGCCTTTGGAACTATGGTGCGTCGATATATATCCAGAGCGAACAGCTTAAGACTTTCTCTTACGCTATCGGGCAGATACTTGCCGGGGGAATAGTCAGGGCGGGAGCCGGAGCGGCTTCGACCGTTATCATGATGGTCGTTCCGATAGCCGTTTTTGTGGTCTCGCAGTCAAATATCATAGAAACAATGGCTTCGTCAGGCATGAAAGAATAATTAAAGAAAGGGGAGAATATTTAAATGCAAAAAACAGAAGATGCGAGAAGCATGCAAAAAGCAAAAAGCAAAAGAAATGTATTTCGGTTTATCGCCCTCTTGATTTGTTTGATCCTGACGCTGGCTATGCCGGCAGCGGCGTTTACTACGTATACTACTTATATATATACGTACGGCGACCCAGACCACCCCTCAAGGGGATTTTATCCCGTTGAATCGCCCGACGCCTATGTTCCCGAAAAGGTCGTGGATTCTACCTATATCAATAGGGTAACGCAGGAAAATTTACTTATAGATAATTTTTTGGGTCTTGACGAAGACGATAACCCTGTGCTTCTTGACGGCCCGCAGGATTTGTGTATTGACAACGACGGCTTACTTTATATTGCGGATCAGAAAAACAGCAGGATAGTTATTTTAAACCCGGACTACAGCGGGAAAATGATTTTGACTTCATTTGTAAATATGTGGGGAGTTCCGGACAGCCTGTCCGAACCCAAGGGAGTGTACGCGACAGAAGACGAAATATTCGTTGCAGACACTGAAAAAAACAGGATAGTAGTTTTCAGCAAAGGAAAAACTTATAAAGACAACGGCGAGCTATATGAATTCGGCGAACATGTACGAATAGTAGAGCAGCCTTCGAGCGACGTTTTCCCTGAGGGCGCGGTTTACAAGCCCGTCGCGCTTGTCGTGGACAGCGCGGGGAGAATATACGTCGTTTCCTCAACGACAAACCAGGGCATTATATCAATGAGCCCGGACGGGGAATTTTTGGGATTCGTCGGAGCCCAGAAAGCTGTCGCAAACCCGTTTATGATATTCTGGAGAAACTTCCAAACGAGGGCGCAGAGGCAGCAGTCAATCAGAAACGTCGCGACAGAGTATAATAATATCGCTATCGACGACGAAGGGTTCGTGTATGTCACGACTTCTTCGATAGATGAAGCGTCGCAGTTAAGCGCAATGTTTGACAAAGGATCTGAATATCATCCGGTCAAAAGGTTAAATCCTCAGGGAGCCGACGTTATGAGGCGTTCGGGATTCTCAAGTCCCGACGGTGAGATTTACGCCATGACTAACAGAGCCGGAAGAGGCGGCGCGTCCAGAATTATCGGTATCGCCATCGGGCCTGAGGCAACGTGGAGTATAATCGACGAAGCAAGGCAAAAAGTATTTACTTACGACGAGGACGGAAGATTATTGTTTATCTTCGGCGACGAGGGCCAGTACTTCGGAAATATACAGAGTATTCAGGCCGTGGCTTATCAGGGAACGAAAATGCTTTTATTAGATAAAACGCTTTCGTCTTTTACAGTATATAAGCGTACGGCGTACGGCGATATAATTATTGCGGCGCTTGAAAATCAAAGAAACAGGCAGTATGACAATGCGGTTAATTCATGGAAAGAAATATTGAAAAGAAACAATAACTCCGACTTAGCTTATATCGGCATAGGCAAAAGTTTGTACAGGGACGGCGAATATCAGGCTGCCATGAGGCAGTTCAGATTCGCGATGGACACCAAGAGTTATTCGCAGTCGTTCAAAATGTACAGAAAATTATGGATAGAGAATAACGTTATAGTTATCCCGATTTTCCTGATTATTTTCTTCACGGGGTTCTCGCTGTTTATGAAACACGCGAACAAAGTAAACAAAAGGGACCAGATAAGATACGGCAGAAAACTGAAATTGGGAAGCCACATGCTTTACGGATTATATATAATATTCCACCCGTTTGACGGATTCTGGGACATGAAGCATGAAAAGAGAGGTTCCCCGCTTGCCGCGACTATATATCTGTTCCTTGCGTGCGCGGTTTATATCTACAAAGCAATAGGCGAGGCGTTTATAGTAAACCCGGAAGGGATATATAATAATTTTATCGGCGAGTCTATATCTGTAATCCTTCCCGTGACTCTCTGGGTCATAGCAAACTGGTGTCTTACGACGCTCTTTGACGGCGAGGGAAGCATGAAAGATATATACATGGTAACATGCTATGCACTGATCCCGATAATACCCATAGTGTTCTTCTCGACACTGGCTACACATATTATTACTCTCGACGAGTTGCAGATTCTCAGTATGGTAGGCGGAGTAATGTTTGTCTGGGTCGGAATGCTGCTGTTCTTCGGGACAATGGTAATACACGATTACTCACTGGGCAAGAACGTTGTGACGGCAATCGGCTCTATCGTGGGAATGGCGTTTATTATGTTCGTTACGATGCTGTTCTCGGGCCTGCTTATGAAAATGATACAGTTTATAAACAGCATCTACGTCGAAGTCTCATACCGATTATGATGATATAATTTAAGAAAGGAGGATATATTATAATGCAAACAGAAATATTAAATAATAAAAACAGTATCGCTAAAAAACTTCTTGCGCTGTTTATCGCGCTGATAATGATTATAGGCTGCATGCCGTTTATCGCCATTTCGGTTTGGGCGGCAGACGAAGAAGACGAAGAAGACGAAGCCAAGCTGGAAGCGGAAAGAATAAAACTGTTTATAAGCACAGTTTATGAAAATCCCGATGAAAAACTGAAAGATTTCGGCGCAAAAACCGTTGAGCACATAGAGGGTACGGGTAAAAACGCGGTGACGACATGGCTGCCTAACGGAGAGCCTACTCTCGTAAAAGACGGGTTTGAGTTATATTATCAGTACGATACCGGCGAAATCGCGATAAAAGAAATCGCAACGGGTCAGATTTTGTTCTCTAACCCATATGACGTCGGACTGGCCGGTTCGGCATCAAGTGACGAAGTAAAATACAAGCTGCTGTCTCAGATTATAGTCAGATATTCAGAAGCGGATAAATTTAATTTTTTCTACTCGTTCAGGGATGCCGCGATGAACAGGCAAATAAAAATGAAAAAAATAAAAGGCGGCATACGCGTTGAGTACACTCTTGGAAAAGAAGAGAAGAGAAAACTGGTTCCCAGAATGATCGAGAGGGAATCGTTTGAAACCAAAATACTCGAGCTTATAACCAATCCGAGAGATTTAGCCAAAATGGAAGCGTATTATACTCTCAAGGACGCAAACGCCGAGGATTTGACAGACAGGGCTAAAAAAGAACTTCAGGTTACGTATCCGATAACGAGATTTTACGCGATTTATGTCTTTGACCCCAACGCCTCGGAACGCGAGCTTAACCAGATAGAAGGCTTTATTAAATTATATACTAAATATACTTTCGAGCAGATGGACGAAGACCATAATTTAGTCGAGTACGAATCAAAAGACAAAGCGCCGCCTCTGGTTAAAATGTCACTGGAATATTATATCGACGAGCAGGGGCTCTATATGAGGCTTCCGGCAAACGGTATAAGATTTGACGAATCAACTTATAAAATTGCTTATATAAACGTCCTGCCGTATTTGGGAGCGGGTCAGAGAGGGAACACAGGATATACGTTTATCCCCGACGGCTCCGGAGCCCTGATGAGATACGAGGATATAAATGACACGGCGTTTATCGTTACTAATAAATTATACGGGCCCGACTTTTCGTTCTATAAAGTAGGCGGCGGAAACCATACGAGAAGATGGAGAATGCCGGTGTACGGTGCAGTCGAAAACTATGAAATCGTAAGAACGACCAAAGTAGAGCCGGAGGAAGCTTATTATGACGAAAACGGAAACAGGCTCGAAGAACCAGTAACTGTTACTGAAGTTTCGGAAGACGCTGACGGCAACGAAGTTTCAGAACTCAAGACGCTTTATTACGACGAAACCGGAACCCAGATTAACTCAGCCAAACAGATTTTTGTCGACGAGGACGGCAACGAATACGAAAAAGTCCCCGAACCGGAAATCGAAGAAAGATGGGACGGTTTTGTAGCAATTATAGAAGAAGGCGACGTCATGGCGGAAATTACGACTGAGGCCGGCGGGAGCACGAATAAATACAACAGCGTTTCGTCTATGATTACCCCAAGGCCGATGGACGAATATAATCTCGATTTTGAGACAAAAGGCATAAACAGCCTTATAACCGTCGCTTCAAGAAGAAAATACGCGGGGAATTATATTATCAGATATATAATGCTCTCAAGCGACGAAAACGGCAATCCTAAAAACCCGAACGGGGGATATGAAGCAACTTATGTCGGAATGGCTAAGGCTTACAGGCAATATCTGATAGATAAAGGCGAGCTTGTCCCGATGGCAGACGACGGAACTGATATACCGTTGTTTATAGAATCATTGGGAATAGTCAAAACCGCCGAATATATCTTCGGATTCCCGTATGTCGGCAGGACCCCGCTCAATACTTTTGATGATATAGGGACAATAATAGACGAGCTTAACGAAGAAGGGATATATAATCTTAAATTCAGGCTCAACGGTTGGATGAACGACGGGCTTAAAGGAACCGCCCCGATGAGCGTAAAAGTGGAAAAAGCGATGGGCGGAAAACAGGGATTTCAGGATATGCTCGAATATGCCTCGCAAAAAGGCGCGGATATATATCCGGATCTTGACTTTGCCATGATCTGGGACTGGAAGATGCTCGACGGGTTTACGCCAAAGAAAGACCTTGCGCGTTATATGGACCAGATTTATTCTCGTGAAAAGAAATATATTTATCTGTTCCAGGATTTCGGGCGCATGGGCGGGGCGTATTTCCTGACGGCGCCTGAAAGAATGGACCAGATGTACACCAAAGCCATGAAAGACTATGATAAATTTGAAGTAGGCGCGCTTTCGGTGGTTTCGCTTGCGAGAGAGTTGCATTCCAATCATTATAAAAAGAGCCTTGTGAACCGTATGGACGCAAAAGGGTATGTAACCGAATTATTTGACAAAATGTATGAAGACCACGGAAATCTTCTCGCCGACGAAGCCAACGCTTACGCATTCAGGTATCTTGATTCTATTATAAACGTAGACCTTGACAGCAGCCGTTATATGAATCAGAGCGAAGGAGTCCCGTTCTACGCAATGGTAACTCACGGATGTATAAATATCGCAGGGACTCCGATAAATATGGCCGGAGATTACGATTATGATTTGCTTAAAGCCATAGAAAGCGGCGCGAGCCCGTATTTTATACTGTGTTACCAGAACGCGAACAGGCTTAAAGAAGCATGGAACTGGGGACTTAACTCTTATTATTCTGTGGATTATAACATGTGGCTGGAAACTATGCTTGATACATACGAAATTATCAACAGCGCGCTCAAGCCAGTAAAATCTAAGCAGATTATTGGCCACGAATTTCTTGCTTTAAACGTCGTAAAAGTTACTTATGAGGGCGGCACGTCGTTTATATTAAACTATAACAGCGCCGAAACGACTGTGACAGACGGCAGCAAAGAGTATGTTTTAGAGCCTATGTGGTTCTTAAAAGTAAGTTAATTTTATCGAGAGGAGAGAAAACAAATGCAAAATACAGAAGTAGAAGTAAACAAACCGGAAATAAACGCTCCGAAAAAGAAAAAACGCGCTTCGTCCCTCGATAGAATAAAAGCCCGTTCCGGCTGGTTTTTTATAGCTCCGTTCGTAATTGGATTTATAGTAATATATCTGCCGATTGTGTTTGAGTCTATACATTTCAGTTTTACGGAAGTAAAAGTTCTGACAGGCGGGGGATTCAACGCTGAGTGGGTAGGTTTTAAAAATTATCAGGAAGCGCTTTTTGACAACCCGAATTTTGTCATGACTTTGACGCTTGGCATACGGCAGCTGATATTTGATATACCCGCAATCGTTATATTCGCGTTATTTATGGCTATTCTGCTCAACCAGAAAATGACGGGAAGAGCAGTATTCAGGGCAATATTCTTTATCCCGGTCATACTTGCCACCGGTATTATAGACAGAATCGACCAGGGAAACGAAATGCTGTCATATTTGTCTGATACGAGCCGTTCTATAGCGACGGGCACTTCAGACAATGCCGCCACTACGGATACATCGGTAACGAGTATTGTGTCGGTATTCGACTTTGAATGGCTCTTCATGAGCATGAAGGGCGTGAGCATAGATTTGGTTATATATATAGTCAACGCGGTTAATAATATATATAATATAATAAACAGATCCGGTGTTCAGATGCTTATATTCTTAGGAGGCTTACAGTCGATCTCGCCCACTATATACGAGTCAGCATTTATGGAAGGCGCGTCAGCGTGGGAAACATTCTGGAAAATAACATTCCCGATGATAAGCCCTATGATTTTCGTCAATGCCATATATACAGTTATAGATTCTTTTACGGCAAAATCAAACACGGTTATGCGGCTGATAGAATTTACTTATGACGAGCCGGGGGGACAGGTTTTGTCGTCGGCGATGGCATGGATGTATTTTATAATAGTAATACTGATGATTGCTGTGGTGGGGCTTATCGTTTCAAGCTTCGTGTTCTATCAGCGGCGTGAAAATTAAGGTGAAAGGAGAGAAATAATTTATGAACGCAACAGACCAAACCTCGACCAAAGTCAAAAAAGAGTCAAAAAATAAAATAAGGGTCGATTTTGAAAGAACTTCTTTGCTCAAAAGATTAAGAATCAAATATCTTTCAGTGTTCTTTTTCCAGAAAGTCATTTGGGTATTATTCAGGCTTGTATTGCTTGTTGGCGTATCTTACGTAGTCCTTTTGCCGTTTTTCGCAAAAATCACAGGTTCTGTCATGAGCCCTGAAGATTTTATAGACAATACGGTCAAAATGGTTCCGAGGGCCCCTACTTTGGGGACATATACGGCCATAATAGTCGAAAACGATTATTATAAAGCTCTGACAAGCACGGCTATATTATCGCTTTTGTGCGCAGTTTCCCAGATGTTTATATGCACACTTGTGGGATACGGATTTTCAAAATTTAAATTTAAATTCAACAGTTTAATATTCGGCCTTGTAATTTTCACGCTTATAGTTCCGCACCAGACGCTCCAGTTTTCAATGTTCATGAAGTTCAGATATTTTGATTTTCTTAAAATATATGAGATCATAAGAAAATTCATGGGGGTCACGGTCGCAAAAGACCTGAAGATAAATTTAATAAATTCATACTGGCCTCTCGCGCTTCTGTCAGTAACGGGGCTGGCATTCAAGAACGGATTATATATACTGGTCATGCGACAATTTTTCAAAGGGTTCCCCGACGAAATGGAAGAAGCGGCTTATGTTGACGGAGCAGGCGTGTTCAAGACATATTTTACAATTATACTTCCAAACGCGATACCGATGATGGTAACAATATTCCTGTTTGCATTTACATGGCAGTGGACAGACGAATTTTATGTCAATCTGTTTACTACAGACACCGGGCCGTATTTATTGCCCAGAATAGTCAAGATACCGAGGACATTAGTTCAAAGCACGGCTGCTATACAGGCTTCGACGATATATCAGTCCGCGATAAGAAACACATGCGGGCTTATGATTATCGCGCCGCTTTTAGTAGTATATCTTATCGGTCAGAACTTTTTGATACAGGGCATCGAGAGAACCGGCGTCACAGGGTAAAAATAAAATTCGATAGAATTAATCAAGTCATAAAAAAATCGGGGAAATTATCCCCGATTTTTTTGCGAATAAAATTTTTATTGTGATATAATATTGTTTAATTTTAAATAATATCACATAAGTGTTTTTGATTTTAAATATGACTGGATTTTTGACAGCGCCTGTTTTTCAATTCTCGATACATTGGAACCCGCTTATTGTAAACGGTCAAACCTGATTAAACTGGCTGAACGTCCAATACACGATAATACCGCGGGTTTCGGTGATTTCAATGCGTTCGATTAAACTGCATATCAATTCCCTATTCACGTCGATTTCATTAATAAACCGTTCCGCAAGTTCTTTGGCTTTGGCGGGATTGTCGATTTTATTTTCCGCTTTCTTTTTCAACGAGTTCAGTTTATCGTTATAATTGTGGCGTTCTTCTTTTATTTTGCTGTAAATTCTCTCAAAATCTTCGGGCGAAAGTATATCGTTTAATTTATCTGTATAAACTTGGTCTAATTTACCTGTCAGGAACTCGATTTTTGATTCGAGTTCTTTTATTTCGTTTTCGCCTTTGGAATTTGATTCGCATTTTGCTATTTCAACCTCTGCGATATTTTGCATATCCGAAAGATTTAAGTATTTTTCACAAACTTCTTTAATCTGATTTAAAACGGCGTTTGTAACGTCCTCGACTTTCGCGTAATGTATAGTGCATTTTTTTTCGTTTGTAAACCGCTGATAAGTCCTGCACACAAAGTATAAAACTTCTCTGCATTTCGCTAACTTACGGTTTATCACAGACAACACATAGCCACATTCGTGGCAATATACAAGCCCTTTTAACAGATAATTATGCGTTCTTTCACGGGTTTTCTTGCGTTTAGATATTAAAACCTGCACAGTATCAAACGTGTCTTTTTCGATTATGGCTTCGTGCGTATTCTCAACAATAGCCCACTCAGACGGCGGAAGTTTCAAAACTTTTTTTGATTTATAGTTGATTTTCTTAACGCGTCCCTGCACCATGTTGCCGATATAAACCTCGTTTTGAAGCATAAACGCCACTCGTTCAGAACTCCATAAGCCTTTATATCTTCCGTTGCTTGTAATTTCGATTCCGGCGTAATCCGACGGTGTTATTATTTTTTCGCGGTTTAGAATGACTGCAATTTCCCGGCAGGACTTACCCGAAGCGGCAAGAGTAAATATTCTGCGAACGATATTCGCCGCTTCTTCGTCAATAATAATCTTATTTTTTTCGTTCGGTGATTTTTTATAACCGTAAGCCGCCTTCCCTCCGATAAATTGTCCTTTTTTTTGTTTGTCCTCTTTAACGCTCCTGATTTTCTGCGATATATCTTTTGCGTACATATCGTTCATGATTGCTTTAAACGGCGTAATGTCGTTGTTATGATTATTCGTGCCGGTGTCGATTCCGTCTAAAAGCGAAATATATCTCACCCGGTTTTCAGGGAAAAACTTTTCTAAATAATATCCCGTTTGGATATAATCCCTGCCAAGCCTTGATAAATCTTTCGTGACGACCATGTTTACTTTTTTATTTAATATCGCTTCAATCATTTTGTTAAAATCCGGACGGTCAAAACTTGTCCCCGAAACGCCGTCGTCAATAAATTCGCTGACTATGTTAAGTCTGTGCTGTTCCGCAAAGCCGTTTAAAAGACTGCGTTGATTTGTTATACTTTCAGATTCGCCTGTATTTCCGTCCTCCTTTGATAAACGGATATAAAACGCGGCTTTATAATCCATTGGATTGCTTATTTCTGCATACATATTGTACCTCCAAAAATAAGCGACCGTTCATTACAGTCAGTATAACATACCGATTTTAAAATTGCAAGCATTTTTCTACCTCTTTGCGTATAAATATTATATATGATTTTATTAATATATCTTGAATTTTTATGTTTTCCGCAGTTTTTTTATAAATGTTTTGCACGGTTATACCGTCTGTTTTAGGATTGGGTTTTGTTTTTTCCATCAAAATCACCTCATTAAATAGTTATTAAAAATAAGATTTACATATACCGATTAAATAAATAATTAAGTGACTTTTTTTGCGATAAGTCGATATTGGCGACGGAAAAGTAATCCATAATGTAGCGGAGTATTTAGAGGGTTTGTCTACGGAAAATGAGTAATTTATAATCTTCCGAACGACACAAAAAGCTCTCGTAGAGCGAGAGCAAATTTTACGATATTCATAATATTTCCGTCAGAAAAATTATATCCAATATGGATTTTCATAATATGTTGTGGCAGTTTTTATTTATCTTCGCCCGATTTGATTTATTAGTATTGATAAGATTTTTTCTAAACATTTATCAAGATTACTTTTGACTTCTTTTTCCCAAAAGTGGACAGTTATCCAGCCTATCTCTTTCAATTTCAAATTATTTCGATTATCCCTCGCGATGTTTTCTTCAATTTTTTCTATCCAATATTCTCGGTTCGATTTTGTTTTCATTTCATCGCTATATTTCGATTTTGAATTGCAATAACCGACATATATCATAAAATTGTGTATATTTATTGGCTATTACAGGAATCAAACGCGTTAAATTTCTAAAATCATATCCTCAAACCGTACAAGCCGGACATTCGTTTGCTTGCCAGCTTCAGCAACGAGCCTATCCGTAAAACCTGTTTTGGAAAACATCCAATACAATTTATTTTTATAACTAAATAATTCGGATTTTTTTTTCAACGCAGTCAACACATCCATATCCGTCGGTGCATTTGTCCACTTACATTCGCAGAAAAGGGCGTTATCCTTACGGTAAGTCAGAATATCGATTTCCTCCTGACGTTTTTCGCGCGGATTATTACCCCACCATCTGCCGATTTTCCCGGGTAAAAACGGCAGATTATTTTTTTTCGCTTCTTCTACCATATATTGCTTGCATATTTCTTCAAAAACAAATCCCATATAAGCAGGGAGTTCTTCTTTGACTTCATAATTGAATATAGCCTCGCCTAAATCTGATACAATGCCGCTCATATTAGTAAAGACAAAACGATACCAAAATCTGAACATCATATCATCCAAAAGATAAATGCTTTTTTTAGACGATGTTTCGGTGACGGGCAGTTCTTTTTTCACGATACCAAGCGAAATCAACGATTTAAGATATTTAGCGCATTTGTTGCTCTCTGTTCCGCACTTTGTGGCAATCTCATTCAGTCTTGAAGCCCCGCTTGCAATAGCTTCTATGATACTATTATAAGTAGCTGGCTCACGCAGTTCCTGTTTCAATAAATTTGAAGGTTCTTCAAACAAAAGCCCGGAAGGCGTTAAAAATAAATCTATTATGTTTTCCGGTACCGATTTATTTGTGTTAATTTTATTTAAATACTCTGGTATGCCGCCGGTCATTCCATACAGTATCGCTTTATCAACGGAATCAAAACCGTTGTAAAATGGCAGCGATTCAAAAAAATTGAACGGTAGTATTTTAAACTGCGCCGTCCGTCTGCCGTAAAGCGGGCTTTTATAGCCGAGAACCTGATACTCCATAAAGCTCATGCTTGATCCGCAAAGAATTAAAAACAATTTGCTATCCTTAAATTGGTTATCTATATGTGCTTGCAAAATAGAAGAAATCGGACGGTATCCTCCCGCAAGGAACGGGTACTCATCAATAACCAGTATGATTCTGTTGTCCTTAGATATTTGATAGATATAATCAAAAGTACTTTCCCAATCAGAGAAAAAGGCCTTTTTAGCTAGTTCTTTCGCGGTAACGGCATAAATATCGTTGCTGAACCCGTTAAGATTTGCTCCTCCGTCTGCCTCGCGGGCGAGAAAATAGATTGCTTTTTTATCCTTTATAAATTCTTTGATGAGCGTAGTTTTCCCGACGCGCCGTCTCCCGTAAATAATAGCGCACTCAAATTTATTGCTCGCGTACATTTCATTCAATTTTTTCAACTCTGTATTTCTACCAATAAACATAAAAATAATTACCCCTCAAAAATAATAAACTTATAAGTTTGCAACTCGTAAGTTTGATTATACATTATTAAATTAAAAAAGTCAAGCAAAAAAAAGAAAAAAGCATAATGAACGGTCGCTTTTTTACTTTTTAATTAAAATTTATTGACTTTTCGCCCATTCCTGCGTTGTCCATAACCGATGTCCTACACATACGACCTTGATATTCCTAAAACGACCGATACTTCTTTTTGGGTTTTAGGCTTTATATTATCTATACCATACCGCATTTTTATTATTTCTTTTTCTCTCTTGGTGAGTTTAGTTTCGATTATTTTTTGCGCGTAATCGCTTTTTATTTTTGTGTCAAGATCGTCTGCTATCGTGTCCTCGCAGCTTATAAGCTCGATATAAGTCAATGGATTTCCGTCTTTATCCACGTCTATAGAGTCATATATCGACGTTTCACACTGTATTTTTTTTATTGACCGGAAATACATAAGTATTTCGTTTTTCACGCATGTGCAGGCATAAGTGGCAAATCTTGCGCCGTTTTCGGTATTATATGTATCAATCGCTTTTATTAGCCCGATTGTGCCTATAGATATTAAATCGTCCTGATCTTTATAAGTTGTATAATATTTTTTTACGATATGAGCGACAAGCCTTAAATTTCTTTCTATAAGAATATTCCGGGATTCCAGATCGCCTTCTTTGTATTTCAAAAAATGTTCTTTTTCTTTTGCTGAACTAAGCGGCGAGGGAAACTCTCCATTTGATGAAACTTTCAGGAATAAATATGTACAGTTCATTATTATAGTGGCTATTGTTTCCAATAACATGAAAAATTCCCCCGTATTTATAAAATATTTTTGTCATTTGATCTATTTACGGCATATTATAATTTTATAGCATATTATTATATTATATGCTATAAATTCAAAATAGTTATTTAGAATTTACGCGCTAATAAAAAAGCCCCTTTTAAAATAAAAGTGGCTTTTTATTAATATTTTACGTAAATAAATATATCAGGGCTTATAGAATTTCATAACTAATCAAACTGGTAATAATAATCTATGCATTTGTTAAATATTGCTTTATCTGCTGGATAACTTCATCAATATCTATCGGTTTGCCAACATGCCCGTTCATACCGGATTCGAAACACTTTTCGATGTCCTCACGGAATACATTGGCAGTCATCGCAATAATCGGTATTGTCTTAGATTCCGGAATATCGAGTGCCCTGATGCGGCGCGTCGATTCGTAACCGTCCATTTCGGGCATTTGAACGTCCATGAATATCATTTCATATCTCTGAGGCTCTTCGCTGAACATACGGACGGCTTCCGCGCCGTTTAACGCGCACTCTATCTCCAGACCCGTCGGCTCAAGCAGCGCAAAAACTATATCCCGGTTGATTTCGATGTCCTCTGCCAGCAAAATACGGCGATTTTTAAATATACCGGTATTGTCCGTCAGCTTCTCTTCCTCTACTTTTGAATTAAATCCGAGGCATTCATTTATAATATTTACAAGCATCGACGGAAAGAGGGGCTTTGATACGAATTTATCAATTCCGGCTTTTTTCGCTTCGTCTTCCACTACGCTCCATTCAGCCGCAGATATCATGATCACTACAGATTTTCCCGGCTCAATCACTTTGTCTTTCAGTTTTTTTGCCAGTTCGATTCCGTCTATGTCCGGCAGATTCCGGTTGACGAAATATATATTATACGCGCCTTTCTTTTCCACTATATCAAGCGCTTCTTCGCCGTTTATGACTACATCGCAGTTTATCTTCAATTCCTGCGTCAAATCTTTGAAGAATACCAGCACGTCAGGTTCGTCGTCCACAGCCAGTATGCGTAAATTTTCTATGTTCACGTCAGAAGTCAACAACCCCTGTATTTTAGTTTCACCACGTTTCATCCGAACCGTAAATACAAACGCAGAGCCTTTATTAATCTCTGATTCCACCCATATTTCTCCCCCCATCATTTCCACGATGTTTCTTGAAATTGAGAGTCCAAGGCCCGTACCGCCGAATTTACGCGTGGTATCGCTTTCAGCCTGCTGAAATGACTGGAATAGCCGGGCCTGCTGCTCCGGGCTTATACCTATACCTGTATCAGTCACTTTAAACTGTATTGTATATATGCCGTTTTCTTCACCCAAAATCTCAGTGTCAAGGCTGATAGTTCCATGTTCGGGCGTGAACTTTACTGCGTTGGACAGCAAGTTTGTGATTACCTGCGCCAGCCGTTGGTCGTCGCCAATCAGGTTTTTGGGGATATGCTTGCCGATATGCACTTCAAATTTCTGTTTTTTCTCATCAATCCGGAAGTTTACTACGCCAACGACACGGCGCAGCATATTTTCGAAAACAAATTCAGTCGGCGATAGCTCAAATTTACCCGATTCGATTTTTGACATATCCAAAATATCGTTGATGACGCCGAGCAGGTGTTTCGACGCGTCTTCTATTTTTGTGAAGCAATACTTCATTCGATCAGGGTCAGCCGCGGATATGCCTATTGAAGTCATGCCGACGATTGCGTTGAGCGGAGTGCGTATCTCGTGGCTCATATTGGCTAAAAACGCGGATTTGGCTTCGCTTGCGGCTTTTGCCTCAGCTTGTTTTTTCGCAAGCTGCTCTAACTCTGTAATATCCTGTATAACTTCGATAAAGCCTGTTATCTTGCCGCGTACATCCCTGAGAATTTCCGTATCGACCTGATAAGACACAGCCCCGTTCAAAAAGAATGACTGTTTTCTCCCGCGTTTCGCGCATTCAACAGCGCAATTCTCTGTATCGCAGATATTGAGTCCCCAATTTTTGCAATGCAATCCGATAATTTCTTCACGTTTTTTGCCGAGTATTTTTTCCATCGCGGCATTTATAAACGTCCATTTCATTTCATTGTCCTGAACCGAAACCAAAAACGGTATAGAATCAAGAATAGAGCCGTACCAGTGAGCCATTGACTCAAATTTTTCGGATTCGGTGTAAATTTCATTGAGCATTGCCTGACGTTCCCTCAAAATAGCGTCAAGTTTTGCAGTGAGTCTATTAAACCATCTGGCCAGTTCACCGATTTCGTCTTTCTGCCCGCTGGGAATTTGCTCGCTGAGGTCAGCCCGGTCTTCGGCGATGTCCTGAATTTTGGTCTTGATATTGTTCAGAGGTTGAATAACCGCCGCGCGCAGGCGCCATAAAAGAGCAAAGACAGGAATTACCGCCATGCCCGTCAGCATGAATGCCATCGTCATTGAAGCTGTTTTTACAATATCTGATACAGTAGTAGTATCCATTGCGAAAACGATAACCCCGACTTGATTTCCCCGATAATCGTCAAGAGGGAATGTCGCGAGAGTCATTGAGCCAAATCTTTTATATGAAACGTCTTTTTTTCCGTCGTGCAGCAACTGAGGGGTGATCAAATCTTCAATACTATTGTCAGTCGATTCGATGACACGCACAAAATCCCCTATCGGCGGATATTTTTCCGAATCCTGCAGCTCTACCGAAAATTCAAGCAGTTCTATATTTGCGTACAGCGCAATAGAAAGCTTACCTTCTTCGACTGCGGCCTCCAGAATCGGATTGAAGCTCTGGAGCGATTCAAGCGATCCGAGCTGTCTGCCGTCAGGCGCAAAAATTGGGATTACCCCTCTGATGGCAAAACCGCCGCTGCCGGGTTCTAATCCCATTGTCACCTCGCCGGTTTCGTTCGTATCGAGGACTGTGGGCCTGTATGCCCTGAGGTCGTCTGAAATATCTACCCATTCGCCGTTGACTCTGGTATTATACTCGCGCCATATACGCACAAGACTGAGCCCGCTGGGCAAATGAAAATGGAGTTCAAGATCTTTTCCCACTAATGCTCTATAATTATCCAGCATTTCAGCGAGTTCTTTGCGCAGCATATCACGCGCCGCCTGAGATTCAGGAGAATTTTCATCGTATATTTCGCCGCTGTGAGCGATTTCATAAGCCTCAATTACCGCAGGCAGGGGCGCAAATACAGAGGCTTCGCTCACGGATTTTTTCGCGCTTGCATCAATCTCTTTGAGAATAAGCTGAAAACGATTCTCTATGATGTCTTTTACGTATTGTTCGCGCATTCTGTCAAACGAAAAGTTGATGACTATAAAACTGATCAAGCCAAAGCATACGACAATACATATTTGAGGGATAGCCAGTTTCCATATAAGTTTCATATTTTTATGTAAAACTCCTCTTTAATTTTGTGACTTGCCACCCCGGAGGTATTGGCAAAACGACGTTTTAATTTGGTGCTGATTAAAACATCGTTAAAAATTTGATGTGTATAATATTTATTATAATTATTCGCGCATAAAATTTATTTTATCATGCAATACTCTCAAGTCAGTCACAAAACAGCGTATTTCTTCAAAATAAACTAAATTAATTATACAGACAGAATTTAATTCTGTCAAGTGAAAGAATATGGAATTATTAATATAATTTAAAGCAAATATCTTCTGAAATCATTTGGACAAATAATTCAACATATTATATCATACAAGTAAAAAACATTCAAGTTCGCCAAGATTTTTAAATGTAAATTTTCCTTAAACGACCTTACAAAAAACGGCAGTAATCAAGCATAAATCATGTAAACATTTGTGAATTTTTAATTTTATATCTTGAAATAATATTGCATAAAAGTTATAATATACTAAATGTGAAAATTAACATGAAGAGGATAACAAAATGCATAAGAAAATCCCATTTACTCAAAAAATCAATTTTAGGATATTGGCCATGCTCTTAGTGTTGTTTGCCATTACCGCCGTTGGCGCAAGTTGGATAAATCAGAGCAATATCAAAAATTTGTATGAAGAAGTTTATACTGAACGGGTATTGCTCACCAATGCACTGATGGCCGCTATTATTGACAGTGAAGATGTAGAATATTTTGTCGAACTCATGAAAAGTCAGGACGAAAGATTTAAGCAAAAGCAGATTCGATTTTGGCTTGATCGTGAGGAATATTGGGAACTTCAGGAAAAAGGCGCAGACGAAGAAGACCAACAGGCACTTTTAGAAAATTTAGCGGTTTTTCACAGCGAGCTGGCGAATTTAAAAACGGAAAAATATTGGGATATAATTGCCGAACTGAAACATCTGAAAGAAATCAGTAATTCTACATATCTGTATGTTATGGCTGACACAGGCCTCGTGAGCGATAACGGAGAAAGATTATATACATTTATTTTTGACGCGGAGGACGAAGATATATACGGCAGTATCGATATTGACGGGCTGGGAACATGCGACATCAGCCAGGATACGATACTGGAAGTTTATGAGACAAAAAAACAGATGGAATGGGTTTATTATTATACCGGCGGTTACGGGGAGCTTTATTACGCGTATGCGCCCATATTAAATAAAAACGGCGACGTCATCGCAATTTTGGGGACTGATCTTGACCTTGCGGCAATGAACAATTCGATTGGAGCTTCTACTCTATTGTTCAATACAATTTTTTTGGCGTTTTTTGTGATTATATTAATCTCTATATTTATTTTCCTGCGGCGCAGCATAACCAAACCTTTAAGCAGTCTCACTAATACGGCGCGCGAACTCGCACAGGGCAACGTATATTCTCCCGCATCTGAAACAGCTTTGAAACAGCGCGGCGAAATCGGAATGCTGGCTAACGCTATCAACGATATGAATTTTACTTATCAGAATATGATAAGCAGCACAGGGAAATTACTCGACGCGTCGACTGCCGGCAAACTGGATGTACGCAACGACGCGGATAAATTCAAAGGCGACATAAAAAAAGTCCTTAAACAAATCAACGCTACGCTTGATTCGATGATATTATACCTGAATAATATACCCGAAAGTATTTTTATCATGAGCAAAGAACTTGATACATATTTTAAAAACGGTAAATTTGCCAGCTATTTCAGCGGTATATCCGCGTTGGAGTTTATATCCGAAATCTTTCCGCAAGAAACAAATGATAAATTATCCCCGCAAGACCGGCAGGAATATCTTAAAGAACAAGTTTCCGACGTATTAAAACAGGACAACAGTAACATGACAGTCCGGATAAACGATTTGTGCTTTTCAATTATTTTCAAAGAAATCGTTTCGCCGAACGAACTTATCGAAAACAGCATACTGGTCATTGCGGTCGATATTACTGATCTTACAAATGAAAAAGAAAACGCGCACGCGGCGGCTAAAGCAAAGAGCGATTTTCTCTCGCGCATGAGCCATGAAATGCGAACGCCAATGAACGCGATTATCGGTATGACTAAAATTTCAGAAACTACTGACGATGTTTTAAAACTTAAACACTGCCTTTCAACTATCGCAACTTCGTCCGGTCATCTTTTGGGAATAATCAACGATGTTCTGGATATGGCAAAAATCGAAGCAGGCAAATTCGAGCTTGAAAACGTGCCTATGAATATAGAAAAAATGCTGATGAAAGTATGCAATATCGTTGTTGACAACATGGAAAAAAAGAACCTGAAGTTTAACGTTATATTAAGCAGGAATTTAAATTTAAATTATATTGCAGACGACCTAAGGCTTTCTCAGGTAATAACTAATCTTCTCTCAAATTCAGTGAAGTTTACTCCCGAAGGGGGAAAAATAACGCTTTCGGTTGAAAAAATCGAAAATATCAAAAACACTGATACTGCCGGGCAAAACGAAAACATAAGCACCCTGCGCTTTTCTGTTTCCGATACAGGGATAGGCCTGTCAAAAGAACAAATCGCCCGGTTGTTCAATGCATTCGAGCAGGCGGACGGCGGCGTTTCCCGCAAATACGGCGGAACGGGCCTCGGCCTTGCGATTTCCCAGAGTATCGTTGAAAAAATGAAAGGGCGTATCTGGGCAGAATCAGAACCCGGCATTGGCTCAACTTTTATTTTTGAGGCAAATCTTGAAAACGCTTCACATCAGGATACCGTTATTTTTGACGGCATCCGTCCCGAAGATATCAGGCTGTTGATCGTTGAAAATGACGACGACATCAGGGAGCGTTTCCTGCATATAACCGAAAGCTTCGGGATAAATGCAGATTTGTCTGCAAATATCAATGAAACGATCGCTTTTATAGAGGCTGCCTGCGATACCGGACGCGAATATGATATTGTTTTTCTTGATTATGATATGCCCGGCGCAGACGCAATGGATTTTATTAATCAAATCAACGGAAAAATCAATAAAAATACAGTTATTATAATTTCAACTTATCTGGAATGGAACAGGATAGAAAAATTCGCGTTTGAAAATAATATCACCCGTTATATTACAAAGCCGGTCTTCCCTTCGTCTGTTTTAGACGCGATAAACACCGTCGTAGGCAAAACGCTTAAATCCCTCGATATAAAAACCGAAACCACCGGAAAAGTTCCGGATTTATCCGGGGTGAGCATTATTCTGGCGGAAGACGTAGAAATAAACCGGGAAATCTTTATTTCACTTTTGGAAGATACGCGTATTTCGATCGATATAGCCGAAAACGGTCTGATCGCAACAGAAAAATTCAAAAAGAATCCGGATAAGTATAATATTATCGTGATGGATATACAAATGCCGGAAATGGACGGTTATCAGGCAACCAAAACTATCCGTTCACTTGATATCCCCCGGGCGAAGTCAATTCCGATTATAGCAATGACCGCCAATGCGTTCAGAGAAGATATTGAACGCTGCCTTGAAGCCGGCATGGACGACCATCTCTCAAAACCGATAGACATTGAACAGCTTTATACCACCCTGATTAAATGGGGCAATTTATAATATTAAAATTTAATAATTTAAAAAACACGCACAAAAGCCCCTTTTATTTTATTTATTTAAAAAGCGGGGCTTTTGATTTTTAATTTATATTTTTTACGTAATCCTGTAGTTCTCCAGATATATTTTCAGATTTATATAATTTTTCTGAGGCTGTAAAAGATTAGACGCAATAAAACCCAGAGATTTATTTTTGTATTCTGTCCGCAGTTTTTTGTCTGGATAAAGCGTCATGCAGTCGTCATTGCGTTTGCCGCACTTTATAGATATATATTCCAGCGCGTCTGATTTGTCGCTATATTTTTTATATGTGACCGTATCATCTGCCCCAGACGCTCCCGGAACAGATAAATTTAAAGAAAATTCGGTAGTTATGTCTTTGTTATTCTGAGCAGGAACCGATTCTGATTTATTAAACAGTATTTGAAAATCTATCCTGTTTTCTTCGAAATATAAAATAATATTTTTGTGTATCTCGTATTTTTCCTCGTAATTGTATTTTTCTTCTATAATCAATTTTTTTTGGATTGACTGTTTATTTATCCCCCGTTTCATAAGAACGGGGATTTTTTGAATATTATTTGTCGTTATAAATATGCTCTCGTCGGTAAAAAATACGCACCCTTCATGATTTTTAATATATTTTATCCCGCCTGAGGCATTAAATTCTATTTCATAAAACGGAGTTATGACAAGGCTGTTTTTAAATCTGAATTTATTTTCACTGTTATAATTATTATAATTATTGACATGCCCGTATTTCTCTTTATTTTTATTTGTTTTATCATGTCCGTACTGAATATCAAGATTTCTCGGAGTATATATTTTATGCCTTTCAAAATCCCTGTTTTGTTTTACTATATTATTCTCTGTTTTTTCCGTATCTGTTTCTGCTTCTATTTGTTCTGGCATCATGATTTATAACAGCTCACTCTTGTAAATTTAATTAATACGCTTTTTTATTAGCGTCATTATATTATATTCACAATAACTAAAAGAAGTCTCTCTGTGATATATTAATTAATTATTCAGATAATCATAAATGCCGTATCTTCTGAAAAATATCAGAATATTTGTATTAATCAATTTCTGGGCGACAAGTTCTTTATAGGCAACAGTTTTTTCTTTTTTCTCTGTCCTAAGTTTTTCTAATCGCGCGGGGAGATTATCCATGTCTTTTATAAATTCTTCGCACATATTCTCAAAATCTGCTAATTTTTGCGTTGCCTCTTCGATTTTGTCTTCTTCTATAAAATATTTGCCGTTATGTTCTGATTTTTTCGTAAATCTCATATATTTCTCTCCTGAATCAAACAAATAGCTTGCGCCGCTATCCCCTCCCCTGTTCCGGTAAATCCAAGCCCTTCCTCTGTTTTCGCTTTAATATTTATATCTTTTATATCAATTCCCAAAATTTCGCCCAGTTTTTCTTTTATCGCTTTTTTATATTTCGCAAGTTTGGGTTTTTCAAGAATAACCGTGCAGTCTATATTTGAAATAATATAATCTTTTTTTATAATCTTCGCGATTTCATCAAGTAAAATCAAAGAACTTATATTTTTATATTTTTCATCATTGTCCGGAAAATATTCGCCGATATCGCCAAGCCCTGCCGCGCCGAGCATTGCGTCGATTAACGCGTGAATTAAAACATCGGCGTCTGAATGTCCTATTAACCCAACATTTTCATTCGGGATTTCAACCCCGCCGAGAATTAATTTGCGGTCTTTTCCAAGACGGTGAGCATCATAACCATGCCCTGTTTTGTATCTCATATTTTTTTGTCCCTCTAAAAATTTTAAATCCTGAGTATCCGTAATTTTTATATTATATTTAGAGCATTCGACGATACTTACCGGATGTCCCATGCTTTCGACAACAGCGCAATCGTCAGTTATATTATCGCCGCATTTGTTTAACCCTGATAAATATAAATCTATTGAAAATATCTGCGGGGTCTGCACAGCCCACAGCAAATCCCTGTCAACCGTGCGTATTATATTATTATTTTCACCGATAAGTTTTATAGTGTCCGTGATTTTTGTCCCCGCAGCCGCCGCCCCTGTTTCAAACGCTTTCAGCATTACTTTTTCTATATCTTCATGCGATATAAAACATCTTGCCCCGTCGTGAATCGCGATAAAATCTATATAATCCCGAACTTTACCGACTGCGTTAAACACAGATTCCCGCCGCGTCTCTCCGCCAGCGATAATATTTATGACTTTATTCAAATTTGCTTTTTTAACAATTTCCCGTATTTTTTCTATATCTTCATTCCTTGCGGCAATAATTATTTCGTCGATATACACGCACGAATTAAAAACCGTTACTGTTTGTTCAATAACGGTTTTTCCGTTTGTTTTATTTATTTCTAAAAGCTGCTTCGACATTCCGTCCGCAAGATTCATACGCGAGCTTTTTCCTGCCGCCGCGATTATTGCGCAGGCTTTTGGGTGCTTATTTTGCATATAAAATTTATACCTTTAATTTATTTTGTTCTTTTTGTTCTTTTAAACGCTTTTTTTATTAAAGCCGAAAAAAACATAATAACGAGCAATGCAATTAATCCTCCCGCGAGCCGTATTACAGCAAGGGGGAGCGCAAAAACACCCATTACATCCCAAAAACCGTCATCATTCCCAATTACGATTTTTTTGAATTTCCCTCTTTTTTCTATCCGTTTTTGTCTTTCTTCAAAATTTTTTATTCTTTCACCCTGCTCAGTATCCATTCATTCCTCCGAAAATATAAATTCTCTACGTTCCTCTATTCTTTATAATTAAATCCAATATCCAGCGCTTTTATATTCAAATCAAGCAAATCTTTTTTAGATGACGGAATGCTTTTTTGCATTGACATGATAAGCTCGTCGGGCGTGAATATATTTGTCGCCGCGATTAATTTACCGAGCATTATGACATTAGCGAGTTTCGGCATATTATTTTTATACGCGACAGAAGTTGCGGGGATATAATATTTGTCTATATCTTCTCTTGAGCTTCTTTCGCTTACAAGTGAACTGTCGCATATTAAAGTCCCGTTTTTAGCTATAGAACCGTGAAATTTTATGTATGACGGAAGATTCATAACTATCAGAATATCAGGATTCGGAGTTACGGGCGAGCCAATTTCATCATCTGATATTATCACCGTGCAGTTTGAAGTCCCTCCTCTTGATTCCGGACCGTAAGAAGGCAGCCATGTAACTTTTTTATTCAGATACATTCCGGCTAAGGCGAGCTGTTTTCCCATGAATAAAATCCCCTGACCGCCAAATCCCGCCGCAACAATACTGGTTATACCCATAAAATTATTCCTCCTCTTTTTTGTTTTCTTTATTTGCCGTAACGTCTTTATAAACTCCCAGAGGATAATACGGAATCATATTTGTTTTTACCCATTCAAGAGATTCAACCGGAGACATTCCCCAGTAAGTCGGGCAGTTTGACAAAACTTCGACTATAGAAAAACCTTTTTTCTCTATCTGATTAATAAACGCTTTTTTTATAGCCTTTTTAACTCCGCGTATATTTTTAACGCAGTCCGCCGAGACTCTCTCGGCATAAGCCGTCCCATCGATAGCGGCGAGCATTTCACACACTTTTATAGGCAATCCCTGAATTTCGGGCTTTCTGCCGTACGGCGAAGTGCTTGTGATCTGTCCGGGTATCGTCGTGGGAGCCATCTGCCCGCAGGTCATTCCGTAAATAGCGTTATTTATAAATATAATCGTAATATTTTCCCCGCGGGCGGCGGCATGTACTGTTTCGGCGGTGCCGATAGCCGCTAAATCGCCGTCTCCCTGATATGTGAAAATAATATTATCCGGTAAAACTCTTTTAACTCCTGTCGCGACTGCAGGAGCGCGTCCGTGAGGCGACTGTATCATATCGCAGTTAAAATAATTATACGCGAAAACCGAACAGCCGACCGGAGCGATCCCGACGGTTTTGCCTTTTATTTCAAGCTCGTCCAGTACTTCGGCGATTATTCTGTGAACTACTCCGTGCATACAGCCGGGACAGTAGTGAAACTCTTTATCTGTCAGTGATTTTGGTCTGTCAAATACAACCATTTTTATTTATCTCCTTTTAATATTATTTCAATGTTCTCAAGACAGCCTGATAAATCTCGTCGGGCGAGGGCATCATTCCGCCTGTCCTGCCATAAAAATCAACGGGCTTTTTGCATTTTGTCGCAAGTTTCACATCGTCTACCATCTGCCCCATATTTAGCTCAGTCACTAAAAATCTTTTTGTCATGTCCGCAATTTCGCCGAGCCTCTTTGCCGGAAACGGCGATAAAGTCACAGGTCTGAAATAACCTACGTTTATTCCGTTTTTTCTGAGTTTATCGACCGCAGTTTTCGCGATTCTTGACGTTATGCCATAAGAAACTATGACTATATCCGAGCCATCGATATTTTCTTCTTCGTATTTTACTTCTTTTTCGTTGATTATATCATATTTTTTATAGCGTTCAATTACCAAATCTTCCAAATCTTTTGGCTCTATATAAAGCGAATTTATAATATTTGGCTCACGTTTATTTTGATGTCCGACAGCCGCCCATGTCTTTTCAGGGATTTCACGCGGCTGAAGTTTATCAAAATCCACAGGTTCCATCATTTGCCCCAGTGCCCCGTCCGCGAGAATCATAACCGGCGTTCTGTATAAATCAGCCAAGTCAAACGCAAGGCTCGTGAGTTCTATTATTTCCTGAATAGAATTTGGCGCAAGAACAATCAGCCGCATATCTCCGTGACCCATAGCTTTTGTAGCCTGATAATAGTCCGACTGCGCAGGCTGTATGCCGCCAAGTCCCGGGCCGCCCCTTTGAACATTTACTATAACGCACGGTAAATCCGAGCCAACTAAATAAGATATTCCCTCGCCTTTTAAACTAACTCCCGGACTTGACGACGACGTCAAAACTCGCGCTCCGGCAGACGAAGCTCCGAGAACCATATTTATAGCCGCGATTTCACTTTCAGCCTGAATGCACAAGCCGTCTACCTGCGGCATTCTTTTAGACATATATTCCGCGATTTCAGTCTGCGGAGTTATCGGATACCCGAAATAATACCGGCAGCCGCTTTTTATTGCCGCTTCGGATATTGCTTCGTTTCCCTTCATCAAAACCAATTCTGACATTTATTTTATCCTCCAAAAAATATATAAATTTATCAGCGGACGCGCAATGCGCGCCCCTACTTATCGTTTTCTATTTTAATTACCACATGAGGGCAGATTATAGCACATTGAGCGCAGGATATGCACAAATCCTGATTTTTTACGCCTGCGGGATTATAGCCTTTTTTGTTTATTTTATCTTTGTCAAGATTTATGATTTTTTTCGGGCAGGCGATTATGCACAGTCCGCATCCTTTGCATTTTTCTTCGTCGAATATTATGCTTTTCATAAATTTATGTAAATTCCTTTCGTTTTTTGTTATTTATATCAAAACAATTTCTTCGTATAATTTTTTATCTTGAATATATTATACTCTTTTTTTTCGGAAAAATCAATATCAATCATTGAACTTGTCGCAATCAACGGCACATTTAACAAATACGCGGTTTTTTCGGCGTATTCTATAGAATTTATGATTTCTTTTTTAGTTGTTAAATTGCCGATGTTGCTGTTGTTTATGACAGACGTTATTCTTAATTTTGAGTTTTTTTCTATAAATTTTGCGAGATTTACCGCCGTGTCAGCTTCGCTTATCAGATTCCTGTATTTGTTCACGACATAAACCATCTCGTAATTTTCCTGTTTTATTCTATCGGCGAACATGCCAAGAACCATCGCGCCGTTATCGTCTCCGCCTACGTCGATTACTGCGCTTTTGTTTTTATTCGCAAAAATCGAATATATTTCCGCAGGAACCGACGTTATCTCCACGTTTGTATTCGCGAATTCAGGCACGATAAAATCAATATCATGCTCTTTTAAATCCTGTATATTGTCCGCGCTCCTGAAATACGGATTTACTGTGTCTAAATCTACAAGAGTATAAACAAGCCCTGTCAAGCTTTTTAGCTTTACAGAAAGATTTACAGAGATATTTGTTTTCCCCGTGCCGTAATGCCCTACGACAATTATTATTTTTCTGTTTTCTAAATAATTTATTATATTTTTCATATAAACCCCAAAGATTTTAGTATAAAACTTCCGGCAAAAATAGTGACGGGGCATATTATTGTCGTTAAAACTATTATCTGCCCTGCAAGCTCGTAATCGCTTTTCATATTTTTAGCCATTATATAACTGCTCACCGCAGTAGGGGCGGCGAATAAAACAAATATAACTACAAGCGCGGCGTCCCTGAAGCCAAGCAATATCGCGGGAATGACGAAAATCACTGGACAAATCACAGTTTTGAATATCGAAGCGATAAGCGATAATTTCACTTTGCTTTTGAGTACCTTCAAATCAATCCCAGAACCGAGGCTTATAAGCGCGAGCGGAGTTGACATATTTGCGATATAATTCACGCTTTTATTTATTGCCTCCGGGAGCTGTATTTTCAAAAGCATAAACGGCAGGGCAATAATAATCGCGATAATCAACGGATTTTTTATTATCCCAAGAAGTATTCCGGATATATTATTTTGATTTTGCGTATCGCCCGGATTTTCTGAATTTACTGTAAGAATAACAACTGCAAGAATATTAAACAACGCAACTGCAAACGGTAAAATCAGCGCCGCCGTCGCTGAGCCGTTGTCAAATAAATTACCCGCGAGCGGCACTCCGAGTATCGCAAAATTCGTCCGGTATATCCCCTGAATAAACGCGCCTCTTGACGGCCTGTTTTTTATAAATACAGGAACAATAAAAAGCAATAATAAAAACGAGATTATTATTCCCGAAACGCAGTAAACCACAAGATTTATATTAAATATATTTTGTATATCAGCATTTGCTATCTCGTTAAAAATATAAACCGGCAATGCGACGTGAAACACAAGCCGGTCAATCTGATTAAAAAATTCTTTGGGATTTTTAAACAAGCCCAGTTTTTCTTGTTTGAGGCAAAAGCCGAAAAATATTAAAACAATCAGGGGAAATACAGCGTTTACGCTGTAAATTATATTGTTCAGCAAAATCTTTGCTCCTTGAAAAATATTTTAATCTTTATAAAAATCGCTCAGAAATTCGGGGGCGATATTTTGAATAATAACGTCTTTTATGTATTTATATGAAAATTTATTGTCGGAATTAATATTGCCGTGAGCTTTCGCGAGTTCTTCGGTATATTCGTCAAATCTGTAGACCTGAAATGCTTTTCTCCGCATATTATAGTGAGTAATAATGGGAATCATCTGCACATTTTCTATTGTTGTGTCAGATTCGCCGTTTTTTGTGATTTTTACTATGTCAAAATTCAAAAGTCCGCCTATCATATTTTTTGCGCCCAGCATTCCCGATATCATGTTGCCCAAAGAATAAGCAATCAAAGTTTTTTTACCGTCGGGACGGCTGACCCATTTCGTTTCCTGAAAAACATGCGGGTGCATGCCTATTATAACGTCAACCCCGTTGTCCACCATCATTTGAGCAAGACTTCTCTGCCATTGATTTGGGGTTAAACTATCTTCGTCTCCCCAGTGCATTACTACAAAAAGTAAATCCGCAAGCGGCCTCGCGGCTTTGACCTGACGTTCGACAGTCGCGTCGTCTATAAATGGTATGACCATCTGGCTGTCAGCCGGGAGAACCATGCCGTTTGTGCCGTATGTATATGATAAAAACGCGATAGAAACCCCGTTTTTATCATATATTCTTATATTCTCAAAATCTTCCTGATTCTTAAAGCCGCCAATCAATAAGACATTCTGGTCTTCCCAAAAATTTATATTATTAATATACCCTTTTTCCCATTTATCGAGCATGTGATTATTTGCGATATTTATTATATTAAAACCCATATCCGTCAGGGCGAACCCGTTCTCTTTGGGCGTGTTAAACATAGGATAGCCATCGTAACTAAATTCGTCGCCGGCAATAGGGGTTTCGACATTCACTAAAGCTATATCCGCCGCCTTAACTGTAGACGCTATATCTTTGTACATATCTTTAAAGTTAAAATTTTCACCGGATTTCGCGCGTTCTTTCGCGTCGTCAATCATATTCAGATGTATTATATTGTCCCCTGCGGCAATAAATTTCAGACGAACTGTCCCGTCTTTTTCTATTGATTCTTCCGCTTCTGGCGATTTTGTTGCCTCTGGCTCAGCAGTTTCAACTATATCAGCGCCGGAATCCGTTTGGTTTTCGTTTTCTTCAGTTTCCTCTGTATTTTCCGGTTGAGTGTCATTAACCTGCGGGATTTTTTCGGTTTGCGTGCGATTGTCGTTGATATTATCTTTCTCTCCCGGTTTTGCCGGACTTTCAACCGCGTCGGCTAAAATATCGTTTCTGTCGTAATTATTTTTTGACGCGAACGTCATATCTTCGGCGTCTCCGGAATCCGGGCCGAAATTTATTATACCGCAGCCTGAAATACCTGCGACGCTTAAAGCCAAAGCTAATATCCAAACAAAAGCAACGGCAATATTTATAATTTTTGATTTATTTTTCATATTTATTTTTTCTCTTTTTCACTCACAAATAAATTATTGATTGCTTTATTATACAATAAAAATTTTCGATTGTCAACTTTGAATAAATTCGATAAAAAAAGCTGACGTAAATTTTATAATTATACGTCAGCTTTTTTATCGGGCTTCGCGTTATTTTATAAAATACAAAGATATATCTTCTATTTTTCCGGATTCTTCGCCATTATTATTTTTATCATCTATGTTTTTCTCGATTACTATTTCGATCTTGTCCGTAAAAAACGCCGGGAACCGGCAAATTGCCTTATGCCCTATTGTTTTTCCGTTATAGACAGTTATAGGCAATCCGTAATCATACGGATAAGCCTTTATCGAAAATTGTTCTACTATGCCTAATTTTTCTTCGTTTTCTTTTAATACGCAGTGATTTATCAGGACAGGCTCTTTTAATTTGCATATATATAAATTTTCGTTTTTAGTCAAATCAAAAAATATCGGGTTTGAGAATGATTCTTTTATATATTTGCCCAATTCTATTAATCTTTCGCTGTCTTTTTCCGGAAGCAGCCCGTCGCGGCCGGGCCCAATATTTATAAGCATATTCGCTCCCCTGCCGACAGTATAATAATAATTTCCGATAAGTTCTTCCAGACTTTTCACAGTATGTTCGTCCCGGTCACTGTAAAACCAGTTGCGGAGCCTCATTCTGAAATCGCATTCCACAGGCAAAAATTTTTCGGCTTCAAATTGTTCGCCTGTTTCAGCAAGAACTGAAAACGCCGTTGATTTAACAGTCAGATTATTCGGCATGTGAGCGTAACCCGATTCGTTGCCTACCCAGCGCGTGTCCGGGTCCCACATATTAAAAATCAATATATCAGACTGTAACCCCCGTATAGTTTTTATAATTCTCTTTTCGTCGTATTTATGATTTTCAGATCCGCAGCCGTCAAACCAAAGATAATCTATTTTGCCGTAATTTTTCAAAAGCTCGCTTACTTGATTTATAAAATACTCGTCGTAATCTTTGCTTGATTTATCTTTTGAGCCGAATTCGGCCGGAGAATAATACAAGCCGGTTTTTATGCCGTATTCGCGGCATGCGTCCGTGAATTCTTTTACAACGTCGCCTTTGCCGTTTTTCCACGGGGTATTCGCAACAGAATAATTTGTATATTTCGAGGGCCAGTTCGCAAATCCGTCATGATGTTTGCACACTAATATTGCGTATTTTGCGCCGGATTCTTTTATAACGCGCATCCACTGTCCGCAGTCGAGATTTGACGGATTAAATCCCGACAGCGGCATTTCTTTCATGTCCCAGTCTCTGTGCCCTTCGTAAAAAGTCCGTATCCCGAAATGAAAAAAAACTCCCAGCTCCCATTTCAAAAAATCTGCCTGTTCTTTTTTGTACTTCATCATAGATTATCCTCTCTTTCATAATTAATTATTATGCTATATTAATTTTGCCGCTTTAATCATCTCGCAAATGTTTTCCCCTTTTATATCCGACGACCATGCGCAGCCTGCGTTTAATACGTCAACTCCTGATTTAATGCATTCGCGGGACATTTCAAATACCTGCTCAGGAGTCCCGTCCCGTAATATTTCAAGCACCGGCACATATCCAATAATCGCAGTATTGCCTTTTAATAAATCAACAGCCTGCGCAATATCAGTTTTTATATCCATGCTAATCCCAGACATTCCCGTGTTTTTTATATATTTTAAATGCGATGTTATATTTCCGCAGATATGCACTACTGTGGGGATTTTTATTTCGGCGCAGAGCTTTTTGTGGCACGGGGCGATATATCTGCCGTAATCATCTCCCGATATAAGATCGCCCGAACAAGCCGCTTCGCCGATTTGAATTATGTCGCTGCCGGCATTTTCCTGTTCTTTTGCATACATGATACACAAATCAGTAGTCAATTCAAGCGCATTTTGAATTATTTCAGGCTCCTCAATCATCCATATCATCATGTTTTCGATACCGAACAGAGTAGTCCCCAGAGTAAACGGCCCGACAATAGAACTGACAACGGGAATAATATTATTATATCTTTTTTTCGCGATTTCAACAGCGTTTAATACCAACGGGATCCGCCCTTTTTCCAAAAGTTCCCGCCCAAATAAAAATTCAGCGGGATCGTCAAAAAGATGCGTTTTCATTTGCGGGAGCTGACTTTTCGTGCCAAAATCAATATTTCCGCCCAATCCTTCGGCCTCAACTGTCATATCAAAAGGCAGTTTCATAGATTCAAGCCCGTAAAACTCAAAAGCGGCAGCCGCCAATTTTACCATTTTTTCAGCGTCCGAATGCGCGTCAGGCCAATAAACGCCGCATAAATCCATTAAATCAACAGTAACGGCAGTCATCAAACCCGTTACAGGCGGCCTGCCGGAATTTTTATGCTTTAAAGCATTGACAAGCCTTTGCGTATTATTTTCCATGATTTTTTACACCTCATAATAAAACTTTGTTTTTAATTATTATATTGCATATTTAATTTATCGTCAAGTAAAATCTTAATATTATCATAATCAATGTTAAAATATTATTTTAACATACATTTTATTGACAATTTAATTTTTATATTATATAATTTTTATTAGATATTAAATATAAATATTTTAAATCAAAACACGAAAATATAATAATTTTTAAGGAGTAAATTTTATGTTTGAAAATATAAATTTTATAAAAGCCGATATACCGTTTATACGCGAATTCAGCAGAGAAAAAAGCCCGTGTTCAATGTTCAGGCGCAAATTTAATATAAAAAACCCGAAACATGCAAAAGTATCGGTCTGCGGACTCGGCTACGGCTATTATTATATAAACGGCAAAAAAATCACGGACGATTTATTTACGGCTCCCGTCAGCGACTATAATAAGACTTTATGGTATAATACTTACGACGTCACTGAATTTTTACAGGGCGGCGAAAATATATTTACGGTCATTTGCGGCAACGGATTTTTCAACGAATCTTTAAAGACCGCATGGCTTCATTATCAGGCGTCATGGCGCGACAATCCGAAGTTTATCTTGCAACTTGACGCAGACGGCGAAACTGTTTTGACTTCAGATAATAACTGGAAATGCACGGCTGATACGCCAATAATATTCAATCAATTACGGAGCGGGGAGCATTTTGATTCGCGCATGTATAACCCGGACTTCAACAAGTTTGATTTCGACGACAGCGGCTGGAGTTATGCGATAACCGACGATAATTCTCCAAAGGGGATTTTCAGGCAATGCGAATGTCAGCCCATATGCGAATGCGCCGAGTATAAAACAAAACAGATAATAAAAACCGATGAAAAAAAATATATATTTGACATAGGGCAGAATATTTCAGGTTATATAAAACTTACAGTTAATTCTCAAAACGGCAAACCCGGAGATGAATTTATTATAAAATACGCCGAACAATTAAACGAAGATAATACGCTTAAATATAACGGCATGGACGGCGAGCATTTTTATCCCGAGAGCGAATTCATGACGGATAAATTTATCGCGAACGGCAAAGATTTCACATGGTCGCCTATTTTTACATATCACGGGTTCAGATATATCGAAATAACGGGCATAGAAAATCCCGGATTTGATACAGTCACGGGAATATTCGTCCATCAGCATATAAAGACAATATCAGATTTTGAATGTTCGGACGAAACCCTGAACAAATTATATAAAATCGGCATAATGGCGACTTACTCTAATCTTTTTTATATGCCTACGGACTGTCCGACAAGGGAAAAACTCGGCTGGGCGAACGACGCTCAGGCTTCGGCTGAACAAATGCTTATTAATTTTGATATTGCGCCTTTATTTAAAAAGTGGAATTTTGATATACAGGACGCAATGCGTGACGACGGGTCTATGCCTGGCATAATCCCGACGAGCGGATGGGGATACGAATGGGGGAACGGCCCGGTTTCAGATGGGATTATATTTGAGATTCCGTATAAAATATATCTCTATACGGGCGATAAGTCATTGCTAATAGATAACCTGCCGTATTTTGACAGATATATAGAATATCTCAAAACGAGGCACGGCGAGAACGGCATGATTAATTTCGGGCTGAACGACTGGGCCGCTCCGGATTTCAAAACGGAAACCCCGGTAGAACTTATAAATACTGCGTTTCTCGTGAAATTCCTGCGTATCGCGAAACTTGCGGCAAATTTTGCGGATAATTCAATACTCGAAGAAAAATACGCCCGCGAATGCGAAGAAGCCGAAAAGCTATTTAAAAATAATTATATAAACAAAGACGGGACATGCAAAATTAACGAGCAGACGGCTGTAAGCATGGCGATATATTATAAACTTTACGATGATGATAGTTTTACGCCGCTTAAAGAGCAATTAAAGAAACTTGTCGAGGACAACAATTTTCACCATAATTGCGGCATGGTGGGACTGCGCAGGCTTTATATCGCGTTAAACAAATGCGGGCTTGCTGAATACGCGTATAAAATAATAACGTCAACAGGTTATCCGTCGTATTCTAAATGGCTTGAAGGCGACGCGACGACTTTATGGGAAACTTGGCAGCCGGGGAACTCTAAAAATCATCACATGTATTCGGATTTTATGTCATGGATAATAAAAACGCTTGCCGGAATAAATATAGCCAGCGTATCTGAAAACGCTCCGGCATATAAAAGAGTAACGATAAATCCCGAATTTATTTCAGCTATTGATTTTTGCAGGGGATATACAGATACTCCGAGAGGCAGAATCTCAGTCGAATGGAAACGCGATAATAACAGAAAAATAATTCTCGAAGTCGATATACCCGAAAAAATAACGGCTGTATATAACGGCTCTGTTTTAAATCCGGGTAAAAATATTTTTAATATTTAATAAAACTATATAAAAACATGAATGAAATGCGCCCCCAAAATTAAGCAAAAAATGTTTAACTCGGGGGCGTATAATTATGAGAATTTATACTAAAGCATATATTATTCAACTGTTCCGAAATTATCGACGGTTTTATTAATCGCAATATCGGCTTTATCTTTTACTTTTTCGTATTCGCTCGCAAAATCACGCGATTTTTTGCTCATCAGATTATTAAAAACGTCATACGAGCCGCCCCAGTTGTAGACCATATCGAGATCGAAAATCCTCGACGATAAAATAATATCGAGCATTGCGCTTGATTCTTCGTCGCGCATGTATTTTCGCTGGAGGGCGACTTCGTAATAAGCCGGTGTGAGCGTGTACAGGCTTTCGGCGGCTAACGCCTCGACTACAAGCCCGGTTTCGGAAAGCCTTTGATTTGTTATGGGGATAGACAAAGCCGAAGCGTTGTTTAAATTATATGTCGTGTAATAAGATTCCTGATTTGAATCATACTTAGGCATCGGAACCATGCCAAATTCGCTCTCCATATCTCTTAAAAGAGTAAACGACAAAAGCCCTGCTGTATAAAACAACGCCCTGTCTTCTTTAAAATTGCGCCTTATCATATCGCTGTAAACATTCCCGTATTTGCCGCTGTGCTCTTCGGCTTTGACCGTGACGTCGTTGTTAAGCTGGAAATCCAGGACTTTATCTATAACAGAAGCCGAGCGTTCGGTGAGCATATCCATATACGGAATATCGTTTGCGTCTTTTCTTGTCGCCCTTTCGCCTGTCCCGATATAAAACATAAACGTGTTCAGATAATCGCTGACCTGTCCCCACTGGTCGTCGTCGGGAGTCATAACCCCGTCGCCGTTCAGGTCTTTTGACGCGGCAACGCACATTTCGTTGTATTTATCAAGAGTCCATTCGTTATCGTTCACGTATTTATACGGCGAATCAAGGCTTAAATCCTGCAATAATTTTTTATTGAAAAACACAGCCCAAGTCGCGTTGTTGTCCATGATATTTATATCGCCGACCGCGTAATATAATTTATTCAACAGAGTAAAATCTTTATGGCTTTTTGAATCCCACCATGGCTGCGACAAATCTATATTTTCCACAGTATTCAAATCATATAAAAATCCCTGTTGGGCAAGGGTGTTGCTCTGAATTAAATTCATCATGAAAACCTGATAATTATCTTCCCCTGCAAGCAGGGTTTTTTTCACTGTCGCCGCTAAATCGCTCTGAGATTCAGGATATTCTGCGACTTTGAAATTATATGTTTCTTCTACGTATTGATTTCTCTTGAAAACCGCGTCGTTTATAGTGTCTCCGTTTTCTTCCGCAGCATAAATTTCCATCGAATAGTTATTTACGTTTCTTTCATATCCCATGACATAAAACATAAACGTTTCGCCTTTTAAATCTATATTTGGCAAAGTTGGGGCATGTTTTTCAGATTCGACTATAGTATTATCGTCAGAATTGTCGTCGTTTAAATCGTTTAAATTGCCGGAATCCGGTTTTATGTCAACATCAGCGTCGTTATTTTTGCCGTCTGAACTATTTTCATTGTTACCGCCGCATGAATATAATAACAGGGCAAACATGCTTATTATTAAAATAATCGCAATAATTTTTTTCATATATTCTTTCTCCTTTTTTATTTTCTGTGCTAAATAAAACTTGCGCTATGTTAAAAATGCTTATAATGCGAATGTATCTTTTATATTTTTCGCCACTTCATCAGGCTCAATTTTAGTATTATTGATACGGATATAATTTTTACGCTTGATTTCTCCCTCAAACGAATTTGCTCTTTCATTTACAGACGCATCTATCATTGCTTTATCTGAATTTTCAATATTTCTTTTTGATGGTTTATGAGCCAGCCGGTTAGGGGTTTTATTCCGTATAATCCTTTCATTTACATCGGCTTCAAGCTCAACAAAATAAACTTCCGCGCCACGGGATTCAAAAATATCAGCCAACTTATTCGCATATTCCCAGCTTCCCTGCCTGTCAAATCTGCAAACCGAAGTATATATTAATCCGCATAAGTCGCTTTTGGATACGGCTTCAAAAATTTTTTCGATAAATAATCTGCTTAATCTGCCGCCTTCGTCTGTATTCATAGCGTCAAAAAATACCGACACAAGGTCCATTACCATGTGATTATGGAATAATTTTAGTCCCGTGATTTTTTCAATTTCTTGTCCAACCGTCATTTTGCCGACAGCCGGCGGACCAAAAATCCAAATATATTTCATTAGATTATTCCTCGTAACAAATATAAATTCTCTACCCTCTATTTTTCTTCGCTTATTTGCCCGCTCCTCAAAACCTCCAAAAATTCGCCGAGATGATTTTCGTATATATCACACGGATTCACGCCGTATTTTTTGCACAACGCCGCAGCGTATCCAACAACTTCGCCCATCATTCCCCCTGTGCGCATTACCCTGACAGTCCCCAAAGCGTCGTGCGTCACGCTCACGTTTCTGCCCGCCATAAATAAATTTTTGATGTTTCTCGAATACAGGCACCTGTACGGCACAAAATACGGAATATGCTTAAAATTATCGTAATAAGCATTTGTCAGAAACGCGTCCCCCTCATGAAAAGACGGATAATATTCTTTTTTTGCATAATGCACGTCTATCTGCCATGTCGATGGAACGCAGCCGTCCTCGAATTTATAATTTTTCAGCACTTCGCTTTTAGATAATATAACGTCTCCGAGAAGCCTTCTTGATTCGCGCTTGCCGCCGATATAACACGCGTTGCCGATTTTATATGTTTTATAAAAGCCTTTGTCTGTATTTTTCAGAGCGTCAAACGCGCCGTACATAGCGCGAAAATTAGTATCTCTGGCTTCTTCGGCGAATTTTATCGGGTCATGCTCCATGCCGCTCTCCCAGTACCAACCGCCCAACTGTTTTGCCCCCTCGTAATCTTTCGCGTTTCGTCCCGGAAAATCACAGGACGGATCTGATAAATCTATCGCCCACGGACATTTGGGAAACTCCGTTTCTTTTCCCGTGTCTTCGACATACCAGACATTTGTCATTCCCATGTGGCCGTTTGTCGTTATCTCGTAATCTGCGTCAGCCAAAAACCCCAGAGTAGCGTCGCCGGTGCAGTCGGCAAAATAATCGGCGTATGCTTCATAAGGCCTGTGGGTTTTTACGTCGATAAATTTAATTTTGTGTATCACGCCGTTTTTCACGTCGGCGGACACGACTGTATAACCTAAAAATAATTTTATATTTTTATATTCTTCAAGTATAGATATGCGCTTATCGTCTTCATATATTTCAGCTATATTATCTTTTCCGTAGTGAAAATGCTTTTCCGGCTCAAACGATTTTACTATATCGCCGATTTTGGGGAATGGCTCAAATCCGGTTTCGCCTCCGAGCCACACTCGAACTTCTGAACTGTTGTTTCCCCCAAGGACATATCTGTCCTGTATGAGCGCGACATTCAAGCCGTTTTTCGCCGAACTTACAGCCGCCGCCATTCCGGATATGCCGCCCCCCGCGATAATTATGTCAAATTTCCCCGCGTTTTCTGAAATGTTAATATTACATAAAGTATTTCTGAATTTTTCAAACTCTGTTATGCCGTCCGGCGGAACAAAATCCATATCCATAGTCAAAAATACAGCCGCGCACCTGCCCTCAAATCCGGTCAGATCAATAAGCGACAATTCAGCTTCGCCAGCGTCAATTTCGCATACGCCAGCTTCCTGCCAAGCCCAAGAAACGCTTTTATTCCCGAGGGTTTCAGAAGTCCAGCCGTCTATTTTTACTTTAAACAAGCCCGGCGACACATCTTTTTTCCACCGCGCAACCCAGTCTTTCGTATATGCCCAAACTTTATATCTGCCCGGGTTTTTGATATCAATTTTTTTAACTGCATTTGCAACCGGGGTGCCTATGCCGTGAGCGAGAAGATAAGACGAACCCATATTTTGTATAAACTGCGTGTCGAGCGCCCAGCCGCCGTAATCGTCAAATTCCCCGGTTGATATAAACAAAAAATTTTTTTCCGTATTTCCCTCTTTCATACATAAATCATTCCTCTCTATAAATTATATAAATTATAACGGATATAAAAAAATTTAATAAAAATATTATATCAGATATTTACGTAAAAATCAATAATTTTTGTGTTATTTTTGGCGGCAAGCCCTATTTCCAAAATTTTGTTTATATTGTCTTTGATTATAAATTTTATTATTAATCCGAGTTTATTTTTTTATATTAAACTTAAATAAAAACAAATATTTTGCTGAAATTTGTACAAATTTTATATATTTTTATAAAAAAGACATATAATACTTGTAAAAATATATATGTTTGTGTTATAATATTAAAATAAAAACGAAAAAAATAAATGTAGTTAAAAATTTTATATGGAGATGTGCCAGATGTTGAAAATATCTTCTTCAGCAACCTCAAATGCCGGTAAAAAAAAGATAAACGAAGATAATTTTTATATGAACGGAGTGTTTATCGCTGAAAATAATGCCTCAGCCGGACGGATATATAGTGACAGCACTCAGCGCGATACTCAGTTCTACGCTGTTTTTGACGGACTCGATCAGGATATCAAGAGCGACATAAATCAAAATATAGATTTTTTCGAAGGGGAAACTGCGTCTTTTGCCGCGGCAGATATGCTCTCAAGACTTCAGCGGCATCTTAAAACAAGGGAAAAATATAATCTCAGCGAAAGAGTGTATAGTTTTACAAAAATCACAAACAGGAATATATGCGAATATATGAAGCAAAAAGGATTGAGAACAGGCACTTCTTTTGCACTTCTCTGCATTAACGGAAATTCTGCGTATATTTATAATATAGGCAACTGCAAAATTTTTCTGCTCAGGGACAACAGGCTTGTCCTTGTATCGCAAAACGATACAAAAGCTGAAAGTCTGGTTCTGGCAAAACAAATCAGTTCAGATATTGTAAGACATACTCCGGATAATAAAATACTTACGCAATATTTGGGCATGTTCGAAAACGAAAAAAATCTGGATTTGCATGTAAACAGAGTAAATCTGAAAAACGGGGACAAATTTTTAGTATGTTCGGACGGACTGTGCGATTTGTCAAACGAGCGAATTTATCAGATAATGTCAAGAGATATGTCTGAGCAGGAAATCGTTACGGATCTTATAAACGAATCAATGCGTAACGGCGAAAGCGGCGGGGATAATTTAACTGTAATAGTAGTAGGAGTAAATTATTCTGACGAAACATCAAGCAAAGCGAATCTTTTAAAGCCTACTTCCGACGGCCCTACACATTTCAGCCCTATAAAATTCAGGAATAAATTTGAATTAAAACCCAAGCATATAAAACAGATTATATTATATGCGGGATTACTGGTTATATTTATTGTGGCTATATCGATTCTTTTTCGCGGGCTGTTTAAACCGTCGGATACAAATCCGGCCGGTGAATCCGGAAATAACGCAAGCGAAAATCAAACATCGGGCCAAAATATCACAGAAGATTCAAATAACGCAGTAAATACAGGGAACATAGTTATTACAACAGAAACTACCACATTTGATATTGCGACTTACGACCCTGACGCTACCCAAGACGAAACATCATCAGAAGAATCTACGCAGCCCACCGAAGCACCCGTTCAGACTACCGCCGCCCCCGTTGTTCAGAATACAACGCCGCCTGCGCCGACTGACCCTCCTCCGACAAATCCTCCCGAAACTACTGAAGCTCCGGATCCAGCTACTGCCGACGAAACCCCAACCGAGGCTCCGGCTACAGAACCGCCCACAGAATCCACAGAACTTCCCACGGAAGAGCCAACTGAATCTCCTACTGAATCTGAGACAGAGCCGCCTACTGAAGAGCCTACAGAACCTCCCACAGATGCTCCGACAGAAGAAGGACCTCCGGTTGAACCGGAACCGGAACCTGATACCGTTGCAGAACCAGAACCGCCAACTGTAGCTGAAATTGAAGAAGAAACGATTGCGGCGGAATAAAATATAATTAATCCCTCTATGTAATGGAATATCGAAAGGAAAAATTAAGTTTATTTATGATTTGCGACATAAAAAAAATAATAGCGGAAGCGTTATATAATATAATAAAAAAAACAACCGGAGAAACCAGACAGGATAATTTATCAAAAGAAGAAATCGCCGGAATGATTGAATATCCGCCGGACATAAACATGGGAGATTTGGCTTTCCCGTGCTTCAGGCTGTCTAAAATATTCAGAAAATCCCCGAATGTTATCGCTGAAACAATAGCAGGAGAATTTACACGGGACGTCGAGGACGCCGTCCCCTACAACAAAATTAAAAATATTTCATGTGCCGGGGGGTATATAAACTTCACGCTCAATGATAAATATTATATACAAAATATATTAAACGATATATTTGAGCAAAAAGACAAATACGGCTCGTCAAATATCGGCGATGGGAAAACGGCTGTAATAGATTATTCTTCGCCGAATATGTCAAAGCCTCTCGGCGTGGCGCACATGCGCCCGACGAATATTGGCAACTCTATCAAGAAAATCCATCAGTTCTGCGGATATAAAATGATTGCCATAAATTATATAGGCGACTGGGGAACTCCGCAGGGGAAGATTCTCGCCGCTTATAAATTATGGTGCAACGATATGACCGAAATAGAAGAAAAGGGCGTGTATAAACTTCTTGATTTATATGTAAATTTCGGCGTTGAGGCAGAGAAAGACGAACGCTTAAACGACATGGCGCGTTCATGGTTTGTTAAACTTGAACAGGGCGACGAAGAGGCCGTAGGCTTATGGAAAAAATTCATGGGAATCAGCGTAGCGGAAATCAAAAGAATTTATAATATTATGGGAATTGAATTTGATTCTTACGACGGCGAGAGTTTTTTCGAGGATAAAATGGACGCCGTGGTTGAAGAATTAAAAGAAAAAAATATTTTAAAATTAGATCAGGGCGCACAGATAGTAGATTTGAGCGAATATAATATGCCGCCGTGCCTGATACTAAAAACAGACGGAGCGACGCTTTATCCGACAAGAGATATCGCGTCGGCTATTTACAGGAAAAAAACTTATAATTTCGATAAAAATATATATGTAAACGATATGAGGCAGAATCTGCATTTTGCCCAATGGATAAAAGTCACGGAATTAATGGGATATGATTGGGCAAATAATTGTATAAACATACCGTTCGGGCTTATGAATTTCGGCGGTCAGGTTATGGCGACAAGAAAAGGCAACACGCAGTTATTGGACGATTTATTGAAAATGGCGGTTGAAAAAGTCGAGACTATAATGGAAGAAAAAAATCCGGGCGACGAAACTTTATCAAAAGAAGAAAAAAAAGAAATCGCAAAAAAAGTCGGAATCGGGGCGGTGATGTTCGGCGATTTGGTAAACAGCAGGATAAAAGACGTGAATTTTAATTGGGAAGAAGCGTTGAATTTCAACGGCAATTCAGGACCTTATGTGCAATACACTTATGCGCGGGCTTGCAGCGTTTTGGAAAAAAACGACACTGATATAGATTATAAAAATATAGTCATAACAAATAATCTTGAGCGTGAAATCATAAAATTATTGTCGCAGCTTCCGGAAAAAGTTTTGATTGCCGAACGCGAATACGAGCCTTCGGTTATATGCCGGTATTTGCTTGATATATGCGCTGTATTTAACAGGTTTTATCACGACTGCTCTATATTAAAAGCCGAGAGCGCAGAGATAAAAAATTCAAGGCTTGCATTATGCGAAGCCGTAAAATACGCAATCGGCAATGGTTTGTGGCTGATTGGATTAGAAAAAACAAACAAGGTGTAGGGGGTGCGCATTGCGCGTCCGCCCGTTATAACGTCATAAATAATAAATATAAATATAAAAACCCGGAGGTAATAAATCAAATGTCAGGCCATTCCAAGTGGAAAAATATCATGCATAAAAAAGAAAAAACAGACGCGCAAAGAGCTAAAGTATTCACGAAAATCGGCAAAGAAATGTCAATCGCGGTCAAAGAAGGCGGCTCCAATCCTACTTCAAACAGCAGATTAAAAGATTTAATAGCCAAAGCTAAAAGTATGAACGTGCCAAACGATAATATCGAACGCATAATAAAAAAAGCGAGCACGGACGATTCTGCTAAATATGAAAATATAACTTACGAAGGCTACGGGCCAAACGGCGTAGCCGTTATTGTAGAGTGCGCAACCGACAACAGAAACAGAACCGGCGGTGATATTCGTCATTATTTCGATAAATTCGGGGGTAATCTTGGAGCGACGGGCTGCGTTACATATCTGTTCAGCCAGAAAGGCGTTATAGTTATTGAAGCGGCCGGAATAGATGAAGATAAACTCATGGACGACGTTCTGGAAGCGGGCGCGGCTGATTTTGTGCAGGAGGACGAAGTTTTTCAGGTTTTCACAGATCCGACGCTTGTTTCTGAAGTAAGCGGCAAACTCGAAAAATGCGGATATAATTTTATGTCGGCGGAAGCCGAAATGATCCCGTCGATGTATGTCAGATTAGACGACGAAGAAAGCGTTGCAAAAATGAACAAGCTTCTTGAACATCTGGAAGATCATGACGATGTTATTAATATCTGGCACAACTGGGAAAACGGCGATGAATAAACTGCGTAAAATTATTTAATTTTTGTATTATAAATATTAAAACTGCTATAACATAATAAGAGTATAATATCTAATATGAGACTGAGATGTGACTGCCGTGTTGTAAAATATAAATTAATATAGCTAAAAATTTAAATAAAATTATGCAAGAGGTGCTTTAAATAAATATGAACGCTCAGGGAATTCATATATATAAAATAAAAAATATACAAAAAACAAATCTGAACGGAGAAAGTTTTTTATCTGTTTTAAAATTGTGGAATGAATCGTTAAACAGTAGTTCTGAAGAGAAAATAAACTCAGGGACTACGGAAAATATAGCCGGAAATGCAGAAAAAATAAAAATTTTACCCAAGCGTTATATGCAAGACGTCAGCGCGTTATTTACTGATAAAAAAACTGATACAATAAAATATAATGACGAAGCAAACGTATTTTTCACTTCTTTAAAAGATTTGAACCCAAAAGATATAGTTTTAAACGAAGTCGCCAAAAACATGAAAAAACGGTCGTTTGATTTTGTGCGGTATTTTGTTCTTTTGTTATCTATGGCGATTTTCGTGTATTCGGGATACAGAATTGTGGGTCAGCTTTATTCTTATGTAAGCGCGGCAAGGGATTATGACGCCCTGCGAAGTATATTTTACGGCGACGATGAAGAAGATTCACAGGACGCTCAATATTTGAAAAAAACAAAAATCAATATTCCTATACAGGATATACTTGCCCTGCAAAAACAGACCGGGGAACGGTTTGTTGAAGCCGAGGTGAGCGACGGTGTAAGGGACGTGGATAAAAAACGCTTAAACATGCATAAACTTTCGGATATAAACCCGGATTTATACTGTTGGATCAAAGTAAGTTTCACGACAATAGATTATCCTGTTGTCCAGACAATCGACAACGATTATTATTTGAATTACAGTTTTGAAAAAAAGTGGAGCAAATCGGGCGCAATTTACTGCGACCACAGAAACAGCAGGGATATTCTTGAGAATCGCAATCTTGTAATATACGGGCATAATATGCTTGATAACTCGATGTTTCAGCCTCTGATAGATTTCAGCAAGCGTTATGATTATTTTCAAAATGGCATAATAGAACTTATAACTGAAGACGCGATGTATTATTACGAGGTTTTTTCGGCTAACGAAGAAGACCCGAGGTCAGGTTATATAAAAACAGATTTTGCCAGCGACGAAGAATATGTCGAGTTTTTATATGAAATGAAAAACCGCAGCATTTTTCAGAAAAATGTCGTACTCGACGAAAATTCCAGAATAATAACGTTATCGACCTGTGTGAACGACGTCAGGCTCGACAGGCGTTTTGTTGTCAGGGGCGTACTGATAGACGTGAAATAAATACTCCGGGTTTAATTTGCGTAATAAAATAATATAATATATATAAAAAATGCGCCGTCATGGGCGATCCCCGTGGCGGCGATGATTTTGATTTTTTAAATTTTAAATATCAAATCAAGGAGAATTATATTTGATGAAAATTTTATATTTTGACTGTTTTTCCGGAATAAGCGGAGATATGACCCTTGCGGCTCTGCTTGATCTGGAACCGAGAAATTTTGATTATCTTTTAGCGCAGCTTAAAACTTTAAATATCAATGGCTGGAGCATTAATACAGAGCGGCGGAATAAAAACGGCATAAACGCGAATTATATAAAAGTTATTTTGCCGGAGCCGAGCCATTCGCATTCTTATTCACATCATGACAGCGATAATAATAATCACAGTCATGAACATCGCAATTTCGAGGATATTATACATATAATAGATAATAGCAAAATAACTAAAAAAGCAAAAGAACTCTCTAAAAATATATTTAAGCGCATAGCAGTCGCCGAGGCAAAAATCCACGGAACTGAGATAGACAGGGTTAATTTTCACGAAGTCGGCGCGGTCGATTCTATAATAGATATAACCGGAGCGGCGGTTTTGCTGGATTTGCTTGTATCGCAAAATAAAATCGAAAAAATATATTGTTCTGTTGTCAATGACGGACATGGGTTTACGCATTGCCAGCACGGGAAAATCCCGGTTCCCGCTCCCGCAACAGTCGAAATTTTCGCAAACGCGGGTGTAAAAACAAATCAGATAGATGTGCCAAAAGAATTAGTCACACCGACAGGCGCGGCAATTATCGCTGAAATTGCCGGAAATTTTGGCTTTATGCCGGAAATGTCCGCTATAAAAACAGGTTACGGCGCAGGGACAAGAGACTTGGAAATCCCGAATGTTTTGCGCGTTATTCTGGGCGAATTTACCGTAGGGGCGATTATTAATCGCCCGTTAAAGGAAAATGATGACGGTATATTTCGGGCGATTGATAATCGCTCCCACGAAAATATAACTATAATCGAGACAAATATCGACGACTGTCCGGCTGAGATACTGGCTTATACTATGGAAAAACTTTTAAAAGAAGGAGCGAACGACGTTTTTTTCACTCCGGTTTACATGAAAAAAAACCGTCCGGCAGTAAAGCTTACTGTGTTGTGCAAAAAAGAACTGACCGATAAACTCTCGAAGATTATTTTGTCAGAAACTACGACGATTGGAATTCGCATGCGCGAAGAAAAGCGCATTTGCCTTGAACGCAAGTCTGATTTTATAAAAACTGTTTACGGGGATTTAAAAGTGAAAGAAATCGAGTTTGACGGCGAGAGAAAAATAATGCCCGAATATGAAGATGCGAAAAAACTCGCTGAAAACGCAAATGTGCCGTTATATAAAATTTATGACAGCGTAAAAAATTAAAGGGGGATTAAATAAATATGAAATACCGTAAATTGGGAAGAACAGGGCTTGAAGTGAGCGAGATTGGCATGGGGCTTGAGCATTTATTACCGCAGAAAGAATCTATCGTGATTGATACAATCAAAACCGCAATAAAAGGCGGGGTAAATTATTTCGACTGCCTTTCCGGTAAAGATTTTGCCGGGGATTTAGAAACAAACGACGAATATATAAAACTCGGCAAAGCGTTGGACGGATTAAGAGACAGCGTTTATATTACATATCTCGCCAACGCGAACCGTTCAGACGCAAACAATTTTCTTGACGGTGTAAAAACCGGATTCGAGTGTTTTTTACGTGAATTAAAAACTAATTATACAGATATTTTTATGATAGCGTTCTGCGATAAACCTGTTGAATTTGAGAGGGTGACAGGCGACGACAGTTTATTGGCGTACGCGAAAAAATTACAAAGCGAGAAAAAAGTCAAATTTATAGGTATCAGCACGCACAGCTCGGATATTGCGCATAAAGCAATAAAAAGCGGCGATTTTGATGTTTTGATGTACCCGGTAAATCCCGCGTTTGACGTTATCACGAATGAAGAAGAATATATCGCGAATGACCTCGGCAAATTATGGGACGCGGCGTATGATTACAATTCAGATAATATAAATATAAATAATACAAAAGAGACAAAATTAATACGTAAAAATATATATACAGAGTGTGTGAAAAATAATATCGGGCTGATTGCCATGAAGCCGTTTGGCGGCGGATTTTTATTCAGACAGGATATAAATACAGGATTTACTCCGTTGAATTTAATATCATACGTATTGACGCAAAACGGCGTTTCGTCTGTTATACTGGGCTGCATAAATCCGCAGCAAATCGAGGAGATACTCAAATATTATGAATGCGCGGGCGATGAACTCGATTTCAGCAAAGCTATGTTAAATTCACGCTGGAATATAAAAGGCAGCTGCCAGTACTGCAATCACTGCCTGCCGTGCAACGCACATATTAATATCGGGCAAATCAACAGGATCATAGACAATAAAACTGCTGACGATTATAATAATCTCGATATAAAAGCGTCGGAATGTGTAAAATGCGGGGAATGTGAAAAGCGTTGCCCGTTTGACGTGAAAATCATGGACAGAATGGATTTGGCCGTAAGTTTGTTTGAATAGATATATATGTATTAAAATACAGGTGATTTTAAATCGGTGGAGGTATGAAATGTTTAATATTAAATATGTATCAGAAAAAGATAAACCTTTTTGGCTTATACTTGACAGGCATTTTAGCGATAAAGAGTTTGAACTGAAAATCCGGGATAAACGCGGTTATGTCATCAGTGACGGTGATAAACCGATAGGCGTAATGCGATATAATTTAATGTGGGACTATATACCGTTTTTGACGCTTATTCATTTGGATGAAGCCTATCAGCGCAAAGGATTTGGCAGACAGGCTATGCTATATTGGGAAAACGAAATGCGCGAACTTGGGCATGACATGGTAATGACATCAACGCAGGTTGACGAACAGGGGCAATTTTTTTACAGAAAACTCGGATATGTGGATAAAGGCGCTCTTTTCTTCGACGATCAACCGCAGGAAATGTTCATGTTAAAAGTTCTTTAAAATTTAAAGTGAGAAACAACATAACACATGATTAAAATAAATAAAATATTCGCAACTGACAAACCGTTTTATAAAAGCGTTTTTAAACTTGTCCTGCCTCTTATCGCGATGCAGGCAATGTTTCTTATTTTAAATTTCTGCGATACGATTATGCTCGGCAGAATGGACGAAGAAATAGCTCAGACTGCTATTTCAGCCGCGCAGATCGCAAACCGGCCGTTTTTTCTCTTTGGTATGCTTATATTTGGGTCTATGTCCGGGGCGACGGTTTTATGCAGCCAGTACTGGGGCAAAAAAGATATTGGCACGATAAATTCAATCGCAGGGACTACTCTTGTGTTTTTGCTCCCGATAAGCATAATTTTTACGTCGATATGTTTTATATTCACAGAAAAAATCATGGCTTTATTATCGAATGACCCCGCTATTATAGAACTTGCCGCAAAATATCTCAGGATTATGCTCGTTACTTTTGTTTTAAACGCGATAACAAGCTTATTTTCGGGGATTCTTCGCGCGGTAGAAAAAGTGATAATCCCGATGATAGCTACTCTGACCGGAATTGTTACGAATATAATATTAAACGCCATATTGATTTACGGGCTTCTCGGGTTCCCCGCTATGGGAATAAGAGGGGCGGCAGTTGCAACAGTTATCGCGCGCGTAGTCGAGATGGCGATTATTTTAATATATATCATATTTTTTGAAAAGACAGTCAAATTCACTCTGAAAAAAATGTTTAAGATACATATAATTATAATAAAAGATTTTTTCAGATACAGTATTCCAACTATAATAAACGAATTTGTATGGGGTTTCGGGACAGTTATACACAGCTCGATAATCGGACACATGCCAAAAGAAGAATTTGGCGACCCGCTGGCGGCTTATACTATATCAAATCTGATTGAGCAGATAGCGTTTATGACGATAATTGGATTCTCGACTGCGTGCTGCATAATAATCGGCAAGGCAATCGGCGAGGGAAAAGATAAAGAAACAGTTGAAAAATATTCCCGTACTTTTATAGGGCTTGCGGTTTTGTTTTCTTTGATAACCGGGGGAGCGGCTTTTATTTCTAAAAGCTTTATAATAAATATTTTTAATATCAGCGGCGCGACGAAAATTTACGCATCGCAGTTATTTACGGTTGTGACGGTTTTTATTTTGCTCAAGACTTTTAACTGCGTAAGTATCGTAGGAATTTTCAGGGGAGGCGGAGATACAAAAACCGGAATGATTATAGATTCGTGTTCTATGTATCTTTTGGGCATTCCGTTAGGGTTTATCTCTATGTATTTCTTGAAATTAGACGTAGCTTTTGTGTATATGTTTTTAATCAGCGATGAATTGTTTAAACTTCCGGTAGTTTTATGGCGGGTAAAAGGCGGCAAATGGCGGCGCAATATAACGAGAGAGAAAAGTGAAATAGAAAGGTGATTAATTCTGGTTCTGCTCCAGCAATAATTCCGCAAGGCATTCGCCGAATAAATCGGCGGCGTATAACGCCTCGTCAAAAGAACTCCCGCACGAACCAACTTCAAGAATTATTGAGCCTTTTGTCGTATGCTGGTTAAATCTCGCGTTTCTTAAATTAACAGGGCGGGCAAACATAGGATATTTGTCGTTCATTTTTTGCTGCAAATATGCCGCAAAAGTAAGATTATCCCGCCAGTTCGGGTGATAACCCCCGCCGTCGTCCGTTCCTATAACTAACATAACCTGCGAGCAATCCCTGCCGTTTATTTTTATTGCGGGCCTATATTTTTCGCCGCTTGATGTTATCATAGAATCCCTGTGAACGTCTATTATATATCTTATCGACGGGTATTTATCTAAATATTCGTTCATGGTTTCAAGCGAACGAATATAAGAATCCCTGTAAGATACAGCGTCGTGCAGTTTTGTGCTTTGTATCACGGGGATATTATATTCTTCGAGTTTTTTACGTAACCGGGTCGCGATTAACACGACGTTGCTGTTAATATCAGTTGAGCGTTCGGCTGTAAACGGCGGCGAATAATACTCTGTTCCCTCTTCTACATAGCTTTCGGTAGCGTGAGTATCAAGTATCAAAATTACAGGCTCGTCTTTTTTTTGCGGGTCAAACGGGCTGACGGAATATTTTTTCGAGATATAATCAAATAAGTCAATATTAAAAGAAGTTTCGTTGCTGGTTAAAAGCTTCGGGATTTTTGTTTTTTGCCCGGAAAAATTAACGGGAGTTATTTTATAATAATCCGGCGGGATTTCCAGATTTTCTGACGGCTGCGCCGCTTCTTCGATTTTTACGCCGCTCGCGGCCTGATAATACGCGTATAAATCATAAATTGATAAAATCGAATCGTCGTCTTTCAAAGGGATATTTTCATACGGATTATAAATATAATCCGCCGGCGGTTCGTCTGATATATTTTTTTTATTATTATAATCAAAATCAAATGCGTCGGAATTGTTAAAATCATCATATATTTCGTTTATTCCGGGGAAAGATAATATAAGCAAAGTCTTGTTTATATTTATATTAGAATTTTCCTGATTATTTGATTTAAACGCAGATATAAAATCGTTTTTAAGAAACGAGCAAAAAATATTTGAAACCGGAGTAAAAACAATCACCGCAAAAAAAATAACCGAAACGCATAAAACGCCCAAGCAAAAAATGAGTTCCGATATTTTTTTGAATTTACTGAACATTATGTATCTTCCCGATATTTTTAATTTATATATTTAATAAATATGTTTAAATCTTTGTATTATTACAAATAATATTAAATATAAAAAATAAATCAGGAGGGTTTATATGTCGAATATACGGACAGACCTTGCGGTGGAGACCAGAGAAGAAATTGCGAAAAAAGGCGAAATCGGGGACGGGGTTTTATTCAGCGAAGAGAACATCGACGGCTTTTTGTGCAGCGAAATAGAGATAACAAACGAAGCCGGCGAAAAAATCACCGGCAGAAGTATGGGAAAATATATCACAATAGAGTTTGGCAGGATATGGCTTAAAGAATATTCTGAATTTATGCTTGCGGCCGAACTTATAGCAAAAAAAATAAAAATTCTCGCCGGGTCAGACGATCAGAAAATTTTAATAGCAGGACTCGGCAATAATTATATCACAGCCGATTCGATCGGTCCTAAAGCGTTGCAGAAAATATTGATAACAAGGCATCTAAAACAGCAACTGCCCGGATTATACGATAATCTGGATTTGGTAGAAATGTCCGGGATAGCTCCGGGGGTTTTAGGTCAGACCGGTATGGAAACGGCTGAAATTATTTTATCTGTGACTGAAGAAGTAAACCCGTCGCTTGTGATAATAATAGATGCGTTGGCATCAAGAAAAGTTTCAAGGCTTGCCACTACAGTTCAGCTTTCTAATACGGGAATCTCACCCGGGTCAGGCGTCGGAAACCACAGGCAGGCGATAGATTCCAAACTTCTGGGGACAAAAGTCATATCTATCGGCGTTCCCACAGTTGTAGACGCGGCGACATTAAGCTACGATGTTCTTGAAGAAGCGTATAAATATCTTGATATTATCCCTGACGACAGACTGACTCTTGATATATTAAACGCGTCTCTTGAAGAAATGGGCGGGAATTTTTTTGTTACCCCTAAAGAAAGCGATATAATAATAAACGAAGTTTCAAAAGTGATAGGATACGGCATAAACAGAGCTTTTTACGAAGATATAAGCTTTGAAGAAATGTCAAGGATAGCAAATTAAAATTTGACCCGTAAAAGACAAAAATCAAGTTGACATTTGAGATTTAATCTGATATAATAAAATAGCTTGCGAAAAAGGGTAAAGGAATCATGTGAAAATCATGGGCGAGACCGTCGCCGTAATCAGGCAACAGTATGTTTCCGACGATTGCCGCAAATCGTTTTACGCCATTGGGATAATAAATAATAAAAAAGATTATTTTAAAATTATCCCGAGAAGGCGGAATTATACTGCCTGTAAGCCGAAAGACTTTCCCGAAAGATTTCGCGCCGTAAAACAGCGGGATCCTGTTATGCGGAATAACGCGAAAAATCGCAGAAACAAAATTTTATTATAAAAAATCAAAAATTAAGGAGAAAAATCAAAATGAAAAAAACAAGAATTTTAGCTTTTATTTTAGTTATCGCACTGGTTGCGGCATCTGCGATGATGATTTATTCCTGCGAAAAAACTGATGAAAACACATTAGGCAAGGGAAAAACGTCTTTTAAACTTGAAGTAACCGACGATAAAAACGAAACCAAAACTTTTACTATTAAAACAGATGAAAAAACTCTCGGAGACGCGCTTATGCATGACGATGTTAAACTTATCGCCCTTGACGAATGGGGCATGGTCAGCACAGTTAACGGGCTAAAAGCAGAATGGATCGGCGACGGAACCGGAGGCTGGTGGGCAGTATATACAAACGGTGAAATGGCGCTTGTCGGAGTGTTTGACATTGAGATAGACAAAGACGCCGTATATAAATTTGAATATACGAAAGAAACAGCGTTTGACGAAAGCGCATTTGACGACGAAGCAGTAGGATAAAGATAAACTCGAAATTTATTAACATATTATTAATTTTTACAAAATATCTTGAAATAACGTCAGAATAATGTTAAAATATAGTTTAGTTTAAAAATCCGGAAACCGCAGGGAGGTGAAAGAAAGTCATGCCGAATATTAAGTCAGCGAAAAAACGCACTAAAATTATCGCCGCGAAAACGCTTAAAAATCAAATGTTTAAGACAGCTTTAAAAACGACGATAAAAAAATATGAAGCTGCCGTCGTCAGTAACGACAAAGCTAATTTGGAAAAAACTTATAAAGACGCGGTGAAAAAGATTGATAAAGCCGCCGCTCGCGGAATTGTGCATAAAAATAAAGCCGCAAGAAAAAAGAGCCAGTTTGCGAAAAAATATAACGCGGCTCAATAATCATAAACAAAAAATTACTCCCGAAATTAATTAAATTAATTTTTTCGGGAGATTTTGTTTTATATATTACAAATAATTGCGTAGTTTATTTATATTTTTCTGTTCAAAATAAATAGTTTCGCAGCCAATCCGTGAGATTTCGCCGTCAAGATTTTTGCATCTGTTAAATATCCGCTGCGCTTCTATCAGTCCGGCCGTCGAGTTTTCTATCATGATTTCCGCGATATGGCTTTCGGAATTATCAATACATATTTTCAGTTTCATATACGCGAGAGACGGTAACCCTGTCAAAAAAAATAAATCGTCGGGGCTGCTGTTTATATCATCAAATTTTGAGGAAACTTTATTTATCAAATGCAAATAACCCGCCATCTGCGCCGCCAAATCTTTTTTCATGTGATTATTTTTGATTTTCGAAAAAATATAATCGATAGAGTCCACTCCCATTTTTGAGTTTTGATATACTGCATTCAATAAATCAACGTTTGAATTTAAGCCTTTAGCGTACATTTTTTATATCTCCTGAATATTTTTATAATATTTATTGCTATATTATTATTTTATCATAAAAAATATTTTTTATGCAAAAAACGGGCGGCAAATTGCCGCCCTCAGACATATTTATGTTCTATTTTAGTTTATCATAAAAATTTACGTTTAAATCTGACCTGCGTTATACCGCCGGGCTGAGCCTCAAACTTATAATCGCCCTTGAACGCAACACCATATTGATCCGTTACAAACAGAGTATTATATTTTGTCATCGTCATAAATTCTATAGTCTTGCCGTTTTTAATCGAGCCGAGTTTTACCCCGTTCATCCACACAGTCTGAGAAACCCACATTCCTACAAAACTTGACGCGCGGGTAAAAACAATTTTGCAGGGTTCGGTTAAGATTTCATCAGGCTGGGCAGCCAAAGGCAGAGCTTCAAATTTTTGCTTGCATGCTTCGCACTTATAATTCGTAGGCTCGTAAGTAAAATTATCCTGACTGATCGAGTCAGCCACTAAATTCCCTACAGCGCCGAACATGCCGCCTATGGCAATAGATGCGCCAAGCGCGCCTTTTTTGCCAAGCACTCTTAGATTATTTGACCCGCAAAAAGGACATTTCAAATAATAAACGCTGGGGGCATTTACTGCATTAACTTGCTGGGCGTTTTGATTATCCATTATTTTATCCTCCTGAATTATTTAATATAATAATTTTGGGGTGAATGACCGAAATCGAATCGGCGACCTTCAGGGCCACAACCTGACGCTCTAACCAACTGAGCTACACCCACCATTTATAAAATTAACAACTAACAGATAAAATCACTTTTATATTATATCATACCAACAAAACAATGTCAACATAAAAAATCAAATATATCGCAAAATTCAATATCGTTTCTCTGAATTAATATATCCCTGCACTCCCGCGCATTTTCTAAATCATCAAAAATCCCGAACAGCGCCGAGCCGCTGCCGCTTAGTTCAGCCGCAACAGCATTGGATTTCAATAAATATTTTTTTATTTCGTATATATTATTATTCTGCGAAAATATAAGTTCCGCAAAATCATTGCGGATATTTTTTATTTGAAAACCAGAATTTCTAATCTTGTTTTTTAATTCCGCATTCTGCATTCCCCTCTCCGCATTTTTAAATTTATCCCAATCGTCATACGCCTGTTTTGTGGATATATTATAAACAGGTTTGACAATCAGGCAAAAATATCCCGTTAAATCTATATCGACCGGCATGACAGTTTCACCGATACCCTCGCAAACCGCGCAGTTTATATTCTTAACAAAAAACGGCACGTCCGCACCGATTTTTGCCGCGATTTCAATTAAAATCCTTTCGGGCAATATAAAATCAAAATATTTATTTAATTCAAGCAAAACAGCCGCAGCGTCAGAGCTTCCCCCTCCAAGCCCTGCCTGAGTTGGGATTTTTTTTATTATTTCTATTGTTATGCCTGTATCAGGGCGGGAAAATCCCGCCCCTGTAATATATTCAAAAAATAATTCAGTTGCTTTATAAACAGTATTTGTTTTATCCGCCGGGATATTTTTGTCTGAACAATTTATATTTATATTCTGGCTGATATTTTTATTTATATTTAATATTATATCGTCGCAGAGCGATATTTTTTGCATTACCGTAAAAATATTGTGATAGCCGTTTGGCAGTTTATCCAATATTTCGAGATATAAATTAATTTTTGCGTACGCTTTTTTGGGTATTATCATAATATTATTTTTTTATTTTATTCACAAATTTATCTATTTTTTCCAACGCTTTGTTTATATGCGAAACAGAATACGCGTAGCAAATTCTCGTAAATCCCTCGCCGGGTTCGCCGAATGCGTCCCCGGGGACAATCGCGACTTTTTCTTCGTACAGCAATCTTTCGCAAAATTCATAACTCGAAATCCCGAATTTTTCTATCGACGGGAAAACATAAAACGCGCCTTTCGGCTCAAAACAATCTATGCCGATTTCTTTTAACCCCTCATAGATTATTTTTCTCCTGCCGTTATAATCATTTTTCATGTATTCTATATCAGGGTCTCCGTCGCGCATGGCTTTTATCCCTGCCGATTGGCTTGTTCTCGGCGCGCACATTATAGCGTACTGGTGAATTTTCGCCATCTGCGACAATATTTGATCGGGCGCGCACGCATAGCCAAGCCGCCATCCGGTCATAGCATACGCTTTTGAAAATCCGTTGACTAAAATAGTCCGCTCGCGCATATCCGGCAGGCCTGCTATTGACGTGTGCTTAAACCCGTATGACAATTCTGCATATACTTCGTCGGCTAAAACCAATATATCAGTTTCTTTGACAATTTTCGCGATTTCTTCAAGTTCGGGTTTTTCCATGACCGCTCCCGTCGGATTATTCGGAAACGGCAGTATCAGCAATTTTGTTTTATTTGTTATCGCGGCTTTTAAATCTTCTGGATTAAGCTTAAAATTGTCTTTCATTTTTGTATGTATAATAACCGGGGCTGCCCCGGTAAGAGAGATAAGCGGCGCATAACAGACAAACGCAGGCAGCGGGACTATGGCTTCGTCTCCGGGGGACAAAATTGCCCTGATTGCCAAATCAATCGCTTCGCTTACCCCGACTGTAACTAATATTTCGTCTTTGGGGTCATAACTTAAATCAAACCGTCTTTTTAAATATTTGTCTATTTCAACGCGCAATTCAAAAATACCGTTGTTTGACCCATAATGCGTCAAGCCTTTTTTAAGCGATTCTATTGCTTCGTCGCGTATATGCCGGGGGGTAATAAAATCCGGCTCGCCGACAGTAAGAGATAATACATCTTTCATTTCTTCGGCAATATCAAAAAATTTTCTTATCCCCGATCTTTTTACAGACGTAACTCTGGGCGATAAAAATTTATTATAATCTATCATTCTAATATATATTCTCCTTAAAAATTCAATACAAAAAATATTTTTTACAACATGCTGTTTCTTGTATCCGCTCGTTCGTCAAGAGAATATATAACTCCTTTTTCTTTGTATTTACGCAAAACAAAATGCGTCGCCGTTGATATTATGCCGTCCATGACCGCGATTTTTTCCGCGACAAAATACGCGACTTCACGCATAGTCCTGCCCTCTAAAATCACAGCCAAATCAAAACCGCCGCTCATAAGATAAGCTGTCTGCACTTCTTCGTAATTATAGATTTTTTCGGCAATTTTATCAAACCCGCCGTCCCTTTGCGGTACGACTTTAAGCTCTATCAACGCCGTCACATACTCTTTATCAGTCTTTTCCCAGTCAATAACCGCTTTATAGCCGAGTATTGCCCGCTCTTTTTCAAGCTCCCCGATTATTTCTTTGATCTCGCCTTCTTCTTTATTTAGCATAAGCGCTAAATTACGGGGCGATATGCGGCAGTCGTTCTCTAATCTTTCAAGAATTTCTTTTGATATTTGCGTCTGCATCTTTTCACCTCTCTAAAATTCTGTTTATATTTATATCTCGATTTTTCTCTGTATCAGTTTTTTGTCTTTGATTACGCTGATATATTTAAACCCAAGCGCAGGGAGCCTTTCGTAAATATACGGTATCCCGCTGAAAATATCTGTAGCGTTGTGCGCGTCTGAGCCTATAGTTAAAAGTTCCCCGCCTGTTTCTTTATATAATTTTAATAAATCATACGGCGGCGAAGCCTGATTTATTTTTTTCCTGAGCCCCGAAGTATTGACTTCGAGCGCGATTCCCCTGTGAATAAGTATCTGAAAGAGTTTTTTATATAAATCATTATATTTTTCCATCGGTATATGTATGTTATTTAATAAAAAATATCTTACCGGATAAGTTATATGCGCAAGCGAATGAAAATTTCCCCAGCTTGCCAATTCGCACAGTTCGTTTGTATATTTCTCAAATATTTTTATTAAATTTAATATATTTATATTCTTATAATCTATATAATAAAAATCCTGTTCGTTTCTTGCGTTATGCAGGGCGCATAAAATAAAATCAAAATCGTTATTTTCCAGAACTTCGGCCGCTTTTTCGGGATATTGATTGGGCTGTCCCAGTTCGATACCCAGTAAAAATTCAGTATTTGCCAACGGCGCGTCGGGGTCGCCTCGCCCTACATTATATTTTTCTTTGGCGGCGTTTATCTGATTTAAACTGTCCTGAAAATCAATATCCGGATTTTCACCGGATATGACCCAGTTTACGTCATAGTGGTCGCACAGAATAATCTCGTTTATCCCCCTGTCTACAGAAGTTTTTAATATAGATTCTATGCTTGTTTGAGGGGCGGCGTCAAATGATTTATTTGAATGTATATGATAATCCGCTTTAAACATTTTACCGCTCCGTTTCAGATTTTTAAAATTTTAAGAATAATAAATATATATTATATCATAAGAAAAATCAATTTGCAAATATTTTTAGGTTAAATTTTTATCTCACCCACCGTGAAAACGCGCCGCACGGGAACGGCGTTTTTGTGCTCTCAGTAAAAATGCCTATCTCGTCCGATTCGACGCTTCCCCCGAATTTGCTCTTAAATATCAAAGAAAGCATGTATCCCGCACATGACGGCGCAAGCCCGGCAGTATATAAATTCACAAGAACAAACAACGGATTGTCCGATAATATTTCGCGTATCATTTTAAGCAGTTCAAATAAATCATCTTCGATTTTCCACATTTCGCCGCCCGCTCCTCTGCCATAAGACGGAGGGTCGAGAATAACAGCGTCATATTTTTTGCCGCGCCTGATTTCACGCGCAACAAATTTAACGCAGTCGTCGGCGATATATCTTATGTTCGCGCTTTCAAGGCCGGATAATTCGGCGTTGCGTTTTGCCATATTTATAATATTTTTCTGCGCGTCAACATGACATACATTTGCTCCTGCTTTTGCGCACGCAACCGTCGCCCCGCCGGTGTATGCGAAAAGATTGAGAACCTCGTAGGGAGCGTTCTTTCCCCCAGCCCCCTTCCCAGAAGGGGGTGCCGCCGCAGCGGCGGAGGTTGGCGGAACCAAAATATCATGCACGAAATTCCAGTTTGCCGCCTGTTCTGGAAAAATCCCCGTATGTTTAAATCCCATAGGCGAAATTTCAAAACACAAACCAAGATTTTGATATTTTATTATCCATTTTTCCGGCAGTTTTTTCTTAAAATCCCAGAAACCGCCGCCGCTGTTTGAGCGTTTGTATATAGCGTCGGCTTTTCCCCATAAATTATTAAAATTGCCGTGTTTCTCAGACCATATAGCTTGCGGGTCGGGTCTTATCAATATATATTTTCCCCAGCGCTCAAGCCTGTTGCCGTCCGATACATCAAGCAGCGCGTAATCTTCCCAGTTTTTTTCGTATATCATTTATTTGTTTCCTGTAATTTTATATTTTTGTTTTACTTGTATGCTAATTCATCGCCATTCCACGACACAAGCACCTCGCTGTATTTACCGTATTCGTGAAATAACGGCGAAAGTGCGTAATGAACTGATGAAAATTTCTCTTTCGGCGTTGCGAGAAGTTCGTTTATTCCAAGCCAAAACTGCTCGCCTTCATCGGTTTTCGCGATTAGTTTTCCGTCAAATTGTTCTGTCTTGTACATAAAGCAAAGATACCGTTCGTCGGTTTCTCCGTTCACCCAATGAACAACTCCACAGTATTTTAGATTCTTTGCATCAAGCCCTGTTTCTTCTTTGACCTCTCGCACAGCGCAGTCATATATGCTCTCGCCTCGTTCAACGTGACCGCCGGGGAAAGAATAACCCGGATAATTCTGCGTACGATTCTGAATAAGAATTTCATTCGTTTCGGGATTTTTTATCATTACGCAAGTTACCATTTCTACATTCACAACAAATTCTCCTTTCACAGTAATAGTTACTGATTTTTATGTCCCCAATTTCCCCAATATAACCCTTTCTATATCTTTTACGTATTCTGTGATAATATCTTCGTTTTCTCCCTCGATCATAATCCTGATAAGCGGCTCTGTTCCCGACGGTCTGAGCAAAACGCGCCCGTTGCCGTCTAATAATTTTTTTACTCTCTCGACTTCTTCAGTTACTTTTTCATCAGACATTATTTCTTTTTTCCTGCCGTTCTCAACTTTTACGCCTATGACAAGCTGCGGATATGGCTTCATATCGCCGAATATTTCGCTTGCAGTTTTTCCCGTTGATTTATATTTGCGTAAAATATCCAGAACTAATACAGCCGTTATCTGGCCGTCTCCGGTCGTTGCGTAGTCTGAGATTATTATATGCCCCGACTGTTCGCCGCCGATATTTATATCTCTTTCAAGCATACGCTCCAATACAAACCTGTCGCCGACGTCTGTCTGCTCGACGTTTATCCCCCTGCTTTCGCAGAATTTATGCAAGCCTAAGTTTGACATTTTTGTAACTGCGACAGAATTATTTTTTAATTTGCCCTTTTGCTTCATATCGTCTGCGAGAACGCATATAATTTTATCGCCGTCGATAATTTCTCCTGTTTCGTCTATTGCGAGACATCTGTCAGCGTCTCCGTCAAACGCAAAGCCAATATCAAATCCGCCTAATTTCATGCGTTTTTTTAATTCGTCTAAATTAGTTGACCCGCATTTGTTATTTATATTTAATCCGTCAGGGTCAGAATTTATTATACTGTAAGAAACTTTTTCACCGTCAAAAATTTTTTCCGCCGTTTCAGAAGCCGACCCGTTCGCGCAGTCTATTAAAATCCTGATATTATACCGCGTGTCAATTATTTTATTTATTTCAGAGACATGATTTATATATTTTTCTATAATTTTATCATCTGTTGTGACAGTACCGATAAATCCGCCGGTTTTTAACTCTATTTTTGCATAATTATCTATTGCGTATTCTATTTTTTCTTCAAGTTCATCTGATAATTTATATCCCTGAGAATTAAATATTTTTATACCGTTGTCAAATGCCTGATTATGCGACGCCGAAATCATTATACCCGCGTCAAACCCGCATTCTTTCACAAGAAACGCAACAGCCGGCGTTGGGATAATCCCGCATAAAATAACATTGCAGCCTCCCGCGCAAATTCCCGAAGCTATAGCAGACTCAAACATATCTCCCGATATTCTTGTGTCTTTGCCGATAATAATTTTCGGCTTTTTATTATTTTTATTTATATTTTTAATTAAAACGTCTGAAGCCGAGAGACCTATTTTATAAGCCAAAGTCACGTCTAAATCTTTATTAGCCGTACCCCTCACTCCGTCCGTACCGAAATATTTACCCATTATATTTTAAAATATTGCCCTCCTGTTTTTAATTTTTATATCAATTTAACTTTCCTGAAAAGCCCCCTTTTAAAATTGGGTGCCAAACGCAACGCATTTAACGGGGGTTTGCGTAATACCCATGATATTAAATTCGAGGGACGACATCAACATCGTCCCCTACATAATTAATTTTAATTAATTTTATGTGATCCAATATTTATTTTATTCGTCGTCATCGTCAAACGACATCTGCCAGTTATTAACCGGCCGGTATTCTATTTTCAAATGCTCGTACGCTCCCCTTGTCGCGCACCTTCCCCTGGGAGTTCTGTTCAAAAAGCCGATTTGCAGTAAAAACGGCTCGACCACATCTTCCAGAGTTACCGCTTCTTCGTTGATTGTCGCCGCGAGGGTTTCAAGTCCCACAGGCCCTCCGTCGAAAAATTTTATTATCGCTTCAAGCATACGCCTGTCAGTAGAATCAAGACCCAGCTTGTCTATTTCAAGCAAGTTCAGTGCTATGTCGGCTATCTCTTTATCTATAACGCTGCGTCTTTTTACTTGAGCAACGTCGCGCACTCTTTTCAGTATTCTGTTGGCGACTCTGGGAGTTCCCCTTGACCGCGACGCTATCTCTATAGCTCCGCTTTCGTCTATTTCCATGCCCAGAAGTGCCGCGCTCCGTTTTACTATTACCGCAAGCTGTTCATGCGTGTATAAATCAAGCCTCTCGACTACGCCGAACCTGTCGCGTAAAGGGGCTGACAACTGCCCCGCCCTTGTCGTCGCGCCGACGAGGGTAAATTTCGGCAAGTCTATCCTTATACTTCTCGCTGCCGGACCTTTGCCGATTATTATATCAAAAACAAAATCTTCCATTGCGGGATATAAAACTTCCTCAACTACTCTCGACAATCTGTGAATCTCATCTATAAACAAAACGTCGCCGTCTGACAATCCCGAAAGAATCGCGGCTAAATCACCCTGACGCTCTATCGCCGGCCCTGAAGTTATACGCAGGTTCACACCCATTTCATTTGCGATTATTGCAGACAGGCACGTTTTTCCAAGACCGGGAGGCCCGTATAACAGAACATGGTCCAAACTTTCGTTTCTCTCTTTTGCCGCGTCAATAAAAATTTTGAGATTTTCTTTGACTTTATCCTGACCGTTAAATTCTTTCAGGTTTTTAGGTCTCAGCGAAAGTTCGGCGTTACTGTCATCGTCCTGATATTTAGTCGAGACGACACGGGTTCTTTCGTCTGAATCGTCATAATCCTCATAATTTTCATAAACACTGGATTCTATATTGCCATTAATATTATTATATTCCATATCTTTGTTTTTTTCCATAAATCTGTTTATCCTTATCTTAAAATCTTAATTTTAAATTCAACATTTTTTATCAGCTATTATCCTCTTATTAAATTCCTAAACGCCAGTTTTATTATCTCTTCAAGCGGCTTCGACAAATCTATATTCTTTAAAGCATCGTTTGCTTCGTTTCTCGAATATCCCGTCGCCATAAGCGCGACTATTGCGTCGCCTCTTACATTTCCGGCAACAGGCATACTGTCTGTGAATTGATTGTCATTCCTGTCCGATTTTGACGACGACATGTTTTCTTTGTCTATTTTGTCTTTTAACTCAAGAATTATTTTCTGCGCTGTTTTTGTACTTACTCCGTTAGCCGTCGCAATCTCTTTATAATCTCCTGAAGCTACGGCAAATGCAAACCTTTCGGGAGATAAGGCAGACAACACGGAATTAGCCACTTTTACTCCTACTCCCGAAATTGTGAGAAGCATTAAAAACATACTCTTTTCGGATAAATCGCTGAAACCTATTAAATCAAGCGCGTCTTCTTTTACGACCAAATGCGTGAAGAGTTTAACCGGCTTGCCAAGTTCGGGAAGTCTTGAATAAGTCGTGTAGCTTATGTTTAGTTTATAGCCTACGCCGCCGCAGTCTATAACGCATAAATTCGCGTCTTTGTAAGATAATATGCCCTCTATGTGATAATACATCTTTTTATATTCTCCCTGTTTTTTATATTTAAAATTATTTTTTGTTCATTATATTAAACAGCAGATTCGTGGATTTTGAATGAGCGTGGCAGATAGCGATGGCAAGAGCGTCTGCAACATCATCAGGCTTTGGGACTTTTTCAAGATTGAGCATGTTTTTGACCATTACCTGAACCTGTTTTTTTTCGGCGCGTCCGTAACCGACAACAGACTGCTTGACCTGCAACGGGGTATATTCGTCGATATTCAAGCCGTTCTGGTGAGCGCATAATACAATAACCCCTCTTGCCTCGCATACTGAAATAATAGTTTTCTGATTGGTATTATAGAAAAGCTCTTCTATGGCAAGATCATCGGGATTATAAATATCTATTATCTGCTGTAAATTATCATATATCATTTTCAGGCGTTCGTGAACCGGAATACGGGGAGGGGTTATAATAGCGTTGTAATCAATAGTCGTAAACTTGTTTTTTTCGTATTTTAATATGCCGTATCCAACAGTCGCAAGTCCGGGGTCTATTCCCAAAATAATCATTATTATAGCACTCTCTTAATTATATAATATCTGCATAAATTATAACATATTTTTATTATTTTGTCAAACTAATCTTAATATAAATATATAATATACTTTTTGACATTTCACAAAAAGTAACAAAAAAGAAATCAAGAGAGGGGGAGGGAATACCCCCCCCTCTCACTCACCCCCCCCTTTTTATAAATAATTTTTTTTTAAAAAAAAATTAA
>WRHM01000009.1 GCA_009783265.1 Oscillospiraceae bacterium
CCTGAACTCAATCTCATTGAGAATTTTTGGTCTTGGCTTAAACGCAGGCTCAAAAAAGTCATTTCTCAATTCGATTCTCTCGACCTTGCTATTTCAGACTCTTTTAAACTTATTTAACTATAAAACAAGAACAATTAAAGCATATAGATTTTTATATTTTTTTACGTTTTTCATAAAATAACCTCGATTTAAATAATTTAATATTATGTTATTATATAGTTATACTTATAAAATTTTATTTTGTTCGCATGTTTGTATAAAAAATCCAAAAACGGCCAATAATTCCAATAAATAAAAATAAATTATTGCTTATTGCGATTTGGGAATCGGGAATTGGGAATTGAATTTTATGAAAAATATTATTGGCAAAATAAAAGATTTAAACAATTCAGGGAAAATAGTAAATATAGCCGCTGTCTTTTGCGCATGTATTTTGATTACTTCCTGTTTTTGCGCGTTTATGCCGGTAAACGGCGAGCATAAAATCTATGATAGTTTAATCCGTTTGCATGTGCTCGCCAATTCAGACAGTAAAGACGACCAGAATTTAAAACTTGAAGTGAGAGACTACATACTCAGTGATATAGACGAACTCACGCAAGACTGCAAAAACGCAGAAGAAGCCGGCGAAAAAATACAGGATAATTTAGAATATATAGAACTTAAAATAAAAGATTTTATAAATCAAAAACAAAAAGATTATGATTATAGCGTTAAAACGACGCTTTCAAGAGAAGTATATCCCGAAAAAATATATACGGATTCAAGCGGCGAAGATTATATTTTCCCGTCGGGGAAATACAATTCGCTGAGAATAATCATAGGCGAAGGCGACGGCAAAAACTGGTGGTGCGTATTATTTCCCCCGCTTTGCCTTTCAGGCTCAAAAATAGAGGACGAGCTTGCAGTCGCGGGATATTCAAACGATCAGATAAATATTCTGAAAAAAGACAAAGGCAGTAAATATGTGATAAGATTTAAAATCCTTGAGCTTTTGGCAGACTTGTTTAAATAAAAATTTGATTACATTATTGAAGGCTGTAATAAATAAAGTATTATGCTGTATGTAGCAATAAAAAAAGCTGTTAAAATTATACGAAACGAATTTTTTTCAAAAATAAATTTAATTGTAAAAATAGTATCAACACAGCAAAAAGCTATAGTACTTATACTTACAATATACCCAAATAATTTTCCACTACTAAAATTGAACATATTAGGCAAAAAAATTGCTATTAAAATCGCGATTATAAATCCTGTACTCGTTCCTATTAAAATCGAATAATATTTTAACTTTATTATATCAGTAATTTTTATTGAAGAAATATCTATATATTTGCCGATTAATATTTTAAATAAATAAATTAACAAAATTTCTATAGCTATAGCCACAAAAATAAAAATATATATAATTATTAATAACAGCATTAAAATTGAAATCATAAATTTTCTTCCTTTGATATAAACTAAATCTAATTTCGTAGACTATTTATAGGCGCGGAGATTTACGCTCCGCGCTTGATAAAATTACGCATTTATATATTTATATCTAATAAATTAATTCTATAAATTTTCTATATATTCGACAATATCGCTGACGCACACAAGTTTTTTTAAATCTTCGTCTTTTATCGAGATTTCAAATTCTTCTTCGCATGTCAGGATAAATTCCGCGAGTTCAATAGAATTCAGTTCAAGATCAGCTATAAGTTTTGCCTCGGGGATTATAAGTTTTTCGTCTATTCCCATTTGCTCGACGAGAAGCTTTTTTATCTTTTCAAACATGATTTCCGCTCCTTTTATATTTTTTCGTTTTGTTTTAAAAAATATTTATAATTTTATTTTAATTTATATCTCATAATCTTTTTAGTCGTAGTCTTTTCAAACTCAACCTCGCGGACTTCGACTTCTGTTATCTGTTTAAATACAGGCAGTTCTTTGTTGACGTTATTAACTTCTTCTTTCATATATGCTTCGATTTCTTTAAATTCTTTGCCTGCGAATTTTTCGAGTTCCAGATCCGGGAAAATAAGAGCCGTGATATTATCTTCACCGGTTTCTTTTTTACGGCCGATTACGGCGCACTCTTTTAAGCCTTCGATTTTCATTAAATATTCTTCTATTTCTTCCGGATAGATATTTTTGCCGTTGCTTAAAATAATTATATTTTTCTTGCGGCCTGTTATATATACATATCCGTCTTTGTCGATATATCCTATATCTCCGGTTTTGAAAAACCCGTCCTCTGTGAACACTTCTTTAGTGGCTTCTTCGTTGTCTAAATATCCGAGCATGACGTTATCGCCTTTTACAAGAATCTCGCCGTTGCCGTTTTCGTCTTTTTCGCCGATTTTAACTTCATTCTGGAAAACGGGGTATCCCACCGATTCGCTCTTTTTCAGATGCATATCTCCGGGCATTACAGCCACAAGCGGCGAGCATTCAGTTATTCCGTAGCCCTGCCAGACGCTTATCCCGAATGCGTCCATGGTTTTTATGTGTTCCGGGTTAAGCGGCGCGCCCCCGGCTATAATGGCGTTTAAATTGCCGCCGAATGCTGCCAATATATCTTTAAACAGCTTTTTTCTTAAATCGATCCCGACTTTTCTCAGGGCGTTGCTTAATTTTATAGCTGTTTTAACTGTTTTGGTTTTGCCTTTCTTCTCTATTTCGTCCCAGACTTTTTTGACCATGTTATCGACGAAAAGAGGCACGAGAGCGAGCTTGTCCGGTTTATAAAACTGAAAATTGCGCATTACCATTTTAATTGACTCGTTTTGGCAGATATGCGACCCAAGCATTGAAGAAGCAAAAAACGTGCATGTCGTTTCGTAAGAGTGATGAATGGGAAGCACCGCAACCATAACATCATTAAAACCGAAAGAGGCGCAGCACGCGGCGTTATAAGCGTTTGACGCGATATTTTTATGCGACAGCATAACGGCTTTGCTTGTCCCGGTCGTGCCCGAAGTGAACAGATACGCGCAGGGTTTTTCATTGTCTATAACAACGTCCGTGAAATCCGCGCAGCCGTCTTTTAGCGCATCTTCACCGATTTTCAGTAGATTTTCAAAAGAATATATTTTATAGTCTTTATATTCTGGTAATTCTTCTTTTTCCGGCTCCAGATCAAAATTCACAAAGATTTCAGCCGTTTTTTCCGGTCTGTCCGAAGTCTTCGCGTAGTTTTCTATCAGTTTGGCAAACGCTCCCGAATAAACCACGCATTTAGTTTTTGACCTTTCCAGAAAATTCAGGATCTGTTCTTCTGAAAGTTCCCTGTCCATCGGCACTACTATTCCGTTGCCGTTTACCGTCGCCATATAAGAAACCAGCCACTCGTAGCGCGTTTCGGTAAGAATCGCTATAGTTTCTCCCATAACCCCTATTTTATAGAATGCCGTCCCTGCTTTCTGGATAATATCATATATTTCATTGAATGTAATATCGACTACTGATTTATCTTTTTTATATGAAAAATGAATTTGAGGTCCGTATGTTTTTTTGTTCCATTCCCACATTTGCTTTAAATCATCCACTTTGCCGACCCTGTCCGGATTAAATTTTTTTGGCAACTTGCCGTTCATATTATATTCTCCTTTATTTCTTTGAATTTTTAATATTTTCTTAATATTTGCGTTCAGACATTATTATATAATATAATATAGTATAATTATAACAAATATATAAATAAAATCTACAAAATTAATTATTTTTTATTTGGAAATAAAAATTTAATCAAAAATTAAATAAATAAAATCAAAAGGATTAAAAAAATGGGTTATCTTATCGCATTTGACGGAATAGACGCGTCGGGTAAAACGACTCAGGCAAAAATTCTCGAGCAAAAGCTCAGAGAAACGGGAAAGGAAGTTTTATATCTCACATTTCCCGATTATGAGAGCGAGAGCTCGTCTCTTGTAAAATTATATTTGTACGGCGGGTTGGGGAATAACCCCAACAGCGTAAACGCTTACGCCGCATCGTCGTTTTACGCCGCTGACCGTTATGTATCTTATATGACAAAATGGAGAGAATTTTACGGCAAAGAAAACGCTATTATTATCGCTAACCGTTATACGACGGCAAACGCCGTGCATCAGTTATCCAAACTTCCCAAAACCGAATGGGATAAATTTTTAGACTGGCTTTACGATTATGAATTCAATAAATTAAAAATACCCAAACCTGACCTGACGGTTTTATTTGACATGCACCCGGACGTCGCGCTGCCGCTGTTAGAAGAAAGGGCAAAAAAGACGCAGGCAACAAAAGATATACACGAAAATGACCCTGAGCATTTGAGAAACAGCTATGAAGCCGGTTTATATGCGGCAAAATATCTGGGCTGGGAAAGAATCGTCTGTTACAGGAGGAACGAACACGGAAATTTAGTCCCGAAAAGTGAAGAGGAAATAAGCAGGAATTTATTTGAGTTGGTGATATAAAATTATGTGTAAAATATCACTTGCGGATTTTTCGCACAGAACAGAATTGATTAATCTTTGGGGCGAAGCGTTTGGCGACGACGAAAAATTTATATCGTCTTTTTTGGACGCTTATATGATTCCCGAATATAACGTCCCTGTTGTTCTGGAAGAGAACGGGAAAATAGCGTCTGTGCTGTATCTTATAGAATTTGAATTTTATTCAAATACAAAAATTTTGGGATATTGCGCATATCTTTTTGCGGCAGCTACAAAAAAAGAATATCAAAATAAAGGCTATATGTCAAAACTTATAGAATATTCAGCCGAATTGTGCAAAAACAGGGGGCTTAAAGCGGTTTTTTTATTCCCGCAGGGTCAAAATCAAAAGCTATTTGATTTTTATTCAAAGTTTGGGTTTGAGAGTATATACGGGGCAAAAAAGATAATTGTGCAAACCCCCGTCGGCTTTGCCGCCTCCTCCTTTCAAAAGGGGGCTGAATTTAGATTGACAGACAAAGATATAACAGATATAGATATTTTTGACTGGTTATATAATTCTTACGCTGAATTTACTCTGAATCAGGAATTAGCTCCGTTAAAAGACAGGCTGTTTTATTTCAAATGCGCAAAATCTTATTTAGATGTTCATGAAAATCCCGAAATTGAGGCGCATTTTGCCGTTTTTGAAAATAATGTCGAAAAATTTTGTTATGTTTTTTACAAAAAATATAAAAATACTTATTATATTGATGATATAATAATCCCAGAGTACAGTAAAATAAAAGAAAATACGCAAAAAAAATATGAAGAAACAATTAAACTCCTCACGGATTTTATTATAGCTTTGGGGGACAACATAAATTGCGAGATAAATATCCCTCCAATATCGTGTTCAGACAGCCAAAATATTTCGCTGGCGATGATTTTGCCGTTGACTGACGATATAAAAAATATAATTAATAGTATTAAAATCCCTGTTTATATTAATATGTTTATGAATATATAAAAAATAAAATTAATTAAGGAGAGAGATAATTTTATGATATATGTTTTTCTTGCGGACGGCTTTGAAGAATGCGAAGCAGTCGCGCCCATTGATATATTAAGACGCGCGAGGCTTGAAGTTATAACAGTCAAAGTCGGCGGAGACAAAAATACAGACGATAAAAAAGTTACCGGTTCTCACGGAATAGAAGTTATTGCGGATATACATGAAAGTATAGCCGGGTCAGACGGATTGGATATGATCGTTCTTCCCGGAGGCGGAACCGGGGTTGAGAATTTATATGAATCCGGAAGCGTGAAATGGTTTATTGGCCACTGTTTTATGCATCAGATCCCGATTGGGGCAATCTGCGCGGCTCCGTCGATTTTGGCGAGGGTTGGTCCTTATTTGAAAAATATAAGAGCGACGGCTTATCCGTCGTTTAGGCATTATCTTACAGAGGGCGGCGCGGTTCTTGAAGAAAACGCGAAAGTTATTACGGACGGTATTTTTACGACTGCCGCGGCTGCCGGGGTTTCGATTGAATTCGGGCTTGAGCTTGTCAGGATTTTAAAAAGCGAGGACGAAGCGAAAAAAATCGGGGAGCAGATTTTATTTTATTAGATTTTATTTAGTTTTATTGAATTTATGAGGGTTAATATGTGTGAACTGCGCAAACAAAAAAATGATTTAAGAGCTGAGCTTTTAGAAAACCGGAGAAGTATCCTCCCTGAAATACGCGAAGAATGGGACAGAAAAATATCGAATATTTTTCTGGGCTCGATATCGTACAGATTTTGTGATATAATATTAATATACGCTTCGACAAAAGACGAAATTTCTACTTCGTCAATAATTGAGCATTCCCTTACAAATAAAAAAATTGTCGCCTGCCCGGTATCAAATCCGGCAGATAATACTATGTCGTTTAAAACGATAAACTCAACCGATGAATTATATTCCGGGAGCTATAATATACTTGAGCCTCCCAATATCAATCCGGATTTCAGGGATTTTTTTAATTCAAATATTACCGGCGGCAAAAGACCCCCTCTCGCAGTTTGCGTTATCCCATGCCTGTCTTATGACCCGGACGGTTACAGAATGGGGTACGGCAAAGGATATTACGACAGGTTTCTGCCTACTTTCGAGGGAACTAAAATCGGATTATGCTATTCTGAGTTTAAAGCAAACAAGCTCCCGAAAGGGAAATATGATATTAAGCTTGACGTGGTTATAACAGAAAAAGGCGTGGTTGTGATATAATCATAATTGTAAAGAAAGGAGCTGATATTTTATGAATATATCGAATAATATAGCGGCTCCGTGCCTGTTGATTGCGGCAATGATTATTTTGATTTTATTCCAGAGCGTATTTTTTACTAACAGCGATGTTGTTTATACTGAACCCGTTGGCGGGCAATCCTTGCAATCTGACCAAATAATAGACGAAAACATAGATTTTATCGCTTTAAACAATATAAAATACAAGCCCGATAAATTTTTCATACTTGCCGTAATATCAAATATATGCGCGTTTTTGCTTCCCGCAGTTTTTTATATCAAGCTCAAAGGCGCGGGATATTCAAAAAATCTTAAATTAGATTTGCCTAAGCCGAAATATATAGCGTTGGTTATATATATGTTTCTTGTTCTCATATCGGGGACTGTTTTGATTAATTCGCTGATGTTTTATTTTGGCGGACCGGCGGCAAATATCGAAAGCGTTTTGCCGTTTATGTTTTTTACCGGAGGAAATCCCGTATATGACATGGGAATTTTGATTTCTTTTGTTATCCTGCCGGCATTCTGCGAAGAACTTTTTTTCAGGGCGGTGCTTTCGGCTGAATATGAAAAATACGGAGCTTTCTGCGCGGTTATTATTACTTCTGCCGCTTTTGCTATGTCTCACTTTTCCCTGAAGTTTTTCCCGTCGTATTTTTTCGCCGCAATAATTTTTTATATTCTGGCGAAAATCACAAATTCTGTTTTGTACGCAATGATACTTCACGCGGGATATAATTTTTGCAGCATATATTTACTGGATAAACTTCTGGGAGTACTAAAATTTGAGCAGAACAGGGTTATTTTTATATTTCTGATTTCTATTATTTTAATAATTTTTATCAATCTTGTTTTAAATAATCTTGAGGGAATATATTATAAAAAAGCGTACGGCAACGAGCCTTCCCCGGTAGTTCTCCCAGAGAATAAACGCAGAGGCACAATAATAGTCAAACTGTCCAAATCTTTTTTCTCCCCGACTTTTCTCGCCGCGATAATAATATTTATTATATATATTTTTATATAATAATCATGTTAAGATAATATTTATTTATAAAAATAAAAAAAGGTGAAATCTCAATGAACAGAGATATAAACGAAAACCAAGGACAAAATCAAAAACAAAATAAAAATATCGAGAATACCGAGAACGATGATATTCAAGATATTCAGGATATTATGAATATTCTGAATAATCAGGACAGACAAAATAAAAATAACCGGGATAATAAAAGCAGTGACGCGGGTCAAATACCACCGGGGCAAAATCCGCCCCGTCAGGCCCGGCCGAATCCGGGAAATAACGTTGTGCCCTCAGAACAGACAGACAGATACAGGCAAAATATAAACCAAAACAGGCCTGTTCGTTCCCCACAACAGCAACAGCAGCAAAGAGCAAATCCGATAGTCGCTCCAAGAAGGCCCGCTCCGCCTAATTCCCAACGTTCTCAGCATTCCAATCAATTTAATCAATCTAATCAATCGGAAACAACACCGCCAAGGCAAACAGGCCAGAACCCGCAAGCGGCAAGAGAAGCCAATATGACCGACGCATTTCAGAGCGGTCACACAAGAACATTTGATAAAAGTAATAAAAGCGATAAAAACGCGAAAACGCGAAATTCTAATAATCAAAACTCAGGTAAATCTGCCCAGACAAGAAACAGCGACGGGACATATCATTATACGGGACGCGACATAAAATCAAGCAGGCAGCGGTTTTCTGAGCCGGAGAACACAAGCAGAAGAAAAAAAACGCCGTCAGATGATGACAACAACATGAAAGTCTCTGAAAACAAAGAAAAAATCAAAGCCAGAAATAAAAACGCCGAAGCCGAATCAAAAAGAAGCGGCTCTATTATGTCCGGTATTTTAAAAGTTGTGCTTTATATACTGGGAGTAATTATTATATCCGGTATTCTGGCGTATAATATGATAATGATAGCAAACGATGTTTTCGCCTTTTTAAAAGAACCGGTCGCGGCAAATGTCACTATTCCCGAAGAAGTCAGCATAGAGCAGATTTCACAGATTTTATATGAAAATAAACTTATAAAATACCCTAAAATTTTTAATTTTTATATAAATTACAGAAAAAAAGACGCCGAATGGGAGTTTGAATCCGGCACTTATCCTGTTTCCTCTGATATGAACTATGACGAATTTGTCTATACATTCAGGAAAAAGGCCGCCGCGAGGGAAGCGGTGCGCGTTGTTATCCCGGAGGGTTTCACAATTGACCAGATAATAGATGAGTTTGTAATTAATAATAATATGGGGACGCGGGATAAATTTATAGAAGTTATAAATAAAACAGATTTCTCAGCATATAATTACAGATTTTTAAAGACGCTTTATGAGACCGAGCTTTCCCCCGACAGAAAATATAAGCTTGAGGGCTATCTGTTTCCGGATACCTACGATTTTTACAAAGACGAGACAGAATTAAATATAATAATAAGATTTCTTGATAACTTTAACAGTAAATTCACCGAAGAATGCTATAAAAAATGCGAAATACTCGATACGGCATATTTAGCGGCGACCGGGAGGCATTTTACTATCGACGACGCGATAATTTTAGCCTCAATAGTTGAAAGGGAAGCTAAATTCCCTTATGATTTCGAGCCGATTTCGGCGGTTTTCCATAACAGGCTGCTCCACAGCGCGTCTTTCCCGCGTCTGGAATCCGACGCTACGATATTATATTCATACGGGCAGCATAAAGCTGATTTGACCGATGCGGATTTAAAAGAAGACCTGCCGTACAACACATATACGCGCAGCGGCTTGACCCCCAGCGCGATATGCAATCCGGGATACGAGGCAATAACCGCCGCGTTATGGCCCGCAGAAGGAGATAACGGCGGCCCATACCCGTATTATTTCTTTGTCGCCAATATAAATACCGGGCAGGTCTATTACGCGCAGACAAACGCCCAGCACGAGGCAAACAAAATTTTAGCCAAGTCGGGAGGTTAATAATATATTGACATGATTAAAATGATTTATGATAACCTGCCGCAAAAACCCGAAATTTTATCTCCCGCCGGAAATTTTGAAAAGCTAAAATCCGCCCTGAATTTCGGGGCGGACGCGGTTTATTTTTCGGGGAAAAACTTCGGCATGAGAGCCTCAGCCGATAATTTCACGCTTGAAGAAATAGAAAAAGCGTGCGTTTATACTCACAGTTGGGGAAAAAAATTATATCTGACAGTAAATACAGTCCCGCGTGACGCGGATATAAACGAATTAAAAAGCTATTTAAGCGAAATAAAAAATCTCAAAGATAAACCGGACGCTTTTATCTGCGCTGATATAGGCGTTGTATCTCTTGTGAAAAAAATATTGCCTGAGACTGATATTCATATATCTACTCAGGCAAACGTCCAGAATCATTTGTCGTGCCTCGCGTGGGCTGAATTTGGAGTCAAAAGAATAATTTTATCGAGAGAACTTAGTTTTGACGATATAAAAACGATAAAAGATAATATCGGCGACAAAATTCAAGTTGAGTTGGAGTGTTTTGTTCACGGGTCTATGTGCGTTTCTTATTCGGGCAGATGTCTTTTGTCTAATTATTATACTTCAAGGGACGCAAATAAAGGCGCGTGCGCCCAGCCGTGCCGCTGGAAATATCATACGCATTATGTCTCAGAAGAAAAACGCCCGGATGAATATTTAGAGATAACCGAAGATTATGAAGATAATACGGGGACGTTTTTGTTTTCCTCAAAAGATTTATGTATGATCGAGCATATCGAAGATTTGGTTATGAGCGGGATAAACGCGTTTAAAATAGAGGGCAGAATGAAAAGCGCGTATTATACCGCGTGTATAACAAACGCATATAGAATCGCTCTTGACGATTTTTATTATCGTAGGGGACGCACACCCGGGCGTCCCGAAATATATCAAAACACGGGTCGCCCAGTGTGCGACCCCTACGGCGATGATTTGATACAGAAATTAAAAGAAGAGACAGAATCCGTCAGCCGCAGGGAATACGACACGGGATTTTTTTACGATCGTCCTGAAACCGACGCTAAAATCTGCAAAAATCCCGAATATATACGGGAAAAAACATATCTTGGCACTTGCGTTTATTACGACAGGGAAAATTCTCTGGCGGTTTTTGAGCAGAAAAACAAAGTTATATTAAACCAAAAAGCGCAGATATTATCGCCGTCGTGTTTCGGCGATGATATTATTATAAGCAATCTGCTCGACGAAGATAACCAGCCGATAGAATCCGCTCCGCGTCCGTTTATGATTTATAAAATAAAAATCGACGAGAATATCAAAAACGCGAACAGTATCTGGCGGGAACGCGAAATCAAGCCGGGGGATATATTGAGATCAACGTAGAAAATGCTTATTATCAGTCATTTTCATAAAAAGTTTTATTCAAGGATTTTTTTCATGAATTCGACTTTTTGCTTCGCACTTTCAATCGTTTCCGGTGCCATTTGCTCTTCGGTAATGATAAGAGGATTATAATTTGTAAAGTATTCAAGACAGCCTAATATTGCGTTTCCGAAAAGAGCAATATTGCTTTTTAAAAAGTCCGCAAGTTCCTGACCTTCAAGAAGATTTGAACATCCCAATATATATTCGTAACATACATCGAATGACGCAAGCTGTTTAACAAAAGTCTTTGCGGTTGTAATATCATGCGGATAATGAACATACACAAGGTCGCGGAGGACTTTTGAACGCATTTCCATATTTGCAGAAGTATCAAGAATTTTCATATAAATGCCGATTGCTTCGTCACGGTCATCATCTTTTTCTTTGTTTTCTCTTACATATCCTCTCAATGCCCATGCAAGCCGGTATTGTAATTCTTCTTTTGCAGGATAATCAGTAACAGCTTTACGCAGGATAGGGAGAGCTTCAAGATATTTGCGTTCATTGAATAAATTGTCGGCTTTCACGCATATTTCATTTACAATTTCATTGGTTCTGCTTACGTCAACTCCGAGCAGTTCATCTGTGGTCACGCCGTAAAAATTGGAGATTATAGGAAACATTGATATATCGGGAGTCGCGGCATTCGTTTCCCATTTGCTTACCGCTTGAAAAGACACATTTAAAATTTCCGCAAGTTGTTCTTGGGTTAAATTGCGCTTTTTACGCAATGATTTCATTTTTTCACCAAAGTTAAATTCCATAATTATATGCTCCTTAAATTATTTATTTGAAATTATTTTTGAATCGATTCTGGTATCATTATATCAAATCAAATAATTCAAGTCCATATATTCGTATTAGAGTTTTTTTCAACTGACAATAGAATTTTCGTTCAAATAAAAGATTAGAGCGTATATTATATAAATTTCCTACGTTATAAATTATTATTGTAAACAATATTTTTCTCTCAGCCTTTTGCATTTTTCTGCCGCGTCTTGTTTACTGTTTGCCCAGTCCTGTATTACGACGCGCATATTTTTGCTGTTAAAATATAATTCGTCGTCTACATTCGGGCCGCTGTGCATCTGGACGCATGTATCTTCAAAATATTTATACGCTTTCTGAAAATCATTTGGGGTATGAGTCAGGTTTAAATTAATTAATTTCAGGTTTTTTATTTTTTTGAAATTTTCCCACTGGTGCCGTGAATCCGCGCAGCAGTGCATTCCTGCCGCGCCGTATCTGTCAGAGAGCCTGTTTAAAGAACCGAGCGAAAATTCCTCAAACATATCCGGGCTTATCGCCCCTACTTCATCTTCTGAAAAAGTTACGCCGCAAGGCATATAATAATCAGGATGATGGGCGATAAATTCTTTCCCGTAACGCTCAAACCAGAAATCCAGAAATTCAGTCAGAAAATTTTCGGTCATTGAGATTAATTCTTTTACTGCTTCGGGGTCTTCGTACATAGCCGCAAAAAAATCTTCTTTGTTCCAGATCAACGCGGCAATATCAAGCGGGCTTTGAATATCAGGCAGCTGCATTAGCGCGTCGGGCGCAGAGTTTCTCAGTTTATCGGCAATATCAAATATTTCCGCAATCGGGGGAGAATTTTTCAAATCAGGATATTTTATTTTTGCCGCATCTGATGAATTATGCACGAGCGGCAGCGCAAATGGCATATCGTTTACCGGATATGAAACTTTGCAACCAAAGGCGTTGGCAAAAATCTCTGTTCCTGTGTAGGGGCATACAAACGGGATTTTGTCGTCGTCCATATATTCGAGCGAATCCATTTGGATTTTATACATGTTTAAAATATATTCTATGCGTCTGTTTTTATTTTCGGGATACGGCAAAGGACGGCTGCCGTAATCCTGACCCATGAAAATAACCGCTCCGGGTTTTTGATTATTAGAATACAAATCAATCCATCTTTGTTTTCTTTTTTTGATTATATTTTCCGCACTGTCCATTTTTATCAAATCCTCCAAAATTATAAATTATATATCTATATAATTAAGGGGCGGATTCAATTCCGCCCCTGTAATTTTTGCGTAAAAACTAAACTGTTATTTTACTTTTACTTTTTTTACAGTCACAACTGCTATTCCGAGCAAAGCGATCAATATTATCGGGAATATAATCGAATCGCCTGAAGCCGGATTAACTTTTTCCGGTTCGTCACCACTGCCTGCCCCGTCATCAATCATCAGAAGCGGCAACTCGTCATCTTCGAGGTTTTGAGCGGGAGGTGCGGGAGGCTCTTCTACTTTGGGAGCTTGCCCTATCGTCGTAGTTCCGTTTGCGAGAAGTTTAATATTTCCCATATATGTCGGATTCCCCCATACCTGATCCGCGTCGTCATTCCATGCGTAACAAGCAGTTCTTCCGGTGCCTTCGGCGTTGTCGTTGATCTGCATATCCATGCCTATTGTAGCGGCGGGAACTATTCCTGCAGCGGCATAGTTAAACGCGATTTCATATATATAGCCTTCTTCTGTTACAGTAACGGCCCAGTCTATCATATCTCCGGTCCATAATCCCTGTCCGTCGTTTCCAAAGTGCATACGGTTGCCTTCGCTGCTTACGCCTTCTGCGAAGAACGTAATATTAATCTGGCCTTCGTTTTCATAAGTTTTGGATTTTGTATTAAAGAAGTCAATCGGAACTTCGATGCCGTCTTTTTGATAATTGTCGTTATGTTCATGATTTGGCGTAGTATCGGGTACGACTACCAGAACATAGAGTTTTTCTTCGTCCCATAAAACTTTGAAATATCCGTCAACTCCGGAGTATTCGCCTACTTTTACTATATCAACATCAAATGCTTCGGTGTTATTCCAGATTGGGTCGATAATGCCGTCTATTACAGGAGCCGCCGTTTCGCCGTAAAGCTCTGTGAATACTAATGCGGCAAAATTCAAGCCGCCGTTAGGCCATACGGTTTTTATTACGTATATTCCCTCTTCCAGATCAATTATTCCCGCATTATACAAAGAATAATTTCCCCAGCCTTCGTTAGCTACGTCAAACGAGCCAATCAATTCTTCGTTGCAGTAAATTTCAGCAACCGCGCCGGCGCTTCCGGAAGAAGCCCAGCCGCTCACCAAATATTTGCCTGCATTTGTCACATTAATTGTGTACTCAAGCCATTCGTCGGGTTCAGTATAACATACCGAGCCGATATTTTCGCCTCCGACAAAAGCGTCTTCTGTCTGAGGGCCGTCGCCTTCTTCTGCAAATTCGGGCCTGAAATTATATGTAGCGTTTCCCTGCTGAGCCCATTCATTTACTTCCATAGTATATTCATAAAAACCGTCAATGTCGAAATCAACTGCGTTAATAACGGTTGAGCCTTTGCCGACATAAAAATCTTTATACGGGGTTGTTGCGGGGGCCGGTTCTTCAACTTCAGCCGTAACTGCCATGATCTCGTCGTCGGTTTCTTCTACGTCAACCGGAGCGACTTCATCTTCTTCAGGTTCTTCTGCATCTTCATCTTCTTCTTCAGCTTCCTCGGCGTCTTCGCCTTCTTCTTCATCTTCGGGGTCGCCGGCTTCTTCTGCGTCGTCAGGCTCTTCTTCATCTTCGCTTTCTTCTGCTTCTGCTTCTGCAACAGTAGTGGTTTCTTCCGCATCGTCCACATCGTCTTCAGCTAAAACTGCCAGTGGGAAAACAGACAATAACAAAGTGAGAATAAGAATCAATGCAATGCCAATTGATAGTTTTTTCATTTATTTTATACCTCCAAAAATATAAAAATTACCAAAAATTATAAAATTTTCAGCGTTTTTTTTGTTGATTTTTATTATACACCATAAAAAACATAAATGCAACACTTATTTTTAAAAATTAATAAAAAATTTATCTTTATCTTGACAAAATTTTGATTTTAGTATATGATTACAGTAATAACATATAATTAATATATAGTAAATATATATTATCGTTAAACAAACCGTAAAATTTTAAGGAGTGATAGTTTTGAAAAAAGCAATAAAGATTATTTCTGTTATTTTGATACTCTCTATGGTTTTTATTACTTTATCGTGCGGCAGCAATTCTTCTGATTCAAACGGCGGGAATCCTACATCCGACATCGCAAACTCAGGGGATGTTAGTTCCGGCGACGGTACTCAGGATGACGAGCCTGCGGCAGAAATTGAAATCCCGTTTCCGCATGAAACCATTAATTTAGGCGGGGCTATTTTTAAAATCCTGATTGACAAGCAATGGTCCGGAAACAGCCTTGACATAGAAGACTACGACATTGAAGAAATGAACGGCGAAGTTTTGAACGACGCCATTTATCAAAGAAATCTGATAATAGAAGAAACATATAATTTAAAATTCGAGGGGATTCACGCCGACGATTCTGTAGAAGCAGCAATGAACAAAACTATAAAAGCCGGCATGGACGAATATGACGCCGTTGCCCCGAGGCTTATGAAAGCCGCTGTATTTGCCGCCAAAGGCTACGGGATTAACATGTATGATACATATTTGTCCCTCGACGCTCCTTGGTGGGATCAGAATATTTTAAAAGATACATCTATCGGCGGCGCGGCCTATTTTATATCAGGCGATATATTTATCAAGCATTACGACGGGATAGCCCTGCTTATGTTCAACAAAAAACTGCTGACCGATTTGGGTCTTGAAAGCCCGTATATTTTAGTCAACGAAAATAAATGGACGATGGATAAATTCAACGAGATGGTCAAAGGCGTTTATCTTGACCTTGACCAGGACGGCAAACATAACAGATATGACCGTTACGGATTTGTGACGCAGGTAGATTATCTCCCGAGTTTTGTAAACGGCAGCGGGGAATTATTTATCACGAAAGATAAAGACGATTTGCCGGTATTTACAGGAAACAGCGAGAAAATCTCAAATATACTCGATAAAATGCTTGACGCTTATGTACCCGATACATACGATATGCACAGGGACGCTTACGGCAAAGAAAACGGTTCGGGACAATTAGTCCAGTTCTGGGTATTCCCTGAGGGCAGGTCGTTGTTTTACTGGGCGTTCCCGCGTTATATGGATCTTGGATTAAGAGACATGGAAGACGATTTCGGAATAGTCCCTATACCCAAATGGGATTCAAACCAGTCGAGATATTACGCGACAGTAAACAACTGGCATTCGTATACTTATATGCTGCCTGTGACAGTTGGCGACGTTGAAAGAAATTCTATTATACTTGACGCTATGGCATATCACGGCAGAAAAATAATAAGGCCGGCATATTATGACGTATGTCTGCAGAGAAAATACACAAGGGACGAAGACTCTGCGGCGATGCTCGATATAATTTTCAGCTCTACTGTTTATGATATAGCGACAGTTTACACAATCGGCGGATTTGTCGACGCGCTTTGCGATAATATACAAAAAGGCCAGATTAACCTTACGTCTATTTATGAAAAACAAGTAGGTAAAATAGACAAAGAGATAGATAAATTAATACAGAATTTTGAGGACGCAAAAAATTAATAATTATTTGGTAAGAATATATAATATATATAGATATAGTGGATATTAGATATTTATGAAACAAGAACAGGAAATATATATCCCCAGTATAAGGGGACAATTAAAAAAACATATAATTTATGTGCCCGAAATAATACACGAGTTGGCCACAGGGATAAAAATAAACGAAAAGCTTATAAAATCCCTTGTTTTTACGACTGATATTGCGATAATACGAAACATGAACGGCAACGCCGTTATCGCGGTTTATCCGTTTACGCCGCAGCCGGTTATCACTCAGGCGATAATGCTTGCCGCCGACGTTCCGGTATTTTGCGGGGTCGGCGGGGGCACTACTCAGGGTCCGCGGGTCGTGAATCTTGCAAAACACGCCGAATATCAGGGGGCTATGGGAGTAGTTTTAAATTCTCCCACTCAAAACGCAGTAATAAGAGAAATAAGCGAAAGCATAGATATTCCCGTTATATTGACGGTAGTGAGCGAAAATACCGATATAAAAAGCCGGATAGAAGCGGGAGCGACTATACTAAACGTCTCAGGCGCGGCGAACACGGCTAAAATCGTGCGAAAAATCCGCGCGGACTTCCCGCATGTCCCGATAATTGCGACGGGCGGCCCGACTGAAGAAACGATAAAAGCGACTATCGAAGCCGGAGCCAACGCGATAACTTACACTCCGCCGACAAACGGTGAAATTTTCAGCGAACTCATGCAAAAATACAGGGACAGCGAAGATAAATTATAATATTTAATTTTTGTTTTATTAATTAAAAGGGGGAAATAAATCATGCCGTTTGTAAATATAACTACAGCAAAAAAACTCGACGACGAGACAAAATTTAAACTCTATTCAAAAATCGGCGAAATCATGCCGGTTTTACCGGGCAAAAATACAGACAATACTCTTTTGTGTATAAACGACGGGGTGTCTATGTTCATGAACGGAAAACCTAACGACGGAATTTTTGTGAGCGTTCAGGTTTACAAAAAATCACCGGAGGACAGTAAAAAAGAATTTTCGGAGAAAATATATTCGGCGTTAAAAGAAATTCTCAAAACAGACGGGGGCTGCGTGTATATGAACTTTATTGAATTTGAGAACTGGGCGGCAAACGGGAATTATTTTTAGATTTTTTAGATAATTCATATAAATAAATACAGGAGGTTTTTATGAAAAAAATTATTTCAGTATTATTTTGGCTCGCTCTGGTTTTTATTATTATCACTAATATAATTTCATGCGGAGACAATAATTTAGCAAATACCAATAATCCGGATTCCCCTCCTGACGAAAATATAGAAAATAACGACGGCAGCCCGGCTCCTGAAGAAGAACCTCAGGATTTGCGGCTTTTAATAAAAGAAGATATTCCGGAACTGGATTTTAAAGGAAAAGAATTTAATATAATATATCCGACATGGAGCATGTATGAATATTATTATTTTGCCGAATCCGAAATCGGCGAAAACATGAACGACGCAATTTACAGAAGGACAAAAAACGTTGAAGAGCGTTTTAATATTATTATAAACCCAATAACGAGGGGCTATATAGAAACAGTTTCACCGGCGGTTTCTAAATCTGTGAACGCAGGGTCAGACGATTATCAGATGGCGCTCACTCACTGCATGAGGGGAGTTCCCGAAATGTCAACCGGGGGTTTTGTTTATGACTGGAACAAAATCCCGATAGTCGATTTTACAAAACCGTGGTGGAACCAGAGAATGAATCAGACAATGTCAGTCGATGGGATTTTACTGACCGCTGTGAGCGATTTTATAATATTTGACCCGAACGTAGTATATTTTAACAAAGGCATGGCTAAAGATTTGGATATAGGCGACGTGTATCAAATAGTCAGGGAAGGAAAATGGACATGGCCCAAATTAACAGAGCTTGCCAAACTTGCGTCAAAAGATTTAAACGGCGACGGAATATTTGACAAAGACGACCAGTACGGGCTTGTCACGAATCTTGCGTGGATGATGAACAGCGCAGTGCAGTCATGCAATATGTATATCTCTAAAATCGGGGACGAAGGCTATCCCGTAAATAATTTAAACAGCGAGCGTTTCGGCAATCTTATAAATACTTTATATGAACTTGTCTATGTGGGAAATCAGACTTTTATCGGCACATGGGACCCGAATAATCTGGCCGACACTTATGAATCCCAGATTCCGATGAGCAGCGACCGGGTATTATTTCACATTGACCCGCTGAGCGCAGGCAAAAGATACAGGGTATATGACGTAGAATTCGGCATACTCCCGTTTCCGAAATATGACGAAGCGCAGGAAGAATACCTGAGCCTTTCATGGAACGGCTTTATAATGATTCCCAAAACGGCCGATCCCGAACTTGCGGGAGCAATCAGCGAAGCATTGGCAGCTGAAAGTTACAGGCTGACGGTTCCGGCGTATTACGACGTTCTTTTGACTTCAAAAGTCGCAAGGGACGTTGAATCCACAGAAATGATAGATATAATATATAAAGGTGCGGTTTATGATTTTGCTTTGAATTTCGGCGACTGGAACGCGATAACTTTTGCAGTCGATAATATACTTAACACGAAAAAGCTCCCGGATTATGTTTCTTTCATGGAAAAAAACGAGAACAGCTTTCACAAACAAATGCAAAAAGTATATGACAAAATAAGAGAAAATTATCTTGATTAATATTTAATTTGCCGGTTATAAATTATTTGCGCAATTTGTATAATTCCAGAGGAGAAAAAACAATGAAAAAAATCATGCGTATTTTATGTATTTTATTTGCGTGCCTGATAACTGCTATGGCAATGTTTTCATGCAGCAGCCCCGGAAATAATAACGATTCCGAAAATCAAAACCAAAATCAAAATAGCCCGGTCAATGACAATAACGACGATAATAACAATAATATAGGCAGCGACGAATCTGATGATAAAAAAGAACCGGAAGTCGATTCTGTTTCGATAATAGCGGGTTTGCCGGAAGCTGATTATGGCGGATACGGATTCAGAATCTGGACTTCAAACTGGTTCAATACGACCCTTGAAGGCCGTCAGGCTCCTGAAGAAGAGCAAACAGGCGATTTAATCAACGACGCGCTTTACATACGCGACAAGCTTGTTGAAGAAAAATATAATATTCAAATCATATATACTATACATGACCCCGACCCGGGCGCTTTTGCCGCAAAAGCGACAAAAGCCGTCAAAGCAGGCGACGACTCGTTTGATTTCGCTATGGGAGATATGATGAACGTAACAAAAGGGCTGGCTCAGACGGGAGCTATATATGATTTTAACCAGATACCCAATATTGACCTGACAAAAGAATGGTGGAGTAAATACGCAATCCGCGACCTTACGATAAACGGCAAGTTTTATTTTCCGGCGGGAGATATAAGCGCGCGTTATCCGGGTTCGCAGGTTATGATGTTTTTTAACAAGCAAGTCTTTGCCGATCTGGGAATCGATTATCCTTACCAGTTGGTTACCGACGGCAAATGGACGCTTGACGCATTTCAGAATATGATAAAAGGCCAGACGCGCGATGTAAACGGTGACGGAAAATTCGACAGGTCAGACGCTTACGGATTTATCGGCAACGGCAGCGGATATAATCTTTTCAGAAGCTGCGGCGAAGGGGTTGTAAAAGTTACCGACGGAAACCCTTCGCTGAATCTTAATACTGAAAAATCGATTGCTATCATGGATTCGCTAACTTCGTTTATGGGCAATATTGATTATATGTATTATGAATCCGGATTTGCAAGCTACGACGAAGTGCCTATGTTTAAAGAAAACCGCGTGATGTTTATACTTCAGACAGGTACAAACGCGTCGCTTTACAGGGATATGGAATCCGATTTCGGCATAGTGCCGCTGCCTAAATTCAACGAGGCACAGGACGATCATTATTCGTTCTGCCAAGCATGGGGAAGCACGGCGGTATGCGTGCCGCAAACCAACGAAAATATAGAGCGCACCGGAATGATTATAGAATCGCTTGCGGCGGTGGGCAAATATACATCAACTCCCGCTGCTTATGACGTCACGCTTAAACGTAAATATATGCGAGATGACGAGAGCGAAAATATGCTCGATATAATCGTTGCCGGGTCATGCTACGATTTGGCCATGATGTACGACTGGGGCGGGATTTTCAGCAGTTTTTATTCAAGTATGGATAAAGGCGAGAGTTTTATTGCGAAATATGAATCAGTAGAACCCAAAGCACTTGCGGCTATGGAAAAAACAATAGCAATATTTGAGGGTTCGGAATAAATTATAAATATAATAAAACACGGGAGATTCTGTTTGAATTTCCCGCGTTTTTATTTTTTATATGTTTTTTCATAATTTTTATTGGCGGCGCAAGTATATTTTTTGATCAACGCCCCGGCGCGCCCTATTCAACTGCTCACAATCTTTCTTATGCTGTCAGAGGATAAATAATAAGCCCTCGCAATTTCATCGATAGTCATGCCGCCGCTCTTTAATGCCCTTATGTCGTTATTTCTCTTATCGTATTTTTTCCTGCTGCCGTTTTTGATACCCCATTTTATTTTTTCTTCGTTTTGTTTTGGGATATAAACTATTTCACCTTTTACATACCGTTGAATTTCCTCAAGCAAATACGCTGGCAGAATTTCTTTCGCGTTTCTGTAACTCAATCTGACGCTCCTTTCAAACACACATAAATTAAACTGTTCATACACACCTATAAAGCGGAGAAGTCAAGCCTTCCGCTTTACAGGTACGCATTCAAACGTGATTATTGAAAGGAATAATCCGAGAAAATCTATAAATTAATTATAAATAACTCAAAATTATTAGCTTTCAATCACCTTTCCTACGTTTTTCTTCAAAATAACCAGCTCCTTTCACACGATATTTCAAGCAAAAAAATTTACATTCCCCCACTTGATATTTTTATTATACTATATTTTTTTATATATTGCAAGATAATTTTTAATTATAAAAAATTTTTTCCGGGTTTATATTATAAATTATTTTTTATTTAGGCGTCTTCTTCTGAAACGCTATAATAAACGGCGCATCGGGTATGTTTATCAGCCGGTGATACAGGCAGTCAAACTGCTTTTTGTCGAGATTTGCGGCAAATTCAAGAATTTTTTCGCCTTCTTTTGTGCCTTCGTCGTGTCCGGGATAAACGGAGATTACGGTAACTCCGCCGGCTTTTAATATATTTAACGCCTCTTTTAAACAAAACAACGTTGAATCTATTTTCGTCGTTATTGATTTATCTCCGCCCGGAAGATACCCTAAGTTAAATATCGCGCCGTCTAATTCTGTATCTTCGGGCATATATTTTTTAAAATTAGCGTGGGAATCGTGAATTAAATAAACATTTCCGTCAAGGCAATTCTCGTGTTCCATGCGTTTTTTTGTGATTTCCACAGCTTCTTTCTGTATGTCAAACGCATAAATTTTACATGAAGGGCAGGCTTTTTTAATATATAGCGTGTCATTGCCTTTGCCCATAGTAAAATCGGCGTAAATCCCGTTTTCTTTTATAGATATGTCAAACAGGCGTTTTGCCATGCTTAAAATATTTGTGAGAGACAATCTGTTGTGATATTCGTTTTCGGATTCCATATTCAAAATATTATCCTCATGATTTTTTTTGAGATATTCAAATCCCGATAATTTTCCCTGATATGTTCCGCGTTTTATTAATTGCTTGTCTATATCGTTTATAACCGCGAATTTTTTTCTAACCCACAAAGGCGTCGGATTTTCCGAAATATCATTTATTTCCGGTATTTCCGGATCTCCCGTAAGCCGCATTATTATAATTTGCGGCGGCAAAATTTCAAGCTGTGATATTACAATATCTATATATTCCTCTTTTGACAGGAGTTTTATTTTCCCTGCCTGATATAAATTATAAAGTTCGGTTTCAGGTTCGATATATAGCATGTGAATCTTCACGCCCAACGGAACAGGATTAAGATTTGCTATATATTTCGCAGTTTCAGTCATCATTTCAGGCGTTTCACCGGGCAGGCTGTTTATTATATGCACAGTCACCGGGATTTTATATTCGGCTAAAAGTTTATACGCGTTTTCAAAAACTTCAAGTTTATAACCCCTGTTTATAAACTCAGCCGTTTTGTCATGGCAGGTCTGCAAACCGAGTTCGACAGTTATATCTATTTTTTTATTCAATTCGCTCAGATATCCGGCGATTTCACGGTTTATACAGTCGGGACGCGTCGCAATGTCAATCCCCGCGAGATTTTCGATTTTGTCAGTGTCCAGAACGCTTTCGTAAATTTTTCTGAGTTCCGAAACCGGCGCAAAAGTATTTGACCCCGCCTGAAAATACGCTATATATTTCGTGTTTTTCCATTTTTTCGCGAGAGCCGTTTTTTTATTATTAAACTGACTTATTATTTCAGCCGGGGACAATAAATTATTGTTTTTATTATGATATTTTTCGCCGCAATAAATACAGCCCATGCCGTTTTGATTTTGATTTATATGCGGGCAGGAAAATCCGGCGTTAATCGCGATTTTCGCAGTTTTAACTCCGTATTTTTTATTCAGATAATAATCATAAGTATGATAATGCTTATGATTATTTGAGTATATAAAATTATTTTTGTTTTTCATAGTTTTATATTATATTTATACAAAAAAGGCGGATATAGAATCCGCCCCTACGGTAGTATTAGTTGATTGACATAATATGCTATTATTATTTATAAAACGCGAAATTGCCTATAATCGGGAGAGGTTTCATTTCAACGTCATTGCCATAATTTTTGTTTACGTTCAATATAGTCGTAATTGCTAAGAATGCTACGCTCCCGTAAGTCGCGAGCCATAATACAGTACTGAGAAGCCCCGCTACCCAAGATGATTGGTAAACTCCGGTTCCAATTCCGAAATACCTAATTTCCGATCTGAAAATCATTCCGAATACAGTTGAAAGTATTATTGTGACAATCTGACACGCACCCCAATATATAGTCAGTATAATTCCCTGTCCTACATGGAAACGTACGCGCTGTTCGTTATTATACGGTGAGAACATTCCGACAAGAAATAATAATGGAATATACGCAAGAATCGAAAATAATTTTCTGTTGTCCGCCGGAGGAGCCTGAACATAAGGCTGTTGTTGAGGCGGCGGCTGTTGAAACTGTTGTGGGGGCGGTTGCTGTGGTTGTTGATACTGCTGTTGCGGAGGGGGCTGTTGCTGGAATTGTTGTTGCGGCGGCTGCTGAGGCGGTTGCTGCGGTTGCTGTGGTTGTTGTTGTTCAGGTTGCTGTTGTGGCTGCTGTTGGGTGCAGTCACATTCAGTTCCGTCCGGTATTTCTTTTCCGCATTTCGTACAAAACATTATATATTCCTCCTAAAAAAACTTGTGTTTTATTATTTTGTTAAAAAACTTTTAAACTTTAATATATTATAACATGATATTAATGATTTTGTCAACGACACTGAAAAATAATTTTTTATATTTAACTTGTTTATCCCATTAAAATCAAGTTTATGATAAAACTTTCATCGTCCTCATTTTTTAAATAGACCGCCGCCGTTCTTCTCTCGATTAAAAACTGTTGATTTTCCTTTTTATTTATTTTATCCCGAGAGTTTTTCCAGCCGCCGAACTGTTTCCATGCCGTATCTAAAATTTTTGTGTATTCTCCCGGCTGCTTTTTCATAAATTCCCAGAAATCATAGCTTTCCGATACATGAAAATTAAACAGAAATAAATAATTGTTTTTAATAAAAGCAATAAATTTCTTTTTTTCGTCTGTATATAAAGATTTTGCCGGATATTTCAGCAGATTATCTTTTTTTGCAAGATTAATCATAGCTTTATCGAAATCCTGCAAATATATATATCTCAGATTTTCGTCGTCGGCAAGACTCCAGAGCCTTCGCGCGTGATGATAGCTATACCCGTTTTCCGGTCTCGGGAAATCAATCCACTCAGGATGCCCGAATTCGTTGCCCATGAAATTCAAATATCCCTCTCCCGCGCACATGCAAGTTATAAGCCTTATCATTTTATGCAGGGCTATTGCCCTATCTATAATCAAATTTTGCGAATCTTTATTCATGTGCCAGTACATTTCTTTGTCGGCAAGCCAGAACATGATAGTTTTGTCCCCGACTAACGCCTGATCGTGCGATTCACAATATCCTATTACTTTTTCTTTCGGCCTGCGCTGAGTCAGTTCCCAGAACATTTGCCCCATATTCCATTCTTCGTCTTTTTTAGTTTTAAGATTTTTTATCCAGAAATCCGGAGTTCCCATGCCAAGCCTGTAATCAAATCCTATGCCGCCGTCTTTTATCGGCAGGCACATTCCCGGCATACCGCTCATATCTTCGGCGATTAAAATACAATCCGGTTTTACTTCTTTGCATAATTCAGACGCAAGCTGCAAATAAGTCACAGACTGGGTATCTGTGTTTGGCGAAAAATATTTTTTATAATTATCAAACGATTCGCCTAATCCATGGTCATGATATAACATCGAAGTCACACCGTCGAACCGAAACCCGTCGAATTTATATTCTTCGAGCCAGAATTTTAAATTAGACAACAAAAAATGCGCGACTTCCGGTTTGCCGTAATTAAATAATTTAGTCCCCCATGCCGGGTGCGAGCCTTTTTCCCCTGCGTGAAAAAACTGATAATCCGTGCCGTCAAATTCGGCGAGACCTTCAGCGACATTCGGCGCGGCGTGCGAGTGAACCAGATCCAGTAAAACGGCTATACCCATTTCATGAGCCGTATCTATCAGTTCTTTTAATTCTTCCGGAGTTCCGAACCTTGACGAAACGGCAAAAAAACTCGAAACCTGATAACCGAAAGACCCGTAATACGGGTGTTCCATTACTGCCATTAACTGAACAGTATTATAACCTAAATTTTTCACCCTCGGCAAAACGATCTCTATATAATCTTTAAATCCCGCGACTTTTTCCTCTTCGCCGCACATGCCGATATGGCTCTCGTAAATTATAGGGGTTTTTATTTTTTTCGCATTAAATTTTTTCACGCGCCATTTATATTCACAATCCCATATCTGCCCGTAAAACTCATAAGTTTCGGGATTTTGCGCCACTCTTTTGCAATATGACGGTATTCTGTCAAAAGTTTTATTTTTTGCTTTTATCCGGATTTTAATTTTTGAGCCGTGATTAAGCGTATTTATTCCGGGTATAAAAATTTCCCACACCCCAGCTTGATTTATTTTATTTAATTTATGCGAGTTTGAATCCCAGTTGTTAAACTCCCCGACAAGCGAAATTTCTTCGGCGTTCGGAGCCCATTCGCGATAATACCAGCCGTTTGGCTCAGCAGATTTGTGAAATCCGAAATACAAATGTCCGTTTGCAAAAGACGACAGGCTTTCATTTTTGCTCAGCAGTTTGTTTTTGAAACTAAAATAATTATTCATTCTAAGCTCAATATCAGATTCATAGGGACTTAAAAACGGGTCGATATTTAATATTTTATATTTGTATTTTTTATTTTTTATATTCATAATTTTATTTTTCCCGCTGTGCGTAATTAAATCAAAACCAAAAATCCTGATAACTTTGTGAAATTTTTCTCGCCGTACGGGCATCAAGCCGCTCAAGAGCCGGATTATCGCTGGCATTATCGCAATAATCCGCGCGCGTAAATTCTATTTTTATTTCCATTGGAATCAGCGGCTTGAACGGCTTAATCCTGTCAGATTTTTCAGTCGCTGTTTTTGCCGCCTGTCTTATCAATTCTTCTGCTTTGTTTATATCAATCAATTTTGCGCGTGACCTTGATATTCCCGTTTTTACAGCCGCAGTTTCAATACCGGCGAAAAACTGCGCCGCTTCATTTACTGCCGCCGTATCCCCGCTCATCATAATAAGCGGCACGTCATAATGCGCACAGACCATTGCCCATTGCCCGAGTTCTCCCAGTCTACGCCCGTTTATATAATAATTATAAATAGTCGCGCTGCTCTGAGTATGGTCTAAAAATCCGTTAAGAGTCCCTGCCATGCCGTGCGCGCCGATAAAAAATGTGCCGAAATAGCTTTCGTCTATTATCCCCCACCATTTTTTGTTCGGTTTTGTGTCAACTTCCGCGCGTTTGTCAAGTAAACTAAGGTCAAAGTTTCCGCCGCCGCCATGGCTGTCCAAAACCGTGACATGATCCGCGCCGCCCAAAAACGCGCCGTCTATTGCGGCATTTGTGTCAGCCATCAACCGCTCTATGCAATAACGCTCGGAATTTTCAACCATTTCACCTCTGTCAATACCGCTTATACCTTCTAAATCCGTGTGGATATATATTTTTTTCATCGCTTAAACCTCGCTTTCTTTAAAATATATTATAAATTTTATATAATTAAAACAAGAAAAAAAGCATATCTGCAACCAACCCCACCGCCGCATTCGCGGCACCTCCCCTGTTAGGGGATGCTTTGGGCGCAATATCCCCTGCCTCCCTTGAAAGGGGAGGTGGCCCCGCAGTGCCGGAGGGGTTTTTCTCTTGTTTTGCTATACATGAAAAAACAAGCTTACGCCCTCCATACCGCTCCTATCACTGCTCCGCCGATAACTATAAAAACTGGATTTACTTTAAAATATATATTCAAAAAACACGCGAACCCGGCTACGAGCGGGTATAACAAATCAAGCCCGAATACTGTCACGGTATAATTCCATACAATCATGCATATCAACCCTGCCGCCAGTAAATTTATATAATTTACAGAATACTTAAATATATTATTTTTATATAATCTCTCGCCTATTTTTAAAATAATTATCACAAACAAAACCGACGGCAGAATAAAAGCAATAGCTCCAAGAATCCCGCCGAAAATACCCAGCTCTGTTTTCGAGCCAAGATAAACCGCAAGCGTAATCCCCTGAGTATATCCGCCGTACTGTGACACAGAAGTTATATTTAATATCTCATTCGTCACATCCATAGTCATATCCGGGTCAATAACCCAGTTCAGGGCAAATTCTTTCATGATATTTATTCCGCCGATTCCGCCGCCGAAACTTCCCGCCCCCGCGAAAAGCATTGTCAGTATATAACTTAAAAAATTAAATTCCATTTATAAATTACTCCTCGCCTTTGCTTATTTTATCTGTTAAGCCCTGATTTTGTTCTTCCTCGATTTGTTTCCTGCGGCGTTTTATGCTGTCGTCGTCTATATATCTTTTCATATTTTCTTCGTCCTCGCGAATCTGGCGGTCACGCATTCTTATGGCTTTTTTGCTGTACGGATCTACTTTTTTCGGATGACTTTTTCTATATTTGAGAAAAGCGACGTGTATAATTCCGAAAAGCACGCCCAGTAAAATTATCGCGATAATATAAAACGGCATAAGCACAGCGTTGTCTATATGAATAATATCAGCAAAAAAAATAAACACAAGCGCCGACGGGAGTATAAATATCATTGATTTTCTTCCCACATGATTAAAATACATTATTTTATATACATGCGCAATAATAAGCCCCAAAACTGCGGCATGCATTCCGTTTAAAATTTTTTCCCCGATAAACATGCTCAGCATCTGCACATTCATAAAAGGCTCATAAGCGAAAATAATTATTACCGCAATAATTATAACCGGAATAAGCAGCGCGAATATCGCTATAATTGCCCCGAAAATCCCGCAAGTTTTATTTCCCACATAATACGCGTATTTTATTCCGGCAGGTCCCGGAGTATCTCTTAAAAGTTGTTCTTTTTCGTCAAATTCGTCCGGGTTTATATATTCGGGGCAAAAATTATCTCTTATATAATCATGAATGTTATATTCGTCCCGCGGTTTTACAAACCCGAATTTAATAAACCATAAAAACAGCATAAAAATTTTTTTCATAATAAAATTATTCTCCGTTACTGTGATTTTATAATCTCAAAATTTAAAATAATACTAAATAAAAAAGCGCATATTTAAAATATACGCTATAATTATGACAAAATATACAATAAAAAAGTAATATTTAATATTGACGCTAATAAATTTTGGTGATATAATAAAATTCAAAGTCAAGTGAATATAAAATAAAAAAACAAAAAATTTATCGGGGGTACATATATTATGGCTGAACTTACCGGATTGGAACGCACAAAACTTCTTTTTGAGCATAAAAAACCTGACAGAATCGGCTTATACGAGCATTTCTGGGGCGACACTTACAAAGACTGGCACGAAAAAGGCAAAATTCAGGAGGGCACAGATTTTACAACGCATTTTAATTTTGACATAGCTATGTCAGGCTGGTTTAATTATGCCGGAAACATGGATTATCAGCCCGAAGTCGTCGCCGAGGACGAGGACACAATTACAATGAAAGACCAGAACTACGCTATTTTGCGCCGTCACAAAAAGCATGACACTACTCCGGAGCATGTGGATTTTACGGTAAACTGCCGTGAAAAATGGGAAGAATTAATCAAACCCAATATATTCGCGGACCCTAAAAGAATTGGCTTTGAGGGTTACAGGAACACAAAAAAATACGCTGCCGAAAACAATAAATATTTCATGTGGTCCGGAGCGCATGTATTTGAATTAATGCACCCTGTCTGCGGTCACGAAAATATGCTCATGGCTATGATCGAGGACCCTGACTGGGTGACTGATATGTGCGAGACATACACAAAAGCAATGATAGGCATGTGGGAAATGTTATTTGATCAGGAAGGCTTGCCAGACGGCATGTTTATTTATGAAGACATGGGATTTAAAGGCGCGCCGTTTATGTCTCCGGCAATGTACAGGCAGTTTATCATGCCCAGCCATAAAGCCACGCTTGACTACGCTCACAGCAAAAATCTGAAAGTTATGATGCATTCATGCGGATTTATCGAGCCGTTATTGCCGCATATAGTAGAGGCAGGGATTGACGGCTTGCAGGTCATAGAAGTTAAAGCGGGCATGGATCTGCTCAGGATTTTCAAAAACTTCGGCGATAAGATAGCTTTGATGGGCGGTATCGACGTGAGAACGTTATACTCAAACGACAAAAAAATAATCGACGCCGAACTTGAAAGCAAAATCCCAGTAGTTAAAGAAGGCTTCGCGTATTTTCTGCACTCGGATCATTCGATTCCCAAAACCGTCGAATATGAAACATATAAATATTTTATAGAAAAAGGGTTTGAACTTGGGAAATATTAGAATTGAATTGTGGTATAGAATAGCGTAAAAATTTTATATAATGTGCAGAAGCACAAAAAAAGAGAACATAGCGTTCTCTTTTTTAATAATGGTAAGGCAGGAAATGTTTTTGATTATTCTATGGTGTATAATAATATTACCGTGCGGAAGGAGAAACAACCATGCAGAACGACTATATAAAACCGTCGCTTGATTATATTGAGCAAAACTTAAAAACTGATATAAAAACAGCAGAACTCGCGAATATGACGGGTTATTCCGTCACGCATTATTATCGTTTATTTAATAAAGCGACAGGGTTGTCGGTTGCCAACTACATTTCTAAAAAACGTATAAATCATGCGCTGTTTGAAATATTAGCCGGACGAAAAGCGATTGATGCGGTTTTGGAATACGGTTTTGATACTTACGCGGGATTTTATAAAGCGTTCGTAAAAATGCATGGCTGTTCTCCGATGAAATATTTAACTATATACAAAAATTTAACGCCAAAAGAGTTGGAGGATATACTCATGGAATATAATTTAACAGAAACACAAAAAAATGCAATAATAGAGAGCAAGGGAGACGGTTTTTATTTAAAAGTCTTACAGGATTATGAATTATACTCAGAAAAATGGAAATTGATCGATTTTGAGTTTGACGAAAATTATCATTGGTTCGTTACGTTTTACTGCAAGTCCGAACTGTACGGGGACTGCGTTTTAAAAATATACGACGACGATGAAATCGTGCGCGAATATAACGCCCTGCTTGAATATGAAAATAACGGCGGGTACTGTGTTAAGGCTTTAGGGTATGAACCAAACGACCATACAAACGGAGCCATGCTTACCGAGCGTATTTTTCCGGGGGAAAAATTGGGAGAAGACCCGTCGCTTGAAAAAAAACTGGCGGTATATTCGGAAATTTTTAATAAATTGCATATTGAGCCAAAAAATCCTGAAATATACGGTTCTTACGCAGACGGGATTATTGATAGTTTAGATTACACGATAGACAGACGAGAAGATAACAAAGAATTGTATTTTCACGCATTGAAAGCAAAAGAGATATGTTTAGAAATAGCGTCCGTTTATAATAAAAAGCTGTTGCTTCACGGAGGTTTGCATTTCGGAAATATCTTATCGTGCGAAAACGGAAACTATAAAATAGTAAACCCTGCCGGAATTATCGGCGACCCTGTATTTGAAACGGGCGCGCTTATGTATCATGAATGTTTGTGGCATGGCAGAGACCCCGAAAAAACAGAAACAGTCATAAATTATTTAGAAAAAAGTTTGAATATCCCGAATAAAATCATAAGGCAATGCGCTTATATCACCGTCGTCTCAGATCAATGCTCCTGGGTCAGATGGCATTCGGGTTATGACGTTGAAAAATCAAAATTTGCGGAAAGTATTATGAATAAAGCGAAATAAGCGTTTTTTAGCAAGAATAATAAAACGGGCGGCCGCAAAGGTCGCCCCTATGTTTTTATTTTACCGGCGTTTGCCCGGCTTTGACAAGAGAGTTAGTATAATCCGGATACAGCCATTCTAAATTATTTCTGTCAAGCAATTTAAAGCTGCCGCCGTCGTCCCATATAATAGACGGTATTCCCAGTTCTTTTAATTTGACTATATAATAATCCGCCCATTTTATTATTTCGGCTTCGTTTGAATTACCGTCGGGCATAGTCCTGAATATCGCTCCTGTTTCACCCATAATAGTTGGAATATTATTTGATACAAAATATTTATCTAAAATTTTCAGGACATTATTGAGATTAGAAGAAACGCTCCCGACTTTTAAATCAAAATACCAACTGAACCATTCGGAATCGTCGGGCGCGGTCACAAATCCCCACGGCTCGTAATAATGCACAGATGCGATTAATCTGTCTCTCGGGTCGTTGATTTTTAATTTTCCCGTTTCTTTATCTACAAACAATCCTATCCTGCCCTCTCCGTCGTTTGTATCCATTCCAACGCTCGCAAAATACGGCGTTACCATTAAGTGCCTGTCGGGATTTTTGCCTCTGCCCGCCCTTATTGTATCAACAAATGTCTGCTGTATAGCATTTAAAAAATTGCACTGTTCAGCCCAGATTTCTTTGGTTATATTATTTAGTCCCTCTGTTCTCGGTTCGTTTAGAGCCTCAAAAATCAAATGCTCGTCATAATCTTCAAACCGTTTGGCGATCTGCTCCCAGAGCTTTCCCATACGGTTTTTGAATTCCTGCTTTTCAGAATCCGTAAACGGCCTGCTGCCGCCATCTTCTTCTATATGATAAAGCGTGAGCCAGCCACATTCCCAATTATCGCCGCTTTTGTAATCGTCATGATGAATATTTAAAATACAGAACATGCCGTTTTGTATCACATAATCCACAACTTCCTGCACTCTATCAAGCAATTCACCGCCGATTTTATAATCCGGTCCGGGCCCTGTGAATATATACCATGTGACGGGGATTCTTACTGTATTGAATCCCGATTCTTTTATCTTGTCAATCATTTCTTTGGTCGTAACGGGATTACCCCACATTGTTTCCTGCTCCTGAGGGGAATTTATTGTTCCCCACGGGCGGCCGTTCCAGTGCGCGTCAAAAGTATTGCCGAGATTCCAGCCGGCAGATATTTTATGAACAAGTTCAAGCGAAGTGAGACTTCCGACATCTTCTCCGCCGGCTTTTTCAATTTCAGCTTCAATTATATTCCCGGTTTCTTTTGGTTTTTCTTTTTCCATATTATCAGTTTCCTCCGTTTCAGATTTTTCAATTTCGCCGTTAATATCGCATTTAGCCGCCGCCGTTACTGTGATTACGGCTAAAAGTATCAGTGACATAATAAATTTGATTTTTTTGATTTTCATATAACATCTCCAAACTTGCGCTTATCAATTTATTCCAGATAATAATTATACGCTTTTTAAAACGCATAAAATATGAACTGTTTGTTAAATTATATTAATCAAAAGTTTTTTTGCCCGCCCCTCTTGACAAGCTGAAATTTTTGTGTTAATATATCCTACAATAATTATTCGGGAGGCGCAGAATGTTGACTGATTTTGTTAAAGTTAATTCTGTTATTATAATAATCAGCATTATTGAGATTAGCAATAGTGCCGTTTTGCGTTGTGCTGAATAAGGGTGTGTGTGAAACTTCAGGAACCCTTGCGGCAAACGCCGCAGGGGATTTTTTAGTTTATATAGATTTATAATATTATAAAACAACAACAACAAAATTAAAAGTTTAGGAGGAATAATTATGACAGAGCAATTATCAGAAATCGGCGGCAGGCTTGCGGCTCTCAGGGATATTATGGATATTCCGGCTGAAAAGATGGCGGCGGATATGAAAACTGACGTCGGGGAATATATTGCGTACGAACGCGGCGAACGTGATTTTTCGTTTAGTTTTTTGCAGAACGCGGCGAATATCCTCGGCGTGGATATTGTGGATATTATCAGCGGCGAATCGCCGAAACTGACAAAATGCACGCTTGTGAGAAAAGGCAAAGGCTATGATATAATGCGCCGCGAAGCGTATGATTATAAACATCTGGCTTTTACGTTCAGGGATAAAAAATCCGAGCCGTTTATGGTGACGGTGGAACCGAAAGAAGAAGAGCTTAAACCTACGCTCCATTCGCATGAGGGGCAGGAGTTTAACTATATGGTATCAGGCAAAATGGAATTTTATCTTGACAATAATATTTACGAACTCGATGCAGGCGACAGCGTATATTTTGATTCGGGTATTCCCCACGCAATGAAAGCTGTCGGGGGACAGCCGGCAAAATTTATCGCCGTTGTGATAAAATAATATGTAGGAGAGATTAGTAATCGCCCGTGAAAAATATAAAATGTTTTTCGAATAAATAAAACAAATAGTTTTGATTTCATCAGATTTGCGGGCGATTGGTAATCGCCCCTACAAAAATACGAAAAGAGGTTAATTTAATATTATGCTTATGTATGAAAAATATATAGGGAAAAACAGGGATGATTTCACGTCATACGACGATGTTATGCAAAACTTTAAAATCAAATATAACGACGATTTTAATTTCGCGTATGACGTACTTGACGAACTGGCGCGAACACAACCGGATAATTTATGCATGATGTGGATCTCAAACGAGGGCGAAGAAAAAGCTATATCGTTTGCCGAAATGGCGAAATATTCAGATAAAGCCGCGAATTATTTTAAGTCTCTCGGGATTCGCAAAGGCGATTTTGTAATGCTCGTACTAAAAAGAAGCTATCTTTTCTGGTACTGCATGATGGGTCTGCATAAAATCGGAGCGGTCGCGGTTCAGGCGGCGCACTTGCTGACAAAAGACGATTATATATACAGGTGCAACGCGGGCAATATAAAAATGGCGGTGATTACCGGAGATAATAACTGCACAGAGGCTTTCGACGGAGGAGAATCAGAATATGAAACAGTCGAAATAAAAGCCGTGACAAAACATAAAAAAGCCGGAAGCGGCTGGCTGGATTTTGAAGCGGGGCTTGAAGCCGCGTCAGAAATATGGAAACGTCCGGCGGGAGAAAATAACACCAAAGCGACGGATATGATGATTATGTCGTTTTCGTCCGGCACGACGGGTTATCCCAAAATGGTAGCGCATGATTATACTTATCCGTTAGGACATATAGGAACGGGAATATTCTGGCACAGAGTTATAAAAGGCGGCCTGCATTTCACTATTTCAGATACAGGCTGGCTTAAATCGCTCTGGGGCAAGATGTACGGCCAGTGGCTCGGCGAGTCCGCTGTCCTGACTTATGATTTTGAAAAGTTTAACGCAAAAGATATACTTGGCGTTATGGAAAAATATAAAGTCACTACTTTTTGCGCGCCGCCAACTATGTACAGGCTTATATTAAACGAAGACGTGGCTTATTATGATTTATCAGGGCTTAAACACTGCTGCGCGGCTGGGGAGGCGTTGAGCCATGATCTGTTCAGCAAATGGCAGGCGCTTACAGGGCTTAATATATACGAGGGGTTCGGGCAGACCGAAACGACTTTGTGCTGCGCGACTTTATACCCGTTCACCGAGCCTCGCCCAAGCGCGATGGGCATGACTGTTCCGGGATATGACATGATAATAGCAGATGCCGAAGGCAACAGCGTCGCCGCAGGCGTAACGGGAGAAATCTGTATCAGGGCTGAGTCGCACGAAAACCGTCCGGTCGGGTTATATATGGGCTATCACAAAAACGAAGAAGCCACGCAAAATTCATGGCACGACGGACTGTTTCATACCGGAGACACGGCATATCGCGACGAGCAGGGATATCTATGGTATGTCGGGCGCAACGACGATATTATAAAATCCTCAGGTTATCGTATAGGGCCTTTTGAAGTCGAGAGCGTATTATTAAAACATCCGGCGGTCGCCGAAGTCGCTGTAACAGGTGTGCCCGACGAGATACGCGGATTCAGCGTAAAAGCTACGATAGTTCTTGCGAAAAATTACACGCCGTCGAAAGAACTAATAAAAGAATTGCAAGATTTTGTGAAAAAGACCACCGCGCCTTATAAATATCCGCGGGTTATCGATTTTATCGACGAATTGCCCAAGACTATAAATGGCAAAATCCGCAGGGTTGAGATACGCAATAAAGATATGAGTAGCGTGAAATAAAAATATTTCATATCCGCTTGACATCTATGAATAAATATGATATAATAGGGTCACAAATAATTGAGAGGGTATGCAACACCCTCTCGCGTACACTGGCGGTACGGCTAAACTCGATTAAACTAAAATAGTCTAATGCGAAAAAATAGACAGCACCTTTAGCTCGGGCGGTCTATTTTTTCTTGTTTTTTATCGTTACGTAAATTGATATTCCGGTAACGACTATTGAAACAATAGTCAAACAGAGTGTCAATACTTCCAACATCGACCAACCCCCTTCCGGCTTTCAGCCTTTAGAGTTCAGCCTTTGTCCACCGCCCCGTGTACTTAGTTAAATTATACCAGAAGTTATAATAAAAGTCAACTATAAGTTATATGTTTTTGAATATATTGCCAACGCCCGCAAAAGTTTACAAATATTTTTGCAGGCGTTGTTTTTTATTTTATTTTTTATGCTATAATATCTACGAAAAGAATTATTATGTACGCAGTTTGATTTAAGGCATAGTGCGAAACGAATTTATATAATGAACGGTATAGTTTTGACAATTTTTGGGGTGTTTTTACGGTTCTCTTTTATATTACAGCCTATGTTATATTAGCAGGATTTTTCGTTATCGAAAAATTTTTGCGTAAAAAGAGTGGAATATATCATTAAAAATGCCGACGAAACCGGATTATATATAGTTTCGCAATCGGCTAAAATAAAAATTTAATAGTGAGGGAAATTTATGTTAATTAAAAAACTTATTTTTGCGATTATAGTTGCTTGTATAATTTTCACAGTATCATGCGGCGATTCGAATAATCAAAATGTCAATGGCGATTCAATATCTAAAACTGATAATACGAATCCTGAAGAAAAAAACGAAGAAACAGGGGAGATTGCCGAAGCGCGCGTACTGCCCGATTTGCCGGAGCAAAACTACGGCGGATATAAATTCACATGGCTGGCATTTGATTACGGAGTCAGTCATCCCGGCTCTGTCAGTCAATTCCCGCGTGAACTTGTGGCAGAAGAAGGAGACGGCGATATTATAATCGACGCTACATACAGAAGAAATCTGACTATATCCGAAAAATACGGCGTGGAATTTGAAATGATTACAACGACTAACGAAAAAACCACTCTTAATAAAGCGGTCAAAGCGGGTGACGATATTTATGACGCGGCGATGATTTTCAACAATAATGCGCCGGGCGTTATGTCAGCCGACCTGCTTCTCGACACAAGCAAGCTGACATATGTAGACTGGGACAAACCATGGTGGGATTCCGCAATAAAAGCAATATCAATAGCCGGCAAAAACTTTTTTCTCGCCGGAGATATAATGATATTGGACAAAGAAGCCATTAACGTTCTGTTTTTCAATAAAAAACTGATGGCGGACAACAACATGGAACTTCCGTATCAATCGGTTTTGGACGGGAAATGGACGTTTGACAAATTAGACAGCTATATCAAGGATTTTTCGAAAGATTTAAACGGCGACGGAGTAATAGGCAAAGGCGATATGCTGGGGCTTTATATTATGAGCGACGCGTTTCATGCGTTTTATGTCAGCGGAGGCGGGCTTCTCGCGGAGAACGACAGGAACGGCATACCTCAGCCGACGTTTGGTTCGGAGCAGAGCATTTTGGTCATGGATAAAATAGCCGACGTTCTATTCGGAAAAGAATATGTCACGAATTTTCATACAAACCAGTGGGGTACGGAATGGGATATGTACGCATCGTTCAACGAAGGCAGAATGCTTACGATGTGGGGGCGTCTGTACGTCCTTGATTCTCTTAGAAATATGGACGACGATTTCGGGATACTGCCGCTGCCGAAATACAGCGAATCTCAGGAAAAATATTACAGCGATGTAAATTCTTATTCAGGATACATGATAGGGATTCCCAAAAGCGCGTCAAACCCCGAAAGGACAAGCGTAATACTCGAAGCGCTCGCGGCTGAAAGCAGATATACCCTGCTCCCGGCGTATTATGACATTACTTTGCAGAGGAAATTTACCCGCGACGAAGAATCCGGGGCAATGCTTGATATATTATTCAGCACTACAGTATACGATTCTGGCGGAGCGTACAATTTCGCGGACACATGGATTCAAATGTCTGGTTTATGCGGTAAAGAAGACAGGAATTTTGCTTCGTGGTGCGAAAAATACGAATTAAAAGTACAGCAGGCAATAGATAAAATGGTCGCACAGGTCGAAGCTATGGAATAAATTAAGTATATCCCCGATATTAAGGAAATTAATCCCATTCATTTATTAAATATTACATTATTCAAAGAGTTATAGTATAAGCATTTTCTTCAGCTCCTATAAAATCAAATTAACCGTAACAAATATATATTTTCTACGGCAGCATATTTATCATTTCCAGACATAAGCGGCCGTTATGATACGGGCATTTCCACGCGCCGCATAAACCGCCTGAATTTTTAACTGCCTCGCCGTTTTCGTTTACGTAAACATACCATTCGCCGTAAGGCGAGATAAAATAATTTTTGACGTAATTCCATAGATTTTCAGCGAGAATCATAGATTTATTATTGCCGTATAAATTATACTGATGAACGAGAGCGACTATCGCTTCAGCCATTACCCACCACGAACGCGCTTTATTTTCGATGCCGTCTGTGCAGTCATAATAAACGCCGTTTCTGCCCTCGTCCACAAATCCTTTTGATATTACGTTTTGCGCGACTTTTTCAAGTTTCGGCGATAAATTATTTGTTATATAAGCATTGCCCAAAACTTCGCAGGCCCTGTAAATCAGCCATGATATTTCTATGTCATGCCCATAAGAGAGCATATCCCCAACCGGGTTCATAAATTTGTCAAAATAGCATTCAAGACGGCATAATTTATCGTTATACGCTTTATCTATAACAAGATTAATCGAATATTCCAGCGCGTTTCGCGCTTCTTCTGATTTTACAGCCTGATAATATTCCGTATATGCCTCGATTATGTGCAATAAAGTATTCATCGTTCGGGTGTATTTAAAATCGCGCCTGTCGAAGTTATATAATTCAAGATAACCGTATTCGTCTCTGAATTTATTTTCGATTAAATCAAATATTTTATTGGCGGCATTCAAAGCCGGTTCGTGTTTGCTTATTGAATAATACGCGCTGATCGAATATAACGCAAACGCCAAAGCATAAGTGTGTTTTTGATTATCGTCGATTTTGCCGTCGTATTCGACCGACCAGTAGATCCCGCCGTCGGCTGGATCGAGCATATATTTTTTTATAAATTCAAATTGCAGTCTGGCAAAATCAAATAATTTTTCATCTTTTAAAATTTTATAGCATGAACTGTAATACCATAGTATTCTTGTCTGTAAAACTGCCGCCTTCGGAGCTTTTTTGCTGATTTTATTATCGCTGTCAACGCTGCCGTAAAACCCGCCGTATTGAGTATCGTATAAATTATTCCAGAACGGCAGCAAATCATTTGTCAGATGATTTTGAAATTCTGATTTGTTGAGCATATTATTATTCTCCTTTTGAATTTTAATTGTTCAGATATATGCAAAAAATATCGCACTCTTATGCAAGACCCTCTTTAAAAAAGAGGGCTTTGGCAAAAATTTTTAAGTTGCAATTATTATATCATAAATTTTTAGATTAAAACACAAGAAAGGAAAAAATATTTATGTCAAATATAGAAATACCGTCCTCGGTCAATACTAACTCAAAACCGTCGCAGCTCAAAATCACCGATGTAAGATTCACGGATATTGTCGGCGCGCCTATGCCATGCACATTGATGAAAATTTATACAAATCAGGGGCTTGTTGGTTTAGGCGAAGTTCGCGACGGAGCTTCGAGAACTTATGCCGAAATTCTCAAAAGCCGCATACTCGGCGAAAATCCGTGCGAGATAGATAAAATTTTCAGGAGGATAAAACAATTCGGCGGGCAGGCGCGTCAAGCCGGAGGCGTCTGCGGCGTTGAAATCGCCCTGTGGGATTTAGCGGGCAAAGCCTACGGAGTGCCTGTATATCAGATGCTCGGCGGTAAATTCAGGGATAAAATCAGGATATACTGCGATACTGACGTTTCGGGTAAACATACCGGAAAAGACATGGGCGAAGCTCTTAAAAAACGCATGAATATGGGATTTACGTTTTTAAAAATGGACTTGGGAATCGGGATTTTATATCACGAAAAAGGAGCGTTGAATGCGCCTCTGGGATTTTTGCAGGAACCGCAGGAAAACTGGGAAAAAAACAAAGGCGACGATCCGTCAATTAAAAGATACGCCCGCAACAGAAATTATGATTATTATAATATAGCGCACCCATTCACGGGAATACATATAACAGAACACGGATTTGATATTCTTGAACAGTATGTCTCGGACGTAAGGTCAATTATCGGCTATGAAATTCCGCTGGCGATAGACCATTTCGGGCATATCTGCGTTGAAGACTGTATAAAACTCTGCCGCCGCATAGAAAAATATAATATAGCGTGGGCTGAGGATTTGATACCGTGGCAATATACGGACCAGTATGTCCGCCTGAGGAATTCTACGACTGTGCCGATTTGCACGGGGGAAGATATATATTTAAAAGAAAATTTCAAGCCGTTGTTTGAAAAAGGCGGCGTTGCTGTGATTCACCCGGATTTGCTGTCAAGCGGCGGGATATTCGAAAACAAAAAAATCGGCGATATGGCGCAGGATTACGGCGTTGCGATGGCTGTGCACATGGCTGAGTCCCCTGTGACATGTATGGCGGCGGTTCACTCAGTCGCGGCTACCGAAAACTTTTTAGTCCTCGAAAATCACTCTGTCGACGTTGACTGGTGGGACGATATTGTGATAAAAAGCGAGAATAATAATCAAAAACTCGTGCAAAACGGATATATCGAAGTACCGGATAAGCCGGGTCTCGGAATCGATGATTATAACGATGAAATTATAAAAGAACATCTGCACCCGAGATTTCCCGAATTATGGGCTTCGACTGATATTTGGAACGACGAGTGGAGCCATGACAGGCTCTGGAGCTAAAAGTGATTTCATTAACGTAGGAAATTTATATTATGAACAGGAGAGAAAATTTAAATGGATATTAATAAAATACGCAGACAAATTATAAAAGAAGAAATGGAATTTCCTAAATCGTTCACGTTTTATGAGGAACGCGATTACGGTATATTGTATCATAATATTGAAAATCCAAATTCGGGCGACAGTAACCATTCTGTGATATATCCCGAAAGAATAACGGATTTGCGTTATGTGCTGAATGATATAGCAAATTTTTATGAAAGCAAAGGTAGCTCTTATTTATGTATTTATCACCCTTTTGTTGCGGATTATTTCATTGACAATGCGAAAATATTGAAGGAGTGCGGTTATGAATTTACTATCAGTCCCGATACTCCCGTTATGCTATTGACAGAAAAAAATAAAATAGACCTCCCAAAACGTCTTGATATACGTCATATCGCAAATTGGGATGAAAGCATCAATAATGACGTATTAACGTGTGTAGCCAATAAAGAACATTTTACAACCGTAATAAAAAACAGCATGGGTGAGAACAACTATTTATTCATTGGTTATATTGAAAATGAAGCCGCCTCTTTGTTAGCCTTTCATGTATCAAAACATGGCGTTACAAGATTTGATGAAATGGGAACGGCTGAAAAACATAAAAATAAAGGTTATGCCCGTGAAATGAACAGATATGCGGCGGATTTTGTGCGTAACCATAATTTGCCGATAGCGTATCAATGGCCCGCCCATAAGACGTCCGAACGGATTACTACTGAAGCGGGATTCAAGATAGCTTTCACTATACCGTCAGGTTCTGCAACGCTTGCCGAATATAGATAAACCACGCAGTATAAGCATTTTCTTCAGTTCATTGTATTTTAACGCCACTGGCGCGCCGTGAAAGGAATTAATGGTATGCCCGAAAAATTTGTATATTTTAATAATACTCCGGATATTGTTTCGTCAAATGTTGCGGAGCATATAAAAACTATTGGTTATACGCCTGTTTTTAGTGATAATAATATTGATTTAACGTCGGCAGAATGCGTAAATAATTTTCTTGAGCCGTATAAAGATAATCTTGTCGGGGCGGTATTGTCAAACCCTCCCGTGGCTGGGATGCGCGGCGGGATAGAAGATACAACCGATGAAATGTGGAATAACGCACGAGATATTTTTGTTGTGCCTATGTTAAATATAACGCAGGCCGTCGGGAAGATATTTATGGAAAATAAAAAAGGCAGTATTATATATTTAAATTCGGTTCACGCCGAAAAACCAATCGGCAACGGATTTTTATATACTACAGCCTGCGCCGCAGTGCAGGCGTTGTGCCGTGAAGCCGCTTTGATATACGGAAGATATAATATCGGCTGTTATAATATTATGAGAGGGATTGTCGAAGGCGAAGAAAAATATTTTACAAGCGATTATTCCCCGATACATCATAACAGCGAAATCAGATTCCCGAAAGAAAAATTGCCGGAAGCAAACAGTTTAAACGAATTATGCGCTTTTTTACTCGGCGGCGGAGCGTATATATTAAACGGGTCGGATTTGCGCGCCGACGAGGGATTCACGCTGTTTTACGGCAAATCGGGATATTATAAAAATTAATTTAAAAATACATAAGTCAGGGATATTTTATAAATATGGATTTAAAAGATAACAACAAAGTTGCGATAGTTACCGGAGGCAACAAAGGCGTAGGCAGGGGAATTGTTTACAGTCTTGTAAAGGCCGGGATAAAAGTATGTATCTGTTATAACAGTTCTGAGGATTTCGCGCTTGAAACTCTCAAAAAAGCAAACGAAATATTTGATAATCACGCGTTTTTGTATAAATGCGATGTTTCTGCCCGGGATAACGTAAAAGCTATGGCTGAAGAAACTTTCAGGCGTTTCGGCAAAATAGATATACTCGTCAACAATGCCGCGTTGCAGCCAAACCTGCCTGTCGGATTTTATGATACAGAAATGTTTAAGAAAATATGGGACGTAAATATCGGGGGGTATTTTTTATGCTTGCAGGAATGCCTGCCGTATTTAAAGCAATCTGATTGTGCGAGGGTAATAAATATTACGTCGATTCACGCAAAACGCCCTTCTGTATTTGACGCGGGATATTCGATGACGAAAAACGCGATCAAAATGTTTACGAGGGAAGCCGCAATCGAGCTTGCGAAATATAAAATTACTGTAAATTATATAATATTAGGCGCGTGCCATATAGAAAGAAAAACAAATTTGCCAAATTCCGGCATGTTTAATCTTCGTATGCCGGAGAAAGCAAGAACGAAAACATCGTTTCCATTGGGACGTATAGCCGTGCCGAAAGACGTCGGCGATTTAATAGTATATCTGTCAGGCAAAGAAAGCGAGATAATCACGGGAACAGGCATAAGAATAGACGGCGGAAGCGTGTTATTGTGATATAATATAATAAATTTAATAAAATTAAAAAGAAAGGAATAAAATTTATGAAATTTAACTGTAAAGAAGATATTATTCAGCTTACGGGAGAATGGCAGGGCGAACGCTTTGAGGACGGCAGGCCCAAAGTATCTGACGATATACTGCGAAGAATAAGAAATATCACTTTTGAGGAGGCATGGGGGCCTCTTTGGGGCAAAGGCTATAAATATCAGTGGGAATGCTCGTTTAAAATGACCCACCCGACAAGAAAACTCGTGGGCAGGGCTGTAACTTCGGTTATGGTCCCGATGCGCCCGGATCTGCATAATTATCTGTTAAAATACGGGCATGAAGAAGAAAATCGCAAAGGATTTTTTAATCAGTGGGTAATAGATAATTTAGTCGAAAACGACGTGGTTGTCGTAGATTTATTCGAAAAAATATATCAGGGAACTTATGTCGGCGGCAATTTATCGACAGCTATCGCGACGCGCACCAAAAACGGCGGGAGCGTTATCTGGGGCGGGATACGCGACCTTGAACAGGTCGTAAATATAGATAATATCCAGACATTTTATAAAGGCGTTGACCCGACCGGTATAGGCGACGTTACTATGACTGGATATAACGTGCCGTGCAGGATAGGCGGCGCTATCTGTATGCCCGGGGACGTAGTGCTCGGCACGATTTCAGGGGTTATATTTATTCCGCCCCAGCATGCCGAAGAAGTTGCAACAAACGCTGAAAAAAGCCATATCAGGGATATTTTCGGGTTTATCCGGCTCAATGAAAAAATATATACGACAGCTCAGATCGACACCGCATGGACAAAAGAAATGATGGACGATTTTATTAACTGGTTTAAAACAGACCCGCAGGCGAAAGAATACAGTCACTTAACTTGGGACAAAGAAATCGAGAACGCCGCCAAAACATCTGAAAATAATTCGCAGGTAAGGCTATAAAATAAAAAATAAAGGCGGGGTAACCCCCCCACCCCCCGCCTTTATTTTTTTATCTCCACGAACCGCTATGCGTTATTACCCTGAATAAAATAATCAGGATAATCAAAATAATAAGCACTATGACCGCTCTCACAAGAACTTTGTGGAATGAAATTTTTTTCTTTCCGGTAACAGGGTCCGTAACAAATTCGTCCCCGTGGGATTCAATTCCAAAGATTCCCGATCTTTTGTATCTCCTGTCCCTTTGGTCGCCTTCGACATGCACGTAAATATTAAGAAAATCTTTGATAATATTTTTTATGAATTTAGGCATAGTCTTCACCCTCCCCGTATTATTATAAAATTTCAGATATTTTCGTCCATTTCATATTCGTCGAGTTTGCGTATATGTTCTTTTATAAAAATCTGCTTGCCTCTCTTATACGCAAAACAGGAGACCGCCGTCTGTGCCGCAAATGTCAAAAGAATTGTGACGGCAACTAGTATAATATTAAAATCTTTGTTTATTTCTTTTGGCACGCCGAACTCCATAATATATTTGTCAACGTTCGGGCTTAAAACTGTCTGGACGTTTACAATAAACGTATCTAACGCGGCAGTATAGAACATGCTGTCATAAACGGCGTTGGGAATCATAAATATCAACGAAGCAATAACTGTCAGAAATTTAAAATTAAAATTATATATTTTCTTTTCGCAATCAATAAATCCGTAACGCACATACATTTTGTAAATAAACGAAAGATATATAATAAACATAGGCAGTTTTAATAAAAATCCCCTGAGAAATAAACTGTCTGTATTATTGTTCAGCATCCCTGTAAAAATCGCGCTTGCGAACGTGCCTATAAAAGAAACGCCCATACTCATGAGAAAAGTCATCAGGACTGCAAAACCCATGCGTTTGAGATAATAAAACGTATCTCTCGGAGGATTAAAAGCGTCGGGGTTTTTGATCTTGTTTGCCTTTGCGTATCGGATACAGACCAAAAATACGCACATTAAAGCCATAATAAACGAAGCCGTAAGCACTAATGGAAAAAAAGACATTCCTCCGACAGTATTAAATACTATAATACAAAATAAAAACGATATAATAAATAAAATCCCCGCAGTGATAAAAGAACCGTTAAAACTGATATTATTTTTGTTGTTCATGACTAACCCTCCTTTGTTAAATAAATTAATAAATAAATTTGAATTTCTAAATGTAAATTACATTTACATTTATTATTTATTATAATATCACAAACGGAAACGAATGTCAATAGTTTTTCCCGAAGAAAATATATTTTTGCCAAAAATCGCCGAATATTTATAAAGTGCCAAACGCAACAATAAAATATTGGTAAATAAATATATAGATGGGGACTAAATATCAAAAAAGAGGGAGTTCACCCTCTTTTTGTTTTTATTTTTTATTTTTTCGCCTCATATTCGTCAACTAATTTAACAAGTTCGTCGTCGCTTATAACGGTGGTGCGTCCGTTTTTGTATTCTTCGTCGACCCATTCTTTTATATACACGCATATCCCGTCGCGCTTGTCTATTTTACTTTCTCCGGTTAAATTATAATATCCGTTCAGCCAATAAGCAATACCTGCAAGCCCTGACATATCGCTTACAGTAACGCTCGCGGGCCTTTTTAAAATTGTCTCGGTGTCAAAAATATTATATATCTCTTCGTCTTTTAAAAGCCCGTCTGCATGTATCCCGGCCCTTGTCACATTGAAATTTTTTCCGATAAACGGGGTTTGCTGGGGTATTTTGTAATTTAGCTCTTTTGAATAATATTCTGCTATTTCAGTTATGACCGAGGCGTTCATGCCGTCTAAAGTCCCTCTCAGCGACGCGTATTCTATAACCATTGCCTCAAGCGGCACGTTTCCCGTCCTCTCGCCGATTCCAAGCAGTGAACAGTTGACCCCCGAACAACCGAACAGCCATGCGGTCGCCGCGTTTACAACGCCTTTGTAAAAATCATTGTGGCCGTGCCATTCTATAAGTGAACTCGGCACTCCGCAGTATTTTTTCAGTCCGTAAATTATTCCGGGAATACTTCTGGGCAGAGACGCGCCTGTATATCCAACGCCGTAACCCATAGTGTCGCATGCGCGTATTTTTATCGGGATTTTGGCCTCTTTTGACAGTTTCATAAGCTCGGTCACAAACGGCAGTACAAACCCATAAATATCCGCTCTTGTCACGTCCTCAAGATGACACCTCGGCTTCAGCCCCATCTCAAGAGCCTGCTTAACTATAGAAATATACTGGTCTATAGCTTGTTTCCTGTTTATTTTGAGTTTATTGAATATATGATAATCAGAGCATGACGTCAATATACCGGTTTCCTGTATCCCTATGTCTTTCACAAGTTTAAAATCATTTTGCGTCGCCCTTATCCATGTCGTTATCTCCGGGAATTTATATCCTCTATCCTGACAAAACTCCAAGCCTTTTCTGTCTTTATCTGAGTATATAAAAAACTCTGTCTGTTTTATAATCCCGTTGTCTCCCCCAAGCCTGTGGAGCATATCAAATATATCGAGAATCTGATCTGGAGTGTAAGGCTCCCTTGATTGCTGTCCATCTCTGAAAGTAGTGTCGGTTATCCATATTTCGTCGGGCATGTCCATTGGCACGCGCCTGTGATTAAACGAAACTTTAGGGATTTCAATGTACGGGAAAAGATCTCTGTATAAATTCGGCTCCTCTACATTTTGCAGAGTATAGTTATATATCTCCTGTTCCAGTAAATTACTTTTTTTGTTGATTTCTGGCATAATAACGCCCCTTTCTCGCCGCGTTGAATAATTATTGAATATTAATAAGTAAATTTTCATAATTATACACTGTTGATTTTAAAAAGTCAAATAATTTTTTCTTATATCAGCTATATTTATTTCTTATATCAGATTTTATCATACATCACACTTTTTTATTTATTAATCTAAATCTATTAATCCAGACTCATATTTTACCGCCAATATTCTTTTAACTGATCCGTTAATTTGTTCTTCCGGTATTTCCCCCGATTTAACGGCGTTTATCACGCCATGATACGCGCTGTTGAAATCTTCGGGCATCAACAGCATATCTACTCCGGATAAAATTGATTTGACCGCTGTTTCTTCTGACGTATAATAATTTATTATCGCGCCCATAGAAAGCGAATCAGTTATAATTATCCCGTTAAACCCCAATTTATCGCGTAAAATATCCCGCAGCAAAAAATCTGAAAATATAGCGGGCAAATTATTATTTTCAATATTAATATTTGGCGTTGCGATATGCCCTGCCATAACAAAAGGCACATTAGTTTCTATCCCTGTTTTAAACGGTATAAATTCGCACTCATATAATTCGTCAAGAGATTTTTTGGTTATTGCCGTACCGTAATGCGAATCTTCGCTTGTGTCACCGTGACCGGGAAAATGTTTTAACACAGGCAAAATCCCGTTATCAAGTAAGCCCTGCGAAAAATATTTCACCATTTCAGCCGCAGTATCAGGTTCAGTCGAAAACGCCCTATCGCCGATAACTGTATTTGACGGATTAGTAAATACGTCCGCAACCGGCGCAAAATCAAGATTAAACCCAAGCGGCTTTAAATAACCGGCGACTGTTTTCGCGGAATCATAAGCCTTTTGAGCGTCTCCTGAACTGCCGGTACTAAGAGCAGACGCTATTCGCGGCACATTGAGGGAGTCCGTTCTCAGCACCCGGCCGCCTTCTTCGTCGATTCCGATAAATAAAGTTATACCTGCCTCGTTTTGTAAGTCGCGTATATACTCCGTTACCTGATTAATATCTTTTATATTCTCCGAAAATAAAACAACCCCGCCGATACCGCAATCTTTTATTATATTTTTAATATTTTCGTCAATTTCAACAATATCATTTCCCGCATTATCCTGTCTGAACGCGCAAAAAAACATCTGCCCCACTTTTTGTTCCAAAGTCATATTTTCAATTAACGCCTCGATTTTTTGTTCCGTATTTAAAATTATTTCTGTTGTATCAGGTATCCCGGCGTTTAATATTTCGCTTTCCTTTTGTGTCGTATTTATATTTAAAACCGGTTCAGGAGTTGACGCCATTGAAGATTCGGAAGAAAATTTTATAATTATAAAAATACATAACTGAAAAATTAATATTCCCGATAAAACAAATAATACGGCAATCCTTTTTTTATTCATCATTTCCTTTTATTTTCTTTCAGAATAAATATTAATAATATTGCTTATTATTATATAACATAATTGCGTATATTGCAATATACAAAAAACCTGAGGACGGGAAACCCCCGCCCTCGCATGTTTTTAATATTATAGCAATTATTATGTTTATTTTATCTCCATCTCCAGAAAGGGCGGCGTCTGCCGAAAATCCTATTCAAGAATAAAATACCGGCAATATCCGAAAGAGCCCCGCGGTCATAACGTCTCCAGTGATCCCTGCCGTAACCGCCGTGTCTGCCGAACTCATATATTGTCTGGACTGCGTCTCCGTCCTTTTTTGAATACGGGTCCGGATCCATATTATTTTTATAATTATCGTCCATTCCCGAACGGCGGATTGCCTCGTCTGTCATTTGATTCAGCAATTCTTCGGATAAATATATATTCCCGTATTTGTGCTCCATTTCTTTTATCATCTGATCGCATATCGGGGCAAACGTTTTATACACTTCGGGATACATGTGTTCTTCGGTTTCATGCGGCATATTCATGTTATTTTGGTTATATCCTTTATTCATTTTTATATCTCTCACTTTATATTTATTTTATGTTAATTTTATGTTAATTTTAACTGAATACTGGATTTAATTCAGTTATTAATATAATATGCGGGCTATGATAAAAAAGATAAAACGGGAAAAGTTAATTTATAGTTAAAAATTCCGTTGACAAAATATGAATTATATGTTACAATAATTTTTGTTAAATTTTATTTTTATTTATAATATAAAAAATATAAAGAAAAAAGAAAGCAGAGGTGTGCTATCATGAAAAATATTATAAGTATATTATTATTCAGATATCTAAAGCGCACTGCTGTTTTATATTAATTTATTTTAATTAAACAGTTATTATTTTAACGCGTCTGAATAAGGCGCGTTTTTTTATTTTATTTTTTATTTAAAATTATTCAGGAGTATTTATTAATTTATGAAAAGATTAAAAGATTATCTATTGAACATGAATCCAAATTCAACGACTTACGAAGAATTATATGAGGGTAAAATGTTAGTCTGGCCCGTTCCGCTTGATTCTGACCCCGAATATATATACGACAGCACATATTGGTATACAGTATCTGAACAGGTTATTTTACACAAGGAGAATTCTATGAAAAGATTAAAAGATTATTTATTGAACATGAATCCAAATTCAACGACTTATGACGAGATATATGAAGGGCTGATGGCTATTCCGGGTCAACCCCCGACACCGGTAAACGACAGCACATATCTTTATGAAACATTAGAGCATGAACAAATAGCGTTTAAAATTGACAGGACACATAAACTTGCACTCGATAAACCTACTATCACGATAAGCATACCTATAAAAATGTTAGATTTAACTCCGAAAGATTGCAGTCATGTAGCGGCAAGCGATTATATTTTACGGTCTGCAAAAAAATATTTCGACGAGTTAAACGAAGAAATCATAAACCGAAAACGTCCCGCGAAAGAAACCGGAAGATATTATATTTATTCGCCCGGCGGCGAAGTTTTAAAACGAAACTGCGTATATTTTCAGGACGTTGAGAGAAAATATTACAGGCTTCTCGGATATAGAAAAGATAAATCAAAAGTAAACAATCATTATTTAATATCAATCCCGTCGATGTGGGACGACGTTCCTGAACTGCAAAGACTGCCCGAATTCTGCGTGAATATTATGATACAGGTGCAATTACCCAATAAGCAGTTCAAAAAAACGATAAAAATGCTCACGCGTGATTTGCCGGACGCTGTTGACAGATTTATTTTAGAATTTAACGTACAGAAACTTCGCGCAGCAGTCGCGTTAAACAAAAAACAGGAAGAAATACGCGAATGGCTCAGACAAAGCGATTACTGCGCGTTTATCGCTAACGGCGCGATATTGCCCAGAAAAGGCAACTCTCCCCTGCCTGCCGAAAACGCAGTCCCGTTTAAGTCTCCCGAATGTGACGAAATTACAGTCTGCGGACTTTTGGGCATGGGAATAAAAAAAGGCGTGACGGTTGTCACGGGAGGGGGTTATTCCGGCAAAAGCACTTTACTCGACGCAATCTCAGCCGGAATTTATAATCATATAAAAGGCGATGGCAGGGAATTTGTCATAACTGATGATACCGCGATAAAAATTTCGGCTGAGGACGGTCGGAGCGTAAAAAACATAAATCTTTCCCAGTTTATAAAATGGCTGCCAAACAACGGTGACGTTTCACATTTTTATACAGAACACGCGTCGGGTTCAACGTCTCAGGCAGCGAACATAATCGAAGCCGTGAATTTCGGTGCGAAACTGTTTCTGATAGACGAAGATAAAAGCGCGACGAATTTTATGATACGCGACGACATGATGAAAGAGTTGATAAAACGCGAGCCGATTACGCCGTTTACAGACAGGGTCCGGCAGTTATACGGCGAAGCCGGAATATCGACGATACTTGTTGTCGGGGGCAGCGGCGAATATTTATCAGTTGCGGACAATGTTATCATGATGGACGAATTTCACGCGTTAAACGCAACGGAGCAGGCGAAAGAAATTTATAAAAACGTGAAAAATATCAACGGTTCTGTAGGGGCGCGCATTGCGCGACCGCAAAATATTCCGGAAACGGACGACCAATGGTCGCCCCTACAATCAAATAAATGCGAATGGTTCTCTGAGCGCAGATTAATCACAGAAAAATTTACTTCATATCCCAAAGAGAGCGAAGACGCTTACAGCGGCACGGAACGCCTTGAGATTTCAGACATGGGATTTATAATAATCGGCGACGAAAAAATAGACGTAAGAAATCTGCACAATTTTATCTCGTTCGCGCAGATTAACGCCGTCGGATATATGCTGAGATATTTGGAACTGTCGAGTAGAGAAGCAGTCAGCGACATACAAAAAATCGTCGATGATTTATATGACATAATCGAAAAAAAAGGGGTAGAGTCTATTCATTCGACGTTTTTTAATTGTGAACGCTGGCTTGATATGCCGCGAAAATGCGAGCTTTACGCCGTAATCAACCGAATGAGGTTTGTTGATTTTATATAAAATTTATCTCACCGCTTTGAATTATTGTCTCTTCGCCGTTATCCTGTTTGACGATAAGATTTCCGGTTTCGTTTATATCAAGAATTTTGCCTTTGAATATCCCGCCGCCCTGCGAAAACGATATATCTATTCCGGTCAAAAGCTTTTTTCTGTATTCATCAAGCAGTAATCTGCGCGGCATGAATAAAAACTGCGTAAAGTTATTTACGGTTTCGCAGATAATATCTGCGCGGCCGTATTTTTTATTTTGGTTCGAGATAATTTTTAGAGATGACGCCGTATTTTTTATATCGTCCGGGAAATCCGTTATATTTTGATTGACGTTTAACCCTATGCCGACAATAATATAAGATACACCGCAATTTTCACTTTCGTCAGCTTTGACTGACGCTTCGGTCAGTATCCCGCATACTTTTTTATATTTATAGCCGGTATCGGATTTATAAAGCAAATCGTTTGGCCATTTTATAATTAATTCTATCCCGCATAAATCAGATACTGTCCGGCTTACAGCCAACGCCGCAATAAGCGGGAAAAAATTTATATCGCCGATATTTAATTTTATATTCTCCCGATTAAGTTTTACAGTAAAATATATCCCGTTTTTATTCTCAGAATAGAAATTCCTGCCGTACCTGCCTTTTCCGGCGGTTTGCTTTTCGGCGATAATTAAAAGATTGTTTTTACTGATATATTTTTTTGCGTCGCCGTTAGTTGACTCCGTAGATTTTTTATAAATGACTTCATAATCTAATTTTATTTTTTTTTGCCGCATAAGGCTCAGGATTTCCCGTTTGTTCATAATATAATTAACCTGACACTTGAATTTTTAAAAATTATGATATATAATGTATTTATATTTAACATGACGATGGAAAATAAACGGAGAAACTAAATGATTGGTATATTTTCTGTAATCGAAAAAAGATTTCTGGATTATATTAGCTCTATTTCATTCACGAAAGAACAGGACAATATTTTAAATATCCTGAAACTTGAGCATACGAACAGGGTTGTAAATTTGTCCGAAATATTGGCTGAATCGGTTTTTAATACTCAAGAAGATTATATTATTCTTTCTAAAATCATAGCCGTTTTGCACGATATTGCGCGTTGGGACCAAATGAAAACTTACGGCGGATTCACGGATATACAGGGCGACCACGGCGAAACCGGCGCGGCTATAATATCCCGGAACGATATGCTGAACGGCATTGAGACAAAATATAAACAGATAGTCCTGACCGCAATACGCGAACATAACAAAAAATATTCGGGGAAATACGACAAATTTACGCAAATGTTTGTCGATATAATAAGAGACGCGGACAAAATAGATAATTTATATATCGAAGTTGAAAATTATAATAACAGCGATAAGTCTTTAAAAAATATCCTGCCGTTTTCCGGAGAACACAGGCTGTCGCAAAAAATTTATGACAATATAATGAGCGAAAGCGTGTCGGATTCAAAAGACAGGGAGACGATTATAGATTTTAAATTTTTTAAAATGTCATGGTGCTATGAGATAAAAATTCCCAAAAGTATCGAAATAATACGCGAAAGCAAATATATCGGGGATATATATAGCGATATATCAAATCCCGACGATATGATGATAAAAGCTTATGAAAAAATATGCGAGTATCTTGAAAATCGTATAACATAAAAAATTATATAAAAAATATAAAATAAAATTATAAACAAAGGAGAAAAATATCATGAATTTATCGTCAACATTAAAATTAAACAACGGAGTTGACATCCCGGTTCTCGGCCTCGGAGTTTTTAAATCCAACGAAGGGGACGAAACTTATAACGCCGTAAAATATGCAATCGAGGCAGGTTACAAGCATATCGACACGGCGGCGATTTACGGCAATGAAAAAAGCGTGGGAAAAGCAATCAAAAACAGCGGCGTAAAACGCGAAGATATTTTCATCACGACTAAACTCTGGAACGAAAACCAGCGTCAGGGCAATCAATATCAGGCATTCGAAGAAAGCCTCGAGCGTCTCGGAATTGACTATGTCGATTTATATCTTATTCACTGGCCGGTTAAAGGCAAATACGTAGAATCATGGAAAATCCTCGAAAAGATATACAAAGAAGGCCGGGCAAAAGCAGTCGGCGTGAGTAATTTTCATATACATCATTTAGAAGATATTTTCGCAGAGGTTGATTTAATCCCCGCTGTAAATCAGGTCGAGTGCCACCCGTGGCTGACGCAAGTCGAACTTGTGGATTTCTGCCAGAAAAAAGGCATAATATTCGAGCCGTGGAGTCCTCTTGGAGCAGGCGCGCTTATCGAAAACGAAACTTTAAAATCAATCGCGCAGAAATATAACAAATCAACGGCGCAGCTGATTTTGAAATGGGGATTGCAGAGGGGATTTATAAATATCCCGAAATCAGTCCACAAAGACAGGATCATACAAAATTCCGAGATTTTTGATTTTACAGTAACAGACGAAGATATGGCTGAGATATTTAAGTTAAATATCGGCAAAAGAGTCGGCGCAGACCCTGAAACATTCACGTTTTGATTTTAAAATATATATTATGCAATCAAATTCAAGGGCGGGTTACCCCCGCCCTTTTTGTATTACGCTTTATGTTTTATTTAAGAAACTCAACAGCCAAATCAGCAGCCGACGCAGCGTCAGCTGTATATCCGTCAGCTCCGATTGATTCGCAGTAAGCGTCGGTTATCGGCGCGCCGCCTATCATGATTTTAACTTTGTCTCTTATGCCTTCTTTTACAAATATATCTACGACGTCTTTCATTACGCCCATAGTAGTCGTGAGCAGGGCAGAGCAGCATACTATCTGGCAGCCCTGTTCTTTGACAGCCGCAAGAAATTGTTCAGGCGAAACGTCAACGCCTAAATCAACTACTTCGATGCCTTTGCCTTCCATCATCATTTTGACAAGATTTTTGCCTATGTCGTGCAGGTCGCCCTTGACTGTCCCGATACAGATTTTGCCCAAAGGCTGTACGTTTGCGTCCGCGAGATACGGTTTAAGCAAATCAGTTCCGGCTTTCATAGCCCTCGCCGAAATCAATACTTCGGGGACATATACTTCGTTGTTCTTAAACTTGTCGCCTATTATGCTCATACCCGGGAGAAGTCCTTCTTCGAGTATCGCCTTTGCTCCCAGTCCGTCTGCCAGAGCCTGCTCTATAAGAGCTTTTACTTCTTTTGCTTTGCCTTTCTGTAACTGTTCTGATATTTCGTTTAAGATTGCTGACATGATAATAGTTCCTCCTGTAAATTTAAAATTTTTAATTATATAAATTTTTTTTGAACGCCGGTTTTTCTTTAGGGGGGATCTGCCCGTTGCACTCTTTGAATTTTTTTGGCGTGACTCCGGTTATTTTTTTGAAAACTTTATTAAAATAACTCTGGTCGTAAAATCCCACGTTTGCCGCTATATCGACAAGGCTTATCCGTTCTGTCAGTAATAAAACCTTGCTTTTTTCTACCCTGACAAAATTCAAATAATCGTTAAAATAATAATTCATTTCTTCTTTGAAGATTTTTGAAAAATACGACGGGGACAAAAACACATATTCAGCGACTTCGTTTAAAGTCAGTTTGCGCATATAATTTGTTTTAACGTAAGAGACTGCCTTTGAGATCAAATCCACATGTTTTACGTGTGAAAACTCAAAAGTCTCTTTTGTGAATTTTCTTAATATATCAGTCAAAGCCCAGCAGACTTCCTCGATTGTTTTATAATTAAAAAATTCGCTTAAAAATTTTATGTTTATATCAAAAATCTTTGACTGGTCAGCTCCTCCGTCGAGCGCGGCCCTTGAAATCATCACCGAAAGTTCCATTGCCCTGACTTTTATAACATCGGGATTATTCGCCGACGAGAAAAATATATGCCCCAGTATCTCGTTAAGATATTTTCTCGTGTTTGCCAAATCGTTGCTTATTATAGCGTAAGCAAGCTGTTTTTCTTTATCATACGGATATGATATATAACTCTGGCTTTCTTTAATAAGCGCGGCTTTGACGTTTTGAATATACTCGCCGATTTGCTTCTGCTGCTCGTATATCTCATTGTTTTTTATAAATCTCGGCATATCGGCTTCTTCAGATAATTGCCTTGAGCAGACATATAATAAATTCGCGATATGCGTTATCAAGTCAGACGCGATAACCGGGACTTCTTTTACGGTTTCCAGAGTTTGGCTAAAATTTATATTAAGATTTAACGCGCCGATCAATTCGTCAACGTCGAAATCTTCGGCATAAACCGGGGAAATCGGGCCCGCCGCAAGATACCGAACGTCTTCGCCTCCGTTAAGAGTGACGGGGCATACTATAAAAACAAATCCGGCAGGACAGAAATAAATATATTTTCCCCCGAAGCGTTCGCTCTGTTCACCCGCGTATACGTGAACACCGAAGCAATAATTATCTTCGATTGTTTTAGTTTTAATTGATTCGATTTTATCAGACAAACCGGATAAATCAGGGTTATTAGCCGTCATAAATTTAGAATTTTTTATTATTTTACAGGCGCATCCGCATGAATTTACGTCGCATATCGCAGAGTTTTTCTTATCGATACACATAACCCCGCATTTTATGCTCTTTGAAAAAGACTCCATGAGTTTTTTTTCGCTCATATCGTCTATATCCGTTATATTTATATCATCGTTTTTATTATCTGCATCTGTCTTGGTGGTTTCAATATGCATCTGTTCGACGATTTTGACATCGGCATTTTTAGAATCCTGTAATTTATCCAATTTATCGCTTTTACCGCTCACAGTTTTCTTACGCATTTTTTTTACCCTATCAAAAAATTATCCGAATAACAAAATTATAACAAAAAAAACGCGCATTTAATTGTAAAAAAACGCTTTTTTTTGTATTATTGCGAAATTATTAGATAAAATTTATTATATCATATTTATAATATTAAATCCACAGTTAAATTTTTTATGTAAAATAAACGCAAAAAAATTAAAAAATTTTAAAAACAAACGCTTGACAAATAAGCGCATACATGATATATTACAGTAAAGCGTTAATGCGGCAAAAGAATAAATTCCGCGTTAAAATAATATATAATTAAGGAGAAATACATAAAATGAAAATGCAAAATTTAAAAAAGATTCTGGCGGTCGCTTTGCTCTGCGTGATGTTTTTGGCAATTTTGTCGGCCTGCGGTGAGAAAGAAACGCTGATAATCGGCATTACGGATTATCCTCCGATGAACTATCAGGACGACAACGGCAAATGGATAGGCTTTGAATCGGAATTTGCTGAAGAAGTCGGCAAAATATTGGGCATGAATGTGGAATTTCAGGTCGTAACAGACTGGGGCAATATTGTAATGGAACTTAATTCGGGCAATGTGGACCTGATTTGGAACGGCATGACGATAAACGCGGAACGTTCGGAAAACATGGCTATTTCAACGCCGTATATGTACGACGCTCAGGCTATCGTAGTCCGCGCCGCAGACAAGGATAAATATCTTGCGTCAGCCGATTTAACAGGTGTGGCCCTTGTCGCGGAGACAGGCTCTACTTTAGAAGAGACTATAAAAACAATCGCGCTATTCAATAACGCGGACTACACAGCGGTTGATTCGCAACTTAAAGGTATTATGGAAGTTAACGCGGGCAACGCCGATATGACGGTCGTGGATATGATTATGGCGGCGGAACTTATAAATGTCGGAGGGGATTTTTCAGGTCTTGTTTTCTTCGACAGAGAAGAATTACCCAAAGACGCAAAATACGGTATAGGCGTTAAAAAAGACAGAGACGACGGTTTGCTGAAAGATTTGAACGACGCTATCAAAAAATTGCAGGATAACGGCAAGCTTGAAGAAATCGCAAAAAAATACGGACTGGCCGACTGGCTCATCAAATAAAAATTAAGTCGCTATTTATTTTAGGGGCGGGGTTTTCCCGCCCTAAGTTTATAATTTACGAGGTATTTTACCAATGTCGTCAAATACAACATTATGGGATGTAACGCTGAATTTACTTGACGGGTTTAAACTGAACGCTGTGATATTTTTTGTCACGTTGACTATTTCTCTGCCTCTTGGCATGATTGTCACATTCGGGCTGACGTCAAAAATCTACCCGGTGAAATGGCTGTGCAAATTTTTAGTATGGATAATACGCGGAACTCCCCTTTTGCTTCAGCTTTATATAGTATTTTATATTCCGGGAATGCTTTTCGGTATGCCAATGCGCAACAGAATGCTGGCGACCCTGATTGCGTTCGTTATAAATTATTCAATGTATTTCGCGGAAATCTATCGGGGCGCGCTTGAAAACATCCCTAAAGGACAGTTTGAAGCCGGAAAAGTTCTCGGATTGTCAAAAACGCAGATTTTTTTTCACGTTATTTTATTTCAGGTGATAAAACGCATAACAGCGCCTATCGGCAACGAGGTCATAACGCTTGTAAAAGACACGTCTCTGGCAAGGGTCATAGCGGTACAGGAAATACTGATGGTAGCCGGAAGATATATCGGGTACGCTCTTATATGGCCTCTGTTTTATACGGGAGTATTTTTTCTGTCGGCGACGGCTGTCGTCACTTTTGTTTTCGGACGCTTGGAAAGGGGGCTGAATCATGCTACGGGTGAGTAATTTATGCAAGTCTTACGGGCCGGTCAAAGCTGTTGACAACGTGTGCTTTGAATTGGAAAAAGGCAAAATACTGGCGATAATCGGACCGTCCGGCGGCGGTAAATCCACTGTTCTGAGATTGCTTAACGGGCTTGAAACTCCCGACAGCGGCAGTATATATTTTATAAATTCTCAGGGATACATAGAAAACGGCACGTTCGGTCTTGTGTTTCAGGAATATAATTTATTTCCGCAATATACTGTTCTGGGAAATTTGACTCTTGCGCCAAAACTTCTTAAAAAAAATTATTCTCAGGCCATAGAAATACTCGAAAAAGTGGGATTGACTGATAAAAAAAATAATTATCCGTCGCAGTTAAGCGGCGGACAGAAACAGCGCACGGCTATAGCCCGCGCGCTTATGCTCAAACCTGATATATTGTGTTTTGACGAGCCGACTTCGGCTTTGGACCCAAAACTGACAGAAGAAATCGTGAATATAATAAACCAGTTAAAAGGCGAGCAGACAATTATAATAGTAACCCACGACATGGACGTTATGCGCGGAACTGCGGATATAACCGCAATTATGGACAACGGGAAACTTAGACTGGATATATAGATATATAGTAAATCAAAAAAACCACCCCGTCAGGCTAAAGCCTGCCACCCCTCCACGGAGGGGTGCCCGAAGGGCGGGGTGGTTTTCAAGTAGAATTACTATATATAAATTATTTGTAGGGGACGCCGTCCCCTACAAAAATATTTCCACAGGTTTATTTAACTGATAGCATTTTATAACCGTATCGGCCGTCCCCTTTGATTTACCGTCCCAGAAAGCCAGAACCATGTGGGCATACCTGACGATTTCAGAGTTTCTGATAAACGCGGCGGATTTGCCGTATCTTTTATATTCGGGCAAAAATTCTTTAAATAATAATCCGTGTTCTTTTGCGTAACGGTGCGCGAGAGTATCTATCCCCTCTGCGCCGCCGCTGACTATTTCGGTGCAGTTTTTGGGGATACTCCCGCATATTTTATCATACCAGTACTCTTCTTTGTTTTGTATATCTCTTGACCCGACTATCGCAACTCTCATAATTTTTTATTTGTTTTTGTTATTTATTGTATCAAATGAAGAAAATGCTTATTAGTGGGTGTTGTCAAAAATAAAACCAACCCATTCATCATTTTCTGTTCCGCACTCTTGAAAATCATCTTCTGTATATTCAGAAATTATAGACTTCCAAAATTTTCTGGCAGGAAAATTATTTGGTAATTGACACACTTCCCATTTCCCCCTGAACATATCAAAAGTAGCTTTTGCCGCAAAACTGCCTACTCCTTTTCGACGGTACTTTTTCATAATGAAAAATTCATTGATGGTGTGAGCATTTACATAGTGACCGCTATTTTCTTTTACCAATACAAATCCGGCCAATTTTCCATCTACACGGATAAAGAAAGGGTGTCGGTTACTATCAGTCCATAAATAGTCTGTGTATGAATAATTGAAATAACCATATTCATTAATATCTTCATTTTCAAATTCTGTAAAGTCATAATTGTATAAATTCATCAACTGAATAAAAACAGATTTTTGTTCAATCAAGATAGGTTCAATTTTTATTTCCACATTAATACCTCGCATTATATAAATTTCCTACAATATATAAACTATTTGAATCCCTACATCACAACAACAGCGCCGTCATTTCGCACGAACAACTCCAAACACGAATCTTCGCCGAATATCGGCCTGATTTTCTCGAAATATTCCCCGACAAATCTTTTCGGGATAAATGCCTGTATAGTCCCCGCAAATCCCCCTCCGTGAACTCTTGCAGCCGCCTGTTTATTTACTAAAATTTCTTCGGATAACGCAAGCGCAAGCGGCAATCCCTGACTTTGAGGTTCTTTTGGGACATACAAATTTTGCAGATACTTAAACGAAGAATTGCCCGATGAAGTTATTAATTGTAAAAAACCCTCAAAATTGCCGTCTTTAAGAGCGTCTGCGCCTGCGCGTACTCTTATGTTTTCGGCAAAATAGTGCATCGATCTTAATATCGCCCTGTCGCCGTATAATTGCCTGAGTTTATCTATATTATTGTTAAACTCAGCTTTGTCAACGTCTCTCAGAACTTCTTTTCCGAAATAAGCGGCGACCTGTTCCATTTCCTTTCTTATATCGGCATACTCCTGATTTAAATTATCATGAGAACCTCCGGGTGATACAATGCATAAACTATATCCTGATTTAGTCAAATCAAAATCGAGTTTTTCGACCGCAGGCTCAGCGGGATTTTTAAAATCTATCGCGACAAACCCTCCGACCGAACACGCAGTCTGGTCCATAAGACCGCACGGTTTTCCGAAATAATTATTTTCGGCGTACTGCCCGATTTGCGCGATTTCGAGAGGCGTAATTTTATCTTCGTTATATAAATAATTTAAAATAAACCCGACTAATATTTCAAATGCCGCAGACGAAGAAAGCCCTGAGCCTTTTAAAACATCAGACACAGTATAAGCGTCAAATCCGCCTATTTCATGCCCAAGTTCCACAAATCTATTACAAGTCCCGCGTATTATAGCAGAAGAAGTAAATTTTTCTCTCTCGGCAGACGCAAGATTTTCAGTATTGCTTATATCCACGTCGTCGGGGTCAAATCCCTCGCTTTGGATTCTTATATGCGATTTTCTTCCGCCGGGTATAAGACTTTTTGAGACAACGGCAATAACATCTAAATTTATAGCCGCAGCTAAAACGCAGCCGTGATTGTGATCCGTATGATTTCCTAAAATTTCGCTCCTTCCGGGGACAGATATAATTTCTATATCCCTGTTTCCGTAGAGGCTTTCAAAATTTTCAACTGCTTTAAGATAGCGTGCTTTTGCAGATTCAATTTTATTATCCCCGTATAATTTTCTCAATTTTTCGTTATATACGCCGTTTTTTAAATTCTCGGCCAATATCGCCAATTCCATAATTTTTAATTGCCTTTCTTTAATATAAAAATATAAATATCATGGTTTTTTCTGATTTTTTTATTATATCACAATCAATAAAATTTTTCAATAATATAAACTCACAAAAATTTTTTGGATTTTCTTTAAAAAATTTATATAATTTACTAAAAACCCCTTGCAGAAAATTATTTTGTGTGATATAATAATATACAACGTATAATAATAAAACAAAATTAAAATTCTCAAGGAGTTGAATTATAAAATGGGCAGTGAAAAAAACACGGAAAACAAACCGGTTTTTAAATCATTTAACTGGTATGCGTTTCCATATCCGATTTTAGTAGTTTTTGTATATCTTGCGGTGGGATTCTGGCTTAATACATGGCACCCGACATGGCTTATGTTTATGACAGTTCCCATATATTACGAAATGATAGCCATGAGCCGCGCCAAAAGTTTAAGAGCCAAGGCAAATATTTTCCCTTACCCGATTATATGCGTAATAGTCTATCTTGCTTTAGGATTTGATTACAACTGGTGGCATCCGGCGTGGATGTTATTTCTGACAATACCTATTTATTATATGTTTGTCAACAGCATTAAATCTTAAAAAGCTTAAATCGCTGATTCTTCCTCTTTAAAATTTTTATTTTTAATACAAATAGCGGGATTCGTGCAAAATCCCGCTATTTTGTTTTATATTATATATATTAAATTTTAAATTGACTTTTTTATTCCGAATAATTCTAAGATTTTATCTTTTAAAATTTCCATAGAGTCGATATATTTTATATTTCTAAATTTCACTGTAGATAATTCAGTACAGCCGAGAATATTTAATTTATCATAATGCCGGGCGATTTCTTCAAGTTTGCTTAAATCAGGATTTACGCCGGCTTTTATTTTATAGATTACGCGCATCATTTCTTTTGTTTCTTCATCAGTCGGCGAAATTATCTTAATATTTTTTTTGCCGAGATATTTTTGATATACTCCGGTTTTGACAGTTCCTTCAGTAGCCATAAGATAAGTTTGGGTAACGCCCAAATTTTTTAAGATTTCGGCAGTCAGATCAATCATGTTTAATATTTTTATTTTACAATTATTCTGCAATTCGTCAAAATAATAATGCGAGGTGTTGCACGGTATCGCGATTAAATCGCAGCCGCAATTTTCAAGCGTTTTAAGCGCGTTCAAAAGATAAGGCAACGCGGATTCCCCTTTGTGCAGTATTGCCTCAGTTCTGTCGGGGATATAAGACGCGTTTAAAATAACCATATCTATGTGATCCTGATCTCTTTTCACACGGGAGCTTTTTATTATTTCAGAATAAAGCCGGGATGTGGCAAGAGGCCCCATTCCCCCGAGTATGCCTAATTTTTTATACATTTATATGCCTCCTGATATTAAAACAGACATTCCAGTAATTCATCGCGCGTTACGCCGCCCAAATAAAACTTTATATCAATTTTAGATAAAATATCTGACAATAAATTAAAATCATAAATTTGATTTATTAATTTTTCTTCAAGTCCTTCAACGGGAAAAACCCCCAGAAAATCCCCGAATATTTTACACGAATTTATAATACCATACTCGACGTTTAAAAATATCTCGATTTTTCCGGCGTGAAACCGTTTGGCATTATGAAAAGAAAAACGCGGCGTTGCGCCGTTTATCCATTCGGGATTGGCGTATTTTTCTGTTTTGATAATATTAATTTTTTCTATGTCCTGCTTTGTAAAATTATAATTTTCTGTGTTTATTTCGTCAAATAAATTAGATTTAAGCCAGTCAAAAAATTCAGCCGCAGATATTTTAGGATTAAAATAATCACATAAATTAACTACCCTCGCCCTGACTGACTTCAGTGCTTTAGAACTGATTTTTTCAGGGTCTGTTTTCAGAACCTGCGTTAATAGATCCAGATTAGTATTATACAATAAAGACCCGTGGGTGCATAATCTGTCTTTTATCGCGTACTGAGCCAAACCCGAAATTTTTCTGCCGTTTACAGTAATATCGTTTCTGCCTTCGGCTATCGCCGGGATTCCCATTCTTCGCAGGGCCTTAGCCATAGGTTCAATTAATTGCGCGTACTCGATTTTTTTAGAATCATTAGAATTATCAGATTTATTAAACGAAGAAATAAAACTCTGCATAATATTTCCGGGATCAGAAAAAACCGCCCCGCCACCGCTTGATCTTCTGACTATTTTAATTCCAAGCGAGTGAGCAGCCTGCAAATCGATTTCGGCGGCGGCGATTTGATTTCGTCCGATAACGACGCATTTTTCCGTGCGCCAAAGCATAAAAACCGGATTTTCCAGCGGGAAATTCCGCATAACATATTCTTCAGCGGCAAGATTAAACATGACATCGGGTGAATTAAGTTCTATATAAATCATGGATTACAACCTTTAAACAAATTTGATTTTATTATATCACATATTTTGTGTTTTTCAATAAAAATTTATATAATTTTTTGAGGAATTAGATAAAACTACGGATTTACTTTTTTGTAACCGGACAAAAAAGTAACAAAAAAACCGGCTTAGAGATGGGAACGCTTTCCCCTCTCTAAGAACTCACCTCTTCTTATATAGAGATTGTTCTGTGTTTTAAATTTTATTGAGAGTTTTTACATACGAAATTATTCCGGCGTGATGAATTTGCAAACTGATTTACGTTATATTTATGGGTATGCGGCCGCCTCACAAATTTTCGTTTGTCTCAAACTGGTTAAACTGGCTGTAATACATTTGCGCATACAGACCATTTTTCGCAATTAATTCGTCATGAGAACCACTTTCTTCTATTCCGCCGTCTTTGACGACCATTATAATATCTGCGTCGCGTATAGTTGAAAGGCGATGTGCTATGACAAAAGAAGTACACCCAGAGGTAAGCCGTAATAACGCTTCCTGTATATTTAATTCAGTCCGCGTATCGACGCTCGAAGTAGCTTCGTCCAGAATCAATATCGGGGCGCGGCATAACGCCGCCCTTGATATAGCCAGAAGCTGCCTTTGACCCTGAGAAAGCGAATCAGTATCGCCTTTTACAGTAGTATTATAGCCGTTTTTGAGCCGCCTGATAAACATATCGGCATTAGCGGCTTTCGCAGCTTCGGCGATTTCGCCGTCGGTCGCTTCAGGGCGGCCGTAACGTATATTATCGGCGATTGTCCCTGTAAACAGGCAGGTATCCTGTAAAACCACCGAAAAAGCACGGCGCAGGCTTTCGCGTTTATAATCTTTTATGTCAACGCCATCTATATAAACAATACCCGAAGTCGCATCGTAAAAACGCGTGAGTAGATTTACAATAGTAGTTTTCCCCGCTCCGGTAGCCCCGACCAGCGCTATTTTTTGTCCCGCTTTTACTTCAAAACTTACGTTTTTTAATACGTTTATCCCCGGAACGTAAGCAAACGTCACGTTGTCGAATTTGACGTCGCCTTTCGGTATGCCGATGTCAACGGCATTATCGACATCGTCAGGTTCTTCGGCTTCGGCAAGTATTTCAAATACGCGTTCAGCGCCCGCTAAAGCCGACTGCAAAGTATTAAACATACCCGCGATATTATTCAACGGGAACGTGAACTGTCTTGAATATGCCACAAAGCTGCCGATTACGCCGACAGTAATTAACGGCGGGGTCTGCGCCGCCAAAATCCCGCCTACAAAAGCAACGCATACATATCCGAGATTTGTGATCACATTCATAAACGGCATTAAAATCCCCGACCAGATATTTGCGCTTATAGAATAATTTAATAATTTTTTATTTGTCCCGTCGAATTTATCTATAATTTTTTGTTCCATGTTAAACGCCTTGATTATTTTTTGCCCGCCTATTGCCTCTTCAATTTCGCCGTTTAATATGCCAAGTTCTTTTTGTTGCCCTTTGAACATTTTTCTCGATTTGCCTGAAATAAATTTAGTGAGCAGAAACACTAAAGGCACAGTAATAAGAGCGGCAAGCGTCATATAAACGCTTAGTATCAGCATCATGATAAAAGAACCTATAATTGTAATCACTGCGCTTACAAGCTGTGTCGTTGACTGCGCGATTGTCACGCTTATATTATCAATATCGTTAGTCAGACGGCTCATCAGTTCACCGTGAGTATGGGTATCGTGATAAGTCAGCGGCAGTTTTTGCAGTTTGTCAAACAGAGATTTACGCATAGTCCGCACAATTCTCTGTGAGACGACGTTCATTATAATTCCATTTACAATAGTCAACGCCGAAATTCCGATAAGCAGCGCAACATGAATAATAACAAGCGTGTAAACTAAATCGAAATTAACCCCGTTACTCAGCGCGTCTATCGCTTTTCCTATTATATACGGTATAAATACGTTTATAACAGTTTCGGCAAGTAATAAAATAATCACCACAAAAAGCGATTTCGCTTCTTTGAAATAAAATTGCAGGAGTTTTCTGAATGTTCCTTTAGCGTCCCTGGCTTTTTCGCCCGGCGCAAATCTTCCTCCCGGCCCGCCGCCCATTCCACCCGGTCTTCCTATAGACGGCGGAATGACTTCGGTTTTTCCTCTGGGTGTTATTGGTGTTATTGGCTGATTATTCATAAATATCACCCCTTTTCCCAATCTGCGATATATAAATATCATAATAAACAGGGCATGATTTTATTAATTCGTCATGCGGGCCGAATCCTGCCTGACTGCCGCTGTCCAATACAAGAATTTTATCACAGGTCATAGCAGTATTTACGCGCTGCGTGATTAAAACACAGGTCATATTATTTGAAAACTGTCTTATAGCGCGCCTGACTTTTGCCTCGGTCATTACGTCAAGCGCGCTTGTGCAGTCGTCAAGAACCAAAATCTCAGGTTCGCGTATCAACGCCCGCGCAATAGATAAACGCTGTTTTTGCCCTCCGGATAAATTCACGCCGCTCTGGCCGATAATTGTCCCGTAACCGTCCGTAGTTGCCAAGATAAATTCGTGAGCTTCGGCGGCTTTGGCGGCTTCTTCTATTTGAGCGTCCGTTGCGTCTGCTTGACCCCACAATATATTTTCTTTGATCGCGCCGGTAAAAAGAGACGCAGTCTGCGGAACGATTGCGATTTTACTGCGCAGGATTGCCTCGGGCATTTTATCAACAGGCGTATCTGATATGCGGATTTCCCCGTGCGACGCGTTATAAAACCTCATAAGCAAAGCGGCGAGAGTGCTTTTTCCCGAACCTGTCGGACCTATAATACCAAGAGTTTCGCCTCTTTTGACAGAAAAATTCAATCCAGAAAGAGCCGCCTGTCCCGTTGAGCCTCTATATTCAAATCCGACGTTGTCAAAAATTATATGCGAGTCTGACGTTTTGTAAAATTCCCCTCCGGGGAGGGGTGGCAACGCGCCAGCGTTGACGGGGTGGTCCGAAATGTCAACGTCAAAAACTTCGCGTATGCGTTCGTGCGAAGTTTTTACCCTTACAAACATATTGAGCACATTTGAAATCATTCCCAGACTGTTAAGTATTTGCGTCATATATGTAACAAACGCCATAATTTCACCAACGTGCATATTATTCATGTCAATCCAGTTAGCCCCAAGAAATATAATCGCGGCAATGCCGAAATTTACGAATAATGCCATGCAGGGCGATAATATCGCGAGAACTTTTCCTGCTTTTATAGTATTATCCGCAAGTTTATCATTGGAATCCGAGAAGCGTTTTTCTTCTTCGTCAAAACGCCGGAACGCTTTGACTAATCTTATGCCCGCGAGATATTCGCGCATTGTAGTATTGAGTTTGTCTAACGCCCGCTGTACTTTGGCAAATCTGGGATATGTCATTTTCATGCTCAGCGCAATCACAAATCCGACAAGCACGATAACCGGGGCTATAACAGGCATTGTCCTGTAATTTAAAGTCGCCGCCATGATAACCGCGCCGACGCACATAATCGGGGATTTAAAGAAAACGCGCATCATTCCGTTTGTGAAATTCTGCATTTGGGTTATATCGTTTGTCATACGCGTCACAAGAGAGCCGCCCTCGAATTTATCCATTTCTTCGACTGATAGAGACTGAATCTTGGCAAACATATCGTGTCTTAAATCCGCGCCGAAATTCTGCGAGGCGACAGACGCAGATATATTTCTGGTAAGCGCGAAAATTGCCCCGGCTCCTGTTATTGCGAGCATTATAAGCCCTGTGGTTATAACATAATTCAAGTCCTGTTTTACCGCTCCGTTGTCAATTAACCGCGACATAAACCGCGGCTGCAGCAAATCGCATACCGCTTCGCACGAAACACAGAATACCGACAGGAAAAACAATAATTTATATTTTTTCCAGTATTTTTTTAAATACCCCAAATATTTTCAGCCGCCTTTCCCGTTTATAAAAACTAAATTTATTTTATCATATAAAAATATTAATAAATATATATAAAATTAAAATTTATTTGAATTTTTACAAGCACAACAAAAAAAGGCGAGCCATATTTATTTATAGCCCGCCATATAATATTATTTATTTACCAAAGGCTTCCGCCCTGTCAAGCGTTACAAATATCCTGAGCATGTCGTCGCTTAATTGCAGATTGCCGCTTTCGTTGCCTTTTAAATAGCCTTTTTTTGTCATTTTATTTATAGTCGCTCTCGCCCATTCCGGCATATTGCCGTCGACCCAGCCGTATTTGACTTTTGAGTTATTCGTCCATTTGTCTAAATTTGTCTTTATGCTACTTATTTCTTTTTTCAGCTCGTCATATTCTTTACTCACCAAATCCACCCCGTTCTGTTCTGAATTTATAATTTTTTTACCCTCTAAATACGGCATAGGGTCAACATAATATCCGTTATCCCATGCCATGCTGTTTTCTTTCACGGCAAAATGCAGGTGTATGCCGGTGCTGTCACCTGTCGTACCCATTACGCCGAGTATATCGCCTTTTTTTATTTTTTGCCCTTCTTTGACCCTTACGCTGCCCGCTTTCATGTGAAAATACCGCGTCAGTATTTTATTTGCATGGGATATTGACACGCTATAGCCGATAAGAGACCCGACTAACGTGCTTGTTACAGTGCCGTCTGCGGCAGCCTTTATATATACATCCTGAGTTTTTTGTTTCCCGTCCCTGTCAATTAAATCAACACCGTCGTGCGCCGGACGCTGAGGCGTTCTGAAAGCGTTCCCCGCGCCTGACAGTATTTCGCTATCTGTCGAAATTACATGATTTATTATTTTATTGCCGATTATATTCGTTGCAATATTAACAGTATTATTCGCGTTATTATTCACAACAACCGGTTTAGCTAAATCTATATAGCCCCAGTTCATATCGACATTGCCGGATATCCCGTTTATTTTGCCTGTGCACGAATGCTGCCACACGGCGACGCGGCTGTCTATCGCAGAGGGCTTTGCCGAAGTATAATGCGCCTGCCATAATAAATACGGCACCCTTGCCATATCGACATAATTATTTCGCCAGTTGGTGTTTATATATAACATCGGCGTATGCCCTGCTGATTTTATAGCCTCGCAAAAATTTATTATCATATCCGTTATGATTTTTTTGCCGAGTGCAGTCTGGCTGTTATCTTCAACGTCAAAAGCCGCCGGATAATCCAATTTTTTGTTTTTTAATAAATTCAGCATAAAATCGGCTTCCTGTTTTGCCTGCTGGGCGTTTAAAGCATAACTGTAATGATACGCGCCGACTTTTATCCCAGCCGCTTTTGCGTTATTATAATTTTTCTCAAAATACGGGTCTGTATAATTCGTCCAGTATCCCGTGCGTATAAAAGCAAATTCAACCCCGTCGGACTTTACTTTTTTCCAGTCGATTTCGCCCTGCCATTTGCTTACGTCAATCCCTTTTATCTGTGTTATCTGCGCCATTTTGATTATTACCTCCGTTTTTATCAATTTCATTAATATCATTTTTTAATCCTGTCATTTTCACAAAAATCCTGCTTATTATATCAATTCCTTTCGCCCCGAAATTACCCGCAATCCCGGCAAAACAAAACGCCACGTAAGCATTTAATCCCTGCCATTCGTAAATGCAAAATATCAACGCTCCCGAAAATGCCGCGCTTACCGCTTCGATAACCAGCGCGGAAAGATTCAGCGATTCGCCTGTTTTCGTATTCAGCCATTTGACGCATGAGCCAAACATCGCAAACAAAGCGAGCCCGACCGCTATAAATATATCCTGTTGTTCCATTATTCTAAAAACCCTCCCCTCCTTTTTTACAGGGTCTGTTATTAATATTTTCGTCTGCATAATAACGTCACAGTACTGACAATAAATACCGCGGATATAATTATAAGCGAAACCGCGCCATAAGTTATCCATGAGCTTATTCCGGTATTTACCGAATATTTTGACACGCCGATTACGGCAAGAAACCTGCCGCTCAGATTTTTATCCGTCGGGACCCACCGGTAATATATATAAAAATCATGCGCGTCCGTGCCGTCTTTGTCAAAGCATACCCATATTTCCCCGCTCTCGTTTGTTTTGACTTCACGGATAAATTCCGGGTAGCTTTCTATATTAAAATTAAACGAATTATCGTCAGATACCGACGTCTGTTGCTCATATTTGGATATACTTTCTAAATTTTCGTCGAACAACTCTGCATAAATACCATCTGTCGAATCCATTTGCATTATAACGCCCGACAGAATTTTTCCGTAGTTATGCACTTCCCAGTTATTTTCCAGTTCGACAAACCTGTCGATTTCATCGCAGATCAAATCAACGTCGAATCTTTTATCTATAATTTTTTCCTGCATAAGCATATCGTTGACGTGTTCTATCGCAAAATAAAAATAGCCGCAGAATGCGGCAAGCACCGCGAGCGCGGCGGCAAATAAATATTTTCTCCAGCCTTTTAACATATATGTTTTCCCCTCCTTTCAAATATAATAAAAAATAATTCAAAACAAAAAAAGGCAGTCCGCGACTACCTTTTCATATTTTTTCATGATACTATTATATCACGTTTCGAATAAACATACTATTACATTTATAATCATCTTTTTTAAAATCATCAAAAAATTTTTAATATTCTAATAAATAAAATTATAAATTATATACGCTTCCGACATTGTCTTTAATCACAGAATTTATATGCCCGCCCCAGTCGTCGATAAGCCCCGTCATGCCGCCGCTGTGAAACACGTTTGACGTTACGGCGCTGTTTTCTAAATTCGCAAGCCTCAGAGCGTAATTCGGAGTCCATTCGCCTTTGCCCCCGTCGTCGCGGCCGACGTTCATAGTGTTCCCCGTAAAAGTCAGGCCTTTGCACCCGTCGAGAATGCACTGCGCAGAATCGGCGATGCCGCCCTCGAATTTGCCGCTCCTGTAAATCACGTTGCCCGTGCATGAAACAACCGAAGTGCCTTTTAGATTTATAGCCGCCGAACCCGACCTGTCAATATAATTCCCGGTTATATTATAGTGGTTCCCGCCGTCAAGAACAATTCCGCCGCGTTTGTTCCATTCTATCCTGTTGCCTGTCATCGTGACTGCCGCGTTTGGACCCTGAGAGCCGAATCCTGCCCCGCTGTTGCCTGAAAACCAGTTATCTATGACAAAACCGTCCCAGCCATTTATTGCAAGTCCGTCGCCGCCGCTATACGCAAACATACAGTGCCTTACACTAAAACACCATACAAAATCAAGAAATACGGCATGAGAATCAAAATGCGCGATGCGGCAGTTTTCTATTCTGTATGCGTCTTCTTCTTTGCCGTAGTCTTTTTTACGCGAAAGTATCCCGGCGCAGTTGCCCTTTCCGAGACCTTTCATCGACAATCCGTCAATCGTTGCGCCGTTTGCCTCTGTTATATCAAATATGCATCTCTGATTTTCGTCTTTTTGAATAATAACGGCATTGCCCGGCCTGTCAAGCCTGTATCCCCATGAATAATCTGATTTTATGTAAACTTCGGGCTTGATAAATATTTCGCCGCACAAATATTTTCCCTCGCTTATATAAAGAGTCTCGCCTGTCTCGTGGGCTTTGTCAACGGCTTTTTGAAACGCAGTAGTATCATCGGATATTCCGTCGCCTTTTGCAAAAGTTTTTATATCAAACATGAGTTTATCCTCCCTTAAATTAATTTTATATATTTTTATATTTTATATATTATACATTTTATCATAATATTCTTTGATTTTATCCAGACGGTTTTTAAACGCGTTATATAATCCATCAGAATTTTCGCGCATTGTTCTTTGGGTGTTCGTGAATGGGTTTACTTTTGTCGCAGAGTCCACTTGTTCTATCCATTTTGCCGGAATAGACAAAGTTCCGGTCAGCGCGCCCGAAATCCCCGCCGCTATCGCCGTGACGCAATCCGTGTCGCGCCCAAGATTTACACCCGCGATTATTGCCTGTTTTAAATTTCCGTTGACTAACTTAAATATACACACAGCTTTTGTCACGACTTCGTTTGCGTAACTCATGCAATACGGCATTCCCGTACCGTTATATACAGAATCAAAAGCCTTGCGTAAATCCTTGAAATCTTTGCATTTTTCAGTTATTCTAAGCCCCGCTTCTATTTCATCGATTATATTTATACCCGCATAATCCGCATACCAGTTTTCGCGCCCCTCTACGACTGCACGGGAATCGCAATATTTAAAAATATCAGCAATTACGCTGTCAACCGTAGCGTTTGATTTAGTTGCGGCGGCAATTCCCACAGCCGTGACGCACGCCCATTTCAGCCCTCTGCTGTTTGACGTCTGATATAACTGCCCGACTTCAAATATATCCTCAGCCGCAGACGCGGGATCGCCGGCGTTTATTAACCCGATAGGGTGACATGCGCGGGCAAAACTGTTAAGCCCGGCGTAATCGCAGTATTTGCCTATGTCCCTTGCGGGGATTTTTGATTTTGCTATGGCGAGAAGCTCACCCTCAAAAGGCTCGGAAACATTTCCCGGAGCTTTGGGATTTATCTCTGTGCGCCATACTGCCCTTACGTCTTCGGCATTCACCCTGCCGCCTTTTTTAATAATTGCCGTAATCATCAGTTTCTGGCGTTCTATGCCATCCTCTGTCGTACCAGCGTCGCGCACCCAGCCGTTGTTATAATGTTCATAAGGCAATAACTCTTCGAGAGTTCCGTATTTTTTCTCCACAGATTCATAAGGCCAGCCCTCAACAACCGCGCCCATAGACGAGCCGATATGCGCCCCGCATATACACCCGTAAAATTTTTCTCTTAATTTAATTAATTCAATACCCGAATTATTTTCCGCCATAATATAATCCCTCCTAAAATTAATATATAAATAAAATATTTATATCATATAATAAATCTCACGGCGTCTTTAATTATCTCAAATGTCATCGGGCTTTCAAACTCAACAAGATTGCCGTCAAGATTTATTATTTTTTTGCCGTCGAATTCCAGTTTTAAAGACGAGCAGTTGACAAACGAAACTTCTTTTAGTTTTGAGTGCTTCCCTGACTTGACTTTTGGGAACATCGCAATAACTTTAAATTTCGGCATCTTTTTTATTTTGCATAAAGTCATATAGCCGTCGTTTATAATTGCGGGAGGACAGATACGCATATTTCCCCCGTAATACGCTCCGTTGCAAATAGCAAGCAATACATATTTGCCCGTTTCAGATTCGCCGTCCACAGTCATTGTCATTTCCATTGGCTTATAAGTAAAAACATTTTTAATCAGCGAAATAAAATACGCCCCTCCGCCCATAAATTTTTTCAGGGGGAGCGCGTCTTTTAAAACCTGAATGTCTATGCCTGTGCCTCCTATATTAAAAAAATAATTTTCGCCGTTTACGCTTACAGCGTCAACATGAATAATTTCTTGTTTAATAATTTTTTCCGTGTAAAAAATTATTTTTTTTTCAAAATCAGAAAACTTTTTTGCGTTTTCCGGCATTGTCATAGGGATTGAAAGTATCAGGTCGTTTCCGCTGCCTGCGGGAATAACGCCGAAATTTATATTTTTATTTATAACCAAACTGACATATTCCTGAATAGTCCCGTCACCGCCGACGCAAATTACAGTTTTCGCAATATCAAAATCAATAAGCCCGGAGACCCGCTCCAAATCTCCCGGAGATTCCGTATAAATAAACGAATATTCTGCGTTATGCCCGTTCATGATTCTTTCTATAACCGGGATCGCTACCTTGGCTTTGCCGTTGCCGGCTTTGGGATTTACGATAAAATAAATCACGCGTTTGTCCCCTTAATTTTATTATATTGCGATTATTTTAGCATATAATAAATTAATATTCAACATTAAAAAATTAAAAATATAAAAATTATATAAAAAAATTTTCAAATACCCCTTGACAAATAATATTATATGATATATAATATTATTGCAAAAAGAATAATAATTATAAAAACAAAATTAAGAAAGGCAGGGCATATAAATTTGAACACTAAAAATATTATTTTAACCACAAAAGATTTATGCAAAAATTTTCGTGCGGGAACTCAGGAACAGCAGGTACTGAAAAACCTGAACATCAACGTATATGAAGAAGATTTCACAGTCATTATGGGAGCGTCGGGCGCGGGAAAATCTACACTGTTGTATGCGCTTTCGGGTATGGATAAAATAACCGGCGGCTCGGTCAGCTTTTTTGATACGCCAATAGAAAATTTAAGCGCGGACAAACTGGCGGTCTTTCGCAGAAAAAATTGCGGTTTTGTATTTCAGCAGATGTTTTTGCTCGACAATATGAGCGTACTTGACAATATTCTGGCTTGCGGACTTTTGGCAAGCAGGGACAAAAAAACAATTGTTTCATACGCGAAAGAAATGCTCGAAAAAGTAGGGCTGACCGAAACTATCTGGAGAAAATTCCCCACGCAGCTTTCAGGCGGCGAAAACCAGCGCGCCGCAATCGTGCGCGCGTTAATCAACAAACCAAGAGTAGTATTTGCAGACGAGCCTACAGGTTCACTGAATTCTGCGTCAGGTAAATCAGTCCTTGATGTTCTGACAGAAATAAATAACGGCGGTCAAAGCATTATAATGGTAACTCATGATTTAAACTCGGCAAGAAGGGGCAATAGAATATTATACATACGCGACGGGGTTATATGCGGCGAATGCCTGCTGGGCAAATATGTGAGCGGCGATGAAGAACGTCATGAAAAATTACAGGCGTTCTTATCTGAAATGGGGTGGTAACGTGAAAAAACTTTGGATGATTGCGTCGGCTAATATTAAAAAACACAAATCTGTGTCGATAACGCTGGTTATAATGTTTGTAGTTGCGGCGTTGTTGTTAAATGCCGGATTGCTTGTCGTTTTGAATTACGGCAGTTTTTTTGAAAACCTGAAAGAAGAATTAAATCCGTCGGATGCTTATTTTTTACTTCCCGACGCTATTTACAGCGAAAAAACAGAACGTTATTTTAACGAAAACGAGCATGTCAAAAAAGCGCAGCATAACGACGCTTTATTGATAAACTGCGATATTTTATCGCAGGGCAAAGACAAAGGCTATACTGTTATATTCAGGAATATGGACGAACAGTTAGAAATGACAAAATGGAAATTTATAGGCTCTCATCTGCCCGCTGAAGATATGGCGGTGTATCTGCCCGACGTTTTCAAGGCTGTGAGCGGTTATGACTTAAACGATAAAATAAAACTTAATTATAAAGACGAGCAGGGCGAAGAAAAAACGCTTGAATTCACTGTCAAAGGATATACCGAAGATATATTTTTCAGTTCGACAGATACGGGGCTTTTAAGTTTTTATTTGCCGGAGGATATATATAATCAAGTATCTGAAATCCTGAATGACCCTGTATATAAAATACATCTGGTTTTTACTGATTTGGACGAGATTGCAAGCGCGGCAAAAGTCGAGAACAGCCTGCGCGAGCTTTTGGGGTTAAGCTCCGCGTCTTTAATGGCGGCAGATGTTTCAGAACTTTTAGTTATGATAGACGTCGAGCTTGTCGAAATGTCACGGGTGATGATGGCTTCTATGATTGCTGTCATGATGGTCGTTTTCGCGTTTATTATCGTAATTGTATGTTTACTGGTCGTGCGTTTCAGGATTGTGAATAGCATAGAAGAAGATATGATAAAAATCGGATCGATGAAATCGGCGGGATACACAAGCCGTCAGATTATTATTTCTCTGCTGATGCAGTTTGGCTTGGTTGCGGCTTTGGGAAGTCTAATCGGCATTGCGCTGTCTTATCCTGTATTGCCCGCAGTTTCGAGAGTTTTTGAGCAGCAGTCCGGGTTAAAATGGGAACAGGGTTTTGACGCAATCATAAGTTCTGTGACATTTGCGGTTATTTTGGTTATAGTTGCGGCAGTGGCTTTGTTAGCAGCGCGCAAAGTAAAAAAACTGACCCCGATTCACGCGCTGCGCGGGGAATCTTCTTCCCGAAAATATAAGAATAATTACCTGCCGCTCGAAAAAACTTCAACAAATCTTTCGTTAAGATTAGCGTTTAAATCAACCCTGCAAAATTTCAGGCAGAGCGTTATGATATTAATTATTGTCGCGGCTGTGGCTTTTGCCGGTTCTTACGGCATAATCATGTATTATAACACATCTGTCGATACTAAAGCGTTCGCGGAAGTTCCGGGTATGGAAATCTGCAACGTTATGGCTGTTTTAAATCCGCAAATGGACCATGAAGAAATTATCGGCGAGATAAAAAACATGGCAAATGTGCGCAAAGCGCAGTATTTGGACGAAGTAAAGCTAAAAGTGGACGGCAATGATGTGTCAGGTTATGTGATGGACGATTACGCGGGCAAAGAATCAAAATTGGTTTATGACGGCCATTATCCCGAAAAGAGCGGCGAAATTGTGCTTGCGGGAATTTTAGCCGGGCGGCTGGATAAAAAAACAGGCGATACAGTCACTGTTGCGTTTAACGGCAATAAAGAAGAAATATTTACAGTTTCGGGATTATCCAACGGGTCGTCTATGGGCGGCATGAACACATGCATACTGGCAGAAGATTTTATCAGGCTTAACCCGGATTTCAAACCTCAGATTCTGGATATTTATTTAGACAAAGGGACTGACGCCGCAGAATTTGTGAAAATTCTTGAGAATAAATATGACAAAGAACTTCTCAGAAGCGTGATGGATTTTGACAAGGGGCTCGCCGAGGGAATGGCTTCTTATCAGAATATTGTCGCAATTATGGGAATTACTATGCTTATAATTACATTAACAGTTATAGCTCTTGTTTTATATTTTGTCATCGGGTCTTCAGTAATACGCCGCAAACGCGAGCTGGGTATTCAAAAAGCAGTCGGCTATACTACTGTTCAGTTGATGAATCAGATTGCCGCGGGTTTTGCAATTCCGGTGAGTTTAGGGGTTATAGCGGGAAGTTTTCTCGGCGCGGTTTATACCAATCCGTTAATGTCCGTGGCTATGCAGGGCATGGGCGTAATGAAAGCAGGATTTATCATAAATCCTGTATGGGTTATTATATTCGGAGCGGGAACGTTTGTATTCGCTTATTTGTTATCTTTGGCTGTCACGTGGCGAATCCGTAAAATTTCGGCTTATGCGCTGGTGACTGAGTGATATATCTCTTGCATAATTAAAAATAATGTTCCGGTGTTGACCGGAACATTATTTTTGTGATATAATTTATTAAATAAATAAAACCCGAAAGGCATAAAAGCATGTCGATAAAAAACAATTACAGCCATACAATTTACGCAAGCTATATAGGATATATCACTCAGGCGATCATAAATAATTTCGCTCCCCTGCTCTTTTTGACATTCCAGAAATCTTATGATATACCCATAGAGCAAATAACCCTGCTTGTCACAGTTAATTTTGCCATTCAATTAATTATAGATTTTCTGTCGGCGAAATTTGCCGATAAAATCGGCTATAAGCCTCTGGCTGTGGCTTCTCATATATGCGCCGCCGCAGGGCTTGCGGGGCTTGGGATATTTCCCGTGTTATTGCCGCCTTATACCGGGATTTTTCTCGCTGTTGTTCTATATGCCGTAGGCGGCGGCCTGATAGAAGTCTTGATAAGCCCGATTGTTGAGGCATGCCCTACGGATCAGTCAAAAAAATCCGCGAATATGAGCCTTTTACATTCGTTTTATTGCTGGGGCCATGTATTTGTAATTATCGGGTCTACTTTGTTTTTTATTGTTTTCGGCATAGATAACTGGCGGATACTCGCTTTTATATGGGCGGTTATCCCGTTAATTAACGCTTTTTATTTTTCCCGCGTGCCTATCGCTACGTTGACAAACGGCGGTGAAAGCATGCCTGTCAAAAATCTTGTAACGTCAAAACTGTTCTGGCTCCTGATGATTTTGATGATATGTTCGGGAGCTTCTGAGCAGGCTATGATACAGTGGGCGTCGGTTTTTGCCGAAGCGGGGCTTAAAGTATCGAAAACTGTGGGCGATTTGACAGGCCCATGCCTGTTTGCCGTGCTTATGGGCATATCGAGACTGGGATATTCAAAATTCAGCGGCAGGATAAATTTAAAAATTTTTATGACAGTCAGCGGCTGCCTGTGCGTGATAAGTTATTTGCTTGCATCGCTTTCGAATAATCCGGTATTATCTCTTATCGGGTGCAGCCTGTGCGGATTGTCAGTAGGCATTATGTGGCCCGGAACGTTTAGCCTTGCGGCTGAGAAGTGCCCGAAAGGGGGAACGGCTTTGTTTGCTTTACTGGCTCTGGGCGGTGATTTAGGATGTTCGGGAGGACCGACGCTTGTCGGCATTGCTTCGGCTATATCGGGCGGAGGCATAAAAACGGGAATTTTAGCCGGTATTATATTTCCGGCATTATTGATTTTCGGGCTTATTTTATTGTCAGGAACTCATAAGAACAAAACATGACCTGTTAATATTATCAGAAAAAGTTGGGTTTACTCCGGTGACTGCGTTAAAAACAGACTTAAAAGAAAAAAGTATCGCAGCACATATAAGCGCGCAGTATGCGGCTAAAATAATTATTTTAAAAACAGCTATGACTTTTGGAGACTTGAATATTTTAAAAATTGATTTGATTTTCATGTTCGTTTTCGTTTTCATTTAAGATTTACCTCCGGAACATATAATATATAAAAACAATATTATTATTTTATCTATATTTTTGGTATTTATACTGTTTTTTGGATATTTTGCATATATTTAGATTATAAATTCAAATACAGAAAATAAGGCGGGACTATATAGTATGGATAAAATAAAAAATAATATAATATTATTTGCGTTTATATGCGTATCGGTGATAATATCCGGTATTCTTTTTATAAACTACGGCGCGGCGAAAGCCATAAATTCTGAATCGAAAGCCGATTATGTAAAATGGATGGAATTTGACGTCAGGCTCTCGACTTTGCAGAAATCCCTGAAATATGATATAGATTCTTACGGAACCGAAACCCCGCTGAACTGGATAGAGCTTTTATCTTATGCGGCGGCAAAAAACTGGGGCAACGTAAAAGAAGAAAAAAAAGTAAATAAATATATCGACGATTTGGTGAAAGAGCTTAGAAACGGAAAAACGATGGAAGAACTCACGGAAAATAATAAAAACATGAAATTATATAATTATTATTACGAGACGTTTTATTCGGTATTAAACGGATTTGTCGGCGAATATGAAATTATCGAGCCTGACCCGGAAAATCCTGAAAAAGAAGCCGTGACAAAAAAATACGGTTTGAAGGCCTTTTCGCCGATTGCTAAAAATTACGGATATTCGCACTACGACGATTTCGGAAATTCGCGGTCTTACGGTTACAGGCGCAAGCATTTGGGCAATGATTTACTGGGCAGCGTCGGCACGCCGGTTATCGCGGTTGAGGACGGGTATATCGAGGCGATAGGCTGGAATCAGTACGGCGGGTGGAGAATCGGGATAAGAAGCCATGACACGAGAAGATATTATTATTACGCGCACCTGAGAAAAGACCACCCGTTTGTTTCCGGATTAAAAGAAGGCGATAATATATGCGCCGGCGATGTTATCGGCTATCTTGGCATGACGGGTTATAGTTCAAAAGAAAATACGAACAATATAAAAATCCCGCACCTGCATTTCGGGTTGCAGGTAATATTTGACGAAGTTCAGAAAGACGGGATAAACCAGATATGGGTCGACGTTTATAATATAGTAAATCTACTCGAAAAAAACAGAATGCCCGTTGAAAAAAATCCTGACGGAACGGATTATCAACGGACAAAAAATATAAATAATATAATAACGGATTGAAAAATCAAATAACTAATATTTAATGCTCCTGTGGGTTCACATGAACCATGCAGTGCTTTACTCTGGGATTTACTTTTTCCACTGCGTCATGAATATTTTCGGCTATATCATGAGTTTGATTTAAACTCAGATTACCGTCTGCGCTGATTTCTATGTCAACGTATATTTTATCGCCAAAAAGCCTCGTCTTTAACTGGTCGATCTTAAAATCTCCCTGATTTTGTATTGCCTCGCGTATTTCTTCGATTGTTTCGTCGCTTGCAGTTCTATCAGTCATTTTGCCTATAGCGTCCATAAAAATATTATACGCCGCTTTTACTATAAATACACAGATAATAATACATGCCGCCGAATCCAGTATAGGAAACCCCAATCGCGCGCCGAGTATCCCCACAAAGCTGCCCACTGATGATAAAGCGTCGGAACGGTGGTGCCATGCCCCAGCCATCAACGCAGTCGAATTTATTTTTTTCGCGAAAATTTTCGTATACCAGAACAAGCCTTCTTTGACCGCAATCGAAACCACAGCCGCAATCAGTGCAAGCAGACCGGGTATAGCCAAACTTTGATAATCGCCTGAAAAAATATTTTTTGCTCCGCCGTATCCGATAACAAATCCGGTAGCGGCAAGAATTGCCGCGAGAATAATCGCCACAACGCATTCAAACCGTTCATGACCATAAGGATGCTCTTTGTCTGATTTTTTATTTGACAGTTTTATGCCGACCAAGACAATCGCCCCGCCTAAAATATCTGACATAGAATGGACCGCGTCTGATACCATCGCCATCGAGCCGGCAATAATTCCGGCTGATAATTTAAAAGCTGTTAAAATTATATTGAACAAAATGCCGACAAAACTCACCTGTACGGCAATTTGTTCATTGCTTTTACTGCTTTTATTTTTTTCGTTTGTATTTTTTGTATCGTTTATATCGTTTGTCATAATACTACCTCCGTTAAACGCTTTTCAGCGTGTTTTTAAGATAGCTCTATGGCACTTTAATAACCCAGTAATTAATATTAATATGTTATGTCCCGGATTTCAGCGTACAAAAATAAAAAAAGCACACCAATAATGGAACAATATTACTGTCCCACAGATGTGCGTGTAAATCACCTGCTGCCGCATTATCGCGACCCAGCCCCATAAACATTAAAATTAAAAGTTTATCGCCTGATCAGTTTATTTTGTACTGTAATTTATATGCAGTGCAAATAGTAGCCCTATATTTATTATTATATTATATTTTAAGCAATTTGTCAACCCAAAAATCAAGAAAAAATAATTTATATTACTAACAAAAATTTTACATGTTTTACTATTGATTTTTTTTTGGTATGGGTGTATAATAAACAATCATGTTTGTTGGAAAGGCGGGGATTTATAATGCAGTATAACACTGTGAACTCCATGAAAAACGTAGAGATAATCAACAGGATTATCGAAATAGAAGCCAGCGCGCAGGAACTGATAAAAAACGCGGGGCGCGAACAATCTGAACTCCCGCTGAAAATATCTGAAATACTTGACGCGTATAAAACCCAGCAGCATGAAAAAGCGCTTGACAAAATAAAAAACATCCGGATTGCCGAAGAAAAATCCGCTGAAGAAAAAATAGAGCGGATCCGCAAAGAACACGAAGAAAAACTGGGCAAATTAAAAAGAATAGTGGACGAAAATATAGATTCATGGGTCGAAAAAATATATTGTTTTATAATAAAACCTACTGAAATTTAGAAAATACCCAATCAATTATAAAATAAATACAGAAAGAAGGTCTTATATTTATGCCGCTTTTTAAATATGAGGCGGTCACGGCAAAATGCAGATGCCTTTACGGTAAACTTCTCGGGCCGAAAGACTACGAGAATCTGCTGAAATGCCCGGACGTCTCAGATATAGCGGTTTATCTTCAGGACAATACTGCTTATCATGAATTTCTCAATGGGTCTGATCTGAGAAGGATCAACAGAAATAAACTTGAGTATTATATCAAAAAGAGTATGCTCAACGATTATTTAAAAATGTATAAATTCACTTTCGGAAACGAGAGATATTTTATAAATTTGCTTATGGCTAAATATGAGCTTGAATATATTTTAAGGGCATGGCGTGAATATGTCCTTAAAAATATCGAAAATAATAATAATTCTGTATCAAAACCGAACGAATCAGAAGAAGATTATTTTTTGGGCAAGGGGATTCTTGAAATACAGATGATTTATCAGAATAATCCCCGAATTGACATAGAGGCGCTGAAAAATATCACAAATGCCGAGCAGTTTATAAACGCGATAAAAAACAGCGACTTTTTTTATATTTTTGAAAAGCATATAAAAGACGATATATCAAAAAATTATACTGAAATAGAAACTGCGGTTTACGACGATTATTATAAAATTTTATACGACAGCGCGGAAATATTTGAAAAAGAGACAAGAAAAAAAATTCAGGATTCTATAAGCACGCACGCGGATTTGCTGAATTTGTGCAGAATATCAAGAATGCTTTTTAATTTCAAAGCCGGTCCGGAAGAAATCATGCCGCTGCTTGTTCCGCTTCGCAACAGGCTTAAACCGGATAATATAAACGCACTTCTCAAATCAAATGACAGGGAAAAATTTTTATTATACTGCCAGTCTAATTTATCATACGGCGAAAAGCAGTCTTTTTATGCTTATGATTCTATGTCGTCGTATATGAATTCTTTTTTGTATAAATATTATAAATCAAAGATAAAAGTATCGTCGTCGGGATTTGAAGTTATAGTCCGTTATTTTCACGTCAAGGAATTTGAAGTTATGAATCTGTTTTATCTGACAGAGGGGATAAGATATAAAATGACTCCGGATTATATAAGAAAAAATATATACGGGCTTGATTATGACCCTAACAAATCATCAAGGGGGGCGGTATAATATGTCTGTAATAAAATTAAAATTGATGAGCATATCCGGCAGTATGAGCGATTTCGATTCTGTTTTATATTATTGCGTGACTGACCCGTATCTTCATGTCGAGGACGCTTCGTCTGTGATACACGGACTAAAAGAGATTACGCGCTCAAACGGGAACAATCCGTATAAAGATTTATCGTCAGGAATCGAAAGCCTCGCCGCCGCCGCTAATATCGACCTTCATGAAAAACTGAAAACCGCTGTCAGGTCTGAAAAGTTTGATAAGCCTGATATGCGTGAAAAATCTGATATGCCTGATTTTATGAATAATTTTGATGTAAATATAGAAAAAGCTCAGAACTGGATAAAAACCCAAACAGAAAAAATAAACATCCAGAATGACGAGATAAGCAAGGCTAATAATCTCGTCAAAGAAAACCAGAAAATTTTGGCGCAGCTTGAGCATATCGGCGACATATCAGCTAATTTAGACGCTCTTTTTAATTTTGAGTTTTTCAAGTTCAGGTTCGGGCACATGCCGCGCGAAGCGTATGATTCTATAACAATGTACGGGATGGCTGATACAGATGATGTGTTTTTTATTCCGTCGTCTCTCGAGAGAAACGAAGTATGGGGAATATATTTTACCCCGAGGACAAAAAGTGTAAAAGTAGATTCGATGTTTTCGGTCCTGCATTTCGAGAGGGTAAGAATATCTGAAAAAGCTCACGGGACTCCCGAAAACGCAAAACGCGAACTCATAAAAGAAATAGAATCTATAAAAAATAAAATAAATGAATTAAATGCCGGGCTTTTTGATATTATAACTGAGACCAACGAACTGATAGACAGGAATTATAAAAAAATATATCTGCTTTTTAATATATACGAACTGAGAAAAAAGACTGTTCAGGCAAATTCGGAATTTCAGATGCTTGTTTGGCTTCCGGAAAATCACGTTGGTAAATTTTCGGAAAAACTTTCGTGCCTGCCGACTGTTGTCTCATCTGTGAATTCCCCCTCGGATATACCGTCGATAAAACCGCCGACGCTGCTTAAAAATTTTATTTTATTCAGGCCGTTTGAGCAGTTTGTGAAAATGTACGGGCTGCCGTCCCATAACGAAATAGACCCGACGCCGTTTTTAGCCCTGACTTATATATTATTTTTCGGAATTATGTTCGGGGACGTCGGTCAGGGTTTGGTTATATCTCTTGCGGGATTTCTGGTATGGCGGCTAAAAAAGATAAATCTTGGCAGGATTGCGGGAGTTTTAGGACTTTCATCAGTTATATTTGGATTTATATTCGGCTCGGTCTTCGGGATGGAAAATATAATTGGGGGATATAATCCGTTAGAGCATATCAATACAGTTCTGATTGCCGCCGTCGGCTTGGGAATTGCGACTGTGTCCTGCGCGATTATATTAAATATATTAAACGGCATAAAACAAAAAAATATCGAAAAGATTTTCTTTTCCCAAAACGGGTTTGCGGGGCTTATATTTTACTGGGGCGTGATTACCGCGGGTCTTGTGATGATGAAATTCGTGGCTTTGAATATACCGGTTTCAACTATTGTTTCACTTGTTTTAATATGCGTTGTTTTAATATATTTAAGAGAGCCGCTGGCAAATATAATAGTTCGTAAACCTAAGATAATACCTCATAGTCCGGTGGAATTTTTTGTAGCTAATTTATTTGAGATATTCGAGATTATTTTATCGTTTCTCACAAATACGGTTTCGTTTATCAGGGTCGGGGCTTTCGCATTAAATCATGTGGGAATGATGAGCGTAGTCATGCTTCTTGCGGAGAACGCGTCCGGCGGGAAAAATCCTGCGGTTTTAATTTTGGGCAATATAATAGTAATCGCGCTTGAGGGGTTGATTGTGGGGATACAGTGTTTAAGATTGCAGTATTACGAAATATTCGGCAGGTTTTTTGAGGGCGACGGACGAAGTTTTGAGCCGAGTGAATTTTCAAAATAAATAATAAATTAAAAATAAATAACAAAAAAACAAAGGGGATTTAGATGTTTTATGAATAGCATATTTTCTGTTGTATTTATAATTATTTTATTTGTGGCGGCGTTTTCGCCGTTGATTTTAGCCGGGAAAAATATTATCAAAAAAAAATCGTCTAAAAAAACCGCGCTTATTATAAACATAGTTTCGGTTTTTTCGCTGTGCGTTTTGATTTTCGCAGCATCGGCGTTAAACGTCGTTTTTGCCGCCGATGAACCCGGCGAAAACACAGTCCAAGAAGATTCTGCTGAAGCTGTCGGATCTGTTGAAACCGGAGCGGGGGTAAGCATGGGAGCAGGGATAGGAATGCTGGCGGCTGCGCTTGCGACCGGATTAAGCGGTTTAGGCGGGGGCATTGCGGTCGCGTCGTCGGCTTCGGCGGCAGTAGGCGCAATATCTGAAAACCCGAAAGTTTTCGGTCAGGCATTGATATTTGTCGCGCTTGCCGAGGGAGTCGCGCTTTACGGGCTTATTATATCGTTGCAGATTTTAGCGAAATTATAAGGTGTGCCAAGCTTTTTTATGAAAGAGAGGGTTCTCGATAAAATGAAAATGTTCTTGCTGAGCGACAACAGCGACACATGGGAGGGCATGAGGCTTGCCGGAGTTGACGGGGTTATACTTCATTCCCATCAGAAAGAAGAAATCGAAGCGAAAATAAAAGAACTTATAAAATCCGATGATACAGGTATTATTTTAATAACTGAGAAACTGAGAATTTTATGTCAGGATTATATAGATAATATAATGCTCAAGTATAAAAAGCCCCTGTTTCTGGAAATACCGGACAGGCACGGTTTCGGACGCTCAAAAACGTCGATTACGGATTATATAAAAAAATCTATAGGTTTGAAATTGTAAAATAACAGAAACGGCGGTGATATTTAAATGCCTTTGAGCGCTGAAGAAAAACTTGATAACTTCGCGAAAGAAGCCATAACCGACGCAAAGCATATAAGCCAAGAAATAGACCGGCAGACAAAATTTGAATTTCAGGAAAAAACTAAAGACGGCAGGAAAAAAATCTTTGCCCAGACACAGGACTATATTCAAAAAGAGACAGAAAAGATAAAAAAAGAAAAAAGTATGGAGACATCGCAGGCTAATATAAAAACAAGACAGGATTATTTTAAATACGCAGACTCTATATCGTCCCGCGTGTTTGAATCTGTGAACACAAAACTCAAAAATTTCACAGAATCAAATGATTACGAAGATTATCTTTTTCAGTCCTGCAAAAATGTCATAGAAAAAAACGGGGTGACCTTAGGCATATTTTATATGCCCGGAGACGAAGAGATTATGACTGTGAAAATCAAAAATAAACTTGACGGATTATTTGATATTTCGCAGGTTGAATTTATAAAAGACGAAACTATAAAAACCGGCGGGCTGCGCTTTTTTGACCATGTAAAAAATATATTGATAAACGATGTATTCGACGAAAAGACAGAGCGTGCAAAAGAATTATTGAATTCTATAATCGGCCCGCACTTTACGGCTGTGAGATAGAAAATAAATAATAGAAATTAATATAGGGGTGACCCTTGCGGTCGCCTTATTAACAAACATAAGAGGTGCAATAACTTGAACAATGAAAGTGAAAGCAACGGCGGGCGGCCGCAAGGGTCTCCCCTGCGAATATATGGGATAAACGGCCCTGTCGTGACTATATCCGGGCATACGGATCTGAGTATGCAGGAAATGGTGTTTGTCGGGGGGAAAAAACTGATAGGGGAAGTTATAAATATATCAGACGATAAAACTACTATACAGGTTTACGAAAATACGACGGGGCTTTATTCGGGCGAGCCTGTGGAATCGACAGGTTATCCGATACGCGCTACTCTGGGCCCCGGTATGCTGTCGAATATTTATGACGGAATCCAAAGGCCTTTAAAAGCTATAGAAAATATATCGGGATATTATATTAAAACAGGGATAGATGTCTCCAGCATAGATTATGAAAAAAAATGGGATATAAAAATTTTAGCAAACGAGGGGCAAAAAGTAAATCCCGGAGATATATACGCCGAATGCGACGAAACGTCTGTGATAAAACATAAATTTATGATACCCGGCAATATTTCCGGTATTATAGAATCGGTTGTTTTAAACGGCAAATATTGCGTAAACGACGAGATTTTAAAAATAAAAACAGAATCCGGCGAAATTGCGAGTATTAATTTAACCGAAAAATGGGCGATAAGAAAGCCCCGGCCGGTTAAAGAACGTCTGGAGCCTAAAACTCCGTTGATTACCGGGCAAAGGGTAATAGATACTCTTTTCCCGATAGCTAAAGGCGGAGCCGCCGCAATCCCCGGCGGATTCGGCACGGGCAAAACTATGCTCCAGCATCAACTGGCGAAATGGAGCGACGCGGATATAATAGTATATGTCGGCTGCGGTGAGCGGGGCAACGAGATGACGCAGGTATTAGAAGAATTTTCTGAGCTTGTTGACCCGAAAACCGGCAAAAGTATGCTTGAGCGGACTGTTTTGATTGCAAACACTTCAAATATGCCTGTCGCGGCACGCGAGGCATCGATTTATACGGGGATAACGATAGCCGAATATTACAGGGATATGGGTTATCATGTTGCGATAATGGCGGATTCTACGTCAAGATGGGCTGAGGCGTTGAGGGAAATATCGGGACGGCTTGAAGAAATGCCCGCCGAAGAAGGATTCCCGGCTTATCTGCCGTCGAGATTATCGGCGTTTTATGAGAGAAGCGGGATAGTCGAAAATCTGAACGGCAGTATCGGTTCTCTGACAATAATCGGGGCTGTGTCCCCTCAGGGCAACGATTTTTCGGAGCCTGTCACCCAGAATACAAAAAGATTTATCAGATGTTTTTGGGCATTAGAAAAATCTTTGGCTTATTCGCGGCATTACCCCGCGATAAACTGGACTACAAGTTACAGCGAATATCTTGTTGAATTAGACGGCTGGTTCACTGAAAACGTAAATCCTGAGTTTAACAAATGCCGCGCGATAATAAAAAATATACTGAACGATGAAAATCAATTAATGGAAATCGTAAAATTAATCGGCAGCGATTTGCTTGCCGACGACCAGAAATTGATTTTGGAGACTGCGCGGGTTATAAGATCGGGATTTTTACAGCAGAACGCCACGCATCAGAACGATTCATATTCACCTATCGAAAAACAGTATCTCATACTTGAAGTTATAATAAAATTATACGACAGGGCAAAAGAATTAATATCGCGCTCAGTTCCTGTTTCGCAATTAAAAGAGAGCGGTGTGTTTGACATGATAATACGCGCGAAGTACGAGATACCCAACGATAAATTGGAGATGTTCGGCGAATTGTTGGATAGTATAGAGAAGAAGATAAAAGAAATCGAGGATAGATATAATTGATTATGAACAACATAGAATATATAGGATTATCACAGATAAACGGGCCGCTGATTGTTATCGACGGGATAGAAAACGACTGTTATGAAGAACTCGTGGAAATCATAAGCAAAGACGAAAAACGTCTGGGAAGAATAATACAAATAGAGGGAAACAGAGCCGTTATTCAGGTTTTTGAAGGGACGAACGGCCTCTCCCTCAACAATACAAGAACGAGATTGCTCGGCGAGCCTATGAAATTTGCGGTAAGCAGGGATATATTGGGCAGGATTTTCGACGGGGTCGGGCGGCCTATCGACGGCTACGGGGAAATATTCGCCGAAGCTAAGCTCGATATAAACGGCAGCTCGATAAATCCTGTGTCAAGAGATTACCCGAGAGATTATATAAGAACGGGAATATCTTCGATTGACGGCTTGGCGACATTGATAAAAGGGCAGAAACTGCCGATATTTTCAGGGTCGGGCATGAGCCATAACGAGCTTGCGGCTCAGATAGTAAGCCAAGCTAATGTCGAAGGCTCGGACTACGCGATAATTTTCGCCGCTATGGGCGTAAAAAACGACGTGGCGCAGTATTTCAGGCGTTCTTTTGAAGAAACGGGGGTTTTATCAAGAGTCGTGATGTTTATGAATCTTGCCAACGACCCTATAATCGAGAGAATCACAGCCCCCCGCTGCGCGCTGACTGCCGCTGAATTTCTCGCCGCGCAATACGGCATGGACGTTCTTGTGATTATGACCGACATGACTTCTTACGCCGAGGCACTGCGCGAATTTTCATCGGCGAAAGGCGAAATCCCGGGAAGAAAAGGCTATCCGGGATATTTGTATTCGGATCTGGCTTCGCTTTATGAAAGAGCGGGGAAAATAAAAAATATAAATGGCTCTGTCACGCAAATCCCAATTTTAACTATGCCAAACGACGATATTACGCACCCTGTACCGGACTTGACGGGATATATAACCGAGGGTCAGATAGTTTTGTCGCGTTCGCTTGAACAAAAAGGGATTTATCCGTCGGTTTCGGTATTATTATCTTTGTCAAGGCTGATGAAAGACGGCATAGGGACAAAATATACGCGGGAGGACCATTCGGCAGTCTCAAACCAGCTATATTCTTCTTATGCCAAAGTCGAGGACGCGCGCTCTTTAGCATCAGTTATCGGCGAAGAAGATTTGTCCCCGATTGATAAATTATATATAGAATTCGGGCGCAAATTCGACAGTATATTTTTAAACCAGTCCAAATCCGACAACAGGACGATTGATACTACGCTTGATTTAGGCTGGCAGCTTTTATCGCTTTTGCCAAAAGAAGAATTAGACAGGTTAGACCCGAAGCTTTTGGAGCAAAAATACGGCAAAGTCAATGTTATCGAGGATAATACGGATAGTATGAATTGATGTAAAGATTAAACTTAGGAAATTTATATTTTCTTCGTAAAAAAAGGAGAACAAATGAAGTACAATCTTGAAATTAAAATAGTGCCGAAAGAACATTATATAAAAGTTAGCGGAAATATAAAAAATATAGAAAACGATATAAATTTATTTTATCTCAACGAAAATTTTACGCTTAATAAATTAACAAACGGGCAAAACGATATTAAATATATACATGATAAAAATAAACCTCACCCTTTATATGACTTGACCTCGCGCCCTGTAATTTTGCAAACTGCTGTAAAAGAATTAGAGTTTGAATATGACGGGTATATTCCTGAAATAACAAACGATATAAACCAAATTGACGAAGATATTGTAGAGCTTTCAGGTTATTCAGGCTGGTATCCGAAAGATATTATATATACAGAAAATACCGAAACGCTTGAACCTCACATTAAAAACGGAGATTTTGCGTTTGAATTGAATATCGAATTGCCAAACGAGTATATTTTTGCGGCTAACGCGGAAATAAAAAATATTGAAAAATCATCAAATATTACAATATATAATATTTCTTCATACGGTGACGATTTTGATATTGCTCTTTTTGCCTCGAATAAAGTAGTAAAGATTGAAAAAAGCTTAAACGGAATTTATTTTTCTTCGATATGCCCATTTATTATGGAAAAGAAAAACACGCTTAAATTAGATAATTTAATTGAGGGGCAAAAAATAATAACAGAGTTATTAGGCGAGCCAATCAAAAAGCAACCAACTTGTTTTATTAATCGTCCACGCGGCGGCTGGGGGTATGCACGAACTGCATTTGTTTCAATGCCCGGAATAACAGACGAGAATGACGAAAACTTAAAAGATTTGTCAGAAAAATCCATGATACTTAGTATCGGCGGAGATTTACACGAACTTTCTCATTTTTGGTGGGGCATTGCTTCGGGAATTGAGCCGGAAGATTGGATAAACGAAAGCGGTGCGGAATTTACAATGCTTGCTGTTTTGAAAGATATGATTAAACTGGATGATTATAAAACTTTAATAGAAAAAAACGGATATATTAAACATATAAATGAACTTGAATCAGAAGCTGCCATTTGCGAAACTAAAACAGACGAATGGGACGCAAGATATGTAAACAGATATGAAAAAACCGCAATTATGTATATTGGCGCGGAAATTCGTTTCGGCAGAAAAAATCTTTTTGAATTTTTAAAAGAATTTTACAATCAGAATAAAACAGAATGTAATGCGACTACTGATAAATTTTTAGATATATGCGAAAAAGTTTTAGGAAAAGACTCAAGAGAATATTTTAATTGGCTATTATATGCAAAAGGCTGGAAAAATATTGATATAGAAAAAGATATATTAAAATATTAGATTTATTTATGTTCAAAATAAGCATTTTCTTCGTTCAACCAAAATTTATTACAGGTATTATAAATTTATGGAAACAAATATATTCCCGACAAAAAGCAATTTATTGCAAACCAAACGCTCACTTGATCTTGCGAGAGTGGGCTTTGAACTTCTGGATAAAAAAAGAGTTATCATGCTGCGCGAAATGATGTCGCTCATGCACGATATAGAAGGCGTTCAGGAACAAATCGATATAACTTTTGCCGATGCTTACGCGTCTTTGCAGAAAGCGAATTTTACTGTCGGGCAGAGCGAAATTTTGAATATCACTAATTATAATATTTTCCCCGACGATATAAATATCCAGTTTAAGTCAGTTATGGGAGTTGAGATACCTGTTGTATATTATGACGAGAAGCCCCCAAAATTAAATTACGGGTTCGCGTTCACTAATTCTGATCTTGACGACGCGTATATAAAATTTCTTAAAGTAAAACATCTGACAGCAATGCTCGCCGCAATCGAAAACAGCGTTTACAGGCTTGCGTTCGCGATAAAACAGGCGCAGAAAAGGGCGAACGCTTTAAGAAATATAGTTATCCCAAGACTTGAGCAGACAGTATATTTTATTACCGGCTATCTGGAAGAAAAAGAGCGTGAATCGTTTACGGTGCTTAAAGTTATAAAACATAAAAAATAAAAATTTAATATTAAATGTAAAATTATATACTACAGGGGCGATTAATAATCGCCCCTACGTAATTAAATTTTTTATATTATGCGAAAAAATTGTTGAAATTTTCATAAATTAAGGGTATAATATTTTATATTATTTGTTTAATTAAAGGAGAATATAACTATGAATTTTGTAGAAGATAATCTTGACTTTTTAAAATCATACGACCCGGAGCTTGCAGGCACTGTCGAAAAAGAAATCAAACGCCAGAAACGCAATATCGAGCTTATAGCGTCTGAAAATTTTGTCTCGCCCGCAGTTTTAGCCGCCGCCGCGACTGTCCTGACGAATAAATATGCCGAGGGTTATCCCGGCAAAAGATATTACGGCGGATGCGAATGCGTGGACGAAGCCGAAACTCTGGCGATAAACAGGGCAAATAAATTATTCGGATCTAATTTTGCCAATGTTCAGCCCCACAGCGGAGCTCAGGCCAATACAGCCGTTTATTTCGCGCTTTTGCAGCCGGGAGATACTGTTTTGGGCATGAGCCTTGCCAACGGCGGGCATCTGACGCACGGCAGCCCGGTAAATATATCGGGTATGTATTATAATTTTATCTCTTACGGAGTCGAGGACGACACGCATGTTATAAATTATGAAAAAGTCGAGGAGCTGGCAATGCAGCATAAGCCGAAATTAATAGTCGCGGGGGCGTCGGCTTATCCGAGGGCGATTGATTTTGAAAAATTCGGGCGGATAGCAAAAAAATGCGGCGCGTATTTGATGGTCGATATGGCGCATATCGCCGGGCTTATCGCGGCGGGACTTCACCAGAACCCTGTTTTATATGCCGACGTTGTAACTACTACTACGCATAAAACTTTAAGGGGTCCCAGAGGCGGCATGATTCTCATGAACGACGAAGAGATCGCGAAAAAGATAAACAAAGCCGTATTCCCCGGAATACAGGGCGGCCCGCTGATGCATATAATCACGGCAAAAGCAGTATGTTTCGGCGAAGCGTTAAAACCTGAGTTTAAAGTTTATCAGAGGCAGATAATAAAAAACGCAAAGGCTTTAGCCGAAAGCCTGACAGCCGAAGGCTTTAAATTAATATCCGGCGGGACGGACACGCATTTAATGCTTGTGGACTTGAGGGATTTTAATATTACGGGCAAAGAAATGGAAAAGAAACTTGACGAAGTATATATAACCGTAAATAAAAACGCGATACCGAACGACCCTCAGAAGCCCGCTTTCACAAGCGGTATAAGAGTGGGAACTCCGGCGGCGACGTCAAGAGGTTTTGTTGAAGAAGACATGCCGGTCATCGCGAATTTATTTAGGCTTACGGCAACGGAATTTGACGCAAAAGCCGATTATATCAGGGACGAAGTGGGCAAATTATGCGAAAAATATCCATTATATGAATAAGTAATTTAACGCTTGAATTTATTTATGTAGGGGCGGATTTTGCGGTCGCCCGATATTTAATTAAATTGCGGGAGGATATTAAATGCGGAGAAGATTGCTATTAATTATTTTAATAATATTAACAATTCTTTCGGGATGCGCAAAAACTAATGATTTAAGCAATATCGGAGATATTCATGTCGGGCAATTACAGAGACCAAATAATTTAGATTTAGATTCGGATTCAGATGCAACTGTAAACGCAAACGCAGAAACAAAAGATACAATATCAGATATTGATTTAAATACTGATACTCATACTGATATTAATAATGAAATTGACGAAACTGAAAATCCGGAACCGGATTCGACTGATAATTCAAAAAGTTCAAAAAATACTGAAAATACTGAAGATACTAAGAATACTAAGAATACTAAGAATTATGAAACAACGCCTGAGCCAATTCAGGAATCGAAAAAGCCAACGGAAACTCAGGCAAACACAGAAGCTACAACTGAAATTAAAAATATCACGGAAACGACTGTAAGAATTACCGAAACGCCAACCCGTCCAATTCAAACTCAGGAACCCACAAAACCGGCAACTACAACGCCTACACCTACGCCTACCGCTCCTCCGCCAGTAACAGTAGTCGAAGTTTCTTCGGTAAATATATCCGAAAACGCGCTCTCTATGAATAAAAACGGCACATACTTTTTGACAGCATCTGTGAGCCCGTCAAACGCCACAAATCAAACTTTGGCATGGGAATCAAGCAATTCGTCGGTGGTATCCGTAAAAAATGGCAAGTTGACTGCATTGTCGGCAGGTTCGGCTGTAATCACAGTTAAAAGTAACAACGGGAAAACCGCTCAGTGCAACGTGACCGTAACAGTCCCCGTCCAGTCGATAACAGTTAAAGTAAATCAAAAAGAAGTAAACAAAGGCACAGAATTTGAAGCTGTTATTGAAATATTTCCATCAGATGCGACCGATAAATCGTTTACTGTTTCTTCAAGCAACGAAAATATTTTAAGAAAATCCGGAAGCAAATGGCTTGCTTACGGTGCGGGGACTGCGAAAATTACTGCGAGTTCGTCCAACGGAATCACTGGAAGTTTTGAAGTTGCAGTAGTTGTTCCGGTCGAATCAGTTAAATTTGAAACGGCGCAAAAAACCGTAAAACGTTATGATACCTTCACACTTAATCCTACGGTTTTGCCTGCTGACGCGACAAATAAAACTTTAACTTATAAATCAGACAATCAAAACGTCCTGACTGTTTTAAATAACGGAACGATTTATGCCGCCGGAGCGGGAACTGCCAATATAACATGCATTTCGTCAAACGGTATTCAGGCTTCTTGCCAAATAACTGTAACAGTGCCTGTTGAAGCTATATATGTCGAAATTGGCAGATATAAATATAAAACCGGCGAAACGGCGGAATTTAAAGTTACGATTTATCCCGAAGACGCGACGGACAAGAGCTATAATATAAGCATAACAGGATCAGGCGGGGAACTCGCGGGAAATAATTCAAATTCAGTATTATGCAATTCAAGCGGCGTAACAACGATAACCGCAACGGCTTCAAACGGCGTTTCGGGAAAAAGAAATATAGAGATAATTGACTTAAACGAATATGCCGCGGAAGTGCTGAGGCTTACAAATATCGAGCGGCAGAAAGCCGGGTTACCGGATTTAGTTTCTACTGATGGGTTAAAAAAGACGGCTTTAACCCGCGCGAAAGAGCTTATAACGCTTTTCTCTCACAGCCGCCCCGACGGAAGCGATTGTTTTACGGCGTATGATGAAAATAGCGTCACATACTGGACAGCCGGGGAAAATATCGCCGCATGGCAATCAACTCCGGAAGAAGTAATAAACGACTGGATGAATTCACCCGGGCACAGAGCGAATATTCTGAGTTCGGAATTTGGCCGTTTGGGTGTCGGAGTCGAAATGGATTCAAACGGAAGGCTTTACTGGTCTCAGAATTTTACTGATTGATTTCTTGAACATAAAGATAAAAAGATAAAAAGATAAAAAGATGAAAAGATAAATTTATGAATAATAATATAAAATCAAAAACTCTTGCGGATTTGATGCGTCCGGCAGCTCTTGACGAGATTGTCGGGCAAAATCATCTGTTCGGCGACGGCAGCCCGATTAATAATATGGCAAAAAATAAGTTTGTCAGGAACATGATTTTTTTCGGACCTCCCGGAGTCGGCAAGACTACCGCCGCCGAAATAATAGCGAAAACATGCGGCAAGACTTTTTATAAATTAAACGGTACAACTGCGTCTCTCTCTGATATTAAAGAAATCGCCGAAAAAACAAAGACTTTCGAGGGTGAACACGGCGCGGGAATAGTTTTATATCTTGACGAGATACAGTATTTTAACAGAAAACAGCAGCAGTCGCTTCTCGAATATATAGAAGACGGGCGCATTGTTTTGATTGCCTCGACTACTGAAAACCCGTATTTTTATATTTACGGAGCAATAATTTCACGCTGCAATATATTCGAGTTCAAGCCCGTAACTTGCGAAGATATAGAAAAAGCCCTTGACAGGGGCATAGAAAAAATGCGCGAATTATTTAGCTCAGAGGGATTCGAAAATATTTCTGTTGATTCTGGCGCGAAACGCAAAATCGCGGAATTTGCCGGAGGCGACGTGCGAAAGTCCCTGAACACTCTTGAACTCGCGTTTTTATCGTGCGTAAAAAATAGCATAACAATAAGCGATATTGAGAAAATAATCCCTAAATCTTCTATGTATTACGACAGGGACGGCGACGAGCATTTTGATTTATTGTCGGCATTGCACAAATCTATTCGGGGAAGCGACGAAAACGCGGCGGTGTATTATCTTGCGAAACTCATCGAGGGCGGGGATATTTTATCGCCGATACGACGGATATTATGCGCCGCTTCGGAAGATATAGGACTCGCTTATCCGAACGCTGCGGTTATAGTCAAATCTTTGTGCGATTCGGCTGTGCAAATCGGAATGCCCGAAGCAAGGCTTATGCTCGCGCAAGCCGTAATATTTTTATGTACCTGCCCGAAGTCAAACTCTGTTTTGATTGCGATAGACGGAGCGTTGAACGACGTGAGAAATAATGCAGGTAAATCAGATAATATTCCCATTCAGTTGAAAAACCTCAAGGATTTAAAAGACGAAAATTATCTTGAGAGTATCGGCGGTTCGCAGGATTATCTGTACCCGCATAATTTTAAAAATGGCTATGTAAAGCAACAATACTTGCCAGATAGCTTGAAAAGTAAAGTTTATTATAAGTTCGGCGAAAACAAAACGGAGCAGGCTGCGTTGGAGTATAGGAATAAGGTTGTAAGGGAGCAATTATGAGGACAAAAAATGAATACTACGAGCAAGTATTAAAAAACAGAAAATTGGTGTCTGACCCCGAAATTACAAAATGTACTTGTCAAAATACGCTTTGTGACTGGCATGGAAAATGCAAAGAATGCGTAGCTCTGCATAGATTTCATAATAACCATGTTCCCGTGTGTCTGCAACCAATAATTGAGGATAAGTTAAAAGAATTAGTCGGCGTTGTTGAAATGATAGCCACAAAAAAAGAGGCAACTCCCATTGAATACAGGCACTACGTAAAGGAATGCGATATAAATAAAAAAGGTAAAAAACAACCATGAATAAAAAAGAAAAAACCAGAATCAACACAATAATACAAAAACTCAAAGAATACTACCCTATGGCAGAATGTATGCTCGAATATGAAACAGAGCCTTATAAGTTATTAATCATGGCGCGTTTGTCCGCGCAATGCACCGACGCGAGGGTGAATATCGTCTCGAAAGATTTGTTTGAGCAATTTAAATCACTCGAAGATTTCGCAGACTGCGATTTGGAAAAACTCGAAAAGGCTATATTTACTTGCGGATTATATAAAATGAAAGCAAAAAATATAAAAAACATGTGCCAAATGATAATCGACGAGTTTGATTCGCAAGTTCCGGAAGAAATGGACGATTTATTGAAACTGCCGGGAATCGGGCGCAAAATCGCGAATTTAATCAGGGGCGATATATTTAACAAGCCTGCGATCGTCACAGATACGCACTGCATAAGAATTTCAAACAGATTGAATTTATGCAACAGCGATAACCCGTACATAGTCGAAAAAGAGCTTGTTAAAATCATTTCCCCCGAAGAATCAAATGATTTCTGTCACAGGCTGGTTTTCTTCGGCAGGGAGTGCTGCAAGGCGCAAAATCCAAGATGCGGGGAATGTTTTTTGAGAGATGTGTGCGGATTTAAAGATAATAAAATCTAAAAGGGAGAAAATAATGCAAGAGACAAAAGTCCTGCTTTTGAAATATGGTGAAATAGCGTTGAAAGGCCTGAACCGGTCTAATTTTGAAAAATTGCTTGAACAAAATATTATTAACGCAATCAGAAATTATAAAAATTTAGGCAATAAAAAAAATTTATATTTTAATATCGAGCGCGAACAGTCGATTATGACGGTTTCGTGCGAAGATATAAATTTTGACATAGATAATTTAATCCCGGTTTTATCAAAAGTTTTCGGGATTGTCACGATAAACTCAGCCGTCAAAACTGAAAAAAATATAGAAAAAATAAAAGAAATCGCGTTGAAATATATCGCGCCGGTTCTCGAAAACAAAAAAAGCTTCGGGGTTCTGGCAAAACGCTCGGATAAATCTTTTGCGATAAAAAGCCCCGAAATTGCTTTGCAGGTCGGCGACGTTTTATTTGAAAATAATAAAAATATAAAAGTCGATCTAAAAAATCCAGAAGTATGGGTCGCAGTCGAAATCAGAAATAACGGCGCGTTTATTCACGCGTCGAACGTGAAATATAAAGGCGCTGGAGGTATGCCGACAGGGTCAAACGGCGCGGGATTGCTGTTATTATCCGGCGGTATTGATTCGCCCGTCGCGGGATACATGATGGCGAGAAGGGGCATGAAAATTTCGGTTTTGCACTTCACGTCCGAGCCGTACACATCAGAAAGAGCTAAAGAAAAAGTCTTGCGGCTCTCTAAAATTTTATCGCAATATTGCGGGGATATAAAATTTTACGCAGTCAGTCTTACAGAAATACAGGAGAGCATCAGGCAATACTGCGCTGAAGATTACACAACGGTTTTATTGCGGCGATTTATGATAAAAATAGCTGGAGAAATCGCGAAATCAAATTATCTTGACTGCGTAATCACGGGAGAATCTCTCGGACAAGTCGCTTCACAGACAATACAAGCGATAAAAGTCATATATGATAATATAAACATACCGGTTTTTCGTCCGTGCATAGGGCTTGATAAATCTCAAATAATCGAAACCGCCGAAAAAATCGGAACTTATGAAACATCGGTCGAGCCTTATGAAGACTGCTGCTCTATATTCACCCCGCGCCATCCCGTGACAAAACCTAAACTTGAAAGTGTTTTAACCGAAGAAAACAGGATTGCTGACGCGGCAGATTTGATTGAAAGAGCGATTTCTAATTCTAATATTGATAAAGATAACGTTAATTTGTAAGGCAGTCACATGCCCATGAATATAACATATCCCAGTTAGCAAACCCATCACGTTGGAATCAAATTATTCTGTGAAAATCCCCAATATAATCCCTCGCACAGAATAATCTCTATATAAGAAGAGGAGAGTTTTAAGAGAGGGGAATGCGTTCCTCTCTCTTAATTTCTTTTTTGTTACTTTTTGTGAAACTACAAAAAGTAAATAAATATTTGAAAGGTTAAATTTTATATGACTGCTGAAATTTTATGCGTCGGGACAGAGCTTCTTCTCGGCAATATCGTAAACACAAACGCGGCTTTTTTAAGCCGCGAACTCGCCGCAATCGGCATATTTACTTATTATCAGTCAGTTGTCGGCGATAATGCCGGACGCTTAAAAGAAAGCCTCGCGCTTTCTCTCTCCCGTTCGGATATTGTTATAATCACAGGGGGATTAGGTCCGACTTATGACGATTTGACCAAAGAAACCGTCGCAAAATATTTCGGTCTGGACATGAAAATGCACGAAGAATCCCTTGAAAGATTAAAGAAAATTTTTGCGCCGTCTAACCGTCAGATGACGCCTAACAACGAAAAACAGGCGATGATGCCCGAGGATTGCGTTGTTTTCCCGAATAATTACGGAACAGCTCCCGGACTTGCGGTCGAAGGGAAAAATAAAACAGTTATAATGCTTCCCGGGCCTCCACGCGAAATGGAGCCAATGTATGTAGAAGAAATCAAGCCGTTTCTGTTAAAAAAACAAAGCGATAAAATTAAAATTCTCGTATCAAAAACTGTGCATATATTCGGCATAGGAGAATCTCAGGTCGAGTATAAACTTCATGAATTTATGCAAAATGCAATTAATCCTACTGTTGCGCCGTATGCCAAAGAGGGCGAAGTCGAACTTCGCGTAACTGCGTCAGGCTCGGACGAAAATGAATGCGTAAGTTTAATTGATCCTGTAATTAATAAAATAAAAAGTGAAATCGGAGAATTTATCTATGGAATAGACGTAAAATCCCTGCAAAACGCCGTAGTTTTAAAATTACGCGAAAAAAACCTGAAATTAGCGACGGCCGAATCCTGCACAGGCGGGCTTATCGGCAAAAGAATCACTGAAATATCAGGCTGTTCGAGCGTTTATTTAGGCGGGATAATCTCTTATGACAACAGTGTAAAAATAAATAAATTAAATGTCCGGCAAGAAACTTTAAAGCAATACGGAGCAGTCAGCGAGCAGACAGCTCTGGAAATGTGCAAAGGGGCGGCGGAAAATTTAAACGCTGATATAGGCGTATCAACAACGGGAATCGCCGGGCCTGACGGCGGTTCTGACGAAAAACCGGTCGGGCTTGTTTATGTCGGCGTATATTATAAAAATAAAAAAACCGGAGAGATAATTCACAAGGCAGTAAAATTAAATCTCGCGCGGCGAATGCACAAAGACGAGCGTGAAATGATAAGATACGCGGCTTCGTCAAACGCACTTTATGAAGTTCTAAAATTGTTTATTGAGATTTAGGGGTAAAATTATAAAAAAATAAAATTATTTATTATAGGGGCAGATATTGAATCTGCCCCTACGCAATTTGATTTTTATGTTTTATTTTAGTCTAATCAATAATTCTGCGGGAACCCAATAAATCTGAGCATATTAAGATAATATAAATGCTCTTTGAAATCGTCGTCTAATTTTCGCCCGAATATTCCGCCGTTTTTATAATAATTGTCAAATACGCTCTCGTCATAATCCAGAATATCTTTCGCGTAGCCTGAACTGTATGGGCTGAGCGAATTGTCTATGCCGTATAAAAGATTTGATTTTATATTATATCCCGCAAACAGGAGCATGTCATACATTGGCTTTCGGTAAGGCCTCGGCGTTCCGGGGGTTAAATCTATAAACATTTCACCTGAGCCGCTGTTTTCTCTTGAGCGCGAAGAATTAAATTTGCCGTAAACTGCGATACATTCGTCAGTCCATGGCCATGAAACGTGCGCGAGCGAAAAGCGTAAATTGTCTATTGACAGCAGCCCCTCAAAATTACACGGGCGATTGTAGTTGCCGGACGCGTTCCTGCCATCATATAATATGCCCGAATGAAACATAAGCGGCTTATTTAATTCCGCAATCTTACGGTAAACCGGCAGTGCGCGTTCGTCGCACGGGAAATGCTGCGAGCAGATAACTTTAAAGCCCATTATGCCTTTTTTATCCGCGAGTTCAACCTGTGCTACTGCGTCGGGTTCTGTCGGATCGATGAACAAGAACGGGAAAAGATATTTTTGATTTTCGCAGATTTTCAACACGGCGTCAATGCGCTCTTCCGGAGATGGGGCGTCATGCAAGCCCCTCGACGGGCTGTGCGAAAATATAATCCCGCCGTCGAAACCTCCGGCTTTCATATTTGATATAATATCTGTACGGTCGCAGTCTGAAATTTTTGAATGAATATGGCAATCAAGACGCATGATATAATCCTCCTTAAAATTTTTATATAAAATTTTAATTATATTATATCAAAAATATTATGATAAAGCTATGATTTATTTGTTAAAATTATCGAGCTTAAAATATTTATTTTTGCATTTCCCTGACCGGGCGCATTTCGATATAACCGCGCCAGCTCTTAGGCACAAGCTGTATTCTCGGCGCAAGTTCGTCGGCGTATTCATAACCGTAAACTTCCGGATTGAATTTCCCAAACTGTTCAATACCCTCACCGATGGCTTTCTGCCAATTTTCATCGGCATACGGCTCGCCCTGAAACACAAGCATTTTGCATGGTTCGAGATTAATTACGTCAAACCTTTCCGGGATTTCCCCGGAATAGTCGGCGGGGACTTCGATGGCGAACGCATAAACGCCCGTGCCTTCCGGTCGCATATTGTCCGGCAGCCATACGCAGACAGGTTCATAGAGAGCCTCTTTAACGCTGCCGAGAAATTCCCATATTCGGGTATCTTCCGGAGTTCCGCATCCGATTTCTCCCATATACTCAAAGTAATCATTTGCATTTTTACTTCTTCTTAAAATAAGTTTTCTTTTCGGTCTCTCCATGATTTGCGTAAAAATAACCGCTGTTTTTGTTTCTTTTCCCATATTGATACATTCCTCCGATTTTAAATTTAATTTTAATTTTTGGCGGTCGAGATAACGACACGGGACAATCCACCCGTTGGAATTGGGATAATCCGCGTATTTTTTCGGCGTTATTCCAAATGCGTTCACAAACGCTCTTGTAAAACCTTCGTGGCTGTCAAAGACAAAATCAAGCGCAATATCAAGCACTTTAGGTTTTGATTTTCCGTTTCGCAAAGCGTGCGCGGATTCAATCAGCCTTTTGCGGCGTATATATTCAAAAGGGGACAGGCCTGTTTCCTCTTTGAATAATCTTGCCGCGTGAAATTGTGAATACCCGGCTGATTTGGCTATATCGCTTGACGTTATGGGTTCCTGCAAATGCTCTTTTATATATTTTCGCATTTGTGATACTGCAACCGAAATCTTATGGTTTTCATAATACATCGTTTTCTCACCTCCTGTAATAATTTTATATTAAACCGGAGTAATTTTCTTGACTTCAAATGCTATGTTATATTTTTTGTTTTATATTTGTTTTACCAATCTTGCACAGTCCCGTCTTCGCGCCGCCAGTGAGGATGTTCGTAAGTAGAGTAGGGCATGCACTTGCTCTCGTCAAGCGTTATTCCGAGACCCGGTGAATTACCGAGCGTAAAAAATCCGTCTTTATATTCTGCGTCAATAGTCAAATGCGGGCCTACATCGCCGTATAAGCCGCTTTCCTGCATGAAAAAATTGGGCGTCGCGATATCCAAATGAAAAGCCGCCATCATTCCGACTGCGCTGGGCAATCCGTGAGGTACCATTTCGATATAGTGCGTCTCGCCGTATGCGGCGATTTTACGCATCGACGTTATTCCGCCGCAGTTGCATATATCAGTACGCAGATAATCTATCAAATCTTCTTCGATAAGCGTTTTGTAATCCCATACACCGCCGAATTTTTCCCCTGTGGCAAGCGGCACGTTTGTGTGCGAGCGCAGCACCCTGAAACTTTCGGAGCTGTCAGAGCGAATCGGGTCCTCCACAAACACAGGCTTATATTCTGCTATCGCATTGGCTAATTCTATGGCGCGAACGGGAGTAAACCGGGTGTGGCACTCAAATATAATATCAATATCGTCGCCGACTGATTCACGTAATGCTTTCATGAATTTTACGCTTTTATTTATTTGTTTTCCCGGCTCATAAAAATTATCTTCTCTTACGTCGTGCGGGCAAATTCGAAGAACGGTCAATCCGCGGTTTATCGCTTTTTCGGCGTTCCTGCATAAATCATCCGGAGTATTCCCGCCACAGTGACTGTAAACGCGTATTTTATCCCTGCACTTTCCGCCAAGTAAATTATATACGGGCGTATTCAACGCTTTGCCTTTAATATCCCATAAAGCCGCGTCAACAGCCGAGAGAGCCGACATAAGCACCGGGCCTCCCCTCCAGAAAGTTCCCCTGAATATATCCTGCCATATATGCTCGATATTAAACGGGTCCTGTCCAACTATAACCGGCTCGATCGCTTCGATTACGGCGGCAACCGCCGCTTCGCGCGAATTTAAAGTCCCCTCGCCTACGCCGTGTATATTCTCGTCGGTTTCGATTTTGGCATATATATTATGCCCCGAAAAAATACGCCTGACTTGTGTGATTTTCATTTTTCAATATCCTCCCTTTTTTTTATTAAAATAGATTTAATTCTGTCCGGTAAAGAATCAGGTATCCAGTCCGGCGGCAGATCCATCATTACCGGCAGTTTTGCCCCGCCGTCGGCTATTATTTCCTCGCCTGTGATATATACCGCGTCGTCTGAAGCCAGAAAGACAATAATCCCCGCAACCTGTTCGGGTACGGCATAGCTTCCCAACGGTATGACAGTCTCGTATTTTTTTGCGTATTTGCTTTTAGGATTATTTTTTAATCCGTGAACATCTACCAGTCCCGGCGAAAGGCAGTTTACACGGATATTATGCGCGCTCAGTTCCATAGCCATGTGTTTTGTAAGTTTAATTACGGCGGCTTTGATACTGCCGTAAACCGAGTGGTGGTTAAAATTTGCCGTACCCTGATTTGAAGCTATATTAATAATACACCCCTCGCAGTTTTGTTTAATCATATATTTCGCCGCCCTCTGCCCCATGAAAAATACTCCCCGCAGGTCTGTATTTACTACTGTGTCGAATAATTCCGGCGTTGCTTTCAAAAAAGAGCTGCCCATAGTGACCCCCGCGTTATTAACGAGCAAATCCAAATATTGATAACGCTTCTCATATTCGTCAAAAGCCGCGTTTACCTGAGCAAGATCGGACATATCTGCGCGAAAAATCTCGGTTTCTGAACCCATGGCTTTAAGATTTTTTTGAACTTCCAGAGCCCCTTCTGCCGAATTGCGGTATGTTATGGCGACGTTATAGCCTTCTTTGCCCAGTCTCAGCGCGATTCCCCGTCCTATGCCGCGTCCCCCGCCGGTCACAAGCGCGTATTTTTTTCTTTCCATATATATTATATTTATCTCCCTCCTGAATTATTTAATCAGCTAATTACTGCCGTATAAATTATTTATATTATAAAATACAAATCAATATAAGTCAAATATTGTTTATTAATTTTATATGATATTTTTCTTAAAAATTAAAATTTGGCAAAACAAAAAATTTATAAAATATGCTTGTATTTTTTCGAAAATATGATAATATATAAAACATAAAATAAGAAAATTGAAAATAGTGAAAAACCGTAGGGGCGCGCATTGCGCGTCCTCGGAATGCCCGATGGGCATTCCCTACACATTATTCACCATTTTTAGGTTGTTTCACTATAAAAATCAAGGAGAAACCAGTTATGTTAGGAGAGCTGATAGACTATTGCGTGCCTATGATAAGAGAATTCGCGGAGGGGAAATATTCGATAACTATAGGCGGTTCAAGGGGGAAAAAATTGAGCGACGGCAATTCAGACGTGGATTTTCGTCTGTATGCCGAAGATTTTATAAAAGGCGAACGGTGGGACAGGAATTATATAACATATACAAAAGATTTGCAATATTGGGAAAATCGCGGCCTGAAAATAGATGGCGTATGGATGCGGCGCATATCTGAAATAGACGAAAAATTAAATAAATGGCTTTCGGGAAGCCCCGAGCCGGAAATGTTGGAGTGGACAATATGGGGATATTATCTTCCGACTGATATATATAACCAGGAAATAATAGAAGATCCGTATAATATAGCCGCAGACTGGAAAAAACGTATGGAACCGTATCCGGAAGCTATGAAAACCGCCGTGATAAATAAACATATTAACAGGCTGAAATACTGGAAAACTGATTATCACTATAGAAATAAAGCCGCCAGAAAAGATATAGTGTTTCTCGCTTCGCTCAGCGCAAACATCGTACATGATATAATGCAGGTGCTTTGCGCCGCAAATAATATATATTTTCCGGGCGACGGGCATAATCTGAGCATTTCAAAATATTTTTTTCTGAAACCGGACGGTTTAGAAGAGAGAATCGAATTTATTTTATATCCGGAGCCCGCCGGTAACTATGACAAATTTGAAAGGCAGTATAATGCAATTACAGGGTTAATAAACGAAGTTGAAAATATAATTAAAGCTTGATTTTTAATATTTAATAAATTTTGGAGGTTAATATAATGAAAAAATTAAAAGTAGCGATTTTAGGGCAGGGGCGCAGCGGCAGGGATATTCATGGCGTAAATTTACAGCATTTAAAAGATAAATATCAGATCACAGCTATTGTGGAGCCGCTTGAAAAGAGACGCGAACGCGCGAAAAAAGAACATGACTGCGCTGTTTATACATATTATCGGGAACTTTTCGGTCAATCAAATGAAATCGACCTGATAATAAACGCGACTCCCAGCCATCTTCATGCCCCGGTCACGCTTGATCTGTTAAAAAACGGATTTAATGTTTTATGCGAAAAGCCTTTTGCGAAAACGGCAGAAGAAATCGATGTGATGATAGCCGCGGCGAAAAAAAATAATAAATTGCTCGCGGTTTTTCAGCAATCACGGTTCGGCGAAGCTTACAGGGAAATCAAACGTATAATAAATTCCGGCATATTGGGGCGTATCATACAAATAAGCATGTGTTATAACGGATTTGCGAGAAGATGGGACTGGCAGACTTTGCAGGAATACAATGCCGGGAGTTTATATAATACCGGTCCGCACCCGGTTGACCAGCTATTGCAGTTGCTTGATTATGACGGAATGCCCGAAGTAAAATGCTATATGAACAGGGTAAATACTTTCGGCGACGCTGAAGATTATGTCAAGCTTATCATGACCGCTCCGGATAAGCCTGTTATTGACCTTGAAATTTCATCTTGTAATCCCTATCCGAAATTCCAGTATTCTGTTCAGGCTGAATATGGCGGCCTGTGCGGCGATAACTCGCACTTGGACTATAAATATTATGTGCGCGAAACCGCTCCCGAACAGCATTTGACGAGAACACCGATTGAAAACCCCGACGGGACACCCGCATACTGCAATGAAAAACTCGAATGGGTTGAAAAATCATGGGATATAAGCGATGTCGCGCCGCGTTCCGAAGCGTCGTATGTTCCCGGCGCGCCTCCTCAGGAGCCTGCCATAGCGTTTTATGAAATGCTATATAATCATATAGTAAACAATGCCCCGTTAGAAGTCACTCCTCAGCAGGTACGGCAGCAAATCGCGGTAATGGAAGAATGTCACAGGCAAAATCCGATGAGCAGAATAAAATCATAACGATATAGTGAAACAACTTGAAAATTGTGAAATGCAATCCTCAGTCAGCTTCGCTGACAGCTCCTTTCAAAAGGAGCCTTTGGAGCTAATTTCAGCCCCCTTTTGAAAAGGGGGACAGCGGCGATAGCCGCAGGGGGATTTTATTTTCACTATTCTTGATTTGTTTGACTATAATTTGATAAAACCATAAGAAGTCTGAGATAAAATTTATCTCAGACTTTTATATTTTTTATTTTTATTTTTATTCAATATCGTAATTTGTTATAAATTTATCCAATGCTTTTTCATTCGCGCCCAGATTTTTTTCAAACTGTGATATAAAATCTGATTTTTTCGAGCTTATCAGATTATATAATATAGTCGGGAATGTGCCGATATTATATATATTGCCAATATCATAAACTTTGCTGTCGAAAATAATATCAAGCATGCCTTCGGATTCATCGTCCCTTAAAATTTTTGACGTAAGGCATAAATCATAAAATGCAGGCATTAAAGTCGTGCTTGATTCATACGCGAGAGCTTCGGTTATAAGCCCCGAAAAATCATGATCGGCGTTATCGGGAATTGCTATAAAAAGCCCATCGCCCTTGACATTAGAATAGTAATTTTCCTGTTGCTCGTCGTATTTGGCATAAGGAAGAATGCCGAAGTCCGTAGGCATGGCGCGCAAATCCCGGACAATCGGCTCAAATACGCTCGTGCGCATCAGAAACCTGTTTTCCTGAAAAAACTCACTCGCCTTATACCATATATTGCCGGAATCTTTTATAGTATCAGCATGAAACATAGTCACCCCGTCCGTGCATAAATCCAAAACTTTCTGGATTACTTCTATTCCGCGGGGAGTATTCATAGTGATTTCGGGGAATCCGTTGCCATCGAGTTTTACGGTTCTCTCACCTGCGGCTATAAACATGTGCAGGCCGTTTTCCCATTCGGACATAAGCCCCCACTGATCGTTTTGATCCATTATACCGTCGCCGTTTAAATCCGCGTTCACACCTTTTGTGATTTCGACTAATTTGTCTATTGTCCAAACTCCGTCATATACGTATTGATACGGATATTCCAAGCCTACAGTTTTGAACATATCTTTGTTGAAATACATTACGGCAAGCCTGAGCTTATCTTTTAAAACTATATCGCCGGCCTGAAAAAATAATTTGCCTTTTATAGACAAGTCTCTTTTGAGGGCCTGATCCCACCACGGCTTATCTAAATCGTCTTTTATGTACGGCACGTTATATAAATCCGCAAGAATACTCTGGCTTGCCAGATTTCTTATATTAAACAATGTATCTACGATCAAATCAAAATTATTATCTCCCGCAAGTATGCTCTTTCTTGCAGTCTCTGCCGGATTGGCTGATTTTACCGTTTTCATGTTTATATTAAATTTTTCCTCGACATGCAGCTTACGCGTATATAACGCATCGTTGATAGGCTCGCCGTTCTGTTCGTCTGCGTCAAAATGCTCGTAAAATCTTATTGCTTCGGTCACTTCGACTGTGATGACGTTAAAGTCCCTGCCATTAAAATCAATCTCCGGAAGATTTATCGGCTCCCTCACCCATTTGCTTAATTTATCCTGCTGCTCTGAAATTGCAGTATCGGGATTATTAGCTTCGGCGGCGTTACCGCCGGATTCCGTGTTATTTTCGCCGTTATTTACATTTGCCGGATTGCTTTCTTCTTTCGCGCACGAAAACATAAAAATCAACGCGCATGTAATTAAAATAACGCATATAATATTTTTAAATTTTAACATATATAACCTCATTTAATAATATTTTTAATTTTATATACAGTATAACATATCTTATTATTTTTTGCAAATATAAATTGCGAAATTAAAAAAGTATATATTATTTTATGATTTTCACTTGACAAAATATAAACAATATGATATTATATTTATAAAATAACTGTCAATCAAGGAGATTTGTTTATGAAAAATAAAATTCAAAACGCAACAATAGATGAATTAATAGAAGGATTTATCCACACGGAAACATTTATTGATAAAACCAAAGGATATACTTGTCTATTCTGTCATACCGGATTCGGCGAAGATGATATATACCCGTTCAAGAAACTTTTGGTAAACGGAAAAAGAGCTATGAAACTGCACATATATCATGAACACGGCGGAGTCTTTAATAATCTGCTCGCTCTGGACAAAAATCAGACGGGACTGACTGATACACAGAAAGAATTTCTGTCAAATTATTATAACGGGATGAATTATGATGAAGAAGTGACTGATAAAGAAATCGCGGAAAAAATGAATATATCCCCTTCAACAGTACGTTTTCAGCGTTACAGCTTCCGGGAAAAAGCAAAACAGGCGAAAATAATACTTGCGCTGGCTGAATTACTGGAAGAAATGGAAGCAAAACACAAAGTATGGAAAGAAAAAGCGGGAAAATCTGCTAAATTTGTCGATGAAAATGAAAAAATGCTCGAGACTCTTTTTGAGTCTATGTCGCCGCTTGTCCTGAAAACTTTTGATTTCAAAAAGAAAAAGGAAGAGAAAAGGCTTTTGATACTAAAAACTATCACGCAGCAATTTGAAAAAGGTAAAAAATACACAAATAAAGAAGTTGACGCTATATTAAAAGAAATTTATCAGGATTACGTGACGATACGGCGCAGTTTAATAGATTACGGTTTCATGGAAAGAACCAGCGACAATAGAGAATATTGGGTGAAAGAGGAAGTAAAATAATGTTTTTATTACCAGACACAACTATTGAAATGCCGCACGAACTCTCGCGGATGCTGAAAGGTTATTCATGTGTGCAAAATTATGAGGGTTGTTCTCAAGCAGTTGTATTTCAATGTAAAAAAGACGAAGAAGAATTTTATTTAAAGATTGAGCAATCAGATAGCGACATTAACCGCGAATATAGTGTCTTGAAATGGTTAAATGGCAAATTATCCGTACCGGAAGTAAAGTATTTTGATGAATATAACGGATTGTCTTTTATGCTGACGACTGCTATGAAAGGTCAAAAAGCGGGTATTCATGACGAAGTTTGCGAGCCGTATGAAAACACTATAAAATTATTAGCGGACGGATTATTAATGGTTCAAAGAGTTGACATCACCGATTGTCCATTTGTATTCAATCAAGAAGATTATGATGTTAAATTTCAAAATGTCCTCGATAATATTGAAATTAAATTCGTAAAAAAATTTGTTAACGAAATTACTCATAAATACGCAGAAATGGAGCGAATCGGGCAATTCCGGTTCGGCAAGCAAACCGACCGCCCTTTTGAAACGCCAACGGAAATGTATAATTGGTTGATTAAAAACAAGCCATCGCCACAGGAAGAACGCTGTTTTACTCACGGCGATTATGGATTGACCAATACTTTTATTGATAATAACAAAGTAACAGGATTTATTGATATGGGCGGAGGAGGCATTAATTACAAATGGCATGATATTGCCGTGTGTGTCCGGTCTATCGGCTACCATTCGAAAAATGTCGGTGAAAAGCATACATATTTAGATTTGTTTTTTGAACGGCTGTCTGTTACGCCTGACTGGGATAAAATTAACTACCATATTTGGTTTGGTTTTTAGTAATGATTAAATAAGTCAAAAATAAATTCAAATTGTGTTGACAAATATACAAAATTGTGTTACACTGTGGTCAGAACAGATAAAGGAGAGATTAATATATGGCACAATCAACACTCAGCATACGTATAGATGAAAATTTAAAAAAAGATTTTGATATAATGTGTAATAATTTCGGTATGAATATCAGCACAGCAATTACTATATTCGCGAAAAAAGTAGTTACTGAAAGAAAAATACCTTTTGAAATAACCTCTAATGATGATTATGGTTTTTACAATGAAAAAAATCAAATATATTTACAAAAATCCATTGCGGAATTGGAACGCGGAGAATATATAGTAAAAACTATCGAAGAATTAGAGGAAATAACAGCTAATGAGTAGAAATGTAATATTTACGCCCACTGCATGGCATGAATATATGGAATGGCAAAAACGAGATAAAAAAATCGCAAACAGAATTAATCTTTTAATAAAGGATATTCAGCGGTCACCGTTTGAGGGATTGGGTAAACCTGAGCCTCTAAAAGAAAATCTGTCAGGTTATTGGAGCAGACAGATTACAGAAAAACACAGAATCGTTTATGAAATATCAAATGATAATATGAAAATAATCCAAGTTGAAAACCATTATAACGATAAATAGAATTGAGGGCGGGTTTTAGTGTCCGCTCTTAACCTTTTTGGCGACAATAATACCGGGAGATGATAAAAAGTTTTGGCTGACAAGAAAATAGATATTGCAAAAAATACTATACAAAAATATATAGATTTTTTACGTTGCCCATTGTGTGAAACGCGATTTGGATTTGATAATTATTCGGTCAAATGCCAAAATAATCACTCTTATGATATATCACGAAAAGGCTATGTTAATTTATTTAACGGATACACGAAAATAACCCGGACTTATGATAAAAAATTATTTACAGCGCGAAAAAAAATATCGGATTCCGGATTATATAGTAAATTATGCGAAAAATTATGTGAAATTATAAATAATATAAACCCTGAATCAATTCTTGACGCAGGGTGCGGCTGTGGAAATCTCACGGTCGATATATTTAAAAATACCGGCTTCGGAACGCCGAGGGCGCCGTCCCCTACAATCGCAGTCGATTTATCCAAAGACGGCATAGATTACGCGGCGACTGATTTTTGCGAAGATAATCTATTGTGGATTGTCGGGAACTTAAATAATTTACCTGTCGCAGACAATAAAATCGACGTTATATTAAATATCATGTCCCCGGCGAATTACGCCGAATTTCTTAGGGTTTTAAAGCCCGGCGGATATTTACTAAAAGTTCTGCCGAACGCTGATTACCTAAAAGAACTGCGGCATTTTATCTATAAAGAAAACGACAAAAACGAATATTCAAACAAAGATGTTCTGGCAAATCTCGCGGATAATATCACGATAAGCGACATAATAGATATTAAATATACTCACAAAATTTCAGCAGAGTATATTCCCGCACTATTTGACATGACTCCCCTGACTTTAAATATAAACGAAAGGGAAAAAATCAAAGACGAATTAACTTCCAGAACCAGTTTTGAAATCACGCTCGCGTTTAAAATCGCAGTTTGCAGAAAATAAAAATAATATTACTGATTTATTTATTTTGTTTGATCGCTTCCCCTCCGTTAGCTCTTTCTATAATATTTCTCCACCGCTTTTTTTCCTGTGAATATTCGGGTATATCCGAGAGTTTATCGAGAAACAATATAACTTCTTTTAGCGAGCCTTCGATTAGATTTGCGCCGGTAGGGCGGTTTAGTTCAACACTTTCGTCTTCAATGTCATAATTATCCAATAATTTATAATACGAATTTTTAATATGAAAAGAGTGTATTAAAATATCAATGCAGATTAACTTTTCGCCGTATGTTTTTGCTCTCGGAAAATCTTTCTGATACGTCAAAAAAATCGGCAGGGCGTTGGAAGCATGAAGTTGTTTGCCTTTATATGATTTTTTGAATTCTTCCCATGTCGCGTGAAAACCGCAGGGGCAATTAAAAATATTTTCGATGAGCGGAATATTATTGCCGCATTCAGGGCATAACAGAATTTTATTTTCAAACCCGCCAGTCGCCGAAATAATACTTTCGCACCGCGCATATAAAGCCCAGCCGACTTCATCTGCGAGTTCGTCGTCGCAAATGCCAGACACGCTATTATTATAAAGCCGTGAAATCAACTCCTGCGGAACCCTTTTGCTCCATTTTATCCTGTTTATCATAAAAATATATTCTCCCTGCGTTTATTTAAATATTAAATAATCTATAATTTATAATTTAAATTATATAATGATATTTAAAAATTGTCAATCGGGGGAGGGGAAGGCGTTTTTTTATGAATTTTTCAGATATAGATATAAATATAAAAAATCCGTGTATTTGCGGGAAAAATCATGCATGTTTAACTAAAAATATAACAATACAAAAAAATATAACGCATAATCTTGTTGAATTTATAAAAGATTATTTCGGCAATCATGCGAAAGGCTGTATAATCTGCGACGGCAACACATATAAAGCCGCGGAAAATATGATAAAAAGCTTAAATAATTTTTGCGAAACTGTAAAACTTGATATAAAATCGTATCATGCAGACGAGTTTATGGCCGAGGACTGCGAAAAAGTTTTAAAAAATAAAAACTATGATTATTTTATAGCGGCAGGAGCGGGGACAATACATGATATAACAAGAATCGCCGCGCATAAAAGAGACGTGCCGTTTATATCATATCCGACTGCGGCGAGCGTTGACGGATTTGTATCTGATATTGCGCCGCTTACGACTAAAGACGGCATGAAAATCACGCTTCCGGCAGTCGCCCCGGTCGCGCTTTTCGCGGATATTGACGTGATTGCAGACGCTCCGAAAAGGCTTACGGCATCAGGAGCAGGCGACATACTCGGCAAATATATCGCCCTTGCGGACTGGTGTATCGCGAATTTGTTGACCGGTGAATATATCTGTAACCCGATAATAAAAATGGAATATAACGCCGTAAATAAATTAAAAAGTTTAGTGTTTGAATTAAAAAAAGGCATAAATGACCGGGAATTATATGAAAAATTCTGCGCGGATTTGCTTGAAACGCTTATAATTTCGGGAATATGCATGCAATATACAGGCAATTCCAGACCCGCGTCGGGGTCTGAGCATCATATCGCGCATTTTTTTGAAATGGGGATTATATTATCGACTGACTGTCTGCACGGCGAAAACGTCGGGGTCGGCAGTATTTTGAGTTCGGGCGCGTATTATAAATTCGCCGAGGCGAATAATATAAAATTTATCGAAAATTATTATATTGACAGTGATTTAATCGAGAAATATTATAAAAGCATGTATGACGAAATAGTAAAAGAAAACGCGCTGAACAGCGTAAAAAACGTCACGCCTGAAAATTTTTACAAAAATTTGAGGGAAATAAAAAATATTATTTCTGAAATCCCGTCAAAAGAAGAATTTGCGGAGCTTTTGGGCGTTTTGAACGGCGTAAATGATATAAACGGAATTAAAGCGTATAATTTAAAATGCGCGGCGGACGAAATTGAGCCGCTTGCGTTAAAGCTTGCGCCTTATGTAAGAAACAGGCTGACGCTGCTTAAACTGATGAGGTGTGTTGAATTTTAGAGAGGGAATAGATATTTATGCAAAAAGGCAAAATTATATTTCTGAACGGAGTTTCAAGTTCGGGCAAAACTACATTGGCAAAAGCGTTACAGGCAAAGTTAGAAAAACCGTTTTATTTGCTCGGCAACGATATGTTCTGCGATATGTCGCCGGAAAAGTTTTGGGATATTGATTGGCGTGAAACGTCTTATAGAGTTTTGACCGGAATGTATCATACTATAAAAACATTTTCAGATATTGGAATTAATGTTATTGTAGATGATGTTCTTTTAAAAGAAGATGACAGACTGCAACAATGCGCCGCGATTCTTCACGATCATCCTGTATTGTTTGTTCATGTGATTTGCTCGGATTTGGACGAATTGCGCCGGCGTGAAAAAGAACGCGGCGACCGCGGTATTGGGCAGGGCGAGAGCCAGCTTGCGGAATTAAATCCGCAGGACAATATATACGATACAACCGTAGATACTTTTGAAACCTCAACAGAAGAATGCGCCGGTAAAATCATAGAATTATTAGATTGTCCTGAAAAATTCACGGCGTTTAAAATTCTGTGGGAGCGATTTAAGACGAAAAATTAATATATTAATTTAAAAAGGAGATAAATAATAAAATGCTTGAAGAATTAAAAACTGAAATTTACTGGGCAAATATGATGCTAAAAGAATATAATCTTGTTGTTCTGACATGGGGCAACGTCAGCGGAATCGACAAAAACCGCGAATATGTCGTGATTAAACCGTCGGGCGTGGATTATGACAAATTAAAACCTGAAAATATGGCTGTCGTGAATATGCGCGGCGAAGTCATCGAGGGTGATTTAAAGCCGTCGTCCGATACTTTTACGCATTTGGAATTATATAAGGCTTATAAAGAAATCAGCGGCGTTTGCCATACTCATTCGCTTTACGCGACATCGTTTGCCCAATCATATATATATAAGAATATAAATCCGCTCGGAACTACACACGCGGATTATTTCGACGGTGCTATTCCGGTTACAAGAATTATGAAACCAAAAGAAATCAAAAACGATTACGAAAAAAATACGGGGCTTGTAATAATCGAAACTCTGAAAAAAATTAAAAAATCCCCGTCGCAAATGCCAGCCGTTCTCGTCAGGTCGCACGGGCCGTTTACGTTTGGCAAAAACGCCGAAGAATCAGTCGAGCATTCTATAATTCTTGAAAATATCGCGCATCTGGCGTTTAACACGAAAATTTTGACTATTGTCGGATATTCCGGGGGCAACATGCAAAATGAACTTTTACGAAAACACTTTGACAGAAAACACGGCGAAAACGCTTATTACGGTCAGGGCGGTAAATAAATTTATTTTTTATTTTTATATTCGGGAGGAAAAAAATATTATGAAAAAAATTATATCTGTTTTTTTAATTTTTGTTTTTATTTTGACGATGTTATCGCTTGTATCCTGCGGAGGAGAGCAAAATGCCGATAAACCGACTGAAAATAAAAGCAATCAGGATTTGAACCCGGATGAAGGCAGTGAACCCGGCGACGAGTTGGGAGAAGAAACGACGGAAAATGATATATTTAACATGAAAATGAGAGAAAACACAAAAGACGGCCTTCCCGAAATTAATTTCGGCGGCGAAGTTTTTACTATTTTACAGCGCACCGAATGGAATTATGAATTTTTAGCGGAATCTGAGAGCGGCGATGTTGTGAATGACGCAGTGTATAAACGCAATTTAACAGTAGAAGAAAGATTTAACGTTAAATTAAATCCTATAGACGTTATGGGAGGCTGGAACGAGCAGGATATTTATCTGAAAAAAGTGAGAAACAGCGTTTCTGCCGGAGACGACGAGTTTCAGCTTCTCGCCGGCTACGCGGCATATATGCCGAAATTGCAGACCGGCGGTTATTTGATAAATTTGCATGAACTGCCACATGTTGATTTTGACAAGGCATGGTGGAGCACGGACTTAAAAGACAATTTTACTATAAACGGCAAAATGTATTTCGCCACAGGAGATATTTCGCTGTCTCTATGGGAAGACATACTCGCGGTATATTTTAACAAACAGATGATAGCCGATTATCAGATAGAAACCCCGTATGAGCTGGTGCGTTCGGGGAAGTGGACTTTGGATAAACTCAATGAAATATGCAAAAATGTATATATAGATGTTGACGGAGACGGGAAGCCGTCTGAAAAAGCAGATATTTTCGGTTATGCCACTGATACGACAAATTTTGTTGACGGATTATTCGGCGCATTTGACTCTCCCGTAATAAAAAAAGACGAGAACGGAGTGCCGTATCATGCGCAGAACACAGAAAAAATGGTTGAAATCGTCGATAAAGTATATGAATTTTTATGGGAAAACCCCGGAGTTTACGCAAATCCTGAATCTTCTCCCGGTCCGGTGAATTTATACAGGTATATTTTTGAAGAGGACAGGGCTATGTTTTTACCTGAACTTTTGGGAAATGCGCAGGCTTTAAGAGGCATGGACACTGATTTCGGCATAGTTCCGTATCCGAAATGGAACGAGCAGCAGGAGAATTATCTCACTACTTCCGTTGCGTATTTCTCTATGTTCTGTGTCCCGACAACGGTGCAAAACATTGAAATGGCCGGAATAATAACAGAAGCCCTCTGCGCTGAAAGCTATAAAAAAGTAATCCCGGCGTTTTATGAAGTGGCATTAAAATCAAAATATTCAAGGGACGATGAATCCGCTGAAATGATAGATATAATCAGAAGCGGACTTACGTTTGATTTCGGGAAAATATATGTGACTGAGCTGGCTTATTCTATGAATATCCTGAGAGATTTAATGTCAAACAAAAAGCATGAATTTGTGTCTACGTTTGAAAAAGCCGAAAAATCATATAATAAAGCGCTGGATAAACTTCTGGCAACTTTTGAGTAGATAAAATAGATAATATAAAAATAAAAAAATACGCGAAATAAATTTAAGGAGATATATAAATATGGCAAACGAATTGTTAATTAAAGCGGCAACATATCAATATCCTGAGCAGATACCCGTATCATTTGGATTTTTACCCGCGGTTTTTATCAAATACGGCGACGAAATAAAAAAAATATTATCTAAATACGAAGATTTACTCGGCAACTGGTGGCAGAATTACGACCCTTACGCAAATTTATCGGAGAGTTACAGAAAAGGGGGATATACTGATATATGGGATTGCGTCTGGAGCAACGAAGTGGACGGAATGGCGGCAATCGTCACAGGTCATCCCGTGAAAACCAGAGAGGACGTACATACTATGAAAGTCCCTGAGGGCGATCACTGGCTGCCGCACGGGTTTATGTATCTGATACTATTAGATTTGCGCGGATTTGAAGAAGCTATGGTTGATTTTTTTGAAGAGCCGCCTGAATTACAGATGCTAATAGATAAAGTTTTGAATTATAATTTAAAACAGACAAAATATATGCTTGAAAATAATAAAGAAAAAATGGTGTATTTCGGCGATGATTTGGGTATGCAAAAAGGATTGGCGATTGGGGCTGAGAAGTGGCGCAAATATATGAAGCCGTGCTTTTCGGCTATATATAAATTATGCAAAGACGACGGCAGGCTTGTTTATATGCACACTGACGGCGATATTCACGAAATCATGCCAGATTTGCAGGAGTGCGGGGTTGATATAATAAACCCGCAGATCAGGGCAAACGGGCTTGACAATCTTGAGAAAATCTGCAAGGGCAAAATCCCTATAAACTTAGATTTAGACAGGCAGCTATTCCCGTTCGGCACGCCGTCAGACATGCGCAAACACGTTGAAGAGTGCGTAAAGAGATTATATCTGCCGGAGGGCGGATTAGGGTTAAACATAGAGATAGGCCCCGACGACCCGCTTGAAAATATAGAGGCGCTTTGCGACGCTGTAGGCGAAATCAGATTTTATAAAGGGTAGGGAATTTATATTATATGCGTCATGTGAAGAGGATAAAAATGATTTATTTTAATCCGATGCCTGAGACACTCGAAGGACTGAAAAAGCTTTACAGGAAATTAAGCCGTGAACATCACCCGGATGTCGGCGGCTCTGATGAAATTATGAAATTAATAAACAGAGAATACACAGAACTGTTTAAAGAGCTTAAAGACATTCATATAGACTCGAACGGTGAAAAATACCGCAAGGAAACAAAAGAAACTCCCGAACAGTTAATAGAATTGATGAATCGGCTTAATAAGGCTCAAAAATGGGTTGACTCAGCCGAAAATGATTTGTTAGAAGCGGAATATATAGAGTCAATGTATAGTGATTTGTTCAGTACATTATGGCAGCACTGCCGTGAAGCTGTTGTGAAATATCTGAAAGCTCTTATAGTTTTTAAGTGTAAGATTCCCCCTGTAACTAAAAACATGTCGAAATTAATTGAAATATGCGAAAAGTCCGCAAAAATAAATTTGACATATATCTATAAAGAATGTGAAAGATTAGCGAATCATAAACATCAAGAATACGAATTTGACGACAGTTATAATGCTTCGGGGCAAATCTTAAAAGATACGGAAAGAATCAAATATTTTGTGACAAGCTATTTAGAAGAATTTTTAATAGGAAAATTTTTTGAAATATATTTTATAAAATAGGTTGTATTTCTCCTATTGATGGTGTATAATAATTATAATAAAGTGTAAAGGAGAATTATTTATGCAGATAAATACTAACAATTTGGTGTCTATCACAGAAGCCAATCAGAATTTTTCGCGAGTCGCGAGACTCGTTGATGAAAATGGCGCAGCTATCATTCTTAAAAATAATACGCCGCGGTATGTTATTTTAGAATACAGCCAATTCCAGAGCGAAGAATTTACCGATGACGCAACTGTGCTGGAAATCGGGGAAAGCATTGTAAAACGTCATTTGGCAGCATTTAGGGAGCTTGCCAAATGAAAAAGCTGACTAAACAACAGATAATTATTTTACATGAAATACTTGTTAAATACAGCGGCGGAACGGAAGGCATCAGAGATATGGGACTGCTTGAATCAGCTATTGAAGCTCCATTTATTACTTTTGACGGCATTACAAATTATCCCACGCTGCAAAGCAAAGCGGCGAGGCTTGCTTACGGATTGGTTAGAAATCATCCGTTTGTTGACGGTAACAAGCGGATAGGCATGCTTGCCATGATTTCTTTTTTAGAACTTAACGGTATCAAACTCATTTGCACAGATGATGAATTGATAAAAATCGGTCTTGAGCTTGCCGATAACTTGATAGACGAAAAAACGCTGCTTGATTTTATTATTGAACATAGCAGATAATAAACATAATATACGTTAAATAAATTTTATTAAAGGGGTAAAAATTTTATGAGTGAAAAAAATTTTGATTTTGATTATAAAGTAGAACTTCTTTCTCCGAATGATTTCGACGAATGGGTTGAACACTGCGGGTCAGTTTTCGTCGAAACCGGCGCGGCGTATTTCAGGCGGCATTTTGTCGCCGACCCTCACAAAGATTATAATGCTGTTTTTATCATAAAAAGCGAAGAAAATAAAATTATCTCGACTGTCAGGGTTTTTCACCGTCAGGTTTATATCGGCGGGAAAATATTTAAAATGGGCGGGATCGGCGAAGTCTCGACAAATACAAATTACAGGCGTTTGGGATTATCATCAAAATTACTTGACGCGGCGACTGATTACATGATAGAAAACAATTTTGATTTGTCTATGCTCGGCACGGGATATTTCTCTCACTACGCAAAACACGGATTTATGCAGGTCAAATTTTACAATAAAACTGTTGTAGGGCACGACGACCCCGGCGTGCCGTCGAATTTATCCGATATTCGCCCGTTAAATCCCGAAAACTTCCACGATATGGCGATGTTATATAATAAATACTGCGTGAATTTAAACTGCTGCATAGTCAGGACAAAAGAATACTGGCAGTCGTGGTGCGCCGGGGAAATAAAAAATCCGCACGGGCTATTCAAAAACGGTAAACTCGCGGGATATATTTGTTTTGGCGGCGGCTGGGTAAGCGAAATCGTCGCGGACGAAAACGACCACGATATTTTATTGTCGGCTGTAAAACCGGACGACGGAAAAATAAGTGTGCCTAAGTTTGTCAAAACTTCAAGGGAAGTCTTGGGTGAAGAAACGCATAACCATAATATGATATGCGTATATAAGCCGATTAGTTTTGAAATTGACGGAAAAGAAATAGTTTTGGCTGATACTGCCGAAGCTGTGGAATATCTGAACAACAACGGCGGGATTGTCATGTGGGGACAAGATGGGTTTTGATATGAAAAAATTATAGTAGTGCAGGGTATTTATATTTTGCGTGGAGGAAAAATGCAAATGTGGCATAAAATTAGCAGAATAGGCTCACATGTTTATGTGAAAAACAGTATCGAAGCAACCGAACTATACAAAGAAGCGTTTGGGCTTGAAATGAAAGGCGAACCTACATTGGATTCTGACGGTAATATTTGGTATTGTATTCTTCAAAAAAACAATGAAGAATATATCACTATTTGCGAAGATAAGTATTTGCCCGACGCATTGATAAAAGAATATCCCGCAGAAACCCGACCCGTTATGTTGTTTGAAGTGGAATTTGAAAATGAAGATGACTTAAAAAGGGCTTTCGACCTTTTATCAAAAAACGGAAATCCATGCGCAGGATTAAAAGTTGAACCTTGGAGCAAACTTTCTTGCGATGTAATAGATAAGTTTGGTGTTTTTTGGTATTTGATAGTCTGGAATCGTTAGGCTGTTGATTATAAGCATACTATTCGTAAGATATATAAAATTTTATTTACATAATCTATTAAATATTTTTATATTTTTAAATTCAGGAAAGAGAATCATATTAATTTATGCCCGTAATAGCGATCGTTTCAGAATATAATCCGTTTCACAACGGACATCTCTATCAGATACAAAAAATAAAAGAAATATTCCCGGATTCTGTTATTATCTCGATTATGAGCGGCAGTCTGGTTCAGCGCGGCGAACCTGCGCTGTTCTCTAAATATAACAGGGCTGAAATCGCAGTTAGAAACGGCGTTGACGCGGTTTTTGAACTGTCGTCTGTTTATTCTAACAGCCCGGCTAATATTTTCGCGTTTTCAGCGGTTTATATAATGCAAAAGCTTTCGGGGATTGATTATATATGTTTTGGCAGCGAATGCGGGGATTTGGAACTTCTCGATTTTGCCGCTGAAAAAATCATGAGCGAAGAATTTGATTTAAAACTGCGAGAGAATATAAAAGCAAACAAAAATAAAAGTTACCCACAGAATGTTTATGATTTGTTTCGCGAAATCTACGGTGAAGAAAAGGCCGAAGTTTTAAATGGCTCGAATAATATTCTGGCGGTCGAATATCTCAAAGCATTAAAAAAGTTAAACTCGAATATAATGCCATTTACAATAAAAAGAATCGGCGCGGATTTCAATTCGCAAAAAGAAACAGTTGACGAAACTTATGTAAGCGCAGGTTATCTGCGTAAATTAATCAGAGAAAATAATATATCTGAAATTAAAAATTTTATGCCTGAGCAAGCTTATGAAATATCTCTTAAATTGATAAAAAGTTGGAAATTTACGGATATTAATAATCTAAGCCCTGCGATTATATCGCATTTAAACAGGATTGACGTTCATGAAATCGCAAAGTGCGCCGAAGTTTTTGGAGGGGAAGAACACAGGATAAAAAAATTACTTGACGGTTGTTTTGATTATGATTCTATTATTAAAAATTTAGAGGCGAAGCATAATACTTCGTCCTCTGTAAAACGTATGATATTAAATATCTTTTTTGGCATAACAAAAAAAATGCAGAATAATCCGACGGATTTCACGGTTGTTCTGGGACTGAACGAAAAAGGTAAGATTTTTCTAAACAATATAAGAAAAAAAACACAAATAAAAATAATCACAAAACCGGCTGATATGAAAAACAACAAATCATTTGGAAAAAATCTTTTTATAGATAATGTGTGCAAATTAGCCCTGTTTAATAAATATGATGAGATAAACCAGATAAAACAAAAACCATTTATAAAAAATCTTTGAAATGCACTTTATAATTCAAGCAAGCCCCCAGCGAAGCTGGGGGTATTTCATATAACGGGCAAAGCCCTACGATACTGGCAGCGCTTGAAAGCATATGACGGTCTGACCACCGCAAATATTTACGAGCCGCTGCTAAAGCGGCTCTTTATTTACCTGATATAGAATTAATCTATATTATTATGAACGGAATACACCAAAACCAAAAGGTTCATCAGGATAATCTTTATATTGCCGTGATAAGAATTGCTCCGGATTTTCATAATAGTTTTCGACAAATGTCTATAATAATGATGAAAGGTGTAAGTTGCTTTAAAGTAAATCAAGGATAAAAGTGAATATTATAATAAAAATTAAGCCGATATATATAAAATAAAATAAAAAAATAAACCGTAAATCATTGATATTACGGCAATTTTTATATAATGGCAATAAAAAAGTAAAAATTTTCGAAAAACTTATTGACTTTCAAGTAACTTCATCATTTAAACTTGTAATATAAAAATATATTAAAAAATAAAACGTATTGAAATAATTGAGATAATTGAAACGAGGTTTGTAATATGGGTGAAACAAAAAAGGAACGAAACAGGAGAATACTATGTCTCTTGTTGCTTTTTGTTTTCTTGCTGGTCATTATTCCCGGTACTTTCGCAATGAAAGAACTGGGTGAATTCATGGAAATTACGGGATCAATCGGAGAAACAGAACTTTTGGAAACGGAAGAAGACGATTTTTCTGTTCCCGGCGAAACCGAAGAATTAACAGAACCGACTTCCGACGGCGAAACCGGAGCCGAAACTGAGACTGAAACTGATATGAATGAAGGTCCGGAAGAAACCACGGAAGATACAGAAGATATAACAAATATAACAGATATAGAAGAAGTGGAGGAAACGGAAGAAACAGAGAACTCCGAAGAAACGGAAGAAGACGAAAACAGTGAAATTGATGAAGATGAAGAACCTACGGAAGATCTTATAGAAGAAGAAATCCATGATACCGGAAGTATATCCGGATTTTTATGGATAGACAGCGATTCCCAGTCTTTTCGTTATTTCAAGAGTTTATTATATGATGAAACTAAAAACCCTTTATCAGATTATCCGGTTTATCTTTATTCGGCAGAAGATCTCAGCGAGCCTATAAGCGATGTTTTAACAGATAAGAACGGCGCGTATATTTTTGAAGAACTCTTGCAAGGCGATTATGTAACAGGGCTTGAATTTGAAACTATAAATGAGACAGAATATCTGCTGCCGCTGGAAATAACGGACGATAACAAAATGGCAATTATATTGTCTGAAGATTACCAGACGGCATATTCGGAAATAATTACTATTGAAGAAGGACAGAACGCGGAAGGCATAAACGCCGGACTTATAGCGGCAGGTCCGTCGAAGGCTCCGAATAACGAATATATAATCGACGTCACTGATTATTATAATTCTTTGTTGGTGACCGGGAGAGGTTATAGTTTCGACTTGGGATCGGGAATACTTACTTTTAACACGGACGCAAACGGCAATGATTACACGATTCTGAGAACCGCTCTCGGAATGGGTTCGGTAATGGGAATTGTATTCACGCCGGATTGTTCGCCCTCTTCCGTCACGATGATCGGCCTTAACAATTTAATTAAAGGTATCGTTTTTCCGGCAGGATTCAACTCGGATTTGAATTTCCAGCGAAACAGCTCAAACGATTACGTCAGTTTAGGGTCTACAACGCTTTTGATTCCGGCGGGTTATACCGGACAACTTGGAATCAACGGATTGAGCGTGGGCACTCTCACGTTTCCGCAGGATTATCACGTGCCCCTTGTGTTCAATGGGCTGACTGTATTGAATGCTCTCAATTATCCGTTCGGATATAACGAGCCTATTATGATTGCGGGGTCATTCAGAGTAAACGGCAGCCAGTTTCCGGCGGGTTATACCGGGCCGATCACGATTGGCGGCGGTTTATTTACCTCAACGGATATTATATGCAGATCGGGCGCCAGTATTGCCCCTAATGAAAACGGCATATATTTGCCTAACAATATTTCAGCTATTACGTTAAACGACGCTACAACAGATACTAACGCCAAACTGGAAATAAGGTTAAGCTCCACGGATACTGATTTTAAAATATTTTTAGAGGGCAACTCCAATATTCACGGATATATCACAGTTCCGCAGGGCGCAAAACTGACTATCGACAGCGCGGAAGCCACAGGGCGCGAGTCAGGCGAACTCAAAATAACGACAAATAGCGAAAATGCGTGCATAGGCACCAATAATACCGGCGACAGCGGCCAGATTATTATAAACGGCGGAACGGTCGAAGCTACGCAGACATATATACTTGCAAATCAGCCTGCCGCAATCGGCGGCGGCGCGGCTCATGCCGGTTATGTTACTGTCAACGGCGGCAAAGTAATCGCAAAAGCCAACGCTAACGGGGCGGCGATTGGCGGCGGAGCCGGCACAAACGGCGTCGGCTTCGTCACAGTCACCGGAGGCACGGTAATTGCTGAGGCAGGTTTTAATGGTGCGGCAATAGGCGGCGGGAACGGTTCTACCGGCGGCTTCACACACTTAAAAGGGTCGGTTATTTTGATTACCGGCGGCACGGTGGAAGCTACGGCTTGCGAAAAAAACAAATTATTTCTCGGAAACAGCAGCTATAACGGCGCGGGCATAGGCGGCGGCAAAGACGGATTTGCCGAAATAACGATTGCAGACGGTCATGTGACCGCTAATTCCGGACACGGCGCGGGCATAGGCAACGGGGCTGGAATCATCAGTGCCGGCACAAATAAAGGCAGTATAGCCATCATCGGGGGTAGTATAAGAGGATATTCCCTAAACGCCGCAAATATCGGCAGGGGCTTTGGCGTAAACTTTGTCGAAGGATATAACCCCAATTATTTTATTAATAAGGAAGCCGATATATTAATGTACAGCAGAGGGTACAGCGACGAACGCGCCGGCGTATTCGGTCATTGCGACGGTAAGGGCGACGACGACCACGGCGACGGATATTTTGTCAGCCTGTTCTTCTTGGAGAGAATCAGGGGAGATATTTATGTGTATGACGCAACAACGTCCGAGCTTTTAAGGGTACTCCCAATCGAAACTAATGATATTTATATGACTGTCCTTTTCAGCACCGGAACCAATCACACAGAAGATTTTAAGCTTTTCGTTGATTTTTACGGAGACCCTCCCGTCTCAGCTTATCATGGATTGAGGCAGATCGTCCACTATTATGACCATGTATCTTCAGGAGCGTTTCTTAATGTGAAAAACCCTATAATCCCTTCGGTGGGACACATGCGCAATTATCCCCATAATTTTCATAACGCTTACTGGGATACTCTGGTCGTTGCAATGGATAACGGCGATGGAGCTCCTGTTTTCTACCGGGTCACGGAAAAATATACGGATAAATACGGCAATTCTATCCCCGGTAAAGTCGATAATATAGTCACTATCAGCAACGGGGGAACTTACACAGCTAATATCCCGGTCATTCCCGGCTATATATATAAAGGATATAAACTTAGCGAAACCAAACCTGACAGCACCGGAACAGACTACACGCCGGGCGATCCCCCAGAGATAACTAATATAAACGAAAATAAAACGCTATTTTTAGTTTATGCGCCGGGATATATTATAACCGAAAGATATATAGATATTGACGGACATGAAATCGGAGAGCCTGTCCATGTGGAAATAGATGGCGGTCAAATGTATTCCAAAACCCTCCCGGCAATGGAAGGCTACAACGCTTTGGGATATATATGGGACAATGCGTCAACCCCAGCGAATTATACGCCGGGGAATCTCCCCGAAACCGCGGTATCGTCCGGCAGAGATGTTTATTTTATTTATCATGCCGTTACCACTTTGTCGGTATCCAAAACCGTAGCGGGCGCATACGGTAACCGAAGCAAAGAATTTATTTTTACAATATATTTTAAAGACAGTTCCGGTACGTTGGCATTGCCGGCAAATACCAAATTTGAATACAAGGGAGGCGCGCTCGAAGGGTTCGACGGAAATTCTTCCGCAAGCGGAATGCTGATACTGGACAATGAAGGCAAAACTGAATTCAGGCTCACCCACGGGCAAAGCATCACCATAGAAGGAATCCCTGTGAATTGTAATATAAACATAGTCGAAAAAGAACTCGTACTTGACGGCACGTTATGCGTAGTCGGAACAGGAGCTTCCAGATATAACGTCTCAGTGACAGACAACGTAATCGGCCCCAGACCCGAAATTATTACCGGCGATACCGGCACATGGGCTATGACGCAAGCAAAACGCGTTCTTCATTTTACGAATACACGCATAGAAGTACCGGAAACCGGCGCGAATGCCGGCGATATGAACATATTCACGCTTTCAGTATTCGCGGCCATGTCAGGGCTGATATATCTGACAGTTAAAATAGTTTATAAACGGCGGCGTTTTAAATATCAAAATTAAACTTATGCACATTATATATAAAATAAAACATCTAAACATGATTAAAATCGACAAAAGTTGAAAGCCGCTTTAAAGAAAAACATAAGAAAAATAAAAAAAATAAAGCGACTTCAAAAAAATTCAAAAGCTTGATAATGCAAAACCATTGATAAAACGGCAGTTTTTGTATAAAAAAATAAAAAATAAAAAAATTATAAAATTTTTGAAAAATCTATTGACATTCAAGCAACTTCATCATTTAAACTTATAAATGTAGAAATAAATGACCAAAATATTGATGAAAGAGGTGACTACGGATAGTTAATATGAACGAAAATAACCAAACCGGAATATCTGAAAACCCGAATTTGATTTTTGAAGAAGTGCCGGGCATCATAACGTTGAATTTTCCGCCGGAAGAATTTTATAAGTCTTTACATAAAAATAAAAAAATACCGCGTAAGAATTCTTCAAACATTTCTGGTTCAAACTCAAAAGTTTCGGTTTGGAAAGAATTCGGATCGCTGGCAATCAAAATAACGGCGATAATAAGCATAGCAATGCTGATATTCACTTTCATGTACGGATTTCATTATAATATCGAACCCGGTATGAATCCCTCAGTCAAAGACGGCGACCTGATACTTTTTTACCGCTTGGACAAAAATTACCGCGCAGGAGACCTTGTCATATTAACTTATCAGGGACAGAAACAAGTGCGCAGGGTGATTGCCACGGCAGGCGACACGGTAGACATTCTGGAAGAAGGGCTGATGATAAACGGCGCGCTCCAGCAGGAATTGAGTATCTACCAGCAAACCCAGAGATATGTAGAGGGAACGGAATTTCCCCTGACACTGGGAGAAGGACAGATTTTCGTGCTGGGCGATGCGAGGGAAACCGCAACAGACAGCCGCATTTACGGTTCTGTAAACGCTGACGACATTTTTGGAAAAGTTATCACTATAGTAAGACGCAGAAACTTTTAAAATAATCATGATGAATAAGGATGCCGGGCCGGAACGGGCCCCCGTCCCGGAATATACATCCTTATCTCATGTTTATATAAAAATTTTATAAATAAAAAATCAATAAAATGATTCAGGAGGAAAAACACTCTATGCAAAATTATGCCACAGAAAACAAAAAAACAAATAAAATTAATTTAAAGGAGCAAAAAACCATGAAAAAATCAAGCGTAGTAAAAATATTAACAGCATCTCTCTTGGCGATTATCATTTGTCTCAGCGCAATTATACCTGTATTCGCGGCTAACCCTGTTTCACAAGGGACAGGTTCGGACGACCCTGCGGGAGCGGCAATTTCAAAACACCTTAAAGTCCCCGTAGGCACAAAAATTCCGGATGGCGGCATGACATTTACATTTGACATTAAACTGACTGCGGTTGACGAAATAGACGTCGAGCAAATTACAGCCGGTGATAAACCTATAAAAAACAGCAATCCTATTGTCGCTTACACAATCGACATAACTTATTCGGCAAGTGATTTTGACGGCCTCAAAAAAACTTATAAAGACTATATCGCGGATGGAAACACTTACACTTTTATTAACGAATCATCCGATATTTTCGCAGGGGTTACGTTCCCGCACGAAGGCCTTTACGAATTCGAAATAACGGAAAAAGAAAAGACATATACAATCGCTGACGCTAATCATGAAACCGTCACTTATTCCGGCGCAAAATATCTTGTTACGGCTTATGTAATGAAAGACGATGACACTGGCTTGCTTTTTATTAAATTTGTCAGCGCAGTCGTAATCATACCGGACAACGAAGAACAAAAAGTAGACGAAAAAGTTGACCCGACCCCCAACGCCCCTGACGGCAAAGGACATTCGGATATGATATTCACGAATACTTATGTAAGAACCAACGGCACCGGCGATGGAGATGAAGAACCAGAAGATACGAGCGACGCGACATTATCCATCAGCAAAACAGTTACCGGCGACTTTGGTAACAAAAGCCTGCATTTCGATTTTACCCTTACAATAACAGTACCTGAGCTCGTTACCGAACCTAAAGAAGCTTATATAGCTTATATAGTAGAAGAAGACGAAAACGGCGATTATGCTTTAATTGTCTATACCGAATCGGGAGATCCTGTAACCATAGAATTCGAAAACGAAACACCGAATACATTCCAGCTCAAGCACGGACAAAAACTTGTATTCGTAGATACCCCGGTCGGCACAACTTATGATGTAAACGAAACCGGCTCGAAAAATTATAAACCCTCTGTAGCTGTTATATATGACAGCGGAACTGCCGTAGTTACGGATAGTATTTCTTTAGAAACTGATTTAACCGGCAAAGATTTGGGCGTTACAGACGAATTAGTCGGCGAAGATACAAACAGCGCGGATTTCACAAATGAAAACGATACCACTACGCCCACGGGACTCGACCTCAACGATCTGCCTTTCATTGGCATGATAGTTATCGCGATAATCGGAATTTCAATTTATATAATATTTAAAACGCGTAAAAAAAATTCAATGCAATAATCGCAATAATATATAAAAATATAAATCAGATTTAATTAAATTTTATTGAGAAAAGAGGGAATCGCATGAGCGTAGCAACTGGAATCGGCAAAAAAACGATATGGCTTATAAACGGCATTATTGATATTGCAGTTCTGATTATTATCTTATTATTCGTCATAACAGGTTGCTACGCCGTATGGGATTCCAAACAGGTATATAAAGCGGCTGACGCCGCCCGCTATGAAATATATAAACCTACCGCGCAAAACGAAAGCAAGTCGTTTTTAGAATTGCAGGCAATAAATCCGGAAGTGTTCGGCTGGATCACGATATATGGGACGCATATAGATTACCCTGTAGTGCAGAGCCCAAACTTGATGAAATACGTAAACACCAACGCAGAAGGGCAATATTCCCTTTCCGGCGCGATATTCCTGGACAGTAATTCAAGCATGGACTTTTCGGATTTCAACAGTATCATTTACGGCCACCACATGGAAAAACAAACTATGTTTGGCGAAATCGGAAATTTTTCGGACAATGATTATTTTGACGTCCGAAAATACGGCACGCTGTATTATGACGGGCAGGAACACGGATTGGAATTTTTCGCTTTTGTTCACGCTGACGCTTATGATAGCACCATATTCAGGACAAAGATTTCAGGACAGGAAAACCAGAAAGACTATTTAAACATGCTTATTGAAAGAGCCGCGCATACAAGAGAAATACAAATAACCGCAAACGACCGGATCGTGCTTCTCTCTACCTGTTCGTCAAATTCCACAAACGGGCGCGATATCCTCGTGGGGAAAATCACGGATGAAATACAGGACGATCCGTTTATTATAAAAGAATCGGACAAGAAAAACAATATATTGACGGCGGTGGACAAAATACCGAAATTATGGGTTCAGACTCCGCTTTGGATCCGAATCACAGCATTGATTATGCTTACTGGTTTCTTACTGTTAATATTGATTTTGGTTATAAACAACAAGAAACGCAATAAAATAAACACCCGGCGAAGGAGATGAAAAATATGAATGCAGGGAGAAAAATAACAAGCCCCGGAGGAAAATTCAAGAATTTTTTTTTAGGCGTCCTGTGCCTGATTTTTATGACGGGCCTATATATGCCGGCGGCGCACGCCGCAGATTCGGCGGAATTAAATTTAAAAATAAGTCAGATATTTACAACCACCGAAACGTCCGCACCGCCAGACAATAATTTTAATTACATACTCACCCCGAAAGCTGCGGCCAATCCAATGCCGGCGTGCGGAAACGAAAACGGTTATAATTTCAGCATTGAAGGCACGCAGGATATAAATATCGGGCCGATTATTTTTACTCAAACGGGCATATATATATATGAATTAAAACACATCACGGCTCCTCAGCCTAAATATGTTTATGACCAGGAAGTATATACTCTGGAAATATATATTGACAATAACATGACAGCTATTGTCGTGGTCTATAAAGAAAACGGAAATAAAGCGATGGAAATAAAATATAATCAATTCTACGCGCAGGCATTTATTCCGAGCGATCCTGAACTTATGACGGATCCCCCTGTGGTAAAAACCGTTTCCGGCAACCCCGCGACCTCCGAAGTTTTTACTTTCCTGCTGAAAGCGCAGTACCCTTCCCAGCCAATGCCCGCAGGCAGCGTAAACGGCGTAAAAACCGTGCAGATTACGGGTTCGGGCCGTGCGGAATTCGGTACATGGAGCTACACGTCGGCAGGGACGTATTATTATTATGTATCGGAAGTGAATACCGGCGTATCAGGTTATGATTATGATACGGCGGTTTATACAATCACAGACTCGGTGAAAAATATTGACGGGCGGCTCACAGTGACGCGAATCGTCACGAACAACGCAAACAGGCAAGTCACTTCCATGTCGTTTATCAATGTATATACATTGACAAACGGCGGATATGTGCCGACTGCGGAAAGATCTACTGAGAAATCAACGGTAAAACCAGTTGAAAAAAACCCGGATATTACCGAAACAACAATTCCGGAAGGGATACAGCCGCCAAATTATACGGAATCTACCGCTCCGAACTTTACAATAAATCCAGAAACAGAAAATCCCACTCCAAACGAACCGACCATATCACACCCGGAAATAATGCAGACTCAAAACCCGGCGGACAAATTTGTCAATCCCTCTGAATCGGTCAACAGGCCAACCGGATATACCGGAAAAGAAGTACCTAAAACCGGAGACGAATCTCAAATTAAATTATACACTGTTTTATTTTTAATATCGAGTGTAACAGCAGTGGGAAGTATAGGCTATTTGATGGCGGGAAAAAAACGCAGAAAGGCAAAAAAATGAAAATAAAGATCAGAAAATGATAAGAAAGGCAGTTCAAATTTTGGCAACTTATTTTCCCAATTTTCATTTTACAGTTTTTTGAAAAAGAAAGGCGAAGACCATGCGCTTTCCATGTCTGACTGAACTGCCCGTATATAATAATTTACGTCGGCTCCGTCATAATTTCTGTCTGTATATGAAAAAGCTGTATCCCACATAGGATGCACATAATGCAACTTTCCGTTGCGTAACATCGAATATATATCATAGACTCACGTCATAAAACAGCAGGACAGGAAAGCGACTGAAAAACTGCAAAATTTATTGAGTAAAAAGAAAAATTAAAACCATAAATCATTTTAAATTATTGAAATTTATCATAGCTTTTTACAGTCCCTGCACCCAATTCGGCATTTTTAATACCACGAGCAAAAAGCAAACCCCCATGAAACCTAATGGAATCATGGGGGTTTTTATTGGTGGGCCTTCAGGGACTCGAACCCCGGACCTATCGGTTATGAGCCGAGAGCTCTGGACCAACTGAGCTAAAGGCCCGAATATATCGAACACAGTCAACCACGGCTAAATCAAGGATGAAACGCTTGAAGTAGGGCTCGAACCTACGACCCTGCGGTTAACAGCCGCATGCTCTGCCAACTGAGCTATTCAAGCAAGGAAAAGGAAAGTCACAGTGTGCAATGTACAAATATTA
>WRHM01000010.1 GCA_009783265.1 Oscillospiraceae bacterium
TTGTGCCGTACCGTACTTATATACATTGAAGTAGTACCCTGCTTTGCTTATTGGCTCTATCGGTGCATTGTTCTCACTGTCGATCTCCTTCTCCAACTCTATCTCTATCTCCTTGTTGTTGATGACTTTAGTGCCTATGTTACTCGGTGATGGGTCTATATCTGTCCGTGGCGATACTGTAAATGTACCTGTTGCTGCATGGTAATAATATCCATCTTCTTTTTTATCTTCTGTCAGTTGTTCTTCCACATAATATGTACCCGCACCAAAATTATTCAAATCAGATTCTCTCAATTGTATTTTTCCGTCAGATCCTGTTGTAAAGATAGTTGGGTTGGCACCTGTTTTTTTAGTTACTGCCGTGCCTGAGCTATTTGTGCCTTTCCATATCTTAAATTCGAATCCGCTCAGGTTCGGCGTCCAGTTTGCATCACTTTTCACTATTGTCTTCTGTATATCATATACCATCTCGTCGCGTTTTATATTACAATATACCGGATTATCTTCGGGAATAATTTCGCACGTTATCATTTGCTGCATTGTCTCAAGATCGCCTCCGCTGCTATTTCTTCCTTTTCTGGGATTTAAAAACAAAATAACTGCTTTTTTCTGTGTTGACTGGCCTGCGATTGTCGTTCCCGAAATCCCGGGATCGCCCGTAACAGCTAAATTATTGCCGCTTACTGAAAAACCTAAAGAATTCCCCGATATTACTTTCCATGCACTGGTAGGCCAATATCCGGTACTTAAAGCGCTATCGGTATCGGTAAGAGTTATTTCGTACCGATCATTAGTGTCACTCCATTTTGCTGTATAAGAAGGTCCCGGGGACGTAAGGGAAGTAAAAGACGGCATTTTCATAGCGTTTTGAATCTTTCCCCAAATTTCGTCTATGTAATTGCAAAAAGCAGTACGTGTTGGATTGTCATCTTTGATTGCGTTGAGTCTGTTTGTAATGTCTGTAATAATGTTTGTATAACCTTGCGCAGCAATAGACCACACAATTATTTGTGTTGCCGCTCCTTTGGCTATTTCATCGGCGCCTCTAATGGTAATGCTGTCACCGCCGTTATGTGTGACATTTGAATAGAATTGCTGACCATACGCAAGAGCATATTGAAGCATGGTAATTTGTGTTTCACTAAGTGTTATTCTGTGACTTGGTCCGTAACTGCTCGGAGTAAATCCCCAATAAGAACCCAGTATGTGCTGAGCCGGTTCTATACAATACACAGCGCGGTGGTCATTAAGGGTAGCGCACATAAAAACGTGCGTTCTGTCCCAACCGGGTATATGTGAATTATTAAACCCTTCATACGCGCTGTAACGGCCAAGGATATATCTCTCAGCATGGTCAAAGTAACCACCTATACCAGAATAGCCGGAGCCTCCATACGCAACAAACCCCGGCGGTAATTCCTGACTTGCCGCGCTTACAGTTAAAGACGGCATGCTTGGCAGATAAATCCCGCCTATTAATAACATAACCGTTAAAACGACGCTTAATATTCTCTTTGAAAATTTAAACTGTTTTGTTTTTTCCATAAGTAAAAATTCCTCCTAAAAATTTATATTTCTAAATTTGATATACAGTATACGCTTTGCAAATTTTATGTATCAATCAAATTGGTATTCAGTCACAAATTATATTATTGATTTTGATTATATCGTATTTCAGTCACAAATCACTCACAAATTACATCGTTAATTTTGATTATATCGCATGCCAGTCACAAATCACTCACAAGATTAATGTCAAAATAAATTATATCACATTTTTTTTATCGTGTCAACATTGTTTTCGACATTATTTTCTGCATAAATTTACAAAAAATTGAAAAAAGAAAAAAAGACGCCCAATCTTACGCTTGGACGGCTTTTTCACTTATTATTTTTCTGTTTTTCAATTACTCTTACGCCATATATTCAAGCATTTCAAGCGTCACTTCATAGTTTAACTTCTTTTCGTTTTCATAGAGATTATATTCATCGTACATGCAATCGCTCAAACGGTGAAGTTCGTTGCCGATAACGCCCGCGATATGCGGGGTTAATATAACATTATCCAAATTATAAAGTTCGCTGTCTGTTTCCGGAGGTTCGGGTTCCGTAACGTCCAAAAGAGCCGTCAGAGTTTTATTGTTTTTAAGCGCGTTTATCATATCTGATTCTACGATCTGCGCTCCCCTGCCCGTGTTTATAAACGTAGAGTAATCCTGCATTAAATCAAAATGGGTTTTATTTATCATGCCCACGGTCGAAGGCAGGTTTGCCACATGATTTGAAATAACGCCGCACGTTTTGAATATTTCTTCGAGAGACGCTTTTCTTACGTTCATTTCAGCCGCCTGCTTCTCCGAAAAATACGGGTCATGCACTAATATCTCAGTTTTTATATTAAGTTTTTGCAAATAAGATATAACTCTTTTTCCAATAGTTCCCGCTCCGAGAATACCGATTTTTGTATTATAATTGCCTGTATAATTTCCGCCCGTAGTTCTGTGCAGACTCCACCAGTCATCAGGCTTTTTTACTTTCCTCAAAATTTTATAATAGCCTTTGAATGCCATAATTATCTCTGAAACGGCAAATTCCGCTACGGGTATCCCGTTTGCGACCCACGCAGAAGTTATTTTTATTCCGCTTTTAAGATATTCTCGCGCAAAATACTGCACAGAACCCGCTCCGTAAAATATCACTTCGCATTTGCCGAAATATTTTTTAATATCGCTTTCGCTCAGTTGGGGCATCCCCCATACTGAAAATATATACTTGCATTCGTTCGTAAAATCTTTGAACTGTTCTATGTTATCTAAATCCACAATCGCCATTTTCGACGAATCGTCAGAAACAACAGGAAATTCGAGTTCGGCGTTAAATTTTTTCATGATTTCTTCGTTGCTCTCAAAAATACGGTTTACTGAAACTTTATCGCGGCAAAAGAACACCGCTTTATCTTTATTATCTTTATTTGCTATTTTCATAAAAATCGATCCTCCTGATTATATAATTATATAAATACAATAAAAATATATTTTTTATAATTTTATCATAGCCACTTAGCTAAAAAATCATAAGCTTTCGCTCCGGAAATCTGGTGTTCGCCTTTGAATATATCAATATCTATTTTATCGTTTGCGTTTAGTTTTTTATATAGATTCTCCAGACGCGCATACGAGGATTTTACTCCGTCTATCGGGAATATATCGTCGTCTATGCCGGCTTCTATCAACATCGGGCGCGGGGCGATAAGCCCGAATAAATCCGCCATTTCACCGTTTTTCAAAAGTCCCGGGATAAAATTATCGACGCAGTGATATACGCCCATTACGCTGTCTTTAAAAGTGCATAAATATCCGCTCACAACGCACGCTTTTATGCGTTTTTCATAAGCGGCAAAAAATGACGAGGCAAGGCCTCCGCCCGAAATACCCATCACGCCTATTCTTTCCGGGTCAACGTCATTTCGCCCCGTAAGATAATCAAACATGCGCTCAGCCTGCCATACCCTGATTCCCGCCGTTGTCATTTTATACATAAAAAGCTGAGTAGAAAGCATAAAACACGAATTGCCCTGTCTTATGTGTCTTTCATTGGGCGCGAGCATTAATTCGCCGAACCCGAACAATTCAGGCGCAGCCACAATAAATCCTTTTTTAACTAATTCTATTGCAAAATTTTTTTGATAGCCCGGGTCGCCGCCCTCCGGTTTTTCTTCGCCGTTCTCCGTCAGACCGACTATATCGGCAACACCGTACCCATGGCCTGTCAAAGCTATCACGGCGGCATTTATAGATTTCGTGTTGTCCGGGACTAATATATACGCCGGGGCTTTAAAATTTTCATCTACCGTATATTCGATTTTTATTCTTTTATATCCGTCGCACTGAACTTCACTTAACACAGTTGCATCAAGCGAACAGTTCTTTGGCAGTTCGCCGAGGCATTCCGTATAATCTTTATACATATCAACCGAAAATTTTTGCAGGTCATTCTCGTTTTGGATTTCGTCAATATCAAATTTAGCTTTATTTGTTTTGTATAAATGCTCCATATATCCGTCAACATAATAAGACATAAAATAATCCCTCCGTTATTTTTTATTTTTATTTTTTATAATTTTTAATTTAATCAATAAAACGAATTTTTGATATATCAGGTTCGTGGGGCGCGCCCGGTTTATCCGCGTATCCTGCCAATACAGCCATGCCAAAATCCCAATCTTCTGAAAAGCCCGCTTTTTTCCTGAATAATTCGCCTTTAATCCCGTTAAACGGAATCGCCGCCATGCCGCATATAACATTTCCAAGCCCGAGCGAAGCCGCCGCCAGAGAAATATTTTCGCTGACTATGCCTGTATCGCAATCTGTACCGGGCTTTTTTAATATCAAAAACATACAGGGAGCGTTATAATATAGCTTGCCGCCCCGGTCCATAAACCGTTGATATGTTGATTTGTCCTCGGCTTCGGCAAGTATTTTCATTCCCTCTGCGTCCATTTCGTCAATAAAAGCTTTGTTTGTGATAATATTAATCTGCCATGGCTGGCGGTTCATACCGCTGGGAGACTGGATTGCTGCCAGTGCTATTGCCTCAAGTTTTTCTTTTTCAGGTAATATGCCGTCGTAAGACCGGCACGAATATCTTTGCGCGATAGTTTTGAGAGTTTCGTTCATAATATTTTATTCCTTTCTAAAATAATTATTTTATATTTATTATTTTAATTTTCCCTGTACCATTTTTCCTGCGCCGTAAATAAACGCGTATATTCGCCGTTTTGCGCGAGAAGTTCGTCATGCTTGCCTATTTCGGCGATTTCACCGTTTTTCATTACGGCGATTTTATCCACAAGGCGGCACAATCCAACCCGATGAGAAATAATAATTGCCGTTTTGTCTTTTGCAAGCTCTATAAATTTTGTCAGAATCTCTGTTTCTATAAGCGGATCAAGCGCGCTTGTCGGCTCGTCCATAACTATAAATTCGCTTTCCCTGAATAATCCCCGAGCAATCGCAATTTTCTGCCATTGCCCCCCTGAAATTTCACTGCCGCCGAACGCCGTCCCAAGTTCATTGTCCAATCCTCCGGCCTTATCAAGCAGTTCATTCAGCCCGGCGCTTTTTAACGCGCCTGTAATTTTTTCGTCGTCGTTCAGGCTATTTATATCAGACATCGCGATATTTTCACGCAAAGGCAGTTTATACTGCGTAAAATTCTGCGCTATCGCAGAAACTGTTTTATAAAAAGACGGCTTGTCAAAATTTTTCACGATTTTTCCGTTATATAATACTTCGCCTTTTTCACACGGAAACAATCCGAGAAGCAATTTTGACAAAGTAGTTTTTCCGCTGCCGTTTTCGCCGAGAATTGCGATTTTTTCACCTTTATGTATTTCAAAACTCACGTTTTTCACGGCGTATTTTTCAGAATTGGGATATTTAAAAGATATATTTCGCAATTCGATTTTATCATGTAATCCGGAATATAATACCCCTCCTGATTCTTCTGCCGATAATTCTTCGGGCAGGTCTATATACTCAAAATAATCACCGGCGAACGCGAGTTCCCTCGGGAGTTCGCCGCCAAGTACAAGCATTCCCCTCGTAGCCGACTGCAATGTGAAAAATGCCGCGATACACGCGCCAAACACGCCGACATTGACAGTTTTATTTAAAGTCAGAACAAGCGCGAGCACTATACAAGCCCCGTAACCGATAATCCGCAAAGCATCGCACAAAAGCAAAGAAACCGCGTCTTTACGGTTTTGCTCCCATAATTCGTTTTGTACATCGTCTCTGGATTCTGTCCATTTTTCAAAAACATAATCGTCCGCGCCAAGTACGCGAAGTTCTTTTACCGTGCGCCTATCAGTAAACAGTCCCCATAAATATCCGAGCCTGCGCGATTTTTTCGCCATTTTATATTTTATATAATAAAATTCTTTTCCCCGTATCAAACGGGCTATGCTGTACGGCAGAACGCTGACAAGACATAAAGGCAAAAACCATAAGCTATATTTCGCCAATACTATCGCCAAAGTTATAAAATTAAGCAAATTTAAAAATATAAGCTGCAAACTGCTTCTGACTATTCTGTCCATTATGCCGCCGTATAAATGCTCCTCGGCGCGTTGCTGCATGTCTTTGATATTTGAGTTTTCAAAATCTATAAGCGGCATACGCGACAATTTTGCGCACATCAAATATCTGTACTGCACCTGACGCTTATCGGCTCCGAGTTCTATTATAAGCTCTGTTATAAAAATCAAAAAATTATTAGCTACATAAGCAATAAGATATAACAATCCCCAAAAAACAAGATTATTTGAATTGCCGCCGCCCTGTTGAATATTATATGCCTCGTCAAACAGGGAAGCCAGAGTAATAGCTGTAAACGCGGGAAAAAGCCCTCCGGCGATATAATTAATTAGAGTAAAAACCGAAGCAACAGGCGCAAATTTAAAATAATTTTTAAGCACCCTGCCGTATATATTAAAATATTTTATTTTTTTGTTTTTATTATCGCTATCAGCCATTATCTGTTTTGTCGCCTCCCGTCACATACCATGCGCTCTGCGCGGTGAACATATCGCGATATAACCCGCCCTGCGACATTAATTCAGAATGCGTACCCGTTTGCGTCACTGCGCCATTATTAAGAACTATGATTTTATCCGCGAGCTTCGCGCTTGCAAGCCTGTGCGAAATCATCACGCAGCCGCGTTTTTGCAGAACAGACTGAAAAGTCTCGTACATTTTACTTTCTGCGACAGGATCCAAAGACGCTGTGGGTTCATCAAGTATGACAAATGCGCCGTCGCTTAAAAGCGTGCGCGAAACCGCGACTTTCTGCCATTGCCCGCCTGATAAATCAGTCCCGTCGTCCTCTAATTTGCCGAGGTTTGAATCAATAGATAACTCCTGCGTCTCGATTTCTGTCAGCAATCCGTCTTTTAACGCCTTTTTAATCGCTTCGTCGTCGTTTATTTTATTTATATTGCCAAACGCCACGTTTTCTCTTAAAGTTAGCTCATAGCCGCAGAAATCCTGAAAAACTACGCTGAAAACCTGCCGCAGTTGAGAAGCTGGGATTTGATTAATCGAAACGTCGTTAATATATATATCACCGCTATTTGGCTTATATAACCCGCATAAAAGCTTAACTATCGTGGATTTTCCCGCTCCGTTTTCGCCCACAAGTGCGACACGTTCTCCGGGAAATATCTCAAAAGTCGCGCCGTTTAAAACATTTTTATCAGTTTTAGGATATGAAAAATATACGTTATCAAATATAATATGCGGATTTTGTATTGGCGTAAATTCTGTTGTAATAATATCCGGCGCAACTTCAGGGAGCGACATAAATATATCATAGTGCTTCATTTCAAGGCAGTCCTGAGATACCTGCGAAAAAGCCCCGCTCATTACAGACGAACTGTTGAGTATTGCCCCTATCGAAGTAATGCACGCGACAAATACGCCGATATTTACAGCCTGATTGGTCTCGTCTAATAATCCGTATATCATCGAAAGTATCACGAATACGGCCCAAACTGCAAGCGTTATCACATGAAAAATCCCGTATTTGCTCGATTTTATCCTCATATTTACATATTCGCGCCTGAAATCGTCGGCTATCTTTCTCCATTTTGATAAAATAAATTTTACCGCGCCGAAAGTTTTAAGCTCAAACTCTGCGTGTTTGTCCGCAAGAAGAGCCGAAAGATATGTCCTGCGCCGCCAGTTTGGCATCTCTGTATTCCAAAGTCTTTGGCGCGCTTCTATTGATTTATAATTAAACCATAAAATAGGCGCGAGAAGTATAAAATACACAACGGCAAACCAAACCGAAACCTGAGTGAATACCACAGCAGTTGCCAATAACGAGATAAATGTCGAAATTGCGCTTATAGTATTATTATATAAATAATATATACGCAAATGCGGCTCAGAACCCATGCGTTCCAATGTATTGAGAACATCGGGGTCTTCAAAGCATGAATAATCAAGCCTTCTGAATTTTTCAAGCACGACCCCAGTAAAATTTTTATTCAGGGTTTTATGCGTAAATATCTCGGCAAGTCCAAGAAACAGGCCCGAATTAGCCGAAATAAGCATAATTGCGATTAAAAGCACGGCCCATTTTATTATTTCTGAAATTAAAATATCGCCTTTTATATAAAAACCGATGCTGTTTACGAGTTTGCCTGTAAAAAAAATACTTAGCGGCGCTTCAAATGACTGGGCAAATCTTAAAATAAGCGTAAGTACAGTGGGTATCCTCGCGTATTTTAATATTACCGCAACTGATCTCACAGCCTGTCTGAGCAAATTGCACCGCCTCCTTCTTTTGTTATATTATACATGATATACCAGACAGATTAAAGTTTTTTTTGTGAATTTTATTTTTTTAACAAATCCTGAATATTATTGTAAATTTAAGCATTATATGATATAATATATATTAAAACAAATTAAAAAGGGGATATAAAATATATGCCGAAAACAAAACAAGCCGTCGAACAGGCGGCAAAACTAAAATTATATCTTCCGCAACTTGATAAACTTGAAGAAAGGCTGCTTGAATGGACGGCAAAAGACAGATTTCAGGCAATAGTAGTCAAAGCAACGCGTTACGGTGTGCCGATTTTCGAGGGCTGCTACGGCACAAGCACAAATGAATACGGCGTGCATCTTGACACTATTTTTTCAGTCGCTTCAAATACCAAGACGATTATTGCGGCTCTTATCATGATTCTTCTTGAGGACGGACGGCTTGAATTAAACGACCGTATAAACTGGCATTACCCGAAATTTGACGGCGGCGGACGGCACCAAATATCAATATGGCATCTTCTGACCCATACAAGCGGAATTGTGGAAGAAGAACTTGATAAAAATATAGCGGAATATATCAAAGAAAATTTTGATATAGATCCTCCGGGAGATAATTCCACTCATGATGAATGGGAGCAATATACGTTAAAAATAAAACAAGCCCTGAAACTTCCTGACGATTACGATAATCATAAAGTTTGGGAAAATGCGTCTCTGTTACCTGAATTAAAACATCAGCCGCGAGAACTTATGTCATATTGCAGTTACGGTTATGAAATATTAAAAGAAGCGATATGCGCCATTACGGGCGAAAGTATAGATTCCTATGCGCAGCGCGTTTTATTCGGGTCTCTTGGCATGACTGATTCTTACTGGAAACTGCCAAAAGAAAAATGGGGCAAAGTATTGGGACGAAATGCACGCTGCGTTGGTTATGGCTGGATAAATTCCGAAAAAAATTATACAAACGAATCCGGCGGGGGCGGGTTAAAGACAACTGTAAACGATATGTCTAACTTCTGCGAGATGATACTTAACGACGGCACTTATAACGGAAACCGGATATTATCTCCGGCAAGCATACGTCAAATATCTACAAATTATAATGCTGATTTCGCAAATTCGTGGGACGCATGGAGCTTAGGCTGGAATTACAGAGGGACAAAAGTAGACGACGGCGGGGTATTGCGAACGCCAACTTCGTTAGAGCACGGAGGCTGGGCCGGGCATAAAATTTTAATTGACCGTGAATACGGGTTATCAGTTATAACTTATATGGGCGAATATGACGGCGGGGTTTTTCTCGATTTAGGCAGGATTCCCAATATGATTATCGCCGCTCTTGGATAATTAACATAATAAAAAATATTAATTAATAAATAAAAAAAGGAGAGAGAATATATGCCGAAAACAAAACAAGCCGTCGAACAGGCGGCAAAATTAAAACTTTATATCCCGCAACTTGACGAATTTGAGGGAAGATTGCTTGAATGGATTGAACAGGATAAATATCAGGCGTGCATGATAAAAGTTATGCGTTATGGTATTTCGATTTTCGAGGGCTGTTACGGTACAAGCACAAACGAATCGGGAGTTTATTTAGATACTATCAGCCCGGTATTTTCATCTACTAAGCCTGTTGTGGCAACTCTTATCTTTAAACTTTTGGAACAGGGACGATTAGAATTAGGCGATCTTGTATCAAAATTTCTCCCGGATTACACTGGGGGAGGCAAAGAAAACACAAATCTTGTGCATCTTCTGACGCATACTCACGGATTTGACGGCGATTTCGATAAAGCCGTGGATAAATATATCAAAGAAGAATTTAAAATCGAGACGCCGCAGGACGGCTGGGAAGATAAAAACTGGGAAAAATATAATTCAGAATTAAAAAAAGCTCTGGAATTACCGGAAGATTGCACTAACAGGGAAGTCTGGACTACCGTGAGAAACCGTGTCGATTTAGTAAATCAGCCGGGAAAAGTCATGGCTTACAGTAATTACGGCTATGATATATTAAGAGATATAATATGCGCCGTTACCGGAGGAAGCATAGACGAATTCGCGCAAAAAGTTTTATTTGAGCCTGTGGGCATGATTGATTCTCACTGGACGCTGCCTAAAGAAAAATACGGCAGGGTTTTAGGCAGAAACGAAAAATGCACGGGTCACGGCTGGATAAATTCTGAAAATTGTTATAACAATCAGGGCGGAGGAAACGGCTTAAAAACTACTGTGTGCGATATGTCGCGATTCTGCGAAATGATACTTAACGAGGGAAAATATAATAATCAAAGAATTATATCCCCCGCAAGCATAAAGCAAATGGGGTCAAATTATAATTCCTCTCTGCCGAATTCTTGGGATTCATGGGGATTAGGCTGGAATTACCGGGGAACAAAAGTAGACGACGCAGGAGTTTTGCGTTCTTCCAATTCAGTTGAGCACGGCGGCTGGGCTGGATATAAACTTTTGGTTGACAGAGAATACGGGCTTACAGCAGTATGCTCTGTCGGCGAATATGATAATGGCTCATTTCCCGGCTGGGGCAGGATACACAATATGATTATCGCCGCTTTTGAATGATTTATAATTAATAATTAGTTATAAAGGATTTTTCGCTTTTTTCTTTACGGAAAGAAAAAAGCTCGCAAAAAAGAAACGAAACAATAAATATAATAATACAAAAAGGAGATATAAATATATATGCCAAAGACAAAACAAGCCGTCGAACAGGCGGCAAAACTGGGGCTTTATATTCCGCAGCTTGATAAGCTCGACGAGAGGCTTAATGAATTTATAGAACAGGACAGGTGTCAGGCTATAGTAATAAAAGCAATGCGTTACGGAGTGCCGATTTTCGAGGGCTGCTACGGCACAAGCACAAACGAGTACGGCGTGCACCTTGATACTATTTTTCCTGTCGCTTCAAATACCAAGCCTATTATTGCCACGCTTATCATGATACTTTTAGAAGAAGGCCGTCTTGAACTGGAAACCCGTATATCCAAATTTTTGCCCGAATATACAGGGGGAGGACGGGAAAATATACAGTTATGGCATTTTTTGACGCATACAAGCGGTATTGTCGATGATGAATTTTATAAATCGATAGATGATTATGTCAGAAATGAACTGAAAGTCGAACGCCCGGATGAAAACAATTCGACAGATGAAGACTGGAAGCAGTATGATTTAAAAATAAAAGAAGCGCTTAATCTTCCCGAAGATTACGACGATGATAAAATCTGGGATGTTTTGTCATTAAAAGTTGATTTGAAAAATCAGCCGAGAACGATTATGTCATACTGCAATCACGGGTATCAGAAATTAAAAGACGTGATATGCGCAATTACGGGAGAAACTATAGATTCTTACGCCCAGTGCGTTTTATTTGACCCTCTCGGCATGATTGATTCGCACTGGAGATTGCCAAAAGAAAAATACGGCAGGGTTTTAGGCAGGAATGAAAAATGTCAGGGTCACGGCTGGATAAATTCCGAAGAAAATTATAACAGGGAATCCGGAGCGGGAGGACTAAAAACAACGGCAAACGACATGTCAAATTTCTGTGAAATGATACTTAACGAGGGGAAATATAATAATCGGCGTATTCTTTCGCCCGCAAGCGTGCGTGAAATGACGAAAAATTATAATTCTTCTCTGCCGAACGCATGGGACTCATGGGGGTTAGGCTGGAATTATCGAGGCGCAAAAGTTGACGACGCGGGGGTTTTACGTTCAGAACGAGCAATAGAACACGGCGGCTGGGCAGGACATAAAATTTTAATCGATCCCGACCGCGGGCTTTCTGTAATAATATATACGGGAGAATACAACGAGCCTAACGATATGGGCAGTTTCGGCAACTGGGGCAAAATAAACAATATGGTTATCGCGGCTTTGGATTAATAAAAAATAAATAAACATAAAACCACAGGAAATTGATGTTCTCCTGTGGTTTTTTTGATTTTTTTGTAATTATTATTTTTGCGAGCATAGACATAAACATTGAGGCAACGCCGCCCACGGATTATTATGCCAGTCGAAAGAATCGCCCGGCCAGTTGTATCTGTCGTTATCATCGACGCAAAGATAATTATGCGCGTTTAAATCTTCACGCACGCTGTGAAATTCCTGCATTTCTTTTATATTAAAGCCTGCCGAAATAACCGCATTCACAAAATCCTGCGTTCTCCATGCGTATTCTATATACGCAGGGTCATCGTCGTCGGGATCTTCAATATCTTCATAAAGTTTCACGATTTTAACTTCATAAGTCGTTTCGTCAAACGGCCTGCACATCGGGTGCGTCTCGAAAAATATATTATAGCCGCCGTCTTTTAAAACTCTGCGGAAATTTTTATACATGCCGGGTAAATCGTCAATCCAGACGTGAACGCCGTTCGACGTGTAAATTAAATCATACTCGCCGTCTTTTATTTTATCTAACTTCATGCTGTCCTGACAGATAAATTCTATATCTTTAAAATTATATTTATCTGCAAGTATTTTCGCGTTTTTTAGCTGATTTTCAGCTATGTCGCACGACGTGACTTTTGCTCCGAGCAAACAAAATCCGAACGCCGCTATATTATCGCCGCTTGACGGCACTAAGACTTTTTTATTATATAAATCGCCTATGTATTTTTTTATCAGCGGATATACCGCAACCGGAAACGCTCTTTCAGGGTTTTTTATAATTCTGGGATAATCGCCTATATCTTTTTGATAATATTCGTCTGACCGTTCATTCCAATGATTTTTTATTGTATCGCTCATATTATTTTTCACCTCTAAAAACAAAGATTCTTCGCTACTCTCAGAATGACAAAAGAGAGCCGGTTTTAAAAATATTTTTTTATCCCGTCTTTCAGCGCGTAATATGCTGGCTTTGGATTTTGGTCGCAGTCAACGCAGCCCCACGCGCATTCAGCGGGGCAGTCAGACTCGCCGCATTGCCAGCATTGATTTGTGTCGCTCCACCTGAAAAAGAAATTGCCTATAACATCAGGGTGTTCGGCGAAAACCGGCAGGCACTCATTGATATATCTCGCCTGTTCTTCGGGAGTGTGTCCCCTGCCCCATGTTATCTGCCAGTATTTATTATAACATACATCTTGATTATAATGATTTTTACGCTCAATATCAGTATATTTTTCGCCCCATTGCAGAGACGAAAACCCCCATTCGTTTATTATTATCGGCTTACCGGATAATTTCGCCGTTTCATCGATATACGGTTTCCATGTGTGTGGCCCTCCGGGCTGCCATGAACCCATATAGCCGTCTATGCCAAGATACGCGAACGGCGAATCAGGCACAGCGTAAATCTCGCGCATAAGCATACGCGCATAATCGTTGATATAGCCGAGATTAATGCCGCACTTCGCGTCCGGATTGCCTTTTATTATGCCGTTTGTTGCATTAAGCAAAAAATTTATGTTTTCTTTTTCGGATAATGGCCCGTAAAATATTGATATATCCGGCTCGTTTGCGATTTGCCACCAAGTTATGCGATTTTTTGTATATTCGCCGAGAAATTTTGCGGCTTCAAATAAAAGCTTATGATAGCGTTCTTCAGACGGGTCGCCTAAATATTCGGGAACCGCTCGTGAATAAACCGTTTTCCCCTCTTTTGGGACGTAACGCACAGACCCCGGCCCGGTGAAAGAACACAAAATCTCAAAGCCTTCTTTCCGGAATTTTTCAATTTCTTTGTCCGCCGCAAAAAAACTCTCGGACAATTCGCCTTTTTCGTTTTTAAACGGAAACGGATAACCCTGCCGCACCCATTTGATCCCCATTTCGCGCATTAAAGCAAAATCAGGATTATCGTGAGCCGGGGTTATGCCGAGCATGTGATTTTGTTTCATTTTGGTTGCTCCTCCCTGTGTTTGTTTTATTATCAATCTTCCAAAATTACCGTGAACGGCCCTTCGTTTACAAGCTCTAATTTCATAGCCGCGCCAAAAATCCCGCATGATATTTTATTAAATTTGCCGTCTGAATATTCAATAAAATAATCATATAATTCCTCGGCGAGTTCGGGATTTGCGGCATTTGAAAAGCTCGGTCGGTTTTTCTTGCAGTCCGCGTATAAAGTAAACTGCGATATAATCAATAAATCCCCGCCGACGTCGCCGATTGATAAATTTGTTTTGCCGTTTTCATCGGGGAATATCCGCAATTTTTGTATCTTGTCAACCATTTTTTCGACTTTAGATTTATTATCGTTTTCGCCGAATCCAATTAAAACAACATAGCCTTTTTTAATACTTCCGGCAATATTATTTTCGACCTCTACGCTTGCTCGGCTTACCCTCTGCAATACTATTTTCATAAATTTTTATTTCACTGCGCATTCGGCAGATAACCTCCGATATTTTTTAATTTTTTCTGCAGCTCTGTTATATTAACCGAACGCGTTTCCCCTGTATTTACCGCAATCGACGCGCCAATCCCCGCAGCCTGACCCATTATAAAACATGCGGGCATTACGCGTATTGACGACTGCATTTTTTTATCTGTGCTCACGCACCTGCCTGCCACATACACATTTGATAAACTTTCAGGCAGCAATATCCTGTACGGTATTCCGTAAGATTCTCCTGATTTATAACGCATTGTTTCGTGTTCTACTCTGAATTTCTCATAAGATTCTTTATCGGGATTGGCTATATGTATATCTACGGGATATGAAAATCTGCCGATTTCGTCACTAAAATTAGCCCTGTTTATAAAATCGTCTATATTTAATTCATAATCCCCCGCTATTCTTCTGCTCTCACGTACGCCCAGATACGATCCTGAAATCGCAATCTCCGCGTTTTTATATCCCCTGCTCAAATATTCGCGATAATACTTTTCGTATTCGGGGAGTATTTTTCTTCCCGTTATCATGCCTTTTGTCAAAGAAATTTCATCGGTTGCGTCAACATCAAAACTGTGGCCGATATTTCCCCCTCCGAGTGCTTCGCCTATGCGCCACATTCCGGGCAGATGCCTGTCTTCCTGCGTGAATAATTTATCTTCAAAAGCGCGTTCGAGCTCTTTTGCGTCAGAAAAATTTTTATCGCTCCAGTCTATGCCGCCCCATACAGTACATAAAGTCGAAGGCATTGTTTTGCCGTTTTCATCGCCCATAACATAAGAATTCCCGGCGAACACGCATAAATCGCCGTCTCCCGTGCAGTCTATAAAAATTTTTGCCTTAACTGCGAAAGTCCCGCTTTTTGCGTTAAATATCGCGTACTCTACTTTTTCGCCGTCTTTGATAACATCGATTAAATTAGTAAAAAACGAGTATGTTATATTTGGCTCGCGCAATATTAAATTATCGCATATACGCTTGTATTTTTCGATGTGTATGCCGACAGTGCTTCCCGATAAATAAAAATTATTCTCAACGCACAAATCATAAATTTCTTTGCCGATACCGCCAGCGAGAAAATTAACGCCGTTGTCAAACGGCATAAACGCCGGAACAAGCGCAGTTGTGGCAAGCCCCCCGAAAAATCCCTGAGATTCCGCTAAAAAAACCGAACATCCCTGACGCGCAGCCGCGACTGCCGCCGAAATCCCCGAAGGTCCCCCGCCTGCAACGCAAATATCGACGTTATATTTTTCGCTGATTTCTTTTGAATAAATAATTCCGCTCATAAATATTATTTCCCCTTTATATATTTTATAAATCTATTTCCTGACCCGGTTCTATAATCAACTTATTCGGAGCAGTCCATTTTTCAGCTTTTTTACGGATTGATTCGCCGGGCTTTAAGTGTATAATTATATTATGTTTTGCGCCGATAATCTGCGCGCATTCTGCCGCTTCTTCCAGTCCCATATTGAAAAAACCGTCGCCGGGAAATAAAGCGTAATCAATCTCTAACGCGGCAAATGATTCCATTTGCTTAGTTTTTGACGTATCGCCTGAAGCGTAAATTTTAACTCCGTCGAGCGTGATAATATATCCTACGCATTGCTTCGGGTCATGATTTTTATTCGCCGCTTCGACGGCCTGAACCAAAATGCCGTCGATTTCAAAATTATTATGCCTGCCGTTTTCGAGAGCTTCTTTGTTAGTGATAATCCGGCAGTCCGGTTTTTGAACGCAGCGTTTGATTTTATTGTGGTCGCTGTGCTGGTGCGTTACAAGAATTATATCGGCCGGCATATCGTATCCTTTGCCTTTATACGGATCGATATATATTACCCGCCCGTCATCAGAAATCAGGCGGTAACTGCCATGTCCCTGAAAAAGTAATTTTGGCATAAATATTATTTCCTCCCTGTATTTTTATATTTTATATTATATATAAATTATATAAAAAGAGAAACTCATGGTTTCTCCTTTTTTTGTTTTACTGTTTTTATTTATCGTCTGTATCGTTTTTATTATTTTCCGGATCAGAATTTGAATTTGAATTTGAATTTGATTCTAAATCTAAATGCGATGTGCAGTTAGGGCATCGCGACGCGTCTATATTAATCGAAGTTTTACAATACGGACAGTCTTTGACAGTAGGCGCGGGGGCTTCTTTTTTCCCGGCTAATTTTTTTTGTACTTTGCCTATCTGCGTGATTGCGATAAATATAGATATTGCAATTATCAGAAAATCAACTATCGAAGTTATAAACATGCCGTAATTTATTGTCGAAATTCCGGCTTCCTGAGCTTCGGCTATCGTTGCGTAAGAATTTCCGTCGAGGGCAATAAACAAATCTTCAAATTTTATTTTCCCTGTGATGATAGTCAAAAGGGGCATAACAATATCGTTTACCAAAGACGCGACTATTTTTCCGAACGCGCCGCCTATAATAACGCCTATTGCCATATCGAGCACATTGCCTTTTAACGCGAACTTTTTAAAATTATCAAACATATAACCCACATCCTTTTATTTTTTATATTATATTAAAATTTAAAATCCTCAGGGGAAAACTGCAAATTTTTCGCAGGCAGGGCAGGAGATAATTTGATAGGGTCGAAAACGAATTTTTTGCATTTGAAATTATAGCTGACGATTCCCTTTTTTTTGCAGATATATCCGTTAGTTTCTCGTATCGGCGCGGCATTTTCGCAATAACAGCACTTTTCTTCTATTATATTTTCATTCATAATAATTTATCACTTCCTCAAAATATTAAAATATTATAGTATAATTAACGCATGTCTCAGGTTTTTATTCTTTATTTTATATTACACCGTATTTTTTTCTTTTTTTTGAACTTTTTTCGAACAAATAAAATATAATTGCGCTTATGATAACAACAAGACAAGCCGCAAGCGAGATTATACAGTTAAAAATAAGCATTGCTTTATAAGTTTCAACTTCATTCAAAAAATTCGGATAAGCATAATACGGGAAATCTCCGGCAAAAGTTTCGCTTATTTCTGTAAGATTTATGATTTTAAACCAGCCAAACGTAATTATAGTTATTAATACAGATATTATACCATGAATTATCTTTCCTGTAAAGTAGGGCTTAAAAGATAAATCAGTATCTTTTAATATATACATGATCTGAAAATGCACCGAAATTCCCGCCCATGATAAAATTATTGACGCTAACAGCAATTTATAACAAACGGGTATATTAAAATTTACAAGAGAATATATCCCTGAACTTATCTCAAAAGTTCCTGAGATTATAATTTTTGAAAGTCCGGCAAAAATCCCGTGTTTTTCCGGATTTAGCATATCCGTAAGAAACGGCGTTAATTTTAAATATTCAAACATGACATTTGTGACAATAAAAAAAAACAAAACCGTTCCGCAAATATTTAATATCCCGCTGACAGATTCCGAAATTATTTCCGTTAAATTTATTTTATTTTTTGCTGTTGATTTATCCATAGGACCGACCGCAAAGTTCGCCTCTGCGGATTTTGATTTAAACATAAATTTTATGATAATCCCGGTAAAAACCGCCGCAATCAACTGAATGCAAAACAGATAAAATCCTGTTTTAAAACTTCCGAATACAGATATACCCACCGCAGATACGGCAAATGAAATACTGCAATTATTACAAAACGCAAGAGTCCTTTCCGCTTCGTTTTTATTTATATCGCATTTATTTTTATTTTTATTATTTGCGAAATATATTTCTCTGACGGTTTTCGCGCCTATCGGAAAACCCAAAATTCCGCCTATAAAAAAAGCGTTCGCGTATTCTCCCGAAACCCCGAATAAAAATCTTGCCGGTTTATTTAAAATTTTTCCCATAAACACAAAAGCCGAAGAGTTTATAAATACTTTTGAAAACATCAAAAACGGGAAAATTACCGGAATTATCACAAAATAACATAAATCCAGCCCTTTAAATACAATATCCGCCGATGATCCCGGATATTTTATTATATAAACCATAAAAATTATAATAATTCCCGAAAATAAAAATTTATTTATTTTTTTTATTTTATTCATCAGTATATCTCCGTAAATTTATGTTATATAATCAATACTATTGTACTTTTATCAAAAATATTCGCATAAGTTTTATATTAGAATATTTTGAAAAAATTTAATTCGGAGGCGGTATTATGAAAATATTAAAAAGCGAAAATAAAGATATATCCGGTATAACTGCAGACAAAAAATATAAAACCGACAGACTCGCCGAAGCCCTGTCTTTTCCGCAGGGGACTTTTAAAAATTTCCCCACTATTCAAATCAGGGGAAACCGTGAAATAACGATCGACGGCTGCACGGGCCTTTTATCTTACGAAGAAGAAAACATACTTCTCGAGACAAAATACTGCCGTATAAATATCAACGGCAGAACGCTGACTTTAAGCAATCTTACCAAAAGCGTCCTCGCAATCAGGGGATTTATAAAAAACGTAGAATTTACGATGTGATATGATGTGATTTACTTTATTTAATAAAAAAAGTTCATAATAAAATTTTTAGATTTTTAGACAGGAGCAAAAATATATGTTTTTTATAAAATTATATCATTTTATATTCGGATATGTCACTGTAAAAATAACAGGAGCGAAACCCGAAAAATTTATAAATATGCTTATTAACCTGCGTATAAAATTCTGGGGATTAAAAAAAATATCAAGCGCAAATATTTCTGAATTGCAGGCAAAAATACCGTCGAGATACGCCAAAAAATTTATCTTTGACGAAATAGCAAATAAAACTCATGCAGATTATGCTATAGTTTTGCAAAAAGGCATCAGATTTTTTATCGAGCGCAGAAAACACAGGTTTGGGATTTATACCGGGGCAATTATCGGCATTTTGCTTATATATTTTTCAACGTTTTTTATATGGGAAGTAAAAATCGCAAAATCTGACTACACTAATAACAGCGAAATAATTGAACTTCTCGAAAAATTAGGCTGTAAGACCGGAGTTTGGAAAAAAAGCCTTGATATAATCGAAATACAAAACAGGGCCGTTTTAGCCTCAGATGGGAAAATTTCATGGTTAGCCGTAAATATAAAAGGCACAGTCGCAAATATCGAAATCAAAAAAACAGAGCCATCGGCTGAAATAATCGACACGAAAACCCCTGCGAATATTATTGCGTCAAAATCCGGAAAAATAACTTATATAGATACTTATGACGGTCAGCAAACAGTAAAAAAAGACGATACTATATTAAAAGGCGATTTATTAATAAGCGGAGCGGTGGATTCTGAAATGCTGGGGGTTGTTATAAAACACGCCTCAGGTAAAATCTTAGCCGAAACGACAAGAATAATAGAAGTAATTATCCCGCTTGATTCAACCGAAAAATATTACACGGGAAATATAATAAATAAAAACAGCCTGAATATTTTCGGGAAAAATATAAATTTATATATTAAAAGCAATGTTCCAATTAAAAAATATGATAAAACAAAAGAGACAAAAAATATTGTTTTATTTAATCAAGTTATATTGCCTGTTAAAATCACAACGGCTAATTACAGTGAATTTACAGAAAAAAATATAAAATTAACTGAAAATTCCGCAAAAGATATTGCAATTTCTAAAATAAACTGTATAATAGATAATAGATTTGGCGGCGATGAAAACATCGTCGAGATAAAATCGCGAAATTATGAGGGAGAAATTTACGATGGTTATTATTATATGAAATGCACTGTGGATTGCGTAGAAAACATAGCGAAAGAAATGCCTTTTGAGGCACATTGAATTAATTAAAACTACTCCATGTCATTCTGAACGAAGCGAAGAATCTTCAAGCCCTTTCGCTATGCTCAGGGTGACAAAACGGGGGGAAGGCGGATTAAAATTATTTATGACGGAAAAATATATAGATATAAAATATCCCGATAAAATTTCTTATCTTTTCGGGGAACTTGACTGCAATATAACGTCGATAGAAAACGAGTTTGACGTAAAAATCTCAAATCAGGACGGCGGGAAAATAAAAATTTCGGGAGAAATCGAAGAAAACATAAAAAAAACATCTGACACTATAGATTATCTCATGAATCTGCTAAACTTTAACGAGACTCTGACAGAACAGAATATAAATTACGCGATGGCGATGATAAACGACGGGAAAAAGAGCGAGCTTTCAGGTCTGGATTTAAACGACTGCGTATGCATAACGTCGCGCGGCAAGCCCATTAAAGCTAAAACAATCGGACAGAAAAGCTATATCGAGGCAATAAAGAAAAATACGATTGTTTTTGGGGTCGGTCCTGCGGGAACAGGCAAGACTTTTCTTGCGGTCGCTATGGCTGTGTCGGCTTTAAAAACTAAAAAAGTCAACAAGATTATTTTAACGCGTCCGGCAGTCGAAGCCGGAGAAAAACTCGGGTTTCTTCCCGGCGATCTGCAAAATAAAATAGACCCGTATCTCCGGCCGTTATATGACGCGTTATATGAAATGCTGAGTTATGAAGGCTATCAGAAATACGCCGAGCGCAATATAATAGAAATCGCGCCGCTGGCTTATATGCGCGGACGCACGCTCGACGATTCTTTTGTTATATTGGACGAGGCACAGAATACTACGCCGGCACAAATGAAAATGTTTTTGACGCGTTTAGGATTTAACTCAAAAGCGATAGTCACGGGAGATATAACTCAGATAGATTTGCCAAGAGACACAAAGAGCGGTCTTGTCGAAGCCGTGAAGATTTTAAAGAACATAGACGATATAAACGTGCATTTTTTCAGCGAAAGAGATGTTGTGCGCCACAAACTCGTGCAAAAGATTATTTTGGCGTATGAAAAATACGAAAATACTAAAAAGCCCGCATTTTCTTCAAATACAAATCCGGGTACAAATCAACGAAGATTTTTTGTAAAAAAATAGCAAAAAATATCACGCATTATACAAAAGAGGTGTGCGAATTGCACACCTCTTTTAATTATAGATATAATAGAAATTTTTATTTGATACGCCCCTACGATTTCAAACGCTTGGCTACAGCGTTACATAAATCCCAACAAGCCTCGCAATATTCAGATGTATCAATTATAACGCCCTGCGTTTTTGCATAGTCCAGCAACCCGGCAATGCCGCCTTGAATCAGCGCAAGCATAGCCTCATTCTCGTAAGGATTATAGCGGGTAATTATATCCAATATGTCTTCTTTATAGATATTGCCGATTACAAAACCGCAAACCCCGACGTCGCCGTTTGGTTCGATAGAAACGCATGTTACATTCAGCGGCGCCGAACACGATTGATAACTGATTTGTTCCGGCTCAAAATACTCCCGAAAATATTTTGTTGCATTACCCGTAGGTCCAACGCTGTGTTTTCTGACCGGAATGGGTAAATCAGAAAATTTTTCGAGAATTTCTTTTGTTTTAATATTATACGGATTTTCGTGATCTTCGTTTACAAGCCATGACGTATGCAGGAAGGCATCGGGTATTTTCGCATCTATTACATCACGGACGAATTGATATACCGGCTCAACAGGGATAAATTCCTGATGAAACGCGTCGACAGAAATCGGCAAATGATTAACGCCCGCCTCAGCCAGCATTTTAGCGACACTCGCGCTCTTTTCAGCGTTGTTTGTAAAATATCCGTTTGTTATAACTTCGCGAGTTTCAATGCCGCACCCTGTCGCCGCTTTATGTATTGCGGCTGTCACTTCGGGATAATATAGCGGCTCGCCGCCAAAAGTCATAACTGATGTCACGTCAAACACAGACGCGAGTTTTTTTACTGCTTCAACAGCATAATCCGCAAGAACATGACGGTGTGAACCGGGCTTATTTATATTATCGCCCATCTGGCAGTGTTTGCATTTTCCGCCGCATTCCCACGTGACAATAAATTCGATTCTTTTAATGTCCATATATTTTGATAATTTTTCTTTCATAAACTATACCTCTTTTCAAATTTAAAATTAAATTAATTTTTGTGTTTTGAAAATCGGCGCAGTTACACTGACAACAAGTTTATTTAATCTCGATACAATCTGCTGCCAGATTTATTAACTGCACCGAGGAGTTATGTCCAGTATATAAATATAAATATTTCTTCTCAAAGTTTCACACCCTTTCTTCTAAAATAATATGATTATTATATAGCAAAAAAATTATAAAAGCAAGTTAAAGTTTAATTTATAATCAAATTTTATTCATAAGATATAAATTTTTCGCTTAAATTATTTCCCTCTATTTCTATTTGTAATGATATTTGCATTGCGCTATATAAATATTGTTCGATTGTATTTCATACACAAGCCTGTGTTCACCGTTTATATGTCTGCTCCAGTAACCCGATAATTCATGTTTGAGCGGTTCGGGTTTACCTATCCCCTCAAATGGATGCCGTTCTATATCTTTTAAAAGATCGTTTATTTTTTTAACTATTTTTTTGTCGTCCCTCTGCCAACCTAAATAATCGTCCCAGGCTTCGTCACTCCATATTTTTTTCATCGTCCACCTCTATAAGTTCATGTTCTGTTCCTTTACCCGAACGTAACTGCGCTATTGATTTAAGCAGTCGTTTATAATTAGCCTCATTGCTTCTTATATAAAGATTTTCAAGCAAATTGCTATATTCTTTTTCGGATATTAAAACTACATTTTCCTCATTGTCGCCACGAGTTATAATAACCGGTTCAAAATTGTTTATAACTTTATCGCAGTATTCATTAAAATTTTTTCCGATTTTTGAATAATTAATCGCCGTCATAAAATTATCACCTCTGCGTTTTATTATAACATATTATTCATATAAAATCAACATAAAAATATAAAAGATTGTTACCCCAGCACAATTTCCCTGCCCTGCTCGGACGAATCATATAATGCCTGCATCATGCCGGTCGTTATGATAACCGTTTCGATATTTGACGGCAGTCTTTTCTTTGTTTTCACAGTATCTACAAAACTGTCGATTTCTTTCTGGAAGTAATCCCATTTGTCATATTCAAGCGTAATGCCTTTTAGTTTGCCGTCGTTTATTTTATATAACTCAAAATCCGCTCCGTATTGCAGTCTTATCCCCGCTTTTGTGCCGATAAAATCTATATATGTCTCGCTTACGCCTATATTTTGCGCCCATGCGCCGTTTAACGTTATAGTTGATCCTGCGGTGCGTATAAATCCCGTTATAAAATCGTCAACATCATATATGCCGTCAAGATTTTTCGTGTTTTCCGCCCACATATCAGTATATTCATATTCTTTCATATTTTTCGCAAGCTTACAGAAGCCTTTGCCGCTGACTGTCTTGATTGCGGGATCGCTAAGGCAATACATGACTATATCGAGATAATGCACGCCCCAGTCGATAAGAACTCCGCCGCCCGCTATTTCCTTGGTAGTAAACGCGCCGCCAAGCCCCGGAATCGATCGCTGTGCCCTGAAACTCACGTAGACATGATATATCTCGCCAAGTTCGCCGTTGTCTATAAGCTCTTTGATTTTATTTACCCCGGCGTTAAATCTGTTCACTACGCCTATTGAAAGCATATTGCCTGTTTTTTCCTGTGCTTCGAGCATTGTTTTTGCTTCGGCATAAATTCTTGCAGGCGGTTTTTCGCATAATACTTGCTTGCCAGCGTTTAACGCGTCTATCGAAATCTGCGCGTGAACGTTATTTGGCGTGCATACGGATATAGCGTCAACTTCGGGGTCGTTTATCGCGTCATGGTAGTCAATTATCGCTTTGCCGCATTTGTATTGCTTAACGGCATTTTCGGCTCTTTCCGGAATAATATCGCAGAAATATAATATTTCGGCGTTTGCGTTATTTATATATGACGGGATATGCGCGGCGTTCGCGATTGTTCCGCAGCCGATGACTGCTACTTTTATTTTAGACATTTAAAAAATACCTCCGGTTTTTTATTTTAAAATTTTTTTTGATTTTAATTATTTGTTTGAACTGGAATATGTTTTGCAGCATATTAAAAATATTATAGGGCAAAATATAATCAGACAATTTTAATTTTTTATTTAGAGTTTATTAAGATAAAATCACAGAGTCCGGGAGGTTAAAGTTATGGCTTCATTAACTTCAAAAGAGCTTACGGCTCTTGAAGATCAGCTCGCAATGGAACAGAATATTATAAGCAAATACAGAATGTATTCTCAAACCGCAGTGGACAGCGAAATCAAAGATAAATGCAACTGTATCGCAAATAAACACCAGAAGCATTACGATACGCTGATTTCCCAGCTGCAATGATAATTGATGATAAGATAATAATATAGTCGGAGACGGAGGAGAAGCAGGAATGAACAGCATAAACACGATGTTTTCAGATAAAGAAAAATTGCAGGACGCACTTGCCTCGCAAAAATTTATCACGGGAAACTACAACACATTTACAAACGAATGCGTAACGCCCGAAGTCCGCGGAGTTTTTATGTCTATACTCAAAGACGAGCACGATATACAAAACGAAGTTTTCACAGAGATTCAAAAACGCGGATGGTATCAGGTCCAGCCGGCTGAACAACAAAAAATCCAGCAGGTCAAAACAAAATTCGGCGTACAATAATTTAATTTATTATAGTATTATAATTAAAATAAACGGCGTAATAAATTTTTAAAAGTTCTTGAGCTTAATCAAAATTGTGTTAATAATAATTAATCTATACGCCGTGGGATATAAATTAAATTTAACTTTCAAGTAAGTCAGGAAAGGCTGTGCCGCATAAGGCGCGTCTTTCCTGATATTTTTATTTTTTTGATTTTATTTGAATAAAATCTCGTTGATCCATTTTATTGCCATGTCAATCCAGCGTGCGACATAGGGCATAATCATTTCGTCTTTTGGCGCAGTTTCTTCTGTTGCCAAAGACAATCCGTGTTCGCCGTACGGGAATACATGCAGCTCAAACGGGATTTTATGCGCCGCCAGAGCTTCGCACATATAAAGCGCGTTTTCTACAGGCACGCCCTCGTCTTCGGCGGTATGCCATATAAACGCCGGGCATGTGTCATAATCGACATGCTTTTCAACAGAAAATCTGTCAAGTTCTTCCTGAGAAAGAGTTTTATCCTCAGTATCGGCAAGTTTTAGTATAGACCCCTGATGTCCTTTCGGGCCGGAAGTTATGACCGGGTAGCCGAGAATCATGCCGTCCGGTTTGATATACGAATTTTTACAGCCCAAAGTTTTTGATATAATATCAAGTCTCCATAAAACGCCGATGCTCGCGGCAAGATGACCTCCCGCCGAAAACCCGCACACAATTATTTGATTTTCGTCTATATTCCATTCTTCTGCGTGATCTCTGATATATTTTATTGCCGCCGCCGCGTCTAATAATGGCGCGTAACCGACAGCTTCTTCTTTTACTGAATATCTCAGAATAAACGCGTTCATTCCTGCGGCGAAAAACGCTTTTGCGACAGGTTCGGCCTCCCTGTCGGACGTGATCCAATAACCTCCGCCGGGCAAAACAAGCACGGCTTTTTTCTTGAAATTGCGCAATTCAGGCGAAATCTCAGAAACATAAGTCGTCAGCGTGATGTGCGGCCTTTCAGGGTAGAGAGAAATTTTTTCGTAAATCATATTTTTTTCCTCGATAAAATTAATATTTTATTTTTTCTTGTTTTTAATTAACAATCCCATACAAAAAATAATATATCCACATGACAAATATAAAATAATATCCCCGAATATCGTGTAGATTGTTTTATTTTTTATAATTTTTATATTTTCAGTCAAAACTTCGCACTGTAATATATTTGATTTTTGCAGTATTTTTCCCGTATTTGAAATAAACGCAGATACTCCTGTATTTGCCGATCTTATCACATATCTGTTATTTTCAACAGCTCTCAGTACAGCCTGTGCGTTATGCTGATATACAGCGGGCGAATCCCTGAACCATGAATCGTTTGTCGCGATAATTAATATATCCGCTCCGTCTTTGACGGATTTTCGCGCAAGTTCAGGAAAAATCGAGTCAAAACATACAAGTCCCCCGTATTTTACGCCGTTTATGCTCATAATATCCGCGCTTTCACCCGGCGTCAAAACTGAATCGAACAGAGTCATATTTGAAACAAACGGAAAAATTTTTGTCACGATTTTATCAAGAGGCAGATATTCGCCGAACGGCACGAGATGCCGTTTGCCGTAGGGTTTTATAAAATCATAATTTTTATCAAAAGCTATTATAGAGTTATATTCTTTGTCTTCTTCACCGTAGATTATCCCTGTAAACAACGTTATATTTTTATTTCGCGCTAAATCTTGCAGATAATTATACGTCGGGCTTCCCCGGCTGATCCCTACCGGGATTGCCGTCTCAGGCAAAACGCATATATCGATTTTTTGATCAGTATTTTCTTCTATTAAAGATTCATATATTTTTAAAGAATTTTCAAATCCTGAAACTTCCCATTTTTCATACGACGATATATTCCCCTGTATTATCTGAGCCGTGATTTTTTGCCGCTCCCCTGATTTTTCGATATAATCATAATATATTATCCTGAATAATCCAACATATGAATTTATGAAATATATTAAAATCACAGCTAAAATAAGCATGTTGTTTTTTCGCAGGGACGGCAAATTTCCGCTCCTATAACCAAGTTTTGTATTTTTGAATTTATTTAATATATATAAAGCAATCGCGGCATTTATAAAAATAATTATAAAACTTGTGAAATATGTGCCAAATAGTGAAACGCTCTGGATAAAAAACAAATTTTTATATTGCGATACAGACAGTTTCGCCCATGTCAATCCCGACATAAACCACGACTGAACCCATTCTGAAATTACATACAGACAGGCTGTCAAAACCGGGATAAAAAATATATTTATGTTTTCACGCGCGCATATATTTTTTAATATTTTAAACCCGAACGGCAAAATAAGCATGACGAAAGTCTGCAAAACCGGAAATCCGAGCCATGCCGCAGTCACGATAAGCGCGCTCTCCAATTCAGTCACTCCGGTCTGCTCCATAGGGTACATCCAGAAAAACCAGATATAAACGGGCAAATAAAAACTCATCCCGAAAACACAGGTATATTTTATCGCTTTATTTTTTTTATTATTTATTATCTCGTCAAATAATATAATAAAAAACGGAATTCCGGCAAAAAAAGATAATATATTTAGTTGCGGGAAAATAAACGGGACCGAAAATAAAAGTCCGGAAATAATAATAATTAAATATCTGCGTCTAAGCATTTTTATCTATAATCCAACTTTCCCGTTTTTATTTCTAAATTAATTATACACGAATATAAATTGTTTGTAAAGAAAATTATCTGTAAAAATAAAAATTTTTGAAAAATAATGTTGATTTTTTTGTTTTTGTCTGATATAATATTTTAAAGTAATTATTTTATATTTTTTATTATATGAATAGGAGAAATATTATGAAATTTTGTTCAAAATGCGGTAATCAAAACGATGATAACGTGCAATTCTGCCTAAACTGCGGGAACAAATTTGAAGAAGAGGCGTCTCAGCAGCAACAGCAGCCTCAACAGCAGCAACCTCCGATATATCAACAACCACAACAGCCTATGTACCCGCAATATCCGCAGCAAGGGCCAATACCCCCGGTGCCCGGAAAAGGAATGGCAATAGCTTCTTTAGTTCTCGGCATTTGTTCGCTTGCTTTAGGTTGGACCGGGGTCATTTTAATACTGGGAATTGTCGGTATAGTTATGGGAGTACTCGGCGGCAAAAAAATGAGAATGGCCGGTTACCCAGCAGGTATTGCCACAGCAGGGCTTGTTATGTCAATTATCGGGACGGCAATTGGTGGACTTATTTTTGTTTCTTGTATGGCCTGCGGTGCTTGTTCATATTGTGCGGTTCTCCCTTTGCTTCCCTAAAAAAAGTATTAACGAAAATATATAATTTTAATTATAAGACAGGATAGTATCCAAAATTCCGGTTTGAATTTTGGATATTATTTTCTGTTTGTTTTATTTGTTTTTTTAGGAGAAGAAAAATATGCTTCCTTTTGTCAATTTTCTGGGAAGAGAAATTCCCATGTACGGGCTTATGTTTGTGCTGGCGGCTATTGTTTCTATCGGATTTGCGATGTTAAGGGCAAAACAGCGGGGCATACCGTCAGACGATACGCTTTATACAAGTTTATTCGCCGTTATCGGCGCGATTGTCGGCGCGAAAGTTTTATATATTATAACTATGATAGGGCCTGTCATAAAAAATTGGAGCAATATGATGGAAGCAAACGTCAGTGTCTGGGAAATTATTGCGTTCGCGTCAGGGGGTTTTGTATTTTTCGGGGGTTTGATCGGGGGGATTTTCGGAGGGATTATTTATCTTAGAATGTTTAAACTAAACATCCCCGAATATGTTGATTTAATCGCTCCGTGCGTCCCGCTTGCGCACGCGATAGGGCGCGTAGGCTGTTTTTTCGGAGGGTGTTGTTATGGAATAGAGACTCATTACGGGGTCGAATTTAATCTATCGCCTGTTGCGCCCCATAACGTCAGGTTATTGCCTGTCCAGTTGATTGAAACCGATGTAAATTTATTATTGGTATTAATATTATTAATTTACGGGCGCAGTCATGAAAATAAAAATAAAAGCAAAAATAAACCGGGAAAAAGTTTGCTTTTATATTTAATTTTATATTCAGTTTCACGGTTTACGCTTGAATTTTTCAGGGGAGATAAAGCGAGGGGGATATTTTTTGGAGTATCCACGTCTCAGTTTATTTCAATAATAATATTTTTTATTTCGGTATTGTTAATTGCGTTTTATGACAAAATTATTATTAATAAAATATAATATAATTAATAATATAGTAAAACAACTCTAAAATGGTGATATGCTTGTAGGGGCGCGCATTGCGCGTCCGCGGAATGCCCACTGGGCATTCCCTACACAAAAATCATCATTATCAAGTTGTTTCACTATAACTTCACACGTAGTGTTATATAAAGCCCCCTTTTGCGAAAGGGGGCTTTTTTTGCAAAAATTCTCAAATCAACTTCAGATATTTAATATCCTTTTCGCGTTATTTCCCAATATTGCGTCTATATCTGTTTTCCCCAGCGGCAGATTTTTTATATGCTCTATTTCGGTTTTTGCGTTGCTCCACGGAGAGTCTGACCCAAATAATATTTTATCGACGCCGTGTTTTTTTATTATTCTCAAAAACTGGTCTTTTGAAAAATATTCAAACCCCATAGATGCGTCAAGATAAATACCGGTTCCGCATAAATATTTCTCAACGTCGTCCCATTGCGCGTGACCCCCAAGATGCGCCGCGATTATTATTCCGCTGCGCATTTCTTTTATTACGCGCGCAAATCTTTCAGGATTGCTTCTGAACGGTTCAGGAAACGCTGGGTCAAAACCTGCGTGGTGCAGCAATATCAGGTTTTTGCTCAGCGCGTAATCGTAAATTTTAAGCATTTTTTTATCATCAGGTATAAAATCCTGATATTCCGCGTGAAATTTCAAGCCTTTAAGATCAAGGCTTGCGACAAAATCAATATCTCTCTTATAATCGTCAGAGTGCGGGAAAATACTGCCGAAACTGATTATCTTTCCCGGATATTTACCGTTTATTTCCGCCGCCCATTCGTTTATGCTTTTTGTCTGCGACTGTTTTGTCACTATAGGCTGAATTATTGATATATCTATATTCCAGTTATTCATGTTTTTCAAAAGCCCTGAAACTGTCCCGTCATGCACGGGAATATAAATGCCTTTTGCTTCTTCATAAAGCAACGGCATTACTTTCGGAGCTAAACTGTCGGGGAAAGCGTGCGTGTGAAAATCTATTATCATATTAATTATTTTTATTTTAACCTCCGGAATTTTATAAAATTATATAAAATAATAATACTATAAAATAGCCAAATAATAAAGGCTTTAATAATTAATTGTGAAGTTTGTATAATTTTTGTATATAATATACAATTCCGGTTGACAAAAATTATGGCGAATGATATAATTAATATTTGTAAATAAAAAATATAATTTTTCGGAGTACAATAATTATGGTATTCTCCAGTTTGGAATTTTTATTCCTGTTTATACCCGTAACGCTGATTATGTATTTTCTGGTCCCGCCCAAGTTTTTAAAATGGCGGAATCTTGTTTTGTTTGTGACAAGCCTTATTTTTTACGGCTGGGGCGAACCCTTATATGTTTTTCTTATGCTGTTCACAATATTTGTCGATTATATATGCGGATATTTTGTGGATAAGTATAAAGAAGCCGAAATTAAAAAAGCGAAGTTTGCCCTGATTGCGAGTATTATAATAAATATCGGGCTTCTGGGCTTTTTTAAATACTATGATTTTTTTATCTCGAATCTGCGCGTGATTCCCGGACTCGGAAATCTGCCTCTTCTCGGGCTTGAACTTCCTATCGGCATATCGTTTTATACGTTTCAGGCTCTGTCTTATGTCTTCGACGTTTATAAAAGAGATGCAAAAGTCCAGACAAATTTCGTTTCTTTCGGTTCATACGTGACTTTATTCCCTCAGCTTATCGCTGGGCCTATAGTCAGGTATCAGGACGTGGACGATATGCTCAGGGAACGCAAAGAGACAGTCGCCCTCGCCGCTTCGGGAGTACGGACTTTTATGGCGGGTCTCGCAAAAAAGATATTTCTTGCGAATATCGCGGGTCAAATGTGGAAAACATTCAGTTCTGTCCCCGTAGGTCAGCGAACAGTCGCGGGGGCATGGATCGGCATAATATGCTACACTTTCCAGATTTATTTTGACTTCTCTGGATATTCAGATATGGCAATAGGGCTTGGAAAAATAATCGGCTTCAAATTTCTTGAGAATTTTAATTATCCTTACATATCAAAAAGCATAACCGAATTCTGGAGAAGATGGCACATGTCGCTCTCGACATGGTTCAGGGATTATGTTTATATCCCGTTGGGAGGGAGCCGCTGTTCGCCGGCGAAAAATTACCGGAATATTTTAATAGTCTGGTTTCTGACCGGATTCTGGCATGGCGCAAGCTGGAATTTTATTATTTGGGGGCTTTATTACTGCGTGCTTCTTATTATTGAAAAAGCGTTTTTATTAAAAAGGCTCGAAAAGATCCCCGCGTTTTTCCGGCATGTCTACACTATGTTTTTTGTTATTTTCGGATGGCTTTTATTTGTCTCCGAGCCTCAGTATTTAGGGAATATAGGCAACGGAATGGCTTATCTGGGAAATATGTTCGGCGTGGGAACTTCGGCGGGGGTTTCGCAGGGCGACATATACGATATAACGCGCAATTTTATTTTCTTTATAATAATGGCAATCGCCGTTACCCCGCTGCCGAAAAAATTATTTTATAAATTATATGAAAAATCCAATATATTCAGGTACGCCGCATACGCCGGAGGGGTAGTCGTTTTGATTTTAGGCGTGGCTTATCTTGTGGATTCAAGCTATAATCCGTTTTTATATTTCAGGTTTTAGATTTAAGGTTTAAATAAAGCGAGGATATTTATTATATGGATAGCGTTATAAAAAAGATTGCGGATAGGTTCGGGGAAGATATTTTGCTCGAAAGCAGAAAATTATCGTCGCTTATCGATGATTACATACCGGGGGATAAAAAGACGGCAAATTTATTGAACGCCGCTATAAGAAATAATATTCCTAAAAAATTATACGATATGAAATCACTGGGCGAAGAAGACAGGGAAACTAAGATAAAAGAATTATGCGCGCAATTTACCAGAGAATACGCTTTATCTGAAAAATTGGCGTATTCGATAATAAACCAGTTTACATCGGCGTTTAAATACCCGGAAGTTAAATTTTCCGCCGCGAAAAAACCAAAGATAAAAACTGCGCCCCCTGCCGCTTCTGCTGATTTGTCGAAAAACCCTGATATATCTCAAGTTCAGGACACTCAAGTATCTCAGTCTGCGACAACAATTGATTTAACAACTTCGGTTTCACCTGAGAATACGCCGGAAACTGCCAAAAATCTTAAACAAACCGGGGAATTAACTCAGAACAGACTTATCGAATTGCAGATGAACGCGGCAAAAAAAGCGCGCATACCCGATATACTCACGCTGATAACCGGAGCTTTTATCATAATTGCGCTGGCTGCCGCTATGTTTATAATCCCGGATGAAACTTTTTCAGAACAGGAAAACAGGTCATTGCAGCAATTTCCCGCGTTATCTTCTAAATCCGAAGGCAAATTTTTAGACAGGCTTGTCGACGGCAAATTTACTGCGGATATAGCTAAATATTATTCAGACCAGTTTCCGTTCAGAAATATGTTTGTCGGGCTTAAAGGCATTGTGGAAATCGCTATGCTCAAAAGCGAAAACGACGACGTCATACTTGGAAAAGACGATTATCTGATAACAAAAGATTCTATAACAAAAGACTTTAACGAAATCAGAGACATACTCAGCGGAAATATAGACGGCATCTCAGATTTTGCCGACGCTATGGCTGAAATGAAAATCCCTGTAACTTTAGCCGCCGCCGGACGTTCGATAGACGTTTTGGGCATATATCTTCCGGCGACTTACCCCAGAGAAACGTCTGAGAATTTGTGGGGGTCTTTTAACGGGCTTGCGTCTTATTATAAAAATTTAAAAGGACTGGATTTATGCAAGCCGCTTAGAGAATCTGTCGAAAAACAAACCGGCAGACAATTATATTACAGGACTGACCATCACTGGACTACTCTGGGTGCGTATTACGCGTATGTCGAGATAATCAAGTCGTTTAAAGACGATGACCTCGAACCTCAGCCGCTTTCAGCGTTTACCAGAGAAATCGCCTCGGATGCTTTCTACGGGACTACGTGGTCAAAAGCCGGCATGAAATGGATAGAGCCCGATACTATGGAATATTTCAGATACGACGGCGACGAAGATTTTCTCACTACTATTAAAGACACAGGCAAAAGTTTCAACGGGTTTTACGATATTTCTTATCTTGATAAAAAAGACAAATACAGTTCTTTTATAAGCGGCAATAATTCAAGGGTCGATATAACCAAGCCCGGAGATACGACACGGCAAAAAATGCTCGTGATAAAAGACAGCTTCGCCCACTCAGTTATTCCGTTTCTTGCTTATCATTTTGATTTGATAATTCTCGATTACAGATATTATCTGGATTCTGCGGCAAAGCTTGTCTTTGATGAAGATATAGACAGGATTTTGTTTTTACATAATATAAGCAATATCTCTGAATCAAATATGTACGGCTCAACTGTTGACGAAGAAGACGAAAATATTATTCTTCCGGGTATATTGCAATACGGCGTGGAAAACATTTTGCGCGAATATATCAGATCTCAGTATCCTATCAGAAATATATTTATAAACAACAATCCGATAACTGATTATGTTATAGTAATCCCAACCGAAGAAACCGACACCAGAAAATATTATATCGACGCGGCTGAAAAACTGCAAGCTGTAATTTTAGAGAAAATGGGGCTTGAAATCGAAATTGTAAGAACTGACGACTTGTCCGGGCTTGACAAAATTATTACGTTTACTCCAGAGGGATTGCCCGCAGTCGGATTCATAAGAATAGCCACAGAGGGGAATAATCTTATTTTCAGGTGTAATATAGGCGTAGACAGCCCGGGTTATTCAGCAGGTATTTTTATCAGCAAGTATCTGGGCAAAAACGCGACAGGCAGTTTTAACTTCGGCGAGAATTTTGTTTACAGCGACATAGGCGACAATGTCATCATGATAAGACCGGGACAATAAAAGCAAGTCTAATTTTAATCACAGTTTTTCAAGAGGAGATTTATATAATATATGAAAAATAAAAAGATAATACTGATAATATCGGCTTTTTTGATTTGCGCTATATTGCTGCCATGCTTGTCCGCGTGCAAGACAAACGACGGCGATAACACCAATACCAAAGATAATAACAATAATAATAACGTGAATATTGAAAACGTCGGCAATAATAATCCTGATAATTCAGGGACAAGCTCGAACTCAACCGAAATTGAATCTAACTACACATCGAGAGAGATAGCAGACGCAATCATGGCCGCATACGGAGACGACGATATACCCGAAGATACATTTTTCGAATATTTCTACAGCGGAGCGGACCCTAACGGCGAGAACTACCTCGACCCCGAAAAGGCCGGACGCATGATAAACGGTAACTCGGCACCGGTGAAAGAGATGGAGTACATAGAGGACTACGCGATGTATGTGCCCATCGGGAATCACTTTTTCGAGGTGATGGTGATGAGGGTGACTGATGAGGGTAGCGTGGGAGCGGTGAGGGAGATAGCGGAGAGGAGGGTGAAGCGTAAGGACAACGGAGACATACGGTTTTACGTAGAGCACGAGGTACCGTTGATCGAGGGAGCGAAAGTGGCAGTAGTGGGGAGGTATGTGATCTTGCTTGTTACCACTGACAATTCCATCGCTGATTCTATTATTGCCGATTTGATAAAATCCGGGAATAATTCAAGCCTATCAGTAAATCCAACTGAAATTGAAAATAATAATAACCCCGAAAATACAGAAGATATAGAAAAAATAACAGAACCAGAAACACCCATTCAGCCTGAGACAAACAAACCTGTGGCTATAGATGAAATAGTAAATATCGAACCGGAAATATTGTTTGATATTGACCAGTTTAAAACTTTAATAACCGAAAAGCCGACTGACGAGCAGACAGTTCAAACTGACCCTCCTGAAGAACCGGCCAATGCCAGAAGAACCGCAATCCCAAGCGTAGCTGTCAAAAACTACAGCCACAACACAAGCTTTATGATAGGCGGCAAATGCGAAGTCGGCGCGATGATAAGAGTGACGGGAGGAACCGAAGAAATATATACGGGGTCGCATTACGGCGATTATCTTGTAGAAGTCCCGTTTTCAAATACTGGTTCTTCAACTTTAAAACTGACGGCTGAGCTTGACGGTAAACTCCCAAGCGAAGAAATTACTTTTATCGTAAAGCCGCAAAAAGATATAAGCTATTATGAAGATTACGGAGCATACGGGGTTATTTTGGGATATAACTATATGAGTTTTTTCGACGACTGTTTGTCTGATTATATCGGCGATAATTTAATCACCGAAAAAGAAATAGAAACCCTTAGAACAAGAACAGCCAAAAGAATAAGCGATTTGAGGGCTAAAGGCTGCAACGCTGAAATAATATATCTGCTTTCGCCTAATACTATGAGAATCTGGCCCGAAGATGTGCCGAGGCGTTATACCGAACGTAAAGACGACACTCTTATACGGCAATGGAAAGAAGGCGTAATTGCGGGCGGAGCGACAGTTCTCGACCTGACCGATCTTATGATGGCGCATAAATATGACGAAATGAAAATATGGCACAAGACAGATTCTCACTGGTCTGAATACGGCGCTTATCTGAGTTATATCGAACTGATGAATTATATCGCAAAAAAATTCCCCGACGCCGCGCCGAGGCCGGATTCGGATTTTGAATTTTATAACAAAGAAGTAAACTTCGGCGATATTTACGCGACACTCGGATTATCGCTCTCGGATTTATGCGAAACAAGCACGTTTGTAAATTTCAAGTTTGACCCTCCGCATTTTAATCCGGATTATAACACCGGTCACGTTAATATATATGACGAAAACTGTACTATGAGAATGAGCGTCAGGCCGCTTCATATAAGAGTGCAGTTCCCACATACAACGGAGTCAAACGTATCGGGAAAACTGCCTACGGCATATTTTTTCAGGGATTCGTTTGAAGGCCCGCTGCACGCGTTTTATACAGACAGATTCGCAACAGCTACGTTTAAAGGCATGTGGGATTATAATTTTAATATAAATCAAATTACAGAGCTTGATCCGGATTATATTATATATGTAATCAACGAGAGAAATATCAAAAACGTTTTATATAATTAAAATAATGATTAATATAAAAGCATAAAATCTCAGGGACGAAATGTATTTTCGCCCCTGAATTTTTATAAATTTATTTGTTTTTAAATGCGGATTTTTCACGTTATATTTATATATTATGATTGACAATAGGCTCAGAAACAGTTATAATGTGTTTGTGTAAACTAATATATTTCCGGCAAAGGAGTTATAAAATTATGTATAGGATTTTTGTTATAAATATCGGGTCGTCAAGCCTGAAAGTGGCTTTGTATGAAAACGACAAAGAAATATGGTCTGTGTCAAAACGTCACGCCCCTGAAAAAATACGCTCTTTCTCTTCTGTTTATGACCAGATAGATTTTCGTATGGAATCTATCGACGAAGTTATATCTGAAAAAAAAGTGGATTTTTCTCAAATCGACGTTATAGCCTGCCGCGGCGGTTTCTGCAAGCCGCTCGAAAGCGGGACTTATGCCGTCAACGGCGCATTGCTTGATGATTTGAAATTTTCACGCTGGGGTGAACATGCCGCAAATATAAGCCCGTTCTGCGGTAAAATTTTATCTGAAAGATATAATAAGCCCGTTTTTTATACAGACCCTGTCTCTGTCGATGAATTTATGCCGGAAAGCTATATAACAGGACATCCGGATATACGCCGCATCTGCAAAGTCCACGCGCTAAATCATAAAGCCGTTGCGCGTTACGCCGCGCGCGAATTAAATAAACCGTATGAAGATTGCAATTTTATAGTGGCGCACATGGGCGGCGGGATTACAGTCGCGGCGCACCGTAAAGGACGCATGATCGACGCTTGCAGCCCCGCCGAAGAAGGACCGTTTTGTATTGACCGTCCGGGACAGCTGCCTAATCTGCAATTACTCGAATATATTTTTTCGTCGGGCAAATCAAGGGACGAATTATACCGCGAGTTATCCACCGGAGGCGGAATCATGGCTTATACAGGCTTGGTTGATTTGATTAAAATAGAAGAAATTGCAGTGACTGATAAAAATTTAGCATTGCTTCTCGATACAATGTCGTATAGAATAGCGTTTTATATATTAGGATATTTAGCTGCTTTTGACGGCGAAAATATAGACGCTGTGATTTTAACCGGAGGCATGGCGAAATCTGACTGGATTGTCCCCGCTGTGTCAAAGAGGGTTTCGCCGTATGCGAAAATTCTCGTTTACAAGGGCGAGTATGAAATGCAGGCTCTTGCAGAAGGCGCGATGCGCGTTATGTCGGGGGAAGAAGAAGCAAAGGTTTATTAAAAAAGTTTTTTTTATTTTTAATATAATATATTTTCTTCTATCCATTTTGCTACGCCGTCGTTATCGTTTGTAGCGCAGATAAAATCTGCCGCCTGTTTTGCTTCGTCAACGGCGTTTTCAACGGCTACGCCTATACCACATTTCCGAAGCATTTCTACGTCGTTATAATCGTCGCCGAAAACTACTATTTCATTATTCTTAAAATATAAAGATGTTCGTATTTTTTCAATGCTTGTCGCTTTATTTATGGATTTCCCCATTATTTGCACACATGTTCCATTATCAGTTAGATAAAACTGTGCATTTTCATTACATAATTCTTTTAAGAAAATAATTAATTTATCATCTAACGGTGTAACCGAATCTATCAGATTATTAAAAAATATAAGTATTTTTACAGTCCTGAGATTTACAGCTTGTTGTAATGTAAGAGCTTCTTCCGAAGTGACTCCCCAGCTTTTATATCCTTTGTCTTCAAGAGGAAACCGAAATGCGTGTTTTTCATTTGTTAATTGTAATGCTATATTGAGCTTTTCATATTTACACACATTATTTATTGTTTCTTGTACAATTTCATCAGAAACAAGCAGATATTCCTTTTGCTTATTTATTATGACACAACCGCCGTTATAATATATACCGCCATCAAATAATGATAATATATTTTTTCCCCACGACAACATATTGTTTAAAAGCGGCGGACGCGCAGTAGCAATAAAGATTTTAATACCTTTATCACGACAACGCTGAAGTATTGATATTGTATATTCAGAAACGGTATTATCATTTTTAAGTAATGTTCTATCCAAATCCGTTACAATCATTTTTATATTTTTCACGCTATTACTCCTGCTTAAATCACCCTCAAAATATTTTCAGTTGTTTTATATAAATCTTCAAAACATGACTGTTTTACTTCGGCAAAATCCGTATAAATTCGCGAACACGCCGTGAAAATCGCCTGTATTCCCAAATCGTAAACTTCTTCGCCGTATTCTCCGGTGCTTCCTGCTATTACTATAACCGGCTTATTTTGTTTTTTTGCCCGTTTAGTTATACCCGAAACTGCTTTCCCGTTTAAACTCTGCGAATCAAATCTGCCCTCTCCCGTGATAATCAAATCAGCGTCTTTTATAACATCGTCAAAATTTGCAATATCCAAAATTATATCTATTCCCGAACAGATTTTGCAGTTGATATAATCCGGGAAACTCAATAATGACGCCAATATTCCCCCAGCCGCTCCGGTTCCGGGAATATTTTTTATGTCTTTGCCTGTTTTTTCACGCAATATATCGGCGTACCGTGATAAATTCTTGTCCAATATTTTTACTGTTTTTTCGTCCGCGCCTTTCTGCGGCCCGAAAACATAAGCCGCGCCCGAAGATCCGCATAAAATATTTTCGACGTCGCAGGCTATGATAAATTCGCAGTTTTTCAGCCGTTTATCAAGTTTTGTATCGTCTATATATTTTAATTTGCCAAGCCCTCGGTTTGACGGGATTATTTCACGTTTGTTTTCGTCTAAAAGTTCAACTCCCAAAGCATTTATGATCCCCGCTCCGCCGTCGTTTGTCGCACTTCCCCCAAGTCCCAGAATAATTTTTTCACAATTTTTATCCAACGCATGTCTTATCAGCAATCCTGTGCCGAACGTAGAAGAATCCAGAGGATTTTTTCTGTCCTCTATCAACGTTAATCCGGATGCTGCCGCAGTTTCGATTACCGCGGTTTTGCCGTCTTTTAATATCGCGTAAAAAGAATCTATGTCCTCAAACAGGGGGTTTTTTGATTTCGCGAATATTTTTTCGCCGCCAATCGCGTATAAAAAAGCGTCAGCCGTCCCCTCTCCCCCGTCTGCAACCGGGATTTTTACGGTTTTGATTTCGTGCCTGATTTTTTTGAACGCTTTATCTATAATTTCGCATACTTCAAGCGAACTCATTGTCCCTTTGAACGAATCCGGCGCGATTACTACTTTTTTCATTTGTTTTATGTTTTCGGGAATATGCAAGAACAGTCCCCTACTCCTGTTTTTTATATAAATAATATCACATATTTTCAAGTTAGTCAAATAAAATTAAACAAATATTGTTGACAATAACATTTGATTTATTTATAATCTATAATTACAGTAATAAAATCCAAAAAATATAATTAATTTTTTTCAGGAGGATATTTTCATGCCGAATTTAAAATTAGGGGCGCAGTTATATACTGTGCGCGAGTTCACGCAAACCGAAAAAGATTTCGCTGAAACAATGAAAAAAATCGCGGCTATCGGGTATAAATACGCTCAGGTGTCAGGCATAGGCGGCGGCATTTCGCCGTATTTTATAAAACAAGTCTCGGAAGACAATAATATTAAAGTGATTTTAACGCACACTTCGCCGCAAAGAATAAAAAACGAAACGGAAAAAGTTATCGAAGACCATGATATTTTTAACTGCGCCGGCATAGGAATCGGCGGAATGTTCGGGCATGAAAGAACAGAGGACGGATATAAAAAGTTTTGCGAGGATTTTGCTCCCGCTATCGAGAAAATCAAACAGAGCGGCAAAGTTTTTCTGTATCACAATCATGATTTTGAATTTGAAAACTACAACGGCAAAACAGGCATAGATATTGTTTTGGAAAATACAGATAAATACGGTCTGAAACTTACGTTTGACACCTGCTGGGCGCAATTCGCGGGAATTGACCCTGCGGATTTTATGGAAAAATATAATGACAGGATTTTCGCCACGCATTTAAAAGATATGTTTATTGTAGATAATAAAATAGACATGACCGAAATCGGAACAGGCATAATGAATTTTGACAAAGTTCTTAAAGTTTCGGAAGAAAACAATATAATATGGCATTTCGTCGAACAGGACGAAGTGAAAATTGACGCTTTTGAAAGCATGAAAATCAGTTTTGATAATTTGATGGCTATGGGAAAATTTGAATAGGATATATAGGGAATTTATATAATATACGATGGGAGTGAATTTATAATGCAGGCATACGAATTTTACGCTAAACCCGAAAACGGAATGATAAAAATACCGGATAAATATAAAATGCAAATTACAACGGAAATGCAGGTAATTTTATTGGAAAAAAAACAATGGAAATTCGACAGGGAAGAAGCTAACGCCCGAAGAAGAACTGATTTAATTTCTCAACCTTTTTTAAATACGAGCGGTTGGAAATTTGACAAGGAGGAAGCAAATGAACGGTAAAGCATTTTTCGATACCAATATATATATTTATTTGTATTCCGATGACGAACACGAGAAACAAAAAACAAGCAAAAAAATTATAAATACAGCAAATGAATGTATAATAAGCACGCAAATTTTAAACGAAATAAACAATGTATTGATTAAAAAATGGAAAACGCACATTGAAAAAATTAAAATGGTGCAACAAGAAGTAAGACAGATAAACGAATTGGTGTATATCAGCGAAAAAACGATTGATATGGCTATTGATTTTAACGAAAAGTATGGTTTTTCTTATTATGATTGCCTTATGCTCGCTTCTGCGTTTGAAAACGGCTGCGATGTAATTTACACAGAAGATATGCACGATGGACAAACCATCGAAAATACGTTGAAAATTGTAAATCCATTCAAATAATATTTATTTTTTGCGTTTAAGGGATAATAACAATATGTTGAAAAAAACAATAAGTGTTTTTATAATATTTATCTTTTTAATTGCCCATTTAAACAGATGGATCCGGAATATACATTCAACCGTAAAATTAGAAAAAAACATTAGTGGAAGTCATCCAAATTTTATTTGTCAATATTTTAATAAAAAATAAAAAAAACATATATAAGGAGTAAATTCAAACATGGTAAAATTAAGCGGATTCGCGGACGAAATCGACGACAATTTTGAAAATCAATTAAAAGGATTAAAAGAAAACGATATAGAGTATATAGAAGTTCGCGGAGTAAACGGTAAAAATATAAGCGTATTGACTCAAAACGAAATGGACGGCGCAAAAAAATTACTGGATTTATATAAAATAAAAGTCTCGGCTATAGGCTCGCCGATTGGTAAAATAAAAATCACGGACGATTTTGACGAACATTTAAAAGTTTTCGATAATGTTATTGCTTCGGCGTTGACTTTAGATACAAAATATATAAGAATGTTCAGCTTTTTTATACCGGATAATCAGTATAAACAATATCGCGGTGAAGTAATGCGCAGGCTTGCGGTTCTTTTGGAACGGGCAACGAAAAAAAATCTGGTTTTATGCCACGAGAACGAACGTGAAATCTACGGCGAGTCGCCGGAGCTGTGCCTTGATATTATGCAAGAGTTTAACGGCGGGATAAAATTTGTTTTCGACCCCGCGAATTTTATCGTCGGCGGATTTGAGCCGTATCCAGAGGCTTATGATTTGCTTGCCGGACATATAGAATATATGCACATCAAAGACGCCGGCGAGACCGGAATAGTTCCGGCAGGTTTCGGCAAAGGGAAAATAAAAGAAATTTTGTCGGATTTGATATTGAACAGAAACTTTGACGGTTTTTTGTCAATCGAGCCTCATTTGTCGGTTTTTACCGGTATTGACGAATTAGAGGGCGAGGGCAAAAAAAATATGATTGTAAAAAATAAATTCAAGTCAAAACCGGAGGCGTTCGCAGCCGCTGCAAATGCGCTGAAAGATATTTTGAGTGGGATAAAAAAATAAATAATGGAGATATTTTAGCAATGAAATTTATAATGGAATTTATATTTGAAACTATTATAGAAATTGCGTTTTGGGCGATTCCTGCTACGATTTTTTTCGTTTGGCGAAGAAGAAAAGACCGGAAAATCGCAAAAATAAAGCGAACTGACCGTCGCGAAAAATCCCGCGCGTTATTGACAAAAAACAAAAAGATGATAAAAAATATTACGGAAAGGATATAAAAAATTTATGTCTGCTTCTAAATTAAAAATGCTCGCGATTGATCTCGGCGCGTCAAGCGGCCGTGGAATAATCGGCGAATTTGACGGCAAAAAACTTTCGCTCAGGGAAAATCACAGATTTTCAAACGATCCTGTAAATATTAACGGCTCTTTTATGTGGGATATTTTAAGAATATTTTTTGAAATCAAAAATTCTATACGAAACTGCGCTGTTTCTGACGACAAAGATATAAAAACTATCGGCATAGACACATGGGGCGTAGATTTCGGTCTGCTTGACAAGACAGGCAGATTGCTTGAAAATCCTTATCATTACAGGGATAAACGCACAGATAATATTAATATCGAAGCGTATAAAAGAATCCCGCGAGATAAATTATATAATATAACCGGACTGCAATATATGCAGTTTAACACGATATTTCAACTTTTGGCTTTATCAATGCAAAGGCCTCACGTGTTTGACAATGCCGAAATTTTTTTGATGATTCCCGATTTATTAAATTATTTTCTCACAGGTATAAAAAAGACGGAATATACGATAGCTTCGACTTCGGCTCTGCTTGACGCGAAAAAAAGAACATGGGCAAAAGAATTGTTCTCGCCTATGGGAATCCCTGAAAAATTATTTACGGAAATAGTTAGGCCGGGGAATATTCTCGGCGGACTTTTGCCTGATGTTTTGGAAGATATAGGCGATATAAAAGCGAAAATCATAAATGTCGCAAGTCATGATACAGGCTCGGCAATCGCGGCAGTCCCGGCAAAAGGCGAAAATTTTGTATATATAAGTTCCGGCACATGGTCTCTTATGGGGACAGAATCAAAAGAGCCGATAATCAACGAAAAATCGGCGTTATATGATTTCACAAACGAGGGCGGCGTAAATAATACTATAAGAGTATTGAGAAACGTCGCTGGATTATGGCTTGAGCAAGAATCCAAGCGTCAATGGGAACGTGAGGGAGAAAAAATAACTTATAACGAGCTTTCTGACATGGCGGAAAAATCCGAGCCGTTGAAATGTTTAATAAACGTGGATTTCCCGGAATTTGCGTTTCCGGGAAATATGCCTGAAAGAATCATGAATTTTTGCAAAAGAACCGGGCAGCATGTTCCTCAAACCAAAGGCGAGATAATCCGGTGTATATTTGACAGTTTGGCTTTGGCGTACAAACGCACGCTTAGGCAAATCAATGAATTGCAAAGCGTAAAAGCTCCGTATATTCACATAGTCGGCGGCGGGACAAAAGAATCTGTTTTATGTCAGTTAACGGCGGACGCCTGCGGGATTCCGGTATATGCCGGACCGGTCGAGGCAACTGCTATAGGCAATATTGCCGTACAGATGATGGCGTTGGGAGAGATTGCGGGTTTAAGCGAAGCGCGTGAAATAATCGCGGATTCGTTTGACGTTGTGTGCTACGAGCCGAAAAACACGGGTATATGGGACGATGCACTTGGGAGATATGAGAGGTTAATTTCTATTTGAATTTCTATTTAAATTTTTAATTGGTACAAAAATGAACGATAAATCTAAAATTATTTGGTTTGAACCAGTAGTGTTCATATTTTTCGGTATATTTCATTTGCATAGAATTTGGGGATTGACCGACCGAAACGGTTATTCTAAATTTTGGCTTTCTATTATGAATGACCGCGGATGGTTTTATTATGTTCTTATGGGGTTGATGTCAGTTCTTTGTGTAGCAGGTATCATAGTTTTTTTGAAAAATAAAAATAATAATTATTGGTGGCGCTGGTTTTACATATTTGGCGGCGGTTATGTTATATTTGATTTATTTGCTATAACAATAAAGCTTGAAATATGGAAAAATCTTATATACTGGATGTATGATGCTTCAAATAAATATTGGAATATTGTTTGGGGAGGATTTATTATCTTGGGCTTGATTTCATTGAGCATAGGAATATTAGTAACAAAAAAACGATTGAAATTTAAATAAAATATATAAAAAAGGAGTGAATGAAAATGTGGAATACCAAAACTCTTAAAAAATTAGAGCCGTTAAAATAAAATATAATTTATGGGGGTGATTTAATGAGTTTATCAATAAAAGTAAAATCTGTTAAACCTCTGGAAGATATGATTTTATTTGTTGAATTTGAAAACGGTATAAGTAAAAAATATGATGTTAAGCAATTAATTCCACAGTTTGGTATTTATGAAGATTTAAAATATAATGATTTATTTAAACAGGTTCATATTGACTGCGGAGGCTATGCAATCGCATGGAACAGCGACATAGATATATCAGAGTGCGAATTATGGGAAAATGGAAACGAAATATAAATTTAAAATATAATAAAGGAGCGAAATAATTTTATGTCTATTCAAAAAGCATACGAAAAAGCAAAAGAAATATATTCAGAACTCGGCGTTGATACAGACAAAGCATTGGAACTTTTGAAAAATTTCACGCTTTCTGTTCACTGCTGGCAGGGCGACGACGTCGGAGGATTTGAAAATTCCGGCGCAAGCCTCGACGGCGGGCTTGCCGCAACGGGCAATTATCCCGGAAAAGCGCGCAATCCCAAAGAACTCCGCGACGATATGGCAAAAGCGTTTGAGTTTATCCCCGGAATTAAAAAAGCTAATATCCACGCAATGTATCTTGAATCAGATTCTGATAAAAAAATCGACAGGGACGAAATAGAACCCACGCATTTTGACGGCTGGGTAAACTGGGCGAAAGAACAAAAAACCGGGATTGACTTTAATCCCACGTATTTTTCGCACCCAAAAGCCTCAGACGGGTTTACTCTCTCAAGTTCTGACGAAAGTATACGAAAATTCTGGGTCGAACATACTAAAAGATGCCGCAAAATCTCTGAATATATCGGCAAGCAAACCGGCATAAGATCTCTAAATAATATCTGGATCCCCGACGGATTCAAAGATTTCACGATTGATAAGACCGCTCCCAGAGAAAGGCTTATGCAGTCGCTTGATGAATCGATATCTGAAAAACTCGATCCAGCCGCGACAGGCGACGCGGTTGAAAGTAAATTATTCGGCATAGGCAGCGAATCTTATGTTGTCGGCTCGCATGAGTTTTATTTGTGCTATGTCATGAAAAATAAGCAGTTATTATTAACTCTCGACGCGGGGCATTTTCATCCGGCTGAGTTTATCTCGGCAAAAATCGCGACAATCATGATGTTTATCCCGGAATTATTACTGCATGTGTCAAGACCTGTAAGATGGGACAGCGACCATGTTGTCGTTATGGACGACGAACTTCTCGCGATTTGTCAGGAAATTGTAAGAGGTGATTACGGCAATAGAATAAACGTGGCGCTGGATTATTTCGACGCGTCAATCAACAGGATCGCGGCTATGGTCATTGGCTCAAGAAATACGCTTAAAGCAATGTTGCGAGCATATCTGGAACCTGTTGAGTTATTGAAAAAAGCTGAAGCAGACGGAGATTTGACGACAAGGCTTGCGTTGCTCGAAGAATTGAAATCATATCCGTTCCAGTCAGTCTGGGATTATTACTGCGAAATAAATAACGTTCCGGTGAGAGACAAATGGCTTGCCGATGTAAAAAAATATGAAAATGATGTTTTATCGAAGAGAATATAACCGCATGTCAATAACTCCGAAGCCCCCTTCTCAGAAGGGGGTGCCGTCCGCAGGCGGCGGGGGTTGTCGTTCCCCACGTAAAATCAAATTCCGCAACCCCCGTCACTTCGTGACACCCCCTTCTGGGAAGGGGGCTTTGGCGGCTTTGTTCTTGATTTTATGCTTGCTTTTTTTATCTTCCTGTTCACGCATATCAGTCCAGACCGAATATTTTTTTACAATGGATACATTCGCCGAAAGCACGGTCATAACAAAAATATCTGAAACGGGAAAAGAAGCCAACGCAAAAATACAGGAGATATGCGAAGAAATAGAAAGCAGGATTTCGAATACAATCGAGACAAGCGAAATTTATCAGCTAAATAAATTTTATTTAACCGAGGTTTTTCGTGTGGACGTATCTCCGGCAATATATGGATTATCGCAGGAAACCGCTGGACTTCTTGAAACCGCAAAATACATGCAGGAACAGACAAAAGGCGCGTATAATCCGTGTCTCGGCGAAATAATAGATTTATGGGATATAAATAACAAAGAAGAAAATTTTGAGCATAAACTCCCTGAAAAAGAAGATTTTTATCCCGCTTTAGAAAGAGCGTGGGACATTAACTATGAAATAAAACATAACGATAGCTATTATTTTATAGAAAGCGACGGTATTCCTAAAATAGATTTAGGCGGTATAGGCAAAGGCTACGCTCTCGATAAAATAAGCGATTATTTAGTCGAAGAGGGAATCCCCAATGCACTTATTTCTTTTGGCAGTTCTGTTTTGGCAGCAGGAAAAAACAAAGACGGAAATTTGTGGACTGTCGGATTGAAAGACCCGATAAATCCTGACGGTGAAATATGCGGGTATATAAACGCCGCAGATAAATTTATATCGGTTTCCGGAGGTTACGAGCGGTTTATAACAATCGTTGACCCCGATACCGGCAATAAATATAACTACTGTCACATAATCGACCCTCAAACAGGTTATCCTGTGGATAACGATTTATTGTGCGTCGTCGTCGTCATGGATTCACAATCGGCTTTGCAGACTAAAGAACGTCGGGAAAAATTTATAAACAACGGCGCGGTCTCCGATGCTTTATCAACTGCGTTATATGTTATAGGAAAAGAAAAAGCTTTGAATTTCTATAACGCTTCTTCCCTGGATTTTGAGATGATTTTATTTGTAAAAGACGAAAGCCTGTCAAAAGGCTATGATATAATCCCGACAAACGTGATGTTTACTGAGATTGAATAAAAAAAGCCCTCTTTAGCGGCGAAGCCGCGTAAAGGGGGTGTCACGGTGTAGGGTGCGGCGACCCCGACGCACCGTGACGGGGGATTCTGAATTTGATGTCTTTTTATATAATGCGCGAAAAAAAACAAAAAAGATGATCATAAATGTAATAGCATGTTTATTGGAAACGTGATATAATAAAGAAACTGAGAGGACTGCGGACAGTCTCGTGAGTCCGTGAAAGTAGTGCACAACGTAGCGTCGGAAGACGTAAAGCGAACAGCTGTGACGAGGACAGTCGTATTTGAAATGTTGGCAGACGGTTTCTCCCGTTGCATGGAAACCGGCGGCATGGCGCGAACCGCGTAATTCGCGCCGCAAAGTAGCTCTTTGATAATTGCATATTTTAAACCCTAAATAAAATAAAAAAAGGAGCGAAGAATAATTATGAGCAAATATCCGAAAATAGGCATACGCCCTACAATCGACGGCAGAAGATTCGGTGTAAGAGAATCCCTCGAAGAAACTACGGCCGAACTCGCAAAATCAGTTGCGATGTTTCTTGAAGAGAACATGAGATACCCCGACGGTACAAAAGTAGAATGCGTTATAGCAGATCAAAACATAAGCGGCGCTTATGAAGCGAATTTATGCCGCGAAAAATTCAAAAAAGAAAACGTCGGGGTTTCTATAACGGTTTCTCTAAGCTGGTGCTACGGGACTGAAACTCTTGATTTAGACCCGCATACCCCAAAAGCTATACTCGGATTCAATGGAACCGAACGCCCCGGAGCGGTTTATCTCGCGGCGGCCCTTGCCGGACATAATCAAAAAGGCTACCCTGCGTTTTCTATCTACGGCAAAGACGTTTTAGACGCGGGAACAAAAGAACTCCCGTGCGACGTCAAAGAAAAATTATTGAGATTCGCTAAATCAGGTCTTGCCGTTGCTATCATGAAAGACCAGAGTTATCTCTCAATCGGCGGAGTTTCGATGGGAATTGCCGGCTCGATGGTCAACGATTCGTTTTTTCAGGATTATCTTGGCATGAGATGCGAATATGTCGATATGGTCGAAATCGAAAGAAGAATAAAACTTGAAATTTATGACAAAGACGAATATGCCAAAGCCCTCGCATGGGTAAAAGCAAACTGCAAAGAAGGCTTGGATAATAATAATCCCAAAGTCACTCCCGAACAAAAAGAAAAAGAATGGGAATATGTCGTAAAAATGGCGTTGATTTCACGTGATTTAATGATTGGCAATCCAAAACTCGCCGAAATGGGATTTATAGAAGAATCAAACGGCCATAACGCGATTGCCGCAGGCTTTCAGGGACAGAGGCAATGGACGGATTATCTGCCCAACGGCGATTTTATGGAGGCTATATTATGCTCGTCGTTTGACTGGAACGGCATAAGAGAGCCGTATATTCTCGCAACTGAAAACGACAGTTTAAACGGCGCGTCTATGCTATTCGGCAAACTTTTGACTAACACGGCGGCGATATTCTGCGACGTTCGCACATACTGGTCGCCGGATGCTGTTAAACGGGTTACGGGAAAAACTCTTGAGGGCGACGCGTCTAACGGGTTTATACATTTAGTTAATTCCGGAGCGGCGGCTTTGGACGGCACGGGTGAAATGGGAAAACTCAAATCATTTTGGGATATAACTCCCGAAGAAGTTGATAAATGCTTAAAAGCGACTGTATGGAGCCCCGGAAACAAAGGCTATTTCAGGGGCGGCGGTTTCAGTTCGACATTTTTAACAAAAGGCGGCATACCGTTTACTATGATACGTCTTAACATAACAAAAGGCTTAGGCCCGGCTTTATCAATCGCAGAGGGCGTAAGCGTAACTCTCCCGGAGGACGTGCATTATACGTTAAATCACAGGACCGACGAGACATGGCCCACAACATGGTTCGCTCCGAGAACCACGGGAAAAGGTGCGTTTTCCGACGTTTATTCAGTTATGTCAAATTGGGGCGCGAATCACTGCGCGTTAATCTACGGGCATGTAGGCGCGGATTTTATCACTCTTGCTTCAATTTTGAGGATACCCGTCGCAATGCACAACGTCCCGGAGGATCAAATATACAGGCCTACGGCGTGGTCGCAATTCGGCACAAACGATTTAGAGGGCGCGGATTACAGGGCATGCCAGAATTTCGGCCCGATATATTAAAATCACCTTGTTGCAGAATATATGTAGGGGCGACCGCCCTCGGTCGCCCGTAAATCTGATTTTACGGTGGTGTTTTTTGCGGGCGGCCGAGGGCGGTCGCCCCTACAAACAATTTTTTAGGGGTAATATTAAATCTTATGAAAAAAATAAATGTTTTTGATATATTAAAAATAATTAAAGATATATTTATAAAGGCGTGTATATATTTCTCGGCTGTTATAATATTATTTAATATCTTAGGCAAATTTATGGGGAATACTTCTTTCGCGTTAAATATTTTAGGCACATTTTATATTTATGATATATTCGCGTTAAACTTTTGTTTTGTTCTGGCGCTTGCCTCTATTTTGGCGGGAGCGGCGGCACAGGTTTTTAAAATCAAAAAACTGCCTTTGATGAGCCGGCATATAGCGTTTTTTATATTATTATATCTTGATTTTTTATTGATTATTATCCCGTTAAGCGCATATACTGTAAATCAGGACTCGACTTTATTTTTATCTGTTGCGTTTACCGTGGTATATCTTATAATATTCGGCATAGCCATGGCAATAAAAGCGATTATAAATTCTGCCGGAAATAAAAAATCAGATTATGAAAAGCAATTTAAAGACGTAGATTAGTATCTAATCCACAAAATCAAATTCAACGCCGTAAATATTCACAGTATCCCCTTCGTTTATTCCGGATTCGCGAAGTTTTTCTATGACCCCGCTCTTATTTAAAACGCGCTGGAAATACATCGCGCTTTCCCTGTCGTCAAAATTCACGGAATTTACGACTTTATAAAGCCATTCCCCCTCGACTGTATATACGTTTTTATCTACGGTTATATTTACGTCGTGACTGTTGCGTGGGACGTCGAGGACGCCGTCCCCTACAATAATTTCGCTTTCGTAGATTTTCATAGGCGGCAGCGACGGGTATAAACGCACGATTTTTTCGATTAATTTATCTATACCCTCACCTGTCGCGGCGGATATATAAACTACGTCGCAGCCTAAATTTTTCGCGTACTCTTCAAATTCTGCGAAAGCCCCCTTTTGAAAGGGGGTGTCGGCGGATACGCCGCCGACGGGGGTTTGCGGCGCGCCGGGGTCGTCGCGCCCTACAATATCATAAAAATCCTCGAGCAAATCTATTTTATTTGCGGCGATTATCTGCGGCCGGTCTATCAATTCTTCGCTGAATTTCACAAGTTCGGCGTTTATATTATCTATATCATCTATTGGGTCGCGTCCCTCGCCTGACGATATGTCAACGACATGCACAAGTAATCTGCAGCGTTCTATATGTCTCAAAAAATCATGCCCAAGTCCCAGGCCATCTGACGCTCCCTCTATTAATCCGGGTATATCAGCCATGACAAACTCAAACCCGTCGTCAACATGAACAACGCCGAGATTAGGCGACAAAGTCGTGAAATGATAATTTGCGATCTTCGGCCTTGCCATGCTGACTATATTTAATATAGACGACTTGCCTACGTTCGGATAACCTATAAGCCCGACTTCGGCGAGCATTTTAAGTTCCAGAATTATTTTTTTTTCTTCGCCGGGAAGCCCGTTTTTGGCGAAATTCGGAGCCTGTCTTGACGGCGTTGCGAAATGCGAATTGCCCCAGCCGCCCTTGCCGCCTTTGGCTATAATAAAATCGCCGCAGTCCGACATATCTTTGATTATTTTATCTGTCTCGGCGTCTCTGATAAGAGTGCCGGGCGGGACTTCTATAATAATATCCTGAGCTGATTTGCCGAACATTTTCGACGGTTTGCCGTCGCGTCCGTTTTCGGCGATAAATCTGCGCCTGTGTTTAAAATCGAGCAGGGTATTGCTCCCTTTGTCGATTGTAAATATAATATTGCCGCCCTTTCCGCCGTCGCCGCCGTCTGGACCGCCTCTGGAAACGTACTTTTCCCTGTGAAACGACACGCAACCGTTCCCGCCGTTTCCGGCTTTGACATATATTTCGACTTTATCTAAAAACATTTTTTACCCTTTCGTCAATCCATTCATAAACTTTTTGTATATACTTATTATATTCGCCGTTTATCTCAAAATATTTCGCGCCGCAATCTTCGCACATTTTTTTCATTTGCGCATTTTCCGAAATATAAATATCATACGTTATATCATCGCGCTCAGGCGTTCTTGCCTCAATAGCGCCCATGTTTTTTTGAATTTGCGAATGCCATTTTTGTTCAATATATTTTCTTGAAAATCCCATATAAAACGATATAATATACGGCGAATATTCTTCGTCAAGTTCTAATTCTTTAATTTTTTCGGGCATTAAATATGCTCCCTCGATAATCAGGTTTTGCTTGTTTTCGATGTTTGTCATGATTATGCCTTTTAATATTCCCCATAATTTATCGGCAATAAATTCGCAACTGCCGGTTTCAGCGTCGCTCTCCGGGTGAAATCCGCAATTAGGGTCAGAGCGATATATACCCATTTTCAAATGGTCTATCGAAAGATAGGGGATTTTATATTTTTCAAGCAATTTTTGCGCCATAAGCGTCTTTCCGGCATATCCAACGCCGCCGATTAATATTATCATAGATTTTTATCCCTCTTCATGTAGGGCGTGACGACCTCGGCACGCCGCATAATTTATTTTATATTTATTTTTTATCAGCGGCACGCCGGGTCGTCGTGCCCTACGATTCCAGCATTTCCTCAAACTCATCTTCGTTTATCACTTTCACGCCCAAATTTTGCGCTTTTTCGAGTTTGCTTCCCGCGTTATCGCCCGCTAAAACATAATCAGTTTTTTTTGATACGCTTGATGCAACCTCGCCGCCGTTTTTCACGATAAACTTCTCGATTTCGTCGCGCTTGTATTTTATCAGCGTCCCGGTAACGACAAACTTTAAACCGTTTAATTTATCCGAGACATTCATATTATCCTCGTCGGTTTCGTCGATATAAGTCTTTACGCCGTAACTCCTGAATTTTTGGATATATTCGATATTTTTGTAATCCGCGAAATAATTCACGACCATTTTCGCCGATTCTTCGCCTATATCTTTGATTTGCGTGAGTTCTTCGACTGCTATTAATTCAGGCGAATATAATTTTTCTATGTTTTTATATTTCTGAGCGATCAGCACGCTTGTTTTTTCGCCTATGTGCCTGATTCCCAATGCGAAGAAAAACGCAGTCAGTCCCCTTGATTTTGACGCTTCTATCGCGTCGATCAATTTCTGCGAACTTTTTTTGCCCATTCTCTCGATATTTGCGATTTCGTCAATTTTGTCTTTTAAATTATATAAATCCGCCGACGACGATATAAATTTATTTTCGATAAGCTGTTTTACGACGGACGGCCCCAATCCTTCTATATTCATGGCGTTTTTTGACGCGAAGTGAATTATATTGCGCTCTAACTGCGCCGGGCACATTGGATTTACGCACCGTAACGCCACGTCCTGATTGTCATGATATACATTTGAAAAACATGACGGGCATATATCCGGCGGAATAAAATCTCTCTCTGTGCCGTCTCTTTTACTTAATTCAACAGATAAAATCTCGGGGATTATCTCTCCGGCTTTCCGGACGTTTATTATATCGCCTATTTTAATCTGCTTTTCGGCGATAAAATCCATATTGTGCAGAGTCGCTTTTGACACATTTGTACCGGCTAATCTTATCGGCTCAAAAATCGCGTTCGGCGTTAAAACTCCCGTTCTCCCTACTTGAATTATAATATCTAAAAGTTTAGTGCTTTTCACTTCGGGAGGATATTTATACGCTATCGACCACTTCGGCGAATGCACAGTTTCACCGATTATATCGCGTTTAGCAATATCATTTAATTTTATCACGGCTCCGTCGATTTCAAAGTTTAAATCAAAACGGCTTGCGTCGATTTTATCTATTTCGGCAGTAATATCGCCGCTTTCCGTAAATGATTTATATAACGGCGACACTTTGAATCCCAGAGACGCAAGATAATCCAGAGACTCGGCGTGAGTCCTGAATTTTCTTTCGATTCTGTCGGTTATATCGCCGCTTATTTCTATCTGTTGTATATTAAAAATAAATATATCGAGTTTGCGGCTTGCGGCTTCGCGCGGGTCAAGCTGCCTTAAACTTCCCGCAGCGGCGTTTCTGGGATTTGCAAGCAGTGGTAACCCCTGTTCTTCTCTTGCGGCGTTTAACTGCCTGAACACGCTGATCGGCATAAACGCCTCGCCTCTGACTTCGAGATAATCCGGATAATCCCCGTTTAATTTAAACGGGATAGATTTTATAGTCTTGAGATTTTCAGTTATATTTTCGCCGACGATTCCGTTGCCCCTCGTAGATCCCCTCGCAAACATTCCGTTTTCGTATTCAAGCGAAACCGAAAGCCCGTCTATTTTATATTCGACTAAATATTCCTGTTTTTCGCCGTCGAATATTTTATTTGTCTTTTCGATAAAATCTATAAATTCTTCTTTTGAATACGCATTTGACAACGACCCCATTCTTACTTGATGCGTAACTTTTTCAAATTTATCAAGAGTTTTTCCCCCGACTCTTTTTGACGGGGAATACGGGCTGTCAAACTCCGGGTATTCTTCCTCAAGAGATATTAATTCTTTTACAAGCATGTCATAATCGTAATCGCTGATTAAACTCTCGTCCTCTTCGTGATATTTATTTCCGTAAAATTCTATTTGTTTTCTTAAATTTTCTATTTTATTTTTTATATCGTTTAGATTATTATCCATAAAATCCATAATCCCCTTGAAAATTAAAAAAATCTTGACTTTTAAAATAATTGTGTTATACTATAAAAAGGATAGTGTCATGGACGGTTAGCTCATCTTCCCGAAGGGAGGTGAGATTGTGAAAAAACACAGTTTACTTAAATTTATAATATACATAATAACAGTATTATTGCTGATGTATTTTTTTAATATAAAAGTAAATTAACCGCCCCCGAAGCAAGGTTGGCGGTTAATTTATTAACTAACAATTTTTAGCTAACCGTCTTACGGTTCACTATCCGCTATTATTATACAACAAATATATAAAAATGTCAAGAGAAAGGCGAAAAAATATTATATGTCTTACAAATATTACACAATTGACAGAATCGAAGAAGATATTGCGGTTTTATTTGACGATGACGAAAATAAATCAGACATTCCGGTATCAGAACTGCCCGAAAATATAAAAGAGAGTGATATTTTAAAATTTGACGCAGAAAATAACATATATACGATTGATTACGAATCTACTGAACAAAGAAAATCAAGTCTCGAAAAGAGATTTAAAAAATTGTTTAAGAAATAAAATTATATAATGAGGGTATTATGAAAATTGAAAAAATCGGATTCGATAATTCTGCAAATAAATTGTTTAAAATTATTGATTCCGGCGACCACATGTATAATAAATCAGATTTTATCATAATAGAAAAGTTATTGCTGACCGATACAGAGGAGGACAAAGCAGGTTTCAAAGTATTTACCTATAAAGATTCTTTGAGATTTGAAATATTGTCTTTTAATTCGCCTTGTTCACAAATGATTGAATGGTTTATTTATAAAATAAAACGATGTATCAATGATAATAAAAAAAGCTCCACTCTTTTATGGTATTCCCAAATAAACGGATTTTCAAATATTTTGATTGAACGGTTTGATAATTGTTTTAATCCATACCATTTCTACCGATTTCGTATAGAAAAAGACGATATTAACTCTAATGTTGACATGAAAGGATTAATTGCGCGCAAGTGTACTGAAGATATGATAGATGCCTGTATTGATGTAATGGAAGATTTATTTACGCCTTTTCCTGATACGCCGGGTAGTTTTCGCAATGATAAACAACGCATAACATCAGATTTCCTGTATGAACGCGGCGGAACAACGTTATTTTTCAAAGATAGCGAATTAATCGGTTTTTGCGGACATAAAGACGGGCATATTACAGAAACCTGCGTCCGCAAAGAATTTCAGGGAAAGGGGTACGGCGAAGTGATTGTACGTTCAGTTTTAAAATTAATTTATGAATCAGGCTGTGATGCAGAAATAACCACCGGGCATTATAATCAAAGAGCCGCCGCATTATATCAAAAAGTAGGCTTTAAAAAAGTTTACGAATCAATAAGAGTAAATTTATAAAGGAGAAAATATAATTATGAAAACAAAAGCTGTTAGATTATACGGTGAAAACGATTTACGCCTCGAAGAATTTGAGCTTCCGGAAATAAAAGACGACGAAATTCTCGCGCATATTATCTCAGACACGCTCTGCATGTCGTCGTACAAAGCGGCGATTCAAGGCGCGAAGCATAAAAGAGTCCCTGATAACGTTGCAAAAAACCCCGTGATTATCGGTCATGAATTATGCGGCGAAATAGTCAAAGTCGGCACAAAATGGCAAAATAAATTCAAAGCCGGCGTAAAATTCACTATCCAGCCCAACTTAAATTACAAAGGCTCTCTTGACGCGCCGGGATATTCATATAATTATATAGGCGGAAACGCCACTTATATCATACTCCCGCACGAAATCATGGAACTGGACTGCCTGCTTGAATATAACGGCGACGCTTTTTATTTTGGCTCGCTTGCGGAATCTATGTCGTGCATAATCGGCGCGTATCACGCAAGCTATCACACAACTCCGGGAGTTTATGTTCATAAAATGGGAATAATCGAGGGCGGCAACTGCGCGTATCTCGGGGCGGCCGGCCCGATGGGGCTTGGGGCGATTGATTATACTATTCACTGCGGCAGAAAGCCGAAAAAAGTCGTAGTCGTCGATATTGACCAGTCCCGGCTTGACAGGGCCGCTTCTGTTTTAACAGTCGATGAAGCAAAAAACAACGGGGTCGAACTTATATATTTAAACACATCGGGACATGAAAAGCCTGAAAAGGCTGTATTAGACTTAACTGATAACAAAGGCTTCGACGATGTTTTTGTTTACGCCCCTGTCAAAGAATTGGTCGAAACGGGGAATAAAATACTCGGCAGGGACGGCTGTCTTAACTTTTTTGCAGGTCCTTCAAATCCGGAATTTTCGGCCGAGTTTAATTTTTACAACGCGCATTATCTGTCAACGCATATAGTCGGCACAAGCGGCGGGAATACCGACGATATACGCGAATCGCTCGAAATGATGGGTTCGGGTAAAATAAACCCGTCGATTATGATAACGCATGTCGGAGGTCTTGACTCCGCTATTGAAACGACTCTTAATCTGCCCAATATACGCGCCGGGAAAATGCTGATTTACACGAATATAAAAATGCCGCTGACCGCGATAAATAATTTCGGCGAACTCGGCAAAACAAATAAAATATTTGCTGAACTTGACAGGATAGTTAAATCAAATAACGGCTTATGGTGTTATGAAGCCGAAAAGTATCTGCTCAATAATACGGAAAGTATATAGAAAATAATTTAGAGCAGGGAATTTATATTAGGTACGGCGTATGAATTGTAGGGAACGCGCCCCTGCGCGTTCCGCCGATATAAAACCCGCGTAGAATCAGACATGCGGCACGCCCAGTGGTCGTGCCCTACAATAAACACCCGTGTAAAATAAGCATTTTCTGCGTTACTTATTTATACAAAGGATTAAAAATAATATGAAAAAACAATCAGTCATATATGGCGCGGGAAATATCGGTCGGGGATTTATCGGGCAATTATTCTATGAATCCGGATATGAAACGTCTTTTATTGACGTAAACACAGAATTAATTAATTTAATAAACGATAAAAAAGAATATCCGGTAAAATTCGTCTCTGAAAGCGGCATCAATGATACTTCGCCGACAGAAATCATGATAAAAAATATTCGCGGAATTGATGGCTCTCCTGAAAACTCAGATGAAATTTCGGACGTTATATCAAAAGCGGATATTATGGCTACGGCTGTCGGGGTAAATATATTAAAATATATCATGGAGCCTGTCGCGGACGGCATAAATAAAAAATTCCGGGATAATAATTTTGAGCCTTTAAATATAATTTTATGCGAAAACTTAGTCGGAGCGGATAAAATAATGCGCGGCGGGGTTTTTGAATATATCGACGATAATTATAAAGATTTATATAACGAAAAAATCGGTTTTGTTCAGGCTTCGGTTTCAAGAACCGTCCCTGTGCAGACTGATGAAATGAAATCAGACAATTTGTTAAGAATCGTCACGGAAAATTATAAATATCTTTATGTTGATAAGGCCGGATTCAAAGGCGAAGAAATCCCGGAGATAAAAAATATAATCGCGTATTCGCCGTTTGAATATATTATAAAACGCAAATTATATGTCCACAACATGGGACACGCAGTCTGCGCGTATCTTGGCGATATTTCCGGATATGAATATATCTGGCAGGCGATAAACGATTTTTATATAAAAACAATCGCACAAAAAGCAATGCAATATTCCGGTATGGCTCTTGAAAAAATTTACGGCGAATTTGATTTTGACTGTATCGGCGATTTGATTCGCAGATTTGGCAATAAAATGCTCGGAGACACTGTACATCGCGTGGGTATTGATTTAAAACGCAAATTGTCGCCAAATGACAGGATTTTCGGAGCGTATAAATTATGCATGGAAAATAATCTGCCTGTAAATTATATTTGCCTCGCGATAGCGGCGGCTGTGAATTTCAAAAGCGATAAATTAAGCGGCAAAAGTCTGAGCGAAATATTAATAGAGTCCGGTTCGTTTGATTTAATCGCAGAAAATCCTGAAGATTTCGCGCTTACAGAAAAATTTTATAAAGCGATAAAATCAGGATTGAATGTGAAAGATTTATATTATATGCTTTAATAGCAAAAAAGCGCGGGGATAATCCCTGCGCTTTTTATATTATTTTTTTATTTTATCGTGACTGTTGTTCCTGTCTTATGAGATATATATGCGTTTTCCAGTAATTCCGACAAGCCGATTCCCGCTTTTATATCAAAAACAACTGAGTCGCCTTTTTCTATCGCGTTAAACCATGTCTGCATCGGCGACGGTAAGCTTTTAGGCAATTTTGTAACTTCGATAAATCCGTCCCTTAATTTTCTTGTCTCCGGAGTTGAGAGCCTAATATTATTATCGCTGCCAAGAAACATTCCCTCAGTCCCGTAGATTTCAAATGCCCACGGCGATACCGGGGTCACAAAGCTTGTTTCTACCATTGCGATAGCTTTATTTTTGAATTCTATAAGATTTATGGCATTGTCTTCTATTCCGTAGTCGATCGATTTTTTTTGCGTCGCGTTATACATAGACGTAATTCTTGCAGGGTCGCCCAATAAATAATTTGCCACATACATCGGGTGACAGCCCAGATCCATCATCGCGCCGCCGCACGCGTCTTTTTCGATATACCAGTAATCAGGCAGCCAGTCGCCGCTTGCGCCGTTATGAGCGTTCCTGAATCTCGCGGTGTTCACCTGCCCTAATACGCCGGATTCTATGATTTGCTTGGCGTATAAAACAACGGGCGAAGTTCTCTGAGGCATTGAAATCGTGAATATTACTTTATTTTTTTCGACTGCTTTTGCTATTTCGAGAGCTTCTTTTTTAGTTGCGGCAAGAGTTTTTTCCGTGAATATATGTTTTTTCGCGTTTGCCGCGGCGATCATAACATCTCTGTGCTTTGAAGTTTCTGTATCGACGACAACTGCATCTATATCGCTTCTCGCCAGAACTTTCGCCAGATCATTTTCATAGTCGCATCCAAGTTCTTTTGCCCAATCTTTCCCCCTGTTTTCGTCCTCGTCCCAGACTACGGGGATATTATGTCCGAGTTTTTTTACTTCGTTGGCGTAACCGCCCGCGTGAACGTGCCATTTGCTGAGCATTGCTACATTAAGCATAATTTTACCCTCACTTTTTCATTAAATTTTTATCAAAAATTTCGTTGTATTTAATATAACACAAACTTATATAAATTTTGTTAAAATTCTATATATTTTTATTTTATTTAAAAAATTTTGCCGTAAAATTATTTTCAATGCAAAAAATTTCGCGCCAAAACCCTCTTTACAAAAGAGGGCAGGAAAAAGCGACGGGCGGGAAAACCCCGCCCCTACGCATATATTTTATAATCCCAGTTCGCTCTTTCTGGGAAGAATAACCGCGGCGATTATATATGCTATTAATCCCCCGCCGCCGAAACAACCCAAAATAACTGTCGCAATCCTGATAAGCGAAGGATCTATGTTAAAATATTCCGCGATTCCCCCGCATACCCCGCATATTATTTTCCCGTCGTCAACTTTGTACAATTTTTTCATGATTCATATCCTCCTTTTAATTTTATATTTATTATATTATTTTTTTAATCATTAAATTCCGGCGGCTCCGGAACTTCCGGCGGTTCAGGTGATTCAGGCGGCTCAGGATACGCTGATTGACCGTTTATGTTTATATTTATGCTTCCGACGCCTGCGTTAATATCTATATTATATTTGCCGCCATTTTGTATCGAATCCGGCATTTTACTGCCGTTTAATCTTATGCTTCCAACGCCTCTGTTCACTTTAAAATTATAGTCCCCGACATTTCCGGTCAAATCCAGATCCGCGCTGCCTACGCCTGTGCTTAATTTAATATTGCCGTTTGCCTGACCTGTTATTTTTACTTCCCCTACCCCGCCATCGATTTTTGTGTCTCCATTAATTATACCGTCGATTTTAACGCTTCCAACTCCGCCGTCAATCCTGAGATTTTCCGTGATCATATTTTTTATATTATATTCACCCACGCCGCCGCCGATAATCAGCGATTTGGCGTTTATCTGCTCGACATTTATACTCCCGACGCCGCCGTTAAATTTAACTTCCTCAAATATTTTCCCTTCGGGTATATAAATATTTATAACCGGGGATTTATTTTTCCAGTCGAAAATAAACGACGGAAGATTTATAAAGCCGAATTTTACTGACCTTGGATTATACGAAATCTGTAAAATATTATCTTCAGTCAATAAACATTTAAACTCAGATTCGGCAATATTTTCGGCTTTTACTATAATATCGCCGCCGCCGGATCTCAAAAATTTAATATTCGCCACATTTTCAGTTATATTTATTTTATTCACTTTATCAGACGAATAAGCCGCCGAAACATCAACTACCTGCGAATCCATATATCTTTCCCCCACCGCGTAGGCCGCTCCGCAGAACACCCCGCCTATTAATATTAAAATAATTCCTATGATTAATATTTTTTTCATATTTTCTTCCCTCTGTAAATTATAATTTACGCGCCCTGACGCGAAAATTTAGAAAATTTATTTGTTATTCCGCGTACTGCCCAGCCAACGAATTTAAACTGCGATTTAAACATAACCATCGAAAGTTTAGTAAATAAATAAGCCATGATTATCCCGACTCCCGAAACAACAAACCCCGCTCCGATCGGATAAAGCGCCCTTGACATATCTATAAATATATTTGTTATGCCGTAGCCTACGGATATAAACCCCGCGCCTATCATTATAAATCCAGCAAGCGCCATAGACGCGACCGCAAACGCAATCCCGAACAAAGTCATAAACAATCCGAATCCGACTGAAGCCGCCGCTATCGCCAGAGGCATCCAGAACGGAGCTGTACAAAGCAGCAATATAATTTTCAGCATATTATTACTTTTCGGCCTGCGTGAATTATATATATTTTTCTGATACTGCCATTGATTCCGGGTGTCTTCTTCTTTTTCTGCATCTGCGCCTTTTTCTTCTTTTTTTATTTCTATTATTATTTCATTGGGTATTTCTTCTTTTTCAGGAATTTCTTCTTTATAAATATTTTCGATATTTTCTTCAGTTTCTTCAGTTTTTTCGATTTCTTTGATTTCTTTGATTTGGTCTTTTTTATCAAGTTCGGCGATTTCTTCCTGTATTTTGTGCGCCAAATCTTCGGGAGACATAAATTCCGTTATATTATCCCCTGTTTTATCCTCTCCGGCGTCGGCGAAATATTCTTCGTAATATTTAAGCGCGTTCAGCCTTTCATCGTCTGACAGGGAAGAAAGATCCTCTTTAAGTTTCTGCAAAAATTCATTCTTGTTCATTTTATTTTTACCTCGCAATTATAATTTTAATAATAAACAATATCATTTATTCGTCTTTTGGGTCTGTTTTGTCCGTTTCGCTTTTTTTATTTTCGTCTCCGCCTGTGTTTTTATTGGCGTTCTTTTTAGATTTAGTTCCGGTTTTTTCGGTTTTGCTGTTAATAAAATCATCAAATTTCTTTCCCAGTTTCAATCCTTCGTTTTTCAAAAGTTCTATCTTTTCATCTATTTTAAGATTTTCTATTTTCTCGCCGATTTTTAAATTTTCGATAAATTCACCGAAATTAGCGCTCTTGTGTTCATTTTTCTTCTTTTGGTTTTTTGCGTCAACTCCAAAATTTTTGTCGAAAACTTTGTCGATTTTTTCTTTGTATATTTCCCATTCTTCTTTGTAAAGGCTCAATAAAATCCTGCCTTTGTTTGTTATCCTGTAATATCTCCTGTTTCTGCCGAGATATTCCATGTCGTATGCTTCAAGATTATTGTCTTTCTGCAATCTTCTCAGAACAGGATACAGCGTAGATTCAGAGATTCCTATTATGTTGTTTACTTCCTGAGTTATTTTATAGCCGTACGTGTCGTTTTCAGCCACGACAGATAAAACAATCGCATCAAGAAGCGAAGCGTTTACGGTAAATATCAATCCACATTCACCCCTTATTTTTATTTATTTTGTGTGTGTTTTTTGTTTCTTGATAATATTATACACCATATAATATTATTTGTCAAGAGGTATTTTAAATTTTTTTATTTTTTTTGCGAAAAAAATTCCTCTTTAAATAAAAGAGGATAAAAAACATGCTGTTTGATTTTTTATTTCTGCCGCACGCACTGAAATATATATGCGCAGATAAGCCCTATAAATAAAATCGCAAGTCCCGTCATTCCGTCTAAAATATCTATCCCCAGAGATAATTTTATCTCCTGAGGCGCGCCTTTTATAAATCTCGCAGCCAAATAATAATTATAAAATCTCATCATGAACCTGATTAAAACTGTCCCTAAAAATATACACAGACCTATAAACATAATATATCTGGGATTTTTTTCGTCGAGCATTTTCCCCGGATCTCCTGAATTTATATTTATCAAAATCAAAGATAAAAATCTAAAAACCGGCGCAACCGTCAAAAACGTGCATATAAGCACAAATATCCCGGCATAAAGCACTGCTTTTATATCATCAAGCACAACGTTTTTATAATCCGTGACTACTTTTATCCCGTTCCCGAAAGATATTTCGTATTCTGTGATTTCACCTGAATTATTTATAATTTTGTGCATAAACGGCGGCAAAAGCATTTTTTCAACTTCCACATTTACAAAAAACAATATAACAGATAATATAAAAGCCAATATAATAAAAAATATGCAGACATAAAATAAAACATTAAAAACAGGCTGTAATAATTTAGAAAACCTAAACATGAAATTATAATTTTTTGATTTTTCATTCATATAAAATTTATACCTCTCTTTTGTTTTTTGTTTTTTTATTTTCTGACCGTTTTTACATTATCTTCGCCAAGTAAACTTTTTAATTCACTTACGCATATTTGATTCATATCAGTTCCCGGATTTTTTACAGAATATATTTTTTTTGTGCTTTCATCGTAAATTTTCACCTCGACCCTGCCGTCGAATATCCCGATCAGGCTCAGGGCTTTTTTATATTCTACGCATTCAGTGTCCGGGACTTTCAGATATAAAACAGAAACTTCTTCGGATTTTGCGTCGGGTTTATATAATTCCGGATCAGGCTGAAAATCCGATTCACCGTTTTTTCTAAGTTTTATAATATTATTCAATAAAATCTTCGGGGTATCGTCCCTTCCCGGAGAGATATTCCCCTGTACCGCGATAATATTATCTACTCTTATCTCATTAAAAAACTGCGTGAATTTTTTCGGGAATACAACAACTTCAATCGACGAATATTCGTCCTCGAAAGTCAAAAATGCCATGTTATCCCCGTTTTTCGTTCTTTTCATATTCACTTCGCTTATAATTCCCGCAGCCGTGACAAATTTATTTTCTTCTTTATTTTCGCGCGGGACATCGGGGACTCTGTCCTCTACGGATAAATTATCTTCCGTTTCCTGATTCTCTTGATTATCCTGCGTATCTTCAAAAAATTCTAAAATACTCGATATTGACAGCGAATTTAATCTTTTTATAGAATCTATATAATCATTTAACGGATGGCCTGAGAAAAATCTCCCGGCGGCTTCTTTTTCCATCGCGAGTTTTTCATAAAGCCCCATTTCCGGTATATCGGGATAAATCACCGAAGATTCGTCAAATTCTGTCATGCCTGCGCCTGCTTCGTCGTCAAACGCGAATAAATCTATCTGCCCCTCTATATTTGATTTTTTTTCTAATAGCAAACTGTCGATTATATTTTCATATTTTGCTATCAATTTACTCCTGAACACGCCTAAATTATCAAATACCCCGCATTTTATCAGCGCTTCGACCTGACGCTTGTTTAACTGCTCGTAATTTGCCATTCTCTGCAGAAAATCCGCGAAAGATTTAAACCTGCCGTTTGTTTCGCGCTCGAACAATATATTTTTTATAAACCCGATCCCCACGTTTTTTATCGCCAGAAGCCCGTATCTTATCCCGTCGCCCTCTGAATCTATATAATTAATAGTAAAATCCGATTCGCTTAAATTTATATCCGGCGGGTATATCTTTATATTCATTCTCGAACATTCGGCGGCGTATTCGCTTAATTTTTCAGTCCTGTCAAGAACAGAAGTCATAATTGCGCATAAATATTCTGTCTTAAAATGACATTTTAAATAAGCCGTCCTGTAAGATATAAGGGCGTAAGCGACGGCGTGGCTCCTGTTGAACCCGTAGTTCGCAAATTCAGCTATAATATCAAATATTTCTGCCGCCGATTCCCTGCTTATGTTGTTTTCCCCGCACCCTTTATAAAAAAGCTCGCGTTCTTTTTCCAGTACATCGGCTTCTTTTTTTGATATTGCCCGTCTCACCACATCGGCGTGTCCATAAGAATATCCGGCAAGCGTTCTGAATATCTGCATGACCTGCTCCTGATAGATTATGCACCCATAAGTAGTTTCAAGTATATTTTTTAACTGCGGCACAGTATAAGTTATTAATTCTTTGTTATGCCTGTTTTTTACGTAAAACGGGGTCAGAGCCGCAGGTCCGGGCCTGATAAGGGCGTTTAAAACAGACAAATCCTCGAAATATTCAGGTTTCGCCGAAGTCATCAGGCTTTTGCCCAGATTTGTCTCAAACTGGAAAATCCCGTCCGTATTCCCGCTCGAATATAATTTATATACTTCTTCGTCCGATAAATCTATTTTATCTATGTCAAAATCTTTGGTTTTTTCTGATTTTCTTATCTCTTTCGCCGTGTTTTCGATTATAGTCAAATATCTTAATCCCAAAAAATCTATTTTTAACAATCCCAGATGCGCCACAGTATTCATTTCAAACTGCGTCACCTGTATTCCCGAACTCAAAGCCAGCGGCACATATTCGTACACCGGTTTCGGGGTTATGACAAGCCCCGCCGCATGTGTTGACGAGTGCCGGGGCATTCCCTCAAGTTTCATAGCCATATCTATCAGATTTTTTACTTTTTCATCGCTTTCATACCGCGTTTTTAATTCTTTTGATTCTTCAAGCGCTTTTTCCAAAGTCATGTTTAAAGTCTTTGGTATCATTTTTGCGATAACGTCAACGTCGCCGTAACTCATGTTCAATACGCGACCCACATCTCGGACAACGCCCTTAGCCGCCATAGTCCCGAAAGTTATTATATGCGCCGTATTTTCCTCGCCGTATTTTTTTATGACATACTCCACTACTTCATCGCGCCTGTCCTGACATATATCTATATCAAAATCAGGCATGCTTACCCGTTCAGGATTTAAAAATCTTTCAAACAACAAATTATATTCTATCGGATCGACCCCGGTAATGCCTGTAATAAACGCTACGAGGCTCCCTACGCCCGAACCCCTGCCCGGCCCGATCGGGATATTATTGCTCTTAGCGTAATTTATAAAATCCCAGACTATAAGAAAATAATCCGAATATCCCATGGGTATTATAACGCTCAGTTCAAAATCAAGCCGGGATTTATACAAATCATAATCTATATCCGGATAATTTTTTATGTATTTTTCAAGCCCGTCATAGCTCAGTTTTTTTAAATATTCTTCGGACGATAACCCTTCAGGCGATTTATATTCGGGCAGCAGAGTATTTTCAAAACTAAAATCCACATTACATCTTTCGGCAATTTTTACCGTATTTTCAAGCGCGTTTTCATATTCGCCGAACAATTCCGCCATCTGCTCCGTGCTTTTCAGATAAAACTCGTCTGTCTCAAACCCTATCGGGTTCCCATCGCTTATCAATTTTGATGTCTGTATGCAAATCATAACAGCCTGAGCTTCAGAATCTTCTTTATTTATATAATGCACGTCGTTTGTCGCGACAAGCCCTATCCCCGTAGATTGCGCGAGTTTTGACATTCTGCCGTTTATTATAATCTGGTCGGGCAGCTCGTGATTTTGCAATTCGAGATAAAAATTATTTTCGCCGAAAATTTTTTTTAACTGCAAAGCGTAATTTTTAGCGGCCTCAAAATCGTTCTGCAGCAAAAACTGCTGCGTAAATCCCGCAAGACATGCCGATAAAGCTATAATCCCCTCGCTGTGGTCTTTTAATATATCCAAATCCACTCTGGGTTTGCTGTAAAACCCTTCAGTATATGCCATAGAAACAAGATATATTAAATTTTTATAGCCAATTTCGTTTTCGGCAAGCAAGACCAAATGCCCAATATCTGCGTCCTCGCTATGAACTTTGTCAAATCTCGTGCGTTTTGCCACATAAACCTCGCAGCCGATAATCGGCTTTACGCCCTCTTTTTTGCACGCCAGATAAAAATCCACCACGCCGAACATATTGCCGTGATCAGTGATAGCGATAGCTTTCTGCCCGTGCTTTAGAACGGCTTTGGGTAAATCTTTTATCCTGCACGCCCCGTCGAGCAGGCTGTATTCGGTGTGTACATGTAAGTGGACGAAATTGTTCATGTTGGATTTATTTTCACTTTTCATACGCAAAATCCCATGCTTTAGCAATTCCGACTATTTTGGATGCGCCTTCCTGAATTGCCATATCCATGCCATCTTTCAACAATGGCTTTACTGCGCTGTACGCTTCATCTTCTATTGTAAAAAAATCAATATCTACCGTATATTTTTGATTATACAAATATTTGTCATTGTCGCTTTTTAAAAATCCTGTAAACAACAACCCATTTCCGAAATTAAAAATCGGTCTGAAATAATGGCGGTTAAAATTCCGGTTTTCTAACGTAAACTGAATTTCTGCTTTTGCTTTTAACATAACAATCCTCCTCTAAAATTTATGTGTGATATATTTTATTGCACTATTAAATTCATCTAAATGTACATGGGGAATTTCTACTGTACCTTTCTTGAACAGAAATGGATCTACATACGTAAAATCTCCAATTCGAGTTAATATATTATATAAAACGCCTATTTCAATTACAGCTATTATCTCGATATTTATGATTTCATTGGCAAAAGCAAGCGTTTCTTCAAAATCTATTCCAAAATACTTTGTTTCAGATCCTTCAGGATGACAGGCAAATTTCTTTGTTCTCATTACAGAATAATATTCTTCAACCCCAACTGCCCTAAACAGGCGTATAAGTTTTTCATTCATGATTGATTTTATACCTCATTAATTTAAAACAATCTTATGAAAAACTTTTTTACCCTTTTTTATTATAATTCCGGTTTCTATATCTTTTTTGCTGACTGTATAACTAAAATTCGCGACTTTCTCCTCGCCGACGCATATCCCGCCCTGCTCGATTAGTCTCTTTGCCTCGCCTTTTGACAGCGTGAGTTTGCTTATTACAAGCAAATCTACGATTGATATGCTCTCACTGCCGTTGAAATCTTCTTCGGATAAAACAGTAGTCGGCATGTTCGCGTCGTCCGTGCCGCCGTAAAAAACCGCTTTTGCCGCAGTCTGCGCTTTTATTGCTTCTTCCTCGCCGTGTATTATCTTCGTGACTTCATACGCAAGCCTGTCTTTCGCGGCGTTTATATTTTTCGCGTCGGTGAAATTTTTTGCCATCTCGTTTATTTCGTCAACCGGCACATACGTCATCATTTTAAGATATTTTATAACAAGAGAATCGTCGGTGTTACGGTAATTCTGGTAAAAATCATACGGGCTTGTCAGTTCAGGGTCGAGCCAAACGGCATTTCCGGAAGTCTTGCCCATTTTTTTGCCGTCTGAACCCGGTAAAAGCGCAGTTGTCAATACATGAACCTCTTTTTGTTCTTTGCGCCGTATCAAATCAGCTCCGGCAAGCATATTTGACCACTGGTCGTCGCCGCCGCACTGCAGTACGCAGTTATAATCTTTGTATAATTTATAATAGTCATAACCCTGCATTATCATATAATTAAATTCTAAAAACGACAACCCGCGTTCAAGCCTTGTTTTAACGCATTCAGCCGTAAGCATTCTGTTTACTGAAAAATGCACGCCTATTTCTCTGAGTATATCTATATATTTTATTTCGCATAGCCAGTCTGCATTGTTTATATATAACGCGCCCGGAATATATTTATCAGCCTGCTTTTTGAAATTTTCGATATTGCCGTCTATTTCTTCTTTAGTCAGCATCGGCCGCATATCTGTTTTTCCTGTCGGGTCCCCGACCATTGTCGTGCCGCCGCCGAAAATCGCTATGGCTTTATGCCCGGCGTCCTGAAAATATTTAATCGTTTTAAACGCCATAAAATGCCCTATATGAAGCGAGGGAGCTGTAGGGTCGAATCCTATATAAAACGTAACTTTTTGTTTTTTTAATAATTCGTCCACCGCTTCAAGATTTGTGCATTGAGCGAGAAGTTCCCTGTCTTTAAATTCCTGTATTAAATCCATAATATTTATATTTTCTCCTGTATATTTTTTATATTAATTTTCTATATTTCTATTAATCATTTCAGCCGCTGTGTTCATTACTGTTTCCGTTATCGTGATCCCGCCCATGATACGCGCGATTTCGTTTATCCTCTCGTCTTTGTTTAATTCTTTTATATTAGTCACAGACCGTCCGCCGACCTCGTGTTTCTCGATTAAATAATGCGAATCGGCGTGAGAGGCGATCTGCGCCGAATGGGTCACGCATACCACTTGTATATCCCCTGCTATAGATTTAAGTTTTATCCCGACTTTTTCAGCCGTTCTGCCGGATATTCCGGAATCAATTTCGTCAAATATAAGCGTGTCTATTCCGTCTTTTCGGGCAAATACGCTCTTTATCGCAAGCATGATTCTTGATAGTTCCCCGCCGGAAGCTATCTTTTCAAGCGGCTTTGGGGGGTCACCCGGGTTTGTCGCTATCAAAAATTCCACAGTATCTCCTCCTCTGGAGGAGTATCTTACCCCACCGTCTCCCTCGACGTTTTTTTCTATTTTTGAATTTATGGATTGCGGCGCGTCAAGGGCGGCGCGCCCTACATTCTTCTCTATTTTAACCTCGAACAATACTTTTGACATCTCTAAAAATTTAAGTTCGTCCATTATTTTCTTTTCAAGAGTCCTCGCTGATTTTTTGCGTTTCTCTGATAATATATCCGCGAGAATTTTAAGTTTTTTCATTTCGTCGGCAAGTTCGTTTTTAAGAGCCTCTATTTTTTCGTCGGCAAAAATAATATTATCCAAATCTTCAACTATTTTATTTTTATATTCAAGTATATCGTCAATCGACGAGCCGTATTTTGCTTTAAGTTTAGAAATCTGATATAACCTGTTCTCTATTTTATCCAGTCTCGCCGTAGAATTCTCTGAATTCTCCAGCCCCTCGAATTCACTCGGGATACTTCCAGAGGCAAGCTCCGCGACATCCCTGACTTCAGAAATACAATCCTCGAGCCTGTCTATATAATAAGCCGAATCCGGTATAAAATCCTTTACGTATTTTAAACTTGAAACAGCCCGTTTCATCTGGTCCACGGCCGATATGCCTTTTTCTGAATACGCCAAAGCCGACTGAATCACTTTCATAGACTTGATTATTTTTTCGCTGTTCTGTATATATTTTTTTGTTTCTTCGAGTTTTTCTTCCTCGCCGGATTTTAATTTCGCGCCGTCTATATCGTTTATCTGATATTTTAACAAATCTATAGTCCTTTGTTTATTTTTTTCGTCCTGAGACAATTCAGCGATTTTATTTTTTATATTATTAGTCTTATCGTAAACTACAGTATAATCGCCCAATTCTTTGTCCATTCCCGTAAAATTATCAAGAAACAAAATATGATTTCCGGGAGACAATAAAGTCTGGGAGTCATGCTGCCCGTGTATATTTATCAGAAGTTTCGCGAGTTCTTTTAAAAGCGACACAGATATGCTCCTGCCGTTTAATTTGCTTGTCGATTTTCCCTCGTCTGTTATATCCCTCTGCACCAAAACGCAGTTTTCCGAGGGATCTATTTCAATCCCAAGTTCCTCTATTTTTTTTATCGTTATATCGTCAAAATCGCCGAAAAGACCTGACACCATAGCTTTTTTCTCGTCTTTGCGTATCATATCTTTCGAGGGTTTGGCTCCAAGTATTAAATTAAGCGAACTGATAATTATAGATTTACCCGCGCCGGTCTCGCCGGTCAGAACAATAAACCCGTTTTTAAATTCTATATCTATTTTCTGCGCCACCGCAATATTTTCAATATGCAAAGACAGCAGCATTTTAAGTCACTTCCTTACTTTTTTATCTGTACTTTTTTATTTATATTTTGCGGGCGATTTATAATCTACCCTATTTTATCATCTTGCCCAGCTTCTGAGCGACAGCCTCGGCGTTTTCGTCGCTTGCGAACGCTATAAATATAGTGTCGTCGCCTGCGATAGTCCCGATTATTTCCGGGAAATTCACAGCGTCGATCGCCGCTCCGGCGGCGTTGGCCATTCCGGAATAAGTCTTGACTACGACAAGATTTTTTGCTGTGTTTATCGCCGTGACAGTTTCGTTTAATATATTAAAAAATTTAACGTCGGTTTTGTCTTCTTCATGATTTGCCGTGGCGTATTTATACTGGCCGTTCGACGCGGGGATTTTTAAAAGCTTAAGCTCTTTTATATCCCTTGAAATCGTAGCCTGAGTCGCCGAGAACCCGCTTCTGCCGAGCCTGTCCGCAAGTTCGTCCTGAGTATATATGTCAAACGCGCTGATAAGCTCCAGTATTTTTGATTGTCTTTTGTATTTCATATCCGTTTATTCCCCTGTTCGTGTTAAAGTTTATATATAATAAATTTTAAAAATTTAAAAATTTTCTGATATTTTTTTTCTTACAACATCAAAAAAACTATGCCTTTTTATGGCTATAAGCTTTGCCGAAAACCCGGATTTTTTTATCCTGACAATATCGGTTTCGTCAAGTTTTGTGTGTATCTGCCCGTCAATAGTCAGATATACGTCTGAATTTATGTTTTTATTTATTATTTCTATAACTGAATCGTGTGAAAATACTAAAGAACGGTTCACAAAAGAATGCGGACAAATCGGGGTTATACAAAAACACTCGATGTCCGGGTCGATTACCGGCCCGCCGGCTGACATAGAATAAGCCGTAGAGCCAGTCGGGGTTGAGGCAATTATCCCGTCTGCCCTGTATTTCATGATTTTTACCCCGTCGCACGCAATATCAATTTCGATAATTTTCGCCAGTGCGCCGCCGTTTGTGACGACTGCGTCGTTTAAAGCCGTGCCCGCCTGAATTATTTCCCCGGTTTGTTTTATTATTTCGGCATTGATCATCATACGGCTCCTGATTTCATAATCGCCTGTAAATAAACTGTCGAGAAGATATATCTCGTCAGATTCTATCTCGCTCATAAAGCCTATTCTTCCCAAGTTTATCCCTATTACGGGGATATTATACAGAGCCGCTTTGGCGGCAGTTCTCAATATAGTCCCGTCGCCGCCGAGAATAATAAAAATATTGCATATTTTATATAAATCCTCGCAGTTTTTTTCGGTGTAGATAGTTATGTTTTTTTTGTCCGAGAGATAATCTATTAAATTTTTCGTATGTTCAAATAACGGGTCTTTTTTTTCGTTTGTGATTATGCCTATTTTGTTGAATATCATATAATATTTTCTCTATAAAATTTTTATTTTTAATCAGATAATTCTGAAAAACTATCACAGGCAACAAGGATATATTTTCTATCATCATCTAATTCTTTTACAAATTGTATTACATCTTTCCAGATATATTGCGTATCCAACCAAGGATATGGATTGTTCTTAATAAAAGGCTCAATAAAATCAAATATTTGCTGCTTTGTAAGTTGTACGCCCCATGCTTCCCAACCAAGTTCTTTTCCATCATATTTATCGGATTTGACCATTTTTAACACTTTATCAAATACTTCATGCCCAACAGGAAAAAAAGGAGATTGCCTTTTAGGAATATTTTCGCCGTTTTCCCAATTAAAAGATGAATCATCAGCAAAACCAATATATACATCTAAAACCAAATATAATCACCTCATTTTGCATATTATACAGGGGTTACTTGTATGCTGTAATTATAAATTGATATATTCGGATTAGCTTCTGCGGCGTATTTTAATTTTTCAGAAGTCTGCGCGACACATATAATACCATAAACATTTTGACTTTCGGACGCAAGATTTTTTTTGACCCACCCCATATAACGGGAAACCTGTCCAACAATTTCATCATCTCCATGTCCCTTTTTAAGTTCAATAACATAAAAGTCATTATTTGTTGTATTGACTGCGAGTATATCAATACGCCCTATGCCGGGAATTATGTATTGTCTGCCATAGCCGTCGATACTATCATACATTCTTAATAGCAGATTAGGGAAAAACTGCAATCCATTACTTATACGGACTTCTATTTCATCTTCAAGACGCGATTCCGCTAAAAACGAGTTGTTTGCTTTCTTTGAAACTTTGCCTTTATCTATTTGTATTGGTTGTTCTGGGACAGCCTCAATTTCAATTTCGACTTCTTCCTCAATATTTTCTTGTATTAACTGTTGCTGTGTTTTTTTATTTTTTATTTCTCGCAATTTGTCAACGTCTTTTTGAAATGACAGCGAAAATTTTTTCTTGTTGGCTTCCCAAAATTCAATAGCCTCATCATACCGTTTTAGTTTCTTTAGCAATCGAAAAGTGTTATAATATGGGAATTTCCCGTCTTTACCTGATTTAATTGATTTTTCATAACAAGATAACGCTTGTCCGTAATCCTTTAATTGCTCATAAGCATAACCAAGATTATTCATTGCATATTGATATTCTGGGTTTATTTCCAAACATTTTTTGTTATAAATAATCGCATTGTCATAATCTTTTATTTTGTCGTAACACCAAGCAATATGAGAATATGCGCTTACATTAAAAACATCATAGTCATTACGTTTATTTATTTCAATATATCTATTATAATATGATATAGCATTTTTATAATTTTTATTATTGGAAAAAATCCATGCAATATCCCATAAAACCCATGAAAAATCTTTATCAAGTTCAATCGCTTTAGAAAGATAATCTAATATTTGGTTATTATCAAGTGAAGGCTCGAGCGACTTAACATAGTATATTGCGGCTGTATCAGGATAATTTTTTTCCAAAAATTTTAATATTTTATTAAAAAATATATGCCATGATTTATTTGCAAGATTTGCGTGAAAAAATGAAATATTCGACGCAACGTGGTTATTGGTGTATGGTTCATCCGCGTTATTTTTACCCTCGTTAAACCAAAAAATCATGTTTTCACACAATTTATCTATATCATCAATCAAAAAATACGCAACTGCCCAATAAAAATATATACCGTACCTGTCAGGAAATTTATCAAGCCTTTTTTTACCGCCAATTAATAAACAGTCCGCTATCTGTTGCTTTAATTGGCTATTTTTATTAATTATAGAGATATTTTTATGAACATAATCTTCGAGGGTATAAAGCGGTTCTTTTAAATCTTCAGGATTATTTTTTGTAATAAGTTCCTTAACCGTTTTAATAATTTCATAAATATCCGTTGTACTTTTTTGGTTTTCCATTAAAAATCCTCCATTATTTTATCACATATCTTCTCCGCGTCAAACCCACACATATCAAACAATTCCCCGACTTCCCCTTGCTCTACAAAATTATTTATCGCGAATATTTTTACTGTTTTATTCGCATTTGTTTTGGATAAATAAGCCGCGATAATCTCTGAAACTCCGCCGTGTTCGATGCCTTCTTCTATCAATATTATATTTTCCGCGTCTGATTTTAATATTTCCGGGAAAATATATTCGACTGGTTTGATTTTGTTTAGTTTTATAAAATCCGTTATTTCGCCCCCTTTTGAAAGGGGGTGCCGCCCGCAGGCGGTGGGGGTTTGCTGCGCGCCGGGGTCGTCGCGCCCTACAATTTGATTTAATTTTTCGTAAACTTCAAATGCGATTTTTGATATTCTCCCGTAAGTTATAATCAGATATTTCGCGTTATTATTTTTTATGTATATATAATCCAAATTATTTTCTGAATTTAATTCAAGCAATTTATTATTAAATTCTTCGTTTTCTTTTCCTTTAGGATAACGTATTACTACCGGCAAATTTATTTTGTTTACCGCATAATCAAAAGATTCGTTGAATTCCTGATATGAAAATGGTGAAAATATTGTTATATTCGGGATATGATTTAAAAAAGCAACGTCAAACATTCCGTGATGAGTCGCGCCGTCCTCCCCGACAAGCCCCGCCCTGTCAACGCAAAACACAACGTGAATATTCTGCAGCGCGACGTCGTGAAGTATCTGGTCGTAAGCTCTCTGAAAAAACGTAGAATATACAGCATATACCGGGATATATCCCCCGACTGCAAGCCCCGCTGAAAATACCGCCGCGTGTCCTTCCGCGATTCCCACGTCAAAAAATCTCTCCGGGAATTTTTCCCTGAATAAAGCGAGTTCCGTCCCCTCGGCCATTGCCGCAGTAATTGCGCAGATTTTTTTGTTTTCTTCCGCCGCTTCGCAGATTTTATTCCCGAAATTTAAAGCAAAAGAATATATTTTTTCTTTTCCGTTTAAATTCGCGCTTTCAGATTCGATTCCCTCGTCTATGTCAAATCTGCCCACGCTGTGATATTCCACAGAACTGCTCTCGGCTTTTTTGTATCCCCTGCCCTTTTGAGTTTTCACGTGAATAAACACAGGATTTTTTCTTGTTTTCGCCTCGTTTAATACAGCCAGCAGATTTTTTATATTATGCCCGTCAACCGGCCCTAAAAAATCAAATCCCATCTGTTCAAAAAAAGTTGCGTTATATAACGACCGTCTGAGCATTCTTGTAATCAACTGAAAAAATCCGACAAATAATTTGCCGATCAACGGGATCGCCGACAGGATATTTTTAACTCTGTTTCTGAAACTGAAATATTTTTTCGTCGTTCTTATATTTGCGAGATAATCCGACATTGTGCCGACATTTTTTGAAATCGACATCTCGTTGTCGTTTAATATAACTATAAGATTTTTGCAGTTTTTAGAATTATTTAACGCTTCATACACAAGCCCTCCGGTAAAAGAGCCGTCGCCGACTACGGCTATTGTGTAAAAATTATTTGTTTTATCTGCGCTATTTTTATTATTTTTATCAAGAATATTTGCCTGAGCTATGCCTATTGCGGCAGATAACGCCGTGCTGCTGTGCCCGGCTCCAAAAGAATCGTGTTCGCTTTCGCTTGTTTTTGTAAATCCTGATAAACCGCCTTTTTTTCTCAATCCACTAAATTTATCTTTTCTCCCCGTTATAATCTTATGAACATAACTCTGATGACCCACGTCCCAGATTATTTTATCTTTCGGCGAATCAAATATATAATGCATAGCGACAGTAAGCTCGACAATGCCTAAATTTGACCCGAGATGCCCCCCTGTCTGCGATATGTTCCAGATTAAAAAATCGCGTATGTCCTGCGATAAACCCGCAAGTTCAGATATATTTAACTTTTTTATATCTTCCGGATAATTTACAGTATCAAGAATTTTAAACTTTATATCGCCGTCACGGTTATAATTCATGACAACTCCTTTTTTCATGAGGCTTTGCGAGCGTATTCCCATATAAATCCTATTTTTTATTATTTATTTTAAATCTTGAGAAAAAATAAATGATTTTTGAGACAATATTAACTATTTCCCCGCTGTGGTTTATCGCGACGCTTTTACCCACTGCTTTTATCCCCACCGTAAAAGCCGCGACACCGGCAGTTATCAAAAAACTGCCTATGATATTTGCCCTTTCTGTTATAAACAAAACCGCGGCAATCGCCGTTCCCGTAGCTCCGCTCATGATCCCGGCTATATCAGCTATAACATCGTTGCATATACTCGAGGCTTTTTCAGCGTTTCTGATTAATTTTACGGCGTATTTTGCCGACTGTATTTTTCTTGAAGCCATTGAGTGAAACTGTTTTTCTTCGGCTGTAGCTATCGCGAGGCCGATTATATCAAAAAGCGCGCCGACAAGTATAAAAAAAATCAAAATCAAAAAAGCCGCTGCAATATTTATATCGCTCAGAAGCCCGTTTGACAAAAAAGAAAGCAGCATCGTGATAAAAAAACTTGCGATAAATACAGTTATTGCCCATTTATAATCAAATCTTTTTGGTTTTTTTATACTTTTAGGATTTTTTTTAGATTTATTTCGCTTATCCGTTTTTTCTTCGTCTAAAATATATAACGCACCTCAATTATTATCAAAAAAACAAGATGGCGGCAAAAAAAGTAAACCTTGCGGCTTGAGGTAACGATAGGTAAGACTTTGAAATTATCGCTATCTTTTCCCCCGTTCCGAACCGTGCATGAGACTTTCACCTCACACGGCTCTCCATCTAATCATCGCATTTCTGCTCAATCACACAATTT
>WRHM01000011.1 GCA_009783265.1 Oscillospiraceae bacterium
GAATCCCAACAGAAACGGCAGGCTTGAAAATATCATCCCTTCTCCTTCTCTCTCTCTTTTTTTAGTTTAATCGGTAAGCGTTCTGTTAAACTGTATGTCGTTTTGAATATCGAACAGCAAACGGTCGGCAACATTAAAAATCACGACGTCTGTTATATTATTTTTCCTGATAAACTCGTTATAATTAAGATTCCAATTTTCCCTGAACGATGGATAAGTCGCGTAACTGTAGTCAAAATGCGAGGTTAAGAGTTCGCTCACGGACCACGAATAAGAATCAGTAATCATCAAAAGATTTCTGCCTGTATTATTCGACGGGTAATGAGCATAGGCTATACGGGGCCAGAACTGATAATAATGGTCGGCAAAAGTATCTTTGGGATATTTGCCGGATAAGTATTTGTCTAATTGTCTTTTCGTAGTAGTTTTCGGTTCGCCCTGCGGATCAATCCATTCGTATAAAATACGGTCGTCGGGCAAATCGACGTTATAATACCACCAGTTATCATAAATTTCTGTATATCCGTGATTCCAGACATGCGAGCCTCTCAGTTCGACCCCTTCTATATAATCAAATTCAACCTCTTTGGGACTGCCTATTCCGGGAGCGTCGTTTTCTATCATGTTTATAATATCGCAGTATATGCTGTACGCTCCCATCGCCGATTCATGATGGTCTGTTTTGTTGATATATTCAATGCGTTTTTCTACTGTGTCTATTTTAAAATAATCATAAGCGTTTACAGCGGACATATCAAGCCCGTCAAAAAACTGCAGCATATAATCATAAGTTGAAAATTCGTTGCGCATAGCGCGTAAATCTTTTATAATTTCACCGAATATCTGCGTTTCCTGAAAACGCGTGCAGACATATACATAAAAATTTACGTTTTTATTAGCGTTGGCTATTCTGTTTACGTGCCCGACTTGAGTTTCAACGCGCCATACAAGTTCGTTTTTGCCGGCAAGCAGAGTTTTATCCGTCCAGCCTTCGGAAAACGGGCGGCCTTCTTCAGTAAAAGCCCATACGTCGTTGCACCAGTCTGACCCTATGTATTCTACTTTATATTTTACCTGAGATTCTTCGGGTTCTGTCGGTTCTTCTGTGTTTATGTTTATGCTTGCTTCGGGATTTTCAGGGATTTGACCGGGAATATTTTCGATAATATTAATATTATCAAGCTCTGTTTTTTCAAAACTATATAAAACATTCATAAAATTTCTTCTCATCGAACGGTCATTGTCCGACATAAATATAGTGATTTGCTCATACATCGGCAACGCGTTTGAATAAATATTCTCAAGAGTCGCTTTGCCTTCCTCGATTGAGTTCATTAATGGCGCAAGAGGCGCGCCCTTCTGATAAATTTTTTCGGGGAGTTTTATATTTTTATTTTCCGGAAGTTTTGCGATGTCTAATTTATCCAAAGCAAACACGACCGGGCACCATATTAATAAAAACAAAAATATTGCGGAAATTATTATAGTATAAATTTTATCGCGCAAAAGATATTCCCCCTGAATTTAAATTATTTATTTTTTATTTGTTTATTATACTATATTTAAAATAAAAATGCAAGAGTCAAAATAAAAAAGAAAAAATCAAGACTGCTTATAAATATAAATAAACAGCCTTGAAATTATATATTAAATTTTAAATTAAACAAAATATTTCTTCATTTGAGACAGGGCGTTTTTTTCAAGCCTTGAAACCTGGGCCTGAGAAATCCCTATCTCTTCCGAAACTTCCGTTTGAGTTTTACCGTCAAAAAAGCGCATCATTAATATCTTTTTTTCGCGGCTGTTCAGCCGCCTCATAGCATCCCTCAGTGCAATATCCTCAAGCCATACGTCGTCGTTGCTTTTTTCGTCGCTTACCTGGTCCATAACATATATAGAATCTCCGCCGTCAGAATATACTGGGTCAAATAGCGATATTGGGTCAACTATCGCGTCAAGAGCGTTGACTATATCTTCTTTCGGGATAACTTCAAAAACTTTAACTATATCGTCTATCGTAGGTTCTCTCGACATAGTTTTTGCGAGCATTTCTTTTACCTGCAACGCTTTATACGCCAGATCCCGCATTGACCTGCTGACTCTTATTGCATTATTGTCGCGTAAGTATCTGCGTATTTCGCCTATAATCATCGGAACTGCATAAGTCGAAAACTTAACGCCTATAGTTATATCAAAATTGTCAACGGCTTTTATAAGCCCTATGCATCCCACCTGAAATAAATCGTCAAGATTTTCACCCCTGTTGTTAAATCTTTGGATAACGCTCAATACTAATTTAAGATTCCCGTCGATAAGTTTGCTTCTGGCTTCAGTATTTCCGTTTTTGGCTTCGATTAAAAGCCGTTCTTTTTCGGCTGAGGTAAGCACTTTTAATTTAGATGTATTAATGCCGCATATATCTACTTTATTGCTGAACATAAAATCACCCAATCATTTTTTATTTGCCTATTTGTCAAACGGCGTTTATGCCTTTTTTAAAATCAAAGGCAGCAAATTATATTATTTTGCTATAATTGAGTATTGCCAGCCGATATAAAATTAATGCAGAAATACGACGAAAATTATTTGGTAATTTTTTCTTGATTTGTTTAATAATAAAAAAAATCAATGCTTCTTTTGTTAAATTTTTAACTGATATATTGACTACTCGCGCAACATAGTGTATAATGCTCTTTGAATATAAAAATAAAGAAAATATTAGCCGCTAAATTAAAGGAGGCTTTATATAGAAAATGAAAAATAAATTTCAAAATAAATTGGTATTATTTTTATTTTTTATCTCGTCAGCTATTGTACTGTTGATTTGTGTTTTCACAGGATTCCAGTTGCATAAAATATCAATTTCAGCTTATGAATACACAGAAGAATGGCTGTTGTCCGTGAGCCGTTATGCCGCTGATATTGTTGATCCGGAAGAGCTTGAACAGTTACGCACGGCAGAAGATATGGAAAAGCCTGCTTTTATAGAATTGCGTCGGCGGCTGGATGAGTTCGCCCAAGAAAACGAAGTTAAGTTTGTTTATTTTATGCGCGATATTGACGGCAAAAAAATGCAGTATATAATAGACTCAGACCCTGATGACAATATGTCTTTTAAATTAGGCGAATGGGAAGATAAATCGTTGGTTGCGCTTGATCAGGGAATAGCCGCGGCGGAATTAGAAAATTACGAAGAAGGCTACGAGCATTTAATTTCGGGGTTTTCCCCGGTTTTTGATGCTGACGGAAAAATAATTGCCGTCGCCGGAGTCGATATCGAAGATTTGCATTTATTAGCGATACGCAATGCGATGAATATAGGTATCCCCTTATTGTCTGCCGGGGTATTGATTATACTTATTTGCGGAATATTTAATATAGTTCTGCATAGAAAAGTAGACATAGAACGGTCAGGCGCGCTGGAAACCGCTATGAGTTCAAATCGGGCAAAAAGCGATTTTCTTTCAAATATGAGTCATGAAATACGCACGCCCATGAATGCAATTATTGGAATGACGTCTATAGGCATGAACGCGACAGATATAGAACGTATGAAATATTGTTTCGCGAAAATCGAAGACGCGTCAAAGCATCTTCTCGGCATAATCAACGATATTTTAGATATGTCTAAAATCGAAGCCGGAAAATTCGAGCTTTCCCCAACGGAATTTAATTTTGAAAAAATGTTGCAGAGGGTAGTAAATGTCGTCAGTTTCAGAATAGATGAACGCCAGCAGAAACTCACTGTATATATAGACAGGGCGATTCCGAAAATGCTGATAGGGGACGACCAGAGGCTTGCGCAGGTTATCACAAATCTTTTGGGCAACGCGATAAAATTCACACCTGAAAAAGGCTTTATCAGAATAGGCACGCAATTTTTGGGGGAAGAAAACGGGATATGCACTATACAGATTTCGGTTTCAGATACCGGAATTGGCATAAGCCCTGAACAGCAGGCGAGGTTATTCAAGTCATTCCAGCAGGCTGACAGTTCTACGTCGCGTAAATTCGGAGGCACGGGTCTCGGGCTTTCTATTTCAAAAAATATAGTTGACATGATGGGCGGGAAAATCTGGATCGAGTCTGAAATAGGCGCAGGCTCAAAATTTGCGTTTACGATAAAAGTAAAATGCGGGATAGAAGAAAAACCAGAAACTATAAATTTGGGAAATCTTCAGATTCTCGCGGTAGACAGCGACCCCTATGTTTTATCGCATTTTGAAATTATGTCAAAAAGATTGGGAATTATCTGCGATACGGCAGAGAGTTATAACGACGCTGTCCAGCTTGTTAAACATAATAATTTATATAAAGTCTGTTTTATAAACTGGACTATACAGGGCGCTGACGGTTTGGAATTAACGCAATTTTTAAAAGAAAAGATGCCGAATTCAGTTGCCGTGCTTATGATTTCTACGGTCAAATGGATAGAAATCGAAGATAAAGCAAAAAAAGCGGGAATCGAAAAATTCCTGGCAAAGCCGTTATTCCCGTCTTCTGTTTCAGATATAATATACGAATGTATCGGCGGACAGAGGCAAAAAGACGACACGCAATCAAATGTAGCCGGGCTTTTCGCGGGAAAACGGATTTTATTGGTTGAAGATATCGAAATAAACCGGGAAATTGTCCTTGCGCTGCTTGAACCGACGTTTGTCGATATAGAATGCGCGGTAAACGGAGTCGAGGCGGTGCGCATGTTTACCGAAATGCCTGATAAATACGATATGATATTAATGGATGTTCAGATGCCTGAAATGAACGGATATGAGGCAACGCGTAAAATTCGCGCGATTGACGCAAAAAAATCCAAGACTATACCGATTATTGCCATGACCGCAGACGTGTTCAGGGAAGACGTCGAAAAATGTCTTGAATCCGGCATGAGCGGCCACATAGGTAAACCGCTTGATATTGAGGAAGTTTTGCAAATGTTGAGAAGATATTTGTTTTAAATATATATAAAAAAACAGTTGACTTTTATTTCTAAAAATGGTATTCTGTTTAAGTTAGGTTTTTTTTGTAAAACAATAAAATAATAAATTGAGAAAAATAAAATTAAAGAACGTCCCGGAGGAACAAAAAAATGGCGAATTCTAAAACAAAATCAAAAAATCAAAAAATTCTGTACCCGATATTATTAATTATACCTGCAATTATTTTAATTGCATGCAGTATAATTTTTAAAAACACAGCCATTATCCCGTATATATTGGCATACGCGCTCGTTGCGGCTATTCCCGCTTTTTTTATGATTTCAAAAGACCGCGGATTAATTGTTATAATAACTTCGATTATATTTGTTGCCGGCATTACGGGTTATATTATCTCGGATAATATGCTTCAGAAAACAAGTTTATTAAACGATAAAGAGTTTATAACGGCTATGTCGTCGGTTCTAAAAAAATCCCCGGCTCTTATAAGCCGGAAAGATTTGGATAAAGTAAAAGTTTTATATCTTGAGGGAAATTATTATCCCGATTACGGATATGTGGCAGACGGGTTTAATTTATCTCTGGGTTATGACGAGGCGGCAGAGTATCTTCAGACAGCGGGTTCAGAATATGACGAAGAAACATTTTATAGTTATATGGAATCAGCGTATTCAGGCATTGATATAACTGACTTTTCAAGTCTTGCGCTTTTTCCCAATCTTGAATATATAAAAATATATTATCAGCAGACTATGAACGACATAAGTTTTTTTGAAAATTATAATTCTCTGAAAGAAGCCAGAATCGAACTTATAGCCGCTTCGGATTTTTCAGCTTTCAGCAATTTAAAATCTCTCGAAAAATTGATTATAGCAGGAAGCGAAGTTAAAGATCCAAGCGTGTTCGCAAATCTCGCCAATCTTGAAATATTAAATCTTACAGCGTGCAAAATCGAAGATATATCTTGGCTTGGTAATCTTGAGAATCTTCAAAATCTTTTTTTAAGTTATAATCAAATAAGCGATTTAAGCGTTTTGAGTTCTATGACAAATCTCGAATATGCTTCGCTTGATTCAAATAAAATAGAAGATATTTCAGCTTTGAAAAATTTAAAATCTATTAAAAATATAAATTTATCAGGTAATGAGATAAAAAACGTAAATCCTTTGACTTCGCTTGATATTCTCGAAGGATTGGATTTAAGCGACAATCAAATAGAAGATATATCGCCTGTATTTGCTCTTGCCGCTTTAAAATATCTCGATATAAGCGAAAATAATCTGAAAGAACTAAACGGCACTGAGAAAGCAATGCTTCTTGAGACTTTATTTTTCAACGGGAACGAAATATCAGATATTTCAACATTGTCAAGTTTAACTTCTCTTAAAACTTTAGTAGGCGATAATAATCAAATAGCCGATATAAGTATTCTTGGCTCGCTTAAAAGTTTAACTGGATTGTCTTTAAAAAACAATCAAATAAAAGATATAACGCCGTTAAAATCCCTTGAAGAACTAACTGCGGTATATCTTGACGAAAATATTATATCAGATTTCAGCCCTTTAAATAATTTAGAAGAAAACGGCGTATATATATCAGGTAGAGAAAATCAGCTTTTAGAATCAGACGGGACAGATGACATCGCAGATACTGATGAAGAAACGGCTGAATAATTTAAAATAATAAAAAAATTCAGGGAATGTATTAAATTAAATGCATTCTCTGAATTTTTATTTATTTGGAGAAGTTTATATTTGCGCTATTGACTTACAAAAATTTTTATGGTATAATAATATATAATATTTTATTTATATTTTTTCGAGGTGTGGCTCAGTTTGGTAGAGTGCTTGGTTTGGGACCAAGATGCCGCAGGTTCAAGTCCTGTCACCTCGATTAACAAAACTCATGGATTTATGCGGGTTATCGTATAGTTCGTGAGTTTTTTTATCGGTGAAAGATAATTTTTTATTTTTGCGTGTTCAAAAAACATTTACAAATATGCAAAAAAATACATGAAAAATAAGCTGATTTGTGACTGGCATAAGACTGTGAGACTGTATAATTAAAATATAAATTAAAATTATGTTTGCAAAAATAAAATTTTATAAATGTATTAAAATTAGAAAAATTAAAAATTTCGGAGGAAAAAATGAAAAAAAACAAGTTGATCTCAATTTTACTTATGGCGGTCATGATATTAAATATTATCGGTTCTTTACCTATAATAGTATCTGCAGCAACATTCACAGAAGATATGCCTGTGTCTTATACGTCTTCTGGTGAAATAACTATTACACAGTCAGGCTGGTATTATATACAGGCATGGGGCGGCAACGGAGGCACTGGACAAGGCGGCGGCGGGAATTCCAATGCATCAACCGGTGGCATAAGTCAAGAAGAAAGCGGATATTTTTATTTTAAAACCGGTGAAAAAATATATGTACAAATAGGTATGGCTGGGACACAAGGTGACGGCGGTAACGGAAAAGAGACTATTTACGGTGGTACTGGCGGCGCAGGTGCAATCGGAACATGGTTTGGTTCGGGATATGCCGGCGGTAATGGCGGAAATAGATTACGTGATTCAAGTGTTTATTATAATGGCGGCGGCGGCGGCGGCGGCGGCGCGGCTTCAGGAGTTTTATTAAACGGGACATCTGTTTCTGATATTATTATTGCTTCCGGCGGCGGCGGCGGCGGTGGCGGCGGCGGCGGCGGAAATACCGGTTTAAAAGGCGGTAATGGCGGGAACAGTGGAATGAGCGGCGGCGATAATTGGTCAAATAGTAGTACAAATGGGATTTTAAACGGTAATGGACGGCATGACGGAAGAAACGATGACGGAACTATTCCTGGCAGTATATTTTCTCTAGCAGCAGAAAATGCAGGTGGAGGAGCCGGCGGCGGCGGCGGCGGCTGGAACGGTATTACCGGCGGTGGCGGAAAAAGCGGAATTGGCGGCGGAACTTCTCTTACTAACGCACCGGGCGGCGGCGGTGGTATAGGCGGTAAAAACGCAAATAAAGGAAGTGTTTCGCCGATAGAAATTGCAAAAAGCACGCTGGATAAAATTACGCGCACAAGCGGCGTAAACGGACAGGTCTGGATTGTTTTATTAAACGAAGATGAAAAATATACGGTTGAATATAATAGTAACGGCAGTACTGACGGCACGGTGCCGACAGATACAAATGGTTATTATAAAAACAAAGAAGTGACTGTTCTTGATGAGGGAACTCTTACAAAAGATAATCATTCATTCAAAGGCTGGGCAAAATATAAAACAGATGCAAACACGGGGAAAGTCGATTATATTCCGGGCGATAAATTTAAAATCGACGGCAATATCACGTTGTTCGCAGTATGGCAGGAAGACGAAAAATATACGGCGACATATAATAACGGACTTTCAGGCATTTATGAAGATGAATTTTACGATAATAAATATTACGCAGATTCTACGGTAACGGTCTTGACAATACAAGAGGCAGGATTCACAAATCCCGGGCATACGTTTAAAAAATGGATTGCCGAAGATGAAAATTTTAACGGCGGCGATATGTTTAAAATGCCTGCCAAAAATATTATTTTAACGGCGCAATGGACAGTAAACGAATATACAGTTACATTTAAAGACTTTGACGGAACTGTACTCAAAACAGAAAATGTCTTGTTTAACGGTTTGGCGACGGCTCCGGATCTTCCGGGAAGATTGGGATATAATTTCACAGGATGGGACAAAGAATTTGATATAATTACAGAAGACTTGACAGTTACGGCATTGTACGGCGTGAACCAATACGATATAACTTATGATTTAAACGGCGGGAGCGACCCGGGCAATACTGATAATTATACAATAGAAGATACTCCGGTAATTTTAAATGCCCCGGCAAAAACAGGCTATATATTTGACGGCTGGTACACAGACTATGATTTAAAAGTTAAAGCGGGTACTCCGGAAATTCCGACAGGTTCAACTGGCGATAAAGAATTTTACGCCAAATGGATCGCAAACGATTATGAAGTAACGGTAAACGGAAGTTACGCTCTTGATTCAGGCGCGGGTGCGGATTATCATGTAGGCGAAACCGTTGCAATTAAAGCAGGCGCACGAAACGGTTATACTTTCAGCGGCTGGGTTGTCACAGGAAATACTGTGACTCTGGCAAATAACAGTAACGCAACGCAGGTACGCGAGCTGGTTATACATTCAATGGCTGGACTGCTGTAGAATTGCCGAAAGATAATCCGCAGACCGGCGATAGTATTTATATAATTTTAGGATTTTTAATAATATCATTTGTGTGCGTTATAATCTTAAAGAAAAAATTGATTATATATCAATAACATTTTTAATTAAAAATAATTACTTCAACGTAAAAGCCCGATAAATTCAATATTTATCGGGCTTTGTGCTTTTTGATTTTATAGTAAATTAAATATTTTCTTCTATTACAATTTCGCTTGCCTGTAAAAATCCGTTAAGCTGTTCGATATTTTTTACGCTGCTGATTGGTATAACGTCAAACGGTTGATTTAACAGATATGCTACAGATAATGTGTATAAAGAAGTTTTATATTTTTCTTTTAATTCTAATAATTTTTCATAAATTTTAAGATTGTTTTCGTTGATATATGCTGTTTTTATATATTCAGGCAAGTTGATTTCGGCATAAGGCGTGATTAATACGCCGTTTTTTACTTGCGGGTTTACGTTAAATAATTTTTCAAAAAATCCGGACGCTGTTGCCGAATACGGCACTGACGGCATTTTTGTTTCTTTATGCCACTGATAAAATTCTTCTGTCATTCCGGCGAGAGTAGGGTCGGATTTTTCTTTTGCTTTCGGATTTATAGTTGCTAAGCTCCATTGGTTTGATACCGCGCTGAATCCCTGGAAATTATTTTTCCGGCTATATTCTGCCGCTTCTTTCATTCTTTTTAGTTTATAATTTGAAGCTCCGTAATATCTGATTTTACCCTCTGCCACAAATCCTTCCATTGTATTAATGATTTCACCTATATTCTTTTTTTCGTCGTCTCTGTGGAGCCAGTAAAAATCAATACAGTCAAGTCCCAGTGTTTTCAAGCTTTCTTCTAAATCTTTTTTTATATCCTGTTTATTTAACCTCGGTAAATCCGGCGTCTCTAAATCATAATGCGCGCCTTTTGTCGCGATTATTATTTTATTATACGCATTTCTCGATTTCAGCCATTTGCCAATAACTATTTCACTGTGGTTCTTTTTATCTTCAGCCCATTTGCCATATATATTTGCCGTATCTACGAAATTTCCGCCTGCTGCCGTAAAAGCGTCTAATATTTCAAATGTCTGGATTTCATTTAATCCTGATCCGAAACTTCCTCCGCCAAGGCATATATTGCTCAATTCCAATGATGTATCATGCAATTTTACATATTTCATAATTTAACCTTTCATAATTTTACAATTTTATATTTATAATTTTATTTATTTATTCTTTATCAAACGAAATATTTGTAGTCATTCTGTCATAACCTGTTCTTGTGTTCGGAAAAATATTCTTTGCGATTTCTAAATAATCATCAGGTATTGTCATAGCAGGCGAATAATGGGTAAGCCACAGTTCTTTTACGTTGCCTTTTTTCGCCAGTCCCGCCGCTTCCGAAAAAACCATGTGTTTATGCTCCGCCGCTTTTGTACGTTTTTCGTCGTCGCCATATAATCCTTCGCAGATAAATAAATCTGCGCCGTATATAAAATCCGGTATGGAATCTGTCGGGCGCGTATCGGTAATATAAGCGACTTTTATTCCTTTTCTTGCAGGACCTGTCACCATATCCGGCGTGTATATTTTACTATCATATTTTATCGTTTCACCGTTTTGCAGCCGCGACCAAAATTTCAACGGGATTTTTTGTTCTGTGGCTCTATTTGCGTCAAATTTACCGGAACGGTTTATATTCAAAGCATATCCAAAACAGTTTATCCTGTGGTCAAGATTTAACGCGGTTATGTTATACTTCCCAAGGATGTATGACGTTTGTGCGCCTGTATTGGCAGATGGCAATTCAATATATTTAATCTCAAACGGCAATTCGGGGGCAATCACGCGCAAATGCTCCGCGACGCCGCGTATGCCTTCGGCCCCCAATATAATAAGCGGCTCAGTTCTACCTGAATTTCCGACGGTCAAAAGTAAACCCGGCAGTCCTGCTATATGGTCTGCATGAAAATGAGTTATACATATATAATCAAGATTTTTAAATCCCCAGCCAAGTTGACATAACGTAATCTGAGTGCCCTCGCCGCAGTCGATAAGCAATATACTGCCGTTTAGCCTTGCCGCCATCGACGACAAAAATCTGTTATGGAGCGGAATCATGCCGCCCGTTCCGATTAATGCTATATCTATCAATTAACTTAATCTCCTTTTATTCTTTTGGCAATTTCTAATAATTTTGTTTTATCATTTTCTGTTTTTTCGTCAATAACCATATTTATTAAACGATTTAAAATTACGCCGATTCTGCTTCCCTCTGCAATTCCAATATCAATCAAATCCCTGCCGTTTACAGCTAAATCTTTAAGCGAAAAACATTGCTTCTGTTCAATTATTTCGTTCAATAAAAATTCAATATTATTCAATATTGCAAGTTTTTTCTGAGCAAGATTTATTGACTGCGCTTTATTATCGGCTTTCTTGACTTCAAGCAACCGGCGAAATTTTTCCTCGCCGATTTTATTAAGCCATTTTTTAATATGCTTTTTTTGCGGCTGAATTTCTGCGTCGTGATATAAAATTAATTGCGTAACTGTTTCAACAGTATTATTATCATACTTTAATCTTCTGAGAATTTTTCTTGCCATATCGCGGCTGATTTGCGGGTGTCCGTAGAAATGTCCGGTTTTATCTTCGCTTTGTGTATAGCAATCCGGTTTTCCTATATCATGAAATAGCATAGTTAAGCGTAGTATAACATCTGCCGGAGAATTAACTAAAGCCGTTAATGTATGCTGCCAAACGTCTAAATAATGCCACGGATTATTTTGCTGAAATCCTATCATCGGCAAAATTTCCGGAATTATTTCGGTAATTATTAAAATATGCCGCGTTAATGTTTCTTTGATATTTTTTCCGGTAATCATTTTATTTAATTCAACGGCGATACGTTCAACAGATATATTTTTTAATAATTTTTTATTTTCGAGCATAGCTTTTGACGTATTTTTGTCAATTTCAAATCCAAGAACAGAAGCAAATCTCATTGCCCGCATGATTCTTAAAGCGTCTTCCTGAAATCTTTTGTCAGCGTCGCCTACGCATTTTATGATACCGGATTTTAAATTTTTTTCGCCGTCAAAAAAATCTGTAAGTCCTTTTTGGGGATTATACGCCATAGCATTAATAGTAAAATCCCTGCGCGATAGATCTGTTTTTAAATCATTTACAAACCCAACTTTATCAGGTCGCCTGTTATCGCTGTAAATCCCGTCAATTCTATAAGTAGTTATTTCAAACGGCTTATGATTTAATATAAGAGTTATTGTGCCGTGCCGCAATCCTGTTTCAATAATATGATGTTGCTGTTCAAAACATTTTATTGTCTGTTCAGGCAAAGCGGGAGTGCATATATCCCAGTCTTTCGGCTCAACGCCTAAAATGCTGTCTCTTACGCAGCCGCCGACCGCGTATGATTCATATCCGTTTGCTTCGAGAGTATCTATAATATATTTAACTTCATCAGGTATTTTAATATTCACAAGTTACCGCCTTTTTTATAATTTCCAAAACGGATTTTAATTCAAAACCGTCAAATAATATATCGTTTTCTATGTTATATATCCATTCATCGCGTTTACAACCTAATCCGTGCTTTTCAGGGTTCATACATAAATGACGGTATTTCATAAACATTGGTATTTTTGATATCCAAAAATCGCTTAATTGATTTGCCGATAAATACCCTCTGATAAAATTTTCGATAATTGAATTTGTATAATCATTGCCTTTTTCATCTTTTCTGTCCCACCATAAAGCATGGCAGAGAGAAATAGCTATATCAAGTGCAAACCAGCCGTATATGCTGTCGCCGAAATCAATTATATTAATTTTATCCCCGTCTGTAAAAAAATTGCCTTGGTGCATATCCCCGTGAATAATTCCGAATGAATCTTTATATCTTGGCAAAACCGTTATTTCTGAGAACAATTCCTGAGCGATTTTATAAACAGTGGGATATATTTTTAAATTATCAAAAAACGAACCCCAATAATAGCCGTCAAATATATCTTTTTGCACGTCATATTTATTTGGCGGAATATAATTTTTTGCCGCATAGTGCATATCTCCCATTGCTTTGCCCCAATTAAACGTCATTTTATTACTACTTCCGTTATATCCCCATGTTTGTCCGTTTAAAAATGCAAACGCAGTAATAATATATTCTTCGCCGCCGTCCTGTTTTGAGATAACAAGCTCGCCGTCAATAGTTTTCAACGGTTCAGCAACACTTATATTATTTTCAGACAAATAATAATTAAAATCCATTGCGGCTTTTGTTTCGCTCAGTTGATTTTTATGTTCGACAGAAGGGGGATCGAATTTAATTATATATTTTTTATTGTTTTTATCGAAAATATAAATTTTATTCATGATTTTGCCGGAATCTCTTGGGATATGCTCAAGCGAATTTATGTCAAAATCATAATTCACTGCCGCAAATCCGAGTAAATTTTGTGATACCATTACTATACCTCATTTTAGCTGATATTCCGCAGGGCGTGACGCCTTCGGCACGCAGTGAATGCGATTTTATGCCGGTATTATATCGGCAGCGCGCCGGAACCGACGCACTCTACGATTAAATTTCCGTATACTCATCATAAATAATTATTATTTCCGTCGAATTTTCGTCATTTAACAAGATTTTTACGGTATTCGCCGGGAGTCATGTTAAAATATCTTTTGAATTGTTTAATAAAATATGCGTCGTCAAAAAAACCGCATACTGTCGAAATATAATGAATCGTTAAATCCTGTTCTTCTAAAAAACGGCAGGATTTATTTAACCGCGTTTTCATCAAATAAACATTGGGCGATATACCGTAAATACCCGTAAAAACACGATTATACTGTCGCTCAGACAAACACGCGATAGCAGACAGTTCTTTTACGGTTATTTTTTTTGAATAATTTTTTTCAATATATGAGACAGTTTCGGATATTTTATATAATTTATTGGACACAGGCTCAAGAACCGGATTATAACAATGCGAAATATAAGTCATAAGCGCGGCAAGATGAGTTTTTATTATAGTTTTATACCCTGTATATCTTAAATTAAAAGCGTCGTACATAATATCAAGCATATTTATAGAATATTCAAGCTGGTCTTCGTTTAACGTAAATCCGTTTGAATAATTTTTTTCCTGAAAATAAACCGGCTCGATAAAAAAAATAGAATGAAATCCCGGAAAACGTTTTATTTCGTCATTTAACAATATTAATTTTTCCAAATCAAACCGTAAAGTATAGCGCGTATAATCCTGCATATTTATACGCCTGTGGCTTGCGGGGCTTAAAATAATAATAACCTCGCCTCTGCCGATTTTTTTAATATTTTCCCCGATTATATGAGTGGCTTTACCATCGATGACAAAAGTCATTTCTATCGAATCATGCTGATGCTCGGGACATTCGCCGTTAAGCGTTCCTTTAACTATATTAAACGGGAATGAAAAATCAGGATTTTCAACGCCGCTAAATATATCATAAATCATAATTTATTTTTTACCTGAATTTATTTTTATTTATGTCCGTATTGTTTTACTTAATGTCTGTATTATACAACAAAACTTTTGAATTGTCAATTGTTTGTCTGTTTAAAATATTGTATAATATTTATAATATATTAAAATATATAAAATTCGGGAGGATTAAGTTATGAAAGATAAATATTCGTCAATGAAAAATATAAAAGCGCATATTGATTTTGCTGAAAATACAGGGCATATAAATCTTAAAAATCATTCTTTGGGAATCGGTGGAGTGCACCCGCATCCTATGCCTGAAAAAGTAATTGCAGGCACGGCAAAGCTAAACCCTAAAATTATCCGCATATTTATACAGGAGTTTTTTTTCATAGAGAAAAATAACGGCGAACTTGATTTTAGCGTACTTGATAAATACATGCGTTCGGTAACCGCAACCGGAGCGGATATAATGGCGTCGATATGCATAAAACCAAAGTCTTTATATCCGGTGGTAGACGAAACAGTCTGGAAGCCTAACGATATAAATAAGTGGCAGTACATAATCGGGGAAATGGCAAAAAGATATTCCGTAGAAAATAAATACGTAACGCACTGGGGAGTCGCAAACGAAATAAACATCGGCGAATACGGCGGCTGCCCGTATTTGATTAAAAACGCGCAAGATTATTTTGAGTATTATAAAATGACCGTCGAACCTATTTTAAAAATATATCCCGAAGCTAAAGTCGGCGGGCCTTCATGGGCAGGAATCCCCGACGATAACGGCTGTAAATTTTTAGACGAATTTATAAATTCCTGTATAAAAGAAAAAATGCAGCTTGATTTTATCAGTTATAACGTATATTCTGACAGCCCGGAATATCATGCAGACGGTGCTTTGCGCGTAAAAAATATAATTGACAAATATAATAATAAAATTGAGCTTTATGTAACGGAATTAAATGTGGATTTAGGCGGTATATCAGTCGAAGAAAGAGCATATACTCCGCAAAGGTCGGCAGGGATCGGCGCGATAATTCAGGAATTTCACAAACGCGCGAAATTTATAAATACTTTTCAGTATCATATTTACGACCAGTTTTGTAATCCAAATCAATTCAGTCCGTTTTACGCCCGCGCAAGATACATGGCAAATCACTGGAGCGACGAATCGCACAGGCTGGGACTTTTTGACGAAAACGGTAATCCGCGCCCGCAATATTTTTTATATTCTATGTTATATTTTATGGCAGAAAACGAAGTCGCGGCAAATATCGAAAATGCCGAAGAATGCAAAAATATCAGGATAAACGCTTCATATAATGACAGATATAATACTATATTTATAACTAATTATAATTCTGAATCAACCGAAGATTTAACTATGACCATGCAATTTAAAAACGCGCGCGAAGGCACGGCAAAAATGATTATTTATCGCATAGATGAAAATAAAAATTGGGACGGTGATAAATTTGAATTGATTCCCGCAGAAAACAGGACTGTTTATGTACACGGCGATTTTCATCCTTCGTTATATATTCCTAAAGACAGCGTTGTTATGATAGTTTTTGATTACGATGTTTAATTTTTGATTTTCAAGGAGAATATGTTCAAATGCAAAAATTTCGGGAAGCGATCAACAGAAGTATAGCTTTTCATAACGGTGAAATGCGCGATAATATATTATTGACAGTATCGTTGCCGTCAAAATCAAAATCAAGTGATTATTACGGAAGAAAAGATAAAAACGATAATCTCTGGATTGAACGGGACTGTTATATAGTCGAAAATCAAAACCGGATAAATCTGATGAATGAATATCACAGGCAAATTGATATGCGTCATGTGATAAATGACGATTATGTGCCGGTTTTCTATCCTACGCTTCATCTCGGAGAATCTTACTGCGCGGCAATGCTTGGAGCCGACGTAACTTTCTACGGGACGCAAAATTATACTTGTTCAGGCGCAAAACCGTTTATCAGAACTAAATCTGATCTGGATAAATTAATTATAGATCCGGATAACTACTGGATTAAATTTATACAGTCTGCGTTAAAGCATTTTTGCGAACTTGCGGACGGTAAAATGCTGCTTGTTCCCATAATCGCAATGGACGCGTTAAATCTTGCGGTAGAATTGATGGGCTCGACGGAGGCATATACGGCAGTATGTGAAGATCCGGAGCTTTTGCATGAAATCATGGAATTCGGCGTGGAATATATGGCGTATATTTATAAAATACAGGACGATATTATCAGGCCGTATAATAATAAAACTATCGGAGATGACAGCTCGGCGTTCGGGGGATTACTTATGAGCGTAGACGCATATACTGTGTGCAGTCCGGAAATATATAAAACAATGGGGTTTTCATATCAGCAGAAACTTTTAGACAAAACAGGATATGGTTATATGCACATGCACGGCTTCGGAATCGAACAGTTATTGCCTTTAACGGCGCAGCTTAACGGAATAAAAGATTACAGGCTTGGCAGGGATTTGAAAGCACAGGAAAACCTGCCTGCAGAATCAATCTCGTGGATGCGTAAGATTTTAGGCGGCGATAAACAAATATCGACTTATGTTTCACAGGATGAATTTATTAACGGAATAAAAAACCGCATACTGCCGTTTAACACGCATTATTCCTGCTGGACAGATAATATTGAAACCGCGGAAAAAATGATTGAAATGGCAAAAAATTATCACAGATCATAAATTATAAATAATTATATTTTATAATAAAAAAGTTAAGGAGGAACAAATATGAAAAAAAATCATAAAATTAAATTTGCGGTTATGCTCTTGATTATATCGGTTATATTATTGCCGCTTATTATATCGTGCGGGGAAAATAAAAGCGATGAAATAAAAACTCCTGACGACGGCGTTGCAAATAACGATGTAAAATTAGCAGACGAAAACGAAAATCCTGATGATATAAGCGAGCCGCAGGCAGAAGAATTATATGATTATCCTGAATATGATTTCAAAGGCGAATCAGTAAATATTTTAGCCCGTAAAGATAACTGGGCAGGGGGCAGTCAGGATTATGACGATTTGTATGTTGAGAGCGAAACAGGCGAAGTATTAAACGACGCAGTATATAAACGCAACCAGACAGTCGAGGAAAAATATAATGTGCAAATAAAAGTAGAGCCTGTCGCGGACGCTAATTCTACGATACAGAAAAGCATTAAAGCCGGCGACGACGATTATCAGATAATACAGGAAAAACTTGTGTTTATGTCTGCAACTCTTGCCCCGCAGAATTATTTGTTTGATTTAAAATCTGTCGCCAGCTTGAATTTAGACGCGCCATGGTATAATCAGAACGCCATAAAAGATTTATCTATTAACAATAAAATAACTACGCTTGGCGGCGATATAACTATAAGCGACAAATCCGGCGTTATTATGACTGTGTTCAGTAAAAAATTATCACTTCAGTACGGGCTTGAGAATTTGTATAATACAGTCAATGACGGCAAATGGACGCTCGATAAAATGTATGAATTGATGATGCAGACGACTGCTGATTTAAACGGGGATGGAAAGATGACTGTAAAAGAAGACCAGTGGGGGCTTGTGTGCGAGGATTACGCGGGCTGGATGTTTGCCATAGGCAGCGGGAACAGACTTGCCGAACTCGATGAAAACGGGATACCGTATATTACATGTACCAACGAAAAGAATGTCAGCGATTATGAAAAAATCAAAAAAGTCTTGTATGAAAAAGAAGCAAGGGCAACCGTCAGCGACCCGGAAGACCATGTGAATATTTTTATTGACAACAGATGTTTTCTTTCGGTTGACGCGCTTTCGTCTATTACGATGCTCAGAGGCATGGAAGATGATTTCGGCATAATTCCGTTGCCTAAACAGGACGAAAATCAAAAAGATTATATTTCTTCGATTTCTCCATGGATATCGAGATTTATCGCGATTCCGTCAACTTGCGGAAATCCTGAGATGGTCGGCGCGGTAATTGACGCTATGTCGAGAGAATCTGTCAATACTGTAGTCCCGGCGTATTATAATAATTTATTAAATCAGAAAATCGCGCGCGACGACGAATCGATCGAGATGTTAAAACAAATATTTTCTTCGGTTATATATGATATTGGGTCAGTGTTCAGTTGGGGAAGTATATGGGACGAACAAATGATGTTTATTTCGGCGAAAAAAGAAGATTATATAGGCAATTATGAGAGAATCGAGGGTAAAGTCCAAAAAGCTCTTGAGAAAACAATAGAAACAATGCAGCAGTTTGATTAAAATACAGGAGTATATAATATTATGAATATTGTATCAGTAATGGCCCATCAGGACGATGAACTGATGTGTCTTGGAACAATGTTGAAAATGAAAAAAGCAGGGCATAATCTTGCGTTTATCTGTCTGACCGACGGAGCGGCGGGTATGGCGCATATACCGGAAATGCCTTTTTCGGAAGCGGCAAAAATACGCGCTGTTGAAATGAAAAATCTTGCGTCGGATATTGACGCGGAATATATTTGCCTTAATCGTCCCGATGAATATTTATATGATACAGCCGAATTGCGGCTTGAATTAATCGAAGCGATTAGATATGTTTCGGCAGATGTGATTTTTACCCATAATACTGTTGATTATAATTTAGACCACATGACAACTTGTCTGCTTGTACGCCAGTGCGCAATGCAGGCGGCTTTGCCTATACAAAAAACAAAATCAAAATTTCTTGATTCAAGTCCCGCGGTATTTATGGCTGAGCCTTCGGGAGGTTTTGAGTTCGAGCCGTCGCATTGGGTAGACATTACGGAATTCGCAAATGAAAAGATGCGCCTCGCTAAATATCATAAAAGTCAGGACGACGCGTTTATAGCCGCATTCGGGGCAGACAGAGGGATAGAAAATTGGGTGGCGGAAACTGCCAGAAAACGCGGGGATCAATGCGGGGTTAAATATGCCGAGGCATTTTTGCCGATGCGCGCGCGGGGTTTTATAAAAGCATATTCGGTTTTGCCGTAATACTGTATTTAATGCAATAATTAAAAGAGGAATATTTATGAAAGCGTTAGTTCTGGAAACTGCCGGAAAACTTGTTATGAAAGAATGCGCTAAACCTGTGCCGAAAAATAACGAAGTTCTTGTAAAGACAATGGCGGCGACAATTTGCACATCTGATATAAACGATATAAATTATAATCCGTTCGGGATAGAACTGCCGATGATAATGGGGCATGAAGGTGCGGGAATTATTGAAAAACTGGGCGACGAAGTAATTGATTTTTTTATCGGCGATGAAATTGCGGCTCACCCTGTCATGCCTTGCGGAAAATGCGTATCTTGTAAACGGGGATTATCGCATTTGTGCGACGATATGGAACATCTCGGATTAAATCACGGCGGAGTATTCGCCGAATATTTTACGATAAGAGCCGACAGGATTCGCAAAAAACCAAAAAATATAAGCTTTGCGGCAGCGACTTTAATGGAGCCTGTCTGCGTATGTATCGAAGCGGTCAAAAGGGCAAATATAACAACTGAAAAAAGCAATATTCTTGTAATCGGCGACGGGCCGTTCGGGATTATGATTGCGAATATATGCGAGTTATTATATCCCGGAAATAAAATTATTGTTTCCGGAACTTATGATTTTAAATTAAATTATGCCGGGAACGCCGAAAAAATAAATATAAATAATTATAAATCTATAGAAATCGCTGATGAAATATTAAAAAGAACAAACGGCGAGGGGATTGACAGCGCGTTTATATGCGCCGGAACCGGCGACGCTCTCGATACCGCAATCGAAGCCTGCCGTTCAAGAGGCACGGTTTGTATGTTTTCGGCAATCCATGATAAAATCCCGGTCGATATGTTCAAAGTGCATGTAAAAGAGCTAAATATCTGCGGAAGCTGCAACGATATGGATTATCTTGACGACGCTATAGATATACTGTCAAAAAGTAAAATAGCCGGTGTGATAACTCATGAATTATTATTTGACGAATATAAAAAAGCATTCGAGATTGCAGGGGATAAAACAAGTGAAACTTTGAAAGTCAGCATGATTTTTTAAATTTATATTATATTTATATATTAAATAAATAGGGAGGGATTTTGTTAATATGAAACAAATTAAAAGACAAATTTTATTGTTGATTTTTATATTTATATTAAGTTTAAGCGTTATTTTAATATTTTCTGCCTGCGCAAAAGACGATAATTCAAATAAAGATATAAAAAACGATGATAATAGCGTAACAGATAATGAAAATCCGAAAGACGAAGCTGCGGAAGATAAAGAAGAAACTACAGATATTAAAAACCCAATTCCCGAAGATGTGAAATTCGGCGGCGAGGAAATACGGATTTTGCATTGTACTTATTTTGAAAATGAAATAGATTTTATGCACGTGGACGGCGAAATCGGCGAAATAGTGAACGATACTATTTATAAGCGCAATTTAAAAGTGCAGAATGATTTAAGCGTCAGTTTTAATTTTATCGACATAGTTCTTCAAAACGGCGGCGATTTCCAGAGAATGGTGAAAAATTCTATTAAATCAGGCTCTGACGACTATGATATGCTGATCGGCGTCCAGTATGACTGCGTCCAGTTAGCCACATCTAATGTTTACGCGAATTTAATAAACGCGCCTTATATTGATTTGGATAAACCGTGGTGGCCCGCCAAAAACATTCAGGAAGAGCTGGTAATCGGCAAAGATGTTTTATATTTTCTCGGCGGGGATATTTCTTTGAATTTTATACGCAACATGGGCTGCGCTTTTTTTAACAAACAAGTTTATTTAGAAAATTTCGGCAATCCGGATGAAATGTATAAATTAGTTCTTGACGGAAAATGGACGATTGACAAACTCGACGAAATGTGCAAATCAATGTATAAAGATTTAAACGGCGATGGAAAACCCGATAACGACGATCAATACGGCTGCGGAGTTATAACAAATAATCTTACAGACCATTTTACGTATGCCGCAGGAGTACGCGCAACAGAGAGAGACGAAAACGGCGTGCCGTATTTCATAATGAACAGTGAAAAAACAGTTTCTTTTACTGAAAAACTGCACAGTTTATTTTACAATAACGAAGGCGTAAGGGTATTTGTTTCAGCAGAAGAAACTAATAATATATTAATACCGGATAAATTCAGGAATAACGAGTTATTATTTGATTTCGGCTGGTTTTATATATCTGAAATTCTGCGCGACATGAAAACGGATTACGGGATTATACCGTTCCCTAAATATGATGAAAGCCAAATATCTTATCTGTCGCTTGCGCATGATATAGTGCCTCTATACTGCGTTCCGCAGACATGCGAAAAAACAGAGGCGGTCTGCGCAATACTGGAATCAATGGCGTTTGAGAGTTATAAGACAGTTGTTCCGGCATATTATGAAATTGCCTTGAAATTAAAATATACGCGAGACACAGACGACGACGCGTTTAAAATTATAGATATGATTCACGATAACTGCACGACGGATTTCGCGTATGTATATAATTACACGCTTAATAACGTCGGTTTGATAATGCGGGAATTAATGGCCGCGAAAAATGCCGATTTTGCTTCGAGATATGAAAAAATAGAGACAAAAGCGCAGGCTAATCTTGAAAAATTGATTGATACATATTTGAATAACGGCGGTTAATATTAATAATTTACAGGCAAGGAGATAAATTATGACGGAATCAGACAGGGAATTATTCAAATGGATAAAAGAAAATTTATATACGGCGGTTGTATGCGATATTTTAGATGAACTTGGATACAGAAATCAGGCAATGCACCAGAGGCTCCGGCCGTTAGACGGCGATTGCTGTAATATTGTCGGCAGGGCGCGCACTTTCAGGTGGATGGAAATAGATTACGAAGCCGATCCGCCGTACGGCGTTGAAATTGAAGCGATGGATTCGCTCAGGGAAGGCGACGTGGCAGTTCATTCGACTGATTACAGCGGAACAAATGCGCCGTGGGGCGAACTGATGTCTACGGTATCAAAAATAAAAGGCGTCGCCGGTTGTATCTGCGACAGCCAGATAAGAGACTGCGTTAAAATCAAAGAAATGAAATTCCCGGTTTTTTATGCCGGTATTCGTCCCCTTGACAGCAAAGGCAGGGGATTGGTAATAGCTTATGACGTTCCGGTAAAATGCGGTGAAGTAACGGTAAATCCGGGCGATATAATCTTCGCGGATTTTGACGGCGTAGTCGTTATCCCTGCAACTATCGAAAAAGAACTGTTTGAATCTGCAAAAAACAAAGCGGAAAAAGAAAATTTATCGCGCAAAGAACTTCTCGAGGGAAAAACTTTACGCGAAGTTTATGATAAATACGGAGCGTTATAAATTTATATAAAATTATTTAATTAAAAGAGGCGGAATTATAATTATGAAAAAAATTTATAAAAACAAATTTATTGTTTTAATTTTGATTTTGCAAATTGTATTATGCTCAGTTTTTATTTCATGCGGCGAAAATAAAGCCAATGAAACAAAAACGCCCGATAATAATGCAGATGTCAACAATGCGGACGGAAATTCCGGCGAATTAAATGTGCCGGAAGCAGTTGATGAATTATACCCCTATCCGGAACATGATTTCAAAAATGAAATTATAAATATTTTATCGCGGAGGGACGGCTGGGCTGACGGAAGTCAGGACTTAGAGGATTTATTTGTTGAGAGTATGACCGGGGAAGTATTTAACGATGCTGTTTATGACCGTACAAAAAAAGTGGAAGAAAAATATAACGTAGAAATAAAAATGATATATATAGCCGACCCTACAGCGACAATAACTAAAAGCATTAAAGCCGATAACGACGAATATCAATTGATACAGGAAAAGCTTATGTTTATGTCGTCAAGTCTTGCCACGCAGAATTATTTGATTAATTTAGAGAATATCGGAAGTATAAATTTAGACGCTCCGTGGTATAACCGAAATGCGATAAAAGACATGTCGATAAATAATAAAGTAACTGCTCTTGGCGGAGATATGACAATAAACGACAAATCAGGGGTTATAATGGCGGTATTTAATAAAAAAATGCTTGAAGATTACGCTCTTGAAAATTTATATACTACAGTCAGGGACGGCAAATGGACGCTTGATAAACTATATGAATTAATCATGCAGACTACTGTTGATTTAAACGGGGACGGAAAATACACGTTTAAAGACGATCAGTGGGGGCTTGTATGCGAAGATTACGGCGGCTGGATGCTTGCGATAGCGAGCGGGAACAGGTTAGCCGCTCTTGACGGGAACGGAATGCCGTACATGACTGCCGTTACTGAAAAAAGCGTATCGGATTATGATAAAATAATGAAAATAATGTATGAAAAACAGGGCAGGGCAGAGACAGGCGACGATGAGGCGCATGTGCGTATATTTTTAGAAAACAGATGTTTTATATCTATTGATATGATGTCGAATATCGCGATGCTGAGAGGCATGGACGAAGATTTCGGCATAATTCCGTTGCCTAAACAAGACGTAAACCAAAAAGATTATATCACAACTATTTCTCCTTGGCAATCGAGATTTATCGCAATGCCGTCAACATGCGGCAATCCCGAAATGGTCGGCGCGGTAGTTGACGCGATGTCGCGTGAATCTGTAAATACTATAGCTCCGGCTTATTATAATAATTTATTAAATCAGAAAATCGCGCGCGACGAAGAATCAATCGAAATGATTCAGCAGATATTTGATTCTATTATATATGATATAGGCTCAGTATTTAATTGGGGCGGAATATGGGATTTACAGCATTCATTTTTTAGCACAAAACAACAGGATTACGCAGGTTATTATGAAAAATATGTAGGCAAAGTCGAAGCCGCGCTTGAAAAAACAATAGAAACAATGCAGCAATTTGATTAATTATGATAATAAAAAATAAATGAGTGAAATTATTTTCACTCGTTTATTTTTTTGTTATATTATATTATTTTGGCTGGTTATATACTTTTACATAATCCACAAGCATTTCACCTTCGGTAAAATCGACCGGAAGCAAACCCGCCCAGTCCGCGCCCTCGACAGTTAATTTTATATAATTCGGGTTTTGATTTATACCGCAGTTATTATATTTTGAACCGCCGTCGCATCGCCAGAATTCCACTCCGTCAACATAAAATATATATTCATTCGGCGACCAGTCAAACGCGAATATGTGAAATTCGCCGTCATATATATCTATTATGCCCGGGACAGTATTATCGCTTCCGGTTCCTTTATGTTCGCTGCCGTACCCATCCCAATGTACTGCGGCGTTATAGCTGCTTTTTTCGTTAAATATCGATTCGACTATATCTATTTCCGTGCCGATTATTCCGGCGTCGGCGAGTATTCCCTGAGTCGGGCTCATAAGCCAGAACGCTCCCCACATGCCTCTGACTACCGGAAATTTTATTTTTGCTTCATAGTAACCGAATGTATTTTCAAATATTATATCAATATTATTCTGCAACATAGAACGTATTGCTCCGGCTCTTATCCAGTTTTTTGAAATTTTATTGTCAGAAGATTTTAACTCTCCCAATTCTGTATCGCGTACAAATCCCAAATGCAGACAGCCGTCGCTGACCGAAACTAAATCTTCGTCCCATGTGCTTCGTCCCTGCCTGTCCCAATTTGGGCATTTATCCCATTTTGTATAATCAAGCTTATCCCCGACAAAATCATCATAAAATAATAATTCAGGTTCGGCGTTTTCCAACGCCGTTTTTTCAAAAATAATTTTAATTATCATATTATCATTTAATATTTCCGAAGAAATAGATTCTATATTATTTACAGGCAGGTTTTTTACGTCATCAAATTGCAATCCGTCAAACGTATTTTTATCAGATACAGGGGTAAGCGTTAAAACAGCGGTATATTGCGTATTTTTTTCAAATGTTTTTTCTGTTTTCGGGATCCATTCAAGAGTCTGCGTAAACATTTCACGCGAATTGGTGTTTTGCGTATTCGGATATTTAAACAATCCCTGCGGGTAATTTCCGGCAACGGGAGCATTTATAGTATATATAACCGGTGATGTTATCGTTGTTTTTTCGTTTGATTTATCTGATTTATTTGTTGTCGATTGCATTGTATTTTCCCCCTTCATATTTTCAGTTAAATTAATTGATGCTGTATTATCTATAGATTCATGCGGGCTTAAAATATTATTGTTTTCGCCGCAGGAATATAATAAAACGGCAATAAAAATCAAAAATAAAATAATATATTTTTTCATTTATTTGAACCTCATTTTTTGTTAGATTTTTAGATTTATTATAACATAAATTTATATAAAAGTATTGAATAAATATATTTTTTATGATAAAATTATAGCGTGAGGTGAAATATTATGAAAATATTTACAGGCGATTCGTTTGGAAAAGTTCATGTCCTGCGCATTGACAGGGGCGAATATCTTTTGGAAAATATAGAAAATTTTATCAAAAGCAAAAATATAAATAACGCAGTTGTTCTTTCTGCTATAGGAACGGTTGATAATTGCGTTATGCACATGGTAATGACGACTACTTTGCCGCCAGTCGATAATTTTGTCAAATGGGAAGATAAGCCGTTAGAAATAACTTCGATAAACGGCGTTATCGCAGACGGTTCGCCGCATTTGCACATGACAGTTTCTGATCATGAATATGCTTATGCGGGACATCTGGAACACGGTTGCAGGATTTTATATTTATGCGAAATCGTTATTGCCGAAATAAACGGATTTAATTTTCACAGGATCAGAAACGAGAATAATATTTTGGAATTGACGGATATAACATAAATTTTAAATTAATATAATATTAAATAAATTCAGGAGGTATATTTTATGGATAATCAGGAAAGACAAAAAATTTTAGAGATGTATAAAGATTTTCGCGTAACAGACGTCCGCGACGGTATGGACTGGTGCGGGTATCATCATTACGGAACGGTTCATCACAGCATAAAGCCTTTGTGGCGGACTAATGCCATAGGATTTGCGCGTACGGCGCGCTATCTGCCGTATGAAGGGCCTGTGCCAATGGTTACAGGTGAAGAATATACAAAATGGGTAGGCTGGTATTACGGCAATGTATGTACTGACAAATGGAACGAAGATATTATCCCCGGAGATTTTATATGTCTTGATATTTGCGGGCTTGACGTGGGATTGTTGGGGTCAAATAATACTTTAAACTGCGTAAACAAAGGCGCGGCAGGATTTTTATTGAACGGCGGCGGAATCAGGGACACAGACGAAGTGATACTTGAGAAAATACCTGTATTTTCAAAGCATGTTTCACAGCCGATGGATCAGGCGCGCATAAGATATTACGAAAAAAATATACCCGTAGCGATAGGCGGCGTGGCGATATATCCGGAAGATTTAATCGTAGCAGACGGCGACGGCGTAATTGTCGTGCCGAAAAAATTAATATATGAAGTCTACAAATATGCGTATCAGGAAATGAAAAACGATAAAATTCAAAGACGGAATCTGTATGAAACAGGCAACCGTGAATTTGACGAAACCGTAGATACTTCGATATTGAATCAATAAAATAATACAGTTAATATTGAATTGATAATAGTATATTATAATCTCCGTAGAATAAATATTTATTAATTATGATAAAATATTATATAAATTAAATAAATTAAGGGGAATAGATATGTTTTTCTACGAAAGCCCGATCGCATGGGGAATTGCGATTATATCTATGATAATTGCTGTATTCGCGCAGATTCGCGTAAAAAGCGCGTATAGTAAATATTCGAAAATTCGCGTTTCAGGGAATATGACCGGAGCCGATGTTGCTCGTATGATAATAAATAATACAGATGTCGCTGTAATTCAGCATGACGGCGGGCAGATGAGCGACCATTTCGATCCGCGCAAAAAAATTATCGCGTTATCGCCCGAAGTATATAACGGAAATACCGTCGCCGCTCTCGGCATAGCCGCGCATGAAGCCGGACACGCTTTGCAGCATAATCAAGGCTACGCGCCTATAAAAATACGCAACGGAATTTTACCTGTAGCGCAAATCGGTTCTTTTATGGCGTTCCCGTTGGTTATTCTCGGACTTGCTTTTAGCTCAATGGAATTTTTAATTGATCTGGGAATTATATTTTTTGCCGCGACCCTCGCATTTCAGCTTATCACTTTGCCTGTGGAATTTAATGCTTCGCGGCGCGCAGTGTCGATACTTGAAGGCAACGCATATCTGACAAAATCAGAATTGAACGGAGCAAAATCAATGCTAAGCGCAGCCGCCATGACTTATGTCGCGGCAGTTGTCACTTCTATTTTACAGCTTATAAGATTATTGCTGCTCGCGCAACGGAGACGTTGATTTTTAAAATACAATAGAAAAACGAAACTGTGTTTTATTTTCACGGTTTCGTTTTTTGCGCAGAAAATGCTTATTATATTCAGTCCAATTCCGTGTTGTATATGCTATGATAATCACTGCCAAACAATCTATTTTCATAAAGTACCACGCCTTTATTATAGTCGCCGGTTGGAAAATTGAATTTTCCGCGTGGTTGTAGTGTTTCTGCGTCCCATAATGAAATTTGTCCTGAATCAGCAATTAAGAGATTATCTTTATATATCCCGATTACAGACGCCATACTACTACTCACGGCTTTTTTAGCAGTGCAAAGTGTTTTAAAAGTCTTTAAATCTATGGCTCTGATTGATTTATCATGTTTTTTTATATATTTAACCCCTCCTTCGGGTATATAAATATCGTTCATTTTTTCTTTTAAATTTATTTTCTTAATGATTTGCAAATCGTTTTTATCAATTTCAAAAAATTCTTCTTTATACGATACGGCGTATATGCGGTTTCTGGTAATAGAATAAATATCAAGCGTCGAATCGCATATTTCATATTTGTCGAATTTTCTTGTTTTTGCATCTATAACGACAAGTTTTCCATTGCGAATTGCGATATAGATTTTTTGCATATCAAACCACATACCGCATATATCGGACGATAAATTATCGCCTAACCGTATATTTTCAATCACTTTCAAATTACATTTATCAAGCACATAAAAATCACAAAAGTCTTTGAGATAAATAAATTCGTTACAGATTATAAAACTCCGCGCTTTACCATCTTTATCGAAAATATCATTGTACTCTGCTTGCTCCATATTGAATAAATTGTATTTATTTATGTTTCGCTTTCCCATTATGTACAAAAAGTCTCCATCCGCCGCCATTCCCAAGCCATCGTTTTCCAAATCAAATATTTTTTTCTTTTCCATATTTGTCCTCATGTCTTTTATTATAATTATACTACCATAATATAAATTTTCTGCGTTTAAATCAAACTAAATTTTTATCTTCTTCGCCACGATAAAATCATCGACTTCTTTTGTCGTGGGCAAAGAACTCATCGCGCCGAATTTCGTGACTGTGAGCGCGCCGACTATATTTGCGTATTTACATGCCGTCATAATATTTTTTGTCCTCAAAAATTCAACAGTCAGAGCCGCTGTAAAAGCGTCCCCGGCGGCAGTCGTATCTACCGGATTTACATAATAAGAATTATAATATTCGAAATTTTTGCCGTCAAAAGAACAGCAGCCCCTGTCCGAAAGTTTTAAAACTATATATTTCGCTTTTGTCATGCTTTGAAGCCTCATGCATGCTTGGAGGCACATTTCGGCATTCGCTGGATTTATCCCGGTGATTTGCGCTGTTTCTACTTCGTTCGGCGATATTATAGTGACGTTTTTTAATAATTCATAAGGAAAATCTTTTCGCACGGGACCCGCGTCTATAATAACGGGGATATTTTGTTTCGTGGCAAATTTAGTGGCGGCAACGATAGCGTCGGGATTTGTTTCAAATTGAGTTAAAACAGCGTCGGGATAAGACAAAAAAGCGTTTTCCACGTCTTCCACTTCAAGATTTAAATTAGCGTTCGGATAAACTATAATCCTGTTTGTTCCGTCGTCCTCAAGTAAAATCGCGGCTAATCCGGTTGAAGAATTTTTATCTGTTTTTATGTATCTTGCGTCGATTTTTTCACGGTTATAAGATTCGACAAGTTTTTTGCCGATTTCGTCGTTGCCTATTCTCGCGCAGAAAATAGCGTCCGCTCCAAGACGCGCTACGGAAGTCACTGCATTCGCTCCTTTTCCCCCGGGAATATAATTATATTCTTCAGCGACGATAGATTCACCTTTATTCGGAATACGCGGCACCGAAAATACAATATCCATGTTTGCGCTTCCCACGACGAGTATTCTTGGATTTTTCATAAGTTTTACCTCCTTGTTTTTTTATTATTTTATATATTTCTAATTCCAGATTAATTTATTATATAATACTACTTTTTTATCGTCAACAGATTTCGTGATTTGTCCTATTCGATACGCATTTATTCCTGTTGATTTTATTTCGTCTATAATAATATCAGTTTCTTTTTCGTCAGCTGCGACGATTAAGCCGACGCCGTTATTAAAAGGCGAATCGTTGAGCATTTCATCATCTGTCATGCCGGCGTAATTTTTTATTATACTAAAAACCGGAGGGATTTTAATCGCCGATAAATCAATATTTGCCTGCAAACCGTCATTATTTAGAATCCTGATTAAATTATCGTTTATGCTGCCGCCGGTAATATGCGCCATTCCGTGAATATTTTCAAAATATTTTTCGAGTATGACTTTTACCGCGTTATAATACGAAGTATGAGGTTTTAATATATTATCAAGAAAATCTTCACCATCGATTTTTTCGTTTAAAATTTCAGGCTTTGTTTCTATAAGTTTACGGACTAAACTGTATCCGTTTGTATGTAATCCGTTAGAAGCCAATGCAATTATCGCGTCGCCGCATTTAATATTATTGCCGTCGATTATTTTTGATTTATCCGCAATACCCAATACGCTCGCCTGCAAGACATATCGTCCCGACGGCAGCATTCCGGGCTGTTCAGACGTTTCTCCTCCGACAAGAATGCAGCCGTTTTCAAGACATGCCTTTGACATTTCATCGACTAATTTAAGCACAGTATCTTTTTCAAATTTCCCGCATATAATCGTATCCAATACGGCGCAGGGCGTTGCGCCCATCACGATAATATCGTTTATCAAGTGATTAATCAAATCCCGCGCTATCCATTCGATTTTATTATTATCGATAGATAACATTTGTTTTGAACCGGGTTCTTCGCTTTTTAAAACAAAAACCGGGTTTTCATAATTTTTTAAATTAATCTCAACAAGGGAAGCAAACGCGCCTACCCGGTTAATCGGGGTACAATGCGTAAGGCTTTTTGAAGAAACAATATCTTTAAATTTTTCTTTCGTGTCGTTTGCCGTTTCAATGCTGACCCCTGCGGATTCGTAATTTATATTATCCATGATTAAATTAATCCCTTCCTTTAAATAATAAATATTTATTATTTTATTTCTTTTATTTTTTCGTATGCTTTTTTTAAAATAACTTTTGCCTGATTAAAAGTCAGCAATTCATAAGCTTTATCATACGGGACGAGCCACTGTTCGAGTATTTCGCTGTCCCGTATTTTATATTTGTCAGATATATTAAATTCGGCGAGAAAACACGTAACTTTTTTATGGATATATCCGTATATAGTATATTCATAAGATTCTTTAAAATCCGAATGCAAAACGACATTTAAAGAAGTTTCTTCATAAATTTCGCGGATAGCTGTTTCAACTTCCGTTTCACCTTTTTCAATATGACCTTTCGGAAATCCGATACTGTTTGACGAACTGCCTTTTAATAATAAAAATTTTATCCCGTCGTCGTCTGTTGCGTATACTACCGCTCCGCATGATTTTTCATACATACATATAATATTTATATTTGCATTTATAGTTTTATTATTATTTTGGTGGCTTTTAAAATAAAAATTTATGGATTCGGCTATATCAGGTTTATAAAATATCATGTTTTCTTTTGCGACTATAAAACTTTTTTCAGATGCAGTATCTATATCTATATACGCTATGATTTCTCCGTTAATTTCTTCAGATATATCATAATCATATATTCCGATAACATACGCGTTTATGCTAAGATTTTTTATGTATCCGTAACTTAGGGGATAAACTCCCTCGCTGTATTTCGGATAATTGCCGGCAGTCTGAAAATTTAATTTAACCGTGATATTTTTCCCGAGCATCATCGTATAAAAATTATCGGCTATAGTTTTATTTATAAAATCGCATTTCGCTTTAATATAAGAGGGCAGGGCATATTTATATTTTCCGTTGACCGAAAGCTTTAAATTTTCATATTCCCTTGCTTTGTTATCATTCAAGTTCAAATAATCCCTGAAAATTATATAATCAAACCATAATTTGCTTTTGTATTCAACAATATAAATAATATATGTTTTTTTGTTTTTTATCTTATCGTCGAATTGAAACAATAATATTCTTTCAGAATAGTTTTTTGATTTTTTGAAATCATATACAAATCCGTTTGATTTTAATATATCTTTAAAAGAATCAATAATACTTAAATCAATAATTCCTACTGCTATATCAATCACCGGCCGGGATTTTATTTTTTTTATAGCCGTTCCGCCGATATGCTGAATATCTGCGGCATATTCTTTAAATATATTTTTTAACTGATTTATTATATTTTCGGCTTTGGTTTCCCATAACGGGTCATAGTCATAAAACTCTGTCGTCTTTTTTTCTTTTGCTATCATTTACATATATATTCCTTTTAAAAATATTTTCTTTTGATTAAATTTATATTATATCATAATATAATTATCTATTCTTTATCCTATTGTAAAAAAATAAAGAAAATAAAAAAAATTAAATCAGTTTCTAACATGATTTAATTTTTTTGTTTTAAATATTATATATAATTTAAGTCGCCGCATTTTTTTTGAGAAAATAACCGCATTGATTTTTCTTCTTGCACGCGCTGATATCCTGACATATTTTATGTTCGCTCCCGTCGTTATGCGTTTCAACCGACAGTATAATATTATGGTCTACAAGCGCGCAAAACCGTACGGTTTTGTATGTGTTGAATAAATTACCTGAGTTATTTGAGTTATCCGAAAAAATTTCAATCATAAAATAATTCCTCTTTTATTATTTTTTATTCTGGATTTATTTTTATATCCGCAAAATAAAAATTATTATAATTATTATATGCTGATTTTTCTAAAAATATTTAACATATAACATAAAATCCAAATTATGCAAATATAATTTAATAAATTTATAAATAAAAATTAAAATTAAAGAAACCAAAATATAAAAAGTAAAAATACATAGGAGGGCTATTTTATGAATTTTAACGCGGTTTTGATATTTTTAAAAGAAAATATATTTTTTATTTTAATCCCGTTATTATTTTTTATTCTTATGCTTTTAAAACCGTTCAGAAAATTTATGTCTTACTGCGCAAAAAATATATCCGCGCTTATATTTTTTATATCTATAAGTTTTTTCTGCTCTTTATTCGGATATACTATATCGCTTAATATATTTTCTGCGGCTTCGGCTTTGTTTTTGGGATTGCCGGGAATAAGCCTCGCGTTATTTTTATCTCTTGTGATTTGAAATATTAATCTATTTTTTGAATTTTTTAAAAAAGCTTTCTTTTTTTGAGTGATTTTTATTACCGCAGCTTTCATTGAAATCTTTGAGCGCGTTTTTTTGCTTTTCAGTCAGCCCCGTCGGCACTTCTATTATCACTTTAAAATATAAGTCGCCGCGCTGTTTAGTATTGCTTATGTGCTGTATTCCGCGGTTTCTTAATGTAAATACAGTAGAAGTCTGAGTTCCTTCGGGTATTTTATACTTTTCACTGTTTTCAAGTGTCGGTACGTCTATTTCAGATCCAAGCGTTGCTTCTACAAAAGTTATAGGTATTTCGCAGAATATATTATATCCCTCGCGTTCAAATACCGGGTGCGGCCTGACCCCGATAGTTATAATCAAATCTCCGACAGGACCCCCGTTTTTTCCGGCATCGCCCTGATTCCGGACAGCGACTTTCTGTCCGTCGTCTATTCCAGCCGGAATAACGACTTCTTTTTTGCTGCTTTTTCTGACAAGACCGTTTCCGCGGCAGGTTTGGCACGGCGATTTTATTATTTTCCCGGAACCGTTGCATACATCGCATGTCCTCGATGATTGCATAACACCGAGAGGTGTTCTTTTTTGAGTTTTCACAACGCCGCTGCCGTTACATGCCGAACATGTTTCCGTGCTTGTGCCTTTCGCCGCGCCGCTTCCGGAGCAATCTGCGCATGTTTCTATGCGTGAATAGCTTATTTCTTTAGTGCAGCCAAAAACCGCTTCCTCAAACGAAATAATAATTCGCTGATGAATATCGTCGCCTCTCTGAGGCGCGTTTCTCCGGGATGACGAAGAAGAAGATGAAGTTGAACCTCCGAAAAATGTGCTGAAAATATCCGATACGTCAAAGCCGCCAAATCCGAACCCGCCGAAATCCGAATCCGAACCCATATTTACATTGGGGTCGATCCCCGCATGGCCATAAGTGTCGTAACGCGATTTTTTATCCGGATTTGACAAAACTTCATAGGCTTCGTTGACTTCTTTAAAGTTTTTTTCCGCGCTTTTATCATTTGGGTTCATATCGGGATGATATTTTTTGGCGAGAGTCCTGTACGCTTTTTTTATTTCAGATTCACCCGCACTTTTTGAAATTCCGAGAATTTCATAATAATCTCTCTTGTTTTCAGCCATTTTTATATATCACCTTTCCGATTTTAGATATCTCTATACATCATTTATCATTAATTCATACCGTCCATTATTTTTACAGGAGTTTCTCTATCTTCATCCGTACCGTCGCCAAGCGAGCCGTACATATTGATTCCCCAAACCCAGAGACTGCCGTCGTTTTTTATTGCAAGGCTATGAGGTCCGGCGCTGATTGCCGTTACATCGTCCATTATTTTTATCGGCGTTGTTTTATCATTGTTTTCTTTGTCGGGAATTGTAAATGTGCCGTCGCCGAGTCGTCCGCCGCTGTTATTTCCCCAACCCCAAAGACTGCCGTCATTTTTTATAGCAAAGCTATGCAAATCTCCCGCGCTGATTGCCATCACACCGTCCATGATTTTCACAGGCGTCGGATTATAATCTTTTATTTCGCCGTTTCCTAATTGTCCGTAACTGTTATTGCCCCAAGCCCAGAGACTGCCGTCGCTCTTTATCGCAAAACTATGGTCTCCGTTATTTTGACCTCCCGCGCTGATTGCAATTACATCGTCCATGATTTTCACAGGCGTTGATTTACTCTCGTTTGTGCCAATAGTACCGTCGCCGAGTGAACCGAAATTATTATTGCCCCAAGCCCAGAGACTTCCATCGTTTTTTATCGCAAGGCTGTGTTTATTTCCCGCAATGGCTTCTTTTACATCGTCCATTATTTTTATTGGAGTTAATTTATCCTCCGTCGTACCGTCACCGAGTCGTCCATAATAATTTAATCCCCAAGTCCAAAGGCTTCCGTCGCTTTTTATTGCGAGGCTATATCCTCCACCCGCATTAACCGCTGTTACGTCGTCCATTATTTTTATTGGAGTTAATTTATCCTCCGTCGTACCGTCACCGAGTTGTCCATAATTATTTAATCCCCAAGTCCAGAGGCTTCCGTCACTTTTTATTGCGAGGCTATGGTTGTCTCCGGCGCAAGCCGCCATTACACCATCCATTATTTTTACTGGGATTGATTGACGGTCCGTTGTACCGTCACCAAGCTGACCATAATAATTCCAACCCCAAGCCCAAAGACTACCGTCGTTTTTTGTTGCAAGATTATGATATTGACTCACACTAATTGAAGGAGAATAGTTAATTTGTTCAATTTGCGATAATTCATCGTTTTTATCGTCTGGAATGACCGAATCTTCGGGAGAATTTGAATCTGTTTTTGAATCAGGCGTTGAATCGTTATCGGAAACATTGTTATTAACTGTATTATTGTTATCGCTTCCGCCGTTTGTAGGGTTTACAAGATTTACGGTTTCTGTTTTATCCGCGCATGAAAACATCGTAAATATTAACGTAAATACGAATAATATTATTATGATTTTTTTCATAGCATACTCCTTTTTTATATTTATTCTTCGTCTTTAAATTCCGTATCGACATATTCATCGTTTCCGCCGCCGTTATTATAATCGTCAAAATTATTTCCGTCATCATCTCCGCCGCCGTCGTCATTCTGATAATTTGACTGGTCGTTAGGATTTACGTTATCTTTCTGATATAATTTAGCCGATATATCGTAGAATTTTTTCTGTAATTCGTCGGTTGCCGCTTTTATTGACTCTGTATCTTCTGAGTTTACTATTCCGCGCAGTCTCTCTATTGCTTCCCTTACGGGCTGTTTTTCGTCTTCGGTAATTTTTTCGCCTAAATCGTTTAAAGTTTTTTCAGACTGGAAGATTATATTTTCGGCATTATTCTTGATCTCTACTTTTTCTTTTTGTTTTTTGTCTTCTTCGGCAAACCTTTCAGCGTCTTTTACTGCTTTATCTATTTCGCTTTTATCCATGTTAGTTGACGAAGTAATAGCTATATGCTGTTCTTTTCCGGTGCCTTTATCTTTCGCGGTTACGTTGACTATTCCGTTTGCGTCAATATCAAACGTAACTTCGATTTGAGGCACGCCTCTCGGAGCGGGAGGGATACCGTCGAGGGTAAACCTGCCGAGCGTTGTATTATTAGCCGCCATTTCACGTTCGCCCTGTAAAACATGAATCTCAACCGATGTTTGTCCGTCTGCCGCAGTCGAGTAAACCTGACTTTTTTTGACCGGAATAGTAGTATTTCTTTCGATTAATTTATTAAATATACCGCCTAAAGTCTCGATTCCAAGAGACAGAGGCGTAACATCAAGCAATAATAAATCTTTGACTTCGCCCCCCAGAACTCCGGCTTGTATAGCCGCTCCTGCCGCGACGCATTCATCGGGGTTGATGCCTTTAAACGGCTCTTTGCCGATAAAATTGCGCACAGCGTCCTGAACTGCCGGGATACGCGTCGATCCGCCGACTAATAAAATCTTATCTATCTGATTGGGCGATAATCCCGCGTCAGACAGTGCCTGTCTTGTCGGGCCCATGGTTTTTTCTACTAAGTCAGCCGTAAGCTCGTTAAATTTTGCTCTTGTGAGAGTAGTTTCAAAATGTTTGGGACCGCTTGCGTCGGCTGTAATAAACGGCAGATTTATAGAAGAAGTAGCAACACCGGATAATTCTATTTTAGCCTTTTCAGCAGCTTCTTTAAGTCTTTGCAAAGCCATTTTATCCTGTTTTAAATCAATGCCGTTTTCTTTTTTGAATTCAGCGGCTATCCATTCGATAACTCTCTGGTCAAAATCATCGCCGCCAAGTCTGTTATTTCCGGCAGTTGCCAAGACTTCAAAAACGCCGTCGCTTATTTCTAAAAGCGAAACGTCGAAAGTCCCGCCGCCGAGGTCAAATATCATGATTTTTTGTTCTTTGTCTTTATCCATACCGTAAGCTAAAGCCGCCGCCGTAGGCTCGTTTATAATTCTCAGGACTTCAAGCCCCGCAATTTTGCCCGCGTCTTTTGTCGCCTGTCTCTGAGCGTCAGAAAAATATGCCGGAACTGTTATAACAGCCTGCGTTACCGAACCGCCGAGATAATTTTCAGCGTCGGTTTTCATTTTTTGAAGTATCATAGCCGATATTTCCTGCGGCGAATAAGATTTGTTGTCTATTTTTATCCTGCGGTCTGTACCCATATCTCTTTTAATCGACGCTATAGTTCTGTCAGGATTAGTTATCGCCTGCCTTTTAGCGACTTGCCCGACCATTCTTTCGCCGGTTTTTGAAAAAGCCACGACAGACGGCGTTGTTCTTGTTCCCTCAAGATTTGCGATGACTACAGGTTCGCCGCCTTCTAAAACGGCTACGCACGAATTAGTCGTGCCTAAGTCTATGCCTATTATTTTTCCCATATAATTAATTTTCCTCCGTGTATATTATATAATATTATTTATTTTAAATTTAATTTTCTGTTAAAGCCCCCTTTCGCCAAAGGGGGTGTCGCGAAGCGACGGGGGATTTTTCATACTAATTTACAACTTTGACCATAGCGGGTCTTATAACTTTATCGCCTTTTATATATCCTTTTTGCAAAGCTTCAGTCACAGTATTATTAGGCTGGTTTTCATCTTCTTCGTGGAAAACCGCGTTGTGTATTTCCGGATTAAACTGTTCGCCCGCAGATTTTATTTCCTCAACTCCCAATTTAGCAAATGAATTTAAAAACTGCGAATATATCATTTTTATTCCCTCCGAGACTTTTTCCGGTTCGGAAGATTCCAAAAATTGCGCCGCTCTTTCAACATTATCAAGTACAGGCAGAATAATATTTAAAACGTCTATCACAGCGTCTGAATATATGCCTTCTTTTTCTTTTGCCGTTCGTTTTCTGAAATTATCATATTCAGCGTTTATTCTTAAATATTTGTCGTATAAAATATCATATTCTTCGGCTTTTTTTGCAAGTTCTTCGCTTAATTTTTTTAATTCTTTTTGTTCTTCTTTTAAATCATCTTCACTCTCTTTTTCATCGTCATTTTCCAATTCGATTTTATCCTCATTTTCAATCTCAATATCTTCCGTTATTTCCGCGTTACCCATATCATTCATTATTGATTTTACCTCCCTGCATAAATTTTGTGTCGTCGATCGCCGTATAAGAATTTGATTTTTCGTCGATTTCGTTTTTTATAATATCAGCCATATTTGCCGAAAAATATTCGAGTTTGGCTATTATTTTTGAATAATCCATGCGCTTTGGCCCGATAACCCCTATAGCTCCTAAAATTTTATCGCCCAGAGAAAAAGTCTTGAATATAAAGCTCGAATCCCCGCCGCTTGTTATAGAATTTTCTTCGCCTATATATATATTTAGTTTATCTTCGGCTGACTGTGAAAAAATATTGAGCAATTTTTCTTTGTTATCTATAAGAGTTATAAGGCTCTTGGCTCTTTCAACGTCGTGATATTCGGGCATATTAAATAAATTCGCCGCCCCGTCTATATAAATCTGCGCTTCGTTTATTTCGCTTATTGCCTCGTATATAACTTTTAAAATAGGCGAAACTATACTCGAATAATTTCCCATCATTGTTTCCATGTTTAAAATCGAAGGCAGGGAGACTGTATTTATGTCTATGTTCACTAAATTATTATTAAGCACTTTTTTCAAATGCTCAAGTATATCTGAGCTAATATCTGTTTTACTGTATATATGCTTTGTTTTAACTATATTTACAGAAGTTAAAATAACAAGCAAAAAATTATTATAATCAAAATATACTATATCTATTTTAACAATACTTACAGACGGCGATTTGGGAGTCATAGACACAGACATCAGAGAAGTCAGAGCTGACATCAGTTTCCCGGCCTGCTCAATTATTTTGTCCAGCCTTGAAATTTTTATATTCAGATTTTCGTTTATTTCTTTTATCTCTTTTGAAGTAAGCCTGTAACTTTGCATAAGGCTGTCTACATAAATCCTGTAACCGAGACTTGACGGGATTCGGCCTGCTGAAGTATATGGCTGTTCGAGAAGTCCGAGCTGTTCAAGTTCGTTCATAGTATTTCTGATCGTAGCGGGGGATAAATCCAAATTATAATAATCGACCAAATATTTTGAGCCGACCGGTTCGCACTTTTCTATATAAGTGTCAACGACGGCTTTTAATATCTGCTTTTTTCTCTCGTTTAATTCCAGATAATCCAAATAATTTCACCTCCCGTTAGCACTAAGCACACAAGAGTGCTAATCATATAATAAAATTTACCACTTTTTATTATATATGTCAAGAGAAATATTTTTTTATTATTGTAAAATAACTGTGAACGCAAAAAAAAAATTAATAAAAATATGATATGATTTAAACGGGTGATAAATAAATGATTTATAATTTTACAGAAAATCAAAAAAATAAAATAATAGAAAAATGGGGAAATGATTTTTATTCAAAAATTTTGCGCGATATTGAGATATATTCGGGAAAATGGGGGTTATCTGATTTTGAATTTGTGGAATATTATTCAATAAATTTTATATTCTTTTGCAAGTCTGGATTATATGGCGACTGCGTTTTAAAAATAGGCGGCAGTATTCAGGATTATGAATTTGTCGCCGAATATAATATGCTGCGCGAATATAACGGTAGAAAATTTGTTAAAGCTTACGAAGGCGATATAGATATAGCAAATAAAAAGAAAGTCATGCTTATTGAGCGTTGTATACCCGGAAAAAGACTGGCAGAAGAAAAATCTTTTGAAAAAAGATTAGCCGTATTTTCAGAATTATATAATGGACTGCATATAGAACCGAAAAATACTGGGATTTATGATTCTTATGAAAAATGGGTATGCGATGCCGCGGAAGAATGCATAAACAGCCAAAAAGATTTAAAAGAAATGGGTGTTCAAATGCAGAAAGCTAAAAATATATTTCTTGAAATATATAAAGATTATAATAAACAAATGCTTCTGCATATAGACATATTCGGCGACAATATTGTGAGCGATAACGGAAATTACAGGCTTATTGACCCTAAAGGAGTTATAGGCGACCCTGTATTTGAAACAGGGCAATTTATTTTCAATGAATGCTGTGAAAACAGCATAGAGCCTGAAAAAGCGGAAATAATATTTGATTATCTTGAAAAAAGTTTAAATATCCCGGAAAAAATTTTAAGATATTGTTTTTATATAGAAACTATAAGATTTATATGTTATTATACGGCAAAATACGGAGCGGAACAATTTGATATTGACAGGGCAAATTTTGCGGAAGCTGTGATGAATAAAGAAAAATAAAAAATAGGGGCGACCCTTGCGGTCGCCCTCTGCGCGTAAATTATTTATATTTTTGTTTTAGAATTTTAATTTCTCCATTCCAAAAATTCCAATCCGACCCCGTTTAAATCTTCGACTATAAATCGTATTGCTCCAAACCCGGAATCATGTATATCCGATATTTTATCCCAGCCTGCTTTTATTATTCTTTCCCGTATTAATTCAAGCTGCCTGTTACTTACAATTATAAAAAACGAACACTTTGTTACCGGGCTATTTTCCCCTGCTTTGCGTAGGTGAAAACTCGTTCCTCCTCTATATGGATAACCCTCGTTCTTGAAAACATGAACTATATCGTGACCTGTATCTTCTCCGCCGCCGTCCCAGCCAAGATATTTTTTATACCAGTTCACCGTGTCCGGAACAGACTGCACGTATAGAACAGTTTCGACAGATTCTATATATCCGCCTGTGCCGAGATAAGCGGCAACGTCGCGCATAACATTGTGAGTATCTTCAAATTCATATAATACGCCCCAGTCGCAGCCGGATAAAATCTGTATATATTCGTCGTAAGACAATTTCCCGCCGCACTCTACCGTAAATTCGCTCCCTTGTTCCACTTTTGCCAATTCGGACAACACTTCGCTTGAAAATTTTTCGTTGTTTTTCGCGCATTTCAATAATGAGTTCAACCCATTAGCTGACATACGCGACACAACATGGATACCTAACTCTATTAATTTTGCCGTTGACATAATTTCTTTTTTCCTTTCTTGATTTAAATTATAAATGTTTAATGAAGAGGCTGATTTTTCTGATTCAGACAAAAGATTTTCAAGTTTTTTTCTTGCGTCGTAAAGACGGCTCTTGACAAGTTTTTCGTTGATTTTTGTAAGCGTTGCGATTTCTTTTACGGTAAACTCTGCGAAATATTTCAAAATCACAAGATTTTTGTATTTATCTTCAAGAATATCAATCGCGGAATACAAATTGTCATATTTTTTTATATTGTCCGGTTTGCTTGATATATTTTCTATATCAAAACACAAACTGTTCGAAATATTTTTATTTTTATTTCTGTAAAATAACTTTATTTCGTTGTTGCATATAGTAAATATCCATGCGTCGAAAGAATCGATTTGTTTCAAATTTTTTATATTTATAAACGCTTTAGTAAAAGTGTTCTGGGTAATATCCGCGGAGTCGTGGTTATTTTTTATTGTTTTTACGCAATGATAAAAAACTTTCGCGTAATATAAATCGACTAAACTTGAAAAATCTTTTAAATCAGCCATAAAAATTTATCCTCCTGCAATATAGATACAAAAAAATCAAAAAAGTTGGATTATTTTAAATATATTTTATTATATTATAAGGATAAAATATTAAATGAATAAAAATAAAAAAGAATTAATCACGATAACGCATCCGTTCGAGCCTGTTTATGATTCGCATTCGAAAATATTGATTCTGGGTACGATGGCATCGCCGAAATCAATAGAATACGGGTTTTTCTACGGCCATCCGCAAAATAATTTCTGGCGTGTTCTGGCAAATATTTTTGATGTTGGATTACCTGAAAGTATCGACGACAAAAAAATTTTATTACTCAAAAATAATATCGCGGTCTGGGATGTTCTGCATTCGTGTCAAATATCCGGCGCAGACGACAGCAGCATAAAAAATCCCGTCGTAAATGATTTTTCTGAAATTTTAGCAAAATCAAAAATCAAAGCAATTTTTACGGCAGGGATGACCGCGACGAAAATATATAATAAATATTGCTTTGAAAAAACCGGGATTTCTGCGATATATCTGCCGTCAACAAGTCCGGCGAACCGAAAATATTATAACTTTGACAGTTTAGTGAAAGAATATAATATAATAAAAAAATATTTATAATAACTGTATTTGTAAAATTAGTGCAGTTATTTTTTAAATAATTATAAATATGTCTTGAAATGTTTTATTATATATGTTAGATTATAATGGGGCGGGATTTTTATTTATAAAAATTTTAATATAATATATAATAAAGTTTGGAGGTAATTTCGTATGGATTTACAAAAGAGACTCGATTTTATCGCGGAAGTAAAGAAAAAAATTTATAAAAGCCCGGAATCCGGAAATGAAGCGAAAAAGACTGCGATTTCCCGAATGAACGCTTTATTTGACGAAGGGACGTTTGTTGAACTCAACGCATTCGTAAAAAAAAGGCTTAATGAATTTCCCGAAAATAAAAACAAAAGCATAGAATATGAAGGGATTGTTTCGGGTTACGGTTCAGTCGGAGGACGGCTTGTTTTCGCGTATTCGCAGGATTTTTCTAAGATTTCGGGAGCTTTAAGCGAAGCGGGAGTTAAAAAAATTCTTGCGGTTTATGATATGGCGGAAAAAAACGGCGCGCCTGTAGTTTCGGTTTTTGATTCTTCCGGAGTAGTTGTGACAGAGGGGATAGACGTTTTGTCGGGATACGGTGAAATTATTAAAAAAGCCTCGGTTTTGTCCGGAATTGTGCCGCAATATTCTGTAATATGCGGGACTTGCGCCGGCGGGGCGGCGGTTATTGCCTCGATTTCTGATTTTATATTTATCGAAAAAAACAACGGTAAAATATTTATAAATTCCCCGTTTATTATAAAAAACAAAAATGCAAATAAAACGGAAAATTTTGATGAAAATATAGGAAACGCGGAATTTGCGGCTGAAAACGGCCAGTGCGCGAAAATTGCAGACGGCGAGGATGAATTATTTGCTTCTATGAAAAATCTAATGGAATATATCCCGTCGAACAATTTTGACGAAAATGTATATATTGACGCTGAAGACGACGCGAACAGGTTGAACGAAAATCTTGCGGATTTCGTATTGACTGAAAAATATGATATGAAACAGGTTATAACAGAAATATCGGATAATAATAAATTTTATGAAATTTATGAAAATTATTCGGCAAATATTTTATGCGGTTTTATAAGCATGGCAAACACAACAGTCGGGGTCGTCGCAAATCAGCCGAAAGAATTAGACGGAGCGATTTGTCCGGGCGCGTGCGACAAAGCCGCAAGATTTATATATGTTTGCGATAATTTTAACATACCGGTTTTGACTTTAGTTGATACTGAAGGTATGATTATATCAGAAAAAGCCGAAAAATCGCAGTTTAGTTTATACGCGGCGAAATTAGCCTCGGCTTATGCTTACGCGACTGTCCCGAAAATAACGCTTAATATCGGCAAATCATACGGAACGGCTTATACAATTATGGGTTCAAAAGGTTTGGGTATAGATATAGTTATGGCTTATCCTGCCGCGCAAATCGCTGTACTCCCGTCTGAGACGGCAGTCGAAATAATTTACGGCGATGATATTATGAAAGACCCTGACCCTGCTAAAAAACGCGCGGAATTAACGGAAATGTGGGAAACAGAAAAATCCTCGCCGACAGAAGCGGCGGCAAACGGCAGCATCGACATGATAATTGAGCCGGGCCAGACAAGGCAAATGATAACTTCGGCAATTTTACTGTTACAGTCCAAAAGAGAGACAAGACTGCCTAAAAAATATAATAAACTGCCGTTTTAATATAATTTAAAAGGGGTGAATATATATTATGATCGATAAATTTATAAATGACTTGATTGAACTGCCGTCAGACCCAAGCTTTTTAGACAGGCTTTTATTCGGGGGAAAAGTTGCACTTATAGGTATGGCGATAGTTTTTGCCGTTTTGATTTTACTCTGGATTATATTAGAATTATTCGGATATATAAGCAATAAAATTATAAATAAATCTGATAAATCAAAAAAATCTGATGTTATTGTAGGGGACGGCGTCCCCGACGTCCCGATAAAAATAGAACAAAACGAGAACGAAATTATAGAGGCAGAAGAAAACGAAGAAGAATTGATTGCAGTTATAACAGCGGCGGTTGCTTCTGTTTTAGATAAACCTGTTTCGGGATTCAGGGTTGTTTCTTTTAAACAAAGAACCGGTTGGAAACAAATATAAGATATATATTAATTTTATGTTATTGAAAGGATTTAAATAAATTTATGAAAGAATTTTTGATAACCGTAAACGGAAAAACATACGAAGTCCAAGTCGAGGAAACAGGGGAAAAACCGTCGGTTAATCCGATACCTGTGCCAAAATCTGCGCCTAAAGTCGCGCCTATGCCTAATCCGGCAACGCCTAAGCCTGAAGTGAAACCCGTATCGTCAGGAGCGGCAGGCAAAACGGTTATAAAAAGCCCGATGCCCGGAGTTATCGTGAAAGTAAACGTAAATACCGGAGATACTGTAAAATCCGGCACTGTTTTATGCGTTCTGGAAGCTATGAAAATGGAAAACGAAATCATGGCCTCGGAAAACGGCGTAGTCGTTTCTGTAAATACTTCAAAAGGCGCGAATGTTAATACAGGCGATATACTTTTAACAATAAATTAAATTTGTCCCAAATCAAAAATTTTAGAGAGGTGAAATAATAAATAAATGGGAATAATCAAAGATTTTTTAACCCAGACCGGAATAGGCGTTTTAACTGAAAATCCTGAATTTTTGATAAAGACTTTAATTATGTATATTATAATAGGCATATTATTTTATCTTGCGATAGTTAAAGAGTTTGAGCCTTTATTGCTTCTGCCCATAGCTTTCGGTATGCTTATCACAAATCTTCCGGGAGCGGAACTTTTTCACAGCGAATGGTTTATGGTTACAGACGAACCTGTGAATTATATTAATATTTTAAATAAAGGCGGGCTTCTGGATATATTATATATCGGCGTAAAGGCGGGATTATACCCGGCTTTGATATTTATCGGCGTGGGAGCCGGTATTGATTTTGCGCCGCTGATTGCAAATCCGAAAACGCTTCTTCTCGGAGCGGCTGGGCAGTTCGGAATTTTTATGGCGTTTATCGGGACAATATTGCTTGGTTCGTTTATTGCCGGATTTGATTCTCATGTTGCGGGAGCTATAGGAATAATCGGCGGAGCGGACGGCCCTACGGCTATATTTGTCACAAAAATACTCGCGCCTGAATATCTTGGGCCGATAGCGATAGCGGCATATTCTTATATGGCTCTTGTTCCGTTGATTCAGCCGCCGATTATGAAGGCTTTTACGTCTAAAAAAGACAGAAAAATAGTTATGAAAACTTTAAGGCCGGTATCAAAAGTAGAACAAATCGTTTTTCCTATAATTGTTACTCTGATAGTATGTTTTATAGTTCCGCCGGCGTCTTCGCTTATCGGTTCTCTAATGCTGGGGAATCTTTTAAGGGTATCGGGGGTAGTTGACAGATTATCCAGAACAGTTCAAAACGGGCTTATGAATACAATAGTGGTATTTCTGGGAGTATCGGTCGGAGGAACGGCAAGCGCGATGACTTTCCTTGCTCCGGAAACTTTATTGATTATATTCTTAGGATTATGCGCATTTATTTTCTCGACTTTTGGCGGAGTGATATTCGGCAATTTAATGTGCAAGATTTCAAAAGGCAAAATAAATCCGTTAATTGGCTCCGCGGGAGTTTCAGCCGTTCCTATGGCGGCAAGGGTTTCACAAATCGTCGGACAGAAAGAAAACCCCAACAATTTTTTGTTGATGCACGCAATGGGACCTAATGTCGCGGGGGTTATCGGTTCGGCCGTTGCCGCAGGGGTATTTTTGACGCTGTTTAAGGCGTGATAAATATTAATATGGGGGATAGTTATTAATATTTTGGAGGCGGGTAGTCATAGATATTAAAAAAATAAAAAGACGAATATACAGGATTTTACAATCGGATGAAAATAATTATAGTCCCAGTATGATTTTCAACTGGTCAATTATAGTTCTCGTTGTTACAGATGTTTTTACAACTATAATTGAAACATTGTCATTATCTGAACGGGTATTGCTTGTTTTTAATATTTTCGAAATTTTTACAGTCATAGTTTTTACGATTGAATATATATTGAGAGTTTGGACGGCCGATTTAATTTATAAGCAAAAAAATCCGTTAAAAGCTCGAATTAAATATGCTTTTAATTTAATGATGATAGTAGATTTTATGGCTATCGCACCTTTTTATTTGCATTTTATATTTCCTATCAGCGCAAATATATTCCGGGTGTTCAGAGTTTTGCGAATATTGAGGCTTTTAAAAGTAAATCACTATGTAAAAGCCCTGTCTCATGTCGGAGACGTATTAAAACGAAAAGCTTTACAGCTTTTTATTTCGATGCTTATAATTTTTACGCTTATGATAGTAGCATCGATTTTAATGTACACAGTAGAACACGACGTCCAGCCTGAAATATTTCCGAACGCTTTATCGGGTTTATGGTGGGCGGTCACTACTCTTTCGACAATCGGGTACGGCGATATTTATCCCGTTACGGTTTTAGGGAAAGTATTCGGCACGCTCTTTTCGCTTTTAAATATAGGGCTTATCGCCGTTCCTACCGGTATAATTTCAGCGGGGTTTATCGAAAATACGCCGGAAAAGTCTAAAAAACGAAAAAATAAGCGTTTTTGCCCGTATTGCGGCGAAAATATAGAAGAATAATTTTATTTTAATATAAAAAATTCACAAGAAAGGGATTAAAATATATGGCAAAAGTAAAGATAACAGAAACTGTGCTGCGCGATTCGCATCAGTCGCTTGTCGCTACGCGAATGACGACAAATCAAATGCTGCCCATACTTGAAAAACTCGACGAAATCGGTTATTATTCTCTTGAGGCGTGGGGCGGCGCGACTTTTGACGCGTGTTTAAGATTTTTGAACGAAGACCCGTGGGTAAGATTGAGAAAAATAAGAGAAAAAATCAAGAATACAAAACTGCAAATGCTTTTCAGGGGCCAGAATATACTCGGATACAGGCATTACGCCGACGATGTGGTCGAATATTTCGTGCAGAAATCTGTCGCGAACGGCATCGATATAATCAGGATTTTTGACGCTTTAAACGACCCCAGAAATTTAAAAACAGCGATAAACGCCACAAAAAAAGAAAAAGGCCATGTTCAGGCCGCGATAAGTTATACTATAAGCCCCGTGCATAATAATCAGTTTTTCGCGAAATACGCGAAAGAACTTGAAGATATGGGAGCGGATTCGATTTGCATAAAAGACATGGCGGGGCTTTTAAAGCCGTATGACGCTTATGATTTAGTCAAGGCGATAAAAGAACAGGTTAAAGTTCCTGTGCAATTACACACGCATTATACATCGGGGCTCGCGTCTATGGCTATATTAAAAGCAGTCGAAGCCGGCGTTGATATAATAGATACGGCAATATCGCCTATGTCTATGGGAACGTCCCAGCCGCCGACCGAGCCGATAGTTGCGACTTTGGCGGGGACAGAATACGACACAGGGCTTGATTTGGGCAAACTTGATAAAATCGCGAAATATTTTGACCCAATCAGAGCCGAATATATAAAAAGCGGGCTTTTGGACCCGGCAGTTTTAAAAGTTGACGTGAACGCTTTATTATATCAGGTTCCCGGAGGAATGCTGTCTAATCTTGTATCTCAGTTAAAACAGGCGGGAAAATCCGATAAACTTCCCGAAGTGCTTGAAGAAGTGCCGAGAGTGAGGGAAGATTCCGGTTATCCGCCGCTTGTAACTCCAACGTCGCAGATTGTGGGTTCTCAGGCTGTGTTTAATATAATTATGGGTGAGAGATACAAAAGCGTGACAAAAGAATTTAAAGGGCTTGTAAAAGGCGAATACGGAAAAACCCCGGTTGAAATAAAACCGGAATTTGTCAAAAAAATAATCGGCGATGAACAGCAAATAAAAAACCGTCCCGCAGACGATATAAAACCTGAGCTTGATGTTTTAAGAGAAAAAGTCAGGCCGTATTACGAGCAGGACGAAGATATTTTAACTTACGCGTTATTTGATCAGGTCGCGACAAAATTTTTCGATTACAGAAAAGCTGTAAAATATAACATTGATTTAGATAATATAGACAGGGAAAATAAAGTTCATCCGGTATAAATATTAAACATTTACAGGTTATAATTTTGTAGGGGCGACCCTTGCGGTCGCCCAAAAATTTGATTATATATTTATTATTTTGGTTTAAATGGGCGGCCGCGAGGTTCGCCCCTACGATTTTTATCACTATTTATATTTATTAACCGTTTATTTTTAATGATCTATTTTATGCAAACGGCATAAATCTTTATAAAGATCGGCTGTATTTATAAAATTCACGGCTAAAACATTATCGGGACACCAACTGAATGAATTTATAAAATATTCCGCTTCGTTTTGTTCGTATTGCGGCACTATTGTATTTGTTTTGATATTAGCAGTTATCATTTCCGGAATCGCTATTCCGTTCACGTTTAAATACGCCCCTAAAAATGCGATATATTCTTTGCTTTCACTGATTGCTACATGCCAGACCGTCGAATATTTCCCGGCGTCCACCGATAATATTTCATTTGAATATATATCTAATATATAAATAGTAGTTTCTCTGGAAGTTATACTGTTGCTGTCGTCTTTTTGTTTGCTTATGACTGCGTAAATATATTGATCGTCAATTATTTCGTAGGAACTGTATTTTTCGTCGATTTCTTTCATAATTAATTTGGGTTTCGCTCCCTGTTCTTTTTCCGGCACATGATAACGCAGTATATCCGAATAAACTTTTTTTCCGTCTTTTGTCGATATTTCTCTAAATAAAAAGTTTCCCGAATCATTTTTTTCCCAGCATAAAAATTCTTTGTTGTCAAAATTCATGATTTTTGTTTCTGTCCCCGATTGAATATCATACGCATATATATCAACCGAACGCTGCGAGCCGTCTTTAATATAATTTCTGTTTGAAGTATATAACAAATATTTGCCGTCCGGCGAAATACTTATGGTTTTCGCGTAAATTAATTTCTTTTCAGAATTTTTTTCGATAAAATTTTCTATATTATTATCGTCATAAAGTTTTTTTACGGAAGAATCGTTTAAATTTATCAAAAAAGCGTTGTCGCTGTCAATAGTCGCAATAACAGAATCCGTAGAATTATTTATTACAAAACATTCGTAAGGCTCGTATTGTATCGGCACTTCGGTAAATATAAGTTTATTATTATAAACCGTATAAGCCATAGTTATTTTATAATCCGAAACTTTTCCCGTTTTATAATCTTTTTGTGGAAGCGCCACAGTTAAAGTTTCATATTCAAGAATTTTTGTTTTTTGGTCTTCCGGATTATAAGAAAGTATCTCATCGGGTTCAAAAACTAATTCAGACGGGAATTTTTTTAAAATATTATTTTCTTTATCGTATAAATAAGAAGCTTTAAATTCTGTGAAATATTTTCTTCCGCCTGCGCACCCGTATATTCCCGAAACAACAAATAAAACAGATAAAATAAATATTATAAAAATAATTGGCTTAATTTTATTTTTCATTAAAATCATCCGTCCTTTCAATTCAATTCAATAAATAAATAAAAAACAAAACAATAATATTAAAATTAATTAACGCTTTTTATATCAGAATTTATAACTACGCTTTTATTATATATCGTGGAAGTTACGCATATAAATGATTTTCCGGGATTTAATAATAAATCTGTGTTGTCTGTGTTATATAAAGTCATAATACTTTCCCGCGTTTCTTTTTTCCATTTTATGACTTTGTATTTCCCGCCGGTTATATGAAAACCATAACCTGTGCCTGTAAGCTTACACGACCAGTGGCCTTCTCTTATTGCTATCGCGTTTCCCCTGAAAGGCGCATATTCCGCAAATATAACTATAATATTTTCAAATTTTATTTGTTCCCCGGTTTCGCCGTCTATATGGGCTTCGCCGAATTGTTTTCTGTAATATAAATTATCGTCGGGATTATATATAAATTCAGGCTTGAACGCGTTAGAATAGGGGACGCATATATAATTTGCGATTTTATCTTCGCCGCCTATATCTGTAAACTCTGTATTGAATTTAAACGCGCCTTTATAGTCCGAATTTAAAGTATCCCTGTAATTTCTTTCTTCGATTCCTTTTACAATTCCCGCTCCGGTAGCCATAAGTGTATGTTCCAAAGCCATTGTTTTGCGTCTTTCAGAATCTCTGTAAAAAGTATTTGGGAAATGCATGTTTACGCCGTCCATTCTTTCTATCGGGCGTATATCAAACTGGTCGTAATCTTGAGGGTTGCCTCCTGCATGAACATATATAGTATCATGCGTGCGTGATAAATCTATAAAATATTCCCTTGACGATCTGACAGAACCGAAAACCGGCACGTTTTCATAATCTGATAAAACCATCATAAATCTTGTTATCCCGCCCTCGACCATACACTCATAAATTATATCCGCGTGAGATATGCCGACCATAGGCATAGCGGGCCTGTAATTATTTATAATAATCGAAACAGGGCGTTTACGCTGTTGTTTTCTCGTGCATTTTATTCCGGTAAGATAACTGTAATATGTTGTCGGATTAGAAGGGTAAACCTGCTCTTTTTTAGGCTTTTTAGTGGTTCCCTCCAAATTATCGTCATCGTCTTCTTCGTCGTCTTCATCATCCCAAAAATCATCGTCTTCTTCATAGTCCGTATCATCTTCAATAGTCTCTTCTGTTTCGATTGTTCCGGATATTTCAGAATCAGTCGTAATTTCGTTTTGAGCTTCCGTTGTTTTTTTATCGTCTTTACAAGATGCGAAAGCAAATATCAAAAAAAATAAAAAAGTTATAAATAAAAATTTTTTAAAAATTTTATTTTTCATAATTTTAAAATAATATCCCCGTTTATTTTAAAGACTCAAAAATAATTTTTAAGCCCTATTAATTTACGAATTTTTATTAAATATAAATTTATAATTCTTGTCATAGCAATATCATACAACAAAAATACAAAATTTGCAACTATAAAAACAATAATTTTGAAATTCTCAAAAATTTTATATAAACTGTCATTTTCAAGCGATTCAAACGACGGCATAAAATTTATTTTAATTAAAAAATTAATTACAAGAATTAAAAAAGCGAGAAATATATTAAACATGCTGAATTTTACTGCCCAAGCTATAACAAAATGAAAGCGTTCGATAGAGGCTTTAAATATCGGGTAAAACCCGCCGAAAAATATAAAAAACAAAGCCGGATATTTATTCGGGAGCACAAGAACTGACAAGATAGATATAACAAAATACATCATAACGGGATAATGTCCGCCAAGCTCTATTACGGCAATCACGATTACAAATCCCGCAATCGCGGCAGAAGACAAATCCAGAACGTCAATAAACGAACCTATCGCTAAAAAAATAACGCCGAGCGCGGATAAAATCGCGGAAAGCGCAATTTTTTTTGTTGTGTTTAAACTGCCTGATTTTTTTTTATTCATAATAATAAAAACCCTGTATATTTTTATATTTATTACTTTTTTTTTTGCTTACTTTTCTTTTTCGGTCAAAAAAGAAAAATAAGTCAGCAGCACCTGAAACATTCGCACAGGCAGTCAGCGCATAAAAGCCCCGCGCATATATCGCAGCCGGTACAACCGGAATTATTTTGCTGACGTTGAGTATTATATCCGCCGTTTGAATAAAAATTATTTGATTTGTTTTTTATATAATTAAACGCGTCCCTGTATTCTTTGTTGCCGGGGTCAAGATTGCACGCCGTCTCAAAATTTTTCTGCGCGTCGAAAAACCAGCCGCGGTCAGTTAAAATAACGCCTTTTAAATAATACCATTCAGCGTTTTTCTCGTTTGAGTCAACAGCGTCGAGCATAAATTCAGCTTCGGAAAAACGTTTATTATTAATCAATTCCCTGATTTTTGGAAAACTTGAATCAGAATTTGAATAATTATAATAATTGTTATTCTGGGTCGAATTATATGCTTTTTCTTTTTGTATCTGATCATAAGCTTCGTTTATTGATTTCATTTTTTCACTCGCAAGGTCAGACAAAGGATTATCTTTGAAATTATCGGGATGATATTTTTTAGCGAGTTCCCGATATGCTTTTTTTATTTCTTCGTCTGTCGCGCTTCTGTTTATTTCTAAAATCTCATAAGGGTCGCTCATGTAATATAACCTCCCGATTTATAAATTAAAAGCTATCTTAATTTATTCAATATTTTTTCCTGCTGCTGGCAAAGCCCCAGATTTATTATATTTAAAACAACAGGATTTACGCACGAATTTTCTACTGTTGTATTTGTATTTAAAAACGAAAAGGCATCGTTTATTTCGTTTAAACTTGACGTAAGCGAAAATTCTATGATTTCAATATCTTTAATTAAATTATTTTTATCCCCATAATATTCGATAAACGGATTATATCTATTTTTTTTCAAATCTTTGTCAAAATCATCAAGAGCGTCGATTATATAAAGCCATCTTCCCAAATGCCAGCCGATAGTCTCAGATATTTTTATCTGCTCAGGAGTTTTTAAACCAAAAGATAAAATATTTTTCATAAGTTCAGCGAAACATGACGCGGTTTCATCTATTGATTGGCATTTGTTTTTTTCAAGCTCTGAGAGTTTTAGCAAAGCCGGTTTTATTAAACCGTCAAATTCCGGATAATATCTTTGAGCCTTTTTTTTCATACGCGAAAAAAACAAACTTGACGGGAAAAATATTTTAGCAAAAAACTTTTTAAATATATTTTTTGTGTCGTTTATATCGTCGATATATTTATAATACGATAAAACTGCGGCAATGCACGAAGAATATAACAAAGACTCGTTTGATTTTATATAATTTCTTTTTTTTGTGGGTTTGAGTTTACACCTGAAAGCAAGATTTTCGATGTTTTCGTTTGTGTTTGTCAGAGCGATTCTTAAAAGAGTTAAAAAAACCATATCGTAATTTAACATAATTCTTGAAAAAGACGATATTTTTTTACCCATAGTTTTACAAAGCCCGCAATAAAAAGATTTATATAGTTCAAATTCGCGAACTTTTAATTCGCTTGATAAAGGTTTCACATAACCGAACAAAAAATAACCTCCGGTAAAATATATAAATATTATTGATTAATAATTATAGTAATACTATAATATTTCATACTTGCCGAATATTTTTTTATAAACAAAAAAATATATGTGTATAAAATGTAAAATCGCAAAATTTATATATTAATTTCCATTCCGTCGTATGAGACTAAAAAACCCATTTTTTCAGCTATCGGAACAAGCTCGTCATAAATTTTTCCTCCGTTGTGGGAAAAATGATTAAAACAGAAAACAGTATTATCATCAGCAGCATTGATTTCGATAAGGCGTTTTTTTACGTCATATCCTGCTTCGATTCCCATGTGTCCGCGGCGGCCGCCTAAGATTCCGTTGGTTGTATCCAAACTTACAAAATCAAATTTTTTATTATTTATATTTATACTATTCTGTAAATAATCCCACGTTTCATCTGGAAAATATCCTGTATCGTTCGCGTATAATATTTTGTTTTTATTATCTTCGATTATATAAATCAGGCAATTCTGCGAATAATCGTGGTCGGCTTTTAACGGAGTTATAATATATTCGCCGATATTATATTTTTCAAAAGCATAAATTTCGTGAAAATTTAATATATCTTTAGAATTTTCAAAATTTCCGGCATAACTGTTTATTGATTCGTTGCCGTAAATATTTATCTGCGGAATTTGTTCTTTGTTTGAGTTATAGGCAAAAGGCGGCGAAGTCATGTGAAATTCTTGAAAACAAAAATGGTCCTGATGGCTGTGAGTGAAAATAATATATTTTATTTTAGTTAAATCAAGCCCGTTTTTGATTACATGAAAATAAGTGTCAGGCGGAAAATCTATTAATAAATTATTATTTATAAGAGCCTGGGAACGCGTGCGTATATTTTTGCCTCCTGATTTTTTCGCTCTTTTGCAGTTATCGCACGAACAAAAAAGTCCGGGCCAGCCTTCGGCTGCGGCAGTTCCGAAATATTTGAATTTCATAAAAAAAATATCCTCCGTAAAATTTTATATATTTATATATCTGTTATATTTATATTATAATATAATTTTGTAAATAAATCATAAATAGTTAAAATAAAACATATTTTATTCTTTTATTTGTGGTATAATTAATATATGGCAAAAAAATAAATAAAAGTTGACAAATAGATCCAAAAAGTTTAAAATAATATATTATGCAAATATATAAAAAAAGGATAATTGATTTTATGATAAAAAGCATGACAGGATTTGGGCGTTACAGGGAAATTGAAAACGAAAGGGAAATACTCGCTGAAGTAAAAAGCATAAACAGCAGATATCTGGATATTTATGTAAAAGCCCCGAAAATTTACGGGTTTCTCGAAGATAAAATAAAACAGGAAGCCGCTAAATTTATTTCCAGAGGCAAAACGGAAATATACATAGGTATAGACACTATAACCGATGAAAATATAAAAATCACGCTCAATAAAATATATCTTGAAAATTATATTGATATTTTGCATACGATAAGAGATAATTATAATCTTACAGACGATATATCTACGATGCGCGTAGCTCAGAACAGGGATATTTATAACATAGAAAAACTCGAGGAAGACGAAGAGATTTTATGGCAGGCAGTAAAATCTGCCCTGACAAAGGCATTTGAAGAATTTAACAACATGAGAATAACAGAGGGCGAAAGGCTTTTGCAGGACATGTCTGCGCGTATAAAAAAATGCGGGGAAATCGCGGACGAAATAAAAATATTATCTGATAATTCAAAAGAAAACTATTATGATTTATTTAAACAAAGATTAAAAGATATAATTGGCGAAGTTTTAATAGACGAAAGCAGGATAATAACCGAAGCCGCGATTTATGCGGATAAAATTTCTATCACAGAAGAAATCGTGAGGCTTAAAAGCCATTTTTCGCAATTTGAAAAAATAGTGAAAGAAAATACTCCAGTAGGGAGAAAAATTGATTTTCTCGTTCAGGAGATAAACCGTGAGATAAACACAATAGGCTCGAAGTCACTTGATATAGAAATAACAAATAGGGTTATAGAAGTAAAAAGCGATATAGAAAAAATAAGAGAGCAGATACAAAATATTGAGTAAAAATATAACGGGGTGAAAATATAAAATGCTTGTTAATGTAGGATTTGGCAACATGGTCAACAAAGACAGGATTATAGTAGTCGTAAGTCCCGAAACCGCGCCGATAAAACGCCTTGTGCAGGACGCAAAGGACAGTGGCAGGGCTATTGACGTCACATGCGGGAGACGCACGAGGTCAGTTATTATAACCGACAGCGACCATGTTATTTTATCTGCTATACAGTGCGAAACTGTTTCAAACAGAATTTCAGGGGATTTAGCTTCTCAAAACGGCCAAAGTTATCAAAACGATCAAAATGATCAAAACGAGGACGAAAAATATGAATAAGCCGGGAAAACTTGTCGTCATATCAGGACCTGCCGGAAGCGGTAAGGGAACAGTTATAAAAGAATTGTTTGATTTAAACGAATATAAATATTCTGTATCAGCTACTACAAGATTGCCAAGACCCGGAGAAACTGATGGGCTGGATTATTATTTTATATCAAAAGAAGAATTTCTAAATAAAATATCAAACGGTGAAATGCTCGAATACGTCGAATATCCGGGGAATTACTACGGGACTTTAAGAAAACCTGTTGAAGAAATGTTGAAAAAACAGTATAACGTGATACTTGAAATAGAAGTTGAAGGCGCTTTGAATATAAAAGAAAAGTTCCCTGAAGCGATAATGATTTTCATAACTCCCCCGACTTATTCGGAACTGGAAAAAAGATTAAGAAACAGAGGAACAGAAACTGAAGAATCTATAAGCAAAAGATTGGAAAGGGCAAAAAAGGAAATATATTGTATAGAACAATATGATTATCTTGTAATAAACGAAACTGATTTGCAAAAGCAAGCCGCGTTTAATATAAATTTTATCGTGGAATCAGAATTGAAAGAACAAAAATCCGGGGAAAATATTATAAATCAAGAAAAAGCCGAACGGTTTTTGCAAAATTATTTTAATAATTAAAAAATAAAAATATATAAAGAAAATAGGAGTTTTTTATGATCTTTCCCTCTATAGAACAGTTAACCAAAGAAAAATATAACAGATACGAGCTTGTTATCGCAACTGCAAAAGCTGCAAGGATTATAACAAATGACTTAAACGAAAAAAAAGAAGAAATGGAAAAAAGCGCAGGTATTAAAGAAGCGAATACAAACGAAAAAATGGTTCAGATACAAAAAGAATTAAAAGATTTTCCCGAAGAAAAACCGGTAAAATCAGCGATTCAAAAAATATTTGAAGGGGAATTTATAATAGTTGCGGAGTAATAATTATGAACGCTGAAAATTGCTATATTGGAGTTTATATTTTAGATACGGTATATCATTTTGATAAAATTTATGATTATTATGTAGACGAAGATATAAGAAATAAAGTAAAACGCGGAAATTATATAATCGTGCCTTTCGGCGGGGGAAATAAAAGAAGGACTGCGGTTGTCTGGGAAGTAAAAAACGCGACTCTGTTTGACGCCGAAAAAACAAAGCCGGCGGATAAAATAATTGAAATCCCGGCTCTGAGCGAAGAACAGCTTGAACTCGCCGTATTTTTAAAAGAAAATACTTTTTGTACTATAGGCGAAGCTCTTAAAGTAATCGCTCCGACCGGGTTAAAAACGGGTCTGACGATAAATTATAATTTAAATACAGAAAAATTTCTCGCTGATGATTTATATAAAAACACAAATGAAAAAATGCGCGTAGTTTTAAATCATTTAGTTTCGCAAAACGCAACTTCAGAAAGTTTAAAAGAAGAATTCGGGGAAAATATTACGCATGTTTTGAATACTCTGGTAAAAAAAGGCTATTTAAACGAAGATATTTCCCCTGAGAGAATAATAAAAGAGAAATTTATTAAATATGCCGTGCTGGACGAAGAAAAATACGAAGAATATCTTTTGACAAATTTAAAATCGCTCACAGTTTTGCAATATAAAGTAATTGAATTTTTGCTGGCAAACGGAGATTCTCCGATTGGTGAAATTATCGAGGAATTATCGGTAAGTTCAAGCGTTATAACAGGGCTTGAAAAAAAAGGATTAGTCGAAATTTACGAAAAAGAAACTTTCAGGGATTCGACAGACGAATATGATAATAAAAATATAATAAATGAAAATACGGAAGAAATATTGTCCGAAAGCCAAAAAGCGGCGTTTGGCGAATTATTGAAGTTATATAAAAATAAACGCCCGTGCGCCGCATTGCTCCACGGGGTTACGGGGAGTGGAAAAACTCATGTAATAAAATCGCTCATAGACGAAGTTATTGCAGATAATAAGCAGATTATAATGCTTGTGCCTGAAATTGGATTAACCCCTCAAATGATAATGTTTTTTAAAAATTATTATAAAGACAAAGTAAAAGTTCTGCATTCTTCTTTATCGGCCGGGGAAAAGTTTGATACATGGAGAAGAATAAGAAACGGCGAAATAGATTTGGTAATAGGGACAAGATCGGCTGTTTTCGCGCCGTTTAAAAATCTGGGGCTTATTATAATAGACGAAGAACAGGAACATACTTATAAGTCTGAACAGAAGCCGTATTATCACGCAAGGGAAGTCGCAAGGTTCAGGTGCGCGAAAAATAACGCGATGATGCTTCTATCGTCGGCTACGCCGTTAATAGAAAGCTATTATAAAGCCGACACAGGCGTTTATAATTTAATAAAACTCGATGATAGATATAACGACGCGAATCTCCCGGATATTATCACAGTCGATATGCGCGACGACCCTCCCGAAAACAAAATAATTTTTTTAAGCGAAATTTTAAAAACAGAGATAGCGAAAAATCTTGTAAATAGGGAACAGACTTTGATATTTCAGAACAGGCGTGGATATTATAATTTTTTATCGTGCCGTTCATGCGGCGAAACGGTAATGTGCCCGAATTGCAGCATATCTCTGAAACTTCATGCCGAAGATAAAAATAAATCAAATGAAAATAAATTTAAGAGAAACCCGTCAAAGCTTGTGTGCCATTATTGCGGATATACGTCTGAAATCCCGGTTTTATGCGCTAATTGCCAGAGCGACAAGCTTATGACTTTTGGATCGGGAACGCAAAAACGCGAAGATGATTTAGGTGAAATTTTTCCGGAAGCCAAAATCATGCGGATGGATTCAGATACTACATCAGGCAGGCATTCGCATACGCGCATATTAAACAGCGTAAAAAATGACAAGGTCGATATATTGATCGGCACGCAAATGATAACAAAAGGGCATAATTTTAAAAACGTCACGCTTGCGGGGATATTATTTGCCGATCAGGGGTTGTTTTTAGACGATTACAGGTCAAACGAGCGAATGTTTGAGATGATAGTTCAGGTCGCCGGAAGGGCTGGAAGATATGAGAAAAAAGGCAGGGCTGTAATTCAAACATATAATCCCGATAACGAAGTTATAAAATACGCGATAAAGCAAGATTATGTTGAATTTTACAAAAAAGAAATAAAACTTAGAAAAGCGACAGTTTTTCCTCCGTTTTGTGATATATGCGTGATAAATATAATTTCGGAGTTTGAAAATGAAGCCGTAACGACTGCGAAAAAAATCGGCGAATTTTTAAAAATGCACATGAACAGCGATTATAAAGACGTAAAAGCGATTATATTCGGGGCGTTTCCGGCGACTATATATAAATTAAACCGCAGTTTCAGAATGAGATTTATAATTAAATGCAAGATGAACAAACGGACAAAAGAAATGCTCGCGGTGATTTTATCTGATATACAGAAACAGACGACACGAAAAGTAAATGTAAATATCGATGTGAATCCGAATATGATATAAGAGGTAAGATATGTATATATTCGAAGAAATTGTAAAAAATGACAACGATATTTTTGATTCGTGGCTGAAACGTAAAAATATTAATAAATGGTTAGGTGGTATTGATGATTGGTATAAATATTTTGAGTATGTAAATTCTACTCCTGATTATTTTTTGATAAAAGCATTATTTGATAATAAAATTATCGGAGCGATTACTCTTGAAATAATTGAAGAAACAGGGAATATATCATTTATGGTAAATCCCGACGAACAAAATAAAGGGCATGGCAGAAAAATTTTATCTTTGTTTTTACGGCAAATCAATCAGATTATTAAACGGGATATAAAATGTATTAATGCTTATATTGAACCGAATAATATTGCAAGTAAGCGATGTTTTGAAAGCTGCGGTTTTAAATATATGGGATTAGACGACGAAGACATGGAGGAATATATCTATAATTTATAAAAGGAGAAATAAATTTTGGCTATATTAAATATATTAAGCGAAACAAAAAACATAGTTGATTTAAGAAAAAAATCGCGGTCTGTGGAAAAAATCAATAAAAGAATCATAAATTTACTGGACGATATGCGCGAAACTTTGAAAAATGCGGAGGGGATAGGGTTAGCCGCCCCGCAAGTCGGGGTTTTGCGCCGCGTGGCGATAATAGAGATAGACGACGGCGATTTAATAGAAATGATAAATCCTGAAATAATTTATAGAGACGGCGAACAGACAGAAATGGAAGGCTGTTTGTCGTCGCCCGGAAAATTCGCGGAAACAGTCAGGCCCGCAGCAGTTAAAGTCGCGTACACAAATAGAAACGGCGAAAGCAAAGAAAGAGAAGGAACAGAACTTCTCGCGAGGGCTTTCTGTCACGAATTAGATCATTTGGACGGTGTTTTATGTTTTGACGACGCCAAACGGATATTAACGCAGGAAGAATTAGATGAAATGAAAAAAGAAAAAGAAACGTCAGAATAATTATGTAGGGACACGATATATCGTGTCCGCAATCGGACGTTATTATATGGCGTCCCTGCGAGGTATATAAATTTATGAAAATATTATTTATGGGAACTCCTGAATTTGCTAAAATTTCGCTTGAATATCTCGTGGAAAATAATTTTAACGTATCAGGAGTCATAACTCAGCCGGATAAACCTGCGGGAAGAAAAATGATTTTGAGTTTATCTCCTGTAAAAGAATATGCTTTACAGGAAAATATCCCGGTATATCAACCTATAACTTCAAAAGACGAAAACTTTTTTGATTTATTAAAAAATATAAATCCCGATATAATAGTTGTAGTAGCGTATGGGAATATATTGCCGAAAAATGTCATAGATTATCCAAAGTACGGCTGTATAAACGTTCACGCGTCATTGCTTCCCAAATACAGGGGAGCCGCGCCGATTAACGCCGCGATTATAAACGGTGAAAAAATTACGGGAATCACTACTATATTTATGAACGAGGGAATTGACACCGGCGATATGATATTGAAAGAATCTACAGAAATCGGGGAAAACGAAACATTCGGCGAACTTCACGACAGGCTGGCTCAAATCGGCGGCAAAGTTTTAATTAATACGCTTGAACAAATCCAAAACGGCACGGCAAAACGTGAAAAACAACCAGATAATGGCGCATCTTACGTAAAAAAAACAGATAATGACGCATGCGAAATCGATTGGAATCTGTCAGCGAAAGAGATACACGATAAAATCCGCGGGCTTTCGCCCTCGCCGGCTGCGTTTATGTATTTAAACGGGAAAAAATTAAAAATATATAAATCTAAAATTTCCGGCGACGGCATTGTGGAATTATTGGAAGTGCAGTTGGAGGGCGGAAGAAGAATGAACGCGGGGGATTTTATTAATGGCAGAAAAAACGAAAAACGCGATGACCGCGAGGGAAGCCTGTTTAAATTCTCTCGTTAGTTACGAAAGAGACAAAAAATATTCTAATATAGAATTAAGCGAATCTGTGGAAAAGTATAATTTTAACGATTTGGACAGAAGATTTTTTACCAGACTTTTTTACGGGGTTATCGAAAAAAAACTGACGCTCGATTATTATATAAAAAATATATGCGATAAAAATCAAAAAATCGCCCCTGATATATTAAATATTTTAAGAATGGGAATATATCAGATTTTATACATGGATAAAATTCCCGACAATGCCGCTTGTGACGAGAGCGTAAAACTTGCTAAAAAATCCAATCTAAATAATATAAAAATCGGCGGATTTGTAAATGCAATCCTGAGAAATTTTATCAGAAATAAAGAAGAAAATTTGAAGAGTATAGACAAAATTAAGGATTTTTATAAACATTTGGAAATAAAATATTCATGTTCTTCTGATATTATAAAACTCTGGGGAGAAAATTACGGATTTGAAATTTGCGAAAAACTTCTTGAAGCGAGTCGGGAAAATAATAGTTTGACGATAACCGTGAATAATTTAAAAATTTCGCGGGATTGCTATTATGAAAACTTGATTTCACAAAATATAAGCGCGGAAAAAACAGAAATATCTTCTGCCGGGATAATTATAAGCAGTGATATTCCCGTGAAAAATTTATACGGTTATAACGAGGGGCTGTTTTTCGTTCAGGACGAGGCTTCGCAGATATGCGCTTTTGAAACAGGCGCGAAACCGGGAGATTTAGTTATGGACTGCTGCGCTGCTCCCGGAGGAAAAAGCTTTTATATGGCCCAGATGATGAAAAACAACGGCAGGATTATCTGTTTTGATATTTATAAAAATAAGCTTGATTTAATAAAAAAATCGGCAGAGCGTCTCGAAATTGATATTATAGAAATTTACGAGCACGATTCGACCAAATCCTATTTAGGGCGTGGCGACCCTGACGCGCCGCGAATACAAGCCGGAGCAGATATAGTTTTATGCGACGTTCCGTGTTCCGGGCTTGGGGTTATAAACAAAAAGCCGGAAATAAAATATAAAACGCTTGACGAAATATCAAAATTACCCGGACTGCAATATAATATTCTCAAAAATTGCGCCGGTTATGTTAAACCCGGCGGGACTCTTGTGTATTCTACATGCACTTTAAATAAAAAGGAAAATGAAGAAGTGATTAAAAAATTTTTGAGTGAAAATAAAAATTTTGATTGTATAAATATAAAAACTTTTTTTCCGTTCGAGCGGAAAATCGACGGTTTTTTTCTTGTAAAAATGAAACGGATTGGTGTATAATATATTAATACTGAGCGTATAGAAAATAAAAAAAATAACATAGAAAAATATATAATAAACAAAAAAATTGATATGTTGTCGTTTTCAAAAAACGAACTTAGAGATTTAGTAAAAAATAAATTTAATATCGAGAGTTTCAGGGCGGATCAGATATATTCATGGATTTATAATAAAGATATAAATATAACGGGAAATATTGATTTTGAATCAATGAGCAATATTTCAAAAATTCATAAAGAAATTTTTGAAGATAATTTATATATAGGCAGATTAAAAATAATAAAAAAGCAGGTTTCTGCCGACGGAACTATAAAATATCTTTTCGGGCTTAATGACGGCAATATGATTGAAAGCGTTTTTATGAGATATAATCACGGAAATACGGTTTGCATATCGACTCAGGTCGGCTGCAGAATGGGTTGCGGATTTTGCGCTTCGGCAACAGGAGGATTGAGCAGGGATCTTTTGCCGTCGGAAATGTTATTGCAAATTATAATTGCGCAAAAAGACACAAGCGAGAGAATTTCTAATATTGTTTTGATGGGAATAGGGGAGCCGCTTGATAATTTTGAAAATGTTTTGAAATTTCTTGAGCTGGTAAACAGCAAAGACGGGCTTAATATCGGGTACAGGCACATATCTGTTTCGACATGCGGGCTTGTCGATAAAATAAATAAATTAAAAGAAATAAATATCCCCGTGACTTTATCTGTATCGCTTCACGCGCCAAATGATTATATAAGAAAAAAAATAATGCCTGTTGCAAATAAATGGAGCGTTGAAGAATTGCTGAAATCCTGCCGGGAATACGCGGATTACACAAAACGCAGAATTTCGTTTGAATATATTTTGATAAATAATTTAAACGATTCTGAAGAAAACGCAAAAGAATTGGCGCATAAAATAAAAAATATTTTATGTCATTTGAATATTATATTAATTAATAAAGTCGCAGGGAAAGAATTTTCGCCGCCGGATATAAAAAAAGCCCGAATTTTTCAGAAAATACTTGAAAATCACGGGATAAACGCGACATTCAGGAGAAAATGCGGCGGAGATATAGACGCCTCGTGCGGACAGCTCAGAAAAAATAATTTAATTTAGTATTAAAAATAATATTAAAATAAAGAATTTCAAAAATCATGGGAAGGGATTAAATATGCCTATATCTATAATAGGTAAAACCGATACCGGTAAAAAAAGAAGTATAAACGAAGACAGTTTTTACGCCGATAAGATAAATGATATTTATCTTGCAGTAGTTTGCGACGGAATGGGCGGAGCAAACGGAGGAAATGTGGCGAGTTCTCTGGCTGTGAAGTCTTTTGTTGAGACGGTGAGCGAATTATTGCCTGATTCGTCAAATTACAAAGATATATTATTAGCATCTGTCGCAAAAGCAAACGACGACGTATTTTCAAAAGCCGGCAGCGACAAAGAACTCGAAGGCATGGGGACTACTATGGTCGCCTGTATATTTGACGGCAAAGAATATTATGCAGTTAACGTGGGCGACAGCAGGTTTTATATAATAGACGAAAAAAAATGTTTAATAAGTCAAGTCACAAAAGACCATTCGCTCGTTCAGGAAATGATAGACAGCGGCGCAATGACAAAAGAACAGGCTGAGCGGTCGCCGAATAAAAATATTATAACGCGGGTTCTGGGAATCGACGATACTGTGGAAGTTGATTTTTACAGAAACAAATATAAATCCGGAATAATGCTGTTATGTTCTGACGGGCTTTATAATTATGTGAGCGAGATTGATATTGCGAAATATATTTCACAGTATGATGATATTGAGCACTGCGCCGGAGAGCTTATAGCTAAAGCCAATGAAAACGGCGGGGGAGATAATATAACGGCGGCAATAATAAAACCGTAAGATTTATTTTTGTTTTGCTGGGGCGGCAATTAATTTTTCGCCTGTAAAAATATTGTAATACAAAAGAGAGTTTTATATGAATAATTACGAAAATTTAATAAATACGCTTCTTGATAACAGATATAAGCTTACGGGGATTATCGGCATCGGCGGAATGGCGGTAGTTTATAAAGCCGAAGATATGGCTATGCACAGAAAAGTGGCTATTAAAATGCTTAAAGACGATATAAAAGAAGATATACAGGAAGTCAAGCGTTTTATAAACGAATCAAAAGCGGTCGCGAGGCTTTCCCACCCGAATATTGTGCATATTTATGACGTCTCGGTAGAAGATAAAGAGAACAGCCAGTATATCGTAATGGAATTAATAGACGGGATAACTCTTAAAGATTATATAGTAAGAAAAGGAAGGCTGACTTGGAGAGAGGCTATATCTTATGCAAAGCAAATTCTTAACGCATTGAATCACGCGCACAGCAGGGGGATAATTCACCGCGATATAAAACCTCAGAACGCTATGCTTTTAAGAAACGGGACTTTAAAAATAACTGATTTCGGAATAGCCAAAATGCAGGACAGCGAGCCTTTGACTATGACGGACAAAGCCATAGGCACGGTGCATTATATAAGCCCCGAGCAGGCGAGCGGCGAAGGGACGGTTACTAATATAAGCGATATATATTCAGTCGGCGTATTGCTGTATGAAATGACGACGGGACAGCTGCCTTTTAACGGAAATACTGCGATACAGGTCGCAATGATGCAAATCAAAGAAACGCCAAAAGACCCGAGAAGTATTAATCCCGAAATCCCGAAAGGACTTGCTCAGATAATACTCAAAGCGATGAACAAAGCCCCTCAGAACAGGTATCAGAGCGCGGGTGATATGATAAAACAATTAAGCATATTATCGGCAAATCCTGCCGTTGTTTTTAATAATAACGGCAATAATCCGGGAAGCAGTTCAAATTTGCCTGTCGTTATTGAAGCAAATAACGGAGCGCAAAGAAATCAGAACTCAAAAAGTATAGAAGCCATAAACAAAACCAGAAGAAATATGCCGGCAGAAATTTTCACCGGCAATAAAAATAAAATCGAAAAAGCAGATAAATTCAATGAAGAAGAAATGCGCAAAAAAGGGCGGACGTCTAAAAAAAATATTTTGAGGCGCAAAAACAGCAGATCAATGCTGCCTATTATTTCAGGAGTTACCCTGGCGTTTTTGATTGTTTTATTGTGGAGCCTTATTCAGTTAATGAGCAATGTGCCTATACTGGGAATGCAGGAAGAAGACGAAGAAGCCAATACGGTAACGATACCGGATTATAAAGGCAGGGTTCTGGATGATGAATTAAAGGCTGAAATGGCTGAACTTCGGTTGTCTGTAGGAAATATTACTTATAAATCAAATGATAATTATGACAAAGACGAAATTATTCTTCACAAACCTGAACCCGGAGATGTTAAAAAATTTGTAAACGATAAAGCCACGATTCCAATATCGTTTGATATAAGCACAGGCAAAGACACTTATGTAGTGGAAGATTTGACTATTATGGAATCCAGAAGCGTCGATTTAATGCTTGAACAAAAAAGGCTTATAGTCGAAATAGAATATGAACCTGACGACACGGTAATGGGCGGATATATAATTAAAACTATGCGCTATGTTGATAACGATAAAGACCGCAACGAAAAAATCGATCTTCTGCCGGGGGAAGTATTAAACGCGGGGGATATAATAATATTGCAGGTAAGCGAAGGGAAAACTATAAAAAGAGTTATAATGCCCGACGTTATCGGCATGAGCGAAACGGAAGCGAGAAGGGAATTGGCGAGAAGTGAGATTGTAGTGGCAAAAGTAGTGGAGGAATATTCAGACGAGTATGCTCCGGGATATATAACAGACCAGAGTATAAAGCCTTTTACTATGAACCTTCCGGCGAAATCGACAAGAGTAACGCTGACGAGAAGTTTGGGACCCGGACCTACAGAACCTCCTCCGGAACCTCCGGCTCCGACAGACGAAACAAAACCAACAGCTATAGAAAACAGATTTTTTTAAGATTAAAATTAATTTAAAGAGGGTAAAAATATTTGCGCGGAAGGATAATAAAAGGGGTAAAGGATTTTTTTGACGTATATGTCGAAGAAGACAATGAATATAATAACAAATATAAAAATAAAGTTATTTCCTGTAATTCAAGAGGCGTTTTCAGAAAAGATTCTGTAAAATTAAAGCCTTTTGTTGGCGATATTGTTGAAATCGAGATAAATCATAATCAAAAAGATGAAGCCGAAAACTGGGGTATAATAAAAAAAATCGAAGAAAGAAAAAATTTACTCCAAAGGCCGCCCGTAGCAAATCTTGATATTTTATTTATCGTCAGTTCTGTAAAATCCCCGTCGCCGTCTTATTTTTTTATAGATAAACTAACTGCAACAGCCGTTGAAAACGATATAACCCCGGTAATTATCATAAATAAAATTGATTTAAAAACAGACGATGAATTATATAATATATATTCAAAAACCGGATTTAAAACGATTAAAACAAGCGCGGTATCAGAAAATTCAGCAGGCATTGATGAAATAAAAAACGAAATGCGAGATAAAATATGCGCTTTTGCCGGAGTTTCCGGAGCAGGGAAGTCGAGTATTTTAAATAATATTTTTAAAGATCTGAATTTGGATACCGGTTCGTTAAGCAATAAAATCAACAGGGGAAAACACACTACAAGAACCGTCGAGTTTTTTAAAAATAATATCGGGGGATATGCGGCGGACACTCCGGGATTTAGTATGCTTGATTTTGAAAATGAAAATTATATGCTAAAAGAAAATCTGGTATTCGCGTTCCCTGATTTATTAAAATACGCTGAAAATTGCAAATATACTAAATGCACGCATATAAAAGAAGAAGGCTGTAAAATAATCGAAGCCTTAAATAACGGTGAAATATCTAAATCAAGACATGAAAGTTATATCGCAATTTATGAAATGCTAAAAAATCATAAATTTGTTAAATCAAAAGATAAATCAGAGGAATAATTTATGCCCGTAGCGTATATTTTTTGTCCGTCGAATATATTAAATCAAAAAAAGATAAATATTCCCGTATCTTGTGATAACGGGAATATTTATATAGCGGCGGATTCGGGAATTTTAACGGCTGAAAAATTAAATATAAAACCCAATGTTGTAATCGGCGATTTTGATTCTGTTGATTTATCAAGTTTAAAAATAAAATATAAAGATATAAAAACAATAAAATATCCTGCTGAAAAAGACGATACGGATTTAATGCTCGCGGTAAAATATTCACTTGAAAGCGGATATAAAAATATAAAAATAATAGGTGGGCTTGACGGAAGAATCGACCATACTCTCGCCAATATTTATTATTTAAAATACATAAAAATTCACGGCGGCGGCGGATATATAACCAATGGATATAATAAAATAAGCTATATCTCAAATTCAAGCGTTAAAATATATAAAAATTATAAATATATATCTGTTATTCCCGTAAATTCTGTAATTCACGGGCTTACGCTTAAAAATTTCAAATATTCTCTTGATAACGCGATTGTTAAATTCGAAGAGCCTTATACTGTATGCAACGAAATTTTAAAAGATTTTAAATACGGGGAAATAATTATATCAGACGGCGAAGTTTTAATATGCGAATGCGATGATATTTTAGTTTGATTTTGCTATCTCACGTTTTAATTTGTTTATGATTTTTTTTTCAAGCCTCGATATGTAAGACTGCGAAATACCTAAAATATCAGCAACTTCTTTCTGCGTTTTTTCTTTTCCGGTTTCAAGGCCGAAACGCATGCTTATAATAATTTTTTCACGCTTGCCAAGTTTCGCCATGGCTGAAAAAATCATTTTTTTCTCTTCGCTCTCTTCTATGTTTCTGTAAACAATATCAGAATCAGAGCCGAGTATATCAGATAATAAAAGTTCGTTGCCGTCCCAGTCTACATTCAGAGGCTCGTCTATTGAAATTTCGTTTTTTATATTTGCGTTTTTTCGCATATACATCAGTATTTCGTTTTCTATGCAGCGTGAAGCGTATGTGGCAAGTTTTATATTTTTATCTGTTTTGAAAGTATTTATAGCTTTCATCAAACCGATAGTCCCGATAGAAATCAAATCCTCGATTCCGGCTCCTGAATTTTCGAATCTTTTGGCTATATAAACCACTAATCTTAAATTTCTTTCGATTAATATAGTTTTTAAAGACGGGTCATTGTCAAGCCTTGATACAATATCAACTTCTTCTTCAGCAGATAAAGGCGGCGGCAAAGTTTCAGAACCGTTTACATAAAATATATCGTTTAAATTATCTAAATTTAATTTATTTATTATATTTTCCCAGAATTTTATTAAAATATCGTCTATTGTTTTCATAATAAATTATCAATGCTCCTTTTTACGGGATGTCGAGGACGCCGTCCCCTACATAAAACTTTTTATGATTCTATAAGAGTTGCGGGAAAAATCCCGCCGTATTTTTCGTTATATTTTTCGTCTGTTCTGTTATCTACTGCGATCACGGCGTTTATATCATAAAAATTATTAACTGTATTTTTTTTTATTTTTTTATAATTATATTTTAGCTTTATGTAATCAGGCGTAAATGCCGGAAGAATATTACTTGCTCCTGCGACAGTTTTCAACGGTATCACCCTGAATTTTAAATCCTGTAATTTTTTTATATTTTCAGAATCTGTAAATTCCTGATTCCCGAGATATGAAATCGAATCATATAAAAAAAATTCCAGCGTTTTTAAATCAAATAAGTTTAATATGCTTTTTAAATTTACGATTATTACCGGAAGCGAACTGATAGGGTCATATAAAAAATTACCGGAATCAACTATAGCGTTTACCGTAACTTCTTTGTTCATACAGCCGATTATTATTTTTGTGTCTTTTATTTCTGACCGTCTTTTAAACAGCGAACCGGTAAAAATCACGATAAATGTACAGATTCCCGCTGATATAATTATCACCTGTAAAGACGGCACACCAAATTCTATATTATTTGCATTTTCTGTTTTAATAAATCCAGATAAATAATAAAGGGCTTCTATCCCTCCTCCGAGCATAAAACACGCAGAATAAAAAATCAGAAAAACTTTAGTGAATTTAATTAGAGAATCTATATTAAACGCAATAAAGCACATAATTACAGACACAGTTATATTTATTATAATTTCAGGGATTATTATTTTTTCGCTGTCATATAAAAAAGTAAAAATGCAATATAACGCGCCGAACATGCTTGATAAACTGAGTTGGCCTATGCTTAATTTTAATCCTAATATTTTACCCGCCGCAAACAAAGCCAAAAAATCCATGCAAAAATTCATAAGAAAAATTATATCCGCGTATATGACATGCCTCAAGTTTATTTCACCTCTATAAAAATAAAAATAGCCGAACATATCTATAAGTATTATATTCGCCTGAAAGTAAAATATATGTCGTTTTATAATTAATAATAACAAAAATCTATTGCATAAATATATAATTTAATTTATAATATAGCTAAAAAAAGAGAGAGAGAAGGAGAAGGGATGATATTTTCAAGCCTGCCGTTTCTGTTGGGATTT
>WRHM01000012.1 GCA_009783265.1 Oscillospiraceae bacterium
TCAGGAAGAAGCAGAAAGAGAATGATAATACTGCGTAAATATTTTATATAAACGATAGAGTCAGGGGCAGATTTATTTCTGTCCCTTATTGAAATTGGGGCGGAATTTATTTTCGCCCCTTATCTATTTTAACTATTTTATGTGCGAATCTATATCTTCCCGCCGAGTTTATTTATGTTATTGGCGAGATAACCCGCGCCGAACCCGTTGTCTATGTTTACAACGCCGACCCCGCTCGCGCAGGAATTTAGCATACTCAATAGTGCCGCCATGCCGCCTAAATTAGCTCCGTACCCGATACTGGTCGGAACGGCTATGACCGGCTTGTCCGTCAATCCGCCTATAACGCTCGCAAGGGCGCCCTCCATTCCCGCAACTACTATTATAACATTCGCTTCTTTTATCTTGTCAAGTTTAGAAAGCAGCCTGTGGATTCCCGCGACCCCAACGTCGTATATACGCTCTACGTCATTACCCAGAAATTCGGCTGTCACCGCCGCTTCTTCGGATATTGCCATATCAGAAGTTCCGCCTGAAAAAACTTTTATCAGGCCTCTATTTTTTGGGAACGGATTTTCTCTGACTGTGACGATTCTGCAAACAGGATAATGTTCCGCGCCGGGATAAATCTTTTTCACTATTTCATACGCTTCTTTTGTAACCCGTGTGAGTAAAATATTTTCGGCTTTGTTTTTCGCCATATTTGAAACAATGCCTGTTATTTGCTCTAAAGTTTTACCCTCGCCATATATAACTTCAGGACAGCCTACTCTCAGTTCCCTGTTGTAATCTATCATAGCGTATTTTAAATCCTCAAATGGCATATATCTGATTTTATCCGCCGCTTCGTCTACTGAAATACCGCCGTCTTTTAAATCCTGAAGTATTTTTTTTACGTCCATACTAATTTTCTCCCGTTATATTTTAATTTTAATATATTATATTATTATTTTAACATCTGTTAATTAAATTGTCAAATATAAAATAGTGAAAGCGGAAAATAATCCCGCTCTCACTATTGAATTTCAATTTTTACTTTGGATCCCGTCAATATCAGTTTGTATTTCATATATCAGTTCTTTTACAAGCTCGCTCCATTCGTCCGGCGACATGCTGTAACTTTTGGCTATATCTGTCAGAGTATATCCTTTAAAATATTTCCCCCCCTCCGTAAGATAATTTCCTGAGAGTAATTCGGCCATATATATTACGCAGTCGCTTCGCGTGTCAAAAGATTTATATACCCTGACGGATTTATGCGACGCTATAATCCCGCCGAGATTATTTTTTGATTGCGCTATCTGGCTTTTGCCGTTTCCGCTCTCAAGCCTGATAATCGCCAGTATAAGCAGGGCGTTTACGTTATACTCGTCCTGAATTTTCATCAGAGTGTTTTCAATTCCCGAAAGCTTCGGGAATTTTTTCATATATTCCGAAAGTTTATTTTCGTCTAATTTTGATTTTTTTCTCATGTCCTCGGTTTTTATGTTTTTTTCCGTGAAAACGACATACTCGTTATCTGTCGCAGTTGTAATCGCGTCTGTTTTTGCATAAACGTTTACCGGCGATATTATCGCCGTATAAATTATAACAGCAGCACACAATAACAGAATTGCATGATTTCTTTTCATATTCATAGATATAAAAGCCTCCTCATTAAGTAATCTAAAATATATCGCGATAAAAAAATTTAATTGCTTTTTAGGGCAATCATAATAATTTATATTCAGTTTTATTGAAAATATAACCAAAACTTAAAAAAGGTTACGGTTTATTTGCCAATAATTAATATATTTTACTTTTTTCGCCAAATTATGCGGATTAACTTAAATATTTTATTTTTTAAAATATTTCTTTACTTTTTTTTGTTTCTGTGCTAAAATTTTCTTATATAACTAATATAAATCTAAAAGATAATAAATAAATTCAAAATAATTATTGGGAGGATATAACTGTGAGTTATCTATTGGGAATTGATATAGGAACGTCGAGTACAAAAACTGTTTTGTTTAATACATCCGGGGAAGTTATGGCTTCGGCTATGGACGTTTACCCGCTCTATCAGCCCCGCAACGGCTGGGCGGAACAGGACTCTGACGATTGGTGGAACGCTGTGGTGACTTCTGTAAAAGAAGTCATGGCAAAATCAAAAATAAATCCGAAAGATATAAAAGGCATAGGCTTATCAGGACAAATGCACGGCCTTGTCATGCTCGGCAAAGAAAAAAAGCCTATCCGCAGGTCTATCATATGGTGCGACCAGAGAACGGCTCTTGAATGCGAGCAGATAACTTCGCTTGTCGGGGCTGAAAAACTTATAGAAATTACGGCTAATCCCGCGCTTACGGGATTCACGGCGTCTAAAATTATATGGATCAAAAACAACGAGCCGGAAATTTACGCGAAATGTGAGAAAATTTTACTCCCGAAAGATTATATAAGATTTAAACTGACCGGAGAATTCGCGACTGAAGTGTCGGACGGTTCGGGAATGCAGCTTTTAGACATACCCAAAAGAAAATGGAGCGATTATGTTCTTGATAAATTGGATATAGATATAAATTTACTCGGCAAAGTATATGAATCGCCGGAAATTACGGGAGTTGTGACAAAAGAAGCGGCTGAATTATGCGGATTATGCGAAGGGATTCCCGTTGTCGGCGGGGCGGGGGATCAGGCCGCTTCGGCAATAGGCAACGGCATAGTAAAAAGCGGCGTAGTTTCGGCGACGATCGGCACGTCCGGGGTTGTATTCGCGCATCTGGATAATATCGCGATAGACAAAAAAGGCAGGGTTCATACTTTCTGTCACGCAGTACCGGGGGCATGGCACGTCATGGGGGTTACGCAGAGCGCGGGACTGTCTTATAAATGGTTCAGGGATAATTTCATGACTGCTGAAAAATTTACGGCCGACCAGCTTGAGACAAACCCTAATGTTATAATTGACAAAATAGCCGGGAGCTCGCCGGCCGGGGCGAACGGATTAATATATCTGCCGTATCTGATGGGAGAGAGAACGCCGCATCTTGACGCTGACTGCCGCGGCGTATTCTTTGGGCTTTCGGGTATGCACGAGAAAAAAGATTTGCTCAGGGCAGTTATGGAAGGCGTTGTGTTCTCTATGAATGATTGCTTAGGGATAATACGCGAGATGGGAACTTCGCCGAGTTTTGTGTATGCGGCCGGGGGCGGGGCGAACAGCCCGTTATGGAGGCAGATGATGGCTGATATTATGAATATAGAAATAGCCGTAAACAATTCGACTGAGAGCGGAGCGTTGGGCGTCGCAATACTTGCGGGAGTAGGCTCAGGGGTTTACAAAGATGTTGTATCGGCGTGCGATTCTATAATCAAGCGTCAGGATTCCCAGATTTGTCAGGAGAAAAACAGGAATTTATACGAAGAAATGTATAAAATTTACGGTAATTTATATAAATCTCTAAAAAAAGATTTTGTTGAGCTTGCGAAGATAAACCAGAAGTTTTTTGTGTAGGGAATATATTGTTACGAATAAAATTTATATTTTGTACGGCGTATGAATTGTAGGGAACGCGCCCTTGCGCGTTCCGCCGATATAAAACCCGCGTAGAATCAGACATGCGGCACGCCGGTTCGTCGTGCCCTACAAGCAACACTTCCGATATTAAGCATTTTCTACATAACGCAAGTTTTATTCAAGAGGTATTAAAATTTATGAACGAAAAAAAAAGCAAAACAAAAAAATTACTGCCCCCGATTTTAGTCGCGGTTATTATCGTTATAATTCAAACTGCATGGTCTGTATTTATATGCGCGGTCACTTTTGAATATATCAGATGGTATGTCCTGATTTTTATAGCAGTGCCTTTGATAGCCGCCGCGCTTATAATCAGCGTGCTTATCAGCAGGATAAAAGAAATAATAAAAGGCGAAGAAGACGAAGCAAGCAAATATTAATTATATAAATTAATTTATTTAAGAAAGGCGGAAAATTATGTTGTTAGTTAATATCGGCAAAATACCGGGAAAAGAATTTGAAGTTTTAGGCATGGTAAAAGGGTCTGTAGTTCAGTCGAAACACATGGGAAAAGATCTCATGGCAGGATTTAAAACTCTTGTCGGCGGTGAAATAAAAGGCTATACTGAAATGCTCAACGAAGCCCGCCAGATCGCGACTAAACGCATGGTTGACGAAGCTGAGGCGTTAGGAGCGGACGCAGTAGTCAGGGTCACTTACACAAGTTCGTCGGTTATGCAGGGAGCCGCTGAGGTTATGGCATACGGCACGGCTGTTAAGTTTGTGTAGGTGGACCGCTAAATTCTATCGAGTTACCGCAGGGGCGGAATTTTTCCGCCCTCGCGGAGCATGATGTGTATAAAATAAAGGCAGGTGTTTTATGTACTGGGATTTATTATGGAATATAGTCAGCAAGATTTCAAATATTTTGTGTATAGCCAGCGTTGTGATTTCTTTTGGGCTGTGGCTGAGTTTCGGCAAATTTAAAAAAGAAATTGAGCGCGAACATGTAAAATATATAGAAGAACAGGAAAAAATATTAAATAATCTGAATTTTATATATAAAACTATTTTTACTGATGATTTGAGAACTGAGGACGTAATAAGCGCGCTCAGAAAACAAATATATTCGATAAGCAAAAAGTTCCAGAAACTTATGATAAAAGAAGATTTAAGATGCATAATGAATTTAATGAAAATTTTGAAAAAAGATACTGATAAAATAGATTTTTCGGCGTTAAGAATTAATCTTGATTTTATCATAACGGCGTTCACGGAAAGAAGCTATAGTCATTAAATTATATATTATTAAAATATAAAAATAAAATAAATAAGCGAGGTAAAAAAATATGTTCAACGGATTAAATAATAATCTCGGCAATCTTTATAAACTTACAAATGCGAAAACACGCTCGGTTTCACCTGAGAATTTCACGGGCGAAAAAGGCAAAGGCGGCATGGCGGTTGACGGCAACGGCAAAGGAGCCGGCCGCGAATTGGGTCAGGGCTGGAAAATCAGCCCTTGCGTAACGGTCAAATCCGGCGAAATCTTCACAATGGCAGATATAAAATCAAGCGGCGCGATAAATCATATATGGTGTACTACATCGGGCAGGAACTGGCGTGATTTTATCCTCAGGATTTACTGGGACGGCATGGATAAACCGAGCGTAGAATGCCCCCTCGGGGATTTCTTCTGCGCTGGCTGGGGGGAATATATCCCCGTGACGTCTCTTGCTGTTTGTGTAAATCCCGGACGGGCGTTTAACAGCTACTGGAATATGCCGTTTAAAAAAGGCTTTAAAATGACCCTCGAAAACAGAGACAAAAAAGACATGGTTATATTTTACCAGATAGATTATACAGAGGCTGAATTTGCGCCGGACGAAGAAATCGCGTATTTTCACGCGCAGTTCAGACGCGCAAATCCGTTGCCGTACAAAGAAGTCTACACGATTCTTGACGGCGTAAAAGGCAAAGGCCAGTTTGTCGGGACATATCTCGCATGGCAGGTAAATAATAACGGCTGGTGGGGCGAGGGCGAAATAAAATTTTTCATGGACGGCGACAATGAATTTCCTACTATATGCGGTACTGGAACAGAAGATTATTTCTGCGGCTCGTATGATTTTGAGAACCCGTACAATCGCCAGTACGAAGATTTCACAAGCCCGTACGCAGGGTTTCACCAGATACTCAGGTCAGACGAATTATACAGGGTTCAGAAAAGATTCGGCATGTACAGGTGGCATATAACTGATCCTATAAGATTCGACGAAGATTTAAAAGTGACTATACAGGCCTTAGGCTGGAGGAGCGAGGGCAGATATTTGCCGTTGCAGGACGATATAGCCAGCGTAGCGTACTGGTATCAGACGTTGCCTATGGCAGATTTTCCTGAATTGCCGGACAGAGATTACTTAGAGGTAATATAGAATATAGTACCAAATAAATTGGCAATTTAAAGGCTCCTTTTTTAAAGGAGCTGTCAGCGAAGCTGACTGAGGATTAATTGATTCACAATAATCCCCCGTCAACACTTCGTGTTGCCACCCCCTTTCAAAAAGAGGGCTTTCGGCGAATATTCCAACGTCAGATAAACCAAACACAGAGGAAAACCCAATGAAAATGGAAACAGAAACAGGATTGCAGATAACAGTAACAAAAATCCCGTATAAAATCAACGCCGGGTTAGTTAAAAAAATTATATTTGTTGTTGTCATGATTTTGATGTGCGTTTTGTTATTGCCGGTTATATCGTCACAAATGACAGTTTATGTAAGCTATGACAGCATTATGATAGAATTAGACGAATATATAAATCTTATCAACGGGTTCTATGATGAAATGAATCATAACGACGGCGTGTCAATTAAAACTGAGTGCAATATATATTCTCCAGATACGACAAGAATAATGATTGAGTGGGAGAATAGCACAGACGAAGAATTAATGATGAGCAAAAACTGGGATTTGTTCAAAAAGCAGGGTACTGAATTTGTTCCTATGCCCCGTTTATCATGGGACTGCTATTGGCTGGAGTCCGTTGATTATCCGATAGGCGCAGGGCAAACAAGAATGTATGGATATCTGCCCGAATGTTTTGCCGATAAATTAAGCCCCGGAATATATAAAATCAAAACGTTTTATTATAGTTATAAGCCAAACCCCAAAAGCAGCAGCGCTTATTTTTCCGAGGCTTTTAATTCCTGCGTTGTCGAAACTGAATTTGAAGTCTCGGGCGATAAATCCAAATGGGATACAAGCGCGTATAATTTTCTCAACGGCGAAAACTACGGTAAATTTACTGATATTACGATTTTTGATTTCGGGACATTTAATTCGCCGAATTCATATTCATATTCTGATAATGCATTCAGGTTATACAAGAACAAAGAAACTCATGAGATGATACTCACGGACGGAACTTACGAATATGAAATAGGCAAAAGCTCGGATAAAGTTAGCGGAATCAATAGTATTATATATTATGAAACCGCCGAACAAGTATTTTTTATTTATCCGTGCCTGCGCGACGATGAAACCGGCGAGTGGAATTTATATATATGCGTTTTGGATATAACAGATAATTCAAACGTAAAAGAAGTGTACAGGTCCGACCCGCTTAGCGCAAGTATTGCCGTCATGTTGGACTGGGAAGCTGGCAAAATCAACATATCTGCCGGCAAAATCGAAGAATATGGCGATAACGGATGGTATTTTACGGCTGAGCCGCATGTAATAGGCTGGTTTTCTTATAAAAACGGCGAATTCTTTTATGAAAGAAACCCGGTATTGAAATAAAACAAAACACCCGCCCGTTGCGACGGGCACCCTCTTTGCTAAAGAGGGTAGGAGCTAAACACGTTCTTTCCTTACCCTCTTTAATTTAAAGAGGGTGTCACCGCAGTGACGGGTGTTTTATATGCAAGAACCTAACACAAACAAATACAAAGGAAAAACCAATGGAAATGGAAACAGAAACAGGATTGCAGATAACGGTGACAAAAATCCCGTATAAATTTGACGTCAGTTCAGTCAGGAAAAAAATAATTTTTGTGATTGTCCTGATTTTGCTGTGCGCCTTGATACTGACGGTTATATCGTCGCAAATGACAGTTTATGTTAGTTATAACGGCGCAATAGTCAAATTAAACGATATGATAAAATATATAAACGAATATTATGACAATCTGGGGCATTACGACGGAGTTGCTATTAAAACAGAGTTAGACGTTTATTATGTCGATACGGAAAAAATAATAATCGAGTGGGAAAATAATACGGACGAGGAATTTATAGACGGCTGGAGATGGAATTTATTCAAGAAGCAAAACGGGGAATTTATACCCGAAATCCGCATTTCAAGCTCGGAAAATTATTATCCCTATATGCAGCAATATTCGCTAAGCCCCGGAAAAACGCATAAACGCATATACTGGCTTGAAGTTTGCACGGAAAAATTAACTCCCGGAACATATAAAATCAAAACGTTTTTTTATTCGGGAGAAGGCGCGGATTTGAATAATACTTATGTTGTCGAGACAGAATTTGAAGTTTCAAAAGATAAATCAAAATGCGGCATAAGCGCGCTGGATTTTCTGGACGGCGAATCATGGGAATTTTATTCTAACGGAATATACCCTCAGTCTTCTTTCTGGGTGTACAAAAACCGGGAAACTTATGATACAATACTCACAGACGGGGCATACAAGTACGAAATAGGCAAAGGCTCCGGCAAATGGGGCGTCGGAAATATCTTTGAGTATGAAACCGGCGGTAAAATATATCTTGTTTATTTGTATTCGCGCGAAGAAAACGGAGAACACTGCTCATATATATGCGTTTTGGATGTAAGCGACAATGCCGAAGTAAAAGAAGTATATAGATCCGAGCCGTTTGTCAGCGATTATGATTTGTTTATAATAAATGAGAGCTTAAATTTGCCGGAAGGTACAAAATATGCGGTAGAAGACGAAAACGGCGATTTGATATTATACGACAATGCCGGATTCAGAGTATTTTTTGGAGAAGTGACTGAAAGCGAACAAGGCGTATACATGAGAAGATATATAAGGGAAATAGGGCATCTTTGTTATAAAGACGGAAATTTCTTTTTTGAAAAAGGCAAAAATTACAGATAAAATAATATATAAAATAAATACACAGGAGGGAAATTAATTATGCGAAAATTTCTTGCGTTGATTTTGATTTTAACTATGGTTTTTGTCTGCTTGGCTTTTACTGCGTCATGCGGCGAAAAAAATAATGACGAAGGAGAGAATATTAACAATAATAATAACGGCAATAAAAATGACCCTGATAATCCTGAAACTGTTCCGGACGAAGAAACAGCTGCGGCGAAAATTGAACCAGATATTCCCGATGCAAATTACGGCGGACATCAGTTTAATATTTTGCTTTCTATAAACGGCGAATTTTCAAATGCCGGCGGCGGAATGTGGAACGACTTTGAAGCCGAAGTTGAAACCGGCGATTCTATCAATGACGCGATATACAAAAGAAACGTATATATAGAAGACAAGTATAATATAAAAATAAAAGTCATAGAGGCGCAGGCCGCAGACAACATGGAGAGGCCCGCCGCGCAGAAAATGCTGAAAAACTCAGTTCAGGCAAACGATAACGCTTATGATGCGGCTTTGCTTTCGGGATACGCGACATGCCAGCTTGCTTCCGGAGGTTTTCTGATGGATATGAACAGCATGGCCCCGCTTGATTTGTCAAAACCGTGGTGGGACCAGAAAGCCAACAGGGATTTGATGATAAAAAATAAAATGTTTTACACTGCGGGAGATATAAGTAACGTCACAAATTACGCTACTTATGCTATGCTGTTTAACAAGCAGCTTGTTCAGGAATACGGCCTTGAAGACCCTTATGCTCTTGTAAGAAACGGCGAATGGACTTACCCCAAAATGATAGAGATGGCCGTGCAGGTAAGCGGCGATCTTAATGGCGACGGCAAATATGACTTTGACGATTTATACGGCGCACTGGTATGGGACGATACTATGATGGGGATTGTAAACTCAATCGGCGAAAAATGCGCTGTCGTCAATAAAGACGGGGGCATAGAATTGGCATTAAACAGCGAAAGGGTGCTTGGCGTTTTTAATCTATATACTGATTATGTTTATGATAAAACAAAGGCACTGACTTATCAGCGTCAGGACTGGGACGGCAGCAAATCCACTACTATGTTCTCAAATGATCAGGCGTTGTTCTGGATTCAGATAATGGAACTGGTTGTAAGACTGCGCGCTCAGGAAATAAATTTCGGGGTTTTGCCGTACCCGAAACTTGACGCTTCGCAGGAGAATTATTATAGTACTGTCGGCTCATGGCATTCTGGATTTATCTGCGTTCCGATAAGTCAGGAGGATTCTGTGCGAACAGCCACAATACTCGAAGCCCTCGCCGCTGAATCAAAGTACACTATCAGGCCCGCTTATTATGATATAGCCCTGAAAGGCAAATATGTCAGGGACGAAGAGAGCGAAGAAATGCTCGATTTGATTTTCGACTCGAAAATTTACGATTTGGGCTGGCTGTATCAAATCGGAGGATATAACGAGAGGATAATGGATTTATTACGCAGTTTCAAAGGCGATTTTATATCTATGTATGAAAAAAATCTAAGCAAAGCAGAAAAAGATATTGAGAAAATAAACGCCGCGTTTGACGAGATTTTGAATTAGGTAATATCAAATAATTATAAAATAAATATAAAAATAAACAGAGGAGAAATTTTATGAATAATAGCGCAATCCCGAGACCGGAATTCCCAAATCCTCAGTTTGAGAGAAAAGACTGGCAGAATCTTAACGGCAAATGGCAGTTTAAATTTGATCACGGCAAAACGGGGGAAGAAAGAAATTTTGTCAGCGACGATAAAGCTTTTGATATGGAAATTAACGTCCCGTTTACTTATGAAAGCCCGTTGTCCGGGATAAATATAAAAGATATATGCGAATGCGTCTGGTATAAAAGAACTTTTAATATAGATAATAACTGGAACAACGGCAGGATTTTAATGCATTTCGGCGCTGTAGATTATCACGCAAAAATTTGGATAAACGGCAAATACGTAAGTTTTCACCGGGGCGGGATGACCGGTTTTGCCTTTGATATAACAAAATATGTTCACACAGGCGAAAATACTGTAGTCGTAAAAGTACTTGACGATTTGCGTAGCGGAAAACAGCCTTCAGGCAAACAAAATTTTGCGTATTATTCGTTTGGCTGCGTTTATACGAGAACGACAGGGATATGGCAGACTGTCTGGCTTGAATATGTTCCGTTTGAAAGTTACATAAAAGATTTTAAAGTATATACGGATATAGAAAACTCAACAGTTACGATAAACGCCGCGTTTTCAAACGCTGTGAAGGATACTGACTTTACAGCTGAGATTTTATACAAAAACAGGGTCATAAACGGAAAATTGCGTAAAGTCAGCGGGACAAGCGTGTCAGTGCAGCTTGAAATTCCCAAAGAAAATTTGCGTATATGGGATATAGGCAAAGGCGAGTTGTACGGCTTAGTTTTGACTTATGGAGCAAATTCAAAATATGATACTGTATACAGTTATTTCGGCATGAGGGATATAAAAATAGACGGGCATAAAATTTTACTGAACGGCAAATCTGTTTTTCAGAGATTGATTTTGGATCAGGGATTTTATCCCGACGGGACATGGACCGCGCCGTCTGCCGAAGATTTGAAAAACGATATATTAATTTCAATCGAGGCGGGATTTAACGGGGCGAGGCTGCATCAGAAAATATTCGAGCCGTTGTTTCACTATTATGCCGATATTCTGGGATATATCACATGGGGCGAACACGGCAACTGGGGAATGGATTTCTCAGCCGAGAGTTATCAGAATTTCACGTGCGAATGGATAGAATCAGTAAACAGGGATTTTAACCATCCGTCGATAATCGGCTGGTGTCCTCACAACGAGACGCATTGGGGACAGCGCAGGGACGATCTGGCGTATATTTACAGAATAACAAAATCAATCGATCCTACTCGAATTGTTATTGACACGTCCGGTTATGTCCACGTTGAAACTGATATATTCGATATTCACGATTACGAGCAAAACGTCGAGGTATTTAAGAAAAGATACGAAGCGCTTTTAGATAAAAACAACAAAGCCGATATTTTCCAGAACGACAACAAATGGGACAGGGATAAAATCATGGAACTGCCGTATTTCGTGAGCGAATTCGGCGGGACATGGTGGAGCGAAGTGAGTTCGGAATCTTCGAGCAGCACGCAGAGCTGGGGGTATGGCAAAGCTCCTGAGGACATAAAAAATTTCTACGAACGGTTCGAGGGGTTAGTGTCGGCTCTTCTTGATAATCCAAGAGTATGCGCGTTTTGTTATACTCAGCTCACAGACGTTGAGCAGGAGCAGAACGGGATAGTGTATTATGACCGTCGAAAGAAATTTGACATGGCGAGGCTGAATAAAATTTTGACGAAAATTGCGGCGATTGAAAAATAGATTTTACAAAAGGAAAACTTTTTAAAGTTTTCCTTTTGAACGCTTGACAATACAATCAAAAAGTTGTATAATTATAAGAGAAGGAGTAAAGTATGGAATTGCATCATTACAAAACGGCAAGCGGCAAAGATTTAATAATGGAGTATATTAATAAACTTAGTCCAGCTGAACAATCTGACGGTCTTTCTGTTTTAGAAAAGCTGGAAGAAGGAAAATTTAACGAATTAATAATTAAACGATGGCAAGGCAAAATTTCAGAAGTTTATTTTTATAAACATAATAGAATATTTTATGTTATTGCAGACGGGGAAAATATATATTTGCTCCACGCCTGCCGCAAGCAAAAAAATAAAACAGAAAATAACGATACCGGCGTAGTAATAAGCAGAGCTAAAAAAATAGGAGAATTGTTATCAAAAAAATTTATATAAAAGGAGAACGCTATTTATGCCATTTGTAAAAGTAAATATAAAAGAAATAATAGAGGAAAAACGAAATTCCGATCTGAAATTCAGAGAAGCGTGGGATAATAGCCGCACGGAGTACAGGCTATTGGGGGAGTTGATAAAACTACGAAAAGAACAAGGATTGACACAAAAAAAACTTGCCGAAAAAACAGGCAAAAAACAACAGGTTATATCTCAGATTGAAAAACATGAAAAAAGCCCGACGCTTAAAACATTATGCAGGTTAGCGGACGCGCTGAATGTAGATATTAGATTTGTACCGCGATAAAATATATAACATAAAAAACCCGGAGGATTTTATTTATGCCAAGAGAGAATAAAGAATACTCGCAGAAATTAAAATATGTCGGCAACAAAAATCAATTGTTTTCGGTTAAAAATTATATCATGACAGACGGCAGGGCAAATAATTTAAGGGCGATAGATATAATCAACGGCAAAGGCTTGTTTATGACGATACTCCCCGACAGATGCATGGATATTTACCAGCTTATATATAAAGACACGAATATTTGTTATATAACGGCTGCGGGCGCGGTTCACCCAAGCTATTATGACAACAGGGGCACAGAATTTCTGAGAAGTTTTTTCGCAGGGTTTCTGACTACGTGCGGGCTTGAGACTATATGCGGTGTAAGTGATGACGACGGCGAAGAACTTGGGCTTCACGGGAGAATAAGCAATACGCCGGCAGATAATTTTTACGCAAGAATAATCGAAGATAATACAGAAAGCGGCGAGCCTGAAATTATTATAACCGGGACAATGTCGCAGGCGCGTCTTTTCGGCGACAAATATAGTTTAACGAGAGAGATAAAAATTTACACAAACGAAAATAAATTCGAGATACGGGATATTGTGAAAAATACCGGATATAAAAAATCGCCGCACATGATTTTATATCATCTGAATTACGGCTATCCGTTTCTTGACGAAAATATCGAGATAAATATACCCATAATAGAATCCGAGACTGTCCCCGTAGACGATTATGCCGCGAAAGATTTGGATAAATGGGATAAATTTAATACGCCTCAGCATGGCATAGACGAACAGTGCTATTATCATAAATTAAAGACAGATGAAAACGGCTACGCGAAATATTCGCTGTATAATCCAAACTTAAAAAAAGGCATTTCGGTAAAATATAACGCGAAAACTCTCGATTATTTTATAGAGTGGAAAATGCCGGGCGAAGGGGATTATGTTCTGGGACTTGAGCCGGGGAACGCAAAAGGCGGCGGCAGAAAACAAAACCGTGACGATGGCACACTAAAATTTCTTGAGCCGTTGGAAGAAGTAAAATATCATCTTGTTGTGACTTTATCGGGTGAAAGGGGAATATAAAATGTTTAAATATGAATATATAAAAATATATAACGAAGCGCTTATGTCTGCTAAATTTACGCAACACCGGGAAATTATTGATAAATATGCGAAAAAAGGGTACAGGTATATTGGATTTATTCCTACGAAAACAGACGGTTACGGCAGATTCAGAGATATTGATTTGATATTTGAAATAGAAATAAAAGAATAGTAATTTTAACGGAGGAAAATAATTATGTTAAACGATGGAATACACGCAATGGTCGATTACGAAAAAATGTCGCCGGCAGCGAAAAAACTGCGAGATTTCTATGCGATTAAACCCGACGCGGGAATAATCCAGACAGAATTCGGATATTATTGTCTTGACGCGTGGAAAAGTCAGGGGCATATAACTGATTCGACAAATCTTGGCGAATTATTTATGTATGAAGACACAGGCTGGGCAGGTCTGCACGGCCTTGGGTGGTGCGAAGCGGGGTTTGAGCCGTGTTTTACAGAAGAAGTTATTGAGGACAGAGGTGATTACGAATTAGTCAGGGATTTCGCGGGACGGCACGTGTTATATTTTAAAGCCAGACGCAACGGATTTATGCCCGAATATGTCGAACATCCGGTAAAAGATATGAAAACATGGGAAGAAAACTGCAAATGGCGAATGAACCCGGATTCTCCTGAAAGATACGCAAATCTTGAAAAAGATATGCAGTGGAGGATAACAAGGGCAAATGAGGGCTGCGTCGTGCAGCAGGGGCTTGTAGGCGGCTATATGTATCTCAGAAGTTTGATTGGCCCGGAAGATTTATTATATAAATTTTACGACGAGCCGGAGCTTATTCACGACTGCATGAAAACATGGTTCGAGCTTGCCGATAAAGTTATATCAGAACATCAGAAATATGTTACGCTTGATGAAATATTTTTCGCCGAAGATATATGCTATAAGAGCGGGTCTTTAATATCTCCGGATATGATGCGAGAGTTTTTACTCCCGTATTATCAGCAGATAATAGATAATTTAAAATCGCGTCAAATAGATAAATCTCGGCATTTATTCGTGCAAATAGATACCGACGGGTTTTGTTATCCCGTGATTGACGTATATAAAGAAATCGGCATGGATCACATGTCGCCGTTTGAAGTCGCATCGGACTGCGACGTTGTTGAAATCGGTAAGAAATACCCTGATTTAAGAATACGCGGAGGGATAGACAAGCGAATTTTAGCGGCGGGAAAAGAGGCGATAGACAAAATGATTGACAGGATCATGCCCGTGATGAAAAAGCGCGGGGGATATATCCCGACATGCGACCACGGAGTGCCTGAAGAAGTCGATTTTAATGATTATATGTATTATAGAAAAAGAATGCAGGAGTTCAAGGATTAAAAGTTTTAAATGCAATTTACATATAGTAATTATGAAATGAGGCTGATTTATGGATATATACTTTTTAGATGAAGAAGTTCTTACTGTACATTCAAATATTTTGTCTTATACTAATAAAATAATAATTCCCGATATTGCTATAAGGCATTTGGAAAGATTTGATGGCAATAACCATAAAACAATAATTAATATAATAAATAATGAAAACAATATTGAAGTTGGAAAAACATATAAAAAGATGTTCGATAGACCTCCTAATTTTCCCAAATTAACGCTTGATCAAGTTATGATTGTTGAATTGATTAAAGAATATAATGCTACTCTTATCGAAGAACAAGCGTTTTTAATTACTCAAAATGAAGAATTGAAAAAGTATAGCGAAACTATCGGAATTGCTACGTTAGATTTTAATGAGCTAAAAAAACGAAATGAATGTGCAGAAAAAAAAGAATGGATAAATAAAAAAATCGAAAAATCAAAAAAAGAAAAATCATTTTTTATATCAATTATAATTGGGGGAATAATTAATTTAATTGTAAAGTTAATATATGATAATTTGCCATTAATAGTTGAATATGTTAACAAATGGGTTATAATAGTTTTGATACCAATTATGGGAGTGTTGTTATATTTTCTTAGATCAAAATGCAGGTTAATTTACGGAATTACAGAATTTATATTTGGCATTTGTAATACTTTAGCAGTTTTTTTGCCCAAATTTGATATAATATCTATATATAACGAGGTAGATACTGTTAAGATGCTTCAAGTTCTTGCAGGGCTTTATATTATTGTGAGAGGGATGGACAATATAGAAACGGGATTAATAAATACAAAATATCATATTTATTGGAAAAAGGTGTTTTAACGTATAATATACAGATAACATGTATCCGCATATTATAGAACAAAAACAAACTGAAAGGAACAAATAAAATTATATGAATGTCACAAGCGCTCTTATAAAAGAATTCGGGATACCCGAAAAAAGACTTGCAGATACTATCGATCTTTTTGATAACGGCGACACTATCCCGTTTATCGCAAGATACAGAAAAGAAGTCACAGGCTCTCTCGACGATCAGGTTCTGAGGGAATTATACGACCGCATGACTTATTTGAGAAATTTAGAAAACAGAAAAAACGAAGTCCGGAATTCAATCGAGGAACAGGGCAAACTCACTGATGAAATAATCGCCGCAATAGAGGCCGCGCAAACTCTCGTCGAAGTCGATGATATTTACAGGCCGTTCAGGCCAAAACGAAAAACCAGAGCTTCTGTCGCCAAAGAAAAAGGCCTTGAGCCTTTGTCTGAGATTTTGTTTGCTCAGGATATGTTTGACGGCGATATTTACGAAATCGCGGCGTATTATATAAACGAAGAAAAAGGCGTAAATTCGGCAGATGAAGCTATAAACGGAGCAATGGATATAGTCGCGGAAAACGTGTCTGACAACGCCGAATTCAGAAAACAAATACGCGCATTGACTTTTGAGTACGCTATGATAACTTCCAAAAAAATTGAAAAACCCGAATTAAATAATAGCGACGAAGGCAGGGTATATTCTATGTATTTTGATTTTGCCGAGCCTGTGAACAAAGTTCCGAGCCACAGGATTCTCGCGATGAACCGGGCAGAAAAAGAAGGCTTTATAAAAGTTGCGATTGATATTGACAAAGGCATGATTTTAAATTATCTGTTTAACGAGACAGTAAATACTCAGAGAAGCCTGACGACCCAGTTTGTCGAAAAAGCCGTAGTAGACGCTTATGACAGGTTGATTTCGCCGTCGATAGAGCGCGAAATACGCAGCGATATATTTGACGCGTCAAGCGAATCGAGCATAAAAATCTTTGCCGTAAATTTAAAAAATTTATTATTGACTCCGCCGTTAAAAGGCAAAACTGTTCTCGGATTTGACCCCGGTTACAGAACCGGCTGTAAATTATCAGTTGTTGATAAAACCGGAAAAGTAATCGACACAAATGTGATATATCCTACAAAACCGCAGGAGAGAACCGAAGAATCCGAAAAAGTTGTGACAAAACTCATAGAAAAGCATAAAATTGACGTTGTGGCAATAGGCAACGGCACGGCTTCAAAAGAAAGCGAAATATTTATCGCGAATTTACTCAAAAAATTAAATTCCGGGACGAAATATATAATGGTATCAGAATCAGGCGCGTCGGTTTATTCTGCGTCAAAGCTCGGGGCTGAGGAATTTCCGGAGTTTGACGTAACTCTAAGAAGCGCGGTGTCGATTGCGAGAAGATTGCAGGACCCGCTGGCTGAACTTGTGAAAATCGACCCGAAATCAATCGGGGTAGGGCAGTATCAGCACGACATGAAACAGGCAAGATTAGACGAGGCACTCACGGGTGTGGTCGAGGATTGCGTCAACTCTGTCGGAGTAGACGTAAACACAGCGTCGTATAGTTTATTGTCTTACGTTTCGGGGATAAACACAGCGTCGGCGAAAAATATAGTAAAATACCGTGAAGAAAACGGAGAATTTAGATCACGCAAGGATATAAAGAAAACGCCGAAAATAGGCGCGAAAGCGTTTGAGCAATGCGCGGGATTTTTGAGAATCCCGAATGGAAAGGAAACTCTCGACAATACGGGAATACATCCTGAATCTTACGAGTCTGCGAAAAATTTACTGCAAATGTATAATCTTACGGTTGATGATGTTAAAAATGGCAGGATAACCGGGCTTTCGGAGACTATAAAGAATGATGGCTTTATAGATGTCGCTAAATTATTAGATATTGGCGTGCCGACTTTGCAGGATATAATAAAAGAGCTTGAAAAACCGGGCAGGGACATACGAGACGATTTTCCTGAGCCGGTATTAAGAGACGATATAATGGACATGAATGATTTAAAACCGGGCATGATATTAACGGGAGTTGTTAGAAATGTGATAGATTTCGGCGCGTTTGTTGATATAGGAGTGCATCAGGACGGATTAGTGCATATATCTGAAATTTCGAATAAATATATAAAACACCCGAGCGAGGTTTTATCAGTAGGGGATATAGTGAAAGTCGCGGTGAAATCAGTCGATATGGACAGAAAGAAAATCGGGTTGACTATGAAAGTCGCGAAATAGAATTGTAGGGGCGGGGTTATTCCCGCCCTTGAAAAAGCAAAGAAACTCTGCGTTTATCTTTGCGCAAATATTCTCTGCTTGTTTTTTGTTTTTGTGAAATGTTATAATTATATCAGATAAAAAAACGCGTTTTTTGTTTTATTTAATTTTAAGGAGGAACAAAACTATGTTTGATATTCGCAAATTCGGGGCGTATATCTCAAAATTACGCAAAGATTTAGACATGACGCAATCTATGCTTGCCGATAAATTAAATTTGACCAGACAGAGCGTTTCAAGCTATGAAAACGGCGACAGTTTTCCCGATATTTCTATACTTGTTATGATAGCCAAAGAATTCGGGGTAAGTATCGACGATCTGATAAAATCCGGCGAACCGACGAAAACCGAGGAAATTTTACTCAAAGCCGATGCGAAAAAATCTGATATTCCCGAGGAAATATTCAAAAGCGGCAATATTTCGAAAGAAATATTAAATATCGCGCCGCTCTTAAAACCCAGCATACTGCAAAAAGTCGCAAAAGGATTCAAGAAACACGATATTGATATATCGAGCCTTGTAACTTTGGCGGAATATCTGACCGACGAAGCTTTTCTTGATTTATTAGACAAAGCCGACTTTGAAACTTTGGACAAAGATATACTCGAAAAGTTCATGCCGTTCTTGGACGACGCGTCCAAAAGCAATTTATTTGCCAAAATCGTCGACGGCGAGATAGACTATCATTTTCTTGAAATATATCTGCCCTATGTCGATATGTATTACGTCGGAGACCAAGTCGAAGCGGCGGTTGTAGCGGGGACGATACCGTGGGACGCTTTGAAAATTTTGGAAGAAGATAATCGCAGAAAAATGGAAAAACTGAATAAAGAAAAACGCGAAGCCGGATGGGTCGAGTCCAAATAAAATATTAAATTAACGCATGGAATTTTCGACAAAGCCCTCTTTTGCAAAAGAGGGTGGCAATGAAGTTGACGGGTGATTCTTTTCCCTGCGCGTTATTCGGGAGAATCCCCCTGCCGCTGCGGCGGCATCCCCCTTTTGCGAAAGAGGGCAGGGGTTTTAGTTCGTATGATTTATATTGAATAAATTTTTGATATTATTTTATTAAAATTTAATCAAATGTAAAAAAGTTCAAAAATCGTTTATTTTGTTTATTTTAAAAACATAGAAAATTAAAATTATTGCAAGCAAATTGATAAGTTTTATGCAAAATACATAAATAATAACTAAAAAGTTTGGAACATTCGACACTTTTATTTTTCACAAATATTTGATATAGTATATATAGATAAAAATATTATAATTTTATCGTCGTATTTTTTAGGAGGATTGAAAATGGCAAGTGTATCTTTAAGACATATGTATAAAAAATTTCCCGGAGGCGTAACTGCGGTAGCTGATTTCTGTCTTGAAATAAAAGACAAAGAATTTTTAATACTCGTCGGGCCTTCCGGCTGCGGAAAAACAACGACTCTGAGAATGATCGCGGGACTTGAGGAAATCACGGAGGGAGAATTGTTTATAGGCGACAAACTCGTAAACGACGTCGCGCCCAAAGACAGGGATATAGCGATGGTGTTCCAGAACTACGCCCTTTATCCGCACATGACTGTCTATGAAAACATGGCGTTTGGATTGAAACTCAGGAAAGTTACAAAAGAAGAAATCAAAAGAAGGGTCGAAGAAGCATCGAGGATACTCGCTATCGAGCATTTGCTGGACAGGCGGCCGAAAGCGCTTTCGGGCGGGCAGAAACAGCGTGTCGCATTGGGAAGAGCTATAGTCCGTGAGCCGAAAGTGTTCCTGCTTGACGAGCCTCTTTCAAACCTTGACGCAAAACTTCGCGCGTCGATGAGAACTGAGCTTACGAAACTGCACCAGAAAATCGGTACGACGTTTATATACGTCACCCATGACCAGGTCGAGGCTATGACGATGGCTTCACGTATCGTCGTTATGAAAGAAGGACTTATCCAACAGGTCGATACTCCGCAGAATCTTTATGATTATCCTGTTAATTTATTCGTTGCGGGATTTATCGGGACTCCTATGATGAACTTCATAGAGGGGACAATCGAGAAAAAAGGCAGCGATCTGTATTTTACATTCGGCTCAAATTCTATCAAGTTGCCGCCTGAAAAATCAAACAACAGCGATTTGCAGGATTATATCGGCAAAGCTGTCATCGGGGGACTTCGCCCTGAGACAATCCATGACGAGCCTATGTATCTCAGCCAGCTTGCAGACAGCGTAATCGATGCCAAAGTCGAAGTTACGGAGCTTATGGGTAACGAAATATTCTTATACTTAATCGCAGAGGAACAGCCGATAATCGCGCGCGTATCGCCGCGTTCAACCGCAACAGCCGAAGAAACGATAAAAATCGCGCTGGATGTCACAAGAATACACATATTCGATAAAGACACGGAAAAATGTATAGTACATTAAGATTAAAATTATAAAAGAAAGACAAACATAAATTCAAAACGCGGGATATTAATATATTCCGCGTTTTGTGGTAAAATAAAAATTAGAAATTAAAATTAAAAAAGGAGATTTTTAAAGATGGATAAATATATTTGCACGCTTTGCGGTTATGAATATGCCGAAGAGGCAGGGCTTTCGGAAGAGGGAATCGAACCCGGCACAAAATGGGAAGATGTTCCCGAAGATTTTGTATGCCCGGCTTGCGGCGCGCCAAAAGATATGTTTGTAAAATCATAAAAGCATAAAAGAGGAGTGCCGCGTAATGAGCATAAAACAAATAAGCGAAAATGTCTATTCGATAGGGGTTCTTAATCCGACCCTGAGAATTTTTGACGTTATCATGAAAACAGACTACGGGACGTCTTATAACGCATATCTTATAAAAAACAACGGCAAGTCTGCTCTTGTCGAAACAGTTCACGCTAAATTTTTCGACGAGTATCTCGAAAATATAAAATCGATTCTCGGTGATACCCCGCCGGATTATCTTATCATGAATCATAACGAGCCGGATCACTCAGGGTCAGTCGCGAAACTTACTGAAATTTATCCTGATATAATTATTATAGAATCAAAAGCCGGGGCTATTTATATCAAAAATATAGCGAATAAAGAACTTAATATCAAAACTGTTTCAGATAACGAAATTTTTGATTTCGGCGGCGGCGAATTAAAATTTATTGTCGCTCCGTTTTTGCATTGGCCTGATTCTATGTTTACTTATTTTGCAAAAGATAAGATTTTATTTACGTGCGATTTTCTGGGCGCGCATTTTTGCGAGCCTACGGCTTTTGACTATAATATAAAAAAAGAAGACTACGAAGCAGAATATAACGGCGCATTTGTTTATTATTATAATGCGATATTCGGACCGTTCAAGCCGTATGTTTTATCAGGGCTTGACAAAATAAAAGACATAGATTTTGAGACTGCCTGCCCGAGCCACGGGCCTGTGCTGACCAAAAAAGACGGCGGGAATTTGGATTGTGCTATTAAAGCTTATGCAGAAATGAGCGCGCCGCATAAAAACGAAGCCACGTATATCCCGATATTTTACTGCACTGCATACGGCAACACGGGAATTCTGGCTGAAAACATAAAAACCGGCATAAAAGAAATAATACCCGGCGCCGATGTGAATATTATTAATTTAAACATGGCTGATTCAGCTTCGGCTCAGCTTCACTTATCAGACGCGTTTCTTATCGGTTCGCCGACTATAAACCGCGACGCTGTCGCGCCTGTCTGGGAGCTTATAAACACAATCGACGCAGTATCTATGAGAGACCGCCCGTGCGCAGTATTCGGGTCTTACGGCTGGAGCGGCGAGGGCTGCAGCAATTTAATTGCGAGATTAAAAGGGCTGAAATTAAAAGTGAGCGAAAATCCGCTGAGGTGTCAGTTTGTCCCGTCTCAGGACGACCTTGACGCGGCCATAGAGTACGGCAGGGAATTTGCGAAGAGTTTATAACAAATTTTTCTTGATTTTTTTTGATTAATATTTCAATAACTTTTTCCGGCGGGGGCATTTCTCCGCCGGGAATTATTTTATGCCAATATTCCCGAACAGCAGGGTCCGGACTATTATATGCTTCGCTGATTGCTTTTGATATTTCTTCGTAAACAATTTCCGGGCTGACCATTTCCTGTTGCGCTATTTTTTTATTGCTTTATTATATTTTCTTTTCATGTAAATCTCCTTTATATAGGGATTATGTTCCTATTAAATATAATGATTATATACCCCATAATATAAATATACAATTATTATTTATGAAAAAGGGGTAAATAAATGATTAAATTTGATAAATTATGGGACACAATGAAAAATAAAGGGGTTTCTACTTATACATTAATAGAAAAATATTATATCGATACGCGAACAATCAGACGAATGAAAGCAAACAAAAATACTACTACTCAAACTTTAAATAAATTTTGCGTTATTCTTAATTGTTCTCTTTCGGATATAGCGGAATATGTACCCGATGTAATCGAAAAAACGAAAGAGAATTAAATTTTGCGCAAAAAAACAAAAACAGTCTGCGGATATAAACAAATCGCAGACTGTTTTCTTTTTGCTCTTTATAAATATAATTATTATAATTATATCTTTTCTTTGACTTTCGCACGCTTACCGACTCTTTCACGCAGGTAATAGAGTTTTGCCCTGCGTACTTTACCGCGCCTTATAACGTCTACTTTATCGACGTTCGGCGAATGAACGGGGAATGTTTTTTCAGTTCCCACGTTGTACGAAACACGCCTGACCGTGAAAGTTTCGTTGATTCCGCCGCCTCTTTTGGCTATGACGGTCCCCTCGAACATCTGTATCCTTTCACGTGCGCCCTCTTTTATTTTGTTGTGAACTCTTACTGTGTCGCCTATATTGAATTTCGACGGGTTAGTCTTTAACTGCTCGTTTGTCAATGCTTCTAATAAATTATATGCCATTATTAAAAGCCCTCCTTTCAAAATTAAAAATAAATTTATTTATTTTGACAGGCAGAAATCACATTCATGCGGAGCAAACGCAGCGGACTGTAACTTTTTTATTTTAAAGCCGATATTTTCCGTAGGGGCGATTATCAATCGCCCGTGAAGTATATAAAACTCTAAATTTTAGCCGTACCAAAACAGTATATCATATAATATTATATTAATGCAATAGTTTTAAACTATGTTTACAAATTGTTTATATTTGCGGGACATTAAAAATTTATGCCGCGAATAAAAACTATAATGCCTGTCGCATAAAATTGCTATAAGTTTATAGACAAAATTTGTTTTATGTGATATAATCGGTTAAAAGAAGATAGAATTAAAATTATAAAGTTTATTACAGGGAGGACGGTTGCATGAACAAACCGAATTTTTTATTGATCACAACAGACCAGCAGCGTTTTGATACGATCCACGCATTGGGGAACAGGCATATTTATACGCCGCACCTGAACTGGCTCGCGGACGAAGGGGTCGCATTTACCCGATGTTATGCCGACAGCCCGGTCTGTATGGCATCAAGAGCGTCTATTATGACCGGAACGCACGGCTATACAAACGGTTTGACAGGCAATAACAACAATGTTATTCCAATGCGCGAAAGACCTACCCTGCCGGGAATATTAACAGCCAACGGCTATCAGACGCGGGCGCAAGGGAAAATGCACTTTCATCCGATGAGAGCTAATTACGGATTTGAATATATGGAACTGCCGATGGATTATTACCGAAGTTTGGAAGGCGGATTTTATGTTCCGAAAGGGCACGGAGTCGGGGAAAATGAAATCGAGCCGGTGATTTCTACTGTCGATGAAACACACAGCGCAACATACTGGACAGTGAAACGTTCTGTTGATTTTTTGGAAACACGCGATGAAACGCGCCCGTTTTTCCTGTGGACAAGTTTTGCGAAGCCACACCCGCCTTTTGACCCGTGCTATAATTACTGGACGCTGTATCAGAACAAACAACTGCCGTCTCCGGTAAGCGGCGACTGGTCGTCAGAACCGGAAAAAGCCCCTCAGGGATTTTACAGCGCGATGTACACGCTGAACAATGGGTATCGAATGTCTGAAGAACAAAAGGCAGATACAAAACGCGCCTATTACGCGTGTATCACGCAGATAGATTATACTCTCGGTCTGTTATTTGCGCGAATGCGTGAAATGGGATTATTGGAAAACACATGGATTATTTTCACTTCGGACCACGGCGACATGATGGGAGATCACGGGATATTCGCAAAAAGCGTATTTTTTGAGGGATCCGCACATATACCAATGATCGTGCGTCCGCCTGTCGCTTCATGGAAAGCCGGATCGTTACAGGGCAAATATTGCGATAAATTAGTCACGCTTGCCGACGTTATGCCGACTATTTTGAATATAGCGGAAATCAGGGATAAAGATATTTCCATGGACGGACAAAACATGATGGATTTTATTGATACTAATACAAATGCAAATGACAGGATTTTTTACGGAAATTGTGCGGAAACATATTTTGCGGTCATGAAAGATAATTATAAATATATGTGGGCGCGTCAGGGCGACGGCGGATTGCTGTTTAATATGGCCGAAGACCCAATGGAACAGAATGATTTGTCTGATAAAAAACCGGAATTAGTTACTGAAATGAAACGTATGCTTACAGAACAGGTGCAAAAATATAATCCGGGATTGGTTCGCGACGGGAAACTCTCCGCGCTTCCCCCGGTAAAGTCCCCGCGCGAAATGGTGAAGTGGCCGGGGTTTCATTCTACGGTATATCCGTCGGATGTACTGCACTAAAGATAAATTATATAAAATATAAATAAATAGCGTATTATTTATTAAATATTAAAGGAGAAATATATTTTATGAAAAAATTAACAAGAGCGATAATTATAATTTTACTGATGGCGTTATTATCTGCGGTTATATCCTGTTCATCAGACGATAAAAAAAGTGGAGGTGATATATCACCGGAAATTCAGTCTGACGAAATCAATTCCGATTCCGGATTCGGAATTGAAACGGAAAAATCAGATCCGGAAGAATCAAAAAGCCCCGTGCCGGACGATGTGACGTTCGGAGGGCAAACTGTGAGGTTTTTTAATTATTATCCTGAGGCCGAAGATAACGGCACTATAGACCCCGCTATGGCGACTATATTAAATGCAGAGGAAGCGGCGGGTGACGTTGTGTATGAAGCGATATACAGACGCAATATGGAAGTTCAGGCAAAACTTGGCGTTACGTTTGAATTTACGTACTGCCCGCCGAACGCTGACCCGGATACATACCAGAACTCTCATATATCCAAATTAGTAAAAGCCGGAACGGACGACTATGATATAGTCTTGGGCAAGCAGTGGCAATGCGTACAGCTCGCGACGCAGGATATATTCAAAAATATTAAAAACCTGCCGTATCTCGATATAAACAATCCGTGGTGGGCGACAAAATATATAAACGACGTTACAATCGGCAGGGATGTTCTTATGTATGTAACCGGAGATATATCTACCAAATGGCTGCTCAAACTCGGCACAATGTATTATAATAAAGAATTATATAAGTCAAACTTAGGCGACCCCGACGATATGTACAGGCTGGTTCTGGACGGTAAATGGACTATGGACGCTTTTAACGAAAAAGTTAAAGTTATGTACAGCGACCTTAACGGCAACGGCTTGCCGGACGACGAAGACCAGTACGGACTGATAACCCATACAATCAGTATAACGGATTTATTTACTTACGCTTCGGGCATACGCGCCACCGACCGTAATTCAGACGGGTTTCCGTATTTTATAATGAACAGCGAGAAAACTTATAGTTTTGTCGATAAACTCCATGATATTTACTTCAACAATCCGGGGACGTTCGTAGTGCTGTCAAACCACCCAAGATTCTCTACTATAATCAACGATAAATTTGCGGAAAATCAAGTATTGTTTATACCGGGGACTCTTGAAGTCAGCGGGCAGCTGCGCAGTATGAAAACTGATTTCGGAATGATCCCGTTTCCGAAACTCGACGAAAAAGAATCTTCATACCTGTCTCTCGTCCATGATACCGCCCCGCTGATGTGCGTTCCCGCAACCTGCTCAAAAGACGACGAACTCATAGGGGCAGTGCTTGAGGAAATGGCATATAAAGGCTATATACACATGACCCCTGCATATTTTGATGTTGCTCTAAAAAACAAATATATGCGCGACAGCGACGACATGTCAATGCAATGCATTGATTTAATACGTGAAAATGCCATTACAGATTTTGCTTATGTTTATAATTACGCCCTCAAAGCCAATTCGGCAACTTATAGCGACAACGTGGGGCTTATAATGCGCGACGTTATGGGCGCGAAATCTTCAAATTTCGTGTCATATTGGGAAAAAATAGAGGAAGTGGCAAATAAAAACCTTCAGAAAATCATAGACGCTTATATAAATTAATAACGGATTATTTTATTATAACTTTGCCTATGTTATACCAACCGTCGGAATCACGGTTATCATTGGCAAGTTTTATCGCGGGATTATCGTCGAACCTGCCGGTGATTGCTGCCTGAAGCGTATAATTTCCGGCTATTGCGTCATGAGGCGTCAGTAAATCTTCGGTAAAAATAATATCCCCCGGAAGCCAGCCTGTTATATCTGCCCCGGATTTTAATATATAACTGTTATTTTCGTTTTTCAAACGGAAATTGAGCGGATATTTGTAATATATAGGCGCAACACCGAGATTTTCCCACCATGATTTTATATGCAGGCGTTCTCCCGGTTTAGCCTGACCGCTGTACATGATATGCCTTAGTGCAAATCTATAACCCATTTTTTTGAGCCAGCGTTCTACATTCGGCTGCCATTTTTCAGGAATAGGCGACGATTTCGCATTGAAAGAAGTAATATGCCATTTTAAAGACTGGTCGATAATATAATCTATATCCCAGCCCATATTTAACCAATGCTGCACCACCCAGCATACTTCAAATGATACAGGCCCTGTTTTCCATGCGTCCGTCAGCCCAAATTCAGTTATAGTTTCGGGGTACGCGACATGCATGTGAGACCAGGTTTCGCTGAATCCTCCCATGTCGCCGAGACAGTCGGCTCTGTACCCGATTTTATTTAATTTTGTCCTGCAATAATCATGATGCCTTTTATCATCTGTCAATAGTGACATAAGAGGAGTTTTTTTGAAATTATCTATATATGAATCAGTTAATGATTTCATCGTTTTGTCAGATAGCTGCTCGCAGTCCCCTCCTTCGCCCCAATAACCGATAAACGACATATCAACGCTGTCAAGATCAGGATGTCCGTCATATCTTTCGGCAATCGCTTTTATAAATTCGCCGAAACTTTCGGCATATAACGGATTCTCCGGATTTGTACGCCATCTTTGTTTGATTTCCGGTTCAGCTCCCGCACTCGCCCTGTACCAGTCCGGTATGTCCTGATCTTTTCCGGAGCCGTAGGGCGCAATTCTCAGCATAAGCGTTTGTTTTCTCTCATGTGCCGTCTGCAATGCCCTGTCGAACATATCCCATCTGTATTGTCTGTGTTCTGGCTCGACAAAACGCCAGTACACGCGCCAATACGCCATTGATGTGTCAGGATGGTTTTCGTTTTTCAGGCTTTCGCCGTCCCATTTTTGATATTCAATAGGATAGCCCTCTGTCCACCCTTGACCGTTGTTTAAATCAAGGGCGTTAAGCTTATCGCCGTTAAATCGCTGAAAAGTCATAAACCCCATGTGTGGGTTAACAAGCAGCTCATCAGTTGCCGTGAAGCATTTGCTTTCGTAAATCATCTCGTTCATATAATTTCCTCCATATAAATAATTGTGTAAAAGATTATAAAATTATATATATTTGTAGGGGCGGTTAATAAACCGTCCGCGAAATATTTTATTTTATTGTATTATATTTGCTTCGTCTGTTTCTTCCGGATATATTTCTATCGGCAGATCCATTGATTCTTCAAACGATTTACTGCCGAAATAATACGCAAGCACGTCTTCAGCCACAAATCCCGCCCATGTCCCCATCGAGCCTTTTTCGATTACAACAGACATCGAAATTTCAGGTTTGTCATACGGGGCAAATGCCACAAACGTCGCGTTTTCACTGCTTTGGCCTACATGTATTTCGACAGTTCCGGTCTTTCCGCCTATTCTCACAGGAATATTGTTAAATAGCGCGGCGGCAGTCCCAAGCTCAATGACGTTTCTCAGTCCCAGTTTGACCGCGCTATAATTAGTTTCAGATATTTCAAAAGACTCGATTATTTCAGGAGCAGGGGAATAATATATTTCGTCTGAGCCGTATTCTTTCACGCATAAAAGCAGCGTGTTCTTATATCTTTGCCCGCCGTTAAGAAAAGTCCCGAGCATTGTCGCTGTCTGGAGAGGCGAAAAGACGTTATATGACTGCCCGATTGACGCTTGCAGTAGCTGACCTCCGGCCCAAATTTCGCCTTTTGCTTCCGCGACTTCGGGCGAAGCCAAGATTCCCGGAGTTTCAGCTATTTCAATCCCCGTTTTTACTCCCAGTCCCATGCGCCTCGAATAATCGTTTAGCGTTTTTATGCCGGTTCTTTCGCCCACAACATAGAAAAAATAATTGCACGATACCTCTATAGCTTTTGTCACGCCGATTCTGCCGTGATTGTGCGGATAATACCAGCATGTCGGCTGATAACCCTGGTATCTCGTATATTTGCCCTGATCGACTATAGTATCATTTACAGTTAAATCCCCGTGTTCCAAAGCGGCGGTAGCCGTAACTATTTTAAATACCGAACCCGGCGCGTACTGTCCCATTGTCGCGCGGTTTGTAAAAGGATTATCTGGACTTTCGCTCAGTTCTTTATATATTTTCGGATCGCTGTAAGCCGTGGATATATCAAAAGAAGGATATGTCGCAATAGCCAGAACTTCGCCGGTATTGGGATTTATAACGGCTGTAGCTCCAGCGTTCGCGTCTGCGCCGTTTAACTGCGGATTGGGGGTTTTTAGCGCGAGATTGTGTATTTTCCCTATAGTTTTTTCAATAGAATATTCGGCGACCTGCTGCAATTTTATATCGAGAGTCAGATATACGTCTTTGCCCGCAACAGGCTCTCTTATATTTCCGGCGCGGTCCACATACCAGTTTTCATATAATAAATTATTGTCCTGATCGTATGTCCTCTCAAGTATGCCGTCAACGCCCCTCAGATATTCTTCAAACGCGAGCTCGATTCCGCTTGTCCCGACTTCTGCGTCCATAGAATAGCCTCTCTCAAGATACCAGTCTAATTTTTCAGCCTGTATTGAGCCTACTCTGCCCAGAATATGGGGCGCAGACGTCGGGATATTATACACCCGCTCGTAAGATAATAAAACCTCGGCTCCGGGATAATTATGCGAATTTTCCATTATTACAGCCATAAGCGTCCTGTTTATATCCTCGCTTATTTTATACGGATTGCTTCCGGCTAACACGTCTGAGTAGTCAATATCATAGCATATACCTAAAACCGTTCTGAACAGTTTTACGTCTCTTTCCCCGTCTTCGTTTAGGGGCATATAAAAATCAAGATTATACTTGGCAGTCAGAAATTCGACAAGTTCGTCTGCCGAAGTGTTTATATTTAATTTGTTTTTTGTCAGAAACCTGTCAAACCTGTCCCTTTCGGTTTTGGTCATCATACTGTATAAATAATGCGCTTCCTGACTTTTTTCATAAGAATCAATAAGCATGACTGGGAATTCGTCTTGTTCTATTTCCCCGTTGTAAAAATTTATTTTATCGATTAAATCAATTAAAATCCCCACGTAATCATTTCTGGGCATTTTTGTCCCGTCGATAACTATATTATATACGTTTCTGTTGGTCACGAGCGGGATTCCGTTCCTGTCGAAAATTTCTCCGCGCACAGCGGGCACGACGAACGTTTTTGTATAAGTCGTCTGTATTTTTCTCTGATATTCATCAGCTCTGGCTATCTGCATATTCAATAAAGTTGCGCCATACCAAAAAAACGCAACTACAAAAATAACAAGCAGCAAAAAATATCTTATAAAAAATTTTTTCTTCAGCATTTTATTAGCTCCTGTTTCAATTCCAAATTAAAACCAATGTAAAAAAATATGCACCAAAGCCCCTTTTGAAAGGGGGATTTTCGGCTGAGTGCATTTTTAAGTAAATCGTATTTTATATATTATTATACGAAATCCTGCCGGCGGTCAGTTTGACTAAATAATATATAACCGGCGCAAGCGCGACAGTATATATATATTCCGGGAGGATAAATTCCCACAAAGCTTTTATTATGTCAAAATCTTTCCAAACGCCTATCAGATAAAACATATTAAACAGTTCGCGCACGGCGCATACGGGCAAAATCATTATAATCATAGTAAAAAGCGATTTTGTGAAATAATATTTTGATATAAGCCCCGTTATGTAAGCCGCGAAAAAATAATAAATCCCAGAAAAGAAAAACGGCGAGCCTACAGAAGAATCAATTAAAAATCCGCAAATCATGCCAAGGACCGCGGCGTATCTTTCGTTTTCTATGACCGCCGCAGCAATCACCAGAGATATTATTAAATTAGGCATTGCGCGAAATATTTTTAAACTGTTTAATATATTCGTTTCAAGAACCGCGAAGAATATAAATATAAGCGCGTAAATTAAAAATTTTATTATAAATCTTTTGTTTATTCTCATAAATCAATAAAAACTTCTTTCAAATTCAAGAACCACCATTACGTCTTTTAATTCGTCAAAATCCACAGCCGGTTGTATATATCCTGTCAGTGTATGCGAAAGCGGATCCGCAATTACTTCGATTATTTCGCCTATATATAAATCCTCAGGGTATATGTTCCCGTTGCCTGACGAAAATATCTTGTCCCCGACTTCTATCACCGTCTCTTTTGATAAATACGCAAGCCTGCATATACCGTTTTTTTCAAGCTCGAATTCCCCTTCTACTATTCCGGTTTCCCCCGTGCGTTCTATATACGCGCCCATCGACGTCCCCGTGCGTATAAACGGGACCGCTTTTGAAGTCATAATGCCGACTTCGCTTACATACCCGACTATTATATAAATATATTTATCTTTGTCTATTTTTTTTGACGCGATAACAGGCATATCTTTTTCTAAATTATGCAAAGCTCCTTTGTCTATATTCAAACCCGAAAGATAATTCCCCGAATCTTGCGCTGTGATTTTCGCGTTTTGAAACTTATAATTCGGATGTTTTTTCTTCAATTCAAAAAAAGAATAAAGCATATCGTTTTCTTCCTGAAGTTTCCATGCGTCCTGAATCTGCGACTCGGCAGATTCAAGCTGGTCTCTTAATTCGGCGATTTCTTCTTTCATGTTGTTAAATTCTGTAAAATATCCGATAAATCCGGAAAAGCTTTCTTTTATTATAACCGCGAATCTCTGAAAAGGCGTAAGAATTAAATTTACTATATCTGTGACAACCGAGCCGTGACCCGATAAATTTAATATTATAGTAGACAGAGTTAAGATACATATAACAATCAGCAATATAATAAAAAATTTATTTTTAAAAATATCTCCCACTTTTAATTTTACCTCGATTTCACATACGACAAAACGCCGCTGAGCGATTCCAGATCGTCGAGAACAGCTCCTATCCCGTCAACAACGCAATCAAGCGGACGCTTGGCTATATATGTCTTGATCCCAGTTTCTTCTTGAAGCAGCGGGGCAAGCCCTTTGAGCAGCGCCCCGCCTCCCGAACACATTATGCCGCTGTCATATATATCCGCCGCAAGCTCAGGAGGGGTTCTTTCAAGCGTGCGTTTTATTGCGGTGACTATCTGATTAATTGGCTCATTCATAGCGTTTATTACATCAGGCGTAGTCAGTATTAACTTCGCAGGTAGCCCGGAATACAAGTTTCTTCCCCTGATTTCTATCTGCTCTGTCTGAATGTCCGGATGAACTGCGCCTATAGTTTTCTTTACTAATTCTGCTGTTGATTCGCCGATTAAGACATTATGCTCTTTTCTGACATACGCCATAATAGCTTCATCAAGGCTGTCTCCGGCAACCCTGATAGAATTTGGCACCACTATCCCGCCTAAAGACAATACCGCAACTTCAGTCGTTCCGCCGCCTATATCCACTATCATCGAGCCGTGCGCCGCGCTTACTTTCAGAGACGCGCCTATCGCTGCGGCTACGGGTTCTTCTATGATCGCGACTCTTTTTGCTCCTGCTGCAATAGTAGCGTCCTCGACGGCGCGTTTTTCAACGTCTGTGACCCCGTACGGCACGCAGATTATCACTTCCGGCCTGTTTAAAAATATAACTCCGGTAACCCGTTTGAAAAAAGCGTTCAGCATTTTCGCAGTCACTTCAAATTCAGCGATAACCCCATCTTTGAGCGGCCTGAATACTTCTATAGTGTCAGGGGCTTTTCCGAGCATGTTTTTTGCCTCGTTTCCAACCGCCAGAACTTTTTTTGATTTTGTCTCAATGGCGACGACCGACGGCTCCCTGAGCAATATCCCCCGGCCTTTCATATAAACAAGAGTATTGGCAGTACCTAAGTCTATCCCAATGCTTTTAGTAAAAAGAGCCATAAATTTTATACAATCCTTTCTTGTACATTTATTTGTACGCAAAAATCTGTTTGTAGAGGCACGCAATGCGCGTCCGTGTAAAAAATAGCGTGTTAGCGGACGCGCAATGCGCCTCCCTACGGTATTTATATTATAGTAATATTGTTTTATATCAAATCAAAAACCGTCATATTAAAATCGTTTTTTAATATATTCGCGAATTTATAAACCGGAAGCCCCGCAATGTTAAAAAAATCGCCTTCTATATGTTCCATGAATGCCGAGCCTATTCCCTCCGCGCCGTATGAACCGGCTTTTGTCAGAGGGTCTCCCGTTTTCACGTACTGTTCTATTTCTTTTATGTCTATATCCCTGAATTTCACTTTTGTAACGTCGTAGTCGCATATAATTTTATTGTCAAAAACGATTGTTATACCCGAATAAACTTCGTGAAATTTTCCCGCAAGCATTAAAAGAGTATTGATTGCGTCCTGTTCGTCCGACGGTTTGCCGATTACGCACCCGTTATAAATCACAACAGTATCCGCGGCAATTATCATAACTGACGGGTCGTTTATTTCACCTGCGGCTTTTCTTGCTTTTCTCTGTGAAAGCCCTGTAACGATTTCACCGGGTGAAAATTTAGCATTGTCATAAACAGTCTCATCTGCGTCAGTTATATATATTTCGGCAGTTATCCCAAGATTAACGAGAATATTGCGCCTCGCCATTGATTTTGAAGCCAGTATTATTTTTTCTGGTTTTTTTGCCGGGAAAATAATAAATCACCTGTTCTTTTTGTTTTTTATTGAGTTTAAGATAATTATAGCACAATTTATTGTCAAAAATCAACTTTTCAACGATAATTTTTTAAATTTTATATAAATTTAATTATTTACTTTAAATATTTGTGATATAATTATAATACAGTCAAATAAATATTCCGGGAGTAAAACTATGAGAGACATGAATAAATTAAAAGAAATATATAATAAAAATATAAGTATTATGTGGGGAACTCCGTCAAAAATAACCTGTGATTTTCTTGACGCATACTGTGAGAACATAAATGATATACCCATACTTCGCGAAGCAAAGGCAATATATAATTTCTGGACTAAAAGCTTTGATGTTTTTGTGTTCCCCGAAGATAAAATCTGCGGGTTTACAAAATCAAACGAAGTCGCCGGATTTAATTACGGCGGCGGGACATGGATTAATTTGAATATAGCCGACGAATATATAAATCGAGAAAATTTATCTCCCGAAAAAGAAAAAATATTCAGAGATAAACTGCAAATTATTGAAAATCACAGATATATTGTCTGCCGTGAAGAAGATTATACTCCCGAAGAATTAAAATCTGTTTACGCAAACGCCGCAACTTCAACATGGTTCGGCGGCCACATGATTTTGGATTACGAAACGGTTTTATCGGTCGGGCTTAACGGCTATGAAGAAAAAATAAAAAAACACAAAAATATTTACGGTAAATCAAAAAAAGATTTTTATGACGCGCTTGAAATAATGCTCAAAGCAGTTAAAGCTGTTATATATAAATTCGCGAAAATTGTAGGGGACGGCCTCCTCGACGTCCCGCCGAAAATGCGAGAAGATTTGCTGTATATCGCGGAAAATCCGCCGGATTCTTTTGTTCAAGCCTTACAGTTAGTCTGGATTTTACATGTACTCAACGGCTCTGATTCTTTCGGGAGGTTTGATTTTTATCTCAAGCCGTTTTTCGACGACGATATAAAAAGCGGCGTTTTGACTTTGGAAGAAGCTTATGATTTGATAATTGATTTTTGGTTTAAACTCGACAGCGTGAACGCTATTCAGAATATGACGATCGGCGGACTTGATTATAATGGCAATCAGATTTATTCCGAATTAACTGAGTTATGCATAAAAGCAACGTCTGAGCTCGGATTTAAAGGACCGAATTTATGTTTGCGAATAACAAAAGATATGCCCCAATATATCTGGACTGCCGCGCTTGATTCTATTAAATCCGGCATAGGGCTCCCTGCTTTATATAACGATGAACTCGTCACAGAAAATCTTTTGAATTTCGGATATGATATAAAATATGCTCGGGGATATTGTTTTGCGGGGTGCAGTCAGTTAATGATTCCGGGAGTGTGCAATTTTTTAAACGACATCGGCATGATGAACGCCGCAAAAATCGCAGAAATTGCGTTATATGACGGATTTGACCCAAGAACAAAAAAACAAGTCGGGCTTCACACGGGAACCCCTGAAGATATTAAATCGTTTGATGAAGTTTTGACGGCGTATAAAAAACAGCTCGATTACTTTTGTCAAGTTGAAATTGATATACACGAAAAAGAATATAAATACAGGCTTGAACGCGAAGGCTACGCGATGCGCACGCTTTTTATCGGCGACTGTATAGAAAACGGCAGAAATATATTTGACGGCGGAGCGAGATTTAATAATATTGAGCTTGAAGTGATTGGCATAACAAACACGGCGGATCATTTATACGCAATAAAAAAGCTTGTGTTTGATACTAAAATTATATCTTTGCCTGAACTTGCCGAAATCTTAAAATCTAACTGGGATGATCATGAATATTTAAGAAAACTCGCGTTAAAATGCGATAAATTCGGCAACGATAAACCTGAAGTCGATGAAATCCGGACAGATATAACAAGTCATATATATGCTTATTTTAACAATGCAAAAAGTTCAATCGGGGGAATATATATCCCCGGCGAGGTTATATTCACGGCGCACGACTGGTGTGGCGCGGCGACAGGTGCGACAGCCGATGGACGTTTTGCATATACTGTGCTTGCGGATTCTGCGGGAGCCTCTCAGGGACTTGACATGAACGGACCTACTGCTCTCATGAATTCTGTTTTAAAACTCCCGACTGATAAACATCTTTTAACCACTACTGTTACAAATATCAAATTCCCGGTTGATATTTTCAAAAACGAAACTGTTATGTCTAAAATCCAGAAACTTTTTGAAATATTTTTTAATCGCGGCGGAATGCAGCTTCAGGTAAATGTCTGCGACGCTGAAACTTTAAGAAAAGCGCAGAAAAATCCCCAGGAATACGCTTCGCTTATCGTGCGCGTAGGCGGGTACAGCGATTATTTTGTAAATATATCAAAAGCGTTGCAGGACGAAATAATTGTAAGGTCAGAACAAAAAATATAAAATTTATTACTATAGTGCTTGACTTTTTTAACTTGAGGGCGTATAATAAAAATATTATATAATATAGTGTTTTCCGGTTGAACAGTAAAACTGTTTCAAGTCTTGAGCTTTAGGGTGGAGAGCTTCGTTAATGAAGTTATCCGCTCTTTTTGTTTTGTGAATTTAGTAAAAGGGAGGTTTATAAAATGTCCGGTACTGTTATAATTGTTCTGGTTGTCGGTATAGCGGTAGTAGTTTCGCTTGGTATATTTCTGTCGTGGCTGGATTCAAAAAGATATGGCGGCGTATCTGAACAGGAAAAAGAAAATAGCGAAGAAAAAGAAAATAGCGAAGAAAAAGAAGATAATAAAGATAATAAAAATCAAAAGAAGAAATAATAAATTTTGTATTGCGCCTTGACAAAAGCTATTGTCTGCTGTATAACAATATTAATATTAATTAATTGATACGGAGGTAATATATTTATTATGGCAATTATCGAAATTAAAAATCTGATAAAAAAATTCGGCAAATTTACTGCGCTTGACGGAATAAATTTAGAAATAAACGAGGGTGAGGTTTTCGGATATATCGGGCCTAACGGAGCAGGGAAGACTACTACCATACGCGTTCTTTTGGGTATTCTTCAGGCGACAAAAGGCGACGCGAAAATATTCGGGCTTGACGTATGGAAAGACGCGGTAGAAATCCATAAAAGAATCGCTTATGTCCCCGGCGACGTAAATCTGTGGCCGAATCTGACAGGGGGCGAAGTTATTGATTTATTCGTCAGTTTGAGGGGAAAACACGACAAAGAACGCCGTGAAAAACTTCTGAAAATGTTTGATCTTGACCCGTCGAAAAAATGCCGGACTTATTCAAAAGGCAATCGTCAGAAAGTCGCGCTTGTTTCAGCTTTTGCCTCTGACGCTGATTTATATATTCTCGACGAGCCCACAAGCGGCCTTGACCCGTTGATGGAACAGGTTTTTCAGGAGTGCATACTCGAACAGAAAAACAACGGCAAAGCTATATTTCTTTCAAGCCATATATTATCCGAAGTCGAACGTCTTTGCGATAGAGTTGGAATTATACGCGAAGGTAAATTAGTTGAAACCGGAACTCTTGATCAGTTGCGCCATTTAACGCGTGTTATGATAACCGTTGCGACAGAAAATCCGATTGAAGATCTAAACGGATTAAATGGCGTTCACGATATTGAAGAACGTCACGGCGGGTTAAATTTTCAGGTCGATTCACATGAGATCGGCAATGTTATTTCACATATCGCGAAGTTCGGGGTAAAAAAATTAGAAAGCACTCCGCCTACCCTCGAAGATTTATTCATGCGCCATTATAATACCGACGGGGGTGAATAAATAATGAGTGGTAATTTTAATAATACCGGCAGGCTTGTAAAATTTATGCTGAAACGTGAGCTTGTAATATCTACGGCATGGATTCTTATAATAGTATTGTTTTCAATGGGTATTGCGCCCGGTATGGCAGGCATGTTCGACACTGAAGCCAGAGAGCAGTTTGTATCTAACATGGATAATCCCGTTATGATTGCTATGATGGGGCCTGTATACGGCGCGGACAATTATACTTCGGGCGCGATGTACACGGGCATGATGTTGCTGTGGATTTTAATTACCGTTGGGATCATGAACGTTTTTCTTGTGTCCCGCCATACCCGGGCAGATGAAGAAAAAGGCCGGGCCGAAGTTGTGAGGTCTCTGCCCGTAGGCCGTCTTGCCAATCTGAATGCCACGATGATTACAGCGTTTATTATAAATGTTATACTCGGACTGCTGATGGGGCTTGCTCTCGCCGTGACAGGCGTGGAGAGCATGGATTTAGCCGGGTCAATGCTGTATGGAGCTTTGAACTGCGCAGTCGGGCTTGTGTTCGCTGCAATAACTGCGCTGTTTTGCCAGTTGTCGTCAAATAAAGGCGGCGCGACTGGATTATCGTTTTTAATTTTGGGCGTGTTTTATATGATAAGAGCCGTTGGCGATATGCAGCAAATCGAAATTTTATCCTGCATAAGCCCATTAGGGCTTGCCCTGCGCTCGCAGGCGTATATCGAAAATATCTGGTGGCCTGTTTTTATACTGCTTCTTGAAAGTATTATTATAGCTGCTATAGCTTATAAATTAAATGCCGTGCGCGATTTGGATCAGGGATTCATACCCGCAAGGCCCGGAAAAAAAGAAGCTTCGGCTTTTTTGCGGTCAAATTTCGGGCTTGCTTTCAGGTTATTGCGCACTTCGCTTATAGTATGGCTGATCGTTATGTTTTCGCTCGGGGCGTCTTATGGCTCGATCATCGGAAACATCGACGAATTTGTCGGCGGCAGTCCGGAATATATGCAGATACTCGGCTTTGATTCCGCGGTTGCGGAAGCCACGAAAGAAAATATCCAGATGTATTTTTTGTCGTTTGTCGCGTCAATGATGACGCTTGTTTGTATCGTGCCGCTGATTAACGCTGTCATGAAGCCGAAAAACGAAGAAAAAGAACATCGGGCCGAGCAGGTGCTTGCTCGTGTGGTTCCGAGATTCAATTATATAGCTGCTTATACGGCGCTGGCTTACGCTGCGAGTTTATTGTTGCAATTCTTAACGGCAGTCGGAATATATTCATCAGCCGTGTCGATTGCGGGAGACGCGAATCCGTTCGCACTCGGCACATTGTTGAAAGCGTGTTTGTCATATTTGCCGGCTCTGTGGGTGATGATAGGCGTCGCTGTCCTGCTTGTAGGATTTATTCCCAAAGCTGCAGGCGCGATATGGGGATATTTCGGATTTGTTTTTATCGCTTCGTTTATGGGCGAGGTTCTGGGGTTCCCGGAATGGCTGCTTAGCGTATCTCCTCTGCATCATATTTCAAATGTAATCCTCGGTGATGATATAAGCTTCATGCCGCTTATTATTTTGACTGTTATAGCCGCTGTTTTGACTGCCGCAGGTTTTATATTTTATAGTAAGCGAGATACGCAGGCGTAATATAAAAACCAAAAATAAAACAATAAATTTTTAAGGGCGGATATTAAAATCCGCCCGAATTTTATGTTTGTTTTTAATATTTTACGTGACGCTATGTTCTTTTTTGTAATCAAACAAAAAAGAAGCAAAAAAGTTGACTTAAAGGAGGGAACCATCCGTTCCCCCTTTAAGAAATCCCCCTCCCCATTACCGGGAGACATCAGATATTTTTCATGCAAAATTTTCGTAGCGCGTACTAAATCCCCCGGGTAAATAATATAATCTAATGTGCCGGCTTTTGTTTTTAATAACGACTCAATATCATAAAAGATTTAAGAACATATAATAATTATAAAAACAATTTTATTTATTAATTACTATTTTCGGAGGTTGGCGTAATATGCAAATAGATAAAGACAAACTGCAAAAATTATTGAGTTTAAACGACGAAGACCTAAAGAAAAAAATTTCGGATGTGTTAAACACAAGCAATTTTGAAAAAAAAGATAAAGAAAATTTGGATAAAGCCCTCAAAAACATGAAAGACATAAAAAAAGCCATTGGCAATATAGACGAAGAGAGTCTGAAAAAAGCTGTAAGCGCGTTAGGCGTTGAAAAAATAGAGGAACTTAAGAAAAACATAAAAAATTAATCAGCGTATGGAAAGTATATTATAAAATAGCATAAAACAGAAAGGAGAGTCAAAAAGTGGACAGCGGCATCTCAGAGATGATAAGCAGTGTTTTATCAAATCCTGACGCGCTTAATAAAATAATTAATATAATGCCCGCAGTCGCTCAGATGATGAATGACGGCGGTTTAAATAATTTAAATAACTCAAGTAGTCAAAATAATCAAAATAGTCCAAAACAGGAAAAAATAGTCGAAACTACTGTGGTTAATTCAAACAAATCCGACACGCAAAATTCAGATACATCAGCCGATAATTTTATGGCAAATGCAGAAGTAATAACTGCGTTAAAAAATTTAATAACGGCTTTAAACGTCGCGTCGGTGAATAATAATATTAATAGTATTGTAGATAACAGCGAAGTAAGCGAAAATAAAGATAATAAAGCTAATAAAGATCAATCCGAAGAAACCCCGAATAATAACGATGCGGTTATGACTTCCGCGTTCCAGAACATTGCCAATATTGCCAGTCAGATTAATCAAAACAGTCAAAATAATCAAAATAATCAAAATAATCAAAATAATCAAAATCGGGAAGATAATACAAACACAAACAGCGCAATAGAAAAAACGCTTGATACTCTTAAGAATTTTTCAAGCGCAACAAGTCCTGAAAGCGATCACAAATCAAAACTCCTTCTCGCGTTAAAGCCATTTTTAAAAGATGAACGTAAAACTAAAATAGATACCGCGATAAAATACATGAATGCCGCCAAAATTATCAATCTGTTCGGGAAAAACGGATTTGTATAAAACATAATAAATTTAATGGTGAAAAAATATATGTACATGAGAAATAACAGTTATAATAAATATTCAAAATACAATATAGACGATTTCCCGCCGAATTATTCCGGGCAATACACAAAAGAATCAATTTATAACAATAATTATAATATTGACCAAACCGGAGATATTGAAAAAAATTCAAATAATTTTATACATGATTCGCAGAATTTACATAATCAATATAAACGCGACGGCAGAACAGACGAACAGAGAGAACAGAGAGAACATAAAATTAGAGAAACTGAAGAATCAACAGATATAAAAGAACCAAGGGAGTCAAGAGAAAAAAGAAGCGGTTCACTTTTCAGCGGCTTGTTCGGCGGGAATAAAAATAAAGACGGTGACGGCAAAAAAAGAGGGTTATTTTCCGGATTTTTTAACAGAGGGGATAATAAAGACGGCGGAATATTTTCGCATATAGAAATCGAGGACTTAATTTTGCTTGCGGTTATATTTTTTCTTTTAAAAGACGGGTTTGAAGACGATTTGATTTTGATTCTCGCTATTATTTTGTTTGCGGCGTAGATTTTTTGATTTTAGTTTTTTATCACAAACAAAGAATCCTGTATCGACGTCTTTTCCTTGGCTTGTTCGTCGCCGTCGTAATACGCTTCTTTGACTGACGTTTCAAGTTTATAAAATAAATCGTTGCCGTTTCCGACGGTGCATTCTACATACAGTACAATTCCTGTATCTAACGATATGTCTATCAGTTCCCTTTGATTTAACTGTGGAATATAATATTTTACGCGGACTATGTTTGAATCGCTGTTTTGGTTTATATAAAAGCTTAATATTTCCCCGTTTTCGAGTAAATTAAGATAATAATTTATATTTTGGACATGCGGGATATTATCGAAAGAAAACGAAATAACGGCGGCGGCTTTTTTGCCTCTGCCGGTGATAAAATTTTCGATATATTCGTTTTCGGTATCGTTTATATATGATTCTTCGGGCGTAGAATTTACACTGAGAATATATTTATATTTATCGCCTTTTTTCCAAAGGGACATTTCTTCAGTCCTTGATATTTTGCCGTCGATATAATAATTTGCCTCTGTTTCAAGATATAAATTATCCGGCAGTTTTGTACTTGTGATTATATCTTTTATATTATCGCGGGTTATTTCGAGAGAATACCCTTCGTTATAATCATAATCGTTATAGTCGTCATTTATTTTTGCGTTTTCTCGCATAAATTCATAAATATTTCTGTCGTCTTTTTCACTCTCGGAATCGTCGCCGGCCGGTTTAAAAAATAAATTCTGCATAAATTGGGGAATTTCTATCAAATCAAACCTGTATAACCCGATTATTATAAAAGCAAAAAGTCCAAACATAATCAAAATCAAAGACAAAACCGATATAACTTTTGTAAATTTATTATTTTCGCCTATTACTGATTTAAATGATTTATTTGGTTTGATTTTTGATTTCTCAAAATCCTGCGGATTATTCATTTTTTCGATATTCTCAGGATTTTTTGAATCTTTTGACTTTTTCATTATTTCCCGCCGTTTCAATTTTATCTTTATTATCTATATCTTCAGAACTTTCAATAGAATCAATATTTTCGGTATTTTCAGCGTCCTGCTTTTTGATTTCTTTGGACTCGTCGCCGTTTTCAGACATAAGCCCGCTTTCGATTCTCATTTTGTCGTCCCTGAAAATAATCCACATTACAACCGATATTGCCAAAGAGACGGATATGATGATAATGGCGTAAACTATTTTCTGCGTGACAAGCATAATCGATGAAATGCCCAAAAGCGCGCTTACTGCATATAAAATCCTGACGGTTTGTTTTTTGTTAAATCCCATATCGACTAATCTGTGGTGGAGGTGTTCCCTGTCTGCCGAAAACGGATGCCTGCCCGATAAAATTCTGCGTATAATCGCGAAAGTAGTGTCAAATATCGGCACCCCGAGTATAAGAAAAGGAATGACAAAAGTAATCACGGCGTGAACTTTAAACACTCCCTGAATAGAAACGACCGCAAGCATAAATCCCAAAAACGGCGCTCCGGCGTCGCTCATAAAAATTTTAGCCGGTGTCATGTTAAACGGCAAAAATCCTATACAGGACCCCACAAGTATAGCAATTAAAAGGGCAATCTGAAATTCGCCGATTAAAATCGTAACAATAAGTAGTGAAATCGCGGATATAGTCGATATGCCGCAGGCAAGCCCGTCAAGTCCGTCGATAAAATTTACTGCGCTGGTAAGCCCGGCTATCCATAAAATAGTCAACGGAATGGAAAATATTCCAAAAGATATATAAGTCCCGAAAATATTTATGCGCTCAACCAGTACTCCTCCCTGCCAGACGACTATCCCGGCCGCCGCAACATGGACAAGAAACTTATAAATCGCGCGTATTGTAAAGATATCGTCCAATATTCCTATGCTTACAATCAGAAACGCCCCGATAATCATGCTCAAAATAAATTTTGAAACTCCGTAGAAAAGAAAAACCGAAAGGATAAAAGAGAAGAAAATCGCAAGTCCGCCGAGTTTAGGCGTGATAACGGCGTGCATTCTTCTGTCGTCTCTTGACGGGTCGTCTAACGCTCCTGTTTTATATGCTAAAACCCTGACTATCGGCGTTGTGACAAACGCCATGAGAGCCGCGAAAATAACCGCTATGACAGCATTTAGAAAATCATAGACGTTTATACTGCCAAAATTCATATCAATAATTATGTTTTCCATTTTTTTGTTTTATACCTCTTTACTTTTTTAATATTAATGCGGCGCGTCGGGGTCGTCGCGCCCTACAATAAATCACTATATCTGCAAAAACCCTATCTTCTTATAAACTTTCGCTAAAGTTTTATTAGCTCTGTGCGCGGCTTTTTCTGCCCCGTCTTTTAAAATCTTTTCCAAGCCTGCTCTGTCGCTCATAAGACCGTTAAATTTTTTCTGTATGGGTTCAAGAACCGAAACAACCGCTTCGCCGACGGCAAGCTTGAAATCCCCGTAGCCTTTGCCTGAAAATTCGCGCTCTATCTCGTCATAAGCCCTGCCGGTCGCGCATGAATATATCGTCATTAGATTATTTATACCGTCTTTTCCCTCTGCAAATCTCACTTCAGTTTCAGAATCAGTCACGGCTCTCCTGAATTTTTTTATAATATCGTCTGTTTTGTCAAGTAACAAAACAGACGCGTTTATGTTCGAGTCGCTTTTGCTCATTTTTTTTATAGGCTCTTGAAGCGAATTTATTTTCGCGCTTTTTTCTTTTGATATATACGGCTCGGGAATCGTGAAAACATCGCCGTATACAGAATTAAACCGTACAGCAATATCACGCGCAAGCTCAAGATGCTGTTTTTGATCTAATCCGACGGGGACTAAATTCGCGTTGTATAATAATATATCAGCCGCCTGCAATGCGGGATATGTGAAAAGCCCGGCGTTGATATTATCGCTGTGCTGTTCGGATTTTTCTTTGAATTGCGTCATTCTCGAAAGTTCGCCGAACATCGCGTAACAATTCATAACCCATGCCAGCTGCGTATGTGCCGGAACATGGCTCTGGATAAACAACGTGCATATTTCAGGATTTATCCCGCACGCTATATAAGTCGCGGCGACTTCGAGAGACCGCCGCCTTAAAGCCGCAGGGTCTTGTCTGACTGTTATCGCGTGCATATCAGCCACAAAAAGATAATTTATATAATCGTCCTGAAGCTTTACCCAGTTTTTTATCGCGCCGAAATAATGGCCGATATTCAATTCTCCCGTGGACTGTATTCCCGAAAGTATTATTTTTTTGTTGCTACTTGTATCGCTATTATTAATATTCTCCATAATATTCCCTCTTAAATCATCTATATTATTACATCATCTCCCGCGCAACCTGCGCGAGAACATCAACGCCAGTTATTATCTGTTCGTTTGACGGGTAAGAAAAATTCACCCTGAACGAATGCGAGGCTTCGTTCTCATCGGCTAAAAATGCCCCGCCCGGAACTACCGCTACTTTTCTCTCTAAACTTGTTTTCACAAATTTAGCTAAATCTATATTTTCCGGCAAAGTACACCATAAAAACAACCCGCCGTCCGGAGAAGTGTACTTTATGCCGAGATTATCGAATTTCTTCTGCATTTCGTCTAACATCAATAAACACTTATCTTTATATAAGACGCGAATTTTCTCGATATGTTCGTCAATATCAAATTTTTCTAAAAATAAATCGCAAATCAACTGAAAATACATATTTGTATGAACGTCGCTGCCCTGTTTGGCGACGATAATTTTGCTTGCGAGTTCAGACGGAGCGGATATATATCCTACTCTTATCGCAGGGGCTATTATTTTTGAAAACGACGAGCAATAGACGACAAGTCCGTCTTTGTCAAGGCTTTTGAACGTAGGGATTTCTTCTCCCCTGAATCTTAATTCCCCATAAGGATTGTCTTCGAGAATTAAAATATTATATTTTTTTGCCAATTCTAACACGGCTTTGCGTTTTTCGAGAGACATTGTCGAACCCGACGGATTTTGAAAAGTCGGGATAAGATAAATCATTTTCGCGTTTTTATATGTAATTAACGCTTCCTCTAATTTTTCAAGATTATCCATATCGATTTGCACAGGTTTTGCGCCGTTTGCCTTGAAAGAATTGAGCGCGCCGATAAACGACGGCGTTTCGCAGATTATAACATCGCCTTCGTTGCACATTACTTTGCTCGTTAAATCTATTCCCTGCTGACCTCCGGTTATTATTAAAAGAGTATTCCCGTTTTTATCAATATTAAATTTTGATTTTAATCGTTCTTCGATTTTTTCCCTTAAAGGCGTATGACCCTCCGAAATGCCATACTGCAAAGATAGAATTGACATTTTTTCATAGACGATCTTTGACAGTTCACTTATTTGTTTGACCGGGAAAGCGTCCGGAGAGGGATTGCCCGCGGCAAAAGATATAACCTCAGGGTCTGTCAGAGATTTGAAAATTTCCCTGATTGCCGAAGGTTTTATATTTATCATTTTGTCGCTTATTTTATATTCCATTATAAATTTTACACCCCGTTTTTAATATTAACAGATTTTTATAGTTATAGTATTATATCACAAATCTAATTAATCCATAGCCTGAATTTTTGCGATTAGCCGGTCTAATTCTTTGATGACTTTGCTTTCGTATTTATCATAAAACGACATTAAATTCCTGTTGTTGGCGATGGCGAGACGGTAAAATTCTATCCCGAATCCGGCGAAATTATATACATCGCCTATATCAATAACTTTATTGTTTAATATAATATCCAGCATTTCAGCCGAATCGTCGTCCCTCGAATGTTTTGTTTTAAGCGATACGTCATAATATGCTGGGACAAGCGTATATTTTGATTCGGCGGAGAGCGCTTCCATAATTATTGCAGTCCTGTCTAAATCTTCCGTTGTTACGGGAATCGAAAGGGCGCACGAAGTGTGTACGTTTACAGTTGAATAATAAACAGCGTCCGCGGCTTCGTATATTTTAGGTATCGGGAGTATTCCGAAATCTGTTTCCATTGCTCTTAGACGGGGTATCATATATAACCTGCACCAGCCGAAAGCAACTCTGTTTTCGCTGAATAAATCTCCAAAATCTATTTTGTCAAACGCAGGTTTCTGAACGTTGCCTGTCACGTTCTCATCATATAATAAATCCATTACTTTTTCCATTATTTCGTATGTTTGCGGATTGTTAAAAGCCAAAACAGGCAAATCGTCATCGTCTTTGCTTACAAGCCTCTGGCCTCCGGAATGAAGATAAGTAATCATTGCGTCGCCCCAGCAGGTATAGCCGTACTGGTCTGCGTCGGGGGTTATCATACCGTCGCCGTTTAAATCTTTTACGGTGGTTTTAGCCATTTCGTATAATTTATCGACAGTCCATTTTCCCGCCCTCACGAGGGCATACGGGTCTTCAAGTCCGTTATCTTTAATTATATTTTTATTGAAAATAGTTATACAGGTGGCATTGTCGTCAGACAGTAAAGCATCGGTCAATACAATAAATAGTTTATTGTCTATGCTCATTTCTTTTATTCCGCCCTGATCGTACCACGGCTTTTCCAGATCAAGATAATCGACGTTAAATAAATTCATAAAATATCCCGACGACATATATCCCGCGCTGTCTATTACTCTGGGGCTGATTAAATCATATTCGTTTGTCCCCGCCTTTATTTCTTTACTCAGCGAAGTGCCGAACGCGCTGTCATATAAATGAATCTCGTTTAAAGTTATATTATATCTTTCTTCAACCGCCCTGTTTCTCTTGTAAACTGCGTCGTTTATAATATCTCCCTCATTTTCTTCCGTTGCAGTCAAATCAGTTTGCTCCCATTCATACGAGCCTGTAACCCCGAAAGTGAGGATGTTAAATTTATGGTTTTTGTAATCCGCGTCGGGAAGGTCGGGCAGGATTTTTTCTTCTGCGGCCGGCTGATTGGGTTCGTCTGCCTGTTGTTCCTGCGCGGGATTTTGATTGTCGTTACCTGACGGTTTCTCCGCGTCTTTACTTTTGCCGCATGCAAAAACCAAAGGCAGAAGCAGGAACAGCGCGAGAACCGCCGATATTAATTTTAATTTGCTTTTGTTCATAAATTTTCCTCCGAAATATTAATATATTTTTTGTTTTGTATCGAAATGCCTATTCAGGTTGATATTTCCCCGGTATTCTAAAATGCACTCCTTTGCTGCGCTTGAATCCGATCTTCTCGTAGAAACCGATATTTTTCTCTGTGGTTTCAAGCGACCATTCAGAGTTTGGATAGTGTGCAATGCAGCGTTTAACTAATTCTCTGCCTATACCCTTGTTTTGATACTCCGGGTCAATTACTAAATCATAAATTATTGACCTGAAAAATTTATCGCTCAACACTCTGACAGCACCGACTAAACGTTCATTTTCCCATGCGGAAACCACTAAAGTTGAAGTAATAAAGACCCTGTTAAAATTCTCTAACCAATCCTTTGGAGTAGTTTCACGACTTGACCCCCACCCTACCACATTAAACAAATGACATAACTGCTCAACAGGCAAATCTTTCTTAGTTTCGTTATATATAATATTCATATAATACAAACTCTCTACGTAAAATAATTATATCTGACATAATATAAATAAATCTAATAAATCTAATGCGAGCGGTTTTCCTCTTCTGACGCACCGCATTCGCTGCAGCAACCGTCGCAGCCGGTCTGAAAATCTACGGGCATATTATTTCTTCTGTAATAATCGGCTATTGCGCTTTTTACAGCTTCTTCGGCAAGAACTGAGCAATGCAGTTTTGCCGGAGGCAGCCCGTCAAGAGCTGAAACGACGGCTTTGTTTGTAAGTTTCAGAGCTTCTTTAACAGGTTTTCCGAGAATCATTTCAGTTGCGATAGACGACGTTGCGATTGCCGCGCCGCACCCGAAAGTCTTGAATTTTATATCGGTTATTATATCGTTTTCTATTTTTAAAAAGATTTTCATAATATCGCCGCATTTCGCGTTTCCGACTTCTCCTATGCCGTCGGCGTTTTCTATTTCCCCGACATTGCGCGGATTTGCAAAATGGTCCATGACTTTTTCGCTGTACATAAAAATATCTCCTTTGGTTTTATGTTTGTATCTTCGTTTGTCTTTTATATTTACAGTATAAATAATATTATACTCTTTTAAACTTCGTTTTTCAAGATATACTGAAAATATTTCTTGAATATTGCGATAAATTTTTGTCAATTTTTAAAATTAACCGCATAAAATGTTTATATAGATTATTTTTATAAATTGCAATATTATTGCCAGTAACAAATCACAAGTAACGGAGGGTTTAAATAAAATGTCAAACAGAAGAAGAAGGCGGCGTTTTTATCCTGAATTTTATACGGAAGACGAATTAAAAAATATCGAACTGGGAGAACAGGACAATCAGGAAGAATTAGAATTATTAGATGAAATAGAAGAATCAGAAGAATTAAATGAATTGGAAGGCCAGATTGCGGAAACTAATGAAGCCGGAGAGAATAACGAGACAGAAGAAACTATGGATACCGTAAAAAACGAAGAAATAAAAATAAATGATGATGATAAAATTAATGACCAAAATTATAACGGTTTCAGTGAAAATAAAAATAAAAATGAAATCGAAAATCTTTTCGACAGGACAAAAAAGCCTGAAACGCCAATGATTCGGGAAAATCTTGGCGAAATTAAAACTGAAACTGAAAAAGTCGGGGATACAGGTGAACTCTCAATCGAAATCCCGCAGGATATGTACATAAGAGATATTCCGGTTTACAGGAATATGGATATTGATGATACTGATAATATTGACAATACTCCGGAATTACCTGAATTATCATTGGAGGAAAACGAAGAAATACATAAAATATTTGATACGGTTTATAATAAAACAACTGAACCGGAAGTATTAAAATTACCGGAAGAATCAATAGAGCTGGAACAACCGGGAGAAGATTTATCTTTATCGATTCCGGTTTTTGAAGAATATTCAAATATTAACCCGGATTTGCCCCCGGCTGAAAATATAATTGAGCCGGTAGCGGAGCCTGTAATCGAAAAAAAACCTGAAAATCTTTTAGTCCCTGAAGCACCCCTGCCGGAAGTTATTTCAAATCCCGGTATAATCCCGTTTGACCGTGACAAAGCGATAGAATACGCCCGCCGCTGGGTACTTGACCGCAATCCGGATTATTATGATTTTGACGACATCGGCGGGGACTGCACAAATTATATTTCCCAGATTTTACTTGCGGGCGGCTGCAAAATGGATACAAGTTCGGCATTATACGGCTGGTATTATCACAACGCCAACGATAAAAGCCCGTCGTGGACGGGAGTAGAGCAGTTATATGATTATTTAATCAGGGAAAAAGATTACGGAATTATAGCGCACGAAATAGATATAAACGAAGTTGAAGCGGGAGATATAGCGCAGCTTTCGTTTAACGGCAAATCATTCCAGCACACTCCGTTTATAGTATCATTAAAACATAATTCCGACGATTCCGTATCTTATGATCACATAAAAATATGCGCGCACTCGTTTGATTCTGAAAACCGGTCGATTGACACATATCAATGGAAAAATATAAGATTTATACGGATTGTGGGCTTCAAAGAAAATTAAAAATCATATATATCATATATCAAATTTTCGGGCGGCAATTTGCCGCCCGTATTTATTTTTAATTTAATATGCGAAAAATTTATCTTCTCCGGCTGTTATTATTTTTATTATTATCGTTATTTCTGTAATTATTATATTGTCCCGGGGTTCTATGATTCCGTCCGGCTGCCGCCTGAGCCTTTCTTCTTTGAAGCTCTCTCATCCGGCGGCGTTTTTTCTTTATTATCTGCGCCCTTATGTACAAAACTCCGTATCCCGCTACTATTATTAATACTAAAACTAAAATAATTATCAGGACCGTCTTAAATACTGAAGTTTTTGAGGGGTGCGCGGATATAATAGAATAGACATATAAATTAAAATCATATTTATCCGCAGCGTCAGATCCGGAAGAAAATTCAGACGGTTCAGCCAATAAATTTTGGGACGTTTGATCAGATACTGAATAATTCACGTAAGGATTCACAAGAAGTTTTATCTTTTTTATATCTGTCTTATCTTCCCAAGAACTTATATCAAAATAGACGATCTCGTCTTTATTCGGGGATATATTCGCAAGCCCTTCGAATATGCTTATTGTTTTAGCTGTATTTGCCGCATTGCCTGAATTCTGACCGGTTCCGGAAGAAGTTACAGTTGCGCCCGTATCGTTATCTGTTCCGGGATTTTGCGGCGCAGGCTCGCTTTCCATTATAAGAATAAGCTGTATCATCTGATCTTCAGGCATCTGAACAGAAGTATCAATTCTAAGTTTTACCCCAACGTATTTTTCATTGCTTAAATTCAATACGGGATCTTCGGGGGTATAAATTTTTACAATGCCGCCAAAATCGCCCTTGATAGGATTTGAAAACCCTGCGAAAAGCATACTTGCGCCGTTAAAAAGCTCCGAATCTTTATTGTCGTATTTATTAACCCTGTTCATTTTTGATAAATTTGGACTGCCGATAAATCCCGAAAGCCGGTCGTCCCTGAATATGCCGATATTTGTCGCGTTTGGAGATTTTTTTAACGTTTCGCCGGCGACTTCTTTAAGAATTACGGCAGGCTCTGCGTCTTTTGAATAGAGTTTTGCTATTTCAGTAAAATCTTCTATTCCCAGAACAGCCTTGGCAAAATCTATTTTTTCAGATTCCCTGTTTGTGTCCATATACTTAAAAACATCATATATTTTTTTCTTTTCGCCCGGGTCGTTTACAGTATCGGGCGCGTTTGTCCATAAACCCAGAGAACCGATTTCGTTATTATTGTCTACGTGCCCGTGATAAATAAAAGCGGTTATTTCGGGTATATATTTTACTTTAAGATACGCGTAGACAAACGCCGCCGCCTGAAGTTCCATATTTTCTTTTGAATTATCGCCTGAAGAATACCCCAAATCCGAAAGCATTACTTTCCGGATTTCACCGCTGGGGAGATAACTTTTTTTTTCAAGATTCAGATAACTGCATAAAACTTCGATATTTTTCATGGTTATTATAGGCGTGGAACTGTCATTGACCGGCTGGGTCTCTTTCCAGAATTCGGGATTTAAAATATCTGCGTTATATGGCTTGAACGCTACGTTCCAGATAAAATTCCCTTCTTTCTGGGAATATTCGCACAATAAATCTATTATATCTTTATTTATAAAATCCACATCGCCCTGAGGTATTTCGGCAAACCAGTTGTCAAAGGGCACATATACCCGGCTTCCTCCAAATCTTGAACGTATTGCGGAATCGCATATCCTCAGCGCCCTCAGATAATCCTTTACGTAACTTACAATATCGATTTTGCCGCAGTAATTATAACTTGTCGTCCTTCCTATGTCGCTTCCGAGGATTATATTATATATTCTCCCGTAGCCAATATCTTCTTTGACATACCTGTCGGCTATAAAAGACATCAGTGCCTCAAAATATTTTACGCCTTTTTCGTCAGTGGTGTTTATGCCGTAATAAAAAGTTTTATCGGTAGATGCGAGGGCATTCGGATGAATCAAATACTCTATCGGGTCAACGGGGACAAGAAGCTGCGACATAGATATATCAGAATCTTCCGTATTTTCGCCCTCGCTGTCATTATTATTCTGACTGTTGCGGGGTGAAAATCCGCGCGCTGATATAAGAAGCACGGCGGTGACGTTTATGCCCTCGTTTGTAAAATATTTTATTTTTTTATCATATTCGGCGATTTTATCCCGGTTAAAATAATAATTTTCGTTGCCGTATATATATAATTCAGTGTTTGAGCCTTCTTCAGCAGCCATAAAATCATTGAGAAGCATATTGACCGTGGTATATCCCACCCCGAGCATACGCGCCTCGCCGGGCATTTGAACCGAAAGCCCTTTTTTTGTCTTTGAAACCGGAGGGGTTTCTTTTTTATTTGACAGGCAGTTTATATTGCTTATGTATTTGGCGTCGGAGCCGGGGATTGGAATAAACTTGTCCCCGTCTTTTACAGCGATGACGAATTTATTGAATATTTCCCCGCTCTTGAGATTTGGGAGGTCAGGGGAGAGGAGGGTGACGTTATAAGAAAATCCCTCGGATGAATTTTGAACGACGTCAAAATATACAGAATATAAAGAATTTTCTTTGTTGATATCCGTAATTTCCTCATAAGGCTTTAACTTAAATATATAAATTCTGTCGCCGGAATATTTCTCGGCATCCTCTGCGCTTATATAAACCTGAATTTTCAGGGAAACGTTCGGATAGAGCAGCATATCTTCCCTTGATTCGACAGGCACGGACTGGGTTATTTCGTTTTCTTTTTTTTCAACATACGGAATAATTGATTTTATCTGCGTTTTTTCGTCGGGCTGACCTGCCTGATCAGATTGTCCGGATTCGTCGGACTGAGCCGCTTCGCCGCTGTCGTCAGGAATTGCCGAAACGCCTGTAAACTGCGGAAATATTCCGATCAAAACCGTGATAATTATAATTATCGCCATATATTTTTTATTTAAAATTTTCATAAATTTATTTTTCACTCCCGGATTGGGTATATAAATCCCCATAATAAAAGTATTTTATCAAAAATTATTACGAAACATGTTGCTTTTATGTTAATATTTATTTTGCAGACTGATAAAAAATAACGCTTGCATTATTTTATATTTGAGTATAAAATATATAATGCGAAGCAATTTTATCAGGAGGAGTTTTTTCATGGATTCAACACAAAATTTTAAAGAACTGCGTGAAAAAAATCAGGAAGAGCAAAAGAAAATCATAGAGGAGCTTGAAAGAAACGGCGTACAGTTTGTATCTCTGGACGGAGTGGGAATTTCTCCGATGGCAATAATAGAGCATGGAACTGTTATTTATCAGGGGACGATAATAAGGGGCAATTCAAAAATCGGGAAAAATAATATTTTGGGACCTAATACTATAATAGATAATTCTGTTATCGGTGAAAACTGCGTTATAAACTCGACGCAGATAGAGTCGTCAACCATCGAAAACAACGTCACAGCCGGACCGTTCTGCCATATCAGACCCAACTGTTTAATCAAAAGCGGGGTGCATTTAGGGAATTTTGTCGAGGTCAAAAACTCGACCTTAGGCGAAAACACGAAAGCGGGGCATTTGACTTATATAGGCGATTCTGATGTTGGAAAAGACGTAAACTTCGGGTGCGGCGCAATCACAGTAAACTATGACGGAATTAAAAAAGCGCGCTGCAATATAGGCGACAGGGCGTTTATCGGCTGTAACACAAATCTCGTCGCGCCGATTAATATCGGCGACGACGGGTATATCGCCGCAGGTTCTACTTTGACAAAAGACGTTCCTGCGGGAGCTTTGGCAATATCGAGGACGAGAGAGCAAAAAATAATTCACGGCTGGGTTGTAAGGCATAGAAATAAAAGTAAAAATAATGGGATTTAAATTATATAAATATATGATAACGCAGAGAATTTATATTTGGTACAAGAGGATTGATTTATGAATAAATTAAAATTAGCGGCTTGTGGCACTGATTGTAACAAATGCGCTGCATATAAAGTTACAATGGAAAAAGATTTGAAAGAGGCGGAAAAATTTGTCGAGTGGTACAGAGGGCAAGGATGGATTGGGGAAAACGAAGGCGCCGAAGCGGTGTTGATGAAAAACCCAATATGCACAGGTTGCTGGAATATAACGGATGATTGTTTTTGGAAATGCGGTTGCGGCAGTATTGATTTCCGTATATGTTGTGAAGAACGAAAAATAAACCATTGCGGTGAATGCGACGATTTCCCATGCGAACACTATAAAAAATGGGTAGAAATGACCCCATATCACGAAAAAGCAATGGATTATTTGTTATCGTTAAAAATAATTCCATAAATGACGAATAGTATAAGCATTTTCTGCGCCAGATAAAATTTAAAATTAAATATAAAAATAAAAGAACGGAGATATGTTAAAAATGGTGACGAACTTCAATAATTTGAAAATTTTTGCGGCTAATTCCCATCCCGAACTTGCATATTCTATCGCAAATCATTTGGGCGTGCCTCCCGGTTGCTCTGAAACGATTTTATTCTCTGACGGTGAAATAGGCGTCTCGATTTTTGAGACTGTGCGCGGCTGCGACGTTTTTATAGTTCAGTCAACATGCGCGCCTGTGAATAATAATCTAATGGAACTGCTTATAATGGCAGACGCTTTTAAAAGAGCCTCAGCCGGAAGAATAACCGCCGTTATACCCTATTTCGGCTATGCGCGACAGGACAGAAAAGCCAAAGCGAGGGATCCGATAAGCGCAAAGCTTGTCGCCGACTTGATAACAGTCGCCGGAGTTGACAGGATACTTACAATGGATTTGCACGCCCCGCAAATTCAGGGATTTTTTAATATCCCGTTAGACCATCTCGCAGGATCTTCTATACTCGCTCCGTATTTTATAAATAAATTCAAAAATACGATGGACAATACAGTTGTAGTTTCGCCGGATTTGGGCTCGGTTGCGAGGGCAAGAGTTTTTGCCCAGAGATGCAAAGTGCCTCTTGCAATGATTGACAAACGAAGGACTGACACGGACGTTTCGGAAGTATGCAATATTATCGGCGACGTAAAAGATAAAACTGTTATATTGTTAGATGATGTGATAGATACGGCGGGGACTATATGCAACAGCGCGAAAGCCGTGATTGAAACCGGCGGCGCAAAAGAAGTTTATGTTTGCGCGACCCACGGGGTTTTATCAGGCGAAGCTGTGAAAAGGCTTAAAGCGAGCGTTGTGAAAGAATTTATTTTATTGGACACGATTCCTATACCAGTTGAAAAAAGGCTTGATAATTTAACTGTTTTATCGGCGGCAAAATTATTTTCGGACGCGATTAAATGCGTATATGAAGAGAAATCAATTTCGTTTTTGTATTCGCATTAATTATATAAATAATTTTAATCTTCGGAGGGAAAAAATAAAACAATGTTTTTCAAATCCCGCAATAAAAACAATATCAATAATATAAAAAAAAATAGCGGCAAAATAAAATATATAATCGCAGGCCTCGGAAATCCGGGTGAAAAATATCTGTTTACCCGGCATAACGCGGGTTTTCTTGCACTGGATTATATATCTCAAAAATATAATTTAAAAATAAACAACGTAAAATTCAAATCTCTTTGCGCGAAATATACTGTGAGTTTATCGCAGGCAGAGAACGGCACGGCTGATAATATATTCGACGTTTTATTTATGAAGCCCCAGACTTACATGAACAATTCCGGAGTAGCCATATCCGAAGCGATGAGATTTTATAAAATCCCGCCGGAGAATATTCTTGTAATATCCGACGATGTAAATTTAGCTGTGGGGAAACTGCGAATTAAAAAAAGCGGTTCGGACGGGGGGCAAAAAGGATTAAGAAGCATAACAGATCATTTATCGAGCGAAGATTTTCCGAGAATAAAAATCGGGGTGGGAGAAAAACCGCACCCCGACTATGAATTGGCTGACTGGGTATTGTCAAAATTTTCAAAAGACGACGAAAAAATAATGTTCGGGATATTTGATAAAGTCCATGACTGCGTGGATATGTTTATAAAACAAATGCCAATTGATAAAATACAAAATAAATATAATTAAATTTATTGATATGCGGGAGGAATAAAAAATTTATGCCGAAAGAATATGAATTTATGAAAAGCTCTAAAGAAAAAGAAATGCCTGACGACGAATATAAAACTTTGCGCGACGAATACGATAAAAAAGCGGAAATCATAAGCGGCCGGGTAAAAAAACTGGTTTTTACGTTTCTTGCCGTATATGCTTTATCTTTTATCGCGCTGTATATTTTTTGCTCGGCAAGCGGCTTGGGAAGTTATATGTGGCTTGCCGCGGGGTTTTTACTCGCGATATTTTTATATGACCCGAAAGCCGAAGAAGATAAAAAGCACAAATATGAGACAGATAAAAAAATATTACTAAATTCTATAAAATCAAAAATAAATATGAACAAAATAAAATTAGGGCTTGTGATATTTTTCGGATTGATTTTTATTGGTTTAAATATATATTGCTGGTGGGCAGTTTATATAGAGATAGCAAACTCCCCGTCGTCTTATTCTGTTATTTTGTTATAACGCGGCAATAAATTTAAGCAATAGCTATATTTATTCGCCTGATTTCTTCTTCAAGTTCGCGTATAATTTTTTCGTCTGACTGTTCGTTATTATCGCTATTATCACCTGTTGATTCTGTCAATTCGTATAATTCGTTTATTTTTTCGTCGATTTCGTAAATCTGTTCGTCGATATTTTCTGCTTTTTCGTCCAGTTCGTCGAATAATTTATTTATTCTTTCGTCTATTTTATCAATATATTGCGCAATTTTCTTTTTATATCCTTCAAGCCGTGATTTTCTGCGTTCAGTTTCTTTCCTTATATTTTCTCTGGAGTTTTCAAGTTCGGATTTTTTTTTCAGATTGCAGTCGAGTTCTTTTTGTATGTATGCGTATATTTTATCTATATTCAGCATTTGATATTATCCCTCCGGTATTATTTTTATATTATATAATTATACAAAATAATTAAAAATTATAATATCGGATTTTGTCGGATAATTTTTTATCTCCAGAATTTATCTATGCATTTTTGTATTATTTCATAAACTTTTTTGCCCCTGTATATATCGCCCTGAAGCGAATAAACGTCCCTGTATGAAAGCTCGAAGAAACAGCCCCGCGCGGCTTTTAAAGTTTTTTCTATATGCTCTGAAAAAGCTTTTTCGTCAAATTCTTTGTCTATGGCTAAAAAATTTGGGAACGGTTTTCTGTGATAAGTTATATTTTTTCCCCTGAGTTTTTCGCCTATATATTCTTCGTCGCACCACGGCGAAATCGAGACTTTGCTTAAATTTTCGTATTGTGAGACGCTCTTTTCCCATAATGCGCTAACGCTTTCGCAGCAGCCGTAATTAAGCCTGCCGAATTTTTCGCTTACTTTTTTATAATACGGGAAGAAAAACTCATGGTACATATCCGGTGAAATCTCGGAAGTTTCCTGCGAATCTATATATCCCCAAACGTCTCCCATTTTATAATTATCTTTATTTACCGGCAGGCAATTCGTGAATCCATAAGTTCCCTGAGCGACCCCAACGTTAAAATTATTCGGGCGTATAAAATTATTTTTTTCAGCGAAATCCCACACTTCTATATAATCATCAGAAAGCATCGTCATCATTTTATGAAACAGTTCGGGGCAATCATACATAGAAGTCATCATTGTTTCAAGCCCCATTATGCAATATATATTATTCGCAAGTCCGCAGTACGGGCTGAAAGCAATTTTTACCGGAATTATATCCCCGATTATATCCTCTACAGTATCTTTATAATTTACTGCGTCGTTAAAATTGCAATATAACGGCGATTTTTTCAGCTTATTAAAATCCGTTTCCAGATCTTTTACGGGGTAGTCTAATTTATAGGCGAAAGTTTCGCCGATTGTCCTCTCGCGGCGCACGTCTATATTAAACGGTTTAAGCCCCGCCCAGATTCCGACGGTAAAAATTTTCGGCATAACGGTGTCATCGTGTATATATTCATATTGCACCATGTTTGAGTGAAAGTGATACTCTATATTTTTTGCTGTTTCACTCCGGCATTTCGGCTGCCATAAATGCTCAAATTCCCTGTTGAACGTCCCGCGTTCGAGCGTTACGACGGGTTCTCTGGTTTTATAATCGTTGTGGGCGTACCAGAGGGCTTCTTTTTTTTGCATTTCTTCGCTGTTTGCGATTTCCAACTGCTTTTTCGCGAGTTCCCGGAGATAATCTCTTTCCCATTGTTCTATTATATTTTTATCGGTTTTATCAGGCATAATCGTTAATCCTTTCTGTTGGTTTATTAAAATATAATAAATAAAATAACTCGTGGAGCTAATTGAATAAACTAAAAAAGGTGTTTTCTCGAAAAGCCCTCTTTCACAAAAGGGGGTGTCGTCCGCAGACGACGGGGGATTTCTTCTCAACATCAAATTTGGGAATCCCCCGTCACTTCGTGCCACCCCCTTTACGCGGCTTCGCCGCTAAAGAGGGCTTTAATTAGCACCACGCGTTATATTATAACACAAAAAGCCCTCTGTTGTAAAGAGGGCTTTTTAAGAGAAATTTTTATGTTTTTCCTATATGTCAATATAATTTTAATCTATAATATTCCCGTCGCTGTCAACAATAATAATCTCGCGCGTGTTTTCTTTAGACAGTCCGGCTAATATGCCGTCGGCTTCTTCCTGCGTCATTTTGCCATCTTCAATCCGTTCGTTGAAGTAATCCCTGACCAAATCATACAAGAGCTGATATGAAATCCCGCCGAATCCCATAATATCGCCGTCCTCAGATTCAAACCGATATGAATATACGTCAACTTCATACGTAACAGAACCGTCATCGTGTACTATCGGGTCGCCGTAGCCATTTATAACATAATATTCTACGTTATAATCTATAACCTTTGATATACTGCCGTTGGTCATTACAGTGCCATATTGTGCAAGATTGCTCTCCATCAAAGCAAAATTCCTGTCCTGTTCTTCCTGTGTAGCATAAATAACTTCGTCGCCAATCGTAACCGTTGCGACAAAACCTTCGCGCAAGGCTTCATACAACGCAATCTGTTCAGCATATTCTTCTTCCGAATATTCTTCTGTAAATGAAAACTCTATAAAAGTTTCGCCGTCATAATATCCTTCAATAACGTAGTGGGGTTCAGAAACAGAGAATACAAATATAATCTCTTCACCTCCAATAATAACCAAACCGACTGTATTTACACCGCCATTTTTCATATTTTCAAGCGCGGTTTCATACCATTCAACACGGTCATAGGGCAGTTCCGCTCTATTATCATCTACCCAAACTTTAAATTCGTCATAAGTCAACCATTCTATAGCAGATAAATCCGCGTCAAGCGTATAGGTGTCAAAGTCATAACTGTCGTTAGATATATACCAAGTTGCGCCGCAGTCGCGGCTTATTCTTATAGCCTCTTCGCCGTTGTTGTCTTTATACCCTATAGCGAGCACTCCGCCGTGTGGCATATCGTCTGCAATATCGTCGTTTTCGTTTAGTTCCTGCATTTGCCCCAATTCGTCGTATTCACTTGTATTTAAACTTATTTCTATCCCATGACTTGCTACGGCTCCGTTTTCGCTTATATTATTTATATTCGTGAAATTTATATTCGAGAGAATATTTATAACTCCAATCATAAACACAACCACAGCCGCCGCCGGAATTATTTTTAATAAATTTGCTTTTATATTTTTATTTTTTGATGTTTTCTCAAATTTTAACGCTTTATCAATCATGTTGGCAATAGTTTCTTCGCTTATATTTTCTGTGAAATATTCTTTACTCATATAATTGTTCCTCCTTTTATCAAAAGTTTTTTTATTTTGTTTTTCAGTCTGTTTAACCGCCCGTCAACCGCGTTCCGGTTTATTTTAAACGCTTTAGCTATTTCTTCAGGCGAATAAAAAAGTATGTATCTGAAAGTGAATAAAATATTCTCCTGTTCGTTTAATTTTTTGACTATGCTTTCGACAAGCATCTGAAACTCGACTTTATTTTCGATTTCTATTGGATCATTTATAAAATCAATTTTGTCGTTGCCGATAAGTTCGCTGTTTTTGCGTATATTACTCTTGCAATAATTTAACGCGACAGAGCGCGCAACGACTGCAACGAATGTACTCATGCTCCCGCGTGTCTCGTTATACTGCTGCAATTTTTCCATCAGTTCAAGATATACAGTACTCACGCAGTCGTCAATATCGCGAATTTGGCCTGAAGCGTTTAAAACTCTTGCGGCTATTTTATATATCAGCGGATTATATTTTTCATAAAAACTGTTGTTTACTTCGAATGTTTTATTTATATTATCCATATTTTCACACTCTTTATATTTTGCAGTATATATACATATCCGCTCCTTTCAAATTTTATTTGATTTATCTTGATTTTTGACGCGTCTATATATATTATACAATTTTAAATGCTGAAATCTTATGCGGATTTATAAAAAAATTTATTTACGGCAAATAAATTATAACAAAAAAGCCCTCTGTTGTAAAGAGAACTTTTTGAGAGTTAAATTTTTATGTTTTTTATATATGCCTATATAATTTTAATTTATAACATTTCCATCGCTGTCAAGAACCGTGCCGCTTGATACCGTCGAAGATGTGCCGTCCGGATGTGTGACTGTCGCTTCGCTGTCGCCGATTGTTGCGGTAAACATTCCGTCCCGGATTTCAACTTTCGTATTTATTGGAGCGTCAACTATTATACCATTTGTAAATGTAATAATACAACTTGTGGTGGTGAATATAATATATCCGTCGCTGTCGCCCAGCGTAGTATTTTTTATCGTATATGAATCAAACGCGGTAACTCTTGTCCCATCGTAAAAACCATAATTAAACGTAGTTGAATTATTAATATCGTTTCTGCTGAATGTGTCATTTTTAATGTTGTTAAATACTTCACCGTTTATCGTTGCCTGTCGAATATTGCAGTCACTGAGAAATATACCGCCGGTCGCAGTATCTGCTATAAGATTTTGAACGTTTTGGCAATAATCAATAAATATACCGCCGTTTATTGTACCTGCCGAGAGATTCTGTAAACCGCTGCAATAATTAACAAATATATCGCCGTTTTTCGTCCCTAAATTATAACTCTGTCCGTCTTTACAGTCGTAACTGTTGATTGCTATATCTCCGTTTACAGAATATGTGTCGATTTTTTTAATATTGCAACCTGTGATAGTAATATCTCCGTTCATGCCGGTTATATTTAAACTTTCCAGCGTTACGTTTTTGGGTATAGTTATTGCGATTGCGCAAATATCAGTATCCGGATTGTCCGGATTTATATTACGTCCTGAATTTTGTAAAATGGAGTTTACCCATTCATAGATTTCATTGCCGTTTTCGTCTATATAACAATATTTATCCGAATCCATATATTTTAACGTGAGATTGCCGTTGTCATCGAAAAGTTCATATTCGTCCTCCGTCCATTCGTAATATTTTACTTTGACCGAGTTGCCGTCGCCTCTTAAAATATATATATCATGATTAGTTAAATTTACTGATATATCAGATATATCTTTAAATGTTTTTTCAACAAGTATAGCTTTATCATAAATTTTATCTACCAGTTCGTCATACGTCAATATTGTTTTATTGGAAGCATCGTCGATTGGATCTATGATAATATCTTCACTTGTTACCGCCGCGCCGTGATTGCCTGCATTTCCGTTTCCGTCTATATTTGTAATATTTACAAGCGGAAGAATATTCATCAAACCGATCACAAGTACAACCGTTGCCACTGCCGGAATTATTTTTAACAGATTGTTTTTTATACTTCTGTTTTTTGACGTTTTCTTAAAATTTAACGTATCGTCTATTATTTTTGCGAGAGCTTCATCGCTCAAGCTATCTTCAAAATATTTTTTGTTCATATAGTTATTCCTCCTTTTTTCATAAGGCTTTTAATTTTTGATTTTAGTCTATGTATGCGGGCGTCCGCCGCGTTTCGGTTGATATTAAAACATTTCGCGATTTCTTCCGGCGGATCAAATAATATATATTTCATAGTATATAATCTGCGCTCTTCGTTATTTAACTTTTCGAGTATTATTTTTTCCACAAGCACGTCAAATTCAACTTCGTCTTCAAATTCTATAGGTTCACTGAGGAAATCAATTTTATCATCGCTCACTAATTCGCTGATCTTACGGTTACTGTTTCTGCGGTAATCCAAAGCGGTGGAACGCGTTATCATTATCACAAATGCCGCCATGCTTCCGCGGGTTTCGTTGTATTGCTGTAATTTTTCCATTAAACTCAAAAATACAGTATTCACACAATCGTCAATATCCTGAGACTGATTAGTATATTTTAAAATATTTGTGACTATTCCGCGTATAGTGGGATTATATTTTTCATAAAAACTATTATTTACTTCAAATATATTATCATTATCCATTTTTGCGGCACCTTCTTTATCAATATCTATGAAATTTATATAGACCCGCTCCTTTCAATAAACGAATTTCGCTCGTTTTATTATTTTGTTTTTTGACGCGTCTATATATACTACGTTTTTAACTGCTGAAATCTTATGCGCGTTTATAAAAAAATTTATTTACGGCAAATAAATTATAACATATTCACAAAAATATAACAATAAAACTATAAAATTATGTTATAATTTACATATATAAGGCGCAACAGACCCGGCGCGCCGTTTGTATTTTTAAACAAAACAGACGAAAGGGATAATTATGTTTAAGGCAAATCTTTTATACAGCGACGATGAATATATCTACAAGAAGCCGAAAATAATCGAAGAAAATGTTTTAGACGATCTGAAAATTGCGAAGATTTTTGATTTTTGCTCCCCTTTGAATTTTGACCAGATCAAGAAAAAAGACATAACATACACTCTGGAAGTATTAAAAAATCCATGCCAGTTAAAAAAAGATATTCTTTTCAGGCAGGGGATATTTAAAACTTTTCTGAACTCGAAAAATCTTGTAAATGATTTATATAAAGTCCTTGAAGATATAAACATTTTGATTAAAATAAAAGAAAATTATGATTTTTCTTACGGAAACGAAAAAGATATAGAATATTTAAAAGCTGTAAATTATATGTTTTTTCTGAAAAGCTATAAATTATTTTTAAATAATATATATTCTGTGATGAAAAACAGCGGCGCGGCTTTTAATGATTCTGAAAATATAGAATTATATAAATTTTTTATTGAAGTCGAAGGCGAAAAAACCAAAATGGATTCCCCCGAAATTTCAGAGCCTATTGAAAAATTTCTCTTGTATTTTAAAGACAAAAAAAATATATCGGGCGAACTGCGCACTCAAAACGGTATTTTTACAGTGCTTAATTTTGATACGGATATAAAAAATATAAAAAGCTCTTATCCCCAGAAAATACAATTTTTGGATTTGCTCAGAGGCATTGAGGATTTTCTGGATATTTACAAATCCGAATATGAAATAAAAGAAAAGGGCAGGGGAATGCCCGACGGCGAAAATCAAAACGAAAACGCAGGTGAAAACGACGGCGAGAGAGAAATATATCTGCCGGACAAATATACTAATTTTGAGAAACATTTTATTTTGCAGCTTATATATGATGAAGAAGTGGAAAACGAAGTCGATTTTACCCCTCTTATTAAAAAAATAATAGAAATTCACGACGGATTGGACATCTCGTGTTTTTCTCTGGTTTTTGACCAGATGAAGTTTTACAGAACTATGTGTAAAATCATAAAAATCATATCGGAATATTCGGAAAATATTATATGTTATCCTGAAATACATGAAGAATTTGAACAGTTTGCGAAATTAAATATAAATAATATTTTTGATCCTGTTATTATTATTCAGAAACTCGCGGATTTTCAGGAAAAATATAATACGCGTAATTTACCGGAAGAAAAAATAAGCGGGATAATTCCCAACGACGTATCGTTTGATAAAAAAAATCTGTTCGTTATAACAGGGCCAAACAACGGAGGGAAAACCGCGTTTGTGAGAGCCGTCGGAATCTCGGTGATATTTTTTGGGGCGGGCGCGCCGGTTTTTGCGGGAAACGCGGGGATTTCGGTAGGGTTAAATATTCACTCGCATTTTACTGTAAACGAAACGCATATAAAAGAGAGCGGCAGATTGCAGGACGAAATAAACAGATTAAATAAAGTCATAGAAAATTGCGATAATTTTAGCTTTATAATATTAAACGAAACGTTCGCCGGGACAAACTCGATAAAAGCGTTAAATTTGTTCGAGGATTTTTTAAAAAGTTTAGAAAAGATAAAATTTTTATGCGTATATGTGACGCATTTTCACAATATCGCTTTCAGCGTAGAGGATAATCTTGAAAAAAACGAAAAGATATATGACAAATGCGATAATTTAATTGCAGTCATGGACAACGACAGCGGAATACGCACATATAAAATTTTACCGGTAAAGCCGTCAGACACGTCGTATTCAAAAGATATTGTCATAAAACATAATTTGAGTTGGGAGCAGCTTAAAGTAAATTTGAATATTGGAATGGGAGATAAATAATTATTTATGAACAGATTTTCGATATTATATTGCGGTGACGACGCAAAAAAGAATATTCAGGATATGAATAATATGCGTGATATTCAGGATAACGGATATAATTTTCAAAATATTCTGAACGACTTAAATTTAAAAGAAATCAGCAAATTTACAAGCCTTTCGTCAAAAGATATAGATTTTGTCCTGAATATTATCGCGGATTTCAAAAGTTCGCCGGAAGACGTCAAAATGCGTTTGAGTATTATACAGGATTTTTTAAACTTGCGCGATTTTTTCGAGACTTTTGAAAAACAGATGCACTATTTTATTGAAATCAAAGAAAAGCTCTCGAGTGCCAAACGCAATATGATGAGAGCGTCTGGAGACGTAAACAGCGAATCTTCTTTTTTAAATTATAATAAAATCGTATCGGCATGCTTTTTCTTTTCGCTGACATACAAAGCAATTTTTAATTTATACAGGGAGTTTAAGTATCCGCAGATACAAAGCCCGCATTTGCTCAAACTCGGCGGATTTTTATCTGAACTCGTAGAAGACAGCAATTTTAAAAAATTAGACGAAGAATGTAAGATATTTAACGATCATGTAAACGAAGGGGTTATTTTTGACGTCGATATAAAATTAAATTCTATTTTGCGTATTATATCGTTGAAATTAAGCGATTTTCGATATGTCAAGCCTGCGCCTACAGGCCTGTTTTATTCGGTTATGCGCGCTATGAAAATCGAGGAGAAGAAGCAACAGAACAAACAGATATATATAGAAAAACAATTCACTCAGGAGAGTTTGATTTCGAGCATGGACGACGCTTATTTAAAGAGCAGCATAGAGTTTCAGATAAATTTAATCGCGAGGCGGCTTGCTGCGATTTATGACACTCTGATAGATTTATTTTCGAATATATCAGGGGAACTTGTATTTTATAAATATGCGCTGAAAATGATAGGCTATATGAAAGTAGCGGGAATCACTTATTGTTTACCCGAAATCAGCGATAGAAAACAGGATTGCTCAGCAGATTTTAAGAATTTATGCGATATTACCCTTGCGACGTCTTATCAAAACGCAGAGGCAAAATTTGAGGTTGTTACAAATGATTTTATTTTAAAAGAAAACGATAAGACTAATATAATAATAGGCGCGAATCAAAGCGGAAAAACTACGTTTTTACGCGCTTTGGGGTCGGCTCTGGCATTTGCGAGAGCCGGGCTCCCGGTTCCTGCCGAAAAAGCGAGGCTGACGCTGTTTAAAAATCTTTATACCCATTTTCAAAGATATGACGAAGATTTAAAAAACGAAGGGCAGCTTGATACAGAACTGGCCGAAATGGAAAAAATAGTTTATTCTGTTGACAGGGACAGCGTAATATTGATGAATGAATCTTTTTCGTCTACTGGATTAAAAGACGCAAAACAAATTGCGTCAGACGTGCTTTCAGTTCTGGATTATATCGGCGCGAAAGTGATATATGTCACGCATATCGGAGATATTCGCGATAAACTTAAAGAGTCCGATAATTTTAACGAAGGGGGAAAAGAAAACATAAATTTATATAAAACCGGGCAAAAAGACGACGGAAGTCCGACTTTTAAATTAGAAAAATTGATATAAAACGCAAATTTGTGAGGCAACCGCATGCCCATAAGCAAAACATAAATCAGTTAGCAAACTCATCGCGCCGGAATATATCCGTCTGTGAGAATCCTCAAGTATATTTTATGCAAGAACTCTCTATATATAAGATGGGGTGAGTTTCAAGAGAGGGGAATGCGTTCCCCTCTCTTGATTTCTTTTTTGTTACTTTTTGTGAAATGTCAAAAAGTATATTATATATTTATATT
>WRHM01000013.1 GCA_009783265.1 Oscillospiraceae bacterium
CTTGTTTCCTCTATCGTGTGTCTTTCCTTTCTGTACAACACTGCGCGTTCTCTATATTTTTTATCATAACTCATGTCTCTATTTTATCATGCTTTTAGACTTTTTTCAACTTATATTACTATAGCAAAACCCGAATACAGGGGCGCAACTGTTAATTTCAGATTCAGCAAAAAGTCATATAAGGATAAGAGCCACACGCTGAACCCGAAAGAGAAATGGCTGATATTTGAAAACACCCACGCCGCAATCGTAGACCCCGAAACGTGGGAAACGGCACAGCGTTGCAGAACCGCAGAATAGCAACCCTTGACGAGCATATACAGCACAGCGGAAACTACAAAGGCTATCGGAAGCAAAAGGCGCAATATGAAAAACTGTACGCGCAATATACGGCTATCAAAAAAGCGGGAGGCTTCGGCGCGGAGCGCAAGGCGCAAAAAGCACTTAACGCCGCCAACGAATATTACGAAGATAACCGTATGGAAATCACGCTTTACGAAGCCGCCGAGAAATATTTGCGCGGCGTGTTACAGGAGCATTTCGACCCGAAAAAACTACCGCCGATAACGAAGTGGCAAACGGAGCGCGAGAAGTTGACCACCGATAGGAAACAGCTTGACGTGGACTATTCAAAACTGCGAACCGAAACCGCCGCCGTTGAAAAAATCAAGCGGAGCGTTGACGATATTCTCCACGAGGAAACGAGAGTACCACAACGCACACGCAAACACGATATTGAACATTGATTATATAGTACGGCGGGCGAATTCCGCCCGCCGTACTATGTGTATAATCTTGATTTTATATGATTAACTTTTTTTATTAAGCGAAAGGGGATAATACCTATTCTATTCAATCTTTAAATTTATTTTTTACGATATTTTTTTTCAGTTGCTAAAAGATAAGAATTTGGATTTTCTCTTAAAAATTTACGTTTATCCGCAGAGTATGCAATTCTTGACGTAGTCAACGTAATCCCTGCGCCTATTAATAATGCTTGATGATTAGATTTTCCAATTATCATAGGAATGCTTGTAGTACTAACAGACATAGTGAACACTTTAAATATATTATCTAAAAACCATTTAACACCAAATCCTTTCAATGCTTTTTTAAAATTATTATATGTAGGTAAAAATTCATTTTTATATGAGTTATTTACATCTTCTATGATAGCTTCAAAAGATTGGTTTTGTGGAATATTTTGTGCGAGTTTTGCAATTTGTGTTCGGAACAAACTCAATTCATCTTTATATTTATTTTTAAAACGTATAATTTTTTTCAAAGAACATTCAGGAGAAATATATAAATCACTAATTGCTAAATCAAATAGCAATCCTTGTTCGGAATTTCCTTGTTGTGTCAAATTTTGTCCACGTCGTATTGAATTGAAAAAATTTATAAATTCAGTATTTGTAACTGGTGCGAGAGAATAATTTTCACACATTTTATTTGCAAAAAATGTCATACGAAGAGCTGCAAAATCGGGCATTAAATAATAATTAACTGAATCATTGACATCAAGCCCTAAAGAAATGCGTCGTTGGTTAATATGATGTTTAAACTTATCATTTAACTTTTTTCTCGATGAATTTTCCACAGGCACTGTTGAAAAACATTGACTAAAAAGTTCTTCCGAATCAAAGTAATCAATAGTTTCAAAACTAACATTAATTCCATTGAAAGGGATAGAGTTAAGAATCCCGACTTCGGCAAGATACTGTAAGTTAGGATTATCATAGTGTTGTATATTTTGATTTGCAATTGTTTGAATAGAATCCCAAAAAAGTACAGCTGTTTTGAGCCAAGCACTATTTATTGGATCACCGGGATAATACAAGGCATTGGATAAAGCAGGTTTCGTACTCCTCGCCTCCTCGTAAAAATGTTTATTAGCACTATATTATCTATTTTAGATTCAACAAACGCAATCCACTCTGAATCATTGCTATTATCACAATGGGCAAATATGCAACTTGCCCGTTGCTAATTTAAAAATTTTATAATTATATTTATCAACCCAATAAATATTTATTTTATTTCCTGTTCCAGCGTTCTAAAAATATCTGTGTCAAAAAAATCATACAGCGAAATATCTAATCCGTCACATAAGTTTTTTATCGTAACAATACCCGGATTCTGTGTTTCGTTATTTAAGATACTTTTTATAGTGGATTGCGGAACTCCTGACCGATAACTGAGGGCGTTCGGCGTTATTCCTTGTTCTTTACAGAGATTTTTAATTCTGTCCGCAACGGCTTCCCGTGTATTCATCTTTTTACCCCGCATAGTGATTTACCACTATAATAAACGATTTAAAAAGATTTTGTTAGTGTTATAGCACTATTGACAAATGTGCTTTAATATGTTATAATGTTCAAAATATATTTGAAAACTAAATAACAGAGGAGTAGAAAATATTATGGAAAAAACAAAATCAAGTAAAATCATGTCATTCTTCCTTGCAATCATTCTAATTTTGGGGATTTTCGTGGGGTTTGGATTGCCTGTATCTGCGGTAGGTAGCGACTTCATCGCAAAGATTGACCCACCTGTTTCGGGTTCTATAGCAATATCAACCAGAGATGAATTGGAAGCCATAAGAGATAATCTGAGCGGGACATATCATTTGACAGCCGATATTGATTTATCGGGTACACCATGGGTACCGATTGGGGATAATTCCACAAACAAAACTGATAGCCGATTTACAGGTACATTCGACGGACAAGGGTATGTTATATATAATATGTCAGTTACAGGCAATATTAATAGATATGCTGGTCTGTTTGGTTATACTGACGGTGCAAGAATAAAAAATGTCGGTATGGAGGAAACATTAATAAATACAAATAGTGGAGGTAGTACAGGCGGTTATTCGTATGCAGGGGGAATTTGCGGTTATAACGGCGGTACTATAAGTAATTGTTATAATACAGGAGCTATTTCTTCATTTGGAGAAGGAGGAGGAATTTGTGGATATAGTACTGGTTCCATAAGTAACTGTTATAATATAGGCGATATTTCTGTTATACCTCATCTTTCTGGTCTTTATTCTTCCTCTGATGGTTATGCAGGTGGGATTTGTAGCAGAAGTAGTAGTTCTGTAAATAATTGTTATAATACAGGTTCTGTTTCAGTTTCTGAGCGTAATCATGCCAATTCATATGCAGGGGGGATTTGCGGTTCTGGTGGTACTATAAATAATTGTTATAATACAGGAGCTATTTCTTCTGTGAGTAGTAATCAAAATTCCTATGCAGGGGGAATTTGCGGTGATGGAAGTAATCCCAGTAACTGTTATAATACAGGAGCTATTTCCGCTACTACTACTTCTTCTCATATTTATGATTCTACTTACGCAGGTGGTATTTGCGGTGGCTATAACAACAACCCAAGCTATTGTTATAATACAGGGGCAATTTCTTCTTCTTTTGGAACAGCCGGGGGGATTTGCGGCAGAAAAGGAAGCCCTAATTTCTGTTATTGGAATAGCGAAAGCACACAAACAGTAAAAGGAATAGCGAGAGGTAGTCGAGATAACCCCAAAAAAGGCGTAGGTGACGATACAGACCCCACCACAGGGCTTTCAACTTCTCAAATGAAAGAACAAGCCTCTTTTGAAGAGTTCGACTTTAAAAATGTCTGGACTTTCAAGAATGGTGTAAATAATGGATACCCTGTTTTGATGACGTTTTATCCGACAGCACCTAACATCGGTATCGCCGCCGAGTGGGCGCGTGAAGGCATTACCGAAGCTTACAATAAGGGGTTTATACCCGATGAACTGCAAAATGACTACAAAAGCATTATCACCCGGCAGGAGTTTTGCCGAATGGCGGTTAGGTGGGTGGAGTATGCCACCGGCAAAAGCATAGACGTTATACTGAGCGAGAAAGGTTTATCTCGAAACCCGAACGCCTTTACTGATACAGACAATCCTGATATATTAGCCGCGTTCGCTCTCGGTATTACCAGCGGCACAGGCAACAATGAATTTACCCCGTTGGGGCAATTTACACGCGAACAGGCGGCAACTATGATAATGAACACATGCAAAGCAATAGGAGTAATCGTCAGTAATTCGCCGTCCGCCGGATTTGATGATATGAATAACGCTGCGGAATGGGCGGTAGCGGGAATAAATTTTGTTCGGGCGAACGGCATTATGCAGGGTATGGGTAACAATATTTTCAACCCTAAGGGGACATACACGAGGCAGGAAAGTATCATTACTTTCAACAATATTAAGCTTGAAACATTGCCGAAATCGTAAGGAAAATAAAAAAGTACCCGTTTGAGAGTAATTTCTCAGACGGGCTTTTTTGTTATGCTCAAAACGCCAATTCGAGGGTTTTGGTACTTTACCCCTACCTACCCCGAAAAACGGCGTTACATGATACATCAATAGCGATAGAGTATACTATTGAAAATTCTACAGAAATAGAAAGCGAGCCAAATGTAGATACAACCATATCACAGACTACAAATGTTCCAATGGAAGATATTACGGAGGCTACCACTGAAATGAAAAAATGGGATTTCACATCTAAAGAAGATGAAATAACAAAAATATTTATAGATTATAAAGCAGATTTTGAGAAGATAAAAGACATTATTACAAATAATTATCCTTATTTCCTTTTTCATTATGAAGGAGAAGGGCATCCATATAATAAAATAAGAGGCGGTGAAGATTTTGAAACAGCAACTGATGATGTAAAAGAAAAAGATTATATATTAAATTTTATTATAGAGAGCGGTATAACAGGAATAGGGAGACCTGAAATTGAAGCTGTAATTATTTCTCAAATTATTTTTTCTGTAAGGCTTAATGATGCTAGTCAAGGAATTAAGTATATATATGAGCTTGAAGATGATAGCTATTATGATCAGCATAATGAGCATAGCATGGATATTTTACGACGTATTGAGGGGAATTGGTTTTACTACTATAATTGTCCTCCGGATTTGCCAATGGATTAGTTCTATCCGGAGGGAGTGAGCGAAACGACGGTGGTGAGCGGCGGTACTACGGTAGATAACAGCTACGACGGAGCGGGGCTGAGGTACGGGAAAAAGGTGAACGGCGGAGCGATGGTAGTGAGTCTGTACGAGTACGACAGGGTGATCTTGGAGGTGAACGGCAGCACGGGAGCGCAGGTAGCGGTGAACGTGTACGGGAATCAACTCATCAGCCGGAACGGACAGTACTATATGTACAACGGACACGGTGATGTGACGGCGATACTCGACGCGAGTAGCAACGTGGTATCATATAAATAGAATATTCGCATCACGACACGCCCGGCTGAATGTATTCAGCCGGGCGTTTTCTTTGCGTTCAAAAATATTTTTCAAAAAATATCTCAAAAGTTTGGCAGTTTTACATTTTTTACTGTATTAGTATTGAGGGAAAAATATCACCCGCTTTTGCGGACGCGAAAGGGGGTGAATAAATGAAACCCAATAACCACGAACAAAACAAGCAGTATGTTTTTGACAGTTTTTGCAAAACGGTATTAAAAAATGACTCACGGAACTATTACGCAGAAATAAAACGGCAGCGTGAAAAAGAAATATCTTTTTCGGAATTGTCAGAGCAGGAACTTGCACAGCTATCAATTCGTGCAGAGCCGGACGGCGGGTGCGCCATGATCTCCACACAGGGAGCGAGCGACAAACACAACGCCGTAATGGAGATTGGCAATCTCTGGGCGACGATGCATGAATCATATAATGATACTCCTTTACAGTCATAATCCGAGCGTAAAGAGCGTCGCAGGTAATGAGTAGAGTGGCATGAGAACCATGCCAGGGTGAGATTCCCGTGAGGATGCGCCAATGTCCGTCCGTTGCGCTTTTGATATTAAAATAAGAGATTTATAGTGTTAAAGATTTTTAATAATCTGATTTATAAAAATAATTTGAATAAAAAATATATGAAAGTGAATAATTTTATATGAGAGGGGTGATTTATTTGGAAATTAATATAAATGAAACAAAAAAGATAGTCGAAGTATGGCTTACAAATGCAGAAAAAAATGATGAGATTATAAAAAAATCTCTTAAGCAAATATATGAAGATTATAAAAAAACAAAATACCTTGTGGTGGTATATGAATCCGGCAACAATGATTTATTTAGCGGAACGAAAAGTCTGCTTCTTCAAAACCGTGATACTACACCGATGAATTAAAAATATTTATAAAAATTTCTTTTTATCTATTGTAATATTTTTTTATTTGTGTTACAATGATGTTAGAAAATAAAAAGAAAGGAGTAGAATCATGGAAAATGACAAATTTGCCATCACGGGCTATTGCAGGATTTCTGTTGACGACGAACTAAACAAAGAAAATACGAGCATAGAGAACCAAAAACATATAATTGAAGATTATGTTCGCAAAAATTTTCCAAACAGTTCATTGGCATTTTACGAAGACCGTGATAAATCTGGTTACACTTTTGAACACCGTGAAGAATATCAAAAAATGCGTAAAAAATTAGTTTCACATCAGTATGATATACTAATAATAAAAGATTTTTCGAGATTTTCACGTAGAAATGGTAGAGGACTTGTCGAGCTTGAAGATTTAAGAGACGCAGGGGTAAGAATCATATCAGTAGGAGATAATATCGACTATCCTACAAACGACGACTGGCTTCAAATACAACTGCACTTTTTTATCAACGAAATGCCCGTAACAGAAACGTCAAAGAAAATAAAAAACGTAATAAATCAACGGCAAAAAGAAGCTAAATGGATTTGTAACGTACCTTACGGTTACGTTATGACAAACAGTAAAAATATGACTTTTGAAATTGACACTCCTGCCGCAGAAATCGTCAAAAAAATATTCGCGCTCTATAACGAAGGTTTAGGATATAGAAAAATCGCAAATTATTTGACTGATTTACATATTCCTACGCCACGTATGACGTATAAAAATCATATTGAAAAAAACGGTACAATAACGAAAATTCAAAACATAAAAAAAGAATGGTCTATTATATCGGTTCAAGAAATATTAACTAATGATTTTTATATCGGTACTTTAAGACAGCGTAAATATACCCGAAATAAAATAAACGGAACGGATAAAAAACTCGACGATGATAAGCATATTGTTTTTGAAAATAACCACGAGGCTATCGTCGATTATATGGCGTTTAAATGCGCACAGGAACAAATCAAAAAACGCAGCACAAACGGTTATCGAGGTATAAAATTATACGATAATGTTTACACGGGATTTTTATTCTGTGGCGATTGCGGTTCGCCAATGTTTTCACGAAGCCGACCGGAATTAAGCCCAGCGTATATCTGCGGATTATATCATAGGAGAGGGCTTAAAGGGTGTACGGCACATCACATAAAAGTCGATACTTTAAATGACTTAATTAAAACATACGTTGAAAAAGTAAAAAATAATTCTCAAAGTATGATTGAGAAATTAGAATTACTTTTAAAAGACGAAACAAAAGAATCAACGGACAACAGTAATGTAATAGATAAATTACAAAAGCAGTTAAATAATACTGAAGAAGAACTAAAAACAACCAAACGTCAAAAAATACGTGAAATAACAAAAAAGCCGGAAGATATAGAATTGATTGAAAAAACATACGAAGAAATGGAATATGATTTAGAGCAGTCACTAAAGGGAATCAAAAATCAAATATCAATGTTAAATAACAGACAAACTACTATTCTTCGGGTCAACAGAATCGCGAGAACGGCTATAGATATTTTCGACGATATAATACAAAAGCCATCGTTCACAAAAACTGATTTAGAGTTGATAATAGATAAAATTATAATTTACGATAATCATATCGAAATAAAATTAAAACGCGACATAGACACTCTGTTATCTATGGGAAAACTGGACGAATATCCAAATTTTTCGCGGGACACTAAGAATAACGAAAATGAGAGCGTAATTCAAAAGTCTAACAAACATGAGAATAAGGTTCTTAGTGTCAATGTTGTCAGCGGCGGAGATCCTCTTGAAATATATACAGACCATGAAGGGGAAGTTATATTTAAAAAATATTCCCCGATAGAAGAACTCGCGGAAACTGCCACGCAGTATGCCGAAGCAATGAACAAAGCCTGCGGGATTTCAATAATAATTGTTGACAGGGATATTGCTGTAGCCTGCGCCGGGATACCAAAAAAAGATATACTTGAACACAAAATTTCAAGTGAAATTGACAATATAATAGATACGCGCCAGCTTTACGCGTGGCATAACGGCGAAAGAAAAATCTCTGTCACTGACAGGCAGGAAAAATATTTCGCGAAAGTTATCGCCCCTATATTTTCAGAAGGCGATATAATCGGCGCGGTTGCGGTTGTCGAAGCCGAAACTTTAAGCGAGCCGACTGAAACTGAAATAAAACTCGTCCAGACAGCGGCGGTGTTTTTAGGCAAACAATTAGAAAATTAAAGAATTACAGCATATATGAAAACAAATGCGCCGGAATTTAATTTTCCGGCGTATTTTTGTGAAAAAATATATAGAATTTTTTATTTTTATTTTGTATAATATAATTATAATTATATTTACAGGTATAAAAAAACATGAAAGATAAAAAAACGGAAAAAATTTCGCTGTGGGATTATCTCAAAACTATAAATAACACAAAGCCTATAATTTTATACGGCATGGGTAACGGCGCAGACAAAATACTGGATTTATGCGAAAAAAAAGACATAAAAATCAATGATATTTTTGCAAGCGATGAATTTGTGAGGGGGCATCATTTCAGAGGTTTTAGAGTTAAAAAGCTTTCTGAAATCGAGGAAGAATACAAAGATTTTTGTATTCTTACGGCTTTTGCCACAAGAGAAAACGAAGTGATTGACAGAATTTATAAATTAAGTGAAAAATATGAGTTATACTCTCCGAATTTTCCTGTTTTCGGCGAAAAATATTTTGACTGTGATTTTTTGAGCGAAAATATAAAAGATATAGAAAAAGCGTATTTGCTGTTATCAGACGGTATATCGCGTGAAGTTTATATAAACGCTATAAATTTTATGATAAGCGGGAAATTAAAATATCTCAAAAATATTAATTCTTTAAAATATGACGCGTTTGATTTATTGAATTTGTGCGATGAAGTGCATTATATTGACATCGGCGCGTATAACGGAGATACTGTTCTGGAATTGATAAAATATCTTGACGCCAAAAACATAAATATAAATAAAATCACGGCTTTTGAGCCGGACAAAAAGAATTTTGAAAAATTAGAAAAAAATATGATTGAAAATAATATTATAAATAAATGCGGGCTATATAACACAGGGGCGTGGAGCGAAGAAAAAACGCTTTTTTTTGATTCAAAATCCGGACGCAGTTCAAGCGTAGGGCGCGGCGACACTGGCGCGTCGCTTATAAAATCAAAATCCATAAAAATTTCCGTAAACAGTCTTGATAATATATTAAAATTTTATGATTTAAACCGCAAAATTTTGATAAAATACGATGTTGAGGGAGCGGAATTTGAGGCTTTGACGGGGACAAAAGAAACTATAAAAAAATATTCGCCGAAACTTAGCGTTTCGTTATATCACAGAGCCGAAGATATTTTTAAGCTTTTGTTATTAATAAATAATATAAATCCTGATTATAATTTTTATATGCGAAAGCATAAATATATTCCGTGCTGGGATTTGAATTTATATGCTGTTCATAAAAATTTTAATGTTTATCGATAAATAATACTTGACAAATATTAAATTATATGTTAAAATATTTTTATAAATAATAAATTAAAGGCAGGTTTATAAAAATGGAAAAAATGGGGAATCAAACAGAAAAAATCAAAAAATTCAGCAAAGTCGTTTATATTTTATTAAAAATCGCATTTGTAGTATTTATTGTTATAGGAGCGTTGGAATTTGCGGCGTGGATTTTGGCATTGGCAGAAGCCCCGACGATATTTCAACTGGGGGATATCACGGTTAAACTTCCGACGGTGGAATTATTCGGCGGCACTCCCGCCAGTATTCCGATTATTCGCGAATGGTATCCTGAATTTATGCTTGAAGAAATTTTGCGGACTATCGGCGTTGTTATTGCACTGATATACGCGAAAAATATTTTTAGGATATTAAAAGAAAACGGTTCGCCATTTCGTAAAAATATAGTAAAAGAATTTAAGAGATTAGCAATAGCTTTATTGGCAGTAGGCGCGTTTACAGGAGCAATAGGCTTTATTGCCGCAGGAATTGTCTGGGTGCTTTGCTTAATATTTGATTACGGCTGCGCATTACAGGCAGAAAGCGATACAACGTTATAAATTAATTTATAATTATAATAAGGCGGTGTGAAGTTTTATGATTATACTGCGTCTTGACAGAGTCATGGCGGACAGAAAGATTTCTCTGAATGAATTAGCGCAAAAAGTGGGAATTTCGCATGTAAATTTATCTAATATCAAAACAGGCAAAATCAGCGCGATAAGATTTTCAACGCTTGAAGCTATCTGTGATATATTAAATTGCCAGCCCGGAGATATACTGGAATATAAACGGGAATATAGCGTAAATACCGAAAATTAAAATTAATTTATCAGGGCGGGAAGTTTTTTCGCCTTGAATTTTATATAAAATAATTCGTGGTGCTAATTAAAGAACTGCAAAAAATTGGTGTTTTCCAAAAAGCCCCCTCTCTCAAAAGGGGTGCCGTCCGCAGACGGCGGGGGATTCCCCCAAAGACATCAAACTTTGGAATCCCCGGCACTTCGTGTGCCACCCCCTTTACGCGGCTTTGCCGCTAAAGAGGGCTTTATTTAGCACCTTATATTAATTTATATGTAAAGTATATGTTTTTTTGTAGTAGTTGTGCTTAAATAGTCAAAAATATTTTAAAATATAAGAAAATACTATTGACTTTTAAAATAAAATATAGTATAATATAAAAACTGTAAAGCAATACGCTTTACATTTGTAATTAATTTTTAAGTGAATAATTATTTTAAATGGGTTTAAAAGGAAAATGTTTGAAAAAGATTACAGGATAAGCTATTTGCTTGATTTTTACGGCAATATACTGACGGATAAACAAAAAGACGCCATTGATTTATATTATAACGAAGATTTATCCCTTGCTGAAATTGCGGATTATGTCGGAATTACGAGGCAGGGGGTTCGCGACGCAATAAAACGCGGCGAAGAAACTCTCGTAGAAATGGAAGGTAAGCTCGGATTTGCCGAAAAATTTGAGGAATACAGAAAAGTATTCGCCGAAATAAATAAATGCGCCGACGTTATAAGGGTTTCAAGGTCAAATATTAATTTCTTTAAAATAATTGAAGAAAATATGAGTTTTATAATGGATCAGATACAAAACGTCACAAAAGAAGCTGAATAGATTTATATTTTATTAAAAGATAAAAAAAGATAAAAACGGAGATTGTTTTATATATGTTTGACGGCTTAATGGAAAAAATGAGCGCGGCTTTTAAAAAATTTCGCAATAAAGGCAAATTGACCCCGGCAGATGTTAAAGAAGGCATGCGCGAGATAAGAATGGCGCTTCTTGAGGCGGACGTAAATTACAAAGTGACAAAAGAATTTGTAAGCCGCGTAACTGAGAGAGCGATCGGGGCTGAAGTTCTTGAGAGTATCCAGCCGGGACATCAGGTCGTCAAAATAGTTGACGAGGAAATGACTAAAATAATGGGCGAAAAACAGGAAAAAATAAATATAGCTTCAAGCCCGCCGACTATTGTCATGATGGTGGGATTAAACGGCGCGGGAAAAACTACCCATGCCGGAAAACTCGCGCTTATGCTAAAAAAAGAAAACAAGAGGCCGCTGCTTGTCGCGTGCGACGTTTACAGGCCCGCGGCAGTGAAGCAGCTTGAAATCGTCGGCGAAAAGGCCGGGGTTCCGGTTTTTAGTATGCTGAGCGAAAAAGATCCGGTAAAAATCGCAGAGGAAGGCGTAAAACATGCGAAAGCAAACGGAAATGATATAGTTTTTATAGATACGGCCGGACGTTTGCAGATAGATGAAATACTTATGGACGAACTTAAAAGAATGAAGCAGGTTATAAAGCCTCATGAAATATTATTGGTTATCGACGCGATGATAGGACAGGAATCAGTGAATGTCGCCGAGGCTTTTAATAATATGCTTGATATATCCGGGGTTATACTTACTAAATTAGACGGCGACACAAGGGGCGGCGCGGCTCTGTCTGTAAGATATATTACGGGAAAACCCATAAAATATATAGGCATGGGAGAGAAAATCGACGCGTCGGACGCTCTCGAAGAATTTCATCCCGACAGAATGGCTTCGCGCATACTTGGCATGGGGGATATATTGACTTTGGTGGATAAGGCTCAGGCGGCGTTTGACGATAAAAAAGCCGAAGAACTCGAAAGAAAATTAAGGGAGCAGTCGTTTACGCTGGATGATTATCTTGACCAGTTTCAGCAAATGAAAAAAATCGGCTCAATGGAACAGATTCTAAGCATGATGCCCGGAATCAAGCCGGGAGCGTTGAAAGACGCGAAAATCGACGAACGGCAAATGGCAAGGACTGAGGCTATAATTAAATCAATGACGAAACAGGAGAAAACAAAGCCTGAGATAATAAATTCGTCGCGTAAAAAGAGAATAGCGTCAGGAAGCGGGACAAACGTCGAGGAAGTCAATAAGCTGTTAAAACAGTTTGACCAGACGAATAAAATGATGAAGCAATTTATGGGCGGCGGCGGAAAAAAGAAAAAATTAGGGAAAATGGGGCTGCCGTTTTAACTAAGTTAATAAATAAAAATTTATTATATAAAATCTAAAATTTCGATTAAAAGGAGGTGCAAAAAACTAATGGCAGTTAAAATAAGACTCAGGAGAATGGGCGCGAAAAAAGCCCCGTTTTACAGAATAGTCGTGGCAGATTCGAGATACCCGAGAGACGGGAGATTTATCGAGGAAATCGGTTCTTATAATCCGCTTATAGACCCTGCGGAAATTAATATCGACGGCGAAAAAGCTAAAAAATGGATAGCAAACGGCGCGCAGGCTACCGATACGGTCAAAAGTCTGCTGAAAAAGAGCGGCGTTCTGTAATTTTATGGTAAAATAACTTTAAGATAGGCTCCTTCTAAAGCCTCCCTCAGCCGCTTTGCGGCGGTAAGAGGGGGGTGTCAACGGGGTTGACAGGGGGAGCGGAAAAAGATTTTATTTGTAATTTTGTAAGATAGTATGAAGAATAGGAGAGATAAATTTTGAAAGATATTTTGCATGATATCGTTGCCGCGATAATCGGCGGGGACGCAAAAATAGAAATAAATGAAAAAGAAAAAGACGGGATGATAATTCTGGAACTTTCAGTGGATAAAGAAGATATGGGAAAAGTCATCGGCAGGAAAGGCAAGATAGCAAAAGCAATAAGAACTGTCGTCAAAGCTTGCGCAAACAGGGAAAACAAAAAAGTTTCTGTCGATATAATATAAAATACAAAAAAATATTAATTTGTAGGGGCGGGCATTGCCCGTTCGCCTGAATATATAATTTATTTACACGGACGCGCAATGAGCGCCCCTACGGGAAAAATGGTTAATGAGCGAATATATAGAAGCCGGAAAAATAACGTCGGCGCATTCTTTCCGGGGAGAAGTAAAAATTCAAAGCTGGTGCGATACTCCCGAATTTCTGACGCGGTTCAGGATTTTTTATCTTGACGTAAAAGGCGGGAGTTTTCTTACTGTGGAAAAAATAAGAGCGGCAAATAATTTATTGATTGCGTCTTTTAAAGAAATTGACAGCGAAGAAACTGCGTTTAAGTTTAAAAATAAAGTTTTGTATATAAAAAAAGACGACGCAAATCTTGACGAGGGGACTTTTTTTATAAGCGATATGATTGGTTTAAGCGTTTTCGATTTTGACACGGGAGTAAAATACGGTATATTATCTGATGTTTTTAATAACGGCGCGAATGATATTTATGTTGTTAAAACTGAAATTATAGAGAAAAATAATAAAAATAAAGAAGTATTGATACCAAATGTCCCGGCGTTTATAAAAAAAGTAAGTCTTGACGAGGGGGTTTTCATAACCCCGATAGAGGGTATGTTTTGAATATAAAATAAAAAATACTTGACAAATCAGCAAAACTGTAATACAATGTAATACAGAAAGGGGCGATTAATTATGACTATTTCATTGAGATTAAATAATAATGATACTCAGTTAATTAAATCGTATGCCGCGTTAAACGGAATTTCTGTATCTGAAGCCGTAAGACGGGCTGTTATTGAACGCATAGAAGATGAGTTTGACCTTAAATCCTATGAAGAAGCACTGGAAGAATATAAAAAAAATCCCGTTACTTATTCATTGGACGAAATAGAAAGAGAGCTTGGACTAAATGATATATAAGGTCGAATTTACCGAGAAAGCACAAAAATTTCTAAAAAAAACAGATAAATATACAGCTAAGTTAATAACGGCGTGGATTAGAAAAAATTTAGAAAATTGCGAAAATCCCCGTCTATACGGCAAAGGACTTACTTCCAATCGAAGCGGTCAATGGAGATACAGAATCGGGGATTACAGAGTTTTAGCTGAAATTCAGGATAATAAAATAATCATATTAATTCTCGAAATCGGACATAGGCGAGATATATACGAATAAAAGCCATTTTTGACGAGGGGGTTTTCGTGACCCCGATAGAGGGTATGTTTTGAATATAAAGCCGGAAAATATTATTATATTATTTATGAAAGAGGGATAAATAAATGCAAAAGTTAGTGTATTTAAGCAACAGCCGCGATTATACCGAGCAGGGCAATATAAATGAAAACAGGTATTTTAAACATATCAATGAATTATTAGAGCAGGGTTGGAAGGTTGAGTATATAAAACTCCTTGAGGTCGCGGTTGATAATAGCGAAAAACCGATTCACAAAGAAACATCTGTGGCTTATGTTTTGCTTGAAAAATCTGACGAGCAAACACAAGAGGGCTGATATGCGGTTTCATATAATAACTCTTTTCCCGGACATGATACGCGCTGTTTTAAGCGAAAGCATAATCGGGCGCGGCGAAAAAAAAGGATACATAAATATAGAATATTATCAGTTGCGGGATTACTCTGACAACAAACACAGGACAGTTGACGATACGGTTTACGGCGGCGGCATGGGAATGCTCCTGACTGCCATGCCTATATATAGTTGTCATAAAGCAATCTGCAAAAAAATTGATAATATTGTAGGGGACGGCGTTCTCGACGTCCCGCCGACAAAATCAAGAACTGTTTATATGTCGCCCAAAGGCAGTGTCTTGACTCAAAAAAAATCAGAAGAATTAAGCAAATACACGGATTTGATAATATTATGCGGTCATTACGAGGGTATTGACGAGAGGATAATAGACGAAGTCGTTGACGAAGAGATTTCTATAGGGGATTATATTTTAACAGGCGGAGAACTGCCCTGCGCGATTCTGGTTGATTGCGTCGCAAGGCTTATTGATGGCGTTTTATCTGATCCGGAATGTCATGAAAAAGAGAGTATAAGCTCGGGGCTTCTGGAATATCCGCAATATACAAAGCCGTTTGAGTTTATGGGACGCGAAGTGCCTGAAGTTTTGATTTCGGGGCATCACGCAAATATAGAGCGATGGCGAAAAGAACAGTCGATTATATTGACTTTTAAACGCCGACCGGATTTATTTAAAATCTGGCTTGAAAAAAATCTTGACAGTTTGGATAAAAACGACATGAAATTTTTGAAAGAAAATAATTTATTATGATTGATAATAAAAATAAAGACGATAATAAAAAAGCCGTAAAAACGGTTAGCATGATTATATTTTTTACGGCTTTTTCTAAAATATTGGGACTTTTTAGAGACATGCTTATGGCTCATTTTTACGGAGGGAGCGCGGAAAACGCCGCTTTCGCGATAGCTTCGCGAATACCGAGGGATTTTTTCGATATTTTTTTTGGCGCGTCTCTGATTGGGATTTTTATACCCGTCTATAATTCTTTTAAATTTCATGAGGAAAAAGAAAGAAGCGAGTTTGCAAATATATTTTTGAACGTCGTGATACTCGCAATCGGACTGCTTGCTCTTTTAGGCATGATGTTTTCGAGACAGATAATAAATTTTATAACGCCCGGATATGACGAGACTACGGCGGAACTTGCCGCAAATTTATTGAGGATTTTATTCCCGATGATTGTTTTTATCGGGGCGGTTTATACATTTAACGGGATTTTACAGTCAAAAGGTGAATTTCTCACGCCTGCTTTGGTTTCGGCAGTTTCAAACTTAGGCGTTATAATATATTTTTGGTTTTTGAACGGCTATTTTGATATTTACGGGCTTGGATGGGCTTATTTGATTTCGTGGATTATACAGCTATTAACGCTTGCAGTTCCGTTGATCCGCAAAAAATATAAATATAAATTTATAATAAATTTAAAAAATCCGGCGTTTATAAAATCGCTAAAAATGGCTTTGCCAATAATGGCGGGGTCGTGGCTTATCCCTGTCGGAATGTTGATTGGGCAGCATTTTCTTTCGTTTTCGGACGAATCTGATTTTTATATTTCGGCGTTTGATTATTCTACGAAAATTTTTTTGCTTGTGACCGGGATTATAACTTATGGGATATTAAATTATATTTTCCCGCAGCTTGCGCAAAAAGCGAACGATACAGATACAAACGAATTTATAAAAATAGTAAAAACGGGGCTTTCGGCTTTATTCTTTATTATTATGCCGGTTGCGTGTCTGGTATATGTGCTGAGAGGGGAAGCGGTCGCGGTTTTGTTTAATCACGGGAAATTTGCCGAAACAGAGGGCTTGGGAATTTCAACTGCGCAAATGTTTGCCGTACTTGCGCCGTCTATGATAATGTTTTCTATAATCGAGATTTTAAATCGTGTGTTTTACGCGAAAAAACTTGTTAGATTCCCGATGATAGCGTCTCTTGCCGGAATCGCCGTGAATTTTATTTTAAGCTGGATTTTTATATCGCGATTAAATCTTACGCCTGTTTGCATAGTTTGGTCTGTTTTAATTTGTCAGGGCATTACGGCAGGGATTTTAATTATTGCGCTGAAAATAGATATCAAAGAAATTTTTAATAAAAAGTTTTTGGCGAATATTGCCAAAATAGTTTTAAGTTCGGGTATTCTGTTAATAATTATAAAAATATTATATTATATAATAAAAAACGACGCGTTTGAATCTAATATTATAACAAATATTTTAGTTGCGGCGCTTATCATAGCTGTGGGAGTTTGCTTTTATATCGGGGCCAACTTGATTCTTAAAACAGAAGAAACCAAAGTATTTTTAAAAATGCTGAAAAAAGAGAGGTGAGTTAAAATTTGACGGGAGAAAATAAAAGAAAAAAGAAAAATATATTTAAAGGCAGTAAAATTCTTGATTTTTTGTTTTTTATCGCGGACTGGATATACAGGAAAATAGGCGTGAGTTTAGCCGCGCTTATTTTTACCGGGTATGAAACCTGTCAGAAATATTACGAGAGGTCTTTATTTTACAGGCTGTTTCAGGGATATAAACCCAGCCCGGTAAAAAATCCGGTAAGAAAAATCAAAAAATCAATAATAACAAAATGCGAAAACAGCATATTGATAACAGGGATAAAAAATTTCGCGGATAATATATTATCTGCGGGTTTAAACACGCTCGGGGTATTTTTTATATCTGTCGGGTTTTATTCTTCGTTGGTATATCTGCTTAAAGTTTATATTTTGAAAAATCCTGACACTATGATGATAGATTTAATCGCGGGGCTGGCTTTGACGGCGTTTTCGGTTTTGCTGATTATATTCGGCAGGCAGTCTTTATATGAATCGCTCTATGGAAGTTCTATATGCAATTTTATTATTTTCAGGTTTTTAGGATTCCCAGAACGAATCGAAAAACAGGGCAGACAGGCTGAAAGCAAAAATCAAAACCAAAACCTGAGAAAAGTTAATATTATATGCTTTTTTATCGGCATGATACTTGGGATTATGACTTATTTTACCAATTTATCAGATTGGGGTTCTGTTATACCCATGTGTCTTGCAATCGTGGGGATTGTTGCGTTTTATATTATTTTATGCTATCCTGAAATGGGATTTCTGGCGTTTTTGTTCGCGGTGCCGTTTTTGCCTTCGGGTAATTTGGTAATTACAGGTGCTATGCCCTGTATTTTAATTTCCGGCTGTTATTTTTTAAAGCTGATAAGGGGAAAGAGAACGTTTAATTTTGAAATCTTTGATTTGTTTGTGCTTATGTTCAGTATGCTTATATTTTTCAGCGGCGCAATTTCCGTTTCAAAAACCGGGAGCATAAGGCCCGCGCTGATTTATTTATGCTTTACGCTTATATATTTTACCGGGGTGAATATCATAAGGTCGAAAGAAATGATAAAACGGACTGTTGCCGTGCTGATGTTTTCGGGATTTTTGGTTGCGGCTTACGGGATATTCCAGAATTATTTCGGAGTGGGCGACCAGACTTGGCAGGACGCCGATATGTTTTCGGATATTGCGGGAAGGGTAGTGTCAACTTTTGGGAATCCCAATGTTTTGGCTGAATATCTGATATTGATAATACCGTTTGTGATTGTTTCACTGGTTCACGCAAACCGTGTTAGAAACCGGATGCCTTATATAATCTATATATTTTTTACTTTGCTTTGTCTTGTTTACACATGGTCGAGAGGTTCGTGGCTCGGGATTATATTTTCGTCTATGATTTTGCTTATTATAATAAACAGAAAAGTGATAGTCGCGTATTTGGGCATATTGCTGATAGTACCGTTTGCCCCTATAGTGCTTTCTGAAACAATAATCCAAAGATTTACTACGATAGGCAGCATTGCCGATTCTTCGACTTCTTACCGGGTATCTATATGGCAGGCTGCTATTAAATTAATAAAAGATTATATAATCGAAGGCATAGGGGTTGGCATAGAAGCGTTTAAATTAGTCTATCCGGGATATTCTCTTGCGGGAATCGAAAGCGCACCCCACAGCCACAGTTTATATCTTCAGGTCTGCGTGGAATACGGCTCTATAGGACTTGCCGTTTTTATATTTATTATATTTTTATTTATGCAGTATTGCTTTACGGCTATAAAAAAAGCGAATGAAACATATATCAAACTTTTTGTGGCGGCGGGATTATGTGCCGTGACAGGATTTTTACTCAACGGGTTTACTGATTATGTATGGTATAATTACAGGGTTTATTTAATGTTCTGGCTCATTGTTTCGATAACTGTAGCCGTTTGCCGGTTTAGTTTGAGAAATCAAACGCCTAAAGAAGAACCCGGTATTTAAAATAAAAATTAAAGTGAAAATAATTTAAAGAAAGAAGTGAAAGTCAAAAATGGATAACCGAAATTTTTCGAATCCCGTAAGCCGGAAAAAAACTTATAGATTTAATATTATAGATTTTATACTTATCGTTATTATTATTGCGGCGGTTTCGCTTTTGATTTATATCATGCTGGGAAATAATCTTTTTGCGGGCAGCGAAAACACTACTATATTATACACGATAGAGATTCCGTTGATAAGAAACGATTTTCTCGGATCGTTGCATCTTATAACTAAAGGAACGACGATAATAGACAGCGTTAGAAGCTATAATATAGGCGAAGTGCAGGAAGTAAAAAGAACCGACGCTTATTCAAACACTACTAATCTGGAAGATAATATAGTATTAAGCAAACTGTATCCGGATCATTCAAAAGTTACGATTACAGTCAAGGCAAAATGCAAAAAAGACAAAGCCAAATATGAAGTAAACGGCAAGCCTATTATGGTCGGAACAAGACTTGATTTCAGAACGCCGTATCTCGTAAGCTACGGAAACTGCGTTGCCATAGAAGAAATAAACGACGACGGGTCAGAGAAAGGCGGTACGGAATAGATTATGAAAGAAGTAAAAGAAAGAGAAAAAAAATCCGGATTTAATATAATAGATCTGATAATAATTTTGTTTATAATTTTAGCGGTTGTGGGAATCATCATGAGATATAATCTCGCGGATACAATAAATCTTAACGCGCACGGCGAAACGTTTGAAATAGAATTTTTAGTGCTTGATATACAGGAAGCCTCCCAGCAGTACTTGGTTGAGGGGAAATCGTTTTATATGACTACGGAAAGTATAAAAATCGGGGAAATAACAACGATACTTGATATAAGACCCGCCGTGCATTATTCCGAAGGTTTACGCGGTGATATATCAAAGACAGAACGGCCGGGGAGAATAGACGTGACCGGGATAATGACAAGCACCGGGAGAACTACAAAAGAAGGACACATGATAAACGGGAATACTTTTGTCGCGCCCAATAAAGAATTGTATGTTCATACCGGCGAATGGGAAGGCGTAATCAGAGTGCTCAGCGTGAAGAAAATTAATGAATAGTAATAAATAGTCAGAAAAGTTCAAAAAAAATTGTTAATTTATTATAAATATAATAAAAAACTGTTGATTTTTCATGAAATCTATGATATAATATAATATCATAGATTTTTTCTTAAATCGTTCGGAACAAACGGTCAATATTATTTGCATGACCGGTGTTGGGTTTAAGAAAAATTTTATATAATTTAACAAATTAAATTAACAAAATTATTAAAAGTTTTATTTAACAGGAGCGTATAATAATGATTTCCAAAGACGTTACCGTACAAATTAATGTTGGGCTGCACGCCAGGCCAGCTACGTTTTTTGTTCAGAAATCGAACTCATATAAAAGTTCGATATGGGTCGAAAAGGGAGACAGGAGAGTAAACGCCAAGAGTTTATTGGGAGTGCTTTCGTTAGGAATTGGAAAAGGCACGTCTATAACTTTAATATCGGACGGGGTGGACGAAGAAGAAGCTCTCTCCGGGCTTGTCGAACTTATCCAAAAAGGAATCAACGAATAAAATAAATAATAAATAGAATTAAAATATAATATATAAATAATATAGTCGATTTAAACGGCATAGATGGGGCGGGTTTGCGAAAAAGGCAGGCGTAGCTTGTTTCTTGTCGTTTTGTTGTATTCAGGAGAATTATTTTTTATGGAAAATATAAATAATGCCGAAGAAACAAAAGAAAAATTTGAAGAAGCCGAAAAAACAGAAGATAGCAAATCAGTAAAAGAGAGAATTAAACCCCTCAAGAAAAAAGCCCTGTCGCTGCCGCATAAAAGCGGGGTTTATCTTATGAAAAACAATAAAAATAAAATAATTTATATCGGGAAAGCCAAATATCTGGCAAACAGGGTCTCGCAGTATTTTATTTTTTATCCCCACAGGGATTACAAAACAAATAAACTCGTCGAAAATATATATGATTTTGATTTTATAGTCACAGGCAACGAAATAGAAGCGTTAATTTTAGAAAATCAATTAATAAAATTACACGCGCCGAAATATAATATAAGATTAAAAGACGACAAGAATTACCCGTATCTTAAAATAAATATCCAGAGCGAATATCCTAATTTAAGCGTTGTCAGAGCAAGGGCGGCAAGCGATAAATCTTTGTTTTTCGGCCCGTATTCAAATAAAGGCAGCATATATGAGTTAATAGACGAGATAGACAAGCATTTTAAATTGCCTGCGTGCAGCAACGAATTTCCCAGGGATATAAACAAAAGGCGACCGTGCCTGAATCTCAGAATCGGCAGGTGCATGGGGGTATGCACGGGAAGCATAAACGCCGAAGAATATAAAAATATAATAAACGACGTTATTTTATTTATAAAAGGCGATTATGAAAATCTTATAAAATTTTATAACGCAAACATGATTAGCGCTTCGGAAAATCTGGATTTTGAAAAAGCCGCGCAATTCAGGGACAGGAAATCTGCGCTTGAAAAATTACGCTCAAAACAGAGGATAGTCGCCGCGCCCGATATAGACGAGGATGTTTTCGGCGTTTATGTGGGAGATACAAGCTCCTGCGTTTCTGTTTTTAATATAAGAAGCGGCGTAATGGTCGATAAAATCACAGAGCATTTCGCTTATGACGAAATTTTAGACGAAGAGGGATTTATGCAGTATCTTCAGGAATATTATATAAACCGCAGTTTTATCCCAAAACAAATTTTATCGAGCGTAAATATAAGCGAAGAGAACATAAATTTATTGCAGGACTGGCTGAGCGAAAAAACTAAAACAAAAGTAAAGATAATATGCCCGAAAAAGGGCGATCAAAAAATCACTGTAAATTTAGCCGTGACAAATTCAAAAGAAAATCAAAGGTTATATAAAGAAAAATATTCGAGGGACACAAATAAACTCGCGGCTATCGCGAAAATTTTAAGCCTTGAGGTTTTGCCGCAGAGAATAGAGGCGTATGACGTTTCAAATTCAGGTTCGGATAATATAACATGCGGGATGATTGTTATTCAGGACGGAGCATTCAAGAAAAGCGATTACAAGAGTTTTAATATTAAAACTGTGACTGACACTCAGGACGATTACGCGTCTATGAGTGAAGCGATTGAGCGAAGATTCAGGAATTATCTTGAGATAAAAAACGGCGAGAGCAAAACAAGCGGCGAAAACGGATTCGCGAAGCTGCCGGATTTGATTTTACTTGACGGGGGAAAAGGGCATGTATCTGTGATAAAAAAAGTTTTAAAAGATTTTGCCGCAGGGAACGTCGAGGGCGGAGTTCAACAGTGCAAAGAAATCGCGGAAATCCCCGTATTCGGAATGGTTAAAGACGAATTTCACAAAACGAGGGTTTTGACAAACGGCGAAAAAGAGATAAATATTGCAAAAGATCAAACTGTTTTTATTTTGTTTTATAAGATTCAGGAAGAAGTTCACAGATATTCTCTGAAACGAATGGACACAAAGCGCAGAAAAACTGTAAAGACGTCTGTTTTACAGAATATAAAAGGGCTTGGCGCCGCCAAAATAAAAAATTTATTCGATCAATTCAAGTCTATAGACGAGATAGAAAAAGCGACGGTTGACGAACTTGTGAAAGTAAAAGGCGTGACGAAAACTGACGCGGAAAATATAATAAATTATTTTAATTCTATGCGAAATCCGGAAGAAATAAAAACAAAAGAAAAAGAGACAGAAAGCGAAGGGGTGATATAATGCGGATAATAGCGGGAAAAGCGCGCGGAACAGTTTTAGAAACTTTAGACGGAGAAGATACCCGGCCCACTCTTGGCAGGGTAAAAGAAAATTTTTTTAACGCGATAAATTTTGATGTGATTGACGCGAAAATTCTTGATTTATTCGCGGGTTCGGGGCAGCTTGGGTTTGAAGCGCTGAGCAGAGGAGCAAGAGAAGCCGTATTTGTGGATTCAAATGCAGATTGTATAGAAATTATAAGAAAAAACGCTCAGAAAGCGAAATTATATGACAAGTGCAATATATACAGGTATGATTATTCGGAATATTTGGGAGGTCTAAAAAAACGCAGGGATTTTGACAAATTTGATATAGTTTTTATTGACCCGCCGTATGAATCGAGCCGCAGATTAATAAACGATTGCGTAAAAAAGCTTATAAAACATGAATTTATATCTGACGGAGGGTTAGTAATCTGTGAAACGGGCAACGGCGAGCAGTTAAATTTAGATTTGGACGAAGAAATTATAAGCAGGATTCAAAGCAGTAAAATATATAAATACGGCAAAATATATATAACTATATTGAAAATAAAACTAATAGAAACAGATAGCAGAGAGGACGAAAAAGATGGATAAACAGAATATTTGCGTAATTCCGGGAGTTTTTGACCCCGTCACAAACGGACATTTAGATGTTATTTTAAGAGCGGCAAAAATATTTGATAAAATTTATGTGACTTCGTTTGACAATTCGTCAAAAAAAACAATGTTTAATCCAGAAGAACGGCTGGAAATGCTCAGGCTTGCGTGCGGTGGAATTGAAAAAGTCATAATTGACGCAACGAGTGATTTACTTGTGGAATACGCGAAATCAAAAACGGCGGGATTTATAATAAAAGGCATTAGGAATATAATAGATTATGAATACGAGAGCGACATGTTCAGGATCAACAGGGAGATAGGCGGGATAGACACGCTGTTTTTCCCCGCTAAAACGGAGCATTTATATATAAGTTCGACTTTTGTCAGGGAAATGATTATGTATAAGAGAGATATATCCGGTTATGTGCCTGAAAAAGTGAATGATTATATTGCTGGAATTTTAAAGAAAAAAGCAAAAAATATTTAGTGTAAAGCGCAGATGTTTTACATGGGCAGGCTAATTGAAAAACTTGTCGAAAAATAAATATTAACATAGTGTTAAAAAAAATGAGCTATTTTGGAAATATTGATGTTTTTTCCCAAATAGCTCTTGCTTTTTTTTGTTATGTAAGTTATAATTATAGAAATTTGAAAATAAAAGTGGGGGTCAATGGGGACAGGTGGGGATTGTAAAGCAAACGCCATTACATGATATTATCCCCGTAAATCCAGAGGATTCAAGCAATATATAGATAATAGCATGAATTTATGAATAAACAAACAAATAATAAAGGGTTTTGTGATTTTTATGTTGATTGGAAAGTATAAATACGCGATAGATTCCAAAAATAGAATATGCATACCCCATAAATTCAGAGGGGATTTGGGAGTAAGATGCGTATTATCCAGAGATGTGGTTGATAAATGCCTGAATTTATATTCTATGGGCCAGTGGGAAATATTTTCTGAAAAAATAGAACAGCTCCCGACAATCAAAATGAAAAAAGTAAGGCAGTATATATATTCTAATTCTTATGAAGTTGAAATCGACTCTCAGGGCAGGATTGTCTTAAACGAACAGTTTTGCGAAGATAAAGACCTGAGGCTCCTCACGGAAAAAGAAGTTATGATAATCGGAAATCACACTCACGCGCAAATCTGGAACGTGACAGAATGGGAAGATTTTAACGGAAAATTAAACGCTGAGGAAAACAGGGAATCTATCATAAACGATTTATTGGAAGTAGGATTTTAATTTTAATATAAAATATTATGGAAATTAACCAAGCTAATCAAATTAATCAGTTTAATCATTATCCTGTGATGTTAAACGAATCTATAGAATATTTGAATATCAAACCCGACGGTATTTACTGCGATTTGACATTAGGCGGAGGAAGCCACGCGTATAAAATCTTGCAGAATCTTAATAATAACGGGAAACTTATCGCCGTTGACAGAGATATAGACGCAATTAATTTTTCGAGTGAAAAACTTAAAGATTATAAAGATAAAATATATTTTGTAAAAGATAATTATTTAAATATAAAAGATATAGTAAAAAATCTGGGGTTTGAGAAAATAAGCGGCGCGCTTATTGATTTGGGGATTTCAAACTGGCAGATTGAGGCCGACAGGGGATTTTCTTATATGAAAGATTCGGCTCTGGATATGAGAATGGACAGGGAACAGAAACTGACGGCGGCCGACGTAGTAAATAAATTCGATAAAAATAAACTCACGGAAATGTTATATAATTACGGAGAAGAGAGATATACGGAACTTATTGTCAGAGCAATAATAAAAAGGAGGGATGAAAAATATATCGGGACTACTATTGAACTTGCGGATATAATAAAAAATGCTGTTAAAAACGTAAGATATAATGGGGGACATCCCGCAAAAAGGTCATTTCAGGCAATAAGAATTTTTGTGAATCAGGAATTGGAAAATATAGAGCCTACGCTGGATTCTGTCGAGCAAATACTTGAAACTGGAGGGAGATGCGCTGTAATTTCTTTCCATTCGATTGAAGACAGGATAGTAAAAAAATGTTTTGGGAAATACGAAAAAAAATGTATTTGTCCGCCGGATTTTCCCATTTGTATATGCGAAAAAAAGGCCACGTCAAAAATAATAACTAAAAAACCCGTATATCCAAGCAAAAAAGAAATAGAAGAAAACGGGAGCCGTTCAGAAAACGCGAAGTTAAGAGCGCTGGAAAAACTTTGATGAAAACAATAGGGGGAGAAACAGTATGCCGCAAAAAACGCAAAAAAATAATAAAAGCAATACGGCAAAACAGTCTAAAACAGGCAGTAATTATTCAAGCAGTTCAAAAAATTCGAGTATATTAAATAATCTAAATCGTTCAAATTATGCTAATGCTAAATATACGAATTATTCCGGATATTCCGTGAAAAATTCAAGGGGAAATACTGCTAACGCCGCTGCTTTGAATATGCCGGGACGCGTCAGGGACGCTGGAAGATATAATGACCGTTTGCGCGGTACCCGGAAGAAATATCCCAACAGGCGAAGGGTAATAACGGGTAAAGAACTTACGACTCCGCTGATGAGAAAAAAAATAGCCGAAAAAGCGGCAGCGGAAAAAATACATATAAGAATAAGAACTATTAATACAGAGAAAAAAAAGCTTCCGGTAAATGTTTTATTTTGTGTTATCATCACTTCGTTTTTTTTAATATGCTTGATTTATTCACAAACTGTTCTGAATGAAAAAAACGTCAGAATAAATGAAATAAACGAAGATATAACTTTTGAAATAAAAAAGGAAAAAATTCTCGCGAATGAGCTTGACAAGAAAAACGATTTGAATTATATAATAGATTACGCCGTAAATAAACTTGAAATGGTTAACGAAGATTTGCTTCAGAAGCATTATATCTCAGGTAGTTTGAACGACAAAGTCGAAGTAATAGAAGAAAAAAACAGTTCGATTATAGATTTTCCGAATTTTATGTCCGCGATATTCAAAAATTAAAAGGAATAAATGGGATTATACTAAAATAAATATATAATAATATATTTGCGGGGAGAAGAAGTAATTGGACGGCAATAATTATAAATTGAAAAAATCGCGTATGTTTATCGTCAGTCTGATAATAATCGCAGGGATAACCGCCGTTTTATTTAAACTTTATGATATACAGATAACAAATTTCAAAACATATCAGGATCAGGCGATACAGCAGCAGACCGGAGATATTCCGATAAGCCCCCAGAGGGGGATAATATACGACCGGAATATGAAAGTCCTTGCGAGCAACGCCCCGGTCGAGCAGGTGTTTATTTCGCCTGTGGAAATAAAAAACGACGACGAAGCCAAGCTAATATCTCAGGGATTATCGGAAATTCTCGGAGTGGATTATGAAGATATATATATAAAAACCCAGAAAAAAAACAGAAAAGACGAAAATATAAAGCACAATGTCGAAATAAGCGTAGCAAATAAAGTGCGTGAATTTAAACTCGAAAACGATATAGACGCGATATATTTCAGACCTGAGACAAAAAGAATTTATCCGTATTCAAATTTGGCGGCTCAGGTTATTGGATTTACCGGAACGGACAACGAGGGAAGATTTGGGGTCGAATATCAGTTCGATGAATATCTGAAAGGCGTTCCGGGGAGGATTATCACGGCGAAAAACGCTCTTGGAAAATCAATGAACTCTGAATATTCGACTTATATAGACGCCCAGCAGGGAAATAATGTAATTCTTACTATTGATTGGGCAATACAGAATTTTCTTGAAAAGAATCTGGAAGCCGCGTTTTCTGAATCCCAGCCAAGAGAGAGAGTTACCGGGATTGTTATGGACGTAAATACAGGCGAAATACTCGCTATGGCAACTATCCCGTCGTTTGACTTGAATAATCCGGGAATTATAGACCCCGAAATTATGCAGTACATAAATCTTGACGACAAAACGCTTTTATATATAGAAAATAAAGAATTTGAATCTGAAGAAGCCAGAGAAGACGAAATAAATTTGCAGAAATTATTTAAATTATGGAATAATAAAGCGATAACAGAGCCTTATGAACCGGGATCTACTTTTAAAGTTATAACAGCTTCTATGGGGCTTGAAGAAAAAGTCGTAAAAGAAACAGACGGGTTTTATTGCCCGGGATATTATGTTGTCTCTGGAATCCGGATATCGTGCCATTTATATGGCGGTCACGGGAGCGAGACTTTTGCAGAGGGACTTAAAGAGTCATGCAACCCGGTGCTTATGCAGACTGCCGAAAGAGTCGGGAATGTTGCGTTTTTAAAATATTTTGACGCATTCGGCTATAATCAGAAAACCGGGATAGATTTGCCCTCGGAAGCAGGGAGCATAACACATAAGCCTGAAAATTTCAGAACTGTCGAGCTTGCGACTTCATCATTTGGACAGAGATTTAAAATCACTCCTATACAACAGCTTACTGGTATAGCCGCAGTGGCAAACGGAGGGAAATTAGTTACGCCGCACGTAGTAAAGGCAATAGTTGACGACGACGGCAATATAATAAAAAGTTTTGATACTGAGATAAAACGCATGGTAATATCGGAAGATACGAGCAAACGCCTTTCAGGTATATTAGCCGACGGCGTTGCCAACGGCGGAGCCGCGAGGAACGCTTTTGTAAAAGGATATGATGTTGCGGCAAAAACTGGAACTTCAGAGAAAGAAGTCGGCACAGACGCCAGAATAGGCTCATGTATAGCTTACGCTCCCGCTGACAATCCGCAGGTTGCCTTGATAATAATAGTGGACGAGCCTTCAGTTGGAAGTGTTTACGGCGGTGTTATAGCGGCTCCTTATGTATCCAGAACTCTTGCTGATATTCTGCCTTATTTGGGAATCGAGCCTAAATATTCGGAAATGGCGGAGAGCTATATAGTCGTAAAAAATTACGGGATGCAGAAAATAGCCAACGTAAAAGAAGATATAATATCCAAAGGGCTTAAATACACAGTTGTCGGCGACGGTGAATTTGTAAGGGAACAGATACCAAAAGCCGGGAGCTCGCTTCTCAAAGGCGGAAATATTATATTATATACTGATAATATTCAGGAGAAAGAAACTGTTGAAATCCCCGATGTAACGGGCATGACCGCAGGGCAGGCTAACAAGCGTATAATCGACGCGGGCTTAAATATAAATATAATAGGAGCGGAAAATATGGATTCAAACGCAATCGCCTTAAAACAGGAGCCAATGGCGGGGGAATTTGTTGCGATTGGAACGATTGTCACCGTTGAATTCAGGCACAATTCAATTACTGATTAAATTATATTTATTTTAACTGGATTTACGCTCAAATCAAATTGAGAATATTTATATAACCGGTTAAAATCAAGATAAAATTAAAATTTAATATCGTTCAAAAAATACGGCGCATAAAATATAAAGAAAAGCGAAAAAGCTTGAAAATTTTTATATTTTATACATAACCGGAAGGAGCGATTTAAATAATGAAATTATTTGATTTAATCAAAAATATCGAAGTCAAAGAGACAAATATAAATATAACGGAAGAAAAAAATAATTTTGAAATCTGCAATATTACGAGAAATTCTTTGGATGTAAAAGTAAACGCTGCGTTTATATGTTTGGCCGGAACTAAAACCGACGGGCATAAATATATTGGCGAAGCTGTGAAAAACGGGGCGGTTCTGGTGATTCTGGAATATAAGCCCGAAGATTTCGAAGAAGTTATAATAAAATCAAACACGCCTTATGTAATAGTTCAGAATACGAGAAAAACAGAAGCGGAACTTTGGATGACATGGTACGGCGACCCGATAAAATCTAAATCTAAATTTAAATCCGGGAAAATAAAAATAATCGGCATAACCGGGACAAACGGCAAAACTTCTGTTTCATATATGATAAAACAAATATTAGAAGACGCGGGTTATAAAACGGCTTTGTTCGGGACTATAAAATATATAATCGGCGATTTGGAGAAAGAATCAAAACTCACAACGTGTGACCCGGACGAGATTGCGAGATTATTTTCGGTTGCCGGAAACGCAGGAATAGATTATGTAGTCATGGAAATTTCTTCACATTCGCTTGAACTTGACAAAATAGCGGGATTAGGGATTATAGACATAGGGATTTTCACAAATCTTACTCAGGACCATTTGGATTTTCACGGCAGCATGGAAAATTACAAAAGAGCCAAAGCCAAATTATTCAGGATGTGTAAAACCGGGATATTAAACGCAGACGACGAAGCAACCCGTGATATTATTGATTTATCGGCAAGCAAAAATTATTTATACGGGATAAAATCAAGAGCTGACTTTCAGGCTGATAATATAAAATATTTGGGAGTAAACGGAATAGAATATGATTTTGCCGCAATAAATACAGATAAAATATTCAAAATATCTTCGCCGATGGCGGGCGGATTTTATGTGTATAACACGCTTGCCGCCGCTACGGCCGGATATATTCTGGGAATAGACGGAGAGATTATAAGCGGGGCGTTGAAAAAAGTAAAAATAAGAGGCAGAATGGAAAAGTTAGACACAAACACCCCGTATTCAATATTTATAGATTATGCCCATACTCCGGATGCTCTGGAAAATGTTTTGAAATCAATAAGAATTTTTACGGAAGGCAGGATAATAGCATTATTCGGTTGCGGCGGCGACAGGGACAAAATCAAACGTCCGATTATGGGACGAATAGCTTCAAAAAATTCGGATTTTTGTATAATAACTTCAGACAATTCGAGAACGGAAGAACCGGTAAATATAATAGAAGATATAGTCAGGGGAATTTCAGGAGATAAATTTACGAAAATTATTGACAGGAGAGAGGCTATAGAATACGCAATGGATATTGCGCAGCCCGGCGATGTTATTCTTCTTGCAGGAAAAGGGCACGAAGATTATATAAACGAAAAAGGGCAAATAAAACATTTCAGCGAGAGGGAAATAGTATATGAATTTGAGCATGAGCATCGCAGAAATAGCTAAAGCGATTAACGGCGAGATTATATATATAAATAAATCTGTAGGGGACGGCATCCTTGATGTTCCGAAAATAAAAAACATATCGACGGATTCAAGAAAAATTTTACCCGAAAGTTTATTTTACGCAATTAAAGGCGAAAAGGCCGACGGACATGATTTTATATCGCAAGCGATTGAAAACGGAGCGTTGGGAGTAGTAGCTGAATCAGAAAAAAATAATGTAAAGCGATTTGATTTACAACATGAAAACATAGCTATTATCGCAGTTAAAGACACAGTTCAGGCACTTTTAGATACTTCGAAATATTATAAAAGCAAATTTAAAAAACTTGAAAAGACAGTTGCGGTCACGGGGAGTGTAGGGAAGACCACAACAAAGGAATTTATATATTCGGTTCTCGTGGGAAAATTCACGACTAAGAAGAGCGAAGGGAATTTTAATACCGAGATAGGACTGCCGTTTACTTTGTTTTCGCTTGGCGAAGATACGGAAGCGCTTGTTCTCGAAATGGGAATGAGCGGGTTCGGTGAGATACAAAAGCTATCGGAAACCGCAAATCCGAACACGGCAGTCATCACGAATATAGGGACTTCGCATATAGAAATGCTCGGATCAAGAGAAGGCATAAAAAAAGCGAAATTCGAGATTCTTGACGGCATGAGCTATGATGCAAATATTATTTTAAACGCGGACGAGCCGCTTTTATATTCTGAAAAAAACAAAACCGGTAAAAAAGAATACTTTTTTGGAATAAATAATAGAGAAGCGGATTTTACGGCTGAAAACATAAAGTTTGACTATGAAAAAAATATTTCTGAGTTTAGTGTGAAAAATTATAAATATAAAATTCCGGCCGCGGGTATCCAAAATGTATATGACGCCCTTCCCGCAATAATCGTGGGGAAGATTTACGGACTTTCAAACGAAAAAATTCAAGCCGGATTTAATAATTTTCAAAACGCAAAAATGCGACAAAATATCTATGACTTAAATGGTATAACAATAATTGACGACTGTTACAACGCGAGCCTTGAGTCTGTTTTGGCGGCCTTTGACGTTCTTTCGGGAATAGCGGATAAAACAAACGGACGTAAAATCGCCGTTTTGTCAGATATTCTCGAAGCCGGGGATTATTCCGAAGAAATACATGCAAAAATAGGCAAAGCGGCAGCAGAAAAAAATATCAGCACATATTTATTCGGCGAGAAATCAAAAGCGACATTTGACGCTATGTTTCAGAGCGGCGGCGACTGTTTTTATACTCCGGATAAATCTGATATTGTGGATGTAATTTACGGCGACGTAAAAAAAGGCGATGTTATATTATTTAAAGCAAGCCGTGGAATGGCGATGGAAACTGTTATCGAAGCCTTCAAAAATAAATTTATATAGAGTTATGGGGTCGATATGTAACGGGACGGATTCTTAAAGAGCCGTCCCTGACATATCGAATCAAAATCGAAAGGGAATTTTAACGCAGAATGTATTATTATATAATGGCTCCGCTTATATTGTCGCTTGTTATTGCGCTTTTACTCGGCAAGATATTAATACCGTTTTTAAAATCAATAAAAATGGGACAAAAAATTCTTGATATAGGGCCGAGGTGGCATAAATCAAAAGAAGGAACGCCGTTTATGGGCGGGATTTTATTTATTCTCGGCACGCTTGCGGCTGTTCTGGTTTTTGGATTTACTGTGGAGAGAAAAGAAAGCGGTTTTGCCGATATATATACTTATATAATGGCGTTTTGCTATGCGGCTATAGGTTTTATTGACGATTACACAAAACGTTTAAAAAAACAAAACGAGGGATTGACGCGCGTGCAAAAATTTGCTTTGGTGTTTCCCGTCGCGATTATCTATACTGTTTTAATGAAACTAAGCGGCGTTATTACAAGCGAATTATTTATCCCGTTTGCAAATATAAATATAGATATGGGGATTTTTTATTATATATGCGTAGTTCTGGGAATTGTTTTTATCGTAAACAGCGTAAATATTCATGACGGTATAGACGGGATGTGCGGGACTGTAACAGCGATAATAATGGTCATGTATATAATAATATTTTATATAAACGGCAATAATCCGGGCGTAATACTGACAAGCGCGTGTCTTGGCGGATTAGTCGGATATTTGTATTATAATTTTTATCCCGCTAAAATTTTTATGGGAGACACAGGTTCGCTGTTTTTGGGCGGATTGGTAGTGGGGATTGCGATATGGCTGAATATACCGATCCTGCTTGTATTATTCGGGATAGTTTATATTATAGATTCTCTATCGTCAATGATACAAATAGCATATTATAAGTTGACAAAAAGACGGTTTTTCAAAATAGCGCCCATACATCATTTATTAGAATTGTACGGTTGGAGCGAGTATAAGATTGTTTTTGTAGCGGCGGCGATAACGCTTGTTATGTCGGCCGTGTCTGTATTAGGCGTAGTATTGCGTTAATAAAAAAACGCAAAGGGGAGGAGAAAAGCAATAATGGCTGAAAAATCCGGTGCGGGATTGAATAAAAATAACAGCAAGAATATTTATAATAATCAAATAAATTATAACACAAGGCAGACGAATAATACCCGGCTGTCCGCACAGCAGCGATCACAATCAGCTGCTCAAGGAATCCCTGAGCATACGATAATAAATATGGCGCAGGTTAATTCCCTTAAAAGAAGAAAAAAGCCTGTTACAGAAGAAATCAGATACCGTGAGGGAGTTGACCGTTTATTTTTGATTTTTGTTATTATACTGCTGTGTCTGGGTACGGTCATGATATTCAGCGCAAGTTACGCCAACGCTTTGCAGTATTACGGGGACAGTTATTTCTTCGCAAAAAAACAGCTTATGATGGCGGGGCTTGGAATTGCGGCGATGTTTATAATGTCAATTTTTGCTGATTACAGGTATCTGGAAAAACTGGCGGTCCCGATCTTTTTAGGGACGTTATTTTTAAATTATATCACGCCGTTTATTGGTAAAGTGACGCACGGGGCAACGCGCTGGATTATGATTTTCGGGTTTCAGCTCCAGCCGTCGGAATTTATGAAACTTGCGGTGGTTATTTTATTTGCGTTTTATATAACTAAATTAGGCGATAAAATGAAAAAAATCAAATGGGGGATAGTTGTGCCTATTTTGATTATCGCTTCTATTGCGGGAGCTTTATTTATGCAAAAGCATCTATCGGGGCTGATTATTATTGCGCTTCTCTGCGTGGCAATGATGCTGATAGGCGAAACGCCGGGCATATTTTTTGGAATAGGCGGAGCGGCAGCTACGCTTGGCGTGTTTTATGTAATTAATTATACGGATAAAATTATCGAAATTTTAAACAAAATCGGAATGGAACATGCAGGAAAAAGGCTCGCGGTCTGGCTTGATCCGTTTATAGACCCGCGCGACGCGGGACATCAGATAATACAGTCTTTATATGCGATAGGCTCAGGCGGGCTTACAGGTCTTGGCTGGGGGCAGAGCAGACAGAAGTTTTTATATCTGCCAGAACCCCAGAATGATTATATTTTTGCTATATTATGCGAGGAGCTGGGATTTATAGGAGCTATTTTAATTATTGCCCTGTTTGTTTTATTAATATGGCGCGGGTTTGTGATAGCGTATCATGCGCCGACTAAATTTTCTTCGGTTGTGGTTATGGGAATTACGGTAAAAGTCGCGCTGCAATTTATATTAAATATAGCGGTGGTTACGAATATTCTTCCCGCAACCGGGATACCCATGCCGTTTTTCAGCTATGGAGGGACGGCGTTGATTGTCCTGATGGCAGAGATGGGAATAATATTGTCGATATCGAGATATTCTTATCAGGAGAAACCGTAGGGAATAGCATTGTGTTAGTTATAATATTTATATGAAAGAGTTGAGTGTTGAGTTATATGCGTGTTTTAATCAGCGGAGGCGGAACGGGAGGTCATGTAAATCCGGCGATTGCGATAGCGAATTATTTATGCGATAAAAACAAGAATATCCAAATAGCTTTTGCCGGAACCGAAAAAGGAATAGAAAATAAACTTGTCCCCAAAGCGGGATATAAAATATATTATTTAAAAGTACGGGGATTCAATCGTAAGAAAAAAATTTCGTTTGCTAATATAGACGCTGCTGTAAAGGCGTTTACTTCACGGGTTGCCGCGAAAAAAATAATTAAAAATTATAATCCCGATGTTGTAGTGGGAACGGGAGGATATGTAAGCTGGCCTGTATTGTCTGTCGCGGCGAAACTTAAAATCCCGACTGTTATATTGGAAGAAAACGCTTTTCCGGGAGTAACGACCAAGGCTCTTGCAAAAACTGCCGACAAAGTTATGATAAGCTTTGAAGAAAGCAGAAAATATTTCAAAGACGGCATGAGCGATAAATACATATATACGGGAACTCCGGTAAAATCGGAATTTTTTAATGTAAATCATAAAGATGAAAAAAAAGAGTTAAGTCCCGGCAGGCCTATGATTATTTCAGTCGGCGGAAGCGGTGGGGCAGAAAAAATAAACGAAGTGCTGATAGATTTTATGGACAAATATTCAAAAAATAAAAATATAACGCATTATCATGTGACAGGCCCAAGAGGATTTAAGGAATACGGCAATTTGTTTAGAAGTAAAGGCCTTGGAGTTTACAGTAATCTTTATCTGAACGAATATATATATGATATTCATAAATATTATGCGGCGGCTGATATAATTATATGCCGTTCGGGAGCGGCCACTTTAAACGAACTTGCCGTTGTAAAAAAAACGGCGATATTAATCCCGTCGCCGAATGTGGCTGAAAATCACCAGTATAAAAATGCTGAAGTTCTTGAGAAACATAATGCCGCCGTAATAATAGAAGAAAAAGATCTGACAGCTGAGTCGCTTATAAAAAAAGTCGAAGAACTTACGTCGGATCCGTTTAAATTGCCGAATATGGGGCGTAATATCAGTAGATTTGCTTCTTATGATACGCTTGATAAAATATATGAAATAATTATGGGCTTGAAAAAATAAAAAACCGGAGGTGAAAAATATCATGGCGGCAACTGCGGTCAGAAAACCCGGAAGCGCGCAAAATCCCCAAAATTCTAAAAATAAATTAAAAATGAGAAAAGCCGGAGCGAAAATAAAAAATTTTTTGATTGCGGTTTTTGTGCTTGTTCTTGTGACAATAATATTTTTGTTTTTTACAAACCAATATTTTTTTAAAATAAAAAATATAAATATAAGCGAAAACGGTAAATATTCTTATGAAGAAATTTTAAAGGCAAGCGGAATATCTATGGGGGAAGAACTGTATGGCATAGACGTGAAGAAAGCGAAAACAAATATAAAAGAAATGCTGACTTATGCCGAGAGCGTGAATATAACGCGGCTTCCGCCGTCGACTGTTAATATAGAAATAAAAACCGAACAGGGATTTTACGGGATAATACTCGGGGGAGATTATTATATTGTTTCTGAAAAATTCAGGGTTATAGATAAAATAAAAATCATAAGCAACGGCGTTGCAGAATCAGATTTTGAATCCCCGGAGGGAGTTATAACGCTTGAAACAGACGCGATAAAAAAATGCTATCTCGGCGAAAAAATAGAATTCTCAGATGAAGATATATTTAATTTTTTAAAAGACATAATTGCTTTTTTTAAAAATAATAAAGATAACGCCGGTTCGATTTCAGAAATAAATAATATAGATATAATAAATAAATTTAACGTAGTCATGAATTACGGCGACAGGTTTTTAGTCAGGTTCGGGCTGTTTGAAAATATAGAGTCAAAAATTTTAAACACTTTTGAAATAATAAACGAACTGCCGGATTATGCCGAAGGGATAATTGATATGACCGAAGAGAAAACAGCTTCGTTCAGATACGATGAAAACGTCGCAAAACTATATAAATCTAATAAAAACAGGCGCGGTTAAATAAATTTATATAAAAAATAAAAAAAATTATTAAAAATTTTATAAAAGTGTTGAAAAATTAACAAAAAGGTATTATTATATATAGTAGTGATGTAAAACTAACAGTATTACAGTATTAATTTACGAAATCAGGAGGAAAATATATATGTCGTTTGAGTTAGAGGATAATTACGAAAGCGGAGTGAACATAAAAGTCATTGGGGTCGGCGGAGGAGGCAACAACGCAGTAAATCACATGATAAATTCAAATGTGCGCGGGGTTGACTTCATAGTTATAAATACTGACAAGCAAGTGCTTATACAGTCAAAAGCCGTTGAAAAAATCGCAATAGGCGAAAAAATAACTAAAGGCCACGGCGCGGGGGCAAATCCCGATATCGGGGTAAAAGCGGCTGAAGAGAGCGCGGAAGAAATATCGACGGCTATCAGAGGCGCGGACATGGTGTTTATCACGGCGGGAATGGGAGGAGGAACCGGAACAGGGGCCGCTCCGGTTATCGCAAAGATAGCCAAGGCTCAGGATATATTGACTGTGGGGATAGTCACAAGGCCGTTTGCTTTCGAGGGCCAGAGAAGAATGCAGCAGGCTGAGAAAGGCATTGAAGAACTCAGGCAGTATGTCGATTCGCTGATAGTTATACCCAATGAACGCCTGAAAATTACGTCGCAGGAAAAAATAAGCCTGCTAAACGGATTTAAAATAGCCGACGACGTTTTAAGGCAGGGGGTGCAGAGCATATCTGAATTGATTAATGTCCCGGGATATATAAATCTTGATTTTATGGATTTGGCGTCGGCGATGAAAAACGCCGGGTACGCCCACATGGGCGTAGGCAGGCACAAGGGCAAAGACAAAGCGGAAATCGCGGCAGGATTGGCCACTTCTTCGCCATTGCTTGAATCTTCGATAAAAGGCGCTAAAAATATAGTCGTAAATGTGACTACTTCACCTGATATAGGACTTGACGATATAGATCTGGCTTTATCAAAAGTACATACTGACGCTCACCCGGAAGCCGAAATAATATTCGGCGTCGCGTTTGACAACGAAATGGAAGACGAAATGAGCATTACTATAATAGCGACAGGTTTTGACGACGCTGATAATGATAATATGGGGACATCAGGTTTAAGCGGCTCATTTTCAAATCTGGACAGAACGAGAAGCTCTTATCAGCCAAACCAGACGACGGGCAGCAGCACTCCAAGAAGCGGAAACTCTCAAAGTTCCACGAGTGCCGGGCAATCCAAAAGCAATTCTTATGACAGATATGACAAATTTAATACAAAAGACAACGACAGCTTTTCTGCTGACGACGACGACATTGACGACTTTGACAGCGTCATGGATATTCTTAAATCAAATAAGAAAAATCTATATGACGAATAAAAATATTAAACATAAGCAATTAATAAATCTAAATTAAAAATAAAAGAGGATAAATTTTATGAATATAGAATTTTTAATACAAAAAAATAAAGGCAATGATCCGCTCCATGCAAGGTTTATATTTAACAAAGCTGGCAATATTAGTTTTAACGGGATTGACATAACGGCGGCGCTTTGTATGGAGAATAAAAAGTGAGGCTGACTAAACAGCTTACGCCGTTTATTTGATTTCGTTTTTGGTGCTTTTGGTAGAGGCGCGCATAGCGCGTCCGCGCGGAATGCCCGGTGGGCATTCCCTACAAATAAAATATTATTGCAGCTTTTAAATATAAACTTTGCGCCTTAATTCAGTAATTTTAAAATGTTAAACAGTATTGATTTAAAAAATTAAGGGGGACGCAAAGATTATGAAAACTGAAAATAATTATAAATATAAAAACCGGAATAAAATAAAACATAAAAACAAAAAATACTTGAAAGCCGAATCTCTTTTTCCGAAAGATTTGCTGGCAGAAATACAAAAATACGCGCAGGGAGAACTGATATATATACCCAAACCTAAAGAATCACGCGAGAAATGGGGATATTACACAGGGAGCAGGAATGTCATAGAAGAACGCAACACAGAAATATGCAGGCATTTTCAGAACGGCATGACAATCGGCAATCTTGCGGCAAAATATTTTTTATCAGTCGAGAGTATAAAGAGAATCGTGTATAAAAGCAAAACTTAATAAAAAAATCGTGCAGTTGAAAAAATAAATGCACGATTTTTGTTTTAACCGAAAAAAAACACTGAAATTTTATTTTGATAGAAATTCAATTAATCTTTTTTTATCCACTTCGGTTAACGCGCCGATTGGATTGAAGTTGTAAAATGCTGACAAATTTTGTGTAAGTCTTGTTCCTGTGTCAATGTATGACTGCTTATCAAGCCCTGACTGAGACCAGTTTTTAATTTCAAAATACTTAGCTTTGATTGCTTCGCTTTTATTCCCGTATTGCGTCGTAATCGGATAAATTCTCACGAGTGCGTTATCTAAAGCATACACAAGCACCGGGCGGCTTTTGCCTCCGTCACCCCACGAGATATATGCCATGAATATGTCATAGGGTTTCATTATCCGTTCACCGCCCAGTCATATAGTTCCGGGTGTAAATCCTTATCAATAATAAGATTGCCGTGTTTGTCTGTATTAAGCGTGTATTCTTTTGCAGGGGTTCTTTCAAGCGCGGCGACAAGCTGCTCATCAAGCGTGGGTTTCAAGCTCAGGCGAAACGGTAATCCCCCCGTTATTAGCGATTGTCGCAGAAACATATTAACCGCGTCGGTAACCGTTATTCCGAATTTCGCGTAAAGTTTTTCCGCTCCGGCTTTTGTTTCCGGGTCAATCCTGATATTCAGGTTTGCTGTTTTTGGCATAAAAAATCACCTCTTTCATGATTATTATACCACAACGCGAACGCAAATGCAATACATTTTTAAAAAAATAGTTTTGTCAAGATGTGAAACCCCTCCGTCGCTTCGCGACACCTCCCCTGTTAGGGGAGGCTTGGAGCAAATTCCTTGCCGCCCCTGAAAGGGGAGGGGGACCGTCCGCAGACGGTGGAGGGGTTGCTTTAAAGCTACTGCGTTTTTACCGTAAGAGTGTAGTCCATAGTGGTGTGCCAGCCTCCCTCGGCAACCTTAACATAATATTCTCCCGCAGGTAAATATGACGCTTTATCATTGGTGGATGTTTTTACAGCGCTTCCGTATGATTTAAATTCAAGAATTTTTTCATCATATTTTTTTGAAATAAATTGAATATTCCAATACTCAGTATTGCTGTCAATAAACTTATGTTCAAAATCAAGAATGATGCGGCTTGCATAAGGGAGAGTAAAATCGTAAGTTTCTACGCTATCTTCTTTATCAAGTCTGCCCTCGAATTTCTTTGTCTCTTTTGTTGCGGTTGCCGGTGGCGGCGCGGGAGTCACTGCTTTCTTGTCATTGAGTATTACCGTGTTAGTTTTCCCGTCCCAATCTACTTCTAATCCCAACGCCTCACCCACAGCCCGAACAGGAAGATATGTAGAACCGTTCAATATAAACGGGTCAACGGCATTACCGTTCGCGTCTTTAGGCGTTATTTGCTTTCCGTTTAGAGTGATTTTAATGTCATTGTAAGAAATACTGACAGTCTTTACAATCGGAGCGGCAAAGAAAGAAAAACGGATTACCACATACAAATTGAAAGAAAATGGAATTTGCAGCAGAACCGTCAAACGATTAAGAACAAATGGCAGCGTAGAAACAAAAACTCTCGATAAACTTTGCAACATTCTTGATTGTAATGTGGAAGATATTATAACTCATATTAAAATGGAAAATGATTGAATAAAAAAATCGTGCAGTTGAAAAAATAAATGCACGATTTTTTGTTTGTGATTTTATGAAAGCAACTGATATAAAAAGCTTATTTTGAACAGGACTTACTCAAAATATAAGTGTTTCTTTTGAATGGCCTGCCGTCAAAGGTTACGCAATCCTCGTTTTCCAGCAGCAACTGCATACCGAGCCTCTCTATCTCAC
>WRHM01000014.1 GCA_009783265.1 Oscillospiraceae bacterium
TCAGGAAGAAGCAGAAAGAGAATGATAATACTGCGTAAATATTTTATATAAACGATAGAGTCAGGGGCAGATTTATTTCTGTCCCTTATTGAAATTGGGGCGGAATTTATTTTCGCCCCTTATTTATTTTATCTATTTTATGTGTGAATCTATATCTTCCCGCTGAGCTTGTTTATGTTATTTGCCAGATATAGTAATATAAGTTGAAAAAGGTCTACAAAAATGATATAATAAATCCATGAGTTATGATAAAAAATATAGAGAACGCGCAGTGCAGTATAGATTGGACGGACACACAGTATTGGAAACAAGCAAAACATTCAAGATAGGTACAACGACATTGAAGAAATGGGAGAAAAAGTACAAAGCCACAGGAGATTTGTCGAAGGAACCATTGAAACGCAACCCGAAAAAAGTGTGTCCGAATAAACTGTTAGAATATCTGCACAAACACCCAGACGCATACCAGTCAGAGGTAGCGGAGATATTAGGGTACAGCCAGCCGGCAGTATCGCAGGCGATGAAAAAGTCCAAAATCACGCGTAAAAAAGACATTTCGATACAGAGAGCAAGATAATCCATCTGAGCCGCAGTATATTCTGACTGACATCGGTATAGGCTACCGGATTATTGAGCCAATATAAAAACACCAGAGGGCGGCATTTTGCCGCCCTCTGGTGTTTCTGCCTGTAAATTTTATCTTCTGCAATTCGGTTTTGGCTCTCTATCTCTTTCCCTGTCGTCTGTTTCCACGAATTCTTCAGTAAAACTTATATTTTTCAACGGCTGCGGGAAGAACTCGTTCAAGGGGAATTTCATTTTTTTGAAAAGCTCGCAGGGTTCTTCTTCGCCTACTGGAATACATTCTTTTTCAGGGATATAAAAATCACTGTAAGGCACTACTATCTGGGTGGGGCGTTCAAGCCGTATTATGGCAAATATGCCAAGCGTACAGACAAGGTCTTTTTCGCCTTCGTCCATTAATTGTCCCCTTACATAATTATGAACGTGTTCCGGAATAGATTCTACGGAAAAATGGTGATTATCATCGCATTTTTCTATGATTTTAACACCCAGACATATCGGATCGACCACTTCCACGACTGCGATCGGCAGATTGCTGTGGTATCCTTCAGAGTTGAAATTGGGTTCGAAACAGAAATTGTTAGACGCGGGGTCTGATTTGAATATATTGACGTTTCCTTCGCTTCCGAATAAAATAACTGTCTTGTCAAATATGACTATACCTTCAACTTCCTGCGATCTTCCGAGATTTACGCATGCCTCGCAGGTAATTTTGAAGAAAAATCTTATATCAACCCGATAAAATCCGCGGTTGAACTGGACCGGCTCAACGCTAACTTGCGTCCATATAATTTCAGCGTCTTTGCACCGTATATTATTCGCTTTATCAATTATTTCCTGTGAATAATCGGTCAGGTACACTTTCAAATCCGCAAGACAGTCTTTATCATAGGATTATCAATGATATAATAAATTCAATAAATATAGCTTAATTAATCTCACTCCATAATTTATCGTATTTCTCCGCGGCGGAAATATCATACAAAAAGGCTTCGCAACGCTCAAGCTCTTCTTCTGCCGGAAACATGATTTTATTGCCGCCAAATTCAGCCCATGCTCCTTTGACCGGCGAAGTATAGCCTATTTTTGACATATTACGCACAGCTATATTCGGACGGCACATAAAATTTATAAACTTTTGCGCGGCGGCTAAATGCTGCGTATTTTTTACTATAACAAACCCGTCGACCCATTTGTTCGAGCCGTCTATGGGTATCGCGTAAGCCAAATCAGGATTTCTGTCTATCGCAATTTTAGCGTCGCCCGAATAAACGACGCCCAGCACACCCTCGCCGGCAACCATTTTATCGCGGATTATTTCGCTCTCGTCATAAGTAAAACGCATATTATTTAATTTAGATTTAACTTGCGCCAGTTCGTTATCATCGCCGGAATTTAAACTATACCCAAGCATTTTAAGCGTAATACCGATAGAATCGCGCTGTGAATCAAGCATCAAGACTTTGCCCTGATATTGCGAATCAAATAATATAGTCCAGCTGTTAATATTATCAGTTGCGTATTTTTTGTTATATAATATGCCTAAAGTCCCGACCATATAGGGCGCGACATAATCATTTACAGAATCATAAACAGGATTAAGATATTCTTCCGCAATATTTATAATATTAGGAACTTTGTCTTTGTCAAGTTTTTCTAATTTATCTTCTTTGATAAGCCGGTCTATCATATAATCAGACGGCACTAAAACATCATACGAATTTAAATTTTTTGAAATTTCGCTATACATATCCTCGTTGCTTTCAAATTCAGAATATTCTATTTTTATCGCAAATTCTTTTTCAAAATCCGCAATAGTAGTCATGTCGATATATTCGCCCGCGTTATACACTCTCAAAGTTTCGGTATAATTAATTTTGTCTATATTATCATCAGGATTTTTGTTTAAATTATTATTGTTATCTTCGCAGCCGGCAAATCCCGCAGACAAAACAAATATCATGCAAACGGCAACGATTTGTTTTATAATCTTCATATCGCTCAAATACCTCTATACTTCTTAATAAATAAAAATAAATTTGATTATTTTCTGCACATCACGTCTGCGATTTGAACAAACTTTCTATTCTGTATATTATATTGTCCGAATCGGCGTTCATTGACGGCGCTTCGTTTATATCCGATAATTTCCGCAAGATTTCTATATTGGCATTATAACCTATCGTATAAATCGGAATCCTTAGGCCTCTTGTCATAGTTTCGATATCCTCAAAAATATAACCGCGGTTAGATTCGCCGTCTGTCAAGACAAAAAGCATTAATTTTGTGTTGGGGTTTTTGTCTTTTGCATCCATCAGCATTTTTTGGGCGACTACAATCGCGTCAAACATTGCAGTCCCGCCGCCTGCGGTCATGTTTTTAACGGCATTGGAAAAATACGATCTTTGAACATTGTCAAATTTTGCGATTGGCACCGCGATATTAACTTCGTCCGAAAAAGTGACAAGCCCGATATTCGCGTTTGAATCGATAACGCCTATTGCCCGATATAGGCTCGCCTTTAAATTCAAAATCGGCGAATCTTCCATACTGCCGGAAATATCGGCGACAAATACGGCTGTTATATCGCTTGAGCCGTTCTTTTCTTTTTTATAAATTTCCTGCGCCTGCAAAACAGTTATTCCCTTGAAAGAAGTCGCGCCGGAATAATCGTTTAATCCGTTAAATCCGTTATCAGACGCCGATTTTTGCGAATCTTCGGTTTTACAAAAGTCTATAAATTTTTCTGTGATTTGCTTTTTAATCGCAGGTAAATCGCCGATTTCATAAACAGGGTTATCTTTACGGTCGCCTATGGGGGTAAATTCATATAAAGAATTTAAACCGGCTGAATTAGAATATGTCTGGTAATCTAATATAATCGCGTCCAGTGTCCCTCCGGTCAAAGCCGCTCTTAATTGGTCGTTATCGTATGCTATTAAAATAATATTATCCTGAAATTTCCGCAGATTTATAATCGATTCTTCGCTTAATAAATTATTATTGTCAAAATTCGATAGCAGCGTCAGAATAAAATGAAAACCGTTTTCGTCTGACAAAGGCGTGGTATATCCCAAAGTCAGATTATTATTTAAAACGCTGTCAATTATATTTTTGCTGTCGGGATTGCCGTATTGATTAGTTAATTCGTCGCTTTTTTGCTTAGTCATAACTACGCCGACAACATTTCCCGCAATTCGTTTTTCAGCCAGTTTAGCGTTTATCCCCTGACTTATAAGCAAATCGCCGTAAATTTCACTTGACGGCGCGTAAATATCAGGCGTATATTTCCCCGAGGTTATAAGATCTACGCCCAGACTGCTCGGAATAGCGCGGATACCTACTGAAACAGGTTTGCCGTCAACGGTTATTCCGCTTTGATTAAATTTATTCGCAATATCAATAAACCACCCGCTTTTCTCAACAGAAGAATATACAGTCAAAAAATCGTCTGTCGTAGGATTAACTATAAACGGATATTCTGAAATATCGGGTAGGACCGCAATTTTTTCAACCCCCTCGTCGTCGCCTTGGAAATTGGGGTCTTGTTTAAGCGGCAGTTTATTAATATATAATTTTGAATATAAATTATCTAATTTTTTCATCGATTCTTCTTTTGTCATCGGGTTATCTTTTTTTAATATATTATTGTTTTTACCCAGAATCTGAGTAAGCAAAATCGCGCCGATAATTAAAACCAGAACTATAACGGCGACAGATGCGCGCATCACGGTCTTTTTTTCTTTCATCTCTCTATCCTCCTTTAGAATTTAGAATTTAGAATCTGATTGTTTAGATATTTTAGATATATAATATATATTTTGTCATATATTATTATTTTTGTTTAATATATCTATCAGTCCGTCTTTTGCCATCATTGATTCAAGAACTTTTATATCAGTAGTTATATCAAGCATCTCATCGGTAAACATATAGTCAAGTTCTTTTTCAAACGCTTTTTTTATCAGGGGGAGTATTGCGGATACCTGATTTTTTGTCTCTGTGGCATTTTTACCCGTAAGTTCGTTTGTTTCAATACGTTTATAACTGTTCAGGATTTTCACGATCAGGGGCATATAATATTCAAAAAATTCTTCTAACTGGTTTATTCTTTTTACGCTTACTGTTTCGTCTTTAAGCTGATTTTGAATTTTATATATGTTTTTTTCTGTTTCTGAAAGCTCGTCGGATATATTTTTATCTGATATATAAGCGTTTAACTGTTTTATTTTTACTAAATGTTCGCTTATTTTAGCGATAAGTTTTTTTACTTGTTCACTGTCTGATGAAATTGTACCAAAGCCGTTCCCGGGAATTTTTTGTTTATTTTCTTTTATTATCAAAAACGTAAATAAATATATAACAAGCCCGCACATTATTACAGACAGCACAGTTATAATAATATATACAAGTCCCTGTAAAGCAAAAATATTCCGGACAATAATAAAATTAACAAAAATACCGACAATCAGACATCCCAACACAAATAACACAATATTTCTTATATTTAATTTTTTCACCAAGTATCCCTCCTTTATATATAAATAAATGTATATAAACATAATAAATCAATCTTATATTTATTATATCTGGAAATTTATAAAAAGTCAATAAAAAGATGGTTTTATAAATTCAAAACTATCTGTATGTCAAAATTTGAATCCCATTGTTGTTTTGTTTTACTGTACACTACATAATTTATTATTTTTTTTAAAAGTTTATTTTTTTCTCCGGGATTTAAAATTTCGTATTTTTCCAGCATTCCGGTAATTTCAGGGATTAATTCATACGCTGGTTTTGTTTCTTTCTCTAATGCATTATTAAAATTATCTATATTTAATAAATGTTTTGCTATCTCACTGTCAATATATTTTTTGCGCTCTGTAAATATTTCAATATCGTAAATCTTTTGTTCTAATAAATCATAAAGGCTGTTTAACTGCGTTTTAAATTTATTTATTTCTGAATTTGAATTTTCTATGGCTTTTTTAATATTATCACAATTTGAATTTGCATCTGTATCTGCCAAAACAGGAACATCAAATTTATATTCACCGACGATTTTTTTTAGTTTTTGAATAATAACATTTTCGAGTTTATCAACTCTTATTCCTCTGCAGCAGCCTTTCGTCGTGCATAATAAATGAGGCGGCTGTTTTTTGTTTTTATCGTCCTGCATTTGCAGTTTATGCCCGCATACGGCGCATATAATAAGCCCGGCCAAAGGATTTTTTATTATCCCTGCGTTGTGGGGAACACAATTTTTATTAAGCCGTATCTCTCTTGCCTTGTTAAAAATTTCTTCGCTGATAATGGGCTCATGTAATCCATTTGTAATATTCCATTTATTTTCGGGATTATAAATTATTTTATTTTTTGTGTTTTCTTCGTTTTTACGGATATGCGTTTTCCTGTCCCAGACTATTTTCCCGGCATATACCGGATTTTTTAATATATACCGGACAGTATTGCGGCTAAATTTATTGCCCCTGCGCGGTTTTACCCCTAAAGCGTTGATATAATCTGATATTTGATTTGAGCCTTTTCCGGCTGTATACATATCAAAAATCATTTTGACGATTTTTGATTCTTCGGGGTCAGGCTTGAGCGACGGACGGTTATTGATAGTTATTTTATTATATCCGAACGGGGCGTTTGCTATATATCCCCCGTCAGAAATTGTTTTTTTAATTCCGGCGCGTAAACGGCGTTTTATGATTTTTAATTCTTTACGCGCCATAAACGCTTCAAATTCGCTGTATTCTTCATCAAATTCGTCGTTTAAATCATATATTTTACGCGGCGTGATAATTTTTGTCCCCGATGTTTTAAAAGTTTCAAGAATAGCTCCCTGTTCACGCATATTGCCTCGCCCTAATCTGTCTAAATCCATACAGATAACCGCGTCGTATATCTCATTTTCGATATTTTGAAGGAGCTTCAGCATCTCAGGGCGCGCAAACAGGCTTTCACCCGAAACCACTTCTTCAAAAATATCTATTATATTTAATTTATTTTTTTCGGCAAAAGACAATAATTGCTCTTTATGGCGCGAAAGCGTTTCTTCGTTAGTTTTTAATTCTTCTGCCCTTGACTTTCTTAAATACATTGCTGTTTTAATAATTATCACCCCTAAATATTAAATATCAATACTAGTCAGTCTTATTATAGCGCGGCATATAATATTTTGCAATATATTTTTTGTTTTATAAGCCGCACAGCTTACAAAATAAAATTTTAAAATTTGTATATATTACATACATACTTGCGTCAAGATTTTCAAATATATTTATTTATAACAGATATAGAAAAAAGAACAGCATGCGATAATATTGTGCCAGACGGTAAAAAATAAAAATAAAATAATAAGAATTTATCAATTAATCCTGTAAAATTAAAAGGGTAAACGGCTCTCCCGAAAGACGGGAAAGTTTTACCCTTTTTAGCTAACGTGATTTATAAAAATAAAAATCGGGTTGCAGATACAGTTATTAATCAGGAGAATAAATATATGTTTAAAAAGAGTTTTAAAGTAAAAATAATTTTACCCACATTCGCCGTACTTGTTGCTTTGGTAGTCGTTATAAATATTTTTCTGGCGTTCAGATTTTTGGCTATGCGCGAAAAATTAATAGACGAAAAACTTGTCGCAAATATAAATACTTTGAATCTTTTCTTGGATGAAAGCGAATCAAATTCTAAAGCGGCGGCTGTTTCTATGGCGTTAAATCCTGAAGTTATCGAAGCAGTCAGGGAACGCGACACATACGAATTATTACGGATTTTTAATCCTATGCAGGACTTGTACAGGATTAATTATTATATTATAGCAGACGCCGAGGGAACAGTGCTGGCAAGAACTCATGAACCTGAGCATTCCGGAGATTCGGTCGCGAGCCAGCCAAATATCGCAGATGCGCTCAATGGCAAAGTGTCGTCGTATTTTGAAACTGGATATATCGTAAAAGTTTCGGTCTGCGCGGGCGCGCCCGTATATGATACGGACGGAACGCTTATCGGGGTTATTTCGGCGGGCATAAGATTTGACACGCCCGATACTGTACAGGTATTGAAAAAATTGCTTAATTCTGAAGTCACGGTATTTTTCGGCGATACACGAATCGCCACGACTATCACCAGAGAAGGACAAAATTTGATCGGCACGCAGCTTGATCCGGGCATAGCGGAAATTGTTATTAAAGAAAAGCAGGAATTTACAGGCGAAGCGGAGATTTTCGGCGAAAAATATAAAGTTTTTTATAAACCTTTGCTTGATGCGCAAAACGAAGTTTTTGCCACGTTTTTTTCGGGCATGCCGGAAAAAGAACTTATAATTGAATCAAACAAGTCGATACGCGACGGAATTATTCTCGGTCTGGGCGGCCTTGTCGTATCGGCAATGCTATTATTTTTTATTGTCTCAACAATAAGCAAGCCTATTACTGTATTGACAGGCGATATGAACCATATAGCAGACGGCGACCTTCACGTTGATATAAATATAAAAGGTGAAGATGAAGTGGGCCATTTAGGCAAATCTTTAAATAAAATAGCTAATATTTTACGCAAACTGCTTGATGATATAAATATTATGATTGCCGAACAGGAAAAGGGAAATACAAATTATGTTTTAAATACCGAAGAATTTCACGGCGATTATGAAAAGCTTGCCTCTAATATTTTGGAACTGGCTGCTATCAGCATGAAGGACCAGCTTACAGGAATGCCCAACCGGCGCAGTTTCGACAACCGGCTGGAAGTGGAATGGCAAAGGGCTTTGAGGGAACAGGAATCAATCAGCATATTGATGATGGACATAGATAAATTTAAAAACTACAACGATACATTCGGACATCAGCAAGGCGACGTAACGCTTCAGACTATATCTAAAACAATTACGCAGTCGCTCAAACGCGTGACTGATTTCGCCGCCCGCTGGGGAGGCGAGGAATTTGTGGTTTTGCTGCCGAATACTGAGAAAGAAGGCGCGGTTATCGTTGCAGAAAATATTCGCAAAGCAATAGAAAACGAATTGATTCCGTGCAGCGACGAACGGGGAAGAAAAGCCACGATTAGTATCGGGACAAATACGCTGATACCTAAACCGGACGATAAAATCCCTGAATTTATCACAGCCGCAGACGCCGCGCTTTACCGGGCAAAAGAAACAGGACGAAACAAAGTCTGCCATTCGCCAAAAGATATGTAATACTTATAGTAGAAAAGTATAAAAAGAAAGGAAAATATATAATCAAATCCCCGTGATTTTTTATTATATAAGGCGTATAAATGAAAGATACGTTTTCATCATATCACCCGGTTGTAAATATGCTGTATTTCGTAGCAGTCATAACATTCGCCATGTTTTTCACTCATCCCGTCTGTTTGGTTATATCGTTTATCTGCGCTTTTACATACTCAATTTACTTGAACGGAAAAAAAGCGTTGAAATTTAATCTTGTATTTATGCTGCCCATGCTTATTTTTGCCGCGCTGATAAATCCTGCGTTTAATCATCAGGGCAGAACGATTCTGGCATATCTGCCGAGCGGAAACCCTCTCACGCTTGAATCAATAATTTACGGCATAGTCGCCGCGCTCATGTTAATCACGGTTATATCATGGTTTTCGTGTTTTAACAAAATCATGACTTCGGACAAATTCGTGTATCTGTTCGGGAGGGTTATACCGGCTTTATCGCTGATTTTTTCAATGTCGCTGCGGCTCGTGCCGCGATTTCAGGCGCAAATTAAAGTTATATCAAACGCGCAGAAATGCATCGGACGTAATGTATCGAACGGGAGTATTTTGCAAAGAGCGAAACACGGCATAAAAATCCTGTCAATCATGGTTACGTGGGCGTTGGAGAACGCAATAGAAACGGCTGACAGTATGAAAAGCCGCGGATACGGTTTAACGGGTCGGACGGCGTTTTCGATTTTCAAATTTCAAAAGCGCGATTTTTACGCGCTTATATATATTTTTTTATGCGGAGTATATATTTTCGTCGGTTCTTTGATCGGAGGTTTATATTTCAGATATTTCCCCACGATCAAGGGCGTAATGACGGAGCCATATACTTTTACTTTATTATTTGCATATTTCGCGCTGTGCATGATGCCGGTGATTATAAACGTACAGGAGGACCGAAAATGGGCGGCTTTACACTCGAAAATCTGACATTCACATATCCTGAACGTATAAATCCTGCGCTTGATGACATAAACTTGACTATCAAACAGGGCGAATTTGTGGTATTATGCGGAAAATCAGGCTGTGGAAAGACTACTCTGTTACGGCAGTTAAAGCCGTCGCTCAACCCTCACGGAATTAAAAACGGCAGGATTTTATTTGACGGTACGCAGTTAAACGAGTTAAGCCACAGAGACGCGAGCTCGAAAATCGGCTTTGTTATGCAGAGTCCGGAAAATCAAATCGTGACGGATAAAGTGTGGCACGAATTGGCGTTCGGGCTTGAAAGCTTAGGTTTCACCACGCCGGATATACGTCTAAGAGTGGCAGAAATGGCGTCGTTTTTCGGCATACAGACATGGTTTTACAAAAACGTCACGGAATTATCCGGCGGGCAGAAGCAATTACTCGCCCTCGCTTCGATTATGGCGTTACAGCCGGCTGTGTTAATACTCGACGAGCCTACAAGCCAGCTTGACCCGATTGCCGCGTCTGAATTTCTGGCGACAGTCAGTAAAATCAACCGCGAACTCGGCGTGACTATAATAATAACAGAGCACAGATTAGAAGAAGTTTTTCCGTTGTGCGACAGGGTTATAGTAATGGATAAAGGGCAGATAATCGCCGACGGCACTTCACGTGAGGCGGGATTGCATTTGAAAGAACGCGGCAGCGGTATGTTTCTGGCGATGCCTGTCGCCATGCGGGTTTGGACTGCGTTATCGGGTGAAGTAGATTCTATTGACGAAGTGCCTGTGACGGTTAGAGACGGTAGGGAATGGCTCAGCCAATATGTTGAACAAAGCAATGTAGTAGGGACGATCGCCCTCAGTCGTCCGCAAAATCCACACGAAAAATCCGAACTTCCCGCAATCGAATTATCGGAAGTATGGTTCAAATACGCGAAAGACTTGCCTGATGTAGTAAAAGGCGTGTCGTTTAAGGCATATCCGGGCGAAATAACTGCGATTCTCGGAGGCAACGGCACAGGCAAAACGAGTATGCTCTCGCTTATACCCGGCATAAACAAGCCGTACAGAGGCAAAATAAAAATTAACGGCGAAGAATTTGATAAAATCCCGGAAAATAAATTATTTGATAAACTTCTCGGCGTATTGCCGCAAAATCCGCAAACGCTTTTCGTCGGAAAAACTGTCGAGGAAGATTTGCTTGAGATATTGTCCGGCGCGAAAATATCTAAGCAGGAGAAACGTGAAAAAGTATATGAAATGGCCGAACTGTGCGAGATAAGCGAGCTGATGAAATCGCACCCGTATGATTTGTCGGGCGGAGAACAGCAGAGAGCGGCGTTGGCTAAAGTATTATTGTTACAGCCGCGGATTCTTTTACTCGACGAACCGACGAAAGGATTTGACGCGGAGTTTAAAGTGATTTTCGCGGGTATATTAAAACGATTGAAAGCGGCGGGCGTATGTATTGTCATAGTCAGTCACGACATAGAGTTTTGCGCGGAATATGCCGAGAGGTGCGCGTTATTTTTCGATGGGAATATAGTGACGGAAGGTAATCCGCACGAATTTTTCTCCGGCAACAGTTTTTATACATCAAGCGCAAACAGGATGGCGCGTCATATAATTCCAAATGCCGTAATCGCTAATGATGTGGTTTCGGCTCTCGGAGGAAAAATTGTAGGGGACGCGCACCACCCGGACGTCCCGACGAAATATATGGAAACACGGGCTGCCCAGTGTGCGATCCCTGCACATAAAAATAAAGAAAAACTGTCGTTCAAAAGAAAAATAATAATTATGTTTTGCATTGCAGTTATGTTTGCGACGTTGATATTCGCCGCGTTAAATATGCAGGGTTTGGCTGATTTTATATCAGGCGGCGATATTGCTGTGGCTGCTGCGGCAGACCCTGTAATGGTTTGGCGGTATGTCTGGATTATACTGCTTCTTGCAACTGAAGCCGCTATTTTGGTTTTGACAATATCATACAAACGCGGAAATCCGCAGTTTGCCGTACAGACTGCGGTAAATAAGCGCAAATTATCAAAACGGACGCTTGCGGCGGCTGTTTTGATATTGCTTGCGATACCCGTAACAATTTATGTCGGGGCATATTTTTTTGGCGACCGTAAATATTATTTTGTCTCGCTTTTGATTATTTTAGAAATTATGGTACCGTTTGCGCTGGTGTTCGAGGGCCGCAAGCCGCAGGCCCGCGAGCTTGTAATTATTTCTGTAATGTGCGCTATTGCAGTTGCGGGACGCGCTGCGTTTTTCATGCTGCCGCAGTTCAAGCCTGTTGTCGCGGTTGTGATAATCACTGGCGTGGCGTTTGGCGGCGAAGCGGGATTTTTGGTCGGGGCAATGACGGGTTTTGTGTCAAATATGTTTTTCGGGCAGGGACCTTGGACTCCGTGGCAGATGTTTTCTTTTGGTATTATAGGCTTTTTCGCGGGGGTGTTGTTTCGTAAAGGCATACTGCGGAGAAACCGTGCCGCATTATGTGTGTACGGCGGTCTTGCGACGTTTCTTATGTATGGCACACTCATGGATTCGTCTTTTGTTTTGATATACCAGTCGCAGATCACGAGAACAATGTTTTTCGCCGCATATTTGCAGGGCATACCGTTTAATATTATTCACGCGCTTGCAACGGTTGTATTCTTAGCGGTTATTTCACAGCCGCTGCTTGAAAAACTCGACAGGATTAAAATTAAATATGGGCTGATTGATTATTAACAATAATTAAAATAGCTAAAATACAGGGCAAAATTGATTGTCCTGTATTTTTTATGTATTATTTATAAAATTTATAGAATGTTTTATAGGTTATTAGTAATAAACATATATTGACTGCCAAACTATTTCGAGAGGGTGAAAACTATGACAAAAAAATATATAAAACCAGACATAAATAATATAAATACATGGGCATATCCGAATATACCAAGCGGAGTTACTGTAATAAGAAAAGAAGCTATAACAGAAAACGAAATATATAAAATATATAAAGATTGCATTGAAATACAGCGATACGCGTACATAAGTTTATTGAAAACAAATAAAAATAGAATTAAATACTAAATATTGATAATCTTTATCTCTGCATGAGTCCATTATTTTATTGCAATCAATGCAAACGGTGTCTTTGAACCCATAACAAGGCTGATTATGAAAATTATTGTTTTTTTCCGGCATAATATATTTATCCTCCTAAATAAAACTAAATAAAATTATTTTTAGGGTTATCAAGGCAGATAGAGATAATATAAAAAAAAGTTTATATAATCCCGGTAAATAATTATAAAATTTTATAATAAATCTGCCATCAATATATATTATGCTTTTGATTATATGATTGACATATCATATCTTAAATATTTAACAAAATTTTGGAGGCGAAAATATAAACTGTAAAAAATTTATGTACATACTTTACAAAAAGATATTATTGCAGTATAATATAAATATTGAATTTGCATAAAAAAATAAAAATAATAAAAATTTTTAAGGAGCGTAATTTATGAAAAAACTAAAAATAGTTATAGCGATACTGCTATGTCTTGTTTTTGTTTTGCCGTTATTTATTGCGTGCGGAAAAGAAGAATCTAAAACAGATGATAAAACGACGACAATAAATGATAATTCAGGCGACAGCTCTGATATTGCGAAAGAAGAAGAAAAAGACCCCGACTCGCCAGATTTGCCCGCGGCGGTTGACATGGGCGAAAAAACGTTTACTGTTTTTACGGCAGGCTGGGGAGAGGGCAGCGAATTAGCTAAAGATATAGGGGGCGAAGAACAGACCGGCGACCCGATTGACGACGCGGCGTATAACAGAAGAATAAAACTCGAACAGATGTATAACTGTAAAATCAGGCAGGTAAACGAGGGTGATAATACCGAAGCTATGAATAAATACCAGACTTCTATACTCTCGGGCGACGGCTCGTATGATTTCGCGGTTACAAACTGCACAAATTTTGCGTCTTTGCTTACGGGCAGTTATCTGATGGACTTTAAAGAGCTGAGTTATATAGACATGGATAAACCGTACTGGGATAAAAATTTCTATGATTCTATGGCGATTTTGGGCAGGCATTTTGCCGCAAGCGGGGATATATCCAAAAGAAGGCTTGAATGCGTCTGGATTATGTGTTTTAATAAAGCCATGATAGATGCAAACAATTTTGAGTCGCCGTATGATTTGGTCAAAAACGGTCAGTGGACATTTGACAAAATGGTCGAAATGGCAAAACAGGTCGCGCAGGATTTGGACGGCAACGGAAAAATGACTGAAACTGATTTATACGGGTTAAATTACACAGGCGACACAATCATGGGAATAATAAATTGCAGCGGGGTAAAAATAGCCGAACTCAACGAGGACGGCGTGCCCGAATTGACTATTGGTATTGAGAAAAATTTAGAGAAACTGATAAAAATATACGAAACGACCAGAGACGATACGTTCAGTATAGATACTTTATTCAGGTTCTGGCTAAACGATACATTTATTTTTTCAGAAAACAGATGCCTGTTCTTAGCGTGCGCCACGCATAATATAGGCAATGCAAACGGTGAAGTCACTCTGAGAAGCATGGACGTAAATTTCGGGATAATACCGTATCCCAAGTGGGATCTGGCGCAGGATAATTATACGCCTCACACTGCGGGAAATTATCATCCCGTTCTGAGCGTGCCTAAAACAAACGTTGATCTTGAAAATACAGGAATACTTTTGGAAGCCATGTCTTACGAGGGCATGAAAACTATCAAGCCGGCGTTTTACGAGAGTTTGCTTAAAACAAAAACTGCCAGAGACGACGAATCAGCCGAAATGATAGATTATATTTTCGGCAATCTAAACTACGACATCGGCAATATGTATAATTTTGGCGAAATCGTCGGCAAATTCGGTTACGGCATGTCAGCCAATGATAATAAGAGAGTAAATATAGTTTCTACAATAGATAAAAACGTGAATGTATGGCAGAAAGCGATAGACGATATAGTCGCGGCGATAGAAAACAGCGATTAAAATCAAAAAAATATTAAAAAATATAAAATAATCTCTTGCAATTAACGACAGAATATGTTATAATATAATTTATGCTTGCAGTTAATTTCAGAGGGGAGGTTATTTTATCATGGCAAAATGCGATTTTTGCGGCAAAGGCGTCAGTTTTGGTCATAATGTTTCGCACTCTATAAGAAGAACAAACAGAGCATGGAAACCAAACATAAGAAAAGTAAAAGCCGTTGTAAACGGTTCGTCCAAAACGGTGAATGTATGCGCGCGCTGTCTTAAAACAGAGGGAGTCGTTACAAGAGCGTTATAATTCAAATAATCTACAAAACGCCGCTTTATAAAATAAAAAACCGTAGGGGCAGATATAGATCTGCCCCATTAAATTGCGTAAAAATATTTTAAGTTAATTCGTGGTGCTAATTAAAGAACTGCAAAAAATTGGTGTTTTCCAAAAAGCCCCCTCTCTCAAAAGGGGTGCCGTCCGCAGACGGCGGGGGATTCCCCAAGAGACATCAAACTTTGGAATCCCCCGGCACTTCTTCGTGTGCCACCCCTTTTACGCGGCTTTGCCGCTAAAGAGGGCTTTATTTAGCACCTTACATTAAGTTATTATTTATATATTATGATTGGCTAATATTATTGCCTTGACATTTCAGGGTAAAAAGTGTATGATTAAAATAAAGCTGACGGTGAGGTGATTAATTGCATAATATTAACGAAAATAATAAAAATAACAGATGGAACTATACTATAAAATCAGAAAAAATAAAATTTATTTCAACGATTCATATAATTTCGCTTGCCGTCGTCCTGCAATTTCTTCTTTTCAGGGAACTTCCCGAAATCATATACGGATTTTTTGGCTTTTTGATTTACGATTTAGGCTTTTTTGCGGATTTATTTTATTTTCTCCCGATAGACGAGGTCAATTATTTTTTTTATAATATCATGTCAATTATAACTACGCTGACTGCCTGTTGCATAACCTGCGTTTTTATTGTATTATGTATCCGGAAATTCGTTTCAAAGCCGGATATTTATATAAATTATAAAATTACTTATAAATTTAAACTGCCGAAAAACACTCTGTTTTTATTGATCACGGGATTATGTATAATAGAATTTTCTACGTTTTTATATATTTTTTTAAATTTTTTTCTTGATAAATTTTTCGGCGTGGCGCCGATTCCCCCGTCTGAATTTCAGTTATATTTTCCGCAGACAGGCTTCGGGATATTTTTATATTTTATATCTCTTGTTATAATCCCGGCGTTTGCCGAGGAATTTGTGTGCAGATATATTATGCTGAACGCGCTAAGAAAATACGGGAATATTTTTGCGATGATAGTTACATCTGTATTTTTCGGATTTATGCACGCGCGCGTAAGCGCGTTTATATATGCGACAGCAATGGGATTTTTTCTCGCTTATATCGCGATAAAAACAAAATCTGTCTGGTTTCCGGTAATAATGCACGCGGTCGTAAATTCCGTATCTTTTATATTTCAGTATTTATATTCGCTGCCTTCTTTTGAAGATTCGGGCGAGATAATATATTTTATATTCCTGAGCGTCATAGCTGTAATTTGTTTTATATATTTATTAATTTTAATAATCAATAAAAAAGAATTAAAGCTAAAAAAACCGGAAAATTATATTTATATAACAAACAGGCAGAAATTAATTTTTTTCTTTAATATAGCCTCTATAATATTTTTTATACTCGTTATACTGGGAAGTATCGAAGATTACAGTTTTAAAGATATTCTGAAAATATATTAAGTATATAATATAGGTAATAAATGGAAACGGATTTAAAAATTTGCGAAAATCGCGAAAATTCTGAATATTTTGAATATTTTATGGAAAAAGCCCTCGAACAGGCAGAGATTGCGAAAAACATAAACGAAACGCCGGTCGGCTGTGTTATTGTCGAAAACAATAAAATAATCGCGACAGGATATAACCGCCGCGAAAGCGACCAAAACGCATTGGCACATGCGGAGATTGCCGCGATAAAAGCAGCGTGCGAAAAAACAGGATTCTGGCGTTTGACAGAGTGCGATTTATACGTGACGCTTGAGCCGTGCCCTATGTGCGCGGGGGCAATAATAAACTCCCGGATAAAACGCGTTATCTTCGGGGCGTTTGATAAAAAATCCGGAGCGTTCGGGAGCGTGATAAATTTAAACGATTACCCGTTCAATCACAAACCTGATATAATAAGCGGGGTTCTTGAAAAAAAATCAGGGATTATATTAAGCGAATTTTTTAAAGATTTGAGGGAAAATAAATAAATTTATTATAATTTTTATTTTTCTTCGCTTTGTTCTTTTATAATCCTGCCTTCTTTTAAAAGATCATATAAATAATTTTTATCCCCGTTTTCTAACGAATATAAATATTGATTTAAGTTATTTATGATATTTTGCAGTTCAAAAATTAAAAAATTCCGGTTTGACGTCATAAGAGACGACCACATTTCTTCGTTTAGTTTTGCCACTCGCGTCAAATCAAGAAAACTTCCTGCGGAAAATCCGGTTTTGTTATCAATAGTCGGGCTTTTAACATAGGCGTTTGACACAATATGCGCAAGCTGTGAAGTATAAGCTATAATTTTATCGTGTTCGCGAGGAGTTGTAATGACAAACTTTCCGAACCCGATTTTTTTTGTCAAATCTTCTATTGTTTTTATTTTTTTATCCGGAGTTTCGGGATAAGGTGTGATTATAAAACTCGCGTCCTGAAATAAATCGGCCTGCGAATAATCATATCCGGAAAATTCGCGTCCCGCCATAGGGTGCGCTCCTATAAAATCAACGCCGCTGTTTTTAAATACCGGATATAATTTTTCGCAGATTTCTGTTTTGATTCCGCCTGCGTCTATAATTATCCCGCCTTTTTTGAATTTATTTATATTTGCAGCCGCAAACGAAATTATCTGTTCCGGATAAAGGCAAATTATTACAATATCGGCTTCGTTCAGGTTATCGGGCGTGATTTCTTTTTTTATAGATTTGTCTGCAAGCGCGGCGGTAACTATGTTTTTATTTGTATCAAGACCAAAACATGCGTAATCTGTGTTTTTTTTTATAGCTTTGCATATCGAGCCGCCGATTAATCCGAGACCTACGACTGCTATATTCATAAACAAAAACTCTCCGTTGATATTGATATTTTTTATATATTTTAAAATATCAATATTAATTTTTATCGATTATATTTGTAAAAATTAATATTTTTTATGTTTTATTTGCGATAAATTCTTGACTTTATTTTTATTTAGTGTTAAAATAATATGATTAGACAAAAAACGCGATATAAAAAAGTGGGGGAGGAAAATTTAAAATGCCAATTAACGACTGGAACGAAAAATTTCCCTCAAATCAACCTAATCAATCACACCAGACAGTCGAAATAGAATTTGATGACGATTCCGCTCCAAGGCAGCAAAAATCGTCTCCCATACAAAAACTTTACGAGCCTGTCAATATCAATAATATCAATTCAAGTAGGGGCGATTATCGATCGCCTGCCGCTAAACCGCCGCCGAACTTACCGGTTCAACCGCAATCATCGCAAAACGATATAACAGAAAAAGAGCGAAAATCCAAAACTTTTTCTTATAATTTAGACGGCGGCATTTTAATGACCTGCAAAATAGAAGAATGGAGCAAAGGCTTTACTCTTTTCGGCGATTTTTTGAGGGACGCTAAAAAATATTACAGAAAAACCTGCATAAACGCGAATTATATATATTTTTTCTCTTACCGGCCAATGTACAGGGAATTGTCTCACGAACAATTATGCTGGTATCTTTTCTGGCGTTCGAGAGTAAGGGAGGGCACATATCCCAAAACCGGGCTTTCATATATTTTTTTGTATTTATACGAACAGATAAATTTAGCTGATATAATCGGGTATGAAAAAGTTTACGCGAATATTATTAAAATATGGAAAAATTACAGGACTGAATTTCCCAGAATCGACAAGTATATCGCTGAATGGCTTATTGATTTTTCGTTTATAAATAAAATAAAAATAGACTTGGCAGATATAGAAGCTATGCTCCCGGATATAATAAATATCGTCACTATACCGGAAGTTTATATGCGCGAGGATTTTTTCAAAAATAAAAATAATATAGATTTAATATTAAAAAACCTGTCGGTTTATGATTATAAAAAAAGTAAATTTTATAATGACAAAAACGAGAAAAACAAAGAACTTTTCGATTATCATATTTTTCAGATACTTCATGCCGTTATGTCAGGACCGGGATTTGAAGAGATAATAAAAAAAGAAATTGACGACGGCGTTAAAATAAGAACCACCCGTGAAAGTTTTATGGGGGCGGTTTGCGTATATGAGCATAAAAAAAGAATAACTGTCGAGTATAAAAATTTATACAAAAATTTTTTTATAAGGCAATGTATAACTGATACTGTGCGGTACGCCGAAAATATCCTGCGCGATTATTTAAACATAAAATCTAAATTAACTGTCACGGCATATCCTGAGCAATTAAAAAAAATAATAGAAGAATATAAAAGTATATATTTAGCTATTGTAAAATCCCCAAAAATTTCTGTTAAAACAAAAAGCAATAAAAAAGACGAAATTGAAGAAGAAACTGAAGTAATCGAGTTTAACCCAAATATAGAAGCGGCGGCTGAAATAGAGAAATCTTCATGGGATACGACAATGACGTTAGTAGAATTGCAAAACCGTGCCAATGACTTGAAAATAACAGAAGAAAATGATGATATTATCGAAAATATCGAAAATATCGAAGAAATAGAAACAGACGAAATCGACGACGACGGCGAATTTATCGCGATAGACACAGGGGTTGAAGAAACATACGAAGAACTTGAAGAAATCGCGCCGCAAACCCCAGTCGGCGTTGCCGACACCCCCCTTCAAAAGGGTGCTGATATTGATATTTTCGACGTTTTGGAGAATTTGGAATCCACAGAAGAACAAACCCGTATGGGCGATTATCAATCACCTGCAGAAATAACAGAAAATGTTGAATTATCAGACATGGCTAAATTTATCGCAAATCTTAACGAAGAAGAACATACGGCTCTTGAAATGTTGATGAAGGCAAAAACAGAAAATAAAAACTTTGATATGTTATGCAATGAATTTTTAAGTAAAATTGGCGGAATGCTGGAGTCTGTGATTGATATAATAAACGAAAAAGCGATGGATTTTAAGGGAGATATTATATTTGACACGGCAAGCTGTGAGATTATAGAAGATTACAGAGGAGAAATAGGGGAGTGTTTGAAAAAGTAAAAGAAGATAATTGCAAGTTTTATTGTTATCGCGGAGAATTAATAAAAAATATAGATATATGCGGCATATCCGTAAAATATATCGAGCTTGAAAAAGAAAAAATGGATTGGGGCGGAAAATTTTATGTGCCTCTCCAATACATACAATATAATGACGACAACAGCGTTTTAATACAATCATTTCCAGAATTTATGAATTTTATTTTTGACTTTATAAAAAAATTTCACGATGATTTATTTTCAAAAAATGCTTTTGATTATTTATATAATTATCTTTCGAAAAAATTAGAAAAATCTTTTAATATTGTCCCCAATACCGATTGGTATGAAAGTATCAGCATCGGTTATGGAATAAATGCCAAAGGAGCGTTAAATATTTCGAAGAAACAGGATTCCACCGTAAAATTCGACGAAAAGACAGAATACGAAGTCATTGATACATATACCGGCGTAGATAAAAATACTCGCGGGATATATTACGGAACGTTAATCGATGGTAAAATAGTATCAGTTGCAGGGTGGAATAATTATCATAATTATATTGATTATCCTGATTCTATAAACGTGGTTGAAATTGGAAGCGGCACGCACGAGGATTACAGAAATAAAGGATATGCCGTTTCAAATGTTGTCGCAATGGCTGAATGGATTTTGGATAAAGGATTATATGCCGTATATAATACGAGCAACTGGAATACAGCGTCACAAAAAACGGCGAAATCGGCGGGATTTTCAGAAGTCAGAAAATGGAAAATGTTCGTATTTAAACAAGAAGAAATGAATGATAAATAATAAACGGAGCAAAATTAAGATGATGGATAAACAAGATAACACAGAAGCAAAAATCCCGAAGCGGATACTCGGCACGCTGATAAACTCCGTAGGTTCCGGAGTTGTGCCTCGATTCGGGCTTGAATATATCGCAATCGGCAGAAAAGACGAAATAAACGCGTTTACTACTGATTTGAATTTTATTTCTGAGGGCGGAAGCGCGTTCAGGTTTATTATCGGACGTTACGGCAGCGGAAAAAGTTTTTTATTGCAGTTGATTCGCAATCACTGTCTTGAACGCGGGTTTGTCACGGCTGACGCGGATTTGTCGCCTGAAAGAAGATTGTCCGGCACAAACAGGCAGGGATTGGCCGTATATAAAGAGCTTGTTTCAAATCTCGCGGTGCGTTCTTCGCCCGACGGAAACGCGATCGTGCAGATTGTGTCGCGCTGGCTTTCTTCCCTGCAAACTAAAATAGTCGCCGAAAAAAAAGTCGCGCTTGATTCAAAAGATCTTGAGATCGAAATGTCAGCTGAAATATTAAGTATTTCACATGAACTCGAAAATCTTGTCTGCGGATTTGATTTTGCCGCTGTTATATTAAAATATTATATCGCGTATAAAAACGGCGACGAGAATATCAAAAGCGCGGCAATAAGATGGCTTCGCGGCGAATATAATACAAAAACCGAAGCCCGGAATGATTTATCAGTCAGTACTATTATCGACGATTTGAACTGGTATGATTTTATAAAACTTCTGGCTGTTTTTGTCAGAAGAATCGGCTATAAAGGCCTTGTGATTTTTATTGATGAGTGCGTGAATTTATATAAAATCACAAATAAAATATCGAGGGAAAACAATTACGAAAAGATTTTGTCTATGTTTAACGATACTCTTCAGGGAAAAGCCGAGGGGTTAGGGATATTTTTAGGCGGAACGCCGCAGTTTCTGGAAGATAACAGAAGGGGACTATACAGTTACGAGGCACTGAAATCAAGATTAACAGAGGGGAAATTCGTCTCGGACAAATATAAAAATCTTATGGGCCCGATAATACGGCTTGAAAGATTATCGGACGATGAAATTTTCGCGCTTGCGTTAAGGATTTATTTGCTGCATCAGACATATTACGAATATGAAAAAAATTTGAACGAAAACGATATTCTGGAATTTCTTAAAATCTATATGTCAAGAGTAGGGGCGAGTTCTTATATAACGCCGAGGGAAATTATCAGGGATTTTCTCGCTGTTCTCGATATTTTATACCAGAATCCGGACGCTGTTTTCAGTGAAATTTTGAAAAAAGAAGAAAAAAATTTCGACAAATCGTCTCAAGATTCGCTTAAAGCCGTTCAAATCGAAGAAAATGTTATAGAAAGCGACGAAAACGGCGAAACGATAAAAGCGTTCGAAGTAAAATTTGAAGATATTGAAATGTGAAGTTTTTATAAAAGTTTGTATAAAATATACAAACTTTTATAAATTATTTTAATTAATTTAATAAATAGTAAAAATAATTGTAGTATAATTATTTTATATTGACATTATCCGAAAGTTTAGATAAAATAATAATATTGTATTTATCTGAGTTTTATGTCTTTATTGATTGTTTTATAGTTTTTACTAAAGTAATAGTTATTTTTATAATTAAAACATAAATTTAAAATAATAGTTTTATGTTTTAAGATCATATAAATAATATATTTTTATGTATTGACGTTCCAAAAAAACAGAATATATATGTTTTATTGGCGTTATTTTTATAAAAAATTGAATAAAGAACAAAATTTAGACCTGCTTTGTGGGATTTTGGCGCAATTTTTCTGGTTTTATTTGAGTTTATTTGATTAGGCGATTTAATTAAACTGATTTAATTTAATCGGATATAGTCAAATTGGCTTTCGGTGCGCAAAAAATACAAATACAATATATAAATTATTAACTAATTAATAAAAAAGTATTTAAAAATAACACAAGGAGGTGCATATTTTGATATTTGACGTAATAAAAATAGTCGCGGGATTAATAGTAGGGCTTGTCGCAGGCGGGTTTATCGGGATTATTTTCAGAAAGAGAATCGCGGAATCAGAGATTGGCTCTGCTGAAACAGAAGCCAAAAGGATACTCAGCGAAGCCGTTAAAACAGCCGAGACAAGAAAAAAAGAATCTTTGCTTGAGGCAAAAGAAGAGATAATAAAAATAAAAAACGAAGCGGACAGGGAACTAAAAGAGAGAAGAGGGGAAATCACGAAACTTGAGCGCAGGATCGCTCAAAAAGAAGAATCACTGGAGAAAAAGATAGAGGCTCTGGATAAAAAAGACGAAAACATAAACAAAAAAGCGGCGGAGCTTACGGTTTTAGAAGGGGAAGCGCACAAAAAAATCGAAAAACAAAACCAGATTTTACAGGAAATCTCAGGATTTACTCAGGAACAGGCAAAACAAATGATCATGGAAAAGCTTGAAGTTGAGCTAAGGCATGAATCAGCAATGAAAATACTTGAATACGAACAGCGGTTCAAAGAAGACGCCGACAAAAAAGCCAAAAATATATTATCGCTCGCAATACAGAGATACGCGTCGGATTATGTCTCGGAAGCAACGGTTTCGGTAGTGCCCCTGCCAAACGACGAAATGAAAGGCAGAATTATCGGGCGCGAGGGAAGAAATATAAGAACAATCGAAACTTTGACAGGCGTGGATTTAATTATAGACGATACGCCTGAAGCAATAACTTTATCGTCGTTTGATCCTGTAAGACGAGAAGTGGCAAGGCTAACTCTTGAAAAATTAATTTTCGACGGAAGAATACACCCGGCAAGAATCGAAGAAATGGTGGCAAAATCCAAGAGGGAAGTCGATAACGTAATAAAATCCGAGGGCGAGCGCGCTACGTTTGAGACAGGGGTCCACGGAGTAAATCCGGAACTTATAAAATTACTCGGGCGGCTTAAATACAGGACGAGTTACGGGCAGAATGTTTTGGCCCACTCTATCGAAGTCGCACAGTTGTCGGGATTAATAGCCGCAGAGCTTGGGGCCGACGTAAATATGGCGAAACGCGCGGGACTTTTGCATGATATAGGCAAAGCGATGACTCATGAAATCGAAGGCTCGCATATACAGATAGGCATTGATATTGCCAAAAAATACAAAGAAAACAAGGATATAATTCACGCAGTCGAAGCCCATCACGGAGACGTTGAGCCGCAGACTGTTCTGGCTATAATAGTTCAGGCCGCAGACGCAATATCAGGGGCGCGTCCCGGTGCAAGGCGTGAAAATCTCGAAAGCTATATAAAACGTCTGGAAAAACTCGAGGAAATCGCGAATTCGTTTAACGGCATAGAAAAATCTTACGCGATACAGGCAGGGCGCGAGGTCAGGATTATAGTAAGCCCGGAAGAAATAAACGACGATAATATGGTCTTTCTTGCCCGAGATATAGTCAAAAAAATAGAGGACGAACTCGAGTATCCCGGACAGATAAAGATTTTGCTTGTCAGGGAGAGCAGGATAATAGATTACGCCAGATAACTTACTTTTATTTATTTATTTATTTATTTATTTATTTCAGGCGAAAAAAGAAAAGTAAGCAAAAAATCGATACAAGTTTTAATTTTATAAATATATAAGGGCGGCATTAATGCCGCCCGCAAATTTGAACAGGGGAAATATATTGAAATGCTGAATATTTTGTGCGTAGGGGATATAATCGGGGCTTCAGGGGTTGAATTTATAAAGAAAAATTTGTGGAATATCAGAAAAAATAATAATATAGGATGCGTCGTCGCAAACGGCGAAAACTCAGCCAACGGGAACGGTATAGATCCTAAATCTGCGGGCGCGATTTTTGAATCCGGCGTTGATGTTATAACTACGGGCAATCATGTCTGGCAAAAAAATAATATTTATGATTTTCTGGACGAAAACAAGTTTATTTTAAGACCTGCAAATTTTCCTGATTTTTGTCCGGGCGCGGGATATAATATAATTGATATAATGGGATATAAAATACTTTTTATAAATTTATTGGGCACGGTTTTCATGGAACCCGGCATAGAATCCGGATTTATAACGGCTGACAGGATATTTTTGCGCGAAAATGATAATTATGATTTTGCCGTAATAGATATTCACGCTGAAGCCACAAGCGAAAAAAACGCGCTCGCAAAATATATCGACGGCAAAAATTTAAAAGCAGGCATAATTTTCGGAACGCATACGCATGTTCAGACAGCCGATGAAAAGATATTAAAAAACGGGGCCGGATATATAACGGACTTGGGAATGACGGGGCCTGCTGATTCTGTTCTGGGAATAAAAAACGAGCTTATTATTCAAAAATTCCTGACAAAAATGCCGGTTAAATTTGAAGTAAGCGATGATAATATAGAACTTCAGGGAATTATATGCAAAATAGAGACGGAAACAAAAAATTTCAAGTGCGTTGAAATTAAAAGAATAAATTTTACGGAAAGTTAAATTATTTGTTATTGAATTTTTCAAGTAAAAAATATATAATATAAGTGTAAAGACTAAATATCTGAATCGTCAAATAAAAATTTATATTATGGGGGATATGAAAAGTATGGATGTACCAGTAGTACCAATATTAAAAGTGTCGTCGAAATCAAATCCGAATTTAGTAGCGGGAGCATTAATCGGAACAATAAAAGAAGCCGGAAGAGCGGAACTTCAGGCTATAGGGGCGGGAGCGATAAACCAGGCGATAAAGGCAGTCGCGATAACGCGCAATATATTGGCAGAAGTCGATTTAATTTGTATTCCATCTTTTGCGGATTTAATGATAGACGATCAGGTCAGGACGTCAATAAAACTTGTGGTCGAGCCAAGATAAAAAAATAATTTGCAGGGCGGACTGTGTTCGCCCATATTATGTTTTATGTTTTATGTTTGACTATAAATAAAATCGGGAAGGAGGGAGAGAGAGTTTATGACAAGCGTCAGAACGGACCAAATAAAAATGAGCGACTCGGAAATCATAGAGAAAGTTTTGTCGGGAGATGTGGATTATTTTGAGATTATAGTCAAAAAATACGAAAAAATGATATATAATCTTGCAATAGTAAAAACGCATAACAGAGAAAACGCGCAGGATATATCGCAGGAATGTTTTCTCAGGGCATATAAAATGCTCAGAAGCTATAAAACTGACAGCGCGTTCTCTACATGGATTTACAGGATATGCCAAAATTTGATTTTTGATTTTTACAGGAAAAATAAAAAAATAAAAACAGTCTCTCTTTCTGCTCCGGATTTATATGATGAAGATCAAAATCAAAAAAATAAAGAAAAAGATATAGAAGATACAGACAGCGAGCCGGCAGAACAAGTTATAAGAGCCGAAAAAACAGAAAAAATCCGTGAGATTATAAATTCTCTTCCGGAAGATTTAAAAGAAATAATAATTTTAAGGGATTTAAATGATATAAGCTACGCGCAAATCGCGGAAATGCTTGATATTGAAATAGGGACGGTAAAGAGCCGACTAAGCAGGGCAAGGGAAAAATTGAAAGATTATATAATAAAAAATAACAAAAACGGCGAACTTTTTTGATTTATGAGCGTCTAAATAAATAATATTAATATAAAAATTATAAAAATAAAAAAAGAGCGGGAGGTGTTTGATTTGCCTGAAAAAATAAAATCAGGACTAAATATAAATAATTTTGAAAACGACTGCGAAAAAGTCAAATTCATGGCAGACGAATATCTTCACGGCGAATTATCAGAAAAAGATAATGATTTTATACGCAATCATATAATTACCTGCAAAGAGTGTTTTGATTTTATCGAAAAAGAAAAAAAATATCTTGAAGAAATAAAACTTGGCGAATATATTCCTGAAATTTCTGTTTCGCAGTCTGTAATGGATAAAATAATAGAAAATAAAATTATTATTGACAAACCCCCGAAAAGAAGATTTGTGCCGTTCGGGTTTATTACGGCGGCGGCTGTAGTAGTAATAATGTTTATCGCGTCGAGAGACGGCGTATTTAATATATTTATAAAAAATTCAGACACATACGGCATAGCAGAAAACGATGCGGGTAACGCGGCGCAAAATGAAAACGCTATATTTGATGACGAAGCTGAAATAATATTCGGGGCGTATGACAATGACAATGACAATGACGGCGAAATACAGGACGATATGGCAAACGAAGCGGCAGAGAGAGGTATAGAAGAAAATCTTCTGATGTATGAGTATAATAATATGTATGATGAGGCGGATTATGATAAAGCCGCAGGCGATATGGATTTTAATGCGGCAGAGCCGGAAATAGCGGCGTTTATTTTGCCAGAAGAAGAAAGCCCGGCTCCGGCGGCAGAAGCTCCGTATGATATAATCGCGACTGAAGAAGAATTAGAGGCAGAAACGCTTGCCGCTGCTATTCCTCCGACTGTTGAAGAGTCGCAGTTTGGCGCGGAAATGGAAGAATATATATCAGAAATTTCCGGCTTGGAAATGAGTGAGATTTATCAGTTTTATTATATCGGCGTAATAAATATGCCGGACGAAAAACGGGAGGTTATTACTAAAGATATTGAAATTTACATGCATGACGGCGAGCATAATATGTTTGATATGTTTGATAAAAAATATCAGGATATACTTGAAAAAAATCTGATTGAAAATAATATTGAAATTTCGGAAATACTAATTAAATATCAGGACGGCGGATATATAGCCGTTATATACTGGTCTAATTAAATTTTAAAAAGAGGATTGATAATATATGCCATCATATAATATTAAAATAAACAGAATAAACGAAGAAATGATCAGGGAAATGTCGCAGATAATACGCACTGTAAAAGATCCCAGAGTAAATTCGGGGTTTATAACTATAACTCACTGCGACGTGAGCGGAGATTTGAAATTCGCGAAAATTTATTACAGCGTATTAAACGGAGATTTTGCCGAAGTGAAAAAAGGCCTGATTTCAGCTAAAGGGTATATAAGACGCGAAATAGCGGAAAGGCTGAATTTAAGAAACACTCCCGAACTTACTTTTATTTCAGACGATTCAATGGAAAAAGGAGCAAAAATCTCGAAAATTTTAAGCGAGATGGAATTCGGTGACGAAGATGAATAAATCTATAAATCTACAGGAATTAAAAGAAAAAATTTTATCTGCTGATTTTAATAATATTTTGATTATCTGTCACATAGACCCCGACCCGGATACTTTAGGCTCGTCTCTTGGATTAAAACAGATATTCGAAAAACTAAATAAAACTGCCTGTATAGTTAGCGATACAAAAGTAAACGATCGGGTATGCGGATATTTTGGCGTTGCCCCGGAGCTTGATTTATCGTATATAAAATCTTCTGGATTCAGGCCGGATTATATTATCTGCGTTGACGCCGGGGATATAAGTCAAATCGGGAAATACGGGGAATATTATTCTGAAGATATTTCGCAAAATAAAATAGATATTGTAATTGATCATCATTATACAAATTCTTTTTACGGAAAAGCAACTTATCTCGATGAAAAAGCCGCCGCGACAGGCGAAATTATATTTGACTTGGCGAAAGAATTAAATCTTGAAATCGACAAGACTTTCGCAAATAATATATATTGCGCCATAATCTGCGATTCCGGGTCTTTTAGATATTCTTCGACTACTGCTAAAACTATGTCTATCGCCTCAGAGCTTATTTCAACAGGATTTGATTTCGCAAAACTCAACAGGCTTATTTTTCAAAGCAAAACAATGATTCAAATTGCAACAGAGCGTTTAGCATATAATTCCCTGAAATTATTCGTAGACGGCAAAATTGCGTTTATAACTATAACAAAAGAAATGAAAAAAGCCGCAGGGCTTGAGGGAGTTGAACTCGACGGCATAAACGAAATACCGAAAATTATTGAAGGCGTTGAAGTGGGTATTACGATAAAAGAAGAAGAAACAGGGAATTTAAACGCGAACACAAAAGTTTTCAAAATTTCGCTCAGGTCAAACGAATATGTAAACGTAGCTGAAATTGCTATGAGTTATAACGGCGGAGGGCATCCACGCGCTGCCGGCTGCAAATGTGAATTCAATATTGATTTTGACGTTGATTTATTGGAAAAAGAACTTGTTGAAAAGATAAAAAAAGTTTTATAATAGCAAAAATTTTTAAATTAATTTTCTAAATGGCACTCTCTTGGCAATGGGGAGGGGGATTTCTTAAAGGGGGAACGGATGGTTCCCTCCTTTAAGTCAATTTTTTTGCTACTTTTTTGTTTGATTACAAAAAAGTAGATATAATTTTTATTGCTTTATTATCTGTTTATTTATTTAATTTTAATTAAAGAGGCTATAAATTTATGACAAATATAAATAATATAAACGGCGTATTAAATCTAAATAAACCGGCGGGCTGTTCGTCTCACGATATGGTATATTTAATGCGCCGGCTTTTTAATTTGAAAAGGGTAGGGCATACCGGGACGCTTGATCCTATGGCAACTGGAGTTTTACCCATGCTTTTCGGCAGCGCGACTAAACTTTCGGATTTGCTGTCAAATCATGACAAGCAATATAAAGCCGTTTTAAAATTGGGGATTACTACTGATACTATGGATGTTACGGGCAATATATTAAATCATACGGAAACAGAGTTTTTACCTGATTTTCCTGAAATAAAAAAAGCCGTTGAAAGTTTCATCGGTGAAATCGGGCAAGTTCCTCCGGTTTACAGCGCGATAAAAATAAAAGGCAAAAAACTTTATGAATATGCGAGGAACGGCATAGAAATAAAACCGGAGCCGAGAAAAGTAAATATCTATTCTATAATCTGTGAAAAAACTGAAAATCCCGGTGAATATATATTAGATATAAACTGTTCAAAAGGAACATATATACGTTCTATTTGCCATGATATAGGCGAAAAATTATCATGCGGCGGAGTTATGGCAGATCTCGAAAGAATTCGCACGGGAAACTTCGATATATCAAAATCTTTTACGCCGGATTATCTTGAAAAATCCAAACAGGAAAAAGGGATAGAATATTTAAAGTCCCTGTTGATTTCATGCGAAGATATTTTAATAAACATAACAGATAAAAAAATATTTCTCGATGAATTTTATTCAAAGCTTGCGAAAAACGGCGCAGAAATATATATATATAAAATAAAAAGCCGCAATATCTTAGATTTTAGCATAGGGGACAAAGTTTTGATGTACGATTACAATAATATTCTTTTCGCGCTCGGCGAAGTAAAAGATTATCATGACGGGATTGCGTGCAAGCCTGTAATATTTATATAAAAATCGCTAATATATGCAACGGGCCGGCATAAAAGCCGACCCCTGCAAATGATTTCCCTCAAATAAGATGAATATATTTCTCAAAAGAAAAATCTTCTTTTGCGCACTTTTTCATAATCTATAGCTTCGCCTTTGAAAGCGTACTCTTTTACGTCTACTTTTACAAGAATAATATCGTCGCCGATTTTTTCGATGCATTCCCATAAAATCACTAAACTCTTGCTCCTGCCGAATCCGAAAAGCCTGCCGTCGCACGGGACAATAATTGCAACAAGCCTGCCGCTTATTATATCGACTTCAACGTCGTCAACGCAGCCAAGTTTACGCCCGTCGCAAATATTTATAACTTCTTTGTCTCTCAGATCATTTATACAGCAGCCCATTTTATTTCCTCCCGACAATTAATAATTAATTTTCGTAGGGGAGACCCTCGCGGCCGCCCTTAAATCTGCTTATATAGTTAAATAAGTTTAAAAGAGTCTGAAATAGCAAGGTCGAGAGAATCGAATTGAGAAATGACTTTTTTGAGCCTGCGTTTAAGCCAAGACCAAAAATTCTCAATGAGATTGAGTTCAGGC
>WRHM01000015.1 GCA_009783265.1 Oscillospiraceae bacterium
GTCAAGGGCGTTTAAAACTTTCCAATGTACTTTATATCCAAGCGCTTCAAGCGTCTTAATAATAGTTTTAAGCGTGTTGCCTTTGTTGTGGGTGCTTAATTGCTTTACATTTTCAAGCATAAACATTTTTGTTTTTTTTACTTTTAATATGCGGACTATATCAAAAAAGAGCGTTCCTCTTGTATCCTCGAAACCTTTCATATCTCCAATGATTGAAAATGGCTGACATGGAAATCCCGCAAATAAAATATCATGGTCGGGTATAGTTGCGGCGTCTATTTTTGTAATATCGCCGTGGGGTTTTAGATTGTAGTTAGCGGCGTATGCTTGCTGCGCCTGCGGGTCTATTTCACTGGCGAAAACACATAAGCCGCCAAAACAACTTGCCGCTTGGTGAAAGCCGCCTATTCCTGCAAATAAATCAATAAATGTAAAATTATTTATGATAACCGCCCCCAGCATAACTAAAACAAACTTTTTATATAATCCCCGGCTTCGGTATATTCTTCTTTTGACGGCAAATGCTCGAGCATAAGCGGGATATTTTCGTCGAGCTTGCGGACTTCGTTAATCAAGCACTTGTGATTAAAATTGCCTTTCCCCGGGATAACTTCCGTTAAGTGCGTAGTCATTTCCTGAGACATGAATATATCTTTGACGTGTATGCTCTTGATATATGCGCCGAGTACTTTAAAACAGGCTCGTATTATCTCAGGCGTGTTATAATATCTCACGGGGCTTTTGATTATATTTACTAAATCGAGATGCACGGCAAAACGCTCGCGGTCTATAGCTTTCAGCAAATCGTTATAACTTCTCTGGTTGTGCGGATACATCCACGGCATCATTTCAAGCGTGTAAAAAGTTCTTTTTGGCTTAACAGAATCTATTATATCTCTTGTCGTTTCGACTATTTGATTAAACGCGGCTTTCGTGAAATTTTTTTCAGAGTGGCCGTCCCACGGCTCTCCTAAGTTCCCCGATATATTAACGCAGCATTTCGCGCCCATTTCGTCGGCTACAAATAATTGGTTCTTGCAGTATTCTATATTCTTTTTTCTTTCTGCTTCATCGGGCGACATAGGATTGCACCACGCGCCGACTTCGGCTATTATAATATCGTGTTTTTCAGCGGCTTTAATAAATTCGTCTTTTTTGTGCAGTCCGTCTTTGTTATTTACCGGGGAATAAGCCGCTCTGTAGCCGTACTTTTTATGAAGCAGAGCCCATTCCTCCCCGCTTTCGTACTTATCAAATATAGGCGCGCCGAGCCTCATAATTTTATCCTCCTGAAATTTTAAATATTAAATATATTATAACCCATATAAATTTTTATGTCAATAATTTTCAAAATAATTTTCGCACATACTGCGCAAAATAAAAACAAAAAATATAATTTAATATATTGGAGAAAAAATTATGAAAAAATATAAATTAACCGCGCTTATTCTGGCTGTGACTTTTATCCTGACGTTTGTTTCAAGCGTATCATGCACGCAGGCAGAAGAGATTGCCCCCTATATAAGCCAGATACCCCAGCAAACGGTAAAACACGCGGGCGCGCCGAATAATACGGGAAATTCGCATATGCCCCCGCGTATAACCCCGAAAGATTATATATCCGGCGCAAATCTAAACGTCCGGCCTGAAAAAGCATATACTATAATGGTATATATGAACGGCTCGGACTTAGAAAGCGATTATATGGCCGCCACAAAAGATTTATACGAAATGCTCGATTCTAAATTCGACGAGAAAAACATAAATCTTATTATATTCACAGGCGGCGCGAGAAAATGGCACACGCACGGAATACCCAAAGACAACGCCATATTTAAAATGGAAAACGGCGGTTTGACAAAACTCGCGCAGCTCGGCAAAGACCCCATGGGTTATCCCGAAACTTTATGCGGGTTTATTAATTTCGCGTATAATTTATTCCCCGCCGAGCAGTACGGCTTAGTTTTCTGGAATCACGGCGGCGGCGCAATCGTGGGCTACGGCTCGGACGAACGCTACGAGAACACGCCGGAAAAAGCAATGATGAAGCTTTCGGAAATCGACGGAGCATTGGGTAACAGCGATTTGTTCAGGCATGGCGAAAAATTTAGTTTTGTCGGGTTTGACACGTGTTTAATGGCGACGCTCGAAATGGCGTGCATTGCCGCAAACTACGCGGATTATTTAATCGCGTCTGAAGAACTCGAACCCGACGACGGCTGGGATTATACTTTTTTAAAAGATATAAAACCCGGCATAACAGGCAGGGAAGCGGGAATATTAATCGCCGAGTATTATAAAAATTTTTATATAAACTCTGATATAGAAGATATTATCACAATATCGGTGACGGACCTGTCGAAAATGGCGGACGTAGCCGAAGCTTTTGAAAATCTTGCGATTGAGGGAAGGACAGAAATTTTAAACGGGCAGTATCAGCATATATCAAGGGCGAGAAGCCATCACAGGTCGTTCGGCACACGCGGCGAATTCAGCGAAGAAACAGACATGATAGACGCGGCGAATCTCGCTAAAAGCTTAATAAATTTACTGCCCGGCGAATCGCTTGAACTAATCGGGGCGATACACGACGCGGTAATATATAAATACGAAGATAATATCGAAGAATTAGGCGGGCTTTCTGTTTATTTTCCGTTTGCTAACAAAACAGAGCTTAATTACTTCATGTGGGTTTACAGTTCTATAAATCAGCTTCCCGAATACTTCGGGTTTCTCGACGAATTCTGCGTAATCTTAGATTCCAACCCGCTTGTTGATTACTCGGGCATAACTAATTTTATATTAAACAGAGAAGATATAGATATTATTTCAAGAAACAGAACAAAAAAATTAGACGAAGACTATAAAATAATTTTAACTCCCGCGCAGCTCGAAAATCTCGCGGCGATTTATCAGACGACATGGAAAAAATCCGGCGGTAAATATATTCAGATATTGGAAACGCGGCAGGTAAGCGTAAAAGAAGACGGAACAGTCGCGATGAACTTCACGGACGACTGCGTGACGTTAAACGGGCATCTTGTCTGTTTATATGAAACCGCGCCGTTAACGGACGGGACAAGATACGCCATACCGGTAAAATTAAACGGCGGAGACGCTGATTTAATCGCCGTTTATTCAGAACGCCAGCACCCGCAGGGGAAAATAATCGGCGCGGTGCCGTCGGGAGACGATATATATAATATACTCGACAAAAAAGTTGTGAAATTGCGAGAAGGCGACAAAATTCAGATATTATATTATACGGAATCGTTCGGGCAAAACAAAACCGAGGATATGTCGGTTGACGGGAAAGACGAAGTCTGGCAAAAAGGCGAAGAATTTACAGTCAAAACCGATGGCGGCAACGATTTGATTTTAAAAACTGAACCGCTGCAGAAAGGCGAATATATTTACGGGTTAAATTTCGTGGATTTACAGCAGAACAAATATTACTCGAACTTTTTGTCCGTGGGGATTGAATAGATTTTGAATAAAAATAAAATAGAAATAAATATAAACAAAGTAAATCTGTTGTGTAAACTCGGACGTGAGCCAGCCGCAGTACAACGCCCTACTCAGACAGACAAAACTCGTGACTGGCTGGAAGAATCTGACTTTCACTGCTGTTCAGAATGATTGATGATAATTTCGCACAACAGATGGACGGTAGCAAGTCTAGACAGGCTGTTCGCAGCCCAGAGCATGGGCCACGTTGGCAAAATCACTGCAGATGGTGTCTGAAAATTTGGTGTTCGTTCTTTTTGGATGTCTTGACCCGGGAAAGTAAAGGACCTACTTTGTTTCCCAAACGTCGTTAAACACTAACCCAGCGCAGCTTCCTGTAAGGCATGAATCGTTCTGGTAACGCAGTTTGGCAAACTTGTGTTACGTCATTTCCATATGGTTTAGTTTAAACTTTAAACGCCGAATTAAATCCCATCTGCCATTTGAAGGCATTATTAGGAGCTCACCATATTCTCCACGTTTTCAGGTTAAGGGTTAAATTGAGATTGTTTAGCAAGTCTCAAAAAAATATAATGAAATATAAATAATATAGACAACCAACTAGATGCAACAATAACGGCTTATTAATAATTCCAGTCAGCTCAACATGTT
>WRHM01000016.1 GCA_009783265.1 Oscillospiraceae bacterium
TGCAAACCACCCGTGAAAGCGGGTGGTTGTTTTATTCCCTGAAATTTATACTTACGTTTCTTCTTTTGTTTTTAACAATTTTTGCAGGAAACTTTCGGATTCATCTGTCATATTTTTTAATATTTCCGGTTTAATATATTCTTCGGATTTTTGACCGTATTTTAAATCCTGATATAACCCTGCTGGACTTGATGTCTCTTCATATATTTCCGCTACTTCGCAAGGTGTCGCGCTTTCTTTTAGATTTTCGTCTTTTTTTATTACGCTCCAGAAAATATAATTATAAACGAATAAAAATCTTTCCAGCACGCTTTTTATTTTTTTTGATTTTTTCAGATAATCTTTATATGACGGCTTTGATTTTTTGTCTTTTTTTGCTTCTGTTATTATTTCATAATTTATTATTTTATTCCTGTCATAATCAGGCGAAGTCATTCTTGTAAATAAAAATAAAATAAATTCTTTGATCGATTTTCTGAAAACAATAATCAAAATCACAATCATAATCAAAAATGCTAAAATCGATATATAATAAATAAACGGGGGAGCAGGATCTTTTTCAACTAATAAAGGATTGATAACATCGGCGGGAAATTCAGGATCAGGAGGTTTTTCGCCCTTGTTGCGCTGCAAAAGCAGCAGCGCGAATAAACCCGCGATAATAAAATTTATAATTATTTCTAAAATATAAATAATAAACGGGACTATAACTATTGCCACAAATACCGGAACAACAGCGGTTATAATTATAGCAGAAAAATAATATTTGTAAATCCGGTTTATCCCGGAAGAATTATACGCGCCTTTTTCGCCGTAAATTTCAAGTTCACGGTTTATCCGGGCATAATTTAATACTATAAAATAACTTACAAAAAATCCCGTCAGGCAAAACGCAAATACATTCCCTGCGTTTTTATCTATATCTGTAATTCCGCTGAAAATATAAAACATCGCACTTATTATATAAACAATCATGAAAAAAAACAGACTGTCGCCGCCGGTTAAATCAAACGCGGTTTTTTTTGAATAGATTATCCCGATAAATCCTGAAATCGAAGCAGTAATCAAAAGTATATATGTATAATACATGATTTGGTCGGGCGTAATCGATAAAATACCGATGACTTCTCCGCTGGATTCGTTAAAATCCATTAAAGCCTGCTGAAAAAAAACAGGCAAAGCTATTATATTTTTGCATAAAAACGCGATCCCGATAATTACAGGATAAGCCAGATATTTAAATTTGTTTAAAATAAAAGCAATAGTCGCTCCGAGAAAAATAAAAAGCGTGTGCCATAAATATACAAACAACGGAAAAAGCACGGGCATATCAGGGTGATAGCCTAAAAACGCGTAAAAAATCGGAGGCAATAAAAAAGTCAATGGTAAAATAACAAGTATTTTATAAAAATATTGTCTGATCAGTTTCATAATCATATATCCGCCCCCCTTTAACTAACAGTACAGAATCGCCAAATATATTTTTCCGGGCCTGTTCTGCTAAATCTTCAGCCGGTATTATTAAATCTTTATCTGTAGAATAATTGCCCCAGATTTCAGATAAGAGCCGTTTGAAATTTTTTTCGTGAACGTCTAAATTAAATCCGTGGGTTTCGATTAAGTTTATATTTTCTGTATTTTCAAAATTATTAATATTATTTTTTTTATTAAATTTAAGCAGCGGGTTAAAATAATTTTCAGGCATAATACCGTTTGAAATAAAATTAATTTCGTTTTCTTCTGTTAAAAGCTTTTTTAAAGTCGCGCATATTTTTATGTTTTTTTCTAAATAATATTTTTCGGAAGCGTCTAAAATCACAGTGATTTTTTCTGAAATCGCAGGCTGTTCATAGTTTACCATCAAAACCTGATTTTTCGCGCTCGCTTTCCAGTTTATTTTATTTAGCGGCTCATTATAAGTATATGGCATAATTTTCAAAATTTCAAAAGGATTTGAAAAATATCCGGCAGTGACAGTTTTATATCCGCCTGTAAGATTCAGCGAGTTTATGCGTTTGTTTATATCATAAGCGGCGGGGAGTATCAAAACGCTTGTATCGCACTCAAAATCTTTTGAAATTTTGACAAGCCCGAAAATATCCCTGACATGCACGGTTATACTGCTCATATTAAACCGTCCCCGCATTATTGCTTTCACTCTCCATGTGCGGGTGATTTTTTTATACATGCCGACAGTATAAAAACAATATACGCTTTTTTGTTCTATGATTTCTTCTTCGCCGTTCGCGAACGCCAGCCCGGCCCCGATCTCAAGTATCGTCGAAACTGCGGGAAGAGGCAGATATTTTTTATTTTCGATTATTTCGGTTATATAAAATATATCGTTTTCTTTGACTTCGGTTTGGGAAAAATAATAATCAAAACGCAAATTTTTGAACGCGAATTTGATATAAATAAATCTCTGAATAAAAATAACCATCAAGATTACGCCGAACGTTATAAATATAATCATATAAAATCACTCCGCTTTTTCGTTGACCGGCGCGGGGATATTATCAATAATATTTTCGAGTATAAGCGCGGCATTTTGCGATGAATCAGAGATAATCCTGTGCGCGAGCACGGGTACGACAAGAGCTTTTATGTCGTCCGGGATAACATAATTCCTGTTTTTTATTAATGCTCTGGCGCAGGCTGATTTCGCAAGCGCGATTCCCGCTCTCGGGCTTGCGCCGATTATTATATTATTGTTTTCTCTGGTTGATTGAATTATTTCTATGATATAATCACGGATCGGGCGGCTTAAAATTATATTGCCCAAATTTTTTTGTATATTTAAAATATCTGCCGAATCCGCGACCGGCTTTAATTCTTTTACCGGAATTTTGTTTAAATTCATTTCTATTATTTCGCCTTCGGTTTCTTTGCCGGGATAACCGAGCGACAATTTCACCATGAATCTGTCAAGCTGGGCTTCAGGCAAGGGAAAAGTCCCGCGTGTTTCGATTGGGTTTTGAGTCGCGATAACCATAAACGGCAAATCGAGGATATAAGTCCGGTTATCAACCGTGACTTGTTTTTCTTCCATACATTCAAGTAAAGCCGACTGCGAACGCGGCGATGCCCTGTTAATTTCGTCTGCAAGGATTATATTGGCGAATATCGGGCCTTTTCTGAAAACAAATTCATTTTCTTTTTGATTAAAATAATTTATTCCAGTAATATCCGACGGCAGAATATCAGGCACGCACTGGATTCGTTTGAACGAAACGTCGATAGAATTCGCGACGGCTTTGGCAAGAGTGGTTTTACCCGTACCGGGCATATCTTCAAGTAAAACATGCCCTGAATTGCATAAACAAATCAAAATATTGTCAATCAGCTCGTCAGGCAGTTTTACCGCCAGATTTATATTGGCGCGTATTTTATCTAATATAATATTATTATCCATAACAAGTTCGCTTCCTTTTAAATTTAATTAAAATTTGAGGCTCCGGGATATTTATATCCTAATATTTATTATACATGATATTTTATATAATTTAAATTTTGATTTTGTAAATTTTTCAAAGCGATTGAAAAAAGGCAAGAAAGAGGGAGCAGAAGAAAGAGAAAGCCGTCCAAGCGCAGACTTGGACGGCTGTTGAAACTGCTAAGAATTTATCACAGTTTGCTTT
>WRHM01000017.1 GCA_009783265.1 Oscillospiraceae bacterium
CAAGGTTCCATTCCCTCCCGGGCTTATTGACACGCCTCAATGGCACTCAGCTCTATTCCCTCTCGCAAGGGCAGCTTGTCTATTATATCATAAATCTATATCGTTTGTCAAGTTCTTTTTTTGAAAAAATAAAAAAATTTTTGCATTATATATTTTTTATCTCTTCCGCACATAAAGCCGCTCCTATTACCGTCCCGAAATTAGCATATTCCGGTATTTGAAAATTAACGCCAAACATTTTGTTTAATTTATCAAATATTTCGGCGCTTTGCGGAACAGATGTCAGAATTCCCGTTAAAACTATATTTTTAAGATCAAATTGCCTTGCGGCGAATATGCTCATCATGCCTATTGTTTCGTAAACCATATTCAAAATACCCAAAGCTATGTCTGATTTTGTTACAAGATCACTCACTTTGCCGAAATTCGAAGCGGTCATATAATCGGGCATACCGGGAATTATGTCTTTTTGTGTAATATCGCCTATTCTTAAATCAATATTTTTCAAATCCCCATTTTCCGCAAGTTTTGTAATATTGGCGGTACCGCTTACATTCAATAACATTTTTGACAATCCCTGCAAAGTACCGCCGCCTACCCCGGTACCGCCAAGCCGGGTATTTTCACCGTTATTTCCCGCCATTACAATAGATGTCCCGGTTCCCATACTTACAACGATAGCCTCGCTTAAACCGGACAAATAAAGCCCGCCCCTGCCTATCGCCCGGGTTTCCTCGACAGTTTCTGTCGGTATCCCGTAAAAATCATCTGATATAAATGTCGAGCCAACTCCGGTTATCTGGATTTTTTTTATTTCCGATAAATTTATATTATTATCAGACGTAAATTTCCCAAACGCCCCATACGATGACGATACCTGATCGCTCGCTTTTATATAAAACGGTTTTATGAGCGTCATGTCGCCGATGTTGAACCCACATATTTTCGTCGTGCTTCCGCCAATATCAATTCCTATTATATACATATTAATAAATACCTCTCAAATCCAAATCACATTTTTGTTTTTATTTTAAGAATCCTCGAGGCAACCGGACTTAAAACTATATTGCTGATAAATTCAATCAGAAAATTTATCCCGACAAGCCCGAATATTATATAAGATAACGCGGGGGTTCCCGCAGCCCATTCTGTTAAAATATCGTTATAAAACAAAATCATCGCCGCCAAAAATATACCCGTGTTAGTAACAGGAGATATAACCGCGGCCGCGATAATCCCCAAATTAGAATTCTTTTTCGCGAGCAAATTATATACAACTCCCGACAGAAACCCTGCCGCAATCCCTTTTATAAAACACAGCAACGCAGTAATAAGCGGATTTGCCGTCCATAAGATATTACCGCCGATGTCCCAGCCAAAAATACATGCGACAAGAACTATAAGCCCGAACACGCCGCCTAAAAAAGCCCCGGCTCCGATCCCATATACTGCCGAACCAACCACGATAGGTATAAGCGTAAGCGTGATTGAAAACTGCCCGAATTTGACAAAAGTCGCGAATAATTGCAATAATATAATTATCGCGCTGAAAATTGCTATGCCCGTTAAACGTTTTGTATTGGTTGATGTTTTTCGATTTGCCATGATTTATCCTCCTCTTGCATAATTATGCACAACATATAATATTATATTATACATCGTCCTGAATAATAATGCAATAGAAATTTTTAATAATTTTATTTATTTTTAGTTTGACTTTTTTGGTTAATTTTGATATAATAACCGCGTAACTATAACTATTTATTGAAAATTTAATTAAATTTAGAACAGGAGATCATAACATGTCATACAAATACGGAATGGCCGCGCTTAATCTTGAAATGCCGGATATAGTGCCGAGAACTGAGTTTTCGGTCACAGGTCATTATGACTTGATAAAAAAACTCACCGGGATTGACGGAACGCAACCCGGAAAAGAAGCAGAAGCATGTCTTGCTATTATGAAAAACTGGGAATTTTCGATCAACTGGAATGTATTGATAAACGGTCAGGGCCTCGAAAAATGGGCTACTTCTATGGGGCATGCTGTGTACGCTTACGGCGGCTCTGACAGAAACGATAATATTTTCAGTTCGTTCAACAGCGAAGAAGACGTTTTTAATTTTGATTTTTACAAAAATGCCGGAGCAATTAACATAGACGAATATACTCAAAAATTTAATCAGCATTATATAGACCAGCAAAATTTTTATTCGGATATAGTTAATATGTCCGGGGTATATACTACATGTATCTCGGGGCTTATATATATGCTGGGCTGGGATATGCTTTTAGCGTGCGCGGCGGTCGATTCAAAAAAATTCGGCGATTTTTCTGACCGTTACTGCGACTGGTTAAGCCAGTTTTTCAACGCGCTTGCCAAATCAGACGTTCCCGTCGTGATGATCCACGACGATATTGTATGGACTGAGGGAGCGTTTATTCATCCGGACTGGTACAGAAAATATGTTTTCCCGAATTATAAAAAAATGTTTAAGCTATTAATCGAAAGCGGCAAAAAGATTTTATATACGTCCGACGGTAATTACACGGAGTTTATCGACGATATAGCGGACTGCGGGGTGAATTGTTTTGTCTTGGAGCCGCTGACAGATATGCAGTACATCGCCGATAAATACGGCAAAACTCACTCGTTTATAGGCAACGCCGACACAAGAATATTATTGTCCGGCACGAAAGAAGATATATATCACGAAGTAAAAAGATGTATGGATATTGGGAAAAAATGTCCGGGGTTTATCATGGCCGTAGGCAATCATATCCCGTCGAATACGCCGGTTGATAACTGTTTGTATTACAACGATTTTTATATGGAGTTGCGTAAGAGATAATATAAACGCAGGTTATTTATATTAGACGAGGAAGGGGCGAAAAAATATTATGAAAATTCAAACCGAGCGATTAACCCTCCGCCCTATGCGTATGGACGACGCACAGGAAGCATATACTTGGCAGTCTGACGCCGAAGTTCAAGAATCGCCCCTCACCGATAT